>JARFVT010000013.1:1916000-2137121 GCA_036677425.1 Alphaproteobacteria bacterium | reverse complement strand
GTTCAACTAACAAGATATTATCTGATTAATTTTCTATAGAAATAATTGATATAAAAACGCGGGGAAAACACAGAAATAAAAGTATTATTTTTCAAATAAGCATTAATGCATAATTTATTGATTATTATGTATTAATTTTCATGTTTTTATTTAAAAAATGAAATCATAAATATTTTAAAAAAAATATTTATGATTTTTGCGTGATTAAATGAATAAAATTAAATTTTATCGTTTACACCGTTATTGAATCATTATATTATATAAAAATAATAAATAATATTTCTCTATTATAAGTGGTTATTGAAAGTCAGTTTCAAGGAATTTTATTTAGTTACGATTAATAATTGAAGAAAGTTTGGAATATGTCAAATTCATCAATTTCGATAGACATAGTTAAGAAAAAAATAGCTTATCATAGGAAAATAATTCGAGAGACTAGAGACGAAGAAATTTCATTGAAACATAAAATTTTGGTTGCTGATGAAAAATTAGTTCTATCGGATTTGAAGGAGTATCAGGAAGAAAAACAAACAGCATTATTAAATAAAACGCCAACATTAAGCGGTTTGCGGCTTGGTGATATATCAAAAATTCCATCACATATTTTAGATAAGATACATATGTCTGGATCGGATAAAAAACATAGCAAAATAATCGAGATTATATCTGAGTTGGGTGGATATGCCTGTGTTGATGAAATTTTGGTTCATTTATATCAAAAATATGAAATTGAATTTGATAGAACGCCATTGATGAGCATGCTATGGCGGATGGCATCAAAAAATATGTTAAAAAAACAAACTAAAAAAGGTTATTATTGCCTTCCAAATTATGAAGAAGAAAAAGAAAATTTAGAATATTCATCGGATGAAGAGTTCGATGATGAATTCTTATAAGAATAAACCTCTAACCGCAGCAACGGCCAGAGGTTTGGTAGCGTAATCATAGCGGTACGTAATACCACTAAAGACATATTCCACAATTAAAGTATATGTATTTAGGACAAAATGTAAAGCCGCTGATAACTTTTTTATAGGAGAAGGTCATGATTTATGAAAAAATCATACCGATATCCGCTTATACCAGATATCGTTTTAAGCGGCTTGAGTCGGTGCGTAAGCATTTTAGAAGCTTGCCTCGATAAGATATTTATCGATTAATAACATAGGGGGCTTTGTCAAAAACTTAGCTCCCTATGATTTTTTAATAGTTACAATAGCGCAGGCTCGGATGGGTAAAATTACTGGTCCATATTAATAAAAGCACCTATTTTTTCTCCTAAATAGGATAAGCTCGCATCCTCCATGAATTTAACTATATTATCGTTATTTTTGGAAATAATACTGCCTCCCGATAGCTTCACATTATGGGAAGCAAGAAGTTGCTTATAGCCATCATCTTTAACAAAGTGCGAATAGACCAGTAAATCACCATTTTGCGATATTATTACAGGATAAATTGTATATTTCTGCTTTTTTATTTCCTCAAATTGCATGATATATTTATCATCTTTAATATGATGAAATAATATATTAGCCACCAGCTTATCATTCTCGGAAAGCTCAAAATGGCTTGATCCAAAAGCAATTCCAAATAATGTTGATTCTTGAATTTCCTTAACTTTGAATTTCTTGTTACTTTTATCGATGCCATAATTTTGACCAATTTGACTAACTTGATCACCGCTTTGGATGATGGGGGCCTCGATATTATAACATGCGCTAAGCAATAACGATAAAGCGATAAAAAATAATTTGGAGAAATTCATATTCATTCCTTATGGTTAGTTTGAATTTATAAATATTAACAAAGCAGATGTTTTTTAAAAAGTAAAGGCGACTAAATGGTCAGTGCTTCAAACTTTTGATTGTTTTGAAAAGATAAATTATTTACTAATAAAGGCATATTTTTTTATATTACTGGAGTAACGCTTTGATTGGTAAATATTTATTAGATGTTCAAAAGCAATTATCAACAGGCATCGCGCGTGAACATGCATATAGGCCTGCCTTAAAAATATTACTAGAAGATATTATACCAGATGTTATAGCTGTAAATGATCCAGCGCATATTAAATGCGGCGCACCTGATTTTATTTTGCAAAGGCGTAAAATAGATATTGGTTATATTGAGGCCAAAGACATTAATACCGACCTTGGAAAAACAGAAAAAACCGATCAATTAAAACGCTACCTTCCATCGCTGGATAATTTAATTCTTACTGACTATTTGGAATTTCGTTTTTACTTGCGCGGTAAAAAAATCGGTGTTGTTCGTATTGCGGAAATTAAAAATAATCAAATCAAACCTATTCCAGAAAATTATGATCGCTTAAAAACACTTCTTTTAGATTTTTCGGCTTTCCAAGGACAAACCATTAAATCGGCTAAGCAATTAGCTAAAATGATGGCACAAAAAGCTAAATTGATGAAATATGTTTTCCATAATGTTATAAGTGGTGAAGAAGATAGCAGCCTTAAAGATCAGCTTAAAGCATTTCAGAAAGTTTTAATGCATGATATGACGGAAGAGCAATTTGCCGATGTTTATGCGCAAACCATTGCATATGGGCTATTCACAGCGCGATTGCATGATAAAACCAAAAATGATTTTTCCCGTATCGAGGCTTTGCTACTTATCCCTAAAAGCAATCCTTTCTTGCGACAGCTTTTTAGTTATGTGGCAGGAGCAGAATTGGACGATCGGGTGGTCTGGATTGTCGATGCGTTATGTGAGGTCTTTTTATTTTCTGATCTTGACGCAATTTTAAAAGATTTTGGAACTGCAACAGGTAAAAAAGACCCGATGTTGCATTTTTATGAAACTTTTCTGGCGGAATATGACAAGTCTTTACGTAAAAGCCGTGGCGTTTGGTATACGCCTGAACCTGTAGTTAACTTTATTATTCGCGCCATTGATGATGTGCTTAAAAGCCATTTTGGCCTAAAAGACGGCATTGCCGACAAGTCCAAAATTGAAATAGATATTGACGTAATGAAATTTGATAAACGGACAAAAACGGGCCTTGCACGCGATAAAAGACAAATACATAAAGTGCAATTATTAGATGTTGCGACTGGTACTGGAACTTTTTTAGCCGAAGCAGTCAAACAAATTTATAAACGCTATAAGGGTCAAGAGGGCATTTGGAGTAGCTATGTCGAAAGTGATCTGTTGCCGCGCTTGCATGGGTTTGAGCTGTTGATGGCAAGATATGCCATGTGTCATATGAAGATTGATTTATTATTACAAGAAACTGGATATATTCCTTCTAATGTTAAAAAGCCACCGCGTTTAAGCGTATATTTGACCAATAGCATTGAAGAAAATCACCCTGAAATTGATACCCTTTTTGCAAGCTGGCTTTCTAAAGAGGCCAATGAAGCAAGCTGGATTAAAAAGAATATGCCAATCATGGTTGCCTTTGGTAATCCGCCTTATAGCGGAGAAAGCAGCAATAAGGGCGATTGGATTATGAATTTAATGGACGCTTATAAAAAAGAGCCTAGTGGCGGTAAACTCCAAGAAAAAAATTCAAAATGGATTAATGATGATTATGTAAAATTTATTCGTATGGGTGAATATTTTATAGAAAAAAACAATGAAGGTATCCTTGGCTATATAACTAATCATTCTTATCTGGATAACCCCACATTCCGTGGGATGCGGTGGCATTTATTAAATACATTTGATGAAATTTATATTATTGATCTGCATGGGAATTCAAAAAAGAAAGAAAAATCACCTGATGGTAGCGACGATAAAAATATTTTTGATATTCAACAAGGTGTCGCGATAATCATCGCAGTCAAGAAGGGTAAATCTAGTAAAAATAAACTTGCAAATATTTACCACATTGATTTATGGGGTAAACGGCAAGATAAATATGATGCTCTTGAAAAAGAAAATATTGCTAGTTTTAATTGGGCATTATTAAAGCCACAAAAACCACAGTTTTTCTTTGTGCCTAAAGATTATAAATTACTGCCTGAATATGAAAAATATTTTGCATTAAATGATTTATATACCACTAACTCGGTCGGAAATGAAACTGCCAGAGATCATTTAACTAGACATGAGAAAAAAGAAGATTTAGAACAAACAATCAATGAATTTGTATCATTACCGATAGAAGAAGCGAGGGATGTTTTTAACCTTAGAAAAGATTCTCGCGATTGGAAGGTTCATTTGGCACAATAAGAATTTATTCAGTCTAAGTTAAATCCTGAAATTATCCAACCAATATCTTATCGCCCATTTGACATTAGATGGACATATTACACGGGTAAATCCAAAGGTTTTCACTGTATGCCGCGTGGTAAGGTTATGAAACATATGGTCGCGGGTGATAATTTGGCACTTGTCATTGGCAGGCAGGGGCAAGTTGTTGGCTCTATGCCATGGAATGTTGCATTTATAACAGATGATATAATTGACTTTAATATTTTTTATCGTGGTGGAGGATTAGTTTTCCCCCTTTACCTCTATCAAGAAGATATGGGGCAGGTGACAAAAACTCCAAATCTAGATCCAAAAATCTACGCATCAATTAAAAAAGCCATCCCCGATATTTCGCCTGAAAAATTATTTGATTATATTTATGCGATATTGCATTCGCCTACCTATCGGGCGCGTTATGCGGAATTTTTAAAATCTGGCTTTCCCCGCATTCCTTACCCGTCAAATCCTGATATATTCGATAGTTTGGTTAAAAAAGGCGTAGCGTTACGCAAATTGCATTTGATGGAAAGTGGATTGTTAGATGATTTAATCACAACCTATCCAGAGGCTGGTAATAACGAGGTTGTAAAACCGCAATATGATGATGGCAAAGTTTTTATTAATGAAACGCAGTATTTTGGCAATGTGCCAATGGTGGCGTGGGAATTTTATATCGGTGGCTATCAACCGGCCCAAAAATGGTTAAAAGATCGGAAAAAATATATTCTGTCAGTCGATGATATTATGCATTATCAACGGATAATAATTGCCCTGGTTGAAACGGATAGCCTGATGAAAGAAATAGATAAAATTTATTTTTACCCTTAGACCGCCCGTAATCTGTTGGTAACCATATATATTGCCACCAAGATGGGCATTAAGAATATTGCCCCCATTAAATATGGCATATCATGGCTGTAACCCACGAAAACTGCGCCCGCCCATGCGGGGCCTATGACCCGTGCAAGGCTGTTTGCAGATTGTGCCGCGCCCATGACCTCGCCTTGTCTGCCTTCGGGGGCTATCCTGCTAAACAGGCTTTGCATGGCGGGGGTATGTAATCCCATAGCAACGCCAAACATGCCCATAGCGGCATAGATCATCCAAATTTCATCGGCCTGTTGCAAGACCATCAATGCAACCGCCAATATTATCACGCCGATTATGACGATTTTAGCCTCGCCATAATATTTGACTAATCGCCCGATCAAGCCACCTTGAACCAATGCGGTTATTATGCCGCCAAAACCCAAAAACATGCCAACATCGGCGGGGCCTAAATTAAATTCACGTAAACACCATAGGGCAAATACCCCTTCAAACCCCGTCCAGACCAAAAATACACAGAAATAAATTGCCAAAAGCGAGGTAACATTTTTATCTTTAAATATGCCACGGCTTATTTTACGGTCATTGGCATGATGTTTCTTTGGTTCTTTGACAAAAAACATGATTATCAATAGGCCGAGAGTAACGAAACCAACCGCTGTCATTATCGGCAATGTGAAATTTGGGTTGTCTTTTGAACCGACCAATATTGCCTGTAAAAATGGCCCAATGGTAAAGCCAATGCCGAAACCGGCACCAATTAAGCCCATGCCCTTGGCGCGATTTTCCTTTGATGTTACATCGCCAACATAGGCCAATGGAATTGACATCCAACCAGATGATACGCCAGCTAGAATACGGCTCATGAAAATTTCTGTTATGCTGTCGGCTAGCCCCAACCAAATATATGAAATTATGGTGATTGATAATGCGATTATGATTGCTGGCTTGCGCCCAATATTATCGGATAACCGGCCCCAAAATGGCGCGGTTAAAAATGATGCCGCTGAAAAAATTGCAAATATAACGATTGCTTCAAATTCGCCGCCGCCCAATGTTACCACATAAAATGATAATAATGGTATGTTAATGCCCAAGGCAATTATATTGATGCAATTAGCACCCGCAAGCGGCAAAACAGATTTAATATCGCTCATAAAGATAACCTTTTAATTTTTATAGATGTTATAAATGATATATTAGCGTCTACCGAATAAATGTTCAATATCGGTTAGCTTTAATTCCACATATGTTGGCCTGCCATGGTTGCATTGCCCCGAATGCGGGGTTTGTTCCATTTGCCGCAATAATGCGTTCATTTCATCGATATTCAATTGCCGCCCGGCGCGAACCGAACCATGACAAGCCATTGATGAACATAATTCTTCGAGTTTTTCTTTTAGGCTGAAATTGCTGTCAAATTCTTGAATTTCATCAATTAGGCTGTGAATAAGGGCTTTAACGTCTATATCGCCCAATAATGCAGGGGTTTCACGCACGGCGATTGCGCCAATGCCAAAATTTTCAATCACAAGGCCAAATTCGGCTAATTCTTCGGCTCTTTGACATATTCGGGCGCAATCTTCATCGGGCATTTCAATTATTTCTGGAATTAATAACCCTTGGCTGGCGATTTTTCCCGTTAATAATTGTTGTTTCATTTTTTCATAGACTAATCGTTCATGGGCGGCATGTTGATCGACAATGATCATCGCGTCATTGGTTTGAGAAACAATATAGGTTAAATGCAATTGCGCCCTTGCCGAACCCAATGGAAAATCTTTGCCCATTTGATTAATATCAGGGGAAGACGCGCTTTGTGGCGGTGATGATGGCTGAAATGCGGGGTTTTCGTCTAAATTTTGATGGTTGTTATTTAACTGATTGTTAGTAGATTGATTATGGGGTGATTGAAATTCATATGCCACATCGGATAAGCCCATGTTTGGTTGGGTATTTCCATTATGTATGCTATTGTAATTGCTACTATAACCGCCGCTATAATTTTTAAAGCTGTGTTGTAAATGCGGTGATGGGCTTTTATTAAATGCGCCTAATGCGGCATTAGAAACGGTGGTCGATGCGCGGTGGCCTGCTTCGGCCAAGGCATGTTTTAATGCGCCAACGATAAGCCCGCGAATATTTGCAGGATCACGAAATCGCACTTCGGTTTTTGCGGGATGAACATTAACATCCACCGATCTTGGTTCAATATTTAAAAATAATGCCAACATGGGGTGGCGATCACGGGCAAGGAAATCCTGATATGCACCGCGCACCGCACCGCTTAATTGTTTATCTTTAACTGGTCTGCCATTAACAAATAAAAATTGCATCATCGCATTGCCGCGATTAAGGGTTGGTAAACCTGCAAAACCAGTTAATTGCGCCCCCTCGCGATTGGCATCGACCAGCATGGAATTTTGTGCAAAATCGCGCCCCATAATATCGCTCAGCCGCTTTAGGCGTTGGTTTTGTAAATCTCCATCAATGGCGGGTAATTTTATGCGGTCGCGCTTGCCATCGTTGAAATTAAAACTAACTGCGGGATGCGCCATGGCAATGCGGTTTATTGCGTCAATAATTGCGCTGCATTCAGCACGGTCGGATCGCATAAATTTCAACCGTGCAGGTGTGGCATAAAATAAATCTCTGACCTCGACCCTTGTGCCGATACTGCCCGCACATGGTGTTGGTGTAGATATTTGACCAGCCGCGATGGTTATTTGGGCTGCATTATCGCTATTATCATTACGGCTGGTGATTGACATGCGGCTAACCGAACCGATGGAGGCCAATGCTTCCCCACGAAAGCCAAGGGTTGATATGAAGGATAAATCGCCATCGACAAGCTTTGATGTGGCATGGCGGGTTATGGCAAGCGGTAGATCAGCAGCGTTCATACCGCAACCATTATCGTTGATTACCATTAATGATTTGCCGCCGTCGCGAATATTGATATCAATGCGGTTTGCCCCCGCATCGATGCTATTTTCGACCAATTCTTTAATCACCGATGCGGGGCGTTCAACAACTTCACCCGCCGCAATTTGGTTGATAACTTGATCGGGTAATAAATATATACTCATGATTTTATGCTTAAATTATCATTAGTTATATTTTTATCATTCGACATTTTTGCCATATATTGCCTAGTTAAAATTTTACCATGTTCGACGGCGGGCTGATCATATGGATCAACCCCAAGAAGGGATGCGGAAAATATTGTTTCCAACATGAAATGCATCATTAATGCACCCATGCTATGGGCATTTATTTCATTGACCGTGATATGCCTAACGGGTTTTCCCGCTGCGACCAAGGTTTTTGCAGTGGCAATTCTTGATGCCTCCATCAAATCGCCCATGGTGCGATCACGCATATATGATAATTCTGGGTCATCGCATAATTCGGGGGCGATGGGCAGGCTGCCCTGTGATAATGGCCCACCAAGGATTGTGAATATTTTATCATCGGGCCCAGCAAGCCATAATTGCAATTGGCTATGCTGATCAACGGGGCCAGTGCCATAAATTGGCGTTGTGCCTTTGCCCTGCTTACCAAGACTTTCCGCCCATAACTGTCGATACCACCGTGCCAAGCTACCCAAACGGTCGCTATATGATAACATAACCGTATTGGTTATGTCATTATGCTGATTAAGCCCAATTGATATTGCCGCACCAACGCTTGGCGGTGAATTCAATGGTTTGGTTACCTCAAGCGTATTTGATAATATGCTCATCGCGCCTTGACGAGTTTCAATGGCGTCAAGCCCGCCGATCATTGCTGGTAACATGCCAACAAGGCTTAGAACCGAATAACGTCCGCCAATTTTAGGGTCATGATCCAAGATAGGTATTTTATATTTTTCACCGATGCGGCGTAATGGGTTATTACCAGGTTCAGTGATGAATGTTACGCATGATTTTAATTGATCTTCGCGGATCGTTTGTTTTAAATTTGGCAATATGCTTAAAAAATGCATCACGGTTTCAACCGTTGCCCCAGATTTGGAAATTACAATAAAGCCCGTTTTTTCATAATCCAAATTATCGAATAATGCGCTGAAACTAAATGGGTCAATATTTGTTACAATATGTAAATTTGGTGAAGAATCAACGGTTTTTGATCCTTTATTTAACTTGGTAGATTTTGGTCGTGCCATTTCATAAAGCGCCTTGCCGCCAAGACTTGACCCGCCAGTACCCAAGATAACCACATCGTCAAATTCCTCGCGGTAATATTGGGCAATGGGTTTTAATATTTCTAAATCTTCTCTCGCTTCGGGTAATTTTAATAATGGTAATGCACCAGATTTATAATCAAAGCGCAATTTATCATGCGCCGCAGTAAGGATTTTCAATAAATTTTCAAAATGTTGCATGTAAAGGCCATTACCGCCGATATTATCGCTAAGGCAATCGTCAACCATTTGATTATATGGCAAATATCTTGTCATTTAATGTTATAATTCCTGTTTAATTATTTTTTAACTATGATATATTTTCAGGAGTACCAACAATAATAATAGTCAAACCACCAGGTTTTAATAAATGCTTTGCCATATTATTAACAGCATCAATTGTAACATTATTAATTAACATATTGCGGCGGTCAAAATAATCTATACCCAAATTTTCGCGTTGGATCGAAACTAACATGCTGGCTATATTGCTGCTATTGGAGAAGCGTAATGGATATGCCCCTGTTAAATAGGTTTTTGCATCTCTAAGCTCTTTTTGGCTAATGCCATTATTTAACAACCGCCGCCATTCCTGTTTTATTAATGAAATAGCCTTACCCGCATTGGCATTTTTTGTTGCCGCACCACCAACCAATATGGCGGCATCATTCATAGGGTAAAGATGGCTATATATGGAATAAACCAAACCATGTTTTTCGCGAACTTCCTTGGTTAGGCGTGAGGTGAAGCTGCCGCCACCTAATATATGGTTTAAAATATATGCTGCATAAAAACTCTCGTCATCACGCGCAATTCCGCCTTGGGCAAAGGCAATCACGCTTTGTGGTATATCCATATCAATGATGATATTTTTACCCGACAAGATTGGCGCTATGGGGTTATGGTTATTTTCTTTGTTATCATTATTGCCATTACCAGCTGGTAAATCGCCAAAGGCTTTATCTAAAATAACGCCAAGTTTTTCCTCAGTTATATCACCGACCACGCCGATTACTAAATTGTCTCGGGTTAATTGGCTTTTGGTAAAATCACGCATATCATCTGCGGTAATATTATTAATATCGGCAATATTGCCTTTTACATTACGGCCATAATGATGGCTTGGAAATAAATTTTGCCATAATTTTTGATTGGCAATACTATTGGGGTTGCTTTTACTTTGTTTTATTGATTGGATAATTTGATCGCGAATTCGCTCTACTGGTTCTTTATCAAATCGTGGATTGGTTAATGATAATGATAACATATTAATTGCATTATCAAGATAACGGTTCAGGCTATAAAAGCTGCCGCCAAAACTATCCAGCCTTGCACTATAACTAAGGCTTATGGAATGATCATTTAGGTATTTTTGGAAATCTTGACTGTCAATATCGCCTGCACCTTCGTCAATCAGGCTTGCGACCATATTTACAAGACCGTATTTGCCAATTTTCTCTTGCCCAATTCCGGCGTCAGTGAATGAAAATTCAATCGCAGTCACTGCCAAGCTATCATCTTTTACCAACCATGCCTTGATGCCATTGGGGCTTATAACTTGTTTTACCTCAACCGCATTTGCGGCTTGGAAGCTGGATAATATTGTTAAAAATATCACTATAAAAATAAATGCAATTTTATTGGTCATTATTTTTAACTGCCTTTTGATCAATTCCCAATAAATAACTATTCACGACTGATTTTTTCATGAACAACCGCTTGGCGGCGGCGTTAACTGCGGCGACATCGATTTTGCCAATGCGGGCAGGCCAATCTTCAACATCGCTAATTTTAAGGCCTATTGCCAATGCTTGGCCTAGAATATGAGCTGGGGTTGAAAGGCTGTCTAACGCCAGAACCGCCGAATCCTGCATTCTTATAATTGATGCCTTAACCTCGTCAGGGCTAACGCCATCATTAATAATTTTTGTAATTTCCGTATGTACGGCTGCCTTTACCATATCAAGGCTTTTTCCATCTTTTGCCACGCCATATATACCAAAAGAACTAGGGCCGCGTTTTGTTGGGTCATACCAGCTGCCAACACTAGTGGCGATTTTTTGTTCAATCACTATTGATCGATAAAGCCTACTGCTTGCACCACCACCAAGAATATCAGAGAAAATTTGTAGGGCGTAAATATCTTCGCTTTGACCATAGAAATATGATGGTGCTAATCTTCGCTCTATCCAAACTGGGGCTTTTACTTTTTTATCACGATATGTGATGTCGCGAATATCTAAATGCGGTGGTTCTTGCCAATTAGGCCTATCGGGTAATTTTGACGGTAAAATTGCGCCATAATGCTGTGCCGCCAATTTAAATACTTTATCGGCTTTAATATCGCCAACTACCAATAATATGGCATTATTTGGTGCATAATATGTCTGATAAAATTCATTCAAATCTTTTAAACTTAAATTTTCCACTTCATGGGCCCAACCAATTATTGGAATGGCATACGGGTGGTTCATATATAGGGCATTGGTTGCATGTTCGCTTAAAATACCCGATGGGCTATTTTCTATGCGGCTGCGCCTTTCTTCTAACACTACTTGGCGTTCTGGCTCTATTGCTTCTTTGGTCAAATTTAAATTACGCATGCGGTCGGCTTCGATTTTCATCATTAAACCAAGCCTACCAGCCGCGACCGACTGATAATATGCAGTGTAATCTTGACTGGTGAAGGCATTTTCCTGCCCACCATTTCGGGCAACAATGCTTGAGAACTCACCATCTTTTATTTTTTTTGTGCCTTTAAACATTAAATGTTCAAAAAAATGTGCTATGCCTGATTTACCCGCTGGTTCATCCATTGCGCCAACCCGATACCATAACATATGGGTAACCACAGGGGCGCGATGATTTTCAACCACAACAACTTTCAAACCATTTTCTAAGGTTGTTGTCTTTGGATTAAAAATATTGGCATTGGCAATATTTATTTGAATTATCACAAATATTATAAGGGTGATATGAATGAATAATGATGTGGGCTTTTTCACTTAAGAAAGCTTTTCTGTTATAATTGTAAATAATCGATAAGAGCAATTATTATCACCAATTAAAATGGCCATTTAAAGGCACCAAAAAAGCCTTTATTTTTTTTGCGTATCATCGGCGTATCGCCATCGGTTACTGGTTTGCCAAGTCCAGAATTTTCTTGCAATCTTTGTTGTTCTGAGTTGGCATCAACAATTGTACCGCTTTGTTTTTTATCTTGCCAAAATAATAAATCATCAACAAGCTCGTCTTCTTCAACCGCCATTACGCTGCTTTCCTTATCGACAATTTTGCGAATATCAAAATTGGCATCTAATGCACCGGTTTTGGTTAATATGATCAAATCACCAGTTGAAGAATCTTTGATGGCTTTTTTACCACTAGCAGTCTCGCCAAAAATGCTTAATTTGGCCTGTTGTCTCTGATTATTCAAAGATACTCTCGCCTGCCCTGGTTTTGGTGGGCGGATATTAAAATTTGGCGGCATGCTTAATGGTGGGTTGGTTACTACCAAAAACTCATCGGGGGCTTGTTTTTCTAATCCAAGGATTTTACCCGTATTACCGCAACCAAATAATAATAAACTTGCTGCAATTATATATATAATTGTAATTTTTTTCGTCATAATAAATATAATCCCGATAAATATAGCATCTATAAATTTTACATTACTTGGTTATGGCTTTTTTTGCAAATAAGCCCTCGCAAAGAATCAAACCAACGCCGATGAATATAAAACAATCGGCAACATTAAAAGCAGGCCAATGATAACCCATTGCATGAAAATCAAAATAATCGAATACTGCATTAAAATGCAGTCTATCAATAATATTGCCAATCGCCCCACCAATTACAAGACCCAATGCCGATGCCATCCATATGGTAGTTATTTTACGCAGCCAAAATAATAATATGATGACTACTATGCTTGCCATCGCGGCCAAAAGCCATGCGCCAGTTTGGGCATCATTACTTAATATGCCAAAGCTTACGCCCTTATTCCATACGGTTACCAAATTAAAAAATGGTAAAATATGGATGCCATTTGCTAATGAAAAATCAGCAATTGGATCAAAATATTCTAAGCCAAAGGTTTTTTCTAAAAACCACCATTTGCTTAGCTGATCCAATAGACCTGATATTATTGCAATTATTAAGCCAATTTTAAACAAATCCTTGCTCCGCTAATTTTATATTTGTAAGGCATCAAGAGCATCAGCACAGCGGTGGCAAATTTCTGGATATTTCTTATTTTCGCCAACTTCGGGTAAAATTTTCCAACATCTTTCGCATTTTTTGCCATCGGCGATAATTGCCACTACGCTAACTCCGCTTATATCTTTTATTTTGAAGGCATCATCTGGGGCGGTATCAGTGGTAATTTTAATGTCTGATGTTATAGCAATTTCCGCCAAATCAACATCATTGACTAATGCCGCAAGCTCGCTTGACAAATAAACGGTTGGATTGGCTTGCAGGCTCGACCCAATGCGTCTTTCAGTGCGTTCAATTTCCAATGCGCCAGTTATAACTTTTCTTATATTGCGAATTTTATTCCATTTCTGATCAATCTCATCATTATGCCAATCATTTGGAATTTCGGGATATTGGCGTAAATGGACTGAATTTTCCATATCATCACCGGTGCGCATTAACCATGCTTCTTCAGCAGTAAAACATAAAATTGGCGCAAACCATGCGCTTAGGCAATCAAAAATTTGATTTAAAACGCTTAGGCAAGCAAGACGGGCAGGGTTGTTTTTACCATCGCAATATAGGCTGTCTTTGCGAATATCAAAATAAAATGCCGATAAATCAAGGGCGCAAAAATCATGTAATTCACGGAACATCTTGTTGAAGTCATATGAATTTACGGTTTGCCTAATGGTTTTATCCATTTGCCATAAACGGTTTAATGCCCATTTATCCAATTGCGGTAAATTATCCATATCAACGGGGGTTGATTTATCATAGTCGGATAAATTACCAAGCAACCAACGCATTGTATTACGCAAACGACGATAAGAATCGGTTTGTTTTTTAAGGATTTCAGGGCCGATACGTAAATCATCGGCATAATTGGATGTAACCACCCATAGGCGCAAGGTTTCTGCACCCATTTTATCATTTATTTCCGCAGGAACAACGGAGTTATTCAGCGATTTTGACATTTTGCGACCATCGGCAGCCATTACAAAACCATGAGTTAACACCGCGTCATACGGGGCGCGTCCGCGCGTGCCACAGCTTTCCAATAATGATGAATGGAACCAACCGCGATGCTGATCTGAACCTTCGACATAAATATCGGCAGGCCATTTTAATTCTTCGCGGCCTTCCAAAACAAATGTATGGGTCGAACCCGAATCAAACCAAACATCGACCACGTCTTTTACCTGTTCATAATCATCGATATTATAATCATCGCCAAGAAAATATGATGGGTCATGTGAATACCATGCATCGGCACCTTCTTTTTCAAAGGCGGCGGCAACGCGGTCTATCACCGACTGATCGCGCAATGGTTCACCAGTTTCTTTTGATGTGAAAATCGGTATGGGAACACCCCATGCTCGTTGGCGTGATATGCACCAATCTGGTCTGCCCTCGATCATTTTATGCAGGCGATTTTTACCCTGTGGCGGATAAAATTTGGTGTCATCAACCGCCTTTAATGCAATTTTGCGCAGGTCATTATTTTCCATAGAAATAAACCATTGCGAGGTATTGCGGTAAATAAGCGGTGCTTTTGAACGCCAGCTATGGGGGTAGCTATGCCTGATTGAGCCTTTGGCTAATAATGCGCCTTGGTTGATTAAATTACGGATAGATGTGCCATTGGCATTGCCTTGCGAGCCATCGGGGTTAAGCACCCAAGAATCTTCAAATAACGGCACATTCGGATAAAAACTGCCATCTTCGGCGACCGTATGAGGGATTTCCAAACCATATTCAAGGCTGACAATATAATCATCGGCACCATGGCTTGGTGCGACATGGACAAAGCCAGTACCCGCATCATCGATTACATATGCTGCCGCCATCACTGGCACATCAAATTCATAACCAAGCCCGCGCCAAGGATGAGCGCATTTTGTACCAATAATTTCTTCGCCGATTAATTTTGCCATATTATCATAGCCAGTAATTTTTGCTTTCTCGCAAACAGCAGCAATTAATTTATCGGCAATGACTAATTTTTCACCAATTTTGGCAAGGCTGCCCTCGGCAATTTCAGTTACTTTAATCACAGAATCATTAAATTCCAAATGGGCGGCGATGCCACGATTACCGGGCATAGTCCATGGGGTGGTTGTCCAAATAACTATCGATGCACCGTCAAGTTCGGGTTTTGACGGGGTTACAACTGGAAATTTCACCCATATGGTGGGCGATTTATGATCTTTATATTCGACTTCGGCCTCCGCCAACGCAGTTTTTTCAACCACCGACCACATGACGGGTTTAGAGCCTTTGAACAGGCCGCCATTCATTAAAAATTTACCAATTTCACGGGCAATTTGCGCTTCGGCCTTGAAATTCATGGTTAAATATGGATTATCCCATTCGCCTTGAACGCCAAGCCGTTTAAATTCTTCACGTTGGATTGATACCCATTTAGCAGCAAATTCGCGGCATTCTTGGCGAAATTCAATCACTGGAACATCATCTTTATCAAGCCCCGCGGCACGGTATTTTTCTTCGATTTTCCATTCAATCGGCAAGCCATGACAATCCCAGCCGGGGACATAATTTGCATCTTTGCCCATCATTTGTTGTGTGCGGATGATTATATCTTTTAAAATTTTATTTAAGGCATGACCGATATGCAAATGACCATTGGCATATGGCGGTCCGTCATGCAGAATAAATTTCTCGCGACCTTTAGATTGCTCTCTAATTTTTGACCATAGATTTTGTTGCTGCCAACGTTGTAATAACTCTGGTTCACGTTTTGGTAGCCCTGCTTTCATGGGAAAGTCGGTTTTTGGCAATGCGATAGTATTCTTATATTCAATGGTCATCTTTTATTTTCCTGATATGCCAGTGTTTGGCGAGGCAATCTTAAATTTTATGTGATTTCATAGCGGCGCGACCTTAAGATTTATACCATGTAAAATCAAGGCATATCAACTTGCCCCTGCGGCTCTTGTATGTAAAATTTGTTTTGCTACCAGACAATCGGCAGCTATTTGTAATTTTAATTTTTCAAGCCCGTCAAATTTCTTTTCTGGGCGAATAAATTCAATGAAGGCAACGCGCAAATTATGACCATAAATATCATCAGAAAATTCAAATAAATGTACCTCTAATAATTCAGTAACACCATCAACCGTTGGTCTTTTGCCAAGATTTGCAATGGCATCGAACCATTCTACTACCCCATCAAATTCAACCCCTGCACGTACTGCATAAACGCCGTATAAGGGACGTAAAAAATCGCCTAATTCAACATTTGCCGTTGGAAAACCAATGGTACGACCAAGCATTGCACCAGATTCTATCCTTGCCTCCACTTCAAATGGTCGTCCAAGCAAGGCTGCTGCATGACCGGGTTTGCCAGATTTTAAATAACCTCTTATACGTGATGATGAATATATTTCCTGATCGGGGCTGGTTACTGGTTGAATCACGCTAACGTCAATTTTGGCAATATCACGGATTAAATCTGGTGTGCCTTGGCGGCCTTTGCCGAAACAAAAATCATACCCAACTACTATATGACTGGCCTTTAGGGCATTAACGAGAATATCATTGATAAAATCCTCAGCCGCCATCAGCGCCATTTTTTGATCGAAATTAAGCACTAACATAGCATCAATTTCTAATATTTCCAATTGATGGGCTTTATTTCTCAATGGGGTTAAACGAAATGGTGCATCTTCCAGATTAAAATAATCGCGCGGATGTGGCTCAAATGTTATTGTGATAAGTGGTGCATTGCTTTTGGTCGCAATTTCTTTTGCTTCCCATATCAGCCTTTGATGGCCACGATGCAGGCCGTCAAAATTACCTAATAAGATAACTCCATTTTGTAATTTTCTGGTAATATTTTTATAATTATGTAAAATTTTCATTATAATATATAAAATTTATCCCCGTGCGCGCACCATCATTTTTGCTTCACCATCAAGGACTATTTTTTCATTAACGCTAACCTTTGTCGCCATTGTAATGCGTTTACGTTTGTTATCTATGTTAATTATTTCCGCATGGGCAACCGCCGTATCGCCTGGCCTGACTGGTGCTTTGAAATTTAATGTTTGGCTGATATATATGCAACCTGGCCCTGGCATTTTCATGCCTAATACGGTTGAAATAAGGCTTCCCGTTAACATGCCATGGGCAATACGGCCTTTAAACATTGTTTCTTTTGCAAATTCTTCATTGACATGCACAGGGTTCATATCACCAGTTATGCCAGAAAATAATACTATATCTGCTTCGGTGATGGTTTTGGCAAAAATTGCGCTCATTCCTAATTCAAGATCTTCAATAAAATAACCATCGATACCAGCGTGATGTTTCTTATCAGTCATAATATAACTTTCATATAATTTTGGTTCATAGACTGCTAATATAGCAATATGGGCGATTAGCAAATGGATAAATTAATATCTGCCATGCTTAGATGGCTAAAATAATACCAGCAAGATATAATGAACCGCAAATTAGCAAGCGCGGCTTGATAGTTTTTTTATTAGATTTTTCAATAAATCTCTCTTGATTTTTTGATAAAATATCTATCGCTTGATCGATGCTATCTGCGGCTTGGCATATAATATTATTATCCGTGGCAAATTTTGCCGCTTGATTGGCGGTTAATGAATTTTCTTCATTGGGGATTTGAACCGCAATCGCTGATTTAATATATGGGGCGATGGGGGCAATAAAATCACCCGCAGCCTTGGTATTTAACATGCCAAAAATAATATGAAGCGGTCGATCATCCCATGTTTTTATCACATCAGAAATTGCAAGCCCTGCGGCGGCATTATGACCGCCATCAAGCCATATATCCCAATTTTTGCCAAATTTTTCAACAATGCCACCGTTATTTAAATGTTGCATTCGCGCAGGCCATTTGGCGTTGGAAATGCCTTTTTTTAATGCAAAATCGGGGATATCAAAACCCTGATTGCGTAATTCTAAGGCGGCGGTTATTGCCATGCCTGCATTTTCTATTTGATGCATACCAATCAATGACGGTTTTGGTAAATTAATTATATTATCTTTGTTTTTATAGCGCATATAATCGGCGTCATTATCGTTTGTTATATTATTATCTGGGTTTTTTTCAATTGACCATTCGATGCCGTGGCGCATTTGCGGGGCTGATTTTGTAATTGCAACCTGTTGTAAAATTTTCGCAGCCCTATCATTTTGTTTGCCGATTATACTTGGACGCATATATTTTTGTATTTCTGCTTTTTCGCCTGCTATGGCTTCGATGTTGTCACCTAAAAACTGGGTGTGATCCATGGAAATTGGCGTTATTATACTAAGTGCGGGGGCATCGATTACATTTGTTGAATCTAACCTACCACCAAGCCCTGTTTCTAATAAAATGATATCGGCATGGTTGTCGGCAAAGGCCTTAAATGCGGTGCATGTGGTTATTTCAAAATATGTTATTGGCTCGTTATTATTAATATCTTCGCAATATTTTAATAATTCCATTAAATAATCTTCGGATATTAACTTTCCTGCTAGACGGATTCTTTCATGAAATTTAACTAAATGTGGCGATGTATAAACATGTACGGACAAGCCTGCTGCTTCGCAAATGGCCCGTAAAAATGCGATTGTTGATCCCTTGCCATTAGTGCCAGCAACATGCACCACGGGCGGCAATTTATTTTGTGGCTTGCCCATGCGTTCTAATAAATTAAAGGTGCGACCTAATGATAAATCGATCAATTTTGGGTGTAATTTCATCAAACGCGATAAGATAATATCGCTATTTGCTTTAGATATATCAGCTCGCATATTTCAAATTAATCATCCGTCGATTTTTTTTCCGGTTTTGGTTTTGGATCATCGGGTAATGGATTAATGAACTCTTCTTCAGCCATCGCTTGATCTTTGGTGGGTTTTTGCTCAGGGATTTCTAAATTTTCCTCTATCATTGCTTTTGATATGGGGATGATTTCACCCATTGGTTTTGGGTTGCGTAACATATCGATGATACGCGCCAATGTGGCTTTTAATTTTGACCGATCTATCACCATATCTATCATGCCATGTTGATGTAGATATTCGGCGGTTTGAAAGCCATCGGGCAATGTTTCACGCACGGTTTGTTCGATCACCCTTCGCCCAGCAAAGCCAACCATACAGCCAGGTTCGGCAATTTGAATGTCACCCAACATGGCAAATGATGCGGAAACACCGCCTGTGGTTGGGTCGGTTAAAACTACTATATAAGGCAGGCCTGCCTCTTTTAATTGTTGAATGGCAATGGTTGTGCGCGGCATTTGCATTAAAGATAAAATGCTTTCTTGCATTCTTGCCCCGCCCGATGCAGGAATGATAATCAATGGTACTTCTTGGTCTTCGGCTAAATGTGCTGCGGTGACAATTCCTTCGCCAACCGCCGTTCCCATTGATCCGCCCATAAAGTTAAAATTAAAGGCAGCGATAACTGCATTTTGATCATTAATTGTCCCATGGGCAACGATGATCGCATCATATTCATTGGTCTTTGCTCTCGCCTCTCTAATGCGGTCGCTATAACGCTTGCGGTCTTTGAATTTTAATGGATCTTCTTTTGTTTCAGGCAAGCTGATACGTTTATATTGACCATCATCAAATAGACTTTCTAGTCTTTTAATTATTGGCAATCGCATATGATGGTTGCAATGTTGGCATACATGAAGGTTCTTTTCCAAATCACGATGGAAAATCATTTGGCCGCAGCTTGGGCATTTATGCCATAAATTATCGGGTATATCAGGTTTATCGCCGATAAGTGCCTTGATTTTTGGACGAACAAAATTTGTTAACCAATTCACGCAGAGACTCCTTCATATTATTTTATTAATTATTCATTCATTATATAATAGTTATTTTATTAATCAACTACGCACGCCTTGGGCTAATTGCCGCACATAATCTAAAACTGCTTTTTTTAATGATGGTTTGGCCTTGCCAGTATCATCAATATTTTTTTCGATCTTATCAATTATTGCCGACCCAACCACTGCTGCATCGGCAATAGTTGATATATTTTTGGCCTGTATAGCATCTTTTATACCAAAACCAACGGCGATTGGTAAATCGCTATTACGCCTTAAATCAGCAATCGCGTCTTTTATGACTTCATCATTGGCGGATTTAGTACCAGTAATGCCAAGTATTGATACATAATATATAAAGCCACTGGTATTTTTCAATATGGCTTTAATTCGTGTACCCTTGGTGGTTGGCGTTGCCAAGCGAATGAAATTAATACCGGCTTCTAATGCTGGGATACATAATTCGATATCTTCTTCCGGTGGTAAATCGACAATTATCAAGCCGTCAACACCAGCTTGTTTGGCATCGGCAAGAAATTTATCAACGCCGTAGCTATATATAGGGTTATAATATCCCATCAAAATAATCGGCGTATGATTATTATTTTGGCGGAAATTTGCCACCATTTTAAGGGTTTTTGCTGTGTTTTGCCCTGCAGCTAATGCCCGCAACCCTGCTTTTTGAATGGCTGGGCCATCGGCCATTGGATCGGTAAAAGGCATACCAAGCTCAATTATATCGCTGCCCGCACATGGCAGGGCGTTAATAATATCAAGGCTTGTATCATAATCTGGATCACCTGCAGTTATGAAGGTGATTAATGCGCCGCGCCCTTCGGCTTTAACTTTTGCAAATATGGCAGCAATGCGCCCAGAATCGGCTGTTGGATTTGCCAGCCGCATTAATTTATCTTTTGGTATTTTACTGCTCATAAGCTTACCCCTAATCTTGCGGCAATTTGGCTTATATCCTTATCACCACGACCAGATAAACAAATAATAGTTATATGACCCTTTGATTTTTTTGGTGCAAATTTTGCCATATAGGCCAAAGCATGGCAAGATTCCAAGGCAGGAATTATACCTTCAAGCTTGGTGCAAAGTTGAAAAGCATCGACGGCTTCATCATCGGTGGCATGAACATAATTAACCCGTCCGACATCGTTAAGCCATGCGTGTTCGGGGCCAATGCCGGGATAATCAAGTCCTGCGGAAATTGAATGGGCTTCGGTAATTTGTCCATCGTCATTTTGTAATAAATAAGTGCGATTACCGTGCAGTATTCCTGGTCTGCCACCAGTTATTGATGCGGCATGTTTGCCCGTATTAATACCGTCGCCGGCGGCTTCGACACCATATATATCAACGGTCTCATCATTTAAAAATGGGTGAAATAAACCCATGGCATTTGAACCACCGCCAATACACGCGATCAAGCTATCAGGCAGGCGGCCTTCTTTTTCAAAAATTTGTTGGCGCGCCTCATCACCAATTATACATTGGAAATCACGTACCATTTCGGGGTATGGTGCAGGCCCTGCGACCGTGCCAATAATATAAAAAGTTTCATTAACATTGGCGACCCAATCGCGCATTCCTTCGTTCATGGCATCTTTTAATGTTTGTGAACCAGACGTTACTGCCTCGACTTCTGCACCCAATAATTTCATGCGAAATACATTAGCTGCTTGGCGTTCCACATCGGTTTTGCCCATATATATTTTACATGGTAAATCAAATAAAGCACAAACAGTTGCCACCGCAACCCCGTGCTGCCCCGCACCAGTTTCAGCAATTATGCGTTTTTTCCCCATGCGCCTTGCCAATAAAATTTGACCAAGGACATTATTTATTTTATGTGAACCGGTATGATTTAATTCTTCGCGTTTAAGATATATTTTTGCCCCGCCGAAATATTCGCTCATGCGGTTGGCAAAATAAAGCGGGCTTGGCCTGCCGCCATAATCTTTTAGGTAATATGAAAGCTGTTTTTGAAATTCTGGGTCATTTTTTGCTTCTTGATAGGAATTAGCCACATCAAGAATAAGCGGCATTAATGTTTCTGCGACAAACCGCCCACCATGAATGCCAAAACGCCCATCTTCATCTGGCCCGATGCGATAGCTGTTTATTTTATTCATAATATAAATTTCCCAGTTATTTTTATATTAACTTTTAAAACATTAGCGAGAATTAATCCACAATATTAATTAGGTATTAACCATTATATTTGCTTAACTTTATCCAAAAAAGCTGCAATTTTTTCTGGTGACTTATGGCTCGCAGATATTTCAACGCCGCTTGAAATATCCACATGTTTGGCGTTGGTTGTTTTTATGGCATTTTCGATATTTTCAATATTTAAACCACCCGCCAGCATCCACGGTTTTGAATATTGTTGATTATTTAATATTTGCCAGTCAAAGGCAATGGCATTACCGCCCGGAAGATTGGCATTTTTTGGCGGCTTTGCGTCAAATAATAACATATCGCAGGTTTCTTCATATGGGGCTATTTGCAATAGGTCTGACTTTTGTTTGATGCCTATGGCCTTGATTATTTTTCTGTCGGTTCGGGTTTTTATTTGCATACAGCGTTTGGCATCCTCATTACCGTGCAATTGAATCATATCAAGGGGGATTGCCTCCAAGACATTTGATATTAAATCATCATCAGGATCGACAAAAAGCCCAACAATATTTATATGCTTTGGTATAATTGATGCAAGAGCGGCCGCCGCCATTATATCAAGCGAACGCGGGCTTTTTGGATAAAATACCAAGCCGATATATGCCGCATTATGGTTAATCGCGGCCTCCATCGCGGGGCGGCTATTTATACCACAAATTTTTACTTTAACGGGCATATTATTTAACCTGACAATTTATATTTAAATTATCAATGATCGCCTTAATTGCATCAATAGGGTTGGCAGCCTTCGTTATCGGGCGACCAATGACCAAATAATCTGCACCCGCATTGACCGCATCGCTTGGGGTCATTATGCGTTTTTGATCGCCTATATTGCTGCCATGCGGCCTTATTCCGGGAACAATAAGTTTAAAATCATCACCGCAAGCTTGTCTGATTGCCGTGATTTCACGCGCTGACCACACTAGACCCTCTAAGTCAGTTTTTGTGGCTAATTTTGCCAAGCGCACTACCTGTTCAGTGGTTGTGCCAATTTGACCCACGGCCTTTAAATCATCATCATCCATGCTGGTTAGAACGCTAACGCCAATTACCATTGGCCTTGTTATGCCAAGCGATTCGGCAGCAAAGCTTGCCTCGTCAATTGCCGCCTTCATCATGGCACTGCCGCCACTTATATGAATATTAATTATTTTTGGATTTAACGGCATGACTGCCCTAACGGCAGCGGCAACCGTATTTGGTATATCGTGGAATTTTAAATCAAGAAATAATGGTTGATTATAACAAGCTTGCCCACGCGGGGTGTTTTCCAAATCATAGTGAATGACCTGACGAATGCCATCATGACCATTGGCATTAAAAAATTCTAATCCTAATTTTATGCCGCCAACAAACCCTTGTAATTTATGGGATAATTGCTTGGCTAAGGTAATGTCTGGGGTGTCGATTGCGACTAATATTCTGTCTTTATGCTGTGGCATTTAAATTATCCTGACCCGAAGTCGATAATGTTTAATAAGTTAAAATAACCATATTAGTTTATTGCTTGTTGTCGGTAATGATTTTTTGTGGGTTATTTATGGCTTTATTAATAGAAAAATTATCTTTTATAATATTTTCGGCCGTTGTTAATTTTATGCTTAATTCGGCCATTTTATTATTAAGGCTGTTAATTTCCATATTTGCAATTTGTAATTTCATTCGTATCTTTATGCTATTTGTCCAGATTATTACCATGCCTATAATCGCGCCGAGCAACATGAATGAAAGCCCAACAAAGGCTAATGGCATGGTTATTTCAAACGGCAATGGCAATAGATATAAAGAGATATCATCACGATTTGATGTTACAAAAGATATTATAAATATCAAAAATGGCGTAGTTAACAACCAATATATTATACGCATAAGCAAGTATTCTTTGTTTCTATATTATCGATAAGAATTAATTACCATTCAATCTATCACGTAATTGTTTGCCAGTTTTAAAAAAAGGTACCGATTTAGCATCAACCATGACAGATTCACCAGTGCGTGGATTGCGACCAACACGGGCATTGCGTTTTTTAATAGAAAATGCACCAAAGCCGCGTAATTCAACACGGTTTCCATTGGTTAATGCGTTGATGATCTCGTCAAAAACTGTTGCTACAATACGCTCCACATCACGGTGGTAAAGATGTGGGTTTTGTTGAGCAATACGTGTAATAAGCTCAGATCGTGTCATATTATATCCCCGTATCAATTGTTCGGTTAGTTTTATTCATAGTTTATAATTAAATAACATATAAAATTAATGGATGCCATAAAAAGCTGTTATTAAAATATTTTGTAAAAATTTTAGTAGGCAATATAACCTGTAATATTTTTTTGTACAAGCGGTTGAATGTCTTTATATCTAAACAAATATTAAATTAACCATTATATACTAATATAGAAGCCTAATTTTTATCATTTTTCAGTCCATTAATATCCAGCCCCATTAAGCCATAGGCATAATTTTTTGCATTAAAAGGCTTTAAGTCATCGACACCCTCGCCAATGCCAATGGCATGAATTGGCAAGTTAAATTTTTCTGCCAAGCCAACCAACATACCACCCTTTGCCGTACCATCTAATTTTGTTAATGCTAATCCTGTTACATTAATAAGATTTTTAAATATCTCAACTTGGCTATGGGCATTTTGGCCTGTGGTTGCATCTAATATTAATAAGGTTGTATGTGGCGCATCGGCATCAAGTTTACGAATAACACGGACAAGCTTTTCCAATTCTGCCATTAAATTTTTTTTATTTTGCAACCGCCCGGCGGTATCGATTAATAAAATATCACAACCATCGGCCTTTGCTTGTTCAATTGCGCCATAAATAAGGCCAGAGGCATCGGCACCAATTTTACCAGCGATTACCTTTGCCCCTGTGCGTTTTCCCCATATTTGTAATTGCTCTACGGCGGCGGCCCTGAATGTATCCCCTGCCACTAACATGACATTTTTTTCTTGATCACTATAATATTTTGCTAATTTACCGATGGTGGTTGTTTTGCCGCTGCCATTAACACCGACTACCAAAATTATATGTGGATTGGCATCTTTTTTTATTGCAAGTGGCATGGCTAACGGCATTAAAATTTCTGTTATTTGCTCTGCCAATGTGATTTTTACTTCTTGATCGCTAATTTCTTTATTAAAACGCCCTTCAGCTAGTTTTTGTGTCATTTTCATTGCCGTAGCTGGCCCAAGATCGGCAGATATTAATATTTCTTCCAACTGTTCTAATGCCTCGGCATCAAGCTTGCGTCTGATAAATATATCAGAAATTCCGTTGCTAATTTTATTAGACGATTTCGCCAGACCAGCCCTTATTTTTGAAAACCAACTATTGCTCATGTTAACTCACCATTATTTTTCTATATTATTTCACCAAGTAAAATATCATCTTCCAAGGCGGTTATTTTTACCCTTTTTAATGTTCCCTCCGCAATTGGTTTATTATTTGCAGTGTTTTCTACCCTAACGGGGGCAAAATGCTGGCTGCGACCCATATATGACTTTTCAAATAATACCATTGCATCTTTACCTATTTGTGATTGCATAAATTTTTGTTCAGCAATTTTACCCGCATGGCGTAATTTTGCCGCACGCGCTTTGCGGATTGGCTTTTCAACCTTGTTTGGTATACGCGCCGCCGGCGTTCCTTCGCGTTCGGAATATGGAAATATATGTAACCATGTGAGGGCGCATTCATCAATTAAGCTTAATGAATTTTGAAACATTTCATCGCTCTCGGTGGGGAAGCCTGCAATCATATCAGCACCCAATACTATATCTGGCCTTGCGCGGCGTAATTTCTGGCAAAGATCGATAATATCGCCACGCAAATGACGGCGTTTCATACGTTTTAATATCATATCATCGCCCGCTTGCAATGATAAATGCAAATGCGGCATTAATCTTTCTTCATTTGCAATAAGCCCAAATAAATCATCGTCAATTTCAATGCAATCGATCGATGATATGCGTAAACGCGGCAATTGCGGTATTTGGGCAAGCAAGCGACGAACCATTTGCCCAAGGCTTGGTTTGCCGGGTAAATCAAACCCGTATGATGTTATGTCAACGCCGCTTAATATGATTTCCTGATAGCCTTCATCGACCAATGCCTTAATTTGTTTGACAATCTCACCTATTGGCACAGATCTACTTTGTCCTCTACCATATGGTATTATGCAAAAGGTGCAACGATGATCGCAACCATTTTGCACCTGTATGAAGGCTCTGGCGCGACCATTAAAACCTTTGATAAGATGCCCTGCGGTTTGTTTGACCGACATTATGTCATTAACTAAGACTTTATTATCAATATCCATATCAAAGCTTGTGGCCTGCATTTTTTCCGCATTGCCTAAAACCCTGTCAACCTCGCTCATCGCAGCATATTTATCGGGATTTATCTGTGCAGCGCAGCCCGTTACAATTATTTTTGCATTTGGATTATTGCGCTTGGCGCGTCTTATGGCTTGACCAACCTGGCGTTCAGCTTCTGCAGTTACGGCGCAGCTATTTATTATAACCGCATTAGTTAAATTGGCAGATTTGGCATTGGCGCGGATAACTTCAGACTCATAAGCATTAAGCCTGCAACCAAATGTAAGTATTTTTAGGCCGTTATCTGTATTATTATCTGCATCATTCATGATATGTATCGCTAATCGTTAATTCATCAAGATTTAATTTACCCGTAAATGCCGTTGCCACAGGACCAGTCATTAAAATATGGTTATTTTCAAGCCATCTTATATGTAATATACCGCCATTGAGTTTAATATCAGCCTTGCGTCCGACAAGCCCGCGTAAATTTGCCGCAACCATCGTTGCACAAGCACCAGACCCACAGGCCAAAGTCAAGCCTGCCCCTCTTTCCCAAACGCGTAAATTTATGCTGCCATCATTATTAATTGATGCAATTTCCACATTGGTTCGATCGGGAAATAACGGGTGATTCTCAACTAAACTACCAAATTTGCTTAGGTTAATTGCCATCACATCATCGACAAAAAACACACAATGGGGGTTGCCCATTCCAACGGCAATGCCATCATTTAATGGCCCGATATTTATCCCTAAATGGCATGTATCTATTTCATGTGATAAAGGTATATCCGCCCAGTTCAATTGCGCCTTGCCCATATCAACGCTTATCATGCCATTTTCATTTAATATGGTTGGTAAAATGCCGTGTAATGTTTCGATAATTACTTTATTTTGCTCTGTTTCTGCTATTAATAAAGATGCAACGCATCTTGTTGCATTGCCACAGGCTTCGGCTTGTGATCCATCGGGGTTATATATTCGCATGAAGGCATATGCGGAATCATTATTGGCTTTTTCAATTACAATCAGTTGATCACAACCGATGCCAAAATGGCGGTCCGCAGCTTTTATAATCTGTGCCTTTGTTATGGAGAATTTATTTGATCTGCCATCAATTATGACAAAATCATTACCTAACCCATGCATTTTCTTAAATGCAACCATTGCTTAGACCTTAAGATATAAATTAATTTATGTTATATATTTTTCTTTATCTATAAAGCCTTACAACGCTGGCTAAGTCCACTATTATTAATAATCCTCATCACTATCTGAAATAGCACGGATAAGAGTTAAGAACTCTGTTCGTGGAAAGGGGGCTTTCATGCTATAATATGATTTAATTAAATTTTCTACTTCAGCTGTTGTAATATCTGCATTAACATAATTTTTATCGGATATAGGCCTATCGAGGCCAGTAAAAAAGCTTTCTATTCTCACATTTAACTCCTTTGATAAGGCAAATAATACGCTGCTTGAAATGCGATTTTTGCCATGTTCATATTTTCTGATTTGTTTTAAGCTTTTTCCAATTATCTCTCCCAATTTCTCTTGCGTAATTTGTGCTTCTTTACGCATTTTACGTAATCTTTTACCAACATGACTATCAACAAGCGTTGTTTGTCGTGGTGAAAATTTTAAATCATCCTGTTTTATAGGCATATATTCAGTCTGCTAATATTAATTGTAGTTTGACACTGATAGTCATAGGCTATACTAAGCTTATTAATAAATATTTAATAAAAATTTAAAGCCCGTGCGGCTACATCAATTGGCGAGTTTCGCAAGTTGGTGTATTTTTACGTGGGGATGTATTTTTGCTTGGGATTTGATTTTACTTGCAGCGCGATTAATATAATCGAAATGAGTGTATATTATGTTTGATGCTTTAACTGGACGGCTAAGCGATGTTTTTGACAAGCTTAAGAAGCGTGGAGCTTTAAAAGAAGGTGATATTAATGCGGCTATGGCCGAAATTCGCCTTGCATTGCTAGAGGCCGATGTGGCTTTGCTTGTGGTTAAAGATTTCATCAAAGAAGTATCGATAAAAGCTCTTGGTCATGAAGTTTTAAAATCTATTAGCCCTGGTCAGCAAATAGTAAAAATCGTCAATGACGTGTTAATCGATATATTAGGTGCGGATAATCAAGGGCTTAATCTGCTTGGAGAACCACCAACCGCTATTATGATGGTTGGCTTGCAAGGTTCTGGTAAAACCACCAGCAGTGCAAAAATTGCTTTGCGATTAAAAACCCGCAATAAGAAAAAAGTCATCATGGCATCGCTTGATGTGGCAAGGCCAGCCGCACAAGAACAATTAAAAATATTGGGTGAACAAATAGACGTTGCAACCTTGCCAATAGTCGCAGGCCAGCAACCTGTTGATATTGCAAAGCGTGCCATGCAGGCGGGTAGGCTTGGGGGTTATGATGTGGTTATGTTGGATACGGCGGGCCGGATGCATGTGGATGATGCCCTGATGGGGGAGGCGGGCGCAGTCGTTGCCGCAGTTAAGCCACAAGAAATAATTTTAGTCGCCGATGCCATGACAGGACAAGATGCATTAAATGTCGCTAATGCCTTTCACAAGCGTGTTAATTTAACAGGCATTATGTTAACCAGAATTGACGGTGATGCCCGTGGTGGTGCGGCATTATCCATGCGTAAGGCAACAGGTTGTCCGATAAAATTCCTTGGTATCGGTGAAAGACTTGACGAATTAGAAGAGTTTCACGCGGATCGTATCGCTAGTCGTATTCTGGGTATGGGCGATGTGGTGTCTTTGGTTGAAAAGGCACAGGAAAATATTGACGAGGAAGAATCCGCTAAACTAGCTAATAAAATGTAAAAGGGCCTGTTTGATCTAGATGATATGGCAGGGCAGCTTAAACAAATGCGAAATATGGGTGGCATGGAAGGCGTGATGTCGATGTTGCCCGGCGTTGGTAAAATGAAACAACAAATGGCTAATGCGAATATTGATCCAAAAATGCTTATTAGGCAGGAGGCGATTATTTCCTCCATGACGAAAAAAGAAAAGAAAAACCCAAAGATCATTCATGCCAACCGTAAAAAACGTATTGCCGCAGGTTCAGGCACAAATGTGCAGGAAGTTAATAAATTATTGAAACAATTTATGACCATGGCAAAAATGATGAAAAAAGTAAGTAAAATGGGTCAAAAAGGCTTCATGCGCTCGCTTGGTGGTATGTTGCCGCCTAATATGATGCCACCGGGGGGCGGCGGTGGCATGCGGTGATTTACCATAATTAACAAAATAAAATTATTAGATTTCAGATAACTAACAAAATACTACTAACTTATAACTTTAATATTAACCTGTAACTTATAGAATGGAAATAATATGAGCCTTAAAATTCGTCTCGCGCGTGGCGGGGCAAAGAAACGTCCTTTTTATCGTATTGTTGTAACTGATTCACGGAATCCGCGTGATGGTCGTTATATTGAAAAAATTGGCACTCATAATCCAATGGTCGATAAAGACCATGAACAACGTGTTGTGCTTGATGTCGAGCGGGCAAAATACTGGTTATCTGTTGGTGCAAAACCAACCGATAGGGTTTCTCGCTTTTTAGCTGCTCTTGATCTTATGAGTGCAAGAAAAATCCCTGCACAAAATAAACAAGCGCAACCTAAAGAAAAAGCTCAAGAACGGATACGTGAGAAAGCTGAAAAAGCCGAATCTGCCAAAGCTGAAGCGACAGCCGAAGCATAAAGCTTTATCATAAATTTAAGGTTTAGATTAATGTCAAATAAGATTTGCATAGCAGTTATTACCAATGCCCATGGCATTAATGGTTGTCTTCGCGTTAAATCTTTTGGTCATGATTCTACTGCCTTAACCGATTATGGCAAGCTTATGGATGCAAGCGGTAAAAAAACCTTTGATTTAACAATAACGGGGCAAAGTAAAGGCCAATTTATTGTTAAAATTGATGGGGTTAATAGCCGAAATGATGCCGAAGCATTAAAATCAACGGAATTATTCATAATGCGGGATAAATTACCAGATATAAATGATGATGAATTTTATTATACCGATTTAATTGGCATGCGGATGGAAACATCGGATAACAGCCATTATGGTACATTAAAAGCCGTTCATGATTTTGGTGCGGGTGATTTATTGGATGTTAATTTGGCGGCTGGTGGCAGTATTATGTTACCATTCACAAAAGAAGTCATTATCCATATTGATATGAATGCGGGGTTATTAATCGTTAATCCCCCGTTGGAAATTGAAATGGAAGATGCTAGATTAATAAAGAATGACGCATTAGAAAATAAAATTCAGGAAAATGAAGGGAATAGCCTATGAGTGCTTGGCATGCGACTATTTTAACTCTTTTCCCTGAAATGTTTCCGGGCTTGCTTGGCATGTCCATTCCAGGGCGTGCCTTGTATGCAGGTTTATGGGATTTAGATTTAATCGATATACGGTCATTTGCATTTGACAAACATCGCAATGTTGATGCGCCCCCATTTGGTGGTGGCCCCGGCATGGTGATGCGCGCCGATGTGATTGATGCCGCCATATCGTCGGTTGAAAATAAAAAAAATCCTTTGGTTTATTTAAGCCCACGTGGTGAAAAAATGAGCCATAAAATCGCATCTGAATTGGCAGCAGGCGATGGTATCACCATCCTTTGTGGTCGTTATGAAGGCATAGACCAACGGGTTATAGATCACCATAATATGCGTGAAATAAGCCTTGGGGATTTTGTTTTATCTGGTGGCGAGCCAGCGGCAATGGCAATCATCGATTCGATTGTTAGATTATTACCCGATGCATTAGGCGCAAGCGATAGTTTGGATGAAGAAAGCTTTAAATCTGGATTATTAGAATATCCGCATTACACAAGGCCTGCTGATTGGAATGGAAATTTAGTTCCAGAAATACTTTTATCAGGCCATCATAAGAAAATTAACGCATGGCGATTAGCCGAAGCAGAAAAGGTGACAAAAAAACGTCGTCCTGATTTGTGGCAAGCATATTTGGCATGTAATATTGATAGATCACGTGAAGGAATAAAATCATGAATATTATTGAACAATTAGAAAAAGAACAAGTCGACGCAAGAACACCAGAAGGCGGTGTATCAGAATTTCAAGCAGGCGATACCCTGCGCGTACATGTGAAGGTTGTCGAAGGCAGCCGTGAACGGATACAGGTATTTGAAGGCGTATGTATTGCGCGTAAGAATGCTGGTATTAACAGCTCTTTTCGCGTAAGGAAACTATCCTATGGCGAAGGCGTTGAACGGGTATTTCCATTATATAGCCCGCGTATTGATACTATCGAGGTTGTTCGTCGCGGTCATGTGCGTCGTTCAAAACTTTATTATTTGCGTGGACGCACTGGTAAGGCTGCACGTATTAAAGAACGCGCAACTATCCGTCCTGTTAAAACTGGTGCATAGATATAAATAGCATAATTATAATGGCAAATGATGCGTGTGATAGCGCATTAAACTTGCCGTTATATATTAATGCACCATATGAATATAACTAAGCGATTTAAGTTAGGATGCAGCAATGAGTGATGTAACAATGACGCAGGCCAGAACAATTTTTGATAAAATTTGGGATGATCACGTTATTAATATTCAAGATGACGGCACATGCCTTATCTATATTGATCGTCATATGGTGCATGAGGTAACTTCACCGCAAGCTTTCGCTGGGCTGCGGGCATCAAATCGTAAAATACGTTCGGTTAAACAAACGCTGGCGGTGGCGGATCATAATGTGCCAACTACCGATCGGGATAAAGGCATTATCGATGATGAAAGCCGTATTCAAGTTGAGACATTGGCAAAAAATTGTCAAGATTTTGATGTTCCATATGTGGAAACCTCGGATATAAGACAAGGTGTTGTCCATATTATCGGCCCTGAACAAGGCTTCACATTGCCGGGAATGACCATTGTTTGTGGTGATTCGCATACTGCTACTCATGGGGCATTTGGATCATTGGCATTTGGTATTGGCACATCAGAAGTCGAACATGTTTTGGCAACCCAAACATTATTACAAAAACCTGCAAAAAATATGCGTATCACCGTCAATGGTGATTTACCAACAGGGGTTGGTGCCAAGGATATAACCCTCGCCATCATTGGCATGATTGGCACTGCGGGTGGTACGGGGCAGGTTATTGAATATGCGGGCAAGGCCATTATGGATTTATCAATGGAAGGCCGCATGACCGTTTGTAATATGGCAATCGAAGGCGGCGCAAGGGCGGGTTTAATTGCACCAGATCAAAAAACTTTTGATTATTGTAAAGGCCGCCCGATGGCGCCAACTGGCGATGATTGGAATATGGCGGTTGAATATTGGCAAAGCTTGCCAAGTGATGATGGGGCAGAATATGATGTAGAGCTTAGTTTAAATGCTGCCGATATTGCACCGCAAATCACATGGGGAACAAGCCCCGAAGATGTTGTTGCAATCACTGATACTGTGCCTGATCCAGCCCTTGCCAGCGACCCAAATAAGGGGGCGGCAATGCAACGAGCCTTGGATTATATGGGAATTAAAGCAGGTCAGGCAATGACAGATATAACAATTAATACTGTTTTCATTGGCTCATGCACCAATGGTCGTATCGAAGATTTACGCTCTGCAGCATCAATTGCAAAAAACCATCATGTAGCTGATGGTGTGCGTGCACTTGTGGTGCCAGGTTCTGGATTGGTCAAGATGCAAGCGGAAAAAGAAGGGCTTGATAAAATTTTTATCAAGGCGGGATTTGAATGGCGCGATCCTGGCTGTTCCATGTGTTTGGCGATGAATGCCGATAAAATGAACCCCGGTGATCGTGCTGCATCCACATCCAACAGAAATTTTGAAGGCCGTCAAGGCCGTGATAGCCGCACCCATTTGCTTAGTCCCGCAATGGCGGTTGCTGCTGCGATTAAAGGCAAATTAGCCGATGTTCGGGAATTCTTATAATGGCTAATTTAATTGCCAATCAAAATGATTTTTTAACAATCATGTTTAAGCGTGATATGACAGTAAGCGCGTGGCATGTGCATATGGTTATGGAGATTACCAGTGCTGATTTAGCAATGGAAATTGATGAAGGTGATGGTGATAATGACGATATTTTCTTATGGAATAATGATATAAAAAATACTTTTTGATTTGGCTTACGGAGCTTAAATAATGCAAAAATTTACAAAATTAACTGGAGTTGCCGCACCATTGGATTTAATCAATATTGATACGGATATGATTATACCCAAGCAATTTTTAAAAACCATTACCAGAACTGGACTTGGTAAAAATTTATTTGATGAAATGCGCTTTAATAAAGACGGTTCGGAAATTGATGGGTTTATTTTAAATAAACAAGCATATCGCAATGCGGAAATATTGATCGCCGGCGATAAATTTGGTTGCGGGTCAAGCCGCGAACATGCGCCTTGGGCATTATTGGATTTTGTCATTCGTTGTGTTATTTCTACTAGCTTTGCCGATATTTTCTATAATTATTGCTTTAAAAACGGCGTTCTGCCAATAAAATTATCACGTGAAATTATCGATAAATTAATGGATGCGGCAGGACGCGGTTCGAATGCCACATTTACAATTGATTTAGAAAAACAAATAATCACCAACCCAGATGGTGAAGAAATAGCATTTGAAATGGAAGAATTTCGTCGTCATTGCCTGTTAAATGGCCTTGATGATATCGGCCTTACATTGCAAAAAACCGATACAATTACCGAATTTGAAAATAACCGTCCTGCATGGGCCGTTTTATCCTAAATAATTTTAGGTTTTAAAGGTTTTTAATATTCATCGCCACGGGTGAATAACCCTTGGTTGCCTGCGCTTAGATCGCTCCTAAAGCGATAACCATCTTTGGTGAAGTCTTTTAAATTTTCGGGATTTTCGATGCGGTTTTCAATAATAAATTTTGTCATTATGCCACGGGCGTGTTTGGCAAATATACCAATATTTTTTGCCTGACCCGCCTTTATTTCTTTGAATATGGGATAGATCAAATCACCATCCAGTGATTTTACCTTGATCGATTTAAAATATTCATTGGAAGCACAAACAATTACGGTTTTATATTTATGATTTTTGATAATTTTATTGATATGCAGGGTTAATTTTTCATCCCAAAAATCATATAGATTTTCACCATGTGAATTATTAAATTTACAACCCATTTCAAGCCGATATGGCTGGATCAAATCCAAAGGCCGTAATAATCCATATAAGCCCGATAAAATTCGCACATGATCTTGCGCCCATAATATATCATTTTGATTTAAATTTAAGGCATCTAGGCCGCTATAGGTATCGCCGTTAAAGGCATAGGCTGCTTGTTTGGCGTTACCCAGATTAAAAGGTGGCTTGAAATTATGGAAACGTTGATAATTTAAATCGGCTAATTTATCACTTATATGCATTAATTGGCCGATTTGCCCGCGCGATAATAATTTTGCCTGTTTGATAAGCATATTGCTATCATCAATAAAATCGGGCTGGCTGTGATTATCAAATGGTGCATTTGGCGTGAAATCAAGTTTTTTTGCTGGTGATAATAAGGATAACATCTGACACCCCCTGTTTAATTAAAAGGAATTAAATTAAAATAATATTATTGCTATTTATTTTATTAAATCGTCGCGTTAAGCCATCGCCACCATCATTACGGCTAATTTCATCATTATCTATAATATCATTATCTTGGCTATTAACGAATGATATTCCGGGTTTATTTTTTAATTCTAATGGTAATAATTGTGCTTTTATTATTATTGCCGCATCTTCTTCTTCCACATTAAATTTTACCGCATCTTTACCATCATCAAACCATGTTTCCATTGCACCCAAATGGCGTAAATGGCCTTGGCGGTTTAAGGTGATATTACCTTCAAGAATTGCTGAAAATGTTGGGCCTAAAACATTATGTTCGGCTATATGGTCGCCTGCTGGTAATCCCAATGTTTGACAGCGGAATATATATTCCTGCATATCATCTAATTCTAATTCCACTTCGGAAATGAGTTTAGAGGTCAAACCCGCCACATCATCTTCGATTTCTTGATCCAGCGGTAATAATTCCCAACGCCATAATATTGCACCATCATGGCCTGTATTAATGCGGCTTGTGCCTTGCATTACAATGGCTTGATGGGTGGATAGCATACCAAAATCGCCAAGGCCTATTGACCCTTGCAAACAGAATAATAGGCGGCTTGCTCCACCTGTTGAAAATTCTGCCCAGCCACCTGCGCTTAAATTATCTTCGCTAAGTATGAAGCGATATTTTGTCATATTACACCATAAAAATCATATTCATATAATTAAAATATCAAGCATGCAAATATATTTATTTTATCGATATTATATCTTATAATTAAATATGGAAAATAATAAACATAAAATTCAACAAGCAGAAGATATGGCAATCAAGGCATTAGCATTCATCGCCGAAGATGATGACCGCATGTATCGTTTTTTCTCCTTAACAGGATTTGATAGTGATGATATTGCTGCGGCGATAACAGACCCCGCATTTCAAGCGGGAATTCTGGATTATTTATTATCTCATGAGCCAGATTTAATAGAATTTGCCAAATGGGCCGATATTGACCCGATATTGCCAATGAAAATACGCCATATGTTGCCAGAATAACCATAATTTATGGCTATATAATTATTATATGAAAATCAATAATTTAAAAATCAGCGACTTAAAAACTCCTTGGATTTTGTGATTGCTTCTGCCAAGCCAAGCCGTTTGATCTCAACCCCTTCGGGAAATGCACCAAGCAGCCTTGATGGCAACATTGCATCCAACATGATAAATACGCCCTTGTCATCATTACGGCGGATCAAACGCCCGAATGCTTGTTTTAATTTAAGTCTGCATAGCATATCATCATAGGTTTTTTTGCCAAAAACCTGTCTTCTTGCCTTATGCAATATGGTTGGTCGAGGCCAAGGCACACGATCAAAAATTATCATTCGAAGGCTTTCCCCCGGCACATCAACGCCATCACGCACCGCATCAGTGCCAAGCAGACATGAATTGACTTCGGCTCTAAAAATATCGATTAGGCTTGGTAAATTAAGACCGTCCACATGTTGGCAATAAAGCGGGATGCCCGCATTTTCTAATGGTATTTTTATATTTTTATGAATCACGCGAAGACGCGAAATGGCGGTGAATAACCCCAATGCGCCGCCGCCCGCTGCCAGCATTAATTCACGATAGGCCGCGCCAAGCAATTTTAATTCATTTTTGGCAACATCATTTATAATAAAAACCTTGGTTTGTTTGGCATAGTCAAATGGCGAGGCAACAATAGCCCGAATGGCGGGTGAATTTAAATATTTTGCCCCCGTTCTGGTTTCGGCTGCTTGCCAGTCTTTTTCAATATCGCCTGAACCATCGGTTAATGTTGCCGATGTTATAACAATTGCATGGGCGGGTTTTGCCACCTGTTCGATGAATGGTATGGTCGGATCAATCCAATGGCGATAAAGGCCAATATCCACATCACGCCCATCAATACGATCAATTGCCAACCAATCGACAAAATCATTATCGGTGTTTTTTATTAAGTTTTTTAACATTTGCTGCCATGCTTGCATGGTTAATTGACAACGGTATGTTAATGACCTGCATATTAAATCAATGCGGGCGCGGGTTTGACTATCTAATTCTTTGGCATCACTATCAAGCCGTTGTTTTAGGCATTGTTGCAGCTTTTTTAATGGCTGTAATATATCGCTGATATTTTTTATTAATATCTTTGCCAGCTTGATTATTTCAGGCGGAATATCAACCGCTTCACTTTCAATACTATAATGACCATTACCGTTATTTTTGGAATTTTCTCTGGCATATAATAATTTACCAATCGCCAGTAAAAATTCTTCGGTTGTGCCAACGGGGCGACCGGTGGCAATGCGGTCATGCCAGCCCTCGCTTGGTAAAAATAATGCGGCATGTAATAAATCAGTTAATGCCCTATGGCCTGTATCATTTGCATTACCAGAATCCTCCCCCAATAAATCTTGACAACGTGATTTTAAACCCTTTGCACGGGATTTATTGCCGCTGTCAACGCCGCGAAGCCAACGCCGCATTTCCCATCCTTCTTGCCCCGAAAGATGGGCGGAAAATGCGCTATCGGCGGCATCAAATACATGATGGCCTTCATCAAAGATAAAATGATTATTATGCTCGCTCATATCCAATGCGCCGCTGCTGGCTTGGGTCATAACAAGGGCATGATTGGCGATTATTAAATCGGCGCGTTTGGCGCGGCGGATATTATTTTCAATGAAACAGCGGCTGTAATGATTGCATAGGCTATGAATACATTCACCGCGTCGATCGCTTAACCCACGGCTATATTTATGACCGAATAAATCGCTAAGCCAGCTTGGAAAATCGCCGCCGCTTAAATCTCCATTGCGGCTATATTCGATCCATCTTGCCATTAGCCCTAATATTATTGCTGAATTGTTACCATTGCCGCTGCTGCTGTTACGGCATTCATCTTCAAAATTAAGCAGGCATAAATAATTCTCACGACCTTTGCGAATGATGACTTTTTTGGCTTTAATTTTTTCATCAGGATAAAGTCGGCTTAATTCATCGTCAATTTGATGTTGCAAATTTCTGGTATAGGTTTATATCCAAACTGGTGATTGATTTTTTTCTGCCCAAAGGCTGGAATGGGCTATATAACCAAGGGTTTTGCCAACTCCCGTTCCTGCTTCGGCTAATATAAAATTGGGGTTGTCATCGATGGGGTTGATAAATGCGCCACTGACTGCGGAGGCAAAATCTGCCTGTGTTGGTCGCTGTTCGGCATTATATTTTAATAAATCAGCAAGCCTTTGACGGGTTTCAGGCGGGTGTATAGGGTGGTTGCCGGGGGCCGGCAAGGGGGCTTCATCCTGCCATTCTTTCAGCCGGTGCCAAATATTAAGGCTTGGCTTTATGTTTTTATTAATATTTTTACTATTAGCTAAATCATATGCTTGGGCATTGCCTTGATCCTCGCCCAATGCCAATAATATCACCGCCGCCCATGACCAACCACCACGCGCCATAGCCCAAACAATCGGTTTTAATCTATCGGGGTTTTTATCTTCGGCTAATTCTTGCAGTAAAAAAATTACCAATTCTCGCATCACCAATGGATAATCTGCTGATCTTTCAGGAACAGAAAAATCACAGTCTCTCATTAGGCCACAGGCGTTAATTAAGCCAGATATATTTGGCAATGTGAAACATGCGGGTTTAACAAAGGCGAATATTTCCAAAAGATCATAGGCGGCAAATGGTTTAATATTTAACCGTTTAGCAATTGATGGCATATGACATAATATCAACATTTTTTTATTAGCATTATAATCGGCAATAAATTTTGTCGCAGTCCGCAGATCGCCAGATATTATCTCGCCGTCATTATTAATTGCGTCAAAATTATTAACGCTCAATGAAAATATTGTTGCTTCTGGTATGGTTATTGGTGGCATTCACTGCTCATCGATTAAATTCATTGTTTATCATTATTAATCATCTTATTGACCTTGTGGCTTTTTGCTATTAATTTCACCATAATTTACAGCAAAATTATAAAATAATAATTTTAATATGAAAAGAAATATATAATGTCGAACATACGCGAATTATCTGATCTAGCCCTAAATGCCAAAGCATGGCCATTTCAAGAGGCATCAAAAATTTTAAAACGCGTTACTAAAGCACCACCAAAAAAGGGCTATGTTTTATTTGAAACAGGTTATGGTCCATCTGGATTGCCGCATATTGGCACATTTGGCGAGGTTCTACGCACAACAATGGTGCGTAATGCATTTGAAATGATATCGGATATACCGACCAAGCTATTTGCATTTTCTGATGATATGGATGGGCTACGTAAAGTGCCAAATAATGTACCTAATCAAGATATGTTGCATCAATATTTAAATAAGCCATTAACCACTGTGCCTGATCCATTTGGCTGTCATGATAGTTTTGCTGATCATAATAATGCCAGTCTACGCGCATTTTTAGATCAATTCGGTTTTGATTATGAGTTTAAAAGCTCGACCGATTTTTATCGATCGGGCAAATTTGACACGGAATTATTAAATATATTACGTAATTATGATGCCATTCAAAAAATTATGCTGCCATCATTGCGCGAGGAACGCCGTCAAAGCTATAGCCCATTTTTACCCATATGCGAAAAAACTGGTAATGTTTTACAAGTTCCAGTGATTGAAACTAATCCCGATGCTGGTACAATTATTTATTTACGCGAAGATGGTGAGAAAATAGAAACCAGAGTTACAGGTGGCAAGGTCAAATTACAATGGAAACCTGATTGGGGCATGCGTTGGGCGGCGCTTGGCGTGGATTATGAAATGTCGGGTAAAGACTTAATCGATTCGGTGAAATTATCGACCAAAATAACCCGTGCCTTGGGGGCAAAACCACCGGAGACATTAACTTATGAATTATTTCTCGATGAGAATGGTGAAAAAATTTCAAAATCAAAGGGCAATGGCCTAACTATCGAAGATTGGTTAAAATATGCCCCGCCTGAAAGCCTATCATTATTCATGTATGTTAAGCCGAAAACTGGCAAGCGGCTGTTTTTCGATATAATACCAAAAAATGTTGATGAGTATCTTCAACATAGCGAAAAATTTTCCAAATTAGACGCGGCGGCAAAATTAGAAAGCCCGTTATGGCATATTCATAATGGCGATTTACCAGCGGAAAAACATCCGCTATCCTTTGCATTATTATTAAATTTGGTTGCGGTTTGTAATAGCGAAGATAAGCAAATATTATGGGGCTTTATCTCAAAATATGATGCTGCTGCTAATGCCATCGACAATCCAATGTTGGATAAAATGGTTGGTTATGCCATTGCTTATTACCGTGACTTTGTTAAGCCATATAAAGAATTTCTACTGCCAACCGGCATAGACCGCGCAGCACTGGAAGATTTATTGGCAATGATGAATGATATAGCAAAAGATAGCTCTGCCAGTGATATTCAAAGCCAAAGTTTTGAAATCGGCAAAATACATCAATATGATAATCTACGCGATTGGTTCAAGGCATGTTATCATATTTTATTAGGCCAACAACAAGGGCCGCGCATGGGATCATTCATTGCCCTTTATGGCATTGATGAAACATGTCGGTTAATTGAGGACAAGCTTGGCAAATAAATCAATTATTATTTTTTTATTTGATAACTTAATATGCCGTCAAGTTCGGTGTTTTTAATTAATTGATATCCCTTGGCGAGACAAAAATTTTTAAAATCTTCTTTTGAACCAGGGTCAGTTGCCATGATATCTAATATATCGCCATTATTCATAGTTTTTAGTAATTTGGCAGCTTTTAAGACTGGTAATGGGCATAATAGCCCTATCGCGTCTAATACTTGCTTTTTCATCATTATCCTTATAAATTTTATTTGGGGTAATAGCCCTAAATAAAAGATTAACATTTGCTGTTATATTAGTTTAATAATCTAACTTTTAAAATATTATGAAATAGTTAAATATATGAATGTCTATTTACCCATAGCAGAAGTTTCGGTCAATATTTTTATAATATTAGGCATGGGCGTTGGCGTTGGTATGTTATCAGGTATTTTTGGCGTTGGCGGCGGGTTTTTGATGACGCCATTATTAATGTTCATTGGCATCCCATCACCGGTTGCCGTTGCAACCGAAGCCAACCAAATTGTTGCATCATCTGTATCGGGCGTATTGGCACATTGGCGACGTAATAATGTTGATTTTAAAATGGGATCAATATTGCTTGTTGGTGGTGTGATTGGCTCGACCGCTGGTGTTTGGATATTTGCATGGCTGCGAACGCTTGGTCAAATTGATCTGGTAATTAAATTATCCTATGTGGTTTTTTTAGGAATAATTGGTTCATTAATGCTTGTTGAAGGGCTTCGGGCAATGTTTGTTAAACGCCGTGGAACTGCCGCAAAAGCTCGTAAATTACATCAACATAACTGGCTGCACGGCCTGCCATTTAAAATGCGGTTTCGTAAGTCTAAGTTATATATCAGTGCCTTATTGCCATTGGTGATTGGTTGTTTTGTTGGTATTTTAAGTGCGATAATGGGTGTTGGCGGTGGTTTCGTTATGGTTCCTGCAATGATTTATCTGCTTGGCATGCCGACAAATGTTGTTATTGGCACGTCATTATTTCAAATAATATTCGTAACTGCTAATGCGACTTTTTTACAATCATATATGAACCAGACCGTTGATATTATGTTGGCGGTATTGTTATTGATTGGTGGCGTCATTGGCGCGCAAATTGGTACAAGGGTTGGTACAAAATTAAATGGCGAACAATTACGCATATTATTAGCAGTTATGGTGTTAATGGTGTGTGGTAAAATAATATTTGATCTTATCTTAACGCCAGATGATGTTTTTTCAATTGGCCTAAGTGGTGGGCATTGATCAACATGCGTTTTATATTAATCCTAATTGCTATCATCATTCATTTTCCTCTAATAGAAAAAGCTGAATTATTAGTTGCCGATTTATCAAAACATATGATTTCTATCACTACCAGCTTCACTGGTACTGAATTATTATTATTTGGCTCTACAGATGGCGAAGGCACAATTGTTATTACTGTTAAAGGGCCAAGAGAAAAAGTTATAACAAGAAAAAAGGCACGAATTGGTGGCATTTGGATGAATGAAAAATCTGTTACATTTGAAGGCGTACCATCATTTTATCATATGGCGATAACTAATACTAAATTTTTTGGTTTGCCATTATCGGCAAGACAACGTCATGAAATTGGTTCTGATAATGTAAGGTTTAATGCGGTTGAGGATTTACCAAAGCGGCATATAAGTCCATTTAGGCAAGCGCTTATTAGAAATAAACAGAAGGCTGGGCTTTATTCGATTAAACCTAGTATAGTGCAGCGTCGCGGCGGGGAATTATTTCGCAGCAGCGTTATATTTCCTGTTAATGTGCCAACGGGAACATATATTATTGAAACATTGCTTATTAATAACGGTGAAGTAAAAAGCGCAACAACAACGCCATTATTCATCAATAAAGTTGGCTTAGGTGCGGAAATATATAGTTTTGCCCATCAATATTCGGCTCTTTATGGTATTATTGCCATATTGATTGCGGCGATTGCTGGTTTTGCTGCCAATTGGGTTTTCCGTAAATCATAAATTTGTAATAAGTTTAATTTAATAATAAAGTTTAATAAAATTAACCATGGCTGATTTCATATTAAATAACAGATTAGATGATGATACTTATTTTATCGCCGATATGAAATTATCGCGGTTGTTATTAATGAATGATTGCCGCTATCCATGGGTTATTCTTGTGCCAAGAAAGAATGATATAAAAGAAATTTACCAATTAAATGATAGTGATAGATATTTATTAATAGATGAAATTAGCAATTTATCAAAATCAATGACGGTTGAGTTCTCATTGGATAAAATTAATATTGGTGCGCTTGGTAATATGGTTTCACAATTGCATATTCATATTATCGGTCGTTATTTTGATGATGACGCTTGGCCAAACCCTGTGTGGTGGCATGGTGATATGATTGAATATGATGAAGCCAGCGCGGCAGCACAATGCGAATGCATTAATAATATTATATAAATATTATTTTAATCTTATTATTCTTTAATGATATAATCTTTAATATCTACATTATCAATTTGTTGTGGTGATAGGAATTTTTTAGCATAATTTTTCCATGTATTTGATGTTAAAAATAAATTAAATATATCTATATCAATATGATATGTCTTTGCCATATTAGACATTATATATAAAGATTCACTAATGGTTTTGGCCTTCTTATATGGCCTATCATCAGCAGTTAACGCTTCGTAAATATCTGCGATTGCCATGATGCGAGCGGGTATTGACATTTCATCGCGTTTAAGCCCCTTAGGATATCCTGTGCCGTCCATTTTTTCATGATGACCACCAGCATATTCAGAGACATGGCGCATTTTTTTAGGGAATGGTAGTTTGTTTAGCATATTTATGGTATCGGTAATATGGGCGTTGATTGTTAATCTTTCCTCTGCGGTTAATGTGCCGCGCTTAATTGAAAGGTTATATATTTCTCCCGTATTATATCTATCGATTTTATGCTGCTCTAAGTCGGCTAATAAATATTCTGTGGCGGGTGCTTCAGGATGTGGATTATCAACAGCCTGCTGTTCCTCAGCTGGGCTAAGGCCTTGTTTACGACTAAAATATCTTGTCCATTGTTGCTTACCAATGAGTTTTAGATATTCAATATCTTCATCATCCATAAATTCACCACCAATATTTGTCTCGGCGATAAATGCAAATTCTTTTTCAAGACGTATAGTTGTTGCATTAAATTCGGTTTCTGCTTTGATCTTATCATTGCCAGCCATACATTTTTTTAAATATTTAATTTCCGCATCGCGTCGTAAAATTTCAAACCTTGCCCTGACTTCATGAATACGATTATAAATAGTTTCTAATTTTGAAGCCTTATCAACAATATGTTCTGGGGTTATTATTTTACCGCAATCATGCAACCATGCCGCCACATGCAATTCATACCATTCATTTTTATTTAAATTAAAATCAGTAAATATCCCATCGTTGGATTTGCATGCTTCTTGGGCTAACATTTTGGTTATTTCTGGAACCCGTTGGCAATGTCCACCCGTATATGGAGATTTCTCATCGATTGCCGATGCTAACATTTCAATTAATGAATTCCATAATTGCTGCTGGGCTTTGATTAATTGTTGATTTTCAACGGAAACTGCGGCTTGGCTGGTTAATGACTCAATTACTGGTTGAAGTGAAGAAGTAAAATGAATTGTTTTTCCGTTTTCATCTCTGGCATTTATCAATTGTAATATGCCAATTACTTCATCATCATTATTTATTAACGGCACAGTCAAGAATGACTTTGATCTATATCCCGTATTTTTATCAAAAGATTTTGTGCCGCTAAAATCATATGATTTATCTTCATATGCGTCGTTAATATTGCTTATTTTGCGATTATGAAATACGGCCGATGCAACATTATTTAAATTTGCATTACCGTCTTTAAATAATGCGATTGGTGGAAAAGTTATATCTTTGCCAGTTGTTCCACCCATGGCTATATTTAGGCTGTCATTAATAATTATTTCAAAAGACAATGTTTCTTCATCGTCGGATACTAAATAAAGCGTGCCGCCATCGGCATTACATATTTCTTTTGCCTCTAATAAAATTATTTCAAGCAAACGGTTTATATCGCGTTCTGAAGATAAAGCAATTCCTAGAGCGATCAGTCTATGTGTCATTTGTTCGCTGATGCGACGGCCTGATAACCTTTCACGGCGATCAGTTATTTCATTATTTAATATATTGCCGTTATTATAATCTTTAATATTTGTCATGTTTTTCTCTGGTTGCGCAATAACGGGTCTAGTAATTAAATTAAATATTATAATAAATTAATTGACATATTTTCGCGTGCGACGAAAGCACCATGCCATTTCTCATGGGCTTTTATTTCAATATTAGCCATAAAATCATCTTCATGTTCAGGGTCATGATGAAAAATAGCTAGTTTTTTTACGTTAGCCATTTTGCATAATTTAACCCCTTCTTCCCATGTTGAATGCCCCCAGCCAAGTTTTGATGGAAACTCTTCTTCTGTATAGGTTGAATCATAAATTACTAGATCTGCTCCTTCGATGAGCGCTAGAATATTTTGATCAGGGATGCCTGGAATATGCTCAGTATCAGTTATATAACATGCAGATTTTCCTTTATATTCAACGCGGTAACCAGTTGCCCCATTGGGGTGATTTAACATTGTTGTACGTATTATTATCTCTGGCGAGATGGAAAGACTATCGCCAGCAGTAAAATCTTCAAATTGCAGCTGCTTATTCATTGCCTCCAACGGTACGGGAAAAAATGGTTGGGACATTTGCCCGCGCAATACCTCTTTAATGCCACCCTTTTCTATAACATGACCAGCCATAATCTTAAATGTTTTTCCAGGAACAAAGGCGGGTGTAAAGAATGGGAAGCCATTAATATGATCCCAATGTGTATGCGACATCATTATATGGGCGGTTTTGATATTTTCTTTTAATAACCATTTACCGAGATTGCGTATCCCTGTGCCGGCATCAAATATAAATTTTTCACCCCCGACTGACATTTCAACACAGCTAGTATTACCACCAAAACCAATATGGTTGGGTGATGGGCAAGCGATTGAACCACGCACGCCCCAAAACTTTATGTTAAATGACATTTTCTTTTATGCCTCACTTTAAGTGATTATCTTTATTTTATTATGTGATTTCATTATATATAAACTAATTATACAAAATTAATCTTATTATGTCGAATGGGTAATTAATTATAATATGGAAATAAAAATAGAAAAACTAGGGGCGCGTGGCGATGGAATTGCCCATATTAATGGTGAAAAAACTTATGTCGCATTTGCCTTGCCCGGTGAAAATATTGATGTAACTATCTGACCAAGGCGTAATGATGGCCATTTTGGTATTGTTAATAAAATAATAACACCAAGCAGCGGTCGCATAACACCTGTCTGTCAATATTTCAAAAAATGTGGAGGTTGCGTATTACAGCATTTAAATAATGTAAATATTGCAAGCTTTAAACGTCAAAATATAATAGAAGCATTAAAGCGCAAAGGCTTTGATGATACAGAGATAAGTTTAACCAAACCAACAATTTCAATAGATGCAGGCTTAAGGCGGCGGGTGAGGTTATCTTGTTTACGGTTGCGCGGGCGGGTTATTATTGGTTTTAATATGGCGGCTAGTAAAAATATTATCGATATTCAATCATGCCATGTTGTCGATCAAAAAATTAATGATTTATTAACACCGTTACGTAAAATTTGTTCTATGATATCATCATTTGGCTATGCATTTGATATTCAGATAACATTATCAGAAAATGGCGCGGATATTACTTTTCATTTAAAAAAATTAAAAGGGCTAAGTCTTGATGAGAGGTTAGATTTAGCTGATTTCGCTCATAACCACGAGATTGCGCGGTTGGCAATTGATCTCAATGGATTAATTGAACCAATTGTGGCAATGAATGATATATTGGTTGATTTTGGGGGAAATAAGATTGCTCTGCCAGTGGGCGGGTTTTTACAACCAAGTAAGGCAGGCGAAGACATAATAGCATCATTGGTAGCAAGTGCGGTTGCTGATGCGGATAAAATTGCCCATCTTTATTCTGGTTGTGGCAGTTTAACATTCCCAATAGCTGAAAATTCTAATAAGCCAAAAATTCATGCAGTTGATGGCGCAAATACACAAATAAATGCCTTGCGAAAGGCGGCTGGTGGCACAAGAATAACAACGGAAATTAGGGATTTGGCAAAGAACCCACTTGGGGTTGATGAATTAAATAAATTTGATGCTGTTGTTTTTGACCCGCCGCGTATTGGTGCAATGGCGCAGGCCAAAATTTTGGCGAAAAGCGATGTTAAAAAAATAATTGCGGTATCTTGTAATCCTGCGAGCTTAGCGCGTGATTTGCAAATTTTGGCGACTGGCGGCTATAAAATAAGATCAATCACGCCGATTGATCAATTTACATGGTCGTTTCATGTGGAAGCATTAGTCATCCTTAGTAGGTAAATTAATGGTTTGATTTTAAGCCATGCAATTTTTGCATATCCGCATTGTTTAATTACCTCTTTAAATTTAATAAGTAAAATAATATATAAATAATACTTGGTTGTTGCGATGCAGCAATTTTGGATAATCGCCCCAATCTGATTTAATCTTGACGATTGTGTGGCTTGATATATCCCACATATGTATTTTACAAATGTGAAGTCTCCCTGTTCAACTTGCCGGAAAGCTTTTAGTTTTCCGGCATTTTTTTAACCATTTATGCTGCTTCATATCTTGCATCATCAATAGATTTTATATCATTCATATAATTGCCCAACATTTCTTTTAATTCATTTGATTTATCTAATATATCCTTAGATGATGATGATACATCAGAATTTATCTGGCTAATCTTATCAATAGACATATCAATGGTTTTTATATTCTTATTGACATCCAATGACCCATTTGCGGCGCTTTTAATATTATTAGAAATATCTCTCGTGGCGGCATCTTGCTGTTCAACACCTGCGGCTATATTTGATGATATGCGGTCGATATTACCAATTGTTTTAACAATATTTGTTATAGATTTTATTGCATCTTCTGTTGCATTTTGTATTTCATTAATTTGAGTGCTTATTTCTTCGGTTGCTTGCGCCGTTTCATTGGCAAGATTCTTTACCTCTGATGCAACAACGGCAAAACCTTTGCCAGCATCGCCCGCACGCGCTGATTCGATGGTTGCATTTAATGCTAATAAATTGGTTTGATCGGCGATTTCACTTATAAGCAAAACTACTTTGTCTATTTTTTGTGCTGCTTCTTTTAAACCTTGAACTTGTACATTTGTTTCTTGTGTTTCAATGACCGCGCTTGATATAATATCTGCAGATTTTGTTACTTGGGTAGCTATTTCCGCAATTGATGATGATAATTCTTGGGTTGCAACAGTAACAGTTTCAACATTGGATGATGTTGATTGCGAAATATTAACCACATGCAGGGCTTGTTCCTTTGACTGGGAAACAATATTAGACATTTGACTGCTTTTATCGTTTAAGGATGAAACATATGAAAAAATTTCAGATATAGCATTATCAAAACGTGTAATGAATTGTTTATTCATATCATTTAACTGCTTAGACCTACCTTCATCTTGACGTTGTTTTATTTTTTTGGCCTTTTCCATTTTAATTCTATCAATGCTCCCTATTTTAAATATTTCTAAGGCTTTTGCCATTTCGCCAATTTCATCATTTTTATCCAATGCTGGTATTGTAATATCTAAATCATTTTGTGAAATTTTATTCATCGCATTTTTCATAGAAAGAAGCGGTAATATGATACGTTTATAGCAAGTAAATGCTGTTATAGCCATGACAGTAGCCAGACATGCTATCATGGCTAATAAGGTTATTTGCCATATTCTACCATTGGCTTCTGCCGTGGCAATTTGTTGTTTGCTACGTTTTTCTAATGATTGATAAAATTTATCGAGAGGTGTAACTATATTGGCTTTAAATTTATGATAATCAATAGAATGCAATAATTTGCCAGCGAGAGCAAAATTGGCATCGCCTTTTGTTGTATATTCCCCATAGCTATCTTTAAATAAGCCCTTTACAGCGTTCATTGCCTCAATTTCAAGCTTCACCAAGCCATTTGAATTATTAGTTGCCTGCTCTAAAAAATTAAATTCTTCGTTGCTGAAATTTGCTTGTTTCATTAATTCTGTTAGCGAGATTTTTAATTTGCTATCTGGGCGTGGTTTTTTCATATTTATAGTATATAAATCCCAATAAATACGGTGATAATCTTCTGGTCGAGCTTTCTTACCATTTCTTCTATTGAGAATATTAAAATATTGTTTTTCATATTTTATGTTGCCAGTAAGTGCATATGTTCGGCCTAACCTTGTTAAATCATCAGAACTTTGGCGTAATTCATCTGCCAATAAATAAGATTGAAATTGATTTTTATAGCTATTACTAACTTTATCTTGTGCCGTTTTATATGAAAAATATGCAAAACCAACAAAGAAAAGAATGGTTATGTTTATCGCTAAAAGTAAGCTCAATATGTTTTTTATTGTCATAATAATTACCCTTAAATCAAATCACCAAGATATTTTTATTGTTGTTAATATAACGCCATAAATAATTAGGTGATTATTGTATATTTGTTAGCGCTGATAAAATGACTGTTATGGTTTATACCAATATTTTTCCACATCAAGCGGGGTCATGGCTGGCAAGTTTAAATTTGCAATTCGAAATATTTTCCGTTTATCAAGCTTTGCCTGTTGGATTTGGTCGTTATGAAATTTATAAAATATTTTATCAAAACCTCCGTCTTCTATCATTTCTAGCAGGCCATTTCTTATTCTTTTTGCTAATTCTGGCTCTTTCGGCGTTACAAAGAAATATGTTGGTAATGGTATATAAATAGCAATATTTTGTTCTATTGCTAAATTGATCAATTTATAGCGGCGGTTTTTATATTCGGAAAAAATTTCATTAATTCCCCGAGGAAAATAATCGAATCTTGATGCCATTAACATTTTGAATAATGGTTCATATTCGACGCTGCCAAATACTGGTATATTTAATTTGCGCATAGCCTTTGTTACGCTCCATTGTACTCCTGAACCCATATTATATTTATGTAAATCATCAAATTTATTAATTTTATCAAATAGATGTTGATCTTTTTTACGAATAAAAAATATGCGGTAGCCTTGAATTCCTTTTCTTAATGGTATCCGAATTGCAATGGTTTTATCTTCCCATTCATCTATGGTTGCGGCTTCATAGACACTAATTTCGCCCGAAATAATTTTTGCTAAAGCCCGATGACGGGACAGGGCAGCGGGATATTGTTGAATAATAAATGGCTCATATTTATCTTCACTGCGCTTAAGCGCCTCTTGCAATAATAAGTTTGGATAAATATTTCGTATATCATTATTCGATATATTTGGGTTGATAATTATCCTTTCAATCGCATAGGCATTATTTGTAAAGTAAAATAATATGGCAATTAAAAATATAATGTTAATAAAAAAATTAAATTTTGTTAGTATGCTAGTCATATAATTTCCTCGTTTAATATAGCCATTCATATGTTTGAAAATATAAATATTTTAACGTGAAATTATAACTATGAATTAAAAAAATCACTCAGACATATATGTCCAAGTGATCTTAATTATTTTAGTTTAATTAATTATTAATTATTAATTACTAATTATTAATTAATAATTATTTTAGTTTATTCGTTATTATTACCGCCAAAGCCAAATGTATTAGTAACATAGTCCAAATCTTTATCGCCGCGCCCAGAAAGATTTATCAATATGGTTTCGCCTGGCATATCCTTTGCAATTTTCATGGCATAGGCGATGGCATGTGCTGATTCAAGTGCGGGAATAATGCCTTCGCGTCTGCTTAATCTATAAAAAGCAGCGAGGGTTTCATCGTCGCTAACGGCGGCATAATTAACTTTGCCGATGGAATGTAAATAGGCGTGTTCAGGGCCAATTCCAGGGTAATCCAACCCACTTGCGATCGAATGAACTGGCGCTGGCTCGCCATTCTTATCTTTTAACAGGATTGTTTTGAAACCATGAATATCGCCATCTTCGCCATATGTTATGGTCGCTGCATGATCACCCAATTTTTCTGATGTTCCTAATGGTTCAACCCCATATAGCTTGACATGCTCATCTTCAATAAAACCGCTAAATAATCCCATTGCATTCGATCCACCACCAACACAGGCAATAACATGGTCGGGCAATTCATCGGTCATTTCTAAAAATTGGTCTCTGGCCTCAAGCCCAACAACTTTTTGAAAATTACGAACCATCATCGGAAATGGATGCGGACCTACAACCGAACCAATGCCAAATAATGCATCTTCGCTTTGTTCCATATATGAACCAAAGGCGCTGTCCACGGCTTCTTTTAATGTGCGTGCGCCAAAATTAACAGGAACAACCGTTGCGCCAAGCAATTTCATGCGAATAACATTGGGATGTTCTTTTTCCATATCAATTTCGCCCATATGTATTTCGCATTCAAGGCCAAAATATGCCGCCGCTGTTGCCAAGGCAACACCATGTTGACCAGCACCAGTTTCGGCAATAAGTTTCTTTTTGCCCATATGCTTGGCAAGCAGGCCTTCGGCCATGCAATGGTTTAATTTATGTGCACCGCTATGGTTTAAATCTTCGCGTTTGGCATAAATTTGTGCGCCACCAATATCTTCAGAGATATTTTTCAAATAACTAATTGGCGTTGGCCTACCTTGAAAATGCTTTCTAATATAGCGTAATTCATTTAAAAACTCTGCTGATTTTGATAAACGATCATATGCTTGGGCAATTTTTTTAAAATGCGGCACTAATGGTGGTGGCAATATGGCACCGCCATATTTTCCAAAATTACCATTTCTATCTGGAAAGGACTTTAAATAATTTTTCATAATATTATGACTTTCTTAGTAAATTACATAATGATTATATATGATTAAATGATTATATGGTATTTTGCCATAAAACATTACAAATATATTTGCTTTTACTGTGATCTTGACATGGATCACTTATCTCGTTACCATACGCATACGTATGGTTAAGCAATTAATTAATGGTATGGAGGCTGGTTATGGGGAAATTTGATATAGAGTATCAATATAGCATGGAAGATAGGGAAGGTTTTTGGGCAAAGGCAGCAGAGGAAATTGATTGGATAATGCCATGGGACAAGGTTTTGGATATAAGCCGTGCGCCTGATTTCTATAGCTGGTTTTCTGGTGCTACATGCAATACATGTTATAATGCGCTTGACCGTCATGTAAAAAATGGCAAGGCAGATCAAACCGCCATTATTTATGATAGCCCGATAACCAATGTAAAAAAACAATTTACCTATCAAGAATTACTCGATCAAGTTGCTCTTTGCGCTGGTATGTTAAAAGATTTTGGCGTGGGCAAGGGCGATGTAGTTATTTTATATATGCCGATGATACCCGAAGCCGCCATCGGTATGTTGGCTTGCGCGCGGATTGGCGCGGTGCATTCCGTGGTATTTGGCGGTTTTGCCCCCAATGAATTGGCCACAAGAATTTTAGATTGCAAACCAAAGGTTATTTTATCAGCATCATGTGGTATCGAACCGGGGCGGGTTATTGCCTATAAACCAATTCTTGATGAAGCATTAATGATTGCGCCAAATATTGTTGAAAAAATAATAATAGTCCAGCGTGAGCAACAAATATGCGATTTAATTAAAGGCCGTGATATTGATTGGCATGAAGGCTGTGCCAAGGCAAAGCCAGCCGCCTGTGTTGCGGTCAAGGCCACCGACCCGCTGTATATTTTATATACTTCTGGCACAACAGGACAGCCAAAAGGTGTAATACGTGATAATGGCGGCAATATGGTTGCATTGCATTGGTCAATGGGCAATATTTATAATGTCGAAGCAGGTGAAGTTTTTTGGGCTGCATCTGATGTTGGTTGGGTCGTTGGTCATTCATATATCGTCTATGGCCCATTATTAAAAGGCTGCACCACGGTTTTATTTGAAGGGAAACCAATTGGTACGCCCGATGCGGGTACATTTTGGCGGGTTATTGAGGAATATGGCGTTACCACATTATTTACCGCGCCAACCGCATTTCGTGCCATTCGCAAAGAAGACCCCAATGGTGAATTTATCAAAAAATATGATTTATCCAAATTTAGGGCATTATTTTTGGCTGGTGAACGATGTGATCCTGATACGCTTTTCTGGGCACAAGATATGTTGAAAATACCAGTTATCGATCATTGGTGGCAAACGGAAACTGGATGGCCTGTCGCTGCAAACTGCCTTGGAATTGAGGCGTTACCTATAAAACCAGGTTCACCAACAAAGGCAGTTCCTGGTTATGATATTAGGGTATTAACATTGGAGGGCGATGAAGTTCCACGCGGTGAAATGGGGGCTATTTGTATTAAATTGCCACTGCCGCCTGGATGTTTGCCAACATTACATAATGCTGATGATCGCTTTCTTGAAAGCTATATGCGGGAATTTCCTAGTTTTTATGAAACGGGTGATGCGGGTTATATGGACGCCGATGGCTATCTATATGTAATGAGCCGCACCGATGATATTATCAATGTCGCGGGGCATCGATTATCAACTGGTGGAATGGAGGAGGTTCTAGCCGCCCATCCAGACGTGGCCGAATGCGCTGTATTAGGGGTTGCCGATAAGCTTAAAGGTCAATTGCCAATGGGATTTTTAGTATTAAAATCAGATGTTGATCGTAGCCATGATGATATTTGCAAAGAAACTATCAAGCTGGTACGAGAAAAAATTGGCCCCGTTGCCGCCTTTAAATTGGTCAGTGTAGTTAAAAGGTTACCTAAGACCAGATCGGGTAAAATACTACGCTCCACCATCGCAAAAATTGCCGATGGGGTAGATTATAAAATTCCTGCAACTATCGATGATCCAATCATATTGAACGAGATAACCACAGATTTGGGAAAAATTGGTTATCCTATGGAAAAATAAATTATAATATTTTATGGGTATATCTATGCTACACACTGATTATGGTCAAAATTTTCATGATGATATGCATCGACTTATTTTTCGAGATGTGGGCGCAACACGGCTTGGTGCTGTGCAAACAACTATCGTTTGGCAATTTGTTATCAGTAATTATAAAAATATAACTACTTCAAAATGTAAAAAAATACTCATATTACAAATGGAGGTTAATAAAGCCAAAAAAAACAGCGACATATGTAATAATGCCGTAAACGATGTTATTACAAATATTGCTGTTGCATAATTTTAATTTTATTAATTTAAATATAAAGAGGGCATATAAACAAATAATGCTTATTTCAGACCTTCCCATGTGGATGTCTCGGTCGCAGGGATGATTCTTTGTTCAATTATTGGTTGTGCCAAAGGTTTACGACCAGCTTTTATTGCTTTTTGAATTTCAAATGAAAGATCAGCTTGGGCGCAAAGGCCAATTTCAACTGGCGAGCGGGCTTTTAAATTAGCCGAATTCCAATGTGTTTTTTCTCTAATTGCTACAATAGTTGGCTTGGTAGTGCCAATAAGACGACCAATTTGTGAATCGATTAATTCAGGGTGGTGTTTTACGAGCCAAAAAATTGCATCGGGTTTATCCGCACGTTTTGAAACAGGGGTGTAACGCGGTCCGCGCTTACGCCTTGTTGGTAATTCCAAATCGCTTTTTTGCAATATTAATCGTGCTGTTGGGTCTGCTTCGCAACGGGCAATTTCCGCGCTGCTTAATTGCTTTCTTTGCACGGGGTCAAGTCCTTGCATTCCGCCAACCACCTCCCCATCGGCGATTGCCTGAATTTCAAGGCTGTGAAGTCCAGTAAATTCTGCAACTTGATCAAATGTAAGGCCGCTATTATCAACAAGCCATACTGCAGTGGCCTTAGGCATCAAAAGTTTAGTCATTATCCATATCCTGATCCATATTCTGATAGTTGGTATTTAAAAATTAATTAAATGATTAATTTAAACATACCCAATAATGCACTCTATTTAGCGCACTAAACCGACTATTTATTATATGTAATCCATATAGCATGACAAATAGAATGACGCAATATGATGTAGGTTTTAATCAATATTAAAATTATTCATCTATCGGAGATGTAAGTAGCGCAGCCATATCGCTGGTTATTTGCTGTGATGTTTCAAATAGTTTCGTTGACTCAGCAATAAAGCTTTCAGTATTAGTATGGAAAATATCGGCTTGTAATTTAACTGCTTCGTCAAATGCTTTCACAGCCAACATAGCTTTAGTCGCTTTAACAGTGAGATCTAAATTATTTTGTGTGAAGGAAAAATAGGCGTTGGTTAAACCTTCTGTGCTTTGCGCTAATATATTGGCAAAATCATTTAAACTATTTTTAGCCGCAGTTTTGACTTCTTGATGATTTTTTTTGTTATATATTTTTACAGTGCTATCGGGTAATTTTTTAATATTTTTTTCTAATATAATTATGGGTTTTTCTAAAATTTTTTCAGTGGAAATTTTGTTGGGTTTTATATGGCTTTTATTGGCTGCAAGTTTTTTTACGGGCTTTTTATTAATTGTAACGGTTGGCATGGTTTTGATGGCTGTTGTTAAATTTGTTTTTTTATTACTCATTAGCTATTATCCTAAAATAAAATATTTTTCTTTGAAATGGCTATATTGCGTTGCCGCATATATAATATAACCATATAATTTTAAATTACAAGCAAAATGCTGCACTGCACAATAATGCTACCTGCTCTTTATAAGGCGATTATATATGTGCTTATGATAAAATTTACTTAAATTTATTAAATAGAATTAATTTAGATAAAATTTATTAGACTATTAACTTGTTTTATTTTTAAATATTGTTAGGGTAATATATTTATAGACTAGTTATATATTCAACAAGTAAACAGATTTCTTATGATAATAAAACTTAATAGAATTACTCTATTTACACTGTTAATGTTAGTGTTTTATCAAATTTTGGCTTTTAATGGCTTTAGCTTGCTTAAATCGGCACATGCAAAATATGCTTCAATTATTATGGATGCAAAAAATGGTGAAATATTATCATCACAAAATGCAGATATTAAACGCCATCCTGCCTCATTAACAAAAATAATGACACTTTATATGGTTTTTGATGCACTTAAACAGGATAAAATTAAATTATCTGATCAAATGTTGGTATCAAGGCGGGCATCACGAATGCCAAGGTCAAAGCTATGGCTAAAACCTGGCAGCCATATCAGCGTTAAAAATTCTATTTTAGCATTGGTAACAAGGTCGGCGAATGATGCCGCCGTTGTTGTTGCAGAGCATCTTGCCAAAACAGAGAAAAAATTTGCAATTTTGATGTCAAGGCAAGCACGTAAAATCGGTATGAAAAACACCAGATTTATGAATGCTTCTGGATTGCGTAATCGTAAACAATTATCCACTGCGCGTGATATGGCATTGCTTGGGCAAAGCATAAGGCAAGATTTTCCAAAATATTATAAATATTTCTCAATTAAAAAATTTAAATATAATGGACAAAATCATAGCAATCATAATAACCTATTAGGGCAGTATGCAGGTACTGATGGTATTAAAACGGGCTATATAGCTGCAAGTGGTTTTAATTTAGTAGCATCAGTTGAACGTGGCCACCGGCGATTAATTGGTGTTGTTTTTGGTGGCAAATCAGGCCGCAGCCGTGATCGACATATGATAAAACTATTAGATAATGCCTATCGTTCAATTGAAATTAAAACCATTCGCCCACCCGATAGATTTAAAGTTGAAAGCCTGCCAATGGCTATTGCTGGCTTAAAAAAGACTGATAATCCTTTCAAACAAAATACTGATATTATTGTTAATCGAAAAGACTATCTAATAAGCAAAAAAAATAATGATTCTATAAAAAACTGGGTTATACAGGTCGGGGCGTTTAGCTATTGGGAAAAAGCCAGAGACGCAGCGCGTGATGCGGCCAGAAAACTTGGTCTGGTTGCTGATGCAAAGATAATAATTTCATCTATTACTGAAAAAGCACGCCAGCTATACAGGGCCAGATTAGGTAGATTCACTGAGAAATCAGCAAGGCGATCATGCTATTTACTACAAAAAAATGGTGGCATCTGTGTTGCTATAATTTTAAATCATGATAAGCGACTAGCTTTTTATACCGCTAAATAAGATATATAAAGACAATAGAAACTTATAAGATATCTAAAAGCAACGAAAATTATAGTATTATATCTTACGATCTTGATTAAGAATAATACCTAATCTATATGTCGAGAGATATATAACCACTAGATCAAACATATATGATATATCAAATTAATACCATTATATATCTTAGCTATTATATATAATGGTATTTAAGCTATCCTAATATTATGCTGGATCAGGCTCTGGATCTGTTCCTATATTTGGTTTGTTGTCTTTATTATTGCTCGTTGGTACAGATGTTCTAGAACCAGAGCTTGAACTATCAGAATTACCATCATTTTGCTTGATTTTCTTACCAGCAATTAAAGCATCAATTTCTGGCCGATCTAATGTTTCATATTCCAAAAGACCTTGTGCAATAATTTCTAACTCATTTCTATATTTAACTAAAATACGTTTTGCTTCGGCTTCGCCCATGTCAATAAAGCGGCGTAATTCTTCATCAATAACTTTAGCAGTTGCATTTGATACATGTTTTTGTTGGGCAACTGAATGACCTAAAAAGACTTCTTGTTGTTCATCACTATATAAAATTGGTCCTAATTTTTCAGAAAAACCATATTGTGTTACCATGGCACGAGCAATTTTTGTTGCCTGCATAATATCATTAGATGCACCAGTTGTAATATTTTCTTTTCCAAAAATCATTTCTTCGGCAACTCTACCACCAAACATTGATGCCAATTGTGCTTTTAATTCTAATTCTGATTGTGATAACCTGTCGCGTTCTGGCAACCTCATGGTAACGCCCAAGGCGCGGCCGCGTGGAATTATTGTTACTTTATGCAATGGCTCATGGCCTTTGGCATGCAGCATAACAACGGCATGGCCTGCTTCGTGATAGGCAGTTAATTTCTTCTCGTCTTCTGTCATTACCATGGAGCGACGTTCCGCCCCCATCATAACTTTATCTTTAGAATCTTCGAATTCTTTCATGCTAACCACGCGGCGGTTGCGTCTTGCGGCTAATAATGCGGCTTCATTAATTAAATTGGCTAAATCAGCACCAGAAAAACCAGGTGTGCCACGGGCAATTATTTTAGTATCCACATCGGGTGCTAATGGTACTTTACGCATATGAACTTTTAAAATTTTATCGCGGCCTAAAATATCAGGGTTCGGCACTACAACTTGACGGTCAAATCTTCCTGGGCGCAATAATGCAGGGTCAAGAACATCTGGCCTGTTGGTGGCAGCAATTAAAATAACGCCTTCATTGGCCTCAAAACCATCCATTTCTACCAAAAGCTGGTTTAATGTTTGTTCGCGTTCATCATTGCCGCCGCCAAGCCCTGCACCGCGATGGCGGCCTACTGCGTCAATCTCGTCAATAAAAATAATACAAGGTGCATTTTTTTTGCCCTGTTCAAACATATCACGGACGCGGCTTGCGCCTACGCCAACAAACATTTCAACAAACTCAGAACCAGAGATGGTAAAAAACGGTACATTGGCTTCACCAGCAACAGCACGGGCAGTTAATGTTTTACCAGTGCCAGGTGGGCCAACAAGTAATAAGCCTTTTGGTATTTTGCCGCCTAAACGTTGAAATTTTTGCGGCTCGCGTAGGAATTCGACTACTTCTTCTAGCTCTTGTTTGGCTTCATCAATACCCGCAACATCATCAAATGTAACACGGTCCAGTTTTTCGCTAAGCAATTTAGCCTTAGATTTACCAAAACCCATTGCACCTTTGCCGCCACCTTGCATTTGTCGCATGAAGAAAATCCATACACCAATAAGCAATAGCATAGGAAACCAGCTTATTAAAATTGATAAAAATGGCGACATGGCTTCTTCGGGTGGGGCAGCCTTAACGTTAGTGCCACTGTCTTGTAGTTTTTCAATTAAATTTGGGTCAAATGGTGCATATGTTTTAAATTGCTCCCCTGACTTTAATGTGCCTGTTATAATATCACCCTTTATAACCACATTTAAGACATTGCCGCTTTCAACGCTGGTTATGAAATCTGAATATGCCAAATCGTTAGATTGCCCACGATCAGATGAGGTTTGAAAAACATTATATAAAATTACCATCAAAAGAATAATGATTATCCATAATGCTATATTTTTCCCAAAAATATTCACGTGGTCTAGCCTCTCGTCATGTTTAACAAATTAACAATTTAATAAATCAATGGTTCTCTTAGCCGTTTTTTTCCGTACAGTCCAGCGGAAGTTACGAAAATTCTAACCATAGATAGGCATTAAATCGGTTAATAAAAAGGGTTGATCATAATTTTTTTATTATTAATGATGAAATATTGGTTAAGCCGAATTTTTCTACATGTTTGATATTATTAATATGCGGCACTGATAGTAATTTTTTATCTGCCCATAATGCTGGTAATGATGGCATTATTTTAACAGGTATATCATGCGGAAATTTTATATCTTTATTTATCTCAACCCTACCTGCATCGCCCAATTTACGAATTTCTATTTTATCTATATTCTGATTATTAAGGTTAAATTCTAATAAGAATCTATTATCCCATATAACTTTATTTGTGATGGATTTAATATCAGATATAGCAGAGTTTTCACGATAAAAAATCAATATGTTAGGTTTTTTATTTTGTTTACTAAAGGCTAATGGCGCAACAATAGCCCCAGCCAAGCTGCAGCCATTAAATGTTTTATTTTCTGTTAAATTATCATATAAATTTTCTATTTGGGATAATCTTGGTGGGTATTTACCCCCACTAATGGTGATGATAATATTCGATAATGCCCTTAAAATTATTTCTTCAGGCTGATTTAATAATAATTTTTTATCAAGATGGCAATATCCGACAGGGTAAAACTGCACGGCCTCATTAATCGTGTTTTTGGTTATTTCTTCTAATGCATTTCTGGCGCGGCGTAAGTTTTTTGCAGTTTTTGCCAAGCGTTGCGGGTTAAGGCCAATAGAATCTAATAATTGCTGATTATTACGAATTTTAACACGGTCAAATTTTTCATTTTTATTTGATGGGTCATCAACAGCCTTAACATTAAAATTGGCCAGACTATCAATAAGGTCGTTTTTATTAATATCAAGCAATGGGCGAATTAAATTAATATTGCCAAACTTGTTTGATTTTAATCCAATTATGCTTGATTTAGGCATGGCGGCTAAACCATAGACACCGCTGCCACGGGCAAGGCGTAACAAAAATGTTTCGGCTTGATCCTGTATATGATGTGCGGTGGCGATTGTTTTATAATCATTGTCAACGCACCATTGTTGTAATAATTGATAGCGAAGAATTCTTGCCTTATTTTGCATATCCGACGTTATTTTTTCATTGGATTTTCTTGTTAATATATGGGCGTTAATATGGGAATTTTTAAGCCTTGTTTGGACTAATTTTGCCTCAATAGTGGAATCAGGGCGTAATTTATGATTAACAATAAGTGCGATGATATTATTGCCAGTATTTTTTGCCCAATCGCGCATTAAAAGGGTCAAAGCCATACTGTCATGACCGCCAGACCAGGCAACGGCTATATTTTTTCTACTATCTTGAGGATATATTTCATCCATTAATTTTGAAAAATCACCATCAGTTATAATGGCCATGTTATATATATCATAAGGTTGTTATTTCTTGCCTATTGGCATTTTAATTTATTCACTGCTTTTTTTGCGATTGATAAAATACGTTGGCGTGCATTTTTATAATCATTTAATAATGTATTATAGCTAGTGCAGGCCACTTCTATTTGTTCAATTGCCTCCAGCGACATTGCAAGCTTAAGCAGACTGTCTGTTACTTTAGCACCTTTAGGGTATGTGGAATATGATTTGGCAAATATCTTTGCTGCTTCGTGGAATCTAGCTCTGGCGTAATATGTTTCGCCAAGCCAATATATGGCATTGCCTGCAAGATCGCTATCATTGTTTTTATCAAGAAATTTATTAAATGCAACTTCCGCGCTGTCAAAATCGCGTTTGCTTAAGAATGAAACCGCATTACTATATTGCTCTTCAATGCTGGCGCCAATGGCCAATTTGCTATCAGATGCTTGACTTGATACAGAGCTAACCGCATTGGGCGATAAGGCTGTTTTTAATAATGGCGGTGGTGTCATTTTTTTGATTGTTGTTATTATTTGTGGTGCTTTTTGTGTTTCGCCATTTTTAAATGCTGCCATTTGCTCTGTCGTTAATTGCCCTAAGACTTGCTGCCCATTACTTAACTCCTCATCATTGATAATAATTGCGCCTTGTGAATTAATTACATCTGTTGTTGAATTTTGGTTGCTCAAATTATTAATAGCTAATGGTTGCTGTGTGTTTGTGGCTGTTATTGGCAAGCCTGTTAAGCGTCCTTCAATGATTCGCAATCGATAATCAATATCGGTAATTAGCCTATCTAGCCTTGCCTGTATGGTTGAAATTTTATGATAGGTTTCTTCAAAATTACCATTTATTTTCCGTAAAGTGTGTTTTAGTTTCTGTATTTTTGCTTGCAGATGAGCTGAAATATTAGAATTGTCTAATGACGGGTTTATATTTAGTAATTTTTTTGGTTTTTTACCTTGAAATATATAGAGCTGAAGATCTTTTATATCTTGTTTTAAAAGGTTAACTTGATGATTTAAATTACTATTTTGTGTATTGCCATATGATATATTTGCAATAGATATAATTGCTATAGAAATAATTAATAATATTTGGCTGTGCATAAATCTTTTTATAGATAAATAGGCCGTAGTTTTTAAAAAAATTATAATTAAATTATTAAAAATCATTATTTTTACCATTTTTATATTTGTTTTATATCAGCGCGGGCTATAGTTAACCAAATAATTTTATATAAACTATGAATCTGTTAAAAATATGGCGAGCCTTAAATCTAAAGACTCGCCATATTTAAATTATTAAATAACTAAATTAAATAGAATTTAGCTATTTGCACCAGACGTAATTCTTGTGATGCCACGGCGATTTTGCGCCCATGAACCATTGTTAGAACCTTCAACCGCAGGGCGTTCCTTGCCATATGAAATTGTTGAAATACGACCAGCGGAAACGCCTAAGCTAATCATATATTCTTTGACTGCATTTGCCCGACGTTCGCCAAGTGCAAGATTATATTCTCGCGTGCCGCGTTCGTCACAATGGCCTTCAATTTGAATTGCAATATTTGGAAATTGTAATAGCCATGCAGATTGTTTGGCCAATGTTGATTGTGATGCAGCTGATAGATCAGACCGATCATAACCAAAAAATACTCGATCACCAACATTGATAATAAAATCACGATCAGAACCAGAAGTAACATTATTAACACCATTCGATGATGTAGTGGAATTTATGTTCGATGTCGATGTGCCATCACCGCTGCTATCTGTTGTGGTGGCTTCTTCAGGCTCAGAGGCGCAAGCAGAAACTAGAACCAAAACGGCAAACAAACTAAGAATTTTAAAACGCATTTAGCATCCCCTAATTGAAACTACTGCATCAATCGCAGCGTCATATGATATCCAGAATTTAAAATAACCAACAATCAATAAATAAAAATTAACAGCTAAAATAATCAGCAATCAATTTATAAATTAGCTATATGTTGTAACCTACAGCATATAAAGCATGATGAAATAATTATTTCAACCTAATCCGCATCACATATTACCTATTTTAAAAAAAAACACTAGTTTTTTTTAAATCTTTTAATCCCAAAACTTTATTTTAAGGGTTTAACGGCGACCATGCGGGGTCAGAAGCATCGCCTGGCGTTATAACTTCACGAATATTATAACCAGTTAAATCAACAGAGAAAACCCGTGTCTTGCCTCTTGCACCTGCTTCTTGACGGAAAAACATCAAAACACGGCCATTGGGTGACCATGTGGGGGCTTCATCAAGAAAACTTTGTGTTAATAACCGTTCGCCCGATCCATCTGGGCGCATCACGCCAATATGAAATTTTCCACCTGTTTGTTTTGTAAAGGCGATTAAATCACCGCGCGGCGACCAAACGGGTGTTGCATAGCTTCCTTTGCCAAAGCTTATTCTTTTGACATTTTTACCATCAATATCCATTACATAAAGTTGCGGTCTGCCGCCGCGATCAGAATTAAATGCCATATATTTACCATCGGGCGAGGCCGATGGTGATGTATTAATTGCGCCGTTATTCGTTAATCTAGTTGGTTTTCTAGTACGTAAATCCATCATATAAATATCGGTTGAGCCATTTTCCGCATGGCTCATAATAACCGAATTTCCATCGGGGGTGAAGCGCGGTGCAAATGTCATCCCAGGGAATGCACCTAGCAATTCTTGCCTGCCAGTTTGAATATTAAATAAATATACCCGTGGCGTATTATTATAATAGCTTAAAAAAGTTATTTCTTGGCGTTTTGGTGAAAAACGTGGTGTTAAAACCAAACTGCGACCATCGGTTAGATAGCGGTGGTTAGCGCCATCTTGATCCATGATTGCCAAACGCTTGACGCGGGCTTTTTTTGTACCGCTTTCGGCAACATAAACTATGCGCGTATCAAAATAACCACTTTCTCCTGTAAGGCGTTTATAAACACGATCAGAAATCATATGGGCAACACGCCGCCAATTGCTTTGTTCTGTTACCAATGCTTGACCTAACATTTGTTGCTCGGCAAATACATCCCATAACCTAAATTCGACCCTAATTTGACCATTTTCAAGATATTTAATTGCGCCATTTACCAAGGCCTGTGCCTTTATTACTCGCCAATCAGAAAATCGCGGGCGAACTTTCATTGATGCTGCAGATTGAATAAAGGCTTTTTTATCTATCGTTGAAAAAATACCAGAACGCAGTAAATTAGCGTTCATGACATCGCTTATTTGGCGACCAATATTCTTTTCATTATTGCTTTCACCAAAAAAATCAGTAATGGCAATTGGCAATGCCTCTATATTTCCTTTAGTGATATCGATATTAACTTCTGCCATTGCATTAAAGCTTAATAAGCCCGTAAATATACAGAATATCGCAGTTGAAATCTTTGCGGTTATATTTCTTTTAAATATGGTAATAGTCATAGCAGTCATCACTTTATCCAATTATTAATAGCAAGTTTGGTATATAGTATATTAGCCAAACATTTCTTTTGGGTCGAAGGTAAAATTAATTATTTGCCAAATATTATATTTACCTATTGGCAAACGTAAAGGTGAACATTTCAATATGGCGCGTTTGGCACTATCAGCAGCGGCATACCAAAAGCTATTTTTCTGTTCGCCATCATCAATTACATAGACTGAACTTACGCTCATATCAGGGTTCATCAAGACTTTTAATTTAACTTGAAGATTTTCTGCATTCATCGCACCTGGTTGAATATTCCAGCAACCAGCGATTTGGCGTTTTAACGAATCCATTTCACTTAATGATAGGCGACCAGTAAAATCAATGAATTTCTTATATTTTTGCTTTGTTTTCAATGCCTCTGCCACCGCTTCAGCTAGCGATAATTTAGTTTTTTTTGGTTTCTCAATTTTACTTTTTGGCTGCTTTTGCCGTGGTTTATCGTCGAGTGCGGCAAGCGTTTTTAAAACCGATGCCATATCATTTATTCTTGGTTCTTTTGGCTTTGACCTTGGACGTGGTGATTGTGCCATTTGTGGTTTTTTAATTTCAGCTTTAGGCTTTTCTAATGGCACAGCTTCAGGCTTAGCTTCAGGTTCAGGTTCAGCTTCAGGTTCAGCTTCAGGTTCAGCTTCAGGTTCAGCTTCAGGTTCAGCTTCAGGTTCAGCTTCAGGTTCAGCTATAGATGGCGTAACTTCCACTGCGGCAATTTTTTTTATAATATTTTCTTCGCTGACTATCTCAACGGCAACAGATTGAATGGGCATTTCAATATTATCATTGGCAAAATAAGGCAAGCCAAGCCATGCCAGCAATATAACGCCCATATGAAAAGCAATTGATATGGTAAAAGGGGTTTGCACTTAATTTATTTTCCGATTATTTTTTAGTTATTCTTGGTCTGGTAATTTGGCAAGCAAGGCTACTTTTTTAAACCCTGCCGATGTTACCCGCCCCATAATCTGCATGACTATGCCATATTCAAGGCTTTTATCACCACGAATAAAAATTCTTATATCAGAATTATTGCCAGCAATGGCCTTTAATCTGGCAGAAAGATTTTCTAATTTAATCTTGCTTTCTTGAATAAAAACAATGCCGTTTTTATTTATGGTTATTACCAATGGTTCGTCGCTTTCAGTTATTTCCGCAGCCTTGGTTTTTGGTAAATCAACAGGAACGCCAACTGTCATTAATGGTGCAGTTACCATGAAAACAATTAATAACACCAACATAACATCAACAAATGGCGTTACATTTATTTCTGACATTGGTTGATAACGCTGTTGTCTGCCACCTATTCCTGATTTTTTAAATAAAGCTCCAGCCATTTTTATTCTTCCACTTCGTCGAGTTGGCGCGATATTATGGCGCTAAATTCACCAGAAAATGCCTCTAACCTGCCTGCATAGCGATTAAGATCGGTTGATATTTTATTATAGGCTATCGTTGCGGGAATGGCGGCAACAAGCCCAAGTGCGGTGGCAAATAATGCCTCTGCAATGCCAGGGGCAACCACGGCGATGCTGGTTTGTTTGGTGGCGGCAATATTGGCAAAACTGTTCATTATGCCCCACACAGTACCAAACAAGCCAATGAATGGTGCCGATGAGCCGACCGAGGCTAAAAATGATAAATAACGTTCAAGCCGTTCAATCTCGCGTGACATAGTAACGATCATCACCCGATCGATGCGATCTTTTAACCCTGCGGCGGTATTATTGTTATGATTGCTATTCTGCACGCCTGATCTACGCCATTCGCGCATGGCCGCGATAAATATTGCCGACATCGGGTCAGATGGATATTTGCCAATGCGGTCATATAAATCGTCCAATGGTAGACCAGACCAGAAGGCATCTTCAAATTTACTGGCTAAACGGCGCATTTTAGCAAATAACGCTAATTTTTGAAAAATAATCGCCCAACACCAAATAGATGTAAATATAAGTATCACCATGACGATTTTGACAATGATATCTGCTTGCCAAAAAAGATTAATGACCGAAAATTCATTATCATCGACTGAAACACCCATTTGCACCATATCGATTATTTCTTGTTCCATTGCAATATTACCCTTTGATATCTTTGATATATTATTATATTTAATTATTTCATATATAATCCGACAATGCGGCGAAAATTTGACGTGGAATACGCATAGCGCGTCCTTTGTTTGATAAACATGGATCTGTTAAACATGCTAATGTTATATCTATTGTTGCTAAAATTTCATCATTGCGTTTAATTTTTTGTGCCATGAATATACGTGCGCCAGTTATTTTAATAATTTTTGTTTCAACGGTTATTTGATCATCTAAGATAGCTGGCTTATGATAATCCACAAGGCATTTACATACTGCAAAAGAAAAACCATATTGTTTTAATAAGATTTTATGGTCAAACCCCGCATTGCGTAACATTTCGGTGCGACCGCGTTCGGCAAATTTTAAATAATTAACATAATAAACTATTTTACCAGCGTCTGTATCTTCATAATAAACACGGATGGGTAGGTTATGGATTTTTTTATCATTCATAGTCATTGCCATCATTATTATGACCATTATTAGATAAATTAAATTGTGGATATTGATCTGTTGGTGGATTGATACCAATATATTTCCAGCCATTGGCGGTTAACATTCGCCCACGTGATGTGCGTTGAACAAGGCCTTGTTGGATTAAAAATGGCTCTAATACTTCCTCTAAAACATCGCGTTCATTTGCCAATGCCGCTGCCATTGTGTCAACGCCAACGGGGCCACCTGCATAGTTTTCTGCCATGCATTCGAGATAACGCCGATCCATTTTATCAAGCCCTCTTGCGTCAACATCCATGCGTAACAATGCGTTATCGGCTTGTTTGGCATCGACTATTTCGGTATCAGCTATCAATGCGAAATCCCGCACGCGGCGTAACAACCGACCCGCCACCCTTGGCGTGCCACGGCTGCGTTTGGCAATTTCATCTGCGCCTTCTTTTAAAATATCTAAATTTAAAATGCGGGCGGCTCTTAATATTATCTTGCTTAATTCATCTTCATTATAAAAATTCATATGCAATGGAATACCAAAACGCTCGCGCAATGGGTTGGTAATTAACCCCGCCCTTGTGGTTGCACCAACAAGCGTGAAGGGCGGTAAATCAATGCGAACCGATCTGGCGGCAGGGCCTTCGCCAATGATTAAATCTAACTGGAAATCTTCCATAGCAGGGTAAAGTATTTCTTCGACGGCGGGGTTAAGCCGGTGAATTTCATCGATGAATAAAATATCATTTTCGTTTAAATTGGTTAATAAAGCCGCCAAATCGCCCGCCTTGGCAATGACAGGCCCCGATGTGGCGCGGAAATTAACCCCTAATTCGCGAGATATAATCTGTGCCAATGTGGTTTTACCAAGCCCAGGTGGGCCATATAATAATGTGTGATCCATGGCATCACCACGTTTTTTTGCTGCTGCGACGAATATTTTTAAATTTGCCCTAACTTCGCTTTGACCAATAAAATCATCTAATTCAAGCGGCCTTATGCTATTGGCAGAAACCGCATCATCTGCTTGTTTTTCTGGTGATAACAAGCGCGGGTTATCACCGTTATTTTCTAAATCGCTCATTGGCTAAGTTCCTGCAAGCCATGCCTGATTAATGCGGATATATTGGCATTATCGCCAAGTTGATCCTTGGCTTTTAGGACTGCATTAAAGGCATCGCTTCTGGAATATCCTAAATTAACCAATGCGGAAATTGCATCATCGGCGGCTTTATTAGTTACCTGATTAATATTATCTACGCTTGCACCGCTTGATCCATTATCTTTTACCATTGATGGGTTTGTCGCTAATTTAGCTACTTTATCTTTAAGCTCGGTAACTATTCTGGTGGCTAATTTTGCGCCAACGCCATTGGCCTTTATCATGGTGGTTTTATCTTGAGAAATTATCGCATTGGTTAATTGATCAGGCGGCAATGCGCTTAAAATCGCCAAACATAATTTTGCACCGACCCCTTGGACAGTGGTTAATAATTTGAACCAATCAAGTTCTGCTTGATCGATAAATCCATAAAGATGGAAATGATCTTCCCTGATATGGGTTTCAATTTTAAGCGATATAGCCTGACCAGATGAGGGCATATTTGCCAATGTTCGGGCGGAACAAAAAACACGGTAACCAACGCCATTGACATCAATCACTGCCCAGCCATCGCCAGTATTTTCAACTATGCCTTTTAAATGTGCGATCAATTTATATTGCCCCCGCTATTATTCCTATTGATAACATTGTTATTATTCTTAGCCCAAATTCGCTCAACGCTTGCCCTATGGCTATGACATATGGCAACGGCAAGCGCATCGGCGGCATCGTCGCTTTTTGGCGCGCTTCCAGGTAACAAGCGATTAACCATCATCATCACCTGATCTTTGGTGGCTGAACCAGTGCCAACTACTGATTGTTTAACTGATTTTGCTGAATATTCAGCGACAGGAAGATTAAATAATGCTGGGACTAATACTGCGATGCCACGGGAATGACCTAATTTTACCGTGGATTTAGGGTTTTTATTTTGAAATACTTCTTCAACGGCTGCCTCGTCAGGGGTGAAGTTTTTCATGGTAATGCTCAATTCATCATATAAATATTTCAAACGTTCGGCCATTGTTATATTTGTTGGTGGATTGATGCGACCACTGGCGATAAAAGATAATCGATTACCATTAATTTCAATCACCCCCCAACCCGTATGCCGCAAACCCGGATCAAGCCCAATTACCCGCATATTAATCACATCCTTAAAGATTTTGTACCGATTATTAGATATATTGTTGGTTAGCCTATTGATCGGCTAATTTTTCCATAACATCATCGGCAATGTCAAAATTTGCTGATATATGCTGCACATCGTCATTATCATCCATCGCATCCATGAAGCGCATTACCTGTTCGGCTTTATCTTCGCCAATCGGGGTTAATGTTTTTGCTCGCCATGCTAATTTTGCAATCTTTGGCGTGCCGAATTTTTTTTCTAATGCAATAACCACATTATGTAAATCATCGGGTTCGCAAGTTATTTCATGGGTATCATCATTGCTTTCCACATCTTGTGCGCCTGCTTCTAATGCGGCTTCAAACATATTATCAACATCGGCCACATCAAGTGCAAATTCAATCTCGCCGACGCGATCAAACATGAAAGATACCGAGCCTTGTTCACCAAGATTACCGCCATTTTTTGAAAAAAGGCTTCTTATATCAGACGCTGCACGGTTTTTATTATCGGTTAAAACATCGACCAATACGGCAATGCCACCGGGGCCATATCCTTCATATCTTATTTCGTCATAATCAGCACCTTCACCGCCGCCAACGCCCTTTTTAATGGCGCGTTCGATATTGTCTTTTGGCATGGAATTTGATCTTGCTGTGGCGATAGAAAGGCGCAGCCTTGAATTTGAATCGGGGTCTTCGCCACCCATTTTTGCTGCAACTGTGATTTCTTTGGAAAGCTTGGCAAAAAGCCCCGCACGTTTTTTATCTTGTGCGCCTTTGCGATGCATAATATTTTTAAATTTGGAATGACCAGCCATTTGAATAACCTTTAATCTTATAAAACATTTAAACTTAAATATAATAAATATGTGCCACTATATATTATGATTAGCAAGATTGCCATATTGGTAATTATATATTTATGATTTAAAATAAATTTATCCTGTTGCCAATAATAATTATGTCAATAAAATGAAAATATAATTTAATATTAAATATTAAGGTGATTAAATGGCATCGGCTAAAGAAATAAAGAAATATGCGACAGAAAATAATATCAGTAATGGGGAGGCAAGGAAGGCCTTGCTTAATAAAAAGGCTGCAGGTGAGGAAGTTGATGCAAAACCCGAAGTGGAAATCGCAATCAAAAATAATGATGTAATGCAACAAGTTCGCGCCCTTGGTCGCAGCGATGCAACAATCGCCCTTGGATTAGTAGTTGAAAAACACAGCGGTAGTAAGCCAGAATTTTCTTTGCCAAAACTAAGGAAAAACTCATCATATTTTCGTGTTGATGTTAATTTATCTGAGATAGAAACAATGGCGGCAACGGCGCGCGTTTCTATGCCTGGTATGACAATGGATGATATTGTATTTATTATTGGTGATGGCTTGAAAAAAAATGCCCATCTTGAAAATGGCGAGCAATTTGCCGCTATTTTATGTGCATATTTAACGGGTACAGATGTTTATCGAATAATAAAAGATGGCGCGGATGATGAAAAATGCAAGGGGGTTATTATTCGTATCATACCCTATAAAAATGGCTATATCATACGGCCTTCAGATTATATTAGAAGCTATGATGATGTGGATATGTCATTTAAAAAAATGAAAATTAAATAATTAATATTTTTTACTCTTAAGATTATATATCGGAATTGGCTAAATAATCATCAAAATTTGGCACGCCTGCGCCAATATCGATGAATAGGCGTTTTTTTACTGTAACCGTTACTTGTTTGATATTTTTATTATTTGGACTATTGTTAATTTTATACATGGCAGCACAATAGTATAATAAAGGGTTACCATTTTTTTGGTCATTTAATACGGGCATACCTATGGCTTCTACAGTTTTGATTACACCAGAATTTGAACTATATTCTAAAATTACATAATTGGCGCATGGATGTTGATGAGTTAGCCAAAAATTCTTAGATGCTTCTTGCCGGTGGTATGGTGATACAATATCTAAATAATTACTGCCTTGTCTATCAAAGCCAGTATGTAGTGATACTTCTTCACCAGCGAGCTTAAGCTTAATATTATCGGTGGATATTAGTTCAAATATGGCAATATTGGGCAAGAGATGCGGTATGTCTTCTGGGAAAAAATCCTTTCTTGATGGTACTATTTTTTCCCGCGGCATGCGCAGCCAATATTTATAAAATTGATGTGTTTTTTTACTTATAAAATTGACCATAACATCCCCTATATTGCAACCAGTGTTAGTTTATTATATTATGGAGTCATATATAACAACTATATAGGTAAAGAAATAGATAGTTTTCCACCAATGCGAATTGGTTTTATGCTTTTTGCAAGGCCAGTACCAATATCCGTTTCCATTAATGTGCCGCATAATGTGCCTTCGCCTTCGGCAGGCTTTAAGCGTGGCTTTGGTAATTCGCCCAACATTCGGCCAAGGGCTGATTGTTTATTCATACCGATAATTGAATCATAATCACCACACATGCCCGCGTCGCTTTGATATGCAGTGCCGCCATTTAAAATATGATAATCGGCGGTGGGAACATGAGTATGGGTTCCAACAACAAGGCTGGCACGGCCATCACAAAAATGACCAATAGCATATTTCTCGCTGGTTGCCTCGCCATGCATGTCGAGCACAACCGCATCAAGGCCGCAATCGCCTGGTGCCATTTCAGGCAATAGGCGATCAAGTGATGCGAATGGATTGTCCAATGCCTCCATAAATAATCGGCACATGACATTTATTACTAAAATATTTTCACCAGATTTGCTTTGGAAAACGCCGCTGCCTTTACCGGGGTATTTAGTGCCAAAATTATCAGGCCGAATAAGGCGTGGTTCTTCTCTGATATAAGGAATAATCTCTGCCGTGTCCCATGCGTGATTGCCAAGTGTGATAACATCAACACCGACAGCGAATAAATCTTCACAAATTTTTTCATTTATGCCAAAGCCATGCGCCGCATTTTCACCATTAACAATGCAAAAATCGACCTTTAATTGGTCGATAAGACGTGGTAAATTATCCAATACCACAAGGCGACCGGGCTTGCCGACCACATCGCCTAAAAATAATATTTTCATGGACTTATAATTCCCTCGTCAGTGATTATCATATCAAGCGGCTGGTCGTGGTTATCGCGTGGAATATGATTAACTTGTTGCTCACCATAGGCGATGCCAATGGCGATTGTTTTTTTTAATAATCTAATTTTTTCTAAGCTGCGGTCATAGAACCCACCGCCATACCCCAGACGATAGCCTTGTTCATCAAAGGCCAACATAGGAACAAGTAAAATATCAGGTATATGTTCGATTGCATTATCGGCAGGTGCCATCGTACCAAAAGATTCTTTTATTAATGGGTCGCCTAATTGCCAACGCCTGAATAATAATGGCATATTATCGCCAGCCACGCATGGCAATGTGATTATATGGTTGTCTTCGCTTAAATCGCTTAACATTGGTCGAAGGTCAATCTCGCTGCCAATGGGCAGAAAACCTGAAATAACGGTATTTGTTGTTAATTTTATATTATCGATAAAAAAAGCTTGTATGCGAAATATTGCACTGCCATCATCATGATTATATGCTTGTTTTCTGATTAATGACGCAACCTTGCGTAAACTGGCCTTTATATTGTTTAAATTCACTTTTTTATTCCATAAACTATTTTTAATTATTTAATTATAGCTATGTAACCCAAATAATCATGAAACTGAGCCATCAAAAAGACGCGACCACCATAGCCGTGTTTGGATTAATATCCTCTGGAGCCTGTATGTACAGGTGGGCACCACGATAACAAGACCACGATCTTGTCAGAGGCAGCTCCCTAAGGAAAAGATTATCGCCCCCGGGATTTTAACAACACACGCACAAAGTAGAACGCGTCCATTTATTTCTTACGACTTTTTGTGATGATTTGCAATGGTTATATTAAATATTGGTATTAGGCTAAGAACCTATTAATTTAATCCGTTCTGCGGCGGTAATATTCTTGCTATGGATAGGAGAAAAGACGTGGTAAACCGTCTGATTTTCAAGTTTTTTCGACGACGACAGAGCTTAAATATTGCCTCGCCCAGCGGGCTTATCAGTAAGCCTGCATTACTCACAAAAACAATGCTCAAATATACTAGCATATCCTTAGCGCTTATTTTTTTGTATCTACAAGCTTACTGATAAACAGAATTACATCAAATTAATGGGTCTTGAGACTAGTTATTTGTTTCAATTTTCTTTGTGATATTATCGATATGTTTGGTTGTTTCGATAATTAAATCTGTATAGATTTTATCGTTATTAGACATGCGTAATTTTTTTTCATTAACGGCAATTTTTTCTTTTAATTGATCAATTTCTGCATAGGCATCTGACATCTCATCGGATAACAATAACCCTGCCATCACCAATAGATTGGCGTCGCCAATTTGACCAAGCGAATCGGAAAGCTCTTTCATTCGATTGTTTAAAAAACTCGCAAGCTTGCGCAGTTGTTCTTCTTGCCCATCATCGCAGGCAACACTATATGGGCGATTATTGATAATTATTTTTATTTGACTCATGGATATTATTCGCCTTGGCTTTTATCTAAAATATCATTCAAATTGGCGATGGTTATGTCCAATTTTTCAATTGAAATATTATTAGCCTGTTTCAGCCTATAGTTTTCTTTTTCAAGGTTATTATTAGTAATGTTAAGTGTGGCGGCTTTATCATTATATTCCAAAATATTACTATCTTTAACATTTTCCAATTTATCTTTAATCGCAGTTTCAAGACGTTGCAATGCCTTATTCATTTCATCTTTTGCCATATTAATATTTGTCATTGGCTTTTGTTCCTCGTAAATATTTGTAGGCATGGCTGTTAATTAAGTTATTATTCATATATTAGTTTAAAAATATCCAGTAACTTGCTAGAAACTATGCCGATAATATGGTGTCGTCAATAGTCAGATTAAATCTTTTTAGTTTTTTTTAGTATCATTTGCTTTCCAATTTTATAATATTAATCAGCCGTTATTGAAAGAAATCTTGACCTCGGGGCATTGTGATTGCATTTTGCTTGATATTTACATCAAATTAATATTCTTAATGGTCATAATATTTGCGATCATGTAACTTGCGACAATATAAAGAGATAATCAATGACATCGGTAAATCACTTAAATATGGCTAATGCAATTAGAGCATTATCAATGGATTGCGTCGAAACTGCCAAATCTGGCCATCCGGGAATGCCCATGGGCATGGCAGATGTGGCAACTGTTTTATTCACTAAATTCTTAAAATTTAATGCGGTCGAGCCAAATTGGCCAGATCGCGACCGGTTTATTTTAAGTGCTGGTCATGGTTCGATGTTATTATATTCATTGCTGCATTTAACGGGCTATGTGGATATGAGCATGGATGAATTAAAAAAATTCCGTAAACTTGGCGCAAAGACAGCAGGTCATCCTGAATATGGTTATGCTGGTGGTATTGAAACCACTACAGGGCCGCTTGGTCAGGGGCTTGGAAATGCGGTTGGTTTTGCATTGGCGGAACGCATGTTGGCGGCGCGCCATGGTGATGATTTGGTCAATCATAATACCTATGGCATCGTTGGTGATGGCTGTTTGATGGAAGGTATCAGCCATGAAGCAATTTCAATGGCTGGTCATTTGAAATTAAGTAAATTAATTATATTCTGGGATAATAATTCTCTCACCATTGTCGGTGCAACCGATATTTCCGTGTCTGATAATCAACATATGCGATTTGCCGCATCGGGTTGGGATGTGTTTAGTTGCGATGGTCATGATGCAGGTGATATTGAAAAAGCCATAATTGCTGCACAAAAATCCGACAAACCAAGCCTGATTGATTGTAAAACCATCATTGGTTATGGCGCACCAAGCAAACAAGGTACGTCTAAAATTCATGGTGCACCGCTTGGCTCAGATGAAATTATTGCAGCAAAAAAAGCCTTAAATTGGCCACATGATGCCTATATCATTCCCGATGATATAGCTGCAAAATGGCGGTTGGCAGGAACAAGAAGCCTTGATGAATATGACGCATGGCAATCGCGTCATGATAATATTGATGCGGGCAAGCGTGATATATTTGATCGTGGACAACAAGGCCGCCTGCCCGATGGTTGGGAAGATGCGATTAATGCATTTAAAAAACAAACATCGCTTGATATGCCAAAATTGGCAACGCGGATGTCATCGCAAAAAACATTGGATGTGTTATATGCAGCGATCCCTGAAATGGTCGGTGGTTCGGCTGATTTAACTGGTTCAAATAATACAAAGGCCGTTGGCATGGATGCGGTAACGCCAGATAATTATGGCGGCAGTTATATTTATTATGGCGTGCGTGAGCATGGTATGGCGGCGGCGATGAATGGTATCGCCCTGCATGGCGGGCTTATCCCTTATGGCGCAACATTCATGGTATTTACCGATTATTGCCGACCATCAATGCGATTATCGGCATTGATGCATCAACGGGTGATATATGTAATGACCCATGACAGTATAGGCCTTGGTGAAGATGGACCAACCCATCAACCAGTTGAACATTTGTCAGCCATGCGTGCCATGCCCAATATGTTAGTATTGCGCCCATGTGATACGGTGGAAACGGCGGAGGCATGGGCGGTTGCGCTTAAAAATGATAAGGGACCGTCAATGCTGGCATTAACCCGCCAAGGCTTGCCGTTATTGCGGGTTAAGCATGAACAAGAAAATATGACCGCGCGCGGTGGCTATATTATGGCCGATAGTGACGGTGACTGTCAGGCGGTTATCTTATCTAGTGGCTCTGAAGATGAAATTGCGATTAATTCCCGAGTTATTTTGCAAAAAGACGGCATTCCAACAAGGGTTGTATCGATGGTCTGTCATGAGCTGTTTGACGCGCAAGATACCATTTATAAGAAAAATATATTGGGCAATGGCTCTGTGTTTGTTGCGGTTGAGGCTGGTATTCAACAAGGATGGGATAAATATATTGGTATCGATGGTGGCTTTGTCGGCATGGATAGCTTTGGCGCATCGGCACCGATTAATGATTTATATAATCATTTTGGCATTACTGCGCTTAATGTAGCATCGGCGGTTAAATCGCGGCTTTGATGGTTATTAATAATTTAAGTTAATTTAACAAATATGGCTTTGATAATATTATTAAAGTTTGAATTAAATATTGATGGAGATTTTAAAATGACAGTTCGTGTAGCAATTAATGGTTTTGGTCGTATTGGTCGGTTGGTTTTACGTGCAGCGATAGAATCAGGTCGCGATGATATTGAATTTGTGGCAATCAATGATTTAGGCTCGGTCGAAGCCAATGCCCATATGTTAGAATTTGATACGGTACATGGTCATCTTGATGGTGTTAGTTTCGGTGATGATTGGATCGATGCGGGGCGTGGCAAAATTAAAATCACATCGGTACGTAACCCAGAAGATTTGCCATGGAAAGAATTAAATATCGATATTGCATTTGAATGTACGGGTATTTTTGCATCAAAAGAAAAAGCATCGGCACATCTTACCGCAGGTGCAAAGCGGGTTTTGGTTTCTGCCCCTGCTGCTAATGCGGATTTAACCGTTGTTTATGGCGTTAATCATCATGAATTAACCACCGAGCATCTTGTGGTTTCAAATGCTTCATGCACAACTAATTGCCTCGCACCTGTTGTTAAGGTTTTAAACGATCTTGTCGGCATTGATCGTGGTTATATGACAACAATTCATTCATTCACTGGCGATCAACAAACCGTTGATACTTTGCATTCTGATCCAAGACGCGCACGGGCAGCATCTTGTAATATCATTCCGACATCAACTGGTGCGGCAAAGGCGGTTGGTTTGGTTTTACCAGAATTAGCGGGAAAATTAGACGGCACATCATTGCGCGTTCCAACGCCAAATGTATCGGTTGTTGATTTAAAAATTGATGCGGGGCGTGAAACAACTGTCGATGAAATAAATAATGCCATGATTGCCGCCAGTAAAGGCGCGTTAGGTGCGGCATTATCGGTTAATGACAAGCCATTAGTATCATCAGATTTTAATCATAACCCTGCAAGCTCTACCTTTGATTTAACCCAAACACAGGTTGTCGACGGTCGCTTGGTACGGGTGCTTGCATGGTATGATAATGAATGGGGTTTTTCCAACCGCATGTCGGATACCGCAGTTGCCATGGCTAAGTTGCTTTAGACAAAATTACTTTACTATTTAGCTGACTTTACATAATTAGCCATATGGAGATATTTGTATTTTGCATTTATTTCTATGTGGCTTTTTTATATTTAGTGTAAATTTGATTTTATTTATAAAATATGTTAGTCATAAGATAATTATATAGAAAGTTCATATGAATAAAAATTTGGCAAGAAAATTGCTTTGATATTTATAAGTATAAATTTATTATCGATAGATGAAAGATATATGATATGGCATCTAATCCTTTAAATGCATTATTTCCGTCTTCAAACGGTGATTTGATGTATAAAACCCCCGCCAGTCGCGCAATGTCAATTATTGACGCGGGGCAGCGTAGTTTCGGCGATAAGGTTCAAACCTCATCGCCGGCAATGAATATTCGCGCCATTTTGGATAAAGCGGGTGCCGAAGCAGGAAAACAAACCATCATCAGGTCAGTTTTAAACCGGCTTGAGGGAATTAGACAAAATGTCATCCCGCCAAATACCAAATGGGAGAAAACTGGTGCTTATTTAATGTTAACTGGTCAACCATTTAAAATTAATATTTCTAATCGCGGCGATATCAGCATTGATGCGCAGGTTGAAAGCGGGATGCCAGGATATGCTGATACGCAAAAAAAATGGATTCTTGATGCCATAAAAACAATGGCACCGCTTTATGAAAAGCTTGATCTTACTAATAAAAAAACAGATTTAAGACGGAAACTAGAAGCTGCTGTTTTGCAAACGATAAAGTTAGACAATCATTATCCAGCCGATAAAGAATGGGAAAAAAGTTATAATTTTTATAAAAAACTAGGAATACCAGCTAAGATTCATTTGGATAGTAATGGTAAATTAAAAATGGTTAATCAATTTGAAACCGATTTTGCTGATATTAAAGATGATGGTGAACGAACTAAATTACAAATAGCAGCGCGACGTTTAAAAAATATTAAAGATGGTGTGGTAAGCGGCAATAAACTATGGGAATATTCGGCAATTACCTATATGAAAGATCATGATGATTTCTTTCTATTCATCAATGATAAGGGCGATGTCGATGTTTCGCGTAGTAAGAGTTCAGATAAATTAACTCCTAAATTCTTACTTGCATCCAAAGATGATAATCCAAAGCCAGAAGAAAAATCGCAACAACAGGCTTTAAATCTTTATGGCCAGAAAAAAGCATTTTATTTTGATTTCGATCATACTGGAAAAATAAAGGCGGTGGAAAATACATTTTTATCGGTTTCTGGCATTTTATCTCCCAGCAATAAATCTGCGGAAATATTACAGGCCAGATTGGATATGTTTATTTAAATATATTCATAAACCATACGGAAATTCCAGTTGACGCAAATTTATCTTATATCACCGAATGAAATTATACTCGATTCATTCGCGGCAGATCTTAAAAGTATTTTACAAGCCGATGCTGTAAATAATATTGCGGCTTTTCAATTATCAATTGCCATGGATAAAGATAATGGCATTGATGAAAACCAAATTGAGGCAGCAATAACAAGACTTGCGCCAATTTGCCGTGATAATGACGTGGCTTTTATGATTTGTGATAATATGCAAATGGTGAAAAAGCATCAATGCGACGGGCTGCATTTAACGCTTGGCTGTGATGTTAATTTAATAAAATCTGCCAGATCATATTTAGGTAATGACGCCCTCATTGGTGCATCCATATTACCATCAAAACATATGGCAATGGTAATTGCCGAGGGTGGTCTTGATTATATTGCCATCGATATGGCCCGTGATATTAAGCCAAACTTTGATAATATGGCAGGCCTTGAAATCATTGATCCGGTTGAATTGCTTGGTTGGTGGGGCGATGTCATGGAAATGCCATGCGTGGCAATGGGTGAAATCAAAACAGATAGTTATAAAAATATAATAGAAATTGGCGTTAATTATTTGGCAATTAGTGGTAATCCTATTTCTCCATGTCAAACATTGGCAAATATCGCAATATTTAACTCGATTATACAATAACATCTATATAAACATTAGGGCTAATTTTAAATTTGCATAGCTTGTCTTTATGCCGTTATGCAGTTATAGAATGGCGATAACTGTTTATTATATATTTGTCTTTTTAAAGGTGGTCAAGCTTCATGAAAATTGACGGTAATACAATTCGCCCTGGTAATGTTATTGAACATAAAGGTCAGCTTTGGCGTGCGATTAAAACTCAACATGTAAAGCCTGGTAAGGGCGGGGCTTTTTTACAAGTTGAGCTAAAAGATATACGCAATGGAACTAAATTAAATGAACGGTTTCGTTCATCGGAAAGCGTCGAACGTATCAGGCTCGATCAACAAGAATATCAATTTTTATTTGCCGATGGTGATTTTTATACATTCATGGATCAAACAACATATGATCAAATAAGCGTTAATATGGACTTAATTGGCGAAGATCAGGTTAGGTTTTTACAAGATGGTATGATTGTCTTTATCGAATCATATGAAGAAAGCCCGATTTCAGTGACACTTCCAGATACCGTCGTTATGGAAATTATCGAAGCAGACGGCGTGGTTAAAGGCCAAACAGCATCATCATCATATAAACCTGCAATGGTGGAAAATGGCGTGCGCGTCATGGTGCCGCCGCATATTGAAAGCGGTATAAAAATTGTTGTTAATACTGTTGATGCAACTTATGTTGAAAGATTTAAGGGTTAATTTTAAACATATAAATTTTAAATTAAAATAAACTATAATTAAAGCTTAGGGTGATTAAATGTTAGTACGTTCAGCCATATTAAATGTTATGATGATCGCGGCTGAAAAAGCGGGGCGCAAACTTGTCCGTGATTTTGGCGAAGTGGAGCAATTGCAAGTGTCGCGCAAGGGGCCTGCGGATTTTGTCTCAAGTGCCGATAACCGTGCAGAAAAAATTATTAGACAGGAATTACAAAAAGCGAGACCAGATTTTTCATTATTAATGGAAGAATCGGGATTGATTAAGGGGGATGATGAAGATAGACGTTTTATTGTTGATCCGCTTGATGGCACTACAAATTTTTTACATGGTTTGCCGCATTGGGCGGTCAGTATCGCCTATGAAGAAAATGGCAATGTAACATCAGGTTGCGTTTATGACCCGATAAAAGATGAAATGTTTTGGGCAGAAAAAGGCAAAGGAGCATTCATTAATAATCGACGTATCCGTGTTTCAGGGCGTGCGCGTTTATCCGATTGCATCTTTGCTACGGGCATTCCTTTTCTTGGGCGCGGCGATGAAGAAATGCATGCTAAATTCTTACGTCAATTAACAAAAATAATGGCAAAAACGGCAGGTATACGCCGTTGGGGTGCTGCATCTTTAGATCTATGTTATGTGGCTGCTGGTCGTGTCGATGGTTTTTGGGAAACAGGTCTGGCTGCATGGGATGTGGCGGCCGGACAATTAATAGTAAAAGAGGCTGGTGGTTTTGTTAGCGATAGTAAAAATCGTGCTTTTAATTTAAAATCAAAAGATATCATCGCGGCTAATGACAAAATGCATATAAATATGTTAACATTACTGAGAAGTGCTGATAATTAATTTTTTCAGTATTAAAAATACTTAGTTTAGTTTTTTTAGAAAACATGATGAATTATAATTTTATTTGCTATAGACTGTAAATAAGCTAAGGTTGCAATATACTATATTATATTATATCGCAATTATATTATATTGTATTTTTAAATCTTAATAGTAAATATTTAGGAGTTGAGTTAGATCTTATGCTGGTAAATAAATTATTAAAATCAACATGTCTTAGCGCAGTATTTATTATTGCATTAAGCCTGTCTAGCAATTCCGATGCACAAACATCATATTATCAAGGTACGATAGGTTTCGATGCCTCGGTAGTCGTTGATAATAGCGTCTTAGATAGGCTGGGGGAAGCGGTTGATTTGAATGCTTTATTAAATAAGCGCACAATATTACCACAAATCACAAGACCGCCTTTTCAAATAAACCCATTACCTTTAGCACCGCTTGATCTAGGGCAAAGGGCATCAAAACCCATATCAGTAATGGAAATAGCACCAGCAGCGCCAAAGCCTGTGGCGATGAAGGTTGCCCCTGCTGTTGAGGCCCCTATATCACAGAATATTACACCGCCTGCAATGGAAATAACCGCAGCGCCAAAGCCTGTAGCGATGAAGGTTGCCCCTGCTGTTGAGGCCCCTATATCACAGAATATTACACCGCCTGCAATGGAAATAACACCCGCAGCAGTAGAAATAACACCCGCAGCAGTAGAAATAACACCCGCAGCAGTAGAAATAACACCCGCAGCAGTAGAAATAACACCCGCAGCAGTAGAAATAACACCCGCAGCAGTAGAAATAACAGCTACTAGGGCTCGGTTAAAAGCGATAAAAGATGAAGAAATTATTGCAACAAAAAAAGCAGCATTAGCCATTGAAAGAGCAAAAATTATTGCTGCTGCCGCATTAGAAATTGAAAATGCCAGAAAAGAAAATGCAAAAAAAGAAAATACCAAAAAAGATCGTAAAAACACGGCAAAAGATGTTATTAAAGATTTAGCCGTTAAAAAACCACAAAATCTAGTAGCACTTGCGAGCATAGCTAAGTCGCCTGCCTTTAATAGCATCAACGCAGCACCAGTTAGCAAGATTGAAACTACATCTAAAGACTATAGTCCGATTAAAACCGAAACTGTCTCAATTAGCGATGATGTGGTAACCACCGATGCAGATGGTAATATATCCATAAAATTTGACCAAAAATCACAGGATCTATTGCCAAGGGCCAATGCAAAAATAGATGAATTAGCGGCTAAATTAAAAAATAATAAAGATTTACGAATCCAGCTTTGGGGCTATGCAAAAATTGCCGATGGATCGTTAAGTCAAGCGCGACGATTATCATTATTTAGGGCATTTTCTGTACGTAGATATCTGATGAAAAAAGGTATTCGCAGCACAAGAATAGATATTCGTGCCTTAGGAAATAAATCAGGCGGCGGTAAATCTGGTAATGGTTATGCCAATCGCGTTGATGTGATTTTTCCATAATAATATCTAAAAATTATCAACATATACCCCGATAAGGAATATTTATGAGTAGCCTGCGACGCTATCTATTCACAATGACAGGGTTTAGCATAATAATTGCCATTGGTGCAGGTTTTTTATATTCTGAACTTGAACATGCCTTCATTGCAAGCCCAGTATTAAACGGTGTTATTTTATCAGTTCTTGTAATTGGTATTATTCACGCATTTCGCACTGTGGCAACTTTAAGCCCAGAAGTGGAATGGATAGAAGATTTCAAACGTAATCATGAAGGCGGGTCAATAACGCTTAGAAAGCCACCGCGTTTAATGGCACCTGCCGCAACTATGTTGGCGGAGAGAAGTGAACATTCAAGATATATAACATTATCACCATCGGCAATGCAAACATTGCTTGACGGTGTATCATTACGGCTTGATGAAGCGCGCGAAACCAGTAAATATTTGATAGGGTTATTGGTTTTTTTAGGCTTGCTTGGGACATTTTGGGGTTTGATGGAAACCATTAATTCTGTCGGTAATGTTATTGCGAATTTAAATATTTCTGGCGATGATATTTCATCATCATTCGAAGATTTAAAAATTGGTCTGCAACAACCATTAAAAGGCATGGGTACGGCTTTTAGTTCCTCGTTATTTGGGCTGGCTGGTTCATTGTTTTTAGGATTTTTAGCATTACAAGAAAGCCATGCACAAAATCGATTTTATAATGATTTGGAAGAATGGTTATCGGGTTTAACAAGACTTAGTAGTGGTGGTATATCTGGTGATTCTAACCAATCCATGCCTGCATATATTCAGGCATTATTGGAACAAACCGCTGATAGCCTTGAAAGCTTGCAGCGAACTATGCAGCGCGGCGAAGATGACAGGCTTAATTCGCAAGATAACATGGTTAAATTAAACGAGCGCCTTGGGCAATTGGCCGATAGTATGAAAATTGGCCAAAATTTAATGCTTAAAATGGCGGAGAGTCAACAAAGTTTGAATAATATTTTAGTTGATTTTAACAGCAATAACAGCCTTGAAAATAATGAGCTTGGCGTTGTTTCACAAGGTTATTTACGTAATATTGACAAGCATTTAAACCGTATGTTAGACGAACAAATCCGTGGTCGTGATGACGCGGTACAAGATATCCGTAATGAAATCCGCTTGCTGGCGCGTACTATTGCTGCTAGCGTTGCTGATTCCAACTAATTGGATCAATCATAATGGCGCATATCAGACGTTATCGTAGTAATCCAGACATTTGGCCAGGATATGTTGATGCCTTGGCAACATTATTGGTTGTAATAATTTTTTTATTGATGATTTTTGTGTTGGGCCAAGTATTTCTAAATGATGCATTAAGTGGGCGTGATAAGGCCGTTGATAAACTTAATGGGCAAGTGGCTCAATTGGCTGATATGTTAAAAATGGAGCGTATAGCAAATTATGATTTGCGGGATGAGTTTGAAAATATTTCATTTGAACTTAAAGGCTCGCTGGCTAAACAAGATGATATGAATAGCATGATTGCTAGTCTTACAAGCAATGAAACTCCGTTAAATCAAAAATTAATCATCGCCACAGATTCTAATAATGACATTAATGAAAAGCTTGTAAAATCAACCGAAGATTTAAAATTGCGATTAGTAGCTGCTGCGAAATTGCAACATCAAATTGCCGCATTACAGGCATTAAAATTAGAATTAGCCAATCAATTAAAAAATTCTGAAATTGCCAGAGCTGGCAAGTCTAGAGATTTAAATGCCAGCCGTGATGAATCTTTACAAGCCCAAGCAGAGGCATCATTATTAAATCAACAATTAAAAGCCTTTGGTCAACAAATATCAGAGCTAAATAATTTATTAGATGTCTCTGCCACTCGTGATAAAAAATCAAATGCACGTATTAGTGCCTTAGGTAAAAAATTAAATACTGCCCTTGCCAGCAAGGTACAGGAATTAGCAAAATATAGAAGCGACTTCTTTGGACAATTACGGAAAATTTTAGGAAGCCGTCAAGATATACAAATTGTCAAAGATCGTTTTGTTTTTCAATCAGAAGTTTTATTTGCCAGTGCAGAGGCCGATTTAGGTGATTCTGGCAAGATGCAATTAGCCAAGCTTGCTGCCTCATTACTCGCTATATCAAAAAATATTCCAAGCGATATAAAATGGGTATTACAGGTCGAAGGCCATACATATAGCAACGCAATTCAAACGCCTAAATTTCCATCAAATTGGGAATTATCCAGCGCAAGGGCAACATCGGTGGTTAAGTTTTTAATCACGGCTGGTATCCATGCAAATAGATTGGCGGCAACTGGCTATGGTGAATTTCAACCGCTTGATAATCGCAATGATGAAATTGCCAATCGACGTAATCGGCGGATAGAATTAAAGTTATCACAACGGTAATATTAATTAAAAAATTATCGTTAATTAATGGCTTGCATTACTTTATCACATCCAGTAAAAGCCATTTAAATATTAACCAACAGGTTATAGCTCTATTAAGCGTAACCGTTGTCAGGAGAAGACTAATGAAGGCTGAAATTCATCCCGCTTATCATGAGATTACTATTGAAATGACCAATGGTACAAAATACCAAACTATGAGTACATGGGGCAATGCTGGCGACACAATGAAGCTAGATATCGACCCAACATCACATCCTGCATGGACTGGTGGCGCTCAAAAAATTATGGCTGGTGGTCAAATGGCACGCTTTAACAAACGGTTTGCTAATTTTGGTCTTAAAAAATAAATTTATACAATAAAATATCATTATTTAAAAAATTATCTTTAATTTTACTATCATCACAGGATTTTTAATTTTACTATCATCACAGGATTCTTGGTTTCAAGAATCCTGTTTTGTCAATTATACTAAATGGCAACCCAATTAATGCGGGCTATAATTTATTATTAAATTAAATATTAACCAATTTTGATTAAAATTATTAGAGTGAATTTCCTCTAAATAATAATAGCATGATTGAGTAATATATGAATGATAAAATATGGGATATATCTCCAACTATCCATTTGGCTGATAGTGGCATTGTTAAAACTGCCAATGATGTTATGTGTAATATGGCGGGTGCATATGCTGATGTACCGCGTCAATATGGCAATTCATTAATGACAATAGATCAAGCGCCATTAAGCCCATATATTGGTGCATGTCAGATAATTGATGCACGCAGCAGCCATAGCCTGATATTTCCCGAACAAATTGAAAGCCAGTTAAGCGAGGGCATAGAAAGGGTTATTTTTAAAACCTATGATTGGTCACCGCAAGATACATCAGATGATGGTTTTACGGCAATTCATACATCGACTGTTACATTATTAAATTCGCGTGGGGTGCGCTTGGTCGGTATTGATACTCCTTCAATTGACAGCGCCAGATCAAAATCATTAAATGCCCATCACGCGGTTAAACGTTTTGGCATGTCCATATTAAAGGGCTTGGTTTTGGATAATATCATATGTGGTATTTATGAATTAATTGCACTGCCGATTAAATATAATAATTTAAATAGCGCACCAGTTCGGGCAATATTACGTCAAAGTAAATATATGGTAAATTATATTAATAATATTCAAAATAGAAAAAAAGGCCAATTAGCTAGGGTCAGGACCTAATAATCTATAATGATGCCGCAGCCCTTGATGCTTGGTCATAAAGCCCAGACATGCTGCGTAATATTTGCGCTGTATGGGCAAATTCATCCATGTTAGACTCGGTGGCAAGCGCAGGGTCAACCAAACATAAATTTCTTATTTTGCCATATTCTAAACATGCATCAATCCCTGCCTTTGTTGTTGAATAATGAATTTCCTTGCCACGTTTAGTGCCTTTTACCAAGTCAATTTTAATAAGTTTTTTTAATGAATAATTTACCGTATGAGAATCTTCAACCTTTAAGACGAAACAAATATCGCTAAGGCGTTTTTCACGGTTACGATGATTAACATTATGCAATATCAAAATATCCAATGGGTTAAAATCGGTATATCCTGCCGCATTCATACAACGTATCATCCAGCTGGAAAAACCATAAAATGCAACAATTAAACCATATTCAAATTCACTCATTTGCCAACCTTCGTCGCTGGTTAGATGTTCGGATGAAACAATTGGCCTTAAGCGATTTTTATTATGGTCTTTTTCATTCATTTGTTTCTCATTAATGCTATATTTTAATTATCACATATTATTTGGTAAATATGTTACGATTTCTGGTATTGCTATTATTATACCAAGTGCCAGAATTAACAACAAAAAGAAAGGCAACGCCGCCTTGGCGATGACTAAAATATTTCGCCCTGTTAATGATTGCAAGACAAAAAGATTAAAACCAACTGGTGGAGTTATTTGCGACATTTCAACGACAATAACAATATAAATACCGAACCATAATGGGTCTATGCCTGCTTGTTCTATCATGGGCATGATTACCGACGTGGTTAATACAACGACACTGATACCATCTAAAAAACAACCAAGTATGATAAAAAATAATGTCAATGCGCCAAGCAAGGCATATGGGCTTAATTCTGCTGCCCCTATCCACATCGCAAGATTCTTTGGAATACCAGTAAAACCCATGGCGACGGTTAAAAATGCTGCGCCTGCTAATATAAATGCAATCATACATGATGTTCTGGTTGCGCCCATCAGGCTATCTTTGAATGTTTGCATATTCAAATCACCAGTTAATGATGATAATAATAATGCCAAAACAACGCCGACAGCGGCGGCATCAGTTGGTGATGCAATGCCAGAATAAATTGAACCAATGACCCCTGATATTAAGAAAAATACTGGAAGCAGGCTTTTTGCCGCCTTAATTTTTTCAATAAATGACATATGTTCGATAACATCATTTAATTTGTCTTTATTGAATAATGCCCAAATCATAACATAACCAACGAATAATCCGACTAATAATAACCCCGGCAATATTCCTGCAACAAAAAGTCTAGCGATAGATTGTTCGGTGGCAACGCCATAAACGATTAAAATGATCGATGGTGGAATTAATAAACCCAAGGTGGCAGATCCAGCCAATGTGCCGATCATCATGCTTTCAGGATAACCGCGTTTTGCTAATTCAGGTATTGCCATCTTGCCAATCGTTGCCGCGGTCGCAGCCGATGATCCAGACACAGCGGCAAATATAGCGCAGCCAAAAATATTAACATGCAATAGCTTGCCAGGTAGCTTTGCCATCCATGGCGATAGCCCTGTAAACATATCTTGTGAAAGCCTTGAACGGAATAAAATTTCTCCCATCCAGATGAATAATGGTAATGCAGCCAATGCCCATGAATTGCTTGAACCCCAAACGGTGGTTGCCAAAACCGCACCAACGGGTGCATCGGTAAACATAAACATGCCAAACATGCCAACGCCAAATAATGAAAAGGCAATCCATATGCCGCTGCCCAGCAAGGCAAATAATGTAAGCATTAATAATATGGTTAAGTATATCTCAGACATGCGGTATTTCCTTATTCTGCATTTATAGTTGAATTATCATTGCCAAGTAGATTTTCACCTTTACCGGCATAGCTTGGCTCATTTCCTTTAATCACTATCAATGTTTCATCAACAAGCGCGATTGCAAGAATTGCCATGCCCAGCAACATTGGTGAAATTGCAATCCATATGGGGATGGCAATTATACCTGGTGATAAATCGTTATAAATGAAGGATTCATATAATAATAATGCAATATTTACCGTGAAAAATATTGCCATGCTTGCGGCAACAACCAAACACCATATTTCAAATAACCGTTGATTTTTTTGCGATAATATTTGTAATAATAATGTTACCCTGATATGACCGCCGCTTTTTAATGTATGGGCAAGTGCCATGAATGATGCTGCGGCTAAAAAATATCCAGTGAAATCAGCATATGATGGAATGGTAAGGCCAATCGCTTCGCCAGTTATATATTTCGCTATATTGTCCGATAGGTTTAATGTAACTTGTGCCATTACAACAAGGCAAATGGCAAGAATAAATAGGGCCGCGCCATAACCACTAAAGTCATATAATTTATCAAGAAATTTACGCATATCTACTGCCTAATTTTAAAAGTATAATGGTTAATTTATGGCATATTCAGACGCAATTATACAGCCGCAAATATGGGTGTCGCGGCTGTATAATTAACAACTATATTATTTTTTATAGGCAGAAAGTATTTCTTTGCCTTTGGAACCGGCTGATTTTTTCCAGCTTTCCAGCATTGTAACGCCGACAGCTTTCAAATCAGACATTAATTTTTTTGCAGGTGGATCAATGATTATCACGCCATTGTCCCGCATGATTTTATTCTTTGCGGCGGTTTCATTAATGCTCATTTGCCAACCACGCGCTTCGGCCTTTTCGCCTGCGGCTAATACCGCCTGTTTAGTTTTTTCATCAAGCTTGCGCCATGCAGATATATTTATGACAACAATATTTTTTGGTAGCCATGCTTGAATATGAGTGTAATGAGTTATAAAATCCCATGCTTTGCTATTTGCACCAGTTGATGGCGATGTTATCATCGCATTAACGCGCCCTGTTGCATATGCTTGGGCTATGTCTGGAACCTCTATTTGTGTGGGGGCGGCGCCAACTAATTTTGCAAAACTTTCTAAACTAGCATTATTAGCACGGAATTTTAAGCCTTTTAAATCAGCTGCAGAATTAATTTCACCCTTGGTATAAAGCCCTTGTGGCGGCCAAGGCACAGAGAATAATGGCATAAGGCCTTGCTTGTTTAACAACTTAGTGATTGCTGGTTTTTGTGCTTGGCATAATTTTTTTTCATCAGCATAATTTGTTGCTAAAAATGGCAGTGAATCAGTGCCAAATGCCGCATGTTCGTTGGAAAGGCGCGACAAGAAAAATTCACCAATCGGCACTTGCCCGCTTCGGACAGCATTTTTTATTTCTGGATGTTTAAAAAGCGAACCAGCAGAATGAATTTTAATTTTTAATGCCCCATTGGTTGCTTTATCAACGTCGCTGGCAAATTCAATAATATTTGCAGTATGAAATGTTTTATCGGGATAAGGGGTTGGCATATCCCATGTATCGGCCATGGCAGTCATGCTCATCGTTGCAGCAATAACGGCTGATAACGGTAATATCGTCAAATTAGCAGGTAAATATTTCAATGGTTTCATTATGATAGCTCCCTAAAAAATAATAAGCCTATAGTGATTTATAATTGCTTATTTCATTAATGTATTTTACTATTAAACTTTAAATATAAATTCTAAATAAATTCTAAATAAAATTTAAATCGTCCCTGTTATCTGCAATCTCATTAATATTTTTTTAAACAAATTGCGTAATAGTTTTTATTTTTTGTGATAATTACAGATAGTCTATAACTTACGCAATTTATATTGGCGAAACGTTGACAAAATGTCAATAAAATATATAAATAAATTATTCACAACATAAAAACGATCATTAGAAAGTAGTTATAAAATAGTATTCTTATGGAAATTTTAATAGAAGCAACCAATGATACGAGAGTTCTAACATTAGGCGATGCCGCTTTCACTATTGAATATTCTGGTTTCAATGGAGATGTTGGAGCAAGAAAAATTCAGCAAATATATGAAAAAATAAAATCACATGACCATGATGAAAAATTTTCTGCCATTAATAATTTAATTCCTGCCATCAGGTCATTAACAGTTTCTTTTGATCCGCTTAAAGGGTCGGTTAAGGATTTAAGCGATAAGATTATTGAAATATCTAATTTAATCAATGAAGAAACTGTAGCTAACTCAATTTTTTGGCAAATGCCAGCATGTTACATGGGTAAATATGGCTTGGATTTAGAAAATATTGCAAAGGCAGCTAAACTTACTATCGAGGAGGTAATATCATTACATGCAACACCAATATATGATATTTTAGCCATTGGATTTCTACCAGGTTTCCCATTCATGGCAAAATTGCCTGATCAATTACAAATACCACGCAAAAAAACTCCTCGTCTTAATGTGGCGGCTGGTTCTGTTGCGATTGCCAATGGTCAAACATCGATTTATCCTTGGCAAAGTCCAGGGGGCTGGAATTTATTGGCGCGATGCCCTGTGCCTTTATTTAATCCTGCGTTAAGCAAGCCAAGCTTATTATCTGCGGGTGATAAAGTAAAATTTAACCCAGTTAATATTGATGATTATTTAAATATTTATGCTGATTTAAAAACTAATAAAATTAGTTCAGAATATTTCATTAGCAAATAAACAAAATATAATTTCAGAAGCTGATGTTATAATAATTAAGGATTGAATGTATATAATATGAACGCCTCTTTTAAAATATTATCACCAGCCATCGCCATGTCATTTCAAGATTTAGGTCGTTTTGGTTATGGCGGCGATGGTGTGCCACAAAGTGGTGCCGTTGATCTTATATCTTTGCGGTTAGCCAATGCCCTATTGGATAATAAGCCATTTGAAGCAGGGTTAGAATTTTCATTCATTGGTCCCGAAATTCAAGTGGAAAATGGCAGTATAAGAATAGCCAACGGTGCTAATTGCAATGGCTATATCATTGATTATATTACCAAGCAGACTCGTGATATAAAACCTTGGCAAACGGTTATTTTAAATCCCGGTGATATTTTAAAAATTGCTGCATTGAATTATGGTGTTACGGGATATTTAGCGGTTGAAGGCGGGTTTCAATTAAATAAAATACTTGGCAGCTATTCATCATATGCTAAGGCAAAAATTGGTGCATTTGACGGTCAATATATTAAATCAGGGGATATCATTGCAACAAACAAGCATGACCCAGCGATTATTCAGGATAAAATAATTACCAACCCAAAATTTGACTCATGCAAAGAATTGCGGGTTATTTTAGGGCCGCAAGATGATTATTTTTCCCTTGATACAATCGAAGAATTTTGTAATCAAGAATTTATTGTTGATAAAAACTCTAATCGTATGGGTATAAGATTAAACGGCAAAGAAGTTGTTGTGATTGCGGAAAAGGGCAGTGATCTAATTTCGGATGGTCTAGTCCCAGGAGCAATACAAATACCGGGCGATGGACAACCGATAATATTATCAAAAGATTGCCAAACATTGGGTGGCTATCCTAAAATTGCCACAATAATAACTGCTGATATGGCAAATATCGGCCAATTGAAGGCTGGTGATATGGTTACTTTTAAAATTATTAAACAAAAACAGGCAAAACAGGCATTAGTAAATATGGAAATGCGAATCGCTCAACAAATACAGTCAATTAATCTATATAGCGGCGATATTGGTATTAATCTAAATTCCCTATATACTGAAAATCTTATTGATGGTGTGGTCGATATTTACCAAATTTAAATATTTATATTATTGCTTATTAGCTTATGAATGAAGGTTATTATGACAAAAGAAATTAATTTAAATGCTGATATGGGTGAGGGATTTGGCGTATATAATATGGGCGATGATGATGCTATGCTCGATATTGTTAATTCTGCCAATATTGCCAGCGGCTTTCATGCGGGCGATCCAGTTATTATGTCAAAATTAGCAACAAAAGCTATCAAGGCAAATATTGATATTGGCGCGCATCCATCATTTTTTGATATGCAGGGCTTTGGTCGTCGTAAAATGCAAATTAGTGATTATGAATTGCATGCAATGATGATTTATCAAATTGGTGCATTAAGCGCAATCGCCCATAGTAACAAAGGGCGCGTGGTTCATATAAAGCCACATGGTGCGTTAAATAACATGGCCGCAGTTGATATTAATATGGCGCGGGTGATTGCCCGAGCGATTAAATCTTTACCAGATAATTTAATATTATTAGCACCCGCAACATCATGCTTAATAAAGGCGGCAATAGAATATGATATTGCCGTTGCGGCAGAAATTTTCGCCGACCGTCGTTATGATGATAATGGTAATTTAGCCCCGCGTAGCGATACAGGCGCGGTTATTCATGATAAAAATCAAGCCTGTGATCAAATATTATCATTTTTAGAAGTTGGTAAAATTATTAGCCAGTCAGGTAAGGCAATAGCCACCAAAATTGATAGCATTTGCGTGCATGGTGATGGAAAAAATGCTGTTGAAATTGCCGCCACAGTTAAATCTGGGCTTGAAGCTGCTGGTTATATTTGTAAACCATTATCCAAAATGAATATTAAAAAATACTTAAAAATATAATATTATATTTGTTTAATTAAATCATATTTTAATAGCGGTTCGATTAAATCAATAAATTTTAATGCGGAAATATTTTTACGAATACCAATATCAAGCAAGATATGATTGCCATCGCTATAGGCCAGTAAATCCTGCTGAATATTGACTATTGATGTGCTATCTAATGTGGATATGGTCGGATAAAGCCCACGTTTACCCAATTGTGGTTCGCAAAGGCCCGTACGTTGATAAATTTTATCATTTTCTAATAAAATAATAGTTTTTTGCATTATCGATAGCGAATCACTTAATGCATTCACCGAAATTGCCGCTAAATTATCATCGGATGTATGATATGCGGCGTAATCAACAAATGATCGCGACACAACGACCATTGGTAAATCAACACCGGGGCTGCCATATTGGCGGTCATCGCTGCCGCCTGTCGCAAGATATTCAAATTTGCTATAATTTTTATCATGAAATTTTAATATATGATCCATAATTTTATCGGCATAGCTATCGCCAAGCCTTGATTCAACATAACTTGGCGGCGCATCATCGCCAATGCATGTTAAGATAAATCCTGCTTTTACATATTGCTTTAAATGTTGCAAATGCTAGCTTAGATAGGCAATAGAACCAATAGTTTCGGGGGCTAATAAAAATCGGTATGTATAATGCGGGTTTGGTATCTTGGCAATCCATCTTGCCAACGCGGTTAAAACAACTGGGCCTGATAATTCATTATTGGCAAGGCTTGGGTGGCAAATATAGCTAGTAATAAATATTTCTTCGCTGCTATTACCTGGCAATATTAATTCACCATAATCAAGGAAACCGTCATAATGTTTAGATTTTATTACCGCGTGATATTTACAATTTTTTAAGGATTTGCGTTGATTATCTGCCATGCAAAAACCCGAACGACGTTTATAATATGACGTTATATATGGAATTGCATCTGGTCTTTCAGGCAATGAATATAATATTTTATCCAATTGATCCTTTGTTAACCATTCGTCCATTGGTGCGGAAAACCCTAATATATGCAGGTTATTATTGGCAAAGTCTAAAATTCTATTGCCATCTTCATCGTCAATATATGCCTCTGTTACATCCCATTCTTGCGGTATTTGCCAATCGAATATATCTGTGCTACTGGGGATTTGATGCAGAGTTAATTCTGGGATTAAATTTTTGATATAGTTTAATGTTTTGCGATTTCCCAGTGCGGTAATGCTGCGATTAATGGTAAATAAATCCTTCATCCATTGATATATATCATCACCCGTATCGATTTTTATATTATCATATTTATTAAGAATAATATTTGCTTTCATATATTAAATAGCGAGATTTCTATAATGTTGGTATTAGTAGTAATTATATAAATTAATTATAATAGATTGGATAGGAAATAATATTTATGGATATTAATTTGAAAAACCTTAATCCGCCATCTTTGATACATTCAGATATATCAAAGATGACTTAAAGAAGCATAAAGCTGTTTCACGTGATATTAACAGCTTTAATTATCAATTTTTATCTTCAATCTTGGATGATAAAAACCTTATTTTTCCAGCATTTAATTATGATTTTACTAGAACAAAGATTTTTGATGTAGAAAACGACCCTAGTCAGGTTGGTGTTCTAACTAATTATATCCTTGGCAGAAGCGATTATTTTAGATCGAATACTCCTATATTTTCATTTTCATCTAAACTAAAAGATATGCCATTTGATAATTTAACTCCTTTTTATAAAGGATCTGTTCTTAATTATTTATATGATTGTGATGGCAGTATATTATTTTATGGTGCGAAAATTGACTCAAACACATATCTTCACTATGTGGAATCGCAATATGATGTTCCATATAGATATAATAAGAAATTCAATGGTAAAATTTTACTAGATAATAGCCTTAAGCAGGTTAATGTTGAATTTCATGTTAGGCCATTAAACCTAAGTTTAGATTATAATTGGGACTATCTTCTTAATCTTCTTAGGGAAAAACAAGCTATTGTTGATCTAGGAAGAAATTTTTTTGGTGTGAAAGCGAGGGATATATCCAATATTTGGGGCGAAGTAATTAGACTAAACCCAACTAATATCCTTAGTAATGAATGCCGCGATTCAGTTAAAAATAAATTAAATTCCCTTGGTAGAGCTTTCTTAATTAGTGATTTTGAAGATATATAATTATTAATTTGAAAATTAACCCGTCAGCAAAATTATTTTAATCCTTAGCCACATTGGCACGAATGAATTTGCCAATGGCTGGTTTTATTGTATCACGCCAATGGCGACCATTAAATATGCCGTAATGACCAACATTTTTTTGTACAAGATTAAGATGCTTTGCCTTTGGAATATTGGGACATAAATCATGAGTAGCGATAGTTTGTCCAGGGGCAGAAATATCGTCTAATTCGCCTTCGACAGTCATCAATGCACATTTCTTAATGGATGCAGGTGTTATTATCTCACCGCGCCAATTCATTGTGCCATTGGGGATTGCATGCTCTTGAAATATTTCTTTGATTGTTTCTAAATAAAATTCGGCAGTAACATCCATTACTGCCAGGTATTCATCATAAAATTTATCATGGGCCACAACAGAATCGCCGTCACCTTCGATTAGGTGAGTATATAATTTTGCATGGGCATCGGCATGGCGGGCAGGGTTCATTGACATGAAAGCACTTAATTGTATAAAGCCTGGATAAACTTTGCGATTTCCTCCAATAAAGCGCGATGGCACTAAATGGATACAATTATTTTCAAACCAATTCAGGATTTGCTTCTCGGCTGCTTCCGTAACAAAGGTTGGTGCAGCGGTTGTATCAACAGGGACACCCATTAAAATCATACTATCCGGTTCGTCCTTGTCATTTTTTTGCGCCAGCAAACTAACTGCAGATAATACTAATGGTGCTGGTTGACATACAGCAATAATATTAAGATTTGGTGATAATTGCCGCATGAAATCAAGCATATAATCAATATATTCATCCAAACCAAAACGACCGTTTTCTATTGGTACTGTGGCGGCATCTTTCCAATCAGTTACATAAACTTCATGATCTTTAATAAGCGCCTCAACCGTGCCGCGCAATAATGTGGCATAATGACCAGACATAGGCGCAACCAATAAGATTTTTGGATCATTCTTGGCTTTTGGATAATCACGTTTAAAATGAATTAAATTGCAAAATGGTAAATCTTTAACAATATCAACGGAAACCGCATGGGGTTTTCCGTCAATATTAACATCATTAATATTCCATTCAGGTTTATTGCGTTTGCGTAAAAGATTTTCTAATAGATTGCTATTGGCAACCATGACTTTACCAAATGATGTATAACTTAAGGGGTTAAAAGGGTTGCTATAGGCTATTTTTGTTAACTGCGATATATAACGTATAGGCTCCATAGCCTGATTTTTAATATCATGTAGGTTATATAACATAAATCTAATCCTTAACTATTAATTGTCTTATTCATTGACATCTTAATCCGCATTATAACCAAAGGCAAGTAAAATGCTGCATTGCACAATTAATCATATATAGCATCGCAATATTTTTGATTATTAAAGTATGTTTTTATCTTTTGAATTGGCTTTTCTTTGTTGAAGCTTAGCCATATATGCCTGTTTTTTTGTATTTATATCATCATAGGCCGTATTGCGGGCATCATTGTGTTTTATAGATGAAACAATATGCGATTTATAAAAAATATCCAATAAAACCCCAATGGTAAATCCACCTATTAATAATAAAGCTAGCGAATATAATATATTTAATTCATCCCAAGCAAGTTCAAATAGCCAATAGAACCCACCAAGGATAGTTCCAAGCTTAGCAAATTTCATGATTATGAAAACTAATAACCATATTAGATATAGACCCAATAAAGTAAGTCTAATCATAGTATAATACGGTATATGGCAAATATTCCAAAACCAGATTTACGCACCATAGACATTAGAAAAAATATGGAAATCAAGCCAGAAATAAATGCAACTGCAAAGGCAATCATTGCATCTTGGTTTAATAGTTGTTGATGGCTACCTTCAAGTTTTAGAAAAGTTAAAATACCAGCACCAATTATTGTTGGTATGGATAATAACATGGAGAATTTAGTAGCATCAGGCCGTTCCACGCCTAATAATCGTGCCGCAGTTATAGTTATACCTGACCTGCTTGTCCCAGGAATAAGCGCAAGAACTTGTGCGCAACCTATTAAAAATGCACCAATAAAGCCAATATGCTCCATACGCCTTAAGGTCATGCCAATTCTATCTGATATCCATAATAATATACCAAAGCCAATGGTCGCCCACGCAATTATTTCGATGTCGCGGAAAAGGACAGATGCCATATCGAATAAAAAATATCCCGCTGCGGCAACAGGAATGGTAGCAACTATAATATTTGCTAATAATTTAACCTGCCCGCCGCGCCGCCCAACTAAAGCTTTGATTAAATCGGTTAACATCTGCCAAATATCATGCCAAAAATATATAATAACAGCCAAAACTGTACCAAGATGCATTGCTACATCGATGGCTATACCCTGATCTGGTAAATTTAAGAACTGGCTGCTTAAAACCAAATGCCCAGATGAACTAATGGGTAAAAATTCAGTTATACCCTGTATTAGGGCTAATATTAATATATGGTATAGTGCCAATTTTATATTCCTGATTTATTGAAAGTTAACCATAACAGTTTTTTTGATTCCATGCACCTAATTTTATAACTAAACAAGTTCTAAATATGGTACAGTTTATGTACTAATTTTATAAATAAAGATTAAATATTTAGTTTGCTTTATAATAAACATTAGGCTTTGTATAAACTAGTAAACGAATGCTAACTATATCGCGTTTTTGCTGGAAAACACCATATTAAATAGCATATATTATTTATTATGATAAATTATAATAAATAATTGGGTGGTGAATGACTGAAAAAATGTTAAAATTTGTAACTCTTGAGCGTAAAATGCCAAGAAAAAGGCAAGCAGAATTACGCGGTGAAGATTTTCAAGAAATATATGATCGCTATAATATTAATAATGCCGCATCACAATCAAGCCGTTGTTCGCAATGTGGCGTGCCATTTTGCCAAATTCATTGCCCATTGCATAATAATATACCTGATTGGTTAATGCTAACTGCCGAAGGGCGTTTGCGCGAAGCATATGAATTATCCAGCAGCACCAACAGCATGCCAGAAATTTGTGGACGTATATGTCCGCAAGACCGCCTATGCGAAGGTAATTGTGTTATTGAAACATCTGGTCATGGCAATGTAACGATTGGTGCGGTGGAAAAATATATCACCGATAGCGCATGGGATAACGGTTGGGTGAAGCCTATCGTTCAATCTAAAAAATCAACTAAATCTGTGGCAATAATTGGTGCAGGGCCAGGCGGCATGGCGGCGGCGGAGAAATTATTTCGCAAAGGATATCAGGTGCATATTTATGATCGTTATGATCGTGCTGGTGGATTATTGATTTATGGCATTCCAAGTTTTAAATTAGAAAAAGAAATCGTCCAACGCCGTGTGCAGTTACTTGTCGATAGTGGCATTATATTTCATTTGAATTGTGATATTGGTGGCGGTGTTAAATTTTCTGATATTCGTAAAAAACATGATGCAATAATTATCGCAACTGGGGTTTATAAGGCCAGAAATCTTAATTTAGCAGGCGATGATATGGAAAATATTATCCCCGCAATGGATTATTTAACCGCCAGCAACCGTAAAGGATTGGGTGATAATGTTGCCCAATATGATAATGGTAATTTAAACGCTAAGGGCAAAAATATAATTGTAATAGGTGGCGGCGATACGGCGATGGATTGTCTGCGAACCGCCATAAGGCAGGGGGCAAAATCGGCAAAATGTTTATATCGCCGTGATAAAGATAATATGCCTGGTTCTATTCGTGAAGTTAAAAATGCCGAGGAAGAAGGCGTTGAATTTATATGGCTTGCCGCGCCAAGCAAATTTATCGGTAAGGATAAAAAATTAACAGCGGTGGAGGCTATATCCATGCGGCTTGGTACGCCTGATATAACCGGAAGGCGCAGTCCAAAAATAATAGAGGGTTCAGAAAAAATATATAATGCTGATATGGCTATCATGGCGTTAGGCTTTGATCCAGAAGATTTACCAAATTATTTTGATTGTAAAAAATTGCCAATTACCAAATGGGGAACAATAAAGGTTAATCATCAAACATCGATGACCAATTTAGACGGTGTTTTTGCCATTGGCGATATTGTTCGCGGCGCAAGTTTGGTGGTATGGGCCATTCGCGATGGGCAAGATGCCGCAGTTAATATAGATAAATATTTATCGCATAAAAATAATAATCAAAAAGAAACAATTACTTCAGATAATGCTTCGACTTAAGGGTATAAAAATTATGGGAAATAAATTCGACTTAAATCGCCACCTTAATCAAGCGAAATATTTAGCAAAAGAAGGCATGTATTTGCCAGAAAGTGAAACGGCAAATTGTGGTGTTGGCATGGTGGCCAGCATCGACGGCAAGCCAAGACGCGATGTGGTTGTCGCGGGAATTGATGCATTAAAACAGCTTTGGCATCGTGGTGCGGTTGATGCGGATGGCAAAACGGGCGATGGTACAGGAATTCATTTGCAAATTCCACAGGCCTTTTTTAAATCACATTTGCGCCGCATGGGGCAAGAATCTGGCGAAGGGCATTTGGCAGTTGGGCAGGTGTTTTTGCCGCGCACGGATTTAGATAAACAAGAACGCGTACGTCAAATTATCGAATCAGAAATTATTAATATGGGGCATCATATTTATGGTTGGCGGCAAGTACCGGTTAATATCGCGGTTATTGGCGATAAAGGTAATTCAACAAGGCCAGAGATCGAACAGATTTTAGTAAAAAATGCTCGTGAAGTTAATAATGATCAATTCGAAGTTGACCTATATATAATCCGCCGCCGTATCGAAAAAATGATTTTAGCAGAAAACCTGACGGAGGCATATATATGTTCGTTTAGTTGTCGCTCAATAATTTATAAAGGTTTATTTTTGGCTGAAGAATTAACCGTCTTTTATCCTGACCTAATGGATGAATTATTCACGTCAAATTTTGTTATATATCATCAACGTTACTCAACCAATACTTTCCCTGCATGGTCATTGGCACAACCATTTAGAATTTTGGCGCATAATGGTGAAATCAATACATTGCGTGGTAATGTTAATTGGATGAAATGCCATGAACCGCAAATGGATGATCCTGTTTTCTCATCAAATGTACAGGATATAAAACCAATAATACAACCAGGAAGCTCCGATAGCGCCGCCCTTGATGCGGTGTTTGAGGCATTGGTGCGTACTAAACGTAATTTACCCGAAGTAAAATCATTGCTTATTCCCGAAGCATGGGAGCATTCAACATCAATGCCACAGGCGCATAAAGATTTTTATGCATATGCTAATGGGGTGATGGAACCATGGGATGGGCCTGCGGCAATTTGTGCTTATAGCGATGCTTGGCTGGTGGCGGGGCTTGATCGTAATGGCTTGCGGCCATTGCGTTATGTCATAACTGGTGATGGTTTGTTAATTGTTGGATCAGAAGTTGGCATGGTGAAAACCAATGAAAATACTGTGGTTAAAAAGGGCATGGTAGGACCAGGGCAAATGATTGCGGTTAATCTGCATGAAGGTAAATTATATAATGATATGGAACTTAAAGATCATGTATCTGGGCTTGCACCATTTGGTGAATGGGTAAAAAATATCACCACCCTTGATCAATTAAAAGGAATTGGCGCAGGGATTGTCGGTCAAATGAATGCAGAAAAAATGTGCCAGATGGAAATATCCGTTGGCCGCAATATGGAAGATATTGAATTAATTCTGCATCCAATGATTATGTCGGCAAAAGAAGCAACGGGATCTATGGGCGATGATACGCCAATTGCCGTATTAAGCACAAAATACCGTAGCTTGCATCATTATTTCAGGCAAAATTTTTCCCAAGTAACCAACCCGCCGATTGATTCATTGCGCGAACGCCATGTTATGAGCCTGCGGACAAGATTGGGTAATTTAGGTAATATTTTAGAGGAAGAGGCGCATCAATTAAAGATTTTACAATTGGAATCACCAGTATTATTAAATGGTGATTATGCGGCAATGCGCCAATATATTGGTGCTAATATCGGTGATATTGATTGCAGTTTTAACCCTAAATTAAGCGCTAATGCCTTGCGTGATGCGTTATATATAATTCAGGCACAAGCTGAAGAAGCAGTAAGGCGCGGTGCAGTGCATTTGGTTTTGCATGATGATAATATCGATGAACAGCGCGTGCGTATCCCAATGATATTGGCCGCAGGTGCAATACATACGCATTTAGTTGCATGTGAATTACGTACATTTACGTCATTAAATGTACGTACGGCAGAGGCATTAGACGTGCATTATTATGCAGTTTTAATTGGGGTTGGTGTTACCGCAATCAATGCATATTTAACATTAGAAGCAATTGCAAAACGCCATAAGGCGGGGTTATTTGGTGATTTAGATATTGAAACATGCATGGCGCGATATAAAAAATCTATTGAAGATGGCTTGCTTAAAATAATGGCAAAAATGGGTATATCAGTTATTAATTCATATCGTGGTGGTTATAATTTTGAAGCGGTAGGCCTATCTCGTGCCTTGGCGATGGAATTTTTCCCAGGCTTGCCTAGCCGCATATCAGGCATTGGCCTAAGCGGGATTGAAAAACAAATTTGCGATCAACATGATTTGATATATGCAAATGATATTGCAACCATCTTGCCAGTTGGTGGCTTTTATCGTTATCGCCATGGCAGCGAAGCCCATGCGTGGGGCGGGGAATTAATATCCAAATTGCAAAAAGCAGTTAGCAGCGATTCATACGCCATATATCGCCAATATGCCGAAGGCACAAGAAAACTACCGCCCATAGCTCTGCGTGACCTTTTGGATTTTGAAGCAAAAGATAGCCCAATTTCCGTTGATGATGTGGAATCTATTACTGCGATTAGGAAATGTTTGGTTGCCCCCGGTATATCATTGGGCGCACTTAGTGCGATTGCCCATGAAACCATATCAATTGCCATGAACAGGATTGGCGCTATGTCTGATTCTGGCGAAGGTGGCGAAGATCCATCCCGTTATAAGCCAAAAGAAAATGGTGATAATCGCTCAAGTGCTATTAAGCAAGTTGCCAGCGGTAGATTTGGTGTTACAGCTGAATATTTAAATAATTGCCGTGAAATTGAAATTAAAATGGCACAGGGCGCAAAACCAGGCGAGGGCGGGCAATTACCCGGTTTTAAAGTCTCAAAATTAATTGCAAAATTACGCCATTCAACCGAAGGCGTTACATTAATCAGCCCGCCGCCGCATCATGATATATATTCTATCGAAGATTTGGCGCAATTGATTTATGATCTTAAACAAATTAATCCCGATGCGCGGGTTTGTGTGAAATTAGTTGCGCGCGCAGGTATTGGGACAATCGCCGCTGGTGTTGCCAAGGCACATGCGGACACGATTTTAATATCGGGTCATTCGGGTGGTACGGGGGCAAGTCCACAATCGAGCATAAAACATGTGGGATTGCCATGGGAAATGGGTCTGGCCGAAGTGCATCAGGTTTTATCATTAAATGGATTGCGCGGTAAAATTAAATTACGCACCGATGGTGGTATTAAAACTGGGCGTGATGTGGTGATTGCCGCCATGCTTGGCGCAGAAGAATATGGTATCGGCACGGCAAGTCTTGTGGCACTTGGTTGTATTATGGTACGTCAATGCCATTCCAATACATGTCCTGTTGGTGTATGTACACAAGATGAAGATTTGATTAAAAACTTCAAAGGCTCGCCAGAAAAAGTAATTAACCTATTTAGCTTCATTGCCGAAGAAATACGTGAAATACTTTCACAATTAGGGGTTCGATCATTAAAAGATGTGGTTGGACGGACAGATTTATTGAAACAGGTTAGCCGTGGTGCGCCGCATTTGGATGATTTAGATTTAAATTCTATCTTGGCACAGGCCGATTTCGGTACTGGTTCAATGACTTGCACGGTTGTTGGTCGTAATGAAGTTCCAGAAACATTAGATAAACAAATGATAGAAGACGCAGCATCATTATTTAATCATTGCGAAAAAATACAATTGCAATATAATATACGCAATACATATCGGGCGATTGGTACAAAAATCAGCTCAAAAATTACTCGCCAATTTGGCATGACAGGCCTTAAAGCTGATCATTTAACCGTACGACTACGCGGTTCAGCAGGCCAATCATTGGGTGCATTTGCCGTGCAGGGTTTGAAATTAGAAATTCTTGGCGATAGCAATGATTATGTCGGCAAAGGATTATCAGGCGGCACAATTGTTATTAGGCCAATCACCACCAGCCCACTTGCAAGTCATAAAAATGCAATCATCGGCAATACATGCCTTTATGGTGCAACATCGGGTTATCTATATGCTGCTGGTCAAGCAGGCGAGAGATTTAGCGTCAGAAATTCAGGTGCAACAACGGTTGTGGAGGCTTGTGGCTCAAATGGTTGTGAATATATGACTGGCGGTCGTGTGATGATCTTGGGCAATATTGGTGATAATTTTGGCGCTGGCATGACGGGCGGCATGGCTTTTATTTTAGATATGGACGGTACAGCCATTAAAAATATCAATCAAGAAACATTACAAATTCAAGGGCTTGATACAGATTTTTGGGCGCAGGAATGCCATGATTTGATCACCGCGCATCACAATGAAACCCATTCTAATTGGGCGGAAAATATTCTATCTGAATGGGATAAAATGCGTGGTAAATTCTTGCATATTGTTCCTTATGAAGTTATTTCTAAACTTAGACATCCATTATCCGATGAGGTGATAGCAGCAGAGTAATGTTAATGACACAATATAATCAACCATATCCCGATAGCATTTATGCTAAAACACGCAATGATTTGACGATTAAAAAATTTGGTGCGGAAGAATTAATCGTTGAAAATTGTGTCATTGGTGGTGGCTTGGCGGGAATTAATAGCGCACTTGCTTTGTTAAATAATGACAGGCGGCCAGTGGCATTATTAGAAGCCAATCAAATTGGCTGGGGTGCATCAGGGCGCAATGGTGGTTTTGTCAGCAGCGGTTATGCGCTCGGCATTAAAGATATTATTAAAAAAACTAATTTAGAACATGCAAAATTATTGCATGGCTTAACAACATCGGCATTGGGGTTAATAAAACAGCGGATCAAAGATCACAATATTGATTGCGGCCCCGTGGTTCAGGGCAATCTTACCGCTTCCCTTTGGGATAATAGCAAAAAAATACAAGATAATATCGATTTTTTAAATAAAAATTTTGATGAGAATTTAATCTATTGGGATAAAGAAAAAGTTAGAAAGCATTATAAAACTACGGCCTATCATTGTGGCGTTTTTGACGATTCTGCATTTCATCTGCATCCACTTAATTTAACATTAGGCTTGGCGGGCGCGGTGATTGATAAGGGTGGCTATATTTTTGATAACAGCCCCGCATTGGATATAAAAAAACAACATGGTAAAATTATAATTAAATGCAATGGCGGGCGGATAATCGCCGATAATGTTATCATTGCATGCAGCGGTTATATTGAAAATCTATATCCAAAAATATGCCGCGCCACATTACCTATCACCACATATGTGATGGTAACCGAACCGCTTGGCAAGGGCGGGTTATCAGAAATAACCGATAAAAATTATAGTGTCATAGACCAACGCATTTCATGCGATTATTACCGTCCGCTGCCCGATGGTTCAACGCGAATAATATGGGGTGGGCGCATCACTGCCTTTCCAGCAAAGCCTGAGAATATAGCCAATATAATGCGGCAAAATATGTTACGTATCTATCCACAATTAAGCCATATTAAAATTGATTATTCATGGTCGGGCATTATGGGTTATGCGGCACATAAAATGCCGTTGATTTGCCAATTAGACGAAAATATATGGGTTAATACATGTTTTGGCGGTCATGGCCTTGCCACTACAACTGTGGGCGGTGAAGTTATAGCCAAGGCAATATGCGGTAATGATAAGGATTTGCAGTTATTCAAGCCATTTAAGCTTAATTTCGCTGGCGGTAAATTAGGGCCAATCGCCGCCCAAGCATATTATTTTGCCAATTATTTAAAAGATGAATTAAATATTTGGCGTAGCAATTAATTATTTTAAATAAAAACCGATATGGCAAATATGGATGATAATAAAATTATTAAATAAGCCATGAATAGCGTGTTCCAACCTGAACTTGCGGCGCGTAAATTTAAAAACCATCGTAAAATAGCATAGGCCTTAATGGCAGTTATGCAAAATAAGGCGGCAATCCATATGTCATCAAGATGGGTTGGCATTTTAACATGCCCTGTTATTATACTTCCCGCGGTCAAAATTAATAATAATAACCATACGATGAAAAGCAATCTATAGCTAGGATTAGGATCCATTAATTTAATCCGTTCTGCGGAGGTAATATTCTTGCTATGGATAGGAGAAGAAACGCGAGAAACCGTCTGATTTTCAAGTTTTTTCGACAACGCCAGAGCTGAATATTACCCCGCCCAGCGGGTTCAGTAAGCGTGCATTTAGCGCAAAAACAATGCTCAAATATGCTAACATATCCTTGCGCTTGTTTTTTTGTATCTACAAGCCTTACTGATAAACAGAATTGCATCAAATTAATAGCTCCTTAGCCTAGGATGGTTGATTTGCATATATCACCTTAATAAATAAATTAACGGGAATAAAATGACCCATATTAAATCGATCATATGCCAAAATGCCGTGCCAGTTTCTAAATTTTCTACTGAATTTTTTACCGCAACTATAGCCAAAATAATTAACCCAAGAATAACATGCATAAAAGGAAATGCAGTTATTAAATAATAAAGGGTAAAAAAATCATTAGTTTCAATATCAAACCCCAAGGCCAATTTAGCTTGATATTCAGATATTTTTACTGCAAGGAATAATACACCCAGCATAAATGCCAGCCCTAGCCATAATCTTGATCGGGTAGAATCATTATCTATACCAGCACGCACGGCTGCTGCTTCGCTTAAACTTCTGGTGATTACACCCATAGTGTTAATCGCCCCTGCTAAGCGATCTAAATGATTTTGTGATTCCATGAATGTTTCAGGGTCAAGCGACCTTGCAACGGCAAATGATAAGAAGAATGCACCAAAAACTACTAATTCGCTAATTATCAAAATCCACATGAAAGGATTGCCGGGAAGGTTTGATAAAGGCCCCCAATCATCGCTTTCTTGATTACTAGTAATATTATTACTCATCTGATTAATTGACGAAAAATACCCGGTAGGGCAGATGATAAACTATCAATATGCGGTACGATGGCACAACCACCGCGACCAAATATATAGGGAAAATAATCTTGTGCTTTGATATCGATGGTAACGCCAAATACTGCCAAACCATTGGCACGGGCTTCTATTATTGCTTTTCTGGTATCTTCTATGCCGTATCTGCCTTCATAATGATCAAGATCATTGGGTTTGCCATCGCTTATTATCAATAATAATATAGGTATATTTGCACCTTGTTGTAATTCATTGCTAACATGGCGGATTTCAGCCCACATTCTTGTAGAATATACAGGTTTTAAAGCACCAATGCGTTTTAAAACTGCTTCGGATAAATTCTCTACAATATCCTTGATGCAATCAACCTTGACATATGTGCGTTTTTTTGATGAAAAGCTATATATTGCATGTTGATCATCACTGGCGCTAAGTCCGTGGGTAAGGGTCATTAATGCCTCTTTTTCCACGTCTAAAATTCGTCTATTATCGATCCAACCATCGGTTGAAAGTGATGTATCAACCAAAATAGCGGTCGCCATATCGCGTTCTTGATTACGAAATGTAGTGAATATTTGGTCGCTGCCTTCGCCCATTGCGCGTAAATCGCAACGTGACCTTATCAATGCGTCAATATCCAATTCTTGACCGTCTAATTGTCGATGAATGGTTTGGCGTTTTGGTCGTAAGGCTTCGAATTGTTTGCTTATACGTCTTATACGTTGTTGGGCGCGTTTATCGGCTATCCAAATATCATCATTATTTTCATCTTGATCTTCATCTTTGATATGACTGGTAAATATTATGCAATGATCGAGGTGATAAGATGATTTGCGATAATCCCATTCAGGATAGGTTATTTCGCCAGTAAGTTTAGTTTCATCGACCGCATCTGGTGGTAAATCCAGATCAAATTTTATTTTTGACGCGGTTTTGCGTTTATTTTTTGATAATGAAATTTCGTCTAAATCATCTGCGGCGGCTTTGGCGTCTGTATTTTCATCGTCATCGACCGCAGAATTGACATTTACCATTTCCGCAATGGTTATAATTTTTTCAAATCGGTTTAAAATTAATGGGTCATCGCGTTCGGCTTGATCATTATCATCTTGTGCTACCTTGCGTTTACGACCATCGCGTAAATCTTGTGAGACGGACTGATCATCATTTAAATCTTCTATGTCCATGTCATTATATCTATTGCGGGCGGTGGTTGTTTTTTTTACATATCCCCAAAGCGGTATTTGCAAGAAAGACTTATATCCTATCGGTTCTTCGATCTGATCTAAATTTCCATCTAATATATTTAATAATAATTTTTGTGCATTAATGCTATTGGGCTTGCTGTTGGTTAATATGGCTAATAATATTTCTTCAACCAATTTTTCTTCTGTTGGCAGGTTCAGTTTTGGCCTTGCTGTGGCGATTTTTGCTGCCAAAATTTTATAGCTAGATTTAAGCCCTGGAAAGTCTTCTAATACAGATTTTGTAGCAATTAAATTATTTCTGATGATATATAGATCGCCTAAATATCCTGATGTTGGTATATTTTTAGCTGGTGATTTTATATGGACCATGAATGCTGCCAACCAGAAATAAAGCTTGCGATTAAGATTTTTATCATCAAAAAAATCAATATTTGATGGCAAAATTAAATTTTCATCATCGATGCTGGCATCTTCTAATTTTTCTTCATCCATGGCTATTTTCATTTTTAGGCTAAGCCTATGGGATTTACTTTTGGCAATTGCCGCCGATAATTCCAAACCCGCATCGCCGCCAAGGGCGCGGAAATATATCTTTAATGCTTGGGATATATCTTCAAATTTTACTGCATTTTCTGTATAATGGTGATAACTTGTTTGACCACTAATACGCTTTGCCCAGAATTTACCGATTAATTCTTCTGGTTCAAAAATTTCTAATATGCCCATTATTATTTCTCTTGATGTAATATTTAATATTTAAAAAAATGCTTAATCAAATGTTGCCGAAACTACTTCTATCAATCCTTCTTTAATGCTGGCTTCGTCGCTTAAGGGTTCGATTAATGTGGCGATTGCCGCTTCCATCGGGTCAATTCCCGCTTTAATTAAGGTGGCACAATAAATTATTAATCTTGTTGATGCGCCTTCTTCTAAATCCAAATCTTTTAATTGGCGTATGCGTCTTGCTAAATTAACCAAGCTTTCACAACGATCAAGGTCTAGCCCGCTTTCTTGTGCGACAATGGCTATTTCTTGACTGGCCGGTGGATAATTAAATTCCATTGCAATGAAACGTTGCCTTGTGCTTGGTTTTAAATTTTTTAAAATATTCTGATAGCCTGGGTTAAAAGATACTACTAGCATGAAATTTTTTGGCGCTTGCAATATTTCACCAGTGCGATCAAGCGGCAATATGCGCCTATCATCGGTCAATGGGTGTAAAACAACGGTTACGTCTTTTCTTGCCTCAACCACTTCGTCAAGATAACAAATTCCGCCTTCGCGCACTGCCCTTGTCAACGGGCCATCGACCCATTTGGTTTCACCGCCTTGCAATAAATACCGCCCCGTTAAATCTGCGGCGGTTAAATCATCATGGCAGGATACGCTGTATAATGGCAAGCCTAACTTCTCTGCCATATGGGTGATAAACCTTGTTTTGCCGCAACCAGTTGGGCCTTTCAACATAAAGGCTAAATTACTTTTATATGCCTGTTCGAATAATTGGCATTCATTGCCAACAGGAAGATAATAAGGAATATCAGGTGATGAATTTTCTGATTTAAAATTTTCCATTTGTCGATTACTTTCTGTTTGCATGACTTACAACCCTTAAAATCTAATGAATAACGGCCTTGAGAAATAACTCCCAAGGCCGCTATTATATTTTAAACCTGACTATTTTACTTTGACTTAAGTCAGGTTAGCTATGAATTGATAATCTTTCTATGCTTTTTCGGCTGTTTTGTCTTTGGCAAAAATTGAATATACGAAAAGTATAACGACAAAAACAACTACGACGCCTGCGATTAATCGGAAAACATAAAATAGGCTTATCTGTTCTTGAACTTCCATGAAGTCCATTCCTAAGACCCGTTGCAGATGTGTTTGTAATACGCCTGCTGCGGTTAAGGCAAATGTCATGAACGCCATACCCGAACACATTATCCAGAATGACCACATGTTAAGCACCTGATTATACGGTTGCATATTGCGTAATTTTGGCATTGCATAGGTTATTATCGCCAAAACTATCATAACATAAGCACCAAAGAAGGCCAGATGAGCATGGGCAGGAGTTAGTTGTGTGCCATGGGTGTAATAATTTATACTTGATAATGTATGTAAGAAACCCCACACACCTGCACCAAAAAATGCCATTACCGTACAGCCTAATGTCCATAACAAGGCCGCTTTGTTGGGGTGGTTGCGACCACCCTTTCTGACCATATAAAAACTGAACATAACCATCGCGAGAAACGGTGCCAATTCCAATGCGGAAAATATGCTGCCAACCCATTGCCAGTAAGCCGGTGTGCCGATCCAATAATAATGATGACCAGTACCAAGCAGACCAGAAAACAAAGCCAAACCAACAATTACATAAAGCCATTTTTCAACTATTTCACGATCAACACCTGTCATTTTAATCATCAAAAATGCAAGGATTGCTGCCATGATAAGTTCCCATACGCCTTCAACCCAAAGATGGATAACATACCACCAAAAGACTTTATCGATAGAAAGATTATCAGGATTATAAAATGCAAATAGGAAGAAAATAGCCAAGCCCCAAAGACCCAATAGCAGGATATTTGATATAACCGTTTTGCGGCCTTTTAAAACCGTCATTGTAATGTTGAATAAGAATATCAAGACAACAACAACAATGGCAATTTTGCCCCATAATGGTTGTTCTAAAAACTCTCTACCTTCGTGGTAACCTAAAAGATAACCAACGACGATGCCAGCAGCACCTAAAAAGAACAACCAAAATTGAATGATTGCTAGTTTAGGGCTCCAAATTTCTGTTTCGCATTCTTCGGGCAGTAAATAATATGCTGCGCCAAAAAAAACCCATTAACAACCACACGACTAATGCGTTGGTATGGATCATACGAATAATATTAAAGGGAACTAAATCTGCCAAAAAATTTGGAAAGACATAAATAGTTCCAGCGATTGTGCCGCCTACCACTTGGGCTACGAATAAGATCATAGCACCTAAAAAATACGGGTAGGCCAGCCTTTGTGTTTGATATTTCATCTTTTATTCCTCAAACTCTATTGCTTAACTGGGCTTAACCAGCATCATTAGGTGGCCAATTTTGTGTGTTGATTGTACTTGTCCATTCTAAAAAATCGACAAGATTGGTTAATTCTTCGTCAGACAAGTTAAATTGAGGCATTTGCCTACGGCCTTCTGCGCCAGAGGGCTGTGATTGCATCCATGCAATAATACCTTCGCGTGCGCCTTCAGGGTCTTCAACACCGTCATAGCGTTTCCATACATTGCCTAATTCAGGAGCAAAATATGCACCTTCACCAAGAATAGTATGACAGTTAATGCAGGAATGTTTTTCCCACACATGTTTACCCGCGACCACAGATGCAGTCAGGGTTTTTTCATTTGTTCCTGTTTCCTTAATATAACCAACACTTTGTATTGTAAGGATAACAAGGATTGCGAAAAAGAATAGCGAACCACCATAAAAAATATTTCTGGCGGCTGTTTTCGTAAAACCTTCAGCCATATTGCTTCCATCAGTTAGATGTTATTATATAATTGGGTGTATAATAAAACTTGAAAATTAATAATATCGCCAAGTCTTTATATATAGTATAGTACCCAATAAACCTAGTCTAATCTATCAGCCAAATAACAAGCTTGCTTTGACTAAGATCAATAATATATTTCTAATATATATATCAGCATATATTATGAATTAATAATTAATTAATTAATCTAAAAGTTTATTGTTAATAGATACTGTTTCAGATTATATTAGATTAAAATAAATAGCATATAATATTATAATATAAAGATTGGGTGATTATGATTGATCAAAAAATAATGGAAATAGCACAGCGTATTCCGTTGTTTAAGGGGCTTTCTTACGAGCATTAAATAGATATTATGGAAACAGCTATTCCAAAGCAATATACTCGCGGGCAACTTATTTTTCAATATGGTGATAAGGCAGATAGGTTTTTTGTTATTCTTAATGGTTGGGCAAAATTATACCGGGATATGTCCGATGGGCATCAAGTTGTATTGCACACATTTACGGCGGGCGAATCCTTTGCAGAGGCTGCTATTTTAGGTCAGGAAACATTCCCCGCATCAGCGGAGGCAGTCGAAGATTCAACGCTGTTGGTATTTTCAGGAGCAAAATTTAAAGAAAAATTAATGGGAAATGCACAATTATCGATGCAAATGTTGGCTTCTATGTCGGCACATATGCGCCATCTGGTCAATCAAATGGAACAGTTAAACGGTAGGCCAACGGCACAGAGATTGGCAAGTTTTTTGGTTGGCCTTTGCGCTAATATTAATGATAATGCAAATGATAATGCCAATGATAATCACCCAATTAATATTTACCTGCCATATGATAAAACCCTTGTCGCAGCACGGCTTGGTATGCAGCCAGAAACTTTATCGCGTGCCTTTGGTAAATTAAAAAAACTTGGTGTTAAAAGCAAAGGATCAGGCGTTATGATTAATAGCCCATTGGAATTGGCAAAATTTTGTGAAGAAATTGAATGATTATTGCGATGCATTATAATATCCTATCATGCTCATTAATTTTATTCGCGGTTTGAATTATAAAAATTAACAATTTTTTGTATGATATAATCGGTGGTTAATGGTTTTTTAAGGCTTTTTAAAGCATTTTTTGCGATCTCAACGGGCAGTATATCTTGTCGTGAAATTATCAAATCCTTCATGAATTCAGAGGAAAATTCAGGATGGCATTGCCATGTTAAGGCTTTTTTACCATAGGACATGGCAGCATATTTACAAAAACTTGACGTGGCAATTACCGTTGCTCCATCGGGAATAACAGTAACTTGATCCTGATGCATGGCATTTTGGCATAATATTTTATCGCTATTGATTAATTTATATTCGGTTGCACCAACCGACCAGCCATTTTTCCATTTTTCGACTTTGCCGCCTAATGCTTTGGCGATTATTTGATGACCAAAACAAATCCCGACCATTGGTATATTGTTGTCATAGGAGTTTTTGATAAAATTTTCCAATGGCTTTATCCATGAATGATCTTCATAAACACCGTATTTTGAGCCGGTGATTAACCAACCATCGGCCATTGATGGTGATTGTGGCAATTCATCATTTAAAATATCATAATTTATAAATTCAAAGCCATTACCGTGTAACATTGTGATGAATTGCTGGCTATAATTAGGATATTTATTTTCTAATTCCTTTGGGACATGCCCTGTTTGTAAAATACCAATTTTCATGATGGCCTCATATGTTTTTATATATTATTAATTTCACCAAAACATAGATATTTGATTTCAAGAAAATCTTCAATACCATATTTACTGCCTTCACGCCCTAAACCAGATTGTTTAATGCCGCCAAATGGTGCGACTTCGGTTGAAATTAGCCCGGTATTAATACCAACCATACCAGTTTCCATTGCTTCGGCTACGCGCCAAATTCTAGCAATATCATTGGAATAAAAATACCCAGCCAAGCCAAATTGCGTATCATTTGCCAATTCTATAACTTCTGCTTCGCTTTCAAATTTAAATAACGCAGCAACAGGGCCGAATGTTTCTTCATCTGCAATTGCCATGTTTTTATTCATATTGGTTAAAATTGTTGGTTGATAAAATTGCCCACCTAAATCATGACTTTCACCGCCAGTTACTATATTTGCACCTTTGGCAACTGCATCTTCAACATGTGAAGTTACTTTTTCCAATGCGGCTTGATTGATAAGCGGACCTGTGGTTATTCCTTGGGTGAAGCCATCACCGATATTAAGTTCTAGTACTTTTTCAGCAAGTTTTTTGGTGAATTCATCATAAACTCCCGCTTGCACATATAGCCGATTGGCACAAACGCAGGTTTGACCATTATTGCGATATTTGGCAATCATCGCCCCTTCGACCGCTTTATCCAAATCCGCATCATCAAATACGATGAATGGCGCATTGCCGCCTAATTCTAATGATATTTTTTTGATGCCCTCGGCGCATTGACGCATTAATATTTTACCAACACGGGTTGAGCCAGTGAATGTTATCTTTGCAATTTTTTCGCTATTGCATAAAATTTCACCTGCCTCCGCCGCGTTGGTGCTTGGCACTACATTAAATATCCCCGCAGGAATTCCGGCCAGGTCAGCTAAAACTGCCATTGCAAGGGCAGAAAGCGGTGTTAATTCTGCTGGTCTTGCAATGAAGCTGCAACCAACGGCAAGTGCGGGTGCAACTTTTCTGGCGATCATTGCATTGGGGAAATTCCACGGTGTTATTGAACCAACAACGCCAATTGGTTGTTTTAAAATAACAATGCGTTTATCGCGCTGATGGGCGGGTATAACATCGCCGTAAATTCTTTTTGCTTCTTCGCAAAACCATTCAATAAATGATTCGAAAAATAAAACTACTCAGATTGCCTCGGCTAAAGGCTTGCCCATTTCCGCCGTTATAATCGCCCCTAAATCATTGGCATTTGCAATGATTAAATCATACCATTTACGTAAAATAACTGATCGTTCTTTACCCGTATATGCTGCCCAATCTTTTTGCGCTATATATGCCTTATCAATAGCCATATTTAGCTGACTAGTATCCATATCGCTAACATTTGCAATAATATCACCAGTTGCAGGGTTGATGACTGCAAATTTATTATCACTTTCTATCCATTGGCCATTAATATATGCGTTTGTTTGTAACAATGTGGGGTCGTTTAAATTTAACATATTTATTCCTTAACGGCGCTATTAAGCCAAAATTATATTTGGATTATTAGTTATATTATAATAATATTATGATGTTACAATCACATTATTGCGCTTTTCTTTGGCTATATATAATGCCTTATCGGCCATGATATAAATTTCTTCTTCACTGATGGTTTTATTTTCCAACGCTACATGCGCGCCAATTGATAATGTTAAATATTTGCTTGCTTTGCTAAATTCATGCGGTATTTTTAAAATTTCGATTGATTGCCTTATCTCATCTAAAAAGGCGTTGCTTTCATTACAATTCAGGTTTGAAAATATAAATGCAAATTCTTCACCACCAATGCGAAATACATAATCATTGGGGCGCTTCATGACATTTAACATTTTTTTTGCAACAATATTCAAGGCTTTATCACCCATTGGATGGCCATAATTATCGTTATAATTTTTAAAAAAATCAATATCGGCGATGGCCAATGTTAATGATGTGCCATTGCGTTTTGCCAATCTTATCTCTCGGCGAATAATTTCTTCATATTGGCGGCGGTTAAATAATGTTGTTAAATTATCTGTTATTGATAATTTTTTGCTGGTTATATCGGTTAATATATTATTAAACCCTGTTAGTTCAAAATTATCATTAAAAATGGGTAATATGGATGAACTTGCCCAATATGATTTACCGTCATAATCTATATGTCTTATTTCGCCATGCCAGCTTTTTCCCGTATTTATGACTTGCCATATATATTCTTGCGATTGTTCCATATCGGCGGAATTATCAAAAAAACCACTTTCCGTGCCGATTAAGTCTTTTTTTATGCATTTTAAAAAACGGCATAGGGCATTACTTATATCGATAATTTTACCATTTAGATCAAGCGATGCCATCATTATATTTTGATCAATAAGATGTTCGCGTTGGGACATATTTTTTGAGTTTTTTACTAAATTTTCCACTTGTTTATTAAGTTTTTTTACATAGTTTGCACCACTACCCTTGATTATAATTGCCGCGTCATTGATGTGATTGGCGGTTACTAATTTTATAACTTCATTGCGAATAGGTTTCCAATTGAGGAATAGCTGATATGTTTCATCTATTTGTAATTTTTTACCTAAAAATCTTTCAGATATAATATCAAAGTTGGAAAGCACAGATAACTCATGCGACTGCATTTGATCTATTGCACTGGTTATTTCTTTATAATTTTCTGCTAATACCACATCTTTCATATTTTGATGCATCAAGTTCAAATGAAATTTGATATTTTTTGCTGCATTGGAGACAATGAATGGATGATTATATATATCATCAGCATTGCGGGCTATATCGCGTAATAAGAAAATAGAACTGCCGCCAATTATGGCTAATAATGAAATTATTAATATAAATCCTGCAATGATATTTTGGTATTTAAACATAATTATTACCCAAGCCTTAAAATGTAATGTTGAAGTTTAATTCATAGATAATGGTCAAATTAATTATAATAACTATCATATAGATATTAATATTTTATAATCAAGCGTTTATAACTTACCATTATACGTTATAAGCATATAACATAGGTCGGATAAATATAATTATATAGTAATTATTTGATAATTTTCAAAACACCAAGCATATTATCTGATTGCCAATGGGGGCCGCATATATAATTGAATTCCCCAATTTCATTAAAAAACATTTCAACGGATTCTTCAGGGAAAAACCTATCACTTTCGTCTTTACCATTATCTTTAAACCATACGCTATGGCTGGTGCGTTTATCCACATTAACGAATTGTACAGTTGTTCCCTTGGTAATTTCAAGATAAGGCGGGCAAAATGTGTATTTATAAAGCTTTATGATTATCTTGTTTTTTTGATTATTATCAGAGTTATATGTTGATATATTGGTAAATAGATCTTGATAACGTATTTCGGCCTCTGCACATATTTTATTAATTTTATCCAAATTTTGTTTAATATTATCAGCAGCAAATGCATTTGATATTGATGAAATAATAATCATAAAAATTAACAAAAACGCAGTAAAGGTTAGTTTTTTATCCCTTGCTATAGTAGTAAAGGATAAAAAACTATTTGTGATAATATTCTCTTGATATTTAAATTTATGCTTATCGTAATTCAACATTTAAATCTACTTCGGGGTTATCTAGGCCTAATTTATAATCCAAAGTTACATGATGAAATCTTGCATCAGTGTAATCATCATGGATTGCAAAACCAACCGTGTATATTTTGCCAGGAATGATCGCAATATCGCCATCGGCATTATTTCCTGCTAAATCACGGCTAAATACAACCGTCCATATGCCATCTTTTAGAATTCCATTAGCTTCAATATCGCTGCCTTTACCCATTATGCGTTGATCAAGAATATAACCATTATCCGCTGTATTCGAGCCACTATTATAGCGGATTAAATCCATATAACTGCCATTTTCTAACAGGGTTTTTATTTCCTCATCAGATTTAAGTTTATCCCATGCACCACGTTTGGCACCATTACGACCCTTAATTTCAAGCTTGCCACGGCTTTCAGGAATATATTTTGTCACGCCATTTTCAGATGCGACATCAATACGCGATGTTATATTGCCATTGGCATCGATTGCTGCATTATCAGGGGCATCGGGCATATATCTATTATCATGATGGCATGTAGCCCAACAACCTGCGGTTTTTGGCATATCTAGGCCATCGCCGCTAATCATCATTGCAAGTTTTATTTTATTTTCTGGATCCATTTTGCCGCCATCGACAAAAGGCATGGGTGTATGTTCCCCATCTGGCCATTGCATCCTTATATAAAGCCTGCCATTAGTATGGGCCGTTTGTATTTTTGCCTCAATTGCTGGGCGTTTATTAGCAATTATAACTGTTTCGGCTTTTTCACCACTAATTATTCTTGCGCCCATATCGGCTTCTTCGCCACGATGACATTCGCTGCATGGCTCGCCTTTTTTAAATACTCTCGCCCCACCGTGATCCGAACCTTTTAATACCCATTCAAGCGATGCCTGACCTGGATAAAATAGGGTTATATCTTTGTCCACAACCGTTTCCCATGTTATTTTTCCACTACCTTTAGCTGGTGTAGTTATTACTGTGGCATTATTAACAATCGCATCATCAGTCGCTTTATTATCTTCGGTTATTATTATTTTTGGATTTTGTTCTTCCGTATTTTTATTGCTTATTTCTTCATTAATATCTTCTTCATCTTCATCTTCATCTTCAAGCAAATGATGCACGGGTTTATGGGCAATGCCCTTATGACAATCAATGCATGTTAACCCGTCTTCTCTTGCGCTTGCATGTTGTTTGGCAGCGCGGCGTTTTTGTTTTGTCGGGTCCATGCTGTTGAAATTATGGCAATTCCTGCATTCGCGGCTATCGGTTGATTTCATCGCATCCCAAACACGCTTTGCCAACTCAAACCGTTTTTCTTCAAATTTTTCAGGAGTATCAATAGTCCTCATGGCCTTATGATATAATTCACGGGTTGCTTGAATTTTACGAATCATTTTATAAATCCACGGGCGCGGTACATGGCAATCTGGGCATGTGGCACGTACGCCAGATCTATTTTTATAATGGCTAGTGGTTTTATCTTCTTGATAAACCGTATCTTCCATTTCATGACAACTGATACAAAAACCAAGAGTATTAGTGGCCTCCATTGCAGTATTAAAACCACCCCAGCCGACAACGCCAGCTATAAGTGATATAATTGCAATGACAAAAACACCTAAGGGAACGCCAAAGAATTTGCGTTGTGTTTTTGCGCTATTCCACCAATTTTTTAACATAGGTAGCTCCTGATAATCGTTATTTAGTTATAAATTATAATTATAAATTATAAATTTTGATTAGAATCAGACCTAGATTAAAACCAAAATTTAATTAGAAATAGGGGCAGGGAGATTTCTCTACCCTGCCCTTAAATCAATATTTAGCTGTTATGTTCGGTGATGAACACGGTTTGAGACATTGAATTTACCGGTTGGTGTTTCAAGTCCGCCGATACGTGCAATTTCTTCTAACGTTTTTGCATCATAAACAACGATTTCACCTTTCATCCAGTTTTTCTTGCCACCGCGAACCCAAACAGATACCCAGAATTCAGTACCAGCATCATTAAATTCTGTATGTGTTGCCAAGGCTGTTTCTTGTTCGGTTACACGTATAGTTTTAATGATTTTACCAGTTTTCTTATCAACAACTTGTATTGATTGTTGAATTTCTGGTTCTGGATGCTTGGTTTGATCAAAGACAATAATATCGGCATTTGGATGGGTTCTGATGAATAACCCTGGACCATCTGATTCGATTTCATAGCATTTTTTCCATGCATTATCTGGATGACCAGCTGGGTCACTACCCCAAACAGTAACTTTACCTTCACCAAGATGAGTTGTTGCCGAAACAGGGCCACATTTTGGATCAACCCAATTGGCACCAGGGCCTGGATGCGGCTTTTTACCCGTTACAAGCGAACCGACGGCTTTTCTGGTTTTAGAGTCAATGAATTCCATACGGTTCGAGGCATTTGCCGCAATTTGGAAATAACGTTGCGTAACATCAAAGAAACCATCATGTAGATATTTATGAGTGTTAATTTGTTCTATGCGTAAATTATCCAAATCAGAATAATCAACTTGCCACACTTGGCCTAATTCCGTCACTGCAACCATCCATGTTGGGGCATCAGGCGTGTTGTAAAGTGCCGCTACACGGGCTTCATTCACATATTCACCGTCAATATTAACACCACGTGTTGAAACAACTTTCAATGGCTCCATGGTTTCAGCATCAAGAATTACAAAATGTGGAGGCCAATAACCGCCGCCAATGACATATTTATCTTTCCATTTGCCATAATGTGATACGGCAACATCACGCGCATCAGATGCAACTTGTGTTGTCGCAACAACAGCTGGTGGATCCATCCATAAATCAATTTTAGACATCAAGCCATCGCGGCCTTGTGTGTACCAAAAACGCCCAGTTGACGATTCCTTCATCACATGGATAGCATAACCAGTATTAAGTTTGGTTACCACTTCCTTGGTGTCGCCATCTATAATGCCAATTTTACCAGCATCACGCAGGATTACCAAAAAGAAATTTTCCCAATTACGAGTATGCATGGGTTTGGTTGGATAATCTTTTGGTTCGATATAAACCGTGTGGCGTTCTTTCATTTCCGCCAAACTCATTTCCGCAGGTGGTGGCACATCCATTTGTATATATGTTGCCAACAGACTTATTTCTTCTTTAGAGAAAAGATCGTCAAAATTATTCATGCCACCTTCGGTGCCATAGGTTATAATTTTTTCAAGCCGTTTTTGACCAAGCTTTATGCTTTCTTCTGGCTCAAGGCTTTTACCCGTTGCACCTTTACGTAAAACACCATGACAACCAGCACAGCGCTGGAAGTAAAGGTTTTTTGCTTTGTCAAATTGCTCTTTGTTAAGCGTCGGGGCCTCAGCCATTACAGGAAGAGTGCTAACACACATTGTAATGCCGATGGCTAAGCCGATCGCCGATGCAGTATATTTTAATTTCATCATTGAAGTCGCTCCATTAATAGTTCGCCAGTCAAGCTAGCAGAATATTAATACTATATTATATACTCACTTTTCCTTGATCATGATCAATAATGGTTGTTGCAATTAATATTATACTCATAAAGTTAAAGCTAACCAAGGCTATAAATGGTTATTTTTTGACTATGGTCAAAGCTATTACTCCATAACTATGTTAGGCATTAATGCAGATATTTTATGGAGCGATGATGTGGAAAATTCTTTAATTAAAAATAAAATAAATAAGGAAAAACATGCTTGTGTATATCTTGTTGGCGCAGGACCAGGTGATGTGGAATTATTAACTTTAAAGGCTATACGCTTGATAAAACAAGCGGCAGTCATTGTTTATGATCGCCTTATTTCTGAAGAGATTTTAGATATAATTCCTGTTGGTACTACTCGTATATTCGCTGGTAAAGCTACGGGAAATCACACATTAAGCCAAGATGAAACCAATCAATTGTTATTAAAACTGGCGCGCGCTGGTCATAATGTCGTGCGACTTAAGGGGGGGGACCCTAATATATTTGGTCGTGGCGGAGAAGAGGCATTATATTTGGCAAAGCACGGTATAAGATGTGAATTTATTCCAGGTATAACGGCGGCGGCTGGTTGTGCGGCGGCGGCAGGTATTCCGTTAACCCATCGTGGATTGGCAAAAAGCGTGCGTTTTATAACGGGTCATTGCCGCGAGGATGCGATGCTTGATATAAATTGGCAAAGTTTGGCTGATCCTGATACCACATTGGCTATATATATGGGCTTGGCTAATCTTCAGATATTTAAAACAAAGCTTATCGCAGCGGGGCTTGCCCCTAAAACACCAGTTATTGCAATTGCTAATGGCACAACTGCGGCACAAAAAGAATTATTAACTACATTGGAGAATATGCCAAATGATATAAAGTCATCAGGTTTTAAACCACCAGTATTAACCATAATTGGTAAGGTTGCGGGGCTTAAAGCTGATTTGAAAATAAATGACTTAAATAACAATAATAACTTTCAAGAGCAGCATAATGCACAAGCAATATTATAAAATATTACGCTGGTGCTATTTTATTGCTATGATAATTTCATATGGTGTTTTTGCAAGTTTTTATGCGGCTGCAGAAATAGTAAATTTAACTGATATATCGCCAAATAATATAAGTAAAATAAGGGCAGAGCAGCTTATATATCAGTTAAAACAAGATTGTGGTTCTTGCCATGGATTAACCTTAAAAGGCGGGCTTGGCCCAGCATTATTACCAATAAATTTACATGACAAAACCGATGAAATATTGGTTGATACCATTCTTTATGGTCGCGCAGGTACGCCAATGCCGCCGTGGAATTTTGAGATTTCGAGAAATGAAGCCAAATGGTTGGTCAAAATATTAAAAAATGGCCTCGATCAATAAAAATTTTAGATTAAAGGGAATTTAGCAATGGTGTTTGCATATATTATAAAAACAGTGATTAGATTAATATTTATCCTTGGCATTCTATTAATAAATGCCTGTGGCATGCCTAATTTACGCGGCACAGGGGATTTAGGCTTGGTAATAGAACGCGCCATCGGTCAAGTGCAAATAATTGAGACTACAAATTACACATCATTATATAAAATTTCAGGCTTAGGTGATTTATCGCATGCATCGGTGGTATATTCCCGTGATCAACGTTATGGCTATATTTTTGGTCGTGATGGTGGGCTTAGCAAGATAGATATGCTGCGTGGTAAAATTACCAAACGTATCATACAGGCGGGTAATAGCATCGGTGGGGCCATATCCCAAGATGGTAAATTAATCGCCGTATCAAATTATAAACCGGGTGGTGTTAAAATATTTGATGCTGATAGCCTGAAATTAATTTTAGATATTAAAACCATATATGATGATAATGCTGTTGAAAAAAGATCAAAAACCGTTGGCTTAACCGATGCGCCCGGTAATAAATTCATATTCTCGCTTTATGATAGCGGTGAAATATGGCTGGTCGATATGAAGGATATTAATCAACCAATCATAACAAAATTTAAAGATATTGGCGATAAACCTTATGACGGACTTATAACTAGCGATGGGCGTTATTATATTGCGGGGTTATTTGGCGAAGACGGCATGGCGATGTTGGATTTATGGAATTTAGACGCTGGCGTTACCCGAATATTAGACGGTTATGGTCGCGATGATGAGGCCTTACCCGTTTATAAAATGCCACATCTTGAGGGCTGGGCGCAGGCAGGTAATTTAATGTTTCTGCCCGCAATTGGTCATCATAAGGTTTTAAGCATTGCCCGTGATACATGGCAGGTTGGTGATAGCATCCCTGTTCATTCACAACCAGTTTTTGTTGTATCAAGGCCAGATGGCAAATATATATGGGTTAATTTTGCCCATCCCGATAATGATGTCATTCAAATTATTGATGTGGAAGCTAAAAAAATAATTAAGGAATTAAGACCAGGTAAGGCGGTTTTACATATGGAATTTACACCGCGTGGTGAACATATTTTAATATCTGTGCGCGATGAAAATAAAGTTATTATTTATGACACGCAAAGCTTTGAAGAAATAACCAATTTGGAAATGGATAAACCAAGCGGTATTTTCTTAACTGCAAGATCAGCAAAAACAGGGTTATAGATAATGATAGATATGGATAAGCTTGATCCGTTGGATCGACAGTTATTGGATAGCTATCAACATGATTTACCGCTTGTTGAAAATCCATATGCGGCAATGGCGCAAAAATTAAATGTTGATGAAGATGATATAATTCAATCTTTAAAAAAATTACAAGATTTTGGCGCAATTAGCCGCATTGGCGCGGTGGTTGCCCCGCATAAGGCAGGGTGGAGTACGCTTGCCGCATTAAAAGTTCCGATGGATCAATTTGAAAAAATCGCCACATTGGTAAGTAATTTTGACGCGGTAAATCATAATTATCAACGTGAACATAGTTATAATCTTTGGTTTGTCGTGGCAGCGCATAATAAACAAGCGGTCAAGGAAATACTAACGCAAATAGAAGAAATAACAGGCCTGACCCCATTAAATTTACCGATGGAAAAAGCATATCATATTGATTTAGGGTTTAAAATAAAATGGCATTAGATGACATTAATCATCAAATTTTAACTGTGATGGAAAATGGCCTTGATATTTGCCATAATCCCTATGCAAAAATTGCTAAGGCAGTGAATATTGACGAAAAAATATTATTACAACGCCTACAAAAAATGTTAGATGATGGCATATTAAAACGCATGGGAATTGTCGTGCGCCATCATGAATTAGGATATAACGCCAATGCGATGATCGTATGGGATATTCCCGATGATATGATAGAAAATATAGCCACATCAATTGCGGTGGAGGGTTTCATAACCCTTTGTTATCAACGACCAAGGCAATTGCCAGATTGGCCATATAATTTATTTTGTATGATTCATGGCAGCAAACGCGACGAGGTTATTTTACAAAAAGATGATATGATAAAACGCCTTGGACTTGACAATATCAACCATCAAATATTATTTTCCACCCGCCGCCTTAAACAAACAGGGGCAAAATATGGTAAATAAAAATTATCAATTGGATGAAATTGATAAGTCATTGATTAATCAATATCAAGGCGGCATTCCAATTTGCCAAAATCCATATGCGCTAATGGGTGAAGAACTTGGCATAGGTGAAAAAGATGTTATAGAACGCATTGAAAATTTATTGACACAAGGGATTTTATCGCGGGCAGGACCCATGTATAATCCAGAATATTTAGGCGGCAGCCTATCACTGGCAGCGATGATTGTCCCCGATGATATTTATGATACCATCGCAAGTAAAGTTAATGCCTACCCTGAAATATCGCAAAATTATCAACGTCAACATATACTTAACATGTGGTTCGTCATTGCCTGTGATGACAAGACATCGACCAAAGAAGTGATCGAGAAAATTGAAACAGAAACAGGTTTGAAAATATATAATATGCCGAAAATTCGTGAATATTTTGTCGGGCTATATCTTAAGGTATGATGATATGAATTCAGCAAAAAAAATCACAAAGATAGATAAAATTGACCGCTTGATAATCAAGGCAACACAAGGCGGGCTTCCATTATGTGCCAATCCTTATGACATAGTTGCCAAAGACATCGGCATTGACGCGGTCGAATTACAAAACCGCATGAAAAATATGTTGGATGTAGGAATTATCCGGCGCATTGGCCTTGTCCCCAACCATTATGCCTTGGGATATATCGCCAATGGCATGTCGGTATGGGATGTGCCAGACGATCAAATCGATATATTAGGTGAACGTATTGGGGCGCTTGATTTTGTAAGTCATTGCTATAATCGCCCGAGGCATATGCCCGATTGGCCTTATAATTTATTTGCCATGACCCATGGGCGTAGCCGTGATGAGGTAGAGGAAAAAGTAAAATCTATCGCCAAGGAATTAGGTGATGTGGTGCGTGATGTACAGATTTTATATAGCGTTAGAATTTTGAAGAAAACTGGTTTTAGGTTAAAGAATATTTGACCAAAATTTAATAGAAGTAATATGATTGAAGGAAAAATAATGTTTAGATTAGCGCAATTCATCAAGGAATTAGATAAGCCAACCCCAATTGGCGAGCATCGTGATTTAAAAGGTCCGGTTGTTATATGGAATTTGATAAGGCGATGCAATTTAACCTGTAAGCATTGTTATGCCATATCCGCCGATAAGGACTTCCCCGGTGAATTAACCACCACACAAATAAATATAACGATGGATAATTTAAAATTTGCCAATGTGCCAGTGTTAATTTTATCAGGTGGTGAGCCGTTATTGCATCCAGATATATATGATATTTCCAAACGGGCAAAAAAAATGGGTTTCTATGTGGGCTTATCCACCAATGGCACATTAATTAATGATAAAAATATCGATGAAATTGCCGCCTGTGATTATAATTATGTTGGTATCAGTATTGATGGAATGCAAAAAACCCATGATTATTTTCGCCGTAAAGAAGGCGCGTTTGATTTATCAATGAAGGCGGTTAAGCTATGCAAACAACGTAATCTTAAGGTTGGTTTGCGCTTCACTATAACCCAAGATAACGCCAAGGAATTACCGCAATTATTGAAGCTTGTTGATGATGAAGGCATCGATAAATTTTACCTTTCACATTTAAATTATGCTGGACGCGGCAACCATAATCGCATGACCGATACCTTACATAAAATGACCCGCGATGCGATGGATTTAATGTTTGAAACTGCGTTGCAGGAACAAAAGAATGGCGTGTTTCGTGAATATGTAACTGGCAATAATGATGCTGATGGTGCTTATTTCTTAAAATGGGTTGAACGGAATTTTCCCGATAAAGCAGATCATATCAAGGGTAAATTAATTCAATGGGGTGGTAATTCTTCGGGTGTGAATGTGGCAAATATTGATAATTTGGGCGAAGTTCACCCCGATACCATGTGGTGGCATTATAAATTGGGCAATGTTAAAGACCGCCCGTTTAGCCAAATATGGCATGATATGTCCGACCCTTTGATGGATGGGCTATCAAAGCGTCCACGCGCCGTTACTGGTCGATGTGGTAAATGCCAATATATCCCAATATGCAATGGTAATACGCGTGTGCGCGCGCATCAATTAACGGGTGATTTCTGGGCAGAAGACCCTGCATGTTATTTAAATGATGATGAAATTGGTATTTCAAATAATGATGGAAATGATGGTGAACGGCTGCGAGTTATGCCTTTTTCAAGAAAGCGCCGCGCATGATTAAATTTAAATCAATATTAACCAATTGCATTTTAAGCTTATCATTGCTGGCATTAATTGGGCTTAGCAATATAAATACCGCATTTGCAGATGATGCGGTTTATCAAAAAAATTGCGCCAGTTGTCATGGTGATGATCGTCTTGGTCGAATGGGTTCGGCTTTACTGCCCGAAAATTTAAAGCGGCTACGTAAAACTGCGGCGATTGACACTATTACTAATGGCAGAATAGCTAGTCAAATGCCTGCCTTTGGTAATATTTTAACTGGTAAGCAAATAAAATCATTGGTGAAGTTAATTTATACACCGCTTGATAAAATGCCCATATGGGATATGGCAGAAATTAAGAAATCGCATGTTATTATCAATGCCGTTGCAACATTGCCCGATAAACCGCAATGGGATGGCGATCCGCTTAATTTATTCACCGTGGTTGAAACGGGTGATCATCATATAACGATCTTGGATGGCGATAAATTTGAACCATTAGCACGCTTTCCTTCAAGATTTGCCCTGCATGGTGGTGCGAAATATTCCCCCGATGGGCGGTTTGTTTATTTGGCCTCGCGCGATGGCTGGGTCAGTAAATATGACCTTTATTCATTCAAGATGGTGGCAGAAATACGCGTTGGTATAAATACCCGTAATATTGCCGTATCATCGGATGGGCTTTGGGTCGCGGCGGGTAATTTCTTACCCCATAGCGTGGTTATTTTAAATGCGGTTGATTTAAGCCCATATCGTATCATTGCTGTTGCTGATAAAGCGGGGGTTTCATCGCGGGTAAGCGCGATTTATAACGCACCACCGCGTAATAGCTTTATTGTCGCATTAAAAGATGTTAAAGAATTATGGGAACTTTCATATGATCCCGATGCGCCACCAATTCGCGAAGGCTTTGCCCATAATTATCGCAAAGGCGAAGAAGAAGGCTTTATTGTCGAAGAAAATCCATTTGGTCGCAGGCGAATAATATTGGATGATTATCTTGATGATTTTTTCTTTGACCCATATTATGCCGAAGTCATCGGTGCGTCGCGTGACGGTAAGGGTGGTGCAGTTTATAATTTGGACGGTCGGATAAAAATTGCCAAATTTGATCTGGATGGAATGCCGCATTTAGGTTCAGGAATTTATTGGAACTATAAGGATAAGTCGGGTGAAAGCAGGTTGGTAATGGCAACGCCGCATTTGAAAGGCGGCGCGGTCAGCATCATTGACATGGAAAGCTGGAAAACTATCAAGCAATTAAAAACCCTTGGGCCAGGGTTCTTCATGCGCAGCCACGAAAATACAAAATATGCATGGGTCGATGTATTTTTTGGCGAACATAAGGATAAGCTGCATATTATTGATAAAACCACATTGGAAATTGTTAAAACCATTAATCCAGCCCCCGGAAAAACCAACGCCCATGTGGAATTTACCCGCGATGGTAAATATGCCTTGGTTAGTATATGGGATAATGATGGCGCGATTGTGGTTTATGATGCCAATAGTTTGGAAGAGGTCAAACGAATTCCAATGAATAAACCAGTTGGCAAATATAATGTTTATAATAAAATAACCTATTCATCAGGGACAAGTCATTAATATGAGCATATTGGGCAATAAAAATAACCAAAATATCAAAAAAAATATAGCAATATTATTGGCGGGCCACGGCGTGCGTGGTAATGCCGCCGCCAAGGCATTGGCATATAATACTGGTTTTGCCAAAATTTTATCTGATAATAATGAATTTGATCAGATCAAATGGGGTTATTTAATTGCCAAGCCTTCCATTCATGATGTGGCAGCGGATATTGATGCCGATATAATATATATAGTGCCGATGTTGATGTGCGATGGTTATTTAACCAAAACATTCATCCCTGAAAGATTATCATTAGATGGTGATGTTACCATCAATGAGCGTGGGCAAAAAATCATTCAATGCCAACCTATCGGTGTTAATCACCTTATGGCAGAGGTAATGATAAAGCATATATATGATCATTGTGATGATAATGAAATAACGGCAGAAAAGACCAATATTATAATAATCGGTCATGGATCATCAAAGGGTGATGCATCGCGTAATGCCATATCATCGCAAGTTGAATATATTAAAAAATTAAATAAATTTAACAAAACCCATGCGGCATATTTAGAAGAAGAACCAAGCCTGATTAACATGCTGCAAGATATAAATTCTAAAAATACAAACACCCCAATTTTGGTGATGGGTTATTTTGCTGGCCATGGTAATCATTCAACCAGCGATGTGGCGGAATTAATGCGTAAAAGCAAAGTTAATGCCACATATCTAGGACCAGTTGGTATTCTACCAGAAATTGCCGATGTGGTTCTGGATTGCATAAAATCATCAGACCTTAAGTCGATATTTTAATTTAGTTAAAAAAGTTCAACAGATTATTCCATGTGGCATCACGCGCACCATTGCCGATAATCATTCCAATATGACCAAGCGGTGGATTAATGACTTTAACATTTTTTAACTTGTCGCTTAATGCCTTGGCTGATTTTATGGGAATTATTTTATCCCCCGATGGGATTATTGCCAATGTTGGCTTGTTAAAATATTCTGGCGCGATTATTTTGCCACCAACCTGCCATTGGTTGTTAAATGGTTGATTATCACCATACCAACCCGTAAGGCACTGGCTGGCAGTTTTTGCTTCCAATGACACGCCATCATTTAACCAATCCTCGATAGCAATAAAATGTCGTGCCTTGGGGCTATCCATATCATATTTGGCAAATTTAGTGAATTTTTTTAAACTTAATATGGGGTCAAGCGCCATGAAAAAACTTTGCAATATATCGGTTGATAAATAACCATCATTTTCCAATTGACTTTTATTTATTGCAGAATAATTTGCCAGTATTTTACCGTTATAACTATTGGGTTGGTGAAAATCCCATGGGGTCGCCATTAATGCCAATTTTGATATATTTTCTTGTCGTAATATTCCAAGCGCCAAGGCCAATAACCCGCCCATACAATATCCAGCGATAGAAATTGGCTTTTTATGGATTGCATATATATGATCAAATGCTTGACAAAGCCGCATTATATAACCCTCAAGCCCTAAACCAATTTCATCTTTGCCCATTTCCCCCCAATCAAGTAAATATGGATGCAGGTCATTTTTTGTTAACCAACGTAATAGGCTGTGATCTTGCATTAAATCAAGAATATAGGCGCGATTAACCAATGATGGTATGAATAATACGGGCTTTGTTGTTATGTTATTAGTCTTACCATAGCCTAAATTATAACTGCCATAATCCAATAAACGACAGCAGCCATTCGCCCATATTGCGGGCGGGTCGGTTATATCGCGCTTATATGGATGCGATCGATATTCTGCAATTCCGTCCAATGCGCTGTTTAATAATGCGTTATTGGCTTTATTCAGTATATTTAATAGGCACTGGCGTTTATATGCATCAATTTTATTATCACTATTTTGCGTTAGGCTTTTTTGCAGATCTTTTGCCAGTTGATTGGCTTTTGCCTGTAGATTTGGATGAAAATATTTGCTGCTCAATTTTGGTGATGCGTCTATCAAGCCGTTTAACATCATGGGGGAGCTGTTGTAATATATTGATAACATCCAAAGATGCAGCCCCAGCGGGCGTGGCCCCATGCGCCGCATTGGTTGTGGCCTTATCTCGCGTGTTATCATGGGCTTGTTCCGTGGTTTTTGCAATTTCGTTATCAATCATCATGCTATCGGATATGATGCCAAGCTGTTGTTGCCATAATTCAATAAACCGCTGTGATAATTGCTGAAGCTCATCAAGATTATCACTATCACTTATATTATCATTATTTTTATTTGTCATATCATATCATATTATTATTAATAATAATTAGCCAGTATTGCCGTTAGTTTAAATTAATTTAATGCCATATGCTGTTTATTTAATCTTTTTAAAATAAATTGGTCTTTTAAAATAAATCTGTTAACCTAATATTATAATTTATTTTATTATCTTAATATAAGAACTTAAATTCATACGGCGGTGGAGTTAAAATTATGAATGGTACAATAAAAGATAAAGATGATCCAATTATAATTAAAAAATATGCTAATCGACGTTTATATAACACAGCAACCAGCAGTTATGTTACCCTTGAATATTTATGCAAAATGGTAAAAGACGGTAATAATTTTATTGTATTAGACGCCAAAACAAAAAATGATATTACCAGATCAGTCCTAACACAAATAATTGTCGAAGAAGAGAGTAAGGGAGAGCAAAATTTATTGCCGATAAATTTCTTGCGCCAATTAATAAGCTATTATGGTGATGCGAATCAACAAAGTTTATTACCAAAATATCTTGATATGACTATGCGCTCCTTTACACTTAATAAAGATAAGATGCAGGGTTATATGCATGAAACATTTGGCAATGTTTTTCCAATTGATAAAATTGACGATATGAACAAACAAAATACGGCAATTTTTGAACAGGCAATACAGATGTTTACACCATTTGCCCAAAATATAACAAAGCAATCTGATCAATCCACCTCGGGCAATGATGAAGATATAGCTGATAATAGCGAATTAGAAAAACTAAAACAACAGCTAGATAACTTACAGTCTAGATTAAATAGCATGGAAAAAAATTAACTATTTTATTTGCTATAAATAGAATATTATTTGGTGAATATATTAGATTGTAGCCTATATTTTAACTATCTATTTAATCTATATCTAAAACTGCATTAATAATGTTAAATATTTACAAATAATTAATCATTTCTATTGTGTAGATAAAAATTAACATTTATTTCTTTAGATTTTATGCTATCAAAGTATTGATATAGCTATCTATTGTTTGATAAGGTAGTTATATAGAGTGTATATACTATTATTAGTATAGTAATATAAAAACTATTGCATGAAAATACTTTAGATTACTAACCATGCATTAAATATTTATATGGGCAGAATTCACGGCATAATCATTATTTTTAATTATTGCTGTTGATAATAATAAAAATGGGGTGCTAAATATATGAAACAACAAGAACAAAAAAAAATATCAAAAGAATTAGCGCAATCTGAAGAAATTGCTTTTCAAACAAGGCGCGCATTAAATACATTATCAGACGCTTTACAAGGTGAATTTGAAAGCACAGTATCAAATATTAGCAATGCTAGCAGTGAAATGAAAGATGCTTCGCAGGCCACATATCGTGCGGTTGATACTATGCGTGATCACACCAATGCGCTTGGTAATAATGCCGCAACGGCAACAAGTAATGTTAATGCCGTGGCGACTGCAACCGAACAAATGAATATGTCTATTATCCAGGTTGGTGCAAAAATTGACGATATGGCTAATGAATCTCATGGTGCTGCAAGCGAGGCTAGCAAGGCAATGGCTACCATCGAAACATTAGTCGCCGCATCGGATAGAATTGGCGATGTGGTTAAAATTATTGCCGGGATTGCAGGGCAAACAAATCTTTTAGCATTAAATGCAACTATTGAGGCTGCGCGAGCTGGCGATGCGGGCAAAGGCTTTGCCGTGGTGGCAAATGAGGTAAAAGTTCTTGCTGGACAAACCGCAAATGCCACTAAAGAAATTTCCGAACAAATTGGCGAAGTGCAAAATGTTACCAAACAAGTCGTCGATGTTATTTCTAATATAACAAAATTAATTAGTCAGGTAGAGGAATATTCATCAGAAGTTGCGAGTACGGTGCAAGAACAAATTACTGCAGTTGAAGAAATTGGCCGCAATGCACAACAATCGGCAGAAGAAACCAACATAGTTACCAATTCATTAAATGTCATTGTTAAAGAGATTAATAATATTGGTAATATGACATCAAAACAGGAAAAAACAGCATCATTAGTGCATAATAGGGTAATTACCTTGCAAAAACGCCTTTCTTCGGCAATTGGTCAATCTGGGAGTGCGGCGTCAAATATCGTATCGCATATTCCATTTGAATTGTTGGCAAAAATTGATGTAAATGGTAAAAGTTACGATGCAAAAATTTTAAATATGACTATTGATGACTGTTATATTATTATCGACGGGGCATCACATCCAATTAACCAGCAGCTATATATTGATATTTTTCCATTCAATTCAATTAATGCGGTAATCATTGGCGTTGATGATAATGACGGTTCAATTCATGTGCAATTTAATAGTAATGATATTAAATTAATCGAAGAAATTATGTCGAGCAATATAATAATTGATCAGTATTTTATATATTACTGTAATCAAACGGCGGGAAAAATTTCACGAAAATTTGAAGATGGCATTAGTGATAATAAAATATCAGAAGAAGATTTATTTGATAGGGATTATCAAGAGGTTGCTGGCTCTAACCCATTGCAACATAATGTGCGTTATTTAGATTTTACAGATAGAGTATTGCCTGAATTTCAAGAGCCAGCCTGTGATTTTGATGAAAAAGTAGTTTTTTGCGCTGCCGTTGATGTCAATGGTTATTTGCCAACGCATAATTTAAAATATAATAAAACTCAACGCCATGATGACCCCGTATGGAATGCGGGTAATTGTCGTAATCGACGAATTTTTGCCGATCGAACGGGTAGGACTGCTGGTGCTAATACCAGCCCTTATCTATTACAAAGTTATTTACGTGATATGGGTGGGGATCAATTTACATTGATGAAAGATTTAACCTGTCCAATTATTGTTAATGGTCGTAATTGGGGTAACTTACGTCTTGCCTATACGCCGTGATCTAGCTTAATAAGCCATTTTTTTATATTGGCGGTCTTTGGTATTAATTGGTTTAATTGCCGTAATGTGGCACGGGTTTGCAGCCTTGCATATCTTGTTGATGCAGGCTTGTAACCATCTGGCGATAAATTTGTCGTTATTGCATTTATTAATCGCGTCTTCTCTTGTCGTAGATATTCTGGCGCAAATTGGTTGAAAATTGGCTGAAATTTTTCATATGCTTGGGGTTTGAAATCTGTGAATTGACCATTGGCATCTATCCACGGGCTATGCGGGCGCAATGCCATTATTAATGAATGTCCATTTGGCACTGGCAGAGTTGCAGCATGACTTCTTGGCTTTATCATATCATTCGTTGTTTTTTCATAAGGCCTTAACATTTTCATTATTATATAGCCATGCGGTGTATTGTGGTTGAAAGGGGTTTTTGCTTCTATTCTAATGAATTTATTAGCAATTATTATATGTGAATTGGTGGTTAATGCGTAGTTTAGTAAGTCGCTATCAATGATATTATCGCCATGTTGAATTTGTTGGTTGATGGCCTTAATAAGCTTTTTATCTTTAGTGCTTATGGCAGTGATAAAATTACTAGATTGTTTTGGAAAATTATATAATAGCCCAAGATTATATAAAATATTATCATGTAAGTCTGAGAAAATTGATATTTTAGTAACATCAATTTTATGCAGACCATGATTAATATCCAATTTGGCTTTACCCTGTGGATAGCTTAATAGTAAACCATGATCCCATATGCTGCCTATGCCGCTTATATTTTCATATGCTGTGGCTGTAATGTCATTTGGCAAGTTAATTGAAATTGTACCACCATCGGTAATTGCATTGCCACCATTATTGGTTAATTTAATTTTTGCTCGTTCATTGACCATGAAATATCGTATAGTTACACCAATAATTCCACAGGAAAATGCTGCATTATTATCACTTAACTGTTGATGGATTAAGGCAATTATATCTTTATAATGGTCATTGTTGTAACGGTTATCAACCGTCATTTGATATGGTGATTTTTGGAGAGCCACGCAACTCTTTCATTACCCATAATGCAATGCAAAATGTCAATGCCGCCCCGCCTTGATGCATCACCGCCAATGTCATTGGCACGATTAGCATTAATGTGGAAATGCCGAGGCAAACCTGTATTGATAACATTATAACAAGGTAATTTATCGATAATTTAAGCCTTGGTGCTAACTGCATTTTCTGTGATTTGAAGAAAAGTACACCAACTGCAATGATGGTCATATAGGCAAATAAACGGTGGTTAAATTGTACAGCGGTAATATTATCAACGAAATTAAGCCACCATGGGCTTAAATTCCAATAATATTGTGGAAATATTTCCCCATCCATTAATGGCCAATCATTATAGGCCAAACCCGCGCCAAGCCCCGCAACCAATGCGCCTGATACGATGGTAAAAAACATAATTTCATGGGCAAGCGAGCCAATTTTACGGAAACCACGGCTAAGTGGGATTCTATCTGGCTCAATTGGAAAAATAAGCCCGATAGCGAGCCATATTAAATATCCTAATATTAAGAATGCCATGGATAAATGCACTGCAAGGCGATATTGGCTGACCTCGATTCGATCAATAAAACCACTTTTTACCATCCACCAGCCGATAAAAGCTTGTAACGCCCCCATAAATAATAAAATTGATAAATGTAATTTATAACCAGCTGGAATATTACCCCTGATTAAAAAGATAAAAAATGGCAATCCAAATACTAGTCCTATAAGCCTACCCCAAATACGGTGAATATATTCCCAGAAAAAAATATTCTTAAATTCAGCCAAACTCATATCAAAATTAACCAATTTATATTGGCTGGTTTCTTGATATAACAAGAATACCCGTTGCCATTCACCATCATTTAATGGTGGCAGCCAACCAAATAATGGTTGCCATTCAACCATCGAAAGCCCTGATTCGCTTAATCTTGTAATCGCACCAATTATCATCATGGCAAACACCATAAAGGCACAGATGAATAGCCAAATACCGATGACCTTAGGGCTACTATTGTTGGTTTTTTTTGCTAAATTTATCATAGGTTGGACTTTATCCATATGGCAAGCTTTCGCCAAGCAATTTTATAGTAAACTATTTTTAATAATTAATGTTCGATATGTAGTGTTTTGATTTTTTATATAGAATTTGCTGGACATTTGTTGAATAACGCAATATATATGTATTATATATTTTTATAACTGTTTTTTTACTGTGCTATTAAAAATAATATTTATTAAAACTGTTCTTTCTTTAAAAGGCTTAAGCTATGCCATTACAAATTATTACCGCCAATGAATTGTGCATCGGGAAGGTCATATATTTAAATGCGTCTAATATATGGGTTGATAATTTAACATTGGCTCGTGCCTATGATATAGATAAAGAGGGTATTGATATTTCTAATATTACCAATGAGGTGATAAAAAATAATAATGTAATCGGCATATATACAATTTCGGTGCGACAAAATGGCAATGAAATTATACCTATTTCTATGAAGGAACGCATAAGAAGCCTTGGGCCAACAGTAACCCCAAATATGGGTTTTTTGCCAAATAGCTTATAAGCTAATTACATATGGATTTATTAGTTAGAAAGTATTTTTAAAATGTACCGTTATGATGAATTTGACAATGTCTTAGTTAATCAACGACTGCAACAATTTAAAGGGCAAGTAGCGCGCAGATTGTCAGGCGAATTGACTGAGGATGAATTTAAACCATTACGTTTAATGAATGGGCTTTATTTGCAGTTACATGCCTATATGTTACGGGTTGCCATTCCATATGGCACATTTAATAGCAGGCAAATGCACCGTCTTGCCCATATTGCCCGCAAATATGACAAGGGTTATGGGCATTTTACCACAAGACAAAATATTCAATATAATTGGCCTAAACTTGAACAAGTTCCAGATATTTTGCGTGAATTAGCCGAAGTAGAAATGCATGCTATCCAAACTAGCGGTAATTGCATCAGAAACACCACATCAGACCCATTTGCAGGTGCAGCAATTGACGAGGTCGAAGACCCACGCCCATATTGTGAAATTATCCGCCAATGGTCGAGCTTGCATCCAGAATTTAGTTATCTACCACGTAAATTTAAAATTGCCGTAACTGGTGCAAAAAATGACCGTGCCGCCATTAAATTGCATGATATAGGCCTTAGATTAAAGCGGAATGATGCGGGCGAGCTGGGGTTTGAAGTTTATGTAGGCGGTGGCCTTGGGCGTACGCCGATGATTGGTCGCAAGACGCGTAATTTTTTAAAAACCAAAGATATGCTTAGCTATATGGAAGCGATCTTACGTATTTATAATCTAATCGGCAGGCGCGATAATAAATATAAAGCGCGCATTAAAATTTTATTGCATGAGACAAAATTAGAGAAATTAACAAGGCTGATCGAACAAGAATGGCAAAAAATTAAAGATGGCGATTTATCACTATCTGCTAGTGAAATTGCCGCGATAAAAAAAATATTTCACTGCACCAGACTTTACCATTTTTGATGATGATAATATTGCGATAATTGAACATGAGTGTGATGTAAAAAAATCTACCAATATGGATTTTTCAAATTGGTTAAAGGCCAATGTGATAACCCATAAACAAGCGGGCTATGCGATTGTTAATATATCTTTGAAAAATACTGGCGAAGCACCGGGTGATATTAGTGCCGATCAAATGGATGTGGTGGCAAAATTAGCACAAAAATATAGTTTTAACGAATTACGTGCGACCCATGAACAAAATATTGTGCTGGCGCATGTGAAACAAAGCGACCTATATGAAATTTGGCAAATATTATTAAGGGCGGAACTGGCAAATGGCAATATTGGTTATATTACCGATATGATAACTTGCCCCGGACTTGATTATTGTGCCTTAGCTAATGCCAGGTCAATTCCCATTGCCCAAAGCCTAAGCCATTTATTTGAAAGCCTAGACAAACAATATGATATTGGGCCATTAAAATTAAAAATTTCTGGCTGTATCAATGCCTGTGGGCATCATCATGTGGGGCATATTGGCTTGCTTGGCGTTGATCGTAAAGGTAAGGAATATTATCAAATAACCCTTGGCGGCGATGCCACATTGGATACATCGATTGGTAAAATAATTGGGCCTGCATTTGCCTATGATGATATTGTCGAGGCGGTTGAATGCGTCATTAATAAATATATGGTTATCCGTCAAGATAAAGGCGAAACATTTTTACAAACCTATCGCCGTGTTGGGGAATTACCTTTTAAGGATGCATTATATGCCATTAATTAAAAATAATATCGTAATTAGCGATATATACTATCATGCAGATGACAGCGCCATATTGTTACCAGATCAACCCGCAACTGTAAGCCTTGAACGATGGTTATTGGAGCGGCAAAAAATCATTAATTCAGGTATGGATATTGGTATTCGTTTGAAATCCACTCAAGATATTAATAGCATCAAAGATGATTTGCAGCATTTTGCCGTTATAATATTAAACTTTCCCAATTTTACCGATGGCAGGGCATATAGCCAAGCGAGCATATTGCGCCAACATTTAAACTATAAATCAGAAATCAGGGCAACGGGCGATGTCTCCTATGACCAATTACAAAATATGCAACGCAGTGGTTTCGATGCTTTTGAAGTTAGTAAAAAGCTTGATATTGATAAATTTATCAAAGCAACCAATGAGGTAACTTTTTTTTATCAATCATCTTTAGGTAAAGAAATAACATCAAAACCAACGAAGTTGCATGGTTTATCTATCCGTCAAATGCGGCAATATAAATTTTTTAATGATCAAATTGATAACCATTTGGTTGATATTGCCGCTGCGGAGTAAATTATATAAATAATAATTTAACCAAGCACTTTTATTATCGCCTCGGCGCTTGACACTTCAAATTCACCATGTTCGTCAACCGCTAAATGGCTAACGATGCCATTATCAATTATCATAGCGAATCTTTGACCGCGTTTGCCCATACCTGCGGCGGTCAAATCCAAACCTAAACCAATGGCATCAACCCATTCAGCAGAGCCATCGGCCAGCATCATAATTTTATCGCCCGTATTTTGATCTTTACCCCATGCGCCCATTACAAAGGCATCATTAACGGAAATGCAGGCTATGCTATCAACACCCATTCCTTTTATTTTATCGGCATTTTCAATGAATCCTGGTAAATGTTTTGCCGAACATGTGGGGGTGAATGCGCCAGGAAGTGAGAATATCACGATTTTTTTATTACTGAATAATTCGTCTGAACTAATGGCATCAGGACCATTTTTGCCCATGATTTTGAAGCCAATATTGGGTATTTTATCACCAATTTTAATCATTTTTTGCTCGTTTCATTATTTGTTAAATTTTAACAGTAGGTATTTATGTCAGCTTATTATATCAAAAGTCCAGTAAAATGTTTGGTTATTAAGATAATCATCAATCACGAACAATCTTTGCCGCATTGATAATATCGTAAATGCTCAATAATTCGGGTAAGGCGATGCCTTGTTTATTATTGATACCATAAACAGCATTGAATGGAATGCCGTAACGTTCAAAGCTTGCCAAATATTTTGCAATTATCGGGCTTGGTTTTGTCCAATCGCCGCGCATGGCAATAATATCATCACGTGCCAGCCATGTGGATATTTCCGCCGATTCCAACACGGTTTTTTTATTATATTTACATGTGATGCACCAATCGGCAGTAATATCGACAAATATTATCTTGCCATCGGTAATATATTTTTGAATTTTCGCCTCGTTAAATTCTATCCATATGTCATCATTAATGATTACTGCATCGCTATTATTGGGCTTTAATATGGGTAGAATCATTGCCGCAATGACCAATATCAGACTTATTTTAAACCCGTAGCGTGCCAGTTTTGAATTAGCAAAAATTAGATCATTAATAGCTGAATCATTATTTTGGTTATTATTTAATGTTAATTGATAACGCGATTTAATGTATAATAATGTCATGATAATTGCCATCAATGAGGCAATTATTGCTGTATTTTCATTACCAATTAAGGCTATTAATACCGATAATAGCCATATGGCGGTCGCTAATATCAACAAGCCTAAAATATATTTTAATTTGATCATCCATGCCCCCGGCTTAGGTAAGCTAGTGGCAATTTTTGGTATTAATGACACTAATAAATATGGCGTGGATAAGCCAATGCCAAGGGCAATAAATATTGTTAAAATCTCGACCATGCCGCGCCCAAGGGCAAAGCCTATGGCACTGCCTAAAAATGGTGCGCTACAAGGTGTTGCCAGTAATGTTGCAAATATTCCCGACAAGAAATCCTTTGCATAGCCGCTATTTTTTATAGGCTTTGACGCCATATCAGAAATTTTGCTTGGTCAGTGAAATTCAAATAAACCAAACATATTGGCAGCAAAAAATATTAATAACATTGCCATTGCAATTAAAAATAACGGCTGTTGAAATTGTATGCCCCAACCGATTGCCATGCCCGCAGATTTAAGCATGATTAATATTATCGCCAAAATTATAAAGGCAAAAATAATACCCGCAGCCGTCCATAAAAAACTTATTCTAACATGGCGTTTTTCACCACCAGCATGATTAATTATTGATAATAATTTTATTGATAAAACTGGCAATACACATGGCATTAAATTTAATATTAACCCGCCCAATAGGGCAATGGCGATCATAGTAAATAAAGCAGTAAATTGGATATTTTTACCATCATTATTAAAGCCTAAATTGCTTAATTGTAAATTTGTTAACAAGCCAAGTTTGGGAGTTTTTACGGTTTCTATCATGCCAAAATCATCAAAAATAGTTAATGTTAATGGTTGATTTATAAATTCTTCATTTGCAAGGCCGCCGCCAGTGAAATTTAATAAAACAGAATTACCATCATTTGATTTTACTATTTCTGGAGCACCAAAATATAAACCATCGGTACCTTCGATAAAGCCATCGGGGTTTTTAATTGGTCGATCGGCATCGATTAATATCTGCAAGTTAAAATCTTTACCAAAGGTAGTTTGCCGTATTTCAGCTATATTAAGAGTATTTGCAGTTGTTCTGCTTGGGACATTTGCTTGAAATTTATTTATCAAATATGCTTCGCTGCTATTTGTTGCATTGCCTTGATTTAATCTTAAGCCAATTTCAATATTATATGGAATACAAATATTTGCACAAGCCAGATAGCTTAAATCACCTTTCAAATCAACGGCTTGATTAATTATTTCTGGTGTTATTAATAATGGAAAGATAATATGATCTTTATAACCTAATGTTTCCAAGCCAAGGACAGAAAATCGATATGGCAATGGCCAGTTAAATTTAATATTTTTAATATTTGATGATTTTGACCAATCAACATCGGGTGGTAAGCCTGCATCACCAGGGCTGCGCCAATATATTTTCCATTCAGGTTTTAATTTAAATTCCAAGCCAAATGGAATTTTTTGTAAATCACCTGTGGCATCAACAGCGGTAATTAATCTTATCGAGACATGGGGATTATCTTGCCATTGGCTTTTAGCAGCGAAGGAATGATCACTTATAAAAATTAAAGATATAAGAATTATGAAGATTGTAGGTAATTTAGGCATTATCAATGTTTCTATTATGGGCTAATTTTTATATTTTCATATTGCCAATTGTAATATATTGGATCAAGCGATAAATATATTTTCACAATATTATGTTTTTAATTTTTTTTATAAATATTTTATAATAGAATGTTTATAGTATTTATATAGCTATATTTATGTAGAATCGTTATTTTAGGTGATTAATGACATTAGATAATAAAATTGATAGATTTTTAACGGGTCAGCTAATTATGTCCATGCCAGCCATGTATGATATCAGGTTCATGCGTGCGGTGATTTATATATGTATGCATAATGATGATGGGGCAATGGGTATTGTTATTAATCGGTTAATCGATGATTTAAACTTTGATAAGGTTTTAAATCAGTTAGATATTCCAATCAAAGGCAAATTAAGTGATAATGATAATATTAATATTCATTTTGGCGGGCCTGTTGAAATTGGCCGGGGGTTTGTTTTGCATTCTGATGATTATTCTAAACAAGGAACAGTGGCGCTTGATAATTGCATTGGATTAACCGCCAGTCTCGATATTTTAAGCGATATTGCCAGTGGTGATGGGCCAGAAGAAAAAATTCTTGCCTTGGGTTATGCTGGATGGGGTCCGGGGCAGCTTGAGGCAGAAATTAAAGAAAACACATGGTTGCATTGCCCTTCTGATGCAGATTTGATATTCGGTGATGATATAAAAAATAAATGGCATGATGCATTATCAAAAATTGGTGTTGATATATCGATGTTATCAAGTGATGCTGGACATGCATAGTAGATATAAATCATATGAAACGACATAGCGTCCGATGGACAGATTTTACATAATCACCACCATATAATGCCACATGCACCAATAATGGATATAGGTTATAAATTTCTGCCCTGACATCAAAAAAATCATTATCAAGCTTGTATTGCTCCTGATAACGATCAAAAAAACTTTGCCCAAAGCTGTTAAATAATATTATATATGCTAATTCTATTTCCCGATTGGCATAATAAATTGCAGGGTCGATGAATGCGGCAATTTTACCATTATTGGTTAATATATTACCCGCCCATAAATCACCATGAATAAGGGATGGGGCATTGGGTTCGATTAAATAATTATCAAGCCTATCACATAATTTAAGTAATTTTTCATAGCTTGCTTGCGGTAATTTATTATGTTTAAAACATAAATCACCAAAATAGCGCAGGCGGTAATTGGCAAAAAAACTTATCCAGTCATTACTAAATATATTTGGCTGTAATAATGGGCCAATTAATGTGTTGCGGTCAAAACCAAATTTATCATTAGTTATATTATGTAGTTTAACCAGATGGTTGGCGGCTTGGGTATCAATATAAATGCTTGATGAACCATCATTAATGATCATTTCCATTATTAATAAATCTTTATCATCACTAATTATCTTTGGCAGTGGTAGGCAAGTGTATTTTGTTAAAAACCGTAACATATATGCTTCGATATTAAGATTGCTGTTATTATTATCACCAGCATAAGCATTATTATCGGCGATTGCTGTTTTTGCGATAACTTTACTACCATTTGCAAGGTCAACTTGCCAAACTTCGCCCGCTGAGCCGCCTTCTAAATAAGTTATTTTCACAATTCGCTGATTGGTTGTTGCTTCGATGCGATGCCGTTGTGATGGGGTCATTTTTTCATTAATTTTATAAGCCAGTGATTACTAGCCGCAAATATCATATCAAGCACCAGCTCGAACCCATCATCACCGCCATAATATGGGTCAGGGATTTCGCTATTGTTAAAATCGCTTGCCACGGGTTTTAAAAATAATTTTATTTTTTGTGCTGTTCCCTTAGGTGCAATTTCTTGGCATTGATTAAAATGACCTTTATCCATTGCAAATAATATATCAAATTTATGGAAATCATCGATGGATATCTCCCTTGCCTGTAATTTTGCTAAATCAACACCGCGTTTTTTTGCTGCGGTGATGGCACGGTTGTCGGGGTGGTTGCCTTCATGCCAGCCCATTATACCGCATGATTGGGCATGAGTTTTATCACTAAGACCAAGATCAATGGCAAGTTTATTAAATACGCCTTCGGCGGTCGGTGAGCGGCATATATTACCAGTGCAAATGAATAAAATTTTTAACATTATACTGGTTTGGTGGCGATCATTGCATCACGCTTGGCAAAATTTTCTAACCAATTTGCAAGCTCTGGATAATCTCCTTGCCAAATATTATCGCTAAATCTGAAATTCCAATATTCAAGGAAACATGCCATTGCGATACTGCCCATATTAACGTGATCTTTAAAATCATCTAACTCTATAGTCGCTTCGTCCATGCCTGCGGCAATTGCACTATATTGGCGTTCTATATACCAATCTTCGGGCATAGTCGGTGAGTCTTCACCTTCGGAACGCATTATATTTTGCTTTATATTAAGGGCGCAATCGGTCATGCCTTGCGCTAAAGCATGTAATCTTAATATTTTAATTCTGGGTTTTCCTGCGGCTGGTAATATTTTTTCATTACCTGCCAATTGACAAAGATATTCACAAATGACGCTTGAATCATAAATTATCCCCATATCCTCGCTTTCCAATGCAGGAATCTTTGCCAATGGATTTATGGCGCGGTAATCTTCATCGGTGAATGGTGATGTTGTAATTAGATCGATTTTATTGATCAAATTTAATTCATGGGCGCAAATTAATGTTTTTCTTGCATAAGGCGAGGTGGAGCTATAATATAATTTCATTATGTAATTCCCTGATTTTTTAACTTTATAGTTTAAAATTTATTTTTCCGCTGGCGAATTTCACTGAAGATAGTTAAAGCGTCATCATCATTAACTTTGCTATTATTAAAGCCTAAATTTTTGGCAAGATTTATATTATCAGCACGAAAAAATGGGTTAGTTGCAATTTCCTCGGCTATTATACTTGGCACTGTTGGCAATGATTTTTGCCGTAAAGCGTCAATTTCAACGATACGTTTGATTAAGTCTATATTATCAGGCTCGATAGTTATGGCAAATCTGGCATTTTCTTGGCTATATTCATGGGCGCAATATATCTTTGTTTGATCGGGCAAGGCGCGTAATATTTTAATGCTATGCCACATTTGCGCCATTGTGCCTTCAAAAACTCGACCGCAACCAAGGGGGAATACCACATCCCCAGAAAATAATATATTATCATCTTTAAAGCTATAGGCAATATGACCGATGGTATGACCAAATAGAGGTAATATATCGGCGGTTGAATTGCCAAGTTTAAACTTATCATTGGCATTTAATTTTATATCTATGCCATTAATTCTGGCGGCATCATCGCCATAACCAACAATCTTGCAACCAGTTTGTTGTTTAATTTCTAAATTACCACCTATATGATCATAATGATGATGAGTATTTAAAATATAATTTATTTTCCAGCCATTTTTAGAGGCTATTTTCAATGGAAGATCAGCAACCGCAGGGTCAATCACGGCGGTATCGCCGGTTTCATTACAATGGGCTAAATAAATATAATTATCATTTAAAGATGGAATTTGTATGACTTCGAGCATATGGGGCCTTTAATAAAATATTTTTATGATTAATATTATGGTTATGCTAACATATATAAAATTATCAACAAAGCAGCATTAAACAAATTATAATTTTAGGATATAATCAAATGTGGGCTGATGTTATTCATATGAATAAATTTTATCATTCTCGCCTTGGGCAGGTAACATGTAAAATCTTGCGGCATAAGATTCGTGATATTTGGCCAGATACCCGTGGGCAAGATATTTTAGGTTTAGGATATGCCACGCCATTTTTAAAGCAATTTAATGCGGAGGCCGCCCGCGTTATTGCCGTAATGCCCGCCCATATGGGCGTTACCCGTTGGCCGCGTGCAAATGATAGTAAAACAAGCGGCAATATTAAAAAAAAGCTTAATAAAGCCGTATTGGCATATGAAGAGTTTTTACCATTAGCTGATAATTCTATTGATAAATTATTACTTGCCCATTCAATTGAAAATAGCGAAAACTTGCGCCAATTAATGCGCGAAGCATGGCGAGTGTTATCGGCTAATGGCAAAATAATAATAATTGTGCCATCAAGACAATGTATTTGGTCAAGATGGGATATCACACCATTTGGCGGTGGGCGGCCATATTCATTAAATCAATTACGCAGGCTAATGCGTGATACACAATTTGAACCAACCATATATAAATATGCACTTTATATGCCACCGTTTAAATCAGATTATTGGATACATATTGCGCCCATATGGGAAAAAATTGGTCAAAAATGGTTTGCGCCTTTAGGAGGAGTTTTATTGCTTGAAGCAAGTAAGCAAGTTTATGCTCCCATTGTCAAAACGCAAATTAGCAAGAAAAAATTAATGACAATTCCAAATAAAATTAGATTATTGCGTAAAAAATAGCGCTAATATATTATTGTCATTCATTGTTTCATTTGCATTTTATAGCGTTGATTAATTCCTGTTTGGCGTTGTTGTATAACCGCAGGCCAGCGGCTTTTTATATAGGCAATGATTGCAATTATTTCATCATCGTCAAGAATATTCTCAAAGGCTGGCATGGCGCGTGGAATTTTATTTATGGGTAATTCTTGACCACCATATTTTGTTATATTAAATAATATAATATCCGCATGATGCCAGCTATGGCCTGTTTCATCATGTGGTGGCGCAGGTATAGCGCCATTTGGCAGCATTTCTTTCCAATTTTCTTGTCCTTGTAATTTTACGCCATGGCAACTGGCGCAATTGGTGCGATATAATTTTTTTCCTTGATTTGTTAATTTATGATTTTGATAGTCGGCAATGAAAAATTTTTTATTTTTGTCATCATTGGAATTGATATAATATATCATTGCCGCAATGGTTATAGCTGCAATGGTTATAAAGCCTAGAATAGTTTTTTTTAACATTATTTTCCTTTAAACATGTTAGTTTATTTAAATTTATAACTAGTTAGCCGCAGTCAGCCCAGCCAATCCATGTAATATTGGGCATTCTGGCCTATCATTTCCTTGGCATCTATCCATTAATGTTTTTAATGTTTGGCGCATGTCTTTTAATTCAGTAATCTTGCGGTTGATCTCGTCCATATGGGTTTTGGCAATTATTTTAACATCACCACTGGCGCGATTTTTATCATTATAAAGCGATAGCAATTCGCGACAGTCTTTGATGGAAAAATTTAATGACCTGGCACGGTTTACAAATTGCAGGATATGAATATCACTATCATCATAATCACGATAACCTGCTGCACTGCGCGCCGCAGGTGTTACAAGGCCAATTTCATCGTAATAACGAATGGTCTTGGCGCTTATATTGGTAATTTTTGCAACCTTGCCAATGTTCATTTTATTTTATCGTTTAATATTCTTGTGCCATGTTTTTAATAACAAGGCATTGGCAACTACGCTGATGCTGGATAATGCCATTGCACCCCCCGCTAAGGCAGGGCTTAGATAGCCAAATGCCGCCAATGGCACGCCAATAATATTATAGATGAATGCCCAAAATAAATTTTGTTTAATTTTTATCAATGTTTTATTTGATAAATCAAAGGCAAGGCTAACTAAACGCGGATCAGGGCGCATTAATGTTATAGCCGCACTTGCAATGGCAACATCGGTGCCGCTGCCCATGGCAATCCCCATATCAGCGGTGGCAAGCGCGGGGGCATCATTAACCCCATCGCCAACCATAGCAACAATTTTACCTTGTTTTTGAAAACGTGCGACAATTGCGGCTTTGCCATCGGGCATAACATCGGCAATTATATTTGTTATGCCAATTTTGCGACCAACATCGACGGCAACGGCCTTGCGATCACCCGATAATAATATCACCTTAATATTTGCGGCTTTTAAATTTTTAACCGAATTAATTGCACCTTCGTATATTTCATCGGCTAAGGTGATAATTCCCGCCATATTGCCATCGATTGCGGCAATAACATAGGCATTATTATCATCAATAATATTATGCTTTGTCAGGTCAATATTTTTACTCGTCATCAAAGCTTCATTGCCAATTAATATTTTTTTATTATCAATAAGACATTCAATTCCCAAACCAGCGTGGGATTTAAAATTGCTGGTTTCCAATATGGCAATATCATTATCCTTGCCATATTCAATGAATGCCCGCGCCAATGGATGTTCGCTTGATATTTGCGCCGATATTAACAATTGCATCAATTTATTTTCATCAAAATCGATGGCCTTTATTGTGGTTATGCTTGGCCTGCCTTTGGTTAATGTGCCGGTTTTATCAAATATTACCACATCGACCTTATGTGCGGTTTCTAATGCGGTAACATCTTTGAATAAAATCCCGTGTTTTGCACCAACCCCCGTACCGACAACGATTGCGGTGGGTGTTGCCAAGCCCAACGCGCATGGACATGCAATAACTAAAACTGCTACGGCGGCGATTATGGCGCGTTCAAAATCACCATTTAAACCAAGCCAAAGCAGAAATGTTACTGCGGCAATCATAAGGATAACAGGGACAAAAATTTGCGTTACTTTATCGACTATTCGCTGCATTGGGGCGCGGCCTAATTGGGCTTGTTCTACCATATGGATAATTTTTGCTAATCTGGTGTCATTGCCAATTGCGCTGCATTTAATTTCTAACAACCCACTGCCATTGATGCTGCCGCCGGTTACATTATCGCCGACTAATTTTATAACTGGCATGGCTTCACCGGTTAACATGGCTTCGTTAACTTCGCTGTTACCCTTAAAGACTTTGCCGTCAGTGGCGATCATTTCACCCGATTTTATAATCACTATATCATCAATTGCCACTTGGTTTATCGGCAATTCCAAAATCATATCACCGCGTTTGACCCTTGCGGTTTTTGGCCGTAATTGATTTAATGCTTTCATAGCCGCCATGGTGCTGCCCTTGGCTTTATGTTCTAAAAAGCGACCAAATAATACCAAGGTAATAATAACGGCGGCAGATTCAAAATAGATATGCCCTGCGGCGGCGGGGCCAGCTACTAGCCAAACGGTCAGGCTATAAAAATATGCGACCGATGTTCCTAATGCCACCAAAACATCCATATTGCTGCTGCCGCTGGCGATAGATTTAAACGCACCGCGATAAAAACTTGCCCCCGCGATGAATTGCACTGGTGTCGCCAGTAAAATTTGCTGCCATGGGGCAAGGTCAAATTTAATATTTAACAACATTGCAAACATCGGTATCATTAATGGAATTGTCAATATAACCGCCATTAATAATATATAAATATGACGATTTGACGGTTTTTTTGCATCTGATGGGGCATCATTAATATTGCTGAATATGGCTTTAAAGCCCGCATCACTGGTTAGTTTTTCAATGTTTTTTTGATGATCATTATTATCATCGGCTTTAAATTCAACCACGGCCTTTTCAACGGCAAAATTAACATTTGCCAATGTAACCCCGTCCATTTTTCCCAGTAACCGTTGTAATTTATTGGCACAGCCAGCGCAGCTCATGCCTGTTATGGCAAAGTTTAATTGTTGAATATCATTATTTGTATTTACAATATTTTCTGGCAAAATCTTTATTCCTTAACATATTTATCATTATATTATATAAAGCTTCCAGTTGCTGGAAGGTCAAGGCGATAATTATTTAAATTCTTATAACAGATTATGTCTTGCCATAAATATCACCAAATGCCTTGGTTAATGATTTAAGAAAATATTCAATATCATCATTATTAATGCAAATTGGCGGTTTCATTTTAAGAACATTATTATCAGGGCCATCGAGTGATAATAATATATTTTGAGTTTTTAAATTTTCAACAATGGATTTAGCTTTATCTGCATCTGGTTCTAACGTTGTTAAATTCTTGACTAATTCCGCACCAATGAATAAACCAACGCCGCGAATATCGCCAATTAATGGATAGGATTTTTGTAATATTTTTAAGCCATCGATTAATTTTTTACCCTGTCTTACCGCATTATGGCTTAGGCGTTCATCGCTAATAACATCTAAAACCGCAAGACCGATTGCGCTTGATACTGGGCTTGCTGCAAAGGTATTGAAATATTCCATGCCCGTAACAAAGCTTTCAGCAATGACGCGTTTGGTAATAACCGCCGCCATTGGGTGACCATTGGCGATTGGTTTTCCTAATGTAACAATATCTGGCACAACATCTTGCAATTTAAACGCCCACATATCAGAACCAACCCTGCCAAAACCAACTTGGACTTCATCGGCAAGGCATAATGCACCTTCTTCGCGCATATATTGATAGGCATATTTTAAATAATTTTCAGGCAGGCAATGCTGCCCACCAACGCCAAGTAAGGATTCGGCATAAAATACTGCGGGCTTATGACCAGATTTTTTTAAATCATTTAAGCATCGTTTAATATCATCGGCATATTTAATGCCATAATCTTTGTCGCCATATTTAAATTCACCGCGAAAACCATCGGGCATTTTGGCGATTGCTACGTGATCTGGCTTGCCTTGACCACCTTTGCCGTTAAATTTATATGGGCTGATATCAATCATTGACGATAAATGCCCGTGATAGGCATTATCAAGCACCACAACCCCATCACCGCCCGTGTGAAGCTTTGCCAAGCGCATGGCAAGATCATTGGCCTCGCTGCCAGAATTAACCAAGAAACATGTATCTAGCTCATCAGGAAATGTATCGAGCAAACGGTTGACATATTCGACTAAATTATCATGTAAATAACGGCTGTTGGTGTTTAATTGCGCCATTTGTTGTTGTCCTGCCTTAACAACACGCGGGTGGCAATGTCCCACATGGCAAACATTATTGACCATATCAAGCCATTTATTGCCATTTTCATCATATAAATATGCCCCGCGACCTTTAACGATTTTTAATGGATCATTATAGGCCAATGACATTGTGCGGCTAAGATGTTTTTTACGCTCAGCAATTAAATATTCTTTGTCGCGTTGAATTGATGCCCGCATGCCTTCGGGTGCGCCTAAAATTAAATTAGGGTCAGGGCTTATATCTTGCCAGATGGAAAGCAGGCTTAATGGGGCAACTCCGTCGATACTTGCACCCATACCAAGCAGGTGGCTGTAAATTTGAAAATGTAAATGTGGCGGCCAATCGCCATTATCCGGATGGTCTCCAACCCATGCCAATGTATCACCAGCGGCAATTTGATCGCCATCTTTCACATGATTTAATGTGGCTTGTGATAAATGACCGTAAAGCGTCCAAAATTTCTGACCATCGTCAATTTCATGCTGCATCAAAATAACCGCTCCATAATCGCCTTTGAAATTACGATTGCTAACGGCAATTATTTTGCCATCATACGGTGCATATATTGGTTCTTCGGGTTTTAGGAAAAGGTCGCCACCCATATGCATTGTGCGGCGTTCAGTGGAATTTTTAATGGCAAAAGCATCCGTATCATAGACTATGCGGTCTTCCATATAATAACCAATGCCAATTAGCGATTTTTCATCAGCCATGCGCGAGAATATATAATCGCTATGGCCTTTGGTATCGCCTGCTTTTTCAAAGGCAAGGATATCATCGCTACCAGACGATAAATCAAAAAAGGTTTTTTTACTGCTTTTCATAGGGTAATTACAAATTTCAGCAAATTTATTACTATTATTACGCAACCAATTGCGTAATTTTTTTGCCCCTGCTACTGGTTCCAAGCCAAGGGCATGACGCAGTTGGAAATTTACCATATGCGGATTAAATTGCCATAATAATTTTAATAATGCCGATGCATCATTTTGACTGACTAGCAAATATTCATTATCAGGATTTTGTTTTATTTGCCTTGCTGCTTGGATGATGCTTTGGGTTAAACGTATCAATATTAATTGAAAAATTAAGGCAATTTCGCTTTCTAATAATGGATTTTTATTGTGATAACCTTGAATAAAACTGATAAGTTGATCCATTGGGTTATTGCAATTGAACATTAAATAACAACCCGCAACCCCCAAGTCCTGCACCCTATGAGCATGAATAATATCGCCAAAATCAATAATGCCGCAAATTTCATTATTTGGCGTTAATAAAATATTATTAACATTGGCATCATTGTGAATTATTTGCATTGGTGTTTTTGCAAGTTCATCGGCAATATTATTTTTAAAATTTTGTAATATATCACCAGCTATATTTTGTATTTCGCAATCTTCTATGTCTTTAACATGGGGAATTAAATCACCTGCATATCTTGCATCCCATAAAAAATAAGTATCTTTATTGTTCGTTTCTAACCCCATAAGTGCAAGGTCGAGCCGTGCCAGATAATCACCAAGATTATAGGCCGCATTTTTATTATCGCTAGTCTTTTTTGCCATATCAGACCATATAATACCATCCATCCATGTTAACAGGCGGCTTGTATATATAATGCCGTTGGATGATTTATATTTGCCCATATCATTGCCATCGATAGTTGGCGTTAATTGTGGCACGCGTGATTTTATATTGCTATTTGCCAAATGGTTAAGCGCATCATTTTGAAATTTTAAATTTTCTAAATCATTGGCTGGATCACTATCTGAGTAGTGTAATTTTAATATAAATTCTTGGCGATTATCGCAAATAATATGGAAATTTGCATCAATTTCTCCGACAAGAGCTTTAGCAGTTCCAGATAAGCCGTAAATAGATTGCAATGCGGCGATTGCATCGGTTGTTGATGGTGCATTTGACATGATAAATATAATAACCTTAAACTAAACTAAATTTGAAATTTTACGATAAGATATTATTATATTAGCCATATATATTCATTGTATCAATCACATAGTTACATCAATATAATCGAGATAATATCATTTGACGGTTTAGCTAATGGTTATTATTTTTCAAGATATTTTTCCCCTAATAAATCTTCTACAAAATATGCTACCAATTCATTTCGGCCACTAATGTTGGCTTTTCGATAGATACTACTGGTTTGGCTTTTGACTGTTCCCATTTTGGTGTTCCTTAAATTTGCAATTTCTTGTGTGGAAAAACCCTTGATTAGCATAAGTGCAACTTCGATTTCTGAAGGTGATAATTTCCATCCTGCAAAATGATAATATATAACAGTTAAAAGCTCTCCCGATGCGACCTGTATCGAATCTTTAAATTTACTATTCTCACGTAAAAGTTGCCATATCTGTTTGCCGATAACAACCATTGCAAAAGTAAGGCTAATGACGGCAAATAATTCTATTTGATCATGATCGAACCAGCTTGTATCGATATCTATGCGGAAAAAATCAGCATAAATATCAATAAGGAAGAAAAATTGGCAAATTGTGATTATCAAAAATGAAAAGATCAAAGACTTTATTTCAACTGATGTTTTTTGCGCTATTTGCATGATTATTCCTTACTATCCTATTTTTTTTACATATTATATGATTGCTAATCATCATCATAATCACCTTGCATCGCCCGTGGATGGCAGGCAAGACAATTGGCTTTAGTTTTAATTTTTGGGCTGTCCCAAATTTGTTTAGGCAATTCATCATCATCATGCTTATGTAGCCAATATGGCGTTTTGGTAATGTGAATAGGTGCCGCGTTACCTTTAATCCCGCGCATAAATTTACCACTCCACCATCCAGCATCAGCTGAATTATTTATCAAATACTCTTCAATATGTTTAACGGTAACTTCATCTAATGATGCATCTTCGCCAAAATGGTCATTTAATTTCCCCATAATGGCTATCCAAGATCTTTGCGGTAACATTTGTGGTTGAAATGCCATATGGCATTCGCCGCATTCTTTTAACGTTATTTGATCGCTAATTGGATTATATCGTTGATCTGCATGGCTGTGGGAAAATGCCGCCATTAGAAACATTGCTGTAACGCTAAAATATAATTTATTAACCATAATTATCTCCTTAAAATGAATAGTTACTGGCTTTGCATGAATGTGATAAAATTGCCTTTTTCAATTACGGTGCAGGCTCGACCTAAAATGCTATTGCAGTTACGATTGAACCATTTTTCGACTTTGGCTTTATCCATATAACGTTGTGGTGATATGGATATGGCAAGTGGTGCTATGGTTTTTCCCGCTCTCGTTGAGCCTATTTGTTTCGGGCTTTCCCCATGGCAAGATGTGCAGGCGGGAGTTGCTATTTTACCCATATTATGATTTTTTAAGAAAAACACCTCTCCATCTTTGGTTGAAAAACCCTTAAAGTCGGGAAATTCTTGCTTTGCTTGATAAGCATATTGATCAAGTAAAGATGATGCCCATATGGGGGCGGGTAATGTTAATGGAAATATGCTAATCATAGTTATCAATAATTTTTTCATGGTTTTATTCCTTGTGGAAGTTTAATTTCAGCAGAACTGAAATGCCCTGTATCTGCATCGTTATGACAGGCGTTACAGTTGATTTTGGAACCGACTGTGGATATAGAAAAATCTTCAGTTTTAATTTTTTTATGTTTTTTTTGCCAATATTTGGTATCGGTCATTCGCATGGTTATTGTATTATTGCGACCAATTTCATGAGCAGCTTTAGTATCAAATATATTTGCATTATTTTGCAGTAAATATTGAGTGATTTTAGCGGTAGTTGCTGCATTAAGGTTGGCATTTTCGCCGTAATGATTTGTTAATCCCGTCATAATAGATTGCCAATTTTCTGCTGTGCGAAGGCTTGGGTGATGGGGAGTGTGGCAATCGCCGCATTCTTGTTGATAGATTGAATTGGCTTTAATATCTATGGATTTTGCTGTTGAAATATTAACCCAATAAAATAATGCCAAGGCGATGCATAAAAATACAATCCCACCATAAAGTGAATGATACGGCATTACTGTTATTTTATTATTTCTGAACGTCTTTTTACCAGTAATCATTGATTTAATTAATGGATGTTTAAAATATATGGTTTCGATTAATATACCCATGATATGAATTGCAATCATCCCCATAAGTATGGCCGATAACGCTTCGTGGATATCTTTATTTAATAGCCCAGTTTGATAACCGATGATATTGGCTAATGGGCCATTATTTTCCACGCCGCCCCATACAAGCAAACCCGTTATTAAAAGCAAAATTAATATGCTTAATAAAATAATGATGACCCATGCACCAACAGGGTTATGCCCCGTATATTGCTTGGATTTACCATTATAAATATTTTTTAGATGTTTTATTAGCATTAAACGAGATAGGGGAAAGCTATCAAAGCGGCTATAATAACTGCCAATAACGCCCCAAATTAGGCGAAAAGATAATAAGCAAATAAGTATATAGCCAGCATATATATGTATATACAGCCACCAATATTCTAATAAATACCCCGTTATGGTCGTAACTATAATTATAATTACCAACGACCAATGAAATAGCCGTAAGGGTAGATCCCAAATTAATTTTGCTTTTGGTATATTATTTTTTGAATATATGGGCAGCATATTTGATCTCTATTATATTAATTAGATATCAAACTTGCTTGAATATATATGATCAATCAATCTGCCAGACGGTATAAATAGTCTATCTATAACTTTGGTTTATATGTTTTTTATATTTATGCTATTTTAAATCTTGTTAATGCATCGGCAAAATTTTCGCTGAAATCTTTGCCCTTGGATAAACTTGCGACTCTATCTGGTAAATCAAGAAGTTTTTTATGGCCACGGTCATAGCTGGTTAATAAACAAAAAGGAATATTTTTTGTGCGCGGCATTGCTGATATGGCACAGGCCAAATCAATTCCAGAAATATCATCAAGTTCTGCCGAGGATATTATCATATCTGGCTTTGTTTTAATGGCAAGGCTAATTGCCTCCAACGGTGATTTAACGATAACTACCACATATCCACATGCCTGTAATTCACGCTCTATTATATGGGCGGCGGTGCGTTTTGTTTCAACCACCATAATTTCAATATCTAAATGCTCAATATCTTCGATGTCAAGCGGTCTTCGCACGGGACGGGACCTTACAAATTCGCTAAAATCATAACCATCATGCGTGACTGTTCCGTCAAGAATACCATTCATCGTATCGGTGAATATTTGTGTATCGCGAATTTGATCAATATTTGGTTTAGCCAAGCCATTTAGATAATTTAAAAACCGATGCATTGTTACATTTAACAGAATATTGCTTGTATGTTGCCCTGTGGCGCAAAGATTTGATAATTTGACAAGCGCATATTTAAAACGCTGTTTGCCTTCTTCTGATCCTGTAGATAATTGTTGGATGATAACTTCTATTTCGTCTAAAAGATCGACCGTTTCTTCAATATATTCAGCTTCTATTTGCGTGTTATAATTTACAATGTCAGTCATAAAACCACCTTAAACCATCATCCATTGTTAAAATATATACTTAATTCATATCTTATCATGGATATATTAAAAAATCTCTATATATCTTATTGCATATATTGTTATATTTGTTCAAGCCAGATTGATGCAGCCCCGCCACTATATTTGCCAATTGCCATCGCCGCCGATAATAAATAACCACCTGTTGGTGCTTCCCAATCTATCATTTCGCCAGCACAAAACACCCCTGGCAATGATTTTAACATGAAATTATCGTCCAACTCATCCCATGCAACGCCTCCGGCACTGCTGATCGCCTCGTCAATTGGGCGCGGTGATTGCAAGGTTATGGGCAGGTTTTTAATGCCATTTGCTAGTGCCGCAGGGTCATTAAATATTTCTTTTGATAGGCATTCGCGCAATAAACCCGCCTTGACCGATTGCAGACCAGTGGTTTTTTTAATATGGGTTGCCATCGACATGCTGCCTTTTGCTCGCGCCAATAAATTTATTATTTCGCTTAAATCTTTAAATGGCAATAGATCAAGTTTTAAAATTGCGGTGTTATTTTTATATATATGGTCGCGCAATTGGGCTGATAAGCCATATATTGCACCACCTTCAAGCCCATAACGGCTAACCACCATATCGCCTTTTTTTTCATTACCAGCAAATGATAATAGACAGTTTTTTATTGCCATGCCTTCGAATTTATTTTTAAAAAAATCGCTCCAATTAACATTAAAGCCGCAATTGGCAGGTTTTAGGTTGGTTATATTGATGCTTTTTTTACGCAGATAATCAACCCATTTACCATCTGAACCAACCTGCGGCCAGCTGCCAACACCCATTGCCAGAATAGTAGCATCAGCTTTTATATATTTTATTTCCTGATTATTATCAAATATAAGATTATTTTTATCATCCCAACCAAGCCATTGATGGCGGGTTTTTGTTATGATCCCATTGGCGCGTAAATATCTTATCCATGCGCGTAATAAAGGTGCGGCTTTATATCCTGTGGGGAAAATTCGCCCGCTTGTACCAATGAAAGTAACAATGCCTAATTTACCCGCCCATGCCCTGATGGCATCACAATCAAATGCCTTGATTGCGGGGGTTAATTTATCTATTGCCTCGCCAAAATTGGCAAGAAAGCTTTCCATATCTTCATTATGGGAAATATTAAGGCCGCTTTTGCCCGCCATAAGAAACTTACGACCCATAGATGGCATGACATCATATATGGTTATTTCATATGGTATTCCACGGTTTATTAGACTTTCAGCCGCCATTAAACCCGATGGGCCGCCGCCGATTATGGCAATTTTTTTAACCATGATTTTTAAAATAACTTAAGTTAAAATTAATGTTTATTATAGATCTTTTGCACGGGATAAAACCGCATCCACATGGCCTTTTACCTTAACCTTATGCCATATTTCAACAATTTTACCGGCCTTATCAATTAAAAAACTACTACGCATAATGCCCATATATTCTTTGCCCATAAATTTCTTTAATTGCCAGATGCCAAATGCTTGACAGGCGGCGGTCTCTTCATCGCTAACAAGGGTGAATGGCAAATCATGCTTGGCGATAAATTTATCATGCCTTGCCACAGAATCTTTTGAAATGCCGATTATTTCCACGTCTAATTTATTAAGTTCATCACTGGCATCACGAAAATTTTGGCTCTCCGTTGTGCAACCAGGAGTCATGTCCTTGGGATAAAAATAAATAACTATATTTCTACCTAAAAGCGACGATAAAGTTAATTCCCCACCGCCATTAATCGGCAAAGTAAAATCAGGAGCTTGATCGCCAATTTCCAAATTAGCCATAGTGAATTTTCCGTTCATTTTAAATCAATAATTGCTTATGTCGCCAGTTTATTGATTATACTATCAATCGACTGCTAGTCAAAATGTCAATTTTTCTAGGACGATAATCTTTTAATTTCGTCATTGATTTGGCAAAGTTTTTAGGACAGCTTATTAAGCTATATTTGTATGCTTTTGACATTTATACTAAATCTCTTGAGCGAGATACGTGCCTCTATGAGACTGAGAAATGACATTTTGTTTTATTTTTGTAGATGATGTTCTTGGGTTATAGCTAACTTGAATAATTTACTACCCTTGGCGCGTAAATAAGCCTCTACATCAAGATTATGTTGTTTATCCCCCCAATCCTCACCTATAACAAAAATATCAGGTTTCAATTCTTTACAGCCAGATACATATTCAAGCTTATGATAGGGTCTAACAATATTTACGCATCGTAAAGCTTTTAGCATCATCATCCGTTGTTCAAGTGGAATAATGGGTATATTAGGCTTATAAGAACTAACTACATCATCCGCAGCCACACCCACCGCGACCACATCACCTAATGTTCTACAGTATTCCAATAAAGCAAGGTGCCCTACATGTAACAAATCAAATGTACCTACCGTATATACAACCATTATGTTAATTTAACTCCAATAATGCAGATTAATAAATATTTATATCTCGATAATTTATAAAAGTTTCCACCCGTAAATACCAGTTATCACAATAGTATAGCAAGCAAGGGCATAAACATTGATTGGGTTTCCAGAAAGCTTCGGCGTTTTTATTTGAGATACATTCAAAACGGCAAGCCCTAAAGCGGATATATAAAAAATTGCAGCAAATAGGCTATGGCTTAAAACGCTTTCAAATATGAAAATGAAAACAAGAATTATATTATTATTATCGAGAGCCAAGCCTGTATATTTTGATCCATCAGCGAGGCCAAATATACTAAAATAACTTAATCGTATCGCGCTTGCAGCGAGTATAAGAAAAGCACCTATTAAAAATATAGGCTCAAATTTCCCATAACTCAGCAAAAGAATAGCGGGAGTAACGCCATAACTAACAATATCGATTAATACATCAAGTTGTCCTCCAAATGCGCTATCTTCCCCCGTTCTTCCTTTCATTTTTCGTGCAATTAATCCATCCGCCCAATCAAAAGCCACCGCCCAGATCATCCCAATCATTGCGGCGTAGTAAACCCCCAAAATACTGAAATAAATAGCTAAAATTGTACAGGCTAATCCAGCAAGTGAGCATAGGTTGGGTAGATCTTTTACAAAGGAAATAATAGTAGGTTGTAATTCTTGAGAGCTTTTATTGTTTGTAGTCATGATTTTCCTAAAAATTGATAATTATAATTCATATAGAGATAGTATGGTGCTGTTTATTTTCTCTCTTATGGTCTATTTTCAAAAGTGCCGCACGGGTAATATTAAATCATGCAAAGCGCGCATAAAATATTCCGTTCATTTTAAATCAATAATTTCTTATGTCGCCAGTTTATTGATTATATTATTTTGTTGATTATGCTATCAATCGACTGCTAGTCAAAATGTCAATTTTTTCTGGGCGATAATAATTATATGTTTTTAATTCCGCGATTAATTTATCAAATGTTTCGTTACTGGCGACAATAACACTATCAAGACCAAGAACTTGCCCATTTTTTATTTTTTCATTAACGTTATTAGCCTCAAGCTCATTTAGGGTTATTAGATAGCTTTTTGATCTTCTGTGAACCTGCCTTAACATCATGCCTTCTAAATCAGCTTGTTTATATCTTTCTCGCAGGCTAGTTTTTGCTGAAAAAATGATTGGGCCAAACTCCCTTAGTGTATGCAACAAAATCAAAATCCACATTGGCACGAAAGAAAGCCTTACCTGAACATATAATGGTAATATTGATGATCTGAAAAATATTACTGCTAATATTCATTCAAATACACTGCCGTTTAAAGATGGAGATATTGGCTTATATCTTGCCCATAATTCCCTAATAATAGAGGATTCAGAAGTATATGAAATTGTTAATATATCGCTATATATATCGTTAAAGATCATTGATATTTTTTTGCCAGAAATAAGATTTAATTGATTTAACTCCTCTGATATTAACATAATAAGTCTAACATATATTATTTATAATTGATTTTGCCACTGCTTCGATAACTGGTATGGCAACCGAATTTCCCAATTGTTTCATAGCTTGCGTTTCTGAAACGGGAAATTTAAAATAATCTGGAAAGCCTTGCATTTTAAGGCCTTCATTGGATGATAATCTTTTAATTTTGCCATCAACAAGATATGAATCCCAATTTCTGCGATCGGTAATTTTTGACCCTCTACCGCCGACGCGCAATGTGTAACCAATTTTTTTTTCACATTTACCGCCCCAAATATCCGACATAGTTAATTTTAATTTTACGGGGTCGGGAAATTCAAATTCTTCGCCATCTCTAAAACCAACCATCAGAAGCCTTGCCCGATGTTGCGGCAGGCCAAAATCCGATGCTTTTATTATTTTATAATTAAAGGAATAACCCAATCTATTGGTTATAATATCTTTTATTACATTAAAGGTTTTACCATCATCATGATTTAGTAAATGGCGGATATTTTCTAAAAAAAATGCCTTTGGTTGCTTGGATTTTATAATATCAACAATATTAAAAAAAAGAGTACCGCGCACCTCTTCAAAGCCTTTTTTAAAGCCCGCTTGTGAAAAAGGTTGGCAGGGAAAACCAGCGCATAAAATATCAAAATCTGGAATATCGGCTGGATTTATTTTGGTTATATCACCGACAAATTTTTCTTTTTGAAATAATTCTGGCGATAATATTTTATTATTATATTCATATGTTTCCCTCGCTTTATTATCCCATTCGGATGCAAAAACACAATCTAAACCCAAATTATGAAGCGCAATATGAAAACCGCCAATACCAGCGAATAAATCGATAAAAGTTATGGGTTTAGTTTCGTTAGATAAAAAATATTGATCATTAATATTATTTAAAGCCAATGAACTATTATGTCGCATCACGCCAACCCCGAATGATTAAATCTTTAATCAAAAATAAATTTATAAATAAATCATATAGTATAAAAACTATAATTGCTATAATAATACCGAGATGGAAATCTTGTTTAAAATCATTAATGATTAGGGTCAGGACCTATTAATTTAATCCGTTCTGCGGAGGTAATATTCTTGCTATGGATAGGAGAAAATATGCAGTAAACCGTCTGATTTTCAAGTCTTTTCGACAACGTCAGAGCAGAATTGCCCCGCCCAGCGGGTTTATCAGTAAGCTTGCATCTAGCGCAGAAACAATGCTCAAATATGCTAACATATCCTTAGTCTTGTTTTTTTGTATCTACAAGCTTACTGATAAACAGAATTGCATAAAATTAATAGGTCCTGACCCTAGCCAATATAATACGCATAATAACTATATCTATCACATAAATAATATCCAAAATATTATATTTAATTTAGTCATAAAAAAACCCCAAGCCATTAATGACTAAGGGTTTTTTTTGGTGGGCACTACTGGATTCGAACCAGTGACCGTTCGATTAAAAGTCGAATGCTCTACCAACTGAGCTAAGTGCCCATAATATATTATCAATTGGTTGCGGGCGCAAAATAGGGTTAGTTACCCCCATGGTCAATTAGTTTTTTAAAAAAAATCAAAAAAAAATTAAATAATATTATAAAAACTTAAAATATTGCAGAAAACAGCCGTTATTTTAATATTAAATTATAGATTAATTACCACGAAAATATTCGACCATTTCTTGTAATCTATTAATATCGGAAATTTCTAACTTATTATTAGCCTTTTTAATGATTCCATTTTTTGTTAATTCGCCAAATACTCTCGCCACGGTCTCTCTTGTCGTGCTGACACGGCTGGCGATATTACTATGATTTGGTATGGCGATAGTAATATTTTTTATATTTTCATCAAATGATTGGTTTTTTATTTTGGCCAAGCGTAACAATTCCGCATAAACACGGTTATTTGCGCCAAGCGTGCTTAAATCCATAATACGATCAACTGATATGCGAATAATGCCCGCCAAACGTTTCATAAGACGTGATGCGATATTGGGATATTCAGCCAGCATTTTTTTAAAAATATCGGGCGGCATTATCGCCACCACTGTATCTGATATGGCAATTACATTGGCTGATCTTTCACCACCATCAATTGCCGAAAGTTCGCCAAATAATGCCCCGTTGCTTATATCTTCAAATGATATTTCTTTACCGGATAATGAATAATTTACTACACGGACAGTACCGTTCATAATAAAATATACATCTTTGGAATCTGAAATACGTTCGATAATTTGTTGCTGTGCCGCAAAAGACCGCCATGTGCATTTATTTTCAATAAGCTGTATTTCTGCATTGGTAATATCTTGGAATACCTCTATCGATGCTAAAGAATTGCCTTGGTTTTGCATTGCCTCTCCATAAATATTTAATAGCCAATAATATATTATGGCTTATTTATTTTGATAATAATTCAAGCATTACAACAATTCAAATCAATTATATGTTAATTTATCTATAGTTTTATATATAAACTAGGGCTTTATCTGAATTATATAAAAGTGTAGGTTATTCAATCATATATTAAGGGGCCTTAAGGTGAAAAACAAAAAACAAAAGACAAAGGTTAAAATCAGACTTTTTTCTAAATTACGAGCCTATTTTCTGGCGGGTGTGCTTGTTACTGCGCCAATCGCTATTACAGCTGCCGTTGCATGGTGGTTTATCGGTATGGTTGATGATAAAATTTTACCGCTTATCCCTGCGCATTTAAATCCTGTTAATTATATTCGTGATAATTTTGGTTTTGAATATGGATTGCCTGGTTTAGGATTGATAATTCTTATAATCGCCATGATCTTGATTGGTGCATTAACGGCGGGGTTGCTTGGTCGTTGGATGGTTAATATGGGTGAAGCCATATTACAAAGAATGCCGTTTATAAGAAGCCTTTATAATGGTTCTAAGCAAATATTAGAAACTGTTCTTAAGCAGCAATCAGACGCATTTAGTCAAGCTATACTTGTACGTTGGCCACATGATGGCCTATGGACAATCGCCTTTGTTACAGCAAATACTAGTGGTGAAGCCGCCCGCAAGCTTGGCGGTAATTATATCAATATTTATGTGCCGACAACGCCAAATCCAACTGGTGGATATATGGTATTTGCCCATCGTGATGATATTAAACCATTGGATATGCCTGTTGATGAGGCCATTAAAATGATAATTGCCATGGGCATTGTTACCCCCGATGATTTAACGCAACCAAGCCTTGATCTTGAATTAACGAAAGTTGAAAATAAGGATTAAAAATTAAATATTATTGATAATTTTAAATATATTCATAATATATAATATGACCTTAAGCCCTAGATGACTTTAAACCAAAGAAGATTATTACCATCGACCAGCATGTTAAGTGCATTTGAAGCCGCCGCCAGACTTGGCAGTTTTTCAAATGCAGCAAAGGAATTAAGCCTTACTCAAGGCGCGATTAGTCGGCAAATTCGCGCCCTTGAAAAACAGCTGGGCATGGATTTATTCATAAGAAATGGTCAAAAAATAAGCTTAAATAATGCGGGCATGAAATATTTTGAAGAAATATCATCAGCATTGAATATTATTAGGCTTTCCACATTAAATATTATGACTAATTCAAAAACTGGGGAGTTAAAATTAGCAGTCTTACCAACATTTGGGGCAAAATGGTTGATCCCAAAACTGGCTAGTTTCATAAGAAAAAATCCAGAAATAACCGTCAGCTTTACCAGCCATATCCTGCCATTTGATATAATCGGTGAAAGGCTTGATGCCGCAATTCATTATGGCAGCGATGATTGGCCAAATGCTAAATCTATATTCTTAATGCGTGAAACGGTTATGCCCATATATTCTCCATTGTTAGAAGAAAAATATGATCTTTCAGCGCCAGAAAATTTTCGCGATATACCTTTGCTTCATCTTTCATCAAGGCGTGACCATTGGACAAAATGGTTTAATCGCCATGATATTGAATATGATGCATCGCAAGGCATGTCATTTGAACAATTCTCATCGGTGGCACAGGCCGCGTGCGCGGGGCTTGGCGTTGCATTGATGCCAAAGCTTTTTGTTGAAAATGAATTATCAACTGGCGCGCTTATGAGCTTTGATGCGGCTGCTTGTGAAAGCTCTTCATCTTATTATTTGATAATTCCTAATGAAAAAACCAACTATCATCCCGTGTCCGCATTCCATCAATGGATTTTGGAATATGCCGATTAATATTACATTTGGTAATATATATGTGATTTTTGATCGCTTGCATTATCCATAAGATTTATCTAAATATTAACAATATAATATACTAAACATTAAGGAAAATATAATGTCATATGAAGAAATCTATAAAAATCTAGGATTAACTAAGGCCGATTATAAAAATGGCAGCCTTGATGTATATTCACCGACTGACGGTAAAAAAATCGCATCGGTTGCGCAGATTGACAGCCCTGAAATGGAAAAAATGATCGTTAAAGCCAAAGATGCTTTCAATCAATGGAAGCTTGTCCCCGCACCAAGGCGTGGTGAATTGGTGCGTTTGCTGGGCGAAGAATTACGCAAATCGAAAGAAGATTTAGGCCGCTTAGTAACATTAGAATGCGGTAAAATTTATCAAGAAGGCCTTGGCGAAGTTCAAGAAATGATCGATATTTGTGATTTTGCCGTTGGCTTATCACGGCAAATATATGGCCTAACAATCGCATCCGAACGCCCCGGTCACACGATGCGCGAAACATGGCATCCATCGGGCGTTTGTGGTATTATTTCTGCATTTAACTTTCCCGTTGCCGTTTGGTCATGGAATACGGCATTAGCATTAATTTGCGGCGATGCGGTTATTTGGAAACCATCGGAAAAAACCCCGTTAACCGCGATTGCTTGTGCTAAAATTATGGATCGCGCTTTGGCACGGTTTGGCGATGCGCCTGATGGCTTGCATCAATTGGCAAATGGCGGCCGTGATGTGGGTGAAACCATGGTTAAAAGCAAGGATATGGCAATCATAAGCGCAACGGGAAGCACCCGAATGGGGCGCAAAGTTGGGCCAATAGTTGCAGAACGTTTTGGTAAATCTATCTTGGAATTAGGCGGCAATAACGCCATGATTATAACACCGTCGGCTGATCTTGATATGGCGGTCATGGCAATTTTATTTAGCGCGGTCGGAACTTGTGGTCAACGTTGCACATCATTGCGACGGTTGATAATCCATAAGGATGTTAAGGCTGAATTATTGCCGAAACTTGAAAAAGCATATAACAGCATTAGAATAGGCGATCCATTGGATCAATCTAGCCTGATTGGCCCATTAGTCGATAAAACTTCATATGAAATGATGCAAAAAGCCTTGCAACAGGCAAAATCTGAAGGCGGCAAAATATTTGGCGGTGATCGGGTTCTAGAAGATAAATATAAAGATGGCTATTATGTTAAACCCGCGATTGTCGATATGCCAAAACAAAGCGATGTTGTTAAATCAGAGACATTTGCCCCTATTCTTTATGTGGTTACCTATGAAACTTTGGACGAAGCATTTTTTCTTAATAATGATGTGCCACAGGGTTTATCATCTTCTATTTTTGCAACCGATATTCGCGAAACAGAATTATTTTTATCGGCTGCTGGTTCAGATTGCGGCATCGCCAATGTTAATATTGGGCCTAGTGGTGCAGAAATTGGTGGCGCATTTGGTGGCGAAAAAGAAACCGGCGGCGGGCGTGAATCTGGTTCTGATGCGTGGAAGGGATATATGCGTCGTGCAACCAATACGGTCAATTATTCGCGTGAATTACCATTGGCACAAGGCGTTGAATTTAATCTTGATTAATTGATATATATGTAAATAAATAAAACTTAAATTATGGCAGCGGGAATTACCTGCTGCCATTTTTTTTGAGATAGTTTTTATATATTGTATAGCTTATGTATCGGTGGAATTGCCCTTAAATTTAGCCTTTTATTATTTTTAAAGTCTTCAACCTAATTTTCATAGCAATTTCAGATACAACAAATCTTTCTGCCATCAAAGATGTAAAATCAATAATACTAATCATATTATTATTATTATTTTCCTTATATTCATCTATAATAGCTCTGCTCTCTTTGATTATGCTAAATTTTGGCATCAATAGCCGCGCCGCGAATCGATTAGCCGCATATTCTTTGGGATTGGACGCGCCATCTCTTTTAAGTGTTTTGGGTGTATCAATTATAGGGTCGTGAAAATTCTTAAAATCTGGCAAAATATCCTTTACTAAATGCCCTAATTCATGCGCCATCGTAAATCTTTGACGATTAATAACATTTAAAGGATCAACCCAAATTTCAATCTTTTTATTATCTCTAGGGCTAAGTTTAATCTCTCCAGAAGCATCATCTTCCCGTAAATCAACTTCACGTTTCACTATAAAGCCCATTGATTTTTACATATTAAAAGGATCAAATGGTGGCTTAGTTTGCTCAAGCTTTTCAAGTAATGCTTCTGGAGATAGTGATGCATATTTGACAATATCTTCAGTCATCGGTTTAACTCCTCTCCTAAATCTATAATTGACCTATCATCCTCATAATTTGACGGTTCTATATCTAATTGAGGCATGAGTTCCCTTACAATAGGAATAAATTCTTTATGTTTCACTAATTTTCCAAGTAACTTATCTTGAAGATCTCTATCATTTGTAATTTTATCCAAAATGCCATTCGTTGCTTCGATTAAATGCTCCTTCTTCGATTTATAAAAAAAGATCGAAATAATAATAGAGAGCACCGTAAGTATACCAACGATAGCTGCGAATATCCAATCAACATAATCAATTGTATTACCTGCGGTCGCAACAACATCATCGGCAAGATCAATTACAGTTTGAACCTTAGCATCGAGCATAATAACCTGTTGTTTCAACAGGTTGATTTTTTCATTCAATTGTCCGCTATAACTTGTTTCCGAAGCAATATCTTGCTTAATTTTAGCAATAGATGTTAATATATTTCCTTTGATGTATATAATGTCATTTGCATTATTTTCAATTTGTATTTTCAGCAATTGATCTTGATTTGCATTTTGAACGTCTATTCCATCGGACATTTTTATCCCTTAAGGCCATGCGTAAAATAGAATATAGTTATATAAAGTTAGCACGAAAATTTAATATAATATCGCATGATTGCGGAATATTTTGGACTTATTGCAAAATATAATTAATATATTTAGATTGAATAAAAGATTTCATATATAGTATTTATATACCAATAGAAGATATAAATCAATCTACTGCTTATTATAAATTTTTTTTAACCCAATATTTAGTGATAAAATGAAATATATACTTGCAATTGATCAAGGAACAACATCAAGCCGTGCTATTTTATTTAATCAACAAATGGCGATTGTTGGTATAGCGCAACAAGAATTTAAACAGCATTTTCCCGCATCTGGTTATGTCGAACATGATTTAAAAGACATATGGGCAACCGTTGTCCAAACTTTAAAATTAGTTTTGAAACAAACAAATATAGATGCAACAGAAATTGCCGCTATTGGTATAACTAATCAACGTGAAACAACAGTTATATGGGATAAATTTACTGGCAAGCCAATTCATAATGCGATTGTTTGGCAAGATAGGCGGACGGCGGATTATTGCGCCAAGCTGAAAAAAACTGGTTTTGAAAATGAAATAAAGAAAAAAACCGGTTTGTTAATTGATCCATATTTTTCAGCAACAAAAATTAAGATGGATTTTGAACTATGTTGAAAATGCGGTTGAAAAAGCAAATAATGGCGATCTATTATTTGGTACAATCGATAGTTTCTTAATTTGGAAGCTGACTGGTGGTAAAAAACATCTAACGGATGCGACCAATGCCTCGCGTACAATGTTATATAATATTCGTGAAAATCAATGGGATGAAGATATTTGCAGGATGTTAGATATTCCAATGCAAATGTTACCAGAAGTAAAAAATTGTGCAGATGATTTTGGTGAAACCGACAAGCAAATATTCGGCGTAAATATCCCAATTTCAGGAGTAGCAGGCGATCAACAAGCAGCGGCAATTGGTCAGGCCTGTTTTAAACCAGGAATGTTGAAATCAACATATGGAACGGGGTGTTTTCTATTATTAAATACGGGAAATGAACTTGTCATTTCAAATAATCGCCTGTTAATCACAATTGCATATCAATTAATTAATGAAACAACATATGCCTTGGAGGGCAGTATCTTTAATGCTGGCTCAACGGTTCAATGGTTTAGAGGGATGGCCTAAAAATTATTGGCACTGCCAGCGAAGCACAGGAACTTGCAGCGGTGGCTAATGCAGATGAGAGGGTTTATTTAGTTCCAGCCTTCACAGGGCTTGGTGCGCCATATTGGGATGCCGAATGTCGGGGAACTATTACGGGTATTACTAGAAATACGGGGCGCGCGGAAATAGCCAGAGCAGCGTTAGAAAGCGTTGCTTATCAAACTAGAGATTTATTAGAGGCAATGCAGGATGATTGGGGTAATGATGAGGTCGAGCAAATTTTAAGAGTTGATGGCAGCATGTCTAGTTCAGATTGGACAATTCAATTTTTAGCAAATATTCTGGGTGAGAAAATTGACCGCCCCGAAATTTTAGAAACAACGGCTATGGCTGCTGCTTGGCTTGCTGGTATGCAAATTGGGTTATATCCAAATCAATCAGAATTTGCAAAGCAATGGTCGCTTGAAACTAGATTTGAACCAAATATGCCTCCCGTAATATGTCAAAAACTATATGATGGCTGGAAATTAGCTGTGCGGCAAACTTTAACTGTCGATTGATAAGATTACACGTAACTTTTTATAATTGATCTACTGCACTTTTTTTTAAGTCGAAATCTAATAAAATGTCATATCCATCTTTCAGCCAGCCACGCAAGTGGTTTGCAAGGATCCCGTCGACCCGTCGTGCATTTAGCGTAAAATATATAGTGAAATGCAAAAGAATATAGCTTTTTTATATATTATTTCCCATATAATAATTCTGGAAGAAATAAAGTAAGGCTTGGGAAGAATACTAATAACATCAATACGACTATAAGCGGCACTAGAAATGGCATCGTTGCCTTTACACAACGTTCAAAAGAAACACCAGAAACGCGGGATAGCACAAATAGAACCATGCCAACTGGTGGGGTTAGCAGCCCTAACATCAAGTTTAAAATTACTATCACACCTAAATGCACCAGATTAATGTCAAATTGTGCTGCTATCGGCAGAAGAACAGGTACTAAAATAGAAATTGCAGCAATGGTTTCCATAAATAATCCCACCACCAATACAAGCGCCATTATTAATAGCAGAACGATATATTTATTATCGGTGAAGCTAAAAACAAATTCAGCAAAATGAACAGCAACCTGATTGGCGGTTAATATCCATGCAAAAACACTTGCCGCACCGACAATCATCATAATGCTGGCAGTAACCTCGATCGTATCGATGGAAATTACAGCTAGCTTACGAATTGCTAATGTTCTATAGACCACTAAACCAAGAAACATTGCATAAGCAGAGGCGCAAATAGCTGCTTCGGTCGGGGTGAATAATCCAGAAATAATGCCCCCAACAATGATTACCGGTGTCATAAGTGGTAAAAATGATGTTTTAGCATGCACCGCGATATTATTTAAGCGAAAAGCCATATCGATGGGATAATTGCGTTTTTTTGCAATCCACCACACCATCACCGATAACGAAGCTGCCATTAATAAGCCGGGGATAATTCCCGCTACAAATAATTGCCCAATAGAGACAGATGACATCACGCCAAAAATTACTAGTGGCAAAGATGGTGGGATGATAGGCCCAATGGTTGATGAAGCAGCGGTGATACCAATGCTGAAATCATCATCATAGCCCGCTTCGCGCATCGCCTTGATTTCAATTGCGCCAAGTCCGCCCGCATCGGCCACTGCTGCGCCAGACATGCCCGCAAAAACAATGCTAGCACCAATATTAACATGACCCAAGCCGCCCGGCATCCAGCCAACGATTGATCTTGCAAAACCAAATATTCGTGCGGTAATTCCAGCAGAATTCATCAAGCCGCCCGCCAAAATAAAAAATGGAATAGATAACAATGGAAAGCTATCCATGCCATTAATCATATTATGGAATAATAAAACGGGTGGTAAGCCTTCGTAAAGAATATAAGAAAGGGATGAAAGTGCCAATGAAAAAGCAATAGGGATGCGCATTAACATTAAAATAAACAGCGAGCTAAAAAGAATGATAAGGGCCATGATTAATGCTCCTGTATTATATTGGCAAGTATATCTGCATTAGATATTCTAGTTAAATTGCGGATTTTGTTATAAATTAAATAAATCAAAACCAACCAGTTAATGGATAATAAGGCCACGACAATGGCATGCAAATAATATTTAGGGAATGGCAAGGATACCATTTGTTGAAACGATGTCCGTTCTATCAGCACCAAAGCCGACCAAATGATTAGCGATATAAAAATAAGTGTGAGAGACAGAGAAAAAATTATAAACCAGATTTTAAAGCGTCCATAATATTTATCCATGAATTCTAATGTGATATGTGAGCCAGTGATTTGACAGCGTATTGCACCAGCAAAAGTTACCAAAATCAATAGATAGCGTGCGGCCTCTTCGGTCCAAGCGATGGAATCATTAAGTATATAGCGAGTAAAAAATTGTAGAAAAACAATAGCAAATAAAAAACCAAACATCAGAATCAAAGGATAGTCAGCTAATGAAATTTTGAAATTTTTAAAATAAGCTTCGTCCGCATCCGACAGCTGATCAAAGTTAATTTCTTTCGCTTTGATTTGATTGTTTTCCATAATTGCTCCCTGTTAAAAGATATATTATATAGGAAGCTAGATCATTATTGTTTTTATTTTTGATCTAGCTCCCTTAATGATAACTTACTTTATTCTTTAATGGCTTGAAGACGCTTGTAAATATCAGGGCTCCAAGGAACATCTGGTGAAGTAAGATGCGGTGAAACCACAGCGATAAATGGCGCGCGATCAACATCATTTACCTTAATACCTTTGTTGCGAAACCATGCAACAAGATCTTTTTCAGACTGAACAATTTCATCTGATGTGATTAAAGCAGCCTCAGATAAAACAGCGAGAAGCTTCTCGCCATCAGCGCCCATTTTACCAAGCGTAATGGGTGAAACCACGATTGCCAGTGAATTGGTAATATGACCCGTTAGGTTGATATTTGATTGTACTTCATAGAATTTTTTAAATTGAATTGTTGGTAATGGATTTTCCTGTGCATCAACCACGCCTTGTTGCAAGGCAAGATATACTTCAGAAAACGCCATTGGTGTTGGATTTGCGCCCGTTGCCTTCGGAAACATTTGATATGCTGGTGCATTTGGTGTTCTGATTTTCAATCCATCCATGTCAGATGGTTTTAAAATTGCTTTATTGGCGGTTACATGACGCGAACCATAATATGTCATCGCAGCGATAGTATTGCCCGATACGCCTTTATAAGCATTAGCCATTTCAGCAAATAAATCAGAATTAACATAGGCTTTCCAATGCTCGTAACTACGCATTGTGAAAGGGTAATCTGAAATACTAATTGGGCCATAACTTTGACCTAAAAAGGCAACGCCAGTATATATTGCGTCAATTGTACCTAGGGATAGAGCTTCGTTTAATGCTGCCTCTTTACCCAATTGTGATGCGGGATAAACTTTCATTATATAACGGCCATCGGTGGCTTTGGATAAAGCATCCGCGGCACGAATTGCAGCCGCATGATATGGGGTTGATGTTTCATAAACATGGGCAAAGCGCAAGACTTCTTGGGAATTGGCAAGGCTGATTGACATACCCGTCAGGGCAAGCATACTGAGTATTTTTGTTAGTTTTGATATAAAATTGACCATAATTACCTCCGTTGTCTAGTTATAGTAAGACTATTCGACAATATCTAATTGCCGTTGTCTTTTATGAAACAAACATATGTTTGTAGGTGAACTCTAGCTTATTTCAATTGAAAATTCTGTTGCTGGCTATGCAGCATAAGCCCATTGTAAATGATTGATAAATTTTATGCGCTTAATGTCTTGCTCATAAAGCGCAACCAAATAATCAATAATCGATAGATTACTGTTCATATTCGCATAAACTAATATCAGCTGCAATCAATTGTTTGAATATAATTCTGTTATGGTAAATTTTACCCGTTATGATTTTAAATTAATGCAATCTATTCGCGCATGGTTTGATTTACTTCCTAAACTTCGTTGACATCAGAACCATTAAAATCAGTAGATATTTCAACTTAAGGTCAATGGTTCGCATATCTAGTATTATTGTTATTATATTACAAATGTTAATTTTTAATCATTGATCTGTATTCATATATAAAATGGCCTGTTAAGTATGAAATATACAAAAATAGATAAAAGTAACAATCAAAAACCTGCTAATGATATTTTTGATATAATTTCACCATTGGTAGAAAATTTAACCTATTCTGTTGGCGCTCCATGCCAGCGGCATATTAATATATTGTGCAATTACCCCACCAATTGCCCCTACACCTAGACCCACAAGAATTAACAGTTCAGTTGCGTTATTCTGCCCGATATAGGCACCGATCATTGTGAAGAATAAAATAAAAGGTATTAGATAATTTCTAGGAATTGTTAATAATTTGGCGATATATGGTATCAATGGCAAATTTAGAATTAATAATACAAAATTACCAATATACATGGAGATAATAACCGTCCAAAAAATAGATGGATTATCAATCATCAATCGCGGGCCAAGGTTAACATTTAATGCCAAAAGCGCACCGAGCAAAATAGCAGTAGTACCAGAACCAGGAATGCCCAGTGTTAACAATGGCACGAAAGAACCAGTGCAAGCAGCATTATTGGCGGCTTCTGGTGCAGCCAATCCTTTGATAGATCCTTTGCCAAATTCTGCCTGTTCTGCGCCCTTGGCAATATTACGCTCAACGGCATAACCAAGAAAAGATGCAATCATAGCCCCTGCACCCGGCATCACGCCAATAAGAAAACCTTGAATTGATTGGCGCATAATAACAGGGGCGATTGCCTTTGCTTCTGCTTTAGTAATACGAAGGTCCTTTATGGCTTGGCTGCTATTACTGTTTGCACCTCTGTTAGGATCAAGCACCAGAAATAATGCTTCGGGCAGGGCAAATAATGCCATTGCCAATGTTACAAAGCTAAATCCAGATTGAAGATCGGTTATGCCCATGGTAAAGCGCGGTGCGTTAAATAATGCGGATTAACCAACAGTTGCCAACATCAAACCAATGCTAGTCATTAATAATGCCATGACGACTTTACCCTTGCCCGTAATGGGGACAATGGTAAATGTAATTAACAGTATGCTGCATCGATTGGCAAAAACGCGATAGCGTACAGGCGAAGCTACGCAATTTAATACGCAAAACTTTGCACCATTATCAGCTATCCGCCCGATAAAACAATAGAAGCTGTGGAGCTTGTAATGGAACAAGCCAATGCAATGGCTGATGAATGAGTTAATTAAGCTTGACATGATCTTGGCGGAAATTGAAAGATTGCATGGTAAACCAATTTCAACCCTTGAAAATATAGATAGTCTGGATGAAATTTAAACCAAGATATTTCCAAGTTTCAATTGCTACATTGATGAACGCCAACTCAATGGAGCAGCTAACTTAAAATTGGTTCGAGAAAACTCAACGCTGTCTTGATCGGCACCTGTTAAATCACTGCCGCCCATATTCGTGAAATCAAATCTAGCGCCAGGACTATTTGCATTGGTAAAGTTGGAATAAAGACCATCTGACCCATTGAAGTTAACGTTGGATAAATTCGTTTCAGAAAAATTACTCTCGTAGAATGTTGACCTTGGTAAATTGGCACCAGACAGATTTGCGCCTGTGAAATTAACATCATTGAATATGCCACCTGATAGGTTCGCCCCGCTTAAATTAGCATAACTGAAATCACCATCAACATCAGTGCCGCTAAAATCTGCGCCTTCCAAGTTGGCATAGGAAAAATCACCAGTAAATTGCTTGGCACCCCATGTTATATTTGATAAATTCACGCCTTGGAAATCACCACGCACCGTAGCGCCAGCAAAATTTGTACCCGACAAACTAGCCGTCTTAAAATTATATTTAGAAATACTCTTCTGAAATTCAACTAGCTCTTCTTGCAATGCTAATATTCGATTATTAAAATTATCGACACTAAATTCGTGAAATGGCATAACTGGGTTTTGCAAATTATTTTGTGCTTTTTTAAGCTCATTCAGAATAATATCTTCGGAACGCATATCACTAAATTTTGCATATATCGTACTATTGCTGAAATCTACATTGTCAAGGTTTGCGCCTACAAAGCTAACATTCGACAAAAATGCATTCGTTATGGTTGCTCCATACAAATTAGTGCCGGATAAATTCGCCCCGGAAAGGTCAAGACCGCTTAGATCAACATCACGTAAATCCATGCCGCTTAAATTGGCATTGCGTAAATCCATATTTTTAAAATCTATTTTGTGAATATCGCTATCACGCAAATCATGCCCAGTACCCGCATGTGCATAATCCCCATTATATATCGCCGTTTTATATTGTGTATATTCTTTTTATGAAAGATTTCGCCAAATTCATAGCGTTCCTGTTCTATACTACCACCATATAATATTTCATTATCTTGATAGCTGCTTCCCATTCTTTGTGATGAAGCAAAGAATGTAGTGTTACTTTCGTCCCTTAACCACCGGTTGGCTGCATCTGTTCTTTGTGCGCTACGCAAATTATCAAAATCGTTCGTGTTCTCTGGTCGTTTTGCAGGGTCAGGCATTGCCTGAATTTCACGATAGCGTCTGGCTAGTTCCAGTGATTTTTAGATGGACTGCCTAGATACGCCATTTGCCTATGCAGATTTTTTTTTATCGTATTTGCTCACGGTTTTGATCCGTGATGATAGATTGGTTTGATTTTGTACCTTTATAGGTTCCAAGCTGGGAGCAGTATCTTTATTGATGAACGAGATAGCCATCGGGGATAATGAAATTCTATCTTGCCTAATCTCCTGGGTTTTGCCAGAATTGGTGGGCTTTGCCAGACTTGGAGATGGGCTTTGCCGGGTTTGGGTGGAGGCTTTACCAGAACTATCTATTTGAGAAGTCCGACCTGTATTGGCAGCATCATCACTGCCATGTTTTGCACGCTATTGCGCCAACTGTTCGCGCACATTTTCTGAAAGTGTGCCGCCAATAGTATTATAGCTACTCATATTCATTCCCCTTACTTCTGTAACGTATTTTAGGTCAACGATTTCTATCGCGGATATTCCCAAAATCGGTGAAAATAAACTAATTTATTCTATCTTTAGTTTAAATCATAAACCAAAAATATTTTATTATCAACAAATAATATTTTCTTAACCTAAGGAATCCAAATCAAAATATGTACCACCGCAATGTAATATTTGATTTTACATATGAACCATCGGTAATTGTTTATAATAAATAAACTCGTATATTTGTTTCGATAACATGTGAGTTTTCATTATATATTTTTATTTAGTTTTTGACTATTTAGTCAGGAATGATCATTGTAATAAACAGATTGCTTTACTTAAGTTAATATTAAAGCATCCTTATCGATGTCCATAACTTATAAAGGATAATTCAATGGGTGAAAAAATAAGTCAATCTAATGATGGTTATCCAATAAATATCAAACAAATTAATGGTAATTTTACTGATATTCATCCAGCATTTAACGCGCAAAAAGTCATATCTGAAAGCTCGCGTTGTTTATTTTGTTATGATGCGCCATGCGTTCAGGCATGCCCAACAGCAATTGATATTCCAAAATTTATCCATCAGATACGCACCGAAAATATAAATGGTTCGGCAAAAACCATATTATCATCAAATATCATGGGCGGCAGTTGCGCCAGAGTTTGCCCCACAGAAATTTTATGTGAAGCTGCTTGCGTTCGCATAAAATCTGGTGAAAAAGCCGTAGAAATAGGCCAATTACAACGCTATTCAATTGATAAATTCATGATGAATTGCAATGAACATCCATTCATAAGGGCAAAACCAACGGGCAAGATAATCGCCGTAATAGGCGCAGGGCCAGCGGGATTATCCTGTGCATATAAAACTGCGGAATTAGGCCATGATATTGTAATTTTCGAAGCCGAAAAAAAATCAGGTGGGTTAAATGAATATGGGCTTGCGGCTTATAAAATGGTCAATGATTATGCACAAAAAGAAATTGATTTTCTGCTGCAAATTGGCGGCATAAAAATTGAACATGGCAAGGAGTTTGGTAAAGATATTACCATTTCCCAATTACAAAATAAATTTGATGCAATATTCATTGCCGCCGGTCTTGGTAATATTAATGCGCTGCATTTGGATGGTGAAAATAAAATTGGCATTGAAGATGCGATTAGCTTTATCAAAAATATTCGCCAAACAAATGATAAGCAAAATCTTGATGTTGGTGATGATATCATTGTCATTGGCGGCGGTAATACGGCAATCGATGCGGCGGTTCAGGCCAAACGCCTTGGCGCAAATAATGTAACGCTTGTTTATCGTCGTGGGGCGGAACAAATGGGGGCGACAATATGGGAGCAAGATTTGGCAAAAACCAATGGTATAAATATAGTTCAATGGGCCAAACCAACCGCAATCATTCGTAATGAGGATGATAAAATTAAAGCCATGACATTTGAAAAAACTATTTTAATTGATGGCAAGTTAATTGCAACTGGCAAATTTTTTAACCTAACCACAGATCATATTTTAAAAGCAATTGGTCAAACATTGGAACTAGATTTATTTGAAGGGTTGGAGCTTTCTGGCAATAAAATAAAGGTAAATTCAAATTATCAGACATCGATAAAAGATGTGTTTGCTGGTGGTGATTGCATTGATAATGGTGAAGATTTAACTGTCCAAGCAGTTGCTGATGGTAATAAAGCGGCAATTGCGATCAATGATTTTTTAAAATCTAAGAAATAATATGGAGGCAATAAAATGGTCGATTTAAAATGTAGAATTGCAGGTATTGATAGCATAAATCCGTTTTGGTTGGCCTCTGCCCCGCCAACCGATAAAAAATATAATGTTGCTCGCGCTTTTGAGGCAGGATGGGGTGGGGTTGTATGGAAAACACTTGGAATTGACCCGCCAGTTGTTAATATGTCAAGTCGATATAGTGCCCATCTTGATGCCAACCGTGGTATTATCGGAATTAACAATATTGAATTGATCAGCGATCGTCCGCTGGAAGTTAATTTGCAAGAAATTCGCGAAATACGCAAAGAATGGCCCAATCGGGTGATAATTGGTTCTATGATGGCACCAGTGGAAGAAGGCGCATGGAAGGAATTGGCGGTTAAAATCGCCGCTTCTGGCGTGCATGGATTAGAACTTAACCTTGGTTGCCCGCATGGCATGTGTGAACGCGGTATGGGGTCAGCCATTGGGCAAGTCCCAGAATTGGTTGAAAAGGTTACAAGATGGGTTCGAGAGGTTGTTAATATACCTGTTTTTACCAAATTAACACCAAATATAACTGATATTTTAATACCAGCAGAAGCGGCACAAGCAGGCGGCGCAAATGCTGTATCACTTATCAATACGATTAATTCAATCATTAGCGTAGATTTAGATGCGATGGCACCAACACCAATCGTCGATGGCAAAGGATCGCATGGTGGATATTGCGGTGCAGCCGTGAAGCCTATCGCCCTTAGCATGATCAGCGAGATTGCCAGAAATAATGCAACGAAAAATTTAGAAATATCGGCAATCGGTGGCATTAACACATGGCGTGATGCCGCGGAATTTATTGCATTGGGGGCAAGCTGTGTGCAGGTTTGTACTGCGGCGATGATTTTTGGTTTCCGCATTATCGATGATATGATCGAAGGCTTATCTAACTTCATGGATGAAAAGGGCTATAAAACCATTGATGATTTTAAATCGATGGCAATTATAAATACGGTTGATTGGAATGACCTTAATATGAATTTTGATATTAAGGCAAAAATAAACAAGGAAAATTGCATCGAATGCGGCAGATGCTATATTGCATGCGAAGATACATCGCATCAAGCAATTAGCAAATATGCAAAAAATGGCGGTGGTAATGAATTTACAGTTATTGATGCAGAATGTGTTGGTTGTAATTTATGCCTGTATGTATGCCCAGTTAGCGATGCAATCACCATGAATAAAGTTGAGAATAACCTGCCTTATTTAACATGGGGGGATCATCCAAATAACCCATTACGTATCACAGCAGAATAGGAAAATAATATGAGCATTGCAAAAAATTTAAAAATTAATGGTGATCGTTTATGGCAAAGCCTAATGGAAATGGCCAAAATTGGTGCAACTAAAAAAGGTGGAGTTTGTCGTTTGGCACTGACCGATCTTGATAAGGAAAGTCGTGATCTTTTCATTGATTGGTGTAAACAGGCGGGTTGCAGTATTCGTATTGATAAAATGGGCAATATTTTTGCCAAACGCGCGGGGCGTAATAATGATTTAGCCCCCATATTAACCGGCAGTCATTTGGACAGCCAGCCAACTGGCGGCAGGTTTGACGGCGTTTATGGTGTGCTGGCTGGGCTTGAAGTCATACGTTCGCTTAATGATGCAAATTATGAAACCGAAGCCCCAGTTGAGGTTGCTGTTTGGACGAATGAAGAAGGTTCACGCTTTGCACCCGCCATGATATCATCGGGGGTTTTTGCCAATGTATTTGACCTTGAATATGGCCTAAGTCGGGCAGATAGCGACGGCAAAACCATGGGCGAAGAATTAGCGCGAATTGGCTATGCTGGTGATGATGAAGCCAATATTGGCGGTCATGAGGTCGGTGCGTATTTTGAGGCGCATATAGAACAAGGCCCTATTTTAGAAAATGAAAATAAAACTATTGGTGTTGTTACCGATGCCCAAGGGCAGCGTTGGTATGAAATAAATTTAACTGGTGTCGAGGCACATGCAGGGCCAACCCCAATGCATATTCGCAAAGATGCCTTGCTTGGTGCGGCGCGACTTGTTGTTGCAGTTAATAAAATTGGCCTTGATAATCAACCATACGCCTGTGCAACGGTGGGTATGATCGAATGCCATCCAAATTCAAGAAATGTAATTCCGGGAAAGATTTTCATGACCGTTGATTTGCGCCATCCAGATGATGCAATACTTGCCAAAATGGACGCGGAATTAAAACAGGCTGCCGAAGATATTGCGTCCGATATAGGGTTGGAATTAGAATTTGACCCATTTTGGTATTATGCGCCGATTAAATTTGAAGATAGCTGTATTGCTGCAATTCGCGCCGGTGTTGAGGCATCTGGTTATTCTAACCGCGACATGGTATCTGGCGCTGGTCATGATGCCTGTTATTTATCAAAAGTTACACCAACGGGCATGATATTCATTCCATGTGTTGATGGTATTAGCCATAATGAAATAGAAGATGCCAAACCAGAATGGGTAGAGGCAGGCGGACAGGTTTTATTGCAAGCAATGATTATTAAAGCCGATGAAACAATTTTAAATTCCTGATATATTAAAATATAAAATTATATATTATAATCGGCTCTTATTATAATCGGCCATTGTTATAATCGGCTCTGTGGGGGCGATTTTAACTTGCTATCTTTAAATTATTTGAAGCACCAATACCTTTTAAAATAATCGTGACAATATTCTTTTTGGCAGTCTCAAATTGCTTATCGCTAAGTTGTTTATTGCCATTAAGAATTTTTATTTGCATACCAAAATCAGCATAATGTTGAGTTGTCGCCCATATCATATATATAAGTGTGCGCGGATCTATCGGGTCAATATCACCATTATCGACCCATCGCTGTATAATTTTAATACGATCATCTAGCCAATTTTTAACATTTTTATTGACATAATCTTTGGTATATTGCGCCCCCCTAATCATTTCATTAGCCCAAATACGTGATCCTAATGGTCGGCTTCTCGAAAAATCCATTTTGGCATTTATATATCTGGTTAATATTTCCGCAGGGCTATTTAAATCATCAAAAAAATCATCTGATTGCAACCAAAAATCGCATATATCTTCGATTACATGACTATATAAAATATCCTTTGTTGGGAAATAATAATAGATATTTGCCTTTGGAATTTTCGCTTGTTGGGCAACCTTACTGATAGTCGTTCCTTTAAATCCTTGCGCCGCAAAAATAACCTCTGCTGCGTTGAGAATCAATCTCTCATTTTTTTTACGAATACTAGCTTTATGTGCAATTTTATTTTTATTAAGCGGCATTTCTCTTCCAATGCTTATTTTGATTTTTCTTGACCATTTGGTTGAATTATTATATTATCAAATCAATATACTGACTGAATATAGCTTGCATTTAATAACAAATATTCAGCAAAAGTAAATTATTAAATCAACATGTATGATTAGGCAGCTTATACAGTTTAGCCAAATAAAAAATAATGAAAAATTTTTACATATATTTATTTAGCATATTTTGGAGTATTTAAAGTGGATGATACAACGATAAACAATATAACAGTTACAGCGCAAACGGAAGGTATCGATCCAAATTTATGGAATGAGGATCAAACACCAACAACCGCTGCCAATCGAACTTGGGATTGGAAAGCAATTGCCGCACTTTGGGTTGGAATGGTTGTATGCGTGCCTACTTATATGCTTGCATCTTATTTAATTGGCGCAGGAATGTCTTGGATAGAGGCTGTAAGCACCATATTACTAGCCAATATTATTGTCTTGATACCGATGGTACTCATTGGTCATGCGGGCGCAAAATATGGCATCCCATTTCCCGTTCTTTTGCGGTCATCTTTTGGTCATGTCGGTGCAAAAATACCAGCAGTTGCCCGTGGAATTGTTGCTTGCGGGTGGTTTGGCATTCAAACATGGGTTGGTGGTTTTGCTATTTATGTCATCTTAAATACTATATTGGGTGGCGCATTAGCAGCAGAGCCATTACCAATTCTTGGCATTAATTTATCACAATTTATTTGTTTCATTGCTTTTTGGGGGCTGCATATTTGGTTTATTAAACATGGCACTGAATCTATCCGTTGGCTTGAAATATATGCTGCGCCATTTTTACTTTTAATGGGTTTTGCATTGCTTGCATGGGCATATATGAAAGCAGGCAGCTTTGGTCAAATGTTATCAACCCCTAGTCAATTTGACATTGGGCAACCGAAAGAAGGACAGTTTTGGGCGGTGTTTTGGCCAAGTCTTACGGGCATGGTTGGTTTCTGGGCAACGCTTGCTTTAAATATTCCTGATTTTACCCGTTATGCAAAAACACAAAAAGACCAGCTTTTAGGTCAAGCCATCGGGTTACCAATTCCCATGGCCTTATTTGCCTTCATCGCGGCGGCGGTAACATCTGCCACCGTGGTTATATTTGGCGAACCAATTTGGGACCCAATTGCACTTTCTGAAAAAATGGGTGGTTTTACAATAATTATTGCACTTGTCGCATTAATAATAGCCACATTGACAACCAATTTAGCCGCCAATGTGATTGCCCCCGCGCATGGGTTTTCCAATTTATCACCATCTAAAATTTCATTAAAAAAAGGTGGTTACATAACGGCTGGCATTGGTTTAGTTATGTTTCCATGGATATTAATTAACCATATTATTGGCTGGTTAATTGCATATTCGGCATTATTAGGCCCCATTGCTGGTATTATGTTGGCGGATTATTATATTCTTCGCAAACGCCAACTTGATGTGGTTGAATTATTTAAAAGCGATGGCATCTATTCTGGGCGTAATGGTTGGAATTGGGCAGGGATTCTTGCTTTAATCATCGGCATTTTACCAAATCTTCCAGGGTTTTTGGCAGGCGTTGGTTTGATCGATGGGGTTGGCGGATTTTTTGCAATGATATATACTTACGCATGGTTCGTCGGGCTATTCGTTGCTGGCACTGCTTATCTAATAGTTGCATCTTTAATGAAAAAATAATTAATTTTGGGTTGCTGTTATTAATATTTATATGACAGCAGCCCTTATTTTTAGATTCTATTTATTAGGAGGAAAATATGTCCCTATTGATTAAAGGCGGAATAGTAGTTACCGCAGATAATATGACCCGTGCCGATGTTTTTTGCAAAGATGGCATAATTAGGGCCATTGGCCTAGATCTTGATGTGCCTTCAAAAACTGAAATAATTGATGCCTCAGGGCAGTATATAATGCCGGGTGGTATCGATCCACATACCCATATGCAGCTGCCTTTTATGGGTACAATATCATCGGAGGATTTTGAAACAGGCACGGCTGCGGCAATGGCTGGTGGCACAACAATGATCATTGATTTTGTTATCCCCAACCCACAACAACGCATCATGGAAGCATATGAAACATGGCGAGAATGGGCCAAAAAATCCACTTGTGATTATTCTTTTCATGTGGCGATTACATGGTGGGATGAAAGCGTCAAAGCCGATATGGAAGAATTGGTAAAAAACCATGGCGTTAACAGTTTCAAACATTTCATGGCCTATAAAGGCGCGATCATGGCCGATGATGAAATATTATATAACAGTTTCAGCCGATCATTAGAGCTTGGCGCGATCCCCACTTGCCACGCGGAAAATGGCGAGCTGGTTTTTCAATTACAAAAAAAATTGATGGCGGAAGGCATGACTGGCCCTGAAGCCCACCCATTATCTAGGCCACCCGCTGCGGAGGGGGAGGCCGCTAATCGTGCTATTCGTTTAGCCGAAGTTATTGGCGTGCCTATTTATCTGGTGCATGTTTCAACCAAAGATGCCTTAGATGAAATCACCCGTGCAAGGAGTGCGGGCCACCGTGTATATGGCGAAGCATTGGCAGGCCATTTATTATTAGATGATAGCGTTTATCAACATCCAGATTTCGACAATGCCGCCGCCCATGTTATGTCGCCGCCATTTCGCCCTAAAGGTCATCAAGAAGCCCTGTGGCAAGGCTTGCAATCTGGAAATTTACAAACAACGGCCACCGATCATTGTTGTTTTTGTGCCGATCAAAAAGCCGCTGGTAAAGATGATTTTACAAAAATTCCCAATGGTACAGCTGGTGTCGAAGATCGTTTAGCAGTTTTATGGACGCATGGCGTTAACACTGGTCGTATGACACCAAGTGAATTTGTCGCAATAACATCGACAAATGCCGCAAAAATATTTAATATATATCCACGCAAAGGCTCTGTATCTGTGGGTGCAGATGCAGATTTAGTCGTTTGGGATCCTGCTGGCACTAGAATAATTTCGGCAAAAACCCATCATCAACGCATTGATTTCAACATATTTGAAGGCATGGAAGTTAAAGGCATTCCATCAAATACCATAAGCCAAGGCAATATCACCTATAAAGAAGGTCAATTAAGGGCAATTAAAGGCGTGGGTCGATATATTAAACGACCATCATTTCAACCAGTTTTTGATGCATTAAGTAAAATTGCCAAATCAAATAGACCAAAGGCTGTAAAAAGAGATAATTTATAAAAATTCTTTAATATCGCCGACATAGCTGTCATCTAAAGCTTCTATTTTTTTAAATTGCATCGGCACTAAGCCCTTACAAATCAAGGCTGAACGGGTTTTTATAGATTTTAGCTTACAAAATGCAGCGAGCTTATCTTTTTGCCCCTCTAACAGCTGGTATCTATCTAAATGACGTTTCAATTTGTCTGGCTTGCCATTTTCTTTATTTTGCCCTTGATATTCTGAAAGCAGCCGCGCAATTTCTGGATAATTTCGGGCAGGGGATAAATCTTTACATTCAATTACCCAAACCTTTGGGCTATCCATGCGCCATGCCAAGATATCAATATCACCATAATTTTTATCTAATTTGATATTCAGTATTTCTGTCAGCTCAAGCTCAATTCTTACTTGCCAACCGTTAGCCGTTAATTGTTGGGCGACATATTTTGTGAAACTATGGCCTTCGCTGACATTTCCCCACCATTGATTACGCATTCTTTTGGTTTTGTAGAAATCTTGAGCTAACCGACCAGTATATGTGAATTCGACTAAATAACGAAATCCTTGCGCAATAGAATTAGGGGCAATAATAATCGTTGGATCGGTTTTTTCATCAATTTGCAAAATTGGCTTAGAAATAATCGATAATCTTCGACCTAATCGCCAAGGGTAAATCTCCTTGGCTGCATAGCCTTCCAGCGGTTCGTCCCATTTTTCTCTGCTAAGCAATGTGAATCTATCAAAAAAACTTTCTGCTATTTTAATAGATATATTATCAACAGATATAATTTTCAGTAATTCTGATTTTTTAATATAATATATTGGTTCTTCATTGTTAATTCCATAAGCCTCCAATTGAGCAATAATGCTTCGTCCTTTGTCAATATTAAAACCCATTTCTTCATTCCAAATATCCCAAAAAACAGGGTCAAATGAATCTTTGGCAGTTGCAACAATTTCTGTTGGTGAATATTTTTTCTCCTGCTGAGAGGCAATATTTTGGTAAGCTTTCCCAATTATCCCGCGCAACATCGGCTGCACGACAAACTCCCCTAGATCGTCTTTAGATGAAATATCGCCATATTGGGAAACCTTAATATTTGCTGGAATCGCGTTATATTTGATTGCATCAGATAATCCGCCAAGATTATAAATAATTAAAGCTGTTGCCATTAATTTGCCAGGGTCAGGACCTATTAATTTAATCCGTTCTGCGGAGGTAATATTCTTGCTATGGATAGGAGAAAAGACGCAGCAAACCGTCTGGTTTTCAAGTTTTTTCGACAACGCCAGAGCTTACATATTACCCCGCCCAGCGGGTTTATCAGTAAACTTGCATTTACTCACAAAAACAATGCTCAAATATGCCAGCATGTCCTTGCGCTTGTTTTTTTGTATCTACAAGCTTACTGACAAACAGAATTGTATCAAATTAATAGGTCCTGACCCTAAGCTCCATATTTGATATATTTTCACCGCCATCAAGCGGGCTTTCACATATGCAAATTTCTGTTAATATTCGGCTTGTTACATTCACAGCATAATATTCAGAGCTATTTTTGATATATAGACCCAAGCCTTCAGGGCCATCCCCGTGAAGGCCTAATACCGCAGATGAAGCTTGTCGCCAAGCATCGTCTTCGGCGTTTGATCTTTCAATATTAAGGTAAATTTTTAATATTGCTTTTAAACGGTTATATCCACGCAATTCATTTTTTAATTTATCAAGTGTTTTTGAAACAACCGAATTTATGAAAATGACACATTCATTTTTACCTGAATAATGATTTACATTTAAAATGGATTTTTTTGTTAACCCCAAGCCTATCTTAACCATCGCATAGTCAATTTCGTTAAGCTTAACTAGTTTATTTGGTAACTGATCACATATATATTGCAAAAAACTATCTCTTTGCATTACATGAAATGATCTTGCGTCATTATTTTTCACAACTTTATCGACCAATTTTAAAAGCTTTGATTTTTTAATGTCATAATCATGATGTATAATAATCGCCTTCAACATGCCATGGACGATTGCACGTTCCGCATGATTATTCGCATGTTGAAAACCGCTCATAAATCCCTTTTCCATTGCGATGACATATTCACTTGGAACTGTTGATCGGCTAACCATGACTAGACCCAATAATTTTTCTGCCGATGGTAGATCTTGCATAATTTCAAATTCGTCATTTTCTTCAAATAACATCTGTAACATGCATGGAGAAGCAGCCACATTAAAAATACCATTATTTTTTAATGTTAAAATAACTCTCGGTAGCCACATATGTAGCATTTTCAATAGCGCATTAATGGTTGAATATTCTTTCATATTTGGTGTGCTTATGGATAACCAAACAAAAGCCCCAGCGTCAAATATTACTGTAGGTTTATTTTTGGCAATATTATCAATTGAAAAATAAAGATTATGGCTTCCATCCGCATATTCTTGGGTATTATTTTTAAAACTCTGAACCACATGCCATATGCCCTTATGATCCATTATCCTATGGCGATCTATACTTAAATCTGCCTCTCCTCTTAACTTTCGAAGTGAATTTTGCGTAATCATTAATCTATTCTGTTGAAATTCAGATGATGCGCCGCCAAGGAATAAATCATGGGGTATAATATGGCCATCATTCTCTCGTACCCATGCTATAATATTCAATATCCCATTAAAATTAAAAAGACTTAAGCCTGCATTTTTTGCGGCTTTAATGGCATTTTGAATTCTTATGAAATATTCAGGGCTCATATAATCCAGCCAACTGATGCGAATAAGATCGGGCAGTGGTATTGTTTCGCGCATCCATCCTTGATGCTTAAATTCAAATTTTTGAACCCCATAGCCCATGCCCCATCCACAGCCGATCATCAGGGCGAGACCGCCTTTATGCTTGGGGTTTCTTTTGTATATTTTTTCAATGTCTTGATCTAAGTTATATTTTAGTTGCTTGGCAATCGAGCCGTCATCTTCAATCAAAGACTTAAATCCACCATCGCGATGTTTTTTTATCGAAGGCAGAAATGCGTGTAGTATAATTGAAAAGCCCTCGTCGATTTCTACCATTAAAGATGCATATTTTATATCATTATGGCTATGCCAAACCATTGGTGCATTATTAAGCGCCCCTAATATTGGTGTGTTTGAAATTATTTTAGAAAGAATAGCTGAATAGACATCGTCAAATTTATTTTCCATATCATGTTTTTGGATAAATTTTATAATCATATTACGGGCGCAAAATGAAACAGCAGACGGCAAAGCAAAAACAAATTCGGTTGCTGAAATTTGAACTAAAGGGGCAAATTCTAGGCTGGTTGCGCCAAGTTCTTGCGTCTTTATTTTTTTAAAATCAGATATTTGTGATAAAAAAGGAATAATATCTGATTGCAGGATATTTAGCGCATTGAAATCTTCTTTTGTAAAAATAACTCTTTGAGGCAATTGATCTTTACCCTTGATTTTTCCTGCTATGAATTTCCTTTCAACTATATCATTGCCTAGGTTCAGGACCCATTAATTTAATCCATTCTGCGGCGGTAATATTCTTGCTATATATAGGAGAAAAGGCGTGGTAAACCGTCTGATTTTCAAGTTTTTTCGACGACGACAGAGCTGAATATTGCCCCGCTCAACGGTTATTCTCAGCCATAAAATTATTGAATGCTTCCATATCAGGAATATTTGCCATTAATCCTCCAATCTATAATTTAACAATTATTTCTTAAATGTAACCTATTGTTCCACTGCTAAGAAATCTATTGTGGGTCAATATTTTGCCCAGCTTGCTACAATAATTGCCAATATATAGTGTAATATGGAACTTTATTAATATTAAAGTCAAAGATAGTTATGATATTTTGATGCTAGTGTAACTTTGAATTATAAATCCATCATAAAGCAAACGTTTGCGCAAACGTTTGCTTTATGTTATATGTGAGAGAATATAGATAGTCTTTGGAGGTTAAATGAAAAAAGCTATATTGTTAAATAGTTCTATTTCAAAGGTTATTGCACTTGTAGGGCATGGGGATATCCTTGCTGTTGCAGATGCTGGATTGCCTATTCCTGATGGAGTGGAGCGGATTGATTTAGCAATTACAAAGGGATTTCCTAATTTTATTGATACTTTAAATGCGGTTTGTTCAGAATTATTCGTGGAGCGTGTGGTTCTAGCCAGCGAACTTCAAGACACTAATCTTGATTTCCACACTCGTATTATCAATGGGGTGAGAAATTTATCAAAAAACCAGGGTAACGAAATAAAAATTGACTATGTTTCACATGAAAAATTTAAAGCAATGAATATACATAGCAAGGCTGTCATCCGCACCGGTGAATGCACGCCCTATGCAAATATTTTGCTTTATTCTGGCGTAGAATTTTAGGGGTAGATTTATGGCGGTGCTGCTTGAGCTAAGTAATGTAGACAAAGGGTTTTCTGGCGTTCAGGTTCTAAAAAAAGTTAGCCTTAGCATAAAATCTGGGAATGTTGTTGCTCTTGCTGGTGAAAATGGTGCAGGAAAATCTACTTTGATGAAGATCATTGCGGGAATTTATCAACGCGATTCAGGTGTGATGCGTTTTAAAGGGGTGGAGGTTGATTATTCCAACGCCCGACAATCAATTGATGCAGGCATCGCGATTATTCACCAAGAACTGAATTTATTGGGCGATCTTAGCGTGAGTGACAATATATTTCTTGGGCGTGAAATTTCAAATTCATTTGGGAAGATTGAACAGGCGAAAATGAATGAGCAATCCCGTCATTGGCTTAACAAATTAAAACAAGATATTGATCCACAAATTCGCCTTGGTGATTTAAGTATTGCCCAACAACAAATGGTTGAGATTGCTAGGGCTTTGTCAATGAATGCCGAAGTTATCATTATGGATGAGCCGACAGATGCGCTGACTGAAGTTGAGACAAAGGTGCTTTTTGAAGTTATCGATGAATTGCGTAAACAAGGTAAAGGGCTGGTTTTTATTTCCCATCGCTTAGGTGAATTTTTTAAGATATGCGATGAAGTCGCTATTTTGCGAGATGGTGAAATGGTTCATCAAGGCCGTATAAATGATATTACCGAAGACGAGTTAATCTGCCATATGGTCGGAAGAGATCTTTCTGATCAATATCAATATATTAAATATGTCCCCGGAGATATATGTTTAGAATTAAAGTATGTTTCCGCTCAAGGAATTAGCGATATTTCCTTTTCTGCTTATTCTGGAGAAGTTGTTGGGTTTGGCGGACTTGTTGGGGCAGGCAGGACAGAATTAGCGCAAGCTATCTATGGGGCAAATCCAATTTCTAGCGGCTCCATTCATCTTGATGGCAAGCATACCTTAATAAAAACCCCATATGATGGGGTTAATGCTGGGATTGGTTATGTGACTGAGGACCGTAAATTTGAAGGTCTAGTGCAGGCCCATGGTTTAAGACGAAATATGTCTTTGACTGGTCTTTTCCAATTTACAAATGCAATTGGCATGATCGATAAAAAAGCAGAATATAGCGAAATATCAAAATATATAAATGCTTTTTCAATCAAGACGCATGGCATTGATGCCATTGTTGCACAATTATCAGGTGGCAATCAGCAAAAAGTATCAATAGCTAAATCCTTGATTCCAGAACCTCGTATCCTGATTTTAGATGAGCCAACACGCGGAGTTGATGTCGGTGCAAAAAGAGAAATATACAACTTAATTAACGATCTAAAATCCCAAGGCATGTGTATATTGCTGATGACATCTGATATGCCTGAACTTTTAGGTATTTCTGATCGTATTTTGGTTTTATCTCGGGGTAAGCTGAACGGGTCTTTTAGCCGGCAAGATGCAGATCAAGAAAACATTATGCGCTGTAGCGTAGGTTAAGGAAAAGGTGGGATATGAATATGACGTTTAAGAAATTTGCCAGCGATAATAAATCACTAATTGGCCTTATTATACTTATGGCTTTGGTTTCAATCGCAAGCCCAAATTTTTTGAGTGTTGATAATTTATTTAATATTCTTCGGCAAACATCGATTAATGCAATCATTGCTTAGGGAATGACTTTTGTCATTTTAACCGCTGGTATTGATCTTTCTGTTGGCTCTATCTTGGCATTTACAGGCGCATTATGCGCCAGTATGGTTGGTGCTGATACACCGTTATTAATCGCGCTGCTTGCGACAATGGGTGCTGGTGCCTTGCTTGGGGCAACACATGGCGCTGTTGTTAGCTATTTTCGCGTTCAGCCATTCATTGCAACACTTGTAGGCATGACAATCATTCGTGGTGCGACGCTGGTCTTTACTGGTGGTCGACCAATTTCCACGGGTGATTATGATGTCGCCGAATCTTTCTATAATATTGGCGCTGGCTATGTGATGGGGGTACCAAACCCTGTTATTATTGCTTTTGCGGTTTTCTTCATTTGTTGGTATATTTTGAATTACACAAAACTTGGGCGTTATGTTTATGCCATGGGTGGTAATGAGCGGGTTGCAAAGCTTTCTGGTGTGAATGTGGCTGCAGTTAAAATAATTGTCTTTTCGATTAGTGGCGCATTAGCAGCCTTGGCGGGAATAATATTAACAGCACGCCTTGAATCTGCTCAACCCACCGCTGGCCTTGCATATGAGCTTGATGCAATTGCGGCGGTGGTTCTTGGCGGCACAAGCCTTATGGGCGGACGCGGACGTATTACCGGAACAATTATCGGTGCGCTTATTATCGGTGTTCTTAATAATGCACTAAATATTATGGATGTTTCATCCTATTACCAAATGATTGCTAAAGGCGCGGTCATTCTGCTCGCGGTTGTCGTTGATAGTCGTGGCAAAACAAGTAGTTAACTTAAAATAATCTAACAGGAGATATATAATGAATAAATTTTTAAGGCCTATGATGGCAGTGGCTATACTAGTTGGTTCTGTTGTTTCTGCTCAAGCACAAGATACGATTGCGCTTGTCTTATCCACATTGAATAACCCTTTCTTTGTTACTCTTAAAGAAGGTGCCGAAGCAAAAGCCGATGAGTTGGGTTACAAGCTGTTGGTTCTGGATAGCCAAAATGATCCAGCAAAAGAACTTGCAAATGTTGAAGATGTCCTCAATAAAAATATTTCACTATTGATGATTAACCCAACAGATTCAGATGCAGTTCGTAGTGCAATCAAAGCTGCAAACCGTAAAAATATACCAGTTGTAACGCTTGATCGTGGCGCAAATGGGGGTAAGGTTGTTTCCCATGTTGCATCTGATAACATACTTGGTGGTGTAATGGCTGGTGATTTAGTTAAAGAAAAGCTAGGCGGTAAGGGGTAATGTCGTTGAATTACAAGGCGTGCCTGGTACTTCTGCAGCACGTGATCGTGGCGAAGGGTTTAATAAATCTATTAATGCAGCATCAGGGATTAAAGTTGTCGCTAGTCAAACAGCTGATTTTGATCGTACAAAAGGTTTGAATGTCATGGAAAATATCCTTCAAGCCCAGCCTGATATCGATGCGGTTTTTGCGCATAATGATGAAATGGCCCTTGGTGCGATTAAAGCTATTCAAGCTGCAAAACGCGATATCATCGTTATTGGCTTTGACGGCACAGACGATGCTGTATCCGCTGTGAATGATGGCTCGATGCTAGCTACTGTGGCTCAACAAGCCGCTGTTATCGGTTCTATTGGTGTTGAAACTGCTGATAAAATTATTAAAGGTAAAAAAGTTTCTAAATATACGACAGTTGCTTTAAAGCTGATTGTAAAATAAGATAAATACGTATAGTAGCTAGCATTGATGCTAGCTACTATATATATTATCGGGTTTTTTTATGAATAACATCAAAGATGTAGCGCAAAGGGCTGGAGTTTCCGTTTCCACTGTTTCTCATGTTATTAATGGCACACGTTTTGTTGCTCCAATAACGAAGAAAAATGTTGAAGAAGCCATTGCGGTTTTAAATTACCGCCCTAGTTCTGTGGCGCGTGCCTTGAAAATGAATAAAAGCCGTACCATTGGTATGCTAATTAGCAGCAGTACAAACCCATTTTTTGCTGAAATTGTTCGCGGTGTCGAAGAGGGTTGCTATCGTCATAATTATAGTCTTATTTTATGTAATTCAGGAAATGAACGAGAACGGAAACTAGCAAATATCGATACATTAATAAAAAAACGTATAGAAGATTTACTGTTTATGACGACTAATTCTGATCATCAAGTCTATGCACGCATAGGTGAACTTGAAAAAATTCCAAAGGTTATTTTAGATTCTGAACCACGACTTGATATTTGCACTATTGGCGATGATTCTGTGCTAGGGGGGGGGATGGCGACTGAATTCCTTATTAGTAAGGGATTTACCGAAATTGGTTGTTTAACAGGGCCTGAAGATCATCCACGGTCGCGTGATCGCTTAAAAGGATTTCGCCAAGCACTTACAAAATCTAATATAGAAATTTACGATAATTGGATCAAAGTAAGCAGTTTAAATGCATCTGGAGGGTATAAAGCCATGTGCGAATTATTAAAGGAAAATTCAGTTCCTAAGGCTGTTTTTGCTTTTAACGATTTAATGGCGATGGGGGCTTATCGGGCTATTTTTGAAAAGGGAATGTCGATACCAGAAGATATTTCTATTATTGGCTATGATAATCTTGAAATTTCTGCATATTTGATGCCTGCTCTTACAACGGTTGATCAACCAAGTTATGAATTGGGTCTAAATGCTGCGGAAGTATTATTTGATAAGCTTGAAAATAAAACAGAGATGCCATCAGCAATTCAGTTAACTTCAGCATTAGTTATTCGCAACTCCGTTGCTAAATAAATAAGATATTTATTTAATTTTATTACAGCGGTTGATACGATATTTATTCAACCATAATTGTGGTAAATTTATGATCTAGCAAACAGAGCTTGCAAATGTTGAAATTTTTTACCTTGAATAGCAACATGACCTCTAAGCGCAGTCTCGGCACGTATAGCGTCACCATCTGCCAATGCCTGCGCAATTATTAAATGTTCTGCCATCGATTGTTTCATGCGACCACGTACATGAAGTTGAATGCGCCGATAGGGTGCTAATCGTCGTTGCAAATGAATTGTTTCTTTTTCTAAAAAGCTATTACCAGCCTGGCTATAGATGATTTGATGGAAGATTCTATTACAATCATAATAAGATGCCTCGTCATTTTCTTCAATTGCCTTTTGACATTTTGCATTTTCTAGTTGTAATAAAACAAGCGATTCTTCAGAAATTCGTTCAGCTGCAAAACGACCGCATAAGGCTTCAAACTCTGACATAACTTCAAACATTTCTAATAGCTCAAGTGGGCTAGGTTGGCGAACAAATACGCCGCGCCTTGGTAATTGTTCGATTAATCCAGATGATGCAAGCTTTTGAAAAGCCTCACGTATAGGCGTTCTTGATACAGAAAATCTCTCGCTTAGTTTAATCTCATCCAAGCGCTCGCCATTTTTAAATTCACCAATTAATATTAAATGCTCAAGCTTTTCAGCTATTTTACTAGTTTTTTTAATAATCATAATTTCTTTTACTATATAGAATTTTTAAAATCAAGAGTTGGATTGTTGTATACAATTATCTTGACTTAGAATACATTCAGTTTTAAAAAGATTGATATTAAGAGTGACTTAATTAAAATTTTAAAAATAATTAAAGGGTGAAATAATGAAACTTAAAAATAAATTATTAGCTGCTGCCGTTGTTTTAGCTTTTGGTGCTGGTGCCGTTTCTGCAGAAACATTACGTCTTTCGCATAAATGGTCAAATAAGGATATTCGCCATAAAGCTGCACAAATGGTTGCCGATAAAGTTGCCGCAGCTAAAGTTGATTTGGATATTAAAATCTTTGGTTCAAAATCTTTGTTTAAACCTCGCGAACAATATAGCCCGCTTAGCCGTGGTTTTGTTGATATGGTGGTGTTGCCTTTATCATATGCTGGTGGGCAACAACCTGCATATAATTTAACATTAATGCCTGGGTTAGTTAAAAACCATGATCACGCAGCGCGTTTGAGTGCATCACCATTCATGGCTGCGCTTGAAAAAAAGATGGCAGAAGATGATGTGATGGTTCTTGTTCATGGTTATTTGGCGGGTGGCTTTGCTGGTAAAGATAAATGCATTACCAAGCCTAGTGATGTAAAAGGATTGCAAACACGCGCAGCGGGCAAAGCATTCGAACAAATGTTAGCAGGTGCGGGTGCATCGATTGCATCAATGGCATCATCTGAAATTTATAATGCAATGCAGACTGGCGTGTTAAATGCTGCTAATACTTCTTCATCCTCATTCGTTTCTTATCGAATTTATGAACAAGTTAAATGCTATACACCAGCATCAGACGTGGCATTATGGTTTATGTATCAGCCATTATTGATGAATAAATCTAAATTTGAAAGCCTAACTAAATCTCAGCAAGCTGCATTGCGTGAGGCATCTGCAGCAGCGCAGTCATATTATTTAGCTGAGGCCAAAAAACAAGATGCAAATTCAATAAAAATATTTAAAAAAGCAGGAGTAGAAATTGCTAAAATGTCGGCTGAAGATTTCAAGGCATGGCGTGCTATTGCTCAAACAACATCTTATGCAAAATTTGTAAAATCTGTACCAGATGGTCAAAAATTATTAGACTTGGCACTTGCTGTAGAATAAAATTTTTAGGCGGTCTATGATTTTGCGCCGCCTAAATTTTATTTACAAAGATTGAAAGGATAGTTATGGCAGGACATAACTCTGCATCTGCATTTAAGATAGGCAACAGTCATTTTCTCAAAATAGTAAATTATATCTCAACAATCGCTGGCTGGTATTCTGCGGGTATGATTGTGCTTGCCGTTGTGATTACTTGCCAAATGATCTTTGTAAGGTTTGTTTTAAATCATTCAACCATATGGCAAACCGAAGCAGTTATTTATTTAATTATTTCGGCAACTTTAATTGGTTTATCATATGTCCAAAGTCTTCGTGGGCATGTTAATGTTGATTTAATACCATTAATGTTACCAATGAAGGCAAGGATGATTTTGGCATTGCTAACGCAGGTTGTTGTAATAATTATAGTTGCAATATTATTATATCATGGGTTTGAATATTGGCATATGGCCTATTCAAAAAATTGGCATTCTGATACTGTATGGGGCGTTAGATTATGGATTCCATATTTATCAATGCCCATTGGGTTTTTATTGTTTTTGCTTCAATTAATTGCTGATTTTTATGCCATATTAATAAAAGTTGAACAACCTTTCGGTCTGGAGGAATAATCAGTGGATCCTTTACTGCTTTCTTTAATTGTTGCCATGGTTACAATTCTAATTTTATTTTCTGGGGTTTCGGTTGCACTTGGTTTATTGATTGTATCTGCAAGTTTTCTTATTGTTTTTGACGGAATAAGGTCGTTGGAATTATTACCGGAAATATTATTTGGAAAATTAGATAATATTGCATTATTATCAATACCGATGTTTATTATTATGGGTTCATCGATCGCCTCAACCCGTGCTGGTGCTGATCTATATGAGGCATTGGAACGTTGGATGACCCGTGTACCTGGTGGTCTGGTCATTTCAAATCTGGGCGCTTGTGCTTTATTTGCGGCAATGTCAGGGTCAAGCCCTGCGACCTGTGCTGCGATTGGTAAAATGGGCATCCCCGAAATGCGCAAACGCGGCTATCCGGACGGTGTTGCCGCCGGGTCGATTGCTGCTGGTGGCACATTGGGTATTTTAATACCGCCGTCTGTTACTATGATCGTCTATGGCATTGCGACAGAAAGTTCGATTGGGCGATTATTTCTAGCTGGCATATTGCCAGGCTTATTACTGGTTAGCTTATTTATGGCTTGGTCGCTTTATGCTACTGCTAAATCTGGAAATGCAAAGCTGCTTAAATCTCGTGATTATAGCTGGCGAGAAAAATTTGAAATATTACCACGAGTTATACCATTTTTATTGATTATTCTTGGTGTTCTTTATGCAATGTATGGCGGCATTGCAACACCATCTGAAACCGCTGCAGTAGGCGCATTATTATGCATTATAATCACAGTTATTATTTACAAAATGTGGAATTTAAAAGATCTGTGGTTAATTTTGCGTGATAGCACCAAAGAAAGTGTGATGATTTTATTCATTATTGCTGCTGCTGGTGTGTTTTCATATATGTTATCAAGCCTTTACATCACACAATCAATTGCAGAATGGATTGGCACATTAGATGTTAATCGCTGGATATTGATGGTTGCAATTAACATATTCTTACTTATTGCAGGTTTTTTCTTACCACCAGTTGCCGTAATTTTAATGGCTGCACCAATCTTGTTACCGATTATTTTATCTGCTGGATTTGACCCTATTTGGTTTGCGGTTATTCTAACTATTAATATGGAAATTGGCTTAATCTCACCACCTGTTGGTCTTAATCTATATGTTATTAATGGTATTGCGCCCGATATAAAATTAAAAACGATTTTGTTAGGAAGCTTACCTTATGTGGGTTGTATGATGTTGGCTATTATCGTGTTAAGTATATTTCCATCGATTGTTACATGGTTGCCTGATTATGTTATGGGGACGCGCATATGAGCTTACTAGCCGATTTACTTTCAACGATGTTTGACAGAAATACCAGTTATAGGTCAAAAATTAAATATGATCAAAAGCCTATTTCTGATTTGATTTTAGAACTTATTAGCAATAAGGGCGAAGTTACGGGCATGACATTGGCACGTCAAATTATAAATAATTACCGTGAAATGAAATGGGAAGAAAAATTAGATTTTTTTAACATATTGGCCTATGACATGGATATAGATGCTAGCCAAGTAAAGATTGCTTTGAAAAATTATAGCGAAATACCATCAAAAGCAAGCTATGGTTGTTTTATGATTGCAGCCGAACCAAAAAGACAAGAGCTGTTGCGGCGGTTAAATCAATTACCAGGTTCAACTGCGGATTTGGTTTTGATGCGAAAAGACTTGTTGAAATTTGCCAAAGAAAATCCCCAGTTGGCAGCGCTTGATTTGGACTTCAAGCATTTATTTATCTCGTGGTTTAACCGTGGCTTTTTAGTGCTACGGCCAATTAATTGGCGCAGCCCAGCCAATATATTAGAAAAAATTATTAAATATGAAGCTGTGCATTCGATCGATAGTTGGGACGATCTACGGCGCAGGTTAGAGCCAGTTGATCGGCGGTGTTTTGCATTTTTTCACCCATCAATGCCAGATGATCCATTAATCTTTGTCGAAGTTGCATTGACCAATGAAATTTCAAATTCCATTCAAAATATACTTATGGATAGCAGAAAAACTTTAGAGTTAAACGAGGTCAATACAGCGGTATTTTATTCTATTTCAAATTGCCAGCAGGGGCTTGCAGGTATTTCATTTGGCAATTCATTAATTAAGCAAGTTGTTAAAGATTTATCAACTGAGCTGCCATATTTAACTAAATTTATAACCTTATCTCCTATTCCAAAATTTACATATTGGCTCGATAATATTGCTGATCCTTATTTGCTCAAAAACCAAGATTTACGACAATTAGCGGCCTATTATTTGACCGAGGCGAAGGATGGTAATGCAACCCCATATGACCCTGTTGCCAAATTTCATCTTAGTAATGGTGCGGAAATTCATGCATTGCATTTAGATGCTGATATTTCTGATAATGGCATGGCGCAATCGGGGGGTGTTATGGTTAATTATTTATATGACCTATCGGCAATTGAAAGTAATCACGAAAGATACACCAATGAAAATGAAATTCCCATGTCCAGTAATATACGCAATCTTGCTCAGGTTATAACTAAATAAAAATTAAGGACATCTTAAGTGGTTAATATATTATATGATAATTTATTTGAAAAACATAAAAATAATAAAAATTGTTTTTTACAATTAAATAATGGCAGCAAAATTTCCTATGAAATATTCATACAAACCGCAGGGCGCATTGCAAATTTATTTTCTGATTTAGATCTAAAAACCGATGATAGGGTCGCTGTGCAAATAGATAAATCCCCTGAAACATTGGCTATTTACGCGGCTTGTATTCGTTCAGGGCTTGTTTTCCTACCGTTGAATACGGCCTATACTGCACATGAAATTGACTATTTCATCGATAATTCAAAGGCAAGTTTATTGATTTGCCAAGGCGCTAAAGAAGATGATTTAAAGCCAATTGCAGCTAAATATAATATAATATTGGAAACATTAAATGCGGATGGTAGCGGCAGCCTATCAAATAAATATATCTTAAATTCTTGTGAATATAAAACTGTTGAACGTAATGGCGAAGATTTAGCGGCCTTTCTTTATACATCGGGTACGACAGGCAAATCAAAAGGCGCGATGTTAACGCAAAATAACTTGCTTTCTAATGCAATAACTTTGGTTGATTATTGGCAATTTAGTAAAAATGATATTTTATTACATGCCTTACCAATTTTTCATACTCATGGTTTATTCGTGGCAACAAATATTATTTTAGCAGCGGGTGCGAAGATGATATTTTTACCAAAATTTGACCAAGATATGGTGATTGAACAATTGCCAAAATCCACATGCATGATGGGTGTGCCGACATTTTACACCCGTTTATTGAGTGATGATCGCTTTAATAAATCATTAACACAACATATGCGGTTATTCATTTCTGGAAGCGCGCCTTTGCTATCTGAAACACATATTATATTTGAACAACGAACGGGTCATCGTATTTTGGAACGCTATGGCATGACAGAAACTAATATGAATAGCTCTAACCCATTTGATGGGGATCGCAAGGCTGGCACGGTTGGCATGGCTTTACCGGGTATTGATATTAAAATCACCGATGCAAATAACGGTGAAACATTAGCCAATGGTGAAATTGGTGTATTAGAAGTGCGCGGCCCTAATGTATTTAAAGGCTATTGGCAAATGCCAGAAAAAACAGCGGAAGAATTACGCGATAATGGTTTTTTCATAACGGGTGATTTGGCGCAAATGGATGAAGATGGCTATATAACCATCGTTGGCCGCAATAAGGATATGATTATTTCTGGCGGTCTTAATATCTATCCGAAAGAGATCGAAACATTGTTAGATCAAGAAGAAGGCGTGCTTGAAAGCGCAGTTATCGGTATATTTCATGCTGATTTTGGCGAAAGCGTGGTTGGGATTATTGTTGCAAAAAATCAAATAAATTTAAATTTAGAAGAAATTAAAAGCAATATTTGCAAGTCGATTGCGAAATTCAAACAACCGCGCAAACTTATCATTGTGCCAAATTTACCTCGCAATACTATGGGCAAGGTGCAGAAAAATATACTTAGGGATAAATTTAACGATTGTTTAAAATAATTAAAGGCAATAAAAATTATGTTATTTTATTGGTTATTTAGCAATATTTACTTTTAGTAATCCATTTGCACCATTTTTTTGCATCAATTCTTATTAAAAGATATAATACAGGCGTAAAGACATGGTAATACTCGATATTTAATGGAGGAAAAATGTTTAAAGAGTTTTTTAAACTTAATCGATTGCTTGCATTAATCGCTGTCATATGGGCTGGATATAGCTGTAGCATGGCGTTCCAAGATTTTGATAATATTGATAATTGCCTTGATTTCGGTGGTAAATGGCATGAGAATTTGAATATATGTGAAATGTCCAACGATAAGCGGAAGATGTTTTTATGAAAAATATATGTATTAAGCTCAAGCCGTATATAGTTAATTTTACAATATTTTATATTGCAATTTTTATTATCATTTGGTTGTTTTCATGGAATATTAGTGAAAGTAATTCAAAAATAGATTGTGCGCAGAATAATTATTATTGGTATTTTAAGGGTAATTATTGTATTTCTTTTCAAGAATAGCTTGCTTCTTTCCTATTACGCAAACGCGTCGTCGCGAATTAATTGTTTGTTTAAGTAATAGTATGTAATTTACTTTCACCTAAACGGTTTAATTAACTAATATTATTACACCAATATTTGAATTGTCAATAAAAGTTTTTGGGAACAAGAAATTGACAATGGACAAGCAAGTAACGGCAAAAAAATCATGGGGTGCGGCAAAGGTTGAAATTTTAGCCCTCGCCCCAGAGATTCAAAATCTCTATGCAGAAAATCAAAATCTAACAGCGGTTTTTAAAATTCTTTTTGAACAAAAAAAGATAACAATTGGGGCGAGTACTTTTCGCCGCCATGCGGCAAAGATTGTCAAAGACAGTTCAGTTTCTGCGCCCGCAAATATCCAAAAAATCACACCAAATATCCAAAAAACCACACCAAATATCCAAAAAAACATATCGAATAATAAAAATGGCATTTTTGAAGTTGCTCAGCCAGTTTTTGAGCATTCGAACAGCCTTAGCAGCGATGAAGACACTAAAAAAACTTGGGATCAATCTTAAATTTTAAAAAGGAAAAAATAACATGGCAATAGTAAATATGACTTTGCAGGGCAAAGGTGGCGTTGGTAAAAGTTTAGTTGCATCACTGATAGCACAAAATGCAATTAGCCAAGGCGTTACGCCCATTTGCATTGATACCGACCCAGTAAACGCAAGTTTTGCAGCATATAAAGAATTTAACGTTAAAAAAATGAAACTTGGCGATACTGCCGATGAAATAAATATAAGCTATTTCGATAAGCTAATTGAAATAATTGCGGAAGCTAAACCAGAAGATGTGATTGTTATAGACAATGGCTCGCCAACTTTCTTACCGTTCGTGCGATATATGGTTGACAACCATATTATGGATTTTCTGCATGAGCTAGGTCATGAGGTGAGAATTCACGCGCTGCTAACTGGCGGCGAAGCCTTTAACGACACGTTAAACGGCCTTGATCGATTATTCAAATATTTTCCAAAAACTAAAATTGTTGTTTGGTTGAACGAATATTTTGGAAAGATCGAATTTGAAGGCAACAAATTTGAAGATAGCGGTATTTTTAAAAAAAATATCGACCAAATTTATGCCCTATTAAAAATCCCACAATTTCAAAAAGATACTTTTGGTCGTGATTTTGAAAAAATATTAAAATCAAAATTAACTTTTACGGCTGCGTTAGAATTAGAAAATTTGCCTATAATGACAAGACAGCGATTAAAACAAACTTGGCGCAGTTTAAATGATCTTATGACAATGGCGCAAATTTAAATGACTGATAAATTAGCAAAAATTGATCCTGAAACTGGTGAAATATTATTAGCCGATAATGGTTTAAAATCCGAGGATTTAAAATCAGTTGATAAAGATATTTCTAAAATCCTAACTAAGGATAAAATATCATTTAATGATTTAAAAACCATCATTTGGCAAAAAACCAAAACAACAATTTCTAATGATGACCCAATTATGATTTTATGGGTAATGATGCAGTCCGCATTAGAAGATCACGATAAATTACTTAGTAAACAACGTGATCAAATTATCAAAGTTAATTCCAAAAACTATGATGATTTTGAAATAGCCGTCAATCGCTGCATGGTGGAGTTTCGCGAAGAAATACTGTCAGAAGTTGCAAAAGATTATTCGGTAGAAATCAACAATCGATTTAATTCAATGCAAAATTTGGATATTTCCATCAAACGACAATCAAAAATCTTTGGTATTTATACAATAATTAACTGTGCCAGCCTTTTATTATCCGCCGCTATTTTTACAGCAATATTTTTTATTAAATAGGAAAAATAAAAATGGTATCAAAGAAATTAGGTAAAATTATTATAACTACATTTTTTGTAATTATATTTACTGTAACATTTTTTGGTTTATACGGTTTTACCGCTATTTACACTATAATTTTCCATGATGCCATTGGCTTTGAAAAGGCAACATTTGACCTTGGTTTTATTTTTTGGGTTGTCAAATTTTTACTTATTTAATGTTTTCATTTATGAAACAAGAATTTCTCCATCTTAGTATTTTTATTCAAAAAGATATATATTTCACGGCTTTGTTTTTTGTTATTTTGGGTTTTATAATTACTTCAAACGTTGCAAATGCTCAAGTTCCAATAGCTTTTGATAATCCTTACATATCATCAAATATCGATGAAAAACATACTTTAGATGAAAAAATAGCACCACCTCCACCAGCCAAAACAACACAGCAAATAATTATAGAACAAACAACTTTATTGGAGGATATTAGAACTTTACTAATTTTTTTATCTCTGATTGTTTTTTTTATTTTGCTAATAATTTTCACAATCAATTTAAAAATTAGAAAAGAGAAATAAAAATGTTTAAAAATAAATTAGTTCAAACTTTAGCCATGACCTTAATTTCAACGCAAACGGCATTCGCCGCAGGTGCAAATGCTAACTGGGCAAAAGAAGGCGTAACTTTACTTGAGAGCTTGGAGATGGGCGCAGGAAGCCTTGCTATAATCTTTATTGGTGTAGCAATTATTGCTTATGGCATTTGGGGTGTATTTACACAAAAATTAGACTGGGAAAAATTTAGAACAATTTTAATTGCTGGTACATGTATTGTTGCTGGTCCGGTCATGTTAAAAACATTTTTTGGTGTATAAAATGCGTGCCAGAGGATTTATAAATACCGCAATTCAAAAGCCGTTTTCTATTTATGGAATGCCGCCAAAATTATTTATGTTGGCAATGGTTTTTACATTATTATTCTACCTAATTTGTAGCCTATTAGATTTTAGAGCCACAGCATTTATTGGCTCAATTGCAATATTTGCTGTTTTGGCAGTTTGGTTATTTATAAAAAATTCAAAAGATTGTCATTTTGAATATGTTTTTTTTAATGGTCGTTCTTTTTGGAAAGGCAAAAAAACACGACATTTAATTGCTGGCTGGCCTACTGATGAGAGTAAAAAATAATGTTAACGCAGATTTTAGCTACAAGTGCATTAGCATTAATGAGTGGTGCATTAATTATTCCTGCATCAAGAAATATTATGTTAGGTGATGTAAAATTAGATTGGCTCGCTGGTGAATTAGAGCTTGATAAAATTGACACTGATAATTTTACGGTTTTATTAAAATCAGGCGTTAAATTTAATGTCTATAAAATCAAAGGCATAAATTATGACGCCAAAATTGGCGAAGAACAAATTAATTTACAGGTAGCCAGAGCCGAAGCAATTGACCAATTGGGCAAACTTGGCTTAAATATTAGGCTATTTGTAATAAAGCGACAAACTGATATTTCACATGAGAGCCAATGGCCTTGCAAAACCTTGCAAGAAATTGGCGATCAAGAAGCCAAATTATATAAAAATAGTTATCGCATTGATTATTATATTACATTGGCCGCAAAAGATTTAAAAACGCTTGATGACGGCAATAAAATATTAATAGCAACATTGGGCAAATATAGTCCTAAATTACTAAGTTCAAATACTAATGATAAATGTTGTCATTTAACTGGTTTTTTAAATTATTTAGTCTCTGGTAATTTACGTTATGATTTGCCAGCAATAACAACTAATTTATCAAAAAATCTTTCCGATTCAGATTTAATTTTTGATGACGAAATGGGTTTAATTACAAGCTTTGCACCGACTCCAAAATATAACAAGATTATTACAATTAAATTGTGGCCAGAATTTACTAGTGGCATAGTTTTCCATCAAATATTAAGCCATCAGGGCGACATTGAAATTGTGCAAATTGCAATTCCATTTGCTCAAATGCGCGCATTAGCCATGTTAAAACGCGATAAAAACCAAAATATAGGTGGTTTTATGAGTACCGATGCAAAACTTGGCGGTGTTGTTGAACAAATGGAAAAAATAACAGACGGCAACACAACGCTTTTCACAACTCAATTGCAAATAATTTTGCGAGAAAATTCATTAGAAAAATTGGATGACCTTTTACATCAAATAACACAGATTTTAGCACGTGCCAGAATTTTATATAATATTGAAACCAAATGTATCGGAAGATGTTATTTTAACAAAATTGCAGGTAATGATAGATTAATCAGACCATTAAATATTGATGATGAACCAGTTGCTGCATTATGGCCTTTTCATTATTCATCGGTTGGACAGCCCGCCAGCCCATATGGTGATTTACCCGTGCGGCAGTTTAGAACGCCATCAGGCCAAGCTTACAGCTTTCAATTTCACATCAGACGAGCCAAGCAATCACTTGGTAATTATCTAGTCTTTGCTGGTTCTGGTTCGGGTAAATCCACATTAATTATGCATTTGCTATCTGGTTTAGCCAAATTCAAAGGCGTTTCAAGCTATATTTTTGATAGTAATGAGGGCGCAAAATTCATGATTGAAACCATGGGCGGTCATTATCAAAGCTATGATGATTTAAGCTTAAATCCATTGGATGTTGGCGAAGACACCCCACAGGCGAGACAAAGAATTAATTTAATATTGCGGGTAATGTTGGGTAGTGAATTTAAGCCTGATGAAGATGACGAGATGCAATTAAATCACGCCATCAATGAAGCATTTTTGGTAAATCCGCCTGATCGTACATTGGATGTTTTATTTGATCCTGCATTTCCAAAGAAAAGCCAACTAAGAAAATTAATGGCAAAATGGGTTACCGATGCCAAAGGGAAAAAAGGCTTATATTCGCATATTTTCAACGCAAAACATGACAGCTTGGTTAACATATTAAATAAATCACATTTGATAGGCATTAATATGAATGAGGCATTATCTGATCCTGATTTAGGCGCAGCGATTGTCGCTCATATTTCTGCGGCGATTAAAAATGCGGCTAAAAAAAATCAAAATGGTTTTAATATCTTCATCGATGAAGCGGCTAATTTATTACAAAATGACGGGTTTTGTAAATTAGCCATGGAAATGTTCCGTGAATATCGCAAGCTTGACGGCGCGGTTGGTATGGCCTTTCAAGACCCGACCGCATTATTTGACAGCGGCATAGGCAAAGCGGTTTTAGATAATACCGCCACATTGATTTTCTTTCCAAATGCACAAGCATCTGTTGAAAATCTAGCACCGTTTAATCTTAATGATGAACAAATAAGATTCATCACAGATACCAGTAATATTGCCGAAGATGCCGAAGATAACCAACAATTAAAACGACAGGTTTTAATCATAAAGCGCGAGGCAGCAACTGGTTTTAACGAAAGTGCAATTATCAATGTGGATTTATCATCGCTCGGCGATGCAATCAGATTTTATCGGGCTGGCACTGCTGCCAATGCCGACCTTGCACAAGCAAAAATTAAATGGGGCGATCAATGGCTAACAAATTTATAAATCGTAAAATTATCGCAATAATATTATCGATATTCATATGGTCAAATTCTGCAAATATTTCTAATGCAGCTTTGATAGTTACTGACACCAAAGCATATCAACAATTAATTGCTCAATTAAATAAATTAACAACGATGATTGAAAGCATTAATGAGGTGTCAAAATTTGCCAAAGATACCGTAAAGGCTATCGGCGAATTTGGTAGAATAGTAGTACCATTTACCACATTAAAAAATATTGGTGATCAATTAAAACGTGATGCTAAATGCCTATTGCCAAATTTGGAAGATTTAATGCCAAGCCTTGAACTTAAGGGTGTTAATTTTTCTGTTTGCGGCGGTAAGAATATTTATAAAGAAGCATTATTTATGAATGAAGAAAATTTTAATAAATTATCAACTCCAGAGCAAAATAGAATAGTCAGAGAAATACAAAAATTTCGTCAAAATATTTTAAATGATGCCACCATGAGCGGACTTTCTCAATCTGATATAGCGCAAAAAAATGCTAAAACCCATCTAAACGCTGCTGAAGAATTAGAAGCCTTGGGCAATGCGGCAATGGACGAGCGCACCCAAGCGGCAATTAAAATAAAAGGTTTGGCCTTGATTGCAAAAGGCCAAGCACAAGCAAACCAATTATTAGCATCTTTATTACGGGTTAATTCTTCCATAGGCATAATGCTTGGTGGCGATGTATTTAGTGATATAGTTAAAGAAAAAAATAAGGAAATTGATAAATGACCTTATTTTTAACCATAACAACCATGATTAGTTTATTGACTATTGCGCTTTTTCTTACTGGCCCGTCTTTTCTTTTCTATTGCAGTCGGCCTAGCCATATTTTTCTTAAAAGATGTAAATCTTTTGGCAACGCTGGCTTCATCTCTGGCTTTACTATCTGGATGTCTCCAATCGGGATAATCGGTACAGCTTTTAGTAAAAATATTAGTTATAGCCATAATATTACAAACAATATCCCCGCTATTGTAATTCCACGGAAAATCAGGCGTGCCACCATAAGCATAAGTGCCATAAGCTTTACTCCATATTTTATATGCCAAAGCAAGGTCATAGCCTTTTTTAATCAATTCGGCATCGGGGCTATCTTGCAGATATTGGCGCGATTTTTTATGGTCAATAATATTGTTCCATTTTTCATATGCAAGGTCAAATTTATCCCATTCTCGATCAAAACTTTCAACTGTTTTAAGATTCTGCCACGCCCAAGTGGCATAGCTAAAATCATAAAAATTATGCTGACTATATTTTTTTGCCTCGGCCTGATTAGCCGTAAAAACAGATATAAGGATAATTAAGATGGCTAGCCCAACAACTCTTGGAACAACCCAACCTGTAGGTTTCACAGCAGAGATTGTTAAACAATATATTACATTTGCCCAAGATTTCACAGCTGATTTATCGGTGGCACTAATGCCCGGTATTAGAATATTATTTGTGTCATTAATTGGTATTTGGGTTATTATTGAGGCCATTAAAATACTCCTAGGGATAAAAAAGATTGAAGATTTTCCACGTGAATTTTTCTTCCTCATTATAGCATCAATGCTCTTATCAAATCAAGGCGATAATCTGATAAACTATATATATACTGCGGCTTTGAATATCACTGGTTCGGTCGCTGGTGTCGTTTTAAATATTGGTTCAAATAGTAATGGACCTGCAAATATTAACGGCTTAAGTGGCATGGCAGATTTAGTAGGCGCAGCCGAAAAAGCAATTATGACGATAATAACTTTAGCAGGAACAATTGCCGCAAGCTGGGGTCTTAGCAATAATCTGGCACTTTTATATGCTTTAATTTTAGCGATACCATATTTTATAATATTATTGGTTTATTTTTCTCAAGTTGTGATTTCTATTTTTCGAGTAATCATGCTGGCTACTTTATCGCCGTTTTTAATGCTTGCCTTTGGCTTCGGTTGGGGGCGCGGCATGGCAATGAAGGCGATCAAAACTTTAATCGCAACAATCATGGTTTTATTTGGTTCGACCGCTGCACTCGCAATAATTTTATATGGTGTAACAAGCCTTGGAATTGGTCAAACAGGTGGCATGGATGTAAATGATGTTTCATACACAAATGCAAAATTTGTATTAGCCGTTGCTCTAGGCTGGCTTGGCACGGCTTTCATGGCAGAAGCCACAGGCATAGCAAATTCCATCACAGAATCAGCATTAACCAACACCGCAGCAGCAATAATTACAGCGGCTGGAGCAGCCACTGGCTATGCAATTCTCACTAAAACAAAAGGTGCTGGGGGCGGTGTAGCTAAATATGGAGCTAAAAAAGTTTGGGGTACAACTAAATTTGCAGGGTCTAAATCTTTGGATGCTGGAATCGGTGCAACTAAATTTGCAGGGTCTAAAACGTTAAATTATTTACGTGGTACTATTCCAAATTACAAAAACGCTGGCTTAGATAAAGCCGTTTAATTTAAAGGAAAAAAACATGAAAAAAATAACATTAATATCAATATTTATCATCATTATTCTAGGCGGTTGTTCATCGGTAGAAATGCCAGAAAATGATGCAACTGGTGCTGATGAAATGCGACTTAGCCCATGCGCCTGCGTAAAATTGGACTATCAATTTAAAAATTATCAAACGCTTTAATATTCAAAAATTATAATAAATAATTGGGAGTAAAATAATGAGTGAAGAAATAAATCAAACTGGTGAACGGCTTAAAGCTTTTATCGAGCGGGTCGAGCGCATGGAAGAAGAAAAAGCCATCTTGGCGGAAGATATTAAAGAAATTTTTTCAGAGGCTAAAGGCGAAGGATTTGATGTTAAAACAATTCGTCAGATTATTAAAATTCGCAAGATGGACGCTGCCGATAGGCAGGAAGCCGAGGCCATATTAGAAACATATTTGGACGCTTTAGGAATTAAATAATGTTTTCTAAAAATAATAAATATCAACCAATCACAGCCGATTTAATGAAGCATGATGGTTTTAGATCACAAGACCCATTTTCTTTTGCAATAGCGCATCGCAGGCTTGCTTGGTTATTAAGAATATCCGCCGCTATAAATATTGTTTTGGCTCTGGCCTTTACAGTTTCAATTTCTGCATTTTCTAGTTTATTGCCGTTAAAAGAGGTACGTTTTGCATTTTTAAAAACGGATCAAGCCGATAATCGCGTTTATCAAATTGAGCCAATCAGCAAAGATATGGACGGCTTCCAATTGTTTTTGGAACAAAAAGCCAGACGTTATGTCCGCCTCATGCTTGAAATAGATAGTGTTACGCAGGGTATTAGATTTCAAGAAGCTTTCGCCATGACCGACAATGTTTTTTACAAGCGATTTAGACGCGAACGCATCGAAAGCAACGAGATTACTAAGGCGATAAAATCTGGCATTACCCGCTCAATCACGATTGAAAGCGTTGATATGATTGAAATCAATAGCCCTAATTATAAATTTGCGGTTGATTTCATACAAACCGATAAGCGTGGGGGCAATCTTGTTGAGCGAAAATACGCCCGGGCATATTTAACCATGACCACGAGACCACAAGAGGTCAAACAAAATGCCGAGATTGAAAATCCATTAGGCATAATTGTTTTGGACATGATCTTAAAAGAAAAGAGAAATACAAATGTCAAATAATCAAAAATATTTAAAAATTAATAACAACAGTTTCAGCATAGACAATTTCAATAATGGGTTTTTTCCTTTCCCCCCAGAAACTTTGAAATTGGCTAAGCTGGATAGTGCGGTGGGTTTCCCAAATACCCGCCGCACATCTAATTCGTTAATTACCCTGGTAAAGTTAATTATAATATCAATGGCTTTAATTGCATCAATTGCGTTTGCGCCAATCACGGCAATGGCACAAACGGCAATTGCAACGCCTAATCAAGCGGGCAATCAAAATTATCAGCCACAAAATTCACCAATGCCAGTGGCACAATCGACAATTGACCAAACACAAGATCATATCGAAGGCAATTATACGCCAATGACAAGGGTTGCAGCAGGCGGTCAAATCCAATCGGCATGGGACGAGGTCGATATAACTGCGGCACAATTTAGCTATGAAATGTGCCAAAATTGTACCTATAAAGTGCTTACCAGGGAATATATGGTAACGGTGATTGAATTACCCGAAAATGAAGTGATTAACGCTTATGATATTGGTCAAGCGGCGGCATTTGTCATTACCAAACCAGAAAAAAATAAATTGGCAATAAGACCAAATGGTTTTGGTATGGATAGTAATTTAATTATCTATGGTCAAGATGGGCGGCATTATTCATTTTATTTACGTGCAGAGGGCGTTAATTCAAACAATATCCCCGATTTTGTCATTAAGATTGATGGCAAAATACCCGCTAAAATAACTGAAAATAGCGTTAAATTTGATAATGCTAATGATAATAATAAATCAAACCATAGCAATAGCCCTAAATTATCAATCAAAGATATTGATAATATTAAGCCGCCTTCTAAAAAAACTAATATTGGTGATTTTGTAACAGAAATTCCATTTGATCCTGATAAATTACATGGTTGGGATGATTACGAAATCTGGGGCGATGGCTGGCCTAAAAACTGGATGCCAGAGGTTATATTTAGAGACGAAGTCATGACTTATATCAGATTTGGTAATAACTATGCACATTTGGAATTACCGACCGCATATGTGGTTATTGATGACATTGACGAGAATGTTAATACAAGAATTTCAGGCACGACATTCATCATTGAAAGCACCAATGGCTTGATCACCTTAAAATCTGGTGAGAAATATCTTTGCATTAAATTTAAAGCTTAATTTATTAATAAGGATAATTAAAATGAACAGAGTAACATTAATCGGCCATCTTGGTAATGATCCTGAAATTAACTATACAAATAATGATGATATGGTTGCTAATTTCAGGTTAGCCACCAAGATCACTTGGAATAACGATCAGGGCGTTAAGCAAGAACGTACAGAATGGCATCAAATTACTTGTTTCAAGGGTTTTGCATCAAGAGCAAAAAATTATTAAAAAAAAGGTAGCCGCGTTTTTATTGAAGGCACGTTAAGAACTGAACAATGGCTTAAAAATGATGAAAAACATTTTAGCACTAAAATTATATTGCAAGGCAATCAGGGGCAAATAATATTTTTATCGCCAGCTAATAAAGATAAAAATGATGAAGATATTGGCAATGACAAATGACCGCCTTTTGCGAAGCAGTAATTGCATTAGGCCTTAGCTTTGGCGGTTTTTGTGTTGATGATAATGTTACTAAAATGACATTGCCGATCGAAGATCAAAAACTTTGGGATCATATGAAGCCAGAGCCAGTTAAGCCAAAGCCAGAACCAGCAAAAACATCACCCCAATTTCCAACGGTAGTAATAAAACATGAATATCCACCAGAAAAAAAACAGGAAAAAATAGAAACGCCACCACCGATTGCACCGCCTGCGCCACCGCCAGAAGTAAAAATCAAACAAATAAATCCATATGAAATATGGTCGCAGCAATTGCAACAATCAAGACATAATATGCCTGTTTATCGCAATAATTATACTAATATTGATATTGCAATTGAGGATAAAAGCTTAAAATTAGCCGCATTAAATATGGATAGTAATTTTAATTCTAATAAATTGCAAAAACCTGATGAGGTTGAAAAATATCAAACCGAAGGCAGATATTCCAGCCAGCCAGTTGATAATTCAAGGATCATTGGTCAAGACCGTTTTATCACTGGTATTTTAGAAACTGGCATTAACAGCCAGTTAAATTCTGCGGAGGGCGGTAATATTATCATTCAAACCGCGAGAAATATTTTTGGTTATCACGGCAGGAATGTTTTAATTCCGAAAGGTTCAAGGTTAATTTGTCAATATGAAAGCCCTAAAGATCAGGGCAGTAGCAGGTTAGCAATAAAATGTGATCGCATTTTAATGGCTGGTTATCGAGCAGAAATCATCAAATTAAATTCACCAATCGGCGATATACAAGGTCGCGCAGGTATAAATGGCACGGTTTATAACCGTTATGGTGAAAAATACGGCATGGCATTTTTAATGGCTGCAATATCTGCGACAATTCGCGGTGCGTCCGCTGGTGCAGCAAGTGGCAAGGATGATAAAAGCGATCTTAAGGCAATTTTAAATGAGGGTTCGGAAGAATTATCAGCAAAATTAGGCGAGATTACCGCCAGTATTTTAGAACAAACCGTTAATTTAGCACCAGTTGTAACGCTCGCCCAAGGCACAAGATTACAAATTAGATTAACCCATGACTGGTATATCACACCAATGAATAAGGAGAATTAAAATGTCGCCCCGAAAAAGAAAAAAATTACGGTTTATTTATGCTAAATCTTCATTTGTAATTTTTATTATTACGATGATAATTATTCTTGGCTTGAATATATTTAATGCCAATGCGGCAGAATTACAAAATCAATCAAATGATCAAAATGTTAATTCTAATGATGCTGATAAATTAGACGAGGCAATAGAAACGCCAAAAATCGATATAAAGGCAATCGTCAAACAAAATACATTATTAGAAGAAACAATACCACTAGCAATCGATATGCGCCTGACAAATATGCCCGCAGATTTGGCTGTTTTAGCAGATGGTGTAACGGCAAAGGCCTATGCAAGATTTTTAACGGTCGATGGTAAAAAAATAGGCCAAGTTATCCTAACTGCGGTTGAAAAAAATGGCAAAACCGAGCCATTGGTTTCTGATAATTTTACTTCACAATTTAATATGGAAGACCCAGAATTAAAACCGCTTGAACCAGTGGTTATTTCTTCCAACCGAGAAGAATTAAAAGCCGCCTTGGAGCGATTAAATATTGAAGACGAAGACGAAGAAGATAAAGAAAAGCGTGTTGTCGATGGTAAAGGTGAAAATGAAAATATGGGCGTTGGCAGCAATGCCAAAAGCAATGATCAGGCAAGTGAATATAAAACACCTGAAAAAATAATTAGCGCAAAATTGACAGTTAAAACAACCACAGACGGTTGTGAGGTCAAAATTGATACCGCCCAAGGCGTTGCAATCGTGCAATCAAAATTACAGACATTTAAAGATGGTGTATTAAGTGAAGATGGTGAATGTGATGATAGCGGCACAAGGTATCAGCTTAAAAAAAGCTATTCGATGTGTGATGATAAAGAAGGCGTTGATTTAAAAACATTAAAAGTAACCAGCCATTATCAAACATATTATTTAGATGGTGCAACTAAAAAAATCAATGTTGGTGTTTGTACGCCAGATAGCGAAAAAATATTTGATATAGTTGAAAAGCATGATAGCTGTCCAATTTCATTAGATTATGAAGCAAAAAAAGCAATAATTCAATCAAGCTTGATTTATATTAATGATAATAATGCAGAAATCGAAATACGATCATGCCAAGCATCGACAAGCAAAGAGCCAGTTGCATTAACAAAAACCACAAATGGTTGTAATATTCGTGATGATTTTGATGCAAATAAATCATATCAACAAAAAACTTGGGTTTATCAATTAAAAGGCCAAACCTATCAGGCTGGAACTTGCATGGATGATGAGCCAGTTTTTAGCCATAAAACCGCTTATAAAGATAATGCCAATGTTAATCTTTGCAATCCCATAATAAATATGGCGACCAAGAAAGTTACCTTGCAAAGCAAAAAATATATTAATGTTGCCAATGCAATAAAATATATCACCGAATGCACGCCAGATAAAAGCAGCATATCGATCGCATCGACTACTGATACTTGCGGTAATATGGCAAATTGGACGCATGATTTAGCGAGCGCGCAATCATTTGGTCAAGAAAGATTTTATTATATGGATGGGGCAACGAGAGAATATGTTGGAAATTGCCAAAATTCACAAATAACCTATAAACATCAAGTAGAAACTGCGGGTTATCAGTTTTTTGATAACAAGCTTTATTCACTGGCAAAAACCACCACATATATCAATACGCCATTTGGCAGGCATGATATAAAAACTGGTGAGATAAAAGCAGGAACATTGCAAGTTTCATATATTTATCAATCAACCAGCAAAATGCCAACAGGCAATAAAACTTACACATCGGGCAGTTGTTACGCCACCATTGAAATGGCTAATACCAAGATTTGGCAACGTCCAGACGGTACAAATTATAATCAAACTATCGGCACAAGCAATGGCTCGACAGTTTATTCTTGTAGCTCTTCTGGTTCGGCGGTTTGGCAACGCACTAGTAGTGATAGTGGAATATTACCTACATACACATCACATCAAAGTCATTCTGACCCAAGATTTACTAAAACATCTTGTCAACCCTGTCTAGGACATTATACTTATTGTAATTCTTCTATCTATAAGCTTCTTTGGTTAAAACAATACTATCGCGGCGAGAAAAAATTAACCCGTGATGATGGTAAAATATTTACCAAACAGTCATCAAATACTCAATCAACCTTTAAGCAATATTGCGTATTTGATAAAAAAATAACAGGCACATCATATTATACGGATTATAACGGAATACCACCCTCATATTTTTTGAACAGCCCTGCAACCACCTATAACAGCAGCTGGGATGCAGCCGAAGGATGGTAAATTCCACCATCAACCCAATAGTGGCGCAGCGGCTTGCGCCACTATTAAAATATTATTCTGATACCACAACTATTGAGGTTAGAATAAACAAGCCAAATTTTATCACTATCGATAGGCGCGGTGTCGAAAAAATTGAGGTTGAAGATGTTGATTTATCGCTGGCAAAGATTGAAAGCATTTGTCAGACTTTGGCAAATATCAATGGTTTAAAATTCCATGCTGATGATACGCCAAAAATATCATGCGTGTTACCGCAAGGTCATAGATTTGAATGTTTGGTTGGTGCAACGACTAAAACAGGTGTATCGCTGGCTATTCGCTGTAAGCATCCGTTTATACCCGAATGGTCAAATTTTGGTGTGGGTAAAAAAACACAAAAATATTTAATTGATGCGGTGCGTAACAATCAAAATATTATTATTTCTGGTGCGACAAATACAGGTAAAACCACATTATTAAATATGCTGTTAAAAGAATTACCACGCGAAAAAAGAGTGGTAGCGGTCGAAGATACGCCAGAATTAGAACTTGACCATTTTTGGGATGGGCAAAGCTTGCTCGCCAGTCGTGATGAGCATTCCCAAGATGGTAAAATAACATGGCGGGCGATTTATGATCATTTAATGCGGATAACGCCAGATAATATCTTATTTGGTGAAATATCGACCAGTAACGCCTTTGCGGCATTGGCTGCGTTAAATTCTGGTGTTACTGGCTTTATCTGTACCATTCATGCGGAAAGTCCAATACAGGCAATTAAACGTAAATTTGTCCAAAATATCGCATGGTCGGGACAAAAGATGAGCGACATACCAGAATTTCTTGGTGAAATGGTTGATTTGGTTATTCAGATCAAAAGATCAGATAAAGGCATTCGGCAAATAACCGATATTTATCAACCAAAATTTCAAAATTATATCATGAAGGATAATATGGAGGCTTAATCATGAGCGATGTCATCGATGCGGAATTTACAGTTTCAATAGAAAAGATGAGCAATAATCAATTATTAACATCCATGCTTTTAACCAATATTGAAATTGTCAAAGACCATATAAAATCTTGCAATGAAACATTGATATTTCTTGAAGCTGATAAACGCGATTTTGTGATTAAGCATTATAAAGAAGGCAATCGCTGGCAATATCTTGCCGATGAAAAAATCATCAAATTGACTAATATTATTACACAAATGGAGCTTAACAGCCGTGATTAAAATCATTAATGCCTTTATCGCTATTATGGCTATTATTTCTATTTTTTATAGCTGGTATTTTTTCAATGGCTTTTTATGGAATGATAAAGCTTGGTGGCTTTGGATATTCCAAAATATCAAACAAAATCACATTTTACCAGCCGCCATGATGCAAATATTATATTGGGCTATGGGTGCGGCATTATTCTTAATGCTGTTAAATTTAACCATTTTAAATCGCATTGGCTCGACAACTATATTTGGTAATCGATCAACAAAGGATATTCACGGTTCGGCAAGATGGGCAACGTTTAGGGATATTAAAAAAACAGGGTTACTAGCTAAAACTGGTGTGGTTGTTGGTGCATTTCAAAAATCATGGTGGCAAATTAAAACCTTATTTCATAATGGCGCAGAACATATTATAGCCTTTGCACCGACAAGATCAGGTAAAGGCGTTGGCTTGGTAATACCGACTTTGTTAAACTGGCAAGGCTCAATGATTTGCTTGGATATTAAGGGCGAAAACTTTCACTTAACCGCTGGTTACCGCGCATCGCTTGGGCATCGGATTATTAAATTTGATCCGACTTCATTAGATGATTCAAATAAATATAATCCATTAGCAGAAATTCGTATCGCCACAGAACATGAAATTGCCGATTGTCAAAATATCGCATCAATGGTGATTGATCCTGACGGCAAGGGATTAAAAGACTATTGGGCGCAATCTGGTTGGGAATGGCTAACCGCGTGCATTTTACATATATTATATTATCAAAAAATTACAAATAAACAGGTGGCAACTCTAAAAGACGTGCATCATTTCATGTCGATTGGTCATGGTGATGATGATATTGAATTAGACCCTGATGAAAGCTTTAATCAGCTTTGTGAAGATATGGCAGAATTTGATCATGGCAGTGATATTGTTAATGAAGAGATAAAAAGATCAGCTGGTGCAATGAAGAAAAAAGCCGCCTCTGAAAGATCAGGCGTTCATTCATCGGCAAAAGTTAAATTAAGCCTTTATTCTGATCCTATAGTTTCAAGAAATATATCTAAATCTGATTTTACTATTAAAGATTTAATGAACAGGGATGCACCAGTTTCATTATATATTATCATACCACCATCAGATATTGACCGATTGCGACCATTAATCAGAATTTTGATGAACCAGTTTTTGACAAGATTAACCGCATCGATGAAATTTGAAAATGGTAAAGCGGTTAAATCATATGAGCATCGCATGTTATTAATGCTCGATGAGTTCACATCAATAGGTAAATTAGAAATATTTGAACGCTCGCTTGCATTCATGGCTGGTTATGGCTTGAAGGCATTTATAATTGTGCAAGATTTAACCCAATTAAATAAGGCCTACGGCAAGGATAATTCAATCATGGCAAATTGCCATATTAGGATAGCCTTTGCACCTAACACCACCGAGACCGCAAAAACATTATCTGATATGGTCGGCAAAACCACAATCATTGAACGCAATAAATCAAAATCTGGCAAGGCTGGATCAATCACAGGCAATATATCTGAAAATATTACAAAGACCGCAAGGCCGTTATTAACGCCTGACGAAGTTATGCGGCTTAAAGGCATTACTGTTAATGCTGCGGGCAAGGCATCCGCTGGTGATATGTTGATTTTTGTGGCGGGTCATTCGCCAATATTTGGTAGGCAAATATTATATTTTAACGATAAAGAATTGCAGGAACGAGTAAAATTACCATTACCACAATATTTAATTCCATCAATGAAAGATAAAAAAATTAAAGTTATCTCATGAAATTCACCAACAGGGCAAAGCCCTAAAACATAGGAAAATAAGAATGACAAATATTATTAAAAAAGAACCAGTAGTTAACGAAGATGAGCCTGAAATCACATCGGTTGACCCTGATCTAGCCGATGAAATGGGCGCATTTAATGAAGATGCACTTAGCGATGAAGAGGCCTTGGACAGCCTATTTTATTATAAAGATGATGATAAAGGAGATAAATAATGAGTATTAATAATTTTAGAGAAGATATCGCCAATGAAATAATTAAACATATTGAGGCTGGCACAGCACCTTGGCAAAAGCCGTGGAAAGAAGGCCGTAGTAGGGTTGCGGCATTTAACCCCACAAGCGAGAAAAACTATAAAGGCATGAATGCTATAATTTTAACAATGCAAGGCTATGAGGATCCAAGATGGCTTAGCTATAATCAAGCATCTAAATTAAATGCAAAGGTTAAATCTGGTGAGAAAGCCACCAAGATTGAATATTGGTTATGGTCAAAGAAAGTCGAATTAAAAGACGATAAAGGCCAGTCAATATTAAATGATGCGGGTAAAAAAACATATAAAAATATTAAATTACAACGGCCGCAAGTTTTTTACGCCAATGTTTTTAATGCCGAACAAATTAACGGCATGAAAAAATATATTGCACCTGAAATGAAATTTGACCCGATTGAAGCTGCTGAAAAGCTATTAAAATCTTCGCAAGCTCCAATAAATTATGATCAAGGCGATAGTGCTTTTTATGCGATCACTAAAGATTCTATTCACTTACCACCAGCAGAAGCATTTGATAGCGCATATGAATTTTATGCAACCGCATTGCATGAGATGGGGCATTCGACAGGCCATAAAACTAGGCTTGATCGTAAATTTGCACCATTTGGCACAGCTGATTATGCGAGGGAAGAATTACGCGCGGAAATATCATCATTCATGTTATCAACCGAGCTTGGCCTTGGTCATTATCCTGACCGCCACGCAAGCTATGTGGAAAACTGGTTGCAAGCATTACGGAAAGATAAAAATGAGATTTTTAGGGCTGCAAGGGATGCCGAAACAATCAAACAATGGATATTAGAGCCTGAAAAGCGGCTTGAATTGGCAAAATTTGCACAGAAAACCATAAAACCAGCTAAGGCGATGGATAGCATGAAAAAGGATAATCCTAACGACAAACAAAAAGCCGAAGAGATTAAAAAGCAATATCTAAATGTGCCTTTTACTGAAAAAAACGAAGCCAAGAAGCTAGGCGCAAGATGGGATAAAGATAATAAATCTTGGTATATATCCGACAAGTTGGATATTAAAGATTTTTCCAAATGGAATAAACCAGCAGAAATCAAGGAAAGCAAATTAAGCCCTGTTGATGAATTTGCCATAGCATTAAAAGATAATGGTTTATTGATTAAGGGCGAGCCTATTATGGATGGCAAATGGCATCGAGTAGCTGTTGAAGGCGATGAAAAGAAAAAAAACAGCGGTTCATATCGTGGTTTTCTTGATGGCAAAGCTAATGGGCAAATAATTAATTTTAAATTAGGTGATAAAGCTGTTAGATGGTCATATTCTGGTGAGAATAAACTTAATGCCGCAGAATTACAACAAGCACAAAGCGATGCGGCGGCGCGTAAAGTTGAAAACACCATTGCCCTTGAAAAACTGCAACTTGATGCTGGTAAAAAGGCCGTTGATATTTTAGTAAATGATAAAAATAAATCAGCAAATTCTCACCCATATCTAGTAAAAAAACAAATCACCCATATGCAATTAAAAGAAAATGAAAATGGTGAATTATTATTACCAGTTCAAGATATTAATGGTCATATTTGGTCAATTCAAACAATTGATAAGGATGGTCAAAAGCGGTTTTTAAAAGATGGCCGCAAAACTGGTATGATGAATGTGGTTGGTAATATTAAAAAATCAAGCGTTGCAAATAAAGCTGTGATTATTTGCGAAGGTTTTTCAACTGCGGCATCACTGGCCTTGGCAAGCGATAAAACTGTGGTTGTTGCCTTTGACAAAGGTAATTTAGCACCAGTTGCAGAGCAAATACGCGGTAAATATCCAGATTTGGATATTATTATCGCAGCCGATAATGATCATAGATTAGAAAACCACCCCACAATTAAGAAAAATGTCGGCATCGATGCCGCAAATAAAGCTGCAAAATCTGTTAATGCAACGGTTATCATACCGCCACTTACCGATGAAGAAAAATCACAGGGCTTAAGTGATTTTAATGATATTGCGGTATCGCGGGGCAATGACGGCCTTAAATCATGCTTAAAAGCTTTATTATCAAAAGACAAAACCAAGATTAAAAAACAATCAAACGAAATGGCATTGTGAATTAATTAAACTGGATAATGGCAAGGCAAAGGTCTTGCCATTATTATTTGAAATAATTTAAATTTAATAAGGAATAAGATAATGGGAAATAGTGAATTAGACGTTGTCGTGCAAGCTAGAGAAATTTTAAATAATGAAAAAAATAAATTAACTAACTCACATCCATATTTAGTTGAAAAACAAATAACTCATATGCAATTAAAGGAAAATGAAAAAGGTCAATTATTAATACCAGTAGGAGATTATGAGGGTAATATTTTTTCAGTTACAAAAATAGATGCCACTGGAAAAGAAGAAATTATGAGAAGTAATTATCTATTAACTGAATTAGGATATATTATTGGAGATATTAAAGATTTAGATAATAAAAATAAATCTATAATTGTTTGTAAAGATTTTGCATCAGGTGCATCATTATCTAAAGCAACTAACAAGACTGTGCTTGTTGGTTTTGACGATCAAAATTCATTATGGATTGCGGAAGGTCTTCGCAAGCGAAATCCAGAAATTGATATTATTATTGCAATAAGAAATGATCATAAATCACCAGTTTTTATTACAAATTACCCAGAATATAGTAAAGAAACACGTTATACAGAACAGGCTAATCTTTATGCAAATATGATTAATGCTAGGGTTATCATACCACCACTTACCGATAAAGAAAAAGCACAAGGCTTAAATAATTTTAATGATATTGCATTATCTCGTGGTGATAAAGGCCTTAGATCATGCTTAAAAACTTTATTATCAAAAGACAAAACCAAGATTAAAAAACAATCAAACGAAATGACATTGTGAATTAATTAAACTGGATAATGGCAAGGCAAAGGTCTTGTCATTATTATTTGAAAGATAAATCAATGAAAAAATCTGAAAGATTTATGATATATATAACCAGTGATGATAAAGAAAAGGTAAAATCTGGAGCGGCTTCATTGTCATTATCCATGTCAGAATATATCAGGCGCGTAATAACTGGTACAAGATTACCAGTTTTAGGCAACGCCAAAACCGTAACAGATTTATTAAAGGTTAATGCTGATTTGGCGAGGCTTGGTAATTTATTCAAAATGGCATTAGATAATGATGATCCAAAAATATCAAAAAGATTATCATTGGATATGGAACAAATGATTGCTAAGATAGCAACGACTAAGCAAATATTAGCAACTAAAATTATGGAGCTGTAAAATGCCTTTAAGCGAACAAGAAAGAAAAGAAAGCATTGAGAATGGCAAAGCCATGTTAGATGCATTTGATAATGGTGATGATGATGCTTTCTATGCAGCAGCACGAGAAATGAAAGCGCCAGCCGATGCCTTAATGGCTTGTAAAAAAGTCAATGGTGCTGATTGGATCAGAGAAATGGGCTTAGACACATCGAGGGCGGATCAAGAATATGGTAAAGACTGGCTTAATAAATAAACTTAATTTATTATCACTTAAACAAAAAACAGCATTAGACGCAGAACGTCAAACACCCGAAGCTGAATTAAATAAACAAGTGAATATTAAAATTCACCAGCAGATAAAAGAAATCGGCAAGGATGGCGATATTGACACAATTCTTGCTGCTGAGTTGAAAATGCTTGAAAATGAATATGCATTACATAGCAATAATAGGGTTATGGATGGCAGCCTTGAAATAGCAATCATAGAAGCCAAGGCCACGGTTGCATTATTGCCCAAGGTTAAATCAATGGAAAGCTATAAAGCGGTCAATGAAACGCTTTCATTACCAAAAAACCGCTTGAATGACATACCAAGGGATGAGGCAAGGCAGTTTTTTAAGTCTCATAATGCCAGATTATTAAATTTAAATAAATCGCGCTTATCGCCAGAAGAAAAGAAGATTATCGATATTAGACGTAATAACATTCGCATCGCAGGCAAGATTTATATAGCGCAGCAAAAACAAATCTTGGGCATTGCAGCAAAAACTAATAAAAAACTCGATAATCAACTTGGTTTATAATTTAAGCCATGATTGCAAAACATATTCATCGCAGTCAAAAAAGCAGTTTTTCACTGCTGGCCAATTATATCGCCGCTGCCAAAGATAAAGGCGAGAAATTACATAAATTATGGATTGAAGGTTGTAATGCTGGTCAATCACCAGATAATTTAGATTTAGCCATAAAAGAAATCATCGCGACACAAGCGCAAAACACAAGAACAAAACTTGATAAAACATATCATTTATTGATTAGCTTTCAAGATGGCGAAAAGCCAAGTGATCAACAATTAATCGATATTGAAAAAGCCTATGCCAAGGCTTTAGGATTTGAAGATCATCAGAGAATTTGCGCCACGCATCAAAACACAAATCATTATCATATTCATGTGGCCTATAATAAAATTCATCCACAAAAACTTACCATGCTTGAACCGCATCGTGATTATTTCAAATTAGAAAAGACATCACGCGCCTTAGAGAAAAAATATGGCTTGAAGATCGATAACGGCAGGCAGGATAAATTAAGCCATGATCGCAAGAATGTTAAGGCCAATGATTATGAAAGCCACACATGGCAACAAAGCTTTCAAAGCTATGTTATCGGTGAAAAAGAGCATATGATAAAAGATTTGCAAGCATCAAACAGCTGGCAAGATTTTCATCAAAGGACCAGGGAATATAATATCAGATTTAAGCCAAAGGGCGCAGGGCTGGTTATTGAAAATTTAAAAGATAAACAAACCATAAAGGCAAGCTCTCTTGGTCGTGAGTTTTCTAAAGCATCACTGGAAGCTAAATTAGGTCGCTACAGCCCGATGCTGGAAGAAAAGCAACCGAACATCATAAAATCTAAAGATAAGCCACACCATACTAAAGGATATAAGCCACGGTCATTAATTAAACAAAAATCGATAACACCAATGTGGAATAAATTTAAACAAGCTAAAAAGAAAAACCCTCTAACCAGTAGTTTCAAACAATTTCTAATCTATCAGGCTTTAGAAATTAATGACCCGCTGGCGATGACATTAATATATTGGCATAATAAGATTATTGGTGATTTGATCGGCACTGGTAATCGATCACCTGTTAAGCAAAAATCTATTATGCAAAAATCAAATTTTAATATTAATAATCCGATAAAACAGAATCTAGATTTTAATATTAAAGAGCCAATTAATCATCAAAGTTATAAAACAATGATGGCTGCTGATTTTATATCACAAATGAAAAATAATATTTTACCTTGGCAAAAAAACCAACAAATTAGAAAATATCAAGGCAAGCCAATAAACCCAATTACGGGTAAATATTATTATGGTGCTAATGCCAGTATTTTAGAAAATAAAGGCTATGATGATCCAAGATTTATCACAAGAAAGCAAATAAATCAGCATGGCTTAACTATTTTACCCAATCAAAAACCAACCATAATTGAATATTGTAAAAAATCCAAAGACAGTGATAAAAACGAGTTTTTTTATGGTCAAATATTCAATGCCAAACAAATTAAAGATTTTGATATTTTTGCCAAATCATTAGCTAATAATAAAGTTACTAAAATTGATAAAGCTAATTCTATTGATCGCATTAAAAAAATCATCGACCGTTCGAATGATAATGTTATTTTAGATAGTGATAGCGGCGCATTCATCGATGAAGCCACAGCCGAAGAAATGGGTTACTTTAAAGAAGATGCTATTTCCAGTGATGATGCCATAAAAAGCAATTATCAAAATGATGATCTATTTTATTCAGATATGTTAAAAAATATCTGCGCGGCAAAGTTTGATGATGAAAACAAATCAAATGACAAGATGTTAATCAATCAGGAGTTAAAACCACTCGCGGTTTTAATGGCGCATCATAAATTATCACAAGAATTAGGCATAGATTATCAAACTGACAAAGCAAGTAATGATATTAGGTCATGGTCAAGATCAATCAAAAATGATGATGATAACCTATCAAAACTTATTGATATGTCGGATAAAATTAAAAATAAATTATTATGGCATGAAGATTATGTCTATTTAGATGTGCCATTTAACGAAAAGAACGAAGCGGTCAAACTGGGCGCAAGATGGGATGATGTGGCAAAATCATGGTGCTTTAAGAATGATGCTGATCTATATTATTTACAAAAATGGGATGGCTCATATTTTGATAATGATATTGCCGAAGAAATGGGATGTTTTAAGGAAGATGCTATTTCTTATGATGATATTATGGAGAGCCTTATTAAACCTGAAACTAAAATCATCAAGAAAAAAACAATAACACCGATCGATGATAAAACCAAAAAAATCATTAAAAAATCTAAT
>JARFVT010000013.1:1850000-1915900 GCA_036677425.1 Alphaproteobacteria bacterium | reverse complement strand
AGGTAGTTGTTATTTGCTTTTTAATATAAAAAATGCTATATTTTTATTCAATTTGACTTTGCCACTGACAAACGGCATAAACTGCATAAAAATAATACTCTAAACAATAAAATAAATTAATAAAAGGTTTTACGCTATAAAAAAACATAGCTTTATTGACTTGTTTGCTGGGTGCGGTGGACTTTCCCTTGGCTTGAAAAAAGCTGGTTGGAAAGGCGTTTTTGCAATTGAAAAATCACCAGATGCTTTTAAAACATTAAAGCATAATCTTATTGATAAAAATATCGTTTCACCATTTAGGTGGCCAAAATGGCTACCATGCCAAGCAATGACAACCTCAGAGTTAATAGAAAGCCATTCAAAACAATTAATAAAATTAAGAGGTAGCGTAGATTTAATTGCTGGAGGGCCACCATGTCAGGGGTTCTCTTTTGCAGGCAGGCGTAACCCCAATGATCCACGAAATCGTTTAACCGAGGAATATATTAAGATTGTTGATTTAGTTCAACCAAATTTTTTATTATTAGAAAATGTCAGAGGGTTTAATGCCGCATTCAAGCAAAATGGGAAGGAAAAAAGTAAAGTTTATGCAGAAGTTGTAAAAGAAAAATTAGAAAAATTAGGATACCTAGTCTTTCATAAAGTATGTAATGCTTCAATATTTGGTGTACCACAGCCGCGTGCGCGTTTTATCATGATTGCATTTAAAAAAAACATAGAGTTGGAAGCTTCTCCTTTTGATTTTTTAGAGCAACTTTTGCCAGAATACAGATCATCTAAAGGGCTTCACAAAACAAAAAACACATCGGTTAAAGAAGCTATATCGGATTTCGAATTAAAAGGGGCTCAAATAATGCCTAGCCCAGATACAAATGGCTTTCAGCAAATCAAGTATAAAAAGCGTAAATTAAGCTCTTATCAAAAACTAATGAGAGAAAAGTGTAATAGCAATGATGTACCAAATAGCCTACGTTTAGCGCGGCATAGAGAAACAACATTAAAACGTTTTGAAACTGTTCTTAAAAAATATCCAAAAGGCAAGAGTTTAACTAAAAAAGATTTAATAAGCCTTGGTACAAAAAAACAATGTTTCACGCCATTGCATCCTGATATGTTATCTAGAACAATTACAACACTTCCTGATGACTTGCTGCATTATAGCGAACCACGAATTTTAACGGTGAGAGAAAATGCGCGAATACAATCGTTTCCTGATTGGTTTGAATTTCAAGGTAAATACACGACAGGGGGCGCGCGCCGTAAAGAAGAGTGCCCTCGTTACACTCAAGTTGGTAATGCAGTCCCCCCATTAATGGCAGAGGCTCTTGGAGTGATTATAGCAAGGATGGGACGGATAATTGTCTAAAAAAACAGTTAATTTCAAAGCAAACGCTGGTGTTAAAGATATTGTTGGACGAGGTCTAATTTATGATGACAATATAGCAATCATAGAACTGGTAAAAAATTCTAAAGATGCAAACTCTCCAAAGGCAAAAATTTATTTCGAAAATGAAGACAGCACGTCTGAAACTTCATCTATTACTATATCAGATTATGGCGACGGTATGACCTATGATGATATTGTAGATAAATGGCTAAATATTGCTTATTCGGAAAAAAAGGGACATAAGCTCAATGCAGAAACAGCTTATGCAGGAAATAAAGGTGTTGGCCGTTTCAGTTGTGATCGCTTAGGTAAAGAACTAGTTTTATATACAAAATCAATTAAAGGAGATTACTTAAAGCTCCCCATTAACTGGGAACTTTTTGAAGAGAAAGGACGAGATGATGAGATATCTAACATAGATCTTCAGTGCCATATCATGAATAAAGGTAGTTTTTTTAAAGAAATTGATGATAGATTATTTAAACACGGAACTATTCTTAAAATTAAAAAATTACGTAGTGATTGGGGTTCAAGAAAGCTAAAAAAACTCATTAGTGAGTTAGAAAAGTTTTCACCTGCTTTAGATTCTAAATTTGATGTCTTTATATACAGCAATACTGAATATAGTGATAAAGCTTCTGATAAATGGTTAAATGAAAAATTAAATAAAAAAATTAATAATAATATCCTTGAGAAATTATCATTTAAAACAACCTGTATTAAATCTCGTATTGACCCAAGTGGTAAAACTTTGGTCACATCACTTTATTATCAAGGTGATGAGCTATATACGTACACTGTCGCTAATCCATACGAGCATTTAAAAAATATTAGTATTGAAATCCACTATTTAGACACTTTATCTAAATCATATTTCAGAAAAAAAATAGGTGATATTAACGTCAACGATTATGGCTCTATCTTTCTTTTCTATAATGGATTCAGAATCTCTCCATACGGCAATGCAAAAAATGATTGGTTAAGCCTTGATCAGCGCAAATCTCAAGGCACAGCAAGATATCTTGGAACCAGAGAAGTATTTGGGCGTATAGATATTAAAGATACAGATGATAGCTTTTCTGTAATTACTAGCCGCGAAGGCTTGGCGCACAACAAATCATTTTATGATTTAACTGCGTTTGATAAAGATGAAAAAACAATTTTGCATAACGGCAAGGAAAGCTATGGATATGTAACCACTATTATTCGCCAATTAGAACAATTCGTTGTTGGTGGTTTAAATTGGAATAGATTGGTTGATAGAATTTCCCCAGACAGTGGCAAAGTTATTACAGAATTTGATATTCGAAAAAACCCAAGTCGTTATCAATTGAAAGAGATTTCTTCTGATAAAGTTCAAGAAGCCTGCGATAAAATCTTAAAATCTGATTTTAAAATTACTGATTTTAAAATTAATAATGCTTTGATTTTAAAAATAACAGAGGCCACAGAAAAAAAATATAACCAATTTGTCGCTGACTTTGTTAAAACAACAAATAGTAAAACTATACAAGAACTATCAGCCAGTGAAAAAGGTACTGTTAAAAAAATTGTAAAAGAAGAACAAGAAAGAACCCGCGCTGCAAAAGCAGAACGTGACTATGCAGAAGAAAAAAGAAATACTGCTGAAGAAACTGTTCAAAAAACTCAAGCGAAATTAAAAGACATTAAAAGTGAAAATTTATTTTTAAAATCTGATGCTAACAAAGATCTGGATCATATTATAAATCTTCATCATCAAATTGTTTTATATTGTTCTACGGCTGAGAGTGAAATAGAAAACCTGAAAAATTCTTTACAGGGTCGTAAAACAATTTCAACAAAAGACGTTCTTGACCTTCTTTTATCCATTGAAAGCGACATAACAAAAATTTCAAAGGTTTCTGGGTTTGCTAGTAATCAAAAATATAAACTCGCGTTAAGCGCTGTAAGCGGAAATTTAATTCATTTTATTTCAGATTATATTAATGATCTAAGTGAAAACAAGCTCACCTTGAGAAGGATGAAGGTAAAAAATAATTTAGATGAAAACATAGTATTTGAAACGGAATTTTCACCATTGGAAGTTATGATTGTGGTAGATAATCTTATATCTAATGCGCGTCGTGCAAAAGCAAAAGAAATTACATTTTCTTCTCCAGTATCTGTGCGTGGTATCTTCGTTGTAAGCGATAATTCTAAAATTGGGTTGGATCCATCAATAAAAGATTCTTCAAAAATTTTTGAGAAGGGATTTACAACAACGGAAGGGTCAGGGCGTGGATTATACCATGTTGCCCAAACTTTAAATGAATTGGGTCTAGGTATTTCTGTAATTGAAGACAATCCATTTTCTACGGGATTAGCTCTAGATGTTTTTAAACATGTTGATTAAATTTAATATTCTTTGGGTAGAGGATGACTTTAAATATGTAAAAAGCACTGAAAATGTACTTAAAAAATATCTAGATAATTTAGGCTTTTGTTTAGAAGTCGATCACATTGGAAACCCCAAAAAAACACCAGTTCAAAATTACCTAAATTATACATCTAAGTATGATTTAATTCTGGTTGACTGGCACTTTAAAACTGAAGTTGGCTCTACGGATGAAGCTATCGGAGGGGATGTTATAAAACAAATCAGAGAAGAAACACCATTTGCAGATATTATTTTTTATTCGGGAAATGATAGCATTGAAGACGAATTGAAAAGTAAAGCTCTCACAGGTGTTTATATCTCTTCACGCCGTAATTTAAAAGATGAAGCAAAAGATCTGATCCAATATTTGCTACACAAAACTCTTCATCCTAAAATAATGCGAGGCATTATAGTTAGCGAGCTATCCAATATTGACGATCTTTGCTATCGCATTATAGAAACTAAATATAATCATAAATCATGTAATAAGGTTAATTTTGCAAAGAATATTAAAGCGTCTTTAAAGATTCAAATTGATAATCAATATGCAGAAAAAATTAAAATTATAAAAAAAGACAATGATGTGTTTATAAAAAAAATACACTCAACAATGGTTCTGGATAGCCATAAAAGATCTTTGCAAATTCATGAGTTTGCCAAAAATGATAAAGTAAGTAAAAATATTCTTGATCCAATTTCACAATTACCAGAAACGATAAGTAAGAGAAATAAAATTGCTCATTGGAAACGAGCAGAAGAAACAGACGAGCACATTTTATTGAAAGAGGCGAATAAAGATGATTATTTGTTCAATCAAGAAGAAGCTATAGTTATGCGTAAAAACATTAATAATGCTGCTATAGCCCTAAATAAATATTTAAAGTATTTATCAGATGAGTCATAAAACAATTCTTTTTGATATAGATGGCACTTTAGCTGACATTAAGCATCGCCGCTCATTTTTAGACCAAGACAAGCCCGATTGGAAATCATTTAATGCAGCAATGGGTGATGATGCTCCAAATACAGCAATTATTGAATTTTACGAAACTCTTTGGAACATTGCTAAGTACGAGTTGATACTGATTTCAGGAAGAAGTGAGGAACACCGAAAGCTTACGGAACAGTGGCTTATTTGGAATAAAATACCTTTTAGTACAATTAAAATGCGCTCTCATAATGACTTTCGAGCAGATCACATCATTAAAGAAGAAATATTAAAGTCATTACTGAGTGAAGGTAAAGATATCCTGTTCGTAGTCGATGACCGCCAGCAAGTTGTTGATATGTGGCGTCGAAATGGTATCACATGCTTGCAATGTGATGTCGGAGATTTCTAATAATAACTAAGATGTGAATAATCATTCATGTATAAACTTTGCAAACGTCTTTATCAAAAGTTTATAAAGCAAATAGCAATGCTATATAATATCAATATTATGTATATTATTTCTTGTTCAAATCTAAGTTTAGCATTAGCAAAAAAGTTCCAAACCTACTCATGATTTTTTCATGTCGTATCAATTTGGTTAAAATTAACCAAAACCATCAATTTAAATTTGTTGAGCATGTGACCTGCGCCCCAACTTTGTACCAGTTAGCCGTAGAGTCTGACCTGCGCCCCAACTTTGTACCAGTTAGCCGTAGAGTCTGACCTGCGCCCCAACTTTGTACCAGTTAGCCGTAGAGTCCTTTAGTTAAGTTTTTATCAATTATTTGATCATTTGCAACCATTATGGGGGCATGCCCCCATAATGGTTGGTCGTTTTTATTTTGCAAAGCTTGTATTGGGCTTTGCCCATCCAAGGCTGAGTGCGGCCTTACATGATTATAATCATCGCGCCAATCTGCTAATATCTTACGAACATGATGAAGGTCTTCAAACAGTGTTTCATTTAAACATTCATCACGTAATTTACCATTGAAGCTTTCCACAAACCCGTTTTACATCGGCTTGCCTTGTGCGATGTAATGCCAATTGATGCCCATGTCGCCTTGCCATTTTAGTAGGGCATTTGATGTCATTTCCGTGCCGTTATCGCTGACTATTGTATCTGGCTTGCCACGTATTGCTATTATGTTATCTAACTCACGGGACAAACGATGACCACCGATCGATGTATCAGCCACCAGTGCCAAACATTCTCGGCTGCTATCATCAACAACACATAACATTCTAAAACGCCTGCCATCCATAAAACTATCACTGACAAAATCAAGCGACCAGCGTTCGTTGACCTTAGAAGGCACTGCAATCGGTGATCTTGTGCCAATAGCACGCTTGCGACCATTCCGTTTGCGAACTGCCAAACCTTCTTCTTTATACAAACGCCGAAGCTTCTTATGGTTAAGGTGATAACCCTCACGTGCCAATAAAATATGCAGACGGCGATAGCCAAAGCGTTTACGTAAATGCGATAATTCGCGTAATCTGCTGCGTAATACCGCATCATTGGGTCGTACGGATTGGTACCGGATTAAAGATCGTTCCACGTTAAGCATTAAACACGCCCGCCGCTCACTCACCATAAAATTTGTTCGAAGGTGAGTGACAGCATCTCGCTTGCCAGCGGGCGTTACCATTTTTTTGCATTCACATCTTTCAACATCGAAATATCCAAATGGGCATCCGCCAGCAAAGATTTTAAACGGCGGTTTTCATCTTCAAGCAATTTTAATCGTTTAGCATCACTGACTTCCATGCCGCCATATTTTGACTTCCACTTGTAAAATGTACTTTCTGCAATTCCGTGTCTGCGGCAAAGATCTGCGGTGGTAATGCCAGATTCCTGCTCTTTTAATATACGAATAATCTGTTCTTCGTTAAATCTACTACGTTTCATTCTGATCTTCCTCCTGTTGAGAAAGACTCTACTTATAAATGGACTAATTTAAAGGGCGCAGGTCATCACTTTTAATTTTGTCGCATAAATGGAACACGAATAGCCATTATAATGATTAAAAACCCACCCCAAGCGGCAGTGGAAAGATGTTGACTTGCGCCCAATAAATTCATACCCGATGCAATCACTTGCAGGCTTATTAGTGCAATGGCCAAAGGAATAACTTTTCCAAACCCTCCAAAAGGATTGGCCCCAGCTAAGAAGCAAGCTAAAATAGTTATCAAAAGATAAGAATCCCCATGACCGATGCGGACTGAATTGAAGCGCGACAGCATTACCACCCCTGCCAATCCTGCAAGCAGCCCTGAAAAGCCATATACTAAAACAAGTATTTTTTTAACATTGATACCAGAATATTCTGCTGCAGATGGATTAGACCCGACCATATATATGGAAAAACCTTCTTTCGTGCGCCCCATAACATAAGCAGTAACAGCAACAGCAAACAGAAAAACAAACATTGGGATTGGAATGCCTAGGATCGTCCCATGTCCGATTGTTACAAAAATTTCTGGCATCCCTGAAATATCGCCTCCATGGGTTGTCCATTCCCCAATTCCACGCAATAAAATCATTGCACCTAAAGTTACTAGAATTGGATGTGCGCCAACATAGGCAATCATCATTCCAATTAGCAACCCAATTGCCAAACCTGAACCTAAGCCAATTAATATTACTACAGGAAAACTGATCCATCCCGTAGTAACTATGAATGACTTAATAAAAAAGGCAGCAAGCAATGCTGTTATATTTGCAGTGTATGTAACTGAAAGATTTAATCCGCCAGCTATAATTGGAACAAACATTGCCAAGGTTAAAAGTCCTAATTCAGGAAGCTGAAAAGCCATTGAACTGAACACAGATACAGAATAGAAACCTGGTACAAATATGCCAAATAAGGTGATACTTAATATCAGTATAGCCATCATAGCCAAAAGTTCTGTTAAATCACCATTTCGTTGGAAATGGGCTATAAGATTTTTCATGACCGTTTCCTATTCTTGCGATGCCATTTAAGCAATGGCTTTAACTTTTCAAAATTTGTGAATGTTATAGATAAAAGAATTATCGCACCAACGATTGCTTTAAATGCAAATGGTGTAATCCCTAATAAATTTAAACCATTCTGAACAACGGCAAGAAGCAATACACCCAAAACAGCCCCTAAAACACTGCCTCTGCCACCCCCTAATGCAGCACCACCAAGTACGACTGCTGCCAAAACATCCAACTCACGACCATATAAAGCATTGGGCACGACCTCCCTAACCATATGTATTTGCATCAAACCGCCAATACCTGCGCATAATCCAAGCCACCCATATACAAATGCTTGTATAATTGAGGTTTTAACACCTGAACGATGAGCAGCTTCAGGATTGGAACCAAAACCATAAATTTGCCGACCAAGCCCCATTTTAGAAAGAAGCAGCCATGTTATCAATACAATGCATATCATAACTAGAACAGGAAGATATAATGTTGCCGTCATCCGTTCGGATCCGACGCTTAAAATAATTACTCGCTCATCAAGCCATTCGGGAATATTATAGATAGAACGACCCTTTGTTATGTATAATAACATTCCAAAGAAAAGATTAAATGTACCAATGGTTGCAATAATTGAAACAATGCGAAGACGATATATTAAAAATGCGTTGAATAATCCTAGTGACATACCGACCAACATAGCCAATATTATACCAGTAATCCAGTTGCCTCCTCCCATTTTTAATAGCAAGGTAACAGTTATATATTGGGAAACAGAGGCCGCAACGGCAAAAGAAATATCAATCCCGCCTGCAACAAGAACAACAAGTAGGCCAACAGCAAAAATAATGTTAACGGATTGATTATTTAAAAGGTCAAAAAAATTCTGAACTGAAAGAAAGCTGTTTGTAACCATGCTCAAAATCAAGCATATTACGATCAGAATAATGGCTAAAATACCTTCTACACTCTTAAGTCTATTAAGCATTTACCATCCTTTCTAATTCCTCTTCCAAAATATCTTTGGGGCGAACTTCATGCACAATTTTTCCTTCGCGCATCACGCACATACGGTCTGTATGTGTATAAATTTCATTTGCCTCATCAGATATTAAAATAATTGCCATGCCTTTATCAGCAAGATCGCGAATAATTTTGAATATTTCAGATTTGGCCCCAACATCGACACCAACTGTCGGTGAATCTAAAATTAATATTTTGGGGTTGGTCGCTAACCATTTTGCTAAAACAATACGTTGCTGGTTGCCGCCTGATAGAGAGTTAACTGGTAGAGAAGGGTCGCTGACTTTTGTCTTCAAGCATTTTATCCAATATTCGCACAGCTGCCAAATGCTGCGTGGATTAAGATAAAATGATGGTGATGAAAGTCCTGCCAGTGTCGTAATGCCTGTATTTTTAACAATTGATTGGGTTTGATGAAGGCCAAGGTTTAAGCGATCTTCTGAAACATAGGCAATCCCTTGTTTAATCGCATCACCAGCGTTGCGAAAGCTAAGCTCATTCCCATCAATATACATGCTGCCTTTGTCTGGTTTTGTCATCCCGTATATTGCTAGTGATAGCTCTGTTCGACCAGAACCAAGAAGGCCGGTGAGGCCTAAAATTTCACCGGACCTTAAGGCCAGAGAAATATCTTCAAACTGCCCATCTTTAGATAACTCTTTCAATTCTAAAACTATATCGCCGAATTTAGAAATATTGCGCTGCTGTTCTTCAATATCTTGTCCTGTCATAAGTTTGGAGAGCTTTTTTTGAGTCATGCCTTTTGTTGAAAAAACCCCAACAAATTTGCCATCTCGCAATACCATAACGCGGGAACATACATCCAAGGCTTCAGATAGTCGATGGCTTACAAAGACGATAGAAATCCCTTTTTTTGATAATCTGCGTATAATTGATAATAGATTATCTGTTTCAATACGTGTGAGTGATGCTGTTGGCTCATCCATAAAAATGATGCTGGCATCTGCTTGCAAAACCCTGCAAATAGCTACTAATTGGCGTTGTGCAATACTTAAATTACCTAATCTTTCATTTAAGTTTAGATCGACACCAAGTTCATGTAAAGTTTTTGTAGCTCTTTCCAGTGCTTTTTCGGGTTTTTTTAGCGTAAATGGATGTGCAATAAATTCATCATAAGTAATATTTTCCCCAACTGATAAATCAGGAAAGAGGGAAAGATCTTGCCAAATAACATGAATTCCTTTTGATTTTGCCTTCGCTGGACTAATTGATGTAATGGGTTCATCTTCGCCAAATTGAAATTCAGCCCCTTGTTCAGGGGCGTAAACGCCGTTAATAACCTTAATTAACATACTTTTCCCACATCCATTTTCGCCAGCAAGGCAAAGGATCTCGCCTTGTTCAAGCTCAAAATCTACGTTGTTAAGTGCCTTAAGACGTCCAAAACTTTTTGAAATAGACATCGCCCTGATAGCAAATTTTTTCATGGTTATCACCTAATATATTTCATTGATCTGGCAATAGTTATGTAAAGTTAAAAGAAGAGTAGAATTATGCAGTTTTCAGCATAATTCTACCTATCTATTAACCTAACAATATTAAAGACCAAGATCCGCAAGCCCATCTATAGTTTTTACGCTAAGTTCCAAGGGTTTATTTGCGAAAATATTGGCCCCTTCAAGTTTGACGACACCAAGAACGGGCAGGTTATCGCCTTCTGAAATTTTCTTACCGTCAACCAAAATTTTTCCAAGTGCAACAAAAGCCTTACCCGCTTCAAGTGGGCTCCAAACAAATCCACCCGTTATAGCGCCTGAATGAACAAGCTTACGCCCTTGCCCTGCTGAAAATAAGCCTACGACGTGAATTTTACCTGAAAGGTTGCGCTCTTCTACGGCGCGGGCCGCTCCGATAGGCCCTTGGCTGCCAAATGCTAAAATGCCTGATAAGTTTTTATTTGCCCTGATTAAATCTAATGTTGTGTTACGGCTATCATCAACACTTTCTGCCACACCAAAACGTTCTGATACTTGCTTCATGTGTCGGGACAGGTCGAATCCAAATAAGCTACAGCAGCATCTGCCCAAGCGTTATGCGCTGGTACAGTTAAACCGCCGACATAAACCGCATAATCACCTTTGCAATTTGTTTTTTCTGCAAATAATTTAGCATGTGCTTCACCTAAATCTTTTGAAGACACAAGTTCAAAATTATAATCTTTATTAACAGATCCCGTTGATTCGTGGGTAATAACCTTAATGCCTGCATCGCGTGCTTTTTTTAATACAGGCTCAAGCACTTTTGCATCATTAGGGACGACACCGATAACATCGACTTGGCGTGCAATTAAATCTTCGATTGCACGAACTTGCAAGGCTGGATCTGCGCTTGTCGGCCCTACCATAAAGGCATCAATTCCAAGTTCTTTACCTTTTTCTAAAATGCCTGTCTCCATAGCATTAAACCAAGGAATTCCACCAATTTTTACAACTACGCCGATTTTAATACTATCAGCAGAAGCAGTAGCCATTGCCGCGAATATAGCAAAAGAAGCAACTGCAACTTTTATATAAGCCAATAATTTCATCTTTGTATCCTCCAAATAATTTTCTAACATATTCAATAAGAATATATTTTAGTTTAAAAAAAACAATCACCATAGATAGCTCTATAGCAGAGTACCATCGATGGTGCAAGAAAAAGCAAGCGATTGTGTAGAAATTAAAAAACTGCTATTCACTGCTTAATTATAAATTTGAGAAGTAAGGCATTTAAAACCGTGGAAAATAGATCGAGCAAAAATGTAACAATTTACGATATAGCTAAACGTGCTAAAATTTCTCCAAGTACGGTTGGGTCCGTCATGAATGGAACATGGAAGAAACGCCGAATTAGTGATAGCCGTGCTATTGAAATTAAAAAAATTGCTGATGACATGGGCTATTCAATGAATTTGCAAGCTAGCTCGTTAAGAAAAGATAGATCAAGAATAATCGGTATGATCTTGCCAATGCATGATAATAGATATTTTAGCTCAATATCTCAAATTTTTGAAGAAAAAGCGCGTGCTAGAGGCTTATTCCCTATTATTTCTTCTACTTTACGTGACCCAAATGTTGAGGAGGAAGCTGTTAGGTTATTGCTTAACTATCAAGTGGAGAGAATAGTATGCACAGGTGCAACCGATCCAGATAATATTGCAAAAATTTGTCATAATAGAGGCGTTCAAACTTATAACCTCGATTTACCAGGAACAAAAGCACCGTCAGTTATTTCTGACAATTATCAGGGCAGCTTAACACTTACAAGCGAATTGATTAATAGGGTTCGTGCAAAAGGACAGGCAAAAAAACGAATTGTGTTTATAGGTGGTCGTGCAATTGATCATAATACGAAGGAACGCATCCGTGGCTTTAGAGATTCTCTTGTATCTGCAGGTTTTAAAATAAATGAAGAAGATATCCAGACATGTGGTTATGCCACAGGAAAATCAGAGGCGGTACTTGATAAATATTTAAAAAATAATAAGCAATTACCAGATGGAATTTTTGTGAATTCAACAATCTCGCTGGAAGGCATTATAAGATGGTTTAATTTACAAGGGTTTGATCAGCTTAATTCTATTGCATTAGGTTGCTTTGACTGGGACCCATTTGCAGCCCTCGTTCATCCAGATTTGCTGATGATAAGGCAAAATGTTCCAAAAATGTTATCGTCTCTATTTGATTTAATCGATCAGGAAGAAACAAATCCAAATATATTAATTCAAATCTCGCCTGATATTTTATTTTAAATAAACTATTTCTTGGCCTGTCGGTCTGAATTTGCTGTTTTTATCTTGCCTCACAGTCATTCTTCTATAATTTTCTGAGCCTAAGGTCATATGAATATTAAAAATTGCAAATATTATATTTCATCTTCGGTGATCACCCATTTTTCTTGTAATGCGGCATTATACCAATCTTTCATTGCAGGCAATGATAAAATAATTTTCATATATTGCTTGCTGCTATCGCATGTTGCCAAATCATAAGTTTTAAAACGTGAAACAACGGGGGCAAACATCGCATCGGCGATGGAAAATTTACCAAATAAATAATTACCATCATGGCCAAATTTTTGTCGACAATCACGCCATATATTTTCGATGCGGGTAATATCGCGAATGGCGTCATCATTTGGTGTGATTTTTGCAAATTTTCCACGGCAATTCATTGGAAATTGGTTACGTAAGCCTGTGAAGCCTGCTGCCATCTCGGTCGAAACTGATCTAGCGTAGGCGCGAGCAGCTATATCATTTGGCCAAAGCCCTGCATCTTGCATGATTTCATTAATATATTCACAAATAGCCAATGATTCCCAAATTTCCATATCATTATGGCGCAATAATGGCACTTTACCTGTGGGCAGGGCCGCATCAAAATTGGCACGGTGGTTTTCTTCGAATAATGGCATTATGGTTTCAACAAAATTTAAATCTGCCAATTCTAAATTTGCCATTTTTGCAACTAGCCACGGTCGTAATGACCATGATGAATAATTTTTATTGCCGATGATTAATTCTATTTTATTCATTTTTAAATCGCCTTAAATTATATAGATATAGCTAAGTTATTAATATATTAATTTACATATACTAAAACAATTACTAAAATAATTTTTGAATATAATAATCTAATTATATAATTGGAAAAGTAAATAATGTCGTTTTTTGCCGATCAAACAAATGCCGCAACAATATCAATCATGCCATTATCAAATGATGATTTTAATGCGTGGTTAGATTTGCAAAATGACCATATAAAATCATGGGCAAAGTTAAATGACTTTACCGCCAAAGATGGACAGATATTATTAATTGCTTCCAGCGACCAAACCCCTGCAATGGCAATATTGGGTATGGATGATATCGGCGATATGTGGGCATGGGCTGGGCTAGTTGAAAAATTACCAGCAGGTCAATATCAAATAGCCATAAAATTAAACCAAATTGATGCTAATTTAGCATGTCTTGCATGGGCAATGGCGCAATATATCTTTGATAAATATAAAGGAAATGACCATCAAGTGAGGCAACTTGCTTGGCCTAAAAATGCTGATAAAAAATTAATCACTTGCCAAGTCGAGGCTATTTCCCTGACCCGCGATTTAATAAATACCCCCGCAAATGATATGCATCCAGCGGCCCTTGCAATGGCAGCACAAGAAGTTGCCAGCCGGCATGGCGCGGAATATAAGGTGATTATTGGCGATGATTTGCTTGAACAAAATTTTCCGCTTATCCATGCGGTTGGCAGGGCAAGCATCAATGCGCCGCGTTTGATTGATATAAGATGGGGAAATGTTAATTTGCCAAAACTTACCTTGATTGGCAAGGGGGTTTGTTTTGATTCTGGCGGGCTTGATCTAAAACCGTCAAGTAATATGTTGATAATGAAAAAAGATATGGGCGGGGCGGCAAATATTCTTGGATTGGCACATATGATTATGGCGATGGGGGTTGATGTTAACCTTCGTATAATCATTCCAGCTGTTGAAAATAGCATATCAAATAATGCCTTTAGACCAATGGATATCATAACATCACGCATGGGTAAAACCGTTGAAATTGGTAATACCGATGCCGAAGGGCGGTTGGTTTTGGCGGATGCTATTAGCCTTGCTTGCGAAGATAATCCAGATTTGATAATTGACTTTGCCACCTTGACGGGGGCATCGCGGGTTGCGCTTGGTACAGATATGCCATCATGTTTTACAACTGATGATGAGTTCAGCGCGCAATTGAAAATCGAATCGGAAAAGATTAAAGATCATATATGGGAAATGCCGTTATTTCAACCATATGCAAGCCAGCTTGATAGCAATATTGCTCATATTAATAGCGCCCCATCGGGTGGCTACGGCGGTGCAATAACCGCAGCATTATTTTTAAAATTCTTTTTAACAGATTCGCAAAAATGGGCGCATTTCGACCTTATGGCGTGGAATTTATCCAATCGTTCTGGTCGGTCAATGGGCGGTGAAGCCCAAGCTATCCGCGCTGTGTTCGAGGTTATTAAAAAACGCTATATATAAAATTATATATAATACTTGTATCAATTAATCGGGCAAGTTAAAGTCTGACATCTTTGTAACGATATCGATATAATATGAAGCTTAGATTAAAATATGAAACTTAATTCAAATCAGGCATTGTCATTATGGCATGGTGCAATTTTAGAAAGCGTTAGACGCGATAGCCCCGATTTATCGGCGCGTCAAATGTCGCTGCTGATGACGGTTTATTTGTCAAAGCCGCCGCATACTGTGCGTGGTCTTTCTGAAAAATTAAATATATCAAAACCTGCTATAACAAGGGCGCTTGATCGATTATCAGAATTTGGAATGATAAAACGCAAGCCCGATGCCAATGACAGGCGTAGTATTAATGTTCAACGCACTGTCAAGGGATCTGTATATCTAACAGAATTTGCAGAATTAATTAGCGAATCGGCAAAAACTAATTGTGGCTATAAATAATCCTAATCGATGTAAAAATATCTAAAGACAATCCTCTCTAATGGTTCGACGGCAACTGATAGCCAATTAATAATAACAGCCATATGCGGTAAAAAATACCCTTTTGCTATAAAAATAATTGCTATTGATTGTATATTTCGTTTATTCTCTGATCAGAGAGGCAAAAAACTATAATAATAAATTTTATCGGCTCATATATTTATTTTGGGTTCCTTTCCGATATTTACTATAATTAGGGAAAAATAACATGACATTAACCTTGGTAATTGGTCTGGATGGACATGCATCAGGCGAACGGGCTTTAGAATACGGTAAGAAAATGGCAGCAGCAGTCGGCGATTGTAAGCTTATCGTTGCTTATGTGATTGAATGGTCACCATTTTCATTTCAAACACATGAAGAAAATGCGGAAAGACATAATAGGCGAGAAGAAGAAATATCTATTGCAACAAAACGCGCCATAGATCCCGCATTGGAAAATTTGAAAGATGCTGGAATTGATGCAAGCGGTATTGTGCGCCATGGTGATGTTGCAGATACATTAAATTCTATTGCTGCATCAGAAAAAGCAGATCAAATTATTATTTGTAAAATATCTGAAAATGGTTTTACAAAAAGAATTTTTGGCAGTTCAACAACTAATTTGGTGATGAGCGCAAGCGTGCCTGTTACAGTTGTAATATAGGGGGTATTTATAATGAAAATTTATCAAAAAATATTAATTTCAATTGTGGCTCTATACAGCTTTATCGGTGTTGCGAATGCCGAAGAAGCCATTAGTCTCGATCAAAAGGTAAATGAAATATTTGCTTCAATAACTGGTCCGTTTGTTAGTCTCATTTTCGCACCATTTCCGGGGACAAGCTTTCCATGGATTGTAATGTGGCTTGTTATTGCTGCGACAATTTTTACAATATATTTTGGTTTCGTCCAATTCAGATATTTTAAACATGCAATATCATTGGTTAAAGGTGATTATTCTGATCCTAATGATGCTGGTGAAGTTAGCCATTTCCAAGCATTAGCAACCGCTTTATCTGGTACTGTTGGTCTTGGTAATATCGCTGGTGTTGCTGTGGCGATTGGTATTGGTGGCCCTGGTGCTACATTCTGGATGATTCTTGCTGGCCTTATGGGCATGGCATCAAAATTTACTGAATGTACGCTTGGTGTTAAATACCGTAATGAATATGCAGATGGCACTGTTTCTGGTGGTCCAATGTATTATATTTCTAAAGGTTTCAAAGAATTAGGAATTCCTGGTGGTAAGGCTCTTGCTATTATCTTCTCTGTTTTTTGCATATTAGGCGCATTAGGTGGCGGTAATATGTTCCAAGCAAACCAAGCCCATGCGCAGATTTCTGGTGTATTTGGCGATTATCCCGGTTGGATAACTGGCGTTGTTTTTGCCGCTGTTGTTTTTATGGTTATCGTTGGCGGTGTTAAATCAATTGCGCGGGTTACAGAAAAAATTGTCCCATTCATGGGCATTTTATATGTGGGCGCAGCGCTTATTATTATCATAATGAATTATGATAAAATCGGTTGGGCTTTTGGGCAAATTTTTGAAGGCGCATTCACTGGCCTTGGTGTTGCTGGCGGTTTCGTTGGCGCATTGATCCAAGGTTTCAAACGTGCGGCATTTTCAAACGAGGCTGGCGTTGGTTCGGCGGCAATTGCTCACTCAGCAGTGCAAACAAGTGAACCAATCACCGAAGGATTTGTATCATTACTAGAACCACTTATTGATACTGTGGTTATTTGCACAATGACGGCGATTGTTATTATTATTACTGGACAGCTTATGGTTGATCAAAGCACTGGTCTTTATATTATAGAGGGTGGTAGAGTTGCAACTATTGGCGGTAATAGCGGTGTTGCATTGACATCGGCGGCATTTGGTTCGGCCATTAGTTGGTTCCCATTATTGCTTGCGGTTGCGGTAGTTATGTTTGCTTTCTCCACAATGATTTCATGGTCCTATTATGGCTTGAAAAGCTGGACATATTTATTTGGTGAAGGTAAAAAAACTGAATTAACATTCAAAATTATATTCTGTGTCTTTATTGTTATCGGGGCTGCGGCAAGTTTAGGCCCAGTCATTGATTTTTCTGATGCGGCGATATTTGCCATGGCGGTTGTTAATATTACCGCGCTATATTTCTTAATGAAAGTTGTTAAGAAAGAATTAGTTTCATATAGCGCACGCCTTAAATCAGGCGAAATTAAAAAGGTGAAATAAAACCTTATTAATTTACTGAATATACGAAGTAACTTCAAAGGGGTAGCTGTAAAATGGCTACCCCTTTTTATTATTCAGCTACATATCGCGGATATGTTGATTTGCTTGATCTGGCAAATTCTCGATCAATTTCAACAGTTGCAAATGGATTATTAACATCAGTTTCTGCCATAATATTACCTTCTGGATCAACAACCCAACCAAGTCCGCCGCAATTTGCCTTATCACCTTCGGGACACCATAGGTTAGATGATAATGAATATGCACCAGAACAAACCGCAGATGCCACGCCGCCCGCTAACCATTTTTTGGTTGAACCATGCGGGGTCGCCCGTGGCACGCAAATAATATCGGCCTTGGCGGCGGCATAATGTCTTGCCCATTCAAAAAACCACATTTCAGTGCAAATTTGCACACCAATTCTTAAATCCAACGCTCTACCAAGATCAAATTTTTTATCCCCACGGTCATACCATTCATGTTCCCAATAACCGTCTTCATTTGGTAAATAATATTTTTCATGCAATGGTGCAGCACCATTATCCGCAGTCCATATATAGGCCAGATTACGGCGGCTGCCATGTTCGCGAATGATTGGCCTTGTTCCGATTGCGGATTTTGCACCTAATTGATCAAGCTTGGCAATTTGTGCGTCATGATTGGCGATTGCTTGTGCCCAACGCTTGGCATCTGGTATTTTATCTGCTGCTAACCAGCCTGAAAAACACATTTCTGGCAATAATAATAAATCTGTTTTATTGACTGCAATATGTTTTTTCAATGCGCTTAGCGAATTTTCAAGATGCCCATCACGCGGATCAATTTGGCAAACAGTTACTTTAATTTTTGACATATTAATTTTATTTCCTATTCATATGGTTAAAATATAATAACATTATTTAATATAATATTATAACTGTATAGATAGTTTTTAGTTGCGATATGATGCTTTTCGATACATATAGAAGCTATTTTAATATATAATGGACCTAAAATGGATAAAATTGACCGTGATATCTTACATCAATTATCGATTAATTCACGAATTCCAGCAGCAGAATTAGGGCGCAAATTAAATTTATCACGGGTAAGCGTGCAAAAGAGAATATCAAGATTACAAGATACAGGGGTTATTTCACGCTTCACCATCGATTTTGGTATTGGGCAAGAAAACTCACAAATTGATGTCTTGTTGTTAATAAAGTTAAATGCAGGTGATTGCCGTCCATTCATTGCAAAATTAAAAAATAAAGATGCTATATTGCGGCTTGATTCATTAAACGGCCCATTTGATTTTGCGGTGGAATTGCGCGTACCAACGTTAAGTTATCTCGATGATTTTTTAATAAATATAAGACGATATCCTGAAGTTGCAAATACAGATTGTAGCATTAGATTAAAACGCTTTATATAATTATTATTGTAAATATTTATATTGAGAAAATATTGCTTTTATATTAAAATTACCTTTGTTATATTTGAAAAAATATATTACGAACTATATAATTATATATAATATATTTAACGCGAATTTTACATGTAATATTATATTTATCAGTTAATATTTGCTTGATATTAGTTATATTTTAAAGGGGTTTGGGCTTGTTTGCCAAAAAAAAATCTGATTCACCTATGGATTACAAACAAACTAATAGTTTATTCGATCGTTTGTTTAAAGAACGCGAACTGATATTTCGCAGCGACGGCAAAGTTAGGTTCTTTCGCCTTTTAAAATGGCAGCAATTTAGTGTATTTAGCATTTTATTATTCGTGGTCCTATGGGCTTTCGGCACTAGTTTTTCGAGTTTTATTTTACAATCGAATTTGAATAAAAAATCTGAAGAAATGTTTGAAGCCAAAATATCATATGATAATCTGCGTGATGAAATTAATGCCTTTGAAATTCAAATTGTAAAATTAAATGACGGCTTAACAAAATCTTTAAATGACAGCAATAAAATGGCGTCGCTTGTCGTTAATGATGAGTTAAAAAAAATAAACTCCATTGGTGCAAGTTTAGCCATAGCCGTAAAACGGATAGCCGTTGATTTAAACATTACCGAAGATGAAAAACACCTTATCGTCGCGTCGCGCAATAATTTGCATAACCAAATTGCAATATTAAATGATAATCTTAATGCGGCAACTATAAAGATAAATGGATTAGAGGGTAATATATCGATTGCAAAAGTTGATAATAGATATCTCAATGATTCTCATGCTCAAATGTCCGTTGAACGTGATAAGCTATTATTATCAGTTTCAGAATTAAGCAATGAAATTAATAACTTATTAAATGAAAAAAAACTATTATTAGCTAATGTTTCTACGCTTGATTATGATGTTGCAAAAAAGACAGAAATAATTAGCGAATTAGAAGTTACTGACAGCCAGCTACGTAGTAAACTTGATGTTATGTCAAGCGATTTAAAAAATATTAACTATATAAATAATGATACCGAAAGGCGTGTTGCGATTGTTACCAAACATTTATCTAAAAGCATTGGTAATGTTGAAAAACACCCAATAGAATTTATTAAAAATGGCGCGCAACAAAATGGATTATTAAGATTAGAGAAACAGGCAGAAGATATTATAACTAATTTATCATTGGCGCGTGATGACCAAGCCAAAATGAGCCTATCGATAGATACTGTTCTATCAGGTTTAGGACGCATTGCGGGGGTTGATCGTCTGCAAGAAAATATTAAAAATAAAAAAAGCGATAGAGTGATATCATTATTAACACAAATTGCGGGGTTACATGATACACAGCTTGATATTATGACCAGAATGAATAATCAAACGGCTGTTAATATTAGTCAATTGGAGAATTTAATAACAATAACTGGCCTTGATCCAGATAGAATGTTAGAGATTTCAGGTTTACCATCAGGAGTAGGCGGGCCGCTGGTGGAAACAGATTTTATTGACGGAAGTTCAGACGAACTTGAATCAAAGGTATCATCTTTAGAAACTAAAGTTAGCAGGTGGAATGTCTTGCAAAAAATTGTCAAATGTATTCCATTGATGTCGCCTGTAGATTATTATAATTTAACCAGCAAATTCGGCATAAGAAAAGATCCATTCACGGGTAAAAAAGCCCTGCATAAAGGCATTGATATGGGTGGATGGCCTGGAACAAAGATATGGTCGACTGCGGCGGGTAAAGTTATATTCGCGGGAAAAAGCGGACGTTATGGGAAAATGATTGAAATAGACCATGGTTGCGGTATAAAGACCATATATGGGCATTTAAAGAAAATACTTGTAAAAAAAGGTCAAATTATTAACCATCGCCATTACATTGCCCAATTGGGAACAAGCGGCAGAAGTACAGGCCCGCATGTTCATTTTGAAGTTAGGGTCGAAGGTAAGGCGATAGATCCAATTAAATTTATTGAGGCGGGGCGGTATGTTTTCAAAGGCTAAATCAGATATAAAGACACCAATAAGCAAGACGAAAAAGAAACTTGTCTCACCATCCATAATTTCAACAGATATGGTGATAACTGGTAATGCTTTTAGCGATGGCGATATTCAAATCGACGGCAAAATCGACGGGGATATTTGTTCGCGAAATTTAACTGTTGGTAAAATGGCAACCGTTAATGGTACGGTCATGGGTGATGTCATACATGTTTCAGGCATTATAAATGGTGAAATAACGGCAAGGGTGGTTTTTTTGACCGAAACCGCACGGGTTACGGGAAATATAAATCATGATAGTTTGTCAATCGAAGCAGGCGCATATTTACAGGGGTTATGCAAACGTACAAAAATTGATTTACAAAAAATATTAATCAAGCCTTAAATAATTTAAATGTTAGCATAATAATTGACCATAAAAATTAACATTATACCAGTAACAGCATATCAACAAAATTGTTCATTAATCTGGTGTGATGAAACAAAAAAAGCTGCAGTAATTGACCCTGGTGGTGAAATTAATAAAATTTTAGATATGGCAAAATCATGCAATGTTAAAATTGAGAAAATATTTATAACTCATGGCCATTTAGATCATGCTGGTGCAGCGGGTGAATTGGCAGTAATGCTTAATATTCCTATTGAGGGACCAGAAAAAGCTGATATCTTTTGGATCGATAGAATCACACAAGATTGTGCCGATAGTTCTTTTCCGCCAACTGCTGGGTTCACACCAACAAGATGGTTGGTCGATAATGATGTGATTAATATTGGCAATATTGAAATGCAGGTATTGCATTGCCCTGGGCATACGCCTGGGCATGTAGTTTTTTATGAAAAATCTGCAAATATTGCCTTTGTTGGTGATGTTTTATTTCAAAATTCTATTGGTCGAACTGACTTTCCTATGTGTAATCACGATTACATTTTATCATCTATTAAAAATAAATTATGGCCTTTAGGTGATGATGTTACATTTATTTCTGGGCATGGCGGCATTTCGACATTTGGCGCAGAACGCAAAAACAACCCATTTGTTAGCGACGATATATTGGCCTAGAATTTATATTATAAAGACAATAGGATTTGCATAATTTATATATTCTATATCAATCCCTTTGATTTGAAACTTATATAACTGCCATGACCAATAATAATATGATCATGTAATGAAATTCCAAGTTTACTACCAGCATCTTTTATTTGCCTTGTCATGGCAATATCATTTTTAGATGGGGTTGGGTCTCCGCTTGGATGGTTATGCACCATGATTATTGATGTTGCGTGTAATTCTAATGCACGCTTAATCACCTCACGTGTATATAATGGCGTATGGTCGATGGTGCCTTGTTGTTGAATCTCATCGGCAATAAGCGTATTTCTTTTATCCAGAAACAGCAACCTAAATTGCTCAATTTTTTCACGCCCCATGGCAGCTTGGCAATAATCTAAAAGTTTATCCCAACCAGATATCACATGGCCTTTAAATGCCTCTTGTTTTAAAAGCCGCAATGACCCTGTGCAGTTTAATTTAATCGCAACCAATGCGGCCTCGCCAAGGCCATGTATTTTTTTTAGGCTTTCAATATCTGCGGCAATAACATTGCCAAAATTACCGAATTTATTAATTATTTCTTTGGCCAATGGTTTGACATCGCTGCGTGGCAAAGCCTGTGTTAACAGCAATTCTAATAATTCATAATCATCCATCGTCCGTCCCATGTCGCGTAAAAAACGTTGGCGCAGCCGTTTCCTATGCCCCACATGATGCAGTTGTTTGTTTTTTTGTTCTTTCTGGTTAATATTGATAGTTAATTTATTCATATTATCCTAGATCTAATTATTTATAAGGTGGCATTCCCCATCCATTTGGCGATAATGTAAATATTTCATAACCATTTTTTGTAACGCCAATTGTATGTTCAAATTGCGCTGATAATGATTTATCTTTGGTAACCGCAGTCCAGCCATCATTAAGTATCTTAACCTCATATTTACCGATATTAATCATCGGTTCAATGGTAAAAAACATTCCTTCGCGTAAAACCACCCCTTTGCCCTTTTCGCCATAATGGACGACGCTTGGGCTATCATGAAATACACGGCCAATTCCATGACCACAAAAATCACGCACTACCGAATAACGGTTGGCTTTGGTCTCTGCATATGATTGAATAACATGACCAATATCGCCCAATGTTGCGCCTGGCTTGACAATTTCAATGGCTTTCATAAGGCATTTATATGTTACATCGACAAGTTTTTTTGCTTTTATAGGTGTTTTTTCGCCAACAAAAAACATTCTACTAGTATCGCCATACCAACCATCTAAAATAACTGTAACATCAATATTTACAATATCACCATCATTTAGTTTTTTATTATCATCTGGGATGCCATGGCAAACCACATGATTTATGCTGGTACAAATTGATTTTGGAAAACCGCGATAATTTAAAGGTGCGGAAATTGCGTTATTATCTTTAGTGAAATCAGCGCATAACTTATCAAGTGCGCCAGTGGTTACACCTATTTTTACATGTGGTGTGATAAAATCAAGAACTTGTGCGGCTAATTTACCGGCGCGGCGCATATGTGCGAAATCTTCCTCATTATGGGTTTTTATACTGTTATCGATCATTATTCACTCTATCTAATTAATATTTCTTTAAATAATATAGTTCTATTAAACTTTTAATTCTATTGGTTTATTTATTAAAATTGCTTGTGGTGAAATTTCACAGGAATAACAAAAAACCTCTACTCCAATTTCTAATGCCTTATTAAATGCTAATTTATAATCATTATCAATATCATCAGCCAAACGGAAAAATTTGCAATCATTGCGTTGTATTAAATAAAACATTGCTGCCCTATGTCCAAGCTTTATCATATATGATAATTCGTTTAAATGTTTAGTGCCGCGCGTTGTTACGGCGTCAGGAAATTCCGCATGATCAGGATATTTACCATTAGGTCTGTTTAAGGTAACATTTTTTACCTCAACATAACATAGCGGTTTATTCTCATCTTCCAGTAAAATATCAATACGGCTGGATTTACCATATTTAACTTCGCGGCGTAAATTTGTATATCCGTTTAATTTTGGCATTTTACCCGATAATATGAAATCGGCTACTATTTCATTAGAACGGCTAGTATTTATTCCGACTAAGTTATTATTTTGGCTGGCAATTTCCCATCGCCAATCAAGCTTGGCTTTTGGGTTTTTATTAGCACGAAGCCAGACAATCGAATCCTTATCTTGAAGTCCCATCATCGAGCCAGAATTAGCACAATGTGCAGTTACAATATCGCCATTTTCTAAAATAATATCGGCTAAAAACCGTTTATAGCGTTTGATTAACCGTCCTTTGACTAATTGTTGTTCAAATATCATTTGATTTTTGAACGATGTGATTTAACAGCTATTTCCATATCATTGCGCGGCATAGCACCTTTGAATAATTGATCGCCAATTATAAACGCAGGCGTGCCATTTATACCTAATATTTGGACGTTTTTCATATTTGAAGCAATGCTTTTTTTAATTTCAAAACTATTAATATATTCTTTAAATTTTTTCATATCAAGCTGAAGCTTCGCGGCAATATTAAAAATTTTATCATTATTTAATCGTCCGCGTGATTGCATTAATGCGCGGTGAAAATCCATATATTTTCTCTGTTTATTTGCGGCTAATGCCGCCTTTGCAGCCAAGTTTGACATAGGACCAAGAATTGGAGTTTCAATAAAAACTACCTTTATATTACCATCATCATTGACCATATCCATTAAATCAGGAAAGGCGCGTTTGCAATATCCACATTGATAATCTGAAAATTCAACTATTACAATATCGGCATTATCATTGCCAAAAAATGGTAAATTTTCATTGACCTTGGCGGCGGTAATAAATTTTTCTAATGCTTTATTTTGATATTGTGAGGCAATTTTTTCTTGTTTTAATTGAAATTTTTCCACAGATTGAATAATTATTTCAGGGTTTTTAATTAAATATTCTTTGATGAAATTATTTAGCTCTTTTTTACTCATATGGCTAATATCATCTGCATTAGTTGGTGGTATAAAGTCTGTGTAAGATATAAATAACAATGACATGAATACCATTATATAAAAAACTCTTGATCGTATTATATTCATTTTATCCATTGCCAGTGATATTGATAATATCGTTATTAATATGAATTTATTCTATTGATATTAACGAATATGACTTTATTAACAAGCATTATAGGCTTGGTTTGTAGATATTTTTAAAATCTTAAAAATAAATTATTTTTTTTTGAATCTTTTAATTTTGTCCGATATTAAATATCGGCGGCTTTTATACTGCCGCTGCTGCCAACGGGTAATATTTTTTGTGCTTCTTTTGCAAATTTAACCGCAGATATTTTATCGCCGCGCCTGTAGGCAAATTCGGCCTGTGCCAATGCGGCATTACCTAAATTATCTGTCCTTACATAAGCATTTGCCAATAATCGCCATGCGCGTAAATTTGATGGCTCATAGCGAAGGGCATTATTTAAATTATCAATTGCCTGTTGATAATATTGTGGTTGGTCAATTTCGATTAATATATGTGCTAGTGATATTCTTATTAATGCCGCCCATGGTAATATTTCTATCGCTTTTTCATATGATGCTACTGCTTGTTTTAATTTACCTGCATCGCGTAGCATATCACCTTTTAACTCATGAAAAAATGGGTCGTTGGGTGAGTTTTTAATCAATATATTAACTATATTTATGGCATCATTGAATTTATGCTGGCGCATTAAGTTAATTGCACGGGCATATTGTGCTGTAACTGATACATCATTTGGCAGATATATTTTTTTAAACTGGTTCGGTGCCAATATATAACCATGCAATTTTGCCCGCATTCTCTCATGCAACAATGTATATTCACGTGGTAATTTTATATCTTTATATTTTGAGGTCTTTAAATTAGTTTTAATAAAATCTAGGCGATCTTTTGTTAATGGGTGGGTTCTTGTATATTCATTTTCACGGTTTGAATATATCTGTTCTTGTTTATTTATGCGAGATAAAAACTTAAGCAACCCAAATGATGAAATTTTTGCCTTATTCATAAAATTAAGCGCTGCTTGATCAGCTGCTTGTTCCATACTACGGGTATATTGTAATATTGATCGCTTACCTATGTGGCTACCCAATGATATAGCGGCTGCGGCGATATCGCTTCGCCCCGATAAAATGGCAGCGGGAATGCCGATGGCCATGGCAATCAATGCTTGTGAGCTGGCGCTGTCTAACCCGTCTTGAAAACGCGCTAAATGGCCACCGGTTATATGACCTAGTTCATGGGATAATACGCCGATTACTTCTTCTGGATATTCTGTTTGCATCAAAAGGCCAGTATTAATAAAAATTTTTTGTCCATCGGCGACAAATGCATTTAATTTTTTATCATTAACTAGATTAATTTTAATATCATCAATATTCAATCCTGCGGCGGTAAATATTGGCATTGTATAAACACGTATTGTGTTTTCTATTTCAGTATCGCGTATAAAACTAATATTTTGCGCTTGCGCTTGGCTCAATGCTAGGTTACCGCTAAGATAGCTAGTTATAAAAAAAATAATAGTTATAAAATTTAATAACAAATGCATACCAATATCTAACATTATTAGGGTTATAAAAACAGTCTAATGCTACAAAAACGCCAATTACATATCTTTGCCGCTTTTTTCTTTTCTATGATATTATATGGCTGTTCAAGTGATATAGATAGTAATAATGGTACCATTGGCGATATTAATAGCTTTTATGGTATAGCAGTAGGTGATGAACCCAATTCAATTTTGATTGCAAAATACATATTGCAATCGGGTGGCACGGCATTTGATGCCGCCGTTGCAACAACATTTGCGATGAGCGTTACAATGCCAGCCGATGTTAGTTTAGCAGGCGGCGGTGTTTGTATTACCCATGACGCATATTCTGGCACTACTGAGGCATTAAATTTCATTGGCGGCGCAGGAACAAATAATGGTGGCGACAGGCCAACTGCGATACCAGGACTTGTGCGCGGCATGACGGCATTGCATGCAAGATATGGTACGTTTAATTGGCGAATATTATTATCACCAGCGGAAAATATGGCAAGACAAGGCCATAGAATATCGCGTGCCAGTGCAATTATATTGGCGCGTGTAGCACAGCCGTTATTAATTGATTCTGTTATACGTGATATTTTTACAGATGATGAGGGTAATATATTACAAAATGGTTCGCTTATACAGCAATTAGATTTGGCGGCAATGATTGGTCGAATTAGAATTAAAGGCGGTGGTGTTTTATATCAAGGTCAACAGGCAGAATTATTCGTTGATGCGGTCAATGCGGCGGGTGGCAGTCTGACAATTGAAGATTTGCGCAATTATCGACCACAATGGAAAGCGCCAATAAATGTTGCAATCGGTGATGACACCGCCCATTTCAGTCCACCTTCAGCTGGTTCTGGTATAATTATGGCGCAAATGATGAAAATTTTACAAACTGGTGATCTTTATCTAAATACATCATCTGCAATGCGGCCATATTTGATATCAGAAATAATAAAACGTCTATATGCCGATAGATCACGATATATGAATAGCGATTGGACGATTAATAAAAATTGGGAAAATTTATTGGATGAAAAACATCTGGATGAATTAATGTCTGACTATAATATTAATTTAAGCAGTGATCAACGGCTTAATATGGATAAGATATATGCAGAAAACTCATCATCCTCTGGATTTGTAATTACCGATAAATTTGGCAATAGCGTATCTTGTGAATTTAGCCTAAATCATATTTTTGGCACGGGGCGTATGGCTTTTGCTTCTGGCATGATATTGGCAGCAGCACCAACGGGTAACGGGCGTAATCCATTGGCATTTGGCCCTGTTATTGTAACTAACCCTGCGACATTTTCCTTTCGGTTTGGCGCTTCGGCATCGGGTGGTAATGCACGTATATCAGCATTAATTAACAGCATGGCAAGCGCATTGATCATTAATGATGGCAAATTTGGTGATGAAGAATTTAATATTAATGCACTTTATAATGGCGATCAATTAACAAGGGTCGCAGTTAATAAAAATATCGATAAAATATATCTGGAGCAAACCGTCAGTAATGAAGCCATCGGTTTATTTAAAAATAGTGGTCAAAATTTTCAAAAAGTAACGGCTTTTGGTAATGTTAATGCCATATACTGCCCTTATGGCTTGCCTAACTCTACGGGTGGTAAATTTTGTCAGGCAAAAACTGACAGCCGCGCTAATGGTTTGGCCATATTTGCTAAATAATATTGAAAATATTATGGTTTTTTACGGCGTATTCTAACTTTTCGGCGGTTGCCTTTTGTGGCTTTAGCGGATGTTTTATTGCCGTATTTTGCTTTGTGCTTTGTGTTAAGCTTTAAGTTAGATTTGCTTTTGATCCCGCCTTTGACCAATTCAAATATCATACCGCCAGTTGTGATATTTGCCTCGCGTAATTTTATTATTACCCTATCGCCAAGTGTGAATGTCAATTTGGTTTTATTAACAATTAATTTATGATTAACCATATCATGAAAATATCGATCATATGGTAATGTTCTTATGGGGATAAGGCCATCTGAGCCGTTAATATCCTATGTTATAAATAGGCCAAATTTGGCGACACCATTGATGCTACCATCAAATTCCTGCCCTATTTTACTACTCATATGGGCGGTGGTATAGCGGTCTATAACTTCGCGTTCCGCCTTTGATGCAACGCGCTCTTGGCTGGAAATATCATCACCAATTTTTTGTAATTCGATTGCTTGTTTATGATCAAGCCCATCATTATTGCCTGTGCCGTCGTCAAGATCATAGGCCGATATTAATGCACGATGGGTTATTAAATCGGCATAGCGTCTGATAGGTGATGTGAAATGGCAATATCTGGTTAATGCAAGGCCAAAATGCCCCATATTATCTGGTGAATATTTTGCCTGTGATTGGGCGCGTAGAATTATGCTGGAAATAAGTTCGACTTTATCATTATCTTTTGCTTGCTTTAAAATACCATTGAAATGATGCGGCCTTATGGCTTGAGTTTTGGTTAAGTTAAATCCCATTCCCGCAAGCCCTTGGCGAATTGCCTCAATCTTATCTTGTGATGGTTCTTCATGGATACGATATAATGCAGGTGATTTTTTTGCCTCCAACGCTTCGGCTGCTGCCACATTGGCACAAATCATAAATTCCTCGATTAATTTATGACTGTCATAATGTTGGCGTAATTTAATTGCTTCCACATCACCATTATCATCTAATATTATATAGCGTTCGGCAATTTCAAGCTCTAATGTGCCACGTTTTTCACGCGCTATCGCCAATGCCTGATAGGCGTTATATAATGGCATTAATATATTATCTAATATTGGTTTTGTTATATCATCGCAATTGCCGTCAAAGGCATTTTGTACCTGTTGATAATTTAATCTTGCAGATGAGCGCATCAGCCCACGGATGAAGTTATGCCGTAATAATTGCCCAGTTTTTGAAATCCACATATGCACTGCAAGACAGGCCCGATCTTGATCAGGGCGTAAAGAACAAAGCCCGTTTGAAAGTTCCTCTGGTAACATTGGCACCACTTGATCAGGGAAATAAACTGAATTACTGCGCTTGACAGCTTCATTATCAAGGGCTGAATTATATTTAACATAATGTGCCACATCGGCAATGGCGACAATTAAATGCCACCCTCCTTGATTTTCAGGGTTATTATCCGCTTCGGCAAATACGGCATCGTCAAAGTCTCTGGCATCTATGCCATCGATTGTTACCAAAGGAATATTGCGCAAATCGGTTCTTTTACCCAATATTGGTATTTCTATATTTTCCACTTGTTTTAAAATATTATCGGAAAATTGATGCGGTATATTGTTGGAATATATGGCAATTAGGCTAAATATCTTATCATCATTAATTGATCCAATAATCTTTTTAACACTGGCAAGTTGCATATTCGGCATGGATGGCGCGTGACCAGATATGGTGGTTGCCAATATTAAATTACCAATTTTTGCACCTTTAAGATGGGCTTCAGGAATAAAAAACTCTTTATTATTGCGTTTATCGGTTGGTTTTAATATTCCACCACCGCCATTGCCATATGATTTTTCAAGCAGGCCTAAAATTTCACTGCTGGTATTTTGCAATATACGAATAATTTCTGCGGTATATAGATATTTAAATTTACTTTCGCTATCGTCAATTTTCTTTAACTTTGCCAGAATTCTATTGCCAATTTTTGCAGTTATCCCGCGTTTATTTGATATGGTTAAAATAATATCTATGTCATTATTATTGCCATTATTATCTTTATCGTTATCTTGGGAGGCGATAGGTTTAGCGTGCAATTCTCCATCATTATCAAGTGATGTTATTTCTATTACAGAAATTTCAGGCAATGCCCCTTGTGGCGATAGGCGGCGCTTATGTCCGCGATCTACAAGGCTATCTGCTTCAAGCTGTTTTAATATATCGCGTAAAACAACCCTATCTTGGCCTTTTAATTTAAAGGCCTTGGCTATTTCACGCTTACCAACTGCCGATTTAGAACCATTGATAAATTCTAATATTTGTGATTTTGTTGGGAATGATGAATAATTTTTCATGGTCATATATATTTATGGCTTATTCGGCTTTGGTTTTTTTGCACTAGCTTTCTTTGCACTAGCTTTCTTGGCACTAGCTTTCTTGGCTTTGGTTTTTTTTGCTGGTGATTTTTTGCCCATTGCTTTTTTTGCTGCAAGTTTTTCGGCTCTTATTTTTAAATATTCAACTGCCATTTCCAATGTTACATCATCTGGTAAAGTGCCACGCCCAATGGGTGCATTTAATTTACCATGCTTGACATAAGGGCCAAAACGCCCTGATTGTATGGTTATTATATCACCATCGGTGGGATGTTTGCCAATTTCTTTGGCGGGTATTCCTTTGCCTTTTGCGGCGGCTTCGGCCAAAACTTCGACTGCTCTATTCATACCAATAGATAAAATATCATCATCAGGTGGTAATGATGTGAATGCTGCGCCATGTTTAAGATATGGCCCATAACGACCAACGCCCGCCAATATTAATTCACCCGATTCAGGGTGGTCGCCAATATGGCGCGGCAATGATAATAATTTTAATGCCAGCGCAACATCCATATCTTCGGGGTCCATCCCCTTAAGCAGGCTGGCGCGTTTTGGCTTAATAGCTTTTTTACCCTTTTCTTTTGGCGGCGCTTCGCCAATTTGTACATAAAGACCATATGGGCCTTTTTTAAGATTGATATCCTCGCCAGAATTTGGGTCAACGCCTAATTTTTGTGGATATTCGGCCTCATCTATGACGGCAATACCATCGCCATCGCCTTGGGCTGTGGCTACTGCCTTTGCCAATTCTCTTGTAAATTTACACTCAGGATAATTTGAACAGGCGATGAAAGCACCGAACCTGCCAAAGTTTAAATTTAGTCTGCCATTATCGCATGATGGGCATTTTCTGGCGGCTTCTGTGCTGCCATCTTTATCAGCTTTGAAAAAATGCTGACCTAAATCGCTATCAAGCCTGTCTCTGACTTCTGTCCCTGTTAAACCCTTGGTTTTTTCCGCTAAATCATTAAAATTTTCCCAGAAATCACGCAATACTTGCTTCCAATTTAACTTCCCATCAGAAACATGATCTAATTGTTCTTCCAAATTTGCAGTGAAATCATAATCAAAATATTTTTCAAAAAATCTTGATAAAAATGTTGTTACTAAACGACCTCGATCTTGGGGTGTAAAACGGCGTTTATCCAATATTACATATTCGCGATTTTGCAAAACCCGTAAAATAGATGCATAGGTTGATGGCCTGCCAATGCCCAATTCTTCCATTTTTTTAACAAGGCTTGCCTCGCTATAACGCGGTGGTGGCTGGGTAAAATGCTGATTAGCGGTTGATTTTATCATCTGGCTTTTATCGCCAACTTCCATATTTGGTAGGCGTTTATGTTGATCATCATCTTTGCCATCATCATCATCTTTATCTTCAAGATATAATTTTAAAAATCCGTCAAATTTAACTACCGAGCAATTTGACCTTAAGGTTACTTTTGTATTTTCATCGCTTATATCTATTGCAACTTGATCTAATTTTGCACTGGCCATTTGTGATGATAATGTGCGTTTCCAAATCAATTCATAAAGGCGCAATTGGTCGCGATCTAAATATTGTGCCACATCTTGTGGTCGGCGGCTTAAATCAGTTGGGCGAACCGCTTCGTGGGCTTCTTGGGCATTCTTTGCCTTGGTTTTGTAAATGCGGGGGCTGTCTGGCAAATATTGATCACCATAATATACTGAAATTGCCGTTCTTGCCGAAGATAGCGCATCATTGCTCAATGTGGTGCTATCGGTACGCATATATGTAATCAGGCCTACGGTTTCACCAAGACCAATATTCATGCCCTCATAAAGTTTTTGTGCTACTTGCATGGTTTTTGATGTTCCCATGGAAAGCTTGCGGCTGGCCTCTTGTTGTAATGTCGATGTGGTAAAAGGTGGCGATGGGTTGCGGCTAATTGTTTTGCGTTCAATATTTTTGATGTTAAATTTGCTATTTTCAACCATTGCAACTGCATCTTTTGCGCTGGTTTCATTATTTAAATCAAATTTGCTCAGTTTTTTACCATTTAAATATGTTAATCTGGCATTGAATGGATGGTCATTAATAGTTAACATATTGGTTTCAACTGACCAATATTCTCGATTTTTAAAAATCTCTATTTGTGCTTCGCGTTCACATATTAATCGCAATGCTACCGATTGTACACGACCCGCAGATTTTGCGCCTGGTAATTTACGCCATAAAACTGGTGATAATGTGAAACCAACCAGATAATCAAGGGCGCGCCTTGCAAGATATGCATCGATTAAATCTTGATCGAGATCGCGTGGATTTTTCATGGCATTTAATACTGCGGTTTTAGTTATTTCGTGAAACACCACGCGCGAGACATTAATATCTTTAATTTTTTTACGTTTTTTTAATTCATCTTGTATATGCCATGAAATTGCCTCACCCTCGCGATCCGGATCGGTCGCAAGAATTAATTCACTGGCATTATTACACGCATTAGCAATATCATTAATATGCTGTTTTGATTTGCTATCAACCTCCCATGTCATGGCAAAATCATTGTCGGTTTCAACCGAGCCATCTTTTGGTGGTAAGTCACGAATATGACCATATGATGCAATGACAAAATAATCAGACCCAAGATATTTATTGATTGTTTTGGCTTTTGCGGGTGATTCAACGACGACAACCTTGCTTGCGGACATAGGTATATTTTCCACTTATATGATGAATATTATAATTATTTAATCAGAATTGGCATTAACTGCCTTTTAGGTCAATATGATATTGATAAAATTTTGCAATTAAATCTATATTATGATGATAATTTGGTTTAAATATAATATAATATTGGTTAAATATTATATTGTCGCTTGACTTGAGCGTAGCAACAAGTATGTTGCGTCAAAGATTTATTATAAATTTATTATCAGTTATTAACGCATGAATTATTATCATGTTGATTTTTTAGAATGGTCCCAAGAATATGGCAAAATCTGCAACATTACAAATTAAGATGGTTAGCACAGCCAATACAGGTTTTTTCTATGTTACAAAGAAAAACCCAAGAAATTTAACTGAAAAACTTGAAATGCGTAAATATGATCCACGCGTTCGTAAGCATGTTATTTTTAAAGAATCTAAAATGAAATAAACAATCATTGATATGGTTTAATATGAAGGTTGCTTAATTGCAGCCTTTTTTATTAAGTTAATTCAATATTTGAATAAATTTAATCGCTAATAACTACTTGATTTTTACCATTATTCTTGGCCTGATAAAGCGCCTGATCGGCACGCTTTAATAATGAATCGGCGGTTTCATATACATTCATTAATGCCATTCCTATACTAATTGTTATGTTAACCCCTTCTGGATTTTCGGGAAAGGTAAATGGAGTATTTGCAATTGTTTGGCGCAGCCTTTCGGCAACTATGAATGCTATTTCTTTATCAGTATCTGGCATTACCGTGATGAATTCTTCGCCGCCAATTCTGGCCACGGTGTCAATATTTCGCACATTTTTAGAAATTCTTGCTGATAAATCAATTAAAACGGCATCACCAGCCTGATGCCCATATGTGTCATTGATTTGTTTGAATGAATCTATATCAAATGTAAGCAAGGCAAGATTTTTACCCGTAGCTGATTGGCGCTTAATAATTGTTGACAAATGCGCCTTCATATAACGACGGTTGTAAAGTCCAGTTAGGCTATCGGTTAATGCCATCTCCAAGCTATGTTCATAATTTTCACGTAGCCGCTCTTGATATCTTTGCCGCCTTATTTGTGTGCGACTTCTTGCCTCTAATTCATTACTGTCAATTGGTTTTATTAGATAGTCATTCATACCGAGGTCAAGCCCTTTGGCTAATTGGTCAGTATCTTCTTCTTCTGCTACCATTAAAATTGGTGTTGTTCTTGTTTTGTCATTTGCTCTAATATGGCTGCAAAATCTTAAGGCATCCTGATTACGAAGGCGAAGATTAACGATTATTAATTCAAAAGTCTTTTCTTTTAAAATTGCTTTGGCTTCTTGCAAATCAATTATAGAAGTAATATTTGCACTATCTTTTTTAAGAGTATTAACAATTTTTAAATGGTCAACTTTATTGTCCTCTATAACTAAAATACTGGCATTGCTATAGCCAACAGAACTTATGGTTTTTTCATTACGTAAAACACCTAATTGATTAGATGTTTTTTCACGTGATAGCCATTCATCTGTAAGCATTTTAAGGCGAACCAAGGACCTTATTCTGGCAAACATTGCCACGTCATTAACAGGTTTGGTTAAAAAGTCATCTGCACCCGCCTCAAGCCCACGTATTCTATCAGCAGAGCTTGAAAGTGCCGTTACCATAATTACAGGGATATGCATTGTCTTTGGATTTTTTCTAATGCGCTTGCATACTTCAAATCCATCCATGCCTGGCATCATTACATCGAGTAATATAATGTCAGGTGCATTTTTTTCAATTTCATCTAAAGCTGATGTGCCATCACTTGCCGTGCATACTTCAAAATATTCATTTGTAAGTTTTGCTTCTAATAACTTTATATTGGGTTGCAAGTCATCGACAACAAGAATGCGTGCAGTCATTTTAAATCACTAACTTTGATAGTTTTGGTCATTATATCATATTTATATAAATTTTTCTATGGTTTCAAAAAAGCTACTTATAGAAATAGGTTTTGATATATAAGCTTCACACCCTCCAGCACGTATTTTTTCTTCATCTCCTTTCATGGCAAATGCCGTAACTGCTATGATTGGTATTGATTTAAATTGATCATCTTCTTTAAGCCATTTTGTTACTTCAAGGCCTGATATTTCGGGTAACTGAATATCCATTAAAATTAAATCAGGCTTTTCGGACCGCACTATTTTTAAAGCATCAATACCATCTCTGGTTTGAATAGTTTCATAGCCGCGCACCTCTAATAGGTCATTAAAAAGTTTCATATTTAATTCATTATCTTCAACTATAAGTATTCGCTTTGCCATTGTTTCTCCATCACAGTAATTAAAAGCTATGTTTATATTATTTAATAATTACAAAAAGTAATGGTTAAAGGCAATTTCAAAACAGAGCAATATATGATACTATCATGTATCATGGTATAATAAAAAGGACTAATGTTATTATATTGCAGTAAAATAATATCATTATATAATAATAAAATTATATAATGATATGTTATATATCATAAAATAAATTGTAGAATAAACATTAAGTCAAAGCCCATATATTAAACTATTATGTTAAGACAAAAAAACAACCTTTGCTGGCAATGCTATAATCTGTGGGGCAGCGATAATATCGTTAACAAAGCCAATTATGTTATTATTTGTCCAAAATGCGGTTCGACAAATATAATATCTCATAATGAATTATCCAGCCTTAATATTGCACATATTGATTGTGATTGTTTTTTTGCCGCCGTCGAAAAACGCGATAATAATAATATAATAGACAAGCCTGTTGTTGTGGGAGGTGGAAAACGCGGCGTTGTTGCAGCGGCCTGTTATATCGCTAGAATTTATGGCATTAAATCGGCAATGCCAATGTTTAAAGCATTAAAGGCTTGCCCTGACTTAGTTGTAATAAAGCCAAATATGAAAAAATATCAACAGGCTGGTCTTGCAATACGCAAAATAATGAATGATATAACGCCATTGGTCGAACCAATTTCAATTGATGAAGCTTTTTTAGATTTATCGGGAACACAACGTCTTCACGGAGCAACTGCCGCACAAATTTTAATAAAAACAATTAAACGTATCGAAAGTGAAGTTGGGATTAGTGCCTCTGTTGGTTTAAGCCATAATAAATTTTTAGCAAAAATAGCATCTGATCTTGATAAACCAAAAGGATTTTCAATTATTGGTGTTAATGAAACATTAGATTTTTTAGAAAATAAACCTGTATCAATAATTTGGGGAGTAGGAAAAGTTTTAACAAAAAGGCTTGCATCTAATGGGATTAATACTATTTCTGAATTGCGTTTAATTGATAATTTAACACTGATAAATGACTATGGGTCAATGGGGCAGCATTTATATGATTATTCGCGTGGTATTGATAAACGAAAAGTTAAAAATAAAAATATAACAAAAAGCATATCATCAGAAACAACATTTAATGAAGATATCGGTGATTATGATCAATTATGTAAAAAAATATGGCCATTATGTGAAAAAATATCAAAAAACATGAAACAAGAATCATATTCTGGCAAGGTAATATCAATAAAATTAAAAATGTCAAATTTTCAACAGATTACAAGGTCTTCCACATTAATTAATCCAACCCAATTAGCCGAAAATATATATCAAACTGCAAAAATATTAGTTAGAAAAGTCAGTTATGATAATAATTATGCTGTTAAATATCGATTGATTGGTGTTAGTGTTAGTGATTTAGAATATAGTAAGGGGCAATCAGAAATATTTGATTTGTCCGATCCAGATGCGATGCATAGGGCAAAAATAGAATATACAATCGATGATATTTGCAATAAACTTGGCGCTAATGCGGTTATAAAGGGTAGGGTTATTTAAACATTATATTTATTTAATAAATAAATTGGGCGTTAGATTCTTATGAGCAATGTAGCAAAGAAGAATTCAAGGCATATTTAATCAACGGTCGCATAACAGCCTGAGAGCTGATTTATCCACATCGCTTGTCCGCTATCAATCGGATATGAATTTAAACAACAAAAAACTATCAAACAAGCTTGGTGAGCTGTTATAAGATATTGACAATTTAGGAAAACAACGCAAGTTTATGGCAGTAATAATTGATATCATTATTTTATTATTTGCCTTATTACTTGGAATGTTATTGGTTACTTGGAATGTTATTGGCTGTTGTTTTATTTAATTTTGATATTTCAATATATGAAAATATCCTATCTATTTTTGATCATTCTAGTGCTAAGAATATTATTAATAATTAAAATATAAAAATAGTTATATTTAACCGCTTAAAGTATCATTGGCATGCAATAAGATTGCCCAATTTGCTTTAATTTTTTACAAAATTTCACAACTGCGGCTTTACTTTTAAATTTACCAATTATTAATCGGTTAAATATACCCTTTTTCCCTAAATCTACACGACGGACGCTTTTTTCAAAATTTGCTAAATAATTAGGGTATTTGGCAGTTATTTGTTGCCAAGCTTTGTCAATATTTAAAGCATTTCTAAATGATTCAATATGTGCGCCATAACTATAACTTGTGGGTAATGCCGCCGATACAATGATTTTTTTTGTTTTTGATATTTGTGGGTTTGATTTTTGGCTGATTTGCGATGTGGGGGAAAAATCTATTGTTTCAATTTTCTGCTTATAAATTGCATTCACAATATTATCCACATCTTCTGCTATTGCTGGTATTGTTCTATTATTGATGGTTGAATGCGAGAATTCGACTAACTCTCTTGTTCTTATATCATTGGGATTTACATTGTTATTACTTTCCATTTTGACATAATAGCCAATGGATGGGGCATAATAAAATGACCATTTCTCTGGTTTTTGACGGTAACAATCAACCCTATATGTATCAAATATACCAGCGGGGACGCTGATTTTTTCTTTTGATGTGAAATCGCATGCCCAATCAAATTCCCATACATATGGTGGTTTACTGGTGTTAACCGTGGTTTTAAAAAATATTTGATTTCCCACCCGCAATGGGAAAAACTTACCCTTAATATCAGAAATTATCCGTCGGCCTTCGCCGCGTTTTTTGCTTTTCCATTCCAATGCGGGCAATAATGGATTTTTAGAAGTAATTTGGCTATCGCCATTATTGTTTTCCCATTCCACATTTTCGCCGTCAACAGCTGTTACTTGCCATGTTATGTCTGGGTTATTAAAACTGAAATAATCGCCAACTTTGAAAGATGGGTGGCTGTTATTTATTACTATATTATTTTTTCCCGCATTTTTATTATCATTTTCTGCATGTGGGCTAGATTCTACCAATAGATTATCCGTGGCTGGTATAGTATCTTGCTTATTTGCTATATTAGCGCATGAATTCAAAAGAAGAAAGGTTAATAGAATTATAGCTTTAATTGAATATTTTGGTAAATTGTAAAGCATTTTTTCCTGCATGAAATATTATACATGTTATTTAATTGATAATATAGATTCGCAAATTTTATATATAAAATGGAAGACATAAATTTATTTTAAATATAAGCTGGTAATTATTAATAATATTATAATTTTAATTAAGAAGGCCATAAGAAGATCATAATATGCCAAAAATTAACATAAAAAATATTTTTAACAAGTTCTGTGTTGATATTTTCTTTCCAAAGGGGCTGTTTAAATTATTTTTTAGTAATATTGGAACAATCATTGCCATGTTTGTTATATTTGCTGCGATCAGTTTAAGGTTTTCTGATTTCGGAGTGATAGAACGTTCAAGAATGGCAGTATTCGATAGCTATAATCGTATGAAGCCACGAGCAGCAAATATAAATAGCCCTGTGGTAATAGTCGATATTGACGAGAAAAGCCTAGCAGAATTAGGGCAGTTCCCTTGGCCTCGAACAATAATAGCTAAATTAGTTACAAGTTTGCGCGATCAAGGGGCTATTGTCGTTGGTTTTGACGCTGTTTTTGCCGAATCGGATAAAACATCGCCAGCAAATATTGCTAAGATAATTATCGGGGCGCGGCCTGATACACTTTCTGATTTGCGATCATTGCCAGATAATGATCAAATATTAGCCAGTGCCATCAAAACTATGCCCATAGTATTGGGCCAGGCAGGGTCAAAAACCCCATCAATCAAAAAACCTAGCATAGCGGCGCAACAAACTACATTTAAAGGTGTAAAGTCTTTACAAGGCGCAAATATCAATGATTTAGATAAATATATTTTTGCACAACAATCATTGATTGCAAATTTAGATATTTTAGAAAAAGCCGCCACCAGTCGTGGTATGTTTTCGGTTGAGGAAGAAATTGATGGTATCATACGACGTATTCCCATTATAATCAAAATTGAAGGAATTATAAAACCCGCATTGGCAACGGAGATATTAAGAACTGCATTTGGTGGTAACAGTATATTTTTATTGATCAACCAAGGCGGAATTATGGATGTTAGATTACAAACGCCAAATGGCGCATATATAATTCCCACCGATGGCAATGGTCGTGTTTGGGTTTATTATGCGAAGCCAGATATTTTTAACAGCCCCGATAACAAAGGCCGCATGTATGTATCGGCCAGCGATATAATCAATGACCGTGTCAAAGGACGCCTTGCTGGTAAAATAGCCATAATTGGAACTTCGGCGACGGGTTTGCTTGATATCAGGGCAACACCGATCAGTTCACGCCTACCGGGGGTGGAGATTCATGCAAATTTGCTTGAGACAATATTGGAAAAAAGCTATCTGGAATATCCTGTTGAAATGCGTGGTTTTGAAATTATTATAATTTTTGCTACGGGTTTATTAATGGTTGTTTTTATTCCACGTATCGGGCCTTTTTGGACATTGGCGGGATTAATAACAATTGTAACTGCATTGATTGCATTTAGCTGGTATCTTTTTTCACAAAAGCAGTTATTACTGGATGTAAGCTTCCCAAGTGCGGCTACATTCATGGTGTTTTTAACCTTGGTATTTAGCAATTATGTGCGCGATGCTGCTGAAAAGCGCCAAATACGTTCTGCCTTTGGCCAATATTTATCACCAGATTTGGTGGAGCAACTAGCCGAAAGCCCTGAAAAGCTCACCCTTGGTGGGGAGACAAAGACCATGAGTTTGCTTTTTTGTGATGTTCGTGGCTTCACAACTATTTCTGAGAGCTTCAATGATGACCCACAAGGTTTAACCCAGCTACTAAACCGCCTGTTAACCCCGCTTAGCAACGAAATATTGCAACGTAATGGCACGATAGATAAATATATGGGCGATTGTATAATGGCGTTTTGGAATGCACCATTTGACGATGAATTACAAGAGTTACATGCCTTAGAAGCCGCCCATGGTATTTTTTCATCGCTTGATAAATTAAATGCGTTAAGGAAAACAGAGGCTGAAATATCAGGTGAGGTTTTTTTACCATTAAAAGTTGGCATTGGAATTAATACGGGTCAATGTGTTGTCGGTAATATGGGTTCAGAACAAAGATTCGATTATTCGGTGATTGGTGATGCCGTTAATCTGGCGGCAAGGTTAGAGGGGCAATCAAAAAACTATGGTGTTGATATTGTTCTAGGCCATAATACGGCGATAAAGGTAAAATCCAGCCATGCCATATTGGAATTGGATTTAATCGCGGTTAAAGGTAAAAGTGAAGCGGTTCATATTTATACCAGCATTGGTAATTTTGATAAAATCAACGCTCAAAAATTTGATGAATATTCAATGATACATGCAAAAATGATTAAATGTTATCGCAGTCAAAAATGGGATCAGGCATTGGGTTTGATTGAAAAATTAACTGGTAGATTTGATGCAGTTATGGATCAATATTTGGCAATCAAAACTGCGCGCATTATGGATTATAAAAAATCACCGCCTGATGTTAATTGGGATGGTCAATATATCGCCACTACCAAATGATTTTTATCAATATAGCCAGATGGTAAAATTATTAATAGGCACGTCTGATGCAGAAATCTACCAATTCCATCAATGTTTCTTTAATCTCGCTATCTGGGAATATATTTAGTGAACCCTGCGCTATTGTGCCATAATATTCTGCTCTTTTTACAGTGTCATTTAATGTATCATGCTTAACCATTAAATCCATCGCATGGCCTTGATCGCCGTCTTTTTGATCTAACTTTGCGATGGTTCTTGTCCAAAATTGCCGTTCTTCATCATTGGCTTTTGCCCATGCAAGTATTATCGGCAATGTTACTTTGCCTTCTTTAAAATCATCGCCAATGCTTTTACCAAGTTCGGCTTGTTTTGCCGAATAATCCAAAACATCATCGATTAGTTGAAAGGCAATTCCTAAATTAGTGCCAAAGCTACGCAGGCTATCTTCGTGTTTTTGTGATTTGCTGGCTACAACCGCGCCAATTTGGCTGGCAGCAGCAAATAGTGCTGCAGTTTTTGACTTTATTACTTCTAAATAAGCATCTTCGCTTGTGGTTGGGTCATTTGCAGTCATTAATTGCAAAACTTCACCTTCAGCAATGACCGCTGATGCGTCCGATAAAATTTTCAAAACAGGGATTGAGCCATCGGCAACCATCAATTGGAATGCCCGTGAAAATAAAAAATCACCAACCAAAACCGATGCCTGATTACCCCATAACATATTGGCGCTTTCCTGCCCGCGCCTTAGATCAGATTGATCGACAACATCATCATGTAACAGGGTCGCGGTATGAATAAATTCAACACATGCGGCAAGGCCAATATGACGCTCCCCTTTATATTCACACATTTGGGCAGCGGCAATTGTCAACATTGGTCGCAACCTTTTACCGCCTGCGGCAATCAAATGCCCCGCAAGCTGTGGTATTAATGCCACAGGGCTTTTCATATTATCAATTATATATTGATTGACCTTGACCATATCATTATCGACTAATTTTTATAATTTATCAATCGATGGCGCATCTTTAGATGGCTGGCCTTTGGAAAGTTTTTTATCTTCCATATTTATTATCGCCAAAATACTGCTCCGCTTAAAATATTAGAATTAATTAATAATATTAAAAATCTGGACAAACATAGATAAACTAGCCAGTAGGTTCAAGACTACATTAAGCAATTGTATGATTTTATAATTGATTTTTGTCATTAATCATGGCGTTTATAATAATTAAGTTATTTTAAGATAAATTAAAGAAGAAAATAATGGAATTAACCAATGATAAATTCTTGGATGGTAAGATTTTAGTAAAACAGCCAAAGATAGGTTATCGTGCGGCGATGGACCCAGTTTTAATGGCAGCAGCAGTGCCGGAAATTTCCAATGGCAAGATTCTGGATTTAGGCGCAGGTGTTGGGGTGGCAGCATTATGTTATGGCGCACGTGTGCCAGATGTGGAAATAATCGGCCTTGAATTGCAAAAAGATTATGCCGAACTTGCCATTAAAAATGCCAAATTAAATTTTTTGGATGATCGTATCAAAATCATTCATGGTGATTTATTAAATATATGCGATATAAATTCAAATTCATCTGATTTTGCTACAGGCAGCTTTCAACAAATCATGGCAAACCCGCCGTTTTTAGCTGCTAATAAAGCCATTTCATCACCAGTTAGCGCAAAGAATATAGCCAATATGGAAGGCAATGCAAATCTTAGCCATTGGATAGATTTTATATTGAAAATGTTAAAACCCAAGGGCGGATTAACCATTATACATCGCGCCGATAGAATAGATGAAATATTATCTCTGCTTTATGGCAGGGCAGGGGATGTTACGATAATTCCACTTTTCCCTTTTGCGGGCAGGGATGCAAAACGGGTGATTATTAGGGCACAAAAATCAACAAATGGTGTGGCAAAATTAACCGCAGGCTTAATATTGCACGCGGAAAATAACCGTTATACTAAACAAACAGATAATATTTTACGTCATAATGCAGGCTTATTTATATCTTAACTATTTAATTTACATATTAAGCACTTGGCAAATGTCTTTTTACTGACTATCTAAATGATTATGAGTGAAAATAATTTAAATGAGAATTCAATCTTAAATGAGAAACTAAGCAAAGATTCAAAAAGGCAACCTGAACGTAAGCTATTATGTCGGCTGCCTATCATCGGTAAAAAATTAAATAAAATTTTTGGCAGCTCGCCACAAGTGGCAGTAATACCATTGTCTGGCATTATTGGCCAAGGCGGTGGCATACGCCGTGGTGGTCTTTCATTGGCTGATCTTTCAGAAAATATTGAAGAGGCCTTTAAATTGCCAAAGGTAAAGGCTGTGGCTTTGGTGATTAATTCGCCAGGTGGATCACCGGTGCAATCTAGCCTGATTGCGGGGCTTATTCGTCAATTAGCCGATGAGAAAAAAATACCAGTTTTGGCCTTTTGTGAAGATGCCGCCGCATCGGGTGGATATTGGCTTTCCTGTGCTTCTGATGAAATATACGCTCAACCTGCATGTATCCTTGTTTCTATTGGGGTTATTTCTGCAAGCTTTGGTTTTTGCGATGCTATCAAAAAATTGGGCATAGAACGCAGAGTTTATACTTCTGGTGAAACAAAATCGCAACTTGATCCATTTAAACCTGAAAAAGCCAGCGATATCGCCCATATTAAGTCTTTGCAAGAAGATATCCATGATCAATTTAAGGGTTATGTAAGATCGCGTCGTGGTGATAAATTAAGCGCAGATGAAAAAATAATGTTCTCTGGTTCATTTTGGACAGGGGTAAAAGCCAAAGAAATGGGCTTGATTGATGAAATAGGCGATATGCGTAGCGTGTGTCGTGATAAATTTGGTGATAAAGTTAAATTTAAAGTCATGACTAAATCAAAAGGCTGGTTTGAGAAAAAACTTGGCATGTTAAACATGTCTAATGCGGTCGAAAATATTGCACCAGCTGCGATAAATGCGGCCGAGGATCGGTTATGGTGGCATCGTTTAGGTTTATGATCTAATGGTTTGGTTTATATTTTAACGCCACTTATAATATTGGGGCTATATAATTATGTTTGGTATAAGTTTAGGTAAACTTATTGTTCTAATCATCATTTTAATGGTGGTTTGGAAGGGGTTTAAATATATTGGTCGCTTGCAACGCATTGAAACGGGAAAACGCAAACCAACTGAACGCACGATGTCTGAACGATTACGCCGCATGGCGCGTGGGCGAAAAAATGGGCAAAAAAATGGGCGAAAAGAAAACCAAGCTAATAGATATAATCAAGCTAATGATGATATAGATATAATCGAAGACACAGAAGAATGCCCAACTTGCCATGCCTTTATATCGGTTAGCGCACAAGGTAATTGCAATAAACCCAATTGCCCATATTAAATATTAATCTTATTAGCATTGATAAGTCTATATTATCGATTATCTAATTATATATTTAACTTATTCATAATGAATTTTAAATTTTAAAAATATTATAATTAATTATGATTTTACGACTGATATATTACAAAAAACGACAAATAAGCTCTTGTATTACTTTTGGATAGAGGTATATTTTGCTGCGATGCAATATTTTGCGTAAATTTAATTTTCATATTTATTCAAATTTTTATATTAATATTAGTTTCTAATTATAAGGATTATTTCTATGAGCAAACCAACAGTTAGCCCGTTAAGACCATTTTTTTCATCTGGGCCATGCGCTAAACGCCCCGATTGGTCTGTATCATTATTACAAAGCTCGCTTATTGGTCGTTCGCATCGATCGAGAGAGGGTAAATCACGTCTGAAGATGGTCATTGAAAAAACTCGTAAAATTTTGGCTATACCTGATGATTATAAAATTGGTATAGTTCCAGGTTCGGATACTGGTGCGGTTGAAATGGCCTTATGGTCGATGCTTGGCGCACGCGGTGTTGATATGGTTTGTTGGGAAAGCTTTGGCGCGGGTTGGGTAAGTGATGTTAAAAATCAATTAAAATTGGATGATATACGTGTTTTTGATGCGCCATATGGTCAATTACCCGATCTAAACAAGGTCGATTGTGATCGCGACGTGGTTTTCACATGGAATGGCACAACATCGGGCGTTAAAATCCCCAATGGTAATTGGATTCCTGCTGATAGAAAAGGATTAACCATTGTCGATGCCACATCGGCGGCTTTTGCGATGGATTTACCATGGGATAAAATCGATGTTGCCACATGGTCTTGGCAAAAAATATTGGGCGGCGAAGCAGCTCATGGCATGATAGTGCTTAGCCCGCGCGCGGTTGAACGTTTAGAAACATACACACCCGCATGGCCTTTGCCTAAAATTTTCCGCATGACAAAGGGTGGCAAACTGATCGATGGTATATTTAGCGGTGCGACTATTAATACCCCATCGATGATTTGTGTCGAAGATGTGCTTGATGCGCTTTGTTGGTCTGAAAAAATTGGTGGATTAAAAGGTTTGATCAAGCGCAGTAATGCTAATTTAACTGCGGTTAGCAAATGGGTAGCAAAAACCAGCTGGATAGAGTTTTTATGTGAAGATGATAATATCAGATCCAATACATCGATTTGTTTAAAATTATCAGATACCTGTGATTTACCGAGCGAATTAAAGGCAACTGCACCTAAAAAAATGGCCCAATTGCTTGATAAACAAGGTATAGCATTTGATATAAATGGTTATCGTGATGCGCCTGCTGGTTTACGTATTTGGGGTGGGGCAACGGTTGATAGTGATGATATGGAAAAATTAATGCCTTGGATTGACTGGGCTTATAATGAAATTAAAACTCAAAATTAAAATAAAAATTAGGATAGGGAATTTAAAAATGGTCAAAATACTTATTTCAGATAAAATGTCACCATTAGCGCAACAGATATTTGAAAAGAATGGTATCGAAGTTGATTTTAAACCGGGCATGAGTATCGATGAATTAAAAGATTGCATTGGTCAATATGACGGGCTTGCCATACGTTCATCCACCAAGGCAACGGCAGAAATTATTGCATTGGCCGATAATTTAAAAGTCATAGGCAGGGCAGGCATCGGCGTTGATAATATTGATCAACTCGCCGCAACGGCAAAAGGTGTTGTGGTTATGAATACCCCATTGGGTAATTCAATTACCACCGCCGAACATGCCATTGCCATGATGATGGCGATTGCCAGACAAATTCCTGCGGCTAATCAATCTACCCATGCGGGATTGTGGGAAAAATCACGCTTCATGGGTTCAGAAGTCTATGGCAAGACCTTAGGCTTGATTGGTTCGGGCAATATTGGTTCAATTGTCGCCGATAGGGCGCAGGGATTAAAAATGAAGGTTATTACTTCTGATCCATTTTTATCATCCGAACGCGCCAAGGAAATGGGCGTTGAAAAAGTTGATCTGGATGATTTATTGGCGCGGGCTGATTTTATCACCATGCACACACCATTGACCGACAGCACGCGAAATTTATTAAATGCGGCAGCATTTGCCAAAATGAAAGATGGGGTTAGAATTATAAATTGCGCCCGTGGCGGTATTGTTAATGAAGAAGATTTATTAGCCGCACTTGAAAGTGGCAAGGTTGCGGGGGCTGCGTTGGATGTATTTACCAATGAACCTGCCAAGGAAAACCCATTATTTGGTCGTGATGATGTGGTCTGCACACCGCATCTTGGTGCGTCAACTGATGAAGCGCAGGTTAATGTTGCAATTCAAGTTGCCGAACAAATGTCAGATTATTTATTAACTGGTGCGATTACTAATGCCCTTAATATGCCATCGGTCAGCGCCGCCGATGCGCCAAAATTAAAGCCATATATGGTTTTAGCGGAACAGCTTGGTTCTTTTGCGGGTCAAGTTACCGAAAGCGGTATTAAAAAAGTTACAATTGAATTTGAAGGCCATGTGGCAAAATTAAATACTCAACCATTATTACAAGCCGCGTTAACGGGGCTATTAAAGTCATTTAGCGATAGCGTCAATATGGTTAATGCGCCAGTTATGGCACGGGATCGTGGCATCGAAGTCTCGCAAATTAAACATGATCGTGATGGTGATTATCAAACATTAATTAAATTAACAATCGTTACAGAACGTACGGAACGTTCGGTATCTGGTACATTATTTGGCGGTAACCGCCCACGTATTGTCAATATTAAAGGTATCGCGGTTGAGGCGGAATTAACCACACATATGCTTTATGTTACTAATGCGGATAAACCGGGATTAATTGGCGCATTGGGAAGTATTCTGGGCGATGCGGGGGCAAATGTTGCAACCTTCCATCTTGGGCGCGCCGCCAAGGGTGTTGATGCGTTATCTCTTATTCAATTGGATGATAGCCTTGATGAAGGAACATTGGCAAAAATTAAATCATTGCCGCATGTGAATAAAATAAAGGCGTTACGTTTTTAATCTAAACAGTTAAATATATATAACCTTTATTTTATAATTATTATAATAATGTAGTTGGCATTATCCACCAATTAGGGTTCTGTTGATTAAGCGCAAGTGCAGCACGTTCTGCATCAATAAAAGTTTCAAAAAGCCCCCAACATGTGGCGCCACTGCCCGACATTTTATATGCAAGACATTCAGGGGTGCGCTTTAAAGCGCTAAGAACTTCGCCAATAATAGGGACAAGCTGCCTTGCTGCAGGGGTAAGGTCATTACAACGTTCATCCAATAATTTGGCAAGTTTTTGCGGGCTATTAAAATTTTTATTAATGAAACTATCTTCGGGGCTATATCCACCCTTACGATTTTCAAATACGACAGGGGTTGATAAGGTTACATTGGGATTAATAAGTAAAATACCGCAATTTGGTAGCGGTGATGACGGGGTGATATTTTCGCCAATGCCATCAACAAATGCGCTTTTGCCAAAATAACAAACGGGTAAATCTGTGCCTAATTCAAGGGTTAATTTATATATTTGCTCATCGCTTATTCTTAAATCCCACAATTTTATTAACCCACGCATAACGGCGATGGCATCGGCAGATCCACCACCAATCCCTGCTGATACGGGGATATTTTTTTCTACATGAATTGCCGCACCTTTATCTATCGATGCAACTTCTTGTAATTTTTTGGCAATGCGTATCATCAAATTTTCTTCACCAATCGGCATGCCCGTCGCATAAGGGCCATGCGATGTTATTGTTAGATCATTCGATGGCTCAAGCGTTATTTCGTCGCCAAATTTAGTAAAAGCAATTAGGCTATCAAGTAGATGAAAACCATCGTCGCGCATACCAGTGATATGTAAATATAGATTAATTTTTGCTGGTGCTGGTAATATTATTTTAGTCATAAATTTCCTATTTAAATATTATCTAAATTAATTATTTATAGCTTAGTCCATTTGCCAGTTTATTTTCAATAGTTTTTATCATATCATCAGTAGGTTTCATTTTCACGGCGCGTAACCATTGGTATCTCGCCTCACGCTGGCGGTTATTTTGCCAATAAGCATCGCCTAAATGGTCATTTACTGTTGCATCTTGAGGCAGTAATAATACCGCCCTTTCTAACTCTGTTATCGCTTCGTTAAATTTACCCACCCGATAATATGCCCAGCCCAAACTATCGACAATATATCCATTATGGCGTTGTTTATCGACGGCTTTTCTAATCATTATTTGTGCTTTTTCAATATTAATTCCCATATCAATCCATGAATAACCAAGATAATTTAATATATTTGCATCATTTGGGCGTAATTCTAATGCCTTTAATAACATCGGTTCGCCAAGCGACCATTGTTTAGCACGCTCATGCATCATGCCTGCATAATAATATATATAAAAATGCTCATCCCTGATGGGGTTTAGCCGTGATATGGCTTGATCAAAGGTGGTTGCTGCTAATTTAAATTCTTCTTGGCGACGATAAATATTGGCTAAGCTTATCAAGGCATCAAAACGACCTGGTTTTTCTTTTACCATAAGCTTTAATAAATTAATTGCCTTTTGTTCTTCATTTAATTTAAATAGATTATCAGTTATTTTTAACCGTATATCCCACATGAGTGATGAATTTTGTGGTAATGTTTTATAAATTTGATTGGCATGCTTAAAACGTGAATTATCTTCCATAATAGTTGCAAGGAAAATAATTGCGGCGGGCATTTTTGGTGCAATCCAATTTGCCAGCCTTGCATATAAAAAACCAATTTCTTTTGATTGTTTATATATGATAATGGCAATATTTAAAATTGCTTTGCCTATGGCTTCTTCTGGGCTTGCTATTAATGGCGATAAATTTGAATTTTGCATTAAATTTATCATATCATCTTCTAACAATGGTTGGTCAGGATATAAGGCCATATATTCAGTTAAAATATTACGTGCCTCGGTGCGGTTACCCATTTTTAGTTTAAGTCTGATCAGAGCGCGGAAATTATCTAATGATATGGGTATTAGATTATTGCTGCCATTTAAAAAAGTACTTTCCGCGGCTTTATATTTACCAGCCAAGGCTAAAATTGATCCTAAATGAAAAGATTTAATGTCGTGGAAGCTATTACTATTGTCAAAACCATTAATAATCTCAATGGCGGTATCAAAATTATTACGTCCAACTTCTGCCCATGCCATGGATAGGGGCAATGTGAATTGTTCCAACCTTGTTTGCTGCATTTCGTCAAATATATTCAATGCTGCGTCATAATTTTTATCAATTATGTGATTAAGGCCGCTGATATAATATAATAATGGTAATGGTTTTTCATTATTGGCAAGTGTTTTTTTAACAATATCTTTCATCTGTTGATAACGGCCTGCATAAATAAATGCTAATAATGCATCCTGGGCAATTTTTGCATCATCTGGCCTTGCCAATAATACCTTGTTTAATAAATCTGCAGTCAATGGAAAATCATTTAGACTTTGTGCATAACGGCTATTTAAATAATCACCAAAACTATTAGCTTTAACATGGCTGGTTGCCGTTAATATTCCAATCAAAGCTATTAATATAGTAATGTTAAATGACATGGAGGTATTTTTGATTTTAGATATTTTCAAGCCAGATATCTTTTGCAAAATCAAATTATAAAATCTTTGTAGATAAAACAAATTCATATACCTTTTATTTTAAGCTGTATCGTATAATTATTATAATCCATATATATGCTTTGCCATAATATATTTAAAATTTAATAAAATAATCACATATTTGAATATCCTGGTCCTTCGCCACCTTGTGGTGTTACCCAATTTATATTTTGGCTTGGGTCTTTAATATCACAAGTTTTACAATGAATACAATTTTGTGCATTGATTTGTAATTGTGGGTTATTGCCACTGCTATCTTCGATAATTTCATAAACACCCGCAGGGCAAAATTTGGTTTCTGGCGCGTCATATTTGGCAAGATTAAGGCTGATTGGTATATTTTTATCTTTAATCTGCAAATGGCATGGCTGTTCTTCGGCATGATTGGTCGCGCTAAATGATACGCTGGTTAAACGGTCAAAGCTTATCTTGCCATCTGGTTTTGGGTAGATGATTTCTTTTGCGGCTGTTTTTTCAACTAGACATTGATGGTCTGGCTTGTGATGTTTTATCGTCCATGGTGCAAAACCACGCATTATAATGGTATCAATTGCCGAATATATCAATGCCACCCAAAAACCCCATTTGAAAGATGGGCGAATATTACGTGCCTTGTAAAGCTCGCTCCATAACCAGCTTTCTTTTATCATATTTTCATATGTGGTTATTTCTTTTATTGTTTCATCTTTGGATATGATTATTGCATCAAAACATGCTTCTGCGGCGATCATCGCAGATTTCATTGCTGTATGTGTGCCTTTTATTTTTGGTACATTTAAAAAACCAGCCTCACAACCAATTAGCATCCCACCCGGAAAGGTTAATTTTGGTATTGATTGAAAACCGCCTTCGTTTAAGGCGCGTGCGCCATATGAAATACGCCTGCCACCTTCTAATATTGGCTTGATATCCACATGATGTTTAAAACGTTGAAATTCATTAAATGGACTAAGATGTGGGTTGGAATAATCAAGCCCAACGACAAAACCAATTGCTAATTGGTTATTATCTAAATGATACATAAAAGAACCACCATATGTATCGGACTTCAAAGGCCAGCCCGCTGTATGAAGGATTTTTCCGGGTTGAGATTTTTTTGGGTCAATTTCCCATAACTCTTTGATGCCAATGCCATATGTTTGAAAACTTGAGCCTTGACGTAAGTCAAATCTATCGATTAAAATTTTGCCTAAATGCCCGTGGCAGCCTTCGGAAAACATGGTTTGTTTGGCATGTAATTCCATGCCTATTTGGTGCATATCACTGGGCGTGCCATCACGATTAAGCCCCATATCACCAGTTGCAACGCCTTTTACGCTGCCATCTTCGTGATATAAAATTTCCGCAGCGGCAAAACCTGGATAAATTTCAACCCCCATATTCTCGGCTTGTTCACCAAGCCAGCGGCAAAAATTACCAAGACTTATTATATAATTACCATGGTTATTCATTTGCGGCGGTGTTGGCAATAATATGCTGCTTGCTTCGGTTAGGATGCGGAATGTATCTTTGCCTGCATGCACATTCAATGGTGCGCCTTTTTCTTGCCAATCGGGTATTAATTCGTCGAGGCTGCGCGGTTCTAATATTGCACCAGACATTATATGTGCGCCAATTTCGGCAGCTTTTTCAAGGATACAAACAGATATTTCCTTGCTATTTTTAAGACCGAGCTGTTTTAATCTGATCGCCGCAGAAAGACCCGCAGGCCCAGCACCAATGATAACAACATCATATTCCATAGATTCGCGTGTTTCGGTTGCGGCATTCACGTTGTTTCTCCTAATTTTATTTTGCTTTTATATAAGACTATATAATAAATTGCTTTCATAAGTTAAGTTTTAACTAAAATAAGACTAGCTTCCAACTAAAATTGTCAAAAACTTGCGTAAATTAACAAGGCCAGCTAAAAGTTAGTAATGACAAATGATAATAATAAAATAATTAATGACAATCACGCAAACAATATAAACCATATGAATGATTTATCATGGCTACTGGCTATGGGGGTTGATGAATGCATATCTGATATGCCGATCAATCAATATGAAACTGCGGCGATTAAGCTTAATATAGCAACCAATTCTAATGTCAGAATAAACCCAACCATATCAAAAAAACAATTTGTTGGTATGGTTGATGCTGTTGCTGCTAGCAAAAAAATTGCAAATGAAAGCAATAGTTTAGATGAGTTGCAACAATCAATCAATAAATTTGATGGCTGTGGATTAAAACAAACTGCTGGTAATACTGTTTTTGGTGGCGGCCTTAAAAATGCTGATATTATGATAATTGGTGGCGTTCCTGATAATGATGATGATAAATCAGGGCAGGTGTTTTCTGGGGAGGCTGGAAAAATGCTTGATTTGATATTATCCTTTATCAAGATAAATCGTGGAAATGCTTATTTTAGCAATGCGATCTATTGGCGACCACCAGGCAGGCGTAGCCCAACCAATAGCGAAATTGCAATATGCCAACCATTATTATTACGACAAATTGGGCTTGTTAGCCCCAAAATACTAATATCAATTGGGCGATTGCCAGCAAATATTTTGTTTAATAATTCTGAAAGCATAAAAAAAATGCGTGGAAAATGGCAGGAATTATTATTGGTTAATAAAAATATAGCAGTTATGGCGATTTTAGACCCCGTCATATTGCCAAAAACCCCGATGGATAAATCATTGATATGGGCGGATATTTTAATGATTAATCAAAGATTACAACAATTAAATATTAAGCTTGATTGCTAAATATTTATTTATATCCAGCTTACTTATCTATAGTCTATTTTTCTCAAGGTAATTATCAATGAAATTTATCAATATTATTAAACTCTTATCTATCATTGCTAGCCTTAGCATAGCAAATATAACTATTTATCCTATATTGGCGGGAGATAAAGTTTTTGTTAATATTTTAAATGACAGCGATAAAAAGCTATATGAGGAAATATTTACTCTGCAACAGAATGGTAACTGGAAACAAGCAGACAAACGGATAAATATCATCGATGATAATTTATTGATGGGTCATATATTATACCAACGTTATATGCACCCGACAAAATATCGGTCAAAATATGGTGAATTAAAAATTTGGCTTGATAAATATGCTGATCACCCAAATGCCAAAAATATCTATAAATTAGCATTAAGAAGGCAGCCTGCAAATTATAAACACCTTAATAAACCACGCAATATAGATTTATCAGGGTTATATTTAAATGATAATAATGATGATGTTAATAATATAAATATTAAATCATCAGTTAGGCCAAAGCTTAATAAAAGTTATCGCAGCAGTTCAAAACGACGGCGTATTCGTCAAATTCAAAAACAAATTTCCCGCTTCGTGCAGCGAGGAAATGTAACTGTATCGCTTAATTTATTACATAGTAAGAATAATAAACGCCTGTTTGATAATATTAGCTATGCCGAAAGCCTTGGGGTGATTGCGCGTGGGTATTTTCGTTACCATAAAGATATTGAAGCAATTTTAGTTGCGGCTGAAGCCAATGATATATCGCCAGATGTGGCAATAGATGCCATGTGGTGGGGTGGCTTGGCTGCATGGCGGCAGAAAAATTATCAAAAAGCAGCGGAGTATTTTTTAAAATTAACAAATAGCATATATACCGCTGATATAACCAAGGCCGCCGCTGCATATTGGGCATCGCGTAGTTATTTATTAAACGGGCAAGCAAATAAGGTCAATTCAATGTTGCATAAGGCAGCCGCCTATAAAGATAGTTTTTATGGCCTATTGGCTAATCGTGCCTTGGGTGCGGGGCATGGATTTAATTGGGGCTTTCCTAACTATAACGCTAAAAATATGGCAGAATTAAATAAAATAACTGCGGCAAGACGCGCCATTGCACTTGTCTCAGTTAATCAGACAGGCCTTGCAGCCGCAGAGTTTCGGCGTTTTATAACAAAATTACCGGCCAGATTATCAACTATTATATTACAGCTTGCCGATTTTTCTGGCGCGGCTGATATTACTTATCGTATCGCAAGTTCATTAGAAAAAAATCAATCAATTCGTGTTGATGCCGCGCTTTACCCCATGCCAAATTGGCAACCATATGATGGTTATAAATTGGATAAAGCACTTATTTTTGCTTTTGTTAGGCAAGAATCGCGTTATCAACCAAGGGCAAAAAGTTCAGTTGGTGCAAGGGGGCTGATGCAATTAATGCCTGCAACGGCGGGGTTTGTCGCGGGCCGAAGATTTACCAATTCATCACGTGATGAGCTATTTGATATTTCATATAACTTATCGCTTGGGCAGGGTTATTTACAATATTTATTAAATAGCAAGCTTAACGGCGGTAATTTATTTTATTTAGCTGCCGCGTATAATGGTGGGCCTGGAAATTTGCAAAAATGGATGAATAAAGTTGATTATCAAGATGACCCGCTTTTATTTATTGAAACTATTCCTTCACGTGAAACTAGGCTTTTTATTGAGCATGTTTTAAGTAACCTATGGATATATCGTTATCGAATGGGTCAGGAAACGCCGTCGCTTGATGCTATTTTAGCGGGAAATTGGCCAATATATATTGATTTAGATAAGGATAATGTGATCTTGACGAATAATAGTATTTTGGTGGAATGATTATGTTATTGCCGAAGATTAATTAATATTTAAACGCCGTCGGCCATATCTTCTAATTTGTCAATATCGCAAATTTCGATTATTCCACCTTCGCGCAATTTTATCATTCCCGATGATTTAAGATTGGTAAATGTGCGACTTATTGTTTCGGTGGTAAGGCCAAGATAATCACCAATATCAGCACGGCTCATTGGCACTGATATGGTTTTTTTAGATGAAATAGATTTTTTTTCACGCTTTGATAAATTAACTAAGAATGAACAAAGTTTTTCTTTAGCGGTTTTCCGACCAAGCAATAACATCTGTTCTTGCGCCTGTATTAATTCATTTGATGCAATTCCAAGTAAGCGTTTTTCAAGTTTTGGAAATTTATCAAATAATCCTTCTAATTTTCTATGCTGAATGCGGCAAAGCTTGGCTCCACTGATGGCCTCGGCTGAATATGCGTATGATTTGCTTAATGCAATTCCTAAAAAATCACCTGCAAATAAGAAACCAGTTATTTGCCTGCGACCATCTGGAAGTAATTTAAATAACTTAACTGCACCATATGTTATATTATAAACATAATCGGCATTTTCACCCTCATCAATGATTGGGTCGCGTGTTTTACATTCAATCGGAGTTATAATTTTGTTAAATTCAAAAATCTCGTTATCGGTAAATACATTGCATAATGACAAATGGCGAACTGTGCATACTATACATTTGGTATATTTTGTATGATCATGCACTAAATCTAGGCTATTCATATTAAATGAGTTTGAGCTTTTATTATTTAACAATTTTCATATTCCATAAGATAAAGCTATATTAAGATTATTATAATATATTTAACATACTATTTAGATTTGTTATAGATGTCAAAACTTTCAATGCTGAGTTATTAGGTTATAGATTTTATATCGGCATAGATATCTGAAATACTGCCCCATTGGCATTGGTGTTTTGTAATGTTAAATCGCCGCCATTCGCATTTAAAAGCTCGCGGGCAATGGCTAGACCTAAGCCAGTTCCGCCTTTTCGTGCCGATCCTTCAAATGGTATGAATAATTTTTCCTTGGCACGCGGTGGCAGCCCTGGCCCGTCGTCAATTATATTTATATATATCCATTCATTTTCTACTATGGCATTAATATTAATATTTTCGGCCCCTGCTTGAACAGAGTTTTGTATAAGGTTATTTAATATTCGATAAATTTGTTCGCGATCAAATTTTATGGTTATGCCCTTTGGAATTTGACATTTAACGGTTATATTGCTGGGCAATGTTAATTTTAATTCATCAATTACTTCAATTGGTGAAAAAACAATTGGCTTGCTTGGAGTTATTTCTTTGCCAACATAATCCAAGGTTTGCCCGCATAGATCAACGGCTTTATTGATGGATAACAACAAAGTGGGGGTAATTCGTTTTACCTCTGGATCTTTCGATATTTCCAATCGATCAGATAATAATAATATTGATGATAAAATACCACGTAAATCATGATTTATTTTGGCAACGGCTGTACCAAGGGCAGCCAAATGTTGTTTCTGGCGCAATGTATTATGTATTCGTCGTTGCAGGCTTGATAATTGGCGTTGTGCCGTGCCAATTTCATCATTTCTATTGCTGTCCTCTATTATTCGTGATTCTTCTTCGGGGTTGTTAGAAAATGCTAACATATTATTTGAAATATGGCGCATAGGCCTGATAATAATCCATTGCAGAGTAAGATAAACCAAGCTTGCGGTTATAATGGAAATTATTAATGATAGTAAGAAAATTCGCCATGAAAAATCGACCATTGCATAGCGCAATGATTTTTCTTTTATAACTATATATATTTCATTTTCAGGTGCTTTTTTAATATTGCCAATGATGCCAATCATATATTTTTTGCTGTGAAATAATGTGGCAAAAGCATCATTTATTAAAGTTATAACATTATTTTGCCGCATGTCGTAACTGGCATCAATATGCAATGTAATATTCTTAATCATAGCCATTTCTTGACCATTAAATTTAATGGTAATATTCTCTGCACCCACATGATTTAATAGTTGCGTTTCAAGTTTTTTTGAAACTTGACCATTTTTTGCAGCATTAAGAGTTAATGTAGCCAAATATGCTGCGTTTAACTTTTCATTGATCCAATTCACACGAAAATTTGCAATCGATGGCACAAAAATAAATATTTCGGCCAGCATGACAAAGCCTATGGTCATAAGCAATAATCGCGCCGAAAGATTTTTCATAAATTTTCCTATTAACTATGGCTAAATTAAACCATCTATTAGTTTATATATGTAGGTTATTTATTTTGAAATCTTTTAATTAAAATTGGCAATAATGCAAGCATCGCCAAACCAAAAAATGCAACCATGATTTCAAATGAGATGATAGTTGCAAGGGAGACTTCTGTGCCTTTTTCAAATATTTTATCAAGCCCTGCACCAAGATATGAAAAAACCGCAGTTCCAGGCATAATTCCAAAAAAAGTACCAACCATATAACATCGTAAATTTACGCCAATAAATGCAGGTGCAAGATTGATGACACAAAATGGAAAAGCAGGATTCAAGCGTAAAAATAACATATAGCTAAAGGCATTTTTATTAAATCCAACCTCAAGTCGAGATAACCAAGGCGCGGCCTTTGACCTTAAATTGCCACCAATTACCGATTTAGCCAATAGAAATAATATTGTTGCCCCAACTGTTGCGCCAATTAACGAAAAAATGGCCCCTAATATTGCACCAAATAAAAATCCACCGCTAATAGTTAATATTGTTGCCCCCGGCAATGAAAATGATACGGTAATTATATAGATAGTTATAAATGTGATAATGGTTAAGGCAAGATTATTATTAACTTTATCACCAAACCATTGGCGGTTTTCTTTTAACATATTTAACGTAAAATATTGACCTAGATCTAAGATAAAGAATAAACTCAAACCAACTATTAAAATAATTGCAGGCATAATGCGTTTGGTATAACTATTGCTTTTGCAAGTGTTTTTAATGTTAGAGTTATTTGTTTCACACATTATTCTTATAGATTCTTTGCTTAATTAATTTGTAAAATAAATCTGTATATATTAATAAATGGCTATAATAGCTAATTTAATTTTATAGGGTAAGCTGGTGTTTTTTGCCAGTAACAATAACTTAACATTTTCGCGAGCAATAAAACTATTAAAAAGAAATAATAATTTTAATAGTAACATTGACTTGCCAGCTTGCAGGCCCTATACAGCGGCATTTGTAATTGTTATTATTCCATTATTGTTTAAATTGAATCAAAGATATAGCTATTTTAAAAGATATAGCTATTAAACCGTTAGGAGAGATATTGTGAAACGTACATTTCAACCTAGTAACCTCGTTCGTAAACGTCGTCATGGCTATCGCAGTCGTATGGCAACGAAAGCAGGGCAAAATATAGTTGCCAGAAGACGGGCAAAAGGTCGTAAGAAATTAACAGCTTAGTTGATTCAGATGATGATGTTATAACAAATACTCATCATCTTAAATTAGGGCGGCTTAAGTTACGGCGGGATTTTTTGCAAGTTACTCGTGCCAAATCTTCTGTTGGCACATATGGTCTGGTGATGCAGGCATTGAAAATGCCTAAACAATCCACCCAAATTAATGCTAATAATATTCGAATTGGCTTTACGGCAAGTAAAAAAATTGGCAATGCGGTTTGTCGTAATCGTGCCAAGCGTCGCTTGAAAGAATTGGCAAGGCAAATAATGCCAATTCATGCCGTATCTGGTTATGATTATGTGATAATTGCGCGGATAACTACAAATGACCGGTCATTTAATGCGTTGCGAGGTGATTTTAAAAAAGCCCTAAACAGGTTAAATCTTTGGCGAAATATTGATGATATTTAAGTTCAATATTTAAATAAATTTAGATGAGTTTTGCCGGAATTACCCGGTCTTAAAAATATATATAGATCAATTGATTTTTTATTGGTCAAAACTGGGGTAGTTTATGGAACAAAAAAACGTTATTCTTGCTATTGCTTTATCCTTTGCAATTCTACTCGGCTGGAATTATTGGGAACAAAGCCAATTGGCAGAAAAAGCTGCTTTAGTAACACAGAATCAATCTGCAAATGGCGCTATCCCCGCGCCATCAACTAATAATTCAGCTATTGTCATAAATCCAGATGCGCTTAATACTTCTAATATAATTGCACGACCAAGATCGGCAATCTTAAAAGATAGCGCACGTGTTACAATTATTTCTGAAAAATTAAATGGCTCTATTCGTTTGTTGGGCGCAAAAATCGATGATCTTATTTTAAAGGGATATAAAGAAACACTTGATGATGATAGCGCGGAAGTAACGTTATTACATCCCGTCGGTTCTAAAAATGCATATTATGCTTCATTTGGGTGGTGGGCAAATGAGGGAATTAAAACCCCCAATGCCAATAGTCTTTGGACAAGTAATAGCCCCCGTTTATCACCAGATAATCCTGTAACTTTAAGCTGGGTTAGCGAGCAAAATATTACTTTTACCCAAACTTATAGCCTTGATGAAGATTATATGTTTAACGTTACACAATCCATATTAAATTCAACTGGTAAGGCAATATCAGTTGCCCCATATGGTTTAATATCACGTACAGGAACGCCTGATGTTCTTGGCTATTATCTCTTGCACGAGGGTATGATCGGCGTTATTGATGAAACATTAACCGAAATTGATTATGACGATTTACAAGAAACTAAACGTCAAGAATATGACACCACAGGCGGCTGGATTGGCATTACCGATAAATATTGGTTGATGGCATTAATTCCAAATCAGAATGAAAGCGTAAAGGCGCGTTATCATGCCATTGCTGATGGTGATGATTTTAAATATCAATCAGATTTTATTGGTGCTAGTCAAAATTTGGCACCTGGTGCAACTATTGATAATAGCGTTATGTTATTTGCGGGCGCTAAAAAAACAGTATTGCTTGATGAATATGAGCAGAAATTTGGTATTAAAAATTTAGATTTAGCCGTTGATTTTGGCTGGTTTTATTTCTTAACCAAGCCTATTTTCTTTGCCATTCATTGGCTAAATGGTGTTTTAGGTAATTTTGGCTTGGCAATTTTGGCTTTGACCTTGGTTATCAAGGCTTTCTTATTCCCATTAGCTAATAAATCATATATTTCCATGAGCAAGATGAAATTGTTGCAGCCAAAAATGAAAGATATGAAAGAACGCTATGCCGATGATCGCCAAAAGCTTAACAAGGCGATGATGGAACTTTATAAAAAAGAAAAGGTAAATCCGTTATCTGGCTGTTTGCCAATCATAGTACAGATTCCCATATTCTTTTCACTGTACAAGGTATTATTCGTTACCATTGAAATGCGTCATGCTCCATTCTTTGGTTGGATACATGATTTATCTGCCCAAGACCCATTGGGGATGTTGACGGCATTTGGTCTTTTTGATTGGAATGTACCACAGGCATTGGGCATATTAAATATTGGTCTTTGGCCGCTTATCATGGGCTTTACCATGTGGATGCAGCAACGCCTTAACCCAACACCAACTGATCCTATTCAGGCAAAAGTTTTCATGCTTATGCCAATCATGTTTACCTTCATGTTAGGAACTTTCCCTGCTGGTTTAGTTATATATTGGGCATGGAATAATACTTTATCAATGACGCAGCAATGGATGATGATGCGCCGTATGGGTGTGGCAATTGGCGGCGGCAAGGCTGATAATTCTAAATAATTAATGGCTTACCAAGCCAGTATGACCATATGTGAATTCGTAAAATTTGAATGGATGGGATAGAGATGGAAATTGATCATAGATTTAATTTTGATGATGTGAAAATTGAATCTGGGCGTAAGCTTTTTACACAAAATTGTGATTTTCTGCTAAGCGTCGCATCTTTATCACAGCTTCCCGATGAAAATTTACCCGAAGTAGCTTTTGCGGGTCGGTCAAATGTTGGAAAATCCAGTCTTGTTAATGCCTTAACTGGACGTAAAACTTTGGCAAAGACCAGTAATACGCCTGGTAGAACCAGACAGTTGAATTTCTTTAATTTAGGTCGGCGGTTAATGCTGGTTGATATGCCAGGGCATGGTTTTGCGCGGGCATCTAAATCTGATATATTGGGTTGGACTGGCTTGGTAAAAGATTATTTGCGCGGTAGGGTTAATTTACGCCGTTTAATCTTGCTTGTTTATTCAAGACAAGGATTAAAAAGATCTGACGTCGAATTAATGGATTTGTTGGACGAGGCGGGCGTTACCTATCAATTAGTCCTAACCAAAGAGGATAAATTAAAGCATGGTATGGTAAATACTGTCCATGCCAAAGTAATTAAGTCAATTGCCAAAAGACCCGCCGCTAATCCAAATGTAATTATTACAAGCGCGGTTAAAGGCGATGGTATCGCAGAATTACGGGCATTATTGACTGAGATAGCAGAATTAACGGCGATAGATTAAAGCCTATTTTAATCCAATATTAAAAAACCCGTATATTAATAACTTTTGATTGGTTATAATTATTGTATATCTGAGTTTAAAATTAAAGGCAGCGGTTTATGGATGAAAAACAAAGAAGCATCGAATGGCTAGCGCAAGCGGATATTTTAACCGAAGCATTACCATATATGCGCCATTATAATAATAAAACCATCATTGTTAAATATGGTGGACATGCGATGGGTGATGCAGAATTATCAAGAAATTTTTGCCGTGATATTGTGTTATTGAAACAAGTTGGCGCAAACCCAATTGTTGTTCATGGCGGCGGACCACAAATTGGCGCGATGTTAGCTAGGCTTAAAAAAGAAAGTAAATTTATCGATGGACTTAGGGTAACCGATGCCGAAACCGTAGAAATTGCAGAGATGGTCCTATGCGGCAATATCAATAAAAATATTGTTGCAGGAATTCAAGAAGCAGGCGGCACGGCAATTGGGTTATCAGGTAAAGATGGCGGGTTAATTCAGGTTAAAAAGCTAACTAGAGTTAAAAAAGATCCGGATTCAAATATTGAAAAAATACTCGACCTTGGCTTTGTTGGCGAGCCTTGCCATATTGATACTAGCGTCCTTGATGTGATATTTGGATCAAAAATTATACCAGTAATAGCCCCAATTGCCTTGGGGGTTGATGGTCATACATATAATGTTAATGCCGATACTGCAGCTGGTGCAATCGCTGCTGCTGCTAATGCAAAGCGCCTTATTTTATTAACTGATGTTGCAGGTGTGTTAGATAAATCTGGTGAATTAATTCAAGAAATTAATCAAACTAAGGCCAGGTGTTTGATGGAGGATGGCACATTAAGTGGCGGCATGATTCCAAAAGTTGAAACATGCATTAAGGCCATTGATAATGGTGCCGAAGCCGCCGTTATCCTTGACGGGAGAATTTCGCACTCATTATTGTTGGAAATATTCACAGAAATGGGTACTGGCACACTTATCTTACCTGATTAACTATTTGTTTTAGATGCTTCTAATTAATTGGATGCTGTGCTATTTTAATATGATTTGATTTAATATTATTTGGCATCATGGCAAATTGTTTGTCTAATTTATTTCGACTTTTATTAAATGTAGCAAGTTCGCGCCCTTTAAGAGTTTTCCCTGTTGGCAATTTGACGCTAAGTGGATTTAACTTAACATTGTTTTTATGAACTTCATAATGTAAATGTGGCCCTGTTGATCTTCCTGTTGAACCAACATAGCCAATTATTTGCCGTTGGCTAACATATTTGCCTCTTTTCATATTTTTGGCAAATCTAGACATATGAGCATAGGCTGTTTTATAAATACCGCTATGTTTAATGCGAATATATTTACCATAGCCACCATTGCGACCAATAAATTCAATTATACCATTGCCAGCTGCATATATAGGAGTACCTTTTTTTGCACCAAAATCAATGCCGCTGTGTTTCTTTGTATATCCCAAAATTGGGTGTTTGCGATTACCAAAAGACGAAGTTATGCGTGCGCCATCAATAGGCGTCCGTAAAAGTTCCTTTTTAACACTGCGGCCTTTTGCATCATAATAATCAATAAAGCCTTTTTTATCTTTATGGCGATAAAAACGATGTTGCTTGCCTTGAACTGTCATTTCACCAATCAGAATATTACCGCTATCGATTATCTCGCCATCATCATTACTCATTTCTTCATACATTGCGATGAAACTATCACCGGCACGAATTTCACGTTGAAAATCCACATCAAAACTAAATAAATTTATAAGGCTACCTAAAATTTTCTGTGGCATATTAACTTTAAGCGCAGCTACATAAAGGCTGGTTTCAATTGATCCTGCCGTATGTATTATATTTGTGTTTATATTATGTTTAATTATTTTAGCAACAAAACCGTCTTCACTGCTACTAACTATAATATCTTCGCTACGCTTAGATTTAACCATAAGGCTTTTAAATTTTTTAGTAATTTTATCATTGCTAATGTCTGATGTAATAGTCAAATACATCGCTTGACCAGGCTTTAATTTGCGTGGGTCAAATATCTTGCTTAATGTGGTAATTGCGTTATATGCTTCTGATCTTTTAATGCCTTGTTTTATCATTAAAGACATTATGGTGTCGCCTTTGGCAACTATCAATTTATATATACTGTCCAATGGCTCTGGCGATGAGTTTTCATCATTAACAGTTATGATTGGTGCGGCTCTAATTACTGGTGATGTAAAAATATCAAAAGCATCAGGGTCGATCATGCTTTTATCGGGAATTTGCGATGCAACTAAAATTGCTGCTATTATCATACAATTAATCGCAAAAATTCTAAATTTAAGCATCAATGAAAAATTATATGAAAAAATACTATTTTTAATTTTTTTGAAATATTTTGAACTTAACTGCACAAATCTAATCCTATGAAGTATCAATCATTCATTACTTACTATGGTTTAGTATAAAAGGGAATCATTATTATGATGATTTTTAATAAAAATTTAATACAATCATATATTATAGTGTTATTAAATCATATAATCATGCCTTTATCCATAAGGTTAATTTTTAGCTCTTGGCAAAAATACTTGATGTTACTTCATATCAGCTCTATATATTACTTAATATAGAAACGTTTAATGAATTCTAAAATGGCAAGATTAAGCCATTTCATAATTAAAAATAAAAAAAGTTAAATTAAATGCAGAAAGTTGTTTACAGTGTGGTTATGTAGCCCTATAACCCCGATCAAGAGACACGGGCTAGCTACTTGGTTCGGTCATAAAGTTTAAAAAAGCATATTTTGGAATTTTATTTTAGAAATGTTTTTTGGTTATTTTACATTGTGAATATGCAAAATGGAAGGAATATGCGGACGGCGTTTATTGTTGGTTATTGCTAGCGATAGATACCATTCAAATATTCTTTAAGATAAGCAAACACCATTTATTTGGTGTGAGCCTAGTCAATTTATATATGTTTTGAATTTAGTTTTTTAATATATGTCAGTATAAGAGTAATTGAGTATAGGATCTTTTTTCGTGTTTTGTTTATGGTTATGTCTTTGATGTAATCGTGAGCTATCATGAACCTGAGAGTTTGATCCTGGCTCAGGATGAACGCTAGCGGCAGGCCTAACACATGCAAGTCGAGCGATAAGGTGCCTTCGGGTGCTGGACAGCGGCGGACGGGTGAGTAATGCTTGGGAATATGCCTTAGAGTGGGGGACAACAGTTGGAAACGACTGCTAATACCGCATAAGTCCTTTGATAGTGATATCATTGGAGAAAGATTTATCGCCAAAAGATTAGCCCGCGTAAGATTAGCTAGTTGGTAAGGTAACGGCTTACCAAGGCGACGATCAGTAGCCGACCTGAGAGGGTGATCGGCCACACTGGAACTGAGACACGGCCCAGACTCCTACGGGAGGCAGCAGTGAGGAATCTTGCGCACTGGGGGAAACCCTGACGCAGCAACGCCGCGTGAGTGATGAAGGCTCTTGGGTCGTAAAGCTCTGTCAATAGGGAAGATGATGACGGTAACTATAGAAGAAGCTCCGGCTAACTTCGTGCCAGCAGCCGCGGTAATACGAAGGGAGCAAGCGTTGTTCGGAATTACTGGGCGTAAAGGGCGTGTAGGCGGATTGTTTAGTGAGGGGTGAAATCCCAGGGCTTAACCCTGGAACTGCCTTTCATACTGGCGATCTAGAGTATGTGAGAGGTTAGTGGAATATCCAGTGTAGAGGTGAAATTCGTAGATATTGGATGGAACACCAGTGGCGAAGGCGACTAACTGGCACATTACTGACGCTGAGGCGCGAAAGCGTGGGGAGCAAACAGGATTAGATACCCTGGTAGTCCACGCCGTAAACGATGTGAACTAGCCGTCAGGTCTTCGGATTTGGTGGCGCAGCTAACGCATTAAGTTCACCGCCTGGGGAGTACGGTCGCAAGATTAAAACTCAAAGGAATTGACGGGGGCCCGCACAAGCAGTGGAGCATGTGGTTTAATTCGACGCAACGCGAAGAACCTTACCAGCCCTTGACATGGGTAGTTTAGATCGTGGAGACACTTTCTTTCAGTTCGGCTGGCTACCACACAGGTGCTGCACGGCTGTCGTCAGCTCGTGTCGTGAGATGTTGGGTTAAGTCCCGCAACGAGCGCAACCCTCACCTTTAGTTGCCATCAGGTTATGCTGGGCACTCTAGAGGAACTGCCGGTGACAAGCCGGAGGAAGGCGAGGACGACGTCAAGTCATCATGGCCCTTATGGGCTGGGCTACACACGTGCTACAATGGCAACTACAGAGGGCAGCCACTTCGCGAGGAGGAGCTAATCCCAAAAAGTTGTCTCAGTTCGGATTGTTCTCTGCAACTCGAGAGCATGAAGTCGGAATTGCTAGTAATCGTAGAACAGCATGCTACGGTGAATACGTTCCCGGGCCTTGTACACACCGCCCGTCACCCCATGGGAGTTGGGTTTACCCGACGCTGGTGAGCTAACCTTTTAGGAGGCAGCCAAGCACGGTAGAGTCAGCAACTGGGGTGAAGTCGTAAGTAGGTAGCAGTAGGGGACCCTGCGGCTGG
>JARFVT010000013.1:350000-1845000 GCA_036677425.1 Alphaproteobacteria bacterium | reverse complement strand
ATATGTACCGCCGTTTATGATTATATCTTACCTCAACCGTCAGCTAAGTCAAGTAAAAATACGTTTTTCGTAAATAATTTTTGATATGCTGATGGCTGGATAAGTCATATAAAATATGCAGATAAATCAACATGTTAGCAATGCAAGCGGCGGGCGTATATATACCAAGCTATTGCGTAATCAGCTTGAATATTCAAAAAACTTTCAAGGACTACCAGAAAATATAACTCATTATGATATTTTACGGTTAATTAAGAAAGTTGGTCGCAAGATTGGCTTTAATTCTGTTTTAATATCGCATTTAGAATATTTATTAAATCACACCAAAAACCATGACTGGATCGATGGCGGTAGGCCGATAATTTATAAAACAGTGCAAAAAACCGCATTGGAATTAGGCTTAAGCGAAAGACAAGTCAATAATCGCGAGCAGAGCCTACATAAATTGGGCGTGCTTGTATGGACTGATTTTGGTAATCATCGCAGAATGGGCAAGCGTGATGACCGAGGCAAGATTATTTTTGCCTATGGTGTTAATTTATCGCCAATGGCTAAATTATACGATAATTTAATAATGTTATCGGCTGAACAAGATAATTTTGAACAAGAATGGCAATTTCTACGCCGCAGCCATTCGGCTATCAAAGGTGAAATTCACTGTAAATTAAATATTTTAGTAGAATATCAAGATAATGATAATTTTAATCTGGACGAATTTATCAATATCAAAGATCAAATTGCAGAAATGCCGCCACGGATAAGAGTATCAATTGGCATCGATAAAATCAGTGATTTAATCGAGCGGTTAAAATCAATTTTAATGGCTGTGGATAACTTATTATCATCAATTGAAAATAGCCTTAATAACCCCCTATGGCAGAATAAAACTTCTGCCTTGGCAGAAGCAGACTTCCGACCCAAATACTATACAAATAAAGATAATATATCTAAAGATAATGGTAATGATATATTAATGCGGACTAATTCTGACGAATTAGCGGTTGAAGAAGATATTAACTTCGCTAACGCTCATCAAGATGGCTTACCAAATAAGCCTGTACGTCAAATTCGGCCTGTGCAAGCAATAAAAAACATAATTCCACTGCAAAAAAACCGTAGTGGCATTGCCGATAGCGGTGTTCAGCATATTTCCATGGGCAATGCCTTGGCAATCGCCAGCCGCCAATTCAAAAGTTACATACCTGATATTGAAAATTGCAATTGGCGCGATATTACCGAAGCAGCAGAATATTCATGCCATGATTTAGGAATAAATCGCAGTGCATGGGTTGATGCCGTGGCTGTTATGGGCAGAAATGCCGCCGCGATTGCGGTTTTAATCATTGATGTTAATAAAAACCACCCCACCCATCCGATAAAATCCGCAGGCGGCGTATTGCGCGGCATGACCATTGCCGCCGAAGATGATAAATTACATCTTCATCGGTCAATTTTTGGCATATTACAGCGCGAAAATGCGGGAGATATGCAATGAAAATCACCATATTCATAATGATGATATTTACATTGCAAATAACATCGTTAGCCGCAGAAAATATAACTATCAGCAGACAAACAATATACGTTATTGATGGCGATACTATTATTTTAAAAGGTAATATTCGCATTCGCTTGATTGGCTTGCATGTGCCAGAATTAGATACATCGGCTGGGCAAGCCGCCAAGCTATTTTTAACAAAATTTCTAACTGGCAAAAAGACTGTTTGTCGATTATCGGGTAAAAAAAGTTATGATCGTTATCTTGGCAGATGCTATTTTAATCAATTAGATATTGCCGCCGTTATTATTAAAAATGGCCATGGTCGTGATTGCCCGCGCTATTCAAACTATCGCTATCGCCAGTTTGAAACTAATCATGTTAAAAATTGGCCATTGCCAAAATATTGCTTGTAGGTGTGATTATGAAACATCAATTACAAATAAAACCGCAAAATGCTTTTATTGACCAAGCGATATTTGAATTAGTAAAATCATTGAATAATGATGATTTAAATATTCATACGATTGCGTGTTGCCAGGGTCATTATAAATTTATGAGCCATCCATATGTTTATTTTACCTGTCCAGTTGAAATTGCCGCAGAAATTGAAAGAAATTTAGGCGTAATTCAATCTGGCTGTAAATTAAATTTTTGGTGGGAAGTAACTGGGCAATTTAACCAGGATAACCAGCTTTGTTTTATGATTGCATCTGATCAATTAAAAGCTGCCAAGCATTCATTATTAAAAATATTCTATTATTATATTTTAAAACGAAAATATATTGATGATGATTTAGCAGCATTAGCCGAAATTATAAAGGATATTCTTGTCGTTAATTAAAATCATTTACTTGGATAATGATTATTTTTATAGCGTATATTTTTATGTTTTTTCAATATAACCATTACTAATATGCTTTGCTATTATATCGCCTAAAAATAGTTATTTATCTGTTAATTTAACTATCACTTATAATTAAAGAACATGACCATAATTGCGAATTGCCGCGCAATTCACTCATATTAAAATGGTCATTAAAATTATAGATAAACAAAAAAAACGGTTTTCACATCAAGCGATGCAAACCTTCCGTTTTATTTTATTGATCTAAATTTTTCTTAAATTCTTTGCGTGTCGTAATTAACATAAATCTATTTAGGAGAAATATAATGTATAGCGAAGCAACATTTTCAGTAATCGGTTTCATTAGTAAAACAGAAGTAAAAACATTAGCTGGTGATAAAAAAATAGCGATTATTTCAATAGCAAATAATATTAACGGCAAAGAAAATAAAGAAACTAAAACTCGTGAAACACGATCTAATTTCACACAAATGACTATATGGGATGAATATATAATATCAGGAATTGAACGTGGTTTTATTGCCAAAGGTAAATATGTTATGGCTCGTGGTTGTTTTGAACATAAACAATATGAAAAAGACGGCATAAAGAAATATACAACCGAATTTATCGCTAAATCTATCGATATTATGGAACGTAAAGCCGACTAAATATAACTAAATCCTTCGTTTTTTAACGGAGGATTTTTTACTTTTATATAAATGAAAAAAATATCATATATTTACTCATTTATTTTTATTTTAGCATAAATAATTGAACTATTTTAGGAGAAAAATAATGTCTGACAAAGCAACATTTTTAGTTTTTGGTTTTATTAGTAAAATAGAATTTAAACCAATCACAGCAGATCTAAATTATCCGATTATTACAATAGAAAGTTATATGAGTGAAATAAATACTAATTTCACACGAATGAATATATGGAATCAACATATAACGTCTGAAATTGAACGCGGTTATATTGCCAAAGGCAAAAATGTTATTGCGCGTGGTTATTTTTCAAATACTCAATATGAAAAAGACGGCATAGTAAAATATAGTACAGTATTTATAGCAGAAACAGTTGATGTTTTGGAACATAAACCAGACTAATATTACTAATATCCTTCGTTTTTAACGGAGGATTTTTTACTTTTATGCAAAGGATTAAATTATGTTTACATCTCTTAATCAAATAAATTATTATTTAGTACATAAATATAAAATAAACAGATTATTAAGAAGTTTAAATAAAATTAAATGCGATGATGAAAAGTTAGCTTTATCAGTACTTTATAAATCAATTGGCTTTGAAGATACCATTTTTCATTTTAGACATATTCAAGGCTATAATAAAGAATTGATCAAATTATCTTTTCTTTTCGCACTGTCAGTTAAAGATTATTGGGACATGCCAGCAATAACGGAAAAATATCTTAAAAACCCAGATGAAAATATTAAAGAAGAAGCTAAAAAAGAAGCTTTTGCCGCAACAAATAAGTGTGTTGATTATGATTCGCCTGCCGCATCTTGTCGATCAGCTTTTTTTGTTGCTAATGCTGATACTGCTGATACCGCTTTTTCCCACGCTGCAAGGTCTGCTTATTCTGCGGGTAAAAAATATGATATTTATCAAAAAGGCGAAAAACAAGAAAAAATATTATTAAATTTTTTAAAAACAACAGAAAGTGAAAATTATATTATGGAAAACTAAATATTTAAACCATATCTTTATAAAAATAATGAACCAAATTTTTAAGATTATATCGAATATCAACGATATAGTCTTTTTCTTTTGTATCTAAATTTTTTGCAATAAATATTTTATCAAAAAACTTATGCATTATATCGATATTACTTTGTTCATCAGGGTTATCAATATGTGTTTTTAAAAGCCTATGTAATTTTTTATGGATTATATTTGCTTCTGTTTTGGATAATATAATAGTTTTTTTCTTTGATAAATTTAAACCTTTGATTTTATAATTTATTCGCTGGCATTCGAACTCCATATTATCTAGAAATTTAATGGTTTCTTTGCCTTTAGATTGTTTTATAGTTAGTTTTGACAATAAAGCAGTTATTTCTTGTTGTTTATTTGATAATTCTTCTTTGTAAGCGATAATTTTTTTTGACCTATCGATTAATATTTTTTCTTGCTGTTTGTTAAACTCATTTAAATTATCAATATCAAAATTCATCATTTGCATGATAACTGTATAAATTATTTTTTTGCGATGTAAATTACGATTCACGCAATTTTTTTCCTTGCAGCCATAAACCGCATGTCGCAAAGTTGTAATTCTTGATCCATGAATAGGGCAAAATAACCTGCTGTGAACTAAATACATCTCGCGTTTTTTTGGTATTTTTGCACGTTCTTTTGCTAAAAACTTTTTTGTTCTTTCATTGGCACGTTGTTTTTTTTCTTCATCAGATGCTAATTTTCGAACTTTATATAAAGTTGATCTTTCTTCGATCATTTGCTGCACATTATTAAAGTCTTTTTCAGAAATGATGGCTAATTCAGGAATTGGTACGCTAATCCAATCTGATTTTGGATTAATAAGACAAACTCGTTTGCCAGTTTCAGGATGCTTGCGATATTGCACCTTATTAAAAGTTACTACGCCTTTATATAATGTTTGCCTTAAAATTCCAGTTTGTTGTGCCAAAGTGCCAATTAACACTGTGCTTTGCCATTTTTTGCCTTTTGGCGATGGTATTTCTTTTTTATTTAAGCTATCGGCTATTTCTGATAGGGTTTTTTCCTTTAAATATTCATCATATATAAATTTGACAATTTTTGCTTGTTCATTATTTATTTTACGCAGACCTGTAACTATTTCACCATTTCTGAAAACTTTATCAATATCATAGGCGTATAATTTTCCGCCAGGAACAGCACCCTTTAAAACCGCAGCAATTACACCGCGCCGTGATTTTTTTGCTAAATCACTTATAAAAAGCGCGTTCATCGTGCCTTTAAGGCCAATATGTAATGCGTTAATCAAGCCCTCGTTTAAAGTCTCGATTTTTATATCTAAAAATGATAATTTTTTATGAAAATTGGCTATATCGCCTTGATCACGTGAAAGCCTTGATAAATCTTCACAAATTAGTTTTTCAAATTCACCAGCAACCGCCGCATCGATTAAATCATTTATACCAGTACGATTAATCATTGAAGAGCCAGAAACAGCCTCATCAGAATATATTTCTGTTATAAAATAATTATTATTATCACACCATTTTTTACATATATCGATTTGGTCGCTAGTGCTGTGTTCTTGCATATGTGTGGAATGTCTGGCGTAAATTGCAACTCTCATTTATCAACCTTAAAAATTGTAATTAAAACCAAGCATATAATAGATGTTAGATTTTAATTTTCAAGCCCAAGAATGCCATTAAATTAGAATTTTTGTAAATGCAATTAATAGTTTAATTTTATATGAAATATTTATAGTTTTAGGTGTTTTTTTCTCTGTGTTGCTCTGTGTTGCTCTGTGTTGCTCTGTGTTGCTCTGTGTTGCTCTGTGTTGCTCTGTGTTTTCTAACTTCTTGCTCTATCTTGATCTGTCGTTAAGACGGCAGGATAGGTGAAGTACTAGTACTTTCACACCTGCCATTATCCAATGGTTTTATTCGCATTACATGCTCAACAAATTTAAATTGATGGTTTTGGTTAATTTTAACCAAATTGATACGACATACAAAAACATTGCACTAAATATTTAAACTTGTATTTTATTTATTAGAAACAGATATAGGGAGTTTATTAAAATGGGTTCAACTATTTTTAATGTTTTATTAGGATTACTAGCAATGTATTTTGTGCTTGTGATTATATTTAAACTATTAAGATTAATTTTCCGTAAGATATTTAATAAAAACAATTCTCAAAAACAAGAAAATTATTATATATCTAAACCTTGGAAGCCCCAAAAAACTTATGTCGATAAAACCACAAAAATTGATATTGATGAAAACACAAAAGTTTTAATCGATGAAGTCAGCGATAAATTAGCACTAGTAAAAAATGCAAAATATTCTGTGAAATCCTTAATGAATAAGGAAGAAGTGCGAGTTTTTTATAAAATAGAAGAATGGGTGAAAAATCGTAATATGGGTGAACGAGTTTTTTCTGAAGTGCCGCTAGGTGTTTATTTGAAAACACCGTGTGATTCAGCACATTTGGCGATAAGGTATAAACGCGCTGATTTTATAATTGTTGATAGGCTTGGTAAAGCAAAATGTGCTATTGAATATCAAGGAAGCGGTCATTATCAAGAAGATGCTCTAGAGCGTGATAAACTAAAAGCAGAAGCACTTGCGAGTGCTGGTGTTATTTTAATTGAAATATTTGAAAATGAAAAAGACAATAAGTCTATAATTTGGCAAAAATTAGAAAAAGCTTTTGTAGGTAATGTATAGCTAGAAAACAACCTTTTGCTTTAAAAATAATAATGTATTATTGCGACATTTTATTTTTATAATTCCGATTGTTTTCTTAATCGATCGAGCAATTTGGAAAGCTTCCCCACTTCAACGCTTTTTTCCATATATGCTGAATAAGCATTATAAGCTTGTTCTATTAATTCGTCATATAAAACAACTCTAATATTTTGAACATTTAATGAATTACGCTTTTGTTCTTTATTCCAATCAGAAGGATGTTTTCCTAATACACAAACCACTTCTACAAGCTCTTCTGGCTTCCCAATGCTGTCTAAGCATTTGCTTAAAGCGTCTTTATATTTATCGACTTGGTTAACTAAGCTGTTTATTGTGGTTGCAACGGAAGGTCTTTTTAATTCGATGATTATATGTTTTCCAGATATAGCTTTATAGCGTATATCTAATCTGCCGTTACGTTCGGCATCAGTAAGTATTTTTTTATCAACCTCATCAAATGCAGTTATCACTTTTTCTTCCATATGAGAGCTGCCAGTTGCCCTTTCCCAAGCTGGGTCTAGTAGCCATAAATGATTAAATAAATATTTTTGGATTACTTTTTCTTTTTGATTTTCATCTACTTTTTCTTTAAGAGCATTTATAACATCCACACGTTCAGATGTGATTTGGTAATAAAGTCCAGCTTCAATATCATCAAAATTTTCAAATATAGGAATTAATGCCGATAAATCATTAGTTGCAATCATTTCTAAATTATCCAAGGAGCTTCTGTGTTTTGAAGATTCAAAAGCTATGATAGCATGAATAAATAATTGATTTTTTTCATCATCGCTTAGCGTCATTTGATTTATTTTACCAAATAGATGGTTGGCGCGTTTTTTATATTCACCTTTTAATTTATCACACCATTCTTTAATTACTGGGTTTAGGCGTGCAGCATCTGCACCTTCTTTATTTCGGAAACCAGTCCATTGGCTTTGTATAGTCTTTAAATGTGCCCGAACAAAGGATTTGAGAGAAATATAGCGTGGGTCATCTTCATTAACATTTTGTCGGCTGCTGGTTGCAACATCTTTTTCTTCATCGGCATCAATAAGGTCAGCTTCAATTTCACCAATTAAATAATTTGCATATTGACCAGCCTCGTTAAATTCTTGTAATATGTCATCTTGAGCCATCTTGCCACGTATTAAAATAGAAATTTTATTTTGAACTTCTCCATCTTTTGTTCTTGCGTTACCTGCTTCTTTAAAAGTGCCAATCCAACCAGATAATTGATATTTTTTTTCATTTTCTTCATATACATAATCTAATTTGCTTTTATTAGTAGCATTTGTTGCGAGTAAAGAATATTCATCACTATTATTACCAAATGTCCAAATATATTGAAGCTGTTTAAAATAATTACGATCTTGGACTGTTATTTCTGTGCCATTAACATTTACTTGAAAGTTATATTCTTTGCCAATTATTGAAAATCTTCGTGCAACTCTTATTCTAATGTAATCATGCGCTAATTTTATGTTTTTTCTAATGTTGCTAAGTTTTATTTTTGTCCCTTCTGATATATTAATATCATCATTTGGCACGACAGTAGGGCTGTAATCTATTTTACCAGTATAATCAACGCCTTCTTTTTTTATAGCTGCTTGAATGTCATCAGAGTTCATAACTAAACCATTAGATTGACCATTTTTTATTGAATGAACTTCAATTACTCTGGCAATTGAAAATAAAGATAATTTTCCAATGCCCTTGCGCCCCATAACAGGTCGTTTATATTTGGGGGTTATAGCCTCATTATTATGTCTTTTTTGATAACCTACACATAAGAATTTATTGTTAAGATCATCTTCTGTCATTCCATGACCATTATCATTAATCGTAATTTTACTATTATCTTTATCGATATTAATATCAACGACGGTTGCTTCTGCATCCCATTCATTTGCAACAATCTCAGAAATAACAGCAGGAACATTTGAATATATATTTATTCCTAAATGATTAATAATATTTAGGCTTATAGAAAACTTAAAGTTACTCGGCATATGGCTGTTTCGTTTCATTAATATGTTGTGTTATCCTATCAGCGATTATCTCGCCAAGGCGCACAGGAACGGCATTTCCAATCATTCTTGCAATATTACCAATTGAAAAAGGTTCATCAGGGTCAGAAAATTTATAATCTTCTGGAAAAGTTTGCAATATTGCTCCCTCCCTAAGTGATAAAGCCCTATCTTGTGTTGGATGTCCAAAACGACCGTTACCAAACCCAACAAACTGGGTTGTAATTGTCGGAGAAGGTTTATTCCATGACATTCTTCCATAAACGCTACCAAAAGATTTACCTGATGTTTTTTTATGACATTCGGCAACTAAATCTTCTGGCCAATCTTTCCATGTGCCGCCTTGTTTCGAAGCAGCAATACGTTTTAATGTTATTTCTTTCATTTTACTTGTCATGTGCAATTTGTCTTTGGAATGCGTCTCTCCAGATTTTATTTTTGGTAAATGTCCAATTGCATCTTTAACTGTCAGATAATTATCTTTTGTTTTTGTGGCAGGGCAAAGTTGTATTTCACCTAATTTTGATGCCAACAAAACCAAGCGTTGCCTTGTTTGCGGAATGCCATAATCAGGGCAAAAACTATTTTACTACTTACAAAACAACCCATTTCTTTAAGGTTGTGTTCAAAGTCTTTATACACATCATGCTTTAGTAATTGAGGAACGTTTTCCATTGTAACTATATCAGGTTGAATTTCTTTAACTATGCGTGAAAATTCGTATAACATGCCCCATTTTTTATCATTAGAATTATCCCTACCTTGTGTATATCTTGAAAATGGTTGGCAAGGCGCACATCCAGCAATAATTTTAATATCTATATTTTGAAAATATTTTGCAATTTCTTCTTTTTCAACAAGTGCTACATCTTTTAATATAAAAGGGGCATTGTTGTTTTCTTCAAACGCAAATTTACACGCTGGATCAATATCAAACCCTGCCTTAACGACAATTGAATTGTTAATTAATCCACGACTCAGGCCACCAGCGCCACAGAATAAGTCTATAGCTGCTACCTTTAAATTATGAGTTTTGTTCATTTAATGCCCATAAAATACATATTTTATAGCATTTTAATTTCACATATAAAACCATTTATATTGGCACGGCTAGTTTACCATCTTTTTTTCCAACCTAGAACTAGTTATTAATTCATTAAAAAGCAAATAACAACTATCTTGATATTTCTATATTATTAGATTTTTTAATGATTTTTTTGGTTTTATCATCGATCGGTGTTATTGTTTTTTTATTGATGATTTTAGTTTCAGGTTTAATAAGGCTATCCATAATATCATCATAAGAAATAGCATCTTCCTTAAAACATCCCATTTCTTCGGCAATATCATTATCAAAATATGAGCCATCCCATTTTTGTAAATAATATAAATCAGCATCATTTTTGACGCACCATGATTTTGCCACATCATCCCATCTTGCGCCCAGTTTGACCGCATCGTCTCTTTCGTTAAATGGCACATCTAAATAGACATAATCTTCATGCCATAATAATTTATTTTTAATTTTATCCGACATATCAATAAGTTTTGATAGGTTATCATCATCATTTTTGATTGATCTTGACCATGACCTAATATCATTACTGGTTTTGTCAGTTTGATAATCTATGCCTAATTCTTGTGATAATTTATGATGCGCCATTAAAACCGCGAGTGGTTTTAACTCCTGATTGATTAACATCTTGTCATTTGATCCATTTTCATCATCAAACTTTGCCGCGCAGATATTTTTTAACATATCTGAATAAAATAGATCATCATTTTGATAATTGCTTTTTATGGCATCATCACTGGAAATAGCATCTTCTTTAAAGTAACCCATTTCTTCGGCTGTGGCTTCATCGATGAATGCGCCGCTATCACTATCTAAAATAACATTATCATTCGAACGGTCGATGATTTTTTTAATGCGATCAATAGAATTAGCTTTATCAATTTTAGTAACTTTATTATTAGCTAATGATTTGGCAAAAATATCAAAATCTTTAATTTGTTTGGCATTGAATATTTGACCATAAAAAAACTCGTTTTTATCACTGTCTTTGGATTTTTTACAATATTCAATTATGGTTGGTTTTTGATTGGGTAAAATAGTTAAGCCATGCTGATTTATTTGCTTTCTTGTGATAAATCTTGGATCATCATAGCCTTTATTTTCTAAAATACTGGCATTAGCACCATAATAATATTTACCCGTAATTGGGTTTATTGGCTTGCCTTGATATTTTCTAATTTGTTGGTTTTTTTGCCAAGGTAAAATATTATTTTTCATTTGTGATATAAAATCAGCAGCCATCATTGTTTTATAACTTTGATGATTAATTGGCTCTTTAATATTAAAATCTAGATTCTGTTTTATCGGATTATTAATATTAAAATTTGATTTTTGCATAATAGATTTTTGCTTAACAGGTGATCGATTACCAGTGCCGATCAAATCACCAATAATCTTATTATGCCAATATATTAATGTCATCGCCAGCGGGTCATTAATTTCTAAAGCCTGATAGATTAGAAATTGTTTGAAGTTATTTAATAGCGAGTTTTTCTTTTTAGCTTGTTTAAATTTATTCCACATTGGTGTTATTGATTTATGTTTAATTAATGACCGTGGTTTATATCCTTTTGAATTTATGACGTTAGCTTGTTTTTCATTAATCATCGGGCTGTAACGGCCTAATTTAGCTTCCAGTGATGCTTTAGAAAACTCACGACCAAGTGAACTTGCTTTTATGGTTTGTTTATCCTTTAAATTCTCAATAACCAGCCCTGCGCCCTTTGGCTTAAACCTGATATTATAGTCCCTGGTCCTTTGATGAAATTCTTGCCAATTTTTTGATGCTTGCAAATCTTTTATCATATGCTCTTTTTCACCGATAACATAGCTTTGAAAGCTTTGTTGCCATGTGTGGCTTTCATAATCATTGGCTTTAACATTCTTGCGATCATGGCTTAATTTATCCTGCCTGCCGTTATCGATCTTCAAGCCGTATTTTTTCTCTAAGGCGCGTGATGTTTTTTCTAATTTGAAATAATCACGATGCGGTTCAAGCATGGTGAGTTTTTGTGGATGAATTTTATTATAAGCCACATGAATATGATAATGATCAGTATTTTGATGTGTGGCGCAAATTCTCTGATGATCTTCAAAGCCTAAAGCCTTAGCATAGGCTTTTTCAATATCGATTAATTGTTGATCACTTGGCTTTTCGCCATCTTGAAAGCTAATCAATAAATGATATGTTTTATCAAGTTTTGTTCTTGTGTTTTGCGCTTGTGTCGCGATGATTTCTTTTATGGCTAAATCTAAATTGTCTGGTGATTGACCAGCATTACAAGTTTCAATCCATAATTTATGTAATTTCTCGCCTTTATCTTTGGCAGCGGCGATATAATTGGCCAGCAGTGAAAAACTGCTTTTTTGACTGCGATGAATATGTTTTGCAATCATGGCTTAAATTATAAACCAAGTTGATTATCGAGTTTTTTATTAGTTTTTGCTGCAATGCCCAAGATTTGTTTTTGCTGCGCTATATAAATCTTGCCTGCGATGCGAATGTTATTACGTCTAATATCGATAATCTTCTTTTCTTCTGGCGATAAGCGCGATTTATTTAAATTTAATAATCTGGCATTATGAGACTTAAAAAACTGCCTTGCCTCATCCCTTGGTATGTCATTCAAGCGGTTTTTTGGTAATGAAAGCGTTTCATTGACCGCTTTATAGCTTTCCATTGATTTAACCTTGGGCAATAATGCAACCGTGGCCTTGGCTTCTATGATTGCTATTTCAAGGCTGCCATCCATAACCCTATTATTGCTATGTAATGCATATTCATTTTCAAGCATTTTCAACTCAGCAGCAAGAATTGTGTCAATATCGCCATCCTTGCCGATTTCTTTTATCTGCTGGTGAATTTTAATATTCACTTGTTTATTTAATTCAGCTTCGGGTGTTTGACGTTCTGCGTCTAATGCTGTTTTTTGTTTAAGTGATAATAAATTAAGTTTATTTATTAAGCCAGTCTTTACCATATTCTTGATCCGCCCTCGATGTGTCTAAGCCCATTTCTCTGATCCAATCAGCACCATTGACTTTTTTACAAGCCATTAAGGCATCGGCTGGCGCTTTCATTTCTCGTGCTGCTGCATAGAAAGCATCATCATCACCATTATCAAATGCATCTAACATGGCTTTGCCATTCTCAATGCTTTCTTTTCTTTCTTGTTCGCTTAAAGGCATTTTACAGCTCCATAATTTTAGTTGCTAATATTTGCTTAGTCGTTGCTATCTTAGCAATCATTTGTTCCATATCCAATGATAATCTTTTTGATATTTTTGGATCATCATTATCTAATGCCATTTTGAATAAATTACCAAGCCTCGCCAAATCAGCATTAACCTTTAATAAATCTGTTACGGTTTTGGCGTTGCCTAAAACTGGTAATCTTGTACCAGTTATTACGCGCCTGATATATTCTGACATGGATAATGACAATGAAGCCGCTCCAGATTTTACCTTTTCTTTATCATCACTGGTTATATATATCATAAATCTTTCAGATTTTTTCATTGATTTATCTTTCAAATAATAATGACAAGACCTTTGCCTTGCCATTATCCAGTTTAATTAATTCACAATGTCATTTCGTTTGATTGTTTTTTAATCTTGGTTTTGTCTTTTGATAATAAAGTTTTTAAGCATGATCTAAGGCCTTTATCACCACGAGATAATGCAATATCATTAAAATTATTTAAGCCTTGTGCTTTTTCTTTATCGGTAAGTGGTGGTATGATAACCCTAGCATTAATCATATTTGCATAAAGATTAGCCTGTTCTGTATAACGTGTTTCTTTACTATATTCTGGGTAATTTGTAATAAAAACTGGTGATTTATGATCATTTCTTATTGCAATAATAATATCAATTTCTGGATTTCGCTTGCGAAGACCTTCCGCAATCCATAATGAATTTTGATCGTCAAAACCAACAAGCACAGTCTTGTTAGTTGCTTTAGATAATGATGCACCTGATGCAAAATCTTTACAAACAATTATAGATTTATTTTTATTATCTAAATCTTTAATATCTCCAATAATATATCCTAATTCAGTTAATAGATAATTACTTCTCATAATTTCTTCTTTTCCAGTGGCATCTATTTTTGTAACTGAAAAAATATTACCCTCATAATCTCCTACTGGTATTAATAATTGACCTTTTTCATTTTCCTTTAATTGCATATGAGTTATTTGTTTTTCAACTAAATATGGATGTGAGTTAGTTAATTTATTTTTTTCATTATTTAAAATTTCTCTAGCTTGCACGACAACGTCTAATTCACTATTTCCCATTATCTTATTCCTTATTAAATTTAAATTATTTCAAATAATAATGGCAAGACCTTTGCCTTGCCATTATCCAGTTTAATTAATTCACAATGCCATTTCGTTTGATTGTTTTTTAATCTTGGTTTTGTCTTTTGATAATAAAGCTTTTAAGCATGATTTAAGGCCGTCATTGCCCCGCGATACCGCAATATCATTAAAATCACTTAAGCCCTGTGATTTTTCTTCATCGGTAAGTGGCGGTATGATAACCGTTGCATTAACAGATTTTGCAGCTTTATTTGCGGCATCGATGCCGACATTTTTCTTAATTGTGGGGTGGTTTTCTAATCTATGATCATTATCGGCTGCGATAATAATATCCAAATCTGGATATTTACCGCGTATTTGCTCTGCAACTGGTGCTAAATTACCTTTGTCAAAGGCAACAACCACAGTTTTATCGCTTGCCAAGGCCAGTGATGCCGCAGTTGAAAAACCTTCGCAAATAATCACAGCTTTATTTGCAACGCTTGATTTTTTAATATTACCAACCACATTCATCATACCAGTTTTGCGGCCATCTTTTAAAAACCGCTTTTGACCATCCTTATCAATTGTTTGAATTGACCAAATATGACCATTAATATCTTGAACTGGTAATAATAATTCACCATTTTCATTTTCTTTTAATTGCATATGGGTGATTTGTTTTTTTACTAGATATGGGTGAGAATTTGCTGATTTATTTTTATCATTTACTAAAATATCAACGGCCTTTTTACCAGCATCAAGTTGCAGTTTTTCAAGGGCAATGGTGTTTTCAACTTTACGCGCCGCCGCATCGCTTTGTGCTTGTTGTAATTCTGCGGCATTAAGTTTATTCTCACCAGAATATGACCATCTAACAGCTTTATCACCTAATTTAAAATTAATTATTTGCCCATTAGCTTTGCCATCAAGAAAACCACGATATGAACCGCTGTTTTTTTTCTTTTCATCGCCTTCAACAGCTACTCGATGCCATTTGCCATCCATAATAGGCTCGCCCTTAATCAATAAACCATTATCTTTTAATGCTATGGCAAATTCATCAACAGGGCTTAATTTGCTTTCCTTGATTTCTGCTGGTTTATTCCATTTGGAAAAATCTTTAATATCCAACTTGTCGGATATATACCAAGATTTATTATCTTTATCCCATCTTGCGCCTAGCTTCTTGGCTTCGTTTTTTTCAGTAAAAGGCACATTTAGATATTGCTTTTTAATCTCTTCGGCTTTTTGTTTGTCGTTAGGATTATCCTTTTTCATGTTGGCCTCCTTAGTTGGCTTCACTGTATTTTGCGCTGATTTTGCCAATTGAATGCGCTTACCAGGTTCTAATATCCATTGCTTGATTATTTCCGCATCCCTTGCAGCCCTAAAAATCTCATTCTTATCTTCACGTAAGACTTGCAACCAGTTTTCTACATAGCTTGCATGGCGTTCAGGATAATGACCAAGGCCAAGTTCGGTTGATAGCATGAATGATGATATTTCCGCGCGTAACTCTTCCTTGGCATAATCAACAGTGCCAAATGGTGCAAATTTACGATCAAGCCGCGATCCATGCCCTGTGGAATGCCCCATTTCATGCAATGCGGTTGCATAAAATTCATATGCGCTATCAAATGCTGCCGCTGGTGGTAAATGAATAGAATCTTTAGTGATAGAATAAAAAGCACTATCGCCTTGATCATAATTTATTGGAGCTTGTGAAGTTTTTAATATTTTTTCAGCGGCTTCAATCGGATCAAATTTAAGTTCAGGTTCAACATATTTTTTCATGCCGTCAATTTGTTCGGCATTAAAGACATTGGCATATAAAACTTGCGGTCGTTGCAATTTTACATTCTTAAATGTTTTATTACCTTTATCATCCAATATTGACTTGCCTTTATTGTCTTTAATTTCGACTTTCTTTGACCATAACCAATATTCGACTTGGGTTGATTTTTGACCAGCTTTAACCTGCGCGTCCATTTTTTCTGCTTGTTTATAAGTAAGCCATCGTGGATCGTCATAGCCTTTCATTGCTAGGATAATGGAATTGATGCCTTTATAGTTTTTCTCGCTTGTAGGGTTAAATGCCGCAACCCTACTATGGCCTTCTTGCCACGGCTTTTGCCATGGCGCAGTACCAGCTTCAATATGAGTAATAATTTCATTGGCGATATCATCTCTAAAATTATTACTCATTATCTTCTTCCTCATCAAATAGGCTATCGATAGCGTCATCATCCGATAATGCCTCTTCGTCAAACAATCCCATTTGATCGGCCTCCTCAGGGTCAATAATCGTGATAATCGGTTCTTTTTCATTAATATTTGTCATTGTTATTTTCCTTATGTTTTAGGGCTTACCTGGTAAGGTAAATTTAAGTGTTACCTGGTAAGGTGAAATTTGGTGAAATAAAATTAATTTTATTGTTTTTCACCTAAAGGTTTTGATGTTTTTGGTATCGGTATTTTTATTTAAAATAATATTTAGCTGAAATTTGGCAGTATTATGAACGCCCAATATTTCTTTAAAATCTAGTTTATCCATCATCATATATGCATTAACTTTTATTATTTCATTAGCAAAACCTCTGCCGTGATCAAATTTTGCCATATCATTAAAAAGCTGATTAAAACTTTCTATTGAGTCTAATTTTATATCATCATTACTATGACCAACTAACATGAAATGATGAATGTCTTTTAGAGTTGCTATCCGATTATTTTTAATTTTTTCATAATATAATATATGTAAAATACATACGGTGAACCATTCCAAACCAGAATTCATCCAATAACCTTTTAAACCGACCTCATAATAACCAAACATCATCAATGCGATATTTTGACAATCGTCATATTCATGGTCTGTACCAATACGAATTTTTGCTAAATATGAATCATCTAAGGTTTGATTATCTAAAATATTTTTCATCGTATTTTCCCTAAAAAGGTTAAATTTAGGCTTTACATGGTGAATTAAATTTGATGATAAAAAATTAATTTTATTGTTTTCACCTAAAGTATTTGATATTTTTTCGTAGCGCGCATCACAAAAAGTAATCAAATAACCTATAGCATGTGAATGCACTATCCAGCTTGTTTCACGGCTATATTTTTTCAATTTGCCTGTTACCATTTTTACGCTTTTATTAGCCACATCTCTTTTATGATCAAATTTTGCCATAGCATTTAAAATTTTAAAAAAACTATGATCATAAATTAATTTTCCACTATTTTTATTATGACCAAGCATCATAAAATTAAAGACTTCTCTCACAGTGGCTATCCTGCCGTTATTGTTAATTTTTTCATAATATAATACATGTAAAATGCACACAGTTAGCCAATCAAAGCCTGTTATGATATTAAAAACTCTAAATCTGTTATCATCCGGGTTAATCATTGTGGTTAATACTTTTTTACAATCGGCAGATTCATAGTCTGTACCAATACGAATTTTTGCTAAATATGAATCATCTAAGGTCGGATCATCTAAAATATTTGTCATTGTTATTTCCCTTATGTTTTAGGGCTTACCTGGTAAGGTAAATTTAAGTGTTACCTGGTAAGGTGAAATTTGGTGAAATAAAATTAGTCTTCTTGTTTTTCACCTAAAGGTTTTGATGTTTTTGGTATCGGTATTTGGCTTTTTTCAAGCATTTCTTTATCGTTAAAAAATAATATTTGCCGCCCAAATATTGGTTGATGCCCTGCTACAAAAATCAACATATTACCCGCAACCGCTTTACCAAAAATATTAGTGGTAATGCTTTTAATCCGCATACATTCGTCAGGCGTTAATAATGGCCGTGCAATTTCATTGATATTTTCAGATGTATTGCCAGTGATTGCACCAGCCTTACCCGATCTTGATTTTTTACGTTGAATGATCGTAGTCTTACCCACCATATCAGATAATGTTTTTGCCGTTTCGATGGTGTTTGGTGCAAATGCTATTCTAATATGGCAATTTGCCATAATAGAATTATCCTTGCCGTAAGCCTTGTTTAATTGCGTTATATCTTGAATTATTATAAATGCCTTCAAGCCATAACCAGCCATGAATGCAAGCGAGCGTTCAAATATTTCTAATTTACCTATTGATGTGAACTCATCGAGCATTAATAACATGCGATGCTCATATGATTTAACCGCTTTACCATTTTCAAATTTCATCGATGCGGTTAATCTTGTCAAAAACTGGTTCATCAAAATTCTAATTAATGGCTTCAATCTATCCATATCTGATGGTGGTATTATAATATATAATGAAACTGGTGCATCTCTGTTCATCAAATCATTAATAGTAAAATCAGAACTAGATATATTTTTTGATACTATTGGATCAGAATAAAGACTTAATTGTATCTTAGCCGATGAATGCACGCCTGATCTTTCTTGGCTGGCTTTCTTCTTCATTGCACCAGCAGAGCGCATCACTTCTTGATCAATAATATCTCTACCATGCTTAAATTCTGCCATGTCATCACAAAGCTGATTAAAGCTTTCGTCTGGATTTAATTCTATATCATCATCACCATGACCAACCGACATGAAATGATGAACGTCTTTTAGGGTTGCAATGCGACCGTCATTATTGATTTTTTCATAATATAATACATGTAAAATACATGTGGTTAACCATTCCCAACCCGCTTGCATCCAATAGTCTTTTAAACCCTTGCCTTCGCTATCAATCACCATCGATGATATATTCTGGCAATCTTCGATTTCATGTTCTGTGCCAATACGAATTTCTGCTAATGGATTATATTTATTTGAACCATCAAGTGATGTTGGATCAAATTTTATAATATGTTGACCAAGTGATGCACGGTAACCAGCGGTTAAATGATAATTCTCACCCTTGATATCCAAGCAAATCATTGAGCCTTGCCAGTTTAGCAATGTTGGTATAACTAAACCAACGCCTTTACCCGATCTTGTCGGTGCAAAGGCTAATATATGTTCTGGGCCATTATGATTTAATGTCTTTGTTCCAAAAAATAACTTTTTAAATCCACCAACAATCACACCAGTTTTAACTAGTAATCCAGTTTTTTTAACATCAATATATTTTGCCCATCTTGCCGAGCCATGCAAATCTTCGGCCTTACGATCACCAAAAATTATTGTTGAACTCATACGATTTAAAATGGTTAAGCTTAACAGCATTAAGAATAAACCAGTCCCGATTCCTATATATAATATTTGCATCATGGCGGCTGGTAAAATGTGATTTTGTTTGATATTTTCAAATATCCAAATCCACCAAGCTTTATCATTCCATAAAAAGCCATTGAAAAAATGCCAGCTATAAAAAACAGAAATAATAGCCATAATAGCAATAAATAAATTAATGATTTTAATCATGGCTGTTAACCTCCATTTGTGTAATAATATTAATCAATTTCATTATTATTGGGTCGGTGAAATACTGCCAAGATTGATCATCTTCATAGTTATTTCGAACAAAATTACTTTCAGATGGATTTAAATATTTAAGGCTTTGTTTTGATGAAATTATATGGTGATTAATAATCTCTACAGAAACCCTAACCAAGTCGGCCAATAAATCTTCATTGCTCATTTCTTCTATTGGCATTGTAAATTCAGCATCGATGACATCGCTCATTATTAAGCCTCCATATTATCCTTCATGATATAATTTTGAAATTTTGGTTGATAAATATCGGTTATTTGCCGAATGCCTTTATCTGATCTTTTGATCTGAATAACCAAATCAACCATTTCACCTAGAAATTCTGGTATGTCGCTCATTTTTTGCCCCGACCATGCTATATTTTGGACAAATTTACGCTTAATCGCCTGTGTTGGACTTTCCGCATGAATGGTACATATAAAGCCAGTAACACCAGAATTTAACGCAGCCAATGCCGCAAAGGCGTTACTGGTCGATATTTCACCAAATAAGATGTTATCTGGCGTTATACGCATTAAATGATCGTAAATCGCCCGCCATGCATGCCGCGCCCCCAGCCAAAGCCAAAAGCCAGCATTAAAAACGGCGATAAAGTAGCCAACATGATTACTCGAAAAATAGAAATTACAACTTGTGCAAAATAAACCAATAAAATTATAAAATATGGTATCGCTAATAATGCGGCATATAAATATGCTAAAATATTTGCCCAGCCAGAACTTGCGGCAATTGTATCTGCAATAGTAATAACAGTCATAATTGCTATTTCTGCCGATCTAACCAATGCCGCCATGCCACCCAAACCATCAACCACTGCATATTGATGCTGGCTAGAACCAATATTTAAAACCACGCCAGCAACCGATCCAGTAACACTCAAAGCCGCAGTATATATAGAATTTATAAGTTCTTCCCCTTGACCAAACAGTAACATTGCTGCTATAATAAGAAAGAATAATTCGCCGCCTAAATCGGTAACCTTTGTTTTACCAAGGAGTAATTTTATGCCCTCAATTATAATCCAAACACCTATTAACGCCCCAAATAATAATCTGATACCGGGCGATAATGCGATTGATAAATCTGCTGTAAATTCTTGGGCAAATGTAATATATTGGCCAACTATTTCTTCTGTGAAATATGTTTTTTTTGCCATTTTAATTATCCTTATATCTGTTTTTACGGCTAATCAGTCTAATGCTAAATTCTATCACCAGCATGATTTTTTTGATTTTAGTTACGCGGTCTGGGCTTGGCAGAATCTTAAAACTAGAGATCAGTTTTTGATTGAAAAAAATAAATATTATGATGCTTTTCAAAAATGGAATAATATTATTGACCGTAAAAAAGCGCGCCAATATTTGCAAAATAGCCCCGATGCCGAATTGATTAAAAAAGGCTATGATCTGACTTTGACCTATAAACAATGGGAAAGTGGTTATCGAGCTTATGATTGTTGTGGTGATGCCCAATATCCTTGGAATCACGAAGGATATGGTTTTCATTGCGGGGCCGTTGCTGGCAGAAATATTTTTACTAAAAGCTGTACCGATTATCCCGATTGGCGTGAAGAAGAAGATAAAACTCATGATGAAGCTAGAGTTGCTAAAAATTGGCCAAGGGTACAAGCAAATATGGCGAAAATTAGAGCCAGTAAGAAAAAGCGCAATAGTCAATGAATTATTTAAAAATAAGGTCATTCTTCATCCTTATTTTTTGACTTAACTAAACCGCTAAATATATTGCCTGTCATTGTAGTTACATGTGCCGATGTAACCCTTAATAATGATGCTAATAATTGGTTTGCTTGTGCTTGGCCTTTTGCAATCAAGGCCAAGCCTTTTATTTTAATTGCCGCTTGGGTGCGCTCGTCCATTGCCGCATTGCCCAAGGCTTCTAATTCTTCAGCAGCGTTTAGATGGGTTTTAGCATTTTTTTGCGCTATATCAGATTGAGAAAGTCCGCTCATTGTGGCATCATTTAAAATATTTTGACGAAATTTTTGTATTTCTCTGACTATTCTATTTTGCTCTGGAGTTGATAATTTATTAAAATCTTCTTCATTCATAAATAATGTTTCTTTATAAATACTCTTACCGCCACAAATAGAGAAATTAACGTTTTTTAATTCAAGGCTTGGCATTAAATCTTCCAAATTTGGCAGCAAACATTGTGCATCACGTTTTAATTGATCGCCAATATTTTTTAATGTGGTAAATGGTACAATAATTCTGCCAAATTCGCCGATAGCTTTGACCGTATCTTTGGCAAATTTTGAGACCTCATTGATACTATCAATCATCGTGGTTAATTTGTTTAATTGATCGACTAATTTTACATATGCGGTTGAATCAAAAACCGACATAGCAGCATTAGAAATATTCGCTGAATTTGACCATATGAATATCGTTAATATTATTGCAACAATCTTGCGATTTATATATTTTTTAGCCATGCCGCGCCCCATTTAATTTTTGCTTGTGCAAGGTCGGCATTGGCAGCAGTGCCAGCCCGATAAAATCTGATTGCATCACCAAGTGATGATAAATCCACATTGATAATTGCGCTTTCATTAAAACCAGTTGCTGCCTCGCGCTTTATGATTAAAACCTGTCGTTTTAATTGTTGGTTATCTTCGGCATCTTCGGCAATATTACTGGTATCTGTGATGAATCTTATTTGTTCATCATTAAGATTAAACGGTGCTAGGTTTTCCACCGTTGCGCTGGCATTTGGAAAGAAAATCAATGTGGCGGTATTATCTAAAACCGCTTTGCCTATGCCGCTGTCAAATAATGCGGTCGGGTCTTGAAAAGCCATACCAACCGCGCCGTCAAGCTTGCGATATTCACGGAACATTTCCATGGCTAATTTACAAAAGCCGTCATTTTGTAATAAATTAGCGGCTTCATCGATGAAGATATTAAAACCATTTTGATTTTTTTTAGCCGCATTTTTAATAGCCGCAGAAATATGTGCAACTACGGCTGCGCCTAAATCAGGATCAGATAACGCCTCATTCATATTAATGCCTATCAAATGTGATTTGTTTAATATGTTAACCAAGCTGTCATGTTTTGCGTTGAAAATATGCGAATATAGCCCTTTTTTACCTTTGGCATCGGTAACCCATTTTGCCATTAATTTTCTTAGTTGGCTTTTCTTTGGAAATGCTGGATCAAATAAAACATCTAAGGTTCTATCTGGTTGATCGACTAAAAATGCTTCATTGATGGCGTGATTTAATTGCATCTCGTCATCTTCATCAGGCTTAAATTCACTACCCAACATTACCCGCAATATTAAATTAATTCTTTGTCTCGCCTGTGGGGTGTCTTCGCCAACATCCAATGGATTTAAGCTTAAATCATCATAGCTTTGATAATGACCGCCCATGGTTTCAATCATGAATTTTGCGCCCTCATTACTATCAAAAATATAGCTTGAAACGCCTTTGAATTTGGCTAAACCAGATAGCAAATGCATAATTAATGTGGATTTACCCGAACCAGAACCCGCAAAGACTAGATAATTACCAAGTGATTGCTTGGCTCGTCTGATGTGAAATTGAAAGCTGTAAGCTTGGCCTGATGGCGTTCTAAACTGCCGCACGGGTAAATCACCATATGGGCTGGCGGGCTGTCCAACCGATGAATAATGAAAAGGCCATAATGCCGCAATTGGTTCATCATCAATATTTAATGGTCTGATTAATTTATCACTACCTGCAATTTTGTTAAAAAAGCATTTGGCGGCACATTCGGTTTCTATATGATATGAAATTCTGGCTCTGGCTAAAATCTGTGATATTTCATATAAAAGCTTGTCTAATTTATCAGTTGAATTCGCCCTTACCATAATTTGATGTTGGGTTGAAAAAAGAGTGGTATTGCCGTCTGTTATTTTTTCCATTTGTTCAACAACACCGCCCAATTTTGCATCGCTACTCATAAAACCACTTATATTTTGGTTTTTATCGCGTTTTAACATAGCTAATGCGCGCATTTGACTAAATGGAATTGCAATTTGAACAATATCAATATCGCCCGCATGGCTTAATATTTGCTGGTTAACTATACCGCTAACAAATTCTGGCCATTGATAAATTGTAATAATCTTATGATATTTTGGAGACGGCACATAACTAGTAATCAAGCCAGATTTTTCAAATAGTAAATCAGATGCAGGTAGATTTTTTGATAAATTACTTGAAATTGCTGGTAAATCATAACGTAAATCTCCCGATATTAAATAATTTAAAAAACCAGTTAAATGACAATATTTATTATCAATATTTAATTTTACTAATTTAGGGCTATATTTACCCAATGTTGCTATTAATTTTTTATTGCCGTCATCAAGAGTTTTTAAATCTTTTGCGGCCAATGTAATATAATAATCAATGCGATAACTATTTTTGTATAATTTGGCTTCTTGATCGCCAATTTCTTGCAATGTTTTGCAAGGCCACTGGCTTTGATATGAAATATCCGTTTGTCTCTTTATTACAAATAGCCTAATATTTAAGCCAAGTTTGCCCAATTGGTCAATTGCTTCGGCTCTGGCTACCTGTAAATTAATTTGTTCTTCGCCAATTTTGGCATCATAATTTATGCCTTTGATTTTATAGACATTAAATTTAACGCCTGATTTTAATAAAACCGTAAAATTATCAGTGTCAATTTTATCAAGCTCTAATTCACCAGCGAGCCAATCTAATTTTACATCACCTAACATAATATTTCTTGCGGCTGGCACAATTAATCCTGCTGTCATCGCGCTTAAAATTCCTGTGGCTAAAATTTGCGTTAACATTATTTTTTGCTCCCATCAGTAGGCCAGCCAGCAATCAAATGTCGTGTTTTTTTGCCTTTCCAAAAAGAACGACCATTAAAAAAAACATATTCAAAATGACAATCTTTTGAATTTTTTATAAATAACCAAACTGCCAAAACAGCAAATATTGCAATTGAGCCAATAAATGCTGTGGCTCTAAAATCTAATAGGCTACAAATTAGGTAGAATAATAATGTAAAAACCATTGCCAACATAAATAATTTTGGCGGCATTCCATAAATAGAAAACGGCTTTTGAATTGCGGTATTTATAAATCCTCTGGCACGCATTTTATACACCAAAAAATGTTTTTAACATGACCGGACCAGCAACAATACATGTACCAGCAATTAAAATTGTTCTAAATTTTTCCCAGTCTAATTTTTGTGTAAATACACCCCAAATGCCATAAGCAATAATTGCTACACCAATAAAGATTATAGCAAGGCTTCCTGCGCCCATCTCCAAGCTCTCAAGTAAAGTTACGCCTTCTTTTGCCCAGTTAGCATTTGCACCTGCGGCGAATGCCGTTTGCGTTGAAATTAAGGTCATGGCTAAAGTTTGAACTAATTTATTTTTAAACATTTTTATTTCTCTTTTCTAATTTTTAAATTGATTGTGAAAATTATTAGCAAAATAAAAAAAACAATCAGAGATAAAAAAATTAGTAAAGTTCTAATATCCTCCAATAAAGTTGTTTGTTCTATAATTATTTGCTGTGTTGTTTTGGCTGGTGGAGGTGGTGCTATTTTTTCATCTAAAGTATGTTTTTCATCGATATTTGATGATATGTAAGGATTATCAAAAGCTATTGGAACTTGAGCATTTGCAACGTTTGAAGTAATTATAAAACCCAAAATAACAAAAAACAAAGCCGTGAAATATATATCTTTTTGAATAAAAATACTAAGATGGAGAAATTCTTGTTTCATAAATGAAAACATTAAATAAGTAAAAATTTGACAACCCAAAAAATAAAACCAAGGTCAAATGTTGCCTTTTCAAAGCCAATGGCATCATGGAAAATTATAGTGTAAATAGCGGTAAAACCGTATAAACCAAAAAATGTTACAGTAAATATAATTACAAAAAATGTAGTTATAATAATTTTACCTAATTTCTTTGATACCATTTTTATTTTTCCTATTTAATAAAAAATATTGCTGTAAAAATAGCGGCGGATAATAAAAGGCTGGCACAGTTAATTATTGTATAAATACCAAAGATTTTTGATTGTCGTTTGATGGAAATATCCAAATTTTGCATTGAATTAAATCGATTGTTGATTTCTACCGAATAATCTTTTGCAACTTCTGACAGTATTTCTTCGCGAAACTCCACCATGCAGCGATTGACGGCTATTTCAAAATCATCATAGTTTTTGGAATTAACTTTGATAATTTGATCACGTTGTTTACTAAGTAATTTATCGTGATCTTCTAATGCGGACTGCATCATTACCCATAAAATCATAATTGGGTCATCATTAGAAATTGTTGTTTTGGTTTTTTGCCAAATGATGGTTTTTAAATCATTAAATGATATTTTATCCTTAGTTAGGATTTTAGAAATATCTTTATCAACTGATTTTAAATCCTCGGATTTTAAACCATTATCGGCTAATAATATTTCACCAGTTTCAGGATCAATTTTTGCTAATTTATCAGTCATTTAAATTTGCGCCATTGTCATAAGATCATTTAAACTGCGCCAAGTTTGTTTTAATCGCTGTCTTGTCATTATAGGCAAATTTTCTAATTCTAACGCAGCCGTAAAAGTTAATTTTGATTTTAATATTTTTTCAAAATCACGACCAAAAGTATCTTTTTGAAATTGTGGGATTTTTAATAGGGCATAAATTTGGTCGATATTTTTTTTAAAAATACCGCTATCTTCAAATTTGTTGCCTTCAAATTCGATCTTTCCAAAATATTCGTTCAACCAAACAACAATTTTAGTTTTTGGAAAATATTTGAATAATCGATCAAGGCCGTTTAACGTGTCGTTAAAGGCTTCGCCGCCAGTTAGCAGCGCGTGAATTCTCACCTCATGACCTAGCTCATGCAGAAAATCCATAATATGGTTGTCAACCATATATCGCACGAACGGTAAGAAAGTTGGCGAGCCATTGTCTATAACAATCACATCTTCTGGTTTAGCTTCCGCAATTATTTCAATTAGCTTATCGAAATAGCTTATATTTATTTCATCGGCAGTATCGCCAAGTTTCATTTTTTTAACGTTAAATTCTTTATATGCTGCAAAACTTGCGTTTACTGGGTCGGTATCAATGCAAATGGGCGTAACGCCTTGGCTAATTGCATTTTGTGCTATCAGTGATGCAACTAAACTTTTACCAACGCCACCTTTGCCCTGCAAAGTCATATTTACTATTGCCATGTTATTTTTTCCTTTTTAAAATTTAAGATTGATCCCAAGTTTTTTTAGTGTCTTCATCGCTGCTAAGGCTGTTCGAATGCTCAAAAACTGGTTCAATGATTTCAAAAACTTTATTTTTATTATTTGATGTGGTTTTTTGTATAGATGTATTTTTTTGGTTATCTAATGGTGGAGCAGAAATTGAACTGTCTTTGACAATTTTTGCCGCATGGCGGCGAAAAGTTCGCTCACCAATTGTTATCTTTTTTTGTTCAAAAAGAATTTTAAAAATCGATGTTAGATTTTTATTTTCTGCATAGAGATTTTGAATCTCTGGGGCGAGGGCTAAAATTTCAACCTTTGCCGCACCCCATGATTTTTTTGCCGTTACTTGCTTTTTAACTGTCAACGTCTTGTTCCCAAAAACTTTTATTGACAATTCAAATATTGGTGTAATAATATTAGGTATAAGTCGTTTAAATAAAATACTTATGTACTATTACTTAAACAAACAATTAATTCGCGACGGTGCTTCATCAATCTCAATACCATCAGGAAATAACGATTGCGCCTTGATACCAATATTAGTTCCTTCGGCTTGAATGCTCCCCGCTTCGGGTTCTTCATAGGGCAATGGTTGATACCAACCCAACCAAAGCCATTTATGACAGGAAAGACCGTTCATAAAACGACTTTTGGTAAGTTAGGGCTGTTGATTAGTCATCGGTTATCTTTTTGGGTGTCATTAAATTTTTAATCAATAGCGTGTCATACCAATCCTTCTAAATTTCCAAGTTTCGATACAGGGAGGCCTCGATAAATATTTTCCAATGTTCGCCTTCTTTATGAAATTCATATTCTGGCGTATTCTTTAACTTTTCAAGTTTGCGCCATTCTTTGATAGATCTACCCGCTATAAAACTGGCTTCATATATATCATCTTTATTTTTTAAACCATATTCTGGTGCTTCTTTTTCTATAATTTTATCATTACTCTTGCTACGATTTAATTCATAGGGCCAAGCCCGCAAATTGCCCGTCGAAGTCAGCCATTCATGGATAAAATTTGGCATATTAGATTTTGCTCTTCCGCTCTCATTATGATATGCCCAGCTATAGGGCAGTATATGATCAAAATCCCATGGTATATTATGGTCTTTTATTTGTTGTGGCAATGTTGGGTCATACCAGTCATAATGTTTTCCAATAAATTCCCGTTGGGCATATAGGATAAAATGTCGATCATCAGTAATTTTATATAATGAATTATAGTAGAGTTTATTGGCATTTACTAAATCTTCATCTTCATCCGAAAATATATGTTTTGCAAAATATCTAGATATTTTACTTTGATCATCACCGCAATATTGATGCCAAAAAGTGTTTCTCCAAATTTCAGAGTCTTTATTTAAATTAATAAAATTGGGATTATCAATTACACAGTCAATGACATGTTCTGTAAATTGCTTTGGAGAAATTATCGGTAGAGCCTTAATTTTTGATGATTTTTCAGTGACTGTTAGTATTTTTTTATATCGCTCGTGATTAAAAAATTGTTTTAATTTTTTGGGTTTAGTTTTATTTAACTCTATTAATTCCTTTGTTAAATCAGCAGCGCATTGCTTTGGATCATTGGCAAACCAAGCGACCGCAGTAATAAAACCAAGGCTGCGTTTTCTATCATCATTTTTTAATTTATTGAAATCATCACCTAGCAAATATAGCCAATAGATTATCAATAGCATCATATCTTCGGTTTTTGCCTGTGAAATTTCTGCGGCTAAAGTTCTTGGCAGACCGTATTTTTTGGTGGTTAATAAATCCCACAAATTATTTAATATTTTACGCCCTTTACCCTTGCAAAATCTTTCTAACTTGCCTTTGAATTTTTCTTCTTTTATTCTATTTCTAAATCCATTTATTTTATAAACCGCCTGAATATCTTCTATCTCATCTTTTTCCTCTATCATTGAAACTAGACGGGTCATCAATGAAACCATTCGGGCGGGGGTCGCTATTTTTACATCCTTTTATAGTTTTTGCTCGATAACTTCTTGCGCCTCAGGCCATATGGATTTTAAAAATGAATAATTTATTTCCTCTGCAGTAGGAGTAGTCCCACCAGTATTTATTCTGTCAAAAAGAGTGAATAAAGGGTCATTTTCGTTGTTTTCATCGTCATCTTCGGAGGAATCGCTTGTTTGATCGTTAAAATTTATATGTTGTAAAATTGGCGCAGGAATTTCAAGGGTAAGTAAGGCATTATTAATACTGCGTATGATTTTCTTAAATTCTGCGTTATTTTCATCTTTGAGTATATTTTCAACATTTAAAAGTTTTTCATATGCCGATTTTAATGCTCCTTCTTCCTGAGCATCCCCTAGCTTAGATATTTCTTTCCATATGGTGGTGTTTTTAATCAATTTTAACAATTTATCAGATACAGTGTTATAAATTTTATCATCATTATCATCAGCTTCTAAAAATTTGCTATTATTTGCTTTAATGGCCTCAATAAGCAATGCCACGGGAATTGGCGCATTTGCATTCCATGGAAAGACCGCGTTAATTTTTAAATCATGCGGCAATGTTTTTTTATCGCCATTTATATGTCTAAATGCGGCTAATGCATCTCTTACATCACGGGCGCTTAATTTGTTTTCAGGGTTTTCATTTTGATAGCCCCATGGATGTGATTTTGTTACTAGAAAAAAATAAAACTGCCGCCCCGATTTATCTCTCTCAGGGGCAATATCTATCCATAAAGCTTCGGTTAGTTCTTCTAATTTTTTTGTCGTTATCTTTTTTGACCAAATATCGTCAAATCCTAAACTTATTGAGGTTGCCCGTTGCTGCCCATCGAGAAGTAAATGCGTTGGATTAACAATTTTTGCATCTTTTATAATATTATTATTTTTATTAATTGGTGCTAAAGAAATTGCGCCAATGGGAAACCCACGGGCAATAGAATCCCAAAGATATATTACTTGCTTATTATTCCAAACCCAACCGCGTTGCAGCGATGGCAAAGCAGCTTTAATTTCCTGCCCTGTATCTTTTTTTGTAGTGTTCTCTATTTCTGAAAGCCACCAAGAAGCAATATTTTGTAATTTTAATAATGGTGTTTTATATGATTTTTCTTTAATCGACATATTTAAATAACCCCATGCAATATTTATTTTTATGTTACCATATATAAGTTGATATACAATTTTTATTATATATTATTTATTTAAATTAGAGCAATGGTTGTGTATATTAAAAATATTGATATATGGCAGATTTATAAAAATGAAATCTTAAAATCTTCTCATAAAGCATTAGAAATAGATTAGTTTGGAAAAAATGAATAATATAGCAGTAAACAAACAAGCAAAATTCTACTCAAATTATTATTTGCTTTTAATCGCCTTTTTCATTTCGGAATCTGGAAGCTGGCTATATAAATTAGCTCTTCCTCTAATCGTGCTAGAAATTACAGGTTCTCCCTCAAGCATGGTAATTAGTTATGCCATTGTGTTTTTGCCATTTCTATTAGTGTCAATTTTTGGCGGTGTTATTGCTGATCGTTTTAATCGGCGAACCGTATTGATTGTTGGTGATTTTATTTCTGCAGGGGGGTATGATATTTTTTGTATATTTTATTTCGTTTAACACAAATATAACGATGATTTATTTCCTTATTTTTTCATAGCTCTATCAGCGCCTCTTTACCACCCTTGTTTTCAAAGTTTTATTCCAGATATTGTTGCAGATGAATTACTACCGCGCGCAAATTCTTTTATTAGCAGCGCTGAGAATATTATTGTTGTTCTTGCGCCTGTCGTTGGTGGATTATTAATCGCAACGGTAGGAGCAAGAAATGCGATTATTGTTGATGGCGTAAGTTTCGCACTCTCCGGCATCTTAATTTGTTTTATGCGAAACATTGACAAAACCGCCGTAAAATTAAAACAACCAGTATTTATCATGACATTAAAGAAGGCTTTGATATTGCTTGGTCGCATCCTGTTTTAAAATACGGAGCGTTGTTATTTGTCGGAACAAATTTTGCTATTCATATTTTTTCTGCCAATCTAATGTTTTATCTTAATCAAAAATTGAATTTATCAGCGTCAATGATTGGGGGTATTTTGGGTATCATTGGGTTTATGTCAATTTTGGGTTCTTTAATTGCACCATATTTTATAAAAAGATTTCACTCTGGTAAAATTATTGCTGGTGCCACCGCATTAGGCGGCATTTTGTGCTTTCTTTTATTAGCAACAACTAACCCGATACTGATTGCCATTATCTGGGGTGCATCGATGGCTTGTAGTTCTGTCGTGATAGTAACCTATTTCACAATGCGACAACGCGCTGTATCAAAAGACATATTAGGGCGCGCTATTGCTACCACTCCGCTACTTTCATTTTCATCAATCCCGATAGCTGCTGTTATTGGTGGCGTTTTGGTTGAGGAATGGCTTGGCATGACCATGGTAATATTGCTTTGTGCTAGCATTCGCTTAGCTGTGGGTGTTGCTGCATATTTTACACCGCTTGTTAAATAGAAACTAGGCTCAGAACCTATTGATTTATAATGATATGATGAAAATTGGTGAGTCCGAGGCGACTCGACCGCCTAACCTGCTCATTAGAAGTGAGCTGCTCTATCCGGTTGAGCTACGGAACCTTATTTATATTTAGCAATTTAGTTTATTATTTTACTTAAGTTTAGTGGGTCCATGGAGCTATTCTATTGGTTGAGAAATTATCAGCATAGGCCTTTGGTTTTATCCGACGAATTTTTTCCATATGGACGCTATAGCCATAGCCATTTTTTTTGGCATAAGATATGGCGGCATCTTTGGTTTTAAATGCCATTTTAACTTGACGCATGGTATCGGAAGAACCAGACCAACCCATTAATCTATCGGGGATAGAGGGTGATGTTACTTCAAATTCCATGACCCAGCTTTTGATATTGCCACGTCCAGATTGCATCGCGGTTTTTGTAGGCTTGAAAATGCGAACTTCCATATTTTTTCTCCCGCTAATAGGTTATATAAAATATATTATCATGCGATAAAAATATTATCTACGATAAGATGTTATCTAGTATGAATACGAAATAAATATCATCAGGAATAGCCATAGGTTAAATGGTCGGGACTAGAAGATTCGAACTTCTGACCCCCTGTACCCAAAACAGGTGCGCTACCAGGCTGCGCCAAGTCCCGTGACCAATTAACAAATCTGTAGATACTTAACATTGATGGCTTTTGCAAGCTATCTTTTATAATTTTTATTTTTTATTGTGATTTAAATGCTTGTTAGATGGTTCTATGGCGTATTTATGCCATTCCAAGCGCCGCCATATATGTTTCTAAAATTGCTTCGGCTTCTTGTCTATCGGCCGCGTCCATCTTGAGTATTTTTAAAATTTGACGCATGGTTTTAACGTCAAAGCCTTCGCCTTTTGCCTCTGAAAAAATTTCTTTGATATCTTCCATCAAGACGGCTTTTTCTTCTTCCATTCTCTCACTACGTTCAAGTAATGAACGTAATCGCTCCCCCGTTTGATTAATATTACTTGAAGATGTGCTGTCGCCTGTCTCATTATCCGAAGGGCTATTTTGAAAACCGCCAAGTTCTGACATATTAAAATTTCCTTATTAATTGATTATTATGTTTAATTACATGCTTGATATGATTTATAAATTTATATCGACAAATTAGCAAATATTTCCTATATATATGATCATGATTACAAAACTTATTAATAAATATAATGCATCAGTCCCTCGTTATACCAGCTATCCCACCGCGCCGCATTTTCACGGCGATATAAATGGTGATATCTATGCTGATTGGTTAAAAAATCTTGATAATGACGAAGAATTATCACTTTATTTCCATGTGCCATATTGCGATACCCTTTGTTGGTTCTGTGGTTGTATTACCAAAATAACCGCACAATATGGCCCTGTGAGCGATTATCTTGATAGCATGATCAAGGAAATTGATTTAGTCGCAAGCGCATTAGATAAAGATAAAACAGGTAAAAAACGCCCTGTTAAGCATATTCATTGGGGCGGTGGTTCGCCGACAATTTTAAATGCCGATGATATTTCACACCTTGCAGATCATGTGGCGGAGAAATTTAATATATTGGATAATGCCGAAATTGCCGTTGAAATTGACCCACGCGGTTTTGGTAATGATAAGGTTTTGGCCTTGGCTGCTGCGGGTGTTAATCGGGCCAGTATTGGTGTGCAGGATTTTAATATCAAAGTACAAAAAGCGATAAATCGTATTCAGCCATATGGCGAAACCAAGCAAGTTGTTGATAATTTACGCGCTGCGGGTATTCATGATATTAATATGGATATAATGTATGGCTTGCCATTTCAAACTAGCGACCATATTAGAAATACCATTGAAAAAATAATATCGCTTGATCCAAGCAGGCTGGCATTATTTGGCTATGCCCATGTGCCTTGGATGAAGACGCATCAAAAATTAATCAAAGATAATACATTGCCTGATGCAGATTTACGTCTGAAACACATGACGCTTGCAAGCGATCTTTTGGTCGATGCGGGTTATGTTGCAATTGGGCTTGATCATTTTTCAAAGCCAGAAGACCCATTGGCGATTGCCAAGATTGACGATAAATTGCATCGCAATTTTCAGGGTTATACCACCGATACGGCGGAAACGCTTATTGGTTTTGGTGCGTCCGCGATTGGGGTTAGCGAAAAAGGCTATATACAAAATATCGCGCCGATTAATGAATATCGAAGGCAGATTGATGCGGGTAAATTACCTATCGCCAAGGGGATTGAATTTAATATTGACGATAAAATGCGTGGTGATTTAATTAAAAGCTTGATGTGTAAAAAATCGACCGATGTTGATAAAATTTTGGCTAAATATGATATGCCGCTGAATTATTTAGACGATGAATTTATCGGGCTTGATGATTTGGTCAATGATAAAATTATCTCGCTCGATGAGCATATAATAACGCTTAGCGATGATGGCAGGCATTTAGTGCGGGTCGTTGCCGCCAGATTTGACGCTTATTTATCAAATGGCCTTGGTCGCCATTCGCAAGCGGTTTAAACCATAGGCAAAACTTAGCCTTTAATGATTTTGGCCTGATGATCTATCTTGAAATTTAATGAATTGGCGATGAAACACATTTTATTGGCGGCATTATGTAATGATTTGGCCTTATCGGCATCGTTATCACCGCTTATACCAACCAATGGGTTAAGGCATAATGATTTAAATGCGCCGCTGCCGCTATTATCTATTTGCATGACTGCGGTTGCTTTATCAATGTAGCTTGTAACGGTAATATTATTTTCAGTGCATAGATGTAAATACCATAGCATATGACAGCTTGATACGGATGCAAGCAGTAAATCTTCAGGATTATGTAAACTGGCATCGCCTAAAAATGCGCTATCGGCTGATCCATTTAATATGGGCTTGCCGGCAATTTCAATTTTATATTGGCGTGAATAATTTTTATAATTAACCGCTGCACCGGTTTTATTAACGCCAGTCCAAGTTATGTGAGTATTATAAATATGGTCTTTTTTCATTATTTTCTTACCTAATCAGTTATTTTTAGTCCAGTTGCTGGCAATAATATTATCACAATTTTTGGCCTCAACCCATTGTTGATTACCATTTAGATCCGTTTCAATTTTCCAAAATGGAGCTTTAGTTTTTAAAAAATCCATAATGAATTGGCAAGATTCAAATGCCGCATCGCGATTATGGCTGGCGGTTGCCACTAAGACTATTTGCTCCCCCGCATTTAATTTACCATAACGATGGATTATCAAGCTTGCTTCAAGCGACCAGCGTTGTTGGGCTTGGGCTTTGATTTTTTGCAGTATTTTTTCCGTCATACTAGGGTAATATTCTAATGTCATTGTTGATATTTCGCCATTATGGCTCATATCTCGAACAAGCCCAGTAAAAGCGCATACACCACCAATGGCGTGATTTCCCTTGTGTAAAGTTTTTAACTCATCGCCTAAATTAAAATCCTTTTGCTGTACGCGTACGGTCATTTTATCAACTCAATCATTTTATTAACCGCCCGTTACGGGTGGGAAAAATGCAACCTCGTCATTTTTATTTATTTTGGTATCAAAATTGGCAAATTCTTGATTGATGGCAACTTTGATCGCGCTTATATCTTTGAAAGCCTCGCTATAACCGCCATCTTGTATTTTTAACCATTCTATTAGTAATTTGACCGTTGTTACATGGGATGGGATATCTTTAATTTCCTCACCAAAGCCAATTTTCTGCCGTAACCATGCAAAATATAAAATTTTCATTATAAAATCTCGTTAAAAGGTAAAAAATCTAACATATCACCAATGTTAACTTCTGTTAAATCTTCGGGTAATATTAAAAATCCATCGGCACCAACCATTGATGTTAACATTGCCGCCCCTGATTTACCATATCTTACCACCGTCATTTTGCCATTGTTATTTATTTTTAATTTAGCGCGTAAATATTCCCTTACACCATGTTTCTTTTTATGGTTAAAACCAGCAGTAATTTTATATGATTTTGGTGGAATATATTTACCGCCGCTAAGACTTGTTAATAATGGTTTGCCAATAATCAATAATGTGGTGATGGCAGCAACGGGATTTCCTGGTAATCCAAGTATAGATATTTCCTTCTCGACCATTCCTGTTGCTGTTGTGATATTAGTTTTAATGTGACCAAAACCAACGGGCCTACCCGGTTTGATCGCCAAACGCCAAAAATTCATTTTACCAAGCGAGTTTATCGCCATCTTCATATGATCTTCTTCACCAACCGACATGCCGCCCGATGTGATAATAACATCATGATCTTTTATTGCTGTGCTAAGTGCATTTTTTATTGTCTTTTCACAATCGGGCAATATGCCAAGATCGCTTGTGATGAAGCCCATATGTTGTAATGCAGCGATTAACATATGACGGTTGGTATCAAAAACCCCATCTTTGGAGCGTTTGTCATCAGGGTCATAAATTTCATCACCTGAAGAAATTACCGCGATACGCAATTTTTTATAGACGCTAAATTGATTAATACCGACCGAGGCAGCAATGCCAATTTCTGTAGCATTTAATGTTTGACCAGCCGTTAATATAACCTGCCCAATATCAATATCTTCGCCTGCGTAACGGTAATTGGCAAATTTTTTAATACCAGGAATTATTGTAACTGTTTTACCATCGTCAGATAGTCGACAATCTTCCTGCATCATGATGGTGTCTGGTTTTTTTGATAATCCATTAGGGATGGTAGCACCGGTAAAAATTCTAACTGCTGTGCCATTTTCCATTGGTTTTTCTAATGAAACACCAGCCGTTATCCGCGCAGATATGGGTAATATTTTATCGCTATCGCTATTTAAATCGTTAAAATAAACAAGATAACCATCGACTGCTGAATTATCATATGCTGGAACTTTTATTTTTGATATAATATCGCTGGCTAAAATACGCCCAACTGCATTTTTTAAATTTACAGTTTCAATATCGCATATATTTGATGATTTTTTTAATAATAGTGCGATCGCCTGATCAATAGTTTGAAAACTATCACCAATATCAAAATTATTCGCGCTTAATTGTGCCATTATTACTAACTCTTTATTGATTAGATTCTTGATTGACTTTATCATTAATATCTAAATTATCTATAATAAAATCTGCTAATGATATCATATTATTTAAATCAAGAATAGGGATATTTAAATCATTAAAAATTATATTATCACTTGGCATATCGCTTGCTATGGCAATGATATATTCATCACTTAAGGCCAAGGGCGGTTTTTTAAAATTTGACCTTATTATTTCAATTTTTTGATGATTAGCAAATTTAAAACCTTCGATGATTAATAGGTCAACAGGAGTCATATGGGCGATTAATTGATTTAAATCTGGTTCTGGTGCATCGCGTATTTCATGCATTAATGCCCATCTATTAGCAGATGAAATCATAACTTCATATGCGCCTGCCATGCGATGGATGTATGAATCTTTGCCTTTTTTATCAACATCAAAATTATGATGTGCATGTTTTATGGTTGAAACGCTTAATCTACGTTTGATTAATTCTGGTAATAGGTTTTTTAATAAGGTGGTTTTGCCGCTGCCACTCCATCCAGTTAGACCAAGAATTTTCATCAGTTATTTACTCATCATCATCAGTCATATGTTTTATACCAGCGCGCAGATAATCAAACCCTGTTATCATGGTTAATAATGCGGCTATCCATATTAATATTTTACCGATATAGGCTGCATCAAAATATTCAATTGGCGCGTCGCCTAAAATTAAAAAGCCAAGCGCGATCATTTGAATGGCGGTTTTCCATTTTGCCAGCCCACTAACAGGGACGCTTACCCTTATTTCGGCTAAGAATTCTCTTAATCCTGAAACCGTTATTTCACGCAAGACAATTATTACGCAAGCAATAACATGAATACCAGAAATTTGACCAATCGCAACAACCATAATTATTATGCTGGCGACCAATAATTTATCGGCTATTGGGTCAAGAAATATACCTAATTTAGATATTTTACCCATGGCACGTGCTGCATATCCATCAAAGAAATCAGTTATACTTGCGATAACATATAATGCAAAGGCCGCCCAACGGTAATTATCGCTATTTAAAAATAGCAATGCAATTATCATTGGAATTGCTAAAATGCGTGATAATGTTAATAAATTAGGCAGGCTGCTAAGCATATTATTATACTCTTAATTTTACTACTATTTATTTTAGCCAATATATCAGTGGCAAGCAATCTTTCGAATATAATTATTTAATATAATTATATTACTAACGGAAAAAATTATATATTATCAATGCAACTGCCTTTGAAATACCGCTAACTTTTTCCAAATCAGCAAGCCCCGCCCTGCTAACAGCCTTGGCGGAACCAAAATGCAATAATAATGATTTTTTACGTTTTGCACCAATATTTGGTATATCATCAAGCGGTGATGATATAGAATTGTTCGTACGTTTTTTACGATGCGCATTAATGGCAAAACGATGGGATTCATCGCGCAATCGTTGGATAAAATATAAAATAGGGTCGCGGTGATCAAGCATGATTGCATTGGGATTAGCTGCAATAAAAATACGTTCACGCCCCGCATTGCGCTCTGGGCCTTTGGCTACACCCATCAGGGTTATTTTCTTTTCTATACCTAGTTTTTTTAAAACATCCATTGTAACACTCATCTGGCCTTTGCCGCCATCAACGATAACTAAATCAGGCCAAGTTTGATTGATATTATTTGGGTTTTCAGTAATTTCGCGGCTAAATCGCCTTGTCATTACCTCACTCATCATTTGATAATCATCACCGCCAAATTGACCAACCACACTGCCAGTAGTTTTAATATTAAATTTACGATAGGCTTTTTTTATAAAGCCATCTGCCCCTGCAACGATCATCGCACCAATGGCGCTTGTACCTTGAATATGGCTGTTATCATAAACCTCAATACGTGATATTTTACCTTTTATATTTGCTAATTTGGCTAAGCCTGACAATGATTTGCGTTGGTTAGCGCCTTCGGCCATATGGCGTAATAATGCGTCGCTGGCATTGCGTTTGGCATGGTCGATGACTTTGCGTTTATCGCCGCGTTGAGGCATTATTATTTCAACTTTACGCCTTGAACCAATATTTAAAGAATTTTGCAATAATTTATGTTCGCTTGGTATGATATTAACTAATATTTGTGCTGGTGGTGGTTTGTTATCATAAAATTGACCGATGAATGATGCCATTATATCGGCTTCTGTTTGATCCTTGTCATGACGTGGGAAATAAGCATGATTACCATTATTGCGACCGCCACGGAAGAAAAATACCTCAATACAGCTATTGCCGCCTTTTTCATCAATGGCGATAACATCGGCATCATCAACATCTTTCATATTTATATCTTGTTGTGATTGCACCATTGCCATGGCGCGGATGCGGTCGCGTAATTCTGCTGCTAGTTCAAAATTCATATCTTGGCTGGCTATTTCCATATCCTTTGCAAAAGATGCTTGTATTTCTTTGCTTTTGCCTGATAAAAATTTTTTAGATTGGCCAACTACCTTGGCATAATCGTCTTTGCTGATTTTGCCCACGCATGGCGCAGAGCAACGTTTTATCTGATATTGTAGGCATGGTCTTGTGCGGTTATTAAATGCCCCATCGCTGCAATTTCTTAATAAAAACACTCTTTGTAATGTGGTAATAGTGCGATTAACCGCACCAGCAGATGCAAATGGGCCAAAATATTCTCCTTTTACAATATGTTTTCCACGATGTTTTATTAATTGCGGGTAATCTTGATTATCCATTATTAAAATATCAGGAAATGTTTTATCATCGCGCAATAAAACATTATAGCGCGGTTTTAATTTCTTAATCAGATTATTTTCAAGTAATAATGCCTCGACCTCTGTGTGGGTTGTGATAAAATCCATCGAGATAGTTTCTGCAATCATGCGTTGCAACCTAATAGGCATGCGTAGCGGTCTTGTATAGCTGGCGACACGTTTTTTGAGGTTATATGCCTTGCCTATATAAAGCACTTCGCCATTGCAATTTATCATGCGATAAACACCAGAACTGATATTTAATTTAGATAAATAACCCTTGATTACACTGATACCATTTTCAAGCCTATTAATCTTGTTTGATGCTATGGTAATCGGGTTGCGGATGCTATTTTTTGGCGGTTTTATCATAATGAAGTCTATTTTAATATATATAAATAATCCATATTAAACAAGGTAATTACTTCTTTTATCATATCCACTATAACTGTGGATAAGCTTGTAGATAACCACATATGTAGGTGAAGAATTTCAAAGAATCCCATGACTTGCTTCTGTTTGCTTAATTTTTATGCAATATTGCTTAACTGTTTGATATTGTTGCATTTTATAATATAATAAGATTATCTGTGTATATAATTGAATATATAATTTTTTAAAAACTCAATATTATCAATATAATAGCCTCTATGTTTACAAGTAAAATCAAATTGGTGTTTTTATTTGTTTCTCAATAGATTAGCGATAATTAATAATATTAATATATATTACAATCATGGTATATAATATATTATTATCATTATATAATGTTCGGGTGATTATTTATGTTTATATTCCTGATATTTTTATTAAAATTACTTTATTACAATTGCTTAACAAGCGGTATTTAAATACACTTAATATATAAAAAATTTATTATTCTAAATTGATTGATATATATCTATAATTAATGATTATTTTTTTTGTTTTTTTCTTCGTGATTTTTTGATTTTGCCTACACGTCCTTGTGGTAGTATTTTTAAATCAACTCCATTTATCTTAATGGCAATTTTCTTATTAATCGGTGCGGCATTTGCTGGCATTTCTAAATCAAAACCTTCTAACCTTGATATTTCGTCGCGGATTGATGCTGCTGTTTCAAATTCTAAATCAGCTGCGGCGGTGCGCATTAATTTCAATAAACCTTCAATATATTTTTTAAGGCTGATACCAACCAGATGTTTTGTGCTGTCATCACCAATTTCAATATTCATATGATCGCGTTCATAGACGCTGCCTAAAATATCGCTAATTTGTTTTTTAATGGATTCTGGCGTTATTCCATGTTTAAGATTATAGGCCTTTTGTAATTTACGCCGCCTTTTTGTCTCGCTAATGGCATATTCAAGATATTCATTAATTTTATCGGCATATAATATCACCAGACCGTCAACATTTCTATCTGCGCGGCCTATTGTTTGCACTAATGATGCTTTCGATCTTAAAAAACCTTCTTTATCCGCATCCAAAATTGCCACGACGGCGCATTCTGGTATATCAAGTCCTTCGCGTAGCAAATTAATACCAATTAATATATCAAATGCCCCAAGGCGCAGGTCGCGGATTATTTCAATTCGTTCCAAGGTGTCGATATCGGAATGTAAATAGCGTACTTTTAAACCCGCCTCTATCATATATTCGCATAAATCCTCTGCCATGCGCTTGGTTAAGGTGGTTACCAGCACACGTTCATTTTTCTTGGTAGATTTATGGCATTCATCCAATAAATCATCGACTTGATTCTCTGTCGGGCGAATGATGCAAACGGGGTCTAATAACCCTGTTGGGCGAACAATTTGTTCGATAAATACACCTGCGGTTTGTTCTAATTCCCACGGCCCTGGCGTGGCTGATACATGAATGGTTTGCGGTCGCATATTTTCCCATTCTTCAAATTTAAGCGGGCGATTATCAAGGCATGAGGGCAGGCGAAAACCATATTCAGATAATGTGGATTTGCGGGCGAAATCGCCGCGATACATGCCGCCGATTTGCGGTACGCTAACATGGCTTTCATCGACCATTAATAGCGCATTATCGGGCAGATATTCAAATAAAGTTGGCGGCGGATCACCGGGGTTTCTTCCAGTAAGATAACGTGAGTAATTTTCAATACCAGAACAAAATCCAGTTGCCTCCATCATTTCTATATCAAATGTTACCCGCTCTTCTAATCTTTGTGCTTCTAATAGCTTGTCATTTTTACGAAAATAATCCAATTGAGGCACTAATTCCGCCTGAATTTTTTTGACAGCTTGGCGCAGGGTAGGGCGCGGCGTTACATAATGCGAATTGGCATAGATTTTTATTGCCTTTAAGCCCGCATTACGTGATCCAGTTAGCGGGTCAAATTCATCGATAGCATCAATTTCATCGCCAAAAAATGACACCCGCCATGCGCGGTCTTCTTGATGGACGGGGAATATTTCTAAAATATCACCACGAATGCGGAAACTGCCACGGGTAAAATTATTATCATTGCGTTTATATTGTAATTCAACCAATCTTCGCATCACTTCGCGGATATCGATATTTTGTTAAAGCGCTAGTTCAATCACAATGCGGCTATATGTTTCAGGCGAACCAATGCCATATATACAAGAAACAGAGGCAACGATAATCACGTCATCGCGTTCTAATAATGATCTGGTCGCCGAATGACGCATTCGGTCAATCTGTTCATTTATCGATGATTCTTTTTCAATATAGGTATCGCTCCTCGCTACATAGGCTTCGGGTTGATAATAATCATAATAGGAGACAAAATATTCAACTGCATTATCAGGAAAAAAGGATTTCATTTCGCCGTAAAGCTGGGCGGCGAGGGTTTTATTATGCGCCATTACCAAGGTCGGGCGTTGCAATTTTTCGATCACATGCGCCATGGTAAATGTTTTGCCAGAACCAGTAACACCAAGCAAAACCTGATCGCGCATACCATCTTTAATGCCTGCCAATAAGCCTTTAATAGCATCAGGTTGATCACCCGCCGCCTTGAATGGTGATTTTAATTTAAATTTTTTACCGCCTTCGCTAAGTGGTCTAACTTGCTTTTGATAAATATCTTGTTTTTCAAGGAGGGGTAAATTATCCGCTGGCATGTAATTTTCTTTCAAAACTATCAATATATCATGACTATATTATATTTAAACATTGGCTATATATTTAATATTATAATTCCAGATAACACGATTAACGAGGCAATGATACGCCTTTTACCCATTGCTTCATTAAGGAAAACCGTGCCGATAATGGCGGCAAAAACCACCGATACTTCACGGATCGCAGAAACGCTAGCCATATCACCTTGTGATAATGCCCACATCACCGCCACATAGGCAAAACCAGCCATTGCGCCAGCGGGAATTGCAGTTTTTAACATTGGTATTGCTGCGGGTAAAAACCGTTTTCGTCTGATTAATATTACCATCAGAAAAGTACCAAAACCATCAAAAATAAAAACCCATGCGGCAAATGAAAAAACATCATTCGCGGCGCGAACGCCCATGCCATCTAGGAATGTATAGACAGCGATTGTAACGCCAGTTAAAACCGCATAGACAATTGCCTTTGTCGACCCATATGACCTGTTGCCTAAGAACCCAAGCAGACCAGCACAAATAATTATTATGCCGGTTATTTGAATATATGTCGGTATTTCATTGGCAAATAATAATGCCAATATCATGACTACCACGGGTGAAATGCCGCGCGCAATTGGATAAACTAGACTTAAATCGCCATGTTGATACATTTTAATAATACCAAATTTATAAATAATATGGACAATAGATGTTACTAATAAATATGGTAAAGCATCAATTGACAGCGGTGCTGTGAAAAAAACCGCAATTAGGGCAATGACCCCCATTGTGCCAAAAAGCACGCCCATCATGGTTATTATATCTTTATTTACCTTTAATAACGCATTCCATATGGCATGAATAAGCCCCGCAGATAGTAAAATAATGGTAACGGTTAATGTCATTTTATAATCTTAGGCAATAGTGAATAAATTTATTGAAATAGCTATATAGATAGATTGAAAGACATTGATAAAAAGCGTATCATTAGGATAGTTATATTAGATTTTATGTTAAAGTCTATATTATTTATTTGTGTTTTAATATTGTCATATGAAAGGGCGCATTATGTCTATACTGGCCAAACGTTTATCACGTATTTCACCATCACCAACCGTTGCAATAACTGCGAAAGCCAATGAATTAAAGGCCGCAGGCCATGATGTTATCGGTCTTGGCGCGGGAGAGCCTGATTTCGATACGCCCGATCATATTAAACAGGCCTGTATCGATGCGATAAATGCTAATAAAACCAGATATGTGGCACCAGCTGGCATCGTTGAATTGCGCCAAGCAATTTGCGATAAATTAAAACGCGATAATGGCCTTGATTATAATATCAATCAAATTCATGTGGGTTGTGGCGGCAAACAAACAATTTTTAATGCCATGTTGGCAACTATAAATTCGGGGGATGAGGTAATAATCCCCGCGCCATATTGGGTTAGCTATCCCGATATTTGCGCCTTGAACTAAGGTAATCCAATATTTGTTGAATGCGCCGAGGATAATGATTTTAAAATAACCCCTGAACAATTGCAAAAAGCCATTAGCAAAAAAACCAAATGGTTAATATTAAATAGCCCGTCAAACCCAACTGGATCAGGTTATAGCAAACAAGAATTACAGGCATTGGCAGATATTTTGTTAAAGCCTGAAAATTCCCATGTCTGGGTGATGTGCGATGATATGTATGAATTTATTGTCTATGATGATTTTGAATTTTCAACTATGGCTGCGGTCGAGCCAAAATTATTTGATCGTATTTTGACCTTGAATGGCCTGTCAAAGGCATATTGCATGACTGGTTGGCGGCTTGGTTATGCGGCGGGATCAGAAGAAGTTATTAAAAAGATGAATATGTTGCAATCGCAATCGGCAACATCGGCAACAACATTTGTGCAATGGGCAGGGGTCGAAGCATTAAATGGCGATCATTCATTCATTAAAAAACATAATGAGGCCTTTAAAATTAGACGCGATTTGGTGGTTGGTTTAATTAATGAAATTCTGGGGCTTAGTTGCCGCACACCGCAGGGGGCTTTTTATGTCTACCCGTCTTGTGCGGGCATTATTGGTAAAGTTACACCAGATGGTAAAATAATTAAAACCGATAGCGATTTTATTGCTTATTTATTAGAAGCCAAAGGCGTTGCTGCGGTGCAAGGCGAAGCATTTGGCCTGTCGCCTTATTTTCGTATTTCATATGCATCATCAAATTATTCCTTGGTTTAGGCATTTTTGCGCATTTCTGCTGCGGTCGCAGATTTAACATAAGATATAATTTTATGAAAATATTGAAAATAACCATTGCTGTTATATTAATGCCGTATTTTCTAATATCCATTGCATTTGCGGTGGATATTATCCCGCATCAGGCGCATTATAGCCTTGATATTGAAAAAATAAATATTGCGGGTAGCAATATATATAGCAGCGGTGATTTTTTCTTGCATGTTGAAAAAACTTGCGATAGTTGGAATTTAGCAACGCAATTTTCATTTCAAATGGATGGCATTGACGGTCTTCCATTAAATATGGTTATGTTAAGTAAATGGCAAGAAACATTTGATGGCAATTCCATGCATTTTAACAGCCAAACATTGATTAATGGTGCAACGGTTTTGCATTATGAAGGGGTAGTGAATAAGGGTAAAGGCGGCACGGATAGCCAGCTATATTTAACTAAACCAGGTCAATCTTTGCATATGTTGCCGTCAGATATTTATTTTCCAATGTCCGCCACGATTAAATCATTATATGCGATGTCCAAGGGAATAAAGACGCAAAATTATTTAATTTATGATGGATCAGGTGAAAAATCGGTTCGGGTTTCAGATCTATATTTAGGTAAGGCACGCGCAGTTGAAAATATACCAGATATTTTAAAACCATATATAAAAGGGCAGGGGTTCCATGTTATATCCAGCTTTTTTGATGATATGAATACGGATAATGATGCCATATCTACTCATAGTAGCGATATTTATCAAAATGGCATTACTACCCGTTTGAAAATTGCCAATGCGGAATTAACCGCAACTGGTATCATCGATGATTTCAAGATATTAAAAATACCAAATTGCGATTAAATATATTTTATGTGGAATGAATAAAAGTGGTATTAAATTTCACAAATGCAATCACATCTTTTTAAAAAGATAATATTGGTGAAAAATATACGGCAAAGGAAATTGCTGTTTGGATAGTTGCAACATATCCTGAAGAATGCGCGGCGAAACAAGAACGCTCTCAAGCGATAAAAACTCCGTTAGATTCGGACAAGGCATTATTGCAACAAATTGCTGCGGAAATTTCATCTATGCGACCAAATTTACAAAAAAATAATGAATATATAAAGACGACCGAAGGCAGGCCGCGTAAATATTATTATACTAATCAAAGCGATGCCGAGGAGGTGGCAAAAACTGAAGAAAATAGCAGCGGTGATAAAAGCAGCTATAGTGAACATGATCTATATCCAATTTTGAAAGACTATCTTAATATTGAACATGAGCTTTATGTTAAGCGAATTGATGAAAAGCGGTCAAATAATGACCGTGGGCCAAATGGAAATAAATGGCTATATCCAGATTTGGTCGCAATGGAAGATTTAACTAACCAATTGTCAAGTAATGTTAAGAAATTTGCAAAAGAATATGGCGGTAAAAAAGCCAAGCTATGGAGCTTTGAAGTCAAGATTTTGATTAATCTTTCCAATATTCGCAGTGCATTTTTTCAAGCGGTAAGTAATTCAAGCTGGGCAAATTTTGGCTATTTAGTCGCAAATGAATTGGATGCAAAGGCTGCGAAAGAATTAACCATGCTTTCAAGCCTGCATGGAATTGGCTTTATTTTATTGGATATTGAAAATTCAGCAGATAGCCAAATTATAATTCCAGCAAAGGAACGCAGTGATATTGATTGGCAAACGATTAACCGCATTGCGATCGCTAATACAGATTTTTCTAACTATATTGATGAAGTAAGCGACTTTTATTTGCGTGGTAAAACCAAAAAATCTGATTGGGATTAAGAATATTCTTATATTAGATTGCAGCCCTAGTTAATTATTATATAATAACATTTATTTATTTTATTTAAGTCCAATAAAACACGGTTTTTCCATATCTACACATAGTAGCGATATTTATCAAAATGGCATTACTACCCGTTTGAAAATTGCCAATGCGGAATTAACCGCGACTGGTATCATCGATGGTTTCAAGATATTAAAAATACCAAATTGCGATTAAATATATATTTTACTTTTTATGAATGCCTCGACTTTCGCTTGATCATTTTTTAAACTTGTGAAATTTTCCTTTGCAGACATAATATTACCAGCCCTATTGGGTAAATTAGGATGAATATCGGTTGCTTTTTTTACCGTTGTTGGGAATTTCGATGGATGCGCTGTTGCCAAGGTTATCATTGGAATATCGCTGGTTTTATATTGATTAGCAATATTTAATGCAACGGCGGAATGTGGATCAAGAAGATATCCATTATTGGCCTGAATAGACTTTATAGTTTGAAGGGTTTCTAATTCTGTCGTCATGCCGATATCAAATATAGATTTGATAAAATCATGGTTTTTTTTGCTAAGATCATAGTGATTATCACGGTTTAATTTTTCCATCATGGCTGTAACCTCACCTGCATTTCTATCGGTAGCATCAAATAGCAATCGTTCAAAATTTGATGATATTTGTATATCCATCGATGGAGTGATCGTTGGCTTAACAGCTTGCATTTCATACCGACCATTGTTTAAAGTGCGGTTTAGAATATCATTTTCATTTGTCGCAATGACCAGTCGATCAATTGCCAATCCCATTTTTTTTGCGACAAAACCAGCATAAATAACACCAAAATTACCCGTAGGAACAGTGAAAGAGACAGGCTGGTTAGGGGTAGATAAACTTGATGCCGCAGTGAAATAATAGACTGTTTGTGCCATTATTCGGCCCCAGTTAATCGAATTTACCGCTGAAAGATGCACGTCATCGCGAAATTTATTATTGGCAAACATGGCCTTAACCATATTTTGGCAATCATCAAAATTTCCATCTATGGCAATTGCATGGGTGTTTTTTGCATTAATAGTAGTCATCTGGCGCTGTTGAACGGGTGAAACCCTGCCTTCGGGGAACATGAAGAAAATATTAATATGTTCACGCCCAGAAAATGCCGATAATGCGGCCCCACCAGTATCACCTGATGTTGCCCCAACAATTGTTAAATGCTGATTATTTTCTTGTAAAATATAGTCCATCAATCGGGCAAGTATTTGCATGGCGACATCTTTAAATGCCATGGTTGGGCCATGAAATAATTCTAATAACCAGTCATTTGACCCTAGCTGTACCAACGGTGTTACCGCAGGATGGTTAAATGTTGCATAGGCCTCAGAAATCATATTTTTAATGCAACATCAGGAATGCTGCCAGCAATAAAACGGCTCATAACTTCGAATGCAACATGGGTATATGGCTTGCCTTTAAAGGATGCAATTTCTTCACTAGTAAATTTTGGCCATTCTTTTGGCACATATAGGCCGCCATCAATTGCTAATCCAGCTAATAACACTTGTTTGAAATTTAGTTCAGGCGCGCTGCCCCTTGTACTTATATATTTCATAATTTTAGCCTTTATTTATTTTAGGTCCAATCAAGCACAACTTTGCCGCTTGACCCTGATTTCATGGCGGCAAAACCTGTTTCAAATTCATCAATATTAAAGCGATGGGTAATGATTGCGCTAACATCTAATCCATTTTTTAACATCACTAGCATTTTATGCCATGTTTCAAAAATTTCACGCCCGTAAACACCTTTGATAGTTATTGATTTTAGGACAATCTTAGACCAATCAACGGCTGATTTATCAGGCGAAATTCCTAACATTGCAATGCGCCCACCGACAACCATTGCATCGACCATTTGATCCATTGCTGCTTGTGATCCGCTCATTTCAAGGCCAACATCAAACCCTTCAACCAGACCAAGTGCGGTTGAAACTTCTTTTAAATCAGTATTGGTAATATTGACCGCAGTAACATCGGCGACTTTAAGCGCCAGATCCAAACGATCTTGATTAATATCGGTAATAACCACATGACCCGCACCAATATGTTTGGCAACTGCCGCCGCCATTATTCCAATAGGTCCAGCACCAGTGATTAAAATATCTTCACCCGCCAAATCAAAAGAAAGAGCCGTATGAACTGCATTGCCAAGCGGGTCTAAAATTGCGCCTATATCATCGCTGATATTATCGGGTAGCGGCACCACATTAAAGGCAGGTAAACGCAAATATTCAGCAAAGGCTCCTGGTTCATTAACGCCAATTCCACGGGTTTCAGGGTCAAGATGAAAACGCCCTGAACGGCTTGCCCTGCTTTTTTTACCAACCAAATGACCTTCACCAGAAACGCGCTGGCCAATTGATAATTCGCTAACCTTTGCACCCATATCGACAATTTCGCCAGCAAATTCATGCCCTGTAATTAACGGTATTGGTACGGTTTTTTGTGACCATTCGTCCCAATCCCAAATATGAATATCGGTACCACAAATACCAGTTTTTTTAATGCGTATTAACACATCATCATCACCAATTTGTGGAATTGGTTCTTGTCGCATCCATAATCCTGTGGTCGCTTTTGTCTTAACCAATGCCTTCATATTATTTGATTTTATTATCACTTAATTATTCCTATTTCCTTGCCAATTTTCGCAAATGCGGTTAGGGCAAATTCAAGATCATCACGGCTTAGGGCTGCATTCATTTGTGTGCGGATACGCGCCAGACCTTTTGGTACAACGGGGAAAAAGAAACCTGCGACAAATACGCCTTCGTCAAATAATTGCGCTGCCATATCTTGTGCTAAAGATGCTTCGCCCAACATTACCGGGACAATAGGATGTTCGCCAGGAAGTAAATCAAAACCCAGTTTTTCTAATCCCGCGCGCCAAAACACGGTGTTTTCAAATAGTTTTTTACGCAAATCATCGCCTTGTTCTACTATTGTTATGGCTTTTATTCCTGCTGCGACGATCGCTGGTGGTAATGAATTTGAAAATAGATATGGACGCGCGCGTTGGCGCAATAAATCAATTATAGGTTGCGACCCTGCAATATATCCACCAATTGATCCGCCTAATGCTTTACCAAGCGTGCCAGTCAATATATCAACATCGTCAACCACATTAAAATGCGCCGCAGTTCCGCGCCCCTGTGGCCCCATAAAGCCTGTGGCATGGCAATCATCAACCATGACAATAGCCCCATAACGTTCAGCCAATGCGGTTATTTCTGGAAGTTTCGCCAAATAACCATCCATTGAAAACACGCCATCAGTGGCAATCATGATGAATCTTGCACCATTATCTTTTGCCTCGACCAGTCTTGCTTCAAGTTCCGTCATATCGGAATTTGCATAACGATAACGCTTAGCCTTGCAAAGCCTGATGCCGTCAATGATTGAGGCATGATTAAGCGCGTCAGAAATGATTGCATCTTCGGAAGTTAATAATGGTTCGAACAAGCCGCCGTTAGCGTCAAAACAAGCTGCAAATAAAATCGAATCGTCTTTGCTAAGAAATTTTGCCAACTGTTGTTCCAGCACCCTATGCTGGTCTTGTGTGCCGCAAATAAAACGTACACTAGCCATGCCAAACCCTTGCTTATCAAGTGCATTTTTGGCTGTTTTGATCAACCGCGCATCATTGGCGAGGCCGAGATAGTTATTGGCGCAAAGATTAACTACACGGTCATGCTGCACATCATTAAGCATAACGTCTATCCGCCCCGATTGTGCGGAGGTGATAAAGCGTTCGCGCTTGTAAAGGCCTGCCGTTTCAATTTCTTGCAAACTGTTGGAGATATGGTTTAAAAATTCATTTTTCATATTTAATATTCCTTAATTATAAAATATATAAATCCTATCTTAAGGATTATGTCAATATAATAGAATTAAATAACTGTATAACGGATTAATTAAGAATTCTGCACGATTAAAAGTGCTTTAGATGGTTTTCCTGCGGCTCTAATTATGTGATTACAATCTGCAGCATATCGTATTGTGTCGCCTTCGCTTAATTCCACAGATTTTTTACCCGCGCTAACCACAATTTCCCCTTCAAGGACGGTCAATTGTTCGCTGCAGCCATGCCGATGTGGGTCGCTGGCCAATATTCCATCGGCGGTGAATTGAATTTCATATATTTCCAGCTTCCCTGCTTGTGCGGGCGAGCTTAAAATGCGAATTCGGCATCCTTCGCCCTGACTATCAATCGTTGGGGTGCGATTTGCGCGCATTATTTCTTTAATTGTATCATTGGCATTAACATTATCTAAAAGCTCTGCAAAATCGACCTGCAATGCCCGTGAAAGGCTCCAAAGTGTTGCCACTGTGGGGCTTGATTCTTTGCGCTCTATTTGTGAAAGCATCGATCTGGAAACACCAGATAGCTTGGCTGTTGCCTCCAAACTTAATCCTTTAGATTTGCGTATTTCTTTAAGGCGTTTTGCTAATATATCGGCAATATTTTTATTTGTATCCATAATATAAATTGCAAAATAGCCAGTGTTTTGTCAATAGCCTACTGAGATTTATGTACAGCTTTATCCAGCATGTAATATATTAACACTGGCTTAATGCATGTGATAATTCATGCCTCGACTATGCAGTATAATAAAGCTATAATCTTTTATCAATTTATATATATTAGCTATTTTGATATTTTATGATTGAATCATTTAGTTTTATCGCATGAAACGGATAATAGATATGGAACTTAAATGGTTGGAGGATTTTCTTTCCCTTTGCGAAACTGGCAATTTCAGAATTTCTTCAGAAGACCGATATATTTCTCAGCCTGCATTTAGCCGACGTATTAGATCGCTGGAAGATTGGATTGGATCAAAGCTTATCGACCGTTCAATTCAGCCAGCTAAATTAACGGAAGCGGGTGAAATATTTAGACCAGTGGCACAAGAAATTACCCGCCTTGCCAATCAATCGCGCAGTGATATCAAAAGGAAAAAGGAAAAAATACGATTTTCTACCCTAAGCACTTTAGCACAATTTTTTATTCCTGATTGGTTAAATGAACTGCAATCTTTTACTGAAACCGAAATGTTTAGTGTTCGAAGTGGTTATGGCAGTGTTGGACAATATCTTAATGCCTTAGAAGAGGCAAAAATTGATTTTTATGTTGGATATGAAGATCCATCTGGTGCAATTTTTAATGACACTAATAAATTTTGTTCGCTACAACTAGGTACAGAAATACTTATACCTGTTGTTAAGCCAACAGAAGATGGTAAGCCTGAATATTGACTTCCAACAGCCAAATCTGGCAGCTCAATCCCATATTTGCATACCTATTCCAACCCGCAGGTATGGCCAGTTAAACAACATATGGAGGTTAATTATAGTGATTTGAAATTTGTGCCTGTTTACGAATCTTCCACTGCTGCGGCGATTAGAGAGATGGTTATCAAGGGCAGTGGGGTAGCTTGGATTCCAAAATCAGTCATTGCTGCTGATCTTAAAAATCGCACACTAGTGCGGGCGGCGAGCGAAGATGATGATATTTTATTATATATTGTAATTTATCGCTATCTACCAAATGCAATACCAAATACAGAAAATTTTTGGCAGATATTATTACAAAAAAAGCAAATGAAACTTAATTTATAAAATATTTAAATTGATATTTTTTCCCTATTCTGAAACAATATGCTTTATGATGATTGATTAATGCATTGGACAAATCACCAGAATACGCCTTAGAATTATGAAAAATATAAAAATTTTGGGAGGGAATGATAAGGCACAATCCCGATATAATAAAACTATAATATCTATTTTGTAATAACCTATAAGTTATTATTATTTAAAATCTACAAATAGGTTTTTAAAATTTACAAGCAGGAGAGTATTTAATGAAATTTACTACACTAATTACATCTGCAGCCGCGGTTGCAGTTGTTGCGCTTACAGGCATTACAACAGTTTTGGCTGCAGAAAAAACTACATTGGACATTGTTAAAGAACGCGGTCATTTGCGCTGCCAAGTTGGCCCACCATCGGCTGGTTTTTATAATTTGGATGCTGATGGCAACTGGTATGGCCTTGATGTGCAAATGTGTCATGCCGTCGCGGCGGCTATTTTTGGCGATATTAAAAAGCTGGAAATTCAATCTGTTAGCTCGCAAATGCGTTTCACTGCGCTGGCTAATGGCGAATCTGATCTATTATCTCGAACAGCAACATGGACCATGTCGCGTGATACACAGCTTGGTTTGGATTTCTTGCAACCAAATTTCTATGATGGTCAAGGCTTCACAGTTCATAAAGATAGCGGTATATCAAGCGCGCTTGAATTAAAAGGTGCCAAGGTATGCGTAACATCAGGCACAACAACTGAATTGAATTTGGCTGATTACAGCCGTGCCAATAAGCTGAATATTAGCGCTGTTACTTTTGAAGATTACAATGTTCGTGATGAAACTTATCTTAACGGTGGCTGCGATGCGGTTACTGGTGATAAATCATCAATGGCAGGTAATATGGCTGCTTTTCCCGTTCCATCTGATCATATGATTTTACCAGAAACTATTTCCAAAGAGCCTTTGTCCCCCGCTGTCAGACATGGTGATAGCCAATGGCGTGACATTGTTAATTGGTCGGTTTATGCCATGATAAATGCTGAAGAACTTGGTGTTACTAGTCAAAATGTGGACGAGATGCGCGCTAATTCTGATGATATTAGAATTCGTCGCATGTTGGGTGTTGAGGGTAATCTTCAAGAAGGTTTGGGACTTAGCAAAGACTGGGCATATAATATTATTAAACATGTTGGCAATTATGGTGAAAATTATGAAGCCTATATTGGCAGCGGTAAATTGGGCATTGGTATCCCACGGAAGGGAACTACTAATGAGCTTTGGACTAATGGTGGTTTAATGTATTCTCCTCCTATGCGCTAAAAAATAATTATGGTATTTTGCCGTTGATAACATTAATCGGTGCTTAATTTTTAATTTGATTAGGCGCCGATAATTAACAATGCGCTAGCAGAATTAAAGATCATGAAGAAGATAAATTGACGATTAATGACAAAATCATAAAATCAGAACAAATCAAGCCAAAGAAACAATTTGACTTTTTCCATGATGAGCGAGTTCGCTCTATTTTTTATCAAATATTAACTGCATCTATCGTTGGTTGGGTTGCTTGGTATCTTTCTACCACCACATCACATAATCTTGAAACTCGTGGGATGCAATCTGGTTTTGGCTTTTTGGGTGTTGAAGCTGGATTTGATGTTAATTTCAGGCTTATTGATTATACCGTTGGTGTTGGCACTTATGGTGATATTTTTCTGGTTGGTATTTTAAATACGCTTTATATATCTGCGGTGGCAATCATTGCGATGATAATACTTGGTTTTATCATCGGCTTTTTGAGGCTTTCCAATAATTGGTTAATTGCCAAAATATCATTAGCTTATGTCGAGATTTTTCGTAACACGCCCTTATTAATACAAATAATTTTTTGGTACACTGGCATTTTTTCTCTGCTGCCAAAGGTTAAAAAAAGCTATGATTTTTCGGGTGGCATTGAATTGGTTTTATTAAATAATCGTGGCTTATATGTGCCTTGGCCAGAAGCTGGTAATTCGCTTTGGATAACAGGCGTTGCAATAATTATAGCAATCGTTGCTGCCTTTATATTCAGGCGCTGGGCGCATAAACACCAAGATAAAACAGGAAAAATAATTCCAATATTCTTGCCGTCTGCGGCTTTAATTATCCTATTTCCATGGGCTGTTTTTCTTATAACGGGATCGCCACTTGGTTGGAATATACCAGAACTTGAAGGTTTTAATTTTGTTGGTGGGGCTACATTACCACCTGCTTTTCTGGCGTTATTTGTTGCCTTGACTATATATCATTCTGCTTATATGGCGGAAACCGTACGTGCGGGAATTTTATCGGTTAATAAAGGCCAACATGATGCAGCATTAGCCATTGGACTTCGACCAAGCCGTGCCATGAAGCTAATTATTATTCCACAAGCAATGCCCGCAATTGTTCCACCGATGATTAGTAAATCGATGGATGTAGTTAAAAATTCTTCATTGGCTATTGCTATTGGTTTTCCATATCTTGTTGCTGTCTTTATGTCAACATCGCTTAATCAAGCAGGCCATGCAATTGAAATTGTTGGCATGACCATGGTTTTTTATATGTCCATTAGCCTGACTATTTCTGGATTATTAAATATATATAATAAACATGTCCAACTGGTGGAGCGCTGATTATGACTGTTGTAAATCATAAAAAAACAACTGCCAGAGCGGCACCATTATCTGAAACATCTGTTTTAGGCTGGATGCATAAAAATCTATTCAGCTCCATATTTAACAGTGTCCTTACTTTAATCACAATTTATGTAATCTATCTAACGTTAAATGGTTTATGGAGTTGGGGCATATATGATGCCGTCTGGATTGCCGAGACAAGACGCGAATGTTTCGATATAAGCATTGGCGGTGCTTGTTGGGCTGGTATTATTGCATGGCTGGATAATATTTTTTACGGTCGTTATCCGCGCGAAGAATTATGGCGCATTGATCTTGGGTTATTGCTATTAATTGTCTGGATGATCCCTCTTTGGCTACCGCGTGTTAAGGCAAAGGTTTTCATTGGCCTAACCACGGTATTCCTTTACCCATTTTTGGCTGGTTATCTTTTTGCAGGCGGCGGTAAAGACATATTCATGCAGATCATGATATCTGCGGCAATCACTTGTTTGATCGGTAATAGCGTGCATTCGCTCATTGGTGTGATCAGCGGTAAAACCCTTGCTGAAATTTTATTAAAATTACTTGGCATTACTGGTTTAGCAGCAAAGATCCAACGTAATATTTTATTTGCAATTTTGGGATTTGCTTTTGCCTTGGCATATTTATGGCAAATGAGCTGGGATGTAGAGAGCGTTTCTTGGGTCAAATGGGGCGGGTTATTCTTGACGATGGTTATTGCAGGTATTGGTATCGCGTCATCACTTCCTGGCGGGGTTCTTCTGGCTCTTGGTCGCCGTTCCAAACTGCCTGTTATTCGTATTTTAAGCACTGCATTTATCGAATTATTCCGATCAGTTCCTTTAATTACCGTGTTATTTATGGCGACAACAATGTTTCCATTATTTATGCCTGAAGGTTTTATTTTAAATAAATTAACTCAGGTAATCATTGCGGTTTGTTTATTTAATGCCTGCTATATGGCTGAAACAGTGCGGGCCGGCCTACAGGCCATTTCACAAGGCCAATTTGAAGGTGCGCATACTATTGGGCTGGGATATTGGGGAACTATGAGCTTTATTATCATGCCGCAAGCTTTGAAACATATGATACCAAATATTGTAGGCATTTTAATTGGATTGCTTAAAGATACAACATTGGTATCAATAATTGGGTTGTTCGATATTTTAAGCATGCTGCGCGCAATTAGTAAGGATACGCCATGGCTTGGGCTTCACAAAGAACCATTATTATTTGGGGCTATGTTGTTCTTTTTACTTTGTTTCGCTATGTCAAAATATAGCCGTTACATGGAAGAAAAACTGTCAACTACTCACAAAAATTGACCTGGTAAAATCAAGGGAGAAAATATGATGGATAAAAACACACAAATTTCACAAGATGATAGACAACAATTGGCATCTGCTGCTTCCAATGAAATTATCATTAATTTTGATAAGGTCAATAAATGGTATGGCGATTTTCATGTCCTGAAAGATATAGATTTTACAGTATATAAGGGCGAGCGTATAGTTGTTTGCGGTCCTTCTGGTTCAGGTAAATCTACGCTTATTCGCTGCATTAATCATCTTGAAAAACATCAAGAAGGCAGCATCATTGTTGATGGTATAACCTTGGATCAAAATTTAAAAAACATTGATCATATTCGTACTGAGGTTGGTTTGGTATTTCAAAGTTTCAATCTGTTTCCCCATCTGACAATCTTAGAAAATTTGATATTGGGGCCTATTTGGGTGCGTAAAATGCCTAAAATTGACGCGACCAAGGTCGCTATGCAATATCTTGAACGGGTAAAAATCCCTGAACAAGCAGACAAATACCCTGGGCAATTATCGGGTGGCCAACAACAGCGCGTTGCTATTGCAAGGTCATTATGCATGAAACCCAATATTATGCTATTTGATGAACCAACCTCAGCCCTTGACCCTGAAATGATCAAAGAGGTTCTTGATGTTATGATTGAGCTTGCTGATACTGGTATGACCATGATCGTTGTAACTCACGAGATGGGTTTTGCCAAAACCATTGCTGATCGTGTGATATTTATGGATGAAGGCGATATAGTTGAAGAAAACGAGCCTAATGCGTTTTTTAACAACCCACAGCATGAACGAACCAAATTATTCCTAAGTCAAATATTATGATTAAGCCTCGATTTTATTATGGCTAAGTGATAATTATTTTAAAATGCCAAAAATGGCAAAAACTGTTAGAGTTTAAAATGAAAAAAAGTAAAAAATCTGTTGTACGGCGCGGTATTTGGCCTGAAAATATTGGTGTTCCCGTTGTTACTCCCTTATCTCCTACTGTTGTGCATCATTATAAAGATGCGGACGAGTTGCAATCGCTGCATGAAGGTGAAATTAACGGTTTTGATTATGCCCGTGATGGGCATCCAAATGCCGAAGTTCTTGCCGATAAAATTTCTTGGATGGAGGGCGCATCATGTGGCCTTATGACCGCATCAGGCATGAGCGCCATAACCGCTGTTTTATTATCGGTTATGAATAAAGGTGGAAAAATTGCCGCTGCCTCACAGCTATACGGCCGTTCGCTTCGCATGATGCAACAGGAAATGCCACGATTGGGTTTTGAAACTGCATTTTTTAACGGATCAGATCCATCGACATTTGACGAGGCAATTGGGTCTGATACCAAAATAGTTTTAGCAGAAATAGTATCTAACCCTATGCTGCGGGTTACTCATTTTGCAGAATTGGTGAAAAAAGTAAAAAGCGTTGGCGCGCTTTTGCTGGTTGATAATACTTTCACCACGCCAAACGGTTTTAAGCCTTTGGAACAAGGTGCTGATTTGGTTATGAATTCGGTGACTAAGATGCTTTCAGGCCACAGTGATCTTAATTTGGGCTATATTGGGGCTAAGGATGAGATGCTGATGGTGCATATTGGAGATACTCTAGCCACATTCGGGCTTAATTCTAGCCCCTATAATTGCTGGATGGCAGAACGCGGTCTGCATACATTTGATTTACGTTACCAACAATCGCAAAATAATGCATCGCAATTGGCGGGTTTTTTACAAGAACAACCAAATGTTACAAAGGTGATCTATCCAAATCTTGAAAATCATCCTGATTTTGAAATGGCAAATAAAATATTAAAAAATGGGTTTGGATCGATGGTCAGCTTTGTTCTTGATGGCGGGCGTGATCAAGCAAATTCTTTCCTAAGGACAGCAAAGAATATCCCCTATTGTCCAACTTTGGGTGATGTTGCAACAACGGTTATCATGCCTTCTGTATCATCGCATCGAAAATTCCCTAAACAGGAGAGAGTTGCAATGGGAATAGAAGATAATCTTATCCGTGTTTCTGCTGGTATTGAAAAATTTGAATTGATAAAAGAAGAATTTTCCGAAGCATTAAAGGCTGCTGTATAAATATATTTTTGAAAATATTGAACAAACATAGAATGATGCTACTAAATGCTTGTGTATTATAATAATGAAAGACTTAACATGGCAATAGGCGGAATTACGCCGATATAAAAATTAATTATTTAGCATGCCCATAGTTAATTAAACAATAGAGCCCTACTTATAACGCCCTTATAAATGGGGGTATTACCAAGGCTTTATGATGTGGCTACCCTATTTTAAGACAAGTAAGTTACAATAAACCTTAGTCTTAAGGAGGCAAACCACATGTCAAAATGAAATGTTACAAAATATACATCTTAATTCAGATAAAACTCTGTTAAATTGTCTTTTCAAACGGATCATCCCTTCCCACACCGCCGATAATTTAGGCGTTAATGCCAACATCCTGCATGATGGATCAGTGAACAAAAACCCAAATATTGCGTTTCATTATTATGCCGTTTTATACTAAAAATCTAGCATCAAATTCATTATATATCTATATCATAAAATCTCATATCGCTTATAGTGTTTGTTAAATTCTTTATAGCGTTCATTATGAATGCGGCGGTGCGTTTCTCTTGGTAAATAAAGCTTACCATTTTTATTCATTTTTTTAGTAACCATTGCGACATAATTTTTATCTTCAAATTGTGCAAGTGCAGCTATCGCTGCACCAAGTAAAACTGGTTCTTCTGCATTTGAAACGAAAACATCACATCCTGTAGCATCGGCATATAAATTGATTAAAAGAGGGGATTTAGTATGGCCACCACTTAGATGAATTGTATCAATTTTATATCCATATTGGTTCATTCTATCTATTAATAATCTAGTGCCATAGGCAATACTAGCAGCCGCAGCCCAATATATCTTTAAAAATGATATTTCGGGATCTTCTATCGTTAATCCAGAAATATGACCTCTAAGTTTAGGGTTTGCAAATGGTGTTCTATTACCAATAAAATCTGGAATAACGTAAATTTCAGCTGCAAATTCAGGGTTTTCATCTTCAATTGCCATTAATTGTAACGCAATATCAGTATGATAATTTTTACTTGATCTGTCTTTAGCAAATAATGCAACTATATGATCCAGCAAGGCTCCCGTTGCACTTTGACCGCCTTCGCTACACCACATTCCATTGATAACGGCCCCAGAATATGGACCCCATATACCAGGAATTAATATTTTTTTTGGGCTTAATGAAATATGGCAGTTGGAGGTTCCTGCGATAAGTGCCATACGCCGTTCTAATTGGTCATCGACAAATAAACCAAGAGTTCCTAAAGCACCAGCATGAGCGTCAATTAAGCCTGATGCAACGCTACAATTTGTTGTAAGCCCTAGTTCGCTAGCGGCTTGTTTGGTTAATTTCCCCATGAATGTACCAACGGGTACTGCTCTATCTGGAAGCTGAGCTTTTTTCAGCAGATCATCCAGGCCTATTTGATGCAGAAAGTCTTTATTCCAACCATCTTCATCAGCATTATAAGTCCATTTACAACCTAAAGTGCAATCAGATCTTTTGAGTGAACCACAAGAATGATAAACTAGAAAATCGGCAAGATCACCAGCATATCCAAGCTGTTCCCATAATTCAGGCCGATTACGTTTAAGCCACATCAGTTTTGGAATTTCCATTTCAGGTGACATAGTTCCACCTAAATTATTAAGAATACTACTTCCTGATTTTGTTATTTCTTCCGCCTCACACGCTGCTCTGTGATCCATCCAGACAATTACATTCCAGTTTTCTTTTCCATCAGAAAGAACGAGCACTTTATTTTTCTTATCCAACAGAACAAGTGAACAAGTAGCGCTGTATGAAATACCACTAATTTTTTTAGCTTTAATACCTGATATAGCTATGCATTCACTTACTGAGTAGCAGATAGATTGCCAAATTTCATCTGAACTTTGTTCTGCCCACTCCAGCTTAGGTTGCTTCAGGGTGATGGGCTTACTTGCAGTTGCAAGCATATGACCGGTCTCGTCAAATAAACCTGCTCTCGCGCTTCTTGTGCCGACAGCGACACCGATTACATATCGCATATCATAATCTCACTGACCTGCGCCCCAACTTTGTACCAGTTAGCCGTAGAGTCCTTTAGTTAAGTTTTTATCAATTATTTGATCATTTGCAACCATTATGGGGGCATGCCCCCATAATGGTTGGTCGTTTTTATTTTGCAAAGCTTGTATTGGGCTTTGCCCATCCAAGGCTGAGTGCGGCCTTACATGATTATAATCATCGCGCCAATCTGCTAATATCTTACGAACATGATGAAGGTCTTCAAACAGTGTTTCATTTAAACATTCATCACGTAATTTACCATTGAAGCTTTCCACAAACCCGTTTTGCATCGGCTTGCCTGGTGCGATGTAATGCCAATTGATGCCCATGTCGCCTTGCCATTTTAGTAGGGCATTTGATGTCATTTCCGTGCCGTTATCGCTGACTATTGTATCTGGCTTGCCACGTATTGCTATTATGTTATCTAACTCACGGGACAAACGATGACCACCGATCGATGTATCAGCCACCAGTGCCAAACATTCTCGGCTGCTATCATCAACAACACATAACATTCTAAAACGCCTGCCATCCATAAAACTATCACTGACAAAATCAAGCGACCAGCGTTTGTTGACCTTAGAAGGCACTGCAATCGGTGATCTTGTGCCAATAGCACGCTTGCGACCATTCCGTTTGCGAACTGCCAAACCTTCTTCTTTATACAAACGCCGAAGCTTCTTATGGTTAAGGTGATAACCCTCACGTGCCAATAAAATATGCAGACGGCGATAGCCAAAGCGTTTACGTAAATGCGATAATTCGCGTAATCTGCTGCGTAATACCGCATCATTGGGTCGTACGGATTGGTACCGGATTAAAGATCGTTCCACGTTAAGCATTAAACACGCCCGCCGCTCACTCACCATAAAATTTGTTCGAAGGTGAGTGAGCGCATCTCGCTTGCCAGCGGGCGTTACCATTTTTTTGCATTCACATCTTTCAACATCGAAATATCCAAATGGGCATCCGCCAGCAAAGATTTTAAACAGCGGTTTTCATCTTCAAGCAATTTTAATCGTTTAGCATCACTGACTTCCATGCCGCCATATTTTGACTTCCACTTGTAAAATGTACTTTCTGCAATTCCGTGTCTGCGGCAAAGATCTGCGGTGGTAATGCCAGATTCCTGCTCTTTTAATATACGAATAATCTGTTCTTCGTTAAATCTACTACGTTTCATTCTGATCTTCCTCCTGTTGAGAAAGACTCTACTTATAAATGGACTAATTTAAAGGGCGCAGGTCAGTTGCCGCAGGCTGATTGGACGGCGATTAAAAGCCCGAAGATCGCGAGATGTTACGCCTAACATTTTGCAAAGATGCGCGACCCTTGATAATGATTGATAAAATTAAACCTCACCGCTTTTCTCTGGCGAAAAAGATCGCTGCTTTTTTTAATATTTCCTTGCTCCTCACGAAGTATGCGCACTTATTTGCGAAGACTGGCATTTTCCACAATTAAATCACTTGGTGGATCAAACATTAAAACTTGATCGCGCCCTTCTTTAATGTGGGCTGACTAATGTAGAAAAACCAATGCCAAAGTCGGACGCAACTTGTTTACGACTTAATCCGCTGGTCAGTGCAACATGCACAACTTCTTGTTTGAATTCTGGTGTTTGTTTAGATCCCATAATTTATCTACTTTGTGATAATATATATCTCATTAGAGCGGAACTAAACCGTGACAGGTTCATTATTATTGGCAACCTTAGCAACTTGCATCCAGACTCCCCTGTAGTTTGGGAGTTTATTTTACAGAACTCTATGACATGTTAAATTTTAACTTTTTTCATTTTTGGGTCATAAAGAGCGCTTGCATGCAAAGTGGCTTTTATTTTTACTGTTGCGACTTCCAACTCATATTTGCCAGCTTTCAAATATGCCATATCAACTCCATCCTCGTTTTTGACATAGCCATAGCCAATAGGTTTATTAACAGTATAGCCAAAACCAGCGCTCGTTAGCCAACCAACCCGTTCACCATTCCTGTAAATGGTTTCGCGGCCTAATAGCGTCACATTTGGATCGTCAAGGGTGAAACAAGCCATGCGCTTTTTTGTTCCTTGTTCTTTTTGAGCAACTAAAGCCTCTCTGCCCTTAAAGCTAATGTTTGTTTTAAGCTTAACTGCAAAACCCAGCCCCGCTTCAAGCGGTGTATGATCAGGACCAATATCCGAACTCCATGCGCGATAGCCTTTTTCCAAACGACAGGATTCGATAGCGCGATAACCTGCATTTTTAATACCCAAGTCTGCACCAGCTCTCATTAGGGCTTCATAAACAGTTATAGCATATTCAGTTGGAATGTGGAGTTCCCACCCTAGCTCACCAACATAGGTTAGTCGGAACGCAATAACTGGCGCACCAGCAATACCAATTTCTTTTGCGCTACCAAAGGCAAAGCCTTCATGGCTAATATCATCACTTGTTAGGTTTTCCAGAACTTTTCGGGCATTAGGACCCATCAGGGATAAAACAGACTTAGAAGATGTTATGTCGATCAGATGCACGTTCATGCCTTTGGGAATATTCTTCCTGATCCAATTGAAATCATGTGTGGCATAGCCCGTACCAGTGACGATATAGTATGCGTTCTCGGCCATGCGTGCCATGGTAAGATCGCACTCGATCCCGCCATGATCATTCAACATCTGGGTATAAATTAAGGAGCCAACTGAACCTCTGACATCATTTGCACAAATCCAATTAAGGGCTGCTTCAGCATCTTCCCCTACCATCATAAATTTAGCAAAAGATGATTGGTCAAAAACAGTTACAGCTTCACGAGTCGCAGCATGTTCACGACCAACAGCATCGAACCAGTTTTGACGGCCAAAACTATAGACATCTTTGGCTTCTTCACCTTTTGAAATATCAGCAAACCAATTCGGACGCTCCCACCCAAGTTTTTCACCAAAGCTAGCGCCTTGTTTTTTTAACTTGTCATACAATGGCGATTTTCTACCCGGTCGTCCTGATGAATATTCTTCATGCGGCCAAGCAATGGTATAATGCTTACCATAGGCTTCTAATGTACGCGTACGTACCCAGTTATCGTCTAAATGCCTGTTACCAAAACGTCTAATATCAACAGGCCAAACATCAAATGGTGGTTTGCCATTGGCAACCCACTCAGCCAGCACCATGCCAGCTCCGCCGCCTGAGGCGATACCGAAGGCGTTAAACCCTGCGCCAACATAAAAATTATCTAGCTCAGGAGCCTCACCCAAGATGAAGTTACCATCCGGGGTAAAGCTTTCAGGGCCGTTAACTAGATCCTTAACACCAGCAGTTTCCAATGCTGGTACGCGGCCCAACGACAATTCCATCAATTGTTCGAAATGATCAAAATTAGAATCAAGTAAGCTGTAGTGGAACCCCTTAGGAATACCATTGGTTGCCCAAGCTATTGGATTAGGTTCATAGCCGCCCATAACCAAGCCGCCGACTTCTTCTTTGTAATATGTCAAGCGATCCGGGTCACGTAATGTTGGTAAATTAGAGGTGATACCCTTGATAGGTTCTGTAACCATATATTGATGTTCTACTGGTATCAACGGTACATTCACGCCTGCTGTTTTTGCAAAATCTCTTGTCCATTGACCTGCACAACAGATAATTTTTTCACATTTGATCATACCTTTATCGGTTATCACGCCTTTAATTTTGCCTTTATCTATAACAATAGAAAGCACCTTTGTGTCTTCGATAATTGTCGCACCATTCATGCGCGCGCCTTTGGCTAATGCCTGTGTAATATCAGATGGGTTTGCCTGTCCGTCTGTTGGTAAAAAAGCCGCGCCGATGACATCACCAATATCCATCAATGGCCATATATCTTGTGCCTCTTGTGGGGTTAAAAGCTGCATATCCAGCCCGAATGAATGCGCCGTTGTTGCTTGACGCTTAACTTCTGTCCATCTTGCTTCATTACAAGCCAACCGTAATCCACCATTCATTTTCCAACCCGTGCCAAGGCCAGTTTCTTCTTCCAATCTATTATAAAGATCAACCGAATAGCCTAATAATTCGGTAATATTTGCGCTAGACCGCAATTGTCCAACAAGGCCAGCCGCATGAAACGTGGTGCCAGATGTCAATTTTTTGCGTTCCAATAAAACTGTATCTGTCCAACCAAGTTTTGCTAGGTGATAAGCGACCGAGCAGCCAATGATACCGCCACCAATGATAATGGCTTTTGCTGATTTAGGTAGATCTGTCATGATAGTCTTTCTTATGTTAGCTCTTCAAAAGCAACAATAGCTGCTTCATAGTTTGTTAGGTTTTTTTTTGTGTAATTTGCGAAGTCGAAATTAATTTCGGAATGAATTTCTGACACCATGCTCCACATGGTTTCGCGCAGCAAGGATGCGCATTTCATTGCATTATACTGATAGCGCAAATGATCCGTGGGAGGCTTGTCATAGTAGGCTTCTAGTAGCCATTCTTCTTGCTTAAGTGTTAACTCGTTGTTTGACGCTAGCCCGCTCAAATCAAATAACGGGCTGTTAAAGCCAGCATAATCCCAATCTATCAACCAAAGCTTCGAGCCATCATCGATGAAGTTTGCTGGTAACAAGTCGTTATGCCCATATACCATATCTATCTGGCCGACAGCTGCTTCCAATTTTTCAGCGTTATTTAGTAGTCGTTCTAACAACTTTCGGTGGGCATTATTCCGAGCATTAATGGTTGCCGCATAATCACGTAGAGTATGAAACACCCAAAATATGACCGATGGCCCACGCAGGGATTTCGGGATATCGTAATGGCAACGCTGAATCACAGGAAGAATGCGTTCTAAATTGCTTTGCACTTGAACGTCTTTGTTATTAAAGGTCTTACCTTCAACAAAACGGATAATCAGTATGCCTGGCTCATGATAAACGACTTCTGGTGAAATTCCCACGTTAAAAGCAGCCTCGCTTGCTGCCAGCTCGTTAAAACGCATCACATGGTGTAGCGGGATATCCTCACCAACACGCACAACGAATTTTTTACCGTTATCTTCCACCATAAAATTAACATTTGTGATGCCGCCACCAAGTGGGGTCGGATCAACCTCGCCTGACCAAAAATTCAGATTGGATACAAAAATTTTATGATCCCGCACTTAAAACCTCGACTAGCTTGTGTGTTCAATAATTCTTAGCAGGATAGTCAGGCCTAAACCTCTTAAAGTCAACATTAATTGATTATAAATGTTGTTTTATTATATTTTATTGTTGTTAAAATAGAATTTTATGTTGATTGTAACCAATTATTATAGAATATTACTGTTCTGGATTAATCCGTACGAAAGAAACAGCGAAACATGTGCTGGATAAACGGGAAACAGTAATAGAAGAATTAGAATCCCTCCAAGAAGTTCAGCCAAAAAGCTTCAATTCAGTTCCAAAAAATTTACAAGGAGATGAATTGGTATACGCTTTTGAAAATGCTAAGTTTCCTGGTTTGCGCTATGGAAATGGGGAATTATTTACCGATTTTGCTTCACGCGTATCAACCTCTTTTAAAAAAATCGTCTTACAAGAAGATTGGTCATCCTTATTAATAGTTGCTCACGATGGCGTTAACAGAATAATTCTGTCAACTGTAGCATCAAATTTTTCAGCCGATATAAATCAAACTCTATCTTTGATGGGTGGGTTTGAACAAGACACATGCTGCCTGAACATTATTGATATTGACGTAAAAGATGAGGAAATTAAGTTTTCTAGAATAAAAGCAATGAATATAACGCCCGATAATCCGGCCAAGGAAGGGAATTACCTTTCAAGCATGGAGCGCATATTTAAACCATATGCGCATAGTTACATAAATTGAATATTCTATAGCCAATTCCTATTATCTGAGGCAAACCACATGTCGAAATGAAATGTTACAAAATACACATCTTAATTCAGATAAAGCTCTGTTAAATTGGCTAGAAGTTTCACCATCCCACGAAGCCCAGCAGGATAGGCTGTTGATACAGGATATGGAAAACTCTTGCTTTTTCTGTACTGGCTTTAATATGAAGTTTATTGGTATAGTAACCTAGGAGATCAAATGCGCATTGAAATTCGACTTATTCGCGCATGCGTGGTATGCCTCGCATTAAAGCTCGTGTTTTAATTCAATCAGGCCTGGTTGCTTCTGGTAACCTGAACTTAACCATCCAACCTTTAGGAGATATATTATGATTCGCTTTACTAAACTTGTATCCATGCCGCGAGCACTAAGCCTTTTTATGGTTTCGATTTTTTTGATTGCAGCTGTGCTGTTGTTTCAACCTTCAACTCCAGTCGTTGCCCAAGAGCATATTGGCCTTAATGAAGCAATCATGCTCCATAATAAAGCACGAGATGGTGAAGAAAAAGCTGCAGAAAAAGCAGTTTCAGCTCTGAAAATATTGTTGGAGAAAGAGCCAGATAATGCCAAGGTTTATGCTTATCTTGGAAGTGCTTATTCCATTTCTGCTCGGGATGCTGGAAGCGTAACGGATAAAATTCGTTTCACTAACCGTGGTTTGAGGTATCTCGATGAAGCCATTGATATGGCGCCAAGGGGTTTTATTGTCCGACTGATCCGCGCCAATGTTACTCAAAGATTGCCCTCTATGTTTGGTCGCGAAAAAAGTTCGCGTGACGATATGTTGATGCTGGATCAGATATATACAATGGCCAACCATCCGAGTATGGCACGCCCTATGATTGCGATATATCAGGCGCTTGCCAAAATTGCACCCAATCAGGGTGACTGGGTTGCTAAAGGTGCAGCGGCATCTAAAGCAAGCACAGAGAATTAAGCCAATGGCTTGTATTTCTCTTTCTGAAGTCAGCCGATCTTATGTAAGCGAAGCGGCCACATCGATTGTGCTGGATAAAGCGAATCTCGATATTCCCAAAGGGGCATTTACCGCAATTTGTGGACCGTCTGGCAGTGGAAAAAGTACGTTGCTAAACATGATTGGGGCGTTGGATCGTCCTGACAGTGGTACGATTTTAATAGACGGGATGGATATCACCACCTTGCCCGATTCCATGCTTGCCAGTTTTCGCAATGAAAAAATTGGCTTTGTATTTCAGTCTTTCCACCTGCTGCCAGTGCTTACAGCTACGGAGAATGTTGCATGGCCACTATATTTCAAAGCTGTTCCACGGCGTGAACGTATGCGTATAGCTCAACAAAAACTGACACTTGTTGGTTTGGCTGAACATGCTAATAAGATGCCTGGGCATCTATCTGGTGGACAACGCCAGCGCGTGGCCATTGCCCGTGCGCTTGTTTGTGAACCAGCAATAATCTTAGCCGATGAACCCACCGCTAATCTGGATCGTAATACTGCAAAAGACGTAATCAATTTGATGCAAACGCTGAATCAAGAATACGGGGTAACTTTTATATTCGCTACGCACGACCCGTTGGTTATAAGCCATGCAAAGCAGGTCGTCACACTGAACGAGGGAAAATTGATTTTTTTGAGTTCTTCCGAAATGAAAGAGGCAGCCAGCCATGTTTGATCTTATTTATCTTTCATCCCTCAACACATTGCGCAATGCCCGTCGTTCAGCCATAACTATTATGTCTATAGCTATTGGCTGTGCAGCTTTGGCTTCATTTGGAGCCTTCATTAATTTTACTTTTGAAGGGCTGCGCGAGACAACCATTCGTACCCAACTTGGACATATGCAAATTTACGCAAAAAATTATTGGCGCGATCACATTACCAACCCTGGATCAGTGCTGATCTATGAGCGGGAAAATTTGGAACAAATTTTGGAACAATTTGATGGTATCTCCAGTGTGGCGCACCGGCTTACTTTTTCCGGTATTGGCGGTACGGGGCAAGCCTCCGTCAACATGTCAGTAATCGGAGTAGACCCAGCACGTGAACGGGATTTTACCGATTTTGAAATCGTTGTCGAAGGTAGAAACCTGCGCCCTGGTGATACAGATTTAGGGGTGATTGGTGCAGAGTTAGCGCGAGGGTTAGATGCAAAATTGGGTGAATGGGTCACCGTGATGACTACCTCGCTCGATGGCATGATCAATGCTGTGGATTTCAAAATCGTCGGCATCGTGCGAACTGGCTCAACTGAATATGACCGTGTGTTTGTAAAGGTGCCAATTTCTCTTGCTCAACAGGCACTTGATACCAAGGCGGTGGAGCGGGTGATTGTGTTGTTGGACAACACAGATGACTTAGCATGGCTGCGTCCAAAAATTGAAACAGCCCTAGCCACGCTTGATGAAAAATACGAGACCAAACAATGGGATGAGCTGGCCGGTTTTTATGAGGCCGTTGTCTCCTTATATAATGGCCTCTTTCGTATATTTACTGGCATTGTAGCTGTCGTTGTGATGTTCTCGGTTGCCAACACCATGTCTATGGCTGTCTTTGAACGCATGGGTGAGACTGGTGCGCTGCGAGCCATCGGAGCTCCTCAGCGCACTATGGTTTTGATGTTTCTCTATGAGGGTCTGTTCATCGGTATTCTTGGCGGTGCTGGTGGTGTTGTTCTTGCGCTTACCTTGTCGTGGATCATTGATATTATAGGTGGGATTCCCATGCCACCGCCGCCCTCCATGTCACAAGGATATCAGGCCTTCTTCCTCATGACACCTGAGATTTTGGCCAGCGCGTTTCTAATATCTGTAGTTGCAGCTCTAATGTCATCCATCTATCCTGCTTGGGCGGCATCCAGAACCAATATTGTAGAGGCTTTGCAAAAATCATGTTGATATCTGCTTTCAAAACTATTTTCTTTGTCTTTTTATTGTTTATTGCTGAATTTTCTGTTGTCCATGCCAGTGGTATTGATTTGTTGAAACAAGTCGATGAAGTGCGTGCGCCGGGGGCTGATTTTTCTTTTAAAGTTAAGGTAAGTGCATCTGATGGCACTGTTATGACTATGAATGTGAGTATGAAAGATAACACAAAAGGGTTGGTACAATATGTTGCGCCAAAGAAAACTGTTGGGCGGGTCATTTTATTCGTCGGTCGTAATATGTGGATCTATATACCTGGCTCGCGCCGAGCTTTGCGTATTTCGCCACAACAGCAGGTATTAGGTGGCGTTTCTAGTGCTGATATTGCACGTACGGTCTATTCCATTGATTATGCAGTAGCGGGAGTTGATCAGGTAAAGGGTGGGCAGTTGCTGCATCTAACTGCAAAATCCCAATCGGCTGCTTATGGCAAAGTTGATCTTACAGTGAACATGAGTGCCGAACCGCAAATGGCTGTGTTCTTTACCAAAAATGGTAAACGTAAATTAAAGACGGTTTATTTTGAAGACTACAGGGTTGTGCTAGGGCGTGAACGCCCGACAAAATTGCGTGTGATCGACCATTTGTCAGGGGATGATGTTACCATCATCAGCTATTCTGCTTACGAGATTAAAGATACACCAGCGGCATGGTTTCAGCCGAGCTATCTTAGCCGATTGTAACCTTTGGCTTTGAAATTTATTTTGGAAGTTACTAGCTAGAAAGCCTATAGTCATGTGTTTTTTTCAAATAAAATCACTCTTCATCTTGGTCAAGATCTTGCTTGTTATATTTGTCTTTGGTCTACTGCCTAATCTTGCATTGGGGCAGGATACAACTTTAATAAATGAAATTTCCTTTGATACATCTGGCTATATAAGCGCTTATGGTCAGTTGACTGATAATGGGGGCACAGATCTTGTTCCTAATCCATCCGGCTCAAAATACAGCGGCAAGCAGGAAGGTTATGATGTGGTTTTGCAGATGCGTCTCGATTATCAGAAATTAAGGCTCAAGAGCCAGATCAGACTAGAACATGCTTATGATGATACTGAGCTTCTTATGGATGAAACCTATGGTGAATATAGCATTACGGATCAGGTGCTTTTTTTTGCTGGCCGACGCATTACTGCCTATGGGCAATCTTATGGCTTAAACCCAGCAGATATTTTGCATGATCCGTTGCAAGAGGTGAAAATCTACCCGTCAGATAAATCCCGTAATGATATAGAAGGAACCGATATGGTCGGGTTTGACTGGTTTACGGACAATAATGGCACATTAACAATATTCTTTGCTCCGTCATTTGCGGGTAGAGATAATGGTGATAAGGAAGATCTGTTGATGATACGCTATGCAGGTTTTAGTCTGGAAGGAGCGCTGGATTATGGGCTATCTGCCTTTTCCGGCGATAGAATGGGGTTTGGTCTCTCGGCATCTTATGGTTTGAATGAGGCGACGGTGTTATACATCGATAGTTCAGTGCGTTATGGTCGAGAGAAAAAAAGCATCGCTGGATATGATGGGACAGGAAATTTGTCTATAATTCCGGCGGATGAAGATGCTATTATTGCCTTTGCTACATTTGGAGCAGGGCGTAGTTTTAACAATGGGTGGTCAGTAAATCTAGAATATTCCCATGATAGCGGCGGCTATTCATCTGGTGAGTGGGGGCGTATTGAGCAGGCACTTGCAATCATTACGCCAGCAAATTCTGCTGTCATGGAACGTTCCCTTGGACAACTTAATAACTTGCTTGATCATTACATGTTACGGAAAAATTACGGTTTTATCCGTTTGGCGCATGATAAATTTGCTGATTTTGATCTGGTAACCGAATTTTCTTTATTACACAGTTTAGACGATGGTTCTGGCAGTATTGGGACTAGGTTTGAATTGCCGCTTTCCGATAATGTTACTGCGGGACTTTACGGTAGCCTGAAATATGGAGGTTCCAATAAGGAGTTTACCTTACGTCCCAATGCTTCAGCTCTTGCCTTTTATACAATGGTGAAGTTCTAATGTGATATGGCTACACTATTCTGGACATAAAATGTATAAAAGTCTAAAATAAGAAATATAAACAATGTCATCAAGAAAACACAAACAGTATCCAGCGGAATTCAGGGAATATTCAGTTAAATTAGATTGGAAACCAAACAGCCAATCAGCCCGTTAACTTGGCGTGCCACCCAAAAGTTTATATAGCTGGGTTAGTGCATATTCTGGAGATAATAGTAAAACCCGCATCTGATGTAATCTCACCACCGTCGAAGGTTGCCAGAACGGTTTTTTTGCCAAATCTTGAAATTACATCAAAAAACATCCTGCTATTTTTTTACCCTATGAAATTAGTGTAATATATTGTTATAAAAGAATTAGCCTTATTTTTAGCTAATGTTGGTGATGTGTTCGGGTTAAATACAGGCAGGTTTGTTGAAATCGCTTGTTTTTTTTATTTGTTTTTAAATAAAGAACTATCTGTATATATTTTTACATGATCGTCAAATATACCAGAATCGATTATTGCAGCTTTTAAATTGTTAGGAGTGGATTTCCGCTTATTCATGCCGTTGACAGATTTGCAAATTATTTTAATTATATTTTCACCATCTCTAGTGTTGATATAATTTTTAAAAAACATCTTACCAGCTTTAACCCATAACCCTTCGATTATTGCGATGGCATTATCTGATGGTAATACACTTAGAAATGACATTACATTCCTATCAATATACTTTATATATGGTTTTAATAATATAATATCATGATTAGGCCAATTGCCAAATACATCTAATGTAGAGCCATGCCAGCTTAATATTTTATCAAAATCTTCAGATAATAGGTTTTTTATTTGTCCAATACGAGTTTTTTTAACATCTATTAATTCAATATCGCCTGTTCTACTATATGGCATTTCTTCCATTCGCCACCGCCCCAATGCTGACATTACGTCGCTTGCAGGTTGTTGATTCAAACTATTTCCTAATGCTATAATTTGTGCTTTATGACTTAAGTCATCGGTAATAGATCGAATGAATGGTGCTTGCCATTCCAATATTGCAGAAAAATTGTTACCCAGCGCATGACGGACTGCACGTAAATATTTCATTTCACAACAACGATATAGAGCGTCTAAATATTCTTTGTCGCGCGCTAAAAGAGGCTTTAAATCATTATTCAAGCCCGTGTTTAATTCACGTATATTGGCAATGCCAAATTTACTGAATGTTCTTATTTTATTTAAATCAGATATATCATCAATTAAAATGCTTTTTAAAACTGCATTGCTAGCGCCAGTCTTTTTAACAATTAAATATGTTGCACGTTTAACATAACGTTTTTTTACTTGTGAGATGCTTCGACCACAAGAACCAACCGCAATATGTTGCGATATTTCATTTTTTCTTTCTTGTTGTTCGCCAAAGGTTATAAGACCTTCGCTGACTGCCAAGTCAAATAAATATACTGCTGCTTCAATAGCCACATCATCTTGGATAACTTCTGTAAAGCTTTTACCATATATTCTTGGCTTTATATTTAAATTTTTCTGTATATAATATTTTTCAATATTTTGTAAAATGGGTAAAATGTCATGCTCTAATATACGTTGTAATCTATTTTGTTTTATAGTTTTTGAATTTAAAAAATATATTGGTGTTTCCCACCATTTAGTAGCAGTTTTTTGGTTAATATCAACTAATTGACGGCGGTCAGACATATAATATTCCAATAAACATAATTATAGCCAATTATAAGATTAGTAAATTAGCAGTTTAAAAAAACAACTGTTTATAATATATATATTATAGGATATTAAACAATAAAAATCTAAATTACATTGATATTAGCCAGTATAAATTAATTCTCTGTAGAATATATCAACGATAAATATAATTATAATTTATATGGCTATTATGAATAGCCATTATTTTTACTACCTAATCGAAGACGTAATGCATTTAATTTGATGAAACCTTCGGCATCATGCTGATCATAAACATCATCTTCTTCAAAAGTAACCATTGCTTCACTATACAGGCTAAAAGGTGATTTTCTCCCTGTAATCATAACATTACCCTTGTATAATTTCATTCGCACAGTACCAGTTACATTCTCGCTGGCCTTATCGATCGCCGCTTGCAACATTTCTCGTTCCGGTGCCCACCAATAACCATTATAGAGCATTTCTGCATATTTTGGCATTAATTCATCTTTGGTATGCATAGCCGCACGGTCAAGTATGATTGATTCCATGGCGCGTCTTGCATGTTGTAATATTGTGCCGCCTGGGGTTTCATAAACTCCCCTTGATTTCATTCCAATATAACGATTTTCAACAATATCAATGCAGCCGATACCATTTGTGCCGCCCAATTGATTAAGTTTTTCTAATAAAGTCGCAGGCGACATATTTTTACCGTTTATTGCAATTGGATCACCATGTTCAAAATCGATGGTTATTTCAGTTGGTTTGTCTGGTGCGTTATATGGTGATACCATACGCGTTAATATATGGTCTAATTCCGCCTCTACCCATGGATCTTCAAGCGCTAATCCTTCGCTGGAAATATGTAATAAATTACCATCTTGTGAAAAAGGTGCCTCACCGCGTTTATCTTTAGATACGGGGATTTGATGTTTTTCAGCATAATCTATTAATTTTGTCCGTGAATTTAAATCCCATTCGCGCCAAGGTGAAATAATTTTAATATCGGGCTGTAATGAATAATAACCAAGTTCAAACCTTACCTGATCATTTCCTTTGCCTGTTGCGCCGTGACAAACCGCATCTGCACCAGTTTGTCTTGCAATTTCAATTTGGCGTTTGGCAATAAGGGGCCTTGCAATTGATGTCCCTAATAAATATGTACCTTCATATAATGCGTTGGCTCGAAACATTGGAAAGACAAAATCGCGAACAAATTCTTCACGTAAATCATCGATATATATTTCCTTAATGCCCATCATTTCTGCTTTGGCGCGGGCTGGTTCTAATTCTTCGCCCTGACCTAAATCTGCGGTAAATGTTACAATTTCACAATTATAAGTTTCTTTTAGCCATTTTAAAATTATTGAAGTATCAAGCCCGCCTGAATAGGCCAGAACAACTTTTTTTATTTCTTGCGACATTCTTAATTAATCCTTAATTGTGGAATTCTATGTTGAATATTTACATAAATATAATAATTTATAAGATTATAGGCATATTACACTTTTCATCAATGCAATAATTTTTTCATATAATAGTTGGCATATCGATAAATAAATTATAGATCTAATGATGTAATTTACTCATATTTGATATTAATTTATGCTAGTTCAATTATTTTTAAGGAAATTATTATATAATGTCTTCTTTTACATGGTATAAAGATCAATGGCTTTCAGGCGATACGGCAATTATAACTTCGACTTCTAATGCTGTTTGGTTTGCGTCATCGGTTTTTGACGGCGGAAGATATTTTGATGGTTTCGCCCCTGACCTAGATTTGCATTGTGCCAGATCGATCAGATCTGCCAAGATTTTAGGTATGCAACCAAAATATAATCTTGATGATATATATGACCTTGCATGGCAAGGAATTAAAAAATATGAAGATAATATTGATCTTTATATAAAACCCACTTTTTGGGCAGACGCGGGTTTTATTACTCCAGAAATTGATAGCACGCAATTTGCCGTGGATATTATTCCAATGCCGATGTTAAAAACAGGGTTTAGCGCATGTTTATCAAGCTTGAGACGGCCAACACCTGAATGCGCGCCAACAGATGCGAAGGCATCTTGTTTATATACAAATTCGGGGCTTGCATTAACTGAGGCAAGAAAACGCGGGTTTGAAGATGCGGTGATGCTTGATATGCTTGGTAATATTTCTGAATATACAACATCAAATATTTTTATTGTAAAAGATGGTGTCATATCAACACCAGCCCCCAATGGCAGCTTTCTAAATGGCATAACCCGCCAGCGTGTTATAAAATTATTAAACTCGAATGGCTATGATATACAAGAATGTCGTATTAATATTGACGATTTATACAATGGAGCTGCCTTGCGGTTCAAGTTTTATTCCAGCTTCCATCAGTAACCCGTGAACCCAAAGGTCTGTTTTTGCTTCTTTTTTAGCCATTTTTAATACCCCAAAATTTATTTTTTACACTCTACTGGAATTGCACTAGGATACAACTAATCAATATATAGTAAATGACCTGCGCCCCAACTTTGTACCAGTTAGCCGTAGAGTCCTTTAGTTAAGTTTTTATCAATTATTTGATCATTTGCAACCATTATGGGGGCATGCCCCCATAATGGTTGGTCGTTTTTATTTTGCAAAGCTTGTATTGGGCTTTGCCCATCCAAGGCTGAGTGCGGCCTTACATGATTATAATCATCGCGCCAATCTGCTAATATCTTACGAACATGATGAAGGTCTTCAAACAGTGTTTCATTTAAACATTCATCACGTAATTTACCATTGAAGCTTTCCACAAACCCGTTTTGCATCGGCTTGCCTTGTGCGATGTAATGCCAATTGATGCCCATGTCGCCTTGCCATTTTAGTAGGGCATTTGATGTCATTTCCGTGCCGTTATCGCTGACTATTGTATCTGGCTTGCCACGTATTGCTATTATGTTATCTAACTCACGGGACAAACGATGACCACCGATAGATGTATCAGCCACCAGTGCCAAACATTCTCGGCTGCTATCATCAACAACACATAACATTCTAAAACGCCTGCCATCCATAAAACTATCACTGACAAAATCAAGCGACCAGCGTTCGTTGACCTTAGAAGGCACTGCAATCGGTGATCTTGTGCCAATAGCACGCTTGCGACCATTCCGTTTGCGAACTGCCAAACCTTCTTCTTTATACAAACGCCGAAGCTTCTTATGGTTAAGGTGATAACCCTCACGTGCCAATAAAATATGCAGACGGCGATAGCCAAAGCGTTTACGTAAATGCGATAATTCGCGTAATCTGCTGCGTAATACCGCATCATTGGGTCGTACGGATTGGTACCGGATTAAAGATCGTTCCACGTTAAGCATTAAACACGCCCGCCGCTCACTCACCATAAAATTTGTTCGAAGGTGAGTGACAGCATCTCGCTTGCCAGCGGGCGTTACCATTTTTTTGCATTCACATCTTTCAACATCGAAATATCCAAATGGGCATCCGCCAGCAAAGATTTTAAACGGCGGTTTTCATCTTCAAGCAATTTTAATCGTTTAGCATCACTGACTTCCATGCCGCCATATTTTGACTTCCACTTGTAAAATGTACTTTCTGCAATTCCGTGTCTGCGGCAAAGATCTGCGGTGGTAATGCCAGATTCCTGCTCTTTTAATATACGAATAATCTGTTCTTCGTTAAATCTACTACGTTTCATTCTGATCTTCCTCCTGTTGAGAAAGACTCTACTTATAAATGGACTAATTTAAAGGGTGCAGGTCAAACTACCTACCGCCCAGCTTAATGCAGGCGGAGGCGAATGGATAAACATGGAGAGGTTTATAATGAGTAAGTCAAAATTTTCACGCCGACAGGTAATGAAATCATCGTTTAGTGCGGCGAGTACAATTGCAGTAACGTCAACACTTGGGGGTGTGCTTCCCTACTTTCATTAATTCAGCGATGGCCGCACAGCATGCACCAGGCATGACAGGTGGCCCTACAGGGTTTAAAGGTGGAACGGTTCCAGTATAATTCAGACATGTCTGAAGGCCGTGCCATTGAAGGTATTAAGACGCTTGTAGCGGCTGGTGATGCGCCTAAAAAATTAACGATGCTATTGACTGATGGTGCAATTGGCCAAATCACAAAGCCATTTCCTGTTGGTAAAGTCAGGAATTTGGAGCCGTTCCCAGATGGTGCGCCTTCAGTCAAAGAAGTATGGGAGCGTGAGACTGGAATTGAGATTGAAATCATCGGTGCGCCTGCCGAAGACATTTTCAAAAAAGTCATGCAAGACGTCACGACTGGTGATGGCAACTTTGACATTTATACAGGGCCGTGGAATTCTACGGGTGATTTAGCAGGTGCCAAGGGTATTGTGAACTGCGAAAAATATGTCACCAAATATAAACCGGATTGGGGTGATCCAGAACGCGGTACACCAACACCTGAGATGGAGCAATTGCTTTATACTTATCAAGGCGATCACTATTCCTTCAGTCTCGATGGTGATTTTCAGACTTGGTTCTATCTAAAAGGTCTTTACGAGAGGCCAGATGTTCAAAAAGAATTTTCCGAAGAATATGGAAGAGCATTGGTGCCACCATCAACTTGGGAAGAGGTCGATCAAATTTCTGAGTTCTTTACCGGCAAAGATTATGGCGATGGCCCTATGTATGGTAACGGAAATCTCATGAGCCCATTTTGGGGTTTGGCGACCTTTTATGCCCGATTTGCAAGTATGGCTTTCCCAAACAATTACTTCTTTAATGAAAATGGTGATCCTACCCTTGATAGCGAGTTGGGAATTAAATGCGCCGAAGAACACGTCAATAGTTTCAAATGGTGTGCGCCGGATGCTCTTACTTTTACTTGGGCTGAGGCTTATGCATCCATGTGGAATATGCAAACTCCACATACGGCAATCTACACCAATTTAGTCAAGTTTGGTGATGGACTAAAGGATGATGGCACTCCCAAAACGAAAGCATCTGGGCAAATTGGCTCACATCTACCTGTTGGGCGTAAATTTGGTGACAAGATTAACCGTCGCTCGGTACTTTACTATCACATTACCGGTTGGGTCTCTGCTAAAAGTAAGCACCAAGAAGCGGCTTACTTATTTATGCAATGGTTGAGCTCAACCCGCACCTATACATGGATGTGTGGTAACCCCGGTGGGTATTTTGATCCAATGCAAAAGGCTAACTTTACAGAGCCGCTTTGCGAGGCGACTTATCAGTCCTACGCCATGGAAACGATCCCTGAGACCATTGCGCGGTCTGTACCATCAATAAACTTTGCTGGGCAAACGGCATTGGATAACGCTTTGGATGAGGAGTTGCAGGCGGCAATTACTGGTCAAAAAACGCCTGAAGAGGCTATGCGGGCAGCAGCCAAAAAATGGCGCAAGATCATCAAGAAGCAAAAAAAGAATGGTATTCTTGAAGCAATTGCAGCGAGCCGGAAAACTTGGCCGTCAATTGTTGATCCTGCCTAAACACGAATATCTAAGTGGTTGGCTCCAAAAGTCAGCCGCTTAGACTTTTGTCTTATTATTAACACCACCGAAAGTGATAAATTATGGCTGGTAACAAAGCATCATTACTAATTAAGTATCTTTTAATTGCTGTAGCAGTTGGTGTTGTTATGTATCCCTTAACATGGATGATAACCATGGCATTCAAACCTTACCCCGAATGGACCACTGTCGCTGGGCTAAGCTGGTTGCCAAAAAACCCAACATTGCAAAATTTTGAATTTATTTTCTTTGGGGAAGCAGAAGGTTTGGTTGTGTCTCTAGATCGAACCATCGTTGGTCCCCTTTTCGCGAGCTTGGTGACGTCGGTTATAGGAACGGTTATTGCTGTTTTTACTGGTACGCTTGCAGCCTTTGCAGTAACGCGGTTTGGCGTTGCCCAAATGCTTCCTTTATCTGTTTTGCAATTGCGACTTTTCCCACCGCTAGCTGTTATGATTCCGGTTATGGTGATGTGGGCATTCATTGGCGCTATTGACACTTGGTGGGGGCTTTCTTTGATTTATGGCATCATCACTTTGCCGTTTTCATTTTGGTTGATGAAAACTTTTTTTGATGAAATTCCCATTGAAATTGAAGAAGCAGCGCTCGTTGAAGGGTGTAGTTATTGGCGCATGTTTTGGCGCATCACCTTGCCGATTGTGAAACCAGGCCTTGCTACCTGTGCGCTATTTATTTTCATCCTGAATTGGTCTGATTATCTGTTTGCATTGCTTCTTACCCAGAAGGAATGGGTCACACTGCCAGTCTACATGGCGTCCTTGAGTTCGGCAATGGGTGGGCAAATGTACGGCATGAAAGCGGCGTTGGGTATTATCGCTGCCATACCACCCGTGGTATTTGGTCTGGTGATACAAAAGCACCTAGTTAGAGGCTTAACTTTTGGAGCATTGAAACAATGAAGAATAATCAAACCGCCAGCGCTATTTATACAAAAGCTTACTGGCAAAATGTTGAGCAAGATAAGGAAAAACTTGACTTTTATTTTGTTTTGCCCACAATCCTTCTCCTTCTCTTCATTGTTGTTTTTCCGCTCTTGATGCAAGTATATCTCAGCCTTAGTTGGTGGGGACCTCTTGATGGCGAGCCATGGTATTATGCATTCAAAAGCTTGAATTGGTTTGAACAATATTGGGAAATTTTGATTGATGGCCGCTTTTGGGGAGCAATCCTACGAACGTTATTTATCATGGTTGTCGTTGTTCCTGCAGAGTTTTTGATAGGACTGGGTTTAGCCTACTTATTTTTGGATAATTTCCCAGGCCGTAAGTTTTTCTACAGTATTATGCTAACGCCAATGATGGTCGTTCCAGCTGTTGTTGGATTAATGTTTTACCTTTGTTTTCAGGGGACAGGGCCCATCAATAATACCCTTGGTTTGCCAACCAGTTTCTCATGGTTGACCGACCCTAATAGAGCAATAATCACGGTCATGATTGCCGATATTTGGCAATGGATGCCGCTAATGTTCTTAATTTTGTTGGCTGGTATGTTAGGTGTGCCAACAGATCAAGTGACTGCCGCAAAATTGTTGGGTGGATCGAATTTGCAGAATTTTTTTAAAATCATCTTGCCCAAAATGAAAGGGGTTATCGTCATTGCTCTGCTTTTGCGAGCAGTCGAATCCTTCAAGACTTTTGATCTTATCTATATCATGACCAAGGGTGGCCCCGGGGTCCAGACGGAAACGATTAGTCTTTATTTCTATAAAATGACTTTTGCCAACTTGGAGTGGTCCTACGTTGCCGCAATGGGATTATTTGTTCTGATCGCGCTAAGCGTTATGGCCGCTTTTGGCCTCAAGGCAATGGCCAAAAAATAACAGTGACGAGGGTTATTCAATGACAACAGTTAATATAAAAAATCTCACGAAAAAGTTTGGGAATTTTACCGCAGTCGACAATCTAAATCTTGAGATTAAAGATGGAGAGTTCGTAGCTCTTCTAGGCCCGTCAGGGTGTGGTAAAACAACAACGATGAATATGATTGCAGGAATTGAAACACCAACGAGTGGGGAAATCCTGTTTGACGGTGAGGATCTCACTAACGTGCGTATACAAGACCGTAACATTGGGTTTGTTTTCCAAAACTACGCGATCTTCACTCACTTAACCGTATATAAAAATCTCTCTTATGGTTTGGAAGTGAAGAAGCTTTCAAAAAATGAAATTGAAACGCGTGTAATGGCTATGGCACAGCGGATGAGCATTGAAGGACGGTTAAATCAACTTGCCTCAACGTTAAGCGTCAACGAGTTGCAAAAATTGGCCATTGGAAGATCTGCGATCATGGAGCCAAAAATATTCCTACTGAACCTTTGAGTAATCTTGATGCGGCCTTTCGTTCATACATGCGGGCAGAATTAAAAGTACTTCAGCATGAATTTCAACAAACGATGGTTTATGTCACCCATGACCAGATAGAGGCTATGAGCCTCGCCGATAACATCGCCATTCTACGTGACAGGGTCTTGCAACAGTATGGAACACCTTTAGAAGTTTACAATGATCCGCAAAACACCTTTGTTGCCAATTTTATTGGTAGCCCAAGTATGAATTTAATTGGGGGGCTGATACCAGAAATATGGCGATGGTGTTCCAAAATCTGGCTCTATTCCCACATATGACTGCGGAAGACAATATACGTTTTCCCATGGTCGAGAGGAAAATACCTTTGGCCGAAGCAGATAAACGGTTGGAGCATGTCGCAGAGGTCCTTCATATCGCCCATATTCTCAATAAAACCCCGGATAAACTGAGCGGTGGGGAACGTCAACGGGTAGCCCTTGGCCGTGCGTTTGTTCGTGATCCAGGGGCATTTTTATTGGATGAGCCTATTACGGCTCTTGATGCACGGTTGCGTGAAGAGATGAGGGTTGAGTTGAAGCGGTTGCAACGCGAAGGCAACCATACATTCGTTTATGTTTCGCACGACGAAGAAGAGGTTTTAGGTATCTCTGACCGGGTTGCAATTGTTGAGAATGGTACGATTGCACAGGTCGGTCCCCCTGACGAAATCTATGATTTCCCCGTACACTTTATGTCGCAACAATTGTTGGGTCGCCGCCGATGAATATTATTTCAGGTAGTTATGACACCAAACAACAAAAGTTCATTTCCGAGGAATTTGAATTGGAACTAAAGATTAAGTCGAATATCAGCACTGCAGGAGTTATGGATGCAAAAATAGGTATTCGCCCTGAAAAAATGACAATAGTGGCATTCCAGACGAACCATGTAATTACTGGGGAAATTATTGGTGTGGAAAACCTTGGTGCCTTTACCATCATTGACGTTACTTCACATTCGAAAATTTTCAAAATAAGGATGCGCGGCCAAGAGAGCTTCCAACTTGGCCAAGAAATTTTTCTAGATATTCCACCTAATCAGATTCATTTATTTGATGCTGACGATCTTGCAATTGCCCACCCGATTACTGAATAACAACGCTATTGGCGGCGTTCTGATTCTTACAATTCAGAATGCCGTTAAAAACTCCCTACACTTAAAGTTTTATGCTACTAAATGACCTCAATGTGGGCCTAATTTAACGATTTAGCTAACAGGCTGATAAAAGACCCCCTCCAAAAAAATCTCTAATTTAATCTTGCAATAACACGCCTAACTTATGAGCCATGTGAGGGAAGATCTTTTATACTCAATGGGCATTCATACGCGATATTCGGGCACAGAAACGCAACAGATGTGGCGCAACAGTAGAGGCGAGCTGGGCGTTATTATTGGCTTCTATAACAGCCTAAGTATCTGAAAAACAATAAAATTACATGTTGGCATGGTGCTTGCAATTCTAGCTTTGTAGGACGCGTTTAATGAACTGTTGTTAGAAGGATGCTTAAATGCAAACGCAGGAACCGATTGTCGGAATAATTGCTAACCCGGTATCCGCCCGTGATATCCGCAGGGTCGTATCATTTGCTGGCAGTATGCAAATTACTGACCGTGCCAATATGGTGCTGCGTATTCTTGCGGGTTTAGCAACTTCTGGCGTTAAAAAGGTGGTTATGATGCCGGAAAATGGCGGCATTCGCGTCCATCTTTTACGAGCTTTAAAACGCTCGAAAAATTTGGGTGAACATCGGTTCCCACAACTAGACTGTCTTGACATGCTTGTCACAGGTGAGGCTGAGGATAGCGCTACTGCAGCAGCGATGATGCGCAAAATGAATGTCGAAGCAATTGTGGTCTTGGGCGGTGACGGCACCCACCGGGTCGTTGTTCAGGAATGTGGGAGCATCCCAATAGCGAGCGTTTCAACAGGCACCAATAATGCATTCCCTGAAATGCGGGAACCAACTATTACGGGTCTTGCTGTTGGATTAGCAGCCATGGGCAAAGTCCCCCTTCCATCGCCTTTCTTTTTAATAAGCGCCTAGATATTCACGTTAATGAGCGCCTAGAAATTGCCCTTGTTGATGTCGCTATCGTGCGTGAGCAATATGTTGGCGCTCGCGCGGTTTGGCGAATGAATAGCTTGCGGGAAATGTTCGTGACCTACGCTGAACCCGGCGGAATTGGCATGTCGTCGATTGTCGGGCTCATTGCCCCGACATCCCGGGGGGCATCGCATGGGCAATACATCGTTTTTGCGCCACCAGATCAGGCTTCTATCGTTCTTACAGCACCTTTAGCGCCTGGGCTCATGGAAAAAGTAGGGATTGAGCGCGTGGAGCAACTTGAGTTCGAACAGCCTATTTTTATAGGGGCCTCAGCGGGGTCGATTGCGTTCGATGGGGAGCGTGAGATTTGTTTCTCCGAAGAGGATCAGATTTCCATAACTCTACGAGAGGCAGCATTTAGAACCATCGACGTTGCTTGTTGTATGGATCACGCAGCTGCAGAAGGCCTTTTTGTGGAGGCTGGTCATTCCAAACAATAATCTTAAAACTTATAAGGAAGATAAAAATGAAAGATAACCCACTATTATTGTCCAAGGATCAATTGTTAGATGCTTATAGGGCAATGAAAACAATTCGTGAATTTGAAGAACGTTTGCATGTGGATTTTGCCCGTGGCGATATACCAGGCTTCGTGCATTTATATGCTGGCGAGGAAGCAGCGGCAGTTGGGGTGATAATGCATTTACATGACCGGGACAGGATTGCATCGACGCATCGTGGTCATGGGCATTGCATCGCCAAAGGCGTAGATGTCAAGGCAATGATGGCCGAAATTTATGGCAAAACTACTGGATCATGTCGTGGTAAAGGTGGTTCCATGCATATCGCTGATCTTTCAAAAGGGATGATGGGTGCTAACGGAATTCTAGGCGCTGGCGCGCCGCTGGCTTGTGGTGCTGCACTGGCAGCGCAAAAACTTGGCCATGATGGTGTTGGGATCAATTTCTTTGGTGATGGTGCCTCAAACCAAGGGACGATTCTTGAAAGTATGAACCTTGCAGCAATTTGGAACTTACCCATGCTTTTCATTGTTGAAAATAATGGCTATGCCGAATCTACATCGGTTGATTATGCTGTTGCTGCAGATTCCTTTGTAGACCGTGCACATGGATTTGGTCTTCCTGGTGTTACGGTAGACGGCACAGATTTCTTTGCTGTTTATGAAGCCGCTGGGGAAATTATCAAACGTGCACGTGAAGGCGGCGGGCCAACTTTACTTGAATGTAAACTCATTCGTTTCTTTGGCCATTTTGAAGGCGATGCTCAAACTTATAAAGCTGAGGGTGAGAACGAATTCAATCGTGCAAACAAAGACTGCCTTAAAATCTTCCGTAAACGTGTTGGTGATGCAGGCATTATTTCCGAAACCGAATTTAACAGTGTTGATAAGGAAGTACTAACTTTGATTGATGAGTCTGTTGACGAGGCCAAAGCTGCACCTTTTCCGGGGCTCGATGAGCTTACAACTGATGTCTATGTCAGCTACTGATATTATTGAAATTAAAAAAAATAGGAGAAAAACTAATGGCCCGTTTATTAAGCATGAAAGACGCAATTAACGAAGCAATCGATCAAGAAATGACACGCGATAAAACTGTAATTATGATGGGAGAAGATATTGTCGGCGGTGCTGGCGCCCCTGGTGAAGATGATGCATGGGGTGGGGTTCTTGGTGTTACCAAGGGACTTTACGCTAAGCACGGCGATAGGATGATGGACACTCCGCTTTCTGAAAGCGCCTATATTGGCGCAGCAATTGGTGCCGCCACTTGTGGCTTACGTCCCATTGCTGAGCTTATGTTTGTCGATTTCTTAGGCGTTTGTCTTGACCAAATTTTCAACCAAGCAGCTAAATTCCGTTACATGTTCGGTGGTAAAGCCGAAACCCCGGTTGTTATTCGGGCCATGTGTGGTGCTGGTTTTCGGGCCGCTGCTCAGCATAGCCAAATGCTGACACCTTTAGTTACGCATATACCTGGCTTAAAAGTTGTTTGCCCAAGCAATGCATATGATACCAAAGGACTTTTAATACAGTCAATCCGTGATAACGACCCTGTGATCTTTTTGGAACACAAAAACCTCTACGCTCACGAAGTGGATGTTCCTGAGGAATCCTATACAATTCCGTTTGGTGAGGCGAACATTGTTCGAGAAGGCAAGGATGCGACTATTGTCACTTATGGTCAAACTGTACATCGCTCCGTAGAAGCTGCTGAAGCGTTGAAAAAACATGGTATTGATTGCGAAGTAATTGATTTGCGTACCCTTTCACCCATTGATATGGACACTGTACTTGAAAGCGTTGAAGCCACGGGACGTTTAATTTGTGTTGATGAAGCCCATCCACGCTGTTCTATCGCATCGGATGTTTCTTCTTTCGTGACCCAAGAAGCCTTTGGCGCACTTAAGGCACCAATCCAAATGGTTACGTCACCTCATTCGCCGGTTCCATTTTCACCTGTACTTGAAGATGCTTTTGTCCCTAATGCTGATGCAATTGCTGCTGCAGTTATCAAAACAATGAAAGGATAACTCTCAGATGAGCAAGCTAATTATACCAATTATTATGCCCAAATGGGGCCTCTCCATGAAAGAGGGCATCCTGAGTGTTTGGCATGTGGATGAGGGGCAAACCATCTCACCTGGTCAAGAAATCATGGATGCTGAGACGGATAAGATCGCCAGTGCCGTCGAGGCGGCAGATGGTGGCTTACTGCGTCGTAAGGTTGGGGAAGAAGGAACTGTCTATCAGGTTAAAGCTCTGCTTGGGGTGATGGCCCCAGCAGAGGTTTCTGACGAGGAAATCAACGCGTTTATTGACGCTTATGAAGTTCCGGAAAGTGGTGATGGCGATAATGAAGAATCGGGCCCTTCATATGAGTATGTGGAGACGCCATCAGGCAAGCTTCGTTATGCAGTACGTCCGGGTGAAGGAAACCCCATCATCTTTATCCATGGATTTGGCGGTGATCTTGATAATTGGTTGTTTAATATCGATGCGGTTGCAGTATCTGGCCCAGCCTATGCGCTGGATCTTCCTGGTCACGGCTTTTCGAGTAAAGCGATCGACACTCCTGGTCTTGAGGCCTTAACAGATGCAGTTGAGCAATTCATGAATGAAATGGGGCTGGAAAAAGCGAATATGGTTGGCCATTCCATGGGCGGTCTGATCGCGGCAAACCTCGCTTTGCGGGGAAAGGTGTTTGTTAAATCTTTAACCCTGATCTCTCCTTGTGGTCTCGGAAATTATATTAACACTGGATATATTGATGGTTTCGTATCGGCCGTTTCACGACGCGACTTAAAGCCAGTTTTGCAATTGCTTTTTGCCGATCCCAGCCTTGTTAGTCGTAATATGGTCGATGAACTGTTGAAGTATAAACGCCTCGATGGTGTGCAAGAAGCGTTGGAAGGGCTGGCCGCAGCCATGTTTGCCAACGGTACGCAAACGAGCGTTCTTGTCGATCAATTGACAAAACTACAAATTCCTATTCAAGTTATTTGGGGCAAGGAAGATAAGGTGATAGATTCTTCTTATGCACATGCTCTTGCTAACGCACATGTGGAGATTATTGAGGATGCGGGCCATATGGCCCAGCTGGAAGCAGCGTCCCAGGTTAATAAGCTGATAAATGCTCAGTCTACTGCCTAAACCATAGAGCCCAGCATTCTGTTTGAATATCGGGCTCATGTTTTTATTAATTGGAGATCAAGATTGCACAAGTCAAAGAAAAATTAGACGCTTTGAACAGTCGTTTTGGAAAGCTATTTAAGGCAGATCAACAGAGTATGGCGGTTTCGTTCCATGACTGCATTACCTATCATGTAGCTGGGTGGTGTTTATGCAGCCCGCGCGCTCGAAGTGTTTGATGAATTATCCTAAATTTTCTTCTTTAATTACAAAAAATTTATTTTGCCCACGAGTAAATAATTAAGGAGAATAAATAGATTTGGACTGTCATATAAGTTCTGTAATTTAGACAGCTTAGAACACGTTAGATAAAGGAGATAACTTAGCCAAACAATGATAATAACGTTGAGCCTATCTCTTTTATTTTAATTAATTTAATAATCACAAATAGGAGAAGAATATGTCTGCAAATAGACCAGATTTTAAAGCACAATAGATAACTTTATTGGCGATGTTATGACAAAAGTAGATCAGTCAAACAGTAAAGATATCTGAGCTAATCCCTAATAATGAGACAGATTTTGCATTGATTTAAGCCACAATTTTAACTGACCAATCACTGGGTTGATTATTTAATTTGTTCCAATAGATCACATCGGGCGTTAAACCACAATGAACTTTATGAGGACGTTTTGTATTATAAAAATTGATCCATTTGCCAATGCCTTCTCTAGCTTTTTTCCCGCCATTCCAAGCATGCAAATAAACATATTCATATTTGAATGATCTCCACAACCGTTCGATAAATATATTGTCCAAATACCGGCCCTTGCCATCCATCGTTACTTTAAACCCTCCTTCTAGCCCAGCTTCTTTCAACAGAAATTTTGCTTTTTCTACATTTAATGAAAATGGTTTATCAGTTACAGCACCAAGAAAGACTTCAGGTAAAAAAGCCTGATGTACATTTGCACGACCCTTTAAAATTGTATTTGCAATGCCGTCATAATCCACTAAATATTTTAATGCCTGACGTATTTCTGGCTTGTTTTCACAGAATCCAATTGATCAGCTTCTAAATTACGCGCTATATCAATATCGCCTTTTTCTTCCATTGCTGCACTTGTTTAATTACATCGGTTTGATTGCCAAGAACACTACTATAAAATGTTTTACCTTTTATGTAGGTTTTTTCTTCAACAAGATCAGTAAACTTATCCATACCAACAGATACAGGATAATTCTTTGGGTGAATGCTCTAACCTTTCCAATCGTCATATGCCATTGATGCGGTAAGCAAAGCGCTTGTTGCAAAGGCCGCAGTTGAGATCATTTTAAAGAAATTTAATTTTTAGCTCCCGCTAATAATTTTCTGAGTTATGATTTTAAATACAATAAAACAATATACAAAATAGTATCAATTATAAATATTCATAATATAATCAGTGTAATATGTTCTTTTACCAAACAACCAAAATATTAACGGGAATTTTAAATATTTATGGCGGTAACATAAATTATATTACCGCCATAAATATTTTTAAACTTGTCACTTCTAATTAATCTTAATTAATTAGTTATTATTTAACGAAGACCACATTTCTTTGTCGCGTTCAGCCGTCCAAATTTGCGGTCGTATCATGCCTTTTGCTTCGTCATGGGCGCGCGCCACATCAAATGGCATGCAATGTTCATAAATTACCCATTCACCATATTTAGGGTCCATATTCTGCTTACATTTATCAAACAATGCCTTTAAATTCATATCATCGGCAACGGCTTGTTTGGCATTGTCAAAAAGATCTGTGATGAATTCTCTGGTCATGGCTATTGCTTCGATAGATTTTTCTGCGCTTTCCAAGGCATCACCGCGTCCGGGGACTAATTTTTCAGGCTTTAATGCTAATATATTATCCAAAGTTTGCGGCCAATCCGTCAAATGAGCATCACCCGTATATGGGGTCGCGCCATATTCGACCAAATCACCAGCATATAATATTTTTTCATCAGGAAGCCATGCGACCGTGTCGCCTTGGGTATGACCTTTGCCTAAATGCATGATTTCAACTTTACGATTACCAAGATTGACTGTTAATTTTTCGTCAAAAATAATTGTTGGCCATGTAAGCCCAGTGATAGTCTCATCGCCTTGGAACAGCCGTGGGAAACGACCTAATTCAGGATCCCAATCTTGCTGTCCGCGTTCTTCGATCATTTCTTGTGTGCCGCGACTGGCAATAATATTTTCGGGGTTATACGCGGCTGCGCCAAGCACACGCACCGCGTGATAATGGCTAAGAAGTACGTATTTTACTGGCTTGTCAGTTATTTCCCGAATTCTTGCCATAACATCAGCAGCCATATATGGGGTTGCCTGTGTATCAATCACCATTACCCCATCATCACCAATTATAATGCCTGTATTTGGATCGCCTTCAGCAGTATAAGCATATGCGCCTTCACCGAGTTTAGTAAGAGAGATTTTTTTATTGCCAAGATCGCCTGTTGAGGCAAATGTATTCGTCATTTTATGCTCCTATTTGTAAAATTTCCATATTATTCGCAGTATACAGAATAAGGTTACAAATGAAACTAAATTATTTAGTAAAAAGTAATATTAAGTATTTTTCACCGTGGTAAATTAACTTTTATGCGCAGGCCATATGGGGTTATATTTTTTGCACTAATATCACCACCATGAGCATTGATTATTGATCTGGCAATAGCAAGGCCAAGGCCAACATTACCTTTTTCGTTATTTCTCGCTTGATCAATACGATAAAATGGCTCAAAAATTTGTGATAATTTATCTTCACCAACGCCAGCCCCATCATCTTCTATTAATATTATTATGCTATTTTGTAATTTTTTTAAACAAACCCGTGCATTGCCACCATGGTTGATGGCATTATCGATTAAATTATTAAATACCCGTTTTAATAATAATGGTCTGCATGTAATTATAATATCTTTATCACCATTTATCTTTGCATCTTCACTCATATCAATTTTATTATTAACAATGCTTTCCAACATGGCATAGATATCGGTTTTTATGCTATCTTCATGGATTGCATCATTTTTAGCAAAAGAAAGCGTTGCCTCGATCATATTTTGCATATCATCCACTGTTGCTATCAATTTTTGCCGCAATATTTGATCATTAATGAATTCTATGCGAATACGCAACGAGGTTATCGGCGTACGTAGATCATGCGATATGGCGGCTAGCATTTCCGTTCTATCTTTGATAAATTTATCAAGCCGCATTTGCATTAAATTAAAGGCATTAATGGTTGTTTGAATATCCATTGGGCCGGTGGCTTTTAATTGGTCCACAATTTCACCACGACCAAGCTTTTCTGCGGCTATGGTTAGCTCTGCCATTGGTTTAGTTACCCGTCTCATCATAATAATGACAATAATAATAATGGCAATCGCACTTACCAACATCGCCATTAATGACGGCATTGCCCATAATCGTGGTGGTGCGGTAATTATACTATTAATATTTAACCATTTACCATTATTTAAATGCAATGATATGGTTATTTTTTGTGATCGAGCAATTTTACGATATTCATCCATTGAAAATTCATGATTGCTATTATGGTGTTTTATCCATATCTCTTTATTGATTTCATCGTTATATTGACGATATATTTTTACCATAATTTGGCTTGTTTCATTACCAATTTTTTTCTCTAATTGGCGTTGTAAATTTTTTTCAATAAATTTTATATTGCCGCGCTTAATATTGGCTTTGTCATTCAGGTTAAACATCAATCCATCGATACTAGCAGAATTTATAATATTTTTATGAATATTACTTGAGGTGTTTTCTAAGATAGCAACCATCGATGTGATATGGGTTAACAATTGTTTTTGCGCCTCTGAACGCAACGAAATATGACGTTCATCGCTAAAAATCATAAAGCTGATTATCTGGGCAATGAAAATTGCCATTAATGTTAAGATAATCATTTGTGTTGCCCGTTTTTTTGGCAAAAAATATTTTATTATAAATTTCATTGTGATTTTACCGCAACAGATAACATATAGCCACCACCCCATATGGTTTTGATAATTTCTGGGTTTTTAGGATCAATTTCAAGTTTTTTACGTAAACGACTTATTTGATTATCGATGCTGCGATCAAATGGTATGGCATCACGACCACGGGCTAGATCCAATAATTGATCACGGTTTAAAGTCATATTTGGATGGGTTAAAAAAACATAAAGCAAATCAAATTCGGCGGTGCTTAACGCAATAGATACACCATCTGGGCTTAATATATCACGTCTTTTAATATTCAATTGCCAGCCAGAAAATAAGAAACATGATATCTCGTCTTTTATATTTTGCGGCGGCAACGCTACGGTGCGGCGCAAAACTGCCTTAATACGTGCCAGTAATTCACGTGGGTTAAATGGCTTGGTCATAGAGTCATCAGCACCAATTTCAAGCCCGATAATACGGTCGGTTTCATCGCTAATCGCGGTTAATAAAATAATGGCGACATTATTATTTGTCTGTAAATAACGGCAAAGCGAAAGACCATCTTCGCCTGGCATCATGATATCTAAAACCACCAAATCGATGGCATTTGCCGATAAAACCTGCCGGGCATTGGCTGCATCTTCCGCCTCGCTAACCCGGTAAGCATTTTGACGCAAATATTTTGCCAATGGCTCGCGAATATCGCGGTGATCGTCGACCACAAGAATATGGGCAATATCGGTCATGTTAATAATCCATTATTATTTTGATATTATGTTAAGGTTTTTAATCTTGATTATGCAAAATAACCTATAAAAATCAAAAGATGTTTAAAAAATTGTAAGCAAATGTATCACAAAGCAGATTTGATACAATCAATGACAGTTTTTCACATTACCGACATAGTATTTTGCCTATTTCATGCTTAATTACAGTTAAGCTGCGGAGATAAATGAAATATAGATATTATATCTATATTATTAAAGGAATGAATAAATGGAAGAGAAAAATAACATGCAAGATAGCTCAACAGAAAATAATGATAATAATGATAATAATGCTAAATCTAAAAGCTGTTGCCGCAAGGGCGGTAAGGTAAAAATTATTGTTGCATTATTGGTAATTATAATAGTTTCATTAATTATCGGTTTTTATGCTGGCAAGGCAAAACAAAGACATATGGGGCAATTCATCGGCGGTTATGGCATGATGTATGGTCAATCCATGCATGGCTGTTGTCATCATGGTGGATTTAGCAATATGAAGCATGGCGGTTATGGCGGTAGTAGTAAAATATCAAAAATATTAAAAGAAATTGACCAAAATAATGACGATGCCATCAGCCGTGAAGAAGTAACCATATGGCAAGAAAATAAAATTAGTAATTTTGATAAAAATAGCGATAGCGCGATCGATTTAAGTGAATTTGAAGGCTTATGGCTTAAGCGTAGCCGCAATAGAATGGTCGATAAATTCCAAAATTTAGATGATAATGGTGATGGCAAAGTTACAATCGATGAACTATCAGAACGAGTGAATAGAATATTTGATATGCTTGATGATAATGACGACGGTATAGTTACGAAATCAGAAATTAAGGATATGAAAAACCGCCGTAATGGTTTTGGTAGAATGTCAAAAATGAAAAATTATAAAGACGATTAAATATTACATATATTTCAAATATATATTAAGAGAAAACACTCATTAAGTTATGGCTTGCTTCGTTTTTTTAATTCAAAAAAGAATTTACCGCCTGAATAAGACCTTGGGCTGTTATATTGCTGGTCATGCCTTCGCAAATTGATTTTATACCGATATTTTTATAAAAATCACTCTTTTTATCGTTGCACTAAGCTGTGGCTCTCGCGTGCTTACGCTTGTTCGCTCTCGCATACTCTTTTTTATTAGTACGCAAACACGTCGTCGCAACTTCGTTGCTCGGGGTTTGCATATGACCTGCGCCCTTTAAATTAGTCCATTTATAAGTAGAGTCTTTCTCAACAGGAGGAAGATCAGAATGAAACGTAGTAGATTTAACGAAGAACAGATTATTCGTATATTAAAAGAGCAGGAATCTGGCATTACCACCGCAGATCTTTGCCGCAGACACGGAATTGCAGAAAGTACATTTTACAAGTGGAAGTCAAAATATGGCGGCATGGAAGTCAGTGATGCTAAACGATTAAAATTGCTTGAAGATGAAAACCGCCGTTTAAAATCTTTGCTGGCGGATGCCCATTTGGATATTTCGATGTTGAAAGATGTGAATGCAAAAAAATGGTAACGCCCACTGGCAAGCGAGATGCGCTCACTCACCTTCGAACAAATTTTATGGTGAGTGAGCGGCGGGCGTGTTTAATGCTTAACGTGGAACGATCTTTAATCCGGTACCAATCCGTACGACCCAATGATGCGGTATTACGCAGCAGATTACGCGAATTATCGCATTTACGTAAACGCTTTGGCTATCGCCGTCTGCATATTTTATTGGCACGTGAGGGTTATCACCTTAACCATAAGAAGCTTCGGCGTTTGTATAAAGAAGAAGGTTTGGCAGTTCGCAAACGGAATGGTCGCAAGCGTGCTATTGGCACAAGATCACCGATTGCAGTGCCTTCTAAGGTCAACGAACGCTGGTCGCTTGATTTTGTCAGTGATAGTTTTATGGATGGCAGGCGTTTTAGAATGTTATGTGTTGTTGATGATAGCAGCCGAGAATGTTTGGCACTGGTGGCTGATACATCGATCGGTGGTCATCGTTTGTCCCGTGAGTTAGATAACATAATAGCAATACGTGGCAAGCCAGATACAATAGTCAGCGATAACGGCACGGAAATGACATCAAATGCCCTACTAAAATGGCAAGGCGACATGGGCATCAATTGGCATTACATCGTACCAGGCAAGCCGATGCAAAACGGGTTTGTGGAAAGCTTCAATGGTAAATTACGTGATGAATGTTTAAATGAAACACTGTTTGAAGACCTTCATCATGTTCGTAAGATATTAGCAGATTGGCGCGATGATTATAATCATGTAAGGCCGCACTCAGCCTTGGATGGGCAAAGCCCAATACAAGCTTTGCAAAATAAAAACGACCAACCATTATGGGGGCATGCCCCCATAATGGTTGCAAATGATCAAATAATTGATAAAAACTTAACTAAAGGACTCTACGGCTAACTGGTACAAAGTTGGGGCGCAGGTCAGAATGCAAAAAAATGGTAACGCCCGCTGGCAAGCGAGATGCTGTCACTCACCTTCGAACAAATTTTATGGTGAGTGAGCGGCGGGCGTGTTTAATGCTTAACGTGGAACGATCTTTAATCCGGTACCAATCCGTACGACCCAATGATGCGGTATTACGCAGCAGATTACGCGAATTATCGCATTTACGTAAACGCTTTGGCTATCGCCGTCTGCATATTTTATTGGCACGTGAGGGTTATCACCTTAACCATAAGAAGCTTCGGCGTTTGTATAAAGAAGAAGGTTTGGCAGTTCGCAAACGGAATGGTCGCAAGCGTGCTATTGGCACAAGATCACCGATTGCAGTGCCTTCTAAGGTCAACGAACGCTGGTCGCTTGATTTTGTCAGTGATAGTTTTATGGATGGCAGGCGTTTTAGAATGTTATGTGTTGTTGATGATAGCAGCCGAGAATGTTTGGCACTGGTGGCTGATACATCTATCGGTGGTCATCGTTTGTCCCGTGAGTTAGATAACATAATAGCAATACGTGGCAAGCCAGATACAATAGTCAGCGATAACGGCACGGAAATGACATCAAATGCCCTACTAAAATGGCAAGGCGACATGGGCATCAATTGGCATTACATCGCACCAGGCAAGCCGATGCAAAACGGGTTTGTGGAAAGCTTCAATGGTAAATTACGTGATGAATGTTTAAATGAAACACTGTTTGAAGACCTTCATCATGTTCGTAAGATATTAGCAGATTGGCGCGATGATTATAATCATGTAAGGCCGCACTCAGCCTTGGATGGGCAAAGCCCAATACAAGCTTTGCAAAATAAAAACGACCAACCATTATGGGGGCATGCCCCCATAATGGTTGCAAATGATCAAATAATTGATAAAAACTTAACTAAAGGGCTCTACGGCTAACTGGTACAAAGTTGGGGCGCAGGTCACTAGAACGATATACGCAAGCTACATAATTAAAGGTAAACTCCAACCAATCACGCAAGTGATTGTAAGGGCGAGCGCCCGCCGCGCTTAGGCGTAAAATAGATAACCCCACAACCATCACTTGAAAAATCAAAGTTTTTGTTACATAATATTAATCATATTGGGAGAATTTAATGCGTCTGATTAATATTATTATCGCTGTTATCTTATTTATGGGAAATGCAGCATTTGCCGATTATAAAGCGGGAAAAGCCGCTTATGATGCGGGCGATTATGAAGCTGCTTATAATCAATTACTACCATTAGCAGAGGCAGGTGATGCAAAAGCACAAAATGCTATTGGAATAATGTTTGATAGAGGACACGGAGTAAATAAAAGTTTAAATAAAGCCATTGAATATTACAGTACTGCAAGTAATATTGGAAATTATCAAGCATCTTTAAATTTGGGTATTTCATTATTGGCCAGACCAACATCAAGCAAAGAAGAACAAATTAATGGCATTGTAGCCATTTTAAAAGCAACTTCAATGAAAGTAAAAAAGGCAGAACAGGCCCTGCAAATGGTGCAAAAAACTGTTCCGCATAACTATATGATTGAAGCATATAGAACATTTAAAAATCAGAATAATTCTAATTAATTATTAAAATCTTTCAATTTACCAATTCCCTTATCCAACAATTTCTCCGCTATCGCATCGCCATTTGATAGTTTTTTGGCAATAGCCCCCGATATTTTACCACCAACGGCTTCAACCATAATTTGCCTCAAGCCAACCATTTTTGAATGCTCCATTTTAATTTTTTGCAATGCCGTCGAATTATTAGTAAAAAACTTATTAATTGCAGCTGGATTTGTTTGGTCAATATTTGTCGATTGCTATTTTATAGCGCGTCGACATACTTCATCTTCTTCCATTCCATCCAACAATTCAAATGTTGATGTGATATATTCTTTGCCATTCCAAAACATGCAATTATTTTTTGAATATAAGGTTTTATGACCATTGCGAGTTTGCACGGATGACCATATTTCCCAAGCGTTTAAATATCCTATTTGAATTAGTTTATTATCCCTTAGTTCAAGAACATCAACATTACAGCCGACTGAACCGCAATAGCCAAAAACTTCAATGTGTAAAATGGCCTCTCTGCTTCCATTGCCATCCAAATCAACCCAACCAATTCGATCATATCCTTTTTTAAAAGCTTCTATTTCAAGAGAAATTTGCTCCTCATAACCATATGAATGCAGGTTTGATTCTTCATATCTAAGCCGTGAATAAAGATAATTTATAAACTGTATTTTCATGTCTTGGCGATTATCTATAACCATTGGTATATGAATACCATTTAATTCATCTAGCCGCACTTCTTCTTTATCTGGTGGCAAATATAACTTTTCATCGGCATTTGCAATATTCAAAAGACCAATAAGAACGAATAGAGAGATTTTGATTATGCTATTTATCATATTTAATATTTTCAAACTCTCTTAATCTTGTTTCGATAAATTCAAACATAACTCGCCGTTTTTGCGGAAGTTCTGAAAAATTAGACTTCCAATTGTTTTTTTGTATAAAATTAATATACCTTTTTACATTCACATGTCCTGCCCTAGGAGCAGCCGCCATTAACCCTGATTTTGTAATTGTTATTTTATCCTTTATCCCATCTATTTGTTGGCCTGTATAGTTAAATGAACCATTTTTATTAACATAGCTTTCTGTTGCTTCCATATAATTAGAAAAAGCAATTTCCTGTGTTTGTTTGAATTTAAGAAGTCTTTCTCACTGTTTACACCATGTTGCCCTGACCAATTACCATTCTTATCCATCATACCTGCATCAATTAAAGCATTTTTTTTCATTTGATAACGACCAAGAGCGGGGCTATGCTTAATATTATCAGGCCTGTTTACTGCCTGATAATCATTTATGTTTGATTCTCGCTTATGAATTTTATCTCTAAATTCTTGTTTTATTGGCAACACCCATTTTGGTTCTAATGGTTTTTTTGGTGGGCGAGGATAATTAATATTTTTAATTATTTTATCATCACCAGCGCCACCATCAAGCGGATCGGTTATTTCAATCAAACGCAAACCACTATCAGCAGTTAATTCTTGGTCGTATTCTGCTGTTTGGGCTTTATATTCCTTATGGTCTTCGGCATTATTACCTTTATTATTTTTTGCCTGTAAATTTAATTCTAAATATCGTTTTTTTGCCATATCAATGCGGGCTTGACTTTATTTATATTTAACGTAAACGCGTCGTCGCAACTTCGTTGCTCGGGGTTTGCTAGAACGATATACGCAAGCTACATAATTAAAGGTAAACTCAAACCAATCACGAAGTGATTGTAAGGGCGACCGCCCGCCGCCGTTAGGCGTAAAATATAAAAAAGAGGGCGACCGCCCGCCGCGCTTATGCGCGTAGATATAAAAAGATAGCGACCGCCCGCAGCTTAGGTTATCGCGTAGATATAAAAAATTCGCTCGTGTGTTTGCATAATAATACATCTATATATACATATATTCACTGATTGTCAATTAATTTTTATGTTTTGTTCTTGTTAAATTATAATAGCATGATATATATTAAAAAATAACAAATGTATTTCCGAGGGCTAGGAATAAATAACCCCTCGAAAGCGTAGTGCTAACAAGGGGTTATGTGGTGCCGCAACCACGACTCGAACGCGGGACCTGATGATTACAAATCAACTGCTCTACCAACTGAGCTATTGCGGCATAAATCATCTATCTGATGACGATCTTGTAGCCATCTTTATTAGTGCTTGCAATAGTTAATTTTAAAAAATAAAAATTAATCTAAATTACTGGTGGCAAATAATGCTACTGCTGCGGCATTGGATACATTAAGGCTACCGACATTATTTTCACACATGGAAATTTTTAATAAAATATCGCATTTTTCCTGTGTTAAGCGGCGCATTCCGCTGCCTTCTGCCCCCATAACAAGGGCAAGCTTTGTATCTGTTTTATTATTGCCAATTTTATTGATACCAAGAGTTAATTCCGCATCACCACTAAAGCCAACTATCCAAAAATCATGCTGTTTTAGATAATCAATGCTGCGGGCTAAATTGCCTACTCTAATCAATGGTACTTCTTCCAATGCTCCGCTGGCTGATTTTGCCAATATGCCGCTTTCTTGTGGGGCGTTTCTATCTTGTAAAATAATTGCATCTGCACCAAATATAGCAGCAGATCGTAAAATAGCCCCCACATTATGTGGGTCGGTTATTTGATCCAAAATTAAAATACGTGATTTATCACTTGCGGATTCTATAATTTCTTCAATTTTAATATTTGCCAGTGGTTTGGTTAATATGGTCATGCCTTGATGCACCATATCTTCGCCAATAATATCATCAATATATTTGCGTTCGACAATTTCAGCCCGCGTTTGCCCCACCAGTAAATCATCGCTGATGTGATTTGATGCATTTTTGGTTAATAATATACGCTTGATAACCCGCTTATCATTGGCGAGGGCGCATTGAACCGCGTGATTGCCAAAAATCCAATAATCGCCTGATGAAGATTTACTCCTATTGTCATTGCGATCATGTTTTCTTTGCTGGTTATAATCCAGTGTTTTTGCCTTACAACCATAGCGTTTTTTATTTTTATTTTCTAAATTTTTCATATTCAGTTAATAAAATATTAAAGCAATTTTAGCAAGCATTGCCAGTAATATTTGATAGCTATATTTAATGATAATAAAATAACTATGGTTTTTTTAACTTTGGCGTTGACAATTGGGCAATATAACAATAAATCCAACACATTGTTGAGCATTTTTATATTGATGCTGATTTTATATGGAGGGTTGCCCGAGTGGTTAAAGGGGGCGGACTGTAAATCCGCTGACTATGTCTACGTTGGTTCAACTCCAACACCCTCCACCATTATAAGATATGGTTATATTAGTTTTAAAAGTTAATTTGGCGGGCGTAGCTTATTGGTAAAGCCCCAGCCTTCCAAGCTGGTTAGGTGGGTTCGATTCCCACCGCCCGCTCCAGTTATTTGTTGATATTTATTTTTATATTAACAGATATAAATTATTTAATGGGATTAGATTATTATTTGTGTGATTAATTGTAAGGAAGATAGAGAATGGCTAAGGAAAAGTTTGAGCGCACCAAGCCGCATTGCCATGTTGGTACAAGTGGCCATGTTGATCACGGCAAAACCACATTGACTGCTGCTATTACTAAAGTATTAGCAGAGGAGCTTGGCGGTGTTGCTACTGATTTTGCAGATATCGATAAAGCCCCTGAAGAACGCGAACGCGGCATTACAATTAATACGGCGCATGTGGAATATGAAACTACTGCGCGGCATTATGCCCATGTTGATTGCCCTGGGCACGCCGATTATGTGAAAAACATGATCACTGGTGCAGCACAAATGGATGGTGCGATTTTGGTTGTTAATGCGGCCGATGGTCCAATGCCACAAACCCGCGAGCATATTTTATTGGCACGTCAAGTTGGCGTTCCTGCACTTGTTGTGTTCTTAAACAAGGTCGATCAAGTCGATGATGAAGAATTATTGGAATTAGATGAAAGGGAAGTTCGTGACGTGTTATCTTCATATGATTGCCCTGGGGAAGATTTACCAATCATTGCAGGTTCTGCCTTGGCGGCGCTTGAAGGGCGTGATGATGCACTTGGCAAAGAGAAAGTCTTGGACTAGATGAAGGCTGTTGATGAATATATTCCACAACCACATCGCCCTGTTGATTTACCATTTTTGATGCCGATTGAAGATGTTTTCTCAATTTCTGGTCGCGGTACTGTTGTTACGGGCCGTGTTGAAACTGGCGTTGTTAAGGTCGGTGAAGAAGTTGAAATTATTGGCTTGCGCGACACTCAAAAAAGCACTTGTACTGGTGTTGAGATGTTCCGTAAATTGCTTGATAGTGGTCAAGCTGGTGATAATATTGGCGCATTGTTGCGTGGTGTTGCTCGTGAAGATGTTGAGCGCGGTCAGGTTTTGGCCAAGCCCGGTTCAATCACCCCGCATACAAAATTCAAATGCGAATGTTATATTTTGACCAAAGAAGAAGGCGGTCGTCATACACCGTTTTTCTCTAACTATCGCCCACAATTTTACTTCCGTACTACGGATGTAACGGGTTCTGTTGTTTTGCCTGATGGCACAGAAATGGTAATGCCGGGTGATAATATCGCAATGGATGTTGAATTAATCGCACCAATTGCGATGGATGAAGGTCTTCGTTTCGCCATTCGTGAAGGCGGTAGGACGGTTGGCGCTGGTGTTGTTGTCAGTGTGATTGCATGATTTTTTAGTTATAGTGTTTTTAGGGGTATAGCTCAGTTGGTAGAGCGACGGTCTCCAAAACCGTAGGCCCTGGGTTCGAATCCTAGTGCCCCTGCCAAAACACTTGCATTATGATGTTGGTTCTAATATATAGAGCCAGCTTAGAAAATAATATTGTATAGGATAAAATAATATTGCATAGGATATTGTGTTTTATGCAACAAAACATTTGGCTTTAAGTGATTAAATTTATCATATTAATGATTAACTATATCATTTTGGCTATTAATTAGGTCGATTAAATATGGCAAAAACCACATCTACAGGCAATAAGGCGACTAGCCCCGCACAATTTGTGCGTCAAGTTCGCCAGGAAGCAAGTAAGGTTACATGGCCAACCCGCAAAGAAACAGGGGTTGCTACCATGATGGTTTTTATTATGGTTTTGATTATGTCGATATTTTTTCTTGCGGTCGATCAAATTATTTCTTGGGGCATTCAGGCCATTATTGGTTAATGAAATTTTGGTGGAGTTAAGGTAATGTCCATGCGTTGGTATGTTGTTCATGTTTATTCTGGATTTGAAAAAAAAGTAGCCGACTTCATTAAGGAGCAGGCTATAATATCAAATCTTGATGATTTGCTCGAAGATGTTTTAGTGCCGATGGAAGAGGTCATTGAAATGCGGCGCGGGCAGAAAGTTACGGCGGAGCGAAAATTTTTTCCTGGTTATATCTTAATTCACATGGAATTAACCGATGAAACATGGCATTTGGTTAGTAACACGCCAAAGGTTACAGGTTTTCTTGGGACTGGTAAGCGACCAACCCCGATTAGCAATAAAGAGGCTGCTCGTATCTTGCATCAAGTTCAAGAGGGTGTGGAGCGTCCTAAACCATCAATTAGTTTTGAAATTGGCGAGCAAGTTCGTGTTAGCGATGGACCGTTCACATCATTTAATGGTATGGTTGATAGTGTTGATGAAGAAAAAGCGCGTTTAAAGGTTACTGTGTCGATCTTTGGTCGTGCGACACCAGTAGAATTAGAATATTCACAGGTTGAAAAGCTTTAATTTTTGAATATTTTATATGTTAATTATACGATCACTAACAATTGCGGTAGATATATTCTCTAAAGTCCTGAGAATAATCGCACCGCGATATTTTGCTAGAGGGCAACATGGCTAAAAAAATTGCGGGCTATATCAAGCTCGAGATACCAGCTGGTAAAGCTAACCCATCACCACCTGTTGGACCTGCATTAGGTCAACGCGGTATTAATATTATGGATTTTTGTAAGTCGTTTAATGCGGCAACACAAAATATCGAAGCAGGAACACCAACACCAGTTGTGATTACTGCTTATGAAGACCGTAGCTTCGATTTCGTAACCAAGACTGCGCCTGCTAGTTTCTTTTTGAAAAAAGCAATTAATGTTAAAAAAGGCTCAGGCGAACCAAATAAAAATAAAATTGGCAAGGTTACTCAGGCGCAATTGCGTGAGATTGCCGAAGCAAAATTACAAGATATGAATGCAGTTACTGTTGAGGCTGCTATGATATCTATTGCTGGTAGTGCGCGCTCTATGGGCATTGAAGTGGAGGATTAGGAATATGGCAAAGCTTACAAAAAAAATCACCACTACCAACAAGATAGTTGATAAAAATAAATTATATGATGTTTCTGCTGCGGTTGCTGGATTAAAAGAATGCGCCACTGCAAAATTTGATGAAACCATTGATATTGCTATGAATTTAGGTATTGATCCACGTCATGCAGACCAACAGGTTCGCGGCATGGTGGCCCTGCCTGCTGGTTCTGGTAAAACTATACGTGTTGCGGTTTTCGCCAGAGATACAAAAGCCGAAGAGGCAACTGCCGCTGGTGCTGATATTGTTGGTGCAGAAGATTTAATGGAAAAAATTCAAGGTGGTTTCCTTGATTTTGACCGTTGCATCGCATCACCAGATATGATGGCAATTGTTGGTCGTTTAGGCAAGGTTTTAGGACCACGTAATTTAATGCCTAACCCAAAGCTTGGAACTGTTACACCAAATGTTGGTGATGCGGTTAAGGCAGCAAAGGGTGGCGAAGTGCAATTCCGTGCTGAGAAAACTGGTATTATTCATGCAGGTATTGGCAAGGCCAGTTTTTCTGCTGATGATATTGAAAGCAATATCAGGGCTTTTGTTACTGCGATACAAAAAGCAAGGCCAGCAGGGGCAAAAGGTATTTATATTCAAAAATTATCCGTGTCATCGACAATGGGGCCTGGGTTTAAATTAGACCCAGCAACAGCGGGTAAAAATGCATAACGCAATATACTTATGTGTTTGATAAGAGTTACTGGCTGATTTTAATCAGTTGGTTAGTGGGCAATAGGGTTATTTAGAAAATAATTTTATTGCTTTCGACTGTCCAAGATTGGGGGTGTGGTAAAAATTAACATATCAATGATATAATATATTTATTATATGCTGATTTTACCATTTAAGCGCAAGGCCACCATGAGATAGGTAGATATTATTGTAATAAAACTTTTGTTTTAAAACTATTTTATTACCGGGCAGAGATTAAGATATATGGCTATTCGGGTTATATATCTAATTGGAACTGGTCGTAACCTTTTTATATAAGGCCGGCCTTATTTAGCGGAGACGATCAGTGGACCGTACACAGAAGGAATTACTGGTCGCCGAACTGCATGAGACTTTTAAAACTGCCAATCTAGTTGTGGTTACATCACAAGTTGGAATGACAGTCGCAGAAGTTTCAGAACTTCGCGGTCAAATGCGCGCGGCTGGTGCTGGTTACAGAGTAACCAAAAACAGCTTAGCAAAATTGGCTGTGAAAAATACAGATTTTGAAAATTTGGCGGAATATTTCACTGGCCCTACGGCTATTGCTTTTTCTGATGACGTGGTTGCCGCAGCGAAAGTTGCAGTTAACTATAGCAAGAAGAACGAGAAAATAACAGTTGTAGCTGGTGCGATGGGTGCAGAGTTTCTTGACACTGCTAGTGTTAAGGCCTTGGCATTATTGCCGTCATTGGACGAGCTTCGTGGTAAGTTTGTTGGCTTGTTACAAGCACCTGCAACGAAAGTTGCTGGCACTCTTCAAGCCCCTGCTTGTCAATTACCTAGAGTTTTTGGTGCTTATGGCGCTAAAGGCTAATCTGTATAGTAGTTTGGATACCAATTTTTACGTTTTTGCCTAGGAGAATATATTATGGCTGATTTAGATAAACTTGCAGAAGAACTATCTGCATTAACAGTTATGGAAGCTGCAGAGCTTTCTACAATGCTTGAAAAAAAATGGGGCGTTTCTGCTGCTGCTCCTGTTGCTGTTGCCGCTGCTGGTGCTGGTGAAGCTGTTGCAGAAGTTAAAGATTCTTTTGACGTTGTTTTGACCAGTTTTGGTGAAAAGAAAATCAACGTGATTAAAGAAGTTCGTGCAATAACTGGTCTTGGTTTGAAAGAAGCCAAGCAATTAGTTGAAAGCGCCCCTGCACCAGTTAAAGAAGGTGCAACAAAAGACGAAGCTGAAGAGCTTAAGAAAAAACTTGAAGCCGTTGGTGCTTCGGTTGAACTTAAGTAATTAATTGCTAACCCATATATTGTGGGATGGCATTGTTTAAGGGGCGCATTTTATCATGTGGCCCCTTAAACGCGCATTTAAATATTGCATTAATTTGGTAATATATTATCAAATTTAAGTGGTATTCGAGTAATATTGAGACATGATGTGCATTTTGCCATCATGTAACTGTCAATTTATAATATATGACTTTTAACATATATGATATTTTGGCAAATCTATGGTATGAGGGTTCGCATGGCTATATCGTTCACAGGACGTAAAAAAATTCGCAAAAGCTTTGGTAAACTATCTGAAGTTAGCCCAATGCCTAATTTGATTGAGGTTCAAAAAAAATCATATGATGCCTTTTTGCAAGAAGGTGTGGCGATTAATGACCGTACCGGTGTTGGATAGCAAGAAGTGTTTAGCGGCGTATTTCCTATTAAGGATAATGCAGAACGCAGCCAGCTTGAATTTGTTAAATATTATCTTGAGCCGGCAAAATATGATACCGAAGAATGCCAGCGGCGCGGCATCACATATGGCGCACCGCTTAAGGTTACCTTGCGCCTTGTGGTGTGGGATATCGACGAAGATACGGGTGCGCGCTCTATTCGTGATATTAAAGAACAAGATGTCTATATGGGTGATCTGCCATTGATGACTAAACATGGTACTTTTATTGTTAATGGTACTGAACGTGTTATTGTTTCACAAATGCATAGATCGCCAGGTTGTTTTTTCGACCATGATAAAGGCAAAACCCATGCGTCGGGTAAATTTTTATTCGCCGCCCGCGTTATTCCATATCGTGGTTCATGGCTTGATTTTGAATTTGATGCCAAAGATTTATTATATGTGCGGATTGATCGCAGGCGTAAATTACCCGCATCAACATTATTAATGTCGCTTGATAATGAAGAAACAATCGCAAAGCGTGCCGAGCTTGCTAAAGAAGGTAAAAAGCTTGATCCCGCCGATGCCAAGGGTATGTCTAAAGAAGATATAATGTCATATTTTTATGATCATATAGATTATAAATATAGCAAAAAAGGCTGGAAAACAGCCTTTGATGGTGAGCGTATTAAAGGACGTAAAATTGAGCAAGATATTATCGATGCCGCATCTGGTGAGGTAATATTAAAGGCTGGAACTAAAGTTACTGCACGTAGTATTAAAAAAGTTGAAGAAGATGGCGTTAAAGATATTATTGTAGCCGTGGATGAATTGATCGGTCGTTATGTTGCCTTTGATATAATAAACGATAAAACTGGTGAAATATATGCGGAATCTGGCGATGAAATCACCGAAGAATTAATCGAGCTATTCTTAGGACATGGTATTAAGAATATTCCTACTTTGAATATTGATAATATTAAGGTTGGCGTTTATTTGCGTAACACCATTGTTGCCGATAAAAACCAAAATCGCGAAGATGCGCTGATTGATATTTACCGCGTTATGCGTCCGGGTGAACCACCAACATATGAAACAGCCCAAACGTTGCTTGACGGGTTATTCTTTGACGGTGAACGTTATGACTTGTCAGCAGTTGGTCGTGTTAAAATGAATTCAAGGCTGGCTTATGAGCCGGGCGAAGTTGCTGATACGGTTCGGGTCCTTCGTAAGGAAGATATTTTCTCTATCGTTCGTATATTGCTTGATTTAAAAGATGGCAAAGGCGAAATTGATGATATTGATCATCTAGGAAATCGCCGTGTTAGATCAGTTGGCGAATTAATGGAAAACCAATATCGCATTGGTTTATTGCGGATGGAACGTGCCATTCGTGAACGCATGGGGTCGGTTGATATTGATAGTGTTATGCCGCATGATTTGATCAATGCAAAACCTGCTGCGGCGGCTGTTCGGGAGTTTTTTGGTTCATCGCAATTATCGCAATTTATGGATCAAACCAACCCATTGTCCGAAATTACCCATAAACGTAGGCTTTCTGCCTTAGGCCCTGGCGGGCTTACCCGTGAGCGGGCGGGCTTTGAAGTTCGTGATGTTCATCCAACTCATTATGGTCGTATTTGCCCAATTGAAACCCCTGAGGGGCCAAATATTGGCTTGATTAACTCGCTTGCGACCCATGCGAGAGTTAATCCATATGGATTTATCGAAACACCATATCGTAAAGTTGCCGATGGTATTGTAACAAATGATGTTGTTTATATGTCGGCAATGGACGAGGGGCGATATACAATCGCACAGGCAAATGCACCATTGAATGAGGGTCAAAGCTTTAAAGATGATTTAATATCATGCAGGATTAATGGCGAATATCATATGTGCCGCCCAGATGATGTTGGTCTGATGGATGTTGCGCCAAAACAGCTTGTTTCTGTCGCCGCGTCATTAATTCCTTTCCTTGAAAATGATGATGCCAATCGGGCCTTGATGGGTGCAAATATGATGCGTCAAGCGGTGCCATTATTACAAGCACAAGCCCCGCTTGTTGGTACAGGAATGGAAGCGCGTGTTGCCAAAGATTCTGGTGTGTCGCCTGTGGCTATTCGTTCTGGTGTTGTCGATCAGGTTGATGCACAACGCATCGTTATCAGAATGTCAACCACAACTGATGCCGATCAATCGGGCGTTGATATTTATAATCTGCTTAAATTCCAACGCTCTAACCAAAATACATGCATTACCCAACGACCATTGGTCAAGGTTGGCGATCATGTTAAGGCGGGTGATATTATTGCCGATGGCCCATCAACACAACTTGGTGAGTTAGCTCTTGGTCGTAATGTCCTTGTGGCATTCATGCCGTGGAATGGTTATAATTTTGAAGATTCGATCCTTATTTCTGAACGTATAGTTAAAGATGATGTGTTCACATCTATTCATATTGAAGAATTTGATGTGATGGCGCGTGATACAAAACTTGGTAAAGAAGAGATTACCCGTGATATTCCAAATGTTGGCGAAGAGGCACTTAAAAGCCTTGATGAAGCAGGCATAGTTTATATCGGTGCAGAGGTTGAAGCAGGCGATATTTTAGTTGGTAAAGTAACGCCAAAGGGCGAATCGCCAATGACACCTGAAGAAAAACTATTGCGGGCAATTTTTGGTGAAAAAGCATCAGATGTGCGTGATAGTTCATTGCGTGTGCCGCCGGGTGATAAGGGTACAGTTGTCGAAGTTCGTGTATTCTCACGCCGTGGTGTTGATAAAGATGAACGTTCATTATCGATTGAAAGCTTTGAAATTGAACGTTTGGCAAAAGATCGCGATGATGAGAAGAAAATCCTCGAACGTTCATTTCGTAATCGTTTTGTTGAAATGGTCGATGGTATCGGCAGCGCCTCTGGTCCTGATGGTATGGTCGATGGCACTGTTCTTTCTGCTTCTAGGTTAGAAGAATTCACAACCGTGCAATGGCGACAAATCACATTGGTCGATGAAAATATCAATGATGAAATTGAAATTTTGAAAAAGCAATATGATGATTCGGTTAAGCTGGTGCAAAATCGCTTTGAAGATCGGGTCAATAAAGTTCAATCTGGCGATGATTTATTACCAGGTGTAATGAAAATGGTTAAGGTATTCATTGCCGTTAAGCGTAAATTGCAACCGGGCGATAAGATGGCTGGTCGTCATGGTAATAAAGGGGTTATTTCCCGAATTATGCCGCAAGAAGATATGCCGTATCTTGACGATGGAACGCCAGTTGATATCGTATTAAACCCGCTTGGCGTGCCGTCACGGATGAATGTTGGGCAAATTCTTGAAACCCATTTAGGTTGGGCCTGCGCTGGTCTTGGAAATCAAATCGGCGATGCTTTGGCTGAATATGGCACTACTAATGAAATCACACCATTGCGGGCAGCGTTAAATCGTTCTTATAAAGATGATGATATCATCGAAGAAATAAACGATATGGACGATGCTTCCGTTCTTGAATTGGCCAAAAATGTTAAAAGTGGCGTGCCAATTGCTACACCAGTTTTTGATGGTGCGTGCGAAGATGATATTAATGAATGGTTAACGCGGGCAGGATTTGCCACCAGCGGCCAATCACGCTTGATCGATGGCAGAACAGGCGAATATTTTGACCGCAATGTAACGGTTGGTTATATTTATATGTTGAAATTGCATCATTTGGTCGATGATAAAATCCATGCCAGATCAATTGGACCATATTCACTTGTAACCCAACAACCACTTGGCGGTAAAGCGCAATTTGGCGGACAGCGTTTCGGTGAAATGGAAGTTTGGGCATTGGAAGCATATGGTGCGGCCTATACATTGCAAGAAATGTTGACGGTTAAATCCGATGATGTTTCAGGGCGGACAAAGGCATATGAGTCTATTGTGCGCGGTGATGATAATTTTGAAGCAGGGATTCCAGAATCATTTAACGTGCTTATAAAGGAGCTGCGTTCGCTTGGTTTAAATGTGGAATTAACGCAAGATGAGGCATGAATGAAATAGTTGGTTCTAATTATAACTTTTTATTTTATTAATATATTAATCCGCCAGTTAATGGCAATGTTCTAAAGCGTTTTTTACGCGAGGAGAGCTTCTATGAATGAGTTGATGCAGGTTTTTGGACAACCACAAGGCCCACAAAGCTTTGATAATATCCGTATATCAATTGCCGCACCTGATCGCATTAGATCTTGGTCTTTTGGTGAGATTAAGAAGCCAGAAACCATAAACTATCGTACATTTAAGCCAGAACGCGATGGTTTATTCTGTGCACGTATCTTTGGTCCTATTAAAGATTACGAATGCCTATGCGGTAAATATAAACGCATGAAATATAAGGGCATAGTTTGTGAAAAATGTGGCGTTGAAGTTACTTTGTCTAAAGTACGTCGCGATCGCATGGGTCACATTGATCTAGCATCACCTGTTGCACATATTTGGTTCCTAAAATCATTGCCAAGCCGTATAGGGCTTTTGGTCGATATGACGTTAAAAGATTTGGAACGTGTTTTATATTTTGAAAATTATGTCGTAACCGAACCAGGCCTTACGCCATTAACGCAATTTCAATTGCTTGGCGAAGAAGAATATCTTGATTTACTAGATGAATATGGCGATGATTCCTTTACCGCAATGATCGGGGCAGAGGCATTAAAATCCATATTATCAGGTATTGATATCAGTGATGAACTTGAAACAACGAAAGTTGACTTGGCGGAAACAGGTTCTGAGGCAAAACGTAAAAAGCTTGTAAAACGGTTGAAGTTATTAGAAGCATTCCTTGAATCTGGCACAAGGCCAGAATGGATGATTTTGGATGTTATACCAGTTATACCACCAGAATTAAGGCCATTGGTGCCGCTTGATGGCGGTCGTTTTGCTACGTCTGATTTAAATGATTTATATCGTCGTGTTATCAACCGTAATAACCGTTTGTTGCGGTTAATGGAATTACGTGCCCCTGATATTATCGTGCGTAATGAAAAACGCATGTTACAAGAAGCAGTCGACGCATTATTTGATAATGGCAGACGTGGTCGTGTTATCACTGGTGCAAATAAGCGCCCGCTTAAATCTTTATCGGATATGCTTAAGGGTAAGCAAGGTCGGTTCAGGCAGAATCTATTGGGAAAACGGGTCGATTATTCTGGTCGTTCGGTTATTGTGGTTGGCCCTGAATTATTCCTGCATCAATGTGGCTTACCGAAAAAAATGGCGTTGGAGTTATTTAAACCGTTTATTTATTCAAAGTTAGAATTATACGGCATGGCATCTACTATCAAAGCCGCCAAACGTATGGTTGAAAAAGAACGGCCCGAAGTTTGGGATATCTTGGAAGAAGTAATTCGCGAACATCCTGTGATGTTAAACCGTGCGCCCACATTGCACCGTCTTGGTATTCAGGCATTTGAACCAGTTCTAATCGAAGGCAAAGCAATTCAATTGCACCCATTGGTATGTGCAGCTTTTAATGCTGATTTTGATGGTGATCAAATGGCGGTTCATGTGCCGTTATCACTCGAAGCCCAACTTGAAGCCCGCGTCTTGATGATGTCAACCAATAACATTTTATCGCCTGCCAATGGCAAACCAATTATTGTACCTTCACAAGATATTATTCTTGGTCTATATTATATGACACATTCGCTTGCTAATATGATTGGTGAAAAAATAAGCATAGATTCAGAAGATGCATTAACGGCGGCAATGACGCGTAATGATGTTAGTTTACGCATGGCTGGCGATAAATTTGCCTTGGTCGAGGAAACAGACCCAGCTAAAGTATTTAAAATGCTAATGGCTGGTGAGGTCACTGTTCATCGGGTGGCATTGTTCGAATCTATTTCTGAAATAGAATTGGCATTAGATGCAAAGGCATTAACATTACAAACAGAAATTAAAGCAATTTATGATACTGTCGATGCTAATGGGGAGCCTGTTCGTGAAAAATATGTTACAACACCAGGGCGTATGTTGCTTAGTCAAATTCTACCGCGTCATATAAAAGTTCCTTTCTCGTTGATAAATAATGTTTTAACCAAAAAAGAAATCACCAATATAATCGATATAGTTTATCGTCATTGTGGGCAAAAAGAAACGGTACTTTTCTGCGATCGTTTAATGGGTATTGGTTTTTATTGGGCATGCAGATCAGGCATATCATTTGGTAAAGATGATTTAATCATTCCCGATGCAAAAAAAGAGTTAATCGCCGAAGCGACCGCGCAGGTGAAAGAATTTGAACAACAATATCTTGATGGCCTAATCACCCATGGTGAAAAATACAATAAAGTTGTCGATGTATGGTCAGCATGTACCGATAAAGTTGCCGATGCGATGATGAAAGTTATTTCAATGGGTGATGCTAGCGGCCTTAATGCGGTTTATATGATGGCGCATTCTGGTGCGCGTGGTTCTGCGGCACAAATCAAACAATTGGCTGGTATGCGCGGCTTGATGGCAAAGCCAGATGGCTCGATCATTGAAACACCGATCATTTCAAACTTTAAAGAAGGCCTAAGTGTGGCGGAATATTTCAATTCAACCCACGGCGCACGTAAAGGCCTTGCCGATACGGCTTTGAAGACTGCTAACTCTGGTTATTTAACAAGGCGTTTGGTCGATGTGGCACAAGATGCGATCATTATAGAAGATGATTGTCAAACCGCAGAGGGCATTACCATGCGGGCAGTTATCGAAGATGGTGATTTAATCGAAGGCTTATCCGAACGTATTCTTGGTCGTTGTGCAGCAGATGATATTAAGCACCCGATATCTGGCGATATTATTGTTGCATCAGGCCAATTGATGGATGAAGTCGAAGCCGATGAGGTTGAGGAAGCTGGTGTCGATGCTGTACTTATCCGTTCGGTTCTAACCTGTAAGTCAAAACGCGGTGTTTGTGCCAAATGTTATGGTCGTGATCTTGCTCGTGGAACAATAGTCAACAGCGGCGAAGCGGTTGGCGTTATCGCGGCGCAGTCAATTGGTGAACCTGGGACACAATTAACCATGCGTACATTCCATATTGGTGGTGCGGCGCAACGTGGTGTTGAACAAAATTCCATCGAAAGCTCGATTGACGGCATTTTAAAAATTAAAAACCGTAATGTGGTTATCGATAGCGATGGTAGGCCCGTTATTATGGTGCGTAATTCAGAATTAATTCTGATTGATGATATTGGTCGTGAACGGGCAAGGCATCGTGTGCCATATGGTGCGCGTTTACGTGTTGATGAAGGCGATAGCGTCGTTAAGGGGCAAACAATCGCTGACTGGGACCCTTATACTGTTCCAATCATTACCGAAAAAGATGGCTTGGTTAACTATGTTGACTTAATTGAAGGTATTTCTGTTCGCGATATTATGGATGAAACAACAGGCATTGCCAGTAAAGTAGTTGTTGATTGGAAATTACTTGCTAAAGGCCAAGATTTAAAGCCGCGCATTACTTTGCGTGATGATAATGGCGAGGTAATTAATCTGGCTAATGGTATGGAGGCGCGTTATTTTGTTTCAGTAGATTCTATCCTGTCTGTTGCAAATGGCATCAAGGTTCGTGCTGGCGATGTATTAGCACGTATTCCACGTGAATCTTCTAAAACTAGGGATATCACAGGTGGTTTGCCACGGGTGGCGGAATTATTCGAAGCCAGAAAACCAAAAGAATTTGCCGTAATTGCCGATCAGGATGGTTATGTGGAATTTGGTAAGGATTATAAAACAAAACGTCGTATTATAATTCGCCCTGCCGATGAAAATATTGAGCAATCTGAATATATGGTTCCGAAAGGCAAGCATATGGCAGTGCAAGAAGGCGATTTTATCCATAAGGGCGAAATGTTGATGGATGGTAGCCCTGTGCCGCATGATATTTTAGATGTTATGGGTGTTGAGGCTCTATGTAATTATCTCTGTAAAGAAATCCAAGATGTCTATCGTTTGCAAGGCGTTAAGATCAATGACAAGCATATTGAGGTCATAGTTAGGCAAATGCTACAAAAAGTAGAGATACTTGATTCTGGTGATACATTGATGTTGGTTGGCGAAATTATTGATCGTGAAGAAGCACGTGAAACTAATGAAAAAGCCGCACTTGAAAATAAAGAGCCAGCAAAAACACGACCAGTATTGCAAGGCATAACCAAAGCATCATTACAGACAAATTCATTCATTTCTGCGGCATCTTTCCAAGAAACTACGAGAGTTCTAACAGACGCAGCAGTTAATGGTAAAAGCGATATCCTAGAAGGGTTAAAAGAAAATGTTATTGTTGGGCGTTTAGTGCCTGCTGGTACTGGTGCAGTTATGAAACGAGTACGCTATGAAGCAGCAGAGCGTGACCGCGCTATCCAAGCTGAAAAAGCTGCTAGTCGTAATGCAATGGCAAAAGAAGCAAGTAATTTGGATGAAATGCCAGCCGCTAAATAATAATTTATAATATTTAATTAATAGGTTCTGAGCCTAACCCCGCCTTATATATTTGGCGGGGTTTTTTATGATTATGATAGTATATATTAAAGATAATTCATTTTAAATATTACAAAAAAAACTATGTTAATAATATATTAAAATAGTTTGAATCTTTCCCTTGACGTGGCGGAGGTGGCGGCATATTGTCCGCGAGCCTCCTGAAAAGACTGGTGGTAAGCCCAATCCAAGTTAACTTGGACGCTTTAACAGATTAACATGGTTAAACATGATTATCAGAAAGCGGAATGAGCTTAAACGCGGTCTTTCGGAGTTAATTTTATATGCTGGCTATTACAATAGTCAGGTAGTTATTTTTGTTCTCTGTGAGGTTTTCAGCCTTACAGGGTGGTGCATTTTGCGGATTAGCCGTATTTGCGCTTATTTTGGTTGGATGCAATATAAGGCGACGAGAGAAAATATGCCAACAATTAACCAGCTCATCCGCAAGGCGCGGAAAGACAAGCCGAAGCGCGATAAAGTGCCGGCATTAGAAGCATGCCCGCAAAAGCGTGGTGTTTGCACGCGTGTTTATACAACGACACCTAAAAAACCTAACTCTGCACTTCGTAAAGTATGCCGCGTACGGCTTACTAACGGGTTTGAAGTTACCAGTTATATTCCTGGCGAAGGTCATAATTTGCAAGAACACGCAGTTGTTCTTATTCGTGGCGGTCGTGTAAAGGATTTGCCGGGTGTTCGTTATCATACTATTCGCGGTACTTTGGACGCACAGGGTGTGAAAGACCGCCGTCAACGTCGTTCAAAATATGGCGCTAAGCGACCTAAGTAAGGATTAGAGAATATGTCTCGACGTCATAGTGCTGAAAAGCGTGAAATTTTACCTGATGCCAAATTTGGCGACGTAATTATTTCTAAATTTATTAATATCGTCATGCTTGACGGTCGTAAGTCAACCGCCGAAAAAATTGTTTATGGTGCGTTTGATCTTATGACTTCACGTTCTGGCAATGACCCTGTTGCAACATTCCATGAGGCCGTGGAAAATGTTCGTCCGCATTTGGAAGTTCGTTCTAGGCGCGTTGGTGGTGCAACCTATCAAGTTCCTGTCGAAGTTCGTTCAGAGCGTGCTCAGGCTTTAGCTTTCCGTTGGATCATTGAAATGGCGCGCAAGCGGTCTGAAAATACAATGGTCGAGCGTTTAAGTGGTGAGCTTTTGGATGCGGCTAATTCCCGTGGTGCCAGCATGAAAAAACGCGAAGATACCCATAAAATGGCTGAGTCAACCCGTGCGTTTGCTCACTATCGTTGGTAAGGGGTAGAGGTTATGGCACGTACACATGGTCTAGAAAAATATCGTAATATCGGTATCATGGCGCATATTGATGCTGGTAACACTACCACTACAGAACGTATATTATATTATACTGGTAAATCCCATAAAATTGGTGAAGTACATGATGGTGCTGCAACCATGGATTGGATGGAGCAAGAGCAAGAGCGTGGTATTACCATTACTGCTGCTGCGACTACTGCTTTTTGGAAAGATTATCGTATTAATATTATTGATACGCCAGGTCACGTTGACTTTACGATTGAAGTTGAGCGTTCTCTTCGGGTTCTTGACGGCGCTGTTGCTGTATTTGATTCGGTTGCTGGCGTTGAGCCACAATCCGAAACTGTATGGCGCCAAGCTGATAAATATGATGTGCCGCGTATGTGTTTTATCAATAAAATGGACCGCACTGGTGCTGATTTTTATCGCTGCGTTGATATGATCAAGGACCGTCTTGGCTCAAATGCTCTCGTGGTTCAATTGCCCGTTGGTTCTGAAGCTGAATATGATGGTTTAATCGATTTAGTAAAGATGAAGCATGTCGTTTGGCAAGGCGAAGATCTTGGTGCTGCCTATGATTATGTGGATATTCCTGCTGAATATTTAGAAAAAGCCAAAGAATATCGCGAAGCAATGATTGATATGGCGATCGAACAAGATGATGATGCAATGGAAGCTTATTTAGAAGGCAATGAACCATCTGAAGAAACTTTAATTGCTTGTATTCGTAAAGGTACTATTGCTGGTGATTTCGTGCCAATATTAAACGGTACGGCCTTCAAAAACAAAGGCGTGCAGCCTTTGCTTGATGCGGTTGTTAATTTTATGCCATCACCGTTGGATGTGCCTGCAATTAAAGGTGTTTCTATGGATGGGGAGACCGCAGATTCACGTAAATCATCTGATGATGCGCCATTTTCTGCGCTTGCTTTCAAAATTATGACCGATAAATTTGTTGGCACATTGACATTTGCTCGTATCTATTCTGGTGTTATTACTGCTGGTTCATATGTGCAGAATACGGTTAAGGATAATCGCGAGCGGGTTGGACGTATGTTGGAAATGCATGCAAACTCCAGAGAAGATATAAAAGAAGCCAGAGCTGGCGATATTATTGCTATCGCTGGTTTGAAAAACACTACAACTGGTGATACTCTTTGTGCGATTGACAGCCCGATTATATTGGAACGGATGGAATTTCCTGAACCAGTTATTGAAATTGCGGTTGAACCTAAAACCAAGGCTGATCAAGAAAAAATGGGCGTTGCCTTAGCAAGATTAGCCGCAGAAGATCCTTCTTTCAGAGTTAACACTGATGAAGAAAGTGGTCAAACTATTTTGGCGGGTATGGGTGAATTGCATTTGGATATTCTTGTGGATCGTATGCGGCGCGAATTTAATGTGGAAGCTAATATCGGCGCACCACAAGTTGCATATCGTGAAACAATTTCAAAAACTTACACTGTTGATTATACTCATAAGAAACAATCTGGCGGTTCAGGGCAGTTCGCTCGTATTATTGCTGATTTTATACCTGTAGAACCAGGTGTCGGGTATAGTTTTGAAAGTAAAGTTGTTGGTGGTTCTGTGCCACGTGAATATATCCCTGGTGTTGAAAAAGGCATTCAAAGTCAAATGGGTTCTGGTATTCTTGCTGGTTTCCCGGTTATTGATTTCAAGGTTATTTTGCGCGATGGTGCTTATCACGACGTGGATTCATCGGTAATGGCCTTTGAAATTGCGGCGAGAGCAGCATTTCGTGAAGCAATGAAAAACGCTGCACCAAAACTTTTAGAGCCAATAATGGCGGTTGAGGTTGTAACGCCTGATGAATATATGGGCGATATCATTGGTGACTTGAATTCCCGCCGTGGGCAGGTTTCAAACATGGATCAACGCGGTATTGCCCGTGTTGTTAATGCCATGGTGCCATTGGCCAATATGTTTGGTTATGTGAATACATTGCGTTCTTTATCACAAGGGCGTTCACAATTCACTATGCAATTTGATCATTATCAACAAGTACCACAGGCTGTCGCGGATGAAGTTCGCGCCAAGCTTGCATAATATAATTATAGACGACGGAGATTAAATAAAATGGCTAAGGAAAAGTTTGAGCGCACCAAGCCGCATTGCAATGTTGGTACAATTGGCCATGTTGATCACGGCAAAACCACATTGACTGCTGCTATTACTAAAGTATTAGCAGAGGAGCTTGGCGGTGTTGCTACTGATTTTGCAGATATCGATAAAGCCCCTGAAGAACGCGAACGCGGCATTACAATTAATACGGCGCATGTGGAATATGAAACTACTGCGCGGCATTATGCCCATGTTGATTGCCCTGGGCACGCCGATTATGTGAAAAACATGATCACTGGTGCAGCACAAATGGATGGTGCGATTTTGGTTGTTAATGCGGCCGATGGTCCAATGCCACAAACCCGCGAGCATATTTTATTGGCACGTCAAGTTGGCGTTCCTGCACTTGTTGTGTTCTTAAACAAGGTCGATCAAGTCGATGATGAAGAATTATTGGAATTAGTTGAAATGGAAGTTCGTGAACTTTTATCTTCATATGATTTCCCTGGTGATGATTTACCAATCATTGCAGGTTCTGCCTTGGCGGCGCTTGAAGGTCGTGATGATGCAATTGGCAAAGAGAAAATCTTGGAATTGATGAAGGCTGTTGATGAATATATTCCACAACCACATCGCCCTGTTGATTTACCATTTTTGATGCCGATTGAAGATGTTTTCTCAATTTCTGGTCGCGGTACTGTTGTTACGGGCCGTGTTGAAACTGGCGTTGTTAAGGTCGGTGAAGAAGTTGAAATTATTGGCTTGCGCGACACTCAAAAAAGCACTTGTACTGGTGTTGAGATGTTCCGTAAATTGCTTGATAGTGGTCAAGCTGGTGATAATATTGGCGCATTGTTGCGTGGTGTTGCTCGTGAAGATGTTGAGCGCGGTCAGGTTTTGGCCAAGCCCGGTTCAATCACCCCGCATACAAAATTCAAATGCGAATGTTATATTTTGACCAAAGAAGAAGGCGGTCGTCATACACCGTTTTTCTCTAACTATCGCCCACAATTTTACTTCCGTACTACGGATGTAACGGGTTCTGTTGTTTTGCCTGATGGCACAGAAATGGTAATGCCGGGTGATAATATCGCAATGGATGTTGAATTAATCGCACCAATTGCGATGGATGAAGGTCTTCGTTTCGCCATTCGTGAAGGCGGCCGAACAGTTGGCGCTGGTGTTGTTGCCAGTGTGATTGCATAATTTTAGTTTTTAAGTAACGCAAGCTAGCCAGTTCGCTGGTTACTTGCAATTGCGGAGGTTGGCATGGATAGCCAGAATATACGTATTCGCCTTAAGGCTTTCGATCATCGTGTGTTGGATCAATCAACATTAGAGATCGTAAATACGGCAAAACGCACGGGAGCGGAGGTCCGAGGACCAATTCCACTTCCGACGCGAATTGAGAAATACACAGTTCTTCGTTCACCACATGTGAATAAGAAAAGCCGTGAACAATTCGAAATTCGTACTCATAAACGTGTACTTGATATTGTCGATCCGACACCACAGACGGTTGATGCTTTAATGAAGCTCGATCTTGCTGCTGGTGTTGACGTTGAAATCAAGCTTTAGAAGGAGGTCATACCATGCGTAGTGGCGTGATCGCTAAAAAAGTTGGAATGTCGCGTGTCTGGACAGACGCGGGGGATAATGTTCCTGTTACTATTCTTCAAGTCGAAGGCTTGCAGGTTGTGGCGACATTCAACCAAGATCAAAATGGTTAAACCGCCGTCCACTTGGGCGCAGGTGTGCGTAAAGTAAAACACACAACCAAGGCTATGCGCGGACATTTCGCTAAAGCCAAAGTTGAACCTAAACGTAAACTTGTTGAATTTCGTGTCTCAGCAGAAAATATGTTGAATGTTGGTGATCAAATCGCCGCATCACATTTTATCGATGGTCAATTAGTCGATATTGCTGGTACTTCGATTGGTAAGGGTTTTGCGGGTGCAATGAAACGCCATAACTTTAAGGGCTTACGGGCTACTCATGGTGTCTCAATATCGCATAGGTCGCATGGCTCAACAGGACAATGTCAAGATCCTGGCAAGGTATTTAAAGGTAAAAAAATGGCAGGCCACATGGGTGCCGTTCGTGTTACCACACAAAATATTGAGATCGTATCTACCGATGATGATCGTGGCCTTATAATTGTTAAGGGCGCAGTGCCTGGATCAAAAAATGGTTGGGTCTTTATTAAAGATGCGGTTAAAAAACCATTGCCTGAGGGCTTGCCTTTTCCTGCCAGTTTGATTAAAGCAAAGGCAACAGATAATGAATCAGTTAATGCTGATGAAAAATCAACCACCGATGCTGCATCAACCACTGATGTTGCCTCAACCAGTGAAACGTAAGGGAGCGTAGATATGAAAACTAAAGTAATTACGCTCGATAACAAGGCGGCTGGTGATATTGATTTAGCCTCTGAAGTTTTTGACGTTGAAATTCGTAAAGATTTAATTAGCCGTATGGTTAATTATCAATTGGCAAAACGGCGGTCTGGCTCTCATAAAGTCAAAATTCGCAATGAAGTTAATGCAACAGGTGCTAAATCGGTTCGTCAAAAAGGTTCTGGTGGTGCGCGTCATGGTGATAAAAAAGTATCACAATTTCGTGGCGGTGGCAGAGCATTTGGACCTTTGGTTCGTAGCCATGCCCATAAATTGCCGAAAAAATTTCGTGCTTTGGCATTACGTGTGGCACTTTCTGCTAAAATGGCCAGTGGCAAGTTAATCATCCTTGATGATGCTGTCGTTAAAACCCCTAAAACCAGTGATATGGTTGCGGTGCTTTCTGGTCTTGGTCTTTCGAATGCATTGATCGTATCGGTGTTGAAGTTGATAGCAATTTTGCACTGGCTGCGCGCAATGTTCCCAATATAGATATTTTGCCGACACAAGGCGCAAATGTTTATGATATTATGCGTCGTGATATTTTGGTTCTTACCAAATCGGCGGTTGAAGGGTTGGAGGCTCGATTGAAATGAGCTGGAAATATCTAAATAAAAAACTGCTTGGTAAAGAGCGGATGTATCAGTTGATAAAATCACCTGTTATTACCGAGAAATCTACATTGGGTGGAGAGCATAATCAGGTTACTTTTAAAGTTTCTATGGATGCATCTAAACCTGAAATAAAGGCAGCGATTGAAGGTCTGTTTGATGTTAAGGTGAAGGCTGTTAATACCTTAATATCTAAGGGTAAAGTCAAGCGTTTCCGTGGTCATTTAGGTAAGCGTGATAATTTCAAAAAAGCGGTTGTAAGTCTTGTTGAAGGACATTCAATCGACGTAACTACGGGATTATAATATCATGGCATTAAAACAATTTAAGCCAAATACCCCAGGTACTAGGGGTTTAGTGCTTGTTGATAAATCCGAACTTTACAAGGGCGGGCCAGTTAAGACGTTAACCGAAGGATTGTCTAAATCCGGTGGTCGCAATAACACGGGTCGTATCTCTATGCGTCGTCAAGGCGGCGGTCATAAACGTAAATATCGGATGATTGATTTTAAACGCATTAAACATGATATGCCTGCAACGGTAGAGCGGATTGAATATGATCCAAACCGTACCGCATTCATTGCCTTGATTAAATATGAAGATGGTTTATTAAATTATATCTTAGCACCGCAACGGTTAAAAGTTGGTGATAAGGTGGTTTCTGGTAGCAAAACCGACGTTAAGCCTGGTAATGCAATGCCAATGTCTAATATGCCGATTGGTACTATCATTCATAATATTGAAATGAAACCGGGTAAGGGTGGTCAATTGGCGCGTTCTGCTGGTTGCTACGCGCAACTTGTTGGTCGTGACCAAGGTTACGCACAATTAAAATTAACATCTGGTGAATTACGTATTGTCCGTGCAGAATGCATGGCAAGTGTTGGTGCGGTTTCAAATCCTGATCAACAAAATATCAAACTGGGTAAGGCTGGTCGTAAACGCTGGCTTGGTAAACGTCCTGAAGTTCGCGGCGTTGCCATGAACCCAGTGGATCACCCGCATGGTGGTGGCGAAGGCCGTACATCTGGTGGTCGTCATCCAGTATCTCCATGGGGTGTGCCTACAAAAGGTAAGCGCACTCGTTCAAACAAGGCAACGGATAAATATATCATCCGTCGCCGCAACGCTAAGAAGTAAGGGAAGCCCATGGCTCGCTCTGTATGGAAAGGTCCTTTCATCGATCATTATCTGCTTAAAAAAGCAGACAAGGTCCTTGAATCTGGCCGTAAAGAGATCATAAAGACTTGGTCGCGACGTTCTACAATTTTACCGCAGTTCGTTGGATTGACTTTTGGTGTCCATAATGGAAAAAAATTCATTCCAGTACTTGTAACTGAGCATATTATAGTTAATAAGTTCGGTGAGTTTTCACCAACACGCACCTATTATGGGCATGCGGCAGATAAAAAAGCGAAAAGGAAGTAAGCGTTATGGGTAAAATAGCTCGTCAACGCAGCTTGGCAGATACGGAAGCACGCGCCTTTTCAAAGTCGCTTCGTACCAGCCCACAAAAGCTGAACCTGATTGCAACGATGATTCGTGGTAAATCAGTCGATAAAGCTTTGGCAGATTTATCTTTTTCTAATCGCCGTATTGCTGGTGATGTGAAGAAAATATTACAATCTGCTGTTGCTAATGCGGAAAATAATCATCAATTGGATGTGGATCAACTTTATATAAAGGAAGCCTTTGTCGGCAAAGCCTTTGTATTGAAAAGATTTCGTCCCCGCGCCCGTGGTCGTGCTGGGCGGATATTTAAACCATTTTCTAACATGACGATTGTTGTTCGTGAACGTGAGGAAACAGTATAATGGGTCAAAAAGTAAATCCTATTGGCCTCCGCCTTGGAATTAACCGTACATGGTATTCCAGATGGTATGCTGATAAAAATTATGCAGCATTATTGCATAATGATTTTAAATTACGTTCATATTTAGAAGAGCGTTTAAAACAAGCTGGTGTTTCAAAAATTATTATTGAACGCCCCGCTGGTAAAGCGCGCGTAACTATTCATACGGCAAGACCGGGTGTTGTTATTGGTAAAAGAGGTGCAGATATTGAAAAATTGCGTCTTGATTTGCAAAAACGCACTGGTGGTGATGTTGCGTTAAATATTGTCGAAATTAGAAAGCCTGAGCTTGATGCAAAATTAGTTGCGGAAAATATTGCCCAACAATTAGAGCGTCGTGTTGCTTTTCGTCGCGCCATGAAGCGTGCCGTGCAATCGGCTATGCGTATGGGTGCTGGCGGTATTCGTATTAACTGTGCTGGCAGGCTTGGCGGTGCAGAAATCGCCAGAACTGAATGGTATCGTGAAGGCCGCGTGCCGCTTCACACTTTGCGCGCTGATATTGATTATGGTGTTGCTAAAGGCTATACTACATACGGCGTTTGCGGTATAAAAGTATGGATATTCAAAGGCGAGGTTATGGAACATGACCCGATGGCGCATGATAAGCGTCAAGACACTAAACCAGCTGGTCGTTAAGTCGAAGCTTTAAGTTAAAGAAAGAAAATAGCTATGCTTAGCCCTAAACGTACAAAATTCCGCAAGGCGCATAAAGGCCGTATTCACGGCAATGCGAAAGGTGGTACGGAATTAAATTTCGGTGGTTATGGCCTTAAAGCCTTAGAGCCTGGTCGGATAACAGCACGCCAGATAGAGGCAGCGCGTCGTGCGCTTACTCGTCATATTAAACGCCAAGGTAAAGTTTGGATTCGAATTTTCCCAGATGTACCAGTTTCAGCAAAGCCAGCTGAAGTACGTATGGGTAAAGGTAAGGGTTCAACCGAATATTGGGCAGCGCGTGTAAAGCCTGGTCGTATCATGTTTGAAATGGACGGTGTCGATGGGGTTATAGCCCGTGAGGCATTCGAACTTGCAGCGGCAAAAATGCCGATTAAATGCAAGGTTGTAAGCCGTATTGGAGAGGTATAATAAAATGACTATTGCCGATCTACGTCAGAAATCTGATGATGAGTTGAAGAAACAAATTTTGGATCTTCGTAAGGAGCAATTTAATCTGCGTTTTCAAGCAGCAAGTGGACAGTTAGATAATACTGCTCAAATGCGCGTGATACGCCGTAATATTGCACGAATTAAAACATTACTTAGCGAACGTAAAGCTGCGGCTTGAATTAGCTTGACGGGAGAGATATAAAATGCCCAAACGTATATTACAGGGAGTTGTCGTTTCTGATGCCTGTGACAAGACTGTTACTATTCTTGTTGAGCGTCGTGTGAAACATCCTGTTTTCCATAAAATTGTTCGTAAATCGAAAAAATTTATGGCCCATGATGAATTAAATGCCTGTAAAAAAGGCGATAGCGTACGTATTCAAGAGTGTCGACCGATTTCCAAGCGTAAAACGTGGGAAATTTTAGTTGATGCTGCTGAAGCGTAGTTTCAGTAGATTATAGAGAGGGATTAAATTATGATTCAAATGCAATCAAATCTCGACGTTGCTGATAACTCTGGTGCGCGTCGTATACAATGTATTAAAGTATTAGGCGGGTCAAAACGTCGTACTGCCAGTGTTGGCGATATCATTGTGGTTTCAGTTAAAGAAGCAATTCCACGTGGTCGTGTGAAAAAAGGTGACGTACATCGTGCCGTTATCGTTCGCACAGCCAAAGAAATTAGTCGTCCAGATGGTTCGACTATTAAATTTGATGGTAATGCTGCTGTGCTTATTAATAAAAATGGCGAGCCAATTGGTACACGTATTTTTGGCCCGGTTGTTCGTGAATTACGCGCCAAGCGTTTCATGAAAATTATTTCTCTTGCACCGGAGGTCATATAATGGCTGCGAAAATTAAAAAAGGCGATAAAGTCGTCATTTTATCTGGGCGTGATAAGGGTAAAGAGGGCGAAGTTACTAGCATTCTTACCGATACGGGCAGGGTTATTGTTCAAGGCGCAAATATGGTTAAGCGCCATACAAAGGCCAGTCAATCAAGTCCGGGTGGAATTATTGAAAAAGAAGCCTCAATGGATATTTCCAATGTGGCACATGTAGATCCCAAAGATGGTAAGGCGACACGTGTTGGCTTTAAAACTTTGGATGATGGTAAGAAAGTTCGTTTTTCCAAACGTTCTGGCGAAGTTATCGATAATTAATATTAAACAATTAACCAAGGGATACGGCTGAAATGGCTAAACAACAGTACGTCCCGCGGCTGAAGACGTTATATAGCGAAAAGCTACGTCAAAGCATGACCGAAAAATTTGGGTATAAAAACCCAATGCAGGTTCCGCGGCTCGAAAAAATTGTAATAAATATGGGTGTCGGCGGTGCGGTCTCTGATCGTAAGCGTCTTACTAATGCTGTCGAAGAAATGACATTGATTGCGGGCCAAAAACCTGTTTCAACTATTGCAAAAAAATCTATTGCCACATTCAAATTGCGTGATGGCATGGCAATTGGTTGCAAGGTTACTTTACGTAAAAATCGCATGTATGACTTTCTTGACCGTTTGGTAAATATTGCTTTGCCTCGTGTTCGTGATTTTCGTGGATTAAATGATAAAAGCTTTGATGGTCGTGGTAATTATGCCATGGGCCTTAAAGAACAAATCGTTTTTCCTGAAATAGATTACGATAAAATAAAAGATATTCATGGCATGGATATTGTTATTTGCACTACAGCAAATAGCAATGATGAAGCAAAAGAGCTTCTCGCTGGATTTAATATGCCCTTTTCAAAGAAGGATGATTAATCATGGCTAAGAAAAGTGCAATCGCACGCAATGATAAGCGTATAAAACTTTCAGCAAAATTCGCATCAAAACGGGCAAAACTGAAAGCCATTATTCATGATAAAAACATTTCATTAGAAGATCGCTTTGTTGCGCAAATGAAATTGGATAAAATTCCCAAGAATGCTTGCCCTGTACGCATTCATAACCGTTGTGAGTTAACGGGCCGTCCAAAAGGTTTTTATCGCAAATTCAAAATTTCACGTATCGCATTGCGCGAGCTTGGTAACTATGGCCTGATCCCAGGCCTGTCCAAGTCTAGCTGGTAAGGGAGGGCGTAATCATGTCTATGAGTGATCCATTAGGTGATATGTTAACACGCATTCGTAACGGACAGCGTGCAAATAAGACTTCTGTTCCTGTTCCTGCAAGTAAATTGCGGACAAATGTTCTAGATGTGCTTAAACGCGAAGGGTATATTCGTGGTTTTAGCGTAAGTCAAATAAAGACAGGCATTCAAGAAATTTCTGTGGAATTAAAATACCATGAAGGTGAACCTGTTATTCGTGAAATCGCACGGGTTTCAAAGCCTGGTCGTCGCGTTTATTCGAAGATTAAAGATCTTGGCCGTATTTATAACGGTTTAGGTATTTCCATCTTGTCTACTCCGCGTGGGGTTATGTCTGACCAAGAAGCACGCGAACATAATGTTGGTGGCGAAGTGCTTTGCCGTGTATTCTAAGGAGGTCTAAATGTCACGTGTAGGAAAATATCCAGTCGAAATTCCAAAAGATGTTGAAATATCAATCATTGATGGAATATTTAAAGCCAAAAGTAAAAATGGCGAATTAGAAATGCCAATAATGGAATTTGTTGATGTGGTCATGAATGATAATATGGTTACTGTTACGCCGAAGGGTAAAACAAAACGCCATCGTCAGGCTTGGGGAACAACAAGGGCATTGATTAATAATCTTGTCATTGGTGTTACCGATGGCTTTAGTCGCCGTCTTGAAGTAAAAGGTGTCGGTTATCGGGCGCAAGTTCAAGGCAAAATTTTAAAATTAGCCTTAGGATTTTCACATGATATCGATTATCCTATCCCTGCTGATTTAAAGGTTGTGATTGAGGGTGATCGTAATTCAACAGTTATTGTAATCAGTGGTCTTTCAAAACAACGTGTTGGTCAAATGGCCAGTGAAATTCGCGCTTTTCGTCCGCCAGAGCCTTATAAAGGCAAAGGTGTTAAATATGCAGAAGAAACAATTCTGCGTAAAGAAGGCAAGAAGAAATAGGGGTTTGATTAAATGTTAACGTCAAAAGAATTATTTGATCGCCGCGCTAAACGCGCCCGTTATCAAATTAAAAAAGCCGCTAATGGCAAGCCTCGCCTTTCAGTTTACCGTTCGGCATGCCAAATTTATGTTCAATTGATTGATGATAATGCAGGTAGAACCCTTGCATCAGCATCAAGTTTGGAAAAAGATTTGCAGGCAAAATTTAAGACTGGTGGTAATAAAGAAGCCGCCGCAATCATTGGTGAAACCATTGCCAAACGCGCAAAGAGCGCTGGGGTTAAAACTGTTATTTTTGACCGTGGTGGTTACAAATATCATGGTCGGGTGAAAGCGTTGGGCGATGCAGCCCGCGCCGCCGGACTAGATTTTTAAGTAGGGGTCAGAAAAATGGCACGTGGAGCTAAGAGAGATGATCGCGGCGGTAATAACCGTGAAGAATCAGAATTAGTTGAAAAGCTTGTTGCAATCAATCGTGTTGCAAAAGTAGTTAAAGGTGGTCGTCGTTTCGGCTTTGCCGCCTTGGTTATTGTTGGTGATGGTCGTGGTCGTGTTGGCTTTGGTAAAGGTAAGGCACGCGAAGTGCCAGAAGCCATTCGCAAAGCAACAGAAGCTGCGCGCAAAAATATGGTACGCGTACCATTGCGTGAAGGCCGTACGCTTCATCATGATACTGCTGGTCGATTTGGCGCGGGACGTGTTTTTATGCGCGCTGCTCCTGCTGGTACTGGTATCATTGCTGGTGGTCCAACCCGTGCAGTGTTTGAAGCGCTCGGCGTTAAAGATGTTGTGGCAAAATCCATTGGTTCATCTAATCCTTATAATATGATTAGGGCTGCTTTTGAGGGTTTAACTAAAAGTGTATCACCGCGTATGGTTGCAAGTCGTCGTGGCAAAAAAGTAAGTGATCTTGTTGGTCGTCGCATTGGTGGCAGTGAAGCGGTTAAGGAACAGGCAAATGGCTAAAACAACGCTAAAGGTTACACAAACGGCTAGTCCAATTCGTCGAACCAAGGATCAAAGAGCAACTTTGGTTGGCTTGGGTTTAAATAAAATTGGTCGTACGCGTATATTGGAGGATACACCTTCAATTCGCGGCATGATTAATAAAGTCCAACATATGGTTAGGGTGGAAAAAGACTAATTGCTTTTTTCAAACTATAATCTTTAAGGATAAGGCTTATGAAGCTTAATGAATTATCTGATAATCCTGGTGCAACCCCATCGCGTATGCGCGTTGGTCGTGGCATTGGTTCTGGCAAGGGTAAAACCTGCGGTCGCGGTGTTAAAGGGCAAAAATCTCGTTCTGGCGTTTCAATAAAAGGTTTTGAGGGTGGTCAAATGCCACTTTATCGCCGTTTACCAAAACGTGGCTTTAATAATATTTTTGCTAAGCAATATGAAGTTGTAAATCTTGGTCGCATTCAAAAAGCTATCGATGATAAAAAACTAGATATTAAAAAGCCAATTGATGCCAAAATATTGGCTGATGCTGGCCTTGTAGGCAAGGTTATCGATGGCGTAAGATTATTAGCAAAAGGTGATTTAAATTCAAAAATTGACCTTAATATTGCTGGTGCTTCTAAAACCGCTATTGCCGCTGTTGAAAAAGCTGGTGGTTCGGTAACATTACCAGAAGTTAAGCCACGCAAAGAAGGTAAACGTACAGCAAGGCGCAAAGAAGCCGCTGCTAAGCGGGCTGCGCGTAGCTAAATTAATATGGGGCGACCATGATAAATATTCATGGTCGTTTCTTAGTTTATGTTATATATTTTTATTATTTTTATATCAAAAGGATATAATTTATTTCCATTTGATTTTAACGGGAATTGATTAATGGCATCGTCAGCCGAGCAGCTTGCATCAAATTTTAATTTTGGATCACTTGGAAAAGCATCAGAACTTAAATCGCGCCTTTGGTTTACCCTTGGCGCATTAATTGTCTATCGTTTAGGAACTTATTTGCCGCTTCCAGGCATAGACCCTGTCATCTTGCGCGATATTTTCTCCCAACAACAAGGCGGCATATTGGGCATGTTTGACATGTTCTCTGGTGGTGCACTTGGGCGGATGACTATTTTTGCCTTGAATATCATGCCGTATATTTCCGCATCAATTATAATGCAATTAATGACCGCCATATCACCATCATTTGCCGCAATGAAAAAAGAAGGCGAATCTGGGCGTAAAAAAATTAATCAATATACCAGATATGCAACCGTTGTTTTAGCAGCAGTGCAGGGTTATGGCATATCTGTTGGGCTTGAGGGCATGAATGGTTCTGGCGGACTTAGTGCCGTTATTGATCCGGGGTTATTTTTCCGTGCGACAACGGTTATTACATTGGTTGGCGGTACGGTTTTCCTTATGTGGTTGGGCGAGCAAATAACCCAACGCGGCGTCGGTAATGGTATTTCATTGATTATCTTTTCTGGTATTGTTGCCAATCTTCCATCGGCATTAGCGGGAATGTTAGAGCTTGGGCGCACTGGTGCAATGAGCACTGGCCTTATAATTTCAATCATCATCATGTCATGTTTAGTTATTGCAGGTATAGTTTTTGTTGAACGCGCACAACGTCGTATCTTGGTGCAATATCCAAAACGCCAACAAGGCAATAGAATGACGGGTGGCGAATCATCGCATTTACCGTTAAAATTAAATACTGCGGGTGTTATTCCACCAATTTTTGCTAGTTCTATATTGCTGATGCCATTGACATTAGCAGGTTTTGGTGGCGGTGATGGCCCTGAATGGATTACGGTTATGTCATCGCTTTTAGGGCGCGGGCAGCCTTTATTCTTGGCTCTTTATATCGGTATGATCGTATTTTTTGCATTTTTCTATACTGCTGTCGTCTTTAACCCTGATGACACCGCTGAAAATCTAAAGAAAAACGGCGGTTTTGTCCCTGGTATAAGGCCTGGTAAAAATACATCTAAATATCTTGATTATGTCTTAACTAGACTTACTGTTGTTGGTGCAATATATTTAACCATCGTTTGTATTCTACCTGAATTATTAATATCTAACTTCGCAGTGCCATTTTATTTTGGCGGCACTAGTTTGTTAATTGTTGTAACTGTTACTATGGATACGGTAAGCCAGATACAAAGCCATTTATTAGCACATCAATATGAGGGGTTGATTAAAAAATCAAAACTTAGAGGGCGACGTAAAAAATGAATGTAATTCTATTAGGACCACCAGGTGCAGGTAAAGGCACACAGGCAAAAAGATTAGAAGATAGTCATGGTTTAATACAGCTTTCAACAGGTGATATGTTACGTGGCGCCGTTGCAGCAGGTAGTGAAATTGGCAAGCTTGTAAAAGAAATAATGGATGCTGGTGGCCTAGTAGATGACAATATAATGATTGACATTATTTCTGAGCGTATTGATATGGATGATTGTAAATCAGGCTTTATTCTGGATGGTTTTCCTAGGACAACGGCGCAGGCAATTGCATTAGATAAATTGCTGGTCGATAAAAATATGAAACTAAATGCTGTGGTTGAAATGAAGGTTGATGATGATGCACTAACAGCGCGCATAACTGGTCGTTATACCTGTGCAAAATGTGGCAGGGGTTATCATGATGAATTTCAGCGCCCGAAAATTGATGGTATATGTGATAAATGTGGCAGTGGTGAATTCACACGACGTGCCGATGATAATGCGGCAACGGTGAAATCACGGTTAAAATCATATCATGCGCAAACTGCACCAATATTACCATATTATAGAGAAAAAAATATTCTAAAAACTATCGATGGCATGGCATCGATAGATGATGTTACTGCTAAAATTAAAGCTGCATTAGCATAAAATAGCCATCAAATTAAATTTAGTCAGAAATATTTAATTATTGATTGACATATGGTGGTTAATTTATATAATTCGCGCGCTTGATATAGATACGTTTTCATTGATATTTGAATATTAATGATTTCGGTGGTTAAAACCCATAATTATAATGTAAACTTGGCTTAACCATTGTGGTAGCTAACTTTAGTAAAGGAAACGATACGTGGCACGCATCGCAGGTGTTAACATCCCCACCAATAAAAGGGTTGTAATTGCTTTAACATATATTCATGGCATTGGTAGTAAAATATCGGCTAATATTTGTAAAAAATGTAACATTGAATCGCATATTCGGGTTAATGAACTTTCAGATGATGAAGTTATCCGTATTCGTGAAACTATTGACGCAGATTGCCATGTTGAAGGTGATTTACGCCGCGAAGTTGCAATGAATATTAAACGCCTTATGGATTTAGGTTGTTATAAAGGATTACGTCATCGTAAGGGCTTGCCTGTTCGTGGGCAACGTACCAGTACAAACGCGCGTACGCGCAAAGGGCCTGCAAAAGCTATTGCTGGCAAGAAAAAATAAGATAGGGCTAAGATTATGGCTAAAGCACCTGTACGTAAGCGTCGCGAGCGTAAGAATATCACATCCGGCATAGCCCATGTGAATTCCACATTTAACAACACAATGATCACTATCAGTGATGTTCAGGGCAATACTATTGCTTGGTCATCTGCGGGTATGCAAGGTTTTAAGGGTAGTCGTAAATCGACACCATATGCTGCACAAATGGCTGCAGAAGATGCGGGCAAAAAAGCCCAAGATCACGGCGTTAAAACATTGGATGTTTGTGTTAAGGGCCCTGGTTCTGGACGTGAGTCGGCATTGCGTGCATTGCAATCGCTTGGTTTCCAAATAACGGCTATTCGCGATGTAACACCAATTCCGCATAATGGTTGTCGTCCGCCTAAACGCCGTCGTGTTTAATGAAATTATTTAACCTATATATTTTAAATATATATATAGGTTGATTATTTTCATGACGACTTTTAATTAATTGTTATAACTAAAGGGATAACAGATTAAATGACTGAATCCACGGCAACTGTTCAAAAAAATTGGCAGGCATTAATCAAACCAAGCAAATTAAATGTTGTATCTTCTCAACATGATAGCTATTCAGCCAGTGTTGTTGCTGATCCATTAGAACGTGGTTTTGGCTTGACGCTTGGCAATGCACTGCGGCGTATATTGCTTTCTTCATTACAAGGCGCAGCGGTTACATCTATTCAAATCGATGGCGTGTTGCATGAATTTTCAACAATTCCTGGTGTACGTGAAGATGTTACGGATATTGTTCTTAATGTGAAGGCATTGGCACTTAGCCTTTATGGTGAAGGATCAAGGCGCATTCGCTTATCAGCGGTGGGACCTTGTGAAGTAACGGCAAGCATGATTGAAACTGGTCATGATGTAGAAGTTATGAATGGTGACTTAGTTCTTTGCACCTTGGATAAAGGCGCAAAGCTTAATATCGAATTTAATGTTGAAAATGGTAAGGGTTATGTCTCTGCGGCGCAAAACCGCCCTGATGATGCGCCTATTGGTTTGATTCCTGTCGATTCTGTTTTCAGCCCAGTTCGTAAAGTTTCATATAAAGTTGAAAATACACGGGTTGGTCAAGTAACCGATTATGATAAATTATCATTGACATTGGAAACTAACGGTTCGATCACACCTGAAGATGCGATTGCATTGGCAGCGAGAGTTATGCAAGATCAATTGCAAATATTCATCAATTTTGATGAACCAGAAGTTGATATTGCCGATGATAAACCTGCAGAATTACCATTTAACAAAAATCTTCTGCGTAAAGTAGACGAGTTGGAACTTTCTGTTCGTTCAGCCAATTGTTTGAAGAATGATAATATCGTTTATATTGGCGATCTTGTTCAAAAGTCAGAATCTGAAATGTTGCGGACACCTAATTTTGGTCGTAAATCTTTGAATGAAATCAAAGAGGTCCTTGGTCAAATGGGCTTGGCATTGGGAATGGATATTCCTGATTGGCCGCCAGAAAATATTGAAGATTTGGCAAAACGCCTTGAAGAACCTTTTTAAATAAAATATTCATTAATAATACTTTGATCCATCGTCGGCTGTAGCCTTGAGCGACCGGCGAGAAAAGAGTTAATTAAAACATTAGGAGATAAGAAAATGCGTCATGGAATGAAACGTCGTAAGTTAAATCGCACAGCTTCACATCGTAAAGCTTTATTTGTTAATATGGCTAATGCTTTAATCAAGCATGAGCAAATTAAAACAACATTGCCAAAAGCCAAAGAATTAAAGCCAGTGGTCGATAAATTAATCACACTTGCTAAAAAAGGCGGTTTACACCGTCGCAGACAAGCATTTTCCAGATTGCGCGATGATGTAATGGTTAAAAAATTATTTAGTGTTTTAGCAGAACGTTATAAAGAACGTCCCGGTGGTTATAGCCGCGTTTTAAGAGCTGGTTATCGTTATGGTGATTCTGCACCAATGGCAATTATCGAATTGGTTGAACGCGATGAAGCTGCAAAAGGCCTTGATTCAGGCGTTATCGAAGAAATTGAAAGCGATGATAAATAGCCTTTTAAGCTAATAATTGTCTTATACTTAGTTTAAATTATTAAATTTGCCATATAGATATCTCGATAGTTAATATTGGGATATCTATTTTGCGTATATTATCAAAGGTTATTAGACGGCAAGATACAGTGGATAGCAATTTTCAAACGACCGTACGAAAGTATCTTTATAGTGTTGGTTTTATTTAGTATAAACTATTAAACGCCATCATTTTGCTTTGTTATTAGCTTAATTTGTTTTTCAAGTATCTTTTCTTGTAAATTTAAAATACGAATTTCCGTAGCTTTTTTTTAAGATCAAGTATTTTATCTGCTATTTTTAATGCGCCAAGTATTATTTTTGACATTGATCCAGCGATTACTGCAATGGTCAATAGCTCTATAACTACTGAGCCTTTTGCTGCACCTGTTATCTTCACTTCATCAGCCGATTGATTATGTGCTAGAGCTATGCCATGGCATATTAGGTGCAGATTTTGACCCCCATTTTTTAAAATCAACGACTGTATTCATCGATGAATCGCCGGTGAAGCAAACTCTCATTAAAACTTTATCTCTGACTTCTAATATGCTGTCATCAACACATCCAACTAAGCCATCAGATATAAGTGTATTCTTCCTAATGCCTTCATTTAGTTCTTCAATTATTTGCCCTAATTTATCCGCAGCCGTAGCAATATCCAATGAATTTCGATACAGAATATCTTCAAGATTCTGTTCGCCCTTACAATCACTTTGTGATTGGCTGGAGTTTGCCTTTTCACGCTAATAATATATTAAGCGGCAGATTATCATACCGACGGTATATTATACTGTCCGCCTTGACGATGGGTAACCATATAGCTTGGCAAGATTAATTCAGCCGCTGTTGGTTTGATATTTAAATCATCAAGTCCTGCAAAATCACCAGAAGGGATATTATCAGTCTTTAACATTTGTAATTTATTGACCGATATGGGCATGGGGATTGGTAATAAATCCAATAACCAAGCCATCGGCATAAGCATTAATGATGGCATCGGCACAAGCCCACGATGGATAGCGCATTGTTCCAACGTCATTTCCATAATTTGACGGAATGAATATTGTTTAGGCCCAGCAATCTCGTATATTTTACCATCCTGTTGACCATCGCTTAATAAGCTATTTACGATTGCGTCGGCTAAATCCTTCACATAGACGGGTTGAAATTTAACTTTGCCGCCATCGATCAATGGTAAAAATGGTAAAAAATCAGTCATTTTGCCAAATTTATTAAAAAAATGATCGCCAGAACCAAAAACCACCGCAGGCCGCATTATTGTTGCCGTTGGTAAAGCAGATAACACCGCCGCTTCACCCGCCGCTTTGCTTTTATTATATGCTGCTTTAGCATTTTTATCTGCACCAAGCGCACTGATATGGATTAATTTTTTAATACCAGCATCCGCCACAGCCGTTGCAATATTTGCCGCACCAATATGATTAACCGCGTCAAATTTTTGCCGTCCAACTTCGTCAATTATACCGACAAGATTAATTACGGCATCGACACCAGCCACCGCCGATTTGACGCTTTCCATATCGCGGATATTTGCTTGAATTGGTGTTACCTGCCCAATATTTCCCATTGGTCTACAAAAATTTGCGGCTGCGGGGGCGCGTACTGCAACCCGAACGGCGATGCCTTTTGTTGCTAATATTTGAGTTAAATAACGCCCAATAAAGCCTGAGCCACCGAAAATAGTTACGAGTTTTATGCTCATGGATTTAATCTTTCTAAATAATTAATCATCATAATATTTATACTATTTATAGCCCATATAATTATTATCGCCAAGCAGATATTAAATTAGCCGAGCAATCATGAAGATATTTTCCGCATTGCATTTAATAAAATTGCCACTTCATCTTCGCTGTTATAATGGCACATGGATATTCGCACGCAATCAGCAAGATTTAATGGTTTTAGTATATTGGAGGAATAATGATCGGCCTTTCTAACATGGGTTCTAATACCATATTCGCTTAATTTTGCTACTAAATCAGAAGATTCCATACCCTTCAAGGTGATTGCCACCAAACCCTCACGCGCAGGGTTATCCGCCCCACCAATGACATTAATATCTTTAATATCAACTAATCCAGATTGCCCATCAACGCCGTATAACATTGCATTGGTTAGGTCTTTTTCATGTTTATGGATGGCCTTGCCCGCCGCTTCAATTCGTGTGCGTCTATCATCTGAATTGATAAATTTAGAACCAAGCCAATCAAAATATTCGACTAATTTGCTAAATGTAGCATATGCGGCGGTGTCTCTTGTGCCAAATTCCCATTGTTCAGCTGGTGCGCCAATTAAACTATCATGTGGTAATTTTGTCATGCGATCGGATAACCATGCAACGCCATAACCATGACGTGAAAACACCTTATATGGTGAAATAACATAACCATCAATATCATATGATTTAATATCAACCTGCCCATGTGCCGCATGTTGAATGCCATCGACAATGATATAACAATCGGGTGATATTTCACGTATTAATTTGGCAATCGCCTTAACGTCAACTGCCATGCCTGTTACAGGGCTGGTATGTAAAATTGTTGCAATTTTTGTATTTTTGCTAAGATATGGTCGGTAATCTTCGGCGGTTACTGTGCCTGTTTGATTATTATGCGGCACGCAAATATAATTGCGATTGGTAATTTCCGCCCAACGGGTGCACGCACTGACCGATGCGGGATGTTCTAACGTGCTGCCTATAACATCGCCGCCTTTTTCTGCGCCAACCATTGCCGTGCGTATCAATCTGAATAATAATTCTGTACCGCTTTCACCAACAAAGACGCTGCCGCTATCAGAGCCAAAGAAAAGATGCATGTCTTTTTTGCCCGTATTGATAATATTTACTAATGCATGCGAAGCGACATTATCGCGGCCTTGATTATCAGGTATCGCCGCCAATTCAGCTGATATTTCAACTACTGATTTAAGAGTTAATGCACCACCAGCATTTTCAAAGAAAATACGTTTGCCCTGCCATGGACATATATCAATATGGCAAAATTTATCACGAATTTCCAATAATAATTTCTCGTCATTATTAAACATTTAAACTACTCCTTATATATTAAGTAAAATATTATATATTTAATGGTTGTAACACCACATTATTATCATCCTCAGAGATAAGTATTGATGACGGCGGAACAATTTCCCAACTGTCAGAAACATCATCCAATGGTTCGGATACTACGGTTAGTGCATCACCATCATGGCGATAATAAAGTGATGGCTGTTTATTATCTGATGAGAATCTGACCGAATAAAATCTTTTGCCGTCGCTAAATGGTGCGGTTATTCTAAATGCATGTGTTGCACCAATGTCATCCATTAATTGTAATATTTGCCGAATGGTTTTTTTGATTGCCATAACGGGGTCATCATTTAAACCATTAGCAATCATCATGTAAAAAATTACTTCGCTATCGGTTGTGCCATGACGTTTATAATAAAGATCATCGGGGATTAAACATTCTAACCTGCGGCGTAATTGCAGATAATTGCCGATTTGACCATTATGCATGAACATCCATTTGCCATTAATGAATGGGTGGCAATTTGACCGGCTGGTCGCTGTGCCTGTTGATGCGCGTACATGGGCGAAAAAACTTTTGGCCTTGATTTGATATGTTAGGCTTTTTAAATTGGCATCATTCCATGCGGGTAAAATTTCATGATAACAACCAGGATATTCCCGTTCGGAAAACCAACCAATGCCAAAACCATCGCCATTGGTTGCCATTTTAGCTTCATCGGCATGCATTGCTTGTTCAATGAGCGAATGTTGTGGTTTATATATCAATTCATCCATATGAATAGCAGGGCCACGATAGCTTAACCAACGACACATTTTATACCCTTTAATAATCTATCCTTAATCCATAGAAAGCCTATCAAGGCTCTATAAAATTTTATGAAAATTCAATAATTGCATCGATTTCTACGGCACAGCCAAGCGGCAATGAAACCGCACCTACGGCAAATCTGGCATGTTGTCCTTTGTCACCAAAAACCGCTGCCATTAAATCAGATGCGCCATTAATCACCTTTGGATGGTCAGTGAAATCTGGCAAGCAATTAACAAAACCGCCTAATTTTATGATTTTTTTAACTCGGTCTAAATCACCATCAAGCGCAAGTTTGGCCTGTGCAATAATATTCAAGGCGCAAATTATTGCTGCTGCTACACCTTCATCAATGCTATAATCAACACCAACTTTGCCTTTATATTTAAGCTCGCCATTCCAAAAAGGCACTTGGCCTGAGATGAATATTTGCTTGTCGCTAATCACATAACCAAGATATGAACCCGCAGGTTTTGCCACCGTTGGTAATGTAATTTTAAGCTCCGACAATTTAGCATCAATCACGCCCGTCATATTATTCTCCCATAAAGTTCTTTATTATAATATTTGAAATAACTATAGCCATATATAAACAACAAGCCTATCATTTTTAAATATATAATCAACAAGCAATGAGTGAACAATGTTTTCACATCAGACAGAAATATTAAAATTATACAAACCTGAACAAGCAATTGCTGCACCCGTTATTTTTGATAGCCCGCATAGCGGTAATATATATCCACAAGATTTTAAAGCAATCGCGCCTTTATTCAGATTACGTCAATTAGAAGATGGCATGGTTGATATATTATACGGTGGGGTTGTTGATTTTGGTGCAAGATTGCTGTTGGCACAATTCCCAAGGTCATATATTGATCCTAACCGTGCGGTTGATGATATTGATATTGATATGATCGACAGTATTTTACCATTTGATATTAACCCCAGCGATAAAAGCCACATGGGGCATGGGCTTATCTGGCGCAATTATCCGCATAAATTTACCATGAAAAAAATGCCAATGTATGATAGATTATTAAGCGTTCAGGAAATAACCAATCGCATTGAAAAATATTGGCTGCCATATCGTCAAATATTAAGTGATGAAATAGAAAATATATATGATAAATATGGCGGTGTTTGGCATATTAATTGCCATTCAATGCCAAGCATCTGCGGTCCTTATATAAATGGGAAAAATAATAAAAAATGCGTTGATATGGTGCTTGGCACATTAGATGGGCATAGCTGTAGTAAAGAATTTAGCGACTTAATCTATCATCATTTAAAACAATCGGGATATGATATTTGCATCAACCACCCCTATAAAGGCGCAGATATTGTTAAATCATATGGTGATCCTGCAAATAACCGCCATTCTATACAAATTGAAATTAATCGGGAAATTTATATGGATGAAGATACATTAAAACCCAATAAGCATTTCAGAAAATTACAAGATAATCTAAACTCCCTATGTGATGTGATTTGTAACTATGCACGCAGCCAATCACAATCACAATTGCAACCTATCGCCGCCGAATGACTATCTGAAAATTTATATTGTTTAAATATTTTTTTACCATAAAATAGCGATAGTCAGATGGCTGGATGATCGCGGTGATGCAATGGGGAAACCCGCATATCGAGGAAAGTCCGGGCTTCACGGAAACACGGTGCCGGATAATCACCGGCGAGGGCGACCTTAGGGATAGTGCCACAGAAAGTAAACCGCCAGTTTTTATAATCTGGTAAGGGTGAAAGGGTGCGGTAAGAGCGCACCGCCGTTCTGGTAACAGTGGCGGGCATGGTAAACCCCACCGGAAGCAAAACCGAATAGGGACAATGGCAAGTTTGGGCGATTTTGTAAATATACAATCTTGCAAATGTGTTTTCGCATTATTGTTCGGGTAGGTTGCAACGAGGTGTTTGGCAACAAATACCCCAGATGAATGATCATCCATTGCTTTGTAACGAAGCAGGGACAGAACCCGGCTTATAGGCCATCTGACTTTTTTTAAACATCATATATGCAATATTCAACTTTTACTTTTTGCTATAACTAAAAAAACACCATATACAGATAAAATACAGCCAATAATTGCGATAGCCCCAAGTTTTTCATCGAATAAAAGCCATGTTTCGATGACAGTAACGGGTGGTACAAGATAAAAATAACTGGCAACTTTTGCCATTTCACCTTGCTTGATCATATACATCAATAATAAAATAGCTGTGATTGATAATCCAAAAATCAACCAAATCATCGCGGCAAATAAAGTAAAGCTATATTCCACATATTGTGTTTCCATGCTAATAGTTAAAATACCCATGACGATAGCAGCACCAAGATATTGGAATGTGGAGCTGGTAATTAATGGTAAATTTTGCCCTAAGCGTTTTTGAATGATTGTGCCGATAGAAATACTAAAAAGCGCGATAACACACGCAATCAACCCTGTTAGCTCAAAGCTTATATCTTCTATATTCTGGCTGCCAATAATAACCATAGATACACCAAAAAATCCAAGGCACAGCCCAATTAACTGTATTTTATTGACGCTTTGCCCCAGCCAAATACGACCGATAGAAACTGTTAAAATTGGTTGCAATCCTACTATAATAGCGACTATACCCGCTGGCATATCTTGATTTATAGCAAAGAAAACTCCACCTAAATAAGCACCATGCAGAAGAATTCCCACCAGAATTTGCCCCGCTGCCTCCGCTATATTTATTCTTTTTGCTTTTAATATTTGCATGATGCAAATAAAAATAACTAATGTAATTATAAAGCGAACAAAAAGCAAAAAATAAGGTTCGATATAAGGCAAACCATATTTTGCGCCAACGAAACCGGTGCTCCATAACCATACAAATACCAATGGAATTATATTTGCCCATTTTAAAGCCATATTATATCTCTCTGATTATCGCTATATTATCTATGATTATAGATTGGCAAAGATATGCCTATACGGCAATAAAAATTTCATGATATGCTATATGTGATTAGATATAAAAAAATAATATACAGGAATTAATTTATGAAAAAACCAATTGCATGTGAGTTAAAAAGCGGTGAAAATGGTGGGACCTTTGGCATGGCTGCCTATGGTGGTGATGGTTGGGTTGGGCGCGATAAAACTCATATTGAGGAATTTGGCAATTTATGGAATTCTCATAGAATTGATTCTGAATGGCGTAGGCTTACGGCCGTGCTTGTGCATTGCCCGGGGGAGGAGCTTCAAGCATCTATCGATAACCCCGAAGAAGCCCTTATGTTAGAGCCGCTTGATATTGCACTTGCGGCAAAACAACATCAAAATATGTGCGAAGCATATATTGCCAATGACGTTAAGGTTTATCATGTTGAACCCAAGGCAAAAGCCCAACCAAATCAAATGTTTTGCGCTGATCAATTGGTGATGACACCGCAAGGGGTAATTTTAGGGCGACCCGCTGGACAAATTAGGGCGGGTGAGGAGATTGCGGTCGCAAGAAGGATTGCCGATATTAATATACCAATATTAAAAACATTAACAGGTTCGGCAACATTTGAAGGGGCTGACCTTATATGGCTTGATGAAAAAACGGCAATGATTGGGCGTGGGCTTCGAACTAACCAAGCTGCGATTGATCAAATAACCAATGTTCTTGGTGAAATAGGGTGTGAAATCATTGCGGTTGACCTGCCATATGGAACTATGCATTTTATGGGCATGTTGCGAATTGCCGATAAAAATTTGGCTATTTGTTGGCCGCGCCGCACACCGATTGCAACCGTTTTGGCGTTAAAAGATCGCGGTTATCAAGTTGCCTGCCCGCCTTGTCAAGATGATGCGGAAAGCTATCGTGCGATGAATTTTGTTACATTGGGTCCGCGTAAAATATTGGCGGTGGCTGGTTTACCAAAATTTGAACCATTTTTTGATGCCCTAGGGGTCGAAAGCGTTAAAGTTGAGACCGATGAAATTTCAAAAGCCGCTGGTAATGTTGGTTGTCTTACCGCTGTGTTAGGGCGTGAAACAGCGGTAAAATAACATAAAGTTAATAAGTTTATATTGTTAATATAATTTTTACCCTACTTAATTAAATCATACGTTCTATATATTTTATATATCTGATGTCTTTTAAAATATTTGGAAAGTAGAGTATGAAGAATATGATCGCACCTGCGGTTGCTATATCTAATCAACAGGTGATGGTTCGCCATGATTGGTCAAAGCGAGAAGCAAAAGAAATTTATAACTTGCCATTTAATGACCTGTTATTTAAAGCGCAATCAATCCACCGTCAAAATTTTAATCCTAATGAAGTTCAAATGAGCCAGCTTATCAGCATTAAAACTGGTGGTTGTCCAGAAGATTGCGGTTATTGCAGCCAATCTACGCATCATAATTCTGGCTTGAAAGCAACAAAGATTATAGGGCTGAAACAGGTATTAACAGCCGCCAAAAAAGCAAAGGCCGCTGGTGCGACCAGATATTGTATGGGGGCGGCATGGCGTGAGCCAAAGGAACGTCATATGGATATCATATGCGCTATGATTGAAGGGGTGAAAGGCCTTGGCATGGAAAGCTGCATGACACTTGGCATGTTATCAGATAACCATATGGGGCGATTAAAAAATGCAGGGCTTGATTATTATAATCATAATATCGATACATCCAAAAGATATTATAAAAAGATTATAACTACGCGTCAATTTTCTGATCGGCTTGATACCTTAGCCCGTGTTCGCAATGCGGGTATAAAAGTTTGTTCTGGCGGTATTATTGGCATGGGCGAAAAAAAAATGGATAGGGTTGAAATGCTATTAACCCTTGCCACATTAGAACAGCATCCTGAAAGCATACCCGTTAATATGCTTATCCCAATCAAAGGAACACCTTTGGCGGAGGTAGAAAAAATTGATCCGATTGATTTTATTAGAACCATCGCCTTAGCCCGTATTTTAATGCCAAAATCTGATTTGCGTTTATCGGCGGGGCGAACCAAAATGAGCGATGAAATGCAGGCATTATGTTTCTTTGCAGGGGCAAATTCTATCTTTATTGGTGATCGTTTACTGACCGCAAATAATCCAGAAGAAGATAAAGATAGTAAACTTTTTAAAAAGCTTGGTATTAGCCCAGCCAGTCTTTCAAATTGCAGTCAGGAAATTAAAAAGCAGGTTAATCATGGCTAATTTAGATCAACCAAATTGGCTGCTACAGGGTTATGAAAATATTTGGATGCCCTATACTCAGATGCAAATAACACCATTGCCACAGGCAGCTATAGCTACAAAAGGCACGCGCATTACGCTTGAAAATGGGCGCGAGTTAATCGATGGCTGTGCCTCTTGGTGGGCGGCTTGTCATGGTTATAATCATCCGCATATTCGTAAAAAAATGATGGCACAGCTTGAAATAATGCCGCATGTTATGCTGGCAGGTTTAGCAAATGAACAGGCTTTTCGTCTTGCAACTAGGCTTGCTGCTATTACACCTAGTGATTTAAACAGAGTTTTTTATTCTGAATCTGGTTCGGTTGCGGTTGAATTAGCATTGAAAATTGCTACACAATATTGGTATAATTTAGGGGAGGTAAAACGTAATAAATTTATTTATTTTCGTGGTGGTTATCATGGCGATACCTTTGCCACCATGGCTTTATGCGACCCTAAAGATGGTTTCCATGCTGCTTTTGATGGTATTATGCCTAATCAAACCATTGCTGGTTTACCAGTTGATGATGCAAGCGAAGCCGCATTAGAAAAAATATTATGGGATGATGGTGCAAATTATGCTGGCATGATCGTTGAACCAATGGTTCAAGGCGCAGGCGGCATGATTTTTCATGATGCAAAAACATTACAACGCTTACGGCGGCTATGTGATAAATATGGCATAATTTTGATATTTGATGAAATTTTTGTTGGTTTTGGACGGCTTGGTTCGATGTTTGCCAGCGATATTGCCAAAGTAACGCCTGATATTATGACGCTTTCAAAAACTATTACCGGCGGCGTTATTCCATTGGCAGCGACCATAACAACTGACCGTGTTTTTGCCGCTTTTCAATCTGATAAATTAGAAAATTGCTTGATGCATGGCCCAACCTTTACTGGCAACGCCCTTGCATGCAGCGCCGCCAATGCCTCGCTTGATTTATTTGAAAATGAACCACGGATGCAACAAGTTCAAAAATTAGAAAAAGATATGGTCGTTGCATTGGAAAATTGCCGTGATATTTTAGGCGTAGAAGATATCCGTACAAGAGGCGCAATTGGGGTGGTGCAATTGAATATTAAATCATTTGACGAATTACAATGGATGCGAAATCGTTTTATTGAACTTGGCTGTTGGATAAGACCCTATCGCAATATTGTCTATCTATGTCCTGCCTATAATATAGAATCGGAAGACCTTAAAATATTAACCAATAATATATGCAAAGTGGTTCGGGAATGGTCAATACGCTTTAAGCGATAAGTTTAAAATAAAATCTGATAAATATACATTAAGGCCTTTAAAATGTTGCAACGATATTTCAAATCATTACAAGCATTAGAACGCCGCGACCTGCGCCGAGATCTTTTAACAACTAAAACTATAGATTTTTCATCAAATGATTATTTGGCTTTTAGTGTAGCGCCATTCATCCGTGAGGCAGTTCAAAAATCATTGGATGACGGCATTGCCATTGGGTCGACTGGTTCACGCTTGTTACGCGGTAATCATGAACAACATTTGCTTTTGGAAGAAGCAGCAGCCGCTTTTTTTGGTGCGAAAAAATGCCTTTATATGGGCGGTGGCTATCTGGCTAATATTGCCCTGTTAAGCACATTACCACAACAAGGTGATTTGGTGATTCATGACGCGCTTATCCATGCCAGTTGCCATGACGGCATTCGCCTTGGCAAGGCCGAAGCGATCGCGGCTATTCATAATGATCCACAATCGATCGAAGATATAATTTGCAAATGGCGCAATTCTCATATGATGGGAAATATTTGGATTATAGTTGAAAGCCTTTATAGCATGGATGGCGATAAAGCACCCTTAGCTGATTTGATGGCTATCGCTAATAAATATAATGTGTTTTTAATCATCGACGAGGCCCATGCAACAGGGGTTTATGGCTCAAAAGGTCGTGGTTTAGCCGCAGCCTATGCGGGGCAGGATAATATTATTATTTTGCATACTTGTGGCAAGGCATTGGGAGGGTATGGGGCGTTAATTTTAGCACCAGATATTATTTGTCAATATATAATCAACCGTGCGCGCCCATTTATTTATGCCACTGCGCCATCCCCCTTAATGGCGGTGGCGGTGCGGGCGGCGTTATCCTTATTACAACAACAGCCAGAATATCAATTTAAATTACAAAAATTAATTAAATTTACCAATCAAAAATTATATCAATGCTGTGGTATTATTGGCAGTGGCTCGCAAATTATCCCAATTATTATTGGTTCTGATCGATTGGCAATGAGCTTAGCAACAAGCTTGCAAAAACATGGATTTGATATCCGTGCGATCCGCCAACCAACCGTGCCATTAGGAAAGGCAAGGCTTAGAATTACCGTAAACTTGCATGTGGATCAAATAAAAATAACCGCCATGTTGGATATATTAGCGCAAAAACTTAAAGAGGTGCGATTTAATGAATAATCAACGTCTCATAATAACAGGAACAGACACGGGAATAGGCAAAACCATATTTTCGGCAATGTTAACACAGGCATTAAACGGTATTTATTATAAACCTATTCAATCGGGAATGGTCGATATTACCGATACACAGATGCTGCGCCATTTAATAAATTTGGATGAAACAAGAATTTTGCCAGAGGCCTATCAGTTAAATACACCAGTATCACCCCATTTATCAGCGGAAATTGATGGCGTTGAAATTGACATAGCGCGACTTATCCCACCAGAAATGAAACAACCATTAATCATCGAGATGGCAGGCGGCTTTATGGTGCCTATCACACGTCAAATATTAAGCATCGATATAATTAATCAATGGAATGGGCGAGTGATATTATGCGCTCGCACCACCCTTGGCACGATCAACCATTCGTTATTATCGATCGAAGCCCTTAAAATCCGCAAAATAGCAATTTTAGGTATTGTTTTCATTGGTGATGAAAATAAGGATTCTGAAAATATTATTACCAGAATGGGCAATTTACGTCATCTTGGTCGATTGCCAATTTTACCAAAAATCAACAGCCATTCGCTCGCCAAGGCCTTTGACGATAATTTTAATTTAAGTGATTTTAATTAGGTGGTTTTAACTAAGCGGATTTACTTAAATACACAATTAAAAGCGATTTATAATAAATGAATTTCACAGGAATAAAATCAACTATCGCTGGTACAGGATATTATTTACCTGAAAAAATAATCACCAGCCAGTATTTAGAGGAAAAATTATCACTGGAAGCGGGTTGGATAGAAAAACGCACTGGCGTTTCTGCACGGCGATTTGCCGCAGATGATCAAGCGGTTAGCGATCTGGCTTATCAGGCGGCAAAATCGGCAATGAGTGATGCAGAAATTAAAGGCAGTGATATCGGTTTGGTTTTATTAGCCACCAGCAGTCCCGACCATCTTTTGCCACCAACTGCCGCACTCTTAGCCCATAAAATAGGCAGTAATGGTGGGGCTATGGATATTGCCGCCGCCTGTACGGGTTTTATTTATGCCCTAAGCCTTGCCGATAGTTTTGTGCGAATTCATGGCATTAACGTCATTATTATTGGGGCAAATATTTTAAGTAGACGGATAAATTTTAAAGATAAAACCAGCAGCATTATTTTTGGCGATGGTGCGGGCGCGGTTATATTAAAACCAACTATCAAACAGAATACTGGTTTAATTGGGGTTTATTTATCATCAAAAGGCCAGAATTATGACCTGATAAAAATACCGATGGGCGGCAGCAGGCAACAATTCAACCCTGATGCAAATCATGATGATTATAAAATTAAAATATCCAACGGTGCGGCGGCTTTTACTGCGGCGGTTGAATCGATGATAGAAACCGCAAATATAACATTAAAAAATAATGATATGACCATTGATCAAATTGATTGGTGGATACCGCATCAGGCCAATATCCGCATTATCAAAGCAGCAGCAAAAAAGATTGGCATCGATTACAGACATATTGCCATTACAATCAAAGATTATGGTAATAGTTCGGCGGCAACCATACCGCTTACCTTGGCAAAATATCGGCAAGATGGAATAATAAAAGACGGTGATAAATTATTGCTTACTGGTGTTGGCGCAGGCTTTACCGAAGGGTCGTTAATTTATCAATTTTGATAAATATTAATTACAAAGCTGGCATCATTGGCGGCATATATAATAATCAGCAAATTTTTTTTAATGCTGATTATTATATGAATTCGGCAGCGATAAATCGGTTAGAAACTATCGATATGATAATCCTTGTGATTGGTTTGATTCCAGCATTTGCAATTGCATTATTCATAATAAAATCAATTGTCGCCTCAATTAATAATATGACGAAAATAATGGGCTAGCTTGCAAATGGTGATATGAATATTAAAGCGCCTTCGCTTGATCAAAAAGATAAAATTGGCCTTAAAATATTATTAGGTTATGCATCATAAATTATTTAATGCAGTAGCCTATTAATTTTAATCTATTTGCAGCTCGGAAATATTTTTATATAATTCTAATGCTTCAGGGTTGGCCAAGGCTTGTGTGTTTTTGATCTTGCGACCATGAACTGCATCGCGAACCGCAAGTTCAGTTATTTTACCAGATTTAGTGCGCGGAATATCATCAATTGCAATAATTTTTGCAGGCACATGGCGCGGCGTGCATTGCTGGCGAATATGGCTTTTAATGGCTTGGGTTAATGCGTCGTCTAATTCTGCGCCATCGCTTAATATAATAAATAATATAACCCTTGTGTCTTTTTCCCAATCTTGCCCAATGACTATTGCTTCTTTTACTTGGCTAAAACTTTCGACTTGGCGATAAATTTCTGCGGTGCCAATTCTAACCCCGCCGGGGTTTAATGTTGCGTCTGATCTGCCAAATACAATAATACCATCATGTTCGGTTATGGCGATGAAATCACCATGACACCAAATATTATCAAATTTATCAAAATATGCCGCATGATATTTACTGCCATCGTCATCATTGCCAAATCCAACTGGCATCGATGGAAATGGCCTTGTGCAAACAAGCTCGCCCTTATCAGCAATTATTGAAGCGCCATTATCATCAAAAACTTCAATCGCCATGCCAAGGCCTTTGGCCTGAATTTCACCGCGCCATACGGGAATTATCGGCATTCCCAACATGAAGCAAGATATTATATCTGTGCCACCCGACATGGATGATAATTGAACGTCTGTTTTTATATTTTCATAAACATAATCAAAGGATTCAGGTGCTAATGTTGATCCTGTTGAGGTGATAAGTTTAATATTATCAAGGCTATGGCTATCCATCGGGCGCATGTTAAGCTTTGCTAATTGGTCAATATATTTTGCAGAAATACCGAACATGGTAAAATTTTCCGCATCGGCATAATCAAATAATATATTGCCATCAGGGGCAAATGGCGAACCATCATAAAGCATCAGGCTGGCCTCGCAAGATAATGCCGCCACCAACCAATTCCACATCATCCAACCGCAAGTGGTGTAATGAAATATGCGGTCATCGGGTTTGGCATTACAATGCAAAAGATGTTCTTTTTTCTGGTTTAATAATGTGCCGCCTTGGCCATGTATGATGCATTTTGGCACGCCTGTTGTGCCACTGGAATACATTATATATAGCGGGTGATTAAATGGTAATTGGGTGAATTTTATATCTTTGGCTTTATAATGATCAATAAAATCACTCAAATTATCGGTTGCGATTAATTCACTAACATCTGGTTTATCTTTTAAAAATGGCAAGACAATAATTTTATTAACAGATGGTAATTCGCTAATAATTTCTTTAACTCGGTGCAGGCTATCGATGGATTTTCCATTATAATAATAACCATCGGCAGTAAAAATTATCTTGGGCTTGCTTTGTGAAAATCGATCTAATACGCCTTTGATACCAAAATCTGGTGAACAAGATGTCCATATTGCACCAATCGATGACGCGGCCAGCATGGCGGCGATTGCTTCGGGCATATTGGGGATAAAGCCCGCCACCACATCACCAGATTTAATTCCTTCGGCGCGTAATGCTTGGGCTAATCTTGACGTTAAATCATAAAGCTCTGCCCAGCTCATATGTCGTTTTATTTTATCTTCTGACCAAAATACCAAGGCGTTGCTGTTATCACGGCGTAGTAATAAATTTTCGGCAAAATTTAATTTAGCATCGGGGAAAAATTCTGCATTGATCATTTTTTTATCATTGATTAAAATTCTATCGCCCTTATGGCTAGCTTTTATTTTGGCAAAATCCCAAAAACTATCCCAAAATTTATCCATCTGGTTAATTGAGAAATCATGCAGACTGGTATAATCAGGCAAGGATATATCCCATTTATCTTCGATATCTTTGGTAAATGCGGTTATATTGGCATTGTTAATTTGATCTTCAGATGGTGTCCATAATGCTGTGGTCATTTTATCTTCATTCCCGATTATATGGTAAAATATTTATATTATATCGATTAATATCATTTTCTAATATGCTCGGTAAATATATTATTTCGTTAATTAAATTAAACTACGTATAATATCATTTAATTTTATCACCGATTTCTCCATTATATCTTCTGGAACGGCGGCATAGCCTAAAAGTAAACCCTGTTTTTTAACCTTACCAGCATAATGGCTGGATAATGCGGTGATATTTATGCCTGATAATGCTGCCATTTCTACTAATTGATTATCATCAATATAATTGGCAAGTTCTGGTGTTAATTCCACCGCCAAATGCATGCCAGCATCCGATGGTATTATTTTTACCAAATCATCAAGATAATGATGCAGCAATTTCTTTAACATGGCTTGTCTTTTGCCATAAAGTTTACGCATTCGCCTTAAATGAGCAGCGAAATATCCCTGTTCGATGAAATTTGCCATTGCGGGCTGGGCAATGCTCGATGGGTGATCGTCTAATGCTGCCCTTGCATGGCGGAAAGGGTCGGTTAAATCCTTTGGTACAACCATATATCCCAAACGTAAACTGGGGAACATTACCTTGGAAAAGCTGCCGATATAAACCACGCGCCCATCACGATCTAACCCTTGTAATGATGCAAGCGGTCTTCCTGCATATCTATATTCGCTGTCATAATCATCTTCTAAAATCCAACCATCAATATTTGATGCCCATTCAAGCAATTTTAATCGTCGTGATAGGCTCATAGTTAAACCCAATGGATATTGATGCGATGGGGCAACGCAAACAAATTTTGCGTTAGGTGATATTTTTTTACCCGCATCAACATCATAACCTTCGCTATCAACTGGTACTTCAACAAGTTTTGCGCCAGCAGCAATTAATGCGCTGCGAACCCCAAGGTAACCCGGTTCTTCGACCAATACGGGGTCGCCCTCATCAAGCAAAACATGGGCGGCAAGCCCGATTGCTTGTTGTGCGCCAGATACGATTATTACTTGATCGGCATCACAAATAACGCCGCGCGCCGTTCGCAGGTAATCGGCAATGGCTTCGCGTAATGGAAGGTAACCTGCTGGTTCTTGATTGGTTAATAAATCTAACGGCGGTCTTCGCCATGCCTTTGACATTAATCTTGACCAAATATCAAATGGAAAACCATCCACATCAGGCAGGCCGGGGCTAAAGGCCAATGTACGTTTTTGTTGTTTACGCCGCAGGCTGGATAATTTATTACCGCGCTTTGATAACCCGCGCTTACGGCGGTTGTTAATATTATCAAGATTATTATTACTATTATTATTGATATTATATGCGTTATTATTTTTAGCGGATAATTGTTCTTCGGGTAGTAATCTTGATACATATGACCCTGCGCCAATTCGACCTTCCAAATATCCTTCTGCCAATAATTGATCAAAGGCATTGGCGACCGTATTGCGTGAAATGGATAAATCACTGGCGATGCTTCTGGTCGATGGCAATCTTTGTCCTGGGCTTAGCCTGCCGCTTAAAATCAATTGCCGCAATTGATCATATAATTGCCGATGCATTGGGTGTTTTGCTGATCGCTCTATTGCTAATGGCAATAATATGGTATTAACGGCGCGGCGTGGCATGATATCTATCCATTATAATAATGGCGTCATGATAATAGTTAAATATGGATTTTTCAACATGCCATTTTAAATTTTATATTTAATTTAGATTATTCTGAACCAAATGGCCGTGATAATAATTTATTGATGCTATCGTCAATATCGGCTTCATTGGATATTATCTGGTTAACTGCGTGGCAAATTGGCATTTCAATATCCAATTTTATCGCTAAATCATTAACCGATAAGGCGGAAAAAACCCCTTCGGTAACGGCGATTCTTGAATCAAGAATATCTTGCACTGATTTACCTTGTCCAAGTTCGATGCCAAATGACATATTTCGTGATTGCGGACTTGAACATGTCAAGCTTAAATCACCCAAGCCGCTTAACCCCATAATGGTTTCAATCTTGCCACCAAGCCTTATGCTAAGCCGCGCCATCTCGCTTAACCCACGGGTGATTAACGCCGCCCTTGCATTATCGCCAAGTTTGCGCCCGGTAACAATACCACAGGCAATCGCTAAAATATTTTTAACCGCGCCGCCAATTTCAACACCGATAATATCATCGCTTAGATATGGCCTGAATTTTGCCGAGCCAATGGCATTTATTAATTGTTTTCCAGCTATTTTATCATGGCTTGCCAATGTAACGGCGGCTGGTAATCCATTTGCCACTTCTTTGGCAAATGTTGGCCCTGATAATATGGCTATTTTTGCATCCGGTAATATTTCTGCGGCGATATCGCTCATCAATGCGCCCGTGCCGCGCTCAACCCCCTTGGCACAAATAGCCAGCGGTAACCCGCCAATAAACGGTTTTATTTGCTGGCATATTTGTCGTAAATTTTGTGATGGTATAACCAAAAGAACACTATCTACATTATCGAATAATAATGACATATCGGTGGTGGCTTTGATACCTTGTGGTAATTTAATATTGGGTAAATAAATATGGTTGATTAAATCATTATTTATATCGTCGACCACCTGTTGGTTTCGCGCCCATAATATAACATCATTATCGGCATGTCTTGCTGCCGCCGCTAATGCGCTGCCCCATGCGCCGCCGCCAATCACACCAACCGTTTGTTTTTTTGTCATTAATTCACCTGTTTTAATATTTTAGCATATTATTTTGCCGCGTTATATAGACTTTCCAATGACCATCTTGGCCTTGCTGGTGCAGATAAATCATCAAATATTCCCAATTTATACCGTTCAATACCTGCCCATGCGATCATTGCCGCATTATCAGTGCATAGGGATATGGGCGGGGCAATGAATCGCATATTTTTATCAATGCATAAGTCATTTAATTTATGGCGGATATATTGATTGGCGGCAACACCACCGCCAATTACCATTGCTTTATCTGCGCCATATTCGGTTTGAAAGCGTTTGATAGCTTTAGAACATCGATCATATAAAACATCGGCGGCGGCGGCTTGAAAACCCGCAGCTAAATCCGCTTGGTCTTGTTTTGATAATTTAAGCGGTAAATCGGCATTTAAAGAATTTTGTGATATTTTTTCACTGGCAATACGCAATGCGGTTTTAAGGCCTGAAAATGAAAAATCGCAATTATCGCGGCCTTTCATTGGGCGCGGCAATGAAAAACGTTCAGGATCACCAGATTTAGCAATTATTTCTAAATTAGGCCCACCTGGATAGGCTATACCCAATATTTTTGCGCTTTTATCAAATGCCTCGCCAATGGCATCATCTTTGGTTTCGCCATATAAAATATATTTACCGACGGCTTCGACTGCCAATAATTGGCAATGCCCACCTGATACTAATAATAATAAATACGGAAATTCGATATCTTCGGTTATTTTTGCGCTTAACGCATGGCCTTCCAGATGATTAACCGCAATCAATGGCAAATCATGGGCAAGGGCGATTGCTTTTGCACTCATCAAACCAACGATAACCCCGCCGATTAATCCCGGACCTGCGGTAACTGCGACCGCGTCTAATTGTGAAAAATTAATCGCGGCCTTATCCATTGCCTGTTTTATTATTATATCAATATGATCTAAATGCGATCTGGCGGCAATTTCTGGGACAACGCCACCATATGGTTGATGTTCGTCAATTTGCGATAGGATAATATTTGATAATATGCGCTTGTCGTCATTTAAAACGGCGGCGGCAGTTTCATCGCAAGATGTTTCAATTCCTAAAATTAACATATTTCTTAAATCTGGCTTAAATCTAGATTGTTGGTTATAAAATTATCGAATATAAATTAATGGCAATATTATAAATTAATATCTATAGAAAAAAAGCAACCATGACAAATTTAACTCGGATAAAATTAGGCACACGCGGTTCACCATTGGCAATGATACAGGCATATGAGGTTCGCGACCGCTTGCAACAAGCCAATTTAGGGCTTGATGTGGAAATAATTGAAATAAAGGTTTTAGGTGATCAAATATTAGATAGGCCATTATCACAAGTTGGCGGTAAAGGTTTATTCGTCAAAGAGTTGGACGAAGCACAAATCGATGGGCGCATTGATATTGGCGTACATTCGATGAAGGATCTTGAAACCACCATGCCAACGGGTATTATTATTGGTGCGGTTTTGCCGCGAGCGGATGTGCGTGATGCCTTTATTAGTAAAAAATACGATAGTCTTGAAAATATGCCCGCAGGGGCGGTGATTGGCACATCATCATTGCGCCGACAGGCGATTATTTTAAATAAACGCCCCGATTTAAAAATTGTCGATTTCCGTGGCAATGTGCAAACCAGATTAAAAAAGCTTGAAGATGGCGTTGCCGATGCCACATTATTGGCAGTGGCGGGGTTAAAGCGGCTTGGCTATGAAAGTGAAATAACACAGGCCTTATCACCAGAATTCATGTTACCAGCCGCCGCCCAAGGGGCAATAGCCATTACATGCCGTGAAAATGACCCTGATTATGCCAAAATACTTAGAAGCATTAATCACCAACCAACAGTTATACAAGTAACATCGGAGCGGGCTTTTCTGGCGCAATTGGATGGTTCATGCCGCACGCCGATTGCCGCATTGGCAAAAATTAATGATAATGGTAAGAAATTAACATTAACCGCATTGGTCGCAAGTAAGGATGGTAAAAAGCTTATCCAACATCAATCCACGGGAAATCCCGATGATGCGGTGAGAATCGGCAAAGAAATGGGTAGAAAACTGGCGCAAGAAATGGGTGATAATTTCTTTGGTTAGATATATTATTGTCATGATCTAGATGGTTATATTAAACAGATATAAAAGGTTTATGCGATGTCTTTAATTCTTTTGACAAGACCATTGGCAGATTGCCAAAAATTAGCGGATGAATTAACCCATATGGGTTTTAAAACCATGTTTGAGCCGTTGATGGAGATTAATTTTTTTGACGATATAACAATCGATTTAACGGATATGCAGGCATTATTATTCACATCGGCAAATGGTGTCAGTGCCTTTGCAAGGCTTGTAAAAACACGTGATATAACCGCATATTGCGTGGGTGATAGCACCGCTAATATGGCAAAATCATATGGTTTTAGCCACATATTAAGTGCGGATGGCAATATCAATGATTTGGCGGATATTGTTATTAATAATGCCAATATTAATGATGGCGGGCTTTATCATGCGGCGGCAAATATTATCGCGGGTGATCTTGGTGCATTATTAAGTGCCAAGGGTTTTAAATATCAACGGGCAATATTATATCAGGCAATATATAGTAAAGCTTTGCATAAAAAAACGATTGCCGCTATTTTAAACGAAGATATTAATGCCATATTATTATTTTCACCGCGTACGGCGGTTATATTATTAGAAAATATTAACAAGTCTAGTTTAATGGATAAATGTGGTAAAATATCACTTTTTTGCCTTAGTCAGAATGTTAAAAGTCAAATAGATAGCGTTGCGTGGAAAGAAGTTATAGCATCAAGCGAACCAAATCAGGCAGCATTATTAAATTTATTAAGAGAAAGAATGGGTAGCTGTAATGCCAAGTGATAAAGAAGAAATCAATAAAAATATTATCGGTACCCATGCGATTATTGAGGCATTTGGCGGTATTCGACCAATGGCGCAAAAGTTAAATATTGCCGCTAGCACCATACAGGGATGGAAATCAAGAAATAATATCCCCGCAGCAAGGCTTGATCAAATTAAAAAAGTCGCGGTGCATGATAATATAAATATTACCGATAATAATAATGCCGATAGCGCTATTGATAATAATGCCGATAGCGCTATTGATAATAATGCCGATATAGTTAAATTATCTAAGGTGGTTGATGGGGCGGTGGAAATGTCAGAGAAGACAGTCTTTGATGAAAAACCAATAATTTTAGATGATGAATCAATATCTGCCGAACCATATTCTGCTAAACTAAACGCATCTAATGCAAATATATCTGAAGCAAATCATAATCATAACAATAAGCTTGCTTGGTTAGCGATAATATTATTATTTCTATTAGTAATCGCCATGATAGCAAGGCCCATATGGTCGCCCATTACTGATAAAATAATAACATCTTATATTCCTAATGCCGTCAATAGCAAAAAGGGCGATAACATAACAATCAACAAAGACAATATTATTTATGATGATAAATTTAAAGAAATTACCTTACGGATTGCGGCATTTGAAAGTAAGATAAAACAATTATCTGAACGATTAAAAACCATATCAAATCAACCACAAATAATAGCCCCAACGCCAGAAGTAGATATGACGGCAATAATGGCGCAAATTAATGAGCAAATTAATGATGCAGTTAGAATATTAAATATTGATGATATTAAGGCTAGCCTAAGCGATGTTATCGCCAATAACGGCGGGTTTAACGATAAATTATCATTATTTGATAAAAAACTAACTAATATGGATAAAAGAACCAGTCGATTTGATGTTAAATTAAAATTAAATGCCGAAATACAATCAGAAATGCTATCTAAAATACAAGCAACAAATGGTAAAACAACATTTGGTGCGCTATTAATTGCCATAAGTCAGCTTGAAGATGATATTTTATCAGGCCAAAAATACAATGACGGCATTGCCAATATAAGGGCAATGGCACAACCACATCACAAGTTAATGCCCAAAATTGCTAGTAGCATTGATATTCTTGAGCAATATGCAAAAGACGGCATTGCGACAAAATTGGAATTGATGCAAAAATTTACTAAATTAGCACCAAAGGCACAAACCGCATATAGAAAAGCCAATGCAAAAGATTGGATAGACCAAACATTTGAAAATATTAAAGGCCTTATTTCCATAAGAAAAATTGGCGATGGTCCAGGTTTAGGCCCCATAAGCCTTGCGGAGGCGGCATTGGCGCAGGATGATTTACCAGCCGCAATTAAGGCATTGGAAATTCTTAGTGATGTTAAAATAGTCAATCAATGGTTAACCATCGCCAAGCAAAGATTATTGATTATTAATAATTTATCGATTTTACGTAAACAATCCATCGCATTATTGACAAAAGATAAATTGGAGATAACGCAATGATAAGGGCGGCTATTTTATTTACAAAAATTTCTATTGTCGCGGCTATGGCCTTTTGGCTGGCAAATAACCCCGGTCAAGTAACAATGCAATTATATGGCTATCATGTTGATACGTCATTTGGTATGTTGATATTATTAATCGCGGCAATTGGTATTATGGTGGCAGCAATTTGGCGGTTATGGCATAATATTCTCACCGTACCACAAAGATTTAGCAAATCACGGGAATTATCAAGGCGGGAAAAAGGTTATCAAGCCTTAACCAAAGGTTTGGTCGCTGTGGCGGCTGGTGATGCGGGGGAGGCGGCAAAACAATCACGAAAAGCCAATGCCTTGTTAAATGACCCGCCCTTAACCATGTTATTATCGGCGCAATCGGCACAATTAGCGGGTGATGATAATGCAGCGGTTAAATATTTTACCCATATGTTAGACAATCCCGAAGCCGCATTTTTAGGCATTCGTGGTTTGATGGTCCAAGCAATAAAATCTGGCAATAAAATCGAAGCATTAAGCCTTGCCAAGCGTGCATATGAATTGCATCCAAAGACACAATGGGTTTTAACCGAATTATTAACCAGACAAAGTGAAGTTAAAGATTGGGACGGGGCATTGAAAACCCTTGATCAAGCCGTAAAGTCCGATGCGATTACGATTAAGGCGGGCAATATTCGCCGCGCCGAATTATTGATGGAAAAATCACGAGTTTCCCTTGGTGAAAATGACGAGGCAAATGCATTGCGCTATGCCATGTTGGCGCAAAAAAATGATGCTGAATTAATCCCCGCCATAACCGCTGCGGCCAGAATTTTGGCTAATATGGGCAAAAACCGCAAGGCGGAAAAGCTGATCGAGAAAATATGGCAAAAATCACCATCGGCGGCATTGGCGCAAGCATATGATGATATTGCTTCATCCCACGCGCCATTGGAAAAATTAAAATATATGCAGCAATTGGCAGCATTTAATATGGATGATATTGAAAGCCATATCATGGTGGCGCAGGCTTCATTGAAAGCCGATATATGGGGCGAAGCGCGCAAGCAATTAACGCCATTTGCAGCGGTTGACGACCCGCGCCCACGTATTTGCCGTTTAATGGCGCAGTTGGAAGAAGCGGAAAATAACAATATGGAACTTGCCCATGCATGGTTAGAAAAAGCCAGCCGTAAACAAGATGATGAGGGTGATCAAATATTAATGATCGATGATGACCGCGCAAAAAATGACTGATAGATCATAGATATGTCGATCAAACACATATTATTAGTGATGCTAATATGGCTATTTATGATGAATATGCCCGCGACGGCTCAAGATCAATTACAGTTAAATAACCATGTTGTGGATAGCTTTCAAGATTGTGATATTTGCCCTGTAATGGTGAAAATTACTGCCAAAGATTTTTATATGGGCAATGATTTTGGTAAAAAAGCAGAAAAACCACGCCATTTAGTTAAATTTAATGATAATTTTTCCTTGGCGCAAAAAGAAACCAGCTTTGATCAATATAATGCCTGTGTCATTGATAGAGGTTGTAATGAATTACCATGGGATCGGGATTGGGGCATGGCATCGCGTCCCGTGATCTATGTTAATTATCAAGATGCGGTCGATTATGCCGCATGGTTAGCAAAAATAACGGGCAAAAACTATCGCTTGCCCAATGAAATCGAATGGGAATTTGCCGCATGGGGCAGTGTTAATTCAAAAAAATCACCAACAGGTTATAAAATCGCCAATTGTCATGGCTGTATTGATGATTGGGCGCATATGTCATTTACGGTCGGCAAATATCCTGCGAACCCATATGGGCTATATGATATGTTGGGCAATGTGATGGAATGGACCAGCAGCTGTTGGCAGAAAAATTACCATAAAGACACAAAAATAGACTGTAAAAAACGGGTTCGGCGCGGCGGCTCATGGTATTTTAACCAATGGGTATCAACCCCGACATATCGATATGGCGGCAGAATGGACCGCAAAAATTACGATATAGGATTTCGCGTTGCCTTGAGTATTGATTAGTTGAAAATTATGATGGCTTTATATTATCAGGCAAATTTTCCTCTAATTCTTTAAAAATTTTATCTTTATTATTTTTATCTTCTTCAAGTATCTCTATTAAAGGAATGCCTGCATGCGCAAGAGCCGCTGCTTTTATTGCATCACTTTCTTTTGCTGCTTTCTCGTCTATAAAATGACCGCTCCCTTGATATTCTATGGCACATTCCACATCGCCATATTTATTAACAATTACAAAATCTGTGCGCTTATGCCCTATCGCGGTTCTTGCTAATCTATATGAAGTTTCTAAATAAACATATAGGGGTATTTCAGGAAAAACCCTTTCTTTCATGCCCCGATTATTTAGCCATTCTTCAATAATATAAAAAACTTTCACCGCTTCATCGTTGATTATTTTATGTTCCACATATGATGTATCAGTTACATATTTTATTTGTCTTTTAAGGTCTTCATCTTCAGCTGATTGAATTTTTTCATCTTTAACTGATGGAGCCTCATCTAATTGCTGATGTATAGGTTTTTTTGAATTATTTTTATTATTTATCTTATCAAGAGTTAATTTTATTATCTTATTGAAAGCTATTTTTAATATTGCAAATATAACTAAAGCTATAAAACATACGGTCAGTATCACTAAAAAAATACTTATGATCTTTAAAGCCATTTTAAATTTTTTTCCTAATTTACTCCAATATATTGCTAATATAACATTATAAGTTGAAATTGGCTAATTTTATTATAACTATTACCTTTTGGGATTGCCACGGCTTACCTTTCTGGATTGCCACGGCTTACCTTTCTGGATTGCCACGGCTTACCTTTCTGGATTGCCACGGCGTTGTTTATCCCGCCAATTTTCGGCAATATGACTTTTGACATTTGATGGTTTAAGCGGTGCGTTACCCAAGATTAAATCGCTGGCGCGTTCGGCAACCATGATGGTTGGTGCGTTTAAATTACCATTGGTAATGGTTGGAAAAATTGACGAATCGACAACCCGCAATTTATCAATGCCGCGCAATTTACACTGGCTATCCAATACTGCCATCTTGTCATTATCGCCGCCCATTTTACAGCTGCAAGATGGATGATAGGCACTTTCCGCATTTTGCCTTATCCATGCGTCAATCACATTATCGGACGATATATCGATGCCCGGTTGAATTTCATCGCCCCTAAATTCATCAAATGCCGGTTGATTGATGATTTCACGCGATAGCCTGATACAGGCACGAAATGCCTCTATATCATCAATATTATCCATATAGTTAAATTTTATCAATGGCTTATCATTGGCATATGGTGTTTTCACATGGATGTAGCCACGGCTTTTTGGTTTATTCGGCCCCACATGTAATTGAAAACCATGGCCTTTAACCGCTGCCTTGCCATCATAACGCATGGCGGCGGGCAGGAAGTGATATTGAATATCGGGATATTTTATCCCCGCCTTTGAACGAATAAAACCACAGCTTTCAAAATGATTAGTCGCCCCAAGCCCGCCCTTGGTTAATATCCACCTTGCGCCAATTAAAAATTTACTGAATAGGTCAAGCTTGCCATTAAGCGATATGGGTTGTTTGCATTTAAATTGAAAATATACCTCCAGATGATCTTGTAAATTCGCACCAACCCCCGGCAAATCATGGATAAGATCAATACCAGCAGATTTTAAAACCTCCCCCGAACCAATGCCCGATAATTGCAATAAATGCGGCGAACCAATTGCGCCTGCCGATAAAATAACTTCCCCATCGGCATAGACAGATTTAATCATGCTATTTTTTTTATATTGAACGCCAACTGCGCGTTTATTTTCGATTAATATTTTTTCGACCATCGCACCAGTTATAACCTTAAGATTAGGCCTTGACCTGGCTGGTTTTAAATAAGCTTTGGCGCTGCTCCATCTTTGACCAGATTTTACCGTCATATCCATTTTGCCAAAGCCTTCTTGACGATAACCATTATAATCGTCGGTTTTATCATATCCTGCCTCAATCCCTGCCTTAATAAACACGCCATAAAGCGGATTTTGCATTTGATTGCCATTGCAAATATTTAACAAGCCGTCATCGCCGCGATAATCATCACCGCCATAGGCGCAATTTTCTGATCGTTTAAAATATGGCAAACAATCTTGATAGCCCCAACCATCGGCACCATGTTCGACCCATTGGTCAAAATCGCCGGCATTACCGCGCACGTAAACCATGCCATTGATCGATGATGAGCCGCCCAAAACCTTGCCGCGAGGGCAGTGGATTTCACGGTTATTTAGGCCCTGTTCTTTTTCACTATTAAATCGCCAATTATATTTATCCATATTCATTGGAATGGATAATGCGGTCGGCATTTGGATAAAAATGCTATTATCGCTACCGCCATATTCTAACAATAATACATTGTTTTTTGGATTTTTACTTAATCGATTGGCAAGCACACAGCCCGCCGAACCAGCACCAATAATAATATAGTCAAATATGTCATTATGATTTTTATTCATCGCTTGGCTTTCGTAATATATCATTACCATAATATATTATTAATCTATTATATTGTTAACAATCTTATTATATATTTAAATCTTGTTATGCTAGTGATTTTGAGGCCATAATTATAATTTTAAGGTAACATCATGGCCCAACATGAATATGATTATGATTTATTTGTCATTGGCGCAGGCTCTGGCGGCGTGCGTGCCAGCCGAATGGCGGCGGGTTTAGGTGTAAAGACTGCGGTTGCCGAATATAGCGACCTTGGCGGCACATGCGTTAATCTTGGTTGCGTGCCAAAAAAACTTCTGGTTTATGCTTCGCATTTTTCCGAAGATTTAGAACAGGCGGCTGGCTTTGGTTGGGATATTGGTCAATCACAATTTAATTGGCAAAATTTAATCACTGCCAAAAATAAAGAAATCAAACGGCTTAATGACATTTATAAAAATTTACTGGATAATGCGGGCGTTGATTTAATCAATGGCAAGGCCATATTGGTCGATAAACATAATATCCGCGTTAATGATAAAATATATAGCGCCAAGAGAATTCTAATTGCCCCTGGTGGCTGGCCTAGCGTCCCTGATATTAAGGGCAGCGAGCATATTATCACCTCCAATCAAATATTTCATCTGGATCAATTGCCGCAAAATATAATAATCGTTGGCGGTGGCTATATTGCCGTTGAATTCGCGGGCATTTTCAATGGCTTGGGGCGCAATGTAACGCAACTATACCGTGGCGATATGTTCTTGCGCGGCTTTGATGATGATATACGCCAATTTTTGGCTAATGAAATAGTCAAAAAAGGCATTGATTTAAAATTTAATAGCAATATCGCGGCTATTGAAAAGACAGTTGATGGATATATTGCCACCCTTGAAGGTGATAGTAAGATTAATACGGATATGATTGTTTATGCGACTGGTCGCCATCCTAGAACTGCGGATTTAGGGCTTGAAAATGCAGGAGTTAAATTAGCGAAAGGCGGCGCAATCATTGTTGATGATAATTTTAAAACCAATATTGATAATATTTATGCTCTTGGCGATGTGATCGACAGGGTTGCCTTAACACCCGTTGCAATTGGCGAGGCGATGATATTAGTTCATAATATTTATGCGGATCGTAATGATAAGATGGATTATAGCGATATTCCAACCGCAGTATTTAGTCAGCCCGAAATTGGCACAGTTGGTCTAAGTGAAGCCCAAGCACGGAAAAAATACGGCGAGGTTGATATTTATAAATCAGAATTTAGGCCGATGAAACATACATTAAGCGGCAGTGATGAACGCAGCCTAATGAAATTAATTATTGATAAGGCAACTGATAAGGTTGTTGGTGTGCATATGATCGGCGCATATGCGGGCGAGATGATGCAAGGAATTGGCATTGCCATCAAGGCAGGGGCAACCAAGGCCGATTTTGATAATACAATCGGTATTCATCCAACAAGCGCCGAAGAATTTGTTACTATGCGTATTCCAGAATAAGAAAATGGGCGAGTTCCAGAATAGTAATAATACTAAATAGTAACGATAATTGATCAAATATTACATAAAGGTTAAAAAACTATTGATATTTGCTTATGCATTTATATAGTTTAATTCATTATAAATTAATTTTGGTGGAGAAATATTATGTCCGCAAATTGGACGCCAGATAGCTGGAAAAATAAAACAGTAAAACAAGTTCCGGTTTACGCGGATCAACAGAAATTAAATGATGTGGAAGAAAAATTACGTAATTTTCCACCATTAGTATTTGCAGGCGAAGCGCGTAAATTAAAACGCGAGCTTGCCGCAGTTGCTAATGGCAAAGCATTCTTGTTACAAGGCGGCGATTGTGCCGAAAGCTTTGCTGAATTTTCTGCCAATAATATTCGTGATGGCTTTAAGGTTTTCATGCAAATGGCAATGATTTTAACCTTTGGTGGCTCATGCCCTGTGGTAAAGGTTGGGCGGCTTGCGGGGCAGTTTGCCAAACCTCGTTCATCAGATTTTGAAATTATTGACGGGGTGTCATTGCCCAGCTATCGCGGTGATATTATTAATAATATTGAATTTACTACTGATGCCAGAACTCCTGATCCTGAACGGATGTTATCGGCATATAATCAATCATCGGCGACGCTTAATTTATTGCGGGCCTTTGCCCAAGGTGGTTTTGCCGATATTCACAAGGTTCACCAATGGAATTTAGATTTTATTAATGATAGCCCGATTGGCGAGCGATTTAAGGAATTAACCTCAAGGCTTGATGAAGCATTAAATTTCATGTCGGCCTGTGGTCTTTCAACCGATAAAATACCCGAATTGCGGGAAACAAATTTCTATACTTCACACGAAGCATTATTACCTTGGTATGAACAAGCCTTGACCAGATGCGATAGCATCACGGGTGAATGGTATGATTGTTCGGCCCATATGTTATGGATTGGTGATCGAACCAGACAGTTAGATAGCGCCCATATTGAATTTTTACGCGGAGTTCAAAATCCAATTGGTTTGAAATGTGGCCCAACGATGGATGGTGATGAATTAATTAAGTTGCTGGATATATTAAATCCAAGCAATGAAGATGGTCGCATTACCTTAATCAGTCGCATGGGGCATGATAAAGTTGGGGATTTCCTACCAGCCTTATTGCGTAAAATAAAATCAGAAGGCCGCAGTGTGGTATGGTCTTGTGATCCGATGCATGGTAATACTATCAAGGCCGATAGCGGTTATAAAACCAGGCCATTTGATAGTATCTTAACCGAAGTTAGAAGATTTTTTGATATTCATGCCAGCGAAGGCACGCATGCGGGCGGGGTTCATTTTGAAATGACAGGCCAAGATGTAACCGAATGTATTGGTGGCGCACAAGCCATTAGTGATGCGGATTTATCTGATCGTTATCATACCCATTGCGATCCGCGCTTGAACGGCGCACAATCTCTGGAATTGGCATTTTTAATTGCTGAAAGCTTGAAATCTTCACGTGAAGGAAATGGTCATTCTCTAGGCGGTGGTGTGGCGGTCGCATCTTAAAATAACAGGGGTGAAATTTTAACAGATAGCGCATAGGGCTTAATTATGGATAATATATCGAATATTGATGATAACAGCCAATGGACGGACGCATATTTTAAACGAACGCGCCGCATAGTTGAAAAATTTGGTGCGAAGACGGTAACCTATGCTATTTTCATGCGTAGACCAGTTATATCTGCACCGATGCTGGCTATTAATTGGCTGAATAAACAGGCAGAAATTGGTGGTTTTAACATTGATATTGATATTAATTATGCCGAAGGCCGTTGGGTTGGTGCGGGTGAGCCGTTAATATATTTAACGGGCTCGTTCGAACATATGGTCGAGCTGGAAACTTTATTTCTGCAAAAAATTGGCCCTGCTTGTGTCGCTGCATATAATGCTTTTGCCATGTGTATGGAATTACCCAAAACATCATTTTTGGCGATGGATGCAAGACATTGTGCGGGGCGCGGCATGGCAGAACTTATGGCCTATGCCGCATCGGTTGGTTCAGCACGGGCAAAAAGAAAGGCGGGTGTTGTTGGTTTTATTGGTAATGCTACTGATGCCACTGCACATTTTTTTGGCAGAGATAAAGGGTTTGGCACAATGCCGCATGCCTTGATTGGCTATGCAGGGTCAACATTACGCGCCGCAGAAATGTTTAATGAAACATTTCCCGATGAACCGATGACGGTTTTGGTCGATTATTTTGGTCGTGAAATTACTGATACATTAGCCATATGTGAAAAATTCCCTGAAATGGTAAAATCTGGTGATTTGTCGGTTAGGCTTGATACATTAGGCAGCAGATTTTGTGAAGGGCTTGACCCTGCGGCTAGCTATGCGGTTTTAGAACGCCATAGCCCAAAGGCAATTCGCGGTTATCGCAATGAAACAGAATTACGCCATTTAATTGGCGCGGGTGTATCTGCTGCCGCCATTTGGCATTTGCGTGAAACATTAAATAATGCTGGTTATTCAAAGGTTAAAATAGTTGCCAGCAGTGGATTTGCCCCTGAAAAATGCAAAGTAATGGCCTTGGCAGAAGCGCCAATTGATTTAGTTGGCACAGGCAGTTTTTTACCAGAAAAATGGTCAGAAACATATGCTACCGCCGATATTATTGAATATGACGGCGTGGAAAAAGTTAAATTTGGTCGCGAATTTCTACTGCGTAAAAATTTATGATTTTATATATTAATTAGTCGAAATACTAATTCGATCTATTTCAAAGGCATTTTTCATATGCTTTAGATTGCTGAAATTTGTATAGCCATAGCGACCTTGCAACCATTTAATGCCGTCATTGCTATCTAAAAGTTTATATAAATTATTATATAAACTACCAATTAGCATATGAAATTCAATATCGCCAAATTGCCATTGTTTTTCTGCCTCGCTGTTGCCAGCTGGCATCATGCGGTGAAAAATATCAATCATCCATTGGCGGCGTTTGGCGACATCGGTAAAATATCGTGATGAATATGTCAATATATCGGCGGTAATAATATTGGCCTGACTATTATTATAAACCATGCTCCATTCAAAATTATCACCAGCATCATCGCGTATTTGTTGGATTAAATTGCGGCTGCGATCTTCATATTCATGCAACATGTCGGGGCCTACCATTTGTTGTAGGGAATATTGAAAGGCAGGGATAACTCGTCTTGATAAATTAATTCCTTGTTGTGGTGCTTTGTCGAAATCAGCTAATAATAAGGAAAAATTTTTGATAAGTAAGCGTTCCAGTGGAAATTTACGTTCTTGCATCCAGAATATTTCTTCCACCAATGATGAAATTTCATTCCAACCTTCTTTATAAAGATTATCTACCTCAATATCATTCATATTACGAATATCAGCCAAAATATTATAAACTATTTCAATTTCTTTTGATTTTTTATCGCCTAGCTTGTTTGTCATGCGGTCTTCGATCATATCAATAAAAACACCTACCCATTCCGCCAGCTTTTCAGGTCCAGCACCAATGGAAGCATTGGCATTATTATTAATATCTATATTAGTCATGTTATCGTCTGATCCTATCATTCGATATTCCTTTGAAAAAATCGCTTATATGTTCTATTAAATCTTGTGTGTTCCAATTAAATAATTACAAATAGCATAATAGTCTATTTTAGATATATTTGCAAAATAGCAATATAAATTTTATTCCGTTATTTATATTGGCGGCTAAAATATTTAATATTTAAGAAAGTAATATTAATGTCGGCTAAAATTATAATCGCTGTGGCACAAATCAACCCAACAGTTGGTGATTTGTCGGTGAATATAAAATTAATTGATAATGCCAGCGTCGATGCGGCTAAAAATGATGCTGATTTAGTGCTATTGCCTGAAATGTGCCTTACTGGTTATCCTGCCGAAGATCTTTTATTAAAACAATCTTTCCAAGATTATGTAATTAAGGCGGTTAATGAACTTGCATTAATTACCGCTAATAATCGCCCCGCATTGATAATTGGTGCGCCGTGGATTATCGATAATCAATTATATAACTGCAGCATATTATTGGCAGATGGCAAGATTAATACCATCCGCGCCAAATATCAATTGCCAAATTACGGCGTATTTGATGAAAAAAGACTATTCAGTCATGCCGATATAAATACACCTTCATTAAATCTAATCACAGGGGCAATCGATTTTAAATGCGTTAAATTAGGCTTAATGACATGTGAAGACATGTGGTGTGGGGCGGTTAGCCAATATTTAAAAGGCACTGGTGCGGAAATATTATTAATTTGTAATGCATCGCCATTTGAAATAGGGAAGTCAAATTCACGCATAAAGACGGCGAAGGCAAGGGTTAATGAAACAGGATTGCCATTGATTTATGTTAATCAAATTGGCGGGCAAGATGAAACCATATTTGATGGTGGGTCGTTTGTTATTAATAGCGATTTAACGGTTGCCAGACAATTACCATATTTTGAAAGCCATATGGAAATAACAATTTGGCATAATAACAATAACGGTAAATTATCATGTGATAAGGGTAATATTGACCATATTGATGATAGGCTTGAAGCAATTTATAAGGCAGTAACTTTAGGGTTACGCGATTATGTTAATAAAAACGGCTTTTCTGGCGTGGTGATTGGCATGTCGGGCGGGATTGATTCGGCATTATCCGCCGCTATTGCCGTTGATGCCTTGGGCAAAGATAATGTCCATTGCGTGATGATGCCATCACCATATACCAGCGAGGATAGCCTAAAAGATGCAGATATTGCCTGTCAAATATTAGGGGTTAAACTTGATAAAATTAATATAAAACCCGCAATGGATGCTTTTTCAAATATGTTATCGCCAGTTTTTAATGATAAAATAATTGAGGAAAATATTGATGATAATATTGATGATAATGCCAGTAATATAGCATTTGAAAATATACAGGCGCGTTCACGTGGATTAATTTTAATGGCTATATCCAATAAATATGGCAAAATGTTATTAACGACGGGCAATAAATCCGAATTGGCGGTGGGCTATGCCACATTATATGGTGATATGTGCGGCGGTTATAATGTCTTAAAAGATATTTATAAAATGGATGTTTTTGCCCTGTCAAAAATGCGTAATAAAAAAATGCCAAGCGGTATGGGGCTATTGGGCCATGATGGTGCGGTCATGCCCGATAATATAATGATTAAAGCCCCATCGGCAGAATTACGACCCGATCAAACAGACCAAGATAGCCTGCCGCCATATGAAATTCTTGATGATATATTAGAATCATTGATTGAAAAAGAAATGAGCTTGCAAGATATTGTTAAACATGGGCATAAACCCGAATTGGTCAAGCGCATATGGCATATGTTAGATTTGAGCGAATATAAACGTAAACAAGCCCCATTGGGGGCAAAGGTTAGTGTGAAATCTTTTGGTAAAGACCGCCGTTATCCAATTACCAATGGTTTTCGTAAAAATTTATAAGGAATATTAAAAATGTCTATCCGTGTTAGATTCGCACCAAGCCCAACTGGCTTTATGCATGTTGGTAATGCGATAATCGCCATTCGTAATTGGATGTTTGCCAGATCACAAGATGGCATATTCATGTTGCGGCTTGATGATACCGATGACGAGCGATCAGAAGATAAATATGAACAAGGCATTTATGATGATTTAAAATGGCTAGGGCTTGATTGGGATGAATTTGCCAAACAATCAGATCGTAACGACCGTTATGATCTTGCCATTGATAGTTTAAAAAAATCAGGCAGGCTTTATCCATGTTATGAAACTGCTGAAGAACTTGACATGAAACGTAAAATTCAATTGGGGCAAGCAAAAGCACCAGTTTATGATCGCAGCGCCTTAAATTTAACCAAGGGTGATATGGAAAAGCTTGAAGCAAGCGGACGCAAACCCCATTGGCGATTTAAATTAAATGATGTGGCGGTTAAATGGTGTGATCTTGGGCGTGGCGATGTTTGTTTTGAACCGGGGCATTTATCTGATCCCGTGCTTATCCGCGAAGATGGCAGGCCGCTTTACACCATATCATCGGTGGTTGATGATGGTGAATTGGGCATAAGCCATGTTATCCGTGGTGAAGATCATATCGCCAATACTGCGGTGCAGGTCGAATTATTCATGGCACTTGGTTTTGATGTGCCAGTATTTGCCCATTTACCATTATTGGTTGGTGCTGATGGCAAGGGACTATCAAAAAGGCTTGGCAGTTTAAGCCTGCAAGATATCCGAAAATCAGGCGTAGAACCATTGGCATTAGTGGCATATCTTAGCCATATGGGCGCGTCAATTGCCGCCGATGGCACGCAATCATTATCTGATATGGCAGCAAAATTTGATATCGGTGCCTTTGGCAGGGCAAGCCCGCGTTATGACCCATCCGAACTTAATATGTTAAATATAAAAGTTTTGCATAATAAATCATTTACGGAAATAAAACCACAATTAGAAGCAATCGGGCTAACAGGCGTTACCGAGGAATTTTGGGCGGCGATGCATGGCAATGTGGAAAAATTAGAGGATGCTAAATATTGGTGGCAGGTATGCAATGGCGATATTGAAATAATTGTGAATAATGATGATGTAGAATTTTTAAAAATTGCAGCAGAATTATTACCATGTGGCGATTATGATGAAAATACATATGGCGCATGGATTTATGCAGTAAAACAAAAAACTGGTCGTAAAGGCAAGGGGTTGTTTTTGCCATTGCGCTTGGCATTAAGTGGAAAAAACAAAGGGCCAGAATTAAAATATCTATTGCCGCTTATGGGTGATAAATTGGCCAAATCAAGATTGAATAGTTAATATGAGCCTTAAAATATATGATACCGCCCGCAGACAAAAGGTCGATTTTATTCCCATAGATGAAAAAGCTGTAACAATGTATGTTTGCGGCCCTACGGTTTATGATAATATCCATATTGGCAATGCCAGACCTTTGATTGTGTTTGATCTATTATATCGATTATTGATAAAAATATATGGCAAAAAACATGTTAAATATGTGCGGAATATCACCGATGTCGACGATAAAATTAACGCCAGAGCCAGCAAAAATAATGAAACTATAGCTGAGCTTACCAGCCGTACCAACGCGCAATTTCAAAAAGATGCGAGTGAATTAGGATGTATGGCGCCCAATGTACAGCCGCGCGCCACTGAACATATTGCCGAAATGGTCATTTTGGTCGAACGCCTGATTGATAATGGTTATGCCTACGAGGCGGATGGACATGTGTTATTCCGCACGACAAAATGGGATCAATATGGTAAATTTGCCCGTAAAAACCAAGATGAGTTGATCGCGGGTGCAAGGGTTGAGGTTGCCAGCTATAAAGAACAAGCCAGCGATTTTGTTTTATGGAAACCATCGCTGGTTGGTGAAGATGGTGTGAATGTACCAGGATGGCAAAGCCCGTGGGGATATGGCAGGCCGGGTTGGCATTTGGAATGCTCTGCCATGTCGGAAAAACATTTAGGCAAAAATTTTGATATTCATGGCGGCGGTTTGGATTTAATTTTTCCTCATCATCAAAATGAGATTGCTCAAAGCTGTTGTGCCAATCCTGATGCAAAATTTGCTAAATATTGGATGCATAACGGTTATTTAATGAGCGAAGGCGAAAAAATGTCAAAATCGCTGGGCAATTTTTATAGCGTCAATGAGTTATTGCAAGATTTCCATGGCGAGGTTTTGCGATTGGTTATATTACAAACCAATTATCGTGCGCCATTGGATTTTTCCAAGGCAAAATGTGTCGAGGCTAAGGCTATGCTCGATAAATTTTATCGGGTGATTTTAGATATTTCTCAGGAAAATAATCTTGGTGATATAAAACCACAAGCCAGCAATAATTTAATGGCGGCATTATATGATGATTTAAACACTGCCAAGGCAATGGCTGCCATGCATGATGCGTTAAATAACTATCATAAAGCGGTTAAGTTGGAGCAAAAAATAACGGCAATTTCACATATTTTAGGCGGCGGTGAAATATTGGGGATATTACAACAATCACCGCAAAATTGGTTTGTGGATGATCAAGATGACCAAGCAAGCAGCGAGATTGAAAAATTAATTGAACAACGAAAGCTGGCTAAAAATAACAAGGATTTCGCCAATGCGGATATTATTCGCGATAAAATAACCAGCATGGGTATTATCTTGGAAGATAAGCCTGATGGCGTTACCATTTGGCGAAAAATATAGGGGTTGAAATAAAATGAGCGATCGGATTTATCTTTTTGATACTACCCTGCGCGATGGCGCACAAACAACTGGCGTTGATTTTTCCGTTGCCGATAAAATTGCCATTGCCAAATCACTTGATAAATTGGGCATTGATTATGTCGAAGGCGGCTGGCCGGGGGCAAATTTAACCGATGATGAATTTTTTGAAAAGCCACCTATATTTAAAAATGCAAAATTTGTCGCTTTTGGCATGACAAGACGACCGGGGCGTAGTGCCGATAATGACCCCGGATTAGCAGCATTAATAAATAGTAAAGCAGATGCCATTTGTTTGGTGGGCAAAAGTTGGGATTTCCATGTCAAGGTGGCACTTGATATTTCGCAAGCTGAAAATATTGCCATGATCGAAGATTCGATTAAATTATCAAAGCTAAAAAAAGGTGAGGCAATTTACGATGCTGAACATTTTTTTGATGGCTATAAGGCAAACCCAAAATTCGCACTTTCATGCTTAACCGCCGCGATTGCTGGTGGTGCTAGATGGATGGTTCTATGTGATACCAATGGCGGTACATTGCCCCATGATATTGGACGCATTGTTGCCGAAGTGGCAAAAACTATCCCCGCCCATATGCTGGGTATCCATGCCCATAATGATACGGAAAATGCGGTGGCAAATTCCATCGCAGCGGTGAATGCAGGTGTGCGTATGGTTCAAGGCACAATCAATGGCTTGGGCGAGCGGTGCGGCAATGCAAATTTAATGTCATTGATACCGTCATTAATGTTAAAAATGGGCTTTAAAACAGGGATTAAACCTGAAAATCTACCGCAATTAACCAATATATCACGGTTATTGGATGAAAGGCTTGGGCGCATATCAAACCGTCATGCGGCCTATGTTGGCGCATCTGCATTTGCGCATAAGGGCGGGTTACATGTTTCTGCGGTCAGTAAAGACCCAAAAACATATGAACATATTGACCCTGCAACCGTGGGCAATAGACGGCATATTATTGTTTCAGATCAGGCGGGCAAATCAAATGTTATTGCCAGACTTTATGAGGCAGGTATAAAAATTACCGATGATAAAAAATTAACTAGATTGCTTGATTTGCTTAAGGAAAAAGAATTTATCGGTTACAGCTATGACGGTGCAGAGGCCAGTTTTGAATTATTAGCCCATAGTATATTAGGCCAATTACCAGAATATTTTAATATGCAGCGATTTCGTGTTATGGATGACCGTAGACGTAACGCGAGCGGTGATTTAGTTACAGAATCAGAGGCAACAGTAACCGTCGGTATTGAGGGTAAAAAAATCATGCGGGTTGCAATGGGCAATGGCCCAGTCAACGCCCTTGATATGGCAATGAGGGAGGCATTGATTGAATGTTATCCGAATTTGATTGATATGCAATTGGTCGATTATAAAGTGCGTATCATGCAGCCAGATGGCGATAGTTCAGGCACCGATGCGATCACCAGAGTGGTAATTGAAAGTTCAGATACAAGCGGAATTCGTTGGTCAACGGTCGGTGTTTCACCAAATATTATCGATGCGTCATATATTGCATTGCGCGATGCTTATCATTTCAAACTTTTTAAATCTGAGCAAAGTTAAAGTTTAATCATTTAAAATTATTACATCATCAATAGAAATTTTACCAGATTTGATAACCTTGGCATAAATACCACAATCTAAATGACCATAGGCCTTTTGTAAATTTAATGGTATATTCATATCAACTGCACCCGTATCAGGCGCAATATTTATTGCCTTACAGCGCGTTGTCTTCGCCGATATTTCTAATTCCACATCACCAATAATAATTTTTTTACCAACCCAATTTAATTCTGACCATGCGGTTGCACCTGAAATATATAGATTAGAGCGGAACCGATGCGGATCAATATATTGTTTGATAACTCTAGTTTCTAAATCTTTTAGCGATTCCATATTGACAATTGAGATGTAATTTTCTTGTTTATCACTAAAAGAATCTTCATCTATGGCATTGATTATTTTTGGATGACCGCGTGCGCCGCTTGGCATAAAACCCTCCAAAAAAACCTGCAACACTTGCCTACCCATGCTGTCATCAAGTGCGCCACGGCTAATTTGGCGGCCTTTACGGTAAATTGTTAAAATATTGCCATTTTCGTCAAATTTGGTTGAAATCAAGCCAAGCTTTTCATCTCGCGCCAATATAAGAAAGTTTTTCTTTGCGGCCCAACCAATATTGGATGAATTAATGCTGCTGGCAGAATGAATGATACCCCATTTGCGATCAAGCGGCATAGGGCGATTACAGGTTAATTCTACTGATTGTAAATCATCAGCGGATAGACCTTTGACCGGATAACGGCAAATTTTGGATAATGTTATCATAATGCGGCGCAGCATAGTTGAGAAAATATTAAATTTAAAGCCAAAATTATAAATAATGCCAATTATATAAAAGCTGTACTTGCAACTATCATATTAAGATTGTTAATTATAGCCATGGATAAAATTTATGATTATTTCAATAAAGAAATATTATCCCATCAATCGGTTGCTGATATGATGGTTGATAATTGCCGTGATGATTTTTTAAATATATTAAAAATATGCGCTAATGCCATTAATGAGGGCAAAAAAATCATGTTATTTGGCAATGGTGGCAGTGCCGCCGACGCACAACATATTGCAACAGAACTGGCGGTGCGCTATTGCGAAGATCGTCCACCGATTGCGGCGATTGCTTTAACTACTGATAGCTCTAATCTAACCGCATGCGGCAATGATTATGGCTTTCAATATATTTTTTCTAGGCAAATTCAGGCCATCGGCAATGATGGTGATATCGCCATTGGTATATCAACAAGCGGCAATAGCGATAATGTTAATCTGGCCTTAAGGGCGGCAAAAGAATCGGGCATGATTGCCATTGGATTTGGTGGGCGCGATGGCGGTGAAATGATCGATATTTGTGATCAATTGATAATAGTGCCAAGCAATATCACGGCACGCATTCAAGAAATGCATATAATATTAGGTCATATGCTATGTGGTGCATTAGAAATAGAGCTAGGCTTGATGCCAGATGATAAATAATTTAAATAAACAACTGGCAATGGTTAATTTGATGCTTGATATGGGCATTGACAGAAGGCTTGCGGCATCTTAAATCATTGTGGTTAGATAATTATTAATTTCAAATGATTTCTCAATTTCAAATATCCGGGATTTTTCAATGATTGGTGGACTTCTTAAAAATTTATTTGGCTCTGCAAATGACCGCATAGTCAAAGAATTACAAAAGCGTGTTATTAACATAAATGCGTTTGAACCAGAATTGCAAAAATTATCCGATGATCAATTAAAATCTAAAACTGACGAGTTTCGTAAACGGCTTAAAGATGGTGCCAGCGAAGATGAAATTTTAGAAGAAGCATTTGCCGTGGTTAGAGAAGCAAGCGTGCGTAGCTTGGGCATGCGCCATTTTGATGTGCAGCTTATCGGTGGCATGGTTTTAAATAGTGGCAATATCGCAGAAATGAAAACTGGCGAAGGTAAGACCTTGGTTGCAACCTTGGCGATTTATTTAAATGCAATTTCTGGCAAAGGGGCGCATTTGGTAACGGTTAATGATTATTTAGCCAACAGAGATGCCGCATGGATGGGGCAGTTATATAATTTTCTTGGGTTATCAATTGGTGTTATTATCCCTGGAATTGATGATATTGCCCGTAAAAAAGCTTATCGATGTGATATAACATATGGCACAAATAATGAATATGGTTTTGATTATTTACGTGATAATTTGAAACTTGATTTAGACCATATGGTGCAGCGCGATTTTAATTTTGCCATTGTTGATGAGGTCGATAGTATCTTAATTGATGAGGCCAGAACACCTCTTATCATATCTGGTCAAGCCGAAGATAGTTCAGATCTTTATAAGGCATGTAATATTTTAATACCAAAATTAGACCCCGATGATTTTGAATTGGATGAAAAACAAAAATCGGTAACCTTAACCGAAGTCGGCACAGAAAATATTGAAATTATGTTGCGCCGCTATACCGAATTATTAAAAGATGGTAATCTTTATGATATGGATAATATATCCATCGTCCATCATATTAATCAGGCATTACGCGCCCATCATCTTTTCACCAAGGATGTTGATTATATTGTCAAGGATGGCAAAGTTATAATCATCGATGAATTTACCGGTCGTATGATGGATGGCAGGCGTTATTCCGACGGCCTACATCAAGCATTAGAAGCCAGAGAAGGCGTTGAGATTCAAAATGAGAATCAAACTTTGGCCTCGGTTACTTTTCAAAATTATTTCCGCATGTATCCAAAATTATCGGGCATGACGGGTACTGCGATGACCGAAGCTGGCGAATTTGAAGAAATTTATAGTTTGGAAGTGATCGACATTCCAACCAATATGCCAATGACCCGCAAGGATAATGATGATGAGGTCTATCGCACCAATAAAGAACGTGATATTGCGGTAATCAAACAGGTACAAGAATGTTATGATAGATCACAGCCGGTTTTGGTTGGCACTATTTCGATTGAAAGATCTGAAGAATTATCAAGATCATTAAAAAAACATAAAATCAAACATCAAGTGTTAAACGCCAGGCAGCATGACAGAGAAGCCCATATAATCGCCGATGCGGGAATATCTGGTGCGGTAACTATTGCCACAAATATGGCGGGGCGAGGTACCGATATTCAGCTTGGCGGTAATTTAGAAATGCGATTGGAACGTGAATTAGAAAATATTAAAAATGATGATAAACGCCGCCTTAAAAGTGATGAAATCACCGTAGAAATAGCCGCTGATAAAAAGAATGTCATTAAAAATGGTGGTCTTTATATGATTGGCACAGAACGCCATGAAAGCAGACGAATTGACAATCAATTGCGCGGTCGTGCAGGGCGGCAAGGCGACCCCGGTGGGTCAAAGTTTTTTGTCAGTCTTGAAGATGATTTAATGCGAATTTTTGGTTCGGATCGCATGAATTCGATGTTGCAAAAACTTGGGCTTGAAGAAGGTGAAGCGATAATCCATCCTTGGGTCAATAAGGCCTTAGAAAAAGCACAGCAAAAGGTCGAAGCGCGTAATTTTGAAATCAGAAAACAATTGCTTAAATATGATGATGTGATGAATGACCAGCGCAAAGTTATCTTTGAACAACGCAAAGAATTAATGCGTGCCGATGATATTGGCGATATTGTATCCGATATGCGTGAAGAGGTATTGGAAGATACAGTAAATGATGCAATGCCCAAAAATGCCATGTCTGATAAATGGAATTTACACGGCTTGCACGAAGAAATATTGCGAATTTTTGGCCTTGATTTGCCAGTTAAAGATTGGGGAAGCGAAGATGGCATTGCCAATGAAGAAATGCAACAGCGTATAGCCAAGCTTGTTAATGAAAAAATGGCACAAAAAGCCGTTCGTTTCGGCCCAGAAATAATGAGAATGGCCGAGCAACAGCTTGTCTTGCAATTATTGGATCAAGCATGGAAAGAACATTTACTGCAATTAGATCATTTGCGCCAAGGGGTTGGCCTGCGGGCATATGCCCAACGCGACCCGTTAAATGAATATAAGCAAGAGGCATTTAATCTGTTTGAATCATTATTGGATGGCTTGCGTATTTCCGTAACACAGCTTTTATCGCATGTGGAATTATCCACAAATAATGGCACTAAGTCTGCTGGTTCTTCAAATGGCGTTAAACCAGCCGAAATAGAAGACACCCCCGCCACCGCCAGTGCTGCAAGGCGGGCAAATAGCAATATATCAAAAGATAATTTACCCGATGGCTGGATAATACATAAAGCAACGGGACGTGCCCTTGATCCTAACGATCAAGCCACATGGAATAAAACACCAAGAAACGCCACATGCCCTTGTGGGTCGGGTAAAAAATATAAACATTGTCATGGTTAATAGTTATGGATAATGGTTAATTTACCACGCAAGATAAAGGCCTATCTTTGGATGGTTGCCGCCTTGGCATCGCTTAGCGCAATGGCGATTTCAGGGCGCGAATTATCAAGTGAATTAACCATATTTCAAATATTGTTTTTCCGAAGCCTCGCAGGGCTAGTAATAATTTTGATAATTTTGCAAAAAACTGGCTGGTGGCAAGTTAAAACAAACAGACCCGCCATACAATTTATCCGTAATATTCTACATTATGGCGGTCAATATGGTTGGTTTTATGGCATTGCTTTGCTGCCATTATCAAAGGTATTTGCCATTGAATTTACCACCCCCATATGGATCATGTTAATTGCCATGATTATGTTGGGTGAAAAAATTGATCGTTATAAAATAATTGCCGTCATATTGGGTTTCATTGGCATATTAATAATTTTGCGGCCGGGTATTATACCCATGTCAATTGCATCATTTGCCGTATTATTATGTGCGTTTTGTTATGCAATGGCGCATAGTCTGACTAAATTATTAACTAATAGCAAGGACAGCCCCGTTACCATTATATTTTATATGACGGTTATTCAGCTGCCCATTGGTTTCATTGCCATCATTGGTGATTGGGTATGGCCATCATTATTGGCATGGCCATGGGTCATAATTTTGGCAATAACTGCCTTAAGCGCGCATTTTTCCATTGCGCGTGCCTTCATGTTGGCCGATGCGACTACTGTTATGCCAATAGATTTTTTGCGCTTGCCATTAATTATTTTGCTAGGCTTTCTATTCTATAACGAAATAATCGATATTTTAACCGTTGTTGGCGCAGCCATCGTTTTTATCGGCAGTTATATGACCATATATTCAACCACTACCGATAAAAGTGATTAAATTATAATCAAGTTTATTTTTGTGTCTGTATATATTTTAATCATTAACTTATCTGAATAATAGTTAATTTAGCATAACTATTTGAAATATAACATAAAAATAATTTTTAGAAACTGGCATGGCTTTTGTAATATAATATATAATTAATATGATTATAATTATGGAGTTATTTATGAGTGAAATTACCGCCAAGGCCAATATTTTTTTCATACTGATGGGGTGCAATACTTGTATTTTTCATGCATGCTGGTTTCGCATTTTTAGAAGCAGGAACAGTAGGGCATAAAAATCAAGTCAATTCCTTGGTGAAAATTCTAGTGGATTTTGCGGTTTCAACGGTCGTTTATTTCTTTATCGGCTTCTCTATTGCTTATGGTGTTAATTTTATTACTAATGCCGCAATATTAACAGGCAAGATAGCCACGGAAAATAGTCATTCATGCCATTGGTGGATGGTTGGCCTTGGGCGCGGTTATATTATTGGGGGCAAGGCGAGGGCATTACCATAAAGACGGTAGAATAATTGGCATCCCGCCATCGAATATACCATTTTTGGCATTGGGAACATGGATATTATGCGTTGGCTGGTTTGGTTTTAATGTTATGTCAGCACAAAGCCTTGATGGTATGTCAGGGTTAGTCGCGATAAATTCATTAATGGCGATGGTCGGCGGCATTTTATCGGCATTAATTATCGGGCGCAATGATCCGGGGTTCGTTCATAATGGCGCGTTGGCGGGGCTTGTTGCCGTCTGTGCTGGTTCGGATATTATCCACCCAATTGGCGCGTTAATCATTGGTGCGATTGCTGGTTTTATAATCTATGGCATTTTAAAAATTACCATGGGTATAAGATTAAGCGCGGAAGAAGAATATCTTGGCGCAGATTTGGCGATACATAAAATAAGCGCTAACCCCGATATGGATATGCGAGGTGGCAGGTAATTAATTGAAAATAAGGCTTTTATTATTGATATTGTAAGGTTATTTTAAGCTTAATTATAGATTCTACATTCAAAGCAGGTAAAATTATGATACAAATAAGCAGCAATTTTGATTCTGGTAATATTGAGGTTATAGAGGCCGTAAGCGCGGATAATATTCGCCTTAATATAAATATTGATGCTGGCGGTGAATTTTTTCAATGGTTTCATTTTCGTATCAATGGCGTTAAGGGTGAAGATCTTGTGATATTCATTGAAAATGCCAATGAAGCGGCTTACCCTGACGGCTGGAATGGCTATCGTGCCTGTGTATCTTATGACCGGCAAACATGGTTTAGAATCGATAGCGAATATGATGGCGAAGAATTAACCATTCGCCACACAGCCGAAGCCGATACAATTTATTTTGCTTATTTCACCCCATATTCATTGGAACGGCATCGTGATTTAATCGCACAAAGCCAATTACATCCTCGTTGCCAGCATCAAGTAATTGGTAAAAGCATTGATGGCGATGATATGGATATGTTGATAATTGGCGATAGTGATAACGCATCGTTAAAATTATGGGCAATCGCCAGACAACATCCTGGCGAAACCATGGCTGAATGGTGGATGGAGGGATTTATCAGCCGTTTGCTTGATGATGATGATCCTGTGGTTAGGGAAATATTATCCCATGCATGTTTTTATATCATACCCAATATGAATCCAGATGGCAGCCGTTTAGGTCATTTACGCACTAATGCAGCGGGTATTAATTTAAATCGCGAATGGCAGAATCCATCGATGGAACGCAGCCCCGAAGTTTTTATTACCAATCAAAAAATGAAAGAAATTGGCCTTGATTTCTGTATTGATGTGCATGGTGATGAGAATTTATCTTATAATTTTATCGCATCTGCCGATGCTATTTCCAATATTAGCGATAAATTAATAAAATTACGGGTGGATTTTGAAAATGCGCTTGAAAAAGCTAATCCAGATTTTCAACAACAATATGGCTATCCAAAAAAAGCCGCTGGTGAAGCCAATATGACCATGGCAAGCAGTCATATTGCCGCGACACATAACGCATTGGCAATGACGTTGGAAATGCCATTTAAAGATAATGATAATGCGCCCGATTATTTTCAGGGCTGGTCTAGTGTGAAATCAGCAAAATTAGGGGCATCAGCAATTGATGCCATATATGCAATCATGCCAGATATTTTATAAAATTTATCACAGATCATTTTTAAACAGGCAAAATTATATTAATCTTGCATAATTGTAAGTAAAGTTTATATCAAATAAGATATAATGAATAATTTGATAATAAGGTAATATCTGAGCATATTTATCTGCTTTAGAATCTTGGTAAGGAGAATTAATAGATGACAGATGTGGTTACAGAAGATTGCATTAAATGTAAATATCAAGATTGCATTGAAGTATGCCCCGTTGATTGTTTTTATGTTGGTGAAAATATGTTGGTTATACATCCAGATGAATGTATTGATTGTGGTGTTTGTGAGCCAGAATGCCCCGCCGAAGCAATTCTACCAGATACGGAAAGCGATGCGGAAAAATGGTTAGAACCAAATCGCGAATATTCAGAAAAATGGCCGAATATCACCAAGAAAGGCGAAGAGCCAGGCGATGCAGATAAATGGAAAGATATTCCAAATAAATGGCAGGATCATTTCAGCAAAAAACCGGGTCAAGGTGATTGAGATATAAATTAGACGATATTTATATTTTGCTTAATAGTTGCGTTGTCGTTTGGATCTAGGGAAAAACATTAATAAAATTGCCATTAGAATATGACCAAATATAAACCCCGATACCGTATATATTGCATCATTAATAGACATTGGCACGGCCGGTTTATAATCATCCAATGTTGCCGTGATGCTTGGTAAATCTGCATGGGAAAATAAAATGAATATTTGCTGATATTGGGGGGCAAATTTTATTTTATTCAATGCCTTTGTAAGGCGCATATGGCGGCCTAATTGTTCGACCATATTAAGCCCTTCAATATGGCTATCTTGATTTTTATTTTCCAAAAATCCTAATATATAATGCAATCGGCTTTTATCAACGCTTTCTGCCCTTTTATCTAATGCAGCAATTTGATGGGTTAATTCATCTAATGCGCCGCCGGTATGTTGCAAATATTGTTGCTTGAATTCTAAGAATTGCGACAAGATGAATGCAAAAATCAATCCTGAAATAATTAATAAAATTCGTCGTAACATATCAAATCCTTATAATATATTTATTTTGTGCCAAACAATCTATCACCAGCATTACCAAGCCCAGGCATAATATAGGCATTCTCATTAAGTTTTTCATCTAAAGATGCCGTATAAATATGCACATCTGGATAATGTTTTTGAAATACGCTAATGCCTTCGGGTGCGCTAAGCAATGACATAAAGCGAATATTCTGTGCCTCCACTCCATTTTTAATTAATATATCCATGGCATGAACCGCAGAATATCCTGTGGCCAGCATCGGGTCGCATAAAATTATCAAACGCCCATCCATATCGGGTAATTTGACATAATATTCGCATGGTCGCTTGGTAACAGGGTCGCGGTAAAGCCCGATATGACCTTGTCTTGCACTGGGCATTAAATCTTGCAGCCCATCAACCATACCCAGCCCAGCCCGCAATATGGGGACTATAACTGGTTTTTTACCAGCCAATACAGGCGCATTCATTAATTGCAATGGGGTTTCGATATTTTGCGTCATCATTGGCATATGTCTGGTTAATTCGTAACCCATTAACATGGATATTTCTTTCAACAATTGGCGAAATGTCGATGTCGGCGTGGTTATTTTACGCATATGGCTTAATTTATGCTGTATAAGTGGGTGGTTAACTATATGTAAATTAGGGAATTTATCATTTTGTTGCATAATTTATCTATTCAATTGTCTAAATTTATTTATATATCTATATTGAAGATACCGTTATTTTTGGTGGAAGCCAAGACGGCTGTTAGTTTTTTAATTAATATGTTACAATAAATTTAAATATTTCAATGTTAAATATTTGTAAAATATAATAGTTAAGGCGATAATCAAAGCATGAATGCAAAAATAACTAAATTGCCAATTTCGAAACATTCCCATGTGGGACCGACAAGTGAGTCATTAAAAAATAGCGAGCGTTTAGCGAATAGAGAATCATTAATAATATCAGTCATCACATCGGTAATATCAGTGGCTTGGCTTTTTGCATGCGGCATATATGCGAATTATAATTTGGCTAGTGGCTGGTTAAGTAATATGCCAGTCTATCAATTGGGAACTGTCCTTATGGGGGCGTTTTCACCATTGGCATTCATATGGTTAATTGCACTTTATATAAGGCGAAATAATGACGTGCGCCAGCATACGGATGTGCTGCGGCGGCAATTTGCCTTATTAACTTATGATGCAGAAGGCCGTGATGGACGAGTTAAATTAATAGCCAATGCCTTGCGTAACCAAAGTGAGGAGCTAAATAACGCCAGCGAAAAAGCTGAAAACACCTTAAGAAAATTAATAGAAAATCTTGCAAGCCGAACTAGTGATTTAGACAAAGCCAGCAATAAAGTTAATATGCAAACGGGTGGTATATGTAAGGAACTTGCTAGCGAGACAGAAAAAATGGCAAATTTAAATAGCCAAATTGAAAATAATCATAAAAAAATAATCGCTGCTAGCAAATTACAAGAAGAAGAATTAGTAAATGCCAGTCGCCATGCCTTGGAAAATGCCGATCAAATAAGTGCCGCCCTTAAAATTCAGGCGGGTGATATCGTTGGTGCATCGAATATAGCCGCCGATCAAGCCCGCGATATTGGCGGAGTATTTAATAAATATTTAGTAGATATGCGCGGTGCATCGGATGATATGTTATCAAGGGCGAAAGAAATTGATATATTATTTAAAAATGCTAGCCAAATGTTGGGCGATGGCGTGGCTTATGCCAGTAAACAATCTGCTAATATGATGCAAGCGGCGGATCAATCATCACAAAAAATAACAAATATTAAAAATGATATTACAAAACAAAGTGATATATTATCCATATTAGCGCAAAATCTGGCTGAGCAATCAGAATCGGTTAATAAGTCGGTTGATATGCAAAGCGAGGGGCTTGTTAATTCATCACAACAAGCAAGCGAAAAAGTAAAATATATGAGCGATATTTTAACTAAGCAGGCCAATCAAATCACACAAACTACTGATTCTGCGGCTGAAAAGTCTAAAAAAATGCAAGTTATTTTTAATTCGCATATAAAATCTCTCGATAATGCGGCAGATATATCAAGTCAAAAAGCCGATAGTATAATAAATATGCTCAATCAACATTTATTGACAATTAAAGTCATAATGGATGAAGGGGAAACAGGGATTTCTACAACATTTAAACCTCTAATTGTTAAAATACAAAATATGGCGGAAGAGTTATATAAACAAAATAAATTTTTACATAATATAACCAATGATGCTGGGCGTCATATAAACCATATGAATGATAGCATCGCCAAACAAATATCTGGCTTAAGACAGGCCTCTGCCAGCAGCAGGCTTGAGGTGCATAATATAAGCAAGCTATTAAAGGGTGATAGTAAGGAGCTTGATACGCTTGCCCATAATTTAGCTGGTTATGGTGATCATATAGAAAATTCAGCAAAGCAGCAGAAAAAAATGTTAAATGACGCCACCAACAATGCCAGTGAGCAGGCAGTAAATATTGTTAATATCCTGAAACATCAAGTTGATGCGGTTGATAATGCAATGAATATCATAAATGAACGGCTTGTCGGTGCGGGAATAGTTTTTAATGATGATGCGAATAATATTAATCATACATTAACCAAGAATATTAAATTAATAGAAAATTTAACTGATAATTTTAAAATACAATCAGAAAAAATGACGGCTATTTCAGTTCATTCTGCAATGCAAATATCGGATAATCGCGATGCATTAAAGGCACAAACGAAAGAATTAACGACGGCGGCAAATATAATTAAGGATTCTTTAATTCTGGCGGTTAATGCCTATGCAATGCAGGCAGATAATATGGAAAAATCAGCCATCGGCATTATAGATAATTTGCAAAGCCTATTTAGAACTTTAGAAGATAAATCTAATGATATTATTCAAGCAGGAAATAATGCCAATAAACAGATAACCCTTGTTGGACGTAATATAACGCAACATTCTAATCAATTGGCAAAAACAACAGAAAGCACTAGCCTAACCCTTAATGAAGTCGCTGATAAAATATCTGAGACCACAATAAAATTACATAAAATTATTGATGAATGCGTTGGTAAGGCCGATTTTGCCAATAGTCAATTTATCGAACAATCCGAATCATTGATCTTAGCAGCTAGTAATGCGGCGGCACAGGCAAAGAAATTAGCCGTAAAAGAAATAGATAATAAGCGCAATATATTCTTGAAGACTACGCGTTTTATAATCGAAGATTTAAATTCTATATCGGTTGATTTAACTAGAATTTTAAATAAAGAAGTACCAGATTCCGATTGGAAGCGATATACTAAAGGCGATAGAAGTATATTCACCAGAAATTTATTGCGGTCTAAATCGGCATCTTTGATTGACAAAATAAAACAGCAAATGAAAACAGACCATGACGCACGGCAATATATCAATCGCTATATGGAACAATTTAATAGCCTGCTCAAAGAATGCGAGCAATCTGACCCTGAAAATTTATTGCATTCAACTTTTTTAACCTCTGATGTTGGTAAGCTTTATATATTATTAAGCAACGCAACTGGTCGTGTTTCTTAATAACCATATCTAAAAATAATCTATTTTAGCGTTTATTTTTAAAAAAATCTTTTAAATCTGCACCGCATTGGCTTTCCATAAAACCGCCAATTACCTCTGGTTTATGATGGCCTGTGGGTTGATTATAAAAACATGCGCCATGTTCAACCCCGCCGCCTTTAATGTCATATGCACCAAAAATAACTCGCCTTATTCTAGCAAAAGAAATAACTGCGGCGCACATGGTGCATGGCTCGAGCGTTACATATAAATCATAACCATTAATTCTTGGTGTTTTAAGGCTTTGGCACGCAATCTTAATGGCGATTATTTCCGCATGGGCGGCGGGGTCATTTAAATTTTCTGTTTGGTTGCACGCCTTGGCGATTATTTTACCATCCATTGGGTTAACTATTACCGCGCCAACGGGTATTTCCCCTTGATTTGCTGCTTGTTTCGCCATATCTAACGCTTGTGTCATATATTTTCTAGCGTCGCTTAGCATATTTGCCCAACCAATTAATTTAGATTAAAATGATAAAAATATTTATGTGGTTTATTCTAAATTAAAACAGTGCAAAAAAATATGAAAGCGCAATATGAGGGAAATTCAAAATGGATAATCAAAATGATAAACAAGCATCGGCTGAAAAACCGCAACGGATTGCAAAAATAATTGCACGCGCGGGACTTTGCTCAAGACGCGATGCCGAACGTTGGATTGCAGATGGCAGGGTCAAGGTCGATGGTGAAATAATTAACAGCCCAGCATTATCATTAAATAGCGATCATGAAATTATCGTTGATGGTCAGGCATTGCCAATGGCAGAACCAACAAGATTATGGCGTTATAATAAACCGCTTGATTTAATTACCACCGAAAAAGACGAACATAATAGACCAACAATATTTGATAAATTGCCCAAGGAATTACCACTGGTTTTATCGGTTGGCAGGTTAGATATAAATTCCGAAGGCCTATTATTATTGACCAATGATGGCGAATTAAAACGCATGTTGGAATTGCCTGCCACGGGTTGGCTGCGTAAATATCGGGTGCGGGTTCGTGGCAGGGTTGATATGGCGCGGCTTGAAAGGCTTAAAGACGGCATAACAATTGATGGTGTTACCTATGGTCAAATAATTATTGAACTTGAACGCCAACAAGGCAGTAATGCATGGTTATTTGTAACATTATCCGAAGGCAAAAACCGTGAAATTAGAAATATTTTTGAATTTTTAAATTATCCTGTCAATCGTTTGATCAGGGTTAAATATGGTCAATTTGACTTGGCGGGGTTAAGTCTTGGCGAGGTCGAAGAAATAACATCGGGCATGATACGTAAAATTATGGGAAGACCCCATAAGGGTGCAAAGGCCAAAGCAAGAAAACCAAAACCAGCCAGACGTAAGTCATATATAAAAAAGGATGAGAAAACACATCATATGGACAAGAAGAGCCCTAATCGTAAACCTATGAATAAATAATGGTAATTTATAAATGCGTATAATTGCAGGAAAATTCAGGGGGGTAAAATTATTATCGCCCAAGGGTGAAAACACCAGGCCAACCGCCGATAAAGCCCGCGAATCGCTGTTTAATATATTGGATCATGGTAAATTTTCAAAGATCCTTCGCGGAGCAAAAATTGTCGATATATTTGCTGGCACGGGTGCATTAGGTTTGGAGGCGATGAGCAGGGGTGCTAAATCGGCAGTGTTTTTTGAACAAGATAATAATGCCATCGCAACCTTAAAGGCCAATATTAATAAATGCAAAATTAATGATGATTGTCAGATCAATAGAACCACGGCATTACAACCGCCACAGCGTAATATTACTTATGATATTCTATTTTTTGATCCGCCATATCATCAGGAATTTGCTGATAAGTCATTAATTGCCTTTGATAATATTGGCTGGATTGGCAAAGATAGCCTTAATATTATCCAAACACATCCAAAAGATCAATTCACAATGCCAGATGGTTTTGAACTTATCGATCAACGAAAATATGGTGCGGCAAAATTCTTATTCATAAAAAAGATTTCTTGATAATATTATATTAGTTTTAGCCGATGATCATCTTGCTTAGAATATTTATGATTAGGATATTTGACAAATGACGGGCGTATGGTCAGATGCTTTTTCACAGCCGCGCGGTGATTTATCAATATCGCATGATATTAAACGGTCGGCGGCTTGTGGTGATAATAAAAAATGATCAATTCGCAATCCATCGTCTTTTTGCCAACGACCCTTAACATAATCCCAATATGAATATTTATGTGCCGCATTGGGATGCATTGCCCGCCATGCCTCTGTTAAGCCAAGGTTGAGCAAGCTGTAAAAACGTTGACGGCTTTCGGGGCGACATAATGCATCATCTGCCCAGCCATCGGCATCGAATATATCACGATCATCGGGGACAATATTATAATCACCACCAAGGATAATTGGCATTTCTAGCGGTAGTAAATTAACGCGAACATGATTAATTAAACGATCCATCCATGATAATTTATAGGCAAATTGATCCGTATCAACTGGGTTGCCATTGGGCAGATAGATGCTGGCAATACGTAGGCCATTAATAGTTGCCTCGATATATCTTGCTTGAATATCTTCCTCATCACCATGAAGGCCGCGCTTTATATCGCTTATTTCAAAATGCGATAATATAGCCACGCCATTATATGATTTTTGCCCATGAGTGGCGATATTATAACCTAATTTTTTAATTTCCAATGCGGGAAAATTATCATCAATACATTTAATTTCTTGCAATAATACCACGTCTGGTTTGGCATCATCTAACCATTCAAGCAATCTTGGCAAGCGGGCATTGACGGAATTAACATTGAATGTAGCAATTTTCATGATTTTTTATTATCTTGATAAAATTTATGTTTAAACGGCAAAAGAAGTACCGCAACCGCAAGAAGACGCAGCATTAGGATTTACCATTTGGAAATATTGACCCATTAAATCATCGACAAAATTAACTTCACTACCAGCCAGCAAATCCATTGATAAATTATCACTTACCACACGAACACCATCTTTTTCAAATGTCATATCATCGTCATTTAATTTTTTATCAAAGGAAAAGCCATATTGAAACCCTGAACAGCCGCCGCCGGATACGCTGATACGTAACATTAAATTATCATTATCCTCAGCTGTCATCATAATCTTAAGGCGCGCTATCGCAGAATCGCTTATGGTTAATATGCGTGGGCGATCAATGGTTGGCATTGCAAATGGATCAGTCATTATATTCTCTTTAATTTCACTTAATTTAATTATAAAATTCACATATCATATCTAATCATCATCATAATATTGTCAATATAGCACAAGAATGTTTAATATTGTAATTATCTAGTTAATTATTTTCACAATCCCATTGGATATCGATATAGTTATGTTTAAAAAATTAGTAAATTTTGCCAGTTCGCACCAAAAAAGCAAAGGGCGGTTATATAATGAGCCGCCATCATCGACGCGTACGCCATTTCAACGCGACCGCGACCGGATAATTCATTCGACTGCTTTTCGGCGATTAATGCATAAAACACAGGTATTTATATCACCAGAGGGAGATCATTTCAGAACAAGATTAACCCATTCAATTGAGGTGGCGCAAATTGCCAGAAGCATAGCAAGATCATTTAATAGCGATGAGGATTTATGCGAGGCAATCGCCCTTGCCCATGATTTAGGCCATACTCCATTTGGTCATTCAGGCGAAGAAATGTTAAATAAGTTAATGGCAGAATATGGCGGTTTTAACCATAATGACCAAGCGTTGCGCGTTTTGGTGCAGCTTGAAAATCGTTATATTGGCTTTTCTGGGCTTAACCTTTGTTGGGAAACATTAGAAGGTGTGGTCAAGCATAATGGGCGGTTAATCAATAAAAAATATAACATAGACGAACAATTAAATAGCCTGCCGATAACCATTTAAAATTATAATAAAATTCATGATCTTGAACTTACAACATTGGCAGGTTTTGAAGCACAAATTGCTGCTATTTCTGATGATATTGCCTATAATCATCATGATATGGACGATGGGTTGCGTGCGGGGCTTTTCACTGTTGAACAGGTTTCTTCTGAGGTATCGCATGTGGGTGATATATTTAAAAAATTATATGAAAAATATCCAAAAATGCATCCACATATATTGATAATAGAGGCAGTGCGCCATTTAATTGGCGATATGGTCAATGATGTTATGGTCGAAACAAAATATAGGATTAATCAAGATAATATAAAAAATTATCAAGATGTTATAAATAATCAGCGGCAATTGGTTGCTTTTTCACCATTAATGGCGGAAAAAGAACGTCAGTTAAAGAAATTTCTATTTAATAATATGTACCGTGCTGATAGCGTTTGTAAAGAACGGGAAAAAGCCGATAAAATAATTCAGATATTATTTAATTATTTTATGCAAAATCCTGATAATTTGCCTAATGATTGGCGGTTGTTATATACGGATAATAATATCGACGATAAAGAAAATGTAATAACAGGAAATTCAAGAATGATCGCTGATTATATTGCTGGAATGACCGATAGATTTGCAATTGGCTTAGCCGAAAAAATAAATTAAAATAAGCTAATATTAAATTGATTAATCAAAAATAAAAATATACGGAAAAGCATTAATAAATGGATATATTTAAAGATATACATGCAAAATTAATAATAACTTTAATGGATTTAAAAAAACAAGGCGTTATCCCACAAGATATTGATATATCCAAGGCAACTATGGAACCACCACGCGATGCCTCTCACGGGGATATGGCCACCAATGCGGCGATGGTTCTTTCCAAGAAAGCATCGATGAAGCCACGTGATTTGGCAGCAAAAATTGTTGAAAAAATGCAACAATTTGATGAAATATCATCGATAGAAATCGCTGGCCCTGGTTTTATTAACCTAACTATTGATAATGATTTATGGCGGGCGCAATTACGTGATATTATTAAATCTGGTGTTAATTATGGTGATTCTGATCTGGGTAAAAATATCAAGGTTAATATTGAATATGTAAGTGCAAACCCAACGGGACCATTGCATATTGGTCATGCTCGTGGTGCGGTTTTTGGTGATATATTATCATCATTATTAAAAAAATCTGGCTATGATATTTGTACGGAATATTATGTTAATGATGCAGGCTCGCAAATTGATATATTGGCACAATCGCTTTATTTACGTTATCGTCAGGCGCATGGTGAGGATGTTGGTGCAATCCCCGAAGGGTTTTACCCCGGTGAATATTTAATATCGCTTGCGGGTGATATGAAGTCGCAATATGGCGATAAATTTTTAACCATGCAATATGATGACTATATGCCTGAAATTCGTAAAATAGCCATTGATGCGATGCTTATATTAATAAAAGATGATTTGTCGGCGCTTGGCATAAAACAAGATATATTTACCTCTGAACAATCATTGGTGGATTGCGGTATGGTTGATGAGGTTTTGCAAAATTTAAAAACCCGTGGTTTAATTTATAATGGTGTTTTAGATGCGCCAAAAGGCAAACTTGACGAGGATTGGCAGCCGCGTGAACAAGAATTATTCAAGGCAACCGAGTTTGGCGATGATGTGGATCGACCGCTATGTAAAGCCGATGGTAGCTGGACATATTTTGCATCTGATATTGCCTATCATCTGGATAAATATAAACGCGGCTTCGCTATGCAAATTAATGTTTGGGGCGCAGATCATTCGGGATATGTTAAACGTATGCAATCAGCAGTAACAGCAATTTCACAAGGTAATGCGGTGCTAAATGTAAAAATTTGTCAAATGGTTAAATTAATGGATAAGGGTAAAGCGATAAAAATGTCCAAGCGTTCAGGAAATTTTGTTACATTACGTCATTTAGTTGATGCGGTTGGCAAGGATGTTGTTAGATTTTTTCTGCTTACCCGTAAAAATGATGCACCAATGGATTTTGATTTAACGATGGTGAAAGAACAATCACGCGATAACCCAGTTTTTTATGTGCAATATGCCCATGCGAGATGTTTTTCGGTTATAAAACAAGCCAATGAGGCATTTCCAAATATGGTCATCGATCAAAATAGCTTGGCAAATGTAAATATTGAACGATTAAATGACGCGGCAGAAATTAATTTAATAAAAATCATGGCGGGCTGGCCGCGTTTGGTAGAGGCCGCAGCAAAAGCACAAGAACCACATCGGGTCGCATTTTATTTACAAGAATTAGCAGCTGCATTTCACGGCTTATGGACAAAAGGCAAGACAAATTCACAATTACGCTTTATCATTGATGATGATTATGAAATAACGCAAGCGCGTATGGCGCTGATTTTGGGGTTCAGACAGGTTGTTGCCTCGGGTTTGCATGTTTTTGGCGTTGAACCAATGCAAGAGCTGCATTAATATAGATATATGCAAAAATATTTATGATTTAGTTTAATAATAAAGCTTCTATGGGACGTAAATAATGTCATCCGAACTTGATGAATTAGAAAAAGAATTAGCTGATTTAAGCAATGAAGCGGCTGATAATAACGTGGTTAAAAAAACTACTAATAAAACTTTGCCCATATTGGTTGCTGTTTTTGCGTTATTAAGTTTCGTAGCTATAGTATTATATGCTTATAATAAAGGTGTTAAAATCGGTAGTGAAGATACAGCACCATTATTAACACCCGATGGAATGGCAAAAATTTTACCAGATGACCCCGGCGGGCTTAATATTCCACATAAAGATAAATTGGTTTTTAACCGCATGAATATAGAGCGCGATGATTTAAATGTGGAGCGCCTATTGCCGCCGCCTGAAAAACCCGCCCGATCTGTCATAACGAAGAATAAAACCATCACAGAGGAATCTTTATCTAATATTCCACCTGTGCCAAGTGTAATTGAAACGCCTGATCCATCAAAATTGTTAAAAAGAAATATATTAAAGCCACGGCAAAAGACGGTTAATGATACTGTGGCTGATAGTAATAGAAAAAAACCTAATAATATAAATAACGATAAAGTAAAATTAAAAATAATAACTGAAAAAAACATAGCTGATGAAGGTAATAAACGACAACCATCTGATGGCCTTAGCAAGTCATGGCGTATTCAAATAAGCGCAGTTAGATCAATCGCGGCGGCAAAAAGTGAATGGGCGCGGCAGCAAAAGAAACATGGCGGGCTATTGGCTAAATTAGAATTAGAAATACAAAAAGCCAATGTTAAAGGAAAAATATATTACCGTGTACGCGGTGGACCATTAAAAAATATTGCAACTGCAAAAAAAATATGTGCTGAACTTAAAGCCAAGAAAACTGCTTGTATAATCGTCAAGCCCAATGGCTGATAAATTTTCTATAATATATGGCCTTGCTGGCTTAAAGTTAACTGATGCTGAAATTAATTTCTTTAAAGATATAAACCCATTTGGTTATCTTTTATTTTCCAGTAATATTGATGACCCGCAACAATTGCGTAAATTATGTGATAATATTCGTGGCATTTCTGGCGATATCGATACCCCAATATTAATCGATCAAGAAGGCGGCAGAGTGCAACGAATGCATCAGCCGCATTGGCAAAATAGACCATCAGCAAAGACTTTTGGCGACCTCTGGCAAAGATCACCTAGTATGGCAGAACGCGCAGTTGTTATAAATAGCATGTTGATAGCAGCAGATTTAAATGAAATGGGGATAAATGTAAATTGCGCCCCATTGATCGATTTACCTATTAAAAGCGCGTCGAATGCTATTGGTGATCGGGCTTTTTCAAATAACATTGATATTTCTGTTGCATTGGCAAAGGCGCAGGCCGATAGCTTTTTAAATAATGGTATAATACCAATAATTAAGCATATACCTGGTCATGGCAGGGCTATGTATGATTCGCATCTTGAATTACCAATAGTTGATAGCATTGCCGATATTTTAATCCATAGTGATTTTGCCGCATTCAAATCTTTAAACTATTTACCACTTGCCATGACAGCACATGTTGTTTTCTCTGCCTTTGATATTAGTACCCCTGCGACCAGTTCGAAAATAATTATTGATGATATAATACGCGGTCAAATTGGTTTTGAAGGTTTATTATTAACCGATGATTTATCGATGAAGGCACTTAGCGGTAATTTCAGCATGAGGGCAAAAAATTGTCTTGCCGCAGGATGCGATATTATTTTGCATTGTAATGGCAAAATGGATGAAATGGTCGCAGTTGCCAATGGGGCAAATTATATGTCAGCTGTGGCAAATAAACGCTGGGCGATGGCATTGGAAAAAAAATCAAATACTAAGTATATTGATAAATTACAGTTGCAAAATGAATTAAATATAATATTAGATGTTTAAATAGGTAATATAGATGGGTATTATTTTGCAATAATTTAAATAAGGATTTGGTCATAGCTTGACATGCTCAACATTAATCTAAGCGAGTGTTTGTTTTTTTAAAGGTGGAGTTTTAGCAGCTTTACTTAACATGGATCGCAGTTTTATTGCATATTTAAAGTTGTTTTTTAATATATTAAAATACTTTAAGATAGATAAAATCCGCATTAAATATATCGCCCGTCGCAGCAGCATCAATAATATACTGTTATCGTAGGAATAGTTACGCCAAAAATACTTGGAATATCCGCATATCACATCTGCATTAATGGTCAAATTATAATTACCGCGCCATCACTAATCCTACCTAGGCTCAGGACCTATTAATTTAATCCGTTCTGCGGAGGTAATATTCTTGCTATGGATAGGAGAAAATGCGTAGTAAACCGTCTGATTTTCAAGTCTTTTCGACGAATCCAGAGCTTAAATATTGCCCCGCCTAGCGGGTTTATCAGTAGGCTTGCATCTAGCGCAGAAACAATGCTCAAATATGCTAGCATATCCTTGCGCTTGTTTTTTTGTATCTACAAGCCTACTAATAAACATAATTGTATCAAATTAATAGGTCCTGAGCCTAGAAGCTTGTTTAAGATTTTTATAAGCTGGCATCTATTTTAATCTTAATTGTAAATTATATTTAAGATAATATATCCCCATTGGGAATAGTCGCATTGAATAATGCAATGCTGTTTATATGTGAAAATAGTTTTGAACATCTGCTGATTTAATAACCATCATATCAATTAAAATTTAAAAATTAATTTCTAATTAACTGTTTATATTGTTATATAAATATTAAATGATCGCAACTTTAAAGGGTTTTAAGATTAAATTATTTATAATAATATCATTGAATATTGTAAAGTTTTTGCATATAAATATGGTGATGTATTTTTGTAGGTTTTATTATAAATTTTAACATATATTCTGGGGATGAAATGTTTAAGCTATTTAAAAATAAGCCTGCGATTGAAAAAATTAATGAAATTGACGAATCACAACAAAGGCATGATAAATTTATAGCCAACATTGCAGCTTGTATTCATGAAATAAGTAATGGTCATTTTAGCGCTATGCCAAATGGTAATGATTCTTTATCAATGGCTGTTGTGGAATTAGCAGAAAAGCTGCAATCAAAATCAATTGGTGATATGAAATCAACAGTTGATCTTTCTATATCTTTAACAAATGAAACTCTTGCTGCCGCAAAAATGATGCGCGATGTGCAGAAAATTAATAATCAATCAAATACAATCGCTGCTGCATCCGAAGAAATGGTTGCATCAGTTTCTGAAATTTTTCGCGCTAGTTCATCTGCGGCTAAAGAAATGGAAGAGACATATGAAGAAGCGCAAGAAGGGATGCGTGCAGCCGAAGAAGCAGTGATGACAATGAGTAAAATATCTGTTGCTGTTAATCAATCGGCGACCAGTGTTAATAATTTATCGCTATCATCACAACAAATTGGCGATATTGTCAGTGATATTGAGGCAATTGCCGGGCAAACAAACCTGCTTGCACTTAATGCAACGATTGAGGCTGCGCGGGCTGGTGATGCAGGAAAAGGATTTGCTGTTGTCGCCAATGAAGTTAAAAGTCTCGCTAATCAAACAGCAAAAGCAACCGATGATATTAGATCGCGAATTGATAAATTACGCAAGGAAATGTCGGATATTGTATTATCGATGGAACAAGGCGCACATGCTGTGACGCAAGGGGAAAAGATAATTGCAAAAACTGGTGATAAAATTAATATGATATCGTCAAAAGTTGAAAGCGCAAATAGCCGCATGCAAGAAATAGCCAGTATTCTTGGCGAACAAAAAGAAGCCTCAAGGGAGGTTGCACAAGGGGTTGCTGGTATTGCTGGGTTATCTACGGAAAATTTAGTGCAAATAGATAAAATTGTTACACTCGGCAACGAAAGTAGCAAGAAAGTTATAGCAGATTTAACTTATTTTATGTCCTGTGATATTCCTGATAAAACTATATATATAGCTAAATCTGATCATATGTTATGGCGCAAAATATTGGCTGAAATGGTCATTGGTAAGGCCAGCCTCAAACCCAACGAGCTGGCCGATCATAATTCTTGCCGATTGGGCAAATGGTATGATCAGATTGATCAAAATGATATTATAAAACACCCTGCATATTTGGCATTGAAAATCCCGCATCGTAACGTCCATATGCATGGTATTGCGGCAGCGACTGCTTTTAATAATGGTGATATTGATATATGCCTTGAAGAAATGTCAAAAGTTGCTGATGCGTCCGTTTTGGTTTTAGAGCATCTAGATACATTAGCTAATAGAAAATAAGTTAAATTAAATAAATAAACGCTCCTTTAAGATAGTTATATTTGCGTTAATCGTAAAAAACGATTAATATTGATTAAATAAATTGTTAGATACGATTTATATATTTGTCTATTATCTCTCTATTGAATATTAGTTAATGAAAGAGATAAAATTATGACAAGAAAAACTACAATAACCGCTGCTGATATTATTGATCAAGAAACATATGCTGCGATGCGCAAACAACGCCGTGCCTATATGATCGCTTATAAAAAAAATCGACGCCTGTCCCTAGGCTCAAATGCAACCATATATTTTGAAGATTTTGAAACCATGCTTTATCAGGTGCAAGAAATGTTGCATACGGAAAAAGGGGGTAAAGAGCAATTGGTTGATGAATTGGCGGCTTATAATCCGTTAATCCCACAGGGTAATGAATTGGTTGGAACCTTTATGTTGGAATTTGAAAACCCAAAAACTAGACCAGATATTTTGCGCGGCCTAACGGGTATCGAAGAAACAATAAATATAAATATAGATGGTGAAAAAATTGCCGCAAATTGGGAAAGAGACGTTGATCGCACCGCCGCAGACGGCAAAACATCATCAATACATTTCATTCGTTTTCGTATGAACGACCAACAAGCAAAAAAGTTTTGTGATATCTCCGTACCTGTCACCTTTATAATTGGTCATGTCAATTATTCACAATCAGTGGTTATTGATGGCAATATACGTAAAGAGTTAGCACGTCAATTGTGAGTGTATTTTAAAAATTATAACATAACTTAATGTTAATATAAAAATATATTATTTTATTAATCTTACCACAGCAAAATAGGAGTAGAATTTATGAGTGTATCTAAATGTCCAGTTATGCATGGCGGTAATATAAATACAAAAAAATCAAATTTGAATATGGCTTGGTGGCCTAATGCCATAGAGTTAGATATTTTGCATCAACATGATAATAAAACCAACCCGATGGATAAAGATTTTAGCTATCGTGAAGAAGTTAAAAAGCTTGATGTTACAGCGATTAAAAAAGATATCTGCATTTTAATGACCGATAGTCAAAAATGGTGGCCAGCCGATTGGGGCCATTATGGTGGCTTGATGATTCGTATGGCATGGCATTCGGCAGGAACATATCGTATTGCCGATGGTCGTGGCGGTGGAAATACGGGCAATCAACGTTTTGCACCGTTAAATTCATGGCCTGATAATGTTAATTTAGACAAGGCTCGTCGCTTATTATGGCCGATAAAGAAAAAATATGGTAATAAAATAAGTTGGGCTGATTTAATTATTTTGGCTGGAACTATGGCTTATGAGACTATGGGTTTAAAGACTTTCGGGTTTGGATTTGGTCGTGAAGATATTTGGCATCCAGAAAAAGATACATATTGGGGATCAGAAAAACAATGGCTAGCCAGCGATCGTCATGAAGACATAGGTCGTGATAAGCTTGAAAATCCACTTGCAGCGGTGCAAATGGGTTTGATTTACGTCAATCCCGAAGGTGTTGATGGACAGCCTGATCCAATAAAAACAGCAAAGGATATTCGTTTAACATTTGCCAGAATGGCGATGGATGACGAAGAAACCGTTGCTTTGACAGCAGGCGGTCATACGGTTGGTAAGGCGCATGGCAATGGCGATGCATCGCTTGTTGGTGCTGATCCCGAAGCCGCATATGTATTTGAACAGGGATTGGGTTGGAGTAATAAAAATGGTTCTGGTGTTGGTCGTGATACGGTTTCAAGTGGTATTGAAGGCGCATGGACTACCAATCCAACTGTATGGGATAATGGCTATTTTTATCTTTTATTTAATTATAATTGGATACATAAAAAAAGCCCCGCTGGTGCTTGGCAATGGGAACCCGTTGATATTAAGGAAGAAGACAAACCAGTCGATGTGGAAGATCCATCAATAAAATGTAATCCAATGATGACAGATGCTGATATGGCAATGATCATTGATCCTGAATATCGTAAAATATCAGAGAGGTTTTATAATGACCCTGCATATTTTTCTGAAATATTCGCTAGGGCTTGGTTTAAATTAACCCATCGTGATATGGGGCCAAAATCGCGTTATATCGGACCAGATGTGCCGCAGGAAGATTTAATTTGGCAAGACCCTATTCCCAAAGGTAACAGTGATTATGATGTTGGTGACATCAAGGCGCGTATCATTAAAACAGGGCTTAGCATAAGCGAGATGGCTGCAACTGCGTGGGATAGCGCCAGAACATTCCGTGGTTCGGATATGCGTGGCGGTGCCAATGGCGCACGAATACGCCTTGCACCACAAAATAACTGGCAGGGTAATGAACCAGTACGTTTGGCAAAAGTATTATCTTTGCTTGAGCCGATTGCAGTTGAAACTGGTATCAGTGTTGCCGATGTGATTATATTGGCGGGTAATCTTGCCATCGAACAAGCAGCCAAAGCAGCTGGTTATGAAATTGAAGTTCCGTTCACTGCCGGGCGTGGTGATGCATGCGATGATATGACTGATGCCAAATCATTTGATGTTCTTGAACCAATCCATGATGCTTATCGCAATTGGGTTAAGCATGATTATGTCGTTAGTGTGGAAGAAATGATGCTGGACCGTACCCAATTGATGGGACTTAATGCCCATGAAATGACGGTTCTTGTCGGTGGAATGCGCGTCATGGGATGTAACTATGATGGCATGAAACAAGGTGTTTTCACCGATAATGTGGGTGCGTTAAGCAATGATTTCTTTGTTAATCTTACCGATATGGCATATCAATGGGTGCCTGTGGATAAGGGTTTTTACGAAATACGATGCCGTAATACGGGTGATGTTAAATGGACGGCAAGCCGTGTTGATCTTGTCTTTGGGTCAAATTCTATCCTGCGTTCATATGCGGAGGTTTATGCTCAAGATGATAACAAGCAAAAATTTATTAATGATTTTATTGCCGCATGGGTCAAGGTTATGGATGCCGATCATTTTGATGTTAATGATTAAAATAAATTACTATTGGATATCATGGCAGGGTTTGCGGCTCTGCCATGATATTTCTTAATGCGCTTGCCAGCATTCTAAATTCTGGTTTGCGGCGTGATGCGCTGCGCCAAGTCAGACCAATTTTTCTGGTGATGGCATCTTTGCTTAATGGTTTCATGGTAATATTAAGCCCATCAAATAGACGAGATTTAACCGCCATTTCCGGTATTAATGTAATGCCAACTCCAACGCCAACCATCTGCAATAATGTGCCCAAGCTGGTGCCACGAAATCCTTGTTGGTTTTTATCGTCAATCCCACATGCGACCAATATATGGTCGCGTAGGCAATGACCATCTTCAAGCAAAAGAAGTTCTTCATCATGGATATCTTCGATAGCAATTGTTGGGGTTTTTATTTTACTTAATGCATGGTTATGGGGGCAGGCGACCCAAAGAGGATCATCCATGAATTGTTCAAATTCGGTATCTGGTGCTTTATATGGATAGGCAAGTATTAATAAATCAAGTTCACCTGCGGTTAGTTGTTTTAAAAGATTATGAGTTTGATCTTCGCGCAAATATGGTTTTAAATTTGGATATATTTTTTGCAATGTAGGCAGAAATCTCTGGACAAGATACGGGCTAATTGTTGGAATTATTCCGATACGTAATGTGCCGCTTAATGGTTCTGATGCGGCCTTTGCCGTGTCAACTAAATCTTCGGCTTGAATAAGTATTTTTCTTGCTTGTGCAGCAATTTCTATGCCGCTGGTGGTGGGAACAACGCGGCGTTTCGTGCGTTCAAACAAACTTATGCCAAGCAGATTTTCCAAATCCTTAATGCCTGCCGATAATGTTGACTGGGTTACACAGCAATCTTCTGCGGCTTGACCAAAATGGCATTTCTCTATTACTGCAATAAGATAACGTAATTGGCGTAGCGAGGGTAAATTTATCATCGATAATTCCGATTAAACATTCATGTATTTTTCATTAGTAACGATTAATCTAACTTGATACAATGATAATCATCAGCATTGTTGCTGGTTTGGTGCTGGCCAAAATGCTGGTATTTATCTAATATATAAACAATATGAAGAGGGTTTACTATGACTGATCTTAAAGGCTCTAAAACCGAAGGAAATTTGCAAGATGCTTTCGCTGGGGAAAGCCAAGCTAACCGTCGTTACCTTTATTTCGCACAAAAAGCTGATGTCGAAGGTTATAACGATGTCTCCAGTGTTTTCCGGTCCACTGCCGAAGGTGAAACTGGTCATGCGCATGGTCATTTGGAGTTTTTAGAAGAATGCGGCGATCCTGCGACTGGCATGGCAATTGGTGGTACGGTTGATAATTTAAAATCAGCGATTGAAGGTGAAACCCACGAATATACAGATATGTATCCTTCGATGGCAAAAACCGCGCGTGATGAAGGTTTTGATGAAATATCAGATTGGTTTGAAACTCTTGCTAAGGCAGAAAAATCCCATGCTGGGCGTTTTCAAAAAGCACTTGATAGCATGAATGATTAAATCATTACGGGGGTTATCCCTAATATGGATAGCCCCATTTATTTATCTATAGATTATTAATGCCTTAATATAAAATATAGGGGAATTAAAATGCGCGAAGGCAGTATTGATGCACCAACACGTCATCCAATTAAATGGAAAGATGATGAGTTTTGGGATGAAGAAAATTTAAATTCTGAACTAGAACGCGTGTTTGATATTTGCCACGGTTGCAGGCGTTGTTTTAATTTATGTGATAGTTTTCCAATTTTATTCGATATGATCGATGATGCACCATCAGGCGAACTAGATACTGTTGACAAGGACCAATATAAGAAAGTTGTTGATGCCTGTACGCTTTGTGATATGTGTTTTCTTACTAAATGCCCTTATGTACCGCCGCATGAATTTAATTTGGACTTTCCACATTTGATGGTTCGCGCTCGTGCAATACAATTAAAAAAAGGTGAAATCACCCCGATAGAAGAAAAATTAACCCAAACCGATAAGAATGGTAAGCTGGGCTGTGGTTTCTCATCCGTTGCTAATTGGGCTTCAAAACGTGATAATTCCATAACAAGGCCAATCATGCAAACCGTTCTTGGCATTGATAAAAATGCCGAATTACCAAAATTCAATGCAACTAAATTCACTAAATTGGCGAAAAAAAGCCCACCAAATACCAATCAAGATGCACCAGCCAAAGGTCGCAAGGTAGCACTTTATGCCACATGTTTTGCCGAATATAATAATTCGGAAATTGGGCGTGCGGCGCATGCTGTCTTGGCAAAAAATGGTGTAGAAGTTGAAGTTGTATATCCCGTATGTTGTGGAATGCCGCAATTAGAACATGGCGATTTAGAACAAGTAGAAAAAAATGCTATAAAAGCATCAGCAGCATTAAAGCCATATATTGAAAAAGGTTATGATATCGTTGCCATTGTGCCATCTTGTGCCTTGATGTTGAAATTTGAATGGCCTTTGATTGCCCATAATAACGCCGATGTTAAACTGCTGGCGCAAAATAGTTTTGATATCACCGAATATATGGTGAATATTGCTAAAAATGAGGGTTTGGCAGAAGGCATGACAACAGTTGGTGATGTAACAATTCATATATCATGTCATTCACGGGCGCAAAATATGGGGCAGAAAGGCGCGGAAATGTTACGCCAAATACCCGATAGCAAAATAAATGTAATTGAACGTTGTTCCGGCCATGGTGGCGCGTGGGGTGTTATGAAAGATAATTTTGATACTGCATTGAAAATTGGCAAACCAGTTGCCCGTAAATTTGCTAAAATGCCAACGAAAAATATTGTATCCGAATGCCCATTGGCGCGGGAACATATATTACAAGGCGTTGAAATCCTAAATGATGGTAAAAAGCTTGAAGTAACGCAAAGCCAGCATCCAATAGAATTAATCGCCAAAGCATATGGTATTTAAAAATATATTTTAGGGTTATGATTCTAGGTAATAGCTAAGAATGATTGAAATGCTAATGGTTGAAGTAATTGTTGATATTAAAATAATTCCCGCAGCGCGTTGTTTATAAATATTATATTTTTCAGATAAAATAAATATTATGCCGCCTGTTGGTAATGACGCTAAAATAACTGCACAAGCGGTATATAGGGGGCTTAAATTTAAAATATAAGTCGCCAACCACCATGTTACCAATGGATGTATGATAAGTTTTAAAAAAACTACAAAGCTTACCTCTTTAATATCAGCCTTTAAATTTTGACCAACCAAAAATAGACCCATGGCAAATAATGCAGTTGGTGCAGCCGCAGCACCAGTTAAATCTAAAAAAGTTATGATTGGTTTTGGTAATGTTAAGCCAAATAAAGATATGGTAATGCCCAGCGCGGCGGAAACTACTAGCGGGTTTTTTATAACCCCTAATAATACATCTATAAAAACATCAAATTTATTTGATTTTTTACTGCGATCAAGTTCAAGAATAGCAATGCCAAATGCCATGACCAAGGCACCATTAACAACTGTTGCAATTATGGCTGGTATTGCACCCATTTCACCAAATGCGGTGATTAATAAGGGTATTCCCATATATCTAGTATTAGAAAAAACGGCAGATAGGCCATGCTGGCTTAATTCACCAATTCTTCCAGGAAATATAAATGTGGCAACCATGACTGCAAACCCAAATACAGCCAATTGACCACCAATGATTGTTGCAAGATATGGACCATTAAAAATTTCATCGATCGGGGCATTTGCCATTGATATGATAAATAATGCTGGTAATGCCATATAAAGAACAAATCCGTTTAAGGCGATGGTTCCATCCGTGCCTAAAACACGTAATCTTCCGCAAAGATAGCCAGCGACCATGATTGCAAAAACGGGCAGGGCAATATTTATTACTGCATACATGGGTTATAATCTAATATGCTATTTAATAATTGTCGATACTTAAACTTAATATGCGTAATAAAGTTATTTAAAGATTATGCATTATATTATAAAACTTTTAAATAAACTAAACTAATCTATAATCAAAAATATAATATTTTTTCAAGGAGAGTTTTTTTGCAAAAACCAAATATTACTATGCATGAGGCGCTTATTTATATCATGGTGGTGATGTCTGCCGCTGATAGCGATATGACCAACGCGGAATTAACGGTAATTCGGGATATAGTTGCCACATTGCCAATTTTTAAAGATTTCAATGCAGCTGATTTAACAAAAACTGCTAATGAATGTGTAGAAATGTTAGCGGGAGATGATGGGCTTGATGCGGTATTAGACGCATTATATAATGTTATTCCAATGCGGGTGCGCGAAACAGCATATGCCATTGCCGTTGAAGTCGCAGCGGTTGATTTACATGCAGCGCAAGAAGAATTGCGTCTTTTACAAATGATTCGCCATATTTTACAGCTTGACCGTTTGGTTACTGCTGGTATCGAACGTGGCGCCCGCGCCCGCTATTGCATAGGTTAAAAATTATGGGGGTAATTGATTAATAGATCAGATAATTACCAGCAAATAACAAATTTTAATAATTGCATCGTAAATTTGCTGGTTTTATTTTCTATTGATTAACTATCAATTAATGTAATTCTTGCATTGTCTATGATTTGCATTGTGCGGTCACTATCAATATTTGAAACATCTAATTTAGTTAAAACTGCATGCATTGCCGTTGCCACTGATATGAAATGATCGTCGCCTAAATGTGGTTGTTTAACTAGTTCCAAATAATATTTTTTAATATCCACAATATTATTATCAAATACGGCAGTGAATAAATTTTCCAATAAGTCTAACATTTTAGTATCGCTTATATCTTTAAATAGATCTAAAAGAATATTATCAGTGTCAACAATTCCAGCAAATGCCTCAATCGCATTCAAAATTTTTGTATCTTTATCTATTTATATTATTAGACTGTTTTTTTCTATATCTGCTTTTTGCTCTGTTTTTTGATCTGTTTTTTACTGTTATTTTATTTTATATTTAGATTGATCATTTTCTTCCTGTGTTAGATTACCTGTTGTTTCTTCTTGGTTATTAACTATATTATTTTTTTTTGTTTTAGGCTTCACCGTATTTTGCGGCATATTTTTATTGGCAGCAGAGCTTATTTTTCTTCTACGTCTTGTGCGTTTTGGCATTTTTAAAATATTTTCTTCATCTAAAATGCGCTTCACATCTAAAACAACCAATAAATTGCCTTCAAGGCGAAAAACTCCTGAACAAATTCGTGTTAAATTTTCATCAAGAGTTGCTGGTGCCTTACCAAAGTTTTTGCATGGTAATGACCTTACATCGCCAATGCTATCGACTAATATTGTATATAAATCACCTTTATATTCTACGGTAACGCTCATTTGTTTGGTGCTGCCTTCTGGAAGTGGCTTTGCCCCAAGACATTCACGTAAATCAATAACAGTAACAATGCGACCACGTAAATTTAAAATGCCTGCTATTGCTGCTGGTGCTAATGGAACGGGCGTTATTTGATCGGGTTCTACAATATCTTGAACTATTAAAATAGGTATCCCAAATAATTGGTTATCAACCATCATTGTAACCAATTGTTCTTCATCAGAAGTATTTGATTCAGAGTTATCTATAACTGTAATGTCCGACACAATTAGTCCCCTCAATATATTTTAAAAATATAAAATTTATTTTTAATTAACATAGTAAATTACTTAAAATTTACTATAAATTTAATTTTTTATCTTTACCATAAACTAAATACTAAAAATTAATAATATATTAATAAACTTAATTTTATAATATTTCTAACAGCTTAATATGGTAATATTTTGTAATTTATAACTAATAATATAGTTACTTTAGCATATATAACCTTTGCTTCAATGAATTATATGGCTTGAAAAACTTGTATTAAAAGAAATATTACTAAATATAAATTTAAATTATAATTAGTAAAATTACATTAAAATTATTTTTCTACTATATAAATATTATTTTAGGAAGATGGATATATTTTATTTTGTCAGGTTATTACTAATATTTAATGTAAATGCCCTAGGATTGAGGAATTATGATGGAAAATAATAGCAAATGCAGATTACCAGCAGAAATAAAAAAAAGATCGGTAGTTATTTCTGGACATAGAACAAGCATTTCATTAGAAAATATTTTTTGGGATTCACTACGGAAATTGGCATTATCAGAAAATCTTTCCGTAAATCAAATGGTTACACATATTGATGGTAAAAGAACAGGTAATTTATCAAGTGCAATTCGTACCCATGTTCTGTTAGCATTCATACCATCTCAAGGTATTGGCATTAATTAATATATTATATTATGTTATTTAATTATATTATCGGTATCCATATCAATAATTACCTTATCACCGCCAGTTGTTTTTTTAAATATATAATTTTCTGATAAAGGGTAGTTTTTAAGGGGCGTTTTCATTTGAAAAATGTTGCGGAGTAAAATTATTTAATATTTTTAAATTTTTAATCGCGATTGACTTGTTGATATGGTTTAGTATTTTTTCAATGGATATATTACCATTAATTTTATCATTAATTTTACCTTTAATTTTTATATTATTGCCTATATCTGATAATTTTTTGCTGCGCGATGACATTGAAAAATTAATATTAATAGGTTCTTTTCTCGTGGTTATATTTTTCAAGTTAATATTATTATTTTTGGCTACCAGATAATTAAAACTGCCTTTTGCAGTCAAAATTAATGAGTTTGAAACATCCTTAATTAAATTTGCTTCGGATAAATATAATTTACCATTTGCTAGATTTGCATTGATGTCAGTTAATTTGATAATTTCATTATTATTACTTGATAAAATCCCATTAATATTTTGTAATTTAAAATTACCATTATTATATTCGGAATTTTTGATTGATAACATAATGCTATTTTGGTTATTATATAATATCCCATTCAATAAGATACTTTTTTCTGCTGTTCTCATATTTAAATCTATCATTGCTTCATTTAATGATCTATTAAGTGAAATATTACTATTAATCTTGCCAATTTTGCGGGTAAATTCTGCTATATATATGGCTAGCTTATTCTGATTGATTTCGTCAAAGCTAGATATGCTGGTTGAAATATCATCGAATACAGCATTGATATTTAGGTCTATGGATGGTTGTTTAAATATATTATCTATTTTCCCAAATATATTGCCATCTATTGATAAAAAGCGGCTAAATGTTAATTTATTTATATTTAAATTACTATTTTTAAATGATATGTCAGATATAATATTTGTGGCATTTTTATTTAATAAGGTTATTTTTTTTATATCAATTTTGATATCTGTATCAAATTCAATTAAATTTATTTTATCATCTATATTACGTGAATTTAAATGGTAAATATTTTTAAGAATATCACTATAAGCATCAAGATTTATCCTATCTACACTTAATTTAGTAGTTATTAACGGGGTTTCTTTATCGAGATATATGTGGGCCTGACCAGTAAGATTGCTGCTATCTAATGCAGCATTGATATCGGTAAATTCTAATTTATTGAATGATATGGATATATTGCTATCATATGATAGATTGCGTAAGCGGCTGGTTTTTGTTGTTATATTAGCAATTTTTGACCATTTTAAAAATTGTTTTAAATTATCGGATTGTATAGAAAGCTTGCCGTCAAAATATGGTATATTTTGTTTGTTTTCCATAAAACCAAATAATGATATATGCGATTGTCCAGGGAATAAGGCCGTGGCATTATCTAATGTTAAGCTGCCGTCGCCAAATAATGCGTGAAAACCTATTTCGCCTATTATTCCATTTGCATATTTTAATGTTGATATTGTAACGTCCAAAGAAATATCGGCATTAAATTTTTTGGTTATTTTATCTAATATAATATTATAAATTTTGCCGTTTTTATTGTCTTCGCCATTAATATCATTATTTATAATATCAGGCATATCAGATAAAATATTATCTAAATCCATCATTTGCATATTATAAAAAATATCAATATTAGGTCTGCCGTCAAAATTAATATTTGCCGCACCAGTCCCTCGCATTTTACCTATTTCTAAATTATAATTATTAAGGCTTATATATCTTGATGTCGCCTGTAATCCTGAGGTGAAATTTAATTGATAATTTTCCGTATTTACATCATTTTGCCGTAAACTATTATTAAAAATTAAATATGGGTTTTTTGAGCTAAAGGCAATATTGCCTTTAAATGCGCCTTTTAATAAAATAATATTTTCTATAGATTGGCTCATAACGCCATTTATAACCATTTTAGATTTTATCTCAGGAAATATTAAATTAGCAGAGATTGCAGGCATTTTACCTTTTTTATTAATATTGCTGATTAAAAAATCTATATCTATGGGAATATTATTTGCCTTAATGCTTCCCTTTATTGATGCGGTTGCCTTAGGGCTTTTATATTCAATTTCAAAATTTGCATCGGTAATATTAATTTTCAAATTATCAGTTTGATTAACGCTAGATGATTGCGAAGATTGTGGGGGTTTTAGCATGAATGCAGCATTTTTTACTGCAATTTTATTGATAGAAATAATTGTTTTATTATTTAAAATATTATCAAAATATTTATTATTATCTTCAGCCAATATATCCATTCCAGGGGCATTGCGATCACATATTTTTTGTTGTCCAACTGGTATCAATAAAACAGGTGAATATAATGCCATATGGTTTATTTTTATTTCACCCATTAGTAATTTTTTTAAAGAAATATCAGCATGAATATATTTTATTGACATAAGGCTTGGTGCGCCAACTTCCGAATCACTCGTGAGACGTATATCATTCAAAATAATCTCAGCATTTGGGAATAAATTAACAGATAAATCACCATCAATTGATAAATGGCAACCGCTAGTGTTAAATATTGCCACCCTAATTACGGTTTTATAACCATTCCAATTGATGAAATTTGGTAAATATAATATGGCAAAAAAAAGCGATAATGGTACAAGGATTAAGGCAATATAAAATTTGCTAACTGTCATTAACTATGGAACCTAAAATTATATAATTTAAAATATTTCTATTATTGATTAATCAGGGGTCGAGATGGTTTCCTCAATTTGATCTTTTCCTAGATCACTATCCTTTTTTGTTTTTTTTGTAACAGCCTCAGTAAAGTCAAATTTTAAACTTTCGCCATCAATATTTTCTTCATTATCCATATTAACATCAATAATTACTTCGCCACCTTTGGCTAATTTTCCAAATAATAATTCTTCGGCCAATGGCTTTTTAATATATTCTTGTATCACCCGTGCCAATGGCCTTGCGCCGAATATTTTATCATAACCTTTATTGCCCAACCATTCCCTGGCTGCATCGGTTAATTCAAATGTTACAGCACGATCTGCAAGTTGGCTTTCAAGTTGGAATATAAATTTATTTACAACTTGTGAAATTATATCTTTTTTAAGATGTGCAAATGGAATAATCGCATCTAGTCTGTTACGAAACTCTGGTGTGAATAGCTTTTTTATTGCATCGATATCATCGCCAATTCGTGTATCACTGCCAAAGCCAATCGCCGATTTTGCCATATCTGCCGCACCTGCATTGGTTGTCATGATCAAAATAACATTGCGAAAATCGATAGATTTGCCGTTGTTATCAGTTAATTTACCGTGATCCATAACCTGCAATAAAATATTAAATAAATCCTGATGGGCCTTTTCAATCTCATCTAATAATAAAACGCAATGTGGGGTTTGATCAATCGTATCAGTTAATAATCCACCTTGTTCAAAACCAACATAACCAGGTGGCGCACCAATTAGACGCGATATGCTATGTCGCTCCATATATTCTGACATATCAAATCTCTTTAATTCAACCCCTAATGTTATTGCTAATTGTTTGGCAACTTCAGTTTTCCCGACCCCTGTCGGCCCTGAAAATAAATATGAACCAATGGTCTTATCAATTTCACGCAATCCTGCTCTCGATAATTTAATTGCACTTTCCAATGCTTCGATGGCTTTATCTTGACCATAAACCATTGTTTTCAAATCACTTCGTAGGTTTTTAAGTGATTTCCTATCATCTTTTGATACTTGTTTAGGTGGTATGCGAGCAATTTTTGCCACGGTTTCTTCTACATCTTTAACATTAATTATTTTTTTACGTTTTGATGGTGGCAGCAGCATTTGCGCTGCGCCAACTTCATCAATCACATCGATTGCTTTATCGGGTAGCTTTCTGTCGCCAATATATCTTGATGATAATTCAACGGCTGATTTTATTGCATCATTAGTATAACGAATTTTATGATGTGCCTCATAATATGGCTTGATACCAATTAATATTTTAATGGCATCATCAATATTTGGTTCTTTGACATCAATTTTTTGAAACCGCCTGGCTAGCGCCCTATCTTTTTCAAAATGATCTCGATATTCTTTATAGGTGGTTGAGCCGATGCAGCGTAATTCACCATTAGCCAATGCGGGTTTAAGTAAGTTTGACGCATCCATTGCACCACCTGATGTTGAACCTGCGCCAATTATTGTATGGATTTCATCAATAAACATAATCGCACCCTTGATGTTTTCCAATTCTTTAATTACTGATTTAAGCCTTTCTTCAAAATCACCACGGTATTTTGTCCCCGCCAATAATGCCCCCATATCGAGGGAATATATAATGTCATTTTGCAAGACATCTGGGACTTGCCCATCAGTAATTAATTTTGCCAGTCCTTCGGCAATGGCGGTTTTGCCAACTCCTGGGTCGCCAACTAATAACGGGTTATTTTTACTGCGGCGGCATAATATTTGAATTGTGCGGGAAACTTCATCATTTCGGGCAATCAATGGGTCTATTTTACCTGCAATGGCCTTTTCATTTAAATTAATACAATAAGCATCCAGCGGACTTGTTGCTTTTTCATTTTCAGCGCCTGTTTCTTCATTAATATTTTCTGCCATATGCTCATTATCGCTCATGCCGGCAAGCTTTGCTATGCCATGGCTAATATAATTTACCGCATCATATCTCGTCATATCTTGGTTTTTAAGGAAATATACGCCGTTGCTTTCACGTTCAGAAAATAAGGCAACAAGAATATTAGCACCTGTTACTTCTTCGCGACCAGATGATTGAACATGAACTGCGGCGCGTTGTAGTACCCTTTGAAATCCTGATGTGGGCTTGGGATCTATTTCTATTCTACCTTTTAATTCTGATAGTTGCGTATCAAGATAATCAGTTATATCAAAGCGCAATTTAGATATATTAACCTCGCAAGCACGTAACACGGCGATTGCATCTCTATCTTCAATTAATGCCAATAATAGATGTTCTAGCGTTGCATATTCATGCGTCCGCGCCGCAGCATAGGCTAATGCCCTATGAAGGGTCTCTTCAAGATTTTTTGACAACATGGCTGTTATATCCTTTCTTTTATCATAGATATATCAGGTTTTTATTAATTAAACCCTATCAATTTGGCATTGCAATGGATGTTGTTCTAGCTTCGCTAAATCCATTACTTGGACGGCTTTTGTTTCGGCAATTTCATATGTATAGATGCCGCATATGCCAACACCACGCTGATGCACATGCAGCATTATTTCGGTTGCTTCTTCGATATTTTTTTTAAAGAAGCTTTGTAAGACAGAAACAACAAATTCCATTGGTGTATAATCATCATTTAATAATAGCACCTTATACATGGATGGTTTTTTAAGCTTTGTCTCATTTCTGGTTAAAGTTGCGGTATCTGATATGGGTTTTTTATCATCATCAGATTTATGATTCTTGCCACTACCGTCATTATTGCCATCACTATCACTGTCATCATCACTATTATCACCGTTATTATCATAAATTTTAATTTTTAAATTTTCCATTGTCCGCTCAAACTATAAATTACAATTATTTATCCATATTCAATTCATTTAATATTTAATCATATGATCATATGATCATATTTTATAAAGGATAAATCAAATAATACAATAAAACTAAATTTATGATGACTATCATAAATTAAATATTGGTGCTTGCAGTTCAAATTTCCAGAAGTATTTTTCCAATATGATTATTTGTTTCCATTAATCGATGTGCATCTACTGCTTTTGATAATGGGAAAACACTATCAATAATGGGAGTTATCTTATTATTATCAAGCAATGGCCATATGAATTGATTAAGGTTTTTTGCGATAATATTTTTTTCAATATCAGACTTCCGGCGTAAGGTTGAACCACTGATTGTTAAGCTGTTAGTTAATATTTTAGTAAAATTTATATCTGCCCTCGCACCTTGCAGAAATGCAAGTAGTAAATATCGACCATTTCTTTTTAAGCTATTGATGCCATGCTGAATATATGGCCCTGCGACCATATCCAATATTACATCAACGCCATAACCATCGGTTATTGTCCTAATTTCATCCTGCCATGCGGTTGATTTATAATTAATTGCATGATCTGCTCCGATATTTATACAGAATTGACATTTTTTATCGCTGCTTGCGGTTACAATAACCGTTGCACCAAAATTTTTTGCCATTTGTATTGCCATTGTGCCTATTCCGCTTGCCCCGCCATGAATTAATAATGTTTCACCAGCTTGCAAATTTCCTGTTATAAAAATATTTGACCAAACGGTAAAACATACCTCTGGCAGGGATGCTGCCATAATTGCATCAAACCCTTTTGGCCATCTTAGGCAATGGCCCGCATTGGCAACTGTAAATTCCGCATAGCCACCACCAGCGGTTAATGCGGTTACATTATCGCCAATTTGCCATTTCTTTATATTATTAACCTCAACATCACCACCAATAGCGACAATTTCACCTGAAACCTCTAAACCAGGTAAATCGCTTGCGTCTTTTGGCGGCGGATAAATGCCAGAACGCTGTAAGCAATCGGGGCGATTAATACCAGCAGCAGCAGTTTTTATTAATAATTGATTGGCTTTGAGCTTTGGTATTTTTCTGGTGGTTGCTTTCAAAACTTCTGGTGCGCCAAATTTTGATATTTCGATTGCCAGCATTGATTTAGGTATATTTTTAGGCGAAGACATTGAATATCCTTTAAATAGGCTAATATTTGCCAATTGTGTTAATCTTGATTTTAAGCATAATATTAAGAAAAATATAAAACAAATATTATAAAGGTAAAATGATGAAAAATAAAATAACCCCGCCACATAAAGCCCAGCTATGTAAAACCCAGCTATGTAAAACCCAGCTATGTAAAACCCAGCTATGTAAAACAATGGTTGTTGAAGTAGATCTTGAAATATCATCAATAGAAATATTACAACAATATATCGAAGATTTAACTGCAGAAATAATCAGAGCAAATAAGGCGATAGAAATTAAACATAAGGCAAAAAATACTGCCGAATCATTTTTTAAAAATAAATAAAGGCAATTATAATGTTAAAAGGAAAAACAGCGATAATAACGGGTTCTACCAGTGGTATTGGCCTTGGAATTGCGAAATCATTTGCCGCCCAAGGGGTGAATATTATGTTAAATGGTTTTGGCAAAGCAAGGGTGATTGAAGATATACGCAAGGCAATAGGTGATGAATTTAATGTTGATATAAGCTATAATAATGCCGATATGTCCAAGCCAGATGAAATAAAAATATTAATTGATGAAACGATTAATATTCATGGTGCTATTGATATTTTAGTCAATAATGCTGGTATTCAATATACCGCCGCCATCGATGAGTTTGATGGCACTCAATGGGATAAAATCATTGCAATAAATATGTCATCATCTTTTCATACAATCAAATATGCCTTGCCATATATGCGTAAAAATAATTGGGGTAGAATAATTAATATTGCTTCTGTACATGGTTTAGTTGCGAGCATAAATAAAGCGGCATATGTTGCAGCGAAACACGGAGTTGTTGGCTTAACAAAGGTTGTTGGTTTGGAAACAGCCGAAGAAAACATAACTTGTAATGCTATTTGCCCTGGCTGGGTTAAAACAGATTTGATTGAAAATCAAATTGCAATCAAGGCTAAAGATATGAAATTATCGCTTGATCAAGCGATGAGTAATTTATTGTCAGAAAAACAGCCATCAAAAGAATTTGCAACCACGGTTATGATTGGTGGTATAGCAGTTTTTCTATGTTCATCTGCGGCAACTCAAATAACCGGCACAGCCATTCCCGTAGATGGTGGCTGGACAGCGCAATAATTAATAATGTTAATTTAATAATAATTAACATTATGTTAGGATTATTTTGTTATAAACTAAATGTCTACTTATGGTTCGTTTCACCCTACCTTATCTGAACCTAGTGGCAATTTAAGACTCCTGTTCAATTAACTTGAGCTGCCTTTGGGCAGCTCATTTTTTTACCCATATAAAAAAGTTTTTGACCTTTTATATCCATAGTTGTAAACTATGGATGCACAGCTAGTAAGTTGAGCAGGGGTATGAAATTGCCATTATAATTTGGCGTGAGAAAAATATAAATAAATATTTATTTAAGGGGTTGCTTTTGCAACCCCTTAAACTGTTCTATATACTATGGTTTATCATCGATAATTAATAATTATATATTGTTGGAGCAAAAATTGACTAGCCCAAATTTCTTAAAATTTAACAGTATGGCATTGCACGCAGGGCAACAACCTGACCCGCACACAGGTGCCAGAGCTGTGCCAATTTATCAAACCACATCATATGTATTTGAAGATAGCGACCACGCGGCCGCATTGTTTAATCTTGAAAAACAAGGTCATATATATTCACGAATTTCAAACCCAACAACAAATATATTGGAAGAAAGGATAGCTGCCCTTGAAGGCGGTGTGGGTGCATTATGCACTGCAAGTGGTCATGCAGCATTATTTTTGGCAATTACCACATTAATGGGGCAAGGCGGTCATATAGTTGCCTCAAAGGCGCTTTATGGTGGCTCAATAAATATGTTTACCTTAACATTGCCACGTTTTGGAATCACCACAAGCTTTGTTGACCCTTGTGATCCTGATGCCTTTAAGGCAGCAATTAATGATGATACAAGATTAATTTTTGGTGAAATTTTAGGTAATCCTAGCCTTGATATTTTGGATGTTAAAAAAATTGCCAATATTGCCCATGATGCGGGCTTACCATTAATGATTGATGCGACATTTAATACGCCCTATCTTTGCCGCCCACTGGAATATGGCGCGGATATAATAATGCATTCGGCGACAAAATGGCTTGGTGGGCATGGAATTGCCATGGGTGGTGTTCTGGTCGATGGCGGTAATTTTGATTGGTTTCAAAATGATAAATTCCACACATTAACCGAACCATATGCGGGTTATCATGGCATTGTCTTTGCCGAGGAATATGGCATGGCAGGCTTTATAAACAGAGCAAGAGCCGAAGGATTACGTGATTTTGGCGCAGTTTTAAGCCCACAAAATGCCTTTTATATATTGCAAGGCATAGAAACATTGCCCTTACGAATGGATCGTCATATTTCAAATACACTTATAGTTGCAGATTTTTTAGAAGCTAATGAAAATATATCATGGGTTAATTATCCTGGTTTAAAATCCCATAAAGATTATCAACTTGCTAAACTCTACATGCCAAAAGGTGCTGGTTCTATATTGTCTTTTGGTATCAAAGGAGGGCGTGATGCTGGTTCTAAATTTATCGAATCATTGAAATTATTTAGCCATTTAGCAAATGTTGGTGACGCAAAATCACTGGTATTGCATCCCGCATCTACCACGCATCGACAATTAACAGATCAACAATTAATTGATGCGGGCATTGGAGATGATATGATCAGAATGTCGGTTGGCTTGGAAGATATTGATGATTTATTGGTGGATTTAAAAAGCGCCCTATATGTTACAAAAAAACATATTGCAAATACATCGATTGTAAATAAGGCATCGGTATAATGAATATATTAATCGATGGCATGGATATATTTATAAATACTGGCGGCAAAGAATTTTCTGCTGATCAGTCATCGGTAATTTTAATTCATGGCGCAGGAATGGATCATTCCGTCTGGTCACAACAAAACAGATATCTAGCGCATCATGGCTTTAATATCTTTGCCATTGATCTTCCTGCCCATGGTCGTAGTGGCGGCAGTCCATTATCAGATATAAATCAAATGGCAGATTTTATATCAAGCTTAATCGATCAACTACCATGTGAAAAAGCAATGCTGGTAGGGCATTCCATGGGGGCAATGACCGCATTTGCCACGGCGGCTAACCATTGTAAAAAGGTGATTTCTATTATCCTTTGTGGCATGGCGGCAACAATGCCAGTCCACCCGATGTTATTACAAAAAGCCAAAGAAAATGATGCCATTGCCGCAGAATTTATTGCCAGTTGGGGGCATGGAGAAAAAGCGCATATGGGCGGCAATATTGCCAATGGTATTTGGATGGTTAAATCGGCAATAAATCTAATTAAAATCTGCCAAAATGACGTGTTATATAATGATTTAAAGGCGTGTGATGATTATAAAGATATGGTTGGCATGGCATATCAAGTTAAATGCCCAACATTATTATTATTGGCAGATGGCGATAAAATGGCCCCAGTAAAATCAGCGAAATCATTATTAGAGGAATTGCCAAATGCCAGCCAAGTTATAATTAATGATAGCGGCCATATGATGATGAGCGAAACACCAAATAGTTGCCTTGATAATATTATTAAATTTTTAAATCGATAATTTATAACCCATCATACCCGCGCCGTGGTATTTTAATATTTTTATGCACGTAAACATTCATTAACATGCCAAAACCAGCCAACACGGTTAACATTGCCGTTCCACCATATGAAACAAGCGGTAATGGTACGCCAACAACGGGAATAACCCCCATTACCATTGCAATATTAATAAATACGTAAAGTGAAAAAGTTGTGGTAACGCCCATTCCTACCAATCGCCCAAACTGGCTATTACTTCGAAGTGAAATTGATAATCCATACACTAACAGTAATAAATAAAGCGACATCAAGATTATGCCACCGAGCAAGCCAAATTCTTCTGCCATCATAGTAAAGATAAAATCAGTTTGCTTTTCAGGTAAAAATTTTAATTGGCTTTGTGATCCTTGTATAAAGCCTTTACCAATAATGCCGCCTGATCCCATGGCAATTTTGGATTGCATGATATGATAACCAGCACCCAATGGATCGCTTTCAGGATCAAGAAAAGTTAAAATCCGTTGTTTTTGGTAACTATGTAAAAAATTCCATGTTATAGGTATAGATGCCAAACCAATGACAATCAATAAGGCAAATTTCCATAATCTTACACCAGCCAAAAAGAATATAACACCACTTCCGATAACCAACATTAATGATGTGCCTAAATCTGGTTGGCGTAAAATTAATAAAACTGGTAATGTAACCATTATTAACGGTATTATTAATATAAACGGGTTGGCAATTTCATCAAATGAAAAGCTGTGGAAATAACGTGATAATGCTAGAACCATTGCAACTTTCATTATTTCAGACGGTTGTAATTGGAAAAAATAAAGATCTATCCAGCGTTGTGCACCCATGCCAACCGATCCCATGACATCGACACCAACAAGTAAAATTAAGCCAATTGCATAAATTATATAAGCACATCGCATCCATATGCGAATATCAATAATTGAAATTATAATCATCATAACAATGCCAATTGCAAATCTTGTTGCTTGTTTATATGCCCATGGATGCCAATTACCTGCGCCACCATCGACAGATGCTGCAGAATAAAGCATGGCAAAACCAATGCAGGCAATTAGGCTGATAAGTAATAATAAGCCCCAATTAATATGCCATATTTTTTGCATTGGGCTAATATCATTGTCATTAATATGTCGCATTAGTTCATTTTAACCTTTTTTAACATGGTTAATATTTTCTTGATTGCGGATTAATAATTCATTATCAAGCCGTTGTATTTCCATTAAAACATCGCGTGCAATAGGGGCCGCGGCCTTTGATCCGCCGCCGCCATGCTCGACAATAACTGATACTGCATATTTTGGGTTATCAATTGGGGCAAAACCAATGAATAAGGCGTGATCACGCAACCGCCATGCTATATCATCACCTTTTCTTATACCCTCTTCGCGTTCGGCCTTGCTAATGCTTCGTACTTGTGATGTGCCAGTTTTCCCCCCCATTTCCCAACCAGGGTGCTTGATTGCAGACCGTCTTGCTGTTCCAAACGGGCTATTGACCACTTGTTCCATACCATCGATAACATATGCAAGATGGGCAGGGTCAATATTAAGCGAGGGGAATTCATTAATATTCACACGTTCATGTATTTCTGTACCATCAATATATTTTTTTGTTAAATGAGGGGAAACAGACTTGCCGCCGTTAACTACCCGTGCGGTCATAACCGCCAATTGTAATGGTGTTGCCAAAACATAGCCTTGACCAATACCAACAATTAATGTTTCGCCCTTATGCCATGGCTTTCCCAATTTATCGCGTTTCCATTTTTTTGTTGGAATAAGCCCAGGTTTCTCGCCACCAATATCAAGCCCGGTTACTTTACCCAAGCCAAGTATTTTTGCCATTTCGGCAATTTTATCAACGCCAATACGCTTTGCCACATCATAAAACCATATATCACATGATTCTCGTAATGCACCGACAAGATCTTTTTTGCCATGACCGCGTTTTTTCCAACAATGGAATTTGCGATCACCTAATGTTATATGACCATTACAAATAACACTATGATTTGGTTTAATGCCATATTTTAATGCTGCTAATGCAACAACAATTTTAAAGGTTGATCCAGGGGCATATTGACCCGCGATTGATTTATTGGTTAACGGTGAATATGGGTTATTAATAAGACCATGCCATTCATTGGTTGTTAATCCTTCGCTAAATGAATTTGGATTAAAAGAAGGGGTTGAAACCAATGCCAATATGTCACCGCTATGCACATTCATAACAGTAACGGCGGCTGCATTTTCTTTATTAATTCTTGTGCCAATAAAATCTTGTAATTGCATATCGACGGTTAACATCACTTGATGACCAGATTTGCCATCGATGCGTTCGACTTCTTGTATTATACGACCAAATGCATTGACTTCGACTTTGCTTGTTCCGCCTTTGCCACGCAATGCCAAATCGTAACGTTGTTCTATGCCATTTTTACCAATACGAAACCCTGGTAATTCTAATAATGGATCACCAGTTAATTCTTTTTCCGATACGGCGGCGACATAGCCTAAAACATGGGCCATATTTTCACCATATGGATAATGTCGTGATTGCCCAACATCAATATCAACGCCGGGTAAATCAGGTGAATTAATGGCAATGCGGCTGATTTCCTCCCATGATAAATTATCACGAATGGTTACAGGAACAAACGCACGGCGTTTTTTTGTTTCTTTTAAAATATTACGAATTTGATTATCATTTAAGTCAATTAATTGCGCCAGTTTTGCCAATACACCATTAACGCTTGAATGATCGCTATTCGCCTGTTCTGGAACTAACAAAACACGATAATTTTGAATGTTAATGGCAAGATAATCGCCATTGCGGTCAACAATAAACCCGCGTGGCGGGGCAAGAAGCCGAAAATTAATGCGGTTATCCTCTGCCATCATTGAATATCGTTTGGTTTCGACCACCTGTAAATAATACATACGGCTGGCAAGGCCTGACATTAATAAAAGTTGCGTACCAAACAAACAAATTGCGCGGCGAGAAAAACTCTTAAAACTATTTTTTTCTGCTTTCATATTATTGCTATCTAATTAATCATGTAACGGTAATGTGCGATGTATGGCAATCATAATAATTGCTAAAATAGGGAAAATAGCGACAGAAATTAAGTAACTAAAAAATACAGGCAATGGTGATACCCATGTTTGTTGAATGCTAATCACAAACAACCATTGCAATATGGCATTAAATAACCCCACCAGCATAAAGCCCCACCAGACAATTTCAAAATTTTTACCGTGAAAGAAACGTCGCTGGCGTAAAAGAAAAGCAAATATAATTATTAATATAAAAGCCTGAACCCCAACTAAACTACCAGTCATTAAATCTTGAACAATGCCAAAGATAAAAACCATCCATATGGGCATAAGGTTGGGGCAGTATATCGCCCAATAATAAATTGACATTAATACCAGCATGGGCATAACAGCATTAAAATTATCAATATATGTATGTATGGAAGATAACATTAATAATATGAATGTTAATAACAAAGGGGTCATATTACGTGTTAGAATATCTATCCTTGACCATATATTAGTTTTCATTGCCATAAATCTTGTTTTTTGTGCTAACTAGGCTGTCATCCAAAGCACCATGCAGGCCAAAATCCATCAACCGAATATATTCTAATTTATCTGATTTAACATATGGTGTTACCTTAACCCCATTTTGATTAATAACACTAATAATGCCAATGGGGATACCTGGCGGAAACACCCCGCCATGACCAGAGGTTACAATTCGTTGACCAATAGCAAGTTCAGAATTGGCAGATAGATATGAAAGCCTTATTAAATTTGTATTATCACCATCAAGAAAAGCTCGTACTCTTGTTGATTCAATGACGACAGGGATGCGGCTATTTAAATCCGTTATAAGTAAAACACTAGAGGATTTGCTGCCGACAATTGTTACACGTCCGACCAGGCCATCGCCGACAACGGCGGCTTGTCCCTTACGAACACCAACATCCTTACCCGCATTTATTAATATATTTCGTGCAAAAGATCCACCTACATCGCCAATAATACGTGCGGTAATATGGTTCATAACATCTTTGCGGTTATAGTTTAATAAGGCCCTAAGTTGTTGATTTTCGGTGATTAATTCATAAGCAACTTTTTTCCATTGTAATAATGAGGCATTATCTTGCCGCAATATTACATTATCATCTCTTATATTCAATAAAATCGAGGCCTCATTTTTCAGACTATGAATGCTGGCAACAGGCCTAGACATGATATCAATGATTGGCGATGAAAAATCGGAGACAATTACTCTTGCACGTTCAAAAATTCGTGGATCAGCATTGCCAGCTAACATGATTATTATAGCAGCTATAAGCAAGAACAGAAATACCATACGTTGCGTCAAACCGCGCATAGTCGTAGACATTTTTAACAGTCTTCTTGGTTGCTGCTTCACCTAGGCCTAATCCTATTAATAATTGAATCAATTCATAATACAGTATAGATTAAATATTATCAATAGATTAATAGGTCAATACATACTTATAAGAACATTACGCAATGTACGCATTTCTTCCAAGCAGCGCCCAGTGCCAAGTGCGACACAAGATAAAGCATCATCGGCAATGGATACTGGTAATCCTGTTGCTTGACGTAGTACGGAATCTAAATTGCGTAACATTCCGCCGCCGCCAGTTAAAACAATACCCTTATCAACAATATCAGCTGCTAATTCAGGTGGAGTTTGCTCTAATGCTACTTTAACTGCTTCGATAATTGCGCCAACTGGCTCAGAAAGGCTTTCAGCAATTTGCCTTTCGGAAATATTAAGTTCTTTTGGAACGCCATTCATTAAGTCGCGGCCTTTAATTTCAATATATTCACCATCACCATCGTCTGGTGGGCAAGCTGAGCCAATCATCTTTTTAATTCGCTCAGCAGAGCTTTCACCAACAAGCAAATTGTGATTACGGCGAATATAGGCAATGATTGCTTCGTCCATTTTATCGCCGCCAACCCGAACCGACCGTGAATAGACGATACCACCAAGCGATAATACGGCGACTTCTGTTGTTCCGCCGCCGATATCAACCACCATTGAACCAGTTGGTTCGGTTACTGGTAATTGTGCGCCAATTGCCGCTGCCATTGGTTCTTCAATAAGAAAAACACGCCTTGCACCAGCACTTTCGGCTGATTCTTGGATGGCGCGACGTTCAACAGCTGTTGATCCCGATGGCACGCATACAATAACCTGTGGACTGGCAAAACTACGGCGATTATGCACTTTACGGATGAAATGTTTTATCATTTCTTCGGCAATATCAAAATCAGCAATAACCCCATCGCGTAATGGGCGAATAGCCTGAATATTTCCAGGGGTACGTCCAAGCATCATTTTTGCTTCATCGCCAACGGCAAGAACTTGTTTCTTGCCTTTAACTTCAACAATTGCCACCACTGATGGCTCGTTAAGGACAATGCCACGTCCCTTGACATATACGAGTGTATTAGCAGTGCCTAAATCTATCGCCATATCAGCGGATAAAAAACCAAGTAGTCGCGAAAACATGCGGCGACAACCTCCAACTTTTAAATGTTTTTAAATATCGAAAACCAAATTCATAAATATTAAAATTAATTAGGCTATATTATTATCAGTTATTATTAATAATAACATTTGCTTAATTATTATTATAATTTATCTATTCCTATTACACGAGTTTTTATTACACGACAATGTATTTTGCAACGTAACTTTTATAATAATTGTAGATTTTATAATAATTGCCTTAAAAGCTAGTAAATATATATAAAAATATATATAATAAAGCCCTGCAAAATAAACTTGCAGGGCTTTATTATAATATATTACGCATGAATGTCCATAAAATATAAATATTTATATTTTATTTATTTCAGAACGCATGATACCAATATCATTTAACTGGCGATCACTTAAACGTGAAAGTTCACGTCTTGTTTGCATTTTACGGCGTTCGGAATTAATATTATCCATTATATTTATTATAAAATTACCAAAAGCTAGGACTGCACGCTCAGCATAAATTGTTGAAGATATATGTGGAAGATAATTTCTGAAAGATAAAGTAGCCATTGAGGTTACTCCTAAAAAAATAATTGTTAAAAAACTGTTAAATAAACGATAATAACTTACCCCAACCTATAACGATATTTAAGCTCTTTATATTTTTTTTACACGCGAAATTATATCAACCGTGTTATGCGGAAAATGCATAGCTTATATCTATAAAAAAATTAGAAACTCACGGTATATTTATAATGGTTCTAATAACTATCACTTGCTCATGTTTAAATCAATTGGCACGCCAAAATCATGCTTTGAATTACGCACAGCCAATGCTGATCTAACATTGGCAACATTGGCTGCGGCAGTTAATTCTTGTGTTAAAAACTTATTATAGCTTTCAAGATCGCGGGCCACAATTTTTAACAAAAAATCAGTTTCACCCTGAAGCATGAAACATTCACGCACCAATGGCCAATTTCCAATCTTTGCTTCAAAATTAATCAAATCGCTTTCTGCTTGGCTTTGCAAGCCAACAAAAGCGAAAACAATAACAGAATAGCCAAGCATATCAGAATCGACATCGGCATGATAACCGCGAATAAACCCCGCACCCTCCAACGCCCTTACTCGCCTTAAACAAGGTGGTGCAGAAATACCTGCATTATTAGCCAAATCAACATTTGTCATTCGACCATCATTTTGCAAATCATATAAAATTTGCTTATCAATTTTATCTAGTTTAGCGCGCCGCATATTATTACCCCCAATAGTAAATAAATATATTATATATATGTACAATTATAGCGATAATAAATCAATTTAATGCAACATAATGTCTATTTTATGGTGCTAAACAGAATATTATTAGCTATATAGCAAGATAGTTGCTTGTTTAGCCATATGTCAACAATGTAAATATATGTCTAAAACTGTAACTTTACATCCCATGACTTAAAATGGCATTATTAGGTAATTAAAAGGTTTTATAAAATGATTGAAAAGACTTGTTGGGTTATCAGTGATGATAAAATTGGCAATAAAAAACAGGCGCAAGGCTTGGCAAAGGCTGTTGGTTTTAAAACAAGCAATAAAATAATTTCGTTAAAACAGCCTTGGCGTAGCATTCCAGCAATTTTTTGGCCTCCTGTGATTATGCCAATCAATGAGATAAATGGTCATAGGAATAAATTAACTAAACCATGGCCAGAATTAATTATATCTTGTGGCAGGCAGTCAGTTGGAATTGCCGCCGTAATAAAACGCATGGTGGGCGATGATATAACTGTTGTGCATATTCAAAACCCACGGGTTAATATTGCAAAATTTGATTTAATTGCTGTGCCAGAGCATGATAATTTGGATGGTAAAAATATAATATCAACCATTGGATCATTAGGTATGGTTGATTGTCAAAGCTTAAAGGATGCTGCTGTTAAATATAAAGCCCGCTTTAATCATTTACCAAGACCATTAATAGCGGTGGCAATTGGTGGATCTAATAGCATTTATACTCTTGATAAGGTACAAATATTACAAATTTCATCACAACTTAAAAAAATTGCTACTGATACGGGTGGTAGTTTGTTAATAACAGTATCAAGGCGCACAGGTCTTGAATGTGAAAATATCTTGCGGAAAGAATTAAAAAATATTAATGGTGAATTTTGGTCAGGTGATGGCGACAACCCATATTTAGGATATCTTGGCAGTGCCGATCATGTGATCGTTAGTTGCGATTCGGTTAATATGATTAGCGAAGCCTGCGCAACAGGAAAACCAGTTTATATTATTAAGATGCCAGCAAAGCACAAAAATAAATTTGAAAAATTTCATCAATCTCTTGTTGATAAAAAAATGGCTCGTATATTTGATGGTAATATTATTGATTGGCAATATAAACCACTTGACGAGACGGCAAGAGTTGCTAAAGAAATAATCAATTACCTTAAGATAAAAGTAATAAAATAACATTAATATATATATTGGGGGCAATTATTAATGCCGATGGATTGGGATAAGCTTAGAGTTTTTCATGCGGTGGCCGAGGCAGGAAGTTTTACCCATGCGGGGGATAAATTACATCTTAGCCAATCGGCTGTTAGTCGTCAGATAAGCGCATTGGAAAATAGCGTTAAAACTATATTATTTCATCGTCATGCCCGTGGTTTGATTTTAACTGAACAAGGTGAAACACTTTATCGCACGGTAAAAGATGTATTTTATAAATTAACTATGGCGCAGGCAAGGCTGGCAGAATCAAAAGACAAACCATCAGGACCATTAAAAATAACGACAACCGTTGCCTTTGGCTCAACATGGTTAACGCCACATATTAAAGAATTTGTCGATCTTTATCCCGATGTGGATTTATCATTGTTATTGTCAGATAAAGAAATAGATTTAGGTATGCGCGAAGCAGATGTGGCCATTAGAATGGTCGCACCACGCCATCCAGATTTAATTCAACGACCATTATTAACTTTTAAATCATTGGTTTATGCTGCTGATGAATATTTAGAAAAATACGGAACCCCACAAAAACCAAAAGATCTGGATAATCATAAATTAATTATTTTTGGTGATGATACACCGCAGCCCGTATCAACCATAAATTGGTTATTACATGAGGGCGAAGATGCTGATCATCCGCGCAAACCTGTTTTTCAAGTTAATAATCAATATGGGGTTTATCGTGCGGTGTGTAGCGGCCTTGGTATCGCTGCATTATCAGAATTTATGATACCAGAAGATTCTAATTTAGAACATATTTTGCCAGAATTAGAAGGTCTACCAACACAGGCGTATTTTGTATATCCCGAAGAATTACGCCATTCAAAACGAATAATTGTATTCCGGGATTTTTTATTACGTAAAATATCAGAATCAACATTTAAACATTAACATACATTTAGGTTTTATATGATAAAATTATCAACCGTTAAAAATATTGTTTTCACTGTTTTTACTATATGTATGCTGTCTTTCTATATTCATGTGGCTAATGCCGATAATGTCATTGCAATAGTCGAGGGCGATAAAATATACGAAAGTGATTTTAAGGCAGTATATAATCAATTACCACAAGAAATACGGGCTGATAAAATTGAAAATCTATATCCCCATTTATTGGAACGGATAATACAACAAAGACTTATTATTAAAATTGGCCGTGATAGTGGATTAAAAAACAATCAAAATATAATAGAAAGACTGCGTATTTTTGAAGATCAATTAATTTTCGAATCTTATTTAGCCAATATTGCCGATAGTAAGATTACTCAAGATGACATCCGCAAGGAATATGATATTTATATTACAAAATTACCCGAACAAGAAGAAGTCAAAGTAAGCCATATTTTATTAGATAGCGAAGAAGAAGCGCGTAAAATTATTAACCGTATTGGCGCGGGTGAAAATTTTGCGATGTTAGCCAAGCAATATTCCAATGGACCAAGTCGAGAGTTTGGTGGCGATTTAGGGTATTTTATCAAAGGTCGGATGGTGGCGGAATTTGAACATGTGGCATTCGCATTAGAGGCAAATAGATATTCGGTCGACCCTGTTAAAACCCAATATGGCTGGCATATTATTTTGGTTAAAGATAAGCGCATTGCGGCAAAACCAACCTATAAAAAAATGGCACCAATAATCCGCAATAAAATGCGCGAGGCATTGGCAGCAGGCATTGCCAGTGATATTGTTAATAGTGCAAATATAAAAAGATTTGATATGAATGGCAGGCCGATGGCTGCGCCCGCAAATTTACCGCCGCAATTGCAATAAAATACTTATTGGCATATTTATAATAAACTATATTTATAATAAACTATATTTATAATAATAATTTAACGGAATTTTATTGATGAGTATAAAAATATCGCCGCTTGCACCTAAATATTTTCCTGATTTACCAGAAATATCTGGGGTTGAACTGGCAACCGCTGCGGCAGGCATTAAATATCAGGGTCGTACCGATTTAATGTTGGCGTATTTTCCTGATGGTGCGGCAATGGCAGGGGTATTGACAAAATCCTTAACAAGATCAGCGCCGGTGGAATGGTGCATTGATAATTTACCACAAAATTTAGCCAAGGCAATAATTGTCAATTCGGGAAACTCTAATGCTTTTACTGGTAAATCAGGGGTTTTTACTACGCGCCATATGATCGATGCTACTGCGGATATTCTTGATTGTAATAGCCAGCAAATATTAATCGCCTCAACTGGTGTTATTGGTGAAAAATTACCGTCTGATAGGGTCGAGGCCGCATTACCGCAGCTAAAATCAAACCTTAATGCAGGTGGCTGGCATGATGCCGCCAAGGCAATAATGACCACCGATACCTTTGCCAAAGGTGCAACCATAACAACCGATATTGATGGGGTTGGGGTTACGATAAATGCAATCGCCAAGGGTTCGGGCATGATTGCCCCTGATATGGCAACGATGTTATCTTTCATCATGACCGATGCCAATATATCGCCTGAAATATTGCAAGTTTTAATCAAAAAATCTGCCGATATTTCATTTAACTGCATGACGGTTGACGGTGATACCTCGACCAGCGACACCATGTTGATTGCCGCAACGGGCAAGGCTTGTAATCCATCACCAATTGACATTAATGACCCTGTTTTAGATAATTTTGCCAAGGCATTAGATAAAATTTCTATTGATTTAGCAACACAAGTGGCGCGTGATGGCGAAGGTGCAAGCAAATTTATCACCATCGATGTTTCAGGTGCAGAAAATAATACAGCCGCCAAAAATATTGCATTATCGATTGCAAATTCCCCATTGGTTAAAACGGCGATTGCGGGTGAAGATGCAAATTGGGGACGTATAGTCATGGCGGTTGGCAAAGCGGGTGAATTAGCCGATAGAGATAAATTATCCATTGCAATGGGTGGCATAATTATCGCTGAATTAGGTGAGGGGGTTGCAGATTATGATGAAACTCTAGTAATAAAACATCTACAAGGTAATGATATATATATTAATGTTGATGTGGGCATAACCCAAGATACTGACCAAGGCAAGGCAAGGGTCTGGACATGCGATTTAACCCATGAATATATTACCATTAACGCAGACTATCGAAGTTAGAGATTATAAATGGTTGAAGCATATGAAAATACCGGTTGTTGGCAAGTAGGCACACGTCAAAATTTATCTAAAAATGATAATCAAAAACCATTATTGCTTGTAGTTGCGGTGGCATTGGTCGATAGCGATGGGCGGGTATTATTGGCAAAACGTCCTGATGATAAACCAATGGCTGGGTTATGGGAATTTCCCGGTGGAAAAATAAATGCGGGTGAAACCCCAGAAGACGCATTGGTTCGTGAATTAAACGAAGAACTTGGTATTGATACTAGGCAAAGCTGTTTAGCACCGATCAGCTTTGCCAGCCATGAATATGATGAGTTTCATTTGCTGATGCCGCTTTATGCCTGTCGTACATGGGAAAATGACCCACAACCAAAAGAAGGCCAAAAATTGGCATGGGTACGTCCGCTTGACATGGGTAAATATCCCATGCCAGCCGCCGATATTCCGCTTATCGCAATGTTGCGTGATTTATTATAGGCCAGTGCGATTAGCATTTTTAAAATATATATAGGCATTGGAAAGTGCGGCAACGCCAACGGCGATGCCCGCATAATCAATTATTTCTTGCAATAAAATAATTATAGCCAAACCACTTAATGTCTCGCCCATATCAAAATTAGCCAAAAATGATGCCATTGGGATGATGGTGATAATAGTTATAATGGAAAATCCGATGCTTGGCGCAAGCGATAACCATAACATGCGCCAGCTGTTATTCTTGGTGATTTTCCATGCGGCCTTATATGTTAAATCTTCACCAATTGCCGCCGCAGGTAAAAGTAGTGATAGGCGTGAAAAAATTAAAAAACTTAACACCAAGCCAACGGCAGGAATAAAAATAATTAATGGTAATACTAATATAACGATACCGCCAATACGAAATAAGAAAACTGTTTTACTTTTATCCCATTTAAGCGCGGTGGCAACATTCAAGCTTAAAGACGGCATTAAACAACGGCGATGCCATGCGGCGGCAAAAATAACATAAAAAAGCACCTTAAAGGCAATTAATGATGCGACCATACCATCGATATTAATCGACATGCCATTGTCATTAATTGTTAAAAAACCATTAGGGTTATTATAACCAAATACCGCCGATATTAAGGTTAAAATAACAACGGGCATAGTTGCCATTGCAATGAAATCACGGCGGGCATTCCATGTCATAAGAATTGAATTTTTTAATATTGCATTAACCGGAATAAGTGGCATGTGGAAATTAACTTTCTATTTACTCTAAAATTAAACTTTATCGTCAAGAATATAAGATATTATTAGCTATTATTTATTATTTTTATCTAGCGTTAGAAAATCAGCTAAATTTGTTGTTGCTGAACCTGCAGCTAGTGGTTGTTGTTGGCTTTTATGTGGCGACCAGCCATGTAAATAAAACACCTGAAATGTTGCAATTATTTTGCCATCATCATTGCTGTAACGCTCCGCATATAATTCTGCAGCCCGCATGAATAGTTGTTTTTTTGAAAAACATTTCATCCTCTCAATGACTATATTTGCCTCTCCCATACCGCGAAGATCTGCCAATAATTTAAACATATTATCATAACTAACGGTTATATATTCGCTGTCAACTACTGGCAAAGAAAACCCTGCCCGTTGCATTAACCCGCCGATATCATTGGTATCGGCAAATGGTGATACCCTCGGGCTTATTCCGCCATTTAATTCAATTTCTGCCTGCATTAGGCAATCGCGTAATTCTTGCAATGTTTGCCCACCAAACATGGTTGCCAAAAACAAACCATCGGGCTTTAAAATTTGTCTTATCTGTAATAATGCACATGGTAAATCATTGACCCAATGCAGGCTTACATTGCTTAAAACCAAATCGAATATATATTTGCCAAATGGTAATATTTCATCATCGCCAACCAATGAATGGCCATGTTTTTTTGCCAGAACAGCCATTTGATATGATATGTCGCATTGAATAATATTTTCTATGCCGCGCTGTCCTGTGATTATTTCTGCAACTGCGCCAGCACGCGCCCCTATATCTAATGTTAATGGAAATTGGCGTTTAACGTCAAAAACCCGGTCAACAAGCCTTTCTGCCGTCTCACGAATTAAAAAATCATATTTACCCCAATTGCCAAGTGCGGCGCGATTGCGGTTATATTTTAACGTTTGGCGATCAAAAATATTAATTTGTTTTTCTGTCATTTTCATACAAAGCTGTGTTTATGCGTTAATATATCTTGTTACTGTTAAAAGGCTAATGATAGAATTATATATGCGTAAATATTTATTAAAACAACTACCAAGCAGCGTAAATGATTTGGTTTTACATATTGAAAATTGATTTATCCCTATTGAAAAGGAATTTTTTGGATATAATATTGCCGCCGCGCTGCCCTTCTTGTGGTTTAGTGCAAATGCAAAATGACGCATTATGTAAAGATTGCTGGCATCAATTAAATTTTATAATTCCGCCCCAATGTGAATGTTGTGGTATTCCGTTTGAACTTGCCATTAACGACGGAGAAAATATTCAATGTGGCAACTGTTTAACATACCCACCATATTTCACCAAGGCACGCGCCGTTTTTAATTATAATAATATCAGCAAGAAACTTGTTTTGAATTTAAAATATGGTGATCGACTGGATATAATACCAACAATCAGCAATTGGATGATTGCAGCAGGGCATGAATTTATTAACCCAAAATTTGGAAATAAACAAAATATCATATTAATCCCCGTGCCATTGCATAGACGTAGATTATTTAGCCGTCGTTTCAATCAATCTGGCGAAATTGCTAAATCAATCGCCAATAAATCTGGCATTGATATTGTGCTTGATATTTTAAAACGTATTATAAATACGCCGTCGCAAGGGGTTCTTTCAACAAAATAACGTCATAAAAACGTGGCTGGGGCTTTTATAATAAAGCCTAATAATAAGCATATTATCAAAAATAAAATAATTATTTTAATCGATGATGTAATGACAACAGGGGCAACAGCCAATGCATGTTCAAAGATATTAAAGCGGTCTGGGGTTAAAGATGTATATATATTATGTCTAACTCGTGTAACAAAAGCATTTAGTAAATAATAAAATTAATAAACTTTATTTTAATAAAGCATATGTTAATATACACAATTGAAATAATAAATAAATATTTTTAAGGATATTATAATTAAATGACAAAAATAGAAATTTATACGCGCGATATGTGTGGATTTTGCGCAAGGGCAAAAAAATTATTAAAAAATAAAAATATTAAATTTGAAGAATATAATATTTGGCAAGAAGATAAACGTAAACCTGAAATGATAAAACGCGCTAATGGGGCAACTAGTGTGCCACAAATTTTTATTAATAATGATCACATCGGTGGTTGCGATGATTTAATGGCACTGGAAAAAGCGGGTAATCTTGATAAATTATTACAACTTGATTAAAGATCAATATTGATGCAACAAACATTAAAAATTGGTATTATTCAAACCCGATCTGGAATTGATATTGCGCGTAATATCGACAATATTGCACCATTGATAACCAAGGCCGCCAATGATGGTGCCGAATTAATTAGCCTGCCAGAAGTTGTTAATTTAATGCAAATTGACCGCAAACAAGCGGTTAATCAAATACAATATGAAGATGACGATATTTTCCTAAAAAAAACATGTGAGTTGGCAAAGGAACTAGGTATTTGGCTGCATATTGGTTCATTAATTGTTAAGGTTAAAAATAGAGATAAACCTGTTAATCGTAGCTTTATGATTAATGATAAAGGCGATATTTGTGCAAGATATGATAAAATCCATATGTTTGATGTTGATTTGGCAAATGGTGAAAGTTATCGGGAATCATCAATGTTTGATGCGGGTGATAATGCGGTAATTGTAGATAGCCCTTGGGGCAGTATTGGTATGACAATTTGTTATGATCTACGCTTTCCTTATTTACATCGAAAGCTTGCCCAGGCAGGCGCAAGGTTAATTTTATGCCCTGCCGCCTTTACAAAAAAAACGGGCATGGCGCATTGGCATATATTATTACGCGCAAGGGCGATTGAAAATTCTTGTTTCATTGCTGCGGCAGCGCAAAATGGTGTTCATGAAGATGGTCGTGAGACCTTTGGTCATTCATTAATAATATCGCCATGGGGTGATATTATTGCCGATGCTGGAATTTCACAATTAATAACCATTGCCACGATTGATTTTAACGCGGTCGATAAAGCCAGATCAATGATCCCATCATTAAGATATTCAAATAATGGGAATATTAAAATATCAAAATTTCTACAAAAATGATTATTTCTTTCTGGCGATGATGCTTTGTTTTATCGCAGGTTTTGGGTTCTCTACTAAACCATGGTTATATTTTATGATTTCAAAATCATATTTCTCAACCATTTTTAATTCATCAATATCAAGTAAAAAGTTAGGATTAGAAGGCTTGCCATATATTTCATTACCAATGGCGAAAGTTTCATAGATTAAATATCCACCTGACTTAACGCTATTTAATATATTTTTGAAAATCGGCCGATACAGATAATTTATAACCAAAACAGCATCAAATTGCCTTTTACCCAATGGCCATTTATCATTATTTTCTAAATCAGTAGTTATTATTTCGACATTTTTTAAATTTGAAAGATAACTGGTATCACGATCAATGAATGTCAAATTATGCCCTAATTCTAGTAAAAAACGCCCATTATGCCCATTGCCGCATGCTAAATCCAAAATTTCACTATTCTTTTTAATATGATCACAGGCTTTGATAATAATATCGCATGGGTTGTTTTTATTATGAATATTGAGCAATATATTTTCCTATGATGTTTAATTATAATTATATATAAATAAAGGTTACACTTGTATGATTGCAACAAAATATACTATATATCCAGCAATATATTTAAACTTTAGGTTAATAAATGATTAACTATAATCTAAAATGTGCCAATGAACATGAATTTGAAGCTTGGTTTAAAGATGCAGATAATTTTGAGATTCAACGCCAAAACAAACATATATAATGCCCGTTTTGCGGTAATAATGATATAAAAGAACAGCTTAGCGCGCCAAATATTACAACATCAAATGATAAATCAAATATTCAAAGTGAAATATTTAATAAAGCCAATCAAATCAAAAAAAATATATATAGTATTTTAAAAGAAAGTTGCGATGATGTTGGTGATGGTTTTGCAAGCGAAGCCCGTAAAATTCATTTTGGCGAGAGTAAAAACAGGGCAATATATGGCAAAGCAACAGCTGATGAAGCCGATGGACTTGTGGAAGATGGTATAAAATTCACCTCGCTGCCTTGGTTGGATGATAAGAAGAAAAATTAATCATATTTTCTATAATTTAAGGGGCATTATTTATTGATAATAAACCTTAAGACTGCATTAGGCCAAATATTATCATATTATATTTTTATAATTGGCTGTATTTTAAATAATTTTAATATATTATATTTTTATCTAAATATAATATTTTTATAAAATTAACAATTTACTAAAATCTATACTCGATTCATAAGGATGGATTATGTATAAACTATTATCGTTTAAATATTTATTTTTAATGGCCAGACCTTACCGCAATTATTAGAAGGTTTGGCAAATTAAAATAATCATAACTAGGAGGCTAAATTGTCAAGCTTAGGCAGTAATTTTGGTATCGAAAATCACGGCATAATCAACAGCATCAATGTTAATTGGAATTTTGGCACAGAAGAATTATACGAGGACACAATTTCAAAAGGCCTTGGCACTATAACAAAAGGTGGGGCATTAGCCGTCGAAACGGGCAAATGCACAGGCAGGTCGCCCAATGATAAATTTATCGTCAAGGAAGCTAGCAGCGAAGATAATATCTGGTGGGGCGATGTTAATAAATCAACCACCGCAGAAGTTTTTAACGCGATGCAAGCCAAGATTTGCGCTTATTTTCAAAATAAAGAATTATATGTGCAAGATTTATATGCGGGCGCAGATAAAACATATCGGCTTAATGTGCGTATCATATCAGAAAGCCCATGGCATAGTTTATTTGCTCGTAATATGTTTATCGAGCCAGAATTAAAGGCATTGGCGGAATTTATTCCTGATTTCACTGTATTGCATGCACCATATTTCCATGCGGATGCAAATATAGATGGTACAAATTCCGAAGTATTTATTTTGGTAGATTTTTCGCAAAAAATGGTTCTAATTGGCGGTAGTATCTATGCTGGTGAAATAAAAAAATCTATTTTCTCTATTCTTAACTATATGTTGCCTGAAAAAAATGTCATGCCGATGCATTGTTCTGCTAATATTGGCGCAGATGGCGATACGGCTATTTTCTTTGGTCTATCTGGAACGGGAAAAACCACCCTATCAGCCGATGGCAGCCGCGCGTTGATTGGCGATGATGAACATGGCTGGTCTGATAATGGCGTGTTTAATTTTGAAGGCGGCTGTTATGCCAAGGTTATAAATCTTGATAAAGAGATGGAGCCTGAAATTTATGCCACGACCGAACGTTATGGTACGATCATGGAAAATGTTGTTTTTGACGAAAAGACACGCAAAATTGACTTTAATGATTCAACCTTGGCAGAAAACACAAGAGCATCATATCCTATTAATTTTATTAATAATATTGCCGAAAATGGTCAAGGTGGACAGCCTAAAAATATTATTATGTTAACCGCCGATGCCTTTGGTGTATTGCCGCCCATATCGCAATTATCACCCGAACAGGCAATGTATCATTTCATGTCGGGTTATACGGCACGTGTAGCAGGCACAGAACGCGGAGTTACAGAGCCACAGGCAGTGTTCTCCACATGTTTTGGTGCGCCATTCATGCCACGCCACCCAAGCGTCTATGCCAAATTATTAGGGGCTAAAATGGCTAAAACTGGTGCTAAATGCTGGTTGGTTAATACCGGTTGGTCAGGCGGTGCTTATGGCACTGGCAAGCGAATGAGCATCCACCATACGAGAGCGATGGTAAATGCCGCCTTAGATGGAAGCTTAGCCAATGCGGAATTTGTCATTGATCCATTTTTCAATATGCATGTGCCACTTACTTGTGCTAATGTGCCTGATAAAGTGTTACAGCCAAAATTAACATGGCAAGATGGCAATGCCTATGATTTAGCGGCGGCTAATCTTTGTAAGTTATTTGAAGAAAATTTCAAACAATTTGAAGAATATGTCAGCAATGATGTTAAGGCTGCGGGTATTTTTAGTAAGAAATAAAATATTGTTAACCAAACTCCAAGTGGGTTACACTATTTGGAGTTTGTTTCTTTTTTTTACGCCTAAGCGCGGCGGGCAGTCGCTATCTTTTTATATTTACGCCTAAGCGCGGCGGGCAGTCGCCCTTACAATCACTTCGTGATTGGTTACGTTTGCCATTAACTGTGCAGTTCGCGTATTATAGTTCTAGCAAACCCCGAGAAACGAAGTTGCGACGACGTGTTTGCGTAATATAAAAAAGAGTGCAAATATAATATATTTCTCTTAATGTTAACTATTCATGATATTAAAAGGAATTATAATGCGACTATTAAATATAGTTATAATCGCTATTTTATTAATATCTACGGCGGTATTTGCCGATTTTAAAGCGGGGGTCTCCGCGTATAAAGCTGGTGATTATAAAACCGCATATGATGAATTTCTACCATTAGCCGAAAATGGCAATGCCAAGGCACAAACTATACTAGGGATTATGTATAAAAAGGGCCAAGACGTAGAGCAAGATTATAGTAAAGCCATTGAATTTTATAAAAAAGCCGCCAGTCAAGGCTACGAACTAGCAAAATACAGGCTATCTGAACTTGGTGAAAGCTAGCAATAAATTATTTTTTATTCATGCCTAACGGCGGCGAATGCTCGCCCTTACAATCGCTAAGAATATATAATATTCATTATTTAAAAAGATACCGATAGATATTTTTTATTTCGGGCGCGAATATATCTTTATTAGTTTGCATTATTATCATTATGAGATTTTCACGATATAGATGTATTTTTTATTATTATGCGCTAACTAAATAAATATTTTTATTTCATACCACTAACCCTTAGTTAGCAATCTTTTATCTATTTGTTGTAAGCAAGAATTTAGGGCGATTTTTGTTATTTCGCCTTTGTTTATGCAATCGCTAAGAATATATAATATTTTATTATGTGAAAATATATTAATAGATATATTTATTTCCGGTGCAAATATATTTTTATCAATTTGAATGATTATCATTGTAAATTTTTCAAGATATAGCAGCATTTTTGCAATATCTTCTTTATCACCACATGTTTCATAAATTTTTATGGCTAGATCAACGATTAATCTTGATATTTCTGTGGCAACCAATGGGTGGGATTGCAATATATTTTGTCGGTTATTTGCTGTATATATGCAATAATCATGTAGTAATTTAAAAGTAATTCTTTGATCTTCATTGCCGAAATTATAATGGCTTAGCAAAAGCATATCAAAATTGAATTTGTCATATGTAAGCGTTAATTTATTAATTTCGTAAAATTTATCCTCATCATTTTTATTAGATGTTATGATATCAGTTATCATGTTGAAATTTTTACAAAATGATGCTTCGTCTAAATTAATTAAAGATTGAAAGAATTTAAATCCAATAGATTTAGCAATAAAATATTTATGATGATCTGCATGTTGATGTAAATTATACAGTAATTTTTCACAATATATTTCATTATCTGTATATTTATAATTGGCAATCGATGGCTGTTTAGATTGTTGTTTAGCAATCATATCTAGGCGGGTGGAATAAAGAGATTCTAATATTTGGCATATTCTATTACGAATGAAGCCGTCATTTTGGTTCATGAATTCTGTTACATCAAGTTTTTTTAAAATATATTGATGCAATAATGGGCTGTAAATATTATTTTCAACATATTTAACACGCATTTTGGTGATTATTATATCGGTAATGAATGTTTGGATATTTAGATAGAAAATATCACTAAAAAAACAAACCGTTGTTATATTATTGCAACTATCTTTGGCGTAAGATGGGTGGTTTATTTGTTTGGCGCGTAAGAATTTTAATTTTTTTTTGAATATGCTAACTATATGATTGATTAATATTCTTTCGGCTTTGATGAATTTATAATTTTCATTAGCAGTTTTCTCATTTAAAAGCGGTAAAATATTATTATGTATTTCTTTAGTTAACAGGCTATTCCAAGGTTTTTTTGCTTCGCTTGCATTATTTAGTAAAAGCAAAATACTATTAATAGATTTTCTAATATCATAAGTTTTTGATGTCTTAGTAATTGCAATATTAATGTCATTTATAACTAATGATACTGTTTTTTTTATTTCTAGATTTGTTGATTTCGTGTCAAGTAATGCAAACCGTTGTAGCGATTGTAGGGATATGGTCATATCAAATATGCTTTAATAGTTAAATTTTATTACCGCTATTATAACTAGAAAGTAATTCTTAGTTATCAACTAAATATTTAAATAAAATTAATGACTACCCATAATTGGCATGGTTAATGGTTTCATATATAACAGATTTATTATGCAGCATTAACTGGTAAGCCAGCCTTTCCCCATGCAATTATGCCGCCTTCCATACGATATAAAGCTTTTTAGAAGTAGCACAGCGTATGTACAGTTCAAATCCTATGGATGAGTATAAGAAGTCGATAATTTGGTACAAGTCGGGAAGTCAAAAAGAATGGAGGTCGTCAAGCGATATCGAGCACTAATTGCTGATAAAAGAGCGTGGAAATATGGCAAGCGTCCAAAACTATGCATATGTCTCATGAAACGATCTATAAAAGCTTATTTATTCAAACGCGTGGCCTGCTCCATAAGGAGATGCGTAATTATTTGAGAATAAAAAGAAAGTTTAGGCATGCTAGAATCTACAAGACAGGATCACGAGGCAGGATCGCGAGGCAGGATTGTAGATGCCGTCGTTGAAGGTCAGTCTCGTTTTACCATTTTTGTAAAGATAGATGGTCGAAAAACTGAAGCCGTCGTATCAGCACTGGTTTGGCAAATGAGTAAACTTCCTAAGCTTTTAAAACAAAGCCTTATTTGGGATCGGGGAACAGAATTAGCAGCTCATAAAAAATTTTGCTCGAACCCAATATGGATCTCTATTTCTGTGCCCCTAGAAGCCCGTGGCAGCGAGGTACCAATGAAAATACAAATGGATTGTTAAGGCATTTTCCAAAAGATAGTTGCTTATCAGATCACTCCCAAAACGAGCTAAATATTATTGCAAATCAGCTAAATTCGCTACCAAGAAAAACACTGGACTTCCAAACTCCAGCACATAAACTAGAGACGTTGTTGCCCTGACCCATTGAATCCATTCTACTATTTTTAGGGGGCATTATCGTTTAATTATTCAGTGATTGAATTCTAACCACCACAACCATCGCGTATGTAATGTCCCGCAGGCCAACCAAATAAATTGTGATTTTCCCCTTGCCAAAATACTACCTTTAATCCTTATCTGATTTAAATTAAACTATTAACAAAATTGCTAATGATAAAATAGAATATATGATAATATAAAAAATAATATATTACAGATAATAAATAAAAGGCCTATTAAAATGGATTTAATTTCCTACACAGATGAAATATTTAATAATTTTAGCGCTCAAAGGCCTATTCGTGTAGGGTCTTTTATAATGACATTATATGGTGATGCCTTTTTACATCGCAATCACGGCATTTGGACAGGTAATATAATAGATTTATGCAAGCCATTGAAAATTAGTGAATCTTTAGTGCGAACGACCATATCAAGATTAGTAGCAAAAAACCGCTTGATTGGCATTAAAAATGGTCGGAAAAGCTATTATCATTTAACAAACCATATCATGGATGAATTTAAAATTGTTGCCAAGAGCCTATATTGTAAAAGGCCCCAACCAACTGGCATATGGACATTCATTATAAATTTAGACATAACACAGCGCGATGAAATGAAGCGTCGTCTAGAGGCACAGGGATTTGGCTCACCCATATATGGGCTTTATATGAAGCTGGGCGACCATAAAAAACAAATCAATTTTGCCTTTAAAGGTAATTTGGATAATGGCGGTAATATAATTTTTACTGCAGATCTAAATAAAAAATCAAACCATCTAATAGGCAATAAAATAAATATAAATTTTTTAGCCGATGCGTGGGATCTTGAAATTATAGATAAGAAATATCGAAATTTTTATCAAATATTTTCACCAATTTTGCAATTTTTAAAAGAAGGTCAACAATTAAATGGCAGCAATAGCTTTTTATTAAGGCAAATATTGATGCATAAATATCGCCTAATTGCCTTGAAAGATCCGTATTTGCCATCAGAAATGCTACCAGATAATTGGATAGGTAATGATATATTTAAATTATTTGCAGAAACTTATAAGGCTTTGATTAACCCTTCAGATAGTTTTTTAAATGATTTATTGGATGATATGGATGCGCCAATATTTTATCAATATAAATAAAATAAATATATTAGAGCATAGATTAGAATTATTAAAGAAATAATAATTCTATAAATTTACTCATATAAATTTAATATTATTATCGAGGATAAAATTACATCACTTAAAAGCATCACAAAAAATCTTGATATTAGATAATATATGTGATGTATTAAAAATAACAACAATAAATAAAATTTGGACTGGGAAAATATCATGAAGGACGCTTTTATTTGCGATGCTATACGCACGCCAATTGGTCGTTATGGTGGCGGTTTATCATCAATCAGAACCGATGATTTAGGCGCATTGCCATTGAAAGCATTGATGGCGCGCAATCCATCGGTCGATTGGACAAAAACCGATGATATGGTTTATGGTTGCGCCAATCAAGCGGGCGAAGATAATCGCAATATTGCAAGAATGTCGGCATTATTGGCAGGTTTACCAATCGAAACCCCCGCGACTACTGTTAATCGGCTTTGTGGGTCGGGTATTGATGCGGTTGGTATCATTGCCCGTGGTATTAAATCTGGCGAATTATCCTTGGCGATTGCTGGTGGTGTTGAGGGGATGTCACGCGCACCATTTGTAATGCCTAAGGCCGAAACCGCATTTTCCAGATCAAATATTGTTTATGATACTACCATTGGCTGGCGTTTTCCCAATAAAAAAATTCATCTCAAATATGGCACTCATTCCATGCCAGAAACCGCCGATAATGTTGCGGTAAAATTTAATATATCGCGCATTGATCAAGATAAATTTGCGTTAAAATCACAAAAAAAATGGGCAGAAGCACAGGGAAAAGGCTTATTTGCCGATGAAATAATCCCTGTTAATATTCCACAAAGACGCGGTGATGATATTATAATATCATGCGATGAACATCCACGCCCAAGCAGCAACATTGATAGATTGGCAAAGCTTGGCGGTATAAATGGCAAAGATTTATCGGTTACGGCGGGCAATTCATCGGGGGTCAATGATGGTGCATGCGCGCTTTTAATGGCGGATCAATCGGCTATATCAAAATATAACCTAACACCAAAGGCCAAGGTTGTTGCCATGGCAGCCGCAGGCGTTGCACCAGAAATAATGGGCATAGGCCCTGTGCCTGCCGTTAAAAAGGTAATGGCAATCTCAGGTTTAACATTAGATCAAATGGATGTAATCGAATTAAACGAGGCCTTTGCCGCACAGGGATTGGCGGTATTACGGCAATTAGGTCTTGATGAAAATGATCCGCATATCAACCCGAATGGCGGGGCGATTGCCATGGGACACCCATTGGGGATGAGCGGCGCACGCCTGATCACAACCGCCATGTGGCATTTAATCCGCACAGGGGGTAAATATGGCCTTTGCACCATGTGTATTGGCGTTGGGCAAGGTATAGCCATAATAATTGAACGCATAGATAACTAATTATTAATCTTAAATTTAAATTAAGTAATATCTAAACGGGAGAATAAAATGTACGCACAGATGGTAAAATCCAGCGGTAAAAAGGTAAAGACGTTGGATGAAATGGATGATGTTGAACGCGCTTTTCAAGAAAAAATAAATGCCAATATTAAAATTGAACCAAAGGATTATATGCCAGATGCATATCGTAAAACACTGGTTCGGCAAATATCGCAACATGCCCATTCCGAAATAGTAGGGCAGCTTCCCGAAGGTAATTGGATTACCCGAGCACCAACATTAGAGCGAAAATCAATTTTATTGGCAAAAGTACAAGATGAAGCAGGCCATGCGCTTTATTTATATTGTGCCGCCGAAACCTTGGGCGTATCACGCGATGATTTAACCGCTGAATTACATGCGGGCAATGCTAAATATTCATCAATTTTTAATTATCCCACATTAAATTGGGCCGATATTGGCTCAATCGGATGGTTGGTTGATGGTGCAGCAATTATGAATCAAGTGCCATTACAACGAACATCATATGGGCCATATGCACGCGCAATGGTTCGGGTTTGCAAGGAAGAAAGCTTTCACCAACGTCAAGGGTATGACCTATTATTGGCGATGATGAAAGGCAGCGATGCCCAACGGGCAATGATGCAAGATTCCATCAATCGTTGGTGGTGGCCCGCATTGATGATGTTTGGCCCACCCGATGATCAATCAACCCATTCAGCACAATCAATGGCATGGAAAATAAAACTTAACAGCAATGATGAATTGCGGCAAAAATTTGTTGATCAAACCGTACCACAGGCAAAATACCTTGGCCTAACCATTCCTGATCCTGATTTAAAATGGAACGAGGATAAAAAAGGTTATGATTATGGCCCAATAGATTGGGATGAATTTTTCCAAGTCATAAAAGGTAATGGCCCTTGTAATAAGGAACGCATGGATGCGCGCATTAAGGCATGGGATGATGGCGCATGGTTTCGCGAGGCACTAGGCGCATATGCAGAAAAACACGAAAACAAAACCAAAAATGCGGCATAATATTATCCGTATTATTCAAATTAATAAATAGTAATAAACAAAATTTAAGGATTTTAAAAATGAAACAATGGCCAATTTGGGAAGTATTCATTCGCGGACAACATGGCTTATCACACCGTCATGTAGGTAGTTTACACGCCCCTGATGCAAAAATGGCAACTAATAATGCCAGAGATATCTATACCAGACGCAACGAAGGCGTAAGCATATGGGTTGTTAAGGCAGAAGATATAACCGCCAGCGCACCAAGCGAAAAAGGCCCGTTATTTGATCCATCAAATGACAAGGTTTATCGCCATCCAACATTTTTTAATATTCCCGATGATGCGGGAGCAATGTAAGATGACGGATCAAAAGTTACTTTTTAAATTTCTTACCCGATTGGGCGATAATTGCCTGATACTTGGCCATAGAAATTCGGAATGGTGTGGCCATTCCCCCATTTTGGAAGAAGATATCGCCCTTGCCAATATCGCATTGGATTTCATTGGACAGGCACGCTTATGGCTTGAACTAGCAGGGGAAATAGAAGGCAAAGGCAGATCAGCCGACGATCTTGCCTATTTGCGCGATAGCCATGAATTTGGCAATTTATTGTTAAGCGAGCAACCAAATGGTGATTTTGCCCAAACATTATTACGGCAATTATTATTTGATGCATGGCATGTTTATATGTTGGATGGATTAACTTCTGCCAGTGATCCACGCATCGCAGAAATAGCAGAAAAAGCATTAAAAGAAGCCAGATATCATATTGATCGCAGTATAAGTATCTGCACAAGAATGGGTGATGGCACGGCGGAGAGCAATCGACGTATGCAAGATGCGTTAAATTTATTATGGCCATATGCGAATGAAATGTTCACGAGCGATGATGTCGACCAAGCGATGGAAGATATGGGCATTTCTACTCCGCTCGATCAAATAAAGGTAAAATGGGATATGCTTATAGATGGCTTTATCGATGACGCTAATTTAATAAAACCAAAAGATAATTATGCCCAACGCGGCGGTAAACAAGGGGTTCACACCGAGCATATGGGCTTTATTTTAAGTGAAATGCAATTCTTACAACGCGCCTATCCCGATGCTAAATGGTAAATAATATGGCGCAAAATAGGCCGGATGAAAAAACCATATGGCAATGGTTGGATGATATTCCAGACCCGGAAGTCCCCGTTGTTTCCTTGGTTGATTTAGGCATTATCCGTGCCGTCAATTGGCATGATGATATGTTAGAGGTTATAATCACCCCGACCTATTCTGGTTGCCCTGCCACATCAATCATTGCGATGGATGTCGAAACGGCATTGCGTGATAAAGGCATTGATAAGCTTGAGATTAAACGGCAATTATCGCCTGCATGGACAACCGATTGGATGAGTTCATCTGGCAAAGAAAAATTGCGGCAATATGGTATCGCACCACCAGTTGGTAAAGTATCATCATGTGATGTTAATGATGCTGGCGATGGATCATCATTTGCTCCTGCAAAGCCAATTGATTTACCATGTCCGCGGTGCAATTCAACCAATACAAGATGCGTTAGCTGGTTTGGATCAACCGCATGCAAGGCAAGTTATCAATGCAATGATTGTTTAGAACCGTTCGATTATTTTAAATGTATTTAGGAATATTATTATGGCAAGCTTTCACCCATTAAAGGTTACAAATATAAAGCAAGAAACAAAAAATTCGGTGGTTTTAACCTTGCAGGCACCAAAGGAAGATGCAACAGCATTTCAATTTATTCAGGGGCAGTATTTGACCTTTAGAAAGGAATTTGAAGGCGAAGAAATACGCCGTTCTTATTCCATATGTTCGCCCGTAGGTGCCGATGAATTAAAGGTTGGCATTAAAAAAATTGATGGTGGATTATTTTCCACATGGGCAAATGATGAGTTGAAATCGGGTGATATATTAAACGCCATGCCACCGATGGGTAGCTTCCATACGCCAATTTGCAAGGATAATAGCAAACATTATCTAGGCTTTGCGGGTGGTTCGGGCATTACACCATTCATCAGCATAATAAAAACTATTTTGCAAAATGAAAAAAACAGTAGCTTCACATTGCTTTATGGCAATCAATCATCCAACAGCATAATGTTTCGCGAAGAATTGGAAGATTTAAAAAACATCTATCTTTCCCGATTAAGCATAACTCATATATTAGAGCGCGAATCGCAAGAAATTGATCTATTTAATGGTCGAATTGATAAAGAAAGATGCAAAGAATTATTTAAAAATTGGATTGATTTATCATCGGTCGATATGACATTCATTTGCGGCCCTGAACCAATGATGCTGGCAATCTCTGAAAGCTTAAAAGAATATGGTATTGATGAAAGTAAGATAAAATTTGAACTTTTTGCATCACCTAAACCAACCAAAAATGGAGGACGAAGAAGAGGCGAAGCAACAACAAATAATGCAGCAAGCGTTGCGGCAACGATAATCCATGATGGTTTATCGCGCGAACTGGATATGCAAAAAAATAATAAAAGTATATTGGACGCAGGGCTTGATGCAGGGTTAGATTTACCATTCGCCTGTAAGGCAGGTGTTTGTTCAACATGCAAATGCAAAGTTATTGAAGGCGAAGTTGAAATGGATGCCAACTTTGCATTGGAAGATTACGAAGTACGCGAGGGATATATACTTTCTTGCCAATCTTTCCCTATAACTGACAAAGTTACAATTGATTATGATCGATAAAATAATTCTATGACGGAGCGATAATATGGAAAAAAAAATGAGTGTTGAAGAATATATTGAAAATGGCGGTAAATTAACTGCACCAGAAAATACTCCTGCACGATATCGTGCCGAATTGATGAAAATATTAACTATATTTATCGATTCAGAATTAGCAGGCGCAAGCGGTTTTGCCGATATGATAAATAAAGCACCAAAATTGCCTGCAAAAATTGCTGCTAGCAAAATTGTTTATGAAAAATTATATTCCGCCAATATAATGTTACAAATATTAGCAAGCTTTGGTGCAAAAACAGACTTATATGTTAATCAAAGCGACTGGGCTTTTAGATTTGATCGCAATAATTATATCGAAGGCCGTCAAGATGGCTATGATATGCGGTTGAATATTTTTTATTCTCCATTAACAAACTGGAATGATGCAGTTATTATGAATTATTTAATGGGGCAGGCATCTGCAATTCAATTAAGCGAATTATATAAAATATCATATCAACCAGCAGCAGAAAAATTTACCCAAATATTAATCAGCGAAACCAATCATAAAAATTCGGCAAAAAAAGCTTTAGAAAATTTAATCTTACAATATACAATCACAAAGAATCAGGATGCCATTGCTGAATTACAACAATCTGTTGATTATTGGTATCCGCGTGTGGCGGCATCTTTCCCTAAATCAAGCTCCCCCAACCATAAAAAACTGGTTAAATTTGGCCTGAGGGAAGAAAATGTCGATATATTACTAACAGACTGGCGGCAACAAATTCATGCGGTATTAAAATTAAACGGCCTAACAATTCCAGATTAAACCGTTAAATATGCAATCAATGAAAGAATATAAATGAGCCATATTTATTCATATGATGATATTATTCCCGTGATTGACCCCAAGGCGTTTATTCACCCTGCGGCGGTTATCATTGGTGATGTTATCATTGGTGCCGATTGTTATATCGGGCCTGCAGCTTGTTTGCGCGGTGATTTTGGTCGGATAATTTTAAAGGATGGTTCAAATTTGCAAGATACCTGCGTTATTCACAGCTTTCCCGATATGGAAGCAGTTATAGAAGAAGGCGGACATATTGGTCATGGCGCGGTTTTACATGGCTGTCATATCGGTAAAAATGCACTGGTTGGTATGAATAGCGTCATTATGGACGGTGCGGTTATTGGCGAAAATTGCATCATCGGCGCGATGTCATTTGTTAAGGCTGGGTTCATTGCGCCAAAAAATTCAATGGTGGTTGGCATGCCTGCAAAAATTATACGACAGCTTTCCGACAAAGAAATAAAATGGAAAAGCGACGGCACAAAAATCTATCAACAATTAGCAATCGATAGCCATAAAAAAATGAAAGCGGTTGAACCATTAAGCGCAATTGAAAATAATAGACGGCGAATTAACGCCCCAAAGATTGACCCATTATATAAATTAAAAAATATTTGATTATCAGCAGAAATTTTATAATAATTCTTGTATATCTAGGATATGATTAATTAGAAAGAACCATTATGGAATTATTTGTTGTTGTTTTTGCTCTATCGGCATCGTTGATTTGGGCGTTGGCATCATTGGTAGCGTATAAACCAGTTCAATATTTTGGAACATTTGAGTTTGTAAGAATTCAGTTAGCTACATCGGCACTTGTCTTAGTAATTATTATGATGATTACAGGATCATGGGACACGGTCTTATGGAAGCATTCTAATGCTCTAATTATTAGTGGTTTTTTTCGGAATTTTGCTGGGTGATCTTGCAATGCATAAATGTTTGCAAATAGGTGGCCCAAGGCGAATGCAAATATTATTTGCTTTAAATGCCCCGCTTGCTGCTTGCTTCGGTTATTTCTTATTTGATTAGTATTTGACGTATCAAATGGCATTTGGTGGCTTTGTTATGTTCATTGGAGTTTTTTTGGCTATTTTATATACTGGTGCGTCAAAAACCGGAGACATGTTTGACGTTATAGACGGACATATTTGGGTAGTTGTTTTTTGGGGGTTAGTTGCAGCTATCTGCCAAGCGATTGGGCTATTGGTAATAAAGCCAGCTCTCGTTGATGGAATGGGCCCTATATAGCGGCATCGGCAGTTAGGGTGTCTGGCATGCCGTTATCATGTTAGCTCTTGGCCTCTTTCCAGCTTGGCGTTTTAGATCATTCAGTAAAAATGAAACACCAATTTTGTTTCAAGCTATTCTCGCAGGATGGATGGGATATGGTCTTGCGATGACATTGTTAATAGTAGCATTGAAATTTCAAAATACAGGCATTGTTGCAGTGTTAGGGTCAATGGCACCTGTGATTATGTTGCCTATCATATGGATTAAGACGAGAAAAAGACCATCTCTAGCTGCGTGGTTGGGGGCTTGTTTAGTGGTTCTCGGTGCAGCTGCAATTACTCTTTAAAGCCGATGGTTTTTCAAAAAATCATTGATTTTACCTAAGCCAACTTGATCGGCATAATGCAATAATCCGCCGCGCCAACGTGGAAAGCCAAACCCCAAGACCTCCACCAGATCAATATCAACGGGATATTTTGCAATGGCTTCGTCTAAAATTAATAATGCCTCATTTATCATTGGATAGATAATATGATTTTGAATTTCTGATATTTCAAACTCTTTGGCAGTTATGGCGGCAACTTCCCGTTGTTGTTCTATTATTTCTGCCACTATATCGCTTGGTACTGGTTGTCTTTTGCCCTTTTCATAGTCATACCAACCGCCACCAGTTTTTTGACCAAACCGTTTTAACTTACATAATTCATCGGCGATAGGTGCATATATTATATCGCCATTCTTGGCGGCATTTTGTCGTTGAGAAAATGCAATATCAAGCCCGCCTAGATCTTGGGCTTCAAATGGCCCCATCGCCATGCCAAACTGTCGCAGTGCGCTGTCAATATCGCTTGGGAAGCAACCGTTTAATAATAATATTTCCGCTTGACGGCGATATATTTTTAAGATGCGATTGCCGATAAAACCATCGCAAATTTTTGACGATACTGGTATTTTACGCATTTTTTTGACCAGATCAAAAACAGTTGCAATGGTATCGTCTGATGTTTTATCAGTGCTTATTACCTCGATTAATTTCATTATATGGGCGGGGCTGAAAAAATGAATGCCGATGAAATTACCAGGGTTAGATAGTTCATCACCAAATAAATTTGGATCTAAATATGATGTATTTGTCGCCAAAATTGTATCGGGTTTGCATATTTGATTTAACTTTTTAAAAACTTGACGTTTAACATCTAAATCTTCAAATACCGCCTCGATAACTAAATCGACATTTGCCAAACCGTCATAGCTGCTATATTTACCAAGATCAGCAATATTTTTTGTCATTTGGGCGGTGGTTAATTTGCCGCGCTTGACGCTGCCCGCATATATTTTTGCGAGATTATCAACGCCATTTTGCAATGATTGTTGATTTTGTTCGATCAAAATAACTTTAAATCCCGAAAGCTGTAACGCGGCGCAAATACCTGCCCCCATCGTGCCGCCACCTATCACGCCAATTTCTTTAATGACTCTAGTGGGTTTAGTTTTGTCCAACCATTTTGGTTTGACGGCTGATTTTTCGGCAAAGAACATATGCCTTAATGCCGATGATTGCACCGATTTACGACAATTAATGAATATTTTACGTTCCGACTTTAATGCTTGATCAAAATCCATTTCCATTGAATTTTTAATAGATTCTAATGCCCGCATAGGCGATTCCTGCCCCTTTGCAGCCTTGCCCACAGATTTTTGTTTATCGATCCAAAAACTTTTATTTATTTTGCTATTATCAGGGGTAATATGGCGCAATGCGGTTGGCTTGGCGATATTTTTAACCTCGCCCGCATATGAAATAGCGGCATTTAATAAATCATTTGCTAGATCGCTTCCACTGCTACTATCTATTATTTTATGAACTAAATTAACATCTAATGCCTGTTTTGCATTAATTATCTGCCCACGGGTTATCATATTGATTGCCGCCTCAGCCCCAATAATACGCGGTAAACGCACCGTGCCGCCCGCACCAGGGATAAGGCCAAGCGTTACCTCTGGCAGGCCTAATTTTGCCTTAATATCCATTATACGGTAATCGCAACCAAGGGCGATTTCCAACCCACCGCCAAGCGATGTGCCGTGAATTGCCGCCATATAAATTTTTGGTGATGCCTCTAATGCTAAAATAACATCGGGCAGATGTGGTTCTAATGGTGGTTTGCCAAATTCCGATATATCGGCACCAGCGATGAATGTTCGCCCCGCACAAATTAAAATTACTATTTTAATTTCATCATGCTCGTTTATTTCCTCAATCGCCAATAATAAACCCGCCCTTAATTTAACTGATAATGCATTCACAGGTGGGTTATTAATATGTATTATTGCCAAATCTTGGCGATATTCGATTGATAAAACCATGTTAATCCTAACCCTTAATTTTTAATTTTCTAATTTAATAGTTCAAATTTAAATACCTAAATATGCTTCGCGTATTTTATCATTATTGATCAGATCATCGGCGTTGCCTTCAATAATTATTTTACCGGTTTCCAACACATAACCCCTATCGGCAATATTTAGGGCGGCAAAGGCATTTTGTTCAACCAACATCACCGTTACATCCATATCTTTTAGCGATTTAACGATATCTAATATTTGATCGACTAAAATTGGTGCAAGCCCCATCGATGGCTCGTCCAATAATAAAAATGACGGTCGCCCCATTAATGCCCGCGCAATCGCCAACATTTGTTGCTGCCCACCTGATAGGCCGCCCGCAGATAAATTGCGTTTTTCTTTTAAAATATGAAACATATTAAAAGCATCGCCTAAATCTTCATCGCTGCGTTCATCATTATGAATAAACCCACCCATTAGAAGATTCTCTTCGACGCTAAGGTTGGTAAAAATTTGTCGTCCTTCAGGCGATTGCGCCAAACCAAATGTTATGCGTTTATGGGTGGCAACATTGGTTATATCATCGCCACGAAATGTTATATGCCCGCCAGAAACTGGCTGAATACCAGAAATACAATTTAATAAAGTGGTTTTCCCCGCACCATTTGCGCCAACAACACAAATAATTTCTCCAGAATTAACCTGAAGATTAATGCCATGTAATATTTCAATTTGCCCATATTTACTGTGTAAATTTTCAACCAATAGCATCTTTGGCCTCCTTACCGCCATGCTTGCCTAAATAAGCCTCAATCACTTTTGGGTTTTTACTTATTTCAAGCGGCGTTCCTTCAGCTAATTTTTCGCCATAATTCAAAACAATGATATGTTTGGAAATTCGCATGACAAGCTTCATATCATGTTCAACCAATAAAATTGAAACACCCGCATCAGAAATTTTTGCGATCAGCTTTTCTATTTCTTCTGTTTCGACTGCGTTGCAGCCTGCGGCGGGTTCATCAAGCAATAGAATCTTTGGATTAACTGCAAGCGCCCTTGCTATTTCAAGACGTTTTAACGCACCATATGATAATGAGGATGCAGTTAAATATCCTGCTTTTTCAAGGCCGATACGTTTTAATAATTTTTTTGATAATATGCTGGTTTGATTATTTTTACGTCTTGTTGATGGCAAGGCCAATAAATCGCTTAAAACAGAACCGCGTTCTTTTAAATGACAACCTGCCATGACATTTTCTAAAACAGTCATTTTTTCAAATATCTGTAGATTTTGAAATGTTCGTGATAAGCCATATTTTGCCAATATATGCGGCTCAGCCCCCGTAATATCCTTGCCATTAAATATAATTTTGCCGCGTTTTGGTTTATAAATACCAGAAATCATATTGAATAAAGTTGTCTTCCCGGCACCGTTTGGGCCAATTATTGAAACAATTTCCCCCGCATTAGCAGAGAAACTTAAAGAATCAACCGCCTTTAAGCCACCAAAATCAATACCTAAATTTTCTATATTTAACAGGATCATTTTGCTTTCCTTCGTATTTGTGCCATTAGGCTAGGAAGCAAACCATCACGCATGAATATCATGATAAGCATCATTATTAAGCCAAGCACTAAATGTTCATAATCATGAAAAAAAGTTAGTGCTTGTGGTAGGATTGTTAATACCGCCGCACCTAAAATACCGCCAAGCACCGATGTTGCCCCACCAAGAACCGTCATGGTTATCAATTCGATCGAATAAATAAATCCTGCCACATCGGGTGTTACAAATTTATTCATTAATGCCAACATAGATCCCGCGATAGAGGCATAAACAGCCGATATTGTAAAAGCTATCAGCTTGTATCTAGCAACATCAACGCCGATGGTTTTTGCGGCTATTTCCGAATCATGCAATGATCGAAGGGCGCGTCCTGTGGGGCTGTTGCGAAGGTTGATCGCTGTCCATGCGCCTATTAATAGGATAAATCCAGTGAAGAAATACCATATTACCGATGTTTTTGCCTTTATACCCATTGCCGCCAATGCGGGTTTTATGCCCAATGCAGCAACAGTTATGCCATCAGGCCCGCCCGTTATTTGATCTTCATTGCTTAGAAATAAAAACACTAATATGCCAAAGCCCAAGGTGGCAACAGCCAGATAATGACCTTTTAATTTTAAAATAGGTCGACCGATGATCCATGCGATGATGCCGGTTAAACCCGCGCCAAAAAATAAGCTTAATGACGGTGGCAGGCCAATATATACAGGTGCCAATGCCACCGAATATGCGCCAATTCCAAGAAAACCCGCATGACCAAGCGATATTTGCCCCGCATAACCGATTAAAATCACCAAACCAACCACGGCAAAGGCATTAATAAAAATCAACGCCCCGATACGAAAATAAAAACCGCTGGGAAAAAAAAATGGCATTATTAAAATTATTACCGCCAAAACCACTAGCCCAGCGGGCAGAATAGGAGATAAAAATTGTAATGCGCGTTTCATAATTATACCCTTTCCACGGTTTTAAAGCCAAATAACCCTTGTGGTCGCACGAATAAAACTAATAATATTACAATGAATGATGATGCATCTTTGTAATTACTGCTGATATAACCAGCGGTTGATGCTTCGATTAAACCAATTAATAATCCACCGACTAATGCGCCAATTGGGTTGCCAATACCGCCCAACATTGCGGCGGCGAAACCTTTCAAGGCTAACATTACGCCGATATCATAACTGGTTAATGTTATTGGTGTAACCAACGCCCCTGCGGTTGCACCAATCGCAGCGGCAAGGCCAAAACTAAAGGTCATGATCCAATTGGTATTAATGCCCACAAGCTTTGCCGCCATGCGATTATTGGCGGTTGCCAATACGGCTTTGCCCATCATTGTGCGGTTGAAAAATAAATAAAGCCCTGAAAATATGCTGGCTGCGCCAAACAAAACCCACAATGATTGCGGTAATATGGTTGCGCCTGCAATATTTATTGGTATATCGCCATTGAAAGAATCAAACCGATGTATTTGTTTATCAAATATAATTTGTGCTGCACCGCGCAGAAATATCGATGCGCCGATGGTGATAATAATCAATGATACGACCGATGCGCCTTTTGCGGGTTCAATGGCAAGTTTATTTAATAAAATACCAACTATTATAGTTATTACAATCGCCGCCAATATGGATAGGGGGACGGGATTACCCGCATGGACAAGAAAAGACGTTGTCATGCCACCCAACATTACAAATTCGCCTTGGGCAAAATTAACCACGCCACTTGAATTATAAATTATAGTAAAACCAAGTGCAACAAGCGCATAAATCGCACCTACGGTTATGCCAGACATAAAAAACTGAAGCATTTCTGTCATAATATTACCCCTAATCAATTGAGATAAAAGAATATTTTTAGATATTTATATTACTAGTAATATAGTCGACACGTGATTAATTGATAATCAGATAAAACCGCGTGCCTTAAGCCATATTATTTGACGATAGACCAATCGCCATTTTTAATTTCAAGCATTCTAAAGGCATTTAAATCTAAGCCTAAATGATCTTTTACGCCCATATTAACTTCGCCTGCTGTACCCATAAAGCCGGTTGTTTCTTCCAATGCTTTACGAATTTTTTTTGGGTCTTTACCTGATTTTTCAATGGCTGCGACTAACATTTTAAATGCGTCATATGCATGACCACCAAAGGTTGACACCCCTTGACCAGTTGTTTTTTCAAAGGCATTTTTATAATTAACTACTACTGATTTTTGTGGGTCAGATGCGGGTAATTGATTGGCAACCAATAATGCCGATGCGGGAAGACGAACGCCATTGGCGGCTGATCCTGCAAGCTCAATATATTTTTTTGATGCAACACCATGTGATTGATATAATGGCGCCTTTATACCTAATTGGCTGTAATTACGTGTAACAATCGCAGGGCCTTGACCAAAACCCGCATTGATAACAGCATCAACGCCGCTTGCATGTTTAATTTTTGTAAGCTGTGGCGTCATATCAGAATCTTTTGGCCCATAGGTTTCATCGGCAATTATTTCAATAGCATAATCACCTGCAACGCCATGGCATTGACCGCGCATGGATTTACCAAAACCGCCAGTACCTGAAATGATGGCTATTTTGCTAAAGCCTCTAGATTTCATATCGATAAAAATTTTCTGACAAGCCATTTTATCGGTATGTGGTGTTTTAAATACCCATTTTTTTACTGGGTTAATAATAACAACCGCGCCGCCAAGCGATATAAAAGGAATTTCCGCTTCTTCAAACACGGGTATCATCGCCATTGTCGCACCAGTAGTAGAACCAGCGATAACAGCAATAACTTCATCACCTTCAACAAGCCTTATGGCAAATGTGCGGGCTTTATTTGGGTTTGCGCCGTCATCATATTGGATAAGCGTGATTTTTTCGCCATTAATACCACCAGCATTATTTAATTCATCGACCAGCATTTTAAGGGTTTTTGCTTCTGGGTCACCAAGAAAAGACGCAGGGCCAGTTATAGCCAATGTTGAACCAATTTTAATATCTGCATTGGCAATCGTGCCAAATGCCATGACTGATATAATTGGTGCCATTAATAGTGTTTTTAATTTCATTATATTTCTCCTGTTTATGTTTAAAATTATTTTGAATAATTATTATTTAATTTATTATTATTGGCTTTCTTGTGGCAACTATGCGGAAACGGCGATTTATGAATGCAGGGTCGGTCAAGCTGGCGTTACCCGCAGGATTTGCCCCTGTTGCATGGAAATCGCTAAAGGCGGCGCTTTGATTAACCAATATTCCACCAGTTAAATTGCATGATAAATTTACCCCCGCATAGGCAAAGGCATCTTCTGCTTGATCTAAAACATCATCATTGATTGAATATATTGCAGCCGTAATTGCGCCTTTATTTGATGCAAGGTCAGCCGCAGATTTTATTGCGCTAATGCTATTATCGCTTGATATCATAAATGATATGGGGCCAAAAGCTTCTGCGCTACTTTGTGCCGATGAGCTATTATTTATATTTAAAATCAAAGGTGTAGCACTACGAGCATTATCCATGCCATCAATTGCGGTCGAGGCGCGTAAAACCTCACCATCATTAGCATATTTCTCAACCCGCGCCAATATATCATCATTTGATATAGCACCGCAAACACCAGCCGCACGGGCAGGGTCTTTTAATAGTCCATCAATGGCTTTTACAATGCCATTTGCCACATCATCAAAGCTTTTATGGCCTTGATCAGTTTCAATGCCATTTTTTGGGATATAAATATTTTGCGGCGAAGTACACATTTGGCCGCTATATAATGATAATGAGAAGCCAATATTGCCGCACATACCACGGAAATTATCGGTAGAATCGATAACTATGGAATTAATTCCCGCTTCTTCACTATATATATCGGCTTGGGTTGCATTTGATCGTAACCAACCCGCAAAGGCATTTGAACCAGTAAAATCAATTATTTTAACATCTTTATGGCATGATAATTCTTGGGTAATTTGTTTATCGAGCGTATCGGCTGCTAATGTAATAATATCGGGGTTAAAGCCCGCAGCTTTAATAACATCGCGGGCAATTTTAATGCTGATCGCCAATGGTAATATAGCCTTAGGATGTGGTTTTATAATAACGCTATTACCCGTTGATAGACTTGCAAATAATCCCGGATATGTATTCCAAGTGGGAAAGGTGGCGCAACCAATTTCCAACGCAACACCACGCGGCATGATACGATATCTTTTATCTAATATATCAAAGCTATCCTTTGATGCTGGCTTTTTCCAGATGGCTGTTTTTGGTACGCGACACATTTCATCATAGGCATATGCGACGGCTTCTAATCCACGATCTTGGGCATGGGGGCCGCCCGCCTGAAATGCCATCATGAATGCTTGCCCCGTTGTGTGCATTACTGCATTGGCAATTTCAAAGCTGTGTTTATTAAGGCGGTCAATAATTTCTAAACAAACCCCAGTACGTGTTTCGATACTGGCCTTACCCCATGCAATCAAGGCATCTTTTGACGCGCCAATAATGGTTTCAATATTCGCAGTCGGATATTTTATATCTAAATCCAAGCCATATGGGGATTTTTCCAACCCAACATGATTATCTTGGCAATGTCCATCAATTATGAATTTCTTACCAATATAGCTTTCAAAGGCAGCCAAACCATCAGCCTTAGCAGTTTCGCCATATATTTTGCCACTAGGCATTTCTGCATAGGGCGACCAATATTGCCGTGTTTTTATGGTTTCTAATGCTTTTTTTAACGTTGCTTCATGCTTTTGAAAAAAATTAACCATATTATCCAACAACCTTATATAATAATTTATGTCGATATATTAATTGACCGACTGGTCGATTTATGCAAGTTTTATTTTTAATAAAATGAAACTTTTTTTAAATAATTAAAAAATATGGGAATTATAAATGTTTGAGGCAACTATCCTTATTAAAAAATCAAAGGGCGTTACATATTTAACTCTTAATCGTCCTGATAAATTAAATTCATTTAACGAGGAAATGCATAAGGCATTATATTTGGCCTTAAGCGATGCCAAAGATGATGCAACATGCGGGGCAATTTTATTGACTGGTTCAGGTCGGGCATTTTGCGCTGGCCAAGATTTAAGCGATCGCGATCCTACAAAAATTGATGATAATCTTGACCTTGGACATACGATCGAAACATATTATAATCCATTGATAAGGCTGATTAGGAATATTGAAAAACCAGTTATTTGTGCCGTTAATGGTGTTGCCGCAGGCGCAGGGGCGAATATTGCCTTGATTTGTGATATTGTTTTTGCTGCGAAATCGGCAAAATTCATACAGGCATTTTGTAAAATTGGCCTTATTCCAGATTCTGGCGGCACATGGTCATTAACCAGATTAATCGGCGAAGCTCGTGCCAAGGCGATAACCATGACGGCGATGCCAGTTTTTGCCGAACAAGCTGCCCAGTGGGGGATGATTTGGCAAGCGGTAGATGATGATAAATTGATCAATAGCGCAAGCCAAATGGCGCAACAATTGGCGATGGGAGCAACCGCCAGCCTTGGCATGACCAAACAAGCGATTCAGGCATCGCATATCAATAGCCTTGATCAACAGCTCGATCTAGAATGCGAATTTCAACGTCAAGCGGGTAATTCAAGCGATTATGCCGAAGGGGTCAGTGCCTTTATTGAAAAACGCCAAGCAAGATTTTCTGGTGTTAAATAATGGATAATCAAACAGAACAGGATATCGCCGAGAAATGTGCCAAAAAAATGTGGCAAGACGATAATGCTTCAAAAAATTTAGCAATGGAATTAACCTCTATTGCGGCGGGTGCAGCATCAATTAGCATGGAAATTACCGCCAAAATGACCAATGGTCATAAAACTTGTCATGGCGGTTACATTTTTACATTGGCGGATTCTTGTTTTGCCTTTGCATGTAACAGCCGCAATCAAATGGCGGTGGCGCAACATTGTTCAATCACATATATCGCACCCGCCTTTGAGGGCGATATATTAAAAGCCACCGCATTTGAACAGGCGAGTTTTGGCCGCAATGGCATATATGATATTCGCATTATCAATCAAAATAATAAATTAATTGCGGAATTTAGAGGACATTCGCGCGCAATAAAAGGCCAGCATATATAAGAATTAAATAATAATTTATAGTTTAATATCAGGGAGCTATTAATGGAAGATTTATCACCAAAACCATCGGAATTAGAAGCAATTGAATTGGCATCAAGGGACGAGATCAATGGATTGCAATTAAAACGCATGCAATGGTCGTTAAATCATGCATATGATAATTCGCTATTTTATAAAAAAAGTTTTGATAATCATGGTGCTCACCCTGATGATCTTAAAACATTATCGGATTTATCCAAATTCCCATTCACTATTAAAACTGATTTAAGGGATAATTACCCATTTGGTATGTTCTCTGTGCCGCAAAACCAACTGGCAAGACTGCATGCTTCATCAGGGACAACAGGTAAGCCAACCGTAGTTGGATATACTAAAAATGATATTGAAACATGGGCAAATGTTGTTGCCAGATCAATTCGCGCATCCGGTGGGCGGGCGGGCGATATTTGTCATATTGCCTATGGCTATGGGTTATTCACTGGTGGACTTGGAGCGCATTATGGCGCAGAAAAACTTGGCTGTACCGTTATCCCCATATCTGGTGGCATGACAGAACGACAAATAACCCTTATTCAAGATTTTAAGCCACGCATAATCATGGTAACTCCGTCTTATATGTTGTCTATTCTGGATGAATTTACCAGACGTGGTATTGACCCAAAGGACACATCGCTTGCGGTTGGTATTTTTGGTGCGGAGCCTTGGACAAATTCCATGCGCCAAGAAATTGAACAAAAATTTGATATGCATGCGGTTGATATTTATGGGTTGTCCGAAGTCATGGGGCCAGGTGTTGCCAATGAATGTGTGGAAACCAAAGACGGCTTGCATGTTTGGGAAGATCATTTTTATCCTGAAATTATTGACCCTTCAACTGGTGAAGTTTTGCCAGATGGTTCAAGAGGCGAGCTGGTCTTTACATCACTTACTAAAGAAGCATTCCCAATAATTCGTTATAGAACAAGAGATTTAACAAGATTATTACCGGGAACGGCGCGTTCCATGCGGCGAATTGAAAAAATAACGGGTCGTTCCGATGATATGATAATTTTACGCGGCGTTAATATATTTCCAACCCAAATAGAGGAACAAATTTTAAAATGTTCAGGCTTATCAGCCCATTTTCAAATTGAACTGGTTAAATCTGGGCGTATGGATTCAATGATTGTCCATGTGGAAGCAACATCAAAGGCAAGCAGTAACGAGGCGCGGACCGCATCAGCAAAAGAATTAGCGCATCATATTAAAAGTGTGATTGGATCTAGTGCAAGAATAGATGTGGGCGATCCTAATTCGATTGAGAGATCAATGGGCAAGGCGGTTCGAGTGGTTGATAATAGAAAAATTTGATTTTAATGCTTTAAGGATTTGCAAAATAACCGAATAAATATTAATAGTTCGACTAACATTTAATATGGATGCATCTTTACATGGCGCGAACACGTTCGATAGATTATGACCAAAAACGCGAATCTATCAAAATTAATTCCATAAGGTTATTTTCTAATAAAGGCTATCATGCCACATCAATGTCGCAAGTTGCAGCAGCGGCAGCGGTTTCTAAAGGCCTATTATATCATTATTATGTCAATAAAGAAGAATTGTTATTTGATATTTTAAATTGTCATTTAATAAAATTATTAAGTGATGTTCAGGCGGCAGTCGATGTTAATTTAACAATTGAACAACAATTGGGAAAATTGATAATTGCCTTGCTTGATAATTATGATGATAAAGATCGAGAACATTTAATTCAATTGCATGAATTATCACATTTACCGATTGCTAAACAAAAACAATTACGCAATTTAGAACGCCAAATTGTCATTCCTGTCCATAATGTTATTAAAAAGCTATTAGAAGGCTCCCCCAATAAAGATATATTTGCAAAACCGGGGACGATGACCTTATTTGGTATTATAAATTGGTGTTTTTTATGGCTGCGCCCCGATGGCAAGCTAAGTAAACAGCAATATGCCGAATTTGTAACTAAACTTTTCATTAATGGCATTAAATCTTTTTAATTTAATATTTTAATATAACCTTCATGCGGCATCGGCTTGATTTTCTGGTACAGCTTTATCAAATGCTGGTAATTTTAAACAGGCATCATTAATCCGCGCAAGGGTTGGATAATCATCCAATGGCATATTAAATCTTTTGGCATTATAAATTTGTGGAATAAGGTAACAATCGACTATTCCTGGTTTTTCACCAAGGGCGAATTTTCCTTGATGCTGAATTTTTGATAATTTTTCTTCTAATGCGGGAAATGATACATTTATCCAATGCCTATACCATTGATTTTTTTGATCCTCGTTAATGGAAAGCTCATTAGTTAGATATTTTAATACCCGCAAATTATTTAATGGATGAATTTCACAAGCAATGATTTGCACCAAGCTGCGGGCATTGGCACGGTCAATTGGCGTTTTTGGTAACAACGGTATTTGCGGATGTATTTCATCTAAATATTCGATAATTGCCAATGATTGGTTGATGGTATTTTGATTGTCATCAATTAGGCTTGGTACTAAATTTTGTGGGTTAAGCGCATTATATTGATCTGATAAATGCTCTCCACCATCTTTTATCAGGCTGATATATATATATTCGCACTTAATATTTTTAAGATTTAAGGCGATACGCACACGATAAGCGGCAGATGAACGCCAATATGTATAAAGCTTCATGATAATTCATCCGCATTGATGTTAGTATTATCGCTCATACAAGCCACCGCATTTTTTTGTATCCTTGTCATAAGGTTCTTTAATATAGATATTTCACTATTGCTTAAGCCTGAAAGAATTTTATCTTCACGATCCTGCACCAGTGGTACAAGCGTATGAAAAATCGTATTTCCTTTGGTGGTTAGCATCAAATTTACACGGCGTTTATCGGTGTCGTCAGTTTTTCTTTCCAACAAACCCGCGTTGGTTAATCCCTTAATTGCGCGGCTTATTTGCACTTTATCCAAACTGGAATGGGCGACTATCTCGCTTGCAGTTAATGGTTGATGATTACCCAAAACCGCCATGGCACGCCACTCAAAAACCGTTAAACCATATTTTATGGTATAAATATTGGCGATTGATTCGCTAACTGCACGATAAAAAACCCGCACTTGATATGGAAAAAAATCTTGTAATTCAAAGGCTTTTTTAATTTGATCATTTTGCGCCATTTTACGCTACCTTATTTTATTTTAAATGAGAAACATATGCCATATCCGATATTAATATATGATTTATCAACCATTGGCGCAAGAATTCTTCCACGCTTTTTGTTAATGATTGGTTTGATATTCCGCCAATATTATAGCTTTGTTGTACGGCGCGTAACCATTTGGTAAATTCTTTATGCTCATTTTTATGAGCGATAAATTCTTTATAGTTAGATTTTTTTAATATATCTTCTTCGGTTTTAAAATGTTGCTTTATATATTGGCTTAATTCTTCAAATATATATGCAGTCATACCATCTTTTTCACCTTCTTCTGATAAGTAATTAATCAGTTTAAGCAATCTTTTATGTTGCATATCAATTATATCAATGTCGGTATTATATTCATTTTTCCAAATTATTTTACTCATTATATTTTCCCTAATCCATTAATATTGCTGGCAACCATAATGACAGTGCTGGAAATAATATAAGCAATGCCAAACGTGTTATATCGGCAAGTAAAAATGATATTACACCCCTGCTAATGGTTTGTAATCGAAGACCCGGCGTGCATGCCATTATAACGAATAAATTCATTCCAACTGGCGGTGTTATAAGCCCTACTTCGACTACAGAAACCATGATAACGCCAAACCATATGGGGTCTATTCCCAATGACATTATAAGCGGGAAAACAAAGGGCAGGGTTAATAAAATCATTGATAGGGCATCCATGAAACAGCCTAAAATTATATAAAATACAACTAATAATACTAAAATTAGATAAGAATTCCAGCCAAGGCCACCAACATAATTAACAATAGTCTGCGGTAATCCAGTGGTTTCAATAAAATAATTGAATATCGATGTTCCAATTAAAATAAGAAAAATCATGCCAGTTGTATTTGCAGTCTCGCTTAAGCAGCCCAAAAATAATTTATAATTAAGCTTGCCTTTTAATAATGCCAATGAAAATGCACCAATTGCACCGATGGAGGCCGCTTCCGTCGGAGAGAACCAACCGGCATAAATACCACCAATAACCACGCCAAATAATAAAATAACGGGCCATACATTCAACATGGTAACAAGCCTGCCATGCCAATTTACTCGTTTATCTGCGGGGCCTAACTCTGGATTTCTTGTGGTTCTTATTTTAATAGCCAGCATATATAACACCGTTGCCAATAACCCTGGTATTAATGATGCCGCAAACATTCGCCCGATGGATTGTTCGGTTAAAATTGCATAAATGACCATAATAATACTTGGCGGTATTAATACGCCCAACGTGCCGCCTGCGGCAACGGTGGCGCTTGCCAAGCCATCATCATAACCACGCCGCCGCATTTCTGGCATGGCAACACGGCACATTGTCGCGGCAGTTGCCAATGATGAGCCACAAATTGCCCCAAAGGCAGCACATGCCCCGATGGTAGCCATGGCAAGCCCGCCTTTATAATGACCGATAAATGCATGCACTGCATCATATAAGGCACGTGATAAACCTGCGCGTGCAGAAAACACCCCCATTAAAATGAATAATGGAATAACCGATAATGAATATGGGAAAATGCTTTCAAATGGAACAGAACCCATAATGAAGGCGACGCTTGAATAACCATTAATTATGATGCCGCCAATCATTCCGACCATACCCATAGCAATTGCAATTGGTATACGAATAGCGATCAAACCAAATAAACAAATAAAGGCGATAATGCCAATCCATTCTGATGCCATAATACCGCCCTTTATTCTTCCTCAAGGGATAACGCACCCTTGCCAGTAATTATTGTATATATATTACCAATGGCAATATTAATTGTAACAAGCGCAGAAATAGCCGCACCAAATAATAATGGTATCCAATATAATATAAGCGGAATTCCCAAGGTTATGGAAATATCACCATATCGATGTTGCATGCTCGCCTGTTCAAAACCATGCCAAGCGATTGCCGCCATAAAAACACAACCCAATATGGCTGCTAGTAAATTGCAAATGGCTAAAATGCGAATTGATAACATATCGGCAAAGACAGAAACAGCCACATGGCTTCGGCATATGAAGGCATGGGGAATTGACAAATAAGCCGCAGATAAAATCATTAATTGGACTAAATCAATGGTGCCATAAATACCTTCACCATTAATTTTACGCAATATTATATCTGTTGTTGTAATAACCATGGCGGCTAATAAAAATAACATACCAAGCCATGCGACATATTTTGTAATATAAAATAGTTTACTATTAAAAAAATTAAACATTTTGATATAGCTTATAATCAATGAATTTTGGCGTTAGCAACAAACAAACTAGTAAACTAACGTAAAGATTTAAATTAATCTTCATATTTTGTGATGGCTTTTATCGCTGCATTATAAATTTCACGGGCATTTGATACGCCTGATTCTTCAAGCTGTTTCAAATATTTATCGGTGGTTGGTTTTAAAAAATTGCGCCATTCCTTGCGCTGCTGATCGCTAAGGGTGGTTACTATATTGCCTTTTTTTGCTATATCGGCAATACCCGCTTTATCCCAATCATTCCACCAAGGGCCAAATTTAGAAACCAAATTTATGCCTGACATATCATCAATAACCGCCTGAATATCAGTTGGTAATGAATTATATTTTTTTTGATTCATGATGAAATAAAAGCTGGTAACATAGGCTTTTGCATCTAAATGATAATCTAAAACTTCATAAAGCTTAAAGCCATGGATAGCTTCATAGGGGAAAACATTGCCGTCTATGACACCTTTTTGCAAATTTTCATAAACCTGTGTTGGCGGCAATCCTACGGGGGTCGCACCCAATTGACTTAACATCATCGAAACAGCTGCACTTGGCGAACGAAGACGCAGGCCCTTTAAATCAGCCATGGTTTTTATTTGTTTATCGCGAGTATGAATTAAACCCGGATTATGGGCATGTAATGCCAAGACCTTTAAACCATCATATTCTTTGGCTAAATAATCTGGATATAAATCCCATAAAGATTTTGATACGGAATTTGATGATTTAGCCAAAAATGGTAAATCCATAATTAATGTTCGTGGCAAGCGACCACGGGGAAAACCAGTTAAACCATGGGAAATATCCACAACACCAGCGCGCGTTTGGTCAAATTGCTTGGCCACATGACCAAATGCAGAGCCAGCGGGGTATATGGTAATTTTAACTTGACCATTGGTGCGTTTTTCTAATTCTTTTGCCCAAGGTTCTAAAAAATCTTTTTGTATTGGGTGTGACGATGGAAGAAAATGGCTAAGTTTTAATTCTATTGTTTCTGCAAATGCGGTGGTAAAGCCGATGGCAGTTAATATAACAGTTAATATAATAATAAAATGCTTCATAAAAATCCCTTTCCTTAAATTTAGCGTTAAATAGCGTTGTTATTTGAATTTTGTTAATATCAATTCATTATTTATCATTTAAAATAATATAATTTCATTTGCAACTAATTTGCAAGTGCTTTTATTTTTACTATATTAACCAATTGTTTTTATTGGGAAAATATGGAAGGCTATTAAAAATTATCAATATAACATTTACTAATTTGATAAATTTCAAAGTTAATTCTTGCATTGGTTTCATTTGCAACTAATGTGTAAATTATAACAGCAAAATTTTAATAACTAGAATGAAAAGGAATTATTTTATGAAAATTGAACATATTCACCATGTGGCATACCGTTGCAATGATGCCAAAGAAACTGTTGAATGGTATGGTAAATATCTAAATATGGATTTTATTTTGGCTATTTCCGAAGACCAAGTGCCATCAACCAAAGCACCTGACCCATATATGCATGTATTTTTAAATGCTGGACAAAATAATATTCTTGCCTTTTTTGAAATTCCGAATTCACCGCCAATGGGCCGTGATCTAAATACTCCTGATTGGGTACAGCATCTAGCAATGCGGGTCGAAAGAATGGATGATATGATGGAGGCAAAAGCCAAATTAGAAAAAGACGGCATTGAAGTTATCGGTCCAACAGATCATATGATTTTTAAATCTATCTATTTTCGCGACCCTAATGGTCATAGGTTGGAACTTGCCGTGAATACAGGCACAGATGATATGAATAGCAAACTTGACGCGGTAAAATGGGAAATGCTTGAAGAATGGTCAAAAACCAAAATAGCACCAAAACACGCACAATGGATGCATGATAAAGAATTCAACCAATAATAATTAAAAATAATAAACATTAAAATACAGGATAAAATGGATGAAATTAGCTAGTTTAAAAAATGGCAGCCGTGATGGTAAGCTTGTAGTAGTAGATCGTAAATTGAATCAATGTATCGCCGTTGCCGACATTGCCAAAACATTACAAAATGCACTGGATGATTGGGCAGAAATATCACCAATGCTTGAAAAAATATACCATGCATTAAATGCTGGTGAATTAAACGGCGCATTTAAATTTATCGAAAAAGATTGCCTGTCACCATTACCGCGCAGCTATCAATGGGCAGATGGTTCGGCATATGTTAATCATGTGGAATTAGTAAGGAAAGCTCGTGGTGTGGAATTACCAGAAAGCTTTTGGCAAGACCCATTAATTTATCAGGGCGGATCAGATAGCTTCATTGCGCCATATGATGATATTGCCGTAGTATCCGAAGACTGGGGCATTGATTTTGAAGCCGAAATTGCGGTAATTACCGATGATATGCCAATGGGGGTTACTGCCGATACGGCGGCGGATCATATCAAACTTTTTATGTTAGTAAATGATGTTTCATTGCGTGGCTTAATACCAGCCGAATTAGCCAAAGGATTTGGTTTCTTTCAATCAAAGCCATCAAGTGCATTTTCACCCGTTGCCGTAACAGCTGATGAATTGGGCGATAATTGGCGTGAAGGGAAGCTTCATCTACCATTATTATCCACATTGAATGGTCAATTATTTGGCAAACCCGACGCAGGCGTTGATATGACATTTAATTTTCCCACCATTGTTTCTCATGCGGCAAAAACCAGGCCATTGAGCGCAGGAACAATCGTTGGTTCTGGTACGGTTTCTAATAAATTGGACGGTGGTGCAGGCAAGCATATTGCCGATGGTGGTAAGGGTTATTCCTGCATTGCCGAAATTCGCATGATCGAAACCATCAATGATGGTGCCGCCAAAACGGATTTCATGAAATTTGGCGATAGCATCAAAATTGAAATGAATGATAATGCAGGAAATTCTATATTTGGTCGGATAGAGCAAAAAATAGTCAAATATTAAAGTTTTTATGCAAATAATAATGAATGATGGGATGAATAATGCCTAATGCCTATGAATATCCAAAATTTGATTATATACAAAGTGATGAACAAAAAAATGATAAAATAAAACGTCATTGCGTGGTGATAATTGGCGCTGGTCCCGTTGGTTTGACCGCCGCGTTAGATTTTGCAGTCCAAGGTATAAAATCAATAATATTAGATGATAATAATACGGTAAGTATCGGTTCACGCGCGGTTTGTTATGCCAAACGACCATTAGAAATATGGGATAAATTAGGTTGCGCCGCCCCGATGGTTGATAAGGGTGTGGCTTGGAATGTAGGTAAGGTTTTCCGCGACGACGAGGAAATTTATAAATTTGATCTACTGCCTGAAGATGATCATAAAATGCCTGCCTTCATTAATTTACAACAATATTATTTGGAAGAATATTTGGTCAACCGTTGCGGTGATTTTTCTGATTTAATCGAAATACGCTGGAAATCAAAAGTTATAAGCCTTAAAAATATAGGTGATTTTGCAATATTACAAGTTGAAACCCCTGACGGCATCTATCAAATACAATCCGATTGGATGGTGGTATGCGATGGGGCAAATTCCGATAGCAGGAACATGATGGGGTTAGATTTTACAGGTAAGTTTTTCCAAGATAGATTTTTAATCGCCGATGTTATTATGAAGGCAGATTTTCCACCCGAACGTTGGTTTTGGTTCAATCCGCCATTCCATCGCGGACAATCTGTATTGTTGCATAAACAACCTGAAAATATTTGGCGGATAGATTTTCAATTGGGTTGGGATTGCGACCCTGAAGAAGAAAAAAAGCATGAAAATGTTATTCCTCGGCTGCAAGAAATGCTTGGTAAAGATGTTGATTTTGAATTGGAATGGGTATCAGTTTATCAATTCGCATGTCGGCGTATGGAAAATTTCCGCCATGGCAATGTATTTTTTGCTGGCGATTCGGCTCATCAGGTATCGCCATTTGGTGCGCGTGGTGCAAATACGGGTGTGCAAGATATTGATAATCTTGGTTGGAAATTAAAATTAGTTGTAGATGGCAAAGCTCCAGAAAGCCTGCTTGATAGCTATAACGAAGAACGCGCATTTGCCGCCGATGATAATATTTTAAATTCTACCAGATCGACAGATTTCATTTCGCCAAAAAGCGAGATAAGCAAGGCATTTCGCGATGCCACATTGGATTTGGCAAAGGATTACCAATTCGCAAGGCCAATGGTTAATTCTGGGCGGCTGTCATTACCAACTCCATATATTGATAGCTCATTAAATACTAAAGATAGCGATGAATTTAATAGCGATATTTCTGTCGGCTGTAATTGCCCTGACGCGCCAATCATTAAAAATGGTGATGATATATGGTTATTAAATATATTGAGCGGGCAGTTTAAAATATTAGTTTTTGGTGACATTGCGGGTGATATTTCACTTAATATGGATAATATAACATATGATGTTATAGTTATTGGTAAAGATATCATAGATGAAAAAGGCATATTGACCAAACGTTATGATGGTAAAGACGGCACGGTTTATTTAATTCGCCCCGATCAACATATCGCAGGACGTTGGCGGCAATTTGACCGTGATAAAATATATAATGCCATCATGCGGGCAACGGGAAATTCACCTGTGGGAGAAATATAATGCCATTAAATACAAATGCAAATATCGCAAGAATAGATGATTTTTACCAAGAATTAATCGATATGCATCGTGATTTATCAGAAGCGCAAAGCATGAATGTTAATGCGAAGCTTATATTATTATTAGCAAATCATATTGGCGATAATGATATCTTGCATGACGCCATAAAAATCGCTAAAGACGATTTGTGATAGTTAAGTTTTTGGCCAAGGTAATTTATATTTACTTATAAATTATTTTAGAAAAACTTTACAATTAATTACCTAGTAGATTTGGTAATGTCATTGAAATTTCAGGAATAAAAGTTACCAATGTTAGGGCAATTAAAATAGCAATATAAAATGGCCAAATTGTTCTTATTGCGGTTTGAATAAGTACCTCACTAATGGCACGGTAATACCCCATTTATAATGGGCGTTATAAGTAGGACTTTATTGTTTAATTAACTATGGGCATGCTTAATAGTTTATTTTTGGTATTTGAACGAAGGTGTTCGAATGAAATTAAATATTTTAAAGGATAAATATTATGAGTAATGGAGAATTTGAAATATATAAAGATACCGATAACCAATATTGGTTTAGATTAAAAGCTGGAAATGGAGAAAATATAGGTAAGTCTGAAGGCTATACTCGTAAGCTGTCAGCTGAAGAGGGAATAGTGTCTGTTCAAAAAAATTCAGATGATCGTGATAATTTTAAAGTGTATCAAAGCTCTAAAGATGATAAATGGTACTTCAATCTTCATTCAGCAGATAATGGTCAAGTAATTCTTACATGTTCCCAAGGCTATAGCTCTAAACAAGGTCTAGAAACTGGAATTGCATCAGTAATGGAGAATGGGTCAACTGAAACAATAGATGATTTAACATAATTTAAGCTAGCACATTAAAAAATCTGAGACCATTATTTATAATACATATACTCTTTTTATACTGACTTCATTGGCTGGATCTGCCTAGATCACTATACTATTAGTTATTTTAGCAATTTCTCAATCAAGTTAAGGGCTAATTACTTGCTGTCTGGTAGAGCATTTCAGAGATATCTTTTTGCAAAATCAACAAGGCTTTTTGTTGACGTAAAACAACATTTTGCAGAGCCAATGTTGTTTATATTGGCAGCCTCAGGTTGCGCGAAATATTCATCACCAATAGATTGGGAAATAAGTGTCTAAATCGCCTCCAACATCTGGCATAGATATCCAAACTCGCTTGCCCTTTATATAGCAAAAGATAGAAATTCCCTATTACCTTGATCTTGAATCATATGTGGATCGCGAAAAGCTTAACGATCCTATATTCTTTTTTAATCAATATGAAGATAATCTTATTATTCTTGATGAAATTCATCGGATGCCTGAAATATTCCAAACATTGCGCGGTGTTATTGATGAAATTCGCGCAGGATGTCGCCGCGCTATTTATAAAAATGATTATTTTTAAGGGTAATATTGACTCTTTTTACTATTCAAAGTATAAGTATGAGAAAATTGGTAGCTAGAATGAGCTGCAGTTAACCAAATACTTCAGAAGGAGTTAATATTATGGTTGATATTACAGGTGCAAATGGTTCGCAGGCCGTTATTATTCCAGCAAAAAAAACTGGTGGAATTCAAGCAGAAAGAAATTCGTCCGCCGCAGGTGATAGTAAAGAAGCCACACAAAAAACTGTAATTTCAGATATTGTTACATTATCAAATGAAGCCAAAGAAAAACTATCAAATCCTTCCAATGACACTAATCCTGTTCCCCTTAAATTTGGCGGACAAGATTTAAGAAAATTTGATTTTACTGGACTTGATTTGCGCGGGGCCAGTTTTGTCGGTGCTAATCTTGAAGGCGTTGATTTGTCCAGCCTTGATCTAACCGGGGCTGATTTTTCTAATGCAAATATAGAACATGCCAACCTTAAAGGGGCGAACTTAACAGGGGCAAATTTATCAAATGTTAAAGCTAGTCATGCAAATTTAGAAGCTGCGATTTTTAATGAGACAACGACATTTGACAATGCAGATTTTTCTTTTGCCTCTTTAAAAGAAGCACAATTTAAATCGGTTTATTTTTATAGTGATGACTATAAAATGGGTGAAGCTGCTGAAGAGAATTATAAAAATATAAATTTCAATAATGCTGATTTAAGCGGCGCCGTATTTGAGGGCGCTGCATTACAGTTTCGGAATAGTAATTTTGAAAATGCCAACCTTGACGGCGTTGACTTTAAAAACTCCATAAGCACTGGTTTCACAGATAGTAATTTAAAGGGTGCAAATTTATCGAATTTAACCTTTGCTTCTGACACTCTTAGCCATGGTAAACTTTTATTTTTGAGATCCGATCTCAAAGATATTAATTTTGCGAATACATCTTTAACAGATACTACTTTTTCTGGATCAGATATACGGGGACTTGATTTAAGCAATCGTGACCTAACGAATGTAGGTTTTGGAGCGTCGTGGGGTTCAGACGGCAAAATAGAGCATGATCTTTTAACCGATGGTTTGAATTTATCGGGTTCAATTTTGGATGGTGCTACTTTCAATAATGTTGATATGAGTAATGCCCTGATTGATATGATTAAGTCCGCTATAAATATAAGGGTAAATGAGACAAATTTTAGCGGAGCTAATTTCAGTGGCACTGATTTTACCGGAGGTCAGTTTGATATCTCAGCCGCTTATACAAAAGGCACTATTTTCACCAACGCAAACTTTACAAATGCCCTTATTGGCGGCAATGCCTATCTTCGTGGAGACGGACGGGATGATGCGCCCATTACGGCAGATTTCACCGGTGCTAATTTCTTTAATGCAAGATTTTATCATATAAATTTCAATGGTAATGAGACAGTTAAGCTAGGGCAGATTAACTATGCGGCCTCTAGTAGCTTTAAAGGGGTTGATGTAAGCGACTTATCTATATCCAACAATTATCGCCATGTTGAAAATACATATTAATAATATTGTGTGAAACCCAAGATGCAACAGCTCCTTATAGCATTATTAAATATGATTATAGCCCCTCTCTCAGAAGAAGAATCCCTTACATTATGCTAGTAATTCGGGAAGAATTAAATAAATATCCAATATTTCGACTTTTATCATCAAGCCAATTAATAATGCAATTTCAGTACGCACATATGATGCGATGTTTGCGATCTATTCATATCATCTGGTCATAAAAGGCTTAGAAATTAGATTATGCAAGCACGTCCTGACAAATTTAAATAATTTAACAATATAAATTTAATATTAGTATTTACGTTCTTTATTTAATTGTCATGACTTAGGTTGATTAATCTTCAAATTATCATATGATAATTGCATGATGCGGCTGTTTTTTTTGGGGATTGATTGAATGAATATTCTTGGGCAAAATATGAATGGTTGCCCCGCCCTTGTTTTGAATGCTGATTTCAGGCCATTAAGTTATTTTCCCTTATCCCTATGGTCATGGCAAGATAGCGTCAAGGCCGTTGTTTCGGCGCGTGTTAATATCGTATCGGAATATGATATCGCAATTCATAGCCCAAGCATGACAATGGCATTGCCCAGCGTTATTTCATTAAAAGAATATATCAAGCCCAATGATAGCCCCGCATTCACCAGGTTTAATGTTTTTTTACGTGATAATTTTAGCTGTCAATATTGCGGTAATAAATTTAAAACTAAAGATTTAACATTTGATCATGTATTGCCGCGATCACACGGCGGGCGCACCAAATGGGGAAATATTGTTTCGGCCTGTAGTGGTTGTAATTTTAAAAAAGGCGGTGTTACACCAAAACAAGCAAAAATGCCATTATTGCGGACACCAAAACAACCAACCAGCTGGGAATTACAAAGGAATGGCAAGGCTTTTCCGCCAAACTTCCTTCATAAAAGCTGGTATGATTATTTATATTGGGATTCAGAATTAGATAGTTAAAACCATGATAATTTAATAATAGTCTGGTTGTCATTAACGGCTTTTCATCGAATATCTTAAGATTGCACTATCATTTGCTGGCACATTAATTTGCCAAATGGCATTGGTTAAATTGGTTTTTACCGCCTTGATATTTTGATCGGTTATTTGCCATTTACCTGGCATATATTCAATAATTTCGACGATAACATCATTTTTCTTGGCGTTTTTTAAGGTTATTTTGAAACTGGCATTAAAAACATTATAATCTTTGCCTTGGTTGAAAGTTATTTGCTGTCTTTTCGCAATTATATTAAAGGCTTTGCCCGATTTAATATTTATGGTTTCATCAATTGGCATATGGGCTATTTGATCTTCACCAAGTAACATCGGTGCATCATCTTCGATTGCCATAATGCGGACAATCCCCGCTGGGAGGGCTTTTTTAAACCCTGATTTTTTATTATTTTGGAATGAAAAATTAATTTCAGGATTGGTAAATTGGATATTATCATTTTCATCATTACGATTTGCAAATACTCGGTTTTTCAAGATGTATTTTTTCAATATGATTAAATTATCACTATTGATGAATGGCATTGTTAATATTGCATTATTTTTTAAATTAACTTTATCATCTAATTTATAAATATGCTTATCGGAAGCTGTCTTTTCAGATATTTGATTATTTGCCATTTTTAAAGATGCGATATTAGGATTATCATAGATCATATTGGATTGATTAATATGATTAATATCACCTGCAACCAGCCTGATATATGCATTATTAAAATTTATTCCAGTTTGATTATCAATGGTTATTTGACCAGTTAATTTTGCCGATATTTCTTCGCCCTGCCATATTTTTTGATCATCATATCTTTGTTTAATATTATCTTGATTATTTAATATCAAAATATAATTAGATTGCCAATTTAAGCCATGTGATAAATAATCAAGCGATAATGATGCCTTGCCGCCAGTAGTTTTCATAGAAATTTTAATGCCGCTATCGGATATAATATTTTCTGTTAAATCATCTATTATTGCATAGCCATTCGGGTTTATTTCTATTCTATCATTAAATTTAACTAGTATATGCCCATTAATATCGGCAGAGATAATTTTTGCTTTTTGAATATATTCAATTCCATCTGTTGGGCTGACTTGTCCCCATTTTATATTTTTACCGATTAATTTATCATATATTTCATATGGCATATGATTAGTTAAATCATAAGAAAAGCTGTTTAATTTAATATTTGTTAAATTTGTTAAATTTATACTATTGGGCCAAATATCTTTGGCAATATCATTTATATTAATGATATTCTGATTAGGTTCTAAATTAAAATTATATTTCTGATTAAATAATGATATGGATTGTTGATAGGCGGTAATGGTTGTTTGATCCGCAGTTATCACATTTTTAGCATTGGCAAATAAAGGCTGATATGCCGTTATTGACAATATAATAACTAATATTGAAATTACTTTATTCCATTTTTTTTGTAATAACATCTCTTGCCCTTAATTAGGGGTGTACCCCTAAATATCCATGACTCGTCTTGCTTTTAAAGCTGCGGTTAATGTGCCATCATCAAGATAATCCAGCTCGCCACCAATTGGCACACCGTGGGCTAATAATGTTACCTTGATTTTATATTGCTCCAGCCTTTCATTGATATAATGGGCGGTAACCTGCCCATCAACGGTAAGGTTGGTCGCTAAAATTATTTCTGTTATTGTATCATCATTGGCGACACGGCTAATTAATGATGCAATATTTATATCCTCTGGACCAAGGCCATCAAGTGCCGATAAAACCCCGCCTAATATATGATAATAGCCTTTAAATGTTCCCGTGCGTTCCAATGCCCAAAGGTCGCCCACCTGTTCAACCACGCAAATTATGTTGCTATCACGTTTTTCATTTTGGCAAATATTACAAGGGTCAATCATGTCAATATTGCCACAAATATTGCAATTTTTAATATCATCAGCGGCATTTATCATTGCCTCTGCCAATGGTCGCATTAGGCTTTCACGTTTATTTAACAAATGTAATACAGCGCGTCTGGCAGATCTTGGCCCAAGTCCTGGCATTCGTGCCAATAGTTGAATTAATTTATCAATATGGTTCATTTATATATCTTATGTCTATTTTAATAGTTTAGAATTAGGGCATAATGATGGCGCTAAAATACCATTAAAATGGCAAACTCATTCCTTCTGGCAATTCGATGCCGCCCATCATTTCTTTTGTTCGTTCGCGCATCATGATATCAACTTTACCAAGCCCATCATTTAATGCGGCAACGATTAAATCTTCTAATATTTCTTTTTCACTGGCATGGATGAAACTTTCATCAATTTCAAGGTTTTTTACTTCGCGATTTCCTGTAATGACCACTGATACCATTCCCGCCGCTGACTGTCCTATCACTTCCACATCGCTTAATCCTGCCTGCATCTCATTGACTTTTTCTTGCATTGCTTGGGCTTGTTTCATCATTTGGCCAATATTGCCTAAATTTTTTAACATATTTATCACCTTGTTTAGTTTGGTATTTTATTTAGTTAGATATTTGATTAGCTATATTTTCATGTTTAATAACGTCAATTATTTCTACCGTTGGAAAATATTTCCGCACTGATTTTACTAATGGTTCACTAGCTGCATTATCAATATTATTTTGTTTAGTCATTTGATCTTGCTGATATAATGTTTTATCGCCCGCTTCGTCGCCAAGACTTATCTGCCATTTAACATCTGTCCAATTTAATAATAGCTTTGACATTCGAACACATAAATCTTTGATAGCATTTTTATTGGCCCGTAATTTAACCTGACCTTGGCTAAAAGATATTAGATTTACATCCATCATCAGGCATTTAACCAATATTCCTTCGCGGCGTTGGCTGAATAAATCGACCATAGCACGAAAATCAATAATTATTCCTAAATTATTTGTATTTTTATCTAAATCATTAACATGGCAATCATCATCTAAAGCGTGGATTTCATTGACCGTTATTTCTATATCTTGCTTTGGCAAATTTTTATTTTGCATGACAGTGATAGATTGATCAGAGGACGGGGTGTTTTGATTCTCCCCGCCCTCTTCAGGCTTTTTTATATTGGTTGCTTTTTTTATTATATCTTCGGGTGTTGGTAAATTTGACGTATGAATTAAACGAATTATCACCATTTCCACCGCTTGCAAGCTATTGGGGGCAATTTGCGCCTCGCTTAGTCCTTTTAGCAGCATTTGCCAAATTCTTGATAATATGGGAAGCGATAATTTTTCCGCCATCGCTTTGCCTTTAACTCGTTCGATATCTGGTGTTGATTGGCTGTTTTCTAGCTCAGGGTTAAGGATAAAACGCGTCAACCAATATGATACATCCATCAAATCTTTAATGATGGCAATAGGGTCGCCACCGACATTATAAAGCTCGTGTAATTGCTCTAATGCTTGTTTATGATCGCCAGCCATAATTTTATCGAACAGATCAAATATTTTAACGCGGTCGGCAAGTCCCAGCATATTTTGTAATTGCTTTGCAGTGATATTTTCACTATCAACGGCGATTGCCTGATCAAGGATACTAAGCCCATCGCGCACCGAACCATCGGCGGCAATGGTTATTATATCAAGCGCATCATCGTCGATCGTAACATTTTCTTTTGTGGCGATATTTTTATAATGCAGCTTTAATTTATCGATTGTTACCCTGCGTAAATCAAATCTTTGACAACGACTTAAAATAGTTATTGGTACTTTGCGAATTTCAGTAGTTGCAAAAATAAATTTCACATGTTCTGGTGGTTCTTCTAATGTTTTTAACAGGGCATTAAACGCATTTTTTGAAAGCATATGCACTTCATCGAGGATATATATTTTATAACGCGCAGTTACAGGAAGATAACGCACAGTTTCGATAATTTCCCTAATATCGTCAATGCCCGTGTGGCTTGCGGCATCCATTTCCATAACATCCACATGGCGATCTTCGGATATGGCAACGCAATTATCACATTTGCCGCATATATTGACACTGGCATCGCAATTGCCATCAATACCAATACAATTAAGTGCCTTGGCGATTATTCTTGCTGTGGTTGTTTTGCCAACGCCGCGTACGCCCGTTAACATGAACGCCTGTGCAATGCGCCCTTTGTTAATGCCATTGGATAGGGTGGTAACAAGGGCTTCTTGCCCTATTAACTCGTCAAAATTATTGGGGCGATATTTACGCGCTAAAACCCGATAAGCTTGATTTTTTTCATTTGGTTGATTTTTTGTTTCATCATTCATGACTGATAAAATAAACTGATTTTATGAAAGTACAATATAAATTAAACAAATTTGGATATATTAAGTAAATAAGTTTTTTGCATAATTATAATAGAAGATCGGCATGACCCGAATTGATCTCGTTACGGCTGCTTCCTTCCGGACCTGACCGAGTTGGCGAGGAATGCGTCCATACCGACCTTCCGAAACTGGTTATGCTGGATTTAATAATATTTCACAAGTAGTTTATATATTATTAGTTTAGTTTTTCAGCTAGTAATAAATAAAATAATAATATTGGCAGTTTTAAAAATGATAATAGAATATTACAAATCAAATATGATTGATAGGCGTTCCGATTTACGCAAAAATAGTGATTTTTTAATCAAAAACGCAACATATGAAAAAAACTTAATAATGCCAGTTTGGCGCGGCAATACTTATATAACATCAATCGATGACCCACGCCCTGCATTCATTGATTTCAATAATCATTTGGATTTAATCGCCATGGCAACGGAAATTATTTTTCTTGGTCATATCATTTATAATGAATCAGAAAAACAGGCGATTTTTGCTATCGGCCTTGATGATAGTGATGATCAAGTTGATTTTGCGGCTATAGGCGATGGTGAATTCACTGATTTACGTAATATTGGTCGGCAGATGTCGCAAGAAGAAGGCGCGTTATTGGCCTATGCCCGTGGGCTTGTGCATTGGCATAAACAACATTTATTTTGTGGTGTTTGTGGCGCTGCTACTATTAGTCAAAATGCTGGACATATACGAAAATGTTGCAATGATGATTGCGCTAAATTGCATTTTCCACGCACCGACCCTGCGGTAATAATGGCAGTTGACGATGGTGTGGATCATTTATTATTGGCGCGTCATCCCGCATGGCCTGTCGGCAACCATTCGGTATTGGCAGGGTTTTTTGAACCAGTGGAGACATTAGAACAAGCGGTATATCGTGAAATTTTAGAAGAAGTCGGAATAGAATCTTATAATATAAGTTATAAATATTCGCAGCCTTGGCCATTTCCATCGGCAATAATGTTGGGTTTTACTGCTACAGCCAATCGAGATGATAAATTATTTTTGGATAAGGATGAAATTGAATGCGCCAGATGGTATAGCCGTAGAGAGTTGTTAAATTCGCCAGAAAATGATCAATTACGCTTGCCGCGCCATGATTCTATTGCGAGGCGTTTAGTCAATGATTGGCTCAAATAAACATCGTGAAAATTTTCATCTATAGGGTGGTTATCTTGCGAAAATCGCTCATGGGATATGTACCAAGCAATCTTAACTTTGTACTGAAATATTGTAATTCCTCCAACGCCATATTGACGGGTCTTTCCGCAGGATGGCCTTCTATTTCCGCATAAAAACAAGCCGTATTATGGTCAACCACGGAAATATAACTTTCAAGCTTGATGCAGTTAACGCCATTAGTGGCAAATCCACCCATCGCCTTGTAAAGCCCTGCGGGTATGCTGCGTAATGAAAATACTATGCTAGTAATCGCAGGTGCATCTTTTGTATCAGGTTCAATACGTTGGCGTGACATTACGATAAATCTTGTTACATTGCCAATTTTATCTTCAACGCGGCTGCGTAAGCAATCTAAACCATATGTATCTCCTGCTAAATTCGATGCAATCGCGCCAATTTCTGGGTTATTTAATGCGGCAATTTCCTTTGCAGCACCCGCCGTATCAGCATGTTTTATCGGCGTTATGTTAAGTTCGCGCAAGGTATCGCGGCATTGTGCCAAGGCCTGTGTATGGCTATGGACTTGTTTTAAATTTTCAAGTGTCGCCCCTTTTGGTGCTAATATATTATGATGTACGGGTTGAAAATGTTCACCGATAATATAAAGATTTGCATCTGGTAATAAATAATGAATATCGGCAACCCGCCCGCCCAATGAATTTTCAATTGGTATCATGGCAAGATTGGCACAACCATTTTCGACAGCCAAAAAAGCATCTTCAAATGTTGGGCAGGATAAAGATTGCATATGCGGATAGGCTTCAAGACAGGCCAAATGCGAATAAGCGCCTTCAACCCCTTGATATGCAATTATTTGTTTGTCGATATTAGTTTTTGAAACCATGATAATTTACCCGCTATTTTATTGCTTGAGTTTTGCATACTGTGGACATTACTATCGGATGTTGCAAATATAAAATAGTGTATTCATCAAAAATTAATGCTAGCTATTGCGTAAAAATGCAATTGCTTCGTTTAATTGCGCCATGCGTCTATGGTCGCCAAAACCACTATCAGGGTGATGTATGGTCGCCAGCATACGAAAACGAGATTTTAATATATTGTAATCATGCGTGCTTTCAGGTGGAAAGCCAAGAATGAATAATGCCTCATTTCTATTGCGAACACCATTTGGTAAATAATCAAATGTTAAAGTTGATATTATGGATTTTAACTTGGCGTTTTCTTCGTTCTTATCGGCAATTATTTCCGCATAGCTTGGTTCGCTTTTATGTTCCAGTAATATATTAACATCGCCATATTCAAGCTTCAAGGCAAGCCCTAAAGCCTTGCGAATTATCAAGCCTTCATAACCTGCAGGCATTCGAACTTGTAAACGAGGTTTTCGTCGCCACGGTTTGCCTTCGCTTGGTCCAGATTTTAATATGACAATTTCCCGATCGTTAATCTCAGGTTCACCTGGGTCAGGGAAGGCCATTATTTTATTTTCGCCAAATGTTAACATGATCGAACGCGCAATATCACCAACATTAACTTTTTTAGCATCAGCAAGAGTTAACAGGGCATCACGAAATGCGCTCGAGCATGAAATAGCATATGATACTTTGCGCGTGCTTGTTGATTTTGTAGCCTTTTTAATAGCGTCAAGCAAACCGCTATTATAGAATTTATCATCCAAAGACGGTATTAATGATGCTACAGATGTTTTCATTATCATACATCCTTATTTATTAGTATATAATATTTATTATCATCTTATACTTAATATAGACTTAATAATATAAAAATTTTACTTCATAATAGTTTATATGCCATTAACTTCAAATGCAGGCAAGTAAATAAGTTAGAAATTTTATTTTATTTTATTGAAAGTTTAATAGTATTTTTATTAATATTTTATACTATAATTACATATATTTTTAGTTAGTTAAAACTATATGCTTTAAAACTTAAGCTAGCCAAAATATTTACAGTTTATTTGAAAATAAATTATAATAAAATGTTGTTTTCATACTATAGTACCTTATATTTATATATTATTGATAAATATAAATATAATATTAATATAAGGAGATATAAGATGCCGCATGCTACAGACATACATGTTGGACGTAAAGTACGTGAGGTCCGCGCAACCAAGGCGATGAGCCAAAAAGAGCTTGGTAAATTACTTGGTGTTAGTTTTCAGCAAGTGCAAAAATATGAAAAAGGGGCAAATCGCATTGGCAGCAGCCGCCTTTGGGATATTGCAATGTCTCTTGATACGCCGATAACGTATTTTTTTGAGGGAATTGAAAATGAAGCTGAAATTAATAGTAAAATATTACCGCGACGAACTATTGAGTTAGCAAAGAAAATTGATTCGATAACCGATGATAATATACGCCAGCAAATTTTAAATTTGATTAAGGTTTGCTCTAAATAGCTATTATCTAATATATCTTCATTGTAAAAATAAGAAACTAATAGGAATATATTTGGATAATATGTTGCTTTTATTCTTAATATTTTATGTTGTTAATATGTTGTTTTTGTTGTTATAGTGCATCAAATGAATAAAAAATGTCCATTTGATTAATTGTATATTTATATATTAATTAATTGTATATTTATATATTAATTGTATATTTATATAACAACCGCGGGCTTATTTGATGAATATTGATCAAAATATTTATGATATTTTTATAGTTGGTGGTGGTATTAATGGCTGTGGAATTGCTCGTGATGCAGCTGGGCGTGGTTATAAGGTTTTTTTGGCTGAAAAAAATGATATTGCAAGCGGAACATCTTCTGGATCGACAAAATTAATTCATGGTGGCTTGCGTTATCTTGAGAATTATAAATTTAATTTTGTGCGTAAATCCCTAATTGAACGGGAGGTTTTGTGGAAAAATTCACCGCATATTATTTGGCCATTAAGGTTTGTGCTACCTTATCATAATGATTTAAGGCCCGCGTGGTTCATGCGGCTTGGATTGTTTATCTATGACTATATTGGCGGACGAAAAACATTGCCACCAACTAAAGTCATTGATTTAAAAGATGACATAACTGGTGATGCGCTACATAAACATTTTATTAAGGCATTTGAATATTCTGATTGTGGAGTTGATGATGCAAGGTTAGTTATTTTAAATGCTGTTGATGCAGTAAATCTTGGTGCAGATATTAACACCAGAGCCATAGTGAACAAAACCGAACAAATAAATGATGTTTGGCATATTCATATTAACGATAATGCATATCCAGATAATACTGGTGGCATAACTAGAATAATAAAATCTAAAATTTTAATAAATGCAACTGGTCCTTGGATAGATCAATTATTAAACAAAATAAGCAGCCATAGATATGAAAATAATATCAGGCTGATACAGGGCAGCCATATAGTAGTTAAAAAGCTATATGATCATGATAAATGCTATATTTTTCAAAATTCTGATGGACGAATTATTTTTGCAATCCCATATAACCATAATTTTACCATGATAGGCACCACCGATAATGATTATTTTGGTGATCCTGATCATGTTGAAATTAGTGAGGATGAAATAGACTATCTTTGTTCTACTGCAAGCGAATATTTTAAAAAACCAATAATTGCCAATGATATTATATGGAAATTTAGTAAATTACGCCCAATTTATAATGATTCTGATGGTGCAGCACAAAAAGCCACTCGTGATTATATTTTGCGCATGGATAAAAAAAATAAAGGCAGCTGTTTAATTAATATTTTTGGCGGCAAATTAACCACATATCGTAAATTATCTGAGGCAATCCTTGTTATGGTTGAAAGTGTTTTAGGGCCAAAGAAAGGTGCATGGACCAAAAACGCTCATCTTCCTGGTGGTGATTTCCCCGTTAATGGTTTTGATCAATTAGTTGCCGCAAGCATTATTAAATATCCATTTTTAACAAAGCTATTTGCCACAAGGCTGGTTCGTGCTTATGGAACAATAATATATGATATATTGGGTGATGCTAATGAAATAACTGATATGGGTATTTTTTTTACCAATGATTTATACCAGCGCGAGGTTGATTATCTAATCAAGCATGAATTTGCGCTTGGCGCCGAAGATATTTTATATCGACGCAGCAAGCTTGGCTTATCTTTCACAATTGATAATATTGAAAAATTAGAAAATTATATAGCTAGAAAAATAAACCATGCGGATGCATTAAATATGATGTAATATATAAATATGTTATAATATGTGATTATGGACAGGATTAAAATTAATGCGATATGAAGCACCAGTAACGGTTAATGAACTTGCCAATTTATTATCAAGCAATGATGGTATTGTTAAAATTCTTGCTGGTGGCACAGATATTTTGGTGCAAATGCGTAGCGGGGCGATTGAACCTGATTTACTTGTCGATATCAAGGGTATCGATGCAATGAATATTATAACCAAAAATAAAGATGGTTATCAAATTGGCGCGAGCGTTAGTTGCGCCGCATTGAATGAAAATGTTGAATTGAAACAAGATTATGCAGGCGTCTGTGAAGGGGCTGGACTTATCGGTTCAGCACAGGTTCAAGGACGCGCGACAATGGTTGGCAATCTATGTAATGCAAGTCCTGCTGCCGATAGTGTGCCATGTTTGGTCGCAGTTGGTGCAACGGTAACTGTGGTTGGTAATGATGGTGCAACACGTCAAACTGCGGTTGAAAATATACCGCAATCACCAGGCCTAACATCGCTTGGCAAACATGAATTTATATCATCGATAAATTTACCTAAAAAACCTATTAACACGGGTGATGCCTATTTACGTTTCATTCCCAGATCAGAAATGGATATCGCCGTGGTTGGTTGTGCCGTTTGTATCACGCTTGATGATGAGGGCGTATGCACGGATGCAAAATTATTTTTAGGCGCAGTTGCGGAAAAAATAATAATTGTCAAAGATGCAGTCAAGGCAATGGTTGGTACAATGCTAGATGATGAAGTAGTAGATAATCTGGAAAAGTCAGCATCAAAGGCATGCTCGCCAATTAATGACAAGCGCGGCACTATTGAATTTCGTACAAAAGTTGCAGGTGTATTGGCAAAACGCGCTGCGATTATTGCATATAAGCGTGCAATGAATAAAATGAAACAATAAAATAAGGTATATATTATATGACAGTGGTTCAGGTGGCGACAAAAATTAATGGTGATGAGGTGGAGTTTATTTGTGACAGCAGTGAGACCATGTTGGATGTTTTGCGCGATAGGTTGCATTTAACTGGCTCAAAAGAAGGTTGTTCTAGCGGTGATTGCGGTGCGTGTAGCATCACCCTTGACGGGCGGCTTGTCTGTTCTTGTTTAATGTTGGGGGTAGAGGCCGAGGGTCATGAAATTGGTACTATTGAAGGGGTAGCAGATGGTGCTAAATTACATATAATTCAACAAAAAATTCTTGATCATGCTGCCTTGCAATGTGGTATTTGCACACCCGGCATTATCGTTGCTGCCAAGGCATTATTGGATAAAAATCCAAACCCAAATGAAAGCGAAATAAGATTTTGGTTGGCGGGTAATTTATGCCGATGCACGGGATATGATAAAATAATCAGGGCGATTATGGATGCAGCCCGTGAAATGCGGGGTGATTAATAACATGGCAAGCGGTGCAGATACAAAAACAGTAAAAGAAGATATTAATAATCGTATGACGGGTAAACGTGAATTTAAGGTGGTTGGTACAAGACCATTACGACCCGATGGTACGGATAAAGTAACAGGCCGCGCCAGATTTGGTGCTGATGCTAATTTACCGGGGCAGTTGGTTGGTAAAGTTTTACGCAGCCCCCATCCGCATGCAATAATAAAATCAATTGATATTACCGATGCGTTGAAATTGGCGGGGGTAAAGGCGGTTATCACCTCGGCTGATTTCAACAAAAATGCCAAAGATCAAAATGTTCTGGCAAATATCATGGCACGCGGTAAGGTTCTGTACGAAGGCCATGCTGTTGCCGCTGTTGCTGCTATAAATATAAAAATTGCTATGGCGGCATTAAAATTAATCAAGATTGATTATCAAATCTTACCGCATGTAACCGATGTGGATAAGGCAATGTTGGAAGATGCACCAATATTGCATGATGATATGTTCACTGGTGGTTTGGATAAAATACCAAATAAACCATCGAATATCGCCTATCGGCATGAATTTGGTCATGGTGATATTGATGCGGGTTTTAATGCGGCGGATATTATCATTGAACGTAATTTCAAAACTGCGGCAACTCATCAAGGATATATAGAGCCGCATTCATGCCTTGCCAGCAGCAGCGAAGACGGGCAAGCTGAAATATGGGTATGTACACAAGGTCATTTTATGGTGCGTAATCTTTGTGCATCATTATTGGATATGGATATTTCCAAATTGCGCGTTATCGCATCGGAAATTGGTGGTGGTTTTGGCGGTAAAACCACAGTGTTTATTGAGCCAGTTGCCTTGGCGTTATCACGTAAATGCGCCAAACCTGTTAAAATCACCATGACGCGTGAAGAAGTGTTTAAGGCAAGCGGACCCACATCGAGCATGAGCGCGGTTGTTAAAATTGGTGCGACAAAAGACGGGCGCATCACGGCTGGCTTTGCCAAAATGAATTTTCAAGGCGGGGCATTTAAAGGCGCACCAGCAGATTTTGGTGCCATGTCGGCCTTTGCTTGTTATGCCTTGGAAAATGTTAAAACAATCGCATTTGATGTGGTAACAAACCGACCAAAAGGTGCGGCATATCGTGCGCCTGGTGCGCCGATGGCGACTTATGGTGTTGAATCTGTGGTCGATGAATTGGCGATAAAGCTTAATATAGACCCAATAGAATTTCGTCTAAAAAATGCGGTGTGTGCGGGTGATCAATCATCATATGGCCCTAAATTTAGTGATATTGGCTTGGTGGAGACATTAAATGCCGCCAAGGCACATGACCATTATAATGCGCCACTTGGTAAAAATCAGGGTCGCGGTATTGCCTGTGGTTTTTGGTTTAATTTTGGCGGTGCGACCTGCACCACATTAAATGTTAATGCCGATGGCACGGTGACAGTCGCGGTTGGCACGCCAGATATTGGTGGATCAAGGGCATCAATATGTCAAATGACCGCCGAAGAATTTGGCATTCCTTATGAAAATATTCGCGCCATTATCGCTGATACTAGCTCGCTTGGCTATAATGATACTACCGAAGGCAGTAGGGTTACATTTTCAAGCGGCATGGCGGCAATAATGGCGGCGCGTAAAGCCATTAATGAAATGTGTAAACGGGCTGCAAAATTTTGGGATATCCACGTCGATGCGGTTAAATGGGAAGATGGCTTTGCCAAACCATCGGGTGCTAATGCCGGTGATTTTACCCCGCTTAGCATGGCAGAAATTGCCGCCAAAGCAAATTATACTGGCGGGCCTATTGCCGGTCATCATGAATATAATGCCGATGGCGCGGGGGTTAGTTTCGGCACGCATATTGTCGATACTATGGTTGACCAAGAAACGGGCAAGGTTGATATTTTACGTTACACCGTCATTCAAGATGCGGGCAAAGCCATCCATCCATCATATGTAGAGGGGCAGTTTCAAGGCGGTGCTGCCCAAGGAATTGGCTGGGCATTAAACGAAGAATATATTTATGGCGAAGATGGTAAATTACAAAATGCAAGTTTTTTAGATTATCGCATTCCTGTGGCATCCGACTTACCAATGATCGATACGGTGATTGTCGAAGTGCCTAATTCAGGCCATCCATATGGGGTGCGCGGCGTTGGTGAAACGGGAATTGTGCCACCATTGGCGGAGGTTGCAAATTCCGTATCGGCGGCGGCTGGCGTGCGATTAACTAAATTACCCATGTCGCCACCTGTTATTTTAAAGGCGATTGATGGTTTAAAGAATGATTGAAATTGATTATTATAGCGTCTGAAATAAACTATTTTATAATGTAAAAGGAATAGCAGATGTTAACAGAAAGTTATGTTAAAGGGTCGGTTGATGCGCCATTAATAAGGCAAACTATCGGCAGTTTATTACATCAAACTGCTATAAAATACTCTACACGCCCTGCGATTTTATCGGTTGATGGCGAAAAATATGATCTCAGCTATGGCGAGTTTTGGCAACAAACAGGAAGGATAGACGCCGCATTATTGGATATGGGGTTTAATATTGGGGATAGTGTGGCAATTTTAGCTCCAAATTGCACCGAATGGGCGTTGTTGCAATTTGCAACTGCACGTGCTGGGATGATTTTGGTTACGTTAAACCCTGCCTATAAACGTAAAGAGCTACATTTTGCATTACAAGAAGTTGGTTGCAGATTATTAGTAAGCGCACGCCGTTTTAAGCACAGCGATTATATGGAAATTCTTGGTATTAGTAACGGCAATGAATTGCCACCACCATTGGAGTTTTTTGTTGGTATCGGCTCAAAATCAGAATGGCCGTCGGATATTATTCTTTTTGATAGTCTTTTAGCAATGCAAGATAGCGCGGATGAAGCGCGATTATTAGACATTGAATCGAGACTTCTGCCCGATGATCCTATCAATATCCAAATTACAAGCGGCACTAATGGATAGCCTAAGTCGGTAACGCTAAGCCATTTTAATATTTTAAATAATGCCAAATTTGTCGCTGAATACCAAAATTTCACTGCTGAAGATAGGGTTTGTATTACCGTGCCATTATTCCATTGTTTTGGCATGGTAATGGGTAATTTGGCCTGTATTACAAAGGGGGCTTCATGGATATATCCGGCGGCAGGGTTCGATCCTCAGCTAACTTTGGATGCGGTGGAAAACCAATATTGCACGGCATTATACGGCGTTCCAACCATGTTTATTGCCATGTTAAAAGATGATGGTTTTAAAAATAGAAACCTGTCATCGCTTCGAACGGGTATAATGGCGGGTGCGCCTTGCCCATCGGCGGTGATGAGACAGGTAATTAACCATATGAATATGTCAGAAGTTACAATTTGCTATGGCATGACGGAAACCAGCCCAGTTAGTTTTCAAACAATGGCAGATGACGAGTTTGAACGGCGGATCTCGACAATTGGTCGTATTCATCCACATATTGAAGCGCGCATTGTAAATGCAGACGGTTTAGTTGCTGCCATAGGGGTTGAGGGTGAAATTCAAGTGCGCGGCTATTCGGTTATGTCAGGATATTGGGGCAATCGGGCGGCAACAGATACAGTCATAACCGCTGATGGTTGGATGCTAACTGGTGATCTTGGCAGATTAGATAAGCAAGGTTATTGCGCCATTACTGGGCGTTTGAAAGATATTATTATTCGCGGTGGCGAGAATATTTCACCGCGTGAGATTGAGGAATTATTGCATCGCCATGATGAGATTCAAGATGTCCATGTATTTGGTGTTAAGGATAGTAAACTGGGGGAGGAAATTTGTGCATGGGTTAAAAAAATAGATAACAGCAAGCTTTGCAGTGATGATATCCGCGAATATTGTAAAGCCAACATTTCCTATTTCAAGGTGCCGCGTTATGTTCGATTGGTTGAAGAATTTCCGATTACGGCAAGTGATAAGGTGCAGAAATTTCAAATGCGAAATTTTGAAGAAAATATACAAGATAATAGTTAATGATTAAAATATTATTATCTGGGGTCATTAAAAACGCAATGCAATCGCCCGATGGTGAAAATGACGGCAAAAACATTGATGAAATTATAATCGATGAAATTGAGGCAAAAGACATTAATCAATTATTAAATAAATTGCTAAAAACCTATCCCAAACTTGATGAATATATTGAACAAGGGGTTAGCGTTTCAATCAATGGGCAAATATATAATCAATCACTATTTCAAAAAATACCACCAAATGCCGATGTGGTGTTAATTCCACGGCTATCTGGCGGCTAATATATTTAATATTTATTATTAAACGCCACCTTTGCCAAAATGTTCGCCAATAATTTCTTCTTTGGTATCAAGCGATACATCGGATATTTGTTTTTTTGCACCAGTTTGTATCCATGCAATCTTCCAATATAATTGTTTTTCCGTGCGTAATATATCTACGAATGCTTGATAATGCGAAATATCATAATGAACGGTTGGCGTGTGATTAACGCCATTATTCGATGGGTTTGGCGCAGCCTTATCACCAAAATCAGTAAAGGCAGCAACGCCGCATATATCGCCATTATCGCAATATAGGCGAATAATTATTTGGGTTTTTGGTGTATCTATGCTGGCCTTGCTTGTTAATATTTGTACTGTATATTTTTTTATATTGGCGGTCGTTGTGGTCATCATGACTTGATATCCTTCATTTAATTATCAAATATTTATTATTTTAACTATAAATATGATCATACATTATGTGAACCATAATATAATGTTACTGTATGTTTTGCTTCGGCAAAAAATAACCATCTTTCACAAAAAATTCCAATTGCCGCAAGAAATAATGCATTAATAGTCATAATTTGGGCAATGAGTATATTTTGATTAATAATTATTACCAGTGCAAATAAAATGGTTGGTGCAATGAAAGTTAAAATAACAGTCAGAAGCCGTAATGATTTTGCATGTTTTCTGGCAATTTTAAAACCCATTTCATTTAATAAATACTTATTTTGGCTATGGGGTGGTTCTAACATAATAACCTTGGCAATTTTACCATCTTTGTTTTTTTTACCAAAAATGCCCAGCCCCGTTGCGCTATGGATAGTAGAAATGCTTTTGCTATGATCAATGAATGACCAATAACGTAATTTAAATATAAGGCCAATTATGGAAAAGACTATAACGGTTATATCAAGCATAATATTGGCTTTATCATATATATGTAAAATTGTTGCTAAAATTATTACGCCACCCATAAGGCCAAAAATTAAATAACCAATAGGGGTAAATTTATTTGACCAAGCATGGATAGGCTTTAGGGAAGCATAGATCATCGAGGTGCAATATATGGTTGTAACGCATGATAATAATGCGGCGATTGCAATTAACATAACCACAGATTTTGACGATAAAATATCAGGTGAAAAGCAAAAATAAACTCCATAAACCCCTGCGGTTATATATGTTATCACCGCCATTACTGCTTCTCTACTTAGCCATGATGTGCGCCATTGGCTAAATGACATTAGGGCACGTTTTGGTTGTCCTAAATGAAATGTTGATGATAATAACCCTGCGGTAATTAGGCCAAATGCAGTGATAAAACTTAATAACTGATATGAAAATATAGCAAAACCAATATTGGCGGCGATTACACCAAATAAATTGGCGATGATTATAATTGCGATAAGCCCGTATCCAGCACCAGATGCGGTGGTGAAAAATATAACTGATTTTGCTGGATGCATATTATTTACTTTCGCTTGTTGGCATGAATTTATTTATCATGCGAGAAATCAGGCCAATATCGCCGCCCATATGTTTAAGCTTTTTTGGCGCACCAGTATATTTCATCGCGCGCGGTGGTAAATATCTATTAACTGGCTTGCAACCTTGTTCTGGCATCAAGGCATAACCATCACGTTTGGCTACTAATTTGCTGATATCTGAATTAACATCGCCTAAATCACCAAAATGACGTGCATTGGCGGGACAAGTCGATACGCATACTGGTTTGCGTTCCGCCTGTGGTAAATTTTCATTATAAATACGGTCGATACAAAGGGTACATTTTTTCATAACGCCCGCATCATCGTCAAATTCTCTTGCGCCATAAGGGCATGCCCATGAACATAATTTACACCCGATACAACGGTCGGCATTAATTAAAACAATGCCATCTTCGGCACGTTTATATGATGCACCAGTTGGGCAAACGGTAACACATGGCGCGTCTTCGCAATGTAGGCAGCTTTTTGGAAAATGCACCGTTTGACCTTGATTATTATCGTCATTATCATAGCTTATTTCAAAGCTGTGAATACGATTAAACCAAACGCCAATCGGGTCTTTGCCATATGGGTTTTTATCGGTAAGGGGGGCCGAATGACCACCCGTATTCCATTCATTGCAATTAACGGCGCAGGCATGACAACCAACGCAAATATCCAAATCAATCACAAGGCCTAGTTTTTTAGTTGAACTGGGGGGGGGAATAGATGTCATCTTATCTGCCCCTTATCATCAGAATTTATATTTTCATCATTAATATTTTTTTTACCGTCATAACGTAATATATTGGGTATATCAAAGGCATCAGGTTGCCTTGATACGGGGCCAAACATAGGCATGGTTTGTTGTTCTTGATTGTTATTTTCATCATTATTAGTATCGTTAGGATCACATAGATCTACCCTTACACGTAAATCATACCATGCGGCTTGGCCCGTTATCGGGTCGGAATTTGAATAACGATAGCCGTCGGTTCTGGCGGGTAATAATTCTGATATAATATGGTTTAATAAAAATCCTTTATTGCTTTCGGCGACATCATCAGAAAGCCCCCATGCGCCTTTTCTTTTACCAATGGCATTCCATGTCCAAACCGTATTTTTATCAACGCCATCGATTAATTTCACCTGTCCCTTTACACGACCATATGGTGAAGTAACCCATACCCAATCATCGGTTTTTATGTTAAGTTTGGCGGCTGTTTGATGATGGATGAATAGGCGGTTTTGGTCGGTTATTTGCCGTAACCATGCATTTTGTGAACCCCAACTATGATACATATGCATCGGGCGTTGGGTGATTGCATGCAAGGGAAAATCGCCATCTTTTATCGCCGCGTCTTCTAATGCGCGATACCATATGGGTAATGGATCAAAAAATTCTATGATGCGTGGGCGCAGTTCATCAGGCGGTTGGTTGCTGCCATGACCAAGGGCTGCTAGTTTAAATTTTTGCATATGTTCAGAATAAATTTGCAAGACAATTTGATCAGCAGTTGGAATCCAGCCCATTGATTTTGCATGGTCTAAATATGATCGATTGGCATGTTTATAATATGATTGTTCCGCGCTAAACTTACCCTGCCAAAAGCAACCATTATCGATATATTTTTGCAATTGATCGGGGTTAACATCGCCTTTGCCATGGGATTTACCATCTTTGCCGCGCCAACCAGCCAACGGTCCAATACCAGGGGTGCGTTGATGATTAACCATATAATCCTTATAGCCTTTGGGGTATTTTGCCGTGCCATCATCATTAACCATGCCGGGTAGATTTAATTTAACGCCAATATCCAATAAAACATCTTGAAATGGCCTGACATCGCGGTTGGGTTTTATCACGGGCTGGCGAATAGAATCTGCTGGGCCATGGGCGCTTGATATGGGGCGGTCAAGCAATGATATGCAATCCCACCGTTCAAGATATGTGGTATCGGGCAAAATCAAATCAGCAAATGCGACCATTTCAGAATAATAGGCATCGGAATATATTATTTTAGGAATTTTATATTCACCATCGGCATTTTTATCGGTTAAATATTTAATAGTACCCGATGTATTCATGCTGCTATTCCAGCTCATATTCGCCATATACATGAATAATACATCAATATTATGCGGGTCGCCTTTCCATGCATTATGGATAACCATATGCATCATGCCGTGCGATGATAATGGATATTCCCAACTATATGCTTTATCAATGCGTTTCGGGCTGCCATCTTGATTAACCAATAAATCTTCAGGCCCAGTTGGAAAACCAAGCGGCATACCACCAAGCGGGGTATTTGCCGATGATTGATGCCCCGCAGGCTTAGGCCCCGGCGGACATGGGCGTGGAAATGGTGGCTTATTCCTAAAACCACCCGGAACGTCTATTGTCCCTAAAATCATTTGTAAAATATGAATGGTGCGGCATGTGTGAAAACCATTGGAATGGGCAGAAATACCGCGCATCGCATGCATACTAACCGGTCTGCCAATCATTTTTTTCTGTTTGCGACCTGCCCAATCTGTCCATTCCACATCAAGTTCTATTTCTTGCTCGAACGCTGCATGGGCTAATTCGGCTGCGATGCGTTTGATGGTATCTGCTGGAATGCCGCATTTCTTACTGGCATTATCTGGTGAATATTTATCGTCGATATATCTTTCTGCCATTAATTGAAATGCGGGGATGGCGTTACGACCGTCGGGTAATTTATATTCGCCCGCCAGCGCCATATTAATATCGGGGTTATTATGAGCCATTAAGCCATTTGAATTTATATCAAAACATAATGGGTTGTCATTATCATCACGGTAAAATAGCCCATCATCATCTGCACCGTGATCTTGAATGACTAACCACCCCGCATTAGTATAGCGCCCAAGATATTGGAAATCTACTTTTTCTGCCTTTAATAATTCATGGATCAAGGCAAATACGAATAAACCATCGGTACCGGGGGTTATACCAAGCCATTCATCGGCAACGGCGGAATAGCCCGTGCGAACGGGATTAACCGAAACAAATTTGGCATCGCCTTTAGTTTTTAATTTGCCAATACCGCTTTTTATCGGGTTTGAATCATGGTCTTCGGCAACGCCAAACATTAGGAAATATTTTGTTAATTCCCAATCGGGCTCGCCAAATTCCCAAAAAGAACCACCGATAGTATAAAGCCCAGCCGCCGCCATATTAACCGAACAAAAACCACCATGGGCAGCAAAATTTCTGGTACCATATTGATTTGCCCACCAACCTGTAATGGCTTGAGATTGATCGCGTCCCGTAAAAAAAGCCAATTTTGATGGGTCTTTTGCCCTTGTTTCGCCAAGCCATTTAACGCTTAAGGCGATGGCTTCGTCCCATTCGATTTCTTTAAATTCACCTGCGCCACGTTCTCCAACACGTAACAGCGGTTTTTTAAGCCTTGCGGGTGAATTATGTTGCATAATGCCCGCCGAACCCTTGGCGCATAATACACCCTTATTTATCGGATGGTCGGGATTGCCTTCGATATAACGTATGACATCGCCGTTTAAATGAACCTTTATACCGCATCTACATGCACACATATAACATGTGGTTGTTTTAACTTCACCTGCAATAGATGGCGATTTATCTATTATTTCTTCTTTTGTGATGTTATTAATCGCCATTTATTTTATCTCCTGAATTTTTTTGCCATAATTACGGCGATTGCGATACTGGCAAGCTTTGCCTCAAACGGGTCGGCACGGCTATTTAAAATTATTGGTACTTTTGCACCCATAACTATCCCTGCAGCACAGGCATTATTATAATATACCATGCTTTTAAAAAAAATATTTCCTGCTTCGATATTGGGCATGATGGTAATATCGGCATTGCCAGCGACGGGGTTGACGATATTTTTAATTTTGGCTGCTTGTGGTGAAATTGCATTATCTAACGCCATCGGCCCGTGAATAACCGCATTTTTTATATTGTCTTTTGCCCAATTTGATAATTCATCGGCATCAATGCTCGATTGCATGCTTGCGTTTATATCCTCAGTTGCAGAAATGATTGCAACTTTTGGACATTGATTACCTAAAATATGGGATAGTTTGATGCTATTTTTAATGATAGCTTGTTTTGTTTTAATATTTGGTGCGATGTTAACGGCGCAATCGGAAATTATAAGCGATTTGTTGCTATCAGGAAATGTCATATAAAATGCATGGCAAAGCCGCCCTTCACCGCGAATACCAGTATCTTTATCAATGATTGCTGCCATGAATATATCCGTATGGGTATCGCCCTTCATGATCGCATATGCCTTATTATCGCGAATTAATTTAACTGCAATTTCGGCTGATTTAACCTCATTATTGCTATCTATTATTTCAAAATTAGAATTTGACCATTTCATGCCATCGGTAATTTTTTTAATGACATTATAATCACCAATTAATATTGGTTTTATAAAACCGTTATCGCTGGCAATCTTGACTGTTTTTATGGTATCAATCGACGATATATTAACCACGGCGGTGGTAATCATATCGCATTTTTTTGCCATATCTAGCAGGTCTTTTGGGCATATGACTGGTTTTGTGCCTAACATTTAAATATTTTCACCTAAATATCTTATAATATGCTTTTATATACTATGTTACGCTAGTTCCATTGCATGTTAATTAATAGTACCAGTTTTATAATTTAGTTATTCTACATCATTTAAATATTAGTTATTTTATTATCAGTGATTAATTGTTGTAATATTTGCCCTAACAGCTTGATCCCTGGTTCAATTTTATCTGATTTAATTGATGTGAAACCAATACGGAAATATTGATTTGGCGGCGGGTTATCTTGAAAGAATGGCAAACCAGATTCGATTAATATGCCTTGATCTATCGCCGCATCAACTAAATCTTGTGCGTTGATGCCATTTGGTGTTTTAATCCAATATGATGACCCGCCAGATGATGGCGGGAAGCTGCATTGGGGCATATAACATTTTAATGCTTCATTAACAATATTCCATCTTTTATGCCATCTTTTACGTAGCGAGTAAATCAGGCTGTCATAGTAACCAAGCGATAAAAATAATGCCAATGTTCTTTGATTATTGCTTGGCGTATATCGCACCACCAAGCGGCGGAAATATTTTAATTCAGAAATAAGACGCTTGTCGGCAACCAAATAACCAACACGCAATCCAGGAAACAAGGTTTTTGACAGGCTGCTAATATAAACCACACGATTATCAACATCCAATGCCTTTAGGGCAGGGCTGGCAAATTTAAAATAATTTATTTCATTTTCATAGTCATCTTCAATGATGATAAAATCATTTTCTTTGGCTTTTTTAAGCAAGCTTTCACGCCGTTTTATTGACATGGTAACCGTTGTTGGGCATTGGTGGCTTGGGGTAACAAAGGCATAATCGCAATTATCAAGCTGTTTATCCATAACCATGCCTTCGTCATCGACGGTTATTGGTATGATTTTTTTAGTAAAAAGACCCATGATATTTTTAGCATCAGGATAGCCAGGATTTTCAATGGCGACGGTAGTTTTTTTACGCACCAAAAGCCCTGCTAATAAATAAAGTGCATTTTGTCCGCCAAGGGTAATAAGAATATTTTCGCTACGAACATGGATACCACGGGCGGGCAATAGCCTTGTTTTTATTTGTTCGATTAATTGCGGATCGTCATAAATTTTATCGTCATGTATCCATTGCGCCATATCTTTTGTGCTCAGTGCAAGGCGGCTGCATTCCCGCCATGCGGGTAGTGGAAATAGGGTGCTATCGGGTTGGCCATAAACAAATGGATAGGCCATATTACGCCAATCTTTTGGCAGGTTTAAATAATTTAAATTGGATGGCTTTAAATAAAGTCGTTGTTGCCAATTGGGATTGTTCTCAACATCATCATTATTATTATCATAACGATTTGGTAATTTATCATTAAGCCTGCTTTGTTTTATTTCTTTGACAAAATCGCTGTTAACATAATGACCGCTGCGTTCCTTGGTGATTAAATAACTATCATCTGTTAAATGTTGATAGACAATCAAGGCGGTATTTCGCGATATTTTCATATCTTTTGATAATTTACGGCTTGAGGGTAATTTAAACCCTGCAGGTAAGCTTCCATTTAATATGGCGTTTAAAATTGCTCTCCTAAGCTGACTTTGCAAAGATTCGCCGCTTTCGCGGATCATATGAAATAAAATGCTAGTTGCCATTATTATATTTCGCCATTATTTTGTTAATTCGATTGATATTTCTTATTATATTGATATTTATTAATAAACAATAGCATTATATTTAACGAAGAGGCATATATGATAAGCGAACTTATTTCACAAGATGACCTCAAGGCGCGGATTGATATGCTTGGCGTTGAAATATCAAAAGAATGCCCGAAAGATATATTGGTGATTGGCTTGCTTAAAGGTGGATTTGTTTTTACTGCTGATTTAGTACGTTCCATGGATAAGGCGGGCATGACACCAAATGTCGATTTCATGCGACTTAGCAGCTATGGCAGTTCAAAAAAAAGCAGTGGTGAAGTTTTACTATCGGGTAATATTCCCGCAAATATTAATGGTCGTGATATTTTAATCGTTGATGATATTTTAGATAGCGGCAAATCGCTTGCATATGCGACAGATGTTTTTAAAGGCCACGGTGCAAATAATGTGATGAGCTGTATTTTATTGGATAAACCAGCAAGACGCGAAGTTGATATTAGCGCTGATTTTATCGGTTTTGAAGTTGAAAATTTATTCGTTGTTGGTTATGGCATTGATTATAATGAAAAATATCGGCATCTACCATATATAGCCGTAGTTGATTAAATTTTTAATATGGCGTCTTTATAATATGCAATAATTTTACTAGCTTAAATGGTTTTGTTATTAGGCAGATATTTAATAATTATTATATAGTATCAACCGTGCCACCAATCGATTTTAAATTACCATAATCACTGGATATGATATTAAGCCAAATAATATCACCAAAATTCAAATCAAATATTGCCATTGCGATGGTTAATTTAATACCCATATATTATACATAAGTAATATTATTGATGGCTGCCAAATTATAAATATGGCGTCGTTAATATAGTATGTTTCATTATATTTTACCATAAATGGTGGGTATAGAAAGGGTTTTTATTATGAATTTTGAAAATTATAGCGATCGTTGCCGTGGCTTCATACAATCGGCGCAGGGGTTTGCCGTAACCATGCAGCATCAACGATTGTCGAGCGAGCATCTGTTAAAAATATTATTAGATGATGATAAAGGAATGGCGGCAACATTAATCATCGCAGCGGGTGGTGATGTTAAATATTTAACACAAGCAATTGCAGAGGAATTAGCCAAATTACCAAAAGTCTCAGGTAATGGCGCAGGGCAATTACATCTTGATGCCAGTTTCGCCAAAATTTTGGTAGAGGCAGAAAGTCTTGCGAAAAAAGCTGGTGATAGCTTTGTTACTGCTGAATATATGTTGCTTGCCATGACAATGATAAAAGGCACAGCGGCGGCGAGACGGTTAAAAGATGCCAATGTTAAACCGCAAAATTTAGATATTGCCATTAATGAAATGCGCAAGGGCAGGGTCGCCGATAGTGCCACGGCAGAAAATAAATATGATGCGCTTAAAAAATATACTCATGATTTAACCAAAGCCGCCAGCGATGGTAAATTAGACCCTGTGATTGGTCGCGATGAAGAAATAAGACGGATAATTCAAGTATTAAGCAGACGGACAAAAAATAATCCCGTGTTAATTGGTGAACCTGGGGTTGGTAAAACGGCAATTATCGAAGGGCTTGCCTTGCGGATTATAAATGGTGATGTGCCAGAGGCAATTAAAGGCAAAAAACTGCTTAGCCTTGATTTATCATCAATGGTTGCAGGGGCAAAATTTCGTGGTGAATTTGAAGAAAGATTAAAGGCGGTATTAGAAGAAATATCATCGTCAAATGGTGAAATAATTTGCTTTATCGATGAATTACATACCCTTGTTGGCGCAGGGGCTGCCGAAGTATCGATGGATGCATCCAATATGTTAAAACCAGCATTAGCCAGAGGTGAATTTCATTGTGTTGGTGCAACCACATTGGATGAATATAGCAAATATATCGAAAAAGACGCAGCCCTTGCAAGGCGGTTTCAATCTGTCATGGTTAATGAACCAAATGTTGCCGATACGATTTCTATTTTGCGTGGCTTAAAAGAAAAATATGAATTACATCATGGGGTTGGTATTAAAGATAGCGCCCTTGTGGCGGCGGCAAGCCTTTCTGATCGTTATATCAGCAATAGATTTTTACCCGATAAAGCCATCGATTTAATGGATGAGGCCGCCAGCCGTTTACGTATGGAAGTGGATAGTAAGCCAGAGAATATTGACGAGCTTGACCGGCGTATAATGCAGTTGTAAATTGAGAGTGAAGCCTTGAAAAAAGAAAAAGATCAGGCATCAAAAGATCGGTTGGAAAAGTTAGAAGATGAATTATGCAGCCTTGAAGATCAATCATCCATATTAACCGCAAAATGGGTGGCGGAAAAAGATAAATTGCAAGGGGCGCAAAATATCAAGGAAAGTTTGGAAAATGCAAGATTGGATCTAACCAAAGCCAAGCGCAATGGTGAATTTGAACGGGCTGGTGAATTAAGCTATGGCATAATTCCCAAGCTTGAACAAAGCCTTGCCGAAAGCCTTGAAAATGATGATGCCGATAATGATGATGGCGATAAAATATTAAATGAAACCGTTAGTGAATCTGATATTGCCGCGGTTGTTTCGCGCTGGACCGGTATTCCCGTTGATAAAATGTTGGCGGGGGAGCGTGAAAAGCTATTACAAATGGAAAAAAAATTGGGCAAGCGCGTTATAGGTCAAAATCATGCAATCACCGCAATTGCCAATGCGGTCAGGCGTTCACGGGCTGGGTTGCAAGCTTCGGGGCGACCAATTGGCTCATTTTTATGCCTTGGGCCAACGGGGGTTGGTAAAACAGAATTAAGTAAGGCATTGGCGGAATTTCTATTCAATGATGATCAGGCAATTTTACGAATTGATATGTCGGAATATATGGAAAAACATTCAGTATCGCGCTTGATTGGCGCACCGCCAGGTTATGTTGGTTATGACCAAGGCGGCGCATTAACCGAAGCGGTTCGTAGAAGACCATATCAGGTTATCTTATTTGATGAGATGGAAAAAGCGCATCCAGATATTTTTAATATTCTATTACAAGTGCTTGACGATTGCAGATTAACCGATGTTCAAGGCAGTTTAGTTGATTTTAGAAATGTTTTGATTTTAATGACCTCCAACCTTGGTGCGGAATTTATGGTTAATCAAAAGGCTGGTGATGATGTGGAATTAATCAGGCCGCAAATAATGGATGTGGTTCGGGCTAGTTTTAGGCCAGAATTTCTCAATAGAATTGATGAAACATTATTATTCCATCGGCTTAGTCGCAAAAATATTGGCAATATTGTCCATATTCAAATAGACCAATTACAAAATCTATTAGAAGATCGTAAGATAAAATTGAAAATTGATGCGGCTGCAATAAATTGGCTTGGCGATGCGGGTTATGACCCAATTTATGGTGCAAGGCCGTTAAAACGGATCATTGAACGTAATTTACAAAATCCATTGGCTAATAAAATTTTGGCGGGTGATATTGCCGATGGTGATATTGTTAATATTACTGCGAATGAAAATGGACTTGTGATTAATCAAGATATTATTAAAATCTAGTTATTAAACTAAATAAACTGTGGAAGTTAGGGTATATTACCAACATCCACAGTTTAAATATATTGATTAATTCATATATAATTATTTAAACGCATTTCCTGGCTTAAAACCAATCATTTTAAATATACTGGCCATTAAGCACCATCTGGTGAAGCCTGCTTGCAGTAAATTTACGCCCATGAATGCGGTCAAATATATCCAATTTGGATCGTGATAATGTGATAATGCAAGGCTTATCAAAATAAAACTGCCAGCCATTACAAAAATTATTCTATCAATAGACATTGATTATATATCCTTTTTATCAAATTATTAATATAAAATTAAACTATAAATATATATGCTTAATAAAATAGTAATTTAATCATATGTAAATTACATGTTGCTAATATACGTTGGTATGATATAAATGTCAAGTGATGTTTATATGGCGATGTTGATATTTTTATATTTTATAATTTAAATCATATTTTAAAGGATTTTAAAATGGCAGTTGCAGAACATAAATTAACAATGCTGACGTTGAAATATCCAAAATTAATGATCTGGGGCTTGGTTGTTTTAGCCTTTTTGATGGTGGCAGGGGCGACAATACCTACATTATGGCCTGTGCAATTTACAAATTTTAACAAGCTTATCATTCATACTGACCCTGAAAATATGTTATCTCCTGATGAACCTGTGCGGGTTTTTCATAATGAAATGAAGAAAAAATTTGCAATCAGAGATATTATCGTTGTTGGCATCGTCAATGATAAACATCCTGAAGGCGTGTTTAATCCTGAAAGTTTAAAACGTATTTATCAATTGGCGCAATTTTCAAAATCCCTGAAATGGGTCGATGAAAAGAACCCTGATAATATGGTTGGTGTGATTGGCATTGATATGATCGCACCATCAATGGTCGATAGCATAGATCAAGCGGGGCTTGGCGCGGTTAGTTTTAATTGGTTAATGCCACAACCGCCAGAAAATATGGCAGATGCGCTGCTTGTGCGTGATCGAGCATTAAAAATACCAACCCTTAATGACACGATGGTTAGTAAGAATGGCAGGGCGATAAGTCTTTATTTGCCAATAAGTGATAAACATTTAAGCTTTCGTATCCGTGAGCAATTATTGGCAAAAATAAGCCAATGGCAAGATAGCAACGATAAATTTCATATAACTGGACTGCCCGTTGCCGAAGATGTTTTTGGCGTTGAAATGTTCGTGCAAATGGCAATTTCTGCACCTGCTGCTATGTTGGTAATTTTTATTTTAATGTGGCTATTTTTCCGCAATATACAATTAATTACAGCACCAATGATCGTTGCCATGGTCTGTTCGATGTTAACTATGGGTTTATTGGTTATAAGCGGTAATACAGTACATATTATGAGTTCGATGATACCGATATTTATCATGCCCATCGCCGTGTTGGACGCGGTACATATTTTGTCGGAATTTTATGATCGATATAAAAAAGGTTCGGATAAAAAACAAGTAATGGTGGAGGTAATGAACGAGCTATATAAGCCGATGTTATATACCACATTAACCACCAGCGTTGGTTTTTTCTCATTAGCATTAACGCCGATACCACCCGTACAAACATTCGGTATTTTTATCGCTATTGGCGTTATTTTAGCATGGTTTATGACAGTTACTTTTGTACCCGCATATATTCTTGGCATGTCGGATAAAAGCCTTGAGAATTTTGGCATGAAACAATCATCCGATAGCGAAAATAACGGCATATTGGGAAAGTTTCTGCAAGCTCTTGGTAATTTAAGCTATTATCGTTACAAATTGGTTTGCATTGGTTTGGTGGCGATTATATTTATTTCTGCCCTTGGAATTTCAAAAATAATTATCAATGATAATCCGATAAAATGGTTTGAAAAAAGCCACCCTATTCGTGTTGCTGACAGGGTTCTAAATAAAAATTTTGGCGGTACAGATTTGGCATATTTGGCAATATTACCCAGCTATAATAATATAGATATTGATAAAAAAACTATCGCTAATTTATTAGATAATATGGATGCCGCAATAGAAATTTCCCAAAAATCAGAAATCACAAATTTGGCGATAGTATTTAATATTGCCAGGAAACAAATCATTGCCATGAAAAATAATGGTGATGTTAATTTACAAGCCATCGCAAATTGGGTTGAGGATAAAAGCGATCAATCAGATGATGATAAATATGATGCATGGGGAGAGGTTTTAACATTGATTGATGAGGAAATATCAGCACAGCAAATATTTAAACAACCAGCCATATTAAAATATATGGAGGGGCTTCAACTAGCCATTGAAAAATCACCAATCGTTGGCAAAACCAATGGGTTAACCGATGTTATTAAAACAGTTCACCGTGAATTATTTTTAGGAAAAGATCAGGCATATCGCATTCCAGATACGCAAAATGCGGTGGCGCAAAGCTTGATTACATTTCAAAGCAGCCATAAACCCCATGATTTATGGCATTTTGTAACGCCAGATTATCGCAATGCCAATATAATGGTGCAATTAAATAGCGGCGATAATATTGATATGTCGTCGGTGATTGATCTGACCAATCAATATATTAAAAACAATCCATTGCCAGACGGTTTGCAACATAAATGGTTCGGGCTTACATATATTAATGTGGTGTGGCAGGATAAAATGGTATCGGGCATGTTAGATGCATTTTTAGGCAGCTTTGCCCTTGTTCTAATCATGATGATAATATTATTCCGTTCAATCCCTTGGGGTATAATTTCCATGATACCATTAACCTTATCGGTGGCATTTATTTATGCTATACTTGGTTTTATTGGCAAAGATTTTGATATGCCTGTGGCGGTATTAAGTGCGTTGAGCTTAGGCTTGGCAGTTGATTATTCAATTCATTTCATATCGAGGTCGCGGGAAGCAACGGCAAAATTTGGTAATTGGCATGAGGGGCATAAATATGCCTTTGGCGAGCCAGCGCGGGCGATTGCCAGAAATGCTATTGTTTTGGGGCTTGGCTTTTCACCATTATTAATGGCAACATTAATACCATATAATACGGTTGGTGTATTGATTGCGGCAATTTTAATCACATCGGGTCTTGCCACATTGGTAATATTGCCCGCCATAATAACATTAATGCCGAAAGTGTTTTTTAAGGAAACTAGATCATGATAAATTTATTAAATCTCAGAATAATATTTTCGGTGGCAATGTTTTTAATCATGGTAAATATCGGTGGGTTTCATATTAATCATGCTGATGCGGCGGAACTTTCAGCCGAAGAAATAGTTAATCATGCTAATTATAGTTCATATTATCAAGGTAAAGACGGCAGGGCGCAGGTTAAAATGACCATAACCGATAAACAAAATAACAGCCGCAGCCGCAAAATGACTATTTTACGTCAAGATATTACCGATAGCGATAATTTAAAAAATAATGCCTATCGTTCAGCCCAGCAATTTTATGTCTATTTCCATCGCCCATCAGATGTAAGTAAGATGGTGTTTATGGTATTGAAATATCTTGATAAAGACGATGATAGATGGCTTTATTTACCTGCATTAGATCTGGTTAAACGTATCGCTGCCAGCGATAAACGTACTAGTTTTATTGGTTCTGATTTTTTATATGAGGATGTTTCAGGTCGCTTGCTTGAAGATGATAACCATCAATTGTTGGAAGTCAGTAAAAATTATTACAAATTAAAACATACACCAAAAGACCCCCAAAAGGTCGAATTTGCCTATTTTGAAACCTATATTCATAAGATTAGTTTCTTGCCAATTCAGGCGGTATATTATGATGATTCTGGACAGAAAATAAGAACTATAGTGGCAACAAAAATTAAAACTATTCAAGACTTTCCAACGGTGATGCAATCAACTGCAATTAATCATTTAACGGGATCAAAAACCGTGATGGATTATATTTCGGTCGAATATAATGTTGGTTTGCCAAAAAATATATTTAGTGAGCGTTATTTACGCAATGTGCCGAAAAAATATCTACGCTAATTTTGATCATGGCGAAAAATTTTAAACCGATAATATTGATTGCATTATTTCTGGTGGTTTTTAACCATAATTATAGCTTGATTTCGGCAAATGCTCAAGAACCAGCCTTACCCGCAGGATTAAGTGATGAACCAAATTTGCCAGCAGGTTTAGGTGATGAGCCAGCCTTACCAGCGGGCTTATTTGATGATGCTATTGATGTAATTACCGATAAAAATATTGTCAATGATGATATGGATGGGGAAATATTTGACGGGCTTAGTGGCTTCATTGAAAACCGTATGGGGCGGCAAATAAATCGCTCTTCATATCAAAATATATCATCATTAAGCGAAATGCGATTGCATCTTGATTATCAGCATGATTTTCAACAAATGGCATTAAATCTATCGGGCGATATAATTTATGATGATCAAGCATATAGCCATAAATCAAATCTTAAAACTGGTAAGGGTTTAGTCGATTTACGGCAATTTAATTTAACTAGTACAAATTTTGATAATTTTGATATCAAGCTTGGGCGGCAAATTTTAACATGGGGTACGGGTGATTTATTATTCATCAATGATTTATTCCCCAAAGATTGGAACAGCTTTTTATTAGGCCGCGATATTAATTATTTAAAAGCACCGTCTGACGCGGTGAAAATTTCATATTATGGTGATATATTTAATATTGACGGCGTATATAGCCCGCAATTTAATTCTGATCGATATATTGATGGCGCAAGATTAAGTTATTTCTCTGGCAAAAACGGCGATATAGTTGGTAAGAAAAATGGCATGGTCGATGTAATCATGCCAGATAGAATTTTTAAAGATGATGAATTGGCTTTGCGGGTCTATGGCAGTCATGGCTCAGCCGAATGGGCAGGTTATTTATATGATGGTTTTTGGAAAAGCCCAGCTGGTTCTGATGTTAAAAGCGGCAAGGCGATTTTTCCGCGTCTGCGGGTATATGGCGCATCTATTCGTGATAATATATTTTCTGGTATTGCATCAGCAGAAATTGGTTATTATCAATCGCTTGACGATCGATCAGGTGAAGACAGCCTGATTAATAATTCACAATTGCGAATAATGGCGGGTTATGAACGTGAAATTATCAGTAATTTAACATTTGGCACGCAATGGTATCTGGAGGCCAATCAAGATTATGGTGAATATTTAAATAACCTTGCCAGTAATGCCAAAGCCAGCGATAAAAACCGCCAAATGGTAACTTTTCGCCTGAATTATTTAACCCATGGGCAGAATGTAAACTGGTCATTATTCACCTTCCTAACCCTTGCCACAGACGATTATTATATCCGTCCAAATGTTAGTTATAAGTTGGATGATAACTGGATATTTGCCGCCGGTGCGAATATCTTTGGCGGTCAAGAGAAACATAGATTCTGGCGACAATTTAAAGATAATTCAAATATATATTTCTCGGCTCGTTTTGGCTTTTAATTTTATATGTTATCCTTATTTACAATATCGGGTAACTCGCGAAAATTTGGTAAATATTTATTAAACCAATCATCAAGTGATTTTAATAATGGATTTTGCAAATGGTTTGATAACATATCAATCACACGCGGAATATGTTTCAGGTAATTGCCTTTATGCTGATTACGGAAAAGCCTGATAAAAATACCCGCAACCTTGGCATGGCGTTGGGCCGCCAACATTACATACCATTGATTAAATATTTTTTGTTGGTCATCATTATAACCAACACCAGCAAAATATCGTTTAAGCATTTTTTGCCTTAATTTATCATCAATATTGCGTCTTGCATCTTCAAGCAGGCTTGCCACATCATAGGAAGGTGAACCAATAAGCGCATCTTGAAAGTCTAATAACCCACAATTTTTTGGTCGTCTATATTGTCTTAACATCATTAGATTATCCACATGATAATCACGCAATGTCAATGTTTGTGGCTGTTTCGGTAGGGAGTTATAAATGCTGTCCCATGCATCAAGATAAGCCTGATTGCCAGATTTTGTCCATTTTGCACCATTTATTTCTGGCAAATACCATTGGGTTAGAAGGCTTGCTTCGGCTTTATATTTATCTAAATCATAATTTTCTAAATCAATATTTATAGTATCTTTATTATTATGCAGGTCAATTAAAACATCGATAGCATCTTGATATAATTGTTGCTCGCTGCTGCCATATGCCAGCATCTTATTAAAGCTGTTATCGCCAAAATCTTCTAATAATAATATTCCATTTTCCTCATCTGCCGCATATATTTCTGGCGCGCTTAACCCAAGTTTACGTAAATGATTTGCAAGCTTTATAAAATTAGCAACATTTTCATGGGCGGGTGGTGCATCCATTAATATTAATTGTTCATCGCTGCCGATTAGGCGAATATACCGCCTTCTGGAGGCATCACGCGGCAATGGATGTTGCAAATAGCCGCCAAGATCATTGCTATTTATAAAATCGGTTATTAATGTTTTTTGATCTGACATTATATTTACTTTTCTGTTGCTGGTATTTTAATAATTATTTTTACGGCTGATAGTTGCTGTTTTCTTTAAATTTTTACGCCTGCCTTCGCCCGCGTGAGTAGTAAAGAATTCTTTATTATTTTTTTTATCATTATTTATATTGCGATGGTTTCCATCGCGACGATGGTTTGGTTTTATAATTTGCCTGCCGCCATTTCTTTCACGCATGGATGGGAAAGGCACAAGACATGACTTTCCCCTGCCGATTAAATCTTCCCTGCCCATATTTTTTAAGGCTTGGCGAATTAATGGCCAGTTGGCTGGGTCATGATAACGCAGAAATGCCTTATGTAATTTGCGTTTTTCGCCACTACGTGCGGTTTTAACGATCTCGCTTGCATTATCGCGTCTAACTGGTTTTAAAGGGTTTTTTTCGCTATAATACATAGCTGTTGAAATTGACATGGGTGTGGGTGTGAATGTTTGCACCTGATCTGCCCTGAAATTATTACGTTTAAGCCAAATGGCTAAATTCATCATATCTTCGTCATCGGTGCCGGGATGGGCGGCGATAAAATATGGTATTAAATATAATTCTTTACCGGCTTCTTTAGCGGCGCGGTCGAATAATTCTTTAAATCGATCATAACTGGCAATGCCGGGTTTCATCATTTTACTTAACGAGGCATCTTCCGTATGTTCGGGGGCAATTTTTAAATAACCGCCCACATGATGGCTGACCAATTCTTTGATATATTCAGGGCTTTTAACCGCTAGATCATAACGCAAACCCGAACTGATTGATATTTTTTTAACGCCTTTAATGGCACAAGTTTTTTTATAAAGATCGATTAATGGATCGTGATTTGTTACTAAATTTTTACAAATAGTCGGATAAACGCAAGATAAACGACGACAACTATCATGAATTTTCTCGTCGCGGCAATTCATTTGATACATATTGGCCGTGGGTCCGCCTAGATCAGATATTTGGCCTTTAAAATCACTTATTTTATCGCGCATATCTTCTATTTCACGTGATATAGAGGCGACTGATCTGCTTTGAACCACTCTACCTTCATGTTCGGTTATGGAACAAAAACTGCAACCACCAAAACAGCCGCGCATAATATTGACGGAAAATTTTATCATATCCCAAGCTGGAATTTTGGCATCACCATAACTTGGGTGCGGTGATCTGGCATATGTCAGGTCAAACACCCCGTCCATTTCATTAGTGCTAAGCGGGATTGGCGGCGGGTTTATCCATATTTGTTTTTCCCCATGTGCCTGTATCATCGGCCTTGCATTGGCAGGGTTGCTTTCTTGATGGAATATACGGCTGGCTTGGGCATATGTTTGTTTATCATTAATTATATCATCATAAGATGGCACACGAATAACGGTTTTCTCAATTTCTGATGTTCTTGGGCTGGTATCATTGTCAATCGATGTTAAATCATGTATTTGCCAGCCTTCTGGTATATCTTGGCGCATAAAAACACTGCCGCGCAAATCATGCATATCTTTTGGTGCGATGCCCTTGGCGGTGCGATGGGCCAATTCTACTATGGCACGTTCCGCATTGCCATAAAGCAAAATATCGGCCTTGCTGTCGATTAAAATTGATCGCCTGACTTTCTTTGACCAATAATCATAATGCGCCATGCGTCGTAATGATGCCTCTATCCCACCGATAACGATTGGTACATGTTTATATGCTTCGCGGCATCGATGGCTATATACTAATGTGGCACGATCAGGGCGCTTGCCACCTTCGTCATTGGGGGTATAGCTGTCATTATGGCGAATTCGTCTCTCGGCGGTATATCGATTTACCATGCTATCCATATTACCAGCGGTAATGCCAAAGAATAAATTTGGCTTGCCTAAAATCTTAAATGGCTTTTTATCATGCCATTCTGGTTGGCTTATTATCCCCACTCTAAAACCTTGGGCTTCTAATGTGCGACCAATAACTGCCATGCCAAAGCTTGGATGGTCGACATAAGCATCACCAGTTATTAAAATAATATCACAGCTATCCCATCCTAATTGATCCATTTCATCGCGGCTTGTCGGTAAAAATGATGCAACGCCGAGTCTTTTTGCCCAGAATTTATGATATGAAAAAAGTTTTTTTGCGCGTTCCATAAAGGCTATCTATCTCATTTAAGCGAATCGGTTAAGTAAAGCACGTGATTATAGGTAAAATACTTATCTATTTAATGCAGCAAGACATAAAATACAAAGTAATTGCATTAACAATAGTATTTTTAATGTTTTTTTTATTAAATATGTTGAATTTAACCATATTTAAAGAATTCAGACAGTTAATAATGTATTTAGAATAGGTTTTTATAATAATTATATTGAAATTATATATAACGGCAATATAATCGTAAGTAGTACTAGTATTTTTATGTTCTACCTAATATTCGTTACAGGGGTCAAAATTTAAAATAAGCTTAATAATATTTAAAACAGGTTAATCTTTATTAACAAATACTTAAGTTGAAGGAAGCTATAATGATTACATTTGATCAAAAGTTAACTGATATTCAGTTGATAATAACGGCGGTATCATCAACGGAACAACAAATATTACAGGCTCGCCTGCTTCGTAAAAGACTGATTAGCGATGATTTGGATGAATATTTCGGTAAAATTGAAGAAAATTCAATTCTTTATATGGGATTGCTGGAGCAGTTACAGTTAATAATTGATGCGATTAACAGTAATCAATCATCATATGCATTAGATATATTAGATGGATTTACAAATGAAGTAAAAGCCGCCGCATAATGAATTATTAATAACAAAATCAATTGATAATTTTAGTTATATTTTGTCATATTATATAGTTGATGAAAATATAGCTTAGTGGCGGAAATGGCGCATTTTTGTATGTACCATAGCTATGCCAGCTTTATTCGCTGCGGCGATAACTTCGTCATCTCGGATAGATCCTCCAGGGTGAATTGCCGCGGTTGCACCCGCAGATATTGCGGCGATAAGCCCATCGGCAAAAGGAAAAAATGCATCCGATGCCACAACCAACCCCTTGCACCCCCCTGTCGAGCTTTGTTGCGCTTCAGATTTCGCAGCGGCAATCTTGGCAGAATCAATGCGGCTCATTTGTCCCGCGCCAACACCGACGGTGGCATGATTGCGGCAATAAACAATGGCGTTGGATTTTGTATGTTTGGCAACTTTCCATGCGAATAACATGTCATTTATTTCTTGTTCGCTTGGTTGGCGTTTGGTTACAATTTCAAGATCGGCTTTGGTTATTTGTCCCCAATCTCTGGTTTGCACTAACATTCCACCAGAAATAGACTTAAAGCTAAGCGATTTATCGGCTGGATCAGACATTGACCCAGTTAGTAAAACCCGTAAATTCTTTTTTGTGGCTAATATTTTACGGGCTTCATCGCTTATAGATGGTGCGACTATCACTTCTAAGAAGATTTGGCATAATTCATTGGCAATATCTGCTTCTAGCTTTCGATTAATGGCAACAATTCCACCAAATGCCGATATGGGGTCGCAAGCAAGAGCCGGTTTCCATGCATCGATAACTTTATCGGCTTCTGCAACGCCACACGGGTTTGCATGTTTGACAATAACAATCGCGGGACGTTCAAATTCGCTAACTAATTCAAATGCTGCATCGGCATCATTGATATTGTTATAGCTAAGTTCCTTACCCTGTATCTGTTCGCTGTTGGCAACGCCAATGCGCCTATCAGGGGTTATATAAAGCCCAGCTTCTTGATGTGGGTTCTCACCATAACGGCATTTTAATTTACGCTTGCCTGCAACGGTTAGGCGTTTAGGGCATATATCGCCATGTTCTTTGGCAAGCCAGTTAGAAATTGCGCTATCATATGCGGCGGTTCTGGCAAATGTTGCCCGCGCCAAAAATTTACGCAATTCAATATTTGTCATGCCATTATTTGCATTTAATGCTGCAATTATGCTTTCATATTCATCTGGATCGCTTGAAACAGTAATATATTCATGGTTTTTTGCTGCTGCGCGCAACATCGCAGGGCCGCCGATATCGATATTTTCGATGCAACTATCATAATTTGCACCAGATTTAAGGGTTTCAACGAATGGATATAAATTAACAATCACCATATCAATTGGTGAAATATCATGACTTTCCATTGCGATACGATGTTTTGAATTATCGCGTTTGGCTAAAATCCCGCCATGGATGGTTGGATGTAATGTTTTAACCCGCCCATCCATAATTTCAGGGAAACCTGTATGGTCTGATACTTCGGTCACGGCAAGCCCAGCATCCTTTAATATTTTGGCAGAACCACCAGTGGAAAGAAGGCGTATTTTATGGCGAGCCAGATTGGTTGCAAATTCAACAAGTCCTGTTTTATCAGATACGCTTATTAATGCTCTCGCAATTGGGGTGTCAGACATTTTCATTCCTAATCATTGATAATAAATACCGCCTAAATATATCTAATATAGCGGGATGCGAATAAATTCAAGTATTGTCTATTCGTGAGGATTGTTAATTTTTATTTTTAATTAAATATTATCATGGCGTAAAGCCCATTTTATTTTTGTTTTATTTGTCGCGGTTATGCCCGATAAAATAATTTGTTGGCTACGTTTGAATTTACCATTATCACCAAAATATATGCTATCCATTAATGTAATAGCTGCACCAGAAATTCGTAACCGCCAAGCTTCACCATTGGCTAACTTTAATAATGCCGATTGTTTATTATGTAAAATTGAAACTTTTATTTTTGGGTGTAAATGAAATGATATACTGTAATCAATACCAACTTTTCCCTCAATAATATCCTCGCCGCGTAAATCATTACCATCTTTTGCCATGAATAATCGTCTTGTATGTATAATGCCCATATTTGCCATATATCCATCATGGCTGGCATCGACCCATTGATTACCATTCTTGGTCGAATATGTTGATGTTACATATGCATGTCTTTTGCTGTTTTTAGATAAATCAGTTGAATTTAGATTTGCTAAACAAAGAGTAGAATGTGCGGCTGTGCTGCGTTCGGATTGCCGCCATTGTTTGTTTCCGGCAATTGATTTGCCGCAATTAACGAATATGCGATTTTCGCCAAGGCTTACTTCGATTGCAAGCGCGCCAGCGAATATATCATCATATTTAATTAACGGCGACGGATTACCCACATCAATAAAGGCGCAAAGATTTCCGGCTAATAATTTTTCATAACCGCTATGGGGGGCATGTTTTGGCGCAATTCCCCGCGCATCGGCATAATTTAATATGCTATCAATAATATCTTTATTTTTTATATTACCACCGTTGAAGACTGCTAATGATTTGTCTGGATGACGATAAAAACGTAACATAGGCGACATTTTATCAATGGTTATTTGTAAAAAATCTGGTGTTTCAATTTTTGCTTGGCGGAAAACTAATCTTATATCGATTAAATCTTGTAAAATAGAAAGCTGCTTTTCTGGAATGCGACTAATATGTCCGCCATCGGCAAAAATTTGCTCGGCTAAAACCCACTCAAGTGCCTTTGTTGCTGCGATTAACCCTGTTTCTTCGCTTTTTAATATTAAACAAGCGCATATCCATCCCTTTACTGCGCTTATATTACCATCACTCAGTGATTGATAAGCCGCCATGTTGCGTAAATGTCTTATTTGTCTTGCGATGGATTTAAGCATATCATGGCGAAAATTAAGTTCGCCTCTATCAAAAAACACTTGCCAATGTTGCAACCATGAAAATACGCGTTTTGCGGTAATATCTGTCTGCCATGCAATTGAATTATATTTAATAGCGGTAAAATCACTATTGGCTTCAAGCCAATTTTTACAAAGATTTTGAGCATATTTTGCTATTTTATCGCTTTTGCCAATTGCCGCTAAATCTACCAGCCATGTGAATGAATTCATATGATATAGCCATTGGTCGTTATTATCCGCATGGTTATTATTTTTATAATCTTTTGAAATATTAAAATGATTACTTGATTGTTGCTTAATATGTGATGATTTATCTTGTGGGTTTAATTTTTGTTTATTTCGGAAACCGTATTTTAAAATTTCTTTGCCAAATTCAGGATCGCCATGCCATAGGCTAGTAATATTTATTTTTGGCGCGCTTGCGGTTTTACCCCATAGACTAAGGCCGTATAGTAAGCCTTGACCGCTTAATTTTATCAAATAATAATAAAATTGCCCTAAGATGGGTTTGTTGATTTTTAACCCGTTTTGCATAGAAATATTTTATCCGCGTAATTGTTTAATGTTTTTGGCATAACCAGATGCACCATCTTTAAATACTGCCGTACCAGCAACCAATATATTTGCACCATTCATTATTGCTAATGGTGCGGTTGCAAAATTAATACCGCCATCGACTTGTAAATCAATATCGCGACCAGACATATCAATCTTATGACGGATTTTTTTTATTTTTTGCAATTGATTATTTATAAAAGATTGTCCACCAAACCCTGGGTTAACTGACATAACCAAAATTAAATCAACCATTTCCATTAAATAATTGATTACATCTTCGGGTGTGGATGGGGTGAGGGCAATGCCTGCCTTTTTACCAAGGCTTTTAATATATTGGATTGTCCGGTGGATATGTGGCGTTGCTTCGGCATGGATAGTTATTATATCGGCGCCAGCATCGGCAAAATCCTTGATAAAATTATCCACAGGGGCAATCATTAAATGGACATCAAATATTTTATCACTATGTGGACGAAGTGATTTAACCACATTTGCGCCAATGGTAATATTCGGTACATAATGACCGTCCATAACATCGATATGAATATAATCAGCCCCCGCATTATCAATTGCGCGAATTTCATCGCCTAACTTTGCAAAATCAGCAGATAAAATACTTGGGGCAATTTTAACGATATTGGCCATAATTAACTTTCATAACAATAATTTAAAAATTTCATATTATTTAATGGTTATAATATATTTCATGCTAATATTTTATTATCACTAAGACTTATATTCAAGCAGGTTTATTTTAAATATGATTTATTATGGTGATTTTTAATTCTTTGCATGACATTGACTTTATATATGACTATTTTAATCATATGAATATACATATCATGAAATTTAAAAATATTATTGCCCTTATGTTATTTAATGTGATTCTATATGGCTATATGGATAATTATGCATATGCAGATTATAAATCGGGTGCAAAGGCATATAGCAAAGGTGATTTTGCAATGGCATTAAAACTATGGTTGCCATTGGCACAAAAAGACAATAAACAAGCACAATTCCAATTGGCTAAAATTTATGCTAATGGTCGCGGCGTTGAAAAAAATGATGCTATCGCCTTTAAATGGTATAGCCGTGCGGCATTTAATGGTCATAAACAAGCAACATTTAATAAGGCATATATGTTATTAAATGGTATTGGTACTAAAAAAAATAGCAATGAAGCATTCATTATTCATTACAGATTGGCGAATAAATATAATACAGTTAAAGCGCAAAATGCATTGGCGCATGCCTATGAAAATGGTGTTGGCATTAAAAAAGATTTTGATATGGCTAAAAAATGGTATGATAAGGCGGCGTTATCTAATGATTTATCATCGCAATTAGCGCTGGCTAATATGTTACTTTTAAATGGTGCTAAAAAACATCAAATGATGGCAATATTTTGGCTACAAGCGGCATGTATCAAGGGCAGCATCAAGGCGTTAAATAAATTACAGGCTTTATATAAAAACGGCCTTGAAAAGAAAATTTTTGTAGATAATTATGCAATAACAATGGATTGGTTAAAAGATAGCCACCCTAAATCCATTCCTAATTATAGTAAATGCCCATTATTTGCACAGATTGGTTCTGTTGATTAATGGCATATTGATATATTATAATGACTTACAACTATATTTTTTAAATGAGGAAATAAATGAGCTTTAACGATTTACAAACAATAATTAATCAAGCCTTTGATGATAGCTCATCGATAACATATGCAACCAAAGGAGAAGTTCGCGATGCGGTTGATGATACGCTTAACTTATTAGATTGCGGTAAATTGCGTGTAGCTGAAAAAACCGATAATGGCTGGCAGGTCAATCAATGGGCAAAAAAGGCGGTATTATTATCTTTTCGTTTGAATGACATGGTTTTAATCAAGGGCGGTGCAGGTGATGATACATGTTGGTGGGATAAAGTGCCAAGTAAATTTGCGGGCTGGGGCGAAGATCAGTTTCGCAATGCTGGTTTTCGTGCTGTGCCTAATTGTATTGTTCGTAAATCGGCCTATATTGCACCATCGGTGGTATTGATGCCGTCATTCGTTAATTTAGGTGCATATGTTGACGAAGGCACGATGGTTGATACATGGGTTACCGTTGGTTCTTGCGCCCAAATTGGTAAAAATGTTCATTTATCTGGCGGCGTTGGCATTGGTGGAGTTTTAGAACCATTACAAGCTGGTCCTGTAATTATTGAAGATAATTGTTTCATCGGCGCACGTTCTGAAATTGTTGAAGGGGTTATAGTCGAAGAAGGCGCGGTTATTTCCATGGGAGTTTTCATTAGTGGATCGACAAAAATTATTGATCGGGCAACGGGTGAAATATTCATGGGGCGCGTTCCTGCATATTCTGTGGTAGTGTCTGGTTCAATGCCGGGTAAGGATCTACCCGATGGTACACCTGGGCCTAGCCTTTATTGCGCCGTTATTGTTAAGAGAGTTGACGCAAAAACGCGTTCTAAAACATCAATTAATGATTTATTGCGCGATTAAATTTAATAATTATAAGGTTGGTTGCAAATGCCACTCGATGTCATAAAATTGACTGCAAAATTAATATCATGCAAAAGCGTTACCCCAGACGAAGGCGGTGCGCTTGATTATTTACAAGAAATTTTGCAAAATCTTGGTTTTAAATGTACGCGTATGGTGTTTTCCGATACAGATACGCCCGATGTGGATAATCTTTATGCAAGGCTTGGCACAAAGATGCCTAATCTTTGTTTTGCTGGTCATACGGATGTTGTTCCTGTTGGTGATATGGCGGCATGGTCGCATGATCCATTTGGCGCAGTTGAAAAAGATGGCTTGATATATGGGCGTGGTGCGGTTGATATGAAAGGCGGCATTGCCGCATGGGTTGCGGCATTAGCAAAATATATTGATCAATCGGGCAACCCCAATGGTTCGTTAAGCTTATTAATCACGGGTGATGAAGAAGGGCCATCAATTAACGGTACACGCAAAATGCTTTTACGGCTTGAAGATATGGGCGAAAAATTATCCCATGTGATAACGGGTGAACCAACCAACCCCGATTATATGGGTCAAATGATGAAAATTGGCAGGCGCGGCAGCGTTAATTTTAATTTAATTATAAATGGCGTGCAAGGCCATGTGGGCTATCCGCATTTGGCCGATAATCCTATCCATCGCTTATCACGCATATGTGCCGTGCTTTGTGATTTAAAAATTGATGCGGGGTCTGAACATTTTCAACCGTCAAGCCTATCCATAACCAGTATCGATGTTGGTAATGCGACGGAAAATATTATACCAGCAACGGCGGTGGCAAAATTTAATATCCGATTTAATGATTTACATATAAGCATGGATATTGAAAAAATCATCATTGATGTAATAAATACTGCGGGTGGTGATGGTTTAAAATTCACATTATCGAAACGAATTAGCGGCGAATCATTTTTGACTAAGCCAGGGTTTCTGAGCGATATTGTCGGGCGGGCAGTAAAAGATGAAACTGGTAAAATTTGTCAATTATCGACAACTGGCGGCACATCTGATAGCCGCTTTATCAAAGATTACTGCCCTGTTTTAGATTTTGGCCTTGTGGGGAAATCGATGCATAAAATCGATGAATATGTGGCAATTGATGATTTGCATAGCCTTGTAAATATTTATCATAATATAATTAAATATTATTATGATGAAAAATAATATTATAGATAGTATTGTTAAATGTATTTAATATCTGTTGCTGAAATAATTAAAAACCTGATCGGTGCGACGCATATTTTCTTGCGTAATGAAAAATGCCTTGGTTTTTTTACCATCGACCTGCGGGCATTCTGGCAAAGCTTTTGGTGTGCGGTGATCTTATTGCCGATATATTTGATTATGGTTTTTACCAATCGGTATTTTTCCGAATCAATGAACGCATCTGCATATGACAATGTTTTTAGATTACTTAGTGTTGAAATAATTGCATATATAATAAGTTGGGTGTTATGGCCTGTGGCCATGTTATATGTAGTTAAAATGATTGACCGCAAGAATAATTATTTTTCATATATAATTTTATATAATTGGTCGGCTGCACCAATGTTGGCATTGGGGTTTATCGTTACAATTTTAGAATATATGAATATTTTTTCATTGGAATTAATCGCTGCTATATCGATCGGTTTTTTAATTTGGCGGTTTATTATTCATATCTTTATTTTTAAAATAACCATGAAGGTTTCTGTTATTAAGGCAATACCATTTATTTTTGCCGATTTTTTCATTGGTCAAATGATTTTAATTACCAAATATAATATGCAATTTGGCACATGAATTAACAGTTATAAATATTAATATTCAATTTTTGTTAAATAAAGCCCATGCGGTGGTGCTGTTGGGCCTGCTTGTCGTCTATCCTTGGCATCAAGCGCCAATTTAACTCGTGCCTTATCCCATTTGCCTGTGCCAACAAGATGCAATGTGCCAGCAAAATTTCTAATTTGATGATGTAAAAAACTTTTTGCCTTGGCGGTAAGATGAATTTCATCTCCTACTCGGGCTATATTTAGACTATCCAAGCTTCTAACCGGGCTTTTTGCTTGGCATTGAACAGCACGAAATGATGTGAAATCATGTTTACCAGTTAAAATTTGTGCCGCATCATGCATTGCATCAACATTTAATTTGCGTGGAATATGCCAAATACGACCTATATCCAATGCGGGTTTGGCACGGCGATCGCAAATACGATAACGATAATATCGCATTTTTGCATCGAATCTGGCGTTAAATTCATCATTAACCGCATCAGCTTCAATTATGGCAATTGGGTGTTTTTTAGTATGATAATTTAAGGCTTCTCTAATTTTCAAGCCAGTTATATCTTTTTCAAGATCAAAATGTGCCACCTGTGCTAAGGCATGAACGCCTGCATCTGTGCGACCAGATGCCTGTATTTTAACCTTTTCACCAGAAAAATCAAAAATTGCTTTTTCTAATACGCCCTGAACGGAAATACCATTATCTTGCCGTTGCCAGCCCACATATGGGCCACCGTCATATTCAATTATAATTTTCCATCTTTGCATATGGATTTATTATATATTTACGTTATAAATTGCAACCAACGGATTTTATTTTATATAAAATCCGTCTGATTACATATTTATATATTAAATATATTAATTAGAGCTATTCATATTGCCCATTTTCATATTGCCCATCGCGCCTACTTTATCAATATTAACCATTATGGTTATATCGCCAGCATATTTAAAATTAAGGGTGATAGGAACTTTTTTACCTTCGATCAATGGTGAATTTAATTTCATCAACATTATATGTAATCCACCTGGTTTTAATTCAACCATGCTTTTAGCAGGGATTGTTAAAGGACCATATTCATACATTTTCATCATGCCATTATCATCCATTTTATGACCATGAATTTCAGACTTTTTAGCTATAGGGCTTGATGCAGATAATAAGATATCATCTTTTTGACCCATATTATGCAGGCTTAAAAATGCACCACCAGCTTTTGCATTTTTGGTGGCGCTTGCACGCGCCCAAGGTTGTTTAATTTCTATATCACCAATTTTAAAATCATGTGCTTGAGCGGTGGTTATGACCGGCGTCGATGTAATAAATGCTGTGAAGGCCAAAGCAATGCCAATAAAAATACTTTTCATTTCCAAATTCCATTCATATTTAAATATATTATAATTTTGATATTCAGGCCAATAGGCCATTATATGTAATTGGTGGTGCTCTTGCCGGTGGTAATATATTGAATATTATACGGAAAATATCATTATCTGAAATTACAAACCAGTTTTGATTATCGCTAGATATGGCTGAATTAATGAAGAGCAGTTCATTAATAACCGAAATGTTACCATTATGGTTGGCGCAATAGCTACATAAATTATGATTAGCTATTGCTTTATCATCAAGTGGGGCGGAATCATTTGCGAATTCCCCATCAATGACTTTAATTGCCTTAACACCATTTGATGAACATATTTCTAACAGATAACCAGCTTGACCATTTTCCGCAGCGATAGCGATGGATGCGGGCAAGGCAAAATTAAACAATAACGCAAATAGCGCGATTGCATAAGTTCCTAAAAAAGCATTACCCGATCGTTTAAACATATATTTTTAAATTATGCCTATATTAGATTATATTAATGGTTCAGAAATTTAATCTTACATGCCAATTTTATTGATATCATATGGCGTATCTTCATATACTTCTGTTATCCAATTGCCAATAAATAAATGTGCATGCGCTCGCCATGAATTCAATAGTTTTGCATTTATATCATCATTTGGAAAGTAATTATATGGTAAAGTTATATCTTTTCCTTGATCAAGATCACGCAAATATTCTTCACGTAGCCCCGTTGCATCATATTCCAAATGATTAAACATATAAATTTGCCGTTTTTTCCTGTCCCTGATGATACAAACTCCGGCCTCATCGCTGCTGGCTAATATTTCTAATCCTGCATTTTTTGGTAAATCTTCGACATAAATTTCAGTATGGCGTGAAATTGGCACGATAAATTCATCGGCGAAACCACGCAATAATGTGGAGTTTTTTTTGACTATATGATGGTTGAATAAGCCGAATTTTTTTTGCGCAAGAATTGATTTTGGCACATTATAAAAATAATGTAATGCTGCTTGTGCGCCCCAACATATATTAAGACAATTATGGACATTGGTTTGTGTCCATTTAAAAATTTTGGTGATTTCTTGCCAATAGGCCACATCTTGAAATTCCATTAATTCAACTGGCGCACCTGTTACAATCATGCCATCAAATTTTTGCTGTTTAACATCTTCCCATGGGTGATAAAAATCCAACATATGTTGCTTCGACACATTGTTGGGGCTATAGCTTCCAGTGGTCAGCAAGGTTAATTCAACTTGGATAGGGGTTGCGCCGATTAATCTGGCAAAATGCATTTCTGTTTGTTGTTTTTTTGGCATTAAATTTAATAATGCAATTTTTAATGGCCTTATATCTTGTTTTGCAGCCTGTGATTCGTGCATTATCACAAGGCCCTCAGATTCTAAGAATTTTCTGGCTGGTAAATGATCAGGAATTTTAATTGGCATTTTTACTAAAGCCTTAATTGGTTAGTTTATATCAATAAATTATATTATTAATAGAATATATCTTATTTATTCTTTTGCCAATGGGTGCGATGAATTTATGACCTGTTTTAATTTTTCATCTAATATATGAGTATATATCTGGGTGGTAGTAATATCTACATGACCCAATAATTGTTGTAACATACGTAAATCAGCACCATTATTTAATAGATGGCTGGCAAAGGCATGGCGTAAAATATGCGGGCTTACCCGTTCAGGGTTAATATTTGCCACCAAGGCTAGTTGTTTTAATAGCTGGCCCATGCGTTGTCTGGTTAAATGGCCTGATTTGGCGGTGCTGGGAAATAAATATTTGCTTTTTGCTATAGTTTTTAAAAAATAAGGCCGAATGGATTTATATTCAATTATCATGTCTCTAGCTGGTTTTGATAATGGGACAATACGTTCGCGATTACCTTTGCCCATTATGATCAAGTATTTTTGTTGATTGTCGTCAATTGGTGCATCATGTTTAATATGGGCAACGCTTGACAATGGCAATTTAATTAATTCGCTTACCCGCAATCCAGTTGCATATAATATTTCAATCATGGATAAAAGTCTGATACCCTCAGGGCTTTTATTAATATTTGCAGCTGCTATAAGGCTATCAACTTCGGCAATTGATAATATTTTTGGCAACGGGCGAATGATGCGCGGGGCATCAATTGCACTTATGGGGTTATCGCCGCGCAAGCCTTCGGCATAGATGAAATTATAAAATTGCCGCAAGGTTGATATGCGCCTTGCTGTGGTTGCAGAACCAATATTATTATTTGATAAATGATGGATATATGCCTTGATATCTTGGCTGTTGGCCTTGTCAATTTTTTTGTTTTTTACCATTAAAAAATGGCTAAAATCTTCAAGATCACTGTTATATGCCTTGATTGTATTATTGCTTGCACCGCGTTCGGCACTTAACATTTCCATAAATATTTCATTATAATATGGCATTTACCATCCAAATATAAATTAAATTTAAAGCCCATATGCAATGGCAGCTTCGATTGCTATTGCCCTTGCCTCTATCGTCATGCCCAATATATTTAATGCGCTTATCGCCGCGGCGGTTGTATTAACAGGGGCATGTGCAATGCCGGTTTCGCCAAGCATTTTAATAATCCATATGATCACCTCGGCCTTTTTACCATTTTTTGCCGCAGATAATAACATATGTGAAATTGATTGATTAGGGGTTACAATATAGCGTGATTTAGCAATTAATGCCATATCTAACCATGCTTCATCGGCAATTGTTATGCCCAATGATTCTAATAAAATATATGATTTAGTAATATGATCGACAGCTTGATTATTATCGTCCATATTTTTGAATTTACTTTCAACCCATGATTTCCTAGTGCCGTCAAATATTTGCCGATTATGAAGTAATGATTTTGCTGAAATATTAACCAACGGCCAGAAATTTATTAATGCCTTTCTTGCTTCAATATCGCTTACGGCCATTTTTTGCAGATGTTTTAACCATGCCTGCGCTGGTAACGGTCGACCAATTGCATATAATGCCCGTGTTGCATCACTGGCAAACCATCCAATATCTAGATTGGCAGGAATTTTTAAAATTTCTTCGCTATAGACTGCAATTATTAATGGATATAATTCTGCTTGTTTGGCTAAATCTAATGCTTTCTCGATGATTAAGACTTTGGCTTCTATGATATTTTCTTTTGCCGATGCCTGATATAATAATGCCCTTATTTTTGGGGAGTTATTATTTTCTGACATGCTCATGGGATTATTTAGCTCTTTTTTACTAAATTTAATAGATTTATAAATATCTATTAATTCATCGATGGTTATTGCACCATTTTTAGCCGCTTTCTCAGCATATTTTAATCTTATATCAATATCATTGGCATCATTCATTGCGATAACCCGCATTATTATATGGCGAATATTTATCAAATTATCAGATTGATCATGATTTAATATGTCATCTGGCAATGGTGTTTTGGTTAATTTTGCCAGTGCAAATGATAATGCCGTAGGGTTTGGCATTGCGGATAATTTAATTTCTGTGCCATTGATTAATTTATCAATTAAATTGAAAAATACTTGGTCTTCTTCGCCCATATCAAGCAATAGGGTCGTGCCAAATTCCGCGCCTGCCTTATCACCAGACAATGCTTGGCAAAATATTAATAATTTCTGCCAATATGGTTGGTTTAATTTATCATTAGCCAATGGTATCTGGGCGCAGGCCTTGTCATAAGAATTTAAATATAAATATGAGGTAACTAATTTTTTTTGTAATTCATCGGTATTATTACCTGCTTTTTTAGCCATATTTATTAACGCAGCCGCATCTTGAAATAAATTCATTTTTAATAGCTGGTTTATCCTTAATTCGCCAATATTACGGGGGATATTTATATCTTGATCATTACGTGGTAAATTTACAGTGCTCAGTAATAAACGGCGAATTAATTTACGCAATATGGGCGAATTTATATTATCAGGCAAGGATGATAACAAATGTTTGATATTATTGCGACTTATATTGTTATTGTCTGTGCCGTGCCATATTTCAAAATCAAACCCACCGTTATTTTTATCTAATATTCCAAATATTTGGCTGTCAATTTGTTGTAAGTTTTCAACAGAAATTATGCCTTTATTCTTCGTGTTAATAGGGGAGGCAGAGTTTCTGGTCGCTTTACTAGTTGTGTCAAAAAAAATATCCTTGCCATTGTTTAAATCATTTCTAGGCAATAATAAAATGGGTGCTTTTTGTGAATCATTAATGTCATCGGCATATGCGTTGCCATTATCAGCCAAAAAAAATATGGCGGTAATGAAAAAAAATATCACTATATATATGGGCATTGTTATGGTTTTCATTTTGGTTAATTAGGAAATTGTTTGTTATCGATTATTATTTCAATATTTTGTACTGGTGCCGGAATATCCTTCATTGTGAATAATATTGTGCCACCAATAATGATTAAGGTTAATATTACAAAAGTAATTTTTAAAAAATACCCCATAGATCAGATGAATCCTTTATATATTTTTATGCTATTAACATATATTTAATATTATTATTTATCGCTTGCATTATTTATGACTTGTATTAACTGTAAATAATATAAATCTTTATTTTAAGATCAGTTGTATAATTACTTTCACCAAGAATTAAAATATAATGTTATTTTATTTGTTATTAATTTATCGAAGAAGTATGGCAATTATACGGTATAATTTAAAGGTTAAACTATATTTTATTGGCTATATTGTCATGTTTTTTATTATATTATTAGTAGATGAATTATTATATTAGCTTATGGAGTGTTATTTTAATGCCAATTGATGTTATTAATGGTGATAGGGCATATAATAATATAGGCTTTACCAAGCCGATAGTTCTAATTGGCATGATGGGGGCGGGTAAATCTGTTATTGGGCGGATGGTTGCGCAAAAAATTGGTTTACCATTCATTGACGCGGATAATGAAATTGAAGTTGCCGCGAATCGATCAATAGAGGAAATATTCAAATATTATGGCGAAGAACATTTTCGTGATGGTGAATGCCGTGTGATTGAAAGATTATTGACTAATGATTGTTGTGTTTTGGCAACAGGTGGCGGTGCTTATATTGAAAGTAAAACCCGTGATATAATTCAAAAAAATGCTATAAGTATTTGGTTGAATGCAGATTTTGATATATTGTGGGAACGGGTTTCAAGACGCGATCACAGGCCATTGTTAAAGGCGGATAATCCACAGGATATATTGCGTGGTTTAATCAAAAAACGTTATCCAATATATGCCAAGGCCGATATGGAAGTTATAAGCGAAAATATAAGCAAAGAGGCTATGCGTGATCGAATAATTGACGCGGTAATTGCTTTTCAAAATAAAAAATAGCAGATAATCATTAATTAAACATCAATATATTTATGAATAAAGTAATAATGAGTGGAAAAATAATAAATTATGGTTTTGCCGATATGAAAATAACCCCAGAAATTATATCTGTTGGCCTTGGTATACGCGCCTATGATATAATAATTGGCACCGATATATTGATAAAAGCAGGCCAATTTATCAAGCCAATTTTAAAATTGCCGCGCGTAATAATTGTTAGCGACGATAATGTTGCGCCGCTTTATCTTGAAATATTGACTAGATCGCTTGCCAATCATGATATATCATATGATAGCATAATAATGCCTGCGGGTGAGCCGACAAAAAGCTTTGATAGTTTAACTAGTTTAATTAACGATATCATGGCATTAGGAATTGAACGTAAAAGCACCTTAATCGCCCTTGGTGGTGGTGTGGTTGGTGATTTAACGGGTTTTGCTGCTGCTATTTTACTACGTGGGATTGACTTTATTCAAATCCCAACAAGCTTATTGGCGCAAGTTGATAGTTCCGTTGGTGGTAAAACGGGTATTAACATTGCCGCAGGGAAAAACCTTGTCGGGGCATTTCATCAACCAAAATTGGTATTAGCCGATATTAATAGCCTGAATACATTGACAAAACGTGATTTTTTGGCGGGATATGCTGAGATAGTCAAATATGGCGCGATTAACAAACCAGATTTTTTCACATGGCTAGAAAAACATGGCAAAGATATGATAAATGGTGATGTTCAATCACGCATTCATGCGGTTAAGGTAAGTTGTATGGCCAAGGCGGAAATTGTTGCGCTTGATGAAACTGAACAAAATATGCGCGCCTTGTTGAATTTAGGCCACACATTTGGTCATTCATTAGAAACGGCAGTTGGATATGGAACAAAATTAGTGCATGGGGAGGCCGTATCGATTGGTATGGTTATGGCCTTTGATCTATCGGTGATGCTTGGTTTATGCGCCGCCGAAGATGCCGCAAGATTGCGCCGCCATTTATCAAAAGCAGGTCTGCCCGTAAGCCCAACAGATATCGCAGGGATGACATGGAATATGGATGATTTAATCAATATTATGGGTAAGGATAAAAAGGTTAGCCAAGGCATGATAACTTTTATTTTGGCAAAATCAATTGGTGATAGTTTCGTTACTAATAATGTGCCGATTGATATTTTACGCCAATGTGTTCATGGTTCAATTAAAAATGGTGGCGATTGATAATGATGGATAATAGCGAAATTTTAATATCTGGCGGTATTATATTTATATTACTTGTTATTTCTGGTTTTTTTTCAGGCTCAGAAACGGCGATGACTGGCGCGTCAAAGGCCAGAATGCATCAATTGGCAAAACAAGGCGACAATCGTGCAAAACTTATATTATCATTATTAGAAAAAAAAGATACGCTTATTGGTTCGATTTTATTTGGTAATAATCTTGTTAATATTTTGGCATCTGCATTAGCCACAAGTTTATTAATTCAGTTTTTTGGCGAGACTGGAATTATTTATGCGACCTTGGTAATGACCATGTTGATTTTAATATTTGCAGAGGTTCTGCCAAAAACATGGGCGCTTAGCAATCCAGATCGGGTAGCACTTTTTATTGCACCAGCAATCCGTATAATTATTATGATTTTTTGGCCGATAACATGGTTTGTGCAACTGGTGGTGCGTTCTGTCTTATGGTTATTTGGTGTCAATATTATTACCACTATAGACCATGATGAAAAAGAAGAAGAATTGCGCGGCGCGATTGAATTGCATGAGGGGGTTGAGCCTGAAACAAAACAAGAGCGTCTGATGTTGCGCTCTATTCTTGATCTTGATGATGTCGATGTTGAAGAAATAATGACATATCGCAGCAATGTTGAGATGATAGATCTTGATGAAAATATTGAAGATAATATTGAAAAGCTGTTGGCTAGTAATTATACTCGTATTTTATTAATGCGCGGCAATGCGGATAATATATTAGGGGTTTTACATGCAAAATCATTATTGCGTGCGATCTATGCCAGTCAAAAAACTAATATTCTACCTGATTTAGAAGAGTTATCCTCAAAGGCTTGGTTTATTCCTGAGACCACAACATTGCTTGATCAATTACAGGAATTTCGTGCAAGACGAGAACATTTTGCAATTGTTGTCGATGAATATGGTACTTTCATGGGTATTGTTACATTGGAAGATATTTTAGAAGAAATTGTTGGTGAAATTGATGATGAAAATGACGCGGAAGTCAAAGGGGTAGAGGCACAAGCAAATAATAGCTATATTATTGATGGCAGTGTAACTATTCGTGATTTAAACCGTCAATTTGATTGGAACTTACCAGATGATAATGCCAATACCATCGCGGGTTTAATTTTGCATGAAGCAAGAATAATTCCTGAAGCTGGGCAGGTTTTTAATTTCTTTGGTTTCCGTTTCATTATTTTAAAGCGACAGCGTAACCAATTAACTTCATTGCGAGTTACCCCATATATTGATGCTGGTAATTAAATAGCAATATTAAATTATTTAAATATAGGATAGATTAAATGCCATTAAGTAAGCCTAATGAACGTTTTCCAATTCATAAACGAACTATTGAATGTTTTGGGTATATTCGCAAAGATGGGTTATGGGATATCGAAGGCCATATGCGTGATGTTAAATCATATGATTTTAAAATTAGCCATCGCGGCACTATTAAAACTGGTGAAGCCATTCATGATATGTGGGTTAGGCTAACCTTGGATGATCATATGTTAATTCATAAGGCAGAGGCCGTAACAGACTTAAGCCCATATAATATATGCCCTAATATTGCAGTTGATTATCAAAAGATTGCTGGTATTAAAATTGGCTCTGGTTGGTTATCAGAAGTCAAAAAAATACTGGGTGGGGTCAATGGTTGCGTACATTTGACGGAGCTTTTAGCACCAATGGCAACAACGGCATTTCAAACTATATGGGCATCAAATGACAAGGGCAGGGAAATAGCTGGGCTTGAGCCACGTATAAAAACTAATAAAAATAATAAACCACCCTTATTAAATACTTGTTATTCATATGACGTGCATAACAGCATTGTTAAAGAATTATGGCCTGAATATCATATTGATAAATCTGAATCATAAATATTATTTTTATCGATAGTTTCCAAATATTCAAGGCATTGCTGGCGTGATTTATTAAAGGCATTTTCAATCCACCATATTTTAGTTAATTTCAAATATTTACCAATTATTAAGCCATCGGTAATGCCAAGCAAAATAACATCATTACCCGTTATTTGGAATTTTCTATTTTTATTATGATCGATAAATTCCCAATATTCAGATGCAATATCAATTTGTTCAAATGCCGCCGATATTAATAATATTTGTTTGAATATATCATGCCCAAGATGATTGATTAAATAATAATTTTCAAGATTATCGATGGGTTTGTTTAGGTCAATATTATTGCAGCAATATTTTATAAATTTATCCTTTCCCGTCTTTGATAATATTAAACTTGAGGAAATAACAGTTATTTGCTGTTTATTTAATAAATATGATTTGAATAATACGGCCATACGGCATAGGGCACTGATGGTTGCATTGTGTTTTTTTTCCAATTTAAAATAATGCGATAATCTTTTTATATCTTGGGGGCAAATATTTATTACCACATCTGGAAAGATTGATTGAAAAGCTTTATGCTTAGCCATTATTTTAATTGTGGCAAGTGGATCTGGTGCATTGAACAGGCGTAATATTTCTTGCCCAACCCGTTCGCGCGATAATATTTTGATATTCGCTGCCAATTTAATGCATCCATTAAGCGATGGTTGATGGATAATATCCTTGCTGTAATATGCCAGCATACGAAAATACCGCAATATGCGTAAATAATCCTCACTTATTCTTTTTTCTGGATCGCCAACAAAACGGATAATGCCAGCGTTAGCATCGTCAATACCATTGAAATAATCATGTATATTGCCATCCATATCCAATGACATGGCATTTATGGTAAAATCACGTCTGGCTGCGTCTTGTTGCCAATCATTGATAAATTCAACCGTTGCATGGCGGCCAAAATTTTCTTTATCACGGCGCAATGTGGTTATTTCAAATGTTTCTTTATCAATAACCGCCGTGATCGTGCCATGTTTAATTCCCGTTGGAATTGCCTTTATATTTGCGGCCTTTAAAAGATTAATAATTTCATCTGGCGTGGCTTCGGTTGCTATATCAATATCATTCACCGGCTTTTTTAATAATATGTCGCGAACATAACCGCCAATAAAACGAGCCTCCTTACCATTGGCACTTATCGCATGCATTAATTTTGTTATATTATTATTCAATTTCCAATCATATTTAATATGCATTAATTTTTTCATATTAATCAGTTATCAGCTGAAAAATACCCTTGGATTAACTGCCCATCAATCACCGCTGGTGGGATATATTTACCATCAAGATTATCAGCATCGCTTAACCCTAAAAATAACAGGCTAAACATCATTAATATTGTCCCTGAAATTATTAACCAGCGCCAAGGCCATTGCTGCCATGGGTCTAATTTTTGTCCCGCATCAATATCATGTTGTTTCCGTTTTATATATAAACCCCAAATAATATAGGCAATGATAGGGGCTAGTAGCGGTAATATTATGGTTATTATTTGTCTAGTCATTGGCTTTACTTTCGCTTAAAATATTCACAAGATTAACTATCATATCCGCAGTTGCCCCCCAAATATAATATTGTTTATAATCGATGGCATGATAATGATGATCCATATTATTAAATTTTTTGACCTTATGTTGATGATTATTGCTGTCCATAAAAAAATCTAACGGCACCTCAAAAATTTCTTCAACTTCGCTTGGTTCTGCTTTCTTATTAAATGGCGGTGTTAAAAACGCAATTATAGGCGTTATAATAAAACCAGTTCCAATAATATATGGGGTTAATTCGGCGATTGGCTTTATATCTTCTATTGCTATGCCAATTTCTTCATTTGCCTCACGGATTGCCGTTGCCATATGATTTTTATCACTATCTTCAACCCGCCCACCAGGAAAACTTATTTGTCCAGGGTGATCGTTTAAACCTGCCGCGCGTTTAGTTAATAATATAGTGATGCCATCATTATGCAATACCAATGGTACAAGAACCGCCGCAGGGATTAATGGTCGTGGTGATTGCCATGTTATACCATTAAAATTACTGTTGCCAGATTCCATATTAGAAAATGATTGCAATTTCTTAATGATGTCATTTTTGTGCATATTTTATTACTTAAGCTTTCATATTTTTATTTATAATTAGTTATTATTGTAAAATATATTATTTATTATCAATGATTTCAATCTTAGTATGAATTAAATATCAAATATTATGCTTAACGCTTGACTGATGGCTTGATTATTAACAAACTGTTAATATTATTTTTTAATTTCACATAGTCGGGTTTTTTTAATTGGATATAATCAATGTTGCGTTACAAGCTATGGATGACGCGACCATAGATAAAATGGGTCATGATGTTAAAGAATATTGGTTGATTGAGCCTAATATAACATATCTTAATCATGGCGCATTTGGTGCCTTATCTGTACCTGTTTATAATGCAGCAATCGCAGTAAGGCGATATATTGAAGGTCAACCAGCACGTTTCCTTAAAGATGAATTAACGCAATCATTGCGTGATTCCGCCAGTGTTTTAGCCAAATATGTTGGTGCAAATGGCAAGGATATTGTCTTTGTTGATAACGCAACCACCGCAATTAATGCGGTTTTACGATCCTTGGTTTTATTGCCAGGTGATGAAGTGGTTACAACAAATCATAGCTATGGTGCGGTTTTAAAAACATTAGAATTTATTTGTGAACGGGCTGGAGCAAGAATAGTTTTTGCCGATATTCCTTACCCATTAAATGATCAAGCGATTATTTTAGACGCAATAAATAATGCAATAACCAAGCGTACTAAACTTGTCGTAGTTGACCATATAACATCAATGTCAGCATTGCCGATGCCAATAAAAAAAATTGCCAGCCAATGCGAGGAGAAAAATATTCCCATATTAGTTGATGGCGCACATGCGGTTGGTATTTTGGATATTGATTTAAATAACCTTGGGGTTAATTGGTATGCTGGTAATTGCCATAAATGGCTAGGCGCACCACGCGGTTGCGGATTTTTATGGACTAAAAAATCTAACCAGCGTTTGGTGCGTCCAACAACAATTAGCCACTATATAAGCGATGGCTATTTACCCGCCTTTGATTGGCCTGGAAGTAAGGATTTCACTCCATATTTATGCGTTGCCGCCGCCATTAAATTCCGTCAAAAATTTGGCGAGGATAAAATTAGAAAATATTGTCATTCGACTATTTGGGATGGGCTTAATATTTTAAAAGATGCTTTTAAAACTGAATTAGGGGCAAGTGAAGACCTAACCACATATATGGGTAATATTCATTATCCGATAAAAATTAAAGCAGATAAAAAAAATGCTGAAATTTTGCGAAAATCATTACGTGATAAGCATAATATCGAAATTGATGTCAAAGCAATAAATGGTAAATTATGGATAAGAAACAGCGCTTATCTCTATAATAATCTAGATGATTTTAAGCGTTTAGCAATGGCGATTAAACCATAATTACCAGATAAATTTCTCCATAACATATGTTGGCGCTATATTATATTTTTGGTTTAATTCTGATAGCTGATTTTCAATTGATCCTGAAAACTCATTATTATGGATGCCGCTTAATATGAATAGAGAGCTACCACCAGCATCATTAGCACCCTTAATATCATGATTTAGGCTGTCGCCAATTCCTAAAATTCTTGTATATTGCGGTTCAAGCTTTTTGCAAAAATTATAAATTTCGCGGGTTGGCTTACCATGCCAACGCACATTACCACCAATTTTTTCATAGGCCTTGGCGACACTTCCAGGGCACATGGTCAAGCTGCCATCTGGCTGTTGGCTGACAAGATCAGGATTAGCGCAAATAAGCGGTATATTTCTTGATACTGCCTGTTGAAGTAGGGGTAAATAATAATCTAAACCACCCTGATTAGTGCCAGTGCATAGGATAAAATCAGCATCATTTATATTATCCACTTCTTGTTTCTCAACATTTTTAATGACGGCCTTATTGCCTTCATCCCATGTGAATATGAAATATTTTTTACCGAGGTTTTTATAAAAACTATCACTTGGTTTTTTAAAATTTTGATAGACATTTTCACCTGACGTAACTACATGGTCGTAAAGATATTTATTAATGCCCATTTTATTCATACGCTGATATGAATCTTCAAGACGTTTGCCAGAATTTGATAATATTATAACCTTTTTCCCCGCATCACGCATATTTTCCATGGCGGTAATTGCACCAGAATGAGCATTGAAACCGTCGTGTAAAACCCCCCATTGATCAATCAGAAAAAGATCATAATCATCAATGATGGTGGCAAGGCCATTAATTATTTTGCCAGTCATATTACGTCTTTCTTTTAAATATATAATTGGAATATAAAATTATTGCATAACGTCTAATTATAATAATTGCGGTCATAATAATAACTATATTCTTTAAATTTGTAAATTCTCAATGGCTTCTGTGCCTGTCTTTGCCTCGCCAAATAAAAACCCCTGCCCATAGTCAATATTACAATCCAATAATTCTAATAATATTTGTTCGCTATCAATATTATTAACAATAATATCAATATTTACATTATCCATACGTTGTTTGAAACTGCGGAATAAATGACTATTACCTTGCCTTATATGATTGATAATAACATCTGCATCGACTTTTACATGGCTAAATTTTCTCTGTAATAATTCAATGCCATCGATATTAAAATTATCAATATATTCTAACGAGAACCGATAACCAACCTTGGCTAACATTTTTAATGGTGTGGTCAATGCAACACGATTTTCCAGATAGTCATTTTGTGATAATTCCAATATAATATTCGGTGCAAGAGCTGAATTTACTTGTAAATATTGGATAAATTTATAAAAAATTTCTTTATCGAGCAAACTATGCAATGTTATAGTACAGAAAAACACCAATGAGAAATCATCATTTTGTATTTTTTTTAATATCTGCATACATCGAAATAATTGAATATTATCAATTGCCGATAATATTTTGCTATCAATATCAATTTGCATATATTGGGCTTGGCTTATCACTGTGCCATCATCGGTTTTTATATGGTTATAACATTCAAAAAACTTACGTTTACGTTGCGGCAAGCTGACAATTGGTTGCAAATATAATTCAATATTTTCTTTACGTAGCCTATCATGTACGAAGTCAAGTATCAGGCTTTCTTCTTTATCGCCCATTTTATAATTAGTGCTTCGCAAAATATTGTTTTCAGCATTAAATTCACTGCTTTTTGCGATTGTTTCATTGCCATCTTCTGGGTCGCTATTTGCGTATAATTGCTCTACAAGGTCATGTAATATTTTAACTTCGTTTGATAATTGACTTACTTCTGTTTTGCTTAAATCTGGGGCTATGCCTTTTGGTGGCGGTGGCGGTCTATGGAATGGCGGGGTGCGTGCTACCATATTTTTTTCTGATTGTGTGGGGTTACTTATTGGTGCTGCATCCATGAATGCCATTAATGGTTTTTGTTTTTTTGCTGTTATTTTATGGCTATGGTTATCAGTGCTTGTTGGATATAGGCTGCCGAATGGCTTACTTGTTATTTGTTGTGAATTATTTTTTTCACTTAATTGTTTCTTTGTTATATCATATGCTTTTTTCAAAGCCAATAAATGGCGGGCTAATTTTATTTCTGTTATGCGGCGTGTAATATTTTCATGAATTAACGCAGCAAATATCATCATTATTATTGTGGCAAATGCAATATCAATATTGCGATAGATAATAAACTCCTGTGATATAATATATCCAGAAACCATAAAAAAAATGGTATAAATAATAAAAATAATAACATTCATAATAATGTCCACATTATTTATAATATTACCTGTAATTAATCCAATATACTAATAATACTATATAGATCTATAATACTATATAGATAGATATTAAATGTTAATATGACTATTTATTATATTTGCATAATTATTTATGGTCTGCACCTATGGCATCTTTTATTGATCTAAATCCATCGGCTTTGGCCAGCTCAACAAGGTCATGTTTGATTTTTTTAACAAGCCCAAACCCTTGATATATTAATGCTGAATAAAGTTGTATTAATGAAGCACCAGCCTTTATTTTTATATTGGCATCTTGACCATTAGAAATGCCTCAAACACCGTTTTGTGGCAGCTTTCCATCGCTTTGTTGAGAGGTTTGTCGTATAGTTTCAGGTGCCACTTCAAATTATGGCTCGCGGCTCATACCACCTGTTTGATGGGCAAGCTGGCATTCCGATAAATTTTTTGGTCTGGTTATTGTCGTATTTGTTACAACTAACCCTTGAATGTTATTTTCAAGCGACACATCGATTATATTTCGCATATCTTGCTGCATTAAATCAGGCGATATTTTAATTAATAATGGTGGAATCTTACCGTTGCATGCGGCCTTCATGGCGGCTTTGGTTGTAATTATAAGTCGCGATAGTTCTTTTGCCCCTTGAAGTGCGCGTAAATTAGGCGTGTTGGGTGATGATACATTTATAACAATATAATCGGCCATTGGTGATAAGGCTTTTGCAACAATTGCATAGTCTTGTTCTGCATTATCGCTTGATTTATTTTTACCAATATTAATACCAATTATGCCCTTCGGCCGGTGTTTTAAATTTTCCGCAGCAAAATCCATGCCTTTGTTATTAAAGCCAAGTCGGTTAATTATTGCTCGATCGGCTGCTAATCTAAATATTCGTGGTTTTGGATTGCCTAATTGTGGTTTTGGCGTTATTGAACCCGCCTCAACAAAGCCAAAACCAGCATTTAACATAGGTTTAGTTATCTCGACATTTTTATCAAATCCAGCAGCCAAGCCAACAGGATTTGGGAAATCTATACCCCATAGGGAGATTTTTAAAAATGAATCGTCATCGCTGTATAATTTAGGTGCAAAGCCACATTTTATTGCCATTATGCTAAGCTTATGCGCCGTTTCTGGGTCGATTTGCCGTAAGAATGGCAGTATAATATCACTTAGATGCATTTAAATATTCCATAAATATTCCATCGTTAAAATTAAGCATAATAGCGATGGAAATTATATAATTTTAGGTAAAATATAACTTATTATTGCTTAATCTTCACTTAATTGAAGTATTCATATTTTATATTAAGTTATTTGTAAAGATGACAAGATAATTAATAGTCTCATAGTATTTCTTAAGTTTAATTATTTCGCCATGTTTTTATAGATTTTTCGGCACCAAGGCTGATGACATAACCGCCGATGCCGATTTTTAATAATTCCCATAATGGTTGCGGCATCGGCAAAAACTCAATCGAAAGAATTGGTGCAATAATATGGTTATGGGCAATTATATAGCCAAATAAGCACATTAACATAGGTCGCCAGTTACGTTGCAACCAGCTTTCACCTTGAATTTCCGCCTTGATATTATTTGCCGCCAGACGTTCTATTTCGGCAGTATTATTTATTAATTCAGCTTGAATTGCCGCCTTTATTTTATCTTTTTCGACTTTTTCTGGTAATATTCTATCAAGTATAGTGCTGGCGATTGGTAATATTGAGGTGATTAATGTCAACATGGCTATTTCTTTCTTTATGTCATATATTTTTATTAGGCGATGTCTTTATAAAATATATGATCGCCGATAATGGCGCATGATTTGCGTCCCTTTGCCCACCATGGTTTGCATGAAATAGTATGATAATGAGTAGCATCATTTGTTGGATCAGGTTGTGTGTTATAAAATGCACGTCTTGCTATACGCGTACATATTTTGAATTGTTTATCTGTATTATTAATCAATATTATTTTGTCATGATTGGGATCATCTTTATTCCAACAAGAATATTGTGATGGTTTCAAACAAATTTCTATAACATCATTTCCCCACCAATACCCACCTCGTGATTTTGCATATTTAGCGCGATTAATTATTGTTGATGCCACCGCTTCTTTACCGCGTACAGATTCACCCCTTGCTTCGCCCCATATAGTTTTTGCTAATATATCGATTGATGCATTTTCGTTTTCTATGGTTAATTCAATATCATTCATATGTTTTTCAGACTTTTAATCATCCTTATTTTAATGTTAAATTTAAACTTGATATTATTTTTTATAGCTATCTAGCTTGGCATCAATTCGTAATAAATGCGCGGTTAAACGGCGTTCAACATCTTTTAAATAGCCAATTGAAACATAGGATTTTGCTACTTCAAGCTTATATGAAGATAAGCTTTCTCTTGCTTGAAGTGATGTTTGGTTTATCAATTGACCTTGTTGTGATAATGCCGCTTCGCTATCTTTACGATTGCGCCATATTAGCCAAAATAACCCTGCTAATGCGGGTATTTCAACCACGCTTATCCACCAAATTAAATTTATTGTCCATGAATTTTGCATTGTCTTTATCCTTATATTTTAATGTTTTAATTTTATATATATTTTGCGATATTCATGGGTTGAAATCGCCATTTGCTTTATGGCTTTTGCCGCCGGCATGCCATTTATTTGTATTTGTCTGTATGCATGGATTTGTTGCAATTACACGTACAAGACGTACGGGTTCAGATTGCAAACATCCTGCAACAGCATCAAGCCCATCATCGACTGCTTGGTGGGTATTTGCCGGTGTCCATTGACGCATTTCTGTAATGAATTGACTGTTCCATATTTTATCATGTGCCATTAAATTGCCCGCAGCCATTACTGCATCAAATGCAGAAATAATCCGTTGAGCTTTTGGCTTATGGTTGTGATGTTCAATAATAGCACAGCTAAGCCCACGGGATTGAAAGATATTCCGCAAAAGACCAGGCAGAAATTTACCAATACCATTGGTTTCAATGGTTACGGCGGGTAGGTAATTATTCTCAATAAAATCGGCAACTTGGTTACATTGTTGTCTGGCTTCGTCCAATTCGATATTATTATCGGTGGTAAGATATTTTATATCATGTAACCAATAACGTCCGTCGATACTGGTGAAAACACAGGCAATGACTGAACTATCACCTTTACCCGCCGCGCCATATGATGGATCCCACCAGCTGCTTGCAGAAATAAGTTCCATATTATCAATGAGCAATGTGGCATGTTGATTGCGTTCTTCATAACAAATGTCGCTGTTATAATGACGTAAATTATCCACTGATAATCGCCCCGCATCAAGGCTGATTGGCTGTAGCATCATTTGGCTATTAAATTTATTTTCTCCGTGGCGGAGTTTTAAATCTTCAATGGCTGTTAGATTATATCTCTCTGGCCAAACAGGCTTACCATCTTGGGTTTTTATGGCTATTTTCAGACGATTAAACCCTTGCAAGAATGCTTGCTTCTCGCCTGTTTCTTTATGGGCTATATCGGCATATATGCTAAAAAAACTATGAGGTGTGCCAACAAAAATCTGCATCCCATTTGGTACTAAAATATAATCTATTTCCGCAAGCCGTTCGCGTAAATCTTGTCTTTTAGATAAGGTATCGCAAGTATTTGGTACTTCGACATCATCGCAAATAACAATATCAGCACGGCTACCTGTTAAATTTGCACTAATGCCGCGTGCCAGCATCGATGGATCGCGCAATTCAGCATTTCTAATGATGGTGAATTGGTCGCTTGCCCAAAGTTCAGATTGCGGAGATTTTAAGCCTTTAGTCAATGGATGACGTTCAATTATGCGCTTTACATTGCGGGTCATTTTTACGGCTAATGCTTGTTCTGCCGCTAATATTAATATACTAAGATCAGCATTGCCATATAAAATCCATGCACAAAACAACCCGACCAAAGTTGATTTTCCGCTACCCCTAAATGCCATAAGCAATAAATTTTTATTACCATTTTTCCAACCATCATCAAGCCAGCGACAAATATTTTTATGAATTTGTGGGGTTGATAAATTTTGGGTTTGATTCCATATCCATACAAATTCGGCAAAAGCAAGATTGATTAATATTGATGTTTTTGACATTAATCATCCTTGCTATTGCTGTTATTGCCGCTGTTATTCTCACTCATGGCATATTTTGCGGCCTTGATAATTTCTGCTATTTCATTATTTTTATTATTTTCGGCTTCTTTTGGTTGCTCTTCTTCAAGTCCTGCCCATTTGGCTAATTTTAGCAGGCTTTCAATATGTGATAATGCAGATTTAGCCGCAGTATGGAGGGCATTAAAACGTTTAACATCATCGATTTGTGGTGATATGGTGATATGTTCATATGATGTGATTGCGACGCTTAGCATATTGGGCAGTTTATTGGCTAATTCTTGTCGCAATTGTTGCTGGTTGTTGCTTGAATTTCGCCTTTTGGCTTGTTTTGCAGTAAGGCGGTTTACCATTTAAAATTTTCCTTCCATAGCTGTAAAGTTTCTTGGTTTGTTCTTTTAAAGTAAAATTAATTTTTAATTAATCATTGACTGATATTTGTATTATCAATTTTCGGATTATCGGTTTTGACCTTGGCGATATGGTCTTGCCATATATTTGTGCCATTGATTTTATCGTCATAAATCATTCCCAATTGGTGCGGTATTTCGCCATATGCTAATTGGCGTTTATGTAATATATTGTGGTTTAACTCTTCTGTTGTCAGCGGGACTAGCTCAAACGATGTTATCGCTTTTTCAAGCGTGATCCTTTCAGATATATTTAGGTGAAAAGCGTTTTGATCATAATCGGGCTTTGTTAAATATTCCATTTCAACCCATTTTTGTTTTTTTGCATCGGCTAAAACAGGTGGCGTTTCACCATTAAAATCATGTTCGGTAATTTTAATTAAATTATTAAGGTCAGTAGTATCAATTAAATAATATATCATTTTATATCCTTACTCTTCTATATATCGAAATGTGATTTTGTCCATATATCGGATTTGTAAATTTAATCTATTAAATTTTTTATTCACTGATGAATTTGGGTTTTCTTCTACCCATTTTTTGATTGCTAAAATATCTGCTTTTATTTCTGAATCATCGAACTGGGATTTTCTGCATCTAATTTCTAGGGTACCGGAGCTGATTCTGCCATAGTCTCTAGCATGGTCGGTGCCAATATAGCGTGAAAAGGTAGGGTAGCCATGTTTATTAGCTGTAATTGGGCTAGTCTGCACAGTGAAAACAAAAATATTTTTCCCCGTGAAAGACGAACCATGGACATAGTTATTCCCCGCACCACCCATTGCGATAACATTGCCACTGGTATAATCTAAATTTATTGAATCATTTCCCGCGCCGCCAGCTATGACATAGTCATTATTGCTAAAAAACACATCGATACTGTTATCTCCCGCCGTGCCGATTATAATTTCATTGCCATTAAATTTTGTAGAATAATCTGGGCTCGTCATAGTAACTAATTTATATTTTTTTGTAGCAATTGCTACAGCCACATAATCTACCGCTTTTATTTTAAAAAGCTCTGAAAACCCACTATCGCCCCCGCCACCAACGCCAAATCCCGTTAAATTATTTACATTCAACATCTTAATTATCCGTTGCGCTAATGGTGGTATAGGTAAGATTTATACCAATTAATTTAACGTCAGTGGCGATTGTATCGCCCGAATCTGAAACATCGCGGTAAATCTGAAAAAATGCGAGTTTATTTGCGGCGGCATCTTTGATGATTAAATCACCCGATATAGCCGATATTATCAGGTCGTTTTTTGTTGCTGTGGGGTTGCTGGTCAAGCTAGTTTCCACGCCAAATGATTTTATAAAGCTGTCGGCCTTGCCAATTGAACAGGCGGCAATTTTGAATGTCGCACCATTGGTAATCACCGAATGATCGCATAGCCAATAAAGCTGAAATTGCACCGCGCCCGCATTCCAAGATTTAGGCATGGCGATGGAAAATTGCGCTTTGTTATCGATGTTACCCGAAAAATCCAAGGTGGAGATAGATTTTATATTACCCGCCAAATGGGTTACTTTCGATTTTGCACCATTGGTTTTTGTCGGTAATATTGCACCCGCTGGCATATAAATTGAATGTTTACCGATCATGCTATCGGCAAGCTTTGCGTTGGTGATAGAGTTATCAGTAAGTTTAATATTACTAATCGAACCATCTTTAATTATATAATTATCAATATTATTTATAATATTTTTAATGGATATTGCTTCGGCTTTGGCTTCAATTGCGCTTGTCGCTGACCTATTGGCGGATAATGCCGCTTCTGCTGCGGTTGTTATTGCATTAGCTGCCGATGCTTGGCTGTCATCTATAACGATTGGTACGCCATTATTATCAAATGCCAGTAATTTGTTTTTTCTGTCTTTTGTATCTGGTAATATTAAATCTGGGCCTGTGTCATATTGTGGTCTATGGATTGTGCCTGCTACTTGCATATCCATTTGTTGTAATAACCACATTATCCGATCAAATTCACCATTAATAATCACGGCACGAAAATCACTATCGGCCTGAAATTCAGTCTCGCGAATGAATGCCATATGACGATAAATATAAATATTTTTGGCATTGGTTAGTTCTTCTTTTAAAATATTTACTGAACCGCTATCGGCGTTATTGTTGCTAAATCTGGTGGTGAAATTCGTGATAAAATTACCATTATCAAGCATAATTTTAATGTCTTTAGTATTTTCAAAGGCAAATGGAATTGCAAAATTATAATGATTACCATTAGCATTTAACACACTATCCGTTATCGCATATGATATGCGTGGTATCTCGGTTGTATTTGCCATTATTATTCCTTATATTTTTAAATGTAAATATTGGCTAAGGTTGATTGATTAGTCTTTTAAAATACCCAAGCTATTTCTAAATAGCCGTTCATTTCTTCTATTAGCTTTTTTATTTAATGAATTTTGCTTGTTTATATTTTTGGCATAATCATGATTATATTTCGCTCTGTTGGCTTTTATTTGTGTATTTTGATTTGATAGCTCTTTGTTATATCTAATCTCGCTAATATCATTATTTTGTGAAAGCCTTAAGCCGCGCAATATGGCAAGGTTAGAACCACCGCTTGATGATATACCAGATGCTGCCATCTTTGCTCTGGCATGGGAAATTCTAAATTTTGCTTTGGTGCGTCGATTGCGCACTTCTCTGATTGCTTTTATTTTTGCAACCAATTTATCGCGGTCGGCTTTTTCTTGTGGAGATTTATTTGGTTATTCAATTTGTTGTGTTTGAGATTTTGTATCGGATGCAGTCATTGCTGACATTAACAGCAGTGGTACCATTGCGGTCATGATATTTCCTTAATTAATGGGTGATGATATTTCAGTTAAAATTGATAGAATTGTGCATGGCAATGGTATTTCTTGTTCAACCAGCCATAGGGGTTTTGGTTCGCCGCGTTGCCAACCAAGTGCGCGCACAGTTTTGTCGCCTGTAAAATTTGGTATTGGGTAATCCAATACCCCTGTTTTTGTTAATCGTTTAAATGGTACGGGGTTTGTGCCATTACCAGTATTAACTTCAAGCGCACTGGTATTTAATAATCTAAATACTGCCTTAACCAACCTGATTGGCGTGCCTTGACCGATGCCCACCATGCCTTGTTGATATGCAGGTAATGGTTCTATTTCATGGGTATATCCAATGCCAGTTTCGATGGTTTTTGCTGGTTCTTCTAAAATTATGCTGCCATTTTTACTAATGATTATATCTTCGCGCACGATGCCATCAGCGATTATCTTTACCTTATTTAATGCTAAATGTGGTAAGGCTTTTGGCCATATTTTTTGATTATCGTGGCTTGCGGTGAATTTATTTCCAGAATCCGTATTAAAATTATCGTCAAATATTTCAATTGTATATATGGCATTACCGCCATCGCCGCGCTTAACCAATATATAAACATTCTCCCCAACTACCGATACGGATTTAAAATCTCCAGCGGTCTCCTGTACGCTCCATGCGGTTACAGATTCAGGTCTAAATATGGTAACCGTTGCCCATGTTCCATCTTCCATTACTTGATATACCAGGCGGGTATTTGTCCTAAATGCGTGATCTATCGGGTTTTTAACTATATGTCCCGCCAACATGGCAAGATCATTTGATTGATATGCCTGTTCCATATCGGTGAAAAGAAATTCACGTAATTCTTTACCCGTACGTGACACATACAGGGTTGCACCATCCACATCCATTGGTGGTACATAACGATCTGTTGGTGAACCTACTCTGGTTTGGCGCTTTAACTGTATGCTTTTTGGCGTTAATGGGTCGCCAGTAACCATCCATTCAGCACCAGAAGTTAAAACTTGTAAATGCCGAGCGGAAAATACTGCGCGTATGGCGTTGACTTGATCAGATAATATAGCAAACTCAATGGCTTCGTCATCTCTACCTGTACCTAAGTCAAAATTAAATAAATCTGATGATTTTGATAACCATAATCTATTGGGTAGATCGCGTGACCCACCAATAACCAAGCGATCTTGGTGAAAAATACAACTAACTGGCCAGCCACGTACAAGCGAAAACGACTGTTCTTGCCAATCTTTGGTCGCGGATGTGCTAACAAGATTTTGCTTTACCTTTGCATTTGCACTTAAACCATTGGCATTAACTGAAGTTATTAAAACCTGTTTATCGGCAATTTTAAAATAGCAATTAACATGATCTTGGCTAAATATATTTGCCGATGCGCTTATTGTTATATTGCCGCTGGTTCTGTTTGGTCGCAGGGTTATATTATCATTACCGAATTTATAAAATGGTTGATAGCTGATATTCTTATTTTGGTAAAATTGCCATGGTTCTATTATAAAGCTGCCATTTCTTGTGCGAATGATCTTTTGTGGTTCAACATCTGGATGGCAAATTAATAATGTATCGGCACTTTGCGTCCATATTATTTGTTTTAATTGTTGTTCTGACCATGGTGTCTCCTTGCTTTCAAGCTTGATATCATTGGCATATATTGTAACTTTTTTATTGGTAAAAACCATTAAATATGTTTGTTCTATATTAAATTCAAAATCAACAAGCCGTCCATTGCCGCTGGCAATATCGATTAACCTTAACCCTGGTCGTCTGCTGACACCGCCAGTTGGAAAAACATGAACATTTCGTAATCTTTTTGCACCATTTTCATAGGCGCTTAAATCGCCGCGCCCCAATAAATTTGGTGATATTTCACCCGAAGTAAAATTAGTTTTAATTTGACGAATACGTGGCATTAGTATCTGCCCTCCACCAATGAGAAATTTTCAATCCGTTGCGGTGTATCTTGTCTGGCATCAATTATTCTGGCACTTTCTAAATCTTTATCTGCCATGCGGCGAAGCGCATCGGTACGGCTTAGGCTTTCGGTTAATGGCAGGCAAAATTCTGCTGCTAATCTTGCAATTAATGCTTGATCAAAAAATGGTGGAAAATACATTTCACTGGCCTTGAATATATAACTAAGGGTTACATCTTCGGAATTTGTATGTAACTTTCGCTCAATTATTTGATAATCAAGCCCACGTCCACGTCCCGAATAACCAGCCGATATGACGCATAAGAAATCATGTGGCAGTGCATAGGCATATTGATAATCTGCAGCCGGGGTATATGTTAATCTGCTGAGCTGTTTTTGCCTTGTGGCAAAGCTCCAATTATATAGCGATAACAATGCATCTTTGGTCGATTGATAAAGCATATTTGCGGTAATGCTTTCCGCTGTTCCTTCTTCAAAACTTGATATTGGGTTCGCGCCAATTTTAATTAATGCGCGGCTACAAATTCCTAAACCAGTTAAAGCCATTAAATAATATCCTTTAAAATATTCTTCCCGCATCAAAATTAAAAATTTAATCTCAAATAATCATACGGGAAGATAGTCATGCCAAAATTCAAATATTCTTAATTGCGCTTAATGCGGTTATATTTGCAACATCGACGGTGTCATTTTGATTTTGATTAACAGTGGCAATTCCTGTTGCAGTAACGTTATCCATATCGCTGTTAATAAAAATAACATCGCCAATACGCAGCATGCTGGCGGCTTCGTTGAAATAGCCTGCATTATCAATGGCACTGGTAATGTCAATTGATGAATAATGCCACATGGTAAAGCCGTTGGCATAGGCGATTACGCTTAGATCTTGTGATTTAAATGCCATTTTCTATGCTTCCTTACAACGAATGCGAATAATACCGCTATCATCAATAATATTTGCCCCTTGGCTCATCATATTATTGATAAAATGTGATGCCCTGTCGCCATGATAAGTTATATCTGATTTAACATCGCAACCTGATGCATGACCAATCGCGCTTTTATGATACCAATAACAATCGCGGATATTTTCGCTATCTTTTGTTAATCCTGAATGGGGCATCCATAATGAACCAAGCCAACGTTTGGCCTGTGTACCTTTCCACGGTAATGCGTCATCACCGACATAATCGGCATTGGCAAATTCTTCTATTTCCAATAATTCACCCCATTGTCGCCAACCAATAATGGCAAAACGCTGCCCATCATCTGGCACATCGACTTCGCCCATCATTTCAAAGGCTAAAAGAATTTTTTCCTTGGTAAGGCCTTTGCTATTGGCAAGGCTGGCGCGGCTGCCTGTTGCATTTTGTTTATCTGACAGGTTATTTAATTTACCAATGATAAGATCATCAGTTTTACGACCAAGCGCATATGCACCCGCATTGGCTGTAATTTGACGTTCATCAATATTAGATTTTAATTCATCCAGACTATCAACCCAATCACCAGCGTAATAATCCTGTAATATTACCTCTACAGGTTCATGGTCGATATTCATCACGGGTACCTTGCCGTGGCGTGCCTTTGTGCTGGCTGTGCCTTTGCCAATTTTTTGGAATGTGGTGCTTGATCCACGGATGTTGTTTTTACTACGCACTGTATTGCGTAATTTAGACCCCATTCGTTGAAATGCGTTATGCACTTCTGATTGAAAATGTTTGCTAAATGATGCGGAAACGGAAATGGACATAGTCCCTCCTAATGTTAATATTTAATTTTAAGGTGATTTCTTGACTATAGGGTTATCGCCATTGTTTTAAGGTATTACCCAGTCTGGCGGCCTTTATATCAAATTTTGATCAAAGGGGCATTTAATTAGGGCAGAACCCTAAATAACCATTTTCGCTTATATGCGGTTATGGTGGCTATTGAAGCCGTTAATAAATGTTATCCATTTTTTCTAAAAGTAACTTGATTAATCATATACCATTATCTTTACAAAAACAAAACATGAACATTTAATGTCTAAAAAAACTAACTAGAATTATCCAGCTAGTGAGATTACTTTATTTTTAATTAAGGTAGTAAATTGATTAATTAATGCAATATAACCATGTACCGTCAATAAGTCAAGAACAAAATATGAATATTATAAATATTTAAACCACTGTCCTCAAGACTTGCTATATATTACAAAGTCTTGAGGGTGGTTAATATATAGATATCAATAGCTATATTCGGTAAATAGACCATCAATATTGCCTTGCCATTTGCCGTTATATTGCTCGATAAACCTGTCAGATAGACTTTGACCTGAGGAAATAATTTCATCTAATGGGTTAAGAAAATGACTTTCTAATTCACCGCTCCAATTTTGTTGTTGCCTTGATATCAGGCCCGCACGAGAAATTGCCAATATTTCTTTTGCTAAATCACGCATATTTTTATTGCGAAATTTAGTATCAAGCCCATGCATCGGTACATCATCGCGCATTTGCGACATTTCTTCGACCGTCCAGTCTTTGATTAAATCAAGCCCAGCATCTAATGCGCCTTGATCATAAAGAAGCCCGACCCAAAAGGCGGGCAGGGCACAAAGATTACGCCAAGGCCCAGCATCAGCACCGCGCATTTCAATGAAGCTTTTTAACCTAACTTCAGGAAATGCTGTTGTCATATGGTCTTGCCAATCCAACATGGTTGGTAATTTGCCCTTATATCCTTCTAAATCTCCCTTCATATAATCACGGAAGCTTTTACCCGATACATCATGATAAATGCCATCGCGATAGATAAAATACATCGGTACATCCAACAGATAATCAACCCATGCCTCAAAGCCAAATCCATCATCAAAAACAAATGGCAACATGCCGCAACGTTGATTATCTGTATCTGTCCAGATATGGCTTCTTAAGGATTTATAACCGTTTAATTTGCCTTCTTTGAATGGTGAACTGGCAAATAATGCGGTTGCCAGAGGCTGCAATGCAACCGATAGACGCATTTTTGCTATCATATCGGCCTCGGATGAAAAGTCTAAATTAACTTGCACCGTTGATGTGCGTAACATCATATCAAGCCCCATTGTCCCGCGTGTTGGCATATATTGACGCATGATTTTATAACGACCTTTTGGCATCCAACCAATATCTTCGCGCTGCCATAATGGGTCAAAGCCAAGGCCAATCATGCTTGCACCAATATTGCTGCATATTTCTTTGGCTTGGGTTAAATGCATTGCCACTTCTGCACATGTTTCATGAATGGTTGTTAATGGTGCGCCTGATAATTCTAATTGCCCGCCCGGTTCAAGGCTAACCGATGCGCCATTGCCATCGCTTAGGGCGATTACATTTTCACCCTCATAAATTTGCTCCCAACAATCAAACTTACTAAGCCCTTGCAATAATTGTTTAATGCCTGGTTCGCCATCATATGAAAGGCGTTTATAATCTTTAATATTATAAACAAATTTTTCATGTTCGGTACCGATACGCCAATCGGCCTTTGGTTTATTGCCAGTTTCCAATATTTTAATTAATTGGGCTTTATTTTCTATTATTTCGGATGTATTTGTCATTCTTGGATCATTTCTTGTTTATTTAATATTTTTTAATTATAATTTTCTATAAATCTTCACTCATGCCTTGGTGGTTGATCTTGCTAATCACCGCAAATTGCCTGCCAACATGATAGAGCGGCAATAACCGCTGTCTCCGCTCTGACTAGTCTTGGGCCTATAGCTATGCAGTTAACCAAGGGGGTAAGGGCTAGTGGTTCAAGCTCTAATTTTGAAAATCCACCCTCAGGCCCGATAAAAAGGCTGCCTTTACATCAATTAGTGCCAGTCATTCACCATCAATACCATTAAATAGGATGACATCATCGCCAATTTGAAGCCGTAACACGGCGCGTAAATAATGGGATTTATTGGGGTTAAGGCCAATGACACAATCATCAGACAAATTATTTTCCACATATAATCTGGTTTTTGAAATTTTATGCATTATTATATGGCTTTGTTAATGGTTGTTAAAACAGATCATATTTTATAAACTACTAGATAATAATTTTAAAGATTATAATTTATTTCATTGATAATAGTTTTTGATCCTAATGATAAACCGCCAAAATAAAAATTCTGCTGATATTAATTTGAACAGTCCCATTGACATATATTTACCCCGCTTCCTTCAACCTTATGCAAGGCTGGCACGGCTTGATCGTCCTATCGGCACTTGGCTATTATTATTGCCCTGTTGGTGGGGCATGGGGCTTGGTTTATTAAATGATGATGACTGGTATCAGATTAACTTAAAGTTTATCCTATATATGGCATTATTTGCCATTGGCGCATTGGTGATGCGCGGTGCCGGTTGCAGTTGGAATGATATTACCGATAAAGAGATAGATGCCAAGGTGGCCCGAACCAAAACCAGGCCTATTGCCGCAGGTGATATATCGATCAAACAAGCATTGGTTTTTTTGGTGATTCAATGTTTAATTGGCCTGATAAGATTATTGCAATTTAATTTTTTAGCGGTCCTAATTGGCATAGCGGCAATGTTATTAGTTGTTATATATCCATATATGAAACGGGTTACCTATTGGCCGCAAGCTTGGCTTGGGCTGACATTTAATTGGGGAATATTGGTGGGTTTCACCGCCATAAGAGAGACGATTTAAATCAATCTGTTATTTTTATATTTGGCAGGAATTTGTTGGACATTGGGCTATGATACAATTTATGCCCATCAAGATAAGGAAGATGACGCATTGATTGGCGTTAAATCAACCGCCTTGCGATTTGGTGATAAAACCAAAATCTGGCTGGTTGGGTTTTATAGCGCGACAATATTTTTTATTGGCTTGGCTGGTGCAAATATGGGCGTGGGATTAATATTTTGGTTAATTTTACCATTGGCGGCATTGCATTTGGCATGGCAAATTAAAAATTTGGATATTGATGCGCCGCAAAATTGTTTGCGTTTATTTAAATCCAACCGTGATTTTGGCATATTAATATTCATTGCTATAATCGCTGGTGGTATTAATATTAATTAATTAGTTTTATATTAATGCGCCTAATCTTAATGAGCTTGGTGCCAATTATCACCAATTCCCGCATCGACAATCAATGGAACTTTTAATAATTTTGCTGGTTTTATAGCATTTTCCATGACTGGTTTTATAATATCGATGGCTTGTTGAGATAATTCATTTGGCACTTCGAATATCAATTCATCATGCACTTGCAATAACATCGCCACGCTATTTCCTAAATTTGCATCTTGCAATGCCTTGGGTATGCGGATCATGGCGCGTTTGATTATATCGGCGGCGCTGCCTTGAATTGGTGCGTTGATTGCTTGGCGTTCAGCATAATTGCGCCGCATCGGGTTTTTATCCAATATGCCGCCAATATGAATACGGCGATTAAATAATGTTTCCACATAGCCATTGGCGCGGCAATATTCGATTTTTTCATCCATATAGGCACGAATGCCGGGGAAGCGTTTAAAATAATTATCGATAAATTCTTTGGCCTCGGTACGTGAAACCCCTAATTGTTTGGCTAAACCAAAGGCAGAAATACCATAAATAATGCCAAAATTAATTGCTTTTGCTTTGCGCCTTATATCGGCGGTCATATCTTCTAGGGCTATGTTAAATACTTCGGATGCGCTCATGGCATAAATATCGATGCCGTCGTCAAATGCCTGTTGCATGCTTTTAAGATCGGCAATTTCCGCCACAAGGCGCAATTCTATCTGGCTGTAATCAAGTGATATTAATTTATGATCTGGTTTGGCGATGAATGCTTGGCGAATTTTGCGGCCTTCTTCGCTTCTTATGGGTATATTTTGTAAATTTGGATTGGTCGAACTTAACCTTCCTGTTTGCGCCCCTGTCATCATATATGATGTATGTACGCGCCCAGTTTTTGGATTTATCTGTTTTACCAAGGCATCGCTGTAGGTGGATTTCAATTTGGACAGGCTGCGCCATTCAAGAATATCGTTAATTATTGGATGGGCATCGGCTAAATCTTCTAATATACTTGCACTGGTTGAAAATATCCCTGTTTTGGTTTTTTTGCCGCCTTTTAATCCCAAATGATTGAATAAAATTTCACCCAGTTGTTTGGGCGAGGCGATGTTAAATTCTTGTTCTGCTAATTTATAGATATTTGTCGCTAATTCGCTAATCCGAATGGCGAATTCACCACTTAATTTACGCAAAAAAACCTGATCAACCAAAATTCCGCGCTGTTCCATATTTGCCAATATATCAACCAATGGTCGTTCTAATGTTTCATAAACCGGGGTAAGTTTATTGGATAGTAATTGTGGTTTTATAAATTTATGCAGGCGTAATGTTATATGGCTATCTTCGGCGGCGTAATTTAATTCCTTATCCAAACCCACATAATCAAAGGTAATTTGCGATTTACCCGCGCCGCATACATCTTTGAATTTAATCGTATCAACATCTAAATGTTTTTTTGCCAATTCATCCATGCCATGACCATGCATACCGCCCGATAAGACGAATGATAATAACATGGTGTCATCGATTGATTTTATATTAATGCCATATTGTGATAAAATGCTCATATCATATTTGATATTTTGGCCAATTTTTAGAATCCCCTTATCTTCAAACATTGGTTTTAAAATCGCTAATGCTTCGGATATTGGAATTTGTTTGATATCCGCTGTTTGGGTTGTGTTGTCATCAAGTAAACCACCCAATAGATCGCCTTGTTCCGCTTTTATTTTATGGGCCAATGGTATATAACATGCGGCACCTGTTTCAATTGCTAACGATATGCCCACAAGTTCAGCCGACATTTGATCAAGGCTGGTTGTCTCAGTATCAATGGCAATTATGGCTTTTTTCTTGGCTGCCGCGACCCATTTCTTTAGGCTTGCAATATCTTGGATCAGGCTATATTCAACTTTTTCAATGGGCATAGGCCCCGTGCGTCCATCCATTTCAATTTCTGCGGCTTCGCTTTCAAATTTACTGACCAAGCGTCTAAATTCATTTTCTTTTAAAAATGTCAATAATTTATCATGGTCAATATTTTTACGTAATAAATCATCAAGCGGTATTTTCAATTTCATATTGCGATCAAGTGTAACCAGTTTTCTTGAAATACGCGCCATATCGGCTTGATTAATTAAATTTTCGCGGCGTTTTGGTTGTTTTATTTCATGCGCCTTTGATAATAAATTGTCCAAATCACCATATTGATTGATAAGTAATGCGGCGGTTTTAATGCCAATACCAGCAACACCGGGGACATTATCAGCCGAATCACCAGCAAGAGCCTGCACATCAATCACTAGGTCAGGGGCAACGCCAAATTTTTCCATAACTTGGTCTGCACCAATTTCAATATTTTTCATTGGGTCATACATGGTGATATTGGAATCGACCAATTGCATTAGATCCTTATCGCTCGATACAATCGTTACCTTATAACCGCTGGCGGCGGCAATCGTGGCATAGGTTGCAATCAAATCATCTGCTTCGAACCCTTCCATATCAATAGCAGGCAGGTTAAATGCCTCGGTTGCTTGGCGAATCAATGGAAATTGTGGAATTAAATCATCGGGTGCTGGCGGGCGATGGGCTTTATATTCAGGGTAAATATCGCTGCGAAATGTTTTTCTTGCGCGGTCAAATAACACGCCAACATAATCAGCACCGCTTTCCTCAACCAGTTTAAAAACCATATTGCAAAAACCATATACCGCATTGGTCGGGGTGCCGTCTGATCTGCTCATAGGTGGCAACCCAAAAAATGCCCGAAAAATATAACCCGAACCATCGATTAAATAGACATGCTTTTGTTTATCTTGTGATTGTTCCATTGATTATATTATATCCTGTTTATATATGAAATCTATTGATGAATTATTATACAAAGATTTATCCAATAATGAAATAGCACGAATGATTGACCATAACCATATTTGAATGATAGCAAAGATATAACTTTAATAATAATTTAATTAAATATATGGATTTTATAATGGTGAATGCGGCTGTTAATGATGTTAATATAAATTTACCCGATGCGGCGATTGATGTGCGCGGGCTTAGCAAAACATACAAGGCAACGGGTAGACAAGAAGCAAATTTAGCCCTTGATAATATAACATTGGCAATCCCGCGTGGCTCTATTTTTGGTTTATTGGGGCCAAATGGCGCGGGTAAATCCACCTTCATTAATATTTTGGCGGGCTTGGTGATGAAAACATCGGGCAAGGTTAATATCTGGGATATGGATATTGATGAAAATGCCAGAAATAGCAAAGCCGCAATTGGTATAGTGCCACAAGAACTTAATATCGACCCATTTTTTAACCCAAAAGAATTATTAGAAATTCATGCGGGCATGTATGGCGTGCCGAAATCTGAACGGCGCAGCGATGAAATTTTAAAAATGATCGGTTTATGGGACAAGCGCTTTTCTTATGCCAGAACATTATCTGGCGGTATGCGACGACGGTTATTAATTGGCAAGGCGATGGTGCATAATCCACCAATTTTGGTATTGGATGAACCGACCGCCGGCGTTGATATTGAATTGCGGCAAAATCTTTGGGAAAATGTTATCGAGCTGAATAAACGTGGTACAACCATTGTTTTAACCACCCATTATTTAGAAGAAGCCGAAGAAGTTTGCGACCGCATCGCCATCATCAATCATGGTAAATTAGTGGCCCATGATGATACCAAAACATTGTTACGCGGACTTGATGCCAAAAGCCTTAAAATCACCGTTAAGGATGGTTCAAATGATAAATATCAAAATTTAGATAAATTTAGCCCACTAATAACAAAAGATAACGATTCAACCACATCTATTTAGATTATCTATGCTCCTATCAAAATCAATGCTGGTGATATTATTTCCGCAGTTAACGCAGATTGGCTGTATATTATTGTTATTTCAACTTTCGAGACTGATTTGGAAGATATTTTCAAAGAAATCACCAGTAGAAAAATTGATGGGGCTTAGAATATGGACGTTATAATTCGCCAAATGAATGACAATGATGCAGATATTATATTGGCAATTTATGGCGAAGGTATCGCAACTGGTTATGCCAGTTTCCAAGAAGATGCGGGTGATTTTCAAGATTGGGATAAAAACCATATGAAAAAATGCCGAATAGTCGCGGTCGTTGATGATATTGCTGTTGGTTGGGCGGCTTTATCGGCGGTATCTAACCGTTGTGTTTTCAATGGCATTGGCGAGGCAAGTATATATATTGCTGATAAGGCAAGGGGCATGGGGATCGGCAAAAAACTATTAACTACCTTGATTGAAGAATCAGAAAAAAATGGTATATGGAGTTTGCATTCAGGAATATTTAAAGAAAATATAGCCAGCATAAAATTACACGAAAAATTTGGATTTCGTAATATTGGTTTTTATGAAAAAATGGGCAAGATGACTTTTGGTGCTAATGCGGGAAAATGGCTTGATGGGGTTATGATGGAGAGACGAAGCAAAATAATTGCGATTGATTAAGCATTATTGTTATTAATAATAAAGTTAAAATTACAATAAATATATTGACAGAAGTTATTTATTTATTTATATGGCGCATACGATTTACATTTATTTGCGTTACTTGAATATTCGGCTAGCCCGATAGACTTAATACCCTGACAATGTGAGCGTTAAATTACCATATTGCATATGCGATGTAATATGTATCTTATTACTCCTGTTAGAGGAACAAAATATTATGACTATAGGTACAGTAAAATTTTTCAATACAACAAAAGGCTATGGCTTTATCGAACCTGATGATGGTTCTAAAGATGCGTTTATACATATTTCTGCTGTTGAACGTGCGGGTCTTTCAAGCCTTAATGAAGGTCAAAAGATTTCTTATGAATTGGCTTCTGGTCGTGATGGCAAGATGTCAGCTGAAGATATTAAACTTGCAGATTAATTTTTAATTAAATTAATTTGGCTAAGTAGATAGCTATGGAAAAGACTCGCTTTGGTGGGTCTTTTTTATTTGCTTAATTTACCATTCTCCAAAAATAACACCTTTTTCTTTCCAGCTATCAGTTCTGGCTATAACATCTTTATCGGGTAGCGTGGTTCGTATTTTACGCCCTGTCGCCAGCCATAAAAACAGCCTGTCTTTCATTCTATCGCATATTTCTTTGTAATCATGATCATCGCCTAAATCATATATTTCTTGCGGGTCATTCTTTAAATCAAAAAGCTGCGGTCTAAAGCCTTGATAATATATATATTTATAATTTAAATCGCGGATCATCCATGCCTTGCAACTATTAACCTCTAAATTTAGAGCTAACCTTGCTTTGCGATGGCTGTAATCAAGCTCTGCAACTGCAATATCACGCCAATCATCGGGCGGTGTTAGGGAATTTATAAATGGTAATAATGACCTGCCGTCTAACATATGGCTAGGTATTTCACCGCCTAGCGCATCAATGAAGGTTGGGATTAAGTCGATTGCTTCGACCAGTGCATCGCTTTCACCAGTAATATTTGTATTGGGATGCACCATTATCAATGGTATTTTTATGCTGGCATCATGGAATAGCTCTTTTTCTCCCAACCAATGATCACCAAGATAATCGCCATGGTCGGATGTAAAAATAATTAACGTATCGTCAAGCCGCCCCATTTTATCAAGTGATACCATCAAACGACCAATTTGATCATCAAGTTGGGTTATCAATGCCATATATGACGGTATTATTGCTTCTCTTGCACCAGTTTTTAAAAATGTCTGACCTTCTTCATGTTGCATAAATTGTTCGACAACGGGATGAATGTTATCGCATTCCATATCATTACGGTTGATTTCTTTAATGTCATTTTTATCATATAGATCAAAATATGGCTTTGATACCATATAAGGCCAATGGGGTTTTATATATGATAAATGCAAGCACCAAGGGTTTTGATCTTGGGTTTTGATAAAATCAATCGCTTGCGCCGTTAACCATGTTGTTTCGCAATCTTTGGTATCAACACGCGCTGGTTTATCAGAATTACGCCATGACCAGCCCGATAATATTTCACCATCATCGCCAAGCGCGCTTTTTGCCCAATCATGACACTGATTATCACCGTCATAACCACGGGATTTTAAATATTTGTTATATGCTAAATTCTTATCAAGTGATTGTGATGGGTGCAGTCCATCATCGCGAATTTGCGGTGTAAAACCACATTGTGATGCCAATATACCATCGATGGATTTATCGTCAATGCCAAGACGTTTCATGCCATCCATATCAGCAACCATATGGGTTTTACCAGTTAATGCCACATTTAGCCCAAGGCCTCGTAAATAATCGCCCATTGTCCAAACACCAATATTAAGCGGCACTTGATTCCATGATGAACCATGATTATTAACATAACGACCAGTATAAAATGACATGCGCGACGGACCGCAAATTCCGCTTTGTGCATAACAATTATTAAATTTAATGCCGCGTGCCGCCAAGGCATCAATATTAGGTGTTTTAATGGTTGGATGACCACTACATCCCAGATAATCATGGCGCAATTGATCGACCATAATGAATAGAATATTGCGTATTTTTTTATTTATGGGTTTTTTATTTATGGGTTTTTTAATATCTGGCTTATTCATGGGGTAAAGTTTATAGCTTGAAAAATTTTAAATCCAGTAGTTAATTATATATGGTTAATATAAATTAAGGAGTTGTAATATGTTTGAAGTTAGATTCACAGTTTGGCAATTTGTTCGCCTGATGGTGCAAATGGAAGAGAGCATCAAAAGCGATAAAATTGGTGATATTAAAAAACTATATCATGGTTGGGAAGATATATGGGTCGATCTTGATGCTAAATTATTGGATTTAGGGCGAAATAATCCTGATGAATTTGCTGATTTAATGATGAATCAAGAAGTATGCTGTGATGATGTAGATTGTACAGAAGCACAAATAATTAGCGTTGAATTTAAAAAAATATCCGATGATCTGAAACAAAAGCTTAGCCAAACAGATGATGAGCAAGAGGTAGAAGATTTAACATTCGAGCTTGATGAATTAATAATATTTAGCAAAAAGCTAAAATTACTAAAATAATAGAAAACTAATATTTTTATGCTTATGGTTGTGGTTTTTTTATAAATATGCTTTTATTAGATATTGATTATTTGGATTTTGTTTGAACTATTGATAAATATAATAATAAAATATTTCATGTTAATATTAAATTTAGGGAGATATTTATGAGCAGGGTAGCAATCGTAACAGGCGGAACGAGAGGCATCGGTGCGGCAATTGCCACAGGGTTAAAAGCTGCAGGATATAACATAGCGGTTAGCTATGCCGGCAATGATGATGCAGCAAAGAAATTTAATGATGAAACAGGTATTCCAACTTATAAATTTGATGCGGCCGATTTTGATGCCTGTCAAGAAGCCGTTGCAAAAATTGCCAGCAATTTAGGCCCAGTTGATATTTTAGTTAATAATGCGGGCATAACACGCGATGGTACGATGCATCGTATGAAACAAGAACAATGGCAAAAAGTTATCGATACCAATCTTGGTTCATGTTTTAATATGTGTCGGGCGACTATCGAAAGTATGCGCGAACGTAAATTTGGACGTATTGTTAATATCGGGTCTATCAATGGTCAAGCAGGCCAATATGGACAAGTTAATTATGCGGCGGCAAAATCAGGTATTCATGGTTTCACTAAGGCATTAGCACAAGAAGGTGCGGCTATTGGTATCACGGTCAACGCCATTGCGCCTGGATATATTGATACGGATATGGTTCGCGCTGTTCCTGCCGATGTATTGGAAAAAATAATTGCAAAAGTACCAGTGAAACGTCTTGGTAGCGCATCAGAAATTGCCCGTGGGGTTTTATTCCTTGTCGCTGATGAGGGCGGGTTTATAACTGGCTCGACATTATCAATAAATGGCGGTCAACATATGTATTAGAGGCGATAGACCTTCTAATAAAGGCGGGGTGTGGTTTTTGCATCCCGTTTTTTTATGATTTTTACATGGATGTAATTTATTAAAGCTAAGGTATTTCAATATGGCGTTAAGCGAAAATAAAGCAACATTAATTGGTGCAACGGCAGTTTTATTTTGGGGCGCTTTGGCTCTTTTTACCACATGGAGCGGTGATATCCCCCCATTTCAATTGGTGGCAATGACATTTTCAATTGCTTTTTTATTGGCAGTTATTAAATGGATGGTGAAGGGCGAGGGGATTACAAAATATTTAAATCAACCAATAAATGTTTGGATCATGGGGATTGGTGGACTTTTTGGCTATCATTTTTTTTACTTCATGGCGTTAAAAAATGCCCCTGCGGTTGAGGCAAGCTTAATTGCCTATATGTGGCCATTATTAATCGTATTATTTTCAGGTTTTCTGCCCAATGAAAAACTTGCCATTCATCATATTATTGGTGTTTTATTAGGGCTTTTTGGGTGCGTTATCATTATAACTGATGGTGGTAATATTGCCTTTAATGGCGATTATATTGCGGGCTATATGGCTGCGGTTTTTTGCGCCTTAACTTGGTCAATATATTCGGTGCTTAGCCGTAGAAATGCCAATGTTTCAACTGATGTTGTCGGTTGGTTTTGTGGTGCAACGGCAGTACTTGGGCTTGTTTGCCATTTAATTTTTGAACAGACCTATATACCTGAAACAACATCCGTATGGATAGCGGTTTTACTATTAGGCTTAGGGCCTGTGGGGATGGCTTTTTTTACATGGGATATTGGCGTTAAATTTGGCAATATTAAGGCATTAGGGGCTTTTTCATATATGGCACCATTATTATCGGCCATATTATTAGTTATATTTGGCGATACCAAGGCAAGCCTGTCATTATTATTGGCCTGTGTAGCGATAACTGGTGGGGCTTTATTGGCGGCTAAAGATATGTTTAAAAAAGATAAAGGCCGCTAGATAATCAATGATGATTAAGCCAGCAGCCTTTAAAAAAATCTAATAATTAATTTGTTAAATTATTAAAATTAAAAAATATTTTGTGCCGATACCATGGCATAAAGCATTGGAAATGATAATAATGTGTTGGTACGTGAAAATAACATGGCAGTACGACCAGCAGCAGCCTTTTCTTCCGCCGTGGCATCAACAATACCCAATGCTTTTTTCTGATTAGGCCAAATTATAAACCAGACATTAAACCACATTATAATGCCAAGCCACATGCCGATACCAAGTGATAGTTCTTTACCAACGATAAAATCATTAACCGCGCCCAATGTTAACATTTCAACAATATAACCATTCATCATTGCAACGATTAAACCAGTTATTATTGTACCCATCGCGCCCCATCTAAACCAAAATAATGCCGCAGGTGCAATCACTTTGCCAATGGCGGGTTTTTGATCATCGGGTATTTTTGGCATATTTGGTATTTGAACAAAGTTGAAATACCATAATAAACCGATCCACATAACGCCACAAATAACATGCAACCAACGCATGATGAAGCCCCAATAATTATGGTCAGCAGCATTATAGCCTTCACCAGTTATATTGAATACCAATGCAATCATTAAAATTGTTAAGATCATTCCTGCAATAACTGTATTGCGCAAGCTTGAAAGAATATTAGCCATTTTTATCCCATTCCGTAATATATTAAGAGTTTATTAAAAATATTAAATTAAAAATATTAAATTAAAATATATATTATTATTTATATATTATAAGTCATAGAAACAAAAGTATAGATGTAGTTTTTTAATCTTTCCAAATTACTTTTATAAGCTATATATCCTTTATATTTTAAATATCAATGATATAGTCATAAAATTAATGTAAAACAAAGTAAATATACTAGATAAATATATTCCTATATTATATATTATAAATTTATCGTTAAGGTTATTAGGCAATTGCAAATATATGCAAATAGCGTCAATATTAATGGTTTTGGGATATTAATACGTGGTATCTCTGGCTGTGGTAAATCTGACCTATCTTTGCGTCTTATTCATATGGGTAGCGGTTTAATTTCTGATGATCAAACCGCCGTCATTAAAAAAGACGATATTATTATATTAAATGCCCCTGAAACAATAGCTGGCAAAATTGAAATTCGTGGCTTTGGTATTTTAAATATTGCATATGATAAAAATATTGTATTGAGATTAATTGTTGATTTATTACCTGTTGATCAAATTGAAAGAATGCCAATGCAAAATTATGATATAATATTAGATGTTAAAATACCCATTTTACAGTTGAATGCATTTGAAATATCGGCGGTTGAAAAAATTCACATCATATTAAAAAACCTTAAATTATGAAAAAATATTTAGGGAAATTAGTTTTAGTAACAGGCATGTCGGGCGCAGGTCGCACATCTGCCATGCGAATATTAGAAGATTTAGGGTTTGAGGCCGTCGATAATTTACCATTAAAGCTATTGAAAAAACTAGTTTTTAGCCCTGATGAAAATGATGATAATATATCAGAAATAAAATTAGCGGTTGGAGTTGATATAAGGGGGCGTGATTTTAACCCCAATTATTTTTTCCAAAAAATTGCAGAGGTAGCGGCACAAAGCAACCTTTTAATATCAACATTATTTGTCGATTGTGATGATGTAACCTTAATTAAACGATATAAAGAAACAAGAAGACCACATCCATTTGCCCCCGATAGGCCAATTGCAGATGGATTAAAATTAGAACGACGTTTAATAATTGATATTCGCCAATATGCAGATGTGGTGATCGATACAGGGCTTTTACAAATATCACAGCTTAAGGAACGGATGCGTGATATTTTTGGTAATGAAAGTGATGGTATGGCAATATCGGTTATGTCATTTGGATTTAAAAAAGGCTTGCCACGCGAAGCAGATTGAGACTTTGATGTAAGGTTTTTAATTAATCCATATTATGATGAAAAAGTACGACATAAAAATGGCAAGGATATAGAGGTTGGGAAAATAGTGGTAAGTGATAATGATTTTTCTGATTTTTTTAATAGCATTACCACCATGTTAAATATAACTTTGCCGCGTTATCAAAAAGAAGGAAAAAGCCATCTTACAATTGCCATTGGTTGCACGGGTGGACGGCATCGTTCGGTTTTTATTGTTGAAAAACTTGCAAATTGGTTAAAAGATAATCATGATTATGCGGTGCATATCACTCATCGAGATTTGATTTTTAATATTAACTGATAGTTATTAAAATTATATAATTACATTAGGAAGGTCGGGTTGTAATGATAGGATTAGTTTTAGTAACTCATGGTAAATTAGCCAATGAGTTTGTCTTGGCCCTTGAACATGTGGTAGGCAAACAGACACAAATCATTCCTATATCTATCGGGCCAGATGATAATATGGAAATTCGTCGCAATGATATTTTGGCGGCTGTTGATAAGGTTAATAGCGGCAAAGGGGTTGTTGTTTTAACCGATATGTTTGGTGGTACACCGTCAAATTTGGCCATATCAATCATGGACAAAGTCAAAATAGAAGTGATAGCTGGGCTAAATTTACCGATGCTTATAAAGCTTGCTAGCCTGCGGGAAGATGAAAGTCTTGAAAATTCAGTTGAAGGCGCGCGGGTGGCGGGAATTAAATATATAAATATTGCCAGCAAATTATTATAAACATGCAGGATATTATGGTATAAATAATTAATGGCAAATATTAATAAGACGATAAGCAAGCAAATTAAAATATGCAATAAACGTGGCCTTCATGCACGCGCAGCAGCAAAATTTGTTAATCTTGCGGCAAAATTCAATGCAGAAACATCAGTTAGAAAAGGCGATAATAAGGTTTGCGGCATATCTATTATGGGCTTGATGATGTTGGCCGCATCCAATGGCATGGAAATAGAAATAGAAACAAGTGGAATTGACGCGGTAATTGCGATGGAACAATTATGCAAACTTGTTAGCAATAAATTTAATGAAGATTGCTAGCTTCATTAAAAGCTTAAGTTTTTTTTAATATAAAGATCTTTATGTGACGGCCTATTGCCTTGCGAGCTTATTATATCGCTGCTATAGCTAATATCAATAATCAAATAAAATAATTTTAATAAGGTGGATGCAATTATGAGCGAATTTACAGATTTTAAAGTTGCAGATATTAATTTAGCCGCATGGGGACGCAAAGAAATTAATATTGCCGAAACTGAAATGCCAGGTTTAATGTCTTTGCGTCAAGAATATGGCGATGAAAAACCATTGGCTGGTGCAAGAATTGCTGGTTGTTTGCATATGACAATTCAAACTGCAGTTTTAATAGAAACTTTGGTTGCTTTGGGCGCAGAAGTTCGTTGGTCATCATGCAATATATTTTCAACCCAAGATCAAGCCGCAGCGGCGATGGCTGTTGCTGGAATCCCTGTCTTTGCGTGGAAAGGCCTAAGCGAAGAAGAATTTATATGGTGTATCGAACAAACCATAACAGGGCCCGACAATTGGCAAATTAATATGATTTTGGACGATGGCGGTGATTTAACCGCTATGGTTCATAATGATGCGAAATATGCTGATATTTTGACAAAAATAAAGGGCTTATCGGAAGAAACGACAACGGGCGTTCATCGTTTGCATGAAATGGCCAAAATTGGTGCATTAAAAATGCCTGCATTTAATGTTAATGACAGCGTAACCAAATCAAAATTTGATAATAAATATGGTTGCCGGGAAAGTTTAGTTGACGCAATCAGGCGGGCAACTGATGTTATGATGGCTGGCAAGGTTGCGGTTGTTAATGGGTTTGGCGATGTCGGTAAAGGTTCTGCTGAATCACTGCGCTCGTCTGGTTGTCGGGTTATGGTGAGCGAAGTTGACCCCATATGTGCCTTGCAAGCGGCAATGGAAGGTTATCAGGTTGTAACCATGGATGATGCGGCGGAATTAGGTGATATTTTTGTTACAACCACGGGTAATATTGATATTATTACTATCGAGCATATGCGCGCCATGAAAGATCGCGCTATTGTTTGTAATATTGGTCATTTTGATAATGAAATTCAAGTTGAGGCATTAGCTAATCTTGAATGGGATAATATTAAGCCACAAGTTGACGAAATAATTTTTCCCGATGGTAAGCGGATAATTCTTTTGGCGGAAGGCCGGTTGGTTAACCTTGGTTGTGCAACGGGTCATCCAAGCTTTGTCATGTCGGCATCATTTACAAATCAAGTGTTAGCGCAGATGGAGCTTTGGTCAAATTGGGGTAAATATGAAAATAAGGTTTATGTTCTACCAAAATACCTTGATGAAAAAGTTGCAATGCTACATTTAGACAAAGTTGGCGCAAAACTTACTAAAATGAGCAAAAAACAAGCCGATTATATTGGTGTTGATGTCGAAGGACCTTTCAAGCCTGATACATATCGTTATTAAAATTTAAATTAAATATACTTTGATTGGGGGCAGCTTTTATAGGGCTGCCTTTTTTTCGTCTGTAGCATATTTTTAATTCTACTTGCTTGAATTGCAAGTAATACTTTAAGGTATAATCTTGCAAAGGTTGAAATATATGTCTCATTTTGAAATATTACTTCTAATTATAATTATTATACTTGTTGCTGTTATTGCATATACAATATGGCGAATTTATAAATTTAACTCATTGCAGGGTTGGCCATATGATAGGGCGCCTATTGGACTGGTTCGGCAAAATATAAATGGCGGTGATATATATATGTCAAATATGGCAAATGATATTATTGATGGCGGTACATTATTATGCTTGGAAGATATTGGCAAATTATTTTGTGATAAGCATTCTGATATTTATCATAATGAATTAGCATTATTAAAATCAGAAGGTGAAGATTTTGCCATTATTGTTGATGGTAAAAAATATGGACATAGCTTCCATGTGCTTGGCAATAGGTCGGGAAGTAACTTGGAAATATGGATTGAAGATTCCAGTCTTCTGATATGGCTTAGTAAATTATTATCAAATCACGAGAATGAATTATTAGTTATGCAGGCATTATTCGATATATTACCATTTCCAGTATGGTGGCGTGAAGGTAAAGATTTATCCCTGTCTGGGTGCAATAAAATTTATGCGGAATTATTAGCAAAAAATAAAAGAAAGATTATTTCAGAACAAATTGAGCTTGGCGATGGGGTTATAGCAGAAAATGGTAAAAATTTAGCAAGAAGAGCATCAAATTCAAACTTCCCACAATCTGAAAGCCATTATTTGGTTGTAGATGGTAAAAGGCGGCTGTTTGATTTTAATGAATGCAAAATGACTGGGAATGAAAAATTTATGTTGGGATATGCCATAGATCAAACTCATATGGAGGAAAGCCAATCAATTTTAGGTGTTCATATGTCTGCACATAATCAAGTTTTGGAAATGATTGGTTCGGCGATTGTTATTTATGGGTCTGATAAAAGGTTAAAATTTTTTAATAGTGCATATAGCAATATGTGGAATTTTAATGATCAAATATTACAAGAAAATATGCTTGTGGGAGAAATTATTGAAATATTACGTAATCGCAACCAGATGCCAGAAATTATAGATTTCCCCACATATAAAAAACAATTAGAAAATAAATTTAATTCACTAATGGAATCTGAAGAAGAATTATTACATCTACCAGATGAACGCACCATTCGCATGGTAACATCACCCCATCCATTGGGTGGATTAATGTTTGTATTTGAAGATGTTACCAACAGCTTAGCATTGGAGCAATCCTATAATACCTTGATTGCCGTACAACAAGAAACAATGAATAATCTTTATGAAGGTGTTGCGGTTTTTGGTAGTGATGGCAGGATTAATGTCTGGAATAAGGTTTTTAGCGATATATGGCATATACCAGAAAAAACTCTTTATAATAGCCCGCATATATCTGAACTTATTAATATAGCAAAGCTGCGTTTAATTATAGGCGATGATTGGGAATTTAAACGTAATAAACTTATATCATTGGTAACAAACCCAACACCAAGCAAATGCCGGACAACATTGGTTGATGGCATAGTTCTTGATATTGTTAATGTGCCGCTTCCAGACGGGCAATGTCTTGTCCTCTATCAAGATGTTAGCGATAAAATAAAGATAGAAAAAGAATTATCAGATAGCGTAGACGCCTTTGAAGAAGAAAATTTATCAAAAATAAAATTCTTGGAAAACCTATCTAAAAAACTGTATTTTTCATTACATTCTATCCAGGGTTTAACAAATATTTTGCAATGTCAAGATATCGGAAAATTAAATATCGCGCAAAAAAAATATATGGATAATATTAGCCAAGAATTGGATATTTTGCTAAATATAACTGCCAATGATCTTGCCTCGAAAATTGATAGATAATTAAATAATAAATATGCAGAAATTTAACCAAATATACCCAAATTTAATCATTAATAAATTAGCAAATGAAAATGATAGTAAATTATTTGCAAATGATCTATCTGATATTTTACAATCAGGCGATATCATCGCCCTATGGGGGGATATTGGTGTTGGAAAAACCACATTAGCTAGAAATATAATTCAAAATTTATGTGGTGATGAAATAAATGTGCCAAGCCCAACATTTCCATTACTACAGATTTATGATGCGCCCGAATTTCAAATTTGGCATATGGATTTATATCGTATCAATGCAGCAGAAGATGTATTTGAATTGGGGGTTGAAGATGCTTTTTACGATTGCCTTAGCTTAATTGAATGGCCAGATAAAATGGCGGGTTATTTACCTTTGGCGCGGCTTGATATTGTCATTGATATTGATATTAAAAATAATACCAGATCAATATATTTACAGGGCGATGAAAATTGGGCGTTGCGATTAAAAGGTATAAAATAGCCTAATTAATATAAAAACATCTAAATATTGGACAATATAATTATGATAGATACGGCGATGTTACTTGCAGCGGGATTTGGTACAAGAATACGCCCGCTTAGCGATGATTGCCCCAAACCATTATTAAAATTAGCCGATAAATGCCTGATCGATTGGACATTGGATCGTTTGCGCCTTGATGGTATAAGGCGCTTTATCATTAATAGCCATTATCTTTCAGAGCAAATCATCAGCCATTTTTCAGATCAAAATGATGTGGAAATAATCCATGAAAAACAAATATTAGAAACAGGCGGCGGTGTTAAAAATGCTTTGTCATTATTGGGTGATAAGCCATTTTTTGTTGTTAATACTGATACTATAATCACTAACGCCACCAATATAAGCAATGGCTATAATGATAGCAAAAACCAACCGATAATTAAACAGATGCAAAAAATATGGTATGATAATATCAATCGCGGTAATCTTGATTTTTTATTGTTATTACATGACCGTGCCACGGCATTTGGCTATGATGGAAAAGGTGATTTTAACCTTGAAAATAAATGTTTTATTAAACGGCGGCAAAAAAATATGCTGGCGGAATATGTTTTTACTGGCACGCAAATAATCGACCCATGCATTTTTAAAAATAGCCCAGATGGCGCATTTTCACTTAATATATTATATGATAAATCAATGGCAAACGGTCGATTAAAATCTGTTATCAATGATGGCGGCTGGTATCATATTGGCACGGTTAAAAATTTAAAATCTGCGGCAAAAATATTTTTTAATAAATAATTCCAGTAAATATAATAGGTGGTTGTTTTTATGGGTGATGATAATTTAACAAATGGCAATCTAAATGTCTTTTCAATTTCCCCCGATAGGTCATTTGTCGATGCCCTAGCCATTGGTGTGATGTTAATGATCAATAATGATATGCTCGCCTTATCAAACCATTTGATTTTATTACCAACAAGGCGATCTTGTCGTGCGCTACGCGATGCCTTCTTACGATTGGGAAATGGCAAGGCAATGCTGTTGCCGCAAATAAGGCCGTTGGGTGATGTGGAAGAAGATGATTTAATATTATCGGCTGATGAAATTTCAGGCGGCATGACCGACAATTCATTCATTGGGGCTGGTTCTATTGATCCATTGGGATTTAAGCCTGCAATATCACCATTACGACGGCAATTATTATTAACAAGCCTTATAATGAATATGCCACAAAATATAGATAAACCAACGCCAGATCAAGCGGCAAACCTAGCATATGAGTTGGCAAAATTATTAGATCAAGTTGAAAGTGAACAATTATCACTTGATAATCTCGAAGGCTTGGTGGTTTCGAAATACGCAGAACATTGGCAAAAAACAATAAATTTTCTTGATATAATACGAATTCATTGGCCGCGTATATTAGAAGCAGAAGGTGCGGTTGATGCGGGGGCGCGGCGCAATCAATTATTGACGGCACAGGCATTATCATGGCAATTATCACCACCAAAATTTAATGTTATAGCGGCTGGTTCAACTGGCAGCATACCCGCAACGGCGGCATTATTGCATGTTATTGCCAAAATGCCAAAGGGCTGCGTTATTTTACCAGGGCTTGATCAATATTTAAGCGATGATGATTGGCAATATGTGGAAAAAGACGAAAGCCATCCGCAATATGGTATGGCAAAATTAATAAATACCATGGGTATGGTGCGCGCAGAAATTACCGAATGGCAAGATATATCAACCGATGCATCACAAAATATTAAAAATATAAACCGCGTAAATTTAATTTCAGAAATAATGCGCCCTGCCATCACAAGCGATAAATGGCGCGATTTACCAAAATTTGATCAATCGGCAATATCTGGCATTAAATTATTAGAATGCCCCACATCAGCGGTAGAAGCAGGCGCAATAGCATTAATGATGCGGCAATCATTGGAAAATACAGGTAAAACCGTGGCATTGATCACGCCTGATCGAATATTGGCAAGGCGCGTGGCATCAGAATTACGCCGTTGGGATGTGGATGTGGATGATTCGGCTGGTTTGCCGCTTGGGATAACCATTGGTGGTAATTTCTTACGTCTTGTGGCTGATGCTGTTATGCTCGATTTATCGCCAATTTCTTTACTTTCAATGTTAAAGCACCCTTTAACAAGGTTAGGGCAAAATTTTAAAACTCACCATAAAAGCATAAGCTTGCTGGAGAGGGCAATTCTACGAGGGCCAAAACCAAATGGTGGCATTGCAGGGCTTAATGCCGCATTACTTTTAAATAAAACCGCATCTTCTGAAAATATTGCAATGGTTGAAAATTTGGAAAATGCTATGCAAAATATGCTGTCCATTATGGAAAAGGATAAAATAGATTTTATTGATATTTTAAAATCGCATATTAAAGCCGCAGAAATATTAGCAAATAGCCATGATAAATCTGGTATAGATAGATTATGGGGCAGTGAATTTGGCGAAGAATTAAGTATATTTTTTGCAGAGCTTTTCGACGCAGGCCAACATTTAAAAGATATTAACCCAAGGGAATACTCCGCATTATTAGAGACATTATTATTAACACAAACGGTGCGGCCAAAATTTGGTAAACATCCGCGCCTTTTTATCTGGGGGCCGCTTGAGGCCAGATTGCAACATGCGGATTTAATTATTTTAGGCAGCCTGAACGAAGGCAGTTGGCCAATGAAGGTTAATTCTGATCCATGGATGTCAAGGCCAATGCGTAAAGAATTTGGCCTGCCGTTGAATGAAAGAAGAATTGGTTTAAGCGCCCATGATTTTTGTCAGGCATTGGCCGCAAAAAATATGGTGATAACAAGATCAGATAAGGCTTCTGGTGCACCGACGGTTAAATCTCGATGGTTATCGCGTCTTGATGTTGTGTTGGAAAAAATAGGTTTAATAGGCCAATTACGCAAAGATAAAATACCATTACAATGGTGGTCAAAATTGGGATACAGTCCGCTAATGCCAATAAATGCCCCAGAACCACGCCCACCAGTTTCAAAAAGACCAAGGCGGTTATCGGTAACGGCAATTGAAACATGGATGCGTGACCCATATAGTATTTATGCCAGATATATTTTAAAATTATCACCATTTGAGGCAATTAATGCTGACCCAGGTGCGGCTGATCGCGGTAATTTTATTCATGAAATATTGGAAAAATTTATTGCTAAATTTCCAACTGGAAAATTACCAAAAAATGCCATTGATATATTATTACAATTAGGAAGCGATGTTTTTGCCCCAGCCATTAGTAACCCCGCAGTGGCGGCTTTTTGGTGGCCACGTTTTCAACATATGGCCAAATGGTTCATCGCGGAAGAAAACAAACGCCGCGATGGTAATGATAATAATATAATATCTTCTAATACGGAAATAATGGCAAAATATAAAATAAATACTAAAAATAGCAATTTTATTTTAACAGCTAAGGCCGATAGAATTGATAAAATCAGCGATGATAATTATGCAATAATTGATTATAAAACTGGCTCTGTGCCATTAAAAAAAGATATCTTATCTGGTTATTCACCGCAATTATCATTGGAGGCAATGATGATTATGGCGGGGGCATTTGAAGATTTAACCAAAGGCGATGTTAGCCAATTATCATATTGGAAATTATCTGGTGGCGAGCCTGCGGGTGAAATAATATCATATAATAAAGATATAAATGATTTAGCAGATGGAGCATTAGATAAATTAATTGATTTAATTGATGCTTTTGACGATCAGAATACTCCATATAGACCCGTGCCAATTGCCAAATATGCGCCAAAATTTAACGATTATAAACATTTATCACGCATTTTAGAATGGAGCATGGATAGGGGCGATGGTCAATGAGTGATAATTTAGATAATAATCAAACAGCAAATATTGATCCCGACATAATTCAAAGACGTGCATCCAACCCTGAAAAATCGGTTTGGGTTTCGGCATCGGCAGGCAGCGGTAAAACCAAGGTTTTAACCGATAGGGTATTATCATTATTATTACAAGATAATCAAAGGCCAGAGGCCATCTTATGTTTGACATTCACTAGAACCTCTGCTGCAGAAATGGCAAACAGGTTAAATAACAGGCTTGGTAAATGGGCAACTATTGGTGATGAAGAATTAATTGCTGATTTAACAAATTTATTACAATATCAGCCAGATAAAGCGGTTATCGCACGGGCAAGGCGGTTATTTGCCATGGTTCTTGATGCCCCTGGCGGTTTAAAGATTCAAAATATCCAGAGCTTTTGCCAATCATTATTAGGGCGTTTTCCCGTCGAAGCCAATTTAGCACCGCATTTTAAAGTGATAGAAGACCGTGATGCGGTTGAAATGATGCTACGCGCTAGAAACAGCATATTATCAGTTAAAACTGGCAAGTTAGCTGGTGCTATAAAAGATGTAACATCACTGGCAAATGAAGAGCAGTTTGCGCAATTAATGCAGAATTTATCAAGCCAACGCAGTAAAATGCAGCATTTTAAAAATGCGATGGGCGTCAAAGGTACTGATGGCATGATTAAGGCCATATATGATCGCCTTGGCATTAAAATTAATCAAAGCGTTAATGACATAATTAATGATGCTTGCGATGATAGCGCATTTGATAGTGCAAAATTACGTCATAGTCTTGTGGTTTTATTGCAAAGCAAGACAAAAACAGATTTAACTACTGCTGCCAATATGCAACCATGGTTGGCGGCGGATAAAAAAACAAGAGTAGAGATATTTGGGCAATATAAACAGGCATTTTTAAAGAAAGATGATAAAGCAAAGGCAAAAACAAAGGTAATAACCAAAAGCCATGGCGAAAAAAACCTCGATGTGGTGGAAATATTAAATTGTGAACAAGACCGCTTGCTTGCGATCGTTAATAAAATTTGCGCCATAACCATTGCCAAATCCACCGCCGCATTGGTCATATTGGGGGAGGCAATGTTAAAAGCCTATGAGATGGAAAAACGTAATCGAGCATTGTTAGATTATAACGACCTAATCTTAAAGGCACGTGATTTAATGACGGGTGATGCGCAGGCCGCCCAATGGGTTTTATATAAATTAGACGGCGGTTTGGATCATATCTTGGTTGATGAAGCCCAAGATACCAACCCTGAACAATGTCAAGTTATAACCGCATTAGCCGATGAGTTTTTTGCAGGTGATGGTGCAAAATATGTGAATGAATATGCAACAGAAAATACGAATAATAAAAAAATAAGCCGCAGCATATTTGCCGTTGGTGATGTTAAGCAATCTATATATAGCTTTCAAGGTGCTGAGCCAAAAAACTTTAATAATATGCGTGATCATTTTAAATCAGCGGTAATTAATGCAGGGCTTAATTGGGATGAAGTTCCCATGGATGTATCATTCAGATCAACCAATATGATATTAAAAGCAGTCGATATGACATTTAAAAGCGATGCCAATAAAGACGGTTTGGTTGAAAAAAATGGAAAAGTTAGTCATGTGGCATATCGTCAAGGACATGCAGGCCATGTGGAGCTTTGGCCAGTTATTAGATTAAAAAAAAATACTGATGATGACCAGTGGCAATTACCGATTAACCATGAAATAACCCCTGCACCCGAACAAAGATTGGCAAAAATTATCGCCGCAAAAATTGAAAGCTGGATCGATAATGAATATTTGCCAGCACGTGGGCGTAAAATAAGGGCGGGTGATATTTTAATTCTGGTACGCAGACGTAAAAAAATCCCAGATATGATCGTTAGAGAGTTGAAATTGCGCTCTATCCCCGTGGCGGGTGTCGATAGAATTATGCTAAATCAGCAAATTTCTGTGCAGGATTTAATCCAATTAGGTCATTTTTTATGCCTACCAGAAGATGATTTGGCATTGGCAGTGATTTTAAAATCGCCATTTTTAGGTTTAGATGACGATGATTTATATCAATTAGCCTATGGCCGTGAAATATCATTATGGCAATGGCTAGGCCAAATGAAAAATCAAGACCCGCGTTATTTGCAAGCCTATCAATTGTTTCTTCGTCGTATGTCAAGGGTGGCTGCTATCAGGCCGTATGAGTTTTTTGCTGAATGCCTAAGCGAGATTTGCCCAGCCAAAGATATGCAGGGCAATATATTATCAGGCAGGCAAGCAATGATCGCCAGATTAGGGATCGAGGCAGATGATCCAATTGATGAATTTTTAAATTTAGCTATATCATTCGATCAATCGCATATTGCATCAATGCAAGCATTCTTGCATTGGTTCGATTCTGGCGAGGCGGAAATTAAACGCGATATGGAGGCGAGCCTTAAGGATGAAGTTAGGATAATGACAATTCATGGGGCAAAAGGCCTGCAAGCACCAATTGTTATTTTGCCAGATACAACCGATTTGCCAAAAGATGGCGGCAATAAAGGTGATATTAGATGGGTTGATAATGATGGTGGTTTCGATTTGCCCATATGGACAGCAAATAAAAAATATCGTGAAAAAATTGGTAATAAAGCACGTGAAGATAGCAAATCTAGGCTAATCCAAGAATATAATCGTTTGTTATATGTGGCAATGACAAGGGCAGAAGACAGGCTTTATATTTGTGGTTATCATAATGCTAATAAAATCAATGACTGCTGTTGTTATAATATGATAAAAACATCAATGAAAAATGAAAAAAATGTTAAAATAATTAAAATGGAATTTAGCAAATTTGAAGGGATAGATAGTGGTGGGCTAGCCGGGCAGGGATTAATAATGACCGATAATCAATCGGCTGAGCCAAAAATTGATGATAATATAAATGAAGTTAAAGATGATGCATTAGCCACGCCCAAATGGATGTTTAAAAAAGCAACTATAGAGATATCGCCAACAAAACCATTAATGGCAAGCAAACCAATAGATGATGACCCACCCGCCCATTCGCCATTATCAATGGCAGGTAATGATTTGTTTAAACGTGGCATAATTACCCATAAATTATTGCAAAATTTACCAGATATGGATGTGGGTTCGCGTATGACAGCGGCAAAGAGATATTTAGCATTAAAAACCCATGGATTTGCTAAAAAATTACAAGATGATATTTTAACAGAAACCATGGCGGTTTTAAATCACCCAGATTTTGGCGTGTTGTTTGGCGTGGGCAGCCTTGCCGAGGTACCGATTATCGGGTTGGTGTCGGGCGAATCAAATATTACTAAAAATATCGTTATATCGGGGCAAATTGATCGGTTATTGGTGAGTGATGATGAAATATTCATTATAGATTATAAAACCTTGCGCCCTTCACCAAGACAAGAAGATAAAATCCCCAAGGCATATTTGCGACAATTGGCGGGCTATAGCCAGATTTTGGCAGAAATATATCCAAAACATGAAATACGCACGGCACTTCTATGGACAGAAGATGCAAGATTAATGGAAATTTCACATGATCTTCTTGACCAATACATGGCAAAAGCTTAAATTATATCCAGATATTTATTACATGTTTCTAGGAGAGTTAATATAATGCCAACAAATGTAAGCGATGAAGATTTCGAAGAAACGGTACTTAATGCTAAAGTTCCGGTCCTCGTTGATTATTGGGCGGAATGGTGCGGGCCATGCAAGGTAATCGCACCAACATTGGAAGAATTATCAAATGATATGGGTGAAAAGCTTAAAATCGCCAAATTAAATATTGATGATAACCCCAATACGCCAAGCAAGTTTGGCGTGCGCGGTATTCCCACATTAATGCTTTTTAAAGACGGTAAGGTTGTTGGTACAAAAGTTGGCGCATTACCAAAAAGCCAGTTACAGCAATGGGTAGAATCTATAATATAATCAAATGGCTAAATTATTGAATCATATCAATATTGCCGTGTAATTATTAAATCCCCGTCAGAGTATATCTAAAAACAAGAAACTCTAGTAGGGTTTTAGTTGGGTTTTATTAAATTAATAGGTTCAAACCCTAACTAAAGGTCTTTATAAAAGGGATAGCTTTATGAAAACAGATGGTATGAGCGAAGACGAAATTAACCAACGTCATGCGGAAAAAATGACAAAGAAAAAAGCTGCTCGCGATAAAATGTTGGCAACAAAACAACAGGAAAAGGGCTTGTTGATAGTTCACACTGGCAAAGGTAAAGGCAAAACAACTGCGGCTATGGGCTTGGCATTACGTGCAATTGGTAATGATATGAAGGTGGTTATTGTTCAATTTGTCAAAGGTGCAATGACAACTGGTGAACGGGTTATTCTTGATAAATTTCCTGATAAATGCACAATTCGCGCTATGGGCGAAGGATTTACATGGGATACACAAAATCGGGCGCGTGATATTGAATTATCGCAAATGGCGTGGGATTATGTGAAAGAGGTAATGCTTGACCCTTCAGTTGATATGATATTTATGTATGAAATAAATTTTGTTATTCGATATGATTATTTAGATATTGTCGATGTGCTATCCATATTTGATAAAAGACGTGATGGTCTGCATATGGTTGCAACTGGGCGCAATGCCAAGGAAGAATTGATCGATATTGCCGATTTAGTTACAGATATGACACAAATAAAACACCCTTTTCGTTCAGGTGTTAAAGCGCAAAAAGGCATTGAATTTTAATAGTTAAAATCACGGGTTTTAATATGAAAAAAATTAAAATAAATAGATTATTTACTGCTATCTTATTATTTGTTCTGTCGATTGGAACTGCCGTTGCTGGCGATAAAGATAATTCCGCTGAGCCATTGATTGATAAGGCGATTATTACCATCGAACAAATGTTAAATCATCCAAAATATGGCAAAGATATTAAATTAAGGATGAAAAATGCCAAGGCAGTTTTTATTGCACCTCAAATTTTTAAAGGTGGTTTTTTCATTGGTGGTGAGGCGGGCAAAGGCATATTATTAGCACGCGCTGATAGCGGGGAATGGAGCTATCCTGGGTTTTATTATTTTGCTGCTGCATCTTTTGGAATACAATTTGGTGCCCAAATATCTGAACTTTTCATGATAATAAAAACAGGTAAAGGCCTTAATGCAATCATGAAAAATAAACTTAAATTTGGTGGTGATTTAAGTGCTGCGATTGGTTATATGGGCGAAGGTATTGAAAAATCAACGACGACAAATTTAAATATTGATATAATGGTTTATTCAATTGCAAAAGGCGCGTTTATTGGTGCTAGTATTGAAGGTGCAGCCATATTGCCTGATAATGATTTAAACGATATTTATTATGATGCAAAAACTAGCTCAAAAGAAATTATCATCGATGGTCAACATAGCAACCAACAGGCAGATAAATTAAGAATGGTTTTAACAAAATTTTAATCATAAGGGGCTATGAAAAAAATTAAGTGGCAAAATATAAAACTCCCGCATTGATGTTTCAAGGCACTGGATCTGATGTGGGTAAATCATTATTAGTCGCAGGAATAGCCAGAGCATTCAAACGGCAAGGTTTAAATGTGATGCCGTTCAAACCGCAAAATATGTCTAATAATGCCGCCATTACCAATGATGGTGGTGAAATTGGCAGGGCGCAGGCCTTACAAGCCAAGGCATGTGGTGTTATGCCATCGGTGCATATGAACCCGATATTATTAAAACCGAAAAGTAATATTTGAAGACAGTTTATCGTCAAAGTAAAGTTTTTTGGTAATTATCTTTCCAGTGAATATTACAAAGTAAAACCAAAATTATTGCCAAAGATTTTACACTGTTTTGAATATATACACAATAATGCAGATATGTGGTTATTTGTAGGCGCAGGAAGCCAAGCGGAAGTACATTTACGTTCTGGGGATATAGCCAATATGGGATTTGCCATGGCGGTTAATATTCCAGTTATTTTAATTGCCGATATTGACAGGGGCGGCGTTTTGGCAAGCATCGTTGGCACATATGAATTATTAAATGATCAGGAGCGAGGGCTTTTAAAAGGCTATATAATTAATAAATTTCGTGGTGATGTGAAGCTATTTAAACCAGCCCTTGATATCATTAAAAACCGTACAAAATTAGACGGTTTTGGTGTTTTGCCATGGTTCGACAGTGCGGCAAAATTACCAGCAGAAGATTCAGTTATTTTAGATAAACCAGATGGCAATCATGATAATTATAATCATCATGGTAACAATAAACCAATTCGTATAATAGTACCAAAATTTGACCATATTGCCAATTTTGACGATTTAGACCCATTGCGTGCAGAATTAGATGTGAAGGTTGAATTTATTAAATCTGGCGACCCGTTACCACTTGATGGGGATGTTATTATATTACTAGGGTCGAAAACTACCATTGCCGATTTAATTTCCTTGAAAAAAAATGGCTGGCATTTGGATATAATGGCCCATATTCGCCATGGTGGCATGGTGGTTGGTATTTGTGCTGGTTATCAAATGTTGGGTAAGGCAATTTTTGATCCCAATTTAATTGAAGGCATGAACAAGCATATATCTGGGCTTGGTTTATTGGATGTTGAAACAACCATTATTGGAGATAAAAAACTTATACCACAACAAGCCATTGATATTACAACCAATATGGCGGTTTCTGGTTATGAAATGCATATGGGTAAAACAACGGGCAGTGGTTTAAGAAAACCACTGCTTCGATTAAATGAGGAAAAATTTGACGGGGCGATATCTGATGATGGCAATATAATGGGTTGTTATTTACACGGTATATTTGCCAATGATGATTTTAGAAATGCATTTTTAGATCAATATCGTCGCGGGCGTAAAAATAATATTGGCTATGATAATATGATTGAAAAAACGCTGGATCAACTTGCCGACCATATGGAAAAATATATTAATTTGGATCAACTATTGGCGTTGGCAAAAATTAATTAATTAAGCTGTAAATTAATAACATTATTAGTAATATTAAATTTGTTATTAAATATAGCCTCTCTGCATTTTTTAAATCATTCATGACCAATCTGGCACGACCATCGCCAATCCATATGCTATGACTAATCATGTCATGATTACCACCGTTAGTATATTTTCTTGGGCCACCAAGGGCAAAATCAAATGCACCAGCCATCGCCGCTTCTGGCCAACCCGCGTTGGGGGATGCATGGCGACCTGCAAATTTCCACATGACTTTTAAACTGTTATATGGGTTTGCTGTTGGTATAAAAATACTAGCTAATATAAATAATGATCCTGCTACCCTTGCTGGTATTAAATTTAATATATCATCAAGCCTTGCCGCGACCATGCCAAAATCTTTATAACGAATATTTTTATAGCCAATCATTGAATCTAGCGTATTAACAGATTTATAAATGAATAAGCCTGGCAATCCAAATAATAAATACCAAAAAATTGGCGCGACCACCCCATCAGCAAAGTTTTCAGCCATAGATTCTATTGCAGCACGTAAAACAGCATATTTATCTAATAATTTTGTTTCGCGACCAACCAAATGAGAAACAGCCTTTCGACCAGCAATTATGCCATTATTTTTTAATTGGATACCAACTGTATGTGTATGGGTATAAAGGCTTCGTGCTGCCAATAATATCGATATAATAAAGGCCTCTATAAGCCAGTTAAATTGCAGGTCAATAATTAAATTAGTTATGATTACCGCGCTTAGCCCCGATAGTGAAATTATCAATATAACAACAATTAATCCGCGTAACATTCTGTTATTATTGCTTCGATCATGGCGGTTTAATTTTTTATCAAAAAATCCAATTAATTTTCCAATAATGATAACTGGATGCCATATAAAATTAAATAACCAGCGCATATCGCCGCATATCCAATCAAACAAGATGGCAATGATTATGATAATAACTGGCATAAGGCTTAGATATAAGCCATCTATAAAGTCAAAATACATGGTTAATATTCATATGGATTTAGCTAACAGATGTTCAATATTATTTATTTAATTAGTTATAATAGTTTTTATATTTTTGCCATTTAAAAATATATTTACCGCTTAGCAGTTAATGATATTCGTTTTTTTTCTAGCTCTGTTGAGGGCTTATTTTTATTATCTCGTTGTAATTTATCAATATAATAGCCTTGAAACATCTTAATTCCCATTTTCAAGCCATTGCTGACTACTATTTTATCATCGCATCTTGCTAAAATTACATGTTCTTTACCAATTCTTTCAATATGCGATTTTATCGCCGCAAATTCCTTTTCTGTGCCATCATTATAAAAATTAAAATCAGTATTAATTTTTAACATATCAAACTTCATTTGTTTGCGATCAATATATGGCAGCATATCAGATGTTACACCGTCAAGGCAGGTTCGGTATCCTTTTCTACGAATGAAATTTATTGCAAAAATAAAATCAGAAAAATTAGACATTATATCGACCATTCTCATTTCTATCACTAATGTATTGCGAGTTTTTCTACTTAAATCAGCGTCAAATTCTAAGAAATTTTTTGAAAGTAATGTTGCAATATTTAAATTGAGCGAAAAAGAAGATTTAAGATATTTATCGTCTGTTTGCATCAACATTTTTAAAACCCGAAGATCAAGAGTTTGGGTTAAATGTTGAAAAAGCCATTGGTTTACGGCTAAATTAACATCAGGTAGCATGGCTTTTGCTAATTCACTAATTGATATGAATAATTCTTTGAAAATAGGTTGCAATACCATTTTATCAGAAAACATACAGATATTTTGCCGATGTAAAAGATTAGATAAATCAGCATTGATGAGAAAATTTTCTAACTTACCAAGCTGCTCTGGGCTTAATGGTTGTAATTGTGTATTTTGTTTTTTGACAGTTTTATCTATAGCATTGCTGGTATCTTTCCTTTTACTTGCTTCTGTTTGGTATAATGAACTGCATATTCGTAAAAAACTCTCATATTCTATTTCTAAATTAAAAATATCAACAAAATATTTTTTGTCTGCGTTGCTAATATTAGCAGCAATTAATGGATCATTTATAAATGTGTTTTCTATATTTTTTATAACATTTTCTATTTTCTCATCTATGGTATCGTGACATATGATAATAATATCTGATGAATCCAATAGAAAAATATGGCCTTCATTTTGTACGGCAAATTTTTCTATCACATTAACGGCTATTCGCATGTGATTTGGTTTTTGATATTGATGTTTTAATTTAGATAAACTTAGATGAATGGCAATTTTTCCATTACAATGACGTTCAAGACGTTTGACATGGTCCAACAATATTTTTTCAGGAAGCGATAGATTATTCATAATTATAAATGCCTATATTAAAATATATGCGGTGGTTATTTTTTTCCGCTAATATTTAATTAATTATTATTCTCTAACTTCTATGCAACCACCAATTGTCTTCGTTGATTGAAAAAATAGGCTTATAATGCTTAATACGATTGGCTTCAATTACATTAGTAATCTGATTATCTAAAACCAAAGTTCGACCATCAATATATATTACGAGTATAGCATGGGCAACTTTTAAATTTAAATCTTGCAATACAACTATGCGCATATCATTTTTATTAAATCCAAGATGGATAAGTGACATATATTTTGCAATTGCATAATCTTCACAATCTCCATTACGATTGACAAATTGTTTTGGTGTTGCCCAATAATCTTTTTTATTATAATTTATCATGTCAATAATATATAATCTCTTATTTAAATACCTGTTTACAAGTGCTATCTGTTTTTGCTTGTTACTTTCCGTTGCTATGTTATTCAAAAATATCCGCCATTTTGTTATGGCGCATTTGTTACTTGGTGATAATCTACATTTTTTTAATTCACTGGGGCTTTCTTTTCGATAGCGTGATAAAACTCCATTCCATTTTTTAAATTTTTTTAGGTTGCTGGATTTTAATTCTTTGGTATTGAAAAGCCCAATTCCAGCCTGCGCCATAGATGGCTGTATAAACATGCAGATATAAAATATAGAAACCACATATACAGCATAAATTGCTAATGATTTTACAGAGACTATATCTATACGATAAGTGGATTGATTTATACGATAAGTGGATTGGTAAATATTAGATGTAATGATTGCCAAAGTTAAAGAATCCATTAAAAATTGTTATGTTATATATATAATAACTTATTTAATATATATTATGAAACATATTTTATTAAACAATGTGATGATTATCACAATTGATATTGTTATCACATAATAGTATTTTTTAATAGATATAAGTTTGACCTGTTAGTCATGTCATATATATCATAGTTAAATATTTATTCATTGGAGCTTGTTATATTGAGAGACGTAAAAAATAAACCAGAAAAACCGCCTAAATCCATCAGCCCATTTTTAAAAATGATATTGACGGTTTCTGCCTTGGTTTTTGCGGCGGTTATTGGCGTGTATATGGCTTTTCAATTTATTGAAAATGAACGTGATCGTGACATGCGCCGATGGCAGACACGTCTTGGTATTGTGATTGATAGTAGGCATGCAGATATTGAACAATGGCTTGGGACGCAGCTTGGCGAATTACGAGGGCTTGCGGAAAATGCTTCATTACAAATTTATTTAACTATTTTTCATGATAGCGTAGATAGTGAAGATAGCGGCGATGCCACATCAGAAATAGAATATTTGGCGACCCTGTTAGATGTAACTGCGAACAGAGAAGGCTTTACCACCAGAGATATCAATGTAAATATTAATGCAAATGTTGCAAGGGTTGGTACATCAGGAATAGCATTAATTGGCAATGATGGCGAAATCGTTGTTTCATCATATGGCTTCCCCCCTATGCAAGGAAAATTACAAGCATTCTTAGCCAATATTGAAAAAGGCAATAATGATATTTCTAATATTTATATTGGCAGCAACAATCAACCGTCGATAGCCTTTAGTGAGCCAGTTTTTGCCTTGCAAGGTGATGATACAGCCAGTTCGCAAATTGGTATGGTAGTTGGCATTAAGCAAATTTCAACTGAATTATATCCATTGTTAAAACAACCTGGGTCGGTTGAAAAAACTGCGGAGGCATTATTAATTCGTCAAAATAATAATATGGTCGAATATTTATCGCCATTAATGGACGGTACGCCTGCTTTCAAACGTAAACTTACCATGGATACACCAAATTTGGCCGCCGCTTTTATATTATCTAAACCCGAAGGTTACGGCATTAAAAATGATTATAATAATGAAGAGGTTCTGGTTACTTCACGTCGTTTTGATAAGGTCGAATGGTCGATTTTATATAAAATAAATACTAGCGAAGCATTAGCTGAATCAACCGAGAGGTTAAATTCTTTAGTAGTTGCCTTTGGTTTAATAATTATTTTGGTTTTAGCAGGAATGGCCGCATTATGGTATCATGGAACATCAAGACGGGCGAGCGATGCAGCGGGTAAATTTGAAAAATTAGCTTCGAGATTTCAAGGCCAACGCAATTTTATGCATTTAGTAACCGATACCCAACCGAATGCAATCGCAATTTTTGACGAAAAAGGCCATTACCGCTGGTTTAATAAAACCGCCCTTGAATATAGTGGTATGGCACGGGGTGATTTATTTGATAAACATGTTTCTGCGGTCTTAGGACCGATAGAGGGCAAGCGTATTATAGCTATGCTGGATACATGCCTTGAGGAAAATAAGCGTCAAACTGTTACCCATGAAATGAATATTCATGGCACAGATGAGTTGGTTTTTCGGTCTGATTTCACCCCATTACCAGCGCGTGATGATATGCCATCTGGGGTTTTGATGGTATCGCAAGATATCACAGAATCAGTTCACCAACGCCGTATGCGCGAACAATCCATGCGCCAGCTTGTCGGCACATTGGTATCAATCGTTGATCGGCGTGATCCATTTTCATCTAATCATTCATCGCGGGTATCAAAGGTCAGCAGGGCGATAGCGGGCGAATTGGGGCTTGATGAAATATTAACCGACAGCACAGTAATTGTTGGCAGCCTAATGAATTTAGGCAAGGTATTAGTGCCAGAAGAAATATTAACCAAACAGGGTAAATTAACTGCTGAGGAAATGGAGCTTATCCAACAATCATTATTCACCAGTGCCGATTTGGTCAAGGATATTCATTTTGACGGGCCTGTTTATGAAACATTAATGCAGTTACAAGAAAATTATGATGGTTCAGGCATTCCTAATAAATTGGCTGGTAATGATATTTTAATCACCGCAAGAATTGCCGCAGTTGCTAATGCTTTTGTTGGTATGGTTAGCGCGCGGGCATGGCGCGGTGGTATGAATTTTGAAAAATCCATTGATATTTTATTATCTGAAGGTAATAAGAAATTTGACCGTTCCGCCGTTATTGGTTTGGCTAATTATATTGATAATCGTGGAGGACGAGAGGAATGGAAAGCTTTTAGCCATTTTCCTACTGATGACACTAAATAAATTACCAAATTAAATATTAAAGAAGCCCTTCATATGCGTGATAAATTAGATTTTGCAAAATTGGTAAGTAAATTAAGCGATGCCAAAATTTTATGTGTTGGCGATTTAATGTTGGATCGATTCATCGATGGCGATGTTAAACGAATTTCACCAGAAGCACCAATTCCAGTTTTATCGATCAAATCTGAAATATCGCTACCTGGTGGTGCTGGAAATGTGGCGCGTAATTTATCGGCATTAGGGGCCTCATGCCATTTGATTGCTTGCGTTGGTAATGATGATAACGCGGTTGAGATTAAAAAACTTATGGCTGAATTAAAAAACTTTAACAGCGATTTAAAAATATGTGATGATCGTCCGACATCGGTTAAAAATAGATATATGGCAAATGGGCAGCAATTATTGCGCGTTGATAATGAACTAATCGCACCATTAGCTAAAGATATTGCCGATGATATTATCAAGACGGCAATTAATGCGCTAGATGATAATGATATTTTAATTTTATCGGATTATGGTAAGGGTGTTTTGTCTGATGATGTCATAAAAAAATTAATTGCAGCGGCTAATATGCGAAAAATTCCAGTTATTATTGATCCGAAAGGCAATGATTATAATAAATATCGTGGTGCAGATTTAATAACACCAAATAAACAGGAATTATCTATCGCCAGCAATATGAGGGCCGATTGTGATGATAACATCATTGCGGCGTGCCAATATTTAATAAAAACATGCGGTATTAAATCCATATTGGCAACCAGATCAGAACAGGGCATGAGTCTTGTCTCGTCTGGGGGTAAAATAATAAATAAAGTTGAAATAACACATTTCGATGCCAGAACAAGGGAAGTCTTTGACGTATCAGGTGCTGGTGATACGGTGGTTGCGGTGATGGCGGCGGTGATGGCAGTTGGTGGAAAATTAATAACGGCGGCGCGGGTGGCAAATAATGCCGCTGGTATTGTTGTTGGTAAAATTGGCACGGCGGTTGTTTACCCATCGGAAATTTTATCGGCTAACCATGAAAATATATGGCAGGTTGGCGAAGATAAGGTAATGTTACGTGTTGCCGCTATTGATAAAATAGGCGCGTGGCGGCGCAAAGGTTATAAAATTGGCTTTACAAATGGCTGTTTTGATTTATTGCATCCGGGTCATATATCATTAATCAATCAGGCAAAATCTAATTGTGATAAATTAATATTGGGTTTGAATAGCGACCAATCGGTGCGGCGTTTAAAAGGCAACAGCAGGCCTGTGCAAAATGAAACTAGTAGGGCAACGGTTCTTTCATCATTATCAAATGTTGATATGGTGGTTATATTTGGTGATGATACGCCGCTTGATTTGATATGCGATTTAAAGCCGAATATTTTGGTTAAGGGCGCTGATTATTCACTTGCTCAAGTGGTTGGCGCAAAGGAAATTGTAAATTGGGGCGGCAAGGTTATTTTGGCGGATTTGCTCGATGGGCAAAGCACCAGCAACACCATTAAAAAAATAAATAGCTAACTAATAATAAAATAAATAGCTAACTAATAATAAAATAAATAGCTAACCAATGCAAAAGATACTATCTAAATAAAATACTATTTTAATATCATAGTTAAATTTTAATATTACATAAGTCGGAAGGTTAATCGAATGAAAAAAACAATCATTGCAATTGTCGCTATCTTGGTAATCATTGGCGGTGGGCTATTTTATGCCTTATCTAATTTAGATGGCATTGTGAAAACTGTAATTGAAAAAGGTGGCAGCAAGGTAACGGGCGTTGGCGTATCGCTTGATAATGTTAAAATTGATTTAACATCAGCTAAGGCTATTTTAAGCGGCTTTATGGTTAAAAATCCTGATGGTTTTGATACTAATTATGCCATTTCGTTGGATGCAATAAGCGTTGAAATTGATAAATCATCAATTGGCAGTGATGTGATTATAATTAAGTCGGTTAATATTAATGCGCCAAAAATAATTTATGAATTAGGCACAAATGGTTCGAATATTGATGCGATACAAAAAAATGTGGAACGTTTTACTGGTGGTTCTGATAATGGCTCAAATAGCAATTCATCTGATGGCGATGATGTTAAAGTTATCATTGAAAATTTAATCATTGAAAATGGCAAAATTGGCATCAGTGCAGGATTTTTGGCAGGTAAAAAAATGTCATTACCATTACCAAAAATCCATTTGCGCAATATTGGCAAAGATGGTGATAAATCTGGTGCTAGCCCAGCGGAAATTGCTGCAAAAATTATGACTGCGTTGAATGATAAAATTTTGGGATCAGTCAGCAAGATTAATCTTTCTGGAATGTCTAAAAAGGCGGATAAGTTATTAAAATCCATTGGCGGTTCGGTAACTGGTAAGGCAGCCGATGCTGCGGCAAAGGCTGGTGAAATAATTGGCGATGGCGCAAATGATGCTGCGGATAAAGCAAAATCAGCCGTCAAGGGCGTTACTGGTGCAATCGGTAATTTATTTGGTGATTAATATACCTGTTTTTAAGCAGGTTAAATTTAAGCATGAATAAAATATTAAGATGGATAATAAAATGGTGCCACGCCCCGATAAATCTGAACTTTTAATGCCAGCAGGCTCGCTGGAAAAATTAAAAATTGCCGTGCTTTACGGGGCGGATGCCATTTATATGGGGACGCCCGATATGTCATTGCGTTCTAAATCTGATATGACATTGGAAGATATAGTCGAAGGCATAGAATTTGCCCATGAATATGGCAAACGGGTTTATTTAACCCTTAATTTATTCTCTCATAATCGCGATGTGGAAAAATTACCACAATATATTGAAACTGTGCGTCATGTTAAACCTGACGGGCTTATAATTGCGGACCCCGGGGTTTTTATGTTTGTTAAACAACAAGCCCCCGAATTGGAATTGCATATTTCAACACAGGCCAATATATGTTCTTGGCTATCGGTGAAATATTGGCAAGACCAAGGGGCATCGCTTTGTGTTATGGCACGTGAAGTTACATATGGTGAATTGGTGGAAATAAGGCAAAAATGCCCAGATATAAAAATAGAGGCATTCGTCCATGGTGCCATGTGTATGACATATTCTGGACGTTGTTTGCTTTCAAATTTCATGGTTGAACGCGGCGCAAATCAAGGGTCGTGCGCCAATAGTTGTCGTTGGAAATATAAGGTCCATGCCAAATTAAAAGACGGCAGCTTAAAAGAAATGGAAATTAACAAAGATAATCGCGATGATTATGATTTCTATTTGGAAGAAGAAGAACGCCCCGGCGAATTCATGCAAATTGACGAAGATAATCGCGGTTCATATATTTTAAATTCAAAAGATTTATGCCTGATGCAGCATTTAGATGATTATTTAAAAATTGGTATCGATAGCTTAAAAGTTGAAGGACGTGGTAAAAGCCCATTTTATGTGGCGGTGGTGGCGCGTGCATATCGCCAAGCGATTGATGATTGGTATGATGACCCAGATAGCTGGAATGGTAATGATTATATGGAAGAATTATTAAGCATACCAAATCGTGGCTATACCAAGGCTTTTCACGATGGGCGATTGGCGGATATTTCCCATAATTATGATGAAACGGCGACTTTGGCCGAATGGGAATATGCGGGGCAGATTAAACAAATAACCGATGATGCCTTTATTGTTGAAATTAAAAATAAGCTGGTGGCTGGCGATGTGATGTGCTTTTTACCACCTTCTTCGGCTTCACCCATATTATTGCGTCTTTATGAATATATATTGGCGGATAATGGCAAAATAGTTGATAATGTCCATGGTTCATTGAAGCAATTTGTCCGTATTGATTTTGATAAATTTGAACATGAAGATATTGATCATTTAAAATCTATTTTACCAGAAATGACAATTATTAAAAAAGAACGCCCATTATCGGCGGCACAATGGGCAAGGTTAAAATATGACACGGCGGCGGCCGATATTGAAAATGGTCGTGGTTCTGAAATATCACTGGCAAAGCAAAAAAATAACTTGCGCGAAAAAATAGAAATACGCGATGAAACCAGAACACCACGTTTACGTAAAGATGTGGTGGAGGGATGTTGCGGCCGTGGTTGTAATGGTTGTTTGGTCTTTTGGAATGATCCGCTTTATGAAAAAGCGCGTATTAAATTACAAGCAAAAAAACAAGGTGAAAAAATGGCAAAAGACACTAAACGCGCAGTTCTTAAAGCCATGAAATAGATACTGAGCTAGGGTTTGAATTTCCCGTCAATATGATACCGATGTAACAAATAAATTCCGCTAATGATTACTATCACTGCGCCAAGCAAGCTATATTGATCTGGCAATGCACCAAAAAATAAATATCCAAGCCCAATTGCCCAAAAAATTTGGCTATACATAAATGGTACTATACTTGATGCAGCTGCAAATGAATGGGCCGCGATCATCGCCGAATGTGCCGCGCCACCAAATAAACCAATCACCGCTAATGCCAACCATTCTTGCCAGATAACTGGATTTTGCCATACAAAAGGCGTGATGATTGATAAAATAACCGCGCCAACAAATGCGGTGTAAATCATCGTTACTGCCAATGGGTCTTCATTGGTTAATTTTCTGGTAGTGATATTGAATAATGCTGCGCAAATTGCTGCGCCAAATGTTAATAACGCGCCAAAAGCAATTATATTACTGCCAGGGCGAATTATTATAATCATGCCAATAAAACCTATTAATATGGCAATTATGCTGCGCCAACCAACCTGTTCTTTTAATATGGGAATTGAGAATATCACCACCAAAATTGGTACGCAGAAAAATATGGCAGTGGCTTCCATCAGGCTAATGAATTTTAATGAGAAAAAAAATAAAGCCGTATCGATTAGTAGTAATATGGAACGCGAAATTTGCATTAATGGTCGTTTGGCCCTAAATGGTCGCAAGCCATGTTTAGGCATAAAAATAATTATCATTAAGAATAAATGACCAAAATAACGCGCCCCAATAACTTGTAGCATTGGCAGGCTTTCACCTAAATATTTTGCCAATGCCTCTTGCACCGCAATTAATGCCACCGCGATTGTCATATAAAAAATGCCTTTTATCGGCATATTATTATGGGATATTATTTGCATATTATATATTAATTTTAATTGATATATCTATTTAACTAATCATCTTTATCAATGGTTATCAAATTAATATTGGCTTCGTTAAACATTTCCACGGTTAATTTAAAGCTATCAACCCAACGTGGGTTATCAGATAATGGGGCTATTACTTCGGTAATGCCAGTTTGAATTATCATGGCAGCGCAAACGCTGCATGGCATCATTGGCCAAACATAAATTTTATAACCGCTAAGGCTTTGTCTCGCATCAATGATGGCATTTCTTTCAGCATGAACTACCATTTGATATTTTAATTCACGATTATCAAGCCGCGCCATAGTATCAGCAACACCAGATGGTAGGCCGTTGAAGCCAGTTGAAATTATTCTGTTATTGCCATCGACTATGACTGAACCAACTTTTGTACTTGGATCTTTTGACCAGCTGGCAATATATTTTGCCAAGCCTAAAAAGCGTTTGTCCCAATGTGTTATATCTCGATCTGTTTTGTTGTTATGTTTATGATTGTTTTTACACATAGATGGTTTTCCTTAAAATTGATATCAACATGAATTATATCATAAATAAATAGACGTAGGCTATGAAATACGGCTAGAATCAAATTAATATATTCTAACCTTAGATATTATATAAATAACAATATTATAAAGATATAAAATAATGACTGACAATAAAATTAATAATAAAATATATTCCATAAGGCATTTTCCCGTAACCATGTTCGCAGGGATATTGGGTTTAAGCGGGCTTGGCCTTGCATGGCGCAATGCGGGGATAGTTTTTGACAGGACATATGCAATTGGCGAGGTGATATCGTGGTTTGCAGTTGGGTATGCAATCGCCATATATATATTATATTTAATAAAAATTATCCGTCATCCATGCTTTTTGATCGAAGATTTTAACCATCCTGTTCGGGGTAATTTTTTAACTGCTGGTTCTATGGGGCTTATGTTGATTGCAGCAATAATTTTGCCATATTCAACCATGGTGGCAAATATATTATGGATATGCGGTGCGATATTGACGGTTGGGCTAACTTTACTAATTATAAAATATTGGTTTTTGCGCGATTCCAAAATTGATAATATGACACCAGCATGGCTCATCCCGCCCGTTGGCATAATTGTCGCACCAATTGCGGGATATAATCTTGGTTATCATGATTTATCATGGATGTTGATGGGTATTGGTATGATATTTTGGTTGATTTTATTTAGCATATTTTTCAATCGGCAATTATTTTATCCTGCGATTTCCAAGCCATTACGGCCAACCTTATTCATATTGATTGCCCCACCCGCATTATGCGCCATTGATTTGATTATTTTGCAAGGTGGTTATGTGGATAACGGCGCAAAAATGATGTATGGTGTTTCATTATTTATCGCGTTACTTATGTTGATTAAGATTAAATATTTCATTGATATTCCATTTTCCATGCCTTGGTGGTCTTTTACCTTCCCGATGAGCGCATTAACAATCGCCAGTATATTATATCATAATCATGATGATGGCATAATTAGCGCAATTATTGCTCAAATATTACTTGGCTTAACCAGCCTGATTGTAGCTTATGTCTTGATTAAAACATTAATCGCATTTGCCAGTGGTAAATTATTTTGCGCCCCTTCTGGATAAATTTTACATATATTTAATGACAATAATTGACCTATGTTATTGTTGATAATCATTTTTTATATATTATAGCTGCATATTTATAATTAACTTTATATGGATGGTAAAATGAAAGTTATAATTGCAGGTTCAAGACAAATCGAAGATTTTGATATATTAAAGAAAATAATTAATGATATGGATTGGAATATTACCGAGGTAGTTTCTGGCGGTTGTCGCGGTGTTGATGAAATGGGTGAAAAATGGGCAAAGGATAATGGCGTTGATATAAAAATATTCCATGCTGATTGGGCGAAATATGGTCGTGAAGCTGGTGAATTACGCAACCGTGAAATGGCGGAATATGCCGATGGTTTATTGCTGTTATGGGATGGTAAAAGTCCTGGTTCAAGCTGTATGTTGCGCGAATCTGCCAAGGCAAATATTAAGATTTTTCATCAAATTTATGGTATGGATTTAGGCGATATGGAAAAATCTGAACGCGAATTGTTAAATTATTATTGGCAAGGCAAGGGGCGATTAATACATGATCACGGTCATTGGCAATGGGAAGTTGCAGATAAAAATGCGCCGATGTTTAATCAATCAATCGTTAATGCCTTGATTGAAAAAGGTTTGTTAGAAGCAGTTGAGTTGACAATTTTAAAATCTGTACGTGATAAAATTCATAGCAAATTTGCCTGATATGTCATAAAATTATCAATTTATATAATCGATATTGAAGTTGCAGCATAATTTATTATTATGGCGTGATATTCAATTATGAAAGTTAAATTAATGACAATTTCCATGGCTAGGGTAGCTGCGCGCATATTAATCGAGACTAAATCGGTTTTATTTCGTCCTGAACAACCATTTATTTTTACCAGCGGTCGCGCCAGCCCAGTTTATGTCGATTGCCGTAAATTGATTGCTTTCCCACGGGCGCGGGCAAAACTTATGGATATGGGTTGTGATCTTATCTATGAAAAAGCAGGGTTTGAAAATATAGATGTTGTCGCTGGTGGTGAAACGGCTGGCATTCCATTTGCCGCATGGATAGCCGAACGGATGAATTTACCAATGGCCTATATTCGTAAAAAACCTAAAGGATTTGGCCGTAATGCCAGAATCGAAGGCGATATGCGTGAAGGACAGCGGGTTTTATTGGTCGAAGATATGACGACAGATGGTGGATCTAAACTTTCATTTATTGAGGGAATACGCGATGCTGGTGCAATTTGTAATCATTGTTTTGTTAACTTCTCCTATGGAATTTTCCCTGAATCTATAAAAAAACTTAATGACAAGGGAGTTGAATTACATCATTTAGCAACATGGTGGGATGTGCTTGATTGTGCGCGTGCAGAAAATTACTTCACTGTTAAACAAATAGATCAGGTTGAAAGCTTCTTAAATGAACCAGCCGCATGGTCAAAATCCCATGGTGGTAAGGAAAATTAACGTAAAGCTTGTAAAGTATATTTTTAAATGCTATGTTCTCTATAATGGATGGCTCAGGAATATTTAAAATGGTTGATAGTTTAAATAACAATAGTCAAGCTACGATTAATTCGAGACAGGCTTCTAGCCAGAATTCTGGCGTAAGCAATGGTCAAAATAGAGTTGATAATAGTAATGCCATTGCGGCGCGCTTGCAAAGCGATGCGGTTAAAACCCCAACAGAGGCATTCGTTGCCCGTGATATTGCTGATAAAATAACCCTAAGCCCAAGGGCTACGGAAATTATTAAATCATCTTCATCAGAAATAGCGATTATTAATGCTGCGGCTAATCAAAATAATAATGTGCAGAATGGTAACGATAATGATGATGTTGTCGTCAATGAAATTGCCCCCGTTAATGATACTAATCAAGTGAAACGCGATGATAATCGTACTGGCGTTATCAATGGTAATCAAGATGATGAAATTGAGGCAGTTCGCAGCTTAGGCAAAATTGTCGATCAATTTGCCTAATATTTAAATTTTACATTCTTCTTCATGTTATCTGGTCGGACTTTAATTCGGCAATGCTGTTATGGCTATTCCGCTTGTTTCATTGGCTGAAAAATGATTTTTTAATCACACTGCCATGTATCTGTAGGTTTTTATTGGGTTGCATCCATATATGATTACCACAGCAAGTATATATATCCTTTAGTCATAATACTCTTTTGTGGCAAAATCCAATCCGTCTAAAATGCCTGTTGCGGAGGCTTTAATATATAAATATCGATCAATGAAATTGTTATATTTATCTGATAAATACCATCATGTGATAAAATAAAATTAAAAGAAGATAAATTGATATGGATAGATTTGATTATATTATAATTGGTGCTGGTTCTGCAGGTTGTTTATTGGCAAATAGGCTTAGTGAAAATCCAAAATTAAATATTTTATTATTGGAAGCAGGCGGCAGTGATAATTACCATTGGGTTCATATTCCTATTGGTTATTTATATTGCATGGGCAATCCACGCACCGATTGGATGATGCAAATAGAACCAGACGCAGGGCTTAACGGGCGCAGCCTTGCCTATCCACGTGGTAAATTGCTCGGTGGTTGTTCATCAATTAACGGCATGATTTACATGCGCGGTCAGGCGCTAGATTATGATGGGTGGCGGCAACTGGGTAACATTGGTTGGGCGTGGGATGATATCTTGCCATATTTTAAAAAATCAGAAAAACATTATTTAGGCAGCAGTCATATGCATGGCGGAGAAGGGGAGTTTAATGTTGAAAAACAACGGCTTTCTTGGAGGATATTAGATTCATTCCGCGATGCAGCACAAGAGGTCGGCATTGAACCAACCGATGATTTTAATGATGGCAATAACGAAGGTTCGGGATATTTTGAGGTCAATCAAAAAGGTGGCTTGCGGCTGAGCTGTGCGCGGGCATTTTTAAAACCAATAAAATATAGAAAAAACTTAAAAATAATAACCCATGCCCATGTAAAATCATTGGTTTTAGATAAAAAGCGCGTGATCGGGGTTGAGTATATAGTTAATGGCAAACAGAATAAGTCATTTAGTAATATTGAAGTTATATTGTCAGCAGGTGCGGTTAATAGTCCCAAAATATTGGAGTTATCTGGTATTGGGCGGGGTGATATTTTACAAAAACATGCGATTCCTATTTTGCATCAATTACAAGGTGTCGGTGAAAATTTACAAGATCATTTGCAAATAAGGATGGTTTTTAAAATTAAAAATGCCGTTACCTTAAATCAAAAGGCAAATAGCCTATTTGGTAAAATGGCAATGGCAGCGCAATATGCCTTATTTCGCACTGGCCCGCTTTCAATGGCACCAAGCCAGCTTGGATTATTTGCAAAAAGCGACCCAACTATAGCAATGCCAGATTTAGAATATCATATTCAACCACTTAGCACCGATAAATTGGGCGATCCATTGCATAAATTCCCTGCAATTACTGCATCGGTTTGTAATTTACGACCGCAAAGTCGGGGCAGTATTCATATTAAATCAACCGATATTTCAGACCATCCCGCAATTATTACTAATTATCTTTCAACAGATAATGACCGTGATATTGCCGTTAAATCCATCCGTTTAACGCGATCTATTATGAATGCCAAGGCGGTAAGTCAATTTCAACCAGAAGAGATATTACCAGGTGATAAAATCCAAAGCGACGAAGAATTGCTTCTAGCGGCAGGCGATATTGCCACAACAATTTTCCATCCTGTTGGCACATGTAAGATGGGCAATGTTAATGATAAAATGGCGGTTGTCGATGATCGCTTGCGTTTGCATGGTATCGATGGACTGCGGGTGGTTGATGCATCGATAATGCCAACCATAACATCGGGTAATACCAATTCACCAGTTATTATGATTGCTGAAAAAGCGGCGCAGATGATTTTAGAAGATAGATTGAAAGCTTCGTAACTATTATTTTGAATATACCAATTGACACACACTATATGGCGGCGATATTACGGTCATCACCCATCATCATGATTACAAATAATTCTTCTTGCCAGTTTCCGGCAAAACCCATGCGGAATTTTTGTATGTTGGTTGGCGATTTATCAATCACGATAATATCGGCCTCATTACCAATTTTTATGCTGCCGATTTTATAATCAAGAAAAAGGGCATTTGCCCCGCGCCCAATGTTGCCAGATAAAATTACTGTGTTGCATTTAATGAATAACCATCCAATTGCGCGATTTTATAGGCCGCATTCATGGTGATTAATTGTGAAAAATTAGTACCAGCCTACAAATTAGTGGCAAGGCCAAGCCGCAATGGCGTTTCTCATTCATTGCCTGTTTGATTGTAACGTTGATAAATATCAAGATAATCACGGCAATTTGGATATAAATTCTTGACCCATTTTATTTCATTTAAATTTTCTGAAATATGGCTTTGTAAATATAGATCGGGATATTCATGCCATAATTTGCCAGTCATTATCATATCCTTCAATGACGCTTTCCAATAATGGCGCAGGGCATTTCGATCCATCAAAAGCTTGCCTGCGATATTACGCATATTTATTTTGGATGATTGTTGAAAAAATGCCTCAACCGATATGGGGTTGCTGGTGCAGGAAACACTGTTGATCATAGTCCCTGCCCGCAGGCATTCTTGTAAAAATATATTGGCTATTTTTATGGCCTTGTTAAAAATTGGCGTTATAAACTTCGGTTTCACTAAAGGTTAAATATTTACCGTTTAAATCTGCATATCCTTCATATTCGCCAAAATCAACTTTTATCAATTCATCCAATATAGTTATGTCCTTAAATAATGGTTTTAGAATCCATGCACCTGTTTGATTTATCACTCCAAATCTACCGTTTATTTGCACTTTAGCTAATCCGTTATCATAAAAACTATATGCCTCGTCAAATTGCTGGTTAATAATATACTGCCCTGATCGGTCAATATAGCCAGACTTTCCATCCATTGCGACAGCTGCCAATCCATTGTTATGAAATACACTGGCTCTATCAAATAGCGGTTTAATGATATATTCGCCTAATTTATTGACATAGCCGTAGGCAACCACATCTTTTAGTGGATATAGCTTTACCCTTTCAGATGATGCTACGCTTGGCATTAATATTGGTAGAATAAGAGAAAGGCTTAAAAAAACCTTACCTATTAAAGAATTTATATTTTTTAAATTCATTTCTTTATTCACCCTATATAAGTAAAATATTAGCATTGATTAAATTTATTCAATAATTTTACCTCATTAAAATGCGTATCGGCAATATGTTTTTCCTTCACATGACCAAAACCACGGATATGTTCGGGCAGGGTTGCAATTTCTATCGCCGTTGCCAGATTATCTTTGTTAAGTCCTGCCAATAATATTTTGATATTTTTTTCATAATCCTTGATTAATTGCCGTTCCATCGACCGTTCATCGGTATATGAAAAAACGTCAAAAACCGTGCCACGCAAGAATTTAAGATATTTTAAAATACCAAATGCGCGCATCATATATGGGCCAAACTCACCTTTAATTAAACGACCATTTTCAAGATTACGTCTTGCAATGAACGGTGCTGCCAAATGGAAATGAATTTTATAATCACCTTCAAATTGTTCGGCTATATTTTGTTTAAACTCTGGTGATGAATATAGCCTTGCAACTTCATATTCATCTTTATAGGCCAGTATTTTATAATAATAACGAGCAACGGCTTTAGTTAAATAATCGCTGTCATTCGTGATGTTTTTTTCAATGGCGGCAACTTTATTGATCATATTTTTATATTTATTTGCCAATGCAATATTTTGATATTATTCTAACTCAATCATTCTTTTTTCAATAATATCATCAAGGCTGGTGGCAATATTAATCGCCTGTTTTGGGCTTGCCTTATCTTTGCCAATGATTTTGACAAGGCTATCCATATCATATGCTCCACGCCTACCCCATATGAATGATTGTTTATTGTTATCCATGGCAACTCCATTTAATTCAATTGCCTTGAAAATTGCTTCTTTTGAAATTGGTATTAAACTCTTTTGATAGGCAAATCCCAACATGAATAAATTTGTCGCAATTGAATCGCCCATTAATGCGGTGGCGATTGCGCCTGCCTCAACAAAATTTACATTTTCACTTCCAGTTGCATCGGAAATTAATTTTTTAATTTCATCGGCTGGAAACATAAAATCAGGTTGCTTGGTGAAATCACTGGTTACGGTTTCATGAATATTAATAACCGCCTTGGTAAAGCCATGTTCAATCTTGGCAAGAGAATCGAAATTTGCCGCAACCACCATATCACAACCAAGCAATAATTTTGCGCCACCAGCGGCAATTCGAACCGCATTTATATCTTCGGGATTATTTGCAATTCTTATATGGCTTGTTACTGCACCGCCTTTTTGCGCCAGCCCTGCCATATCTAATATACTGATACCTTTATTTTCAATATGTGCCGCCATGCCAAGCAATGATGCGATGGTAACAACACCCGTGCCACCAACACCAGTTAATAAAATACCATATGGTTTATCGGTATTTGGTAATTTTGGTTCGGGCATATTGGCAAATATATCGTCGATTGCATTCTTTTTTATATTATCTTGTCCTGCTGCAGTGTCTTTACGTAACTTGCCGCCATGAATGGTAATAAAGCTTGGGCAAAAGCCATCAACACAGCTGTAATCTTTATTGCATGATGATTGGTCAATCATGCGCTTACGACCATATTCGGTTTCTTTTGGATATATTGACATGCAGTTGGAAGCCGTACCGCAATCGCCACATCCTTCGCAAACAGCTGCATTAATGAATACTCGCTTTGCAGGGTCAGGGAAAGTTCCCCGTTTGCGTCTGCGACGTTTTTCTGCAGCACAGGTTTGATCATAAATGATTGCGCTGATGCCTTTTACCTCACGAAATTGCCGTTGTACCTTATCCAAATCGCGGCGATGATATATTTTTGTGCCTGCAGGAAATATACTGCCAGAGCCATATTTTTCTGGTTCATCCGTTACAATAGCCAGCATTTTTGCACCTTCAGCAGTAACTTGATGGGCAATTGAAGATACGCTAATATTGCCGTCATGTGGCTGACCGCCCGTCATGGCAACCGCATCATTATATAAAATCTTATAGGTAATATTAACGCCGCTTGCGGCTGATTGTCTAAATGCCAACAGGCCAGAATGAAAATATGTGCCATCGCCTAAATTAGCAAATACATGGTTGGTTTTTGAAAAGCTTGACATGCCGACCCATGGCACGCCTTCGCCACCCATTTGTGTGAATAAATTTGTTTCACGATCCATCCAACGCACCATATAATGGCAACCTATACCAGCCAAAGCGCGTGACCCTTCGGGTAGTTTTGTCGATATATTATGTGGGCAACCCGAACAAAAATATGGTATGCGTTTAATCGATGCAGTCTGTGTTTCCAGTGATTTTTCTTTTGCCTCTAAAAAATCTAATCGATTATTAAATTTGTCATTATCATATATATCTTTATCATTAATGTTGGTAATTTTTGAGTTGGGTAAATTTTTTAACCGTTGAACCAACACGCGGGCAATATTGGCGGGGGTTAGCTCGTTTGTGCTGGTTAATAACCAATTACCATTCTCGTCAAATTTACCAACAACACGTGGGCGCACATCTGACCGCCAATTATAAAGCTGTTCTTTTAGTTGATTCTCAATCAGGGCGCGTTTTTCTTCGACAACTAATATTTCGTCTTGACCTTCGGCAAATTGGCGGATGCCATCGCGCTCCAACGGCCATACCATGCCAACCTTATAAATTGATATGCCAAGCTCCTTAGCGTAATCATCGCTGATGGCTAAATCATCTAATGCTTGGCGTAAGTCAAGATAGCTTTTACCAGCAGTAATAATCCCAAGGCGTCGTTTCGGGCTGTTAATTATCGTGTGATTAAGGTTATTTGCCTTTGCATAGGCAAGGGCGGCGTATATTTTATGTTTATGCAATAATTCTTCTTGCTCTAACGGTGGATGATTGATGCGAATATTTAAACCACCATCTGGCATATGAAAATCTGTTGGTAATTTAATTTGCATCCGATGTGGATCAATATAAACGCTTGCCGTCGAATCGACGCTTTCGGCAACTGTTTTAAATGCAACCCAAAGCCCAGAATAACGCGATAATGAGAAACCATGAATGCCGAGGTCAATAAATTCCTGCACGCCTGATGGTGCTAATACTGGCATCATTGCATCGACAAAGGCATATTCTGATTGATGGGCTAATGTGGATGATTTACAGGTATGGTCATCACCTGCCAAGGCCAAAACACCACCATATTTTGACGTTCCCGCCGCATTGGCATGTTTGAAAACATCACCCGTTCGATCAACACCTGGGCCTTTACCATACCAGATGCCAAAAACACCATCGACTATGCTGTCATTAAATAATTGCGATTGTTGCGTCCCCCAAATGGCGGTTGCGGCTAAATCGTCGTTAACACCCGGTTGGAATTTTATATTATTTTTATCAAGAAATTTACTTGCTTGCCATAATTGTTGGTCAAGCGCACCCAAAGGTGAGCCACGATAGCCAGAAATAAAACCAGCCGTATTAAGGCCTGCCACCATATCACGTTGGCGTTGTAACATCGGTAAACGTACAAGGGCCTGTGTACCTGTGATATAAATTCGGCCATTTTCAAGGCTATATTTATCGTCTAAATTTACTTTGGCTAATTTCATTATATGCCTCCCAGATGTTATAAATATTTTAATTTATATTTAATTTTTTAGTTATTGTAATATTATTTCAATAATAGGTTAACATTGCTGACCTAAATATCAAATGATAATTATATATTTACAAATTTTGAAAGCATATTTATTTGGCATGTAATTAACAGTAATATTATTTCAATAGTTCGCGTGAATAAGAAATATAGCTATATTTTAATCACTGCGTAAATATTGCAGTGGTTATTTTAGGCTAAAGTTGCAATATTATATAGTAATGGCTATATATTTTTAAAATGTAAAATTATCAATTAATCAGCAATTTAATATTTTTTAGGATAACATAATATGTGCATATTAATAACTGGTGCGGCGGGATTTATTGGAATGCATGTGGCGCAAATATTATTGGCGCGCGGTGAAAAGATCATTGGCATTGATAATATGAATGATTATTATGATGTTAATCTTAAATATGCAAGATTGGCGCGACTGACTTGTAATAATGGCTTTAAATTTGAGAAAATAGATATTTCTGATATTGCTGCATTAAAAAAAATATTCGTTAAATATCCAAAAATTGATCGCATTATAAATTTAGCAGCACAAGCAGGGGTGCGATATTCGCTGGAAAATCCGCATGCCTATATTCAATCAAATATAGTTGGTTATTTAAATATATTGGAAATGGCAAGACGTAAGGGTAATGGTTTTAAACATTTTGTCTATGCCTCGTCATCTAGCGTTTATGGCGGTAATAAAAAAATACCATTTTCAACCGATGATAAGGTCGATAGCCCTGTATCGCTTTATGCAGCGACAAAAAAATCTAATGAATTAATTGGTCATTCATACGCCCATTTATTTCGTATTCCACAAACGGGATTACGGTTTTTTACCGTATATGGCCCTTGGGGCAGGCCCGATATGGCGGCTTATATTTTCACCAAAAAAATATTTGCTGGTGATGCTATTCCTGTGTTTAATAATGGCGATATGCAACGGGATTTCACATATATTGACGATATTGCCGATGGGGTTATTAAATGTTTGGATAACCCACCAATTGATAATGGCGAAGATGCACCGCATCTAGTTTATAATATTGGTAATAACCATCCAGAAGAATTAATGGATATGATTGGGCTAATTGAAAAATCGACTAATCATAAAGCAAAAATTAATTTTTTACCAATGCAACAAGGCGATGTTAAGTCAACAATGGCCGATATAACGCCGATAGAAAATGATCTTGGCTTTGCACCTAAGACCGCATTAAAAGACGGCATTCCAAATTTTGTTAACTGGTATCGTAAATATCATAATATGGATTAATATATACAAGCTTATAATAAGCTTGACCATTATGGTAGGGTTTAATATTAATGATTGTAAGAAAATAAATTTAATGAATTATTTGCTTATCAAATATTTGAAGTCGCTCCACGAATTTTAAATAGTTATAAGTAAATATTTAGAAGGTCGAGCCATGATAGCCCGACCTTCTTTTATTTTCAGAGTTTAAAATTTAATTTTTATTATTTTTGTCCGTATAGCGCGCCATTTGTGGTTTTAAGGAAATTGTCTAATGGAATTTTTTCCTGCATTACAAATCCTTTTTCCGGTAACATGCCATTGGCGACCATTTCAATTATTGCGCTAACAGATGCCGATGTTGTCCATGAAATTGCAGTACGCATTTCGCCTGCTATTTCCAATGGATAATATGCACGGACAAATTCTTTTCTTTGCAAATTGCCATCAATAATGCCCTCGGCTGCGGCATGGACATAAACCACATCATCATCAACGGGTGGCTTGGCATTGGTTAGAATTTCACCTGCTTTTTTTCTATCTTCGCGCATTAAAAGGTCATGAAAAAAGAAATTCATCAATTTGACATGGCCAGGATAACGCATGGTTTTATAATCAAGATTTTGCGCTCTCCCCTTATATGTATCGCACATTGTGCCAAGCCCACCCGATGTGGTGAATGCTTCTAATTTCATGCCATTGATGAAGATAGTTTCCTGCCATTCCATCGGCGATACCATCTTGCGAACCCCGTTTTCGATGACTTCGCAATCATTTAAATATTCATTAACCACACCTTCTGGTGACCAGTTAAAGGCATAGCCAAGATCGCCTGTTGGATGTTGTGGCAATGCGCCGACACGCAATTTTATTGCCCTTATATCGTCAAATTGTTCGGCTAAATGCGCCCCAACTATACCAATGAAACCGGGGGCCAAGCCACATTGTGGTGCCATTATAGCCTTTGCAGTTTTGCTTAATTCTAAAATTGCATTGGTTGTTGGCACATCTTCGGTTAAATCAAAATAATGCAAGCCTAAATCATGGGCGCATTTGGCGATTTCAATATTAAGATGATATGGCAAGCATGATAGGACTGCATCAAATGGTTTGAAAATATCATCTAGATTGCTATTTGACGATAAATCAAGCTTGCTAGTTGAAAATGGGAATGATTTGTTTGGTAATTTTGCATCAAGCCCCGTTACTTCAAACCCGCTTTGATGTAATAATGTTGCGGCAAGGCTGCCGATTTTACCTAATCCCAATACGGCTATTTTTTTAAAAATCATTGATATTTCCTTAATATTTAAATTATTTTATGGTTTAAAGATCATAACCATTACAACAGGTTTGATAGATAAAATAAATTTACGATATAGCTTTTATTATGTTTTTATATAGTTAAATTCACTTTTTATAGTTATAAAGTAACATATTCAAATATATTGTTAGTTAGGAAATAGTATGATTTCAGAAAAAGACGAGCATTTATTATCAATTCTACGGGAAAATTCACGAATTTCAGTTGCTGATATTGCGCGAAAATTAAATCTATCACGAACCGCCGCACAAATGCGGTTAAGCAAACTTGAAAATAACGGTGTTATTGCTGGTTACAGTTTGCGATTATCCGATCAATATTTAAATAATCGCGTGCAGGCATTTGTTCTGATAAAATCACCACCGATAAAACGTATCGATGTGGAAAGGCAGTTGGCATTATTTACTGAGCTAATTTCCCTATATTCAATCAGCGGAGCATTTGATCTATCGGCCTTAATATCGGCAGGTAATGTTATGAATTTAGATGAAATAATTGATAAAATAGGCCAAATTGATGGCGTTCAAGATACCATGTCTTCGATAATTTTATCAACAAAAATTCAACGATAGAATATATAGTAACAATATATTTTTGATATTTATTCAGGCATCACTCATTGAAATTGGCTTGAAACTTTAACTTGTACTTGCGATTGATTATTAATATAAGATTAATTCATGATAGTAAATAATAATAATATAAATGATATGCAAAATAATGCATTAGAATTATGTCAAATAAACCATTCATATGGTAATATTGCAGCATTAAAACGGTTGAATATAACAATTAGACAAGGTGAAGTTGTTTGTTTGCTTGGCCCGTCTGGTTGCGGCAAAACCACAGCATTACGTGTGGCGGCGGGCTTAGAGATGCCTAATAGTGGTGAAGTTTTTTTTGCTGGGAAAAAGGTTGCGGGCGATGATGTGTTTTTTCCACCAGAACAGCGCAATATTGGTTTGGTTTTTCAAGATTATGCGTTATTCCCACATTTAACCATTAATGATAATATTGCCTTTGGTATTAAAAATTTACCCAGCAAACAATGTCAAAAAATAATTATTGACATGCTTGATGAAGTTGGCATGAGTGAATATGGCAATCATTATCCACATATGTTATCGGGTGGACAACAACAGCGTATCGCATTGGCGCGGGCATTGGCGCGGAATTCAAGTTTAATTTTAATGGATGAACCATTTTCAGGGCTTGATGCCAGATTGCGTGATAAAATACGCGATAATACATTGCATATTTTGAAAAAATTTGGTGCTGCCGCATTGATGGTTACCCATGATGCGGAAGAAGCCATGTATATGGCCGATCGTATTGCCGTTATGTTGGATGGAAAAATCGTACAAATAGGCACACCAGACGAGCTGTATTTCAAGCCAAAAACTGCATTCATTGCTGAATTTTTTGGTGAAATTAATCATATATCTGCCATGGTAAAAAATGGTAAAGCCGAAACGCCGCTTGGACAAATAAATACCATAGATTTTAATGACGGTGAATTGGTCGAAGTTATAATTCGCCCTGAAGGGCTTAGTTTGGAAGATTGCCCGCAATCATCAACTGGTAATGGCTATGCTACGGTTTTGGCTTCGCGCTTTCTTGGGCGGACAAGCCTTGTTCATTTATGTACCTGCGCCACAAGCGGAATTGAAACACATTTACATGCGCGGGTTTCTGGCAAATTTAAATGCGATGATGGGCGAATTTTTAAATTAGCCATGGATGATAGACAAGTATTTGTTTTTCCAGTAAAAAAATGATTTAGATCGCTCAATCAATGCAAAATGATAACTTTATTTTATAGAAGTAATGCTTTCTATTTATATAGTGATTGCAGCAAGGGCTTGATTCTGTAATTATCCCTGTCAAATATATAACCCCACCGTTTTATTATGGCGGTATAACTTATGGGATGCAATTAATGGGTAGTTTTAGTATATGGCATTGGCTTATTGTTTTGGCTGTTGTTGTTGTTCTTTTCGGCGGCGGCGGTAAAATTTCACGTATAATGGGCGATTTTGGTAAGGGCATAAAGTCATTTAAAAAAGGCATTAAAGAAGAAATGCCAAGTGATGATGCAGAGGTCGCAGCTAAGAAAATTTCATCTGAAGAAGATGCGCCTGAATCAGATGTATCTGCAATCAAAGAGGCCAATAAAGATAATGCGGCTAAAAGCTAAATTTTATATTTAATATTAATATAGATTAAAGGCAGGTTTTTAAGTGTTTGATATTGGCTGGCCAGAATTGATGGTTATTGCGGTGCTAACAGTTTTAGTTGTTGGGCCAAAGGAATTGCCGCGCGTGATTAGGTCGGTTAGCGGCATTATCCGTAAAGTTAGAATGATGACTAGCGAATTTCAAAGCGGACTTGATGAAATGGCACGCGAAGCCGATCTTGATGATATCAAAAAAACAATGATGGATGCTGGCGGTACTGATATTAAGGGCGAACTTGAAAAGGCTATTGATCCTGATGGTGATGTTAAAAAATCATTAAATAATATTAAATCTGATCTTAAAAAAGGCCGAGATAATATTAATTCATCTGGTAAAGATGGCGGGGATAAGGATAATAGCGATAAAAAACCACAAATATCACGTGAATCAAAGGCTTTTGATGATATAGTCAACGCACAAAAAACGGGTGTGCCGTTGTCAGATGATAATCCTAATTCTGTTGGCAATGGGGATAGTAATTCATTAACCAAAACCGAAGCCACATCAAATAAAGATGATGATATGGATGGTAATCAAAATACTAAATCAGATGTAAATAATATTCCAGATGTAAATAATATTCCAGATGTAAATAATATTCCAGATGTAAATAATATTCCAGATGTAAATAATATTAAGAAGGCAGGCGATAATAAAAATGGATGATACTGTGGAACAATCAAAGGCACCATTGATGGAGCATTTGATAGAGCTACGTAAACGCTTGATGATTTCAATTGCTGTTTTGATAGTTTCGTTTTTTGTCGCTTTTCCTTTTGCCGATCATATTTTTAATTTCATGGTCGAACCATTAAACCAAATATGGCAAGGACAAGAAGGCCGGCGTATTATTTATACCGCCTTGCATGAAAAGTTTTTTGTCGATGTTAAGGTTGCTTTTTTTGCTGGATTCTGTGTTTCTTTTCCCATAGTAGCTGGTCAATTTTATATGTTTATTGCCCCTGGTTTATATAAACATGAAAAACAATCTATTTTACCATTTTTAATTGCGACCCCTTTTCTTTTTGCTGCTGGTGCGTCTTTTGTTTATTATGTTATACTTCCCGTTGCATGGGAGTTTTTTACAAGCTTTGAACAAATTGCCGCTAATGGTAATTTGGCGGTTGTTTTAGAACCAAAAGCCAATGAATATTTATCATTGGTAATGCGTTTGATATTTGCCTTTGGCATCAGCTTTGAATTGCCAGTAGTATTGTCATTATTGGTCAAGGCAGGAATTACATCGGCTGCTGGTTTACGCAATAAACGCCGTTATGCAATTTTAATCGCATTTATCGCGGCTGCAATTTTAACGCCACCCGACCCATTAAGCCAAATTGGTTTGGCTTTGCCTATTATCTTCTTATATGAAATATCAATTATTTGTGCCGTTATCATTCAAAGGCAAAAACGCAAACATGAAGAATCATTAGACCCTGATGATGATGACCCTGATGATGAAGTAGGCGGTGTCGAAGGTGAAGATAATAAAAAAACCAAGCCTGAACCAGAAACAGGTCCATAATGAATATTATATTAGGTTATACCAATGCATGATTTAAAATTTATACGCGATAATCCAAATCAGTTTGATGTGGCAATGGCACAACGTAAATTACCGCCACAAGCAGAAATTATATTATCATTTGATAAAAAAAAGCGTGGATTGCAAACCCAATTACAGGATTTGCAAATGGCGCGTAATGGTAAATCAAAAGAAATTGGTGTGGCAAAAAAGATGGGTGATGATGCCAAGGCCAATCAAATGATGTCTGATGTTGCGGCTATAAAAATAAAAATGTCTGAATTGGAAAAACAAGAAATAACTTGTGCCGATGAATTATTAGAAATTTTGGCTGGCTTGCCTAATATGCCATTTGTCGATGTGGCAATTGGTGATGATGAAGATGATAATATTGAACAATATAAATGGGGTGAAATACCATCTTTTGATTTTGAGCCAAAACAACATTTTGAGTTGGGTGAAGATTTAGGCCTGATGGATTTTGATACTGCTAGTAAAATTTCTGGTGCAAGATTCGTGATATTAAAAGGCGCATTATCAAAATTAGAGCGTGGCTTAGCCAATTTTATGATTGATATTCAAACTGCTGAACATGGTTGTTTGGAAATAACGCCGCCTGCTTTGGTGCGCCAACATGCCTTATATGGCACAGGGCAGTTGCCAAAATTTAAAGAAGATTTATTTCATACCGATGATGGTTTTTGGCTTATACCAACAGCGGAAGTGCCATTAACCAATATGGTGCGTGATACCATATTGGATGCGAAGCAATTACCAATGCGTTTTTGTGCCTTAACCCAATGTTTCCGTGCCGAAGCAGGATCAGCAGGGCGCGATACCCGTGGCATGATAAGACAGCATCAATTTTCAAAGGTCGAAATGGTTAGCATTACCAGCCCTGAAAATTCTGATGAAGAATTAAAACGCATGACACAATGCGCGGCGGTAATTTTACAAAAGCTTGGTCTAGCTTATCGTGTAGTTAGCCTATGCACTGGTGATTTAGGATTTAGTGCCAGACGCACCAATGATTTAGAAGTATGGTTGCCAGGGCAAGATAAATACCGTGAAATTTCAAGCTGTTCAAATTGTGGTGATTTTCAGGCAAGGCGCATGAAAGGCCGTTTCCGTGATGCCGATGCCAAGGGGACAAAATTTTTCCATACATTAAATGGTTCTGGTCTTGCGGTTGGGCGTTGTTTGGTTGCCATATTGGAAAATTATCAAAATCAAGATGGCAGCATAACAATACCAGATATATTAATACCATATATGGCTGGGTTATCGGTTATTGAACGTGCAAAATAAATTTGATATTATGGGGCTTGATGATGATAGAAAGCGGCTAATTACAAAATTGCGGGCAGAAGGTATTATCGACAAAGAAGTATTAGCGGCAATTGATGTCATCCCACGGGAGCTTTTTATCCCTGAACATTTTAAATCCCATGCCTATGATAATACGGCACTACCAATTGACATTGGGCAAACCATCAGCCAGCCATATATTGTTGCATTGATGACGCAGATATTAGAGCTTGATAAAAGAATAAAAATTGTAGAGATAGGCACTGGTTCGGGGTATCAATCATCGGTTCTATCGCATATATGCAGGCGTGTTTATACAATCGAACGCCATCCAGAACTATTAGAACAGGCGGAGACACGATTTAAACAATTGCGCCTTCATAATATTACAACAATGCTGGGCGATGGGGCGATGGGTTGGGTTGAACAACAACCATTTGAGCGTATAATAGTAACTGCGGCCGCCGATGATGTACCGCCAATTCTTGCTGATCAATTGGCAATTGGTGGCATTATGGTTGTTCCCGTTGGTGAAAATCGGGAATATCAAAATTTATTGCGGGTGGAGCGTAGCGACAAAGGTTTTGATATTGATGATATGGGTAAAGTCCGTTTTGTGCCGTTGGTTGCTGGTCTTCCAGAATGATATAATTTGATAAATTTGGATTTTTAATATGATGTTAAATATTAAGATATTAAAAATATTAACTGTCTTTATATTGCTTGTTTTTCTAACAGGTTGCAGCGGTGGTTTTGACCCTGATATTAAAATTTATAATGGGCCAACTGGATCCATTAAATCTAATCAATCTGATATTAATCAATCTGGTATTCATCAATCTGGTATTCATAGGGTCAAAAAAGGCGAGACACTTTATTCAATTTCAAAAATATACCTTGTGCCATTACGGGCATTAATAGAAAAAAATAACCTATCTGCGCCATATATTATTGATGTTAATCAAAGATTAATGATACCAAGCAATCCACGGTATATTGTCAAAACTGGTGATAGTTTATATGCAATTTCTAAATCAAAAAATGTCGCCATTAATCAAATTGTTAAAATTAATAATCTTAAATCGCCATATATCATTTATGTGGGCCAGAGGTTATTGATGCCAGGAAAATTGGTTACAAAAAATACTAAAGTAAAAAATACTAAAGTAAAAAATACTAAAGTAAAAAATACTAAAGTAAAAAATATTAAACAGGCAAGTAATGTTGTAAATCCTGTACCTAGAACAGTTAAATATCGCGGCGGTAAAATAACCAAAAATGGTTATCCGCGCCCATATATAAAGCCACGTGAACCATCAAGGCAAATACGATCCATTGCCAAGCCTGTTGCAAGAAGCAGTTCAAAATTTTTATGGCCAGTTAAGGGTAAATTAATTTCAAATTATGGTGCAAAAGGCAAAGGTTTATATAATGATGGCTTAAATATCGCTGCACCGAAAGGCAGCCCAGTTAAAGCCGCTGAAAATGGCGTTGTTGCCTATGCTGGTTCAGAACTTAAGGGTTATGGTAATTTAATATTATTAAAACATGCTGATGGTTATTTAACCGCCTATGCCCATAATAATCGCAATTTGGTAACCCGTGGCCAAAAAATAAAACGTGGGCAGGTGATCGCAAAAATCGGCATGACGGGCAATGTTGATCGCCCGCAATTACATTTTCAAATTAGGCGCGGTAAAAATACGGTGAATCCTGCTAGATATCTAACTAAAATTTAAATGGATTAAAATATTTAAAGCTTTTTACCTAATTCACCCGCTAAATCTTGAATGAATTGCCATGCGACACGACCCGATCTTGACCCACGCGTTATTGTCCATTCAATTGCTTTTGGTCGCCATATTTCTTCATCTATATCAATATCATAGGCCTTAATATATCCTTTAATCATATTAAGATATGTATCCTGATTGCAATTATGGAAACCAAGCCAAAGGCCAAATCTATCAGATAGAGAGACATTTTCTTCGACGGATTCTGATGTATGTATGGCGGTTGAGCTTTCATTTTCAATCATATCACGCGCCATTAAATGACGGCGGTTGGATGTGGCATAGAAAATTACATTTTCTGGTCGCCCTTCAATACCACCTTCAAGTACGGCCTTTAATGATTTATAGCTATCATCTTGGCCATCAAATGATAAATCATCGCAAAATAATATGAAACGCCGATTACTTTTCCGTAGAATATTTAATAATATCGGTAATGATGGTATATCTTCACGGTGAATTTCCACCAAAGCCAATGTTTGTGGTTCATTAGTTGTTTTTTTATCATTAATATTATTAATTCTGGCATGGACTGCTTTTATTAAGGAGCTTTTACCACCGCCACGTACCCCCCATAACAGGGCGTTATTGGCGGGTAACCCTTGATAAAAGCGTATAGTATTTTTAAGTAATTTATCAGCTTGGCTATTAATTCCTTGCAATAAATCAAGATCAACCATATTGACTGATTTAACATGGTTAAGATTTGAAATTGTAGCATTCCATATGAATGCCTCGCCATTATTTAAATCAATATCTTTATTAATTTTTGGGGCAAGCCTATCTAATGCGTCGGCTATTCGAGCTAATGCGTCGGCTATTCGAGAAAAAAATGGAATTAAGCTTTCATTATTCATGGGGTGTACCTATATGTTACATATGTTTTTTACTGTTTATTTCATTATAGCCCATTGTTGCAATATTAATATCAAATAACAATATTCCAATAGTAGAATCCAAGAGTTGCAATTATTTAAACAAGCGTTATAGTCCCGCAATTATATTGAGTAATTATATTGGCAATTTGCCATAAAATAGGAGAGTTTTTTTTATGTTTATTTCATCTGCTTGGGCGCAAGCTGCTGGTGGTAGTGAAAGTGCTTTTGGTGCTTTTTTACCACTTATATTGATTTTCATCGTTTTCTATTTTTTATTAATTCGTCCGCAACAAAAAAAACAAAAAGCCCAACAGGCTAAATTAGGCGCGGTTAGGCGTGGTGATAAAATTTTAACCGCTGGTGGTATTTATGGCAGCGTCATTAAAGTTATTAATGAAAAAGAAATTCAGGTTGAAATTGCCGAAAATACCCGCGTAAGAATTGCAACAGGCACATTATTGGATGTTTTGACAAAGCCAGAACCTGCCAATGATACCGGCAAAACAGAAAAGAAAAGTCTGTTAGGAAGCATATTTGGCGGATTAAAAAATAATACTGGAAAACCAGCCGTGGCGGCTGGAAAACCCAAACCCGCGAATGCGGCAGAAAAAACCAAGCCCGCGAATGCGGCAGAAAAAACCAAGCCTGCAGCTGCTAAAAAAAGTAAAAGCCGTAAACCAAAAAATAAATCAGAAGATAAAGCTAGTGATAGCTCTGATGATAAAAAATAGCCTGAATAGTTAAATTGGATATTAAATTGCGATATTATAAAATAATGGTCATTAGATAAATGTTAGATTTCCCTATTTGGAAGAAAAGCCTAATTGGCCTTATTTGTGCCTTGGGCGTTTTATATGCTTCACCTAATTTTTTACCTAATGGCTCTTTTTCTGCTGTTTCATCGTTTTTTCCTGGTAATAAAATGAATCTTGGTCTTGACTTACAAGGCGGGGCGCATCTTTTATTTCAGGTGGAAACAAAACAAGTAATCGATGACAAGCTTGAAGGTAATGTAGTTGAAATAAGGCGCAATTTACGTAAGGCAAAGATAAAATATAAAGGCCTTGGCGTTAGAAATCAGGCCGTTGTATTTAAAATAACTAATCAAGATGATGCGGAAAAAACACGTTTGGCAATCAAAGATGTTGATAGGCGTCTGCAAATTGATATTGCTGATAATGGTCAATATAATATCAGCTTATCTGATGATGACCTACGCTTAGAAATTGATCAAGCAGTATCGCAATCTATCGAAGTTATCCGTAGGCGTATCGATGAAGATGGCACGAAAGAACCGCTTATCCAACGCCAAGGTCGTGATAGAATATTGGTGCAAGTCCCTGGTGCGGAAGATAGCGAAGATGTCAAACGCAAAATCGGTAAAACTGCTAAAATGACATTTCATTTGCTTGACGAAGAACATTCATTGCAAAAGGCAATTAATGGTCGTGTCCCTGCGGGGTCAATGTTATTAGAATCAGTCGAAAAACGTGCCGATGGCACGGCAGAGAGCATGTATTTGGTTAAAAAACGTATTTATGTTAGTGGTGAAAATTTGGTGGATTCACAACCAAGCTTTCAAGATAACCAACCGGTTGTGTCATTCAGGTTTGATGCCAAGGGTGGCAATAATTTTGGGAAGGTTACTAGCCGCAATGTCAATAAATCATTGGCAATTATTTTGGATAATGAGGTCATAAGCGCACCAAATATAAATAGCCCTATTATGGGTGGTAGTGGTATTATTTCTGGCAGTTTTTCAGTTAAGGAAACCCATGATTTATCATTATTATTGCGCGCGGGTGTATTGCCTGCTCCATTAACAATTTTAGAAGAAAGATCCGTTGGTCCTGGCCTTGGTCAAGATTCGATTGATGCAGGTAAGCTAGCCAGTATCGTTGGGTTTATCTTGGTTATCATTTTTATGTTTATCAGCTATGGCCGGTTTGGGCTTATGGCAAATATGGCCTTGATATTTAATATTGCTTTGATAATTGCAATTTTATCGGCAATTCAGGCAACATTAACATTACCAGGGATTGCGGGAATTGTCCTTACTATCGGTATGGCGGTTGATGCTAACGTTATTATCTTTGAGCGTATCCGCGAAGAATATGCGGATGGTCGCAGCCCGCTAACAGCAATCGAATCTGGTTATGCCCGTGCGTTAACGACAATTATTGATTCAAATTTAACTACATTGATTGCTGCAACATTATTAATTGCTTTTGGTTCTGGGCCAATAAAGGGCTTTGCGGTTACGCTTTCTATTGGTATTTTAACATCAATGTTTACCGCTATAATGGTTACAAGGTTTTTTATCGCTATTTGGTTTAAGCGTGTTCGTCCCAAAAAATTAGAAATATAGGCAAAATATTTAAAATGAAGATATATTTAAAATGAAGATGTTAAAACTTATACCAAAAACACCCGACATTGATTTTACTGGTAAACGTATGATCGCATTCGCGTTATCAGCATTTTTAATTTTGGCATCGGTTGGTTTATTTTCGGGCAAAGGACTTAATTTAGGCATTGATTTTCTTGGTGGCATATTAATCGAAGTTGAAACAAAAGAACCAGCCGATGTTGCTGCAATGCGTAATGATTTAGGCGGGCTTGGTCTTGGCGATATATCATTACAAAAATTTGGCGAAGATAATAGGGTGCTTATCCGTATTCAAAAACAAGATGGTGATAATGCAGCGCAGATCACGGCGGTTAATTTGGTCAAAGACAAGCTTAAAAATATTGTTAAGGAATATCGCCGCACTGAATTTGTTGGCCCAACCGTTGGTGCTGAATTACAAGAAACCGCCATATGGTCAGTGTTTTTGGCAATTATTGCCATATTAATTTACATATGGTTTCGCTTTGAATGGCAATTTGGTATTGGTGCGGTAATTGCGCTAAGTCATGATGTATTAACTACTATTGGCTTGTTTTCGTTATTACAGCTTGATTTTAATTTGGCGACTGTGGCGGCTATTTTAACTATTGCTGGCTATTCAATCAATGATACGGTGGTGATCTATGATCGTGTGCGCGAAAATATGCGTAAATATAATAAAATGGAATTTGCCGATTTATTTAATCTTTCTATTAATCAAACATTATCGCGAACAGTAATGACCAGCGTAACCACATTATTGGCGTTATTGGCATTATATTTCCTTGGCGGTGAAGTCATTCGTAATTTTGCCATTGCCCTTATTTGGGGCGTGATTATTGGTACATATTCATCTATCGCCCTTGCAGTACCATTTCTATTATATCTAAAGCCAAACCGTGGTGGTGATGATGAAAAATTAATGCCAGATTTCAATCAAAAGCTTAGCGATAGCGAATGATCGACGGAATTATACCCAATGATAATAGCGGTGGAAATATTTTAGAATCATATGGTAAAGGACGTTTCACCATATCGGGTGATATTGTTAATTCATCAATAATAATATGGCCAGAAGATTTTAAAAAATGGCAGGTGAAAGATTTCTCTCAATTAGCTATTAACAGCTTTAATGATTTTTTATCATTAGACCTTGGCATAGAAATATTATTATTGGGCTGTGGCATACAAACCAAATTTGTTGCGGGAGATATTCGTAGCCATATCAAACAAGCGGGCATGAATTTTGAATTTATGACAACGGCGGCGGCTGCGAGAAGCTATAATGTCATGATAACAGATGGTAGGCGCGTAGCCGCAGCCTTAATTGCATTATGAGCCTAGATTGAATTATGATGCTTGATAATTTTCAATATTGTAATGATATTACAAAAAAATCAGCCTCTAACCTATGGTATGTCAGCCGTTCATTACCAAAGGCAAAACAAAAATTATTTGTAGCCAGCTATGCCTCTATGCGGGTAATAGATGATTATGTAGATGATGAGTTTTTGCCGTTAAATAAGAATAAACGAAATATAAAACGTCAATTTTCTGTTGGAAAAATATCAAAATGGAAAAATGATGCCATTTTATCAGCTGCGGGTGATTATAATGATGATAATGGTGAATATAGTAAAATCTTTACTGCGCTAAATAGCTGCCTTTCTAAAAGTAATCTTGGGGCAGGGGCTTGGTCGCGTTTGGCTGATGCCATGTATTTTGATGTCAAAGAATCAAAACTTAATGATTGGGGTGATTTTTTAAACTACTGTATTGGCGCAACTATAGCCCCAGCAGAGGTTTTTTTATATATACTTGGTTGCCATATGGATGATAATGGTAATTATATTGATGATAGCAATATGAATTTTTCCAGCATGGCAAAAGAAATGGCAGTTTTTTGTTATTTGGTCCATATTATGCGTGATATTGCCAAGGATTTCAAACAGGGTGGGCAATTATTGACCATACCATTGGATATTTTAACCAAATGTGATTTGATAAATAATAGCCCAACAGGTGAATTTAACTCTATAACCCAAAAAAAATTAGAAAATTTAATTGCAATATTAATTTTTAAGGCCAAAGAAATATTACCAGATTTAAAAGCAAAAGAAGATTCATTCAAATCGGTATTAAAGCGGCGCGAAAGATTAATATTTTCTTCATTATTAGCTATTTACCGCAATATATTTAATAAAATTAAAAATAATCCCTATGATTTTATTCAAGAAAGAATTAACGACCTAGGGGCAGAACGCCATAATATATTAGTTAGAAATAAATTGAATGGTGATTAAAAATCATGAGCGCAAATAACTTTTCCTTTTGTGGTGATATAATATTCAAACATGACCATGACCGTTTTCTTTGTTGCTTATTTGCCGATGTTGCCGCACGCGAAGCATTATTTGCTATTTTTGCCTTTAATTATGAAATTGCAAAAATCAATAATAATGTATCTGAAGCTTTGATAGGCCAAATCAGAATTCAATGGTGGCGTGATGAAATTGATAAAGCTTTTAGCCATACGGTAAATGACGAGCCATATGAAGGTTCAAATAAAATTATGCGGTCTTTATTTACGGCAATTAAGAAATATAGGCTATGTAATGATGATTTTGACGCATTAATTGATGCGCGTAATGATGATTTTGACGTGAAAAATTTTAATGAAATTGAAGATATTATTAATTATAGTGCCAAGATAAATACACCATTAATGTATCTTATCTGTCAGGTTTTTAATAAAAATAATGATGGTTGCAAAAAAATATCTAAAGATATGGGAATTGCATGGGGATTGATTGGTTTGATGCGGGCAACGCCATTTTTAATAGAAAAACGTAGTCATGCATTGCCGCGACAAATATTAAAAACACATGGACAAATAGGCGCGGCAGAAAAACCATCTGCGGCGATTAATGCCACGGTGAGAGAAATTTGTTTACATGCAGCAGAAATATTAGATGATGTTAAAGTTACTAAAGATAATTTCTGCCCGCCGTTATTATTAAAAATAATCGCCAGAGATCACCTAAGGCGGTTTAAAAAATCTGGTTACGATCCGTTTAATTCATATTTAACAAATATCTCGCCAATGACCATTCCACGTATATATTTGGCAAATTTCCTTAAGAAATTTTAAATTTACGAGACTTTATATTTTTCACCGCTGTTCCAATTATCAAAATCGGCCAATGCCCTTGTTGATTGTGATAATTTACGATCACGGCCTTTTATTTTGCGTTTGCCTTTAGGTATTTCTGGTGGTGGCATTAGGCCAAAATTAATATTCATTGGTTGGAAATTATCCATATCTGCGCCATTTGTAACATGGTTTAATAATGCGCCAATGGCGGTGGTTACAGGCGGGGTTGTTATCTTTAAACCTAATCGTTCCATGGCGGCAAACCTACCAGCCATCATGCCAGAAGCAGCCGATTCCACATATCCCTCAACCCCAGTTATTTGCCCTGCAAATCGCAATCTTGTATCGGCTTTTAAGCGCAATGTTGCATCTAATAATTTTGGGCTATTAAGGAATATATTGCGGTGAATACCGCCAAGCCTTGCAAATTCTGCATTTTCCAACCCCGGTATTTTACGAAATATTTCCACCTGTGCGCCATGTTTAAGCTTGGTTTGAAAACCAACAATATTCCAAAGGGTGGCAAGTTTGTTATCTTGGCGCAATTGCACGATTGCATATGCTTTAACCTTTGGATCATGGCTATTTGTCAAACCAACAGGTTTCATTGGGCCAAAACGTAAGGTCTCGCTGCCGCGTTCTGCCATTACTTCAATCGGTAAACAGCCTTCAAAATATGGTGTATCTTTTTCCCATTGCTTAAATTCGGTTTTATCACCAGTTATTAAGTCATTGATAAAGCTTTCATATTGGTCTTTATCCATCGGGCAATTAATATAATCAGAGCCATCGCCCTTATCATATCTTGATTGAAACCATGCCTTTGTCATATCGATGCTATCACGGTGAATGATTGGGGCGAGGGCATCAAAAAATGCTAATTCTCCTTCGCCAGTTATTTTTAATATTTCATCAATTAACGGTTTTGATGATAACGGACCAGTGGCGATTATGACATTATCCCAATCTTGCGGCGGTATTTCGGTTATTTCTTCGCGGATTATTGTTACAAATGGGTGGGTTTCTAATTTCTTGGTGATATATTTTGAAAAATCGTCGCGATCGACCGCCAATGCACCGCCTGCGGGTACATTACAGGCATCGGCAGCAGATAATATTAATGAATTAAACCGTCGCATTTCTTCATGACAAACACCAACCGCATTATATTGTGCATCGTCAGAGCGTAATGAATTAGAGCATACTAATTCGGCAAAACCATCGCTTTTATGTACTGCAGTTTTAACATTGGGGCGCATTTCATGCAATATAACGGGAATTTCAAGTCGTGCCAATTGCCATGCAGCTTCACATCCAGCAAGTCCAGCACCAATGATATGGACGGGTTTTAGTTCAGTTCTCATTATTTGATATTCTTTATTTTGGAGGTTTTAAAATTTTAATGCAAATATGCGATATTTAATATCTTAGATATTAAATATCAATTTCATCGATAAATTCGGCGTTTTCCTGTATGAAGCGGAATCTTTTTTCAGGTTTTTTACCCATTAATGTTTCGACCATATTTGCCGTATCATCTATGGTTATTGATTTACCTTCACTATCGACATCATTATCATTAATATCCGGTAATTTAATTTGAACCAATGTGCGTTTTGCGGGGTCCATAGTCGTTTCTTTTAACTGTCGTGGTGGCATTTCGCCCAACCCTTTAAAGCGGCTAACGTCTATTTTTCCTTTACCTTTTAATGAATTTTTCATAATTTCATCCTTATGGGCATCATCCATCGCATAAAATGATTTATTTGATTGGGTCAGGCGATATAACGGCGGCATTGCCAAATATAATCTTCCTGCCTTGACCATTTCGAACATTTCTTGATAGAAAAAAGTCATTAAAAGTGCAGCAATATGCGCCCCATCCACATCGGCATCGGTCATGATAATCACCCGTTCATAACGCAATTTAGATAGATCAAGTTGATCCCTTGTGCCGCAACCCAACGCCTGTATAAGGTCTTTTAATTCTTGGTTGGCGTATAATTTATCGGAACTGGCACTAGCGACATTTAAAATTTTACCACGCAGGGGTAATATGGCCTGTGTTTTACGATTTCGCGCTTGTTTTGCCGAACCGCCAGCCGAATCACCTTCGACCAAAAAAATTTCTGTATCATCAGAATTTTTTGCTGAACAATCAGCAAGCTTCCCCGGTAACCTAAGGCGTTTTGTCGGTGCTTTGCGTTGCATTTCCTTTGCTTGGCGACGTTTAAGCCTTTCATCAAGCCGTTCAATTACGCGGTCTAATAAATCATTAGAACTGGCAGGGTCTTCGGCTAACCAATGGTCAAAACGATCTTTAATTGCGGTATCAACAAGTTTTGCTGCCTCTGGCGAGGATAATCTTTCTTTGGTTTGACCTTGAAATTGTGGATCAGAAATGAATATAGACATCATGGAAGATGCTTCGCCCATCACATCATCACCTGTTATTTGCGTAGCCTTTTTATTGCCAACCAACTCGCCATAGGTTCTGATACCTTTACCGATCGCAGATTTTAAGGCCGAATCATGGCTACCACCTTGTGGGGTTGGCACGGTATTGCAATATGTATAGTTGAAACCATCGCCATCGACGGCCCAATGGATAGCCCATTCAACCTTGCCAACACCGTCTTGTTGTTTCATTTCGCCAGAAAAAGGACGTGGGGTTAATGTTTGGCGTTTGCCAATTGCACCAGTTAAGAAATCACATAAGCCACCAGGGAAATGCAATATGGATTTTTCTGGTGTTTCATCGCCATCTTTTAATAATGACGGGTTGCATGACCATCTTATTTCTACACCTTTGAAAAGATAGGCTTTTGACCTTGCCATTTTAAATAATCGCCATGGTTTAAAAGCTATATCTTTGCCAAAAATTTTATGGTCTGGTTTGAATGTAACCATTGTGCCACGGCGGTTATTAACCGCACCCATATCCTTAATAGGACCAAGAGCCAAACCACGGGAAAAGCTTTGAGAATATAGTTTTTTATCGCGCGCCACCTCGACCGTTAAGGTTTGGGAAAGCGCATTAACAACCGATATGCCAACCCCATGCAATCCACCAGATGTTGCATAGGATTTACCAGAAAATTTACCACCAGAATGTAATGTGGTTAAAATTACTTCCAATGCGGATTTATCTTTATATTTTGGATGTGGATCAACGGGAATGCCACGACCATTATCTTTAATGGTGATAAAGCCATCTTCTAACATTGAAATTTCAATGCGGCTGGCATGGCCTGCTACGGCCTCATCCATTGAATTATCAAGTATTTCAGCCACAAGATGATGAAATGCACGCTCATCAGTGCCGCCAATATACATGCCAGGGCGATGCCGCACGGGTTCTAATCCTTCAAGAACTTCTATATCCTTGGCTGAATAATCGGTTGAATTTTGATCTGATTGTGTTTTAAATAAATCTGCCATGGTCTTATTATAGTGAAGCAAATAACTTGTAATCAAGTGATATAAAACTTAACTGGCAATATTTTGTTTGTTGCTGGTTGGTTTGTTTTTCATCATATGCGCATGAACCCATTTATCATCAGCAACATATTGTGGCCAATCTTCCCAATAACCTTCAAATACGCTTGATTGTTGGTGGGTAAATTCGCCATTTTCCGATTTTAATAAAATATGTCGTGCAGTGAATGTATCGCCATGCCGCCAACATATATACCAAACGCCGATGCCGTTAAAATCAAGGTTATCGGGTAAAAGCGTTTCATTATCGTTATTAGTGGCTTCAAATATTTGTTTGTTTATTGGGCCTTTATCAGGATAATTAGGGTCATATAGAGAAAAAACGCAAACATCAGCACTAAGTGAAAGTTGTTCTATTCGTCGTTTAATTAAGTTTTTAAATTTGTATTTTACTTTGTCATTATTGACCATTACTAGCCCACAAATGAATTTAAAGCAAAATATAATGGAATTCAAATAAAACTACAGAAAAAAATGACAAACTTTATTTGAAGTAAATTAGTGGTTATTTATTTAAAATTAATATTTATTATTAAAAAACTATATCTAACGTCATGCCGTCATATGCAGGTATGATATTATTAGGTAAATTATCAAGGAGGGATCTATAATCCATATATATATTCATATGGGTTAAAATAGCCAAATCAGGGTTTATTTTCTTAATCCAACCTAATGTTCTTTCTAAATGTGAATGGGTTGGATGTGGTTTTATTTGCAAGGCATCGACAACCCATGTTTTAACGCCTGCTAATATTTCAAAGGCATTATCGTCCAACTGCCAAACATCGGTCGAATAGGCAAAATCGCCGATACGATAACCTAACGACATGCCATGTCCATGATTTTGATAAAATGAAGTTATGGCAATATCTTTAACATTGAAATCACCATAGATTATATTGGGTATAAGCACAGGTTTATAATATGACGATGGTTTTATTTCATCACATCCACAAAATGCATAATTAAACCTATTTATGATTGATTCTATGCAATTTTTATCGCTAAAAACATTTATCGGGCTGTTCATTGCATGGCATATCCAACGCAAATCATCGATACCATGACAATGATCCGCATGGGCATGGGTATATAAAACCGCATCAATATGGTTAATGTCAGCGTCTAATAATTGTTCTCGACAATCGGGGGATGTATCAATTAAAATATTATTACCGTTTATTTCGATAAATATTGATGATCTTCGACGGCGGTTCTTTGGTTCGTTTTTATCACAATCTCCCCAACCAAGCCCAAGCATAGGTACACCACCCGAAGTACCGCAACCCAATATAGTAACGCGCATTATGCTATCCTATCTTATTGCCTTGGTGAAAATATTAAAAAAATTATTAGTAGTTATTTCGGCAATTTCTGTTGGTGTCACCCCTTGTAATTGTGCCAATTTTTCTGCTGTATATATCATGAATGATGGTTCATTTTTTTTGCCACGCATGGGGATGGGAGCTAAAAATGGTGCATCGGTTTCAACCAGAATATCGCTTTGTTTTAGATCTTTTACCGTTGCGTTAATATCACCTGCTGATTTAAAGGTTATAATGCCTGAAAGTGATATTTTAAAACCAATATCAACCGATTTTTCGGCTAATTCACGCGATGCGGTGAAACAATGAATGATGCCGGGGAATTTCCCTTTTTTATATTCATCTTGTAATATTTTAATGGTGTCATGGTCGGCATCTCTGGCATGAACTATCAATGGCAATTGGGTTATTCTTGCCACCTCAATATGTTTTATAAAGATTTTTCTTTGAATATCACGGTCGCAATTATCATAAAAATAATCAAGCCCCGTTTCACCAATACCAATAACCTTGGGATGTTTTGTTAATTCGACCAATTGATCGATTGTTACATCTTGATCATCGGCGGCATTATGGGGATGAGTACCGACAGTGCAGTAGATATTATCATATCTTTTGGCAATTTTTAATACCTGATCATATTCACCCATATTAGTGGCAATGGTTAACATATATTTGATATTATTTGCCGATGCACGATCAATAATTTCGTCTAAATCATGACCTTCGCGTTGTAAGTAATCTAAATGGCAATGGCTATCAACTAACATAATTATTCCTGATTATCTTCGATGAAGCGAGGAAACACCCCTTGTGGTTTTGTTAAACTTATACCTGATGTGATGGAATTGGATAGGTTTTTAAAATCCCTATCATCAGCAGATATTTCCAATTGGTCAAGAATTTTACCACATGATATTGGCATGAAAGGCTGTGTTAAAATCGCCAATTGTCTGATAATATCGCTCAGAACATATAAAACCGTTGTCATGCGCTCTGGGTTGGTTTTTTTCAATCCCCAAGGGGCTTGTGCGTCAACATAACGATTAGCCGCGCCAATGACTTTCCATATGGATTCTAACCCTTTATGAAATGCTTGAACATCTAAATGACCGCGCAATATGGGTAATAATTGCTGGCAATCATTTAGTAATTTATTATCATCATCATTAAATGCAGCAGGCGTTGGTATTTTCTCATCGCAATTTTTAAAAACCATTGATAATGAACGTTGGCATAGATTGCCGAAATCATTGGCAAGTTCGCTATTCATCCGTTGCGCCATTGCTTTTCTTGAAAAATCACCATCTTTGCCAAATGGCACTTCGCGTAGCAGAAAATATCTTGTTTGATCAAGGCCATATGTATGAATTAATTCTAACGGATCAATAACATTTCCAAGGGATTTTGATATTTTTTGCCCTTCATTAGTCCACCAACCATGAGCAAAAACTCGCTTGGGTGTTGGTAAATTTGCTGCTAATAAAAATGCAGGCCAATATACGCCGTGAAAACGAATAATATCTTTGCCAACCATATGTAAATCGGCTGGCCAGAATTTTTTATAAAGATCGCTATTTTCATTAGGAAAACCAACGGCGGTTAGATAGTTGGTTAGCGCATCAAGCCAAACATACATAATATGTTTTTCATCATTCGGCACATCAACCCCCCAATTAAATGTGGTTCTTGAAATTGATAAATCGCGCAAACCGCCTTTGACAAAGCTTATAACTTCATTGCGCCTTGTTTTTGGCATGATAAAATCAGGGTTATCATCATAAAATTTTAATAGCTTATCGCCCCATGCAGATAATTTGAAAAAATAACTTTCTTCTTCGACCCATTCGGTTTCGGCGCCGCTTGGAGCAATGAATTTACCATCAGAATTTTTTGTAAGTTCGCTTTCGGCGTAAAAAGCCTCGTCCCTTATGGCATACCAACCCGCATATGAGCCAAGATAAATATCGCCCGCATCCAACAACCGTTGCCATAAGGCTTGTACTGATTTTTTATGGCGGTTTTCTGTGGTGCGAATGAAATCATCATGGCTTAACCCCATTTTATCGGCTAAATCACGGAAGTTTTGGCTAACATCATCGGTGAATTTTTGTGGGTTTATACCCTTGGCAGCAGCGGCTTTTTCAACTTTCTGCCCATGTTCATCGGTGCCAGTTAAAAAATGCACGTCATAGCCATCTAAACGTTTAAACCGCGCCATAACATCGCAAGCCAATGTGGTATAGGCATGACCAATATGCGGCTTGTCATTAACATAATAGATGGGAGTAGTTATATAATAGCTATTATTCGCGCCCATGATTGACAGTTTTCCTTAAATATTTATTTTGCCATATTAATTCGTGCCATTGCGGCGTTGAATGTCATAAAGGCACTGATTATTACTTGTTTTTTATCCAGAGTATAAGGCGCATCGGTCTGCGCCAGTAAATTAGTCATATTTTCCCATAACTCTAACCATAGCGCAAGATTGCCGCGCATTTTTAAATCATTTATTAATGATTGTTCCATTGTTAATAAATTTGAGATTTTTTGATCACCATTATTATTTTTGACTGGAAGAATGGCAGCGTCATCGTCAATTGCAATTATTTTAATTACTCGCTTTAACCACCAGTCAATGATTTCACGAAATATATTAAATTTATCGCTGGCATATTTTTTCGCGAAACTGCTGGCAAATTTATGTAATTTTTCAATATCCATATTGCCAGAATTTTGCATTATCGATATTATATCGCCATATAATTCAATGCCGCCTGCATCTAATAATCTAATTGATTTACCAATACTGCCATCGGATATTTTGGCTAATAATGATGCTTGTTCTATGCTTATTTCTGGATGGTTTTCTTGTAGAATTTTTATTATAATATCGTCATCTAATATTTGTAGGTTAAGTCGCCTGCATCGTGATTTTATCGTTGGTAATAATTTATCAACTGCATGTGATATCAATAAAAATATAGTGTTTTTCGGTGGCTCTTCTAATGATTTTAACAAGGCATTGGCCGCATTTCTATTTAAATCATCGACCGCATCAATAATAATAACTCGCCATTTAACTTCGGCTGGGGTTAGGCGAATTAAATTTAACGCATCCCTAATTATTGCCACCGGAATATCATTTTCGGCAATTTTCTTATTGGCCTTATTAAACATGCCTTTTTCAAGACATAAAAAATCTGGATGTCCGCCCGCTGCCATGCGGTGGGAAATTTTATTATCGGCGACGATCTCCATGCTATTTGGTTCATTGCCAAATAAATTACCATCATCATTACCACCATTCATGATAAAACGTGCAAATCGCCATGCAAGCGTTGCCTTGCCAATACCATAAGCACCCGTTATCAACCAAGCATGGTGCAGTTTTTCAGATTGCCATGCGTCAAGCAAAATATGCTGTGCTGTATCATGACCAATTAATATTTGATTGTTGCGCGGGGTTATTTTATCCATATGGCCTAATCATTTGATTATGTAAATTTATCAATAATTATAGTTTTAATATTATTCTCAATTTCTTCGATTGTTTTATTGGCATCGATAATAATACAGCGGGATTTATTATTATCGGCAATTTTCATATATCCTGCGCGTAATTTATTATGAAAGCCAATATCCATTGTTTCATAACGTATCTCACTACCATGTCTATCAATGGCGCGTTTAAGGCCAATTTCAACTGGAATATCCAAAAATAAGCTTAAATCAGGCGTAAAATCACCCAATGCAATTTTATCAACGGCATTTATAATTTCAGGACCTAATTGATGACCGTAACCTTGATAAGCCATGGTTGAGTCGGAAAATCTATCGCATAGAACCCATGTGCCACTGGCAAGGGCTGGCTTGATTAGGCGTTCAACATGATCATGACGACCAGCATAAAGTAATAATAGCTCGCTAATACCATCCCATTTATCAATATCGCCAGTTAATAAAATTTGACGTAATTCTTCGGCACTTTTACTGCCGCCTGGCTCTCTGGTAACTATAACCTTAATATTGTTATTTTCTAACCATTTAGCCAGTAATTTTATTTGTGTGCTTTTGCCGCTGCCTTCGCCACCTTCAAATGTGATGAATTTTGCATTTTTTAATGATTTAATATTAAATTCATACATTGTATATTAATGGCTACCGCCCCAAAGAAGATAATTAATCGATGCCTTAATGCGTCCCAATATTCCAATTTTTGCCACGTCATTTGCGGCAAAAAGCGGTATTATCAAACTTTTCATATCTGGTGCTTCGATTGTTAAATGGCCTAATTCTTGACCAGATTTTATTGGTGCAGCTATAGGTTCTATATATCGAACGGTAACCTTAAGGCTGCGACGATTTTTGCGCAACATGGTTACAGCGACATCGTCACGGGTGATTAAATCTACGCTGGCATCACTGCCAAGCCAAACTTTATTTTTAACAATATTTTCGCCAGCTTGAAATAGGCTATAGCTATTCCATTCCTTAACCCCCCAAGTCATTATCCTTTTTGATTCTGTGGTGCGATCGCGTTTGCTTTCCATGCCATTTAACACTAAAATTAAACGCCTATCACCATTGATGGCTGATGCGGTTAAACCGTATCCTGAGGCCTCCGTATGACCAGTTTTAAGCCCATCTGCGCCAATATTGGCATAAAGTAATGGGTTTCTATTTGGTTGGTCTATACCGCTATATTTAAATGATTTTTCACTATAAATATGATAATATTCTGGATGGTCGCGAATTATCGCTGTGGCAAGAATGGATAAATCGCGGGCAGTGGTGTAATGCTCATCATCTGGCCAGCCGCTGGCATTTTTAAATTGGGTGTTAAGCATTCCTAATTCACGGGCTTTTTTGGTCATCTCAATGGCAAAATTCTCTTCACTGCCTGAAATCCCCTCCGCAACGACAATGGTTGCATCATTGCCAGATTGTATGATTATGCCGCGCAATAAATCTTCAACTTTTACTTGTTTGCCAATTTCAACAAACATTTTTGAACCGCCCTTACGCCAAGCTTTCTTGCTAACGCTAAAGCTGTCATCTAATGATAGACTGCCATTTTTTAATCGATCAAATAACATGAATGCGGTCATCATTTTTGTCATGGATGCGGGGTACATACGTGTGTCTGCGGCCTTTTCCATCAATATATGACCCGTATTGAAATCTAATAAAATGGCCTGTTTGGCTTTGGTACTATTTGCATATGCGCTTATAGTAATGATTGACAATATTACATAAATTGACAAAATAATTTTGACCACTGATATTATTATATCAGTGGTAATATTGAATGTTTTTTGTATTAATTTAATAGGGTTATTCATCTATTACATCTCTATTTATGGCTTGGTTGATTTTGATAGCTATGTTTAAGTATATTTTGCATATAAATAAACTTAAAATTTATAAAAATAATGGTAAAATAAAATATTCTAATCAATGACAATCTGTGCATCATGATAGCCAGAATTATTTACTTCAATTAATAATTTATCGGCTTGGGCGACTTCATTAATGGGCCCAAGTCGCACACGAAATAATGGAATGTCGCCTTTATTAATTTGTTCAATATGCGTATTTGCAATTTTTGATAACAATGCTTTTGTCTTGGCAGCATTTTGATATTTTGAAAATGCCCCTGCTTGTATGAATATTTTTGGTATAGGCTTATCAAGCTTAATTATTTGATATTCATTATCTGAAGATAGGTTCTTTACTACTATTTGGCGGCTAATATCATTATTAGTTGGGCTTTTAGTTAAATTAACAACATGATTTTTTGATGTTGGTTGCGACTGCGTAACCCCTGTTGGTGGCGGCAATATTTCTGCATTAACCACATCAACTGTAGGCGCAGATTTAGGAGGGGGAGGCTGATTCTTTGTTATAAAATTACTTTTTTTGTTGGGATTTTGCATTAAATTGGCCAACGCCCTGCTTTCCGCTTCTAATAGCTCGACCTTTACTAATGCAGTTCCTTGGCGAATGAAGCCTAAAAGTTCGGCAGCATGTTTTGATAAATCAATAATACGATTATGGGCATATGGGCCGCGATCATTAACCTTTATTTTTAATCTACGACCATTATCTAAATTAGTTACCATTACCATTGACGGTAACGGTAATGTTTTATGGGCGGCAGATACTTTATTCATATCAAAAATTGCACCATTAGCAGTTTTTTTGCCATGAAAATTTGGTCCATACCAAGATGCAACACCTGTTTCAACATATTGATAATCCACACGTGGGTAATACCATTTTCCTTTTATTTTATAGGCATTACCAATTTTATAATGTGTACCATTTTCTTTTATTAAATCAGAAATATTATTATTTGAGGCTGTGCGTTTTGCGGCTTCGCTTAGGAATTGCATCTCAGCACATCCAGACAATAAAAAGCCAGATATAAGAGTTATTGCTAGTAATCTGAATAGCAAATTAACCTTATTGGCTCTATATTTGTATAAAATTTCATTTATCATTTTTTATTATCTTTGGCACGACTAATTATACTATTAATTAAATCAATGGTTGGATAACCATCGGCGGGTAAATCATAAATGCGTTGAAAGTTACGAATTGCTTCGCTGGTCATCATGCCGACTACGCCATCGGCTTTGCCTAGATTAAACCCTAATATATTAAGGCTGGTTTGCATATCAATTATTTTAATGCGGCTGATTGGTTTTTCACCAATTGGTTTTTTCGCGATTAATGCGCCTTTACCATTTAATCTATCAGATAAATGACCAACGCTTAGGGCATAGCTATGCGATCTATTCCATATCATAATTGCGTTATAATTGTCATATATCATAAATGCAGGTCCCTTATGACCAGCGGGTAATATTATTGATCCTGAAATATCAACATTCGGTAAGTCATTACCATTTGCCCGACTTACACCAATTTTTTGCCAATATGAAAGTGATTTTTTTATATTATTACCGATTAATTCCAAGTCAAAACCAGATGGTAATTTTACTTCTCGTCCCCATGTTTTACCCCCATCCCAGCCAATTTCAGATAAATAATTGGCTGATGAGGCAAATATATCTTCAAGGCTATTCCAAATATCTTTTTTACCATCACCATCGCCATCAACCGCATAATTGACAAAGGTTGACGGCATAAATTGAGTTTGCCCCATTGCACCAGCCCATGACCCTTGCATATCTTTTAAATTGATATGATTTTCGTCCAAAATATGTAATGCATGGATTAATTCTTTTGAAAAGAAATCACGTCGGCGTTGATCATATGCCAAGGTTGCCAATGATGCGATAACTGGCATGCCGCCTGTATAATCGCCAAAATTAGTTTCCATACCCCAAAATGCCACTAGGAATCGCGGCTGCACGCCATATTTTTTATATATTTTTGCAAAAAGCTTTTTATGTTTTAGTAAAAGTTTTCTACCACGGGTAATTCTGGCCTTTGATACGCCATTATTTAAATATGTCCAAAAAGTTCGATTGAATTCTGGCTGATTGCGGTCATAACCAATCACCTTCGTCAATGGTCTGACATTTTTAAATGCCATATCAAGGGTTTTTTGTGAAATGCCTTGTTTTAATGCTTGGTCTTTAAAGCCGACAAGCCATTGGTTGAAATCGTCATTTGATGCATTTGCAAAATTAACCATGCCAAAAATTATGGTAGTCATGACTATGGCGGCAATAAAAGCCGTTAGCGCAAAATTAAATTCTTTTTTGATATATAATAATGTCATATAAATTACTTTTTAATAATTATTCCATTAGTCATAAAAACTAGCAGTAATAAAAACTAGCATTAATGAATAATATTATCAATTATATCTTATTAGCATAAAATTAACGTTAGTTAATATTTTATTTTAACCAATCGCGCATAAGGTCGGTTACCGTTTCAGGCTTTTCTAATGGTGATAAATGACCACAATTTTCAATGATATGGAAATTTGATTTTTTGATATTATTATCAATTTCCTGCATTATTTCAACGGGGGTTATTTCATCTTGGCGACCACATATTATCAATGTATCAATATTTATATTTTTAAGGTCATCACGGCTATCAATGCGATCTAAAATAGCTTTTTGTTGATTTATAAAAGTATTTTGCCCAATATTTTCCGCCATATCTGTTATGGTTGATGTTATATATTCGTCTTTCAACGCATCATGATGGATAAGCATCGGTAGAAGCCTTGGCGTTACACCCTTAAATTTACCCATTTTAACAAGCTGGATAAGGCATTTACGTCTTTTTATTTGTGCCGCATTATCGGCGATTGCCGATGTGTTTAATAACGCCAATTTCTCTACTCGCTCTGGTGCTTGTCGCATTATTTCTTGGGCGATATAGCCACCCATCGATAATCCTGCCAAGGCGAATTTGTCGGGTGCGTCTTCTAATATTCTTGCAGCCATTGAATTAATGGTCTCGTCAAGCCGTGTTTCACCAATGGTTATATCGACTATATCGCCTAAACCATCCAATTGATGTTGCCATAATCTTTTGTCGCATAACAGGCCTGGAATTAAAATAAGATCATTTATCGCCATTTTATTAACTTTTATTTATTTTATTAATTTTGATATTTGCCTAAACTCATCATTGCCCGCAATTTCAAGCAATTCAAAAACAACCATTTCGGTGCTAACAATATTTACGCCCGCTTGGCGTAACCGCGCATAGGCAAGCTCCGCATTCTTATCATCACGACTGGCGCAAGCATCGGCAACAACAAATACATCAAATCCGCTTTGTTTGAATCCCAATGCGCTTTGCAATACGCATATATGGGCTTCAATACCAGATATAATTATTTGTTTTTTTTGTAAATTTTTAATATATGCGGCTATATTTTTGTCTTTACTACAGTTAAAATATATTTTTTCTAAAATTTTTGCAGATTTGGCATAGGGAATTAAATCATCAACCGTATTGCCAAGACCTTTTGGGTATTGTTCTGATATTACAATGGGCAGGTTTAACTTTTCTGCGGTTTTTAATAATATAATATTATTGCTAATTACCTTGTTAATATTATCGATCGCCTTTATGAAAGCCGTTTGAATATCAACTATCAATAATAAACAATTGTCGCGTTCTATAAGCATTTTTCTACACCATTAATTTGTTCTATATTTTAGGCTAGTCTATATATATTGTTGCTAATTTGCAACGCAGGTAGTGTTTTCTGTTATAATAAGTTTCAAAGTAATTGACACTACGGTTTTCAAGCCTATCATTCACAAATATTCACGTCCTTCAAATATTTATGAGTTGTTTTGTCAATATGATCAGGATTGATAGCTGGGAAAGGCCTATGTGTTGAAATTTGCCGATTTAGGGCTTGGGGAAGAAACCCTTCGTGCCATTAGTGATGCAGGATATGAAACGCCGACACCCATTCAGGAAAAAGCAATACCATATGTCTTTATGAATAGAGATATACTTGGTTGCGCACAAAAGGGGACTGGTAAGACTGCGTCATTCACCTTGCCACTGATTGATATTTTATCCAACGGTCGGGCGCGGGCGCGAATGCCGCGAACCATTATTTTAGAACCAACAAGGGAATTAGCAGCTCAAGTAGCAGATAATTTTGCCATATATGGTAAATATCATAAATTATCGATGGCGCTATTAATTGGCGGTGTTTCTTTTGGTGAACAGGAAAGCAAGCTTGATCGTGGGGTTGATGTTCTAATTGCCACACCTGGTCGATTGATTGATCATTGTGAACGCGGTAAAGTTATTCTAAAAGATGCCAAAATAATTGTTATTGACGAAGCTGACCGCATGCTTGATATGGGCTTTATCCCCGATGTAGAGAAAATTTTATCATTAACATCACCAATGCGGCAAACGGTTATGTTCTCTGCTACTATGCCTAAAGAAATACGTAAACTTGCCGATAAATTTTTATCAAACCCAAAAGAAATAACCGTTGATGCGCCATCGTCAACCGCTGATACCGTCAAACAAGGATTGGTTGTGGTTGACAGTCGTAAAAAACGCCAGATTCTTGATATATGGTTAAAAGATAAAACCATAGAAAGCTGTTTAATATTCTGTAATCGTAAACGAGATGTGGCATCACTTTATAAAAGCTTGCAACAAAATGATCCTTCCGTTGCTGCATTGCATGGCGATATGGATCAATATAGCCGAATGAAATGTTTGGATAGCTTCAAAAAGAACGAAATAAAAATATTGGTTTGTTCTGATGTGGCAGCACGCGGGCTTGATATTAAGGCGGTTGGTCATGTGTTTAATTACGATGTGCCGATGCATGCGGAAGATTATGTTCATCGTATTGGTCGCACTGGGCGCGCAGGGCGTAGTGGAATTGCCTATACAATTGCGACTAAATATGATGCAAAAAATATTATTGCGATTGAAAAAATTATAAGTAAAAAAATACCAATCCTTAATATGGATTTAAAGGTAAATGCAAGTAAGGATAAAAATAACGCTAATGATGATAAAAGTAATAATAATTCAAGTAATCATAAAAAATATAATACGAACGGCAGAAAAAACAAGAACTCTACCAATCGAATTGGTGAAATGGAAGATGTAAATATTCCGTTTGGTGAAACAAATATGGTTCCTGGCTTTCTATCGAATGGCAGTAAATAAAATATGGTGTTATGATAAATATATAAATTTCCTGTAATTAAAATTCATAACAATTTAATGGAAAACTTCATGGTTTCTAAAAAAAAATATAATTCTGATGAAAAATTAAAATCAGAAATTTCAAGTTTAGTGCAATATATAAGAAGGTTTCGTCAAGAAATATCACATATGTACCAACGCCAAAATGATCAAACGCATTTTGAGGGTATGGCCGATCAACTTGATGCAATTACACTTGCAACCGAAAAAGCGACAGATGTTATTTTATCTTCGGTGGAAGAAATAAGTGATATTGCAAATAAAATTAAAACCGTAAGCAACATAGAAGAGTTGCCTGATTTATGTGATAAGTTAAATCATCATAGCATAGTTGCTATGGAATCTTGTGTTTTTCAAGATATTACAGGGCAGCGCGTTAGTAAAATTATAAGCTCTATGCGTTTTGTTGAAGAAAGAGTAGAGGCATTGGCTGAAATATGGGGCAAAGATGATATTGATGATGCGGCGGTTGATCTCGGCGATCAAACGGACAAAATGAGTGATGATGAGAAATTATTGCAAGGCCCACAATTGGATTCACAGGCATCTATTAACCAAGAAGATATTGATAAGCTTTTCGATTAAAGTTATTTTTTGGTAAAATTTATCAATCCTTTATAATATAGGAATATTTATATGTTTGTTGGGCGATCAAGCAGGGCTTTGGCCGCATTAATTATTTTATTATGGATGGTTGTATATCTTAGCGCTGTTTGGTTCATTGGGGCAGATTTTATTCCAGAAAATTGGGTTTGGCAGGTAATATATTTCCCCATCGCGGGGCTTGCTTGGGTTCCTGTTGCTATTTTAATTATGCATAAAGTAATTAAATAATATTATATATGGTAATAATGAATTTTTATTAATATTTCTATTATAACTTAGTGATTGTTATTTTAATGGTAAAGAACATTGAAGATAAAATAAATGAATATAGAATTGCATTAAGGCAAGCCGAATCTGCGCTTGTTGTTACGCTAGAGCAGTCGAGGGTAGATAAAAAAATAGCCAATTTACGCCTTAAAGAGTTATCCCATGAAATTAAAAACCCTTTGAATTCAATTTTGGGGTTTTCAGAAATGCTAATGTCTGAAATTCTTGGTGAGCATAGCAACCCAAAATATAAAGATTATGCCGCAAATATTCATGAAGCTGCAGAATATTTATTAAAAATTTGTAATAATGAACTTAATATTTCCTCAGCTAAAAATATTACTGATGTGAATATTTCTGATGTTTTTGATAAAACACTAACCCAATTAGAAATGTTATCCGATGACCTTGGCGTGGATATTGAGGTAAATATTTCTGATGATTTTCCCATAATAAAAGTTGATCCGGTTAGATTGCAGCAGGTGATATTTAATTTGGTATCAAATGCCATAAAATTTACTCCTGATGGTGGCAAAGTTGAAGTAAAGGCCAAGGTTGATGCGGTTGATGGTGCCGTTATATTGGTTATCCAAGATAATGGTTTTGGCATGTCTCCCGAAGATCTTATTGAATTTATTAAACCATTTAATAAGAGCGATTATCATATTGACAATAATAAAGATGGTTCTGGCCTTGGGCTTGCAATTGTAACCAGATTAACCGAGGAAATGGGTATTGGTTTTGAAATTAGAAGCCAAGAAAAAATTGGAACGGTTGCTACTTTAAAAATTAATATAAAAAACACTGATAATGATAATAATGCCTAAGCCAATAAAATATAATGCCATTAGATAAAAGATTAAATGCTTGGCGCGATGATCTTGCCGATATATCTCTTAAAAATAAGGTTGTATCTGATAATTTTATTGAAGCGATAATAATGCAGGTTAATTGTCATATATTATCATTAAGGCTTAATGCCAGCAATGGTCATAACCAGTCTTGTCAATTAATTTTTGGCGATAAAGTAAAGGTTTTTGAAGTAAAAAGTGGCTGGGCATGGGTGCAAAATTGCCGTGATGGCTATGTTGGTTATTGCCAAATATCTGGCCTTTCGCCACAGGTTTATCAGGCTAATATTCAAGTTTCAGCATTGCGAACAATAATTTTTCCTAAACCAAATATTAAAATACCCCCGCTTGGTTATTTATCAATGACAAGCAGGCTTAAGGTGATTGATAAATATAAAGATTTTAGGAAAATTGAATTTTTTAAATATGGTGATAATGGTAAGCTGATATTAAAAGACGCATGGGTTTTTTCAAAACATATTTGTGAACTTGATGATTTTGAAGATGACTTTGTCGCTACGGCTAAGCAATTTATAAATATTCCATATTTATGGGGTGGCAATAGCAGTCTTGGCATAGATTGTTCTGGATTAGTGCAAATAGCCTTGCGCCGTGCTGGGTATGCTGTATTACGGGATAGTGATATGCAGGAAAATAATATCGGTGTTCAAGTTAACTTTACTAATGATATTTCAATATTAAAATATGGTGACTTAATATTTTGGCGTGGTCATGTGGCTATTTATTGCGATAATAATATGTTATTGCATGCTAATGCAACTGATATGATGGTGTCATATGCGCCATTTAATCATATTTGCAGCCATATTTTAAAAGTTGATAATAAAAAAATAACCTCAGTGCGGCGGCTTTAATATAATTTGAATCAGAGTGTATATGTTAGATTTTGAAATTGATATAATCAATTTATTACCATTATTATTTTCCATGCTGGCAACTGGGGCCATTGCGGGAGTTATGGCTGGATTATTGGGTGTTGGCGGCGGTATTATTATAGTTCCAGTGCTTTTTTATATATTAAGTTATTTAGGGATTGATGAAAATATTAAGATGCATATGGCAGTTGGCACGTCATTAATGACGATAATTGCCACATCAATAAGCTCCACTCACGCCCATTATAAACGCGGCAATGTTGATATTAATTTAATAAAAAGCTGGGCTGGTGCCATTTCTCTGGGGGTTGTAATTGGTGCTGGCTTGGCTGGTTTTATACAGGGTTATATTTTGATTGCTATATTTGCCATACTGGCTTTATTGGTTGCCATGAATATGGCTTTTAAACCAGATGGTTGGTCCTCATCATCTAATAAATTACCAACGGGTTTTTTAAAATATGCAATTGCGATATTTATTGGCGGTGTTTCTGCCTTGGCGGGTATTGGTGGCGGCACATTTTCCGTGCCGGTATTATCGGCATGTGGGTATCCTATAAGGCGTGCAGTTGGTACAGCAGCGGCTATTGGTTTATTAATTGCCGTTCCTGGTGCTATTGGTTTTATAATAACAGGCATCGGGATTGAAGATAGGCCAATTGGCTCAATTGGTTATGTTAATATGATTGGTTTTTTCTTGATTGTCCCTGCGACTATTTTATCAGCGCCGATTGGGGTTAAATTAGCGCATGTTATATCACCTAAATTATTAAAAAAAGCCTTTGCATTATTCCTCTTCTTAACTTCCATGCGTATGATATATTCTTTATCATTTTAATATGATAATCATAGATATATGGCATTTGAATTAATTAAATATAATTTAAGGTATTGATCGATGAAAAAAACAACAGGGCGTGCATGGCAGCGTATGCTTAGTGGGCGAAGACTTGACTTATTAGACCCATCGGCAGTTGATATTGAAATTGAAGATATTGCCCATGGCTTGTCGCATATTTCAAGGTGGAATGGTCAAACGAGCGGTGATTGGGGCTATTCAGTGGCGCAACATAGCTTGTTAGTGGTTAAAATATTTTCAGATTTTGATCCAAAAATAGATAGCAAATGGCGATTAGCTGCATTATTACATGATGCTGCCGAATATGTAATCGGTGATATGATATCACCATTTAAAGCAGCGATTGGCGACAGTTATAAAGAAATTGAAAAAAAACTTGAAATAGCAATTAATATTAGATTTAACCTGCCTGCCTATCTGCCTGATGATATTAAAGTTAAAATTAAAAAAGCAGATATTGCATCAGCCAGATTAGAAGCCGTCGCAATAGCAGGTTTTAGCCAAAGTGAAGCTGATAAGATTTGGAAAAAGCCGCCTATCGGCAAATATGTAATTACGCCGAAACAGCCAAATATTGCAAAAAAAGAATTTTTATCAGCCTATCGACGTTTAAAAATACCCGACTAATATAATATTGTAATTATAGTATTTTCTTAATTTTATCATGCAACCGTATCGATTTACCACACTACCATAAGTAGTTAAATATTGTAAAATATTTGATTTTGCTTGACTTTTATAGCCTTAGAGAATACAAGTAATAGTTGTTTTTAATAATTATAGCAATTAAAGGTTTGGTTGACATGATATATCATCTAAGACAAGATTTTATTTTTATATTATTAGGATTAGGCATAATATTTATGCCAGTAGTTAGTATTGCACATTATCATGATGGGATTATAAGCAGTGATGCAAAATTTATCCCACCGACTAAATTACCAACAAATAATATGGCTTTTGATCAAATAGGGTCTGTCGTTGGTGATCATCTTTTGCAATATATGCTTGGGCCAATTAATGAATGGGCAAATCAACCAGTTAAGAAAGATGGCAATGCATATGATGTTATGCTGCACGGCTTGCAATCATTGAACAGAAATTTAATTGCCAATACTGCTAGTCAAATTTTAAATCAAGCAAAATATAATATCTTAAATGGGGGCGGTAATAACTTTACTATTGATAAAGTAAGTCTTGCCAAAATTGCCTTAAACGGTGTCGCCCAAACGAGCGAGGAGATATTAAACCAAAGTGATATTGCCGCATTGGCAAATATAGAAATAAAGGCTGGCATTGGTTTGCGTAAAAAGCCTAAATATTCAATATCGACAATATTTCCTTTATTCAAAGATAAAACAGGTCGCCATAATATACTTATGCAAACTAGTGCGGGACGTGTTTTTAAAATGGGCAGGGGGCGTACAACAATTAATGCTGGTCTTGCCTATCGTTATTTAAGCAATAATAATAAGTGGATATATGAGGTAAATAGTTTTTATGATCATGAATTTCCATATAATCATCGGCGTACCAGCATCGGCTTGGCAGCTAAATCAAGCTTGTTTAGAGCCAATATGAATTATTATAAGGCATTAAGTGGATCAATAGAAACAAATAAAACCCGTGAAGAGCGCCCTGTTAATGGCTTTGATTTGGAATTGGGTGGTCGGTTATCAAAATTACCTAAATTAGAATTATCAATCCGGGGAACAACATGGAATGGTGTCAATGGTAATGAAAATATTAAGGAGTTTTCAACCAAGGCAATATATAGCCCTGTACCAGCAGTTAGTATTGAAATTGAAGGCCGTGATGACAATATATCCAAACCAAATTATGCCTTAGCGGTTGGGTTTAAATATATATTTGGATCAAATTTTAAAGAACAATTTGAACCTGCCAGCAGCGCGCAATTATTAAATATTAAACCACGATTATTTAACAAGGTTAATCGGCAGAATGGTATTAAAATTATCAAATATGATATTAATGTTTTATCGTCAAACGCAGCAAATCCACAAACTGTCCCAACTGTAACTGTCCCAACGATTTCAGTTGCCCCGCCGATGGTCAAAGTTTTATCATTAGGAAAATCATTCACTATGGGTTGTTCGAAGCTAAGCAATGTTTTTCCATATTGTCCTTCTATGGCAATTTACAGTCCAGCCCGTAATATTACATTTGGACATAATTTTGAAATTGGTAAATATGAAGTAACATGGAATGATTATTTAAAATGTGTCGTTGATGGTGGATGTGGTTATCCCGTAGATTATAATAATGGCAGTAAAGGTAAATATCCTATATCTGGTCTAAGTGTGGATGTAATAGAGAATAAATATATTGAATGGTTAAATAAAAAAACAGGCTTAAATTATCGCTTGCCGAGCGATGCAGAATGGGAATATGTCGCCGGTGCTGGTACTGGCAATTCTGTGCCATGGGGTGGTACAAAATTTGAAGGAAACAAAAATGCCAAGTGTGCAAATGCTACTGTGGGCGGCCATGTTGGTTGCGGTGATATATATACTAAAACTGCACCAGTGGGCAGCTTTACTGGATATTGGGGGGTACATGATATGATTGGTAATGTAATGGAATGGGTTGCAGATAATTATACTGAAAATTCTTCTCTATACCCAACTAACGGCACAGCTTATACTGGTGGCATGGGAAATTATTTTGTCCGTGGCGGCAGTTATGATAGTCATGCTAATTTAAATAACATTTATTGGCGCGCAACAACATCCTTCACATCTAATATTGGATTTAGATTGGCAAGAACACTTTAAAATTATAAATTTATAAAGTCCAACAATTGAATAATCTCGGTATATTATTAAATATATTGGGATTATTCTTTATATTCTACGCAGTTTTTCCATACATATAGAAAATTTAAATAACTTATAATCACATTATATGGCATTGGTTTTGAATTTGTTTTAATGGTTTAAGCTTAATTAAAACTATTGACATATCCATTGTGAATTAAATATAATTTCTCTTATATAAAAATAAGAACCATATATTGGGATAAATAATGTTACTAAAATTAAGTGCAAAAGAATTAAATAGTTACCGTGAAAATGGCTGGATTGTTCCTAACTACAGCTTGCCAGTTGAAATGCTTGCCGAAATGCGCGCCGAATATGATATTTTATTAAAGAATAACGAGCATCTAATGTCTGATGTCATGCTGGGTCCTCATCAAACTGATGGCGGATCGCAAGGTGTTATTGGCTCAAAAAAATGGCTTGAATTTGCCACTCACCCCGATTTATTAAATATCGCGGCGCAGTTAATCGGTGAAGATATAATTTTATGGGGCACAACTCTTTTTGGAAAACCAGCCCATAGTGGCAAGGAAACTCCATGGCATCAAGACGGTGATTATTATCCCATAAAACCGCTTGAAACTCTAACAATCTGGATTCCCCTTGATGATGTAACAGCGCAAAATGGCCCGATGCGCTTCAGTCCTGGGTCACATAAACCCCATAAATTATTTTCTCATTCATGGTCAGAAGGTGATGATAAAACTATTAATTTGGTTTGTGATTCTGAACATTTTGATGAAAATGAATCAGAAAATCTTATTCTAAAGGCGGGGCAAGTTTCTTTCCATGATGTATATATTATTCATGGTTCAAGCGCCAATAACACCGACAAACGCCGCGCAGCCTTTATTGTGCGCATGATGCCTGCATCATCTTTTTATGACCATAAACTTGGGGTCAAAATGGGTGAAAAACACAAGGCACATGGCTATGGAACTCGTCCGCTATATCTTGTGCATTGTAAAGATACCAATGGTAAAAATAACTTCACCATCGGGCATTAATTAAAATATTTAAAAAGATATTATAACAATAATAAAACAGCTAATCCAAGGAAGGAAAGAAAACCAACAACATCGGTTATGGTGGTTAAAAATACGGTTGATGCAATCGCAGGGTCATAACCATATTTATCTAATATTAATGGAATAACCGCACCTGTTACGCCTGCGGCCAGTAAATTTATCACCATCGCAGCGGCGATAACCAGACCAAGCATCGGATCGCCAAACCATAACCATGCGGTAATTGCCGCTGCAAAGGCAAAGATAATACCGTTAATTGCACCGACAACACCTTCTTTGCCAACGATACGCATGGCATTGGTTGCGGTTAATTCATTGGTGGCAAGGGCGCGAACCGCCACGGTTAATGTTTGCGTTCCCGCATTTCCACCCATAGAGGCAACGATAGGCATTAAAATAGCTAAGGCGACTATTTGATCTAATGCCTCTTCAAATAAACCAATTACGCTCGCCGCTAAAATTGCCGTTAATAAATTAATGAATAACCAAGGAAAACGTAAACGAGTGGTTTTTATCACATCAGAATATAAATCATCTTCGATAACACCACCAAGTTTCAACATATCTTCTTCGCGTTCTTCGGTCATAACATCAATAATATCATCTATGGTTATAACCCCGACAAGCTTGCCACCATCATCGACAACGGGGGCTTCGACCAAACCATATTGGTGGAATAAAAATGCCGCATCTTCCTGATCCATCAATGCGGGTATAATTTTTGCCTCCTCATCCATAAGGCTTGATACCATAATATCACGCCCCGCACGCAATAGGCGTGAAAGCTGGACCATGCCCATTGGTTTATAACGCGAGTCAACGACGATTAAATTATAAAAATCGCGGGGCAGGTCATTTTTATCATCGCGCATATAATCAATGGCTTGCCCGACATTCCAAAAAGCGGCGATGGTTATAACTTCGCGTTGAATTAACCGCCCCGCGCTATCTTCAGGAAAAGAAAGGCTTTGTTCATAATGGGCGCGCTCTTTGGCTGGAATTGCCTTAAGAAGCTCTAATTGTTCTTCTTTATCTAAATCTTCGATTAAATCAAAGGCATCATCGCTATCTAAATCAGAAATAATTTTGGCGAGCTGGCTTGTGTCTAAATCCTCGACAATATCATCCCGAACATTATCATCAAGATAGCCGATAGTGTCATAATCAAGCTCTGATCCTAATGTTTGCACCACATATTCACGCGCATTGCTGCTAAGCTGTTCTAATAAATCGGCAACATCGGCGGCATGTAATGGTTTCAATATTAATTTTAATTCACCAACATCAGAATTGCGATCAACCGCATCATTTACCGCATTGATAATTTCATCCGACAATCCGTATAATTCATCGAACGCTTCATCTGCATCTTGTTGTTTAACATAATCAATATCAGTTATCATTGCGAATTCACTTAATTAACCATTGTTAAATTTGGTGATAATATTTAAGGCTTTGCTTGTTGTGCATCATTAACCGCAACCGCCGTCATATTAACAATACAACGCCAAGTTAAAGATTGGGTTAAAATATGGGCGGGCACTGCCGCGCCAATCATTATTGGGCCAACCGATAAACCATCGCCTAACATTTTAACCATATTATATGAAATATTTGCCGCATCCAAATTTGGCATAATCATTAAATTTGCATTTTTGGTTAATTTGCAATTTGGTAATAAAATATCGCGCAATTCTTTATTTAAGGCGGTATCAGCGTGCATTTCACCATCGACTTCAAGATCAGGATATTGTTCTTGCAATATTTTGACCGCATTGTGCACTATGACGGCAGATTGATGCATTGATGTTCCAAAATTTGAATGTGATAACATAGCAATATGCGGCGTGATACCAAATGACCTTACTTCTTCTGCTGCAAGAACCACCATTTCTACTAATTCTTCGGCAGTTGGATTGGGTGATACATGGGTATCGGATATGAATACAACACCTTTATCCAACACTAACATATTAATTGTCGATAAATCACGTACGCCATCTTTAAGTCCAATAACATTACGAACATCGCGTAAATGTTTTTGGAATTGACCCGTTGTACCACAAATTAATGCGTCAACTTCACCGCGCAATAACATTAATGAACCAATGATTGTTGGATGGGTTCGCACTGTAATACGCGACGCATCTGGTGATGCACCATGCCGTCCCATAATATCATGATACATGCGCCAATATTCACCATAACGTTCATCATTTTGTGGATCACAAAGTTCAAAATCCTCGTCAATTTTAAGCCGCAAACCAAGCTTTTTTATCCGTGAAGTAACCACATCACGCCTGCCAATTAAAATCGGCTTGGCAATTTTATCATCGATAATAACCTGCACGGCGCGTAATATGCGTTCTTCTTCGCCCTCGGTATAGACAACACGACGTGGGTCGGCGATTGCCGCATCGAAAATTGGCTTCATCACCGTACCAGATCGATAAACAAATTCGCTTAAATGTTGGTTATATTTTTCAAAATCTGTAATTGGCTTTGTCGCCACTCCTGAATTCATTGCCGCCTTGGCAACTGCGGGTGCTATTTCTAAAATCAGCCTTGTGTCAAATGGTTTTGGAATAAGATTATTTGCACCAAATGCAATTGCATCACTGCCATATACTTTTGCAACTGCCTCGGTTGCTTCTTTTCTGGCAAGTGATGCGATTGCTTTAACGCAAGCAATTTTCATTTCCTCGTTAATCTCCGTTGCGCCAACATCTAATGCGCACCTGAAAATAAAGGGAAAACAAAGCACATTATTGACTTGATTGGGATAATCAGAACGCCCAGTAGCACAAATTGCATCGGGACTTGCTGCCATGGCTAATTCGGGTAGGATTTCTGGGGTTGGGTTGGCTAATGCCATGATAAGCGGCTTAATAGCCATTTTTTTAACCATTTCAGGGGTTAAAACACCAGGGGCCGACAGGCCAAGAAAAATATCTTTATCGGCAATAACATCATCAAGTGTTCTAGCATCCGTATTTTGAGCATAAATGGATTTATATTGATCCATTAATATTTCACGCCCCTTATAAACCACGCCTTCGATATCACAAACTGTGATATTTTCGCGTTTGACACCCATTACAACCAACATATTTAAACATGCAAGCGCAGCCGCACCAGCACCCGAACATATAATCTTCACATCTTCAATTTTTTTATTAACAACATGCAAACCGTTATAAACCGCTGCGGCAACAATAATTGCCGTGCCATGCTGATCATCATGGAAAACAGGGATATTCATGCGTTTGCGTAATTGTTTTTCAATTTCAAAACATTCTGGTGCTTTAATATCTTCTAAATTAATACCGCCAAAGGTTGGTTCAAGGGCTGCGACTATATCACAAAATTTATCAATATCATTTTCTGCGACTTCAATATCAAATACATCAATACCTGCGAATTTTTTAAATAAAACGCCTTTGCCTTCCATCACAGGTTTAGATGCCAATGGGCCAATATTACCAAGGCCAAGAACCGCAGTACCATTTGTTATAACGCCAATTAAATTACCGCGTGCTGTAACGCTTGATACTTCTTTAGGGTCATCTACAATTAATCGACAAGCCGCCGCAACTCCCGGCGAATAGGCCAAGCTTAAATCACGTTGATTTGCTAATGGTTTTGTTGCCTGCACGCTTATTTTTCCGGCTGGTGCCATGCGGTGATAATAAAGTGCTTCTTTATCCAAGTCCTCATCGGTCATTAGCTATATCCCTAAAGTAATTATTAGATATTAATCTTATAATTTAAATATAAAATATGGTTATTTTGCTATTTTATATTGAGAATACAGTAACCATGGCAATATAAAAGCCATAAAATAATAAATAATTTTATATGGCCTTCATATTAATATGACATAAAGCTAATCAACAAATTTTGAACCGAAAATCACCTCTGGCAACCAATTAGCCAATTGCGGGAACATACTTAATAAAAATAATGCAATTATTTGAATAATAATAAAAGGAAGCACGCCTTTGTATATTTGCATAGTGCTTATTTCTTTTGGCGCAACCCCGCGCAAGTAAAATAATGCAAAACCAAATGGCGGTGTTAAAAATGATGTTTGCAAATTCATCGCCATTAAAACCCCAAGCCATACGGGGCTGATAAAATCATTAGCCAATAAAATAGGCGCAACTATTGGTACGACGACAAAGGTAATTTCGATAAAATCATGGAAGAACCCAAGGAAAAACATTACCACCATTACCATGACAATCATGCCCCATTCATCACCGGGAAGGCTTAATAAAAAATCTTTGACCATATCATCGCCACCGTAACCACGGAAAACCAAGCTAAACATCGCCGCACCGATTAATATGACAAATACCATTGCCGATATTTCCATAGTGCCACGATTAACCATGCGAAGTATGCCCGTTCCCCATGTGCGCCAAAGCGATACCGCCAAGCCCCACATAAGAATAACACCAGCAACCATTGCAATGCCAATTGCGCCATATTCAACATTCGACATGGTATCGCGCTGGATACGCATATCGATAAATTTTGCCAATAATAACATCACCATCAATGATATAGCAGCCAAATATATAGGCAGGTTATTTTTGCTATCAATGATCATTAAAAATTTGCGTAAAAGTTTTAAATAAACAATCGCAACCATTGCCATCATGCCAACTATGCCAAATATTAATGGGCTAGAAAAAGCCATTTCACCAATCAAGGCAAAAACCAAAAAACCACCAAATGATGCAGCAAACATGCGGCTTATCTTTTGGTTACTATTAAATTTTTCGGTTAATATATGCATATCCATATCAAGTTCTTTTATCCGAACACCGGCAAGCAAGGTCGCACCAATCGCGCCGACGGCCGCGGCCTCCGTCGGGGTGGCAACGCCCGCCAAAATTGATCCAAGAACTGATATTATTAAAACAACTGGTGGTATCAACGCATGCATTATTTGCTTGAATAAACCACGGGTGGCATCGGGGTCATGGGGAATTGCGGGTGATGTTTCGGGCTTTAACCATGCGATTAATAATTGATATAGAATATACATTCCAACCACCATTAAACCAGGTAATAATGCGCCCGCGAATAAATCGCCCACCGATACGGGTTCTGGCGACCAATTGCCAATACCGCGTTGTGCATCTACATATGCATTTGAAATTTGATCGCCAAGTAATACCAAAACAATCGATGGTGGTATTATTTGGCCCAATGTACCCGCAGCGCAAATTGAGCCACAGGCAAGTGAAGGGTCATAACCACGCCGCATCATGGTGGGTAATGATAATAGACCCATTGTAACCACGGTTGCGCCTACTATCCCTGTTGAGGCAGCCAATAATGCGCCAACAATTGTAACAGAAACCCCAAGCCCACCGCGTATTGCGCCAAAAAGACGGCCCATAGTCTCTAACAATTCTTCGGCAACTTTTGATCGTTCTAACATTACGCCCATGAAAACAAATAACGGCACAGCGATTAAAATTTCATTCCAAACTGCATTGCCAAAAATTCTACTGGGTATATTAGCGATATAACTTATATCAAATACACCAAGGCCAAAGCCTATCATTGCGAAAATCAACGCAGTGCCAGATAAGGTAAAGGCCACGGGAAAGCCCAGCATTAAAAAAATACAGGCAACGGCAAACATTCCTAAATCAAGATATTCTGTAATTAGCATTTCTATATTCCCTCATGTTCTTCGGGTGCAGCTGGTTTTTCATCACCAAGAATTATTGCCAATGAATGAATTGCCATTGAAATGCCTTGTAAAATTATTAATAAACAAAAGGCAATTATTGCTGATTTAAGAATATAGACGGCGGGAATGCCGCTTGTTTCTTTTGACGATTCAAATATTTTCCATGAATTAGCCACATATGGAAGCGAGAATATTAGAAAGGAGATACAAACGGGAATTAAAAATACGAATACACCGAATATGTTGGTTATGGCTTTCTTTTTTGGCGATGCTTCGCGGTAAAAAATATCAACCCGCACATGACCATCATGCAATAATGTATATGATGCACCCAATAAGAATAAAAAACCATGCATATAGATAATGGATTCTTGCATAAAAATAGAATTATAACCAAAGGCATAGCGCAGGACAACGACTGAAAATTGTATTAGAACCATGAATAACGCCAACCAAGCCACCGATATACCGATGCGTTGATTGAATTTATCGATAAAATTTGCGAATGAAATAAGCGTACGCATTTAAATTACCCCTGGTTATTTTATGATAACCTATATATTGAGCCAATATTTTTTACAAAGACACCCGCGAAATTTACTTTCACGGGTGTCTTTGTATATCAAATGATTAGCTATTATTTACCATATTTAAATGGTAATAGGCGGCTGGCTAAATATGCTTGTTCTGAAATTTTAGACCAAGAAATAGACTGCCTACGGAATTTAATGAAGCTGTTATATATTCTTGCACCAATATCATCCACATCGCCTACTTCGCCGACAACATCGCCAGACATATTGCCGATGGCATTCATGACATCATCGGGCATTTTGCGTAATTGCACATCATGTTTATTAATCAATACATCCAATGAGTCATTGTTACGGGCATTATATTCAGAGAACATTCTATTATTTTCTGCCGCAGCACAACTTTTCAACAATGCCTGATCAGATGGAGAAAATGAATCCCATACATCTTTATTTGTACCAACAGCCAAAGATGCACCAGGTTCGTGGAAACCAGGCCAGTAATAATATTTGGTAACTTTATAAAAACCAAAGGCCAAATCATTCCACGGGCCAACCCATTCGGTTGCATCAATTGCACCAGATTGTAGGGAAGAGAAAATTTCACCACCAGGCAATGTAACAGCGGCGGCACCAATACGGCGCAATACTTCGCCACCAAGACCTGGCATCCGAATTTTTAAACCTTTATAATCGTCAAGGCTGTTAATTTCTTTATTGAACCAGCCGCCCATCTGCACGCCAGTATTACCACAAGACATATTTTTAAGATTAAAACCTGCGGCAAGCTCATCCCATAATTTTTGTCCACCGCCAAAATTGATCCATGAATCAATTTCACTCGCAGTAAAACCATAAGGAACAGCCGTAAAAAAGTTAAATGCCTTATGTTTGCCTTGCCAATAATATTCGGCAGCATGATACATATCAGCAGCACCAGTTGACACTGCGTCAAAAGATTCCATTGCTGGCACTAACTCACCAGCAGCAAATAATTTAACCTTGATTTTACCACCCGACACTTTGCCAACACTATCGGCAAAACGTTGCGCCCCTGTGCCAAGGCCGGGAAAGTTTTTTGGCCATGTGGTAACCATTTTAAGTTCGCGCACGCCTTCGGCTATTGCTGGTGCTGCTAAACTTGATACAGCAATAGCACCCGTTGCCAAGGTTGCATTTTTAAGAAAATCACGACGTTTCATATATTTAAATCTCACAGTTAATCATTCATGGTTTTGCCTAAATAATATATTGGCATTCCATTTTAGAATTATATTTTTAATTTAGCGAATTGATGAAAATCACTATTAGAAATGCTACCCGTTTATAAATAGTTAAGCAAGACATTTGAACTGGTTAAAATTTAATATGTATATTAAATAAATGCAATGGTTGAATAACCATTTATATATAGGGCTGCCACAAGCCATTTTTAAATAGCTCAAGCGGCTTAAAACGTGATTTATATATCATCTTTGGGTTGTTTTTTATTATAAACCCTAAATAGACATAAGGTAAGTTATGTTTATTTGCTAATTCGATAAGCTTTAATATCATATAACTGCCCAAACTATTTTTGACTAAGTTAATATCAAAAAAACTATAAACAGCCGATATTCCATCGTCTAAATTATCGATGATACAGCCGCTAACAAGTTTATTTTGCATATCACGAAATTCAATAATATTTGTATCTACGGGGCTTGATAATAAATTATTATAATCGTCGCGGGTCATTGCTGCCATTCCGCCTTCCATATGGCGCGTAGTTACATATTTTGAAAAAAGATTGAATTGTTCGTCATTATCAAGCTGACCGATATATTCCCCGTCAGTAATTTTCCCGTTAATAATTTTCCCGTTAATAATTTTCCCGTTAATAATTTTCATAGATATATTTTTATTTTTATTTAAAATTCGTTGCCAATTTTTATTCAATTTAAAATCATTGACTTTAATACGGACAGTTTTACAAGCATTACATTTACAACAGCTTGGGCGATAAACAGTATCATGTGAACGCCTAAAACCCGCACGACTTAATTCATTATATTCTTCTGTGGCTTTATCATTTGAAAGCTTGATGAATGTTTGCTGTTCAAACAAACCTTTAATATATGGGCATGGCATGGATGGGGAGTGATAAAAATTAAACATCGGGCTTTTTTATTATAAATTAAATTACTGTATTATACTGTATGGCGGCTTAATTAAACGTTACGAATAATGATTGTTGCTGCCAATATATCATGTAAAAATCGTTGTTTATCATCAAATAAACACCAAATTAATATAAAACCACCAGTCAATGCAATTGAGGCATAAAATATTGCAACCAGAATTATCGCATTGAATAGATCAACTTCACTGCCATCTTTTGATACGGTTTTTATACCCATAAACCGCTGCCCCAATGTTGCCGACATTGACGATGAAATCATTAGGCTATGATAGGCAATTGGCAATAAAAACATGCCAATCATAATCAATGGCGATAAAATTCCAAATGATATAATCAAAAAAAACCAACTGATCGGCACTGCGAATGATAAAATAACTATATCAATTACATAAGCAATTGCACGCCTTGCTACGACATCAGGATCATTAGATGTTTTATTTTTTGCACCAAAATTGCGGCCCAAGTTAAACCCACGCGCGCCATTTTCTTTGCTCATATCATTACCCAACTTAATATCTCCCAATAAAGTTATAGTATATCCATAAATTGGTCATATATTTTATATTTTCAAGTTATTTTAAAATTGATGGCGGTTTTATGCGCTTATCGCTGGTTTCTTTTTTAATATCTGTACGAAGTAATATAACCACCATGCGCCTATTTTGCGGCAAAGACGGTTTTTTACTATATAATGGTTCCGTATTAGATTTGCCATTGATCGATACAATACGCACTGGTGAAATATTCCATTTTAATAACGCTCTTCGTGCCGAATTGGCCCTATCAATCGAAAGCCGCCAATCATCATCGCTTTCATTATCATTTGCTGTATGACCCGTTATTGATATTTTATTAGGCAAACGACTGATATATTGGGAAATAAATTGAATTAATATTTCTGCACGTTCGGTTAATTCGGAACTACCATGCTTAAAATTACCTTTATTTGATTGATCTATTATTTGAATACGCAGGCCATCATCGGTTATGTCAGTTAAAATGGATTGTTTTAAATCGGCTAATTCATCAGGCAAATCATTAATCGCCTTTCCTAATAGGCGTTTTGTCGTGTTCAAATTAATATCTTCAGCTTTGCCGTCAATTTTACCAGTGTTGCCAGTAGAATTTTCATCTTTTTGACCAGCCTTATCTGATTGCGATATAATATTTCCATTAATGCTGACTTCTTGTGGAAGTGATGCCGTATGTATTTTATCTTCGGTTGGCCCTGGCTCATTTGATGTTATACCGCCAAACATTCCACCGCTACCGCTTTCACCAACTTCGGTTAGTAATGTGGGCGTAAAGTAATTTGAAAGCCCCTCTAATGTTTCTTGTTCTGTGGCACTAAGCAACCAAAGCAATAAGAAAAATGCCATCATTGCAGTAACAAAATCCGCATAGGCAATCTTCCACGCACCGCCATGGGCAGTGTTATCCTTGATTTTTTTTATTTTTATTATAATATTTTGATCATCAGCCATTTAAATTTGAATATAACCTTTAATTATATTTATTATTTCATATGTGTAAGTAAAATACTTATACGCCTGTTGCGACCTGATTTAGGGTTTTTAAGATCCAATAAATCAGTTGCGGCCTTGCCAGCTACAAGTATTATTTGTTTTTCATTAACCCCTGCATCAACTAACCATTTGCGTGCAATTGCCGCCCTATCACTTGATAATTCCCAATTACCATAATTATAATTACGCCTAAAATCATTTTCTTCCGTATGACCCGTTATAAATACATCATTTGGCAATCTCGATATTAGGCTTCCTATTAATGCTAATAAACGCCTAGCTTTTTTGGTTAAGATCGATGTGTTTTTTTTAAACATTGCCTTTTTTTCTTGATCCAATATTTGAATATGCAAACCTTCTGGTGTTACATCTATCAACAGGCTATCTTGAAAATCTTTAAATTCTGATATTTGCTCTATTGATTGGCGTAATTGAGAGGTGACATCGCTAAGCACATTATCTTCTTTTTCTTCCGCCGAGGCATTACTTGTATTTGCCTCTAAATCATCTGTGTCGATACGCTCTTCGCCTGATATTTCCCCTTCTTCCTCCCTACCATAAGTTGGAATAGCAATAGAAACACTGGGCCTAGAGCTAGCGGAGCGCAAAGCGCCTTCAACCGATGCGGCAAGACCTTTCATTGCTTCGCCAATGGCCACGTCATCTTTGGCAATATTTGTTGGGGCAAAATATTCTGCAACCCCCGTCATCGCATCTTCTGTAGTTGCATTTAACAACCATAACAGCAAAAAAAATGCCATCATTGCGGTAACAAAATCCGCATAAGCCACTTTCCATGCGCCGCCATGGGCTTCGGGTGGAAGTTTTTTCTTCTTTACCAATAATAGTGGAAGATCATTGCCTTCTAACGCATCAGCCATAGGCTATGTCACAGTAGGCAGCGCACCGGCGGCTTCTTCAACTTCGATAAAAGTTGGTCGATTATGCGCATAAAGAGCTTTTCTGGCAAATTCAACTGATACCTGTGGTGCATATCCTTGTAAATGCGCCAAGATTCCTGCTTTTAAACATGTCATATAGCTTGCTTCTTCTTCCATCATTTGTTTTGCTGTACTGGCAAGCGGCCCGAACCATCCATAGCAAAGTAAAATACCCAAAAAAGTACCAACCAAAGCACCAGCGATCAAGTTACCCAATACTTCGGGTGGTTCAGAAATTGAACCCATGGTTTTAATAATACCAAGCACGGCCGCAACAATACCAAGCGCGGGGAATCCTTCTGCTAAACCAGTTAATGCATGGGCAACAGCATGATCTTCATGATGGTGAACTTCTAATTCTTGATCCATCAACGCCTCTATTTCATATGGATTATCCGTACCCAATGTCATCATTCGTAAATAATCACAGAAAAAATCAAGAGCATGGTGATCATTATGAAATTTAGGGAATTCTTTGAATAAACTACTTTCATGGGAATTTTCCACATGCACCTCTAATGCAAGTGCGCCTTTTTGTTTCATTAATCGAAACACTTGATATTGCACCATTAATAATTCAAGATAATCGGCTTTTTTATATTTTGGTGATTTCAAACAACCAGCCAAACGACCAAAGCCCTTTTTAACGATAACAATAGGATTGCCAACGACAAATGCACACATGCCAGAGCCAAAAATAATTACCACTTCAAATGGTTGGTTTAACACAGCCATCTTACCACCCATGGCCGAGTAACTACCAATCACCGCCGCGACAACACCAATCATACCAATTATTACAAACATTTATACTTTATCCCGCATTTATATTTATCTACATAAAATAACTAGAACATAAACCATACTATTCACATTTTCTATAATATTTTATTTAGATATAAATTATTCATAATGTTATTTTATCCAAATATGCAATTTTGTTTGTCGATTGTCCACCAATTCCATAATATATGTAGCAGGATTATCCACTACCTTAAAAGAATTACTTATAAATATAGAACCTGTTTTCATTTCAGCGTCAGTTTTGGCGTATAATTTTGTCATTATCGCTGGTGAAAGAAAAGCATAAACATATTGATATTGCGATAAATCAACATCCCATATATTTTTAAAATTAATTGATATATTATTTGCCGATGATAATTTGCATCTTATCTTTGATATAATATAGGCTAAGGGCGCGGTTTCAACACCAACAAAAATATGCTGTGGCAATGTTTTTGCCAAACATAATAAACTTCCAGACAATCCACAACCAAGATCAATAAACTTAATACCGTCTATTTTATTTTCTAATAGATCGATCAGGGCATTAGTGGCTGTTTTATTGCTTAGATAAAGTGGTACATATTCGTTTATACTATTCCAAAATAATAATAATATTACAAAAAATATTACTGGATATAGCCATAATGGCAAGCCTAAATCCAAAGCGAAGCGATTGGCAAGAATAACCGCCGTCGGTGCGATTAGATTTATGAGCCACCACCATTTTGCTTGCTTAAAAAACCAACTTAGGCTTGCTGCAAATAATGATTGCAACAATAACTTTGACCATAATGGCAAGGACATATCAAACCCGTGGAATGAGAATTGGATAATTCCAACCAATATAATGGCAGCAAATGCCTGTAATAAAATTGTAATTATAATAGTTGGGATTTTTTTAATAGCCATTTATATCTTCTTGATATTACCCTGTGAAGCAGTTGACTTAGATCAAAATATAATATTTGATATATTGATAATAAATTGTAATATTATCTATGAAAATATGCAATTAACTTGATGGTTTAAGCCATAAATATATAAGGGTTATCATATTGTTTTCTGATAAAGAGTTTAGAAATATTTGTGGCTGTTTTACAACAGGTGTATGTGTTGTTGCTGGTTCGTTAAATAATGGCAGTTATATTGGTATAACAATAAATTCATTTAGCTCTGTATCGTTGGATCCGCCATTGGTATTATTCTGCCTTGATAAAAAAAACCTTAATTTTGATGCTTTTTCTATGAATAAGCATTTTACAATTAATATTTTGACCGAAGATCAAGAAAAAATTTCAAATAATTTTGCCATGCAGTCTAAAGATAAGTTTAAAAATATTGATTATGATATATCGATTAATAACAGCCCTATATTAAAAAATTGCTTAGGCACAATTGAATGCCTTATGCATGCGGTTCATGAAGGTGGCGACCATCAAATAATTGTTGCTCAAGTTACCAACATATCATGCAATGTTGATGCTAAGCCTTTAGTTTATTACAAAGGTAAATATCGTCATATTTAAATAACATGCTATCCATTATTTAACATTCTACCACATTAACTGCTAATCCGCCTGTACTGGTTTCTTTATATTTTTTATGCATGTCTCTACCCGTATCACGCATAGTTCGAATAACATCGTCTAATGATACAAAATGCGTGCCATCGCCTTTCATTGCCAATGATGCGGCATTTATTGCCTTGACCGCGCCCATGGCATTGCGTTCAATACATGGAACTTGCACTAACCCACCAATTGGATCGCAGGTCATGCCTAAATGATGTTCAATGGCGATTTCCGCCGCATTTGTAATTTGCTCATTCGTTGCACCAAATGCCGAAGCAAGCCCCGCCGCCGCCATAGCGCATGCACTACCAACTTCGCCTTGGCATCCAACCTCTGCTCCTGATATGGATGCGTTTAATTTTATCAAACTGCCGATCGCCGTAGCGGTAAGTAAAAAATCATAAACACCTTCCACCCTATAATTAGGGCAAATATCTTCATAATATCGCAATACGGCGGGTAAAATACCCGCTGCACCATTGGTTGGTGCCGTAACGACTCGCCCGCCTGCGGCATTTTCTTCATTTACCGCAATGGCATATAGGCTAACCCAATCCATTGTATTATGCGGAGAATATTCATTTTTATGCTGGCTTGCCATTAATTGGCGGTGAATATTTCGCGCTCTGCGCTTAACTTTTAATCCACCAGGAAGTATACCTTCTTTTGACATGCCTTTATCAATACAGGAACGCATTATATCGCGCAAATTATCAAGCCCTGCAAATAACTTAACCCTATCAATGGCGGTTATTTCATTGATAGCAACCATCTCGGCAATGGTTTTATCATTTTCTTTACCCATGGCAAGCATTTCTTTTGCGGTTTTGAAGGCAAAAGGAACATCGATATTATCCAATGGATTTTCACCATTGCTATCATCATAATCACTTGATTTAGCAATGAAACCGCCACCGATAGAATAATATTCTTGTTTTAATAAAATAGTACCAGCCGCATCAAAAGCACTAAATTTCATGCCATTGCTATGATGTGGTAGGCTTTTTTCAAAATGAAATATTAAATCATTACTCTCATTAAATGATATTATTTTATTACCACATATATTTAACGCACGAATAGAGCGTATATTTTCAACCATTGCAGGGATTTTATCAGCATCAATTAGGTCTGGCTTCTCGCCTGAAAGCCCAAGTAAGATTGCCGTATCACTTGCATGCCCTTTGCCTGTTAAGGCCAATGATCCATAAAGCTCTGTCTTAATTCGTGTGGTTTTCTCTACCAAATTCAATGTTTTTAATTCTGCGATAAATTCACTCCCCGCGACCATTGGCCCCACAGTATGTGAACTTGATGGGCCAATGCCAACTTTAAATAACTCAAATATACTAAATGGCATTATTGCTACCTTCCCAACAATTTAATATTTAATTTGCTAATCTTATATAGCTTTTATTCTTATATTTAAAAGATACAATATATTTGTTTAAATGCCATTAAAGGCATTATCTATTATAAATGCGGCATTAAATGTAAAAATTACATAAAAAAACGAGCCAGAAAATATTTACTGGCCCGTTTAAATGTTACTAATAATATAATATTATTTTAAAAACCTAACTTCAACACGACGATTTTGTGCTTCACGAACATTATCACCAGTAATTTTTGCAGGCATTCTTTTACCGAATGATACTGCTGAAACTGCACTAGCAGGAATAGATTTAGCAATCAATGCATCACGAACATTATTAACACGCAAGCCTGAAAGCTTGTCATTATAATTGTTAGAGCCAGATGTATCAGTATGACCACCAATATTTAAACTTGATGCGCCAGAGTTTTTGTAGGCAGCAACGATATTATTAATTTTTTTCATAATACTACTAGTGATAGAAGATTTATCAAAATCAAAATAAACAACCATTTTGCTTGGCATATAAGCAGCAATTGAAGAAGTTGTTGCCATAGGAGCAGCCTGTGTTATTTTCGATGCAGCATCAACTTTATTCATTGCTGCAATGAAATCATTTTGACAAGCTTCAATATCCTTATATTGGCGGTTTTCTTCTTGTTCTTGCATCCAGCAATCAAAGCTTGATTGTGCCTTTGCCAATTCAATGGGTGCTGATTTAATTGCGCCACTTTCAAATGCCCGCACCAAACGCGCCCTAGCCCCAGTTAATATGCCTACACGATCAGCTGGCAAATTACGCATGGATATTTCTTCAGGTGCAACTTCATTACCCGCAGAAATAGTCGCAGCACGTGCAGCAAATTTACCTGCATCCACACGGTCATATTCAGCATTTTCTAAATTTGCCAATTCAATATAGTTATCAAATAAGGCTTTTTCAAAATTACCAGAAGATGGTGGATTGGCTGCAATATCAGCAATACGCGGGGCACAGCCCATAAGAACTAGTAATAGAAAAACGGAGGATAGTTTTAGTAAATTACGCATTACAAATTCCTTCTTTAATCGACTATATGGTATAATTAGGTTAATATATTGTAATATTATAAATATATAATAACTGCATTATTATGACCTGTCCATCTTAAAAATATTGATTGAATATTTTTTTATATATTATATTATAATAATATTTTAATTATGTTTTTGCTAAAAAAATCCCTAACATCACTATAATTTAAATTAATATATAGATAATTTTATCATGGCTTTATTAGTATTTTAGCTTAATTAAGCTATTTTAAGCTAATTTAAGCTAATTTAAGCTAATTTAAGCTAATTTAAGCTAATTTATGCTATATATTAGCTCTCTTTTTTATCTTGCAATGCCTTGCCTAAAATATCGCCAAGCGATGCACCAGAATCAGAACTGCCATAATTTGCCATGGCTTCTTTTTCTTGTTCAGCCTCGAGCGCTTTAATAGAAAGTGATAATTTACGGCTGGTTTTATCAATTGATGTTATTTTTGCATCAATTTTTTCACCTTCGGCAAAACGATCTGGACGTTGTTCTGAGCGTTCCCTGCTAAGATCATTTTTACGAATAAAGCCTGGAGCATTATCATTAACCAATACTTCGACACCACCATCGGTTATTTTGCTAATGGTACAAGTTACAATATCACCGCGTTTAATTTCACCAACAGCACCAGAAAATGGATCGTCCGTTAATTGTTTAATACCAAGTGATATACGTTCTTTTTCAACATCAACATCAAGAACTTTTGCCTTAACGACATCGCCCTTGGTAAAACCTGACAAAGCCTCTTCGCTGGCTTGATCCCATGAAATATCAGACATGTGAACCATGCCGTCAATATCATCGGTAAGGCCAATGAATAAACCAAATTCAGTGATATTTTTAACTTCGCCTTCGACTTCTGATTCAACAGGATATTTGGATAGGAAGTCGCTCCATGGGTTTTCAACACATTGTTTAATTCCAAGCGATATGCGGCGTTTTGAAGCATCAACATCCAGCACCTGCACCATAACTTCTTGTGATGTAGAAACAATTTTACCAGGATGGATATTTTTCTTAACCCAGCTCATTTCTGAAACATGGACAAGACCTTCAATGCCTTCATCAAGTTCAACAAATGCACCGTAATCGGTAATATTTGTTACATGACCTTTAAAGCTTCCGCCAACTGGATATTTTGCAGCAACACCAGCCCAAGGATCTTCTTCCAATTGCTTCATACCAAGACTGATACGTTGTGTTTCGCTATTGAAACGTACAACCTGCACCTTAACTGTTTCGCCAATTGTTAATGCTTCTGATGGGTGATTAATGCGTTTCCATGAAATATCGGTAACATGTAACAGGCCATCAACACCGCCTAAATCAACGAATGCACCGTAATCTGTGATATTTTTAACGATACCCTCAAGGATTTGACCTTCGCTTAAGTTTTTAATTAGATCAGCGCGTTGCTCTGCCCTTGTTTCTTCCAACACGGCGCGACGTGAAACAACAATATTGCCGCGCGCACGATCCATTTTAAGAATTTGAAACGGTTGGGCATTGCCCATTAATGGTGTGATATCGCGGACGGGGCGAATATCAACTTGGCTGCCGGGCAAGAATGCCACTGCGCCATTAAGGTCAACGGTAAAGCCACCTTTAACACGACCAAAGATAACACCGTTAACACGTTTATTATCGTTAAATTGTTCTTCGAGTAATTTCCAGCTTTCTTCGCGTTTTGCTTTATCACGAGAAAGAGAAGATTCACCGTTTTTATCTTCGAGGCGTTCGACGAAAACTTCGACCTCATCACCAACTTTAATGTCGGCTGGTTGACCAGGCGCGGGTGCAAATTCTTTAACTGGCACGCGACCTTCGGCTTTCAAGCCAACGTCAATTAATGCCATATCATTATCAATTGATACGATTATACCTTTTACAACTGTGCCTTCTAGGCTGTCTTGTGCGCCCATACTTTCTTCAAGTAGGTCTGCAAAGCTTTCCATTGCCATGGGTTTATTTACCTTTCAAATATATAGTTTTTCTGGCCAACGGTTGTGTCCGACGGTCTCTCCCCGATGATGAAGCTATTGCGCGTTGGGGCTATAACGCAAAGCGGTTGATACTTAATATATCATATTCTGGCATATATAGAACTAGGGCTAATCATTGGGTTTATCGGCAATGACACGAAGCGCAAAATCAAGCACCTCTAAAATTGTCATATCCGATGTATCAACGATAATGGCATCATCCGCAGCCTTTAATGGGGCTTGTTTGCGGTTGCTGTCACGTTCATCTCGCTCTTGTAAGTCTGCCAGAACTTGCTGGTATATAGATGGTTCTTCTCTGTCAAGCAACTCTTTGTGTCGTCTTTTTGCTCTTATTTCCACATTTGCTGAAATAAACAGCTTAATATGGGCATCTGGGCAAATAACTGTTCCAATATCTCGGCCATCTAATACCACTCCATTTTTGCCCACTGGTGGGGTTTTGGCAAAATTTTGTTGAAATTCCAATAATGCTTGGCGAACATCGGGCATTACCGCAACTTTGCTTGCCGCTTGTGCCACATCGTCATTTTTTAATTGTGGATTATCCAGATCATTATAATCCAGCATTTTTGCCATATTCAAGGCTGCAATTTCATCGCCTAAATCTTTATTTTGGCGAAGCATATTAAAACCTACGGCACGATAAAGCTTGCCCGTATCTAAATATGAAAAATTTAATTCTGCGGCAATCTTTTTAGCTAATGTGCCTTTGCCACTAGCCGATGGGCCGTCGATTGCAATGATCATATTCTTAATCCTTAAAAATTTAAACATATATGGAAGTTAAAATCTAATTAATGTTTAATTGCTAAACTCTGCCCCTAAATCATTCATTATTTGTTGGAAATTTGGAAAACTGGTTTTAATCGGGCTGGCATCATCAATTTCAACTGCATTTTTTGTTGCAAGCCCCATTATAAGGAAGCTCATTGCAATACGGTGATCTAAATGGGTTTTAACCAAGCCGCCGCCTTTAACATTGCCAGAATTACCATGAATAATGATCCAATCATCGCCATCTTCGACCGTAACACCATTGGCACGCAAACCATCGACAATGGCTTTTAGGCGATCGCATTCCTTAACCCGTAACTCGCCTATGCCACGCATTATTGTTTTACCCGTGGCAAAGGCTGCGGCGACTGCTAATATGGGATATTCATCAATCATGCTGGCGGCGCGTGCTGCGGGAATTTCAACACCGCTTAACTTACTTGATTTAACAATAATATCGCCAATTTCTTCGCCACCTTCCATATGCTTATTAGTAAATTTAATATCTGCGCCCATTTCAATCAAGCTGGTAAATCATCCTGTTCGGGTTTTATTTTAGCCTATATTGGGTTTAGTGATATGCGAATCTTCGGTACTTATTGCTGCAACCATTGGGAATGCTGCTGAACTTGGATCAGACGGCACGGTTAAATCAGCTGCGGTTAATTCGGGTAACCCTGTTATGGTTATACGGTTGCCACCGTCATCCATTGGCTCTATTTCAATTTCACCACCAAAATGGCCTAACATTCTTTCCGTATGGTCTCTGGTTGGTTTACTTTCAATCACCACCGTTTTACCCATTGCTGATAAACCCGCCAATAATACCGCCGATTTAACCTGTGCCGAGGCCACGGGCATTTTATATTCAATGGCAATCAAATCATCGCTTCCTTTAATCAATAACGGCATAAATCCGCCCTTGCGATAGGTAAATTCTGCACCCATATCACCAAGTGGATCGGTTACCCGCCGCATTGGTCGCGTACGTAGTGATGCATCACCATTGATAAAACAGATCATATCTTGCCCTGCCAATAACCCCATTAACAGCCTTGCCGCCGTGCCAGAATTACCCATATCCAGCACATCATCTGGCTCGACCAAACCACCAAGCCCGACACCATCGACTATCCAGCTGCCATCATCGCATTTGGTTATTACCGCGCCCATTGATGATAATGCGGCAATGGTCGCCAACACATCCTCGCCTTCCAACAAACCGTTAATTATGGTGCGACCAATGGCGATTGACCCCAACATAATGGCGCGATGTGATATGGATTTATCACCCGGCAGTTTAATTTTCCCTGTAAGGTTTTTTGATAGGTTAGATTTAAGCATTATTATATATCCAAAAAAAAATTAATTTCACATGAAGCTTAAATATAACATATATTACCAAATATAAACTATTGATTATACTTTATGCCTGAAAAAACTTTTATTATGGCAAATTTTCCAGTTATTTTTTAATTTACTTTGACAAAATGGTAATAATTTGGCAATTGGCTTTATATATAATTTAACATCATACATATTAATCTGGTGCTATATTTTTTAGCACATAAAAACCAAGGAAAAAATCATGGCACAAAAAAAAATGGGTGCGCAAAAAGAATGGGGCTTAAAACGCACTTGCCTTAGTTGTGGCGCAAGATTTTATGATTTAAATAATGACCCAATGACATGTCCATAATGTGAAGAAACATTCGATGCCGCGTCCTTAATTAAATTAAGGCGCAACCGTAACATGACAGCAGAGGTCAAAGTTAAAAAACCTAAAGATGATATTTTAGATAATGTCGATAATGTCGATAATGCAGAAGATAACACCGCGACCACTAATGATGATGATTTATTAGACGATACCAGCGATCTTTGTACCGAAGATAATATCGTTAATGTTAGCAAGAAAGATGATGATTAATATTTTTTAAGCAATAATATTATTATGCTTGAAAATATCTAATTATTATTTATAACCAAATAAATGGGGCCATAGCTCAGCTGGGAGAGCGCTACGCTGGCAGCGTAGAGGTCAGGAGTTCGATCCTCCTTGGCTCCACCATGTAAGGCCCTTGGGAAACCAAGGGTTTTGCTGTTTTTGGCTTTGAATTTTCCAGTTAATATTGATCGGGTTTCGCAAACTGGTTTGCAAAACAACCTAAATCTGCGCCCAATTCTTTCGCCATAGGTGCTAAATAATCTGGTGAAAATTTGCGATAAACGCGCCGCACTGTATCTGTTTCTGAAGCAGCAAAAATACTTGGCAGAACTCAGCCTGCTGTTAGCAGTATGATTGCTGGTTTAGAAAATGAACTTGGTGTAGAGATGTTTAAAAGGCAGCGTGGCCGTTTGGTAAAAAAACCAGAGGCTGAATATTTTTTAACCGAAGTTGATGCTATTTTGAATCATCTATCCACAACTGTAAGAACGATGAAGGAAATCGGGAAGCTTAAAAAAGGACTATTACGTATTGCTTGTATGCCTGCTGCGTCACAATTTATGATACCTCGTTTGATCGCAAAATTTCTTGAAGATAAACCTAATATTAATGTATCATTGATGATGCGAACTTCTGCCGTGATTGAAGAATGGTTAACATCACAACAATTTGATGTCGGGTTGGCTGAAACACCGCCATTAAATCATGCGTTGCATACCAAAATATTTAATTTGAAATGCCTTTGCGCTTTACGCAGTGATGACCCGCTGAGTTCAAAAAAAGTAATTACGGCAAAAGATTTATCAAATTTGCCATTGGCAACTCTCAATGAAGGTCATCCAAATAAACTTGCAACAGAAGATGCTTTTCGAAAAGAAAAGTCAATTTTAAATCAACGTTTTGAAGTGCGTAATTTTCAACCAGCTTTAAAATTGGTTGAGGAAAAATTATGTTACTGTATTTGTGACCCAATGTCGGCAAGCGGTTATTTGGATAATCAGGGAGGTTTCACAAAGTTGTTATTTAAACCTTTTGAACCTTATGTCGGTTTGTCTGTATCTATTCTTCAACCTGCTCACCGCCCTCCATCCTTGCTTGCAGAAATGTTTGTTGATAAATTAACAGAAGAGCTTAATAAGCTTATTGAACAGTATGGATGATGTATTTATATGATATAAATTGACATTTTTAAAAAAACATATATATTAACCACAGTCATAATGATTGTGCAGGCGTTAAGATCATCATAGTGGCTAGATTGATTATTTCCCTGCATTGAATAATCCTTAAACCCCGCTTATCGCGGGGTTTAGTCTTTCCTGCGATATAATAATAATTGCTCGCGCTGATTTTTAATATAATTGCTGCGTTTATGTGGTTTTGTGTCATTTCTAAATACCGTATTGCCAATCCAGCCAGATCTTCCAAATTCAAATGATGACATGCCAACTTCAGGTACACCGTCCATATCCCATCTTTTAAAATATTTGCGCCTTAAAGACCAAGTTTTTGTTTTTACCAAATAATTCCACATCCACCAGACCTCGTCTGGATTAATTATCGCTTGCGCTAATAAATTCATATATAAATGTCGATCAAGCTTTTTAACCTTTATATTTCCCGTAAATCTTTCTTTAAATAAATCCATACCAATGATTAATGGCTCACCCATGATATCTTTATATATAACGTCCCTGGTTCTTGTTGCGCCAAAATTACCCAAAAACGCATCCATATAAAATTCATTCGATTTGCCATCGGGCAAAATAATTGACGATGATATTTTTGTCGGCGCGGGCATATCTGGCTTGTCGAAATACTCGCTTATGGGAAAACTGGTTGGTAAACCGCCGCCATCTGGTCAATCACAGGTATGGAACCGTATTCCTGATGATAGTTAGAGAGTAAATTATTAAACTATACTTGATGTAGCGCGCCACATGAATGATGAATTGTTGTTTTATTAATCCGTTGATTTCATAAGAAAAAACTGGTGCACCCGTCGCGATTCGAACGCGAGACCTCTGCCTTCGGAGGGCTATATTAATCCGTTGTAATGCAATCTAATTTTGTATAATGCATTGATATTATTATATAGTAAGATGCCATGCAATCTGTTAAAGTGCTACAATATTCAATTCAACTGTCCCAAAAATGCCAAACAAAAAATATTTATCTACCCCATATCTCAAACTTTTAAGTAAGATCAAACCATATAGTGCGCGTTCTCTTTCTATGATTTTTCCGAAAGCTAGTTTTTCTTTTAAAGATGAAAGGCCAACAATTCCTGATCACCATTTTGCAAGAAAAATTCACTATGGCATTTCAAATATTTTGAAACATCCTTCAATGGATTTGCATGTTTCTAAAGCGTTCAGCATATATGTTACACAACATATATTCCAAATACTCGATAACTTTGATTGCTATATAGATGTACCAAATTTATCGACCTTTAGGAAAGATATAGCTACACTTAAAAATATAGCTGAAAAGTACGAAAAAAAACTGGTGACGCAATCAATTTATTGATAGATAAATATGAATATCTCCATCTACTTGGTTTTGAAGAATTAGAATGGAAGAATAGTTTTGTATGTGTAGGGCCAGATTTTTCAATCCCATCTTTTCATGAGTTAAACGAATTAGAAATAATAGATAAAGCCCATATCATAAAATTTTGTGATGATTTACTTGCAAAAATTCCAATTGAATTTCGTATTTCTAACAGTCATAATAAAGAAATGCTCATTAGATGCTTCATGAGTAAAGTTTATTCTGATTGGAAATTTCAAAAAAAAACATTTCCAGAAAAACCTGGACTATTTTGCTATTTTATAGGGGAGGCAGCCTCTCTTATCGTCAAACTTATAAATGATGAATCATTACAAAAGCCGCTTCAAAAAAAAAATATATAGAGCCGTTTTGTGTTAAAAAATCACTACTAAAGAAAATATCTCAAAATATTATTTCTGGGAATTATTATGAAAATAAATTACCAAATTCGTATAATCTGAACTCTGCGCCCTTTAAATTAGTCCATTTATAATTAGAGTCTTTCTCAACGGAGAAGATCAGAATGAAACGTATAGATTTAACGAAGAACAGATTATTCGTAAATTAAAAGAGCAGGAATCTGGCAATTACCATTCCGCAGATCTTTGCCGCAGAAACGGAATTGAGCAAAAGTACATTTTTACAAGTGGAAGTCAAAATATGGCGGCTATGAAGTCAGTGATGCTAAACGATTAAAATTGCTTGAAGATGAAACCGCCGTTTAAAATCTTTGCTGGCGGATGCCCATTTGGATATTTCGATGTTGAAAGATGTGAATGCAAAAAAATGGTAACGCCCGCTGGCAAGCGAATGCGCTCACTCACCTTCGAACAAATTTTATGGTGAGTGAGCGGCGGGCGTGTTTAATGCTTAAACGTGGAACGATCTTTAAATCTACGGTACCAATCCGTACGACCCAATGATGCAGTATTACGCAGCAGATTACGCGAATTAATCGCATTTACGTAAACGCTTTGGCTATCGCCGTCTGCATATTTTATGGCACGTGAGGGTTATCACCTTAACCATAAGAAGCTTCGGCGTTTGTATAAAGAAGAAGGTTTGGCAGTTCGCAAACGGAATGGTCGCAAGCGTGCAATTGGCACAAGATATCACCGATTGCAGTGCCTTGCTAAGGTCAACGAACCTGGTCGCTTGATTTTGTCAGTGATAGTTTTAATGGATGGCAGGCGTTTTAGAATGTTATGTGTTGTAGATGATAGCAGCCGAGAATGTTTGGCACTGGTGGCTGATACATCGATCGGTGGTCATCGTTTGTCCCGTGAGTTAGATAACATAATAGCAATACGTGGCAAGCCAGATACATAGTCAGCGAAACGGCACGGAAATGACATCAAATGCCCTACTAAAATGGCAAGGCGACATGGGCATCAATTGGCATTACATCGCACCAGCAAGCCGATGCAAAACGGGTTTGTGGAAAGCTTCAATGGTAAATTACGTGATGAATGTTTAAATGAAAAACTGTTGAAGACCTTCATCATGTTTCGTAAGATATTAGCAGATTGGCGCGATGATTATAATCATGTAAGCCGCACTCAGCCTTGGATGGGCAAAGCCCAATACAAGCTTTGCAAAATAAAAACGACCAACCATTATGGGGAATGCCCCCATAATGGTTTGCAAATGATCAAATAACTGATAAAAACTTAACTAAAGGACTCTAACGGCTAACTGGTACAAAGTTGGGGCGCAGGTCAAATCAACTTTCAATATTTCGTGGTTGTATTCCAAAAATATTAATCTATCTTCCCTCTCCATATGATAATATGCGGTCAAATTATGCCGTAGAGAACCTATTCATAGCTTCTTAAAAAGAATTGGCATAAAATTTATAGTTTTAAAATTATATAGTAAAATCAATTAATTATAGGGAAATTCCATTGGGTGAGCTATCAATAAATTAGTTGCATAACTTTTAAACAATATTCTATTTGATGTATTACAGTAATTTGAAATGCAGGAGAATATAATGGCAATCTATCTTACTAGAAAACAAGTATCGGAAAACTATCCGATAACTTTTTCAAACCTCGCCCATTTAGCAAGTGGTGGGCGAGGGCCAATTTTATAGGATTATTGGTAAAAGCGCCGTATATAAAGTAGATGATATTGAAATATGGCTTGAATCCCAAATAATTGAACTGATTCCTATTCCAGCCGCTGTTAAATTAGGGCGACCGCATAAAGTTAAATCTATTAATATCAGGCGGAGGGCAAAGGATAATGGATAATTATAGAAAATTCCCTATTATCACTGGCGCTAGTCATTCAGTTAGATATTTAGATTCAAGAATTAATCGCGTTTTAACTGCTGCGAATGATCTTAGAGATGGTGCAAGTGGTGAGGTTGGTTTTATCCATGCCACTTTATGTCAAACATTCCTTCCATGTGGCAAACCGCAAATAGGCTTGCGAAAATGGGAGAGCATTAATGGTCATTCAGCAATGCGAATTGAGGCAGGAACAGCATTTGATTCCAATAGTGGTAAATGGATAGATTTGCCTTTACCAAGTGGAATTAAGGCACGTTTGGCGTTAATTTATCTTAGCACATTGGCAGTTAAAAAACAAATTGCCTATTGTGCCATTGGATAGATCAATGACCGCGTTTTTTAAAAAATATAACTGGTCGTCAGGTTAATTCTCGCGATATTTATATTTTCAAACAACAAATGGCGGCTTTAGGCGTGGCAACGGTTCGACTTGCCAGTAAATATAAGCAAAGCAATTCACATTTTGTCTCTGTTTTTGATTTGATATGGATGCAGCAAGGCACGAAGCGTTCGCTATGGCCAAGTGAATTAGAGCTTTCTTCAGGCTATGGCAAGGGTTAAAGCTAAAGGCTGTTCCCATCGATATGAAAGCATTAAAAGCCATAAGTCATTCGGCACTGGCGATTGATATTTATCTTTGGTTGACGCATCGACTTTGGCGCATCGATCAACCCTATACAATATACTGGAAAGTTTTATGGCAACAATTTGGTCAAGGATATAGCAGAAAACGTGATTTTCGTGTTAAATTCGTCAAGGTTTTATTCCAAGTAAACGCCGTTTATCCACAGGCAAATATTGAAGAATATATAAACCAAGATGGAGTTTCAGTAGGGCTTAAGCTTTTCAATAGCCCACCACCAATTGCACCATTGGCGGGATGATATGATTATATTTATCCACATGCGTTTGGTCGCGGTAATCACATGCATTCGGTCGCGCAATATGGCCTTAATTCACGTGCGTTTGGTCGCACATACCTATTAAAAACCTATATTTATTTAACCTTTAGGAGATTTATCATGGCAATAATCAATTTTATACTTCAAGCAAAAGGCGGTGTTGGCAAATCAATCATTGCTTCTATTTTGGCGCAATATTACCAAGAAAATAACATAGATATCGCTTGTTTTGATACCGATCAAATTAACGCTAGCTTTGCAGGATATGAAGCCATAAATGTTCAACCTGTAGAGTTTATGGGTGATAATAAAATCAATCCTAATGCAGTTAGTGATTTTTTTAACCAGCTTCTAGAATTAGACAAAGACGTGGTTGCCGTGATTGATAACGGCGCTTCATCTTTTATCCCAATATGTTCATATATTATTGATAATCAAATTATCGCCCGAATGAAAAGCAACGGTCATAAAATGGTTTTCCATTCAATATTAACGGGTGGGCAAGCCCAAACTAATTGTCTAGATGGCTTATCAGCATTATTTGCAAATTTCCCTGATGTGCCTATCGTAATTTGGCAAAATCAGTATTTTGGAAAGATAGAAATCAACGGCAAGTCTTTTGAAGAGAGCAAAAATTTTAAAGAAAATATGCAAGTTATCAAAGGATTAATCACTATTAAAGCACGGCAAAAAAGAAACTTTTGATAATGATATGAGCGAAATGCTGCAAGACCGCCTGATTTTTCCTCAAGCAATAAAAAACCCAGATTATGGCATGATGCCCCGCCAAAGATTATCTATAATATGGGATGATCTTAAACAGCAGCTTGAACTTATGAATTTATAAAGTTCAAACATATGAATAATATTAACCGAACCACAGTGATTAAAAGCCATATAACAGCCAAGGGAAAAGCAATATTATTAGAAAGATCAAACGGATGAGGATGACTATGTCCGACTATATACGCAGAGTTATGATCAATTTCAAACTACCCGATGCGGTAATGGATACCCAAGTTATTAGCCAAGTTTTGCATGTTAATGCTAGTCTTGCCCGGCTTGGTAATTTATTAAAATTAACATTGGATCAAACTGAAATTGATGAAGCAAAAATCAATTTATTGCTGTTAGATATAACCAAGACAAAAGCGGCGTTAAAAAAACATATATTGGCGATTAATCTGTGAATTTATTTGTAATATTACTATTAAATATAATCTTTATTATTTGCCATTTTTTTAATTTTAAATGAAGCTTTTGGCTTTGATGATACTGGGGCTTGTTTCAGGATTAATATTATTAATTGGGGCTGCAATATTTGAATTTGCTATGTTATTTATTTCTTGACGAAATGCAATGATTTGACGGCGAAAACTGTTATATGAAACGGTTATCTGCTTGGCATCAACCAAGGCATTATAAATACGTTTCATTGGAATGCCGCGCCTTAATTCTGATTTAATTTCATCTTGTATGACAAGAATTTCTATTTTTGCTTGACCCCATAATGTCATTTTAATTCTTTCAGTTTTAAATTGACCAGATAAATATAAAATAACAGAAAAACTCTATTTTTACTAGAATATAACATAGATATATGCTTGAAATATCAAATAAAATAAAAATAAACGAAGATAAATAAATAACTTCAGATAAACTTAAAATATTACATAATTTACCTGTCGTCCTGATGGCAAGGATAGGTGAACTGTCCCACATCACACCTGCGATTAAGCAATCGGTTTATTCGCCCCTTCGGCGCTCAACAATATAGATTGATATGAAGCTGATAAGGCAACTGTGCCACAGAAAATGAACCTAGTACGGTTTAGTTCCGCTCTAATGAGATAAATCTTATGTAATATTTCGTTTAAAACATGTGATTTGCCTTCTTAAGACTAAGATTTATTTTAACTTACTTGTCCTAAATTTAAGGGTATCCACATCAATACCCTTAAGCTGCATGCCCCATAACGTCATCAACCTGGTGGCCTTAATATATTTTGCTGGATTGTTAGGGGAAGCAATTTCATCAAAATGCTTTTCACCACATCTAATTTTTTTGCGCCTTCTTTATGACGTAGATCATCTCCGCCAATTACTGCCCTTTGTTTCCACCACAAAATACAGTTTTTCATGCCCTTTATCTTCAATTAGAATAGCCCAGTCAGGGTTATATGATCCAAGTGGTGTTGGAATTTTAAACCATGATGGAAGCTTTGCGTAAACCTTCACAGTTTCGTTCTTTTCTAAATCTTCCACAAAATTCTTTTCTATACCAGCAGAGTCATAAATCACACGTTCATAAACAGACTTTTCAGCTTTTACGGTATTTTTCATATATCCTTTTAGCTCTTCTTGCTCAAATAACTCTTGAGCAAAATAATGTTCGTCACCTATTTTGCGATATTTAATACCATCAATAAGCGCTAGGCGTTTAGTACGGTTGATAGCCTCCGTAGCCATATCAATAAATTGCTGAGGGTTGCGCAGGAAGTCTTGTAATCGATGACTCTTAGTAAGTATTTTTACGATACTACGGCGTGTTAATTGTGTTTTATCTTGAAGTTTGTAATGATATCTGGCAATTCAATGTCATTTTCATGGATAGTGGTAAAGCCAGATACTGACGCTTCCTCTGCTTTTACGCCATCTTTACCAATTTCAATGTCTGCTTTCTAAACGCGCACGCGTTTTGGTAATTGGCGGGCATTTTTCAATTGATTTTGCTGCATCAGAAATAAGTTTTTCATTATCAAATTTCACACGGTATGTGGTTTGATATTTGATGCGATCCCATAAAGATTTAAAATCTGCTCCTAAAAATATTTTTTTTGCTTAAGCTAATCACATGACGTTGATTAGCATTTTTAATATCGATCTTACCTGCTAGTTTCTTCAGAATGGCTTCAACTGCACCCTTTTTGATCTTTAAATTCTTCAGGTAATTTAAAATCCCCATCTTTCAATTTTTCATGTAAAGTGTCTTGCATCTTGCCTTATTATCAACTAATTTTTGTGTATTTAAAAATGCCCAAATTTTATCAGATGCATCAACACCAAGTGGGGATACAGACCCGTCTTTCCCTTGAATTTGAATAGCAGCAAACTGATGTTTCTCAACAATACCAAAATGAATGCCAGTATCTTTCTCAATTTCTTTTGTAGGTTTTCTGCAATTTCTCATAACTTTCAGATGCAATAACAGTCAGTGTATTAATATCATTTCCGCGCAAACGTAACCCTTCTTGATTAACGCATAAACGCAAACCCCCGACCAATTGTCTGGCGACGGGCGCGTTCTGTACCCATTTCTCTTAACGTGCATATTTGGAATATATTAGGGTTATCCCAACCTCTTTAAGAGCTGAATGCGAGAATAAGAATTTAAGTTTTGTATCAAAACTTAACAGCTTCTCTTTAATCTTTCATAATCAGATTATACGCACGCTCTGCATTGTCACGGTTAGCTTGGTTATTTTTCCGCTGTATCCGTCCAACGTTTCTTTTTATCAATAGAGAAATAACCATTATGAAACTTTAGAAACCCCAATATTTAAATCCACTTTCTCAAAAGTGTTTGATAATCTTTATCCTTTGCAAGCTTAAAATATTCCTCTTCAAACATTTTTGCATATTTACCTGGAACCTCATTGCCATCTTCATCATAGCTACGGTAATGAACAACACTATCAATAAAGAAAAGGCTCAATATTTTAATTTGAAGTTTTTGGCGTACAAAATACATTTCTTTATCAAGATGTTCCTTGATTGTGCGACGGATCATTAAGCGTTTAAGCTTGTCTGTGTCCACGCCACCAATTGCATCATCCGGGTAAAGAACTGCATCTGTACCCGAGACTTCACCTCAATTGATTGATTGTCTTTACCACATGTTATCGTTCCGATTTGCATGTTTTGATAGATGGCACGGTTAACTATTTGTTCTAAGTCATCACCATCTTCAATGGTTATAATTTCGGGAGTAATATTTTTCCCAGAGTGAATATGTAGCTCAATTTTAGCAGTTATAGACCCGCGTGTATTTTTTGCTTCAATAAGCTTCACATAGGGCTTGTTATAACCGCCATCCACTTCTAATGATGCAACCTCTATCTGTTTAAACCAAACCGCGTTCATAAGCATCTACAGCATCCAGTCGATAGACCATGTAATGTTTATCAACATGGTGGCAGAATAACGCAGCGTACAAAGTGGGTTCATAGCCTCCAAAGCCTTCTTACCTTGCCCCTTCATACCACCATCAACTGATTGTGGCTCATCTACGATGATAATGGGATTAGTTGCTTTGATAAGATCAATCGGCTTTTCACCGCCCATATTTTCATTTTCTTTATAAAGATTGTTTATGTCTTTTTGTTAATCGCGCCAACGGTGGTTACCATGATTTGAATATTAGAGCTGGTGGCAAAGTTACGAACCTGACCGAGTTTGGAAGAATTATATTGAAAAAATTCATATCCTTTGGCGGTGGGGTAAAGTGCTTCAAAATGATCACGCGTAATCTCAAGCGTTTTATTCGTACCTTCTTTAATCGCAACAGACGGTACAACAATTACAAATTTGGTGAAGCCATAGTTTTTGTAAAGCTCCATAATAGTGCGGATATAAACATAGGTTTTACCTGTTCCTGTTTCCATCTCAACGGTAAAGTCACCGCTGGTAAGATTATCCGTGAGGTCAAGACCGTTTTTAATTTGAATATTGCGTAAATTTTTTAGCAACTGATCATCACCAAGCTGTAGGTGATTACCAATACCAAGCTGATTTTCAGAAATTCCAAATGGGGAATCTCCCTGATGTAAATTCAACGTAAATTCAGACCTGCAAATTTCTTGCCCTTTAAACAGCTCAACAACGGAATCTATCGCCGTCTTTTGATAATCAAGATCGTCTTCAAAATGTAATTTCATTATTTTATTCCAGCTAATGCCATTTGGATAAATATAGCTGGTGCTTGTTTTAACGCTTCTTTTCCAACCCCTAATGTACCATCTTTTATCTTATTCCAAATAGTATCATTACGCATTGCCTCTAAAACACGGTGTCCTTCAGCGGTTAGGCGACTAATGAAACGATGTTGTTTTATTCGTGCGGTAATTAAGATTAAATTATCATCTTCTATAATATCAAGATGATATTCAACTTGTTCTTGGGTAAAGCCACCCTTTAATTCTTCTGCATCAACTATATGATCTTTAGTATCTTTTTCTTCAATATCTTCAAGAATTGCTTTTATTAAATTAAAATCGAGTTTCATACTTTTTCTCCTTATAAACTACATACATGGTTGATGCCATTTTGGGATAGTATAGCAGCCATGTTAGTTTTGGCGATGTCATCACGAAAGGCCAAATCACGGCTTGCCATTTTTATTTCTGGCTTTTTCTATTAAAGGCCCTCCAGTGAGCTTGTTTCTCAAATTCATTGAAAAGAGTGTCGGGCCTCCCCAATTTGATAATTTTCTTTCTAATGCTTTACTCTTAGCCTGCAATGCCGCAGCAAAGCCACACTCAAAAGAGGCGATCAAGTCTAAAACCTCAGAATAAAAAGTATCTCTAGGATTATCTTTTTTTTCTAATTGTAGAATATATTTTATATTCCTGTGTTTTTCGCGGAAAATTGCATAATAAACCTTATCCGTATAATTTGGATATTTAAAATTCCCTATTGCGATATAATCCCGCAAGGCATCTGTAAATTGCTTGCGATAGTTTTCTTCGGCAAACAAAGATTGTAAAAAATCTTCATCACGTTGATTAATATATTTTGTGCCGCCACCAGTGCGTTGATTTATAGTATCTATAGCTATAATCCAAAATGGCTTGGCGCAAAATTTTTGCAGGTTCACTGTCAGACATAAGCATTGCCATATTTAAAAATGCCCTGAAATCAAAAACACCTAATTTTGGGGCTTTATTTATGTTACCGAAAGTATTTTCGGGGACATCCATTTCTGAAATCGCACTTTTCAATTCTTTCAAACGCTTGCCACGTAAAACCACATAACCATTTTCTGTTAATTCAGGTTCAAATTCAGCCAGGTAATTCTCAACAGTGCGAACAGTTACATCGAAAAATTGTGCAATTTGTTCTTTTAAAAGCACACTACTACTACCTTCAAAGGGAATGCCTTTAATATTAGTAGCTTTTTTAAACTCTTTTTGCCATTCGATGATAGCAGCGGAAAGTTCTTCTACCTCATCACCAGTGATAAGTTCATCAAGGCAGGTGATGATTTTACCAAAGCCAATGCTATGTATGTTTTTGCCAACAATCTGCTTGGTTTCAATCGGGGTGGTAAGGTCTACGCCGCGTTTCAGCAATAATTCATAGAGAATATCCTGCTCACTGCGCCCTTTAACCAAATGCTCCGCATGGTCTTCCAAACTTTTTGCAATATCTGTGCGATCAGGATTCCAAACCTTGATATTAGAACTGGCGAGCTTGAAAACTTTAAAGCCAAGATCGCCATCATAATCAGGATTTTCTTTCTGAATTTTCTTGGCGGCACGGCGGATGCGTTCTTTTGCTAACTCTGCTATATTTCTTGGAATTTTAAGTGAATCACAAAAATCAGAAGCCGTTTTTTGTTCTTTTTTTGTAGGATCAAGGCTTTCAGGCAGTTGCACCATTATATATTTTCTATTTGTTTTCTCCTTTATATTTGATTGCATAACCGCATCAGCAGTAGTTGCTGATCCTGCAAAAAAATCTAGAATGATTGCATCATCATCACATGAATTGTCTATAAAAAATTTGATTAAACCTGTGGGTTTAGGATATGAGAAAACTTGAGCATCAAATAACTCTCTGATTTCTTTAGACCCATGTTCTGTTCTACCCACATTTTTCTCTGGTAAATATGTTGAAATTGCCATTTTAACGTCTTCCGTCCCATATTTTTCTAGGGCTTTTGCCTGATCTTCTGCTTCAAAAACACGAAATGCTGGGCGCTTTATATTCAAAAAATTATAGTCTCTGGGAAAAACAATTTTCCCTTTTTGATAATATCCTTCGAAAGTATCTTTTGTTACAGCCCAAGTTCTATTTTCATTTGATAGGTATTTATCATCCGTTTTTGGGTTAATCATTATAAAGTAAGAATTTGGACGTTCATCCTTTGTTTTATTGGTTGTAAGATCAGACAAACGCCACCTATCAGCGTAATCTTTTGATTTATAGTATTTTCGATTACCAGATCTTCCAGCAATAAATTTATCTTTAGCAAAGCAAATAACCCATTCAACATCTACAGAAATACCAAATGGTACATCAGCTTTTGCTGTTCTTGATCGCCAAGGGAAAACACCAACAAAATGTTCTTCACCAAGTATTTCTTTATACATACTGATAAGATTAGATTGCTCATTATCATCGCATGATATAAAGATCACACCATCTTGACGAAGCAGGTTTTTAGCCAGTTTCAATCGTGGATACATCATATTTAGCCAATTAGTATGCTTGCGGCCACCAGTTTCCGTATTTGATGTAAATTTTACCCCTTCATCATCAATTTGCCTTGTATATTTTAGATAGGTATCTAAATTATCCTGAAATTTATCGGGATAAACAAATTCTTTCCCTGTGTTATAGGGCGGGTCAATATAGATCATTTTTACTTTATTGGCATAGCTTTTCTGCAATAGCTTTAGGACTTCAAGATTATCACCCTCAATAAACATATTTTGCGTTATGTCCCAATACACACTTTCTTCTGGGCAAGGCAGGAGCGTGCCAAGCGATGGGGTTAAGGCAATCTGGCGGGCTTGTTTCTTACCATGCCAATTCAGGCCAAATTTCTCTTCGCCTTCATCTAAAACTTTCAAATCCCCCATAGCTGGCGCAGCACATCAAAATTAACACCATTTTCGGTAAAGGCCTCAGGAATAAAATTTTTTAACTGCTCGACATTCTCCTGCATAATATCCGCCGATGCACCGTCTTTTATATCTACCTGTTTCATTGCTTCTCCAGTCATAATTTCAATATTTCCCACTCTCGCATAAGTATTATTTATCTTTTTTTGTTAAGCTTTTTTCTAATATTTCAAGTTCTTTAATATCTTCTTCATCTGCGGTCATAGCGTCATATTTTTTAACGCTTATCATCAAATTCGTCGTAACGATCAACAGCCAGCCTCTGAGCTATTTTCATTTGTATTTTGCCCGCATGTGTTAATAAATCTCTTTCATTAAATTCTAAAAAGGCATCTAACTTGCTAGCCCAGCTTTCCATTGTTATGGTTTTACGCTTTTTTGCCTGATCTTCTGCATAATCTAAATACATTGTAACTATACGGTTCAGCTCGTCAATTTCATCTTGCTGAAGATAGTTTTTACCGATGCCAACATCGCCTTTGCGCAGGATGCTACCTTTAAAAGAAGTTACGCCCATATTTGGCTTGTTGGGGCAGCTTCGATCTGCAATTAATTCTGCCGCAGTTTTACCCGTCACCGCCCATAGCATTTTATTCTGCACTTTTTTGAAGAAAACCTGTGCTTGTTCAGAAGTTTTATCATAGTCAACGGCGGTGATATAAAGATTCTTTACTTTCTGATAAAAGCGTTTTTCCGATGCCCTAATATCACGAATACGGGCAAGCCATTCATCAAAATAATCCCATTTATCAGCCTGTTTAAGACGATCATCATCCATTACAAAGCCTTTAACTAGATATTCTTTTAATATTGCATTTGCCCAGCGGCGAAATTGCACGCCACGCGGGGAGCGAACCCTAAAGCCTATCGACAAAATAGCATATAGATTATAAATTTTAGTTTGGTATTTCTTATTGTCGGCGGCAGTAGTCAAGGAATCCTTGACTACTGAATTATCGGGTAACTCATTGTCTTCAAATATATTTTTTAGATGCAGGCTGACATTTTGTTTTGTTGTATCAAATAATTCAGCAATTTCATTCTGTGTTAGCCATACAGTACCATCAATCGCCCGCAGGCTAATTTCAGCCAGCCCGTCTTCTGTTTGATAAATTATAATTTCGCCGTTCATTTTTTGCCCCTTCATTAGGATATTATGCATTCTATCTATTTGCCAGAATATAATAAAATTATCCCATTTTTTTGGCTAAATCACTAGCCTTTAAATTTGTATATCTTTTCAGACTTTGCAAGTCCTTATGCCCTGATACGGCGGCGACTTCCATCATATTCCATCTGGTTCAAAAAATATCGATTTAAAAAATCCTTGAAATTGACTCATGCCGTAAATCATGAAAGTTAAAATGGCATAAATTGGCGCGTTTTTTTGCCCGTTCATATGCGCTTTCTAGGGCAAGTATAACAGCGGGCTTAACCCAAGGATTGCGACAGTTATCAAGCGCAGCCATTAAGGATTCTTCTTCGCCATCTAAAAACCTAACATCACGGCTATCACGCACTTTTGGTCGCTTTACGTCAGATATAGGGTTTTCATGTAATGCTAGCTTTTTACGGACGGATTCAATGACGCTGTGAAGTAAATTTAATTCGCGTTTTACCGTGCCGGGCTTTACCTGTTCAAGGCGTTGGTTGCGATAATTATCAAAATCTGAAGTTTTTAATGTAATCATGCCCCTTGCTGAAAGTTTAGGGTAATCACGCATAAATTTTCTTAATCGCAATATTTCTGAATCTTTACCCTTATGGGCGGGGCAAGTGGTTTCAATATAGTTATTGATAACTTCTTTAAAAATAGTTTTTTCACCAAGTGACCGATCAATGAAAACTGAACGTATCATTTCAGATTCAATAACGACAACCCATGCCTCGGCTTCGCGTTCGCTTTCAAATATTTTGGATTGAATAGGGGTAGCCTTTACGTCGAACCTTGGCCTGCCATATCTCTTATATGCTGGTCATTATGGTGGGAATAAACTTTTTCTAATGTTGGAAATGACATGTTCATATAGGCAGCAACATCAGATATTTTTTCACCATTTTGAACTAGCAAGCTAACTCTACTGTGGCGTAAGGTATGTGGGGTTACATCCTTTAAACCAGCGCGAATACAAGCTGTTCTAAAACCTTTGATTATGCTTTTAATTCTTTTATACGGAGTTTTATTTTGATAAGAAACATAGTTACTTTTACCTTTTGCTCTTATAAACCGCCTTCGTAAATGCGGGAGAAGCTTTCGCGGAATAGGAATGCAAGAACGTGGTTTGCTGCCCTGTTTATGGTTAGGTTTGTTAAAATCTATTATATTTTTTGCGAAATTAATTTGACTCCATTCTAGCTCCATAATTGCCCCTCGCCTAGCTCCAGTATAAAAAAGCAATCATGATAAACAGACGAAGCTGAAACTTAGTTCTGAAATCTTTCCCTGCTGATCGGAGCAAACGGGCGGTTTCGTTTTTATCTAGCCACCTATTTTTGGGTTTACCGCCATTAGGGAGTTTAATTTTTGGCATCGGTAAAATATGGTTCATCGATACAGCATGGCTAATGGCTGCACGCAAGCAAACCAGCTCTCTGCGAAGCGTTCCTGCTGCGCGGTTAGAATTATCACCATAGGTTTGAATTGTTTCCCTATTCACATGATCTAGTGTTTTAGCATCAAAAAAATCTAATAAATGATTCATAGCATATCCAAGACGTACCGCGCTGCTAGTTTCTTTTTTGTAATTTGCATAATCTAGGAGTATTTCGGCAACGGTTATTTTAGAAGGCTGCACCGCTTGTCCCGTTCGCACTGCTCGGCGTTCTGTCAAAAAAATTTCCAAAACCTCATTGGCTTCATTTTGGTCGGGAGTTTTTGTCGAACGCTCCCTTTGAATACCATCTACGTCTATGAATCGTATATAATAATTGGTTTGCCTTTTCGCTTAATGATGCGAGGTCCAGTTCATGGGCATGTCATATCTAACTCCGTATTTTAAACTAAATAGGTTATGCTTTATTTTACTTTATCATATTATTGGCTGCTTTCCTAGCTTGCTCTACGTTATTATTTTTGATTTTTAATGGCTCTTCCTGCCTTGGTTCCAAAAAATCTTTAGGGAGAGTATTTAGAAAATTAATGTTTGGCTCTACCATATGGTTACGTATATATTCATCGACAGAATCTTTCGGCGATAGAATAATTGCGCCAACTCTTATATGACGAAGTTGTTTAGACGAAATTAAGCTTCTGATCCGTCGTTCAGTCCATCCAGAGTGAGCCGCAAGCTCCTTGGGGGAAAGAAGGTTCTCTGTGGCTGGGTTATCTCCCATAAATTTTCTCCTTTTATATTTAATGACTTGCTGTATATTGCAACATATAGTGATATTCTATAGTTAACGGCATATATGCTCTGTAAAATTTACTTAACAGAACATATGTGCATAATAAAATGATTTATGTGAAGGGTCAATAAAAAAATGAATTATGCGGAAAGGCTTAACTTGGTTAGAGTGAGAGCAAAAATGTCTCAAGTTGAATTCAGTAAGAAAGTAGGAATTTCAGTTCGATCTTATAAAAATTATGAGGCTGAGCTAAGGTCTATGCCTTCTTCAGTAGCATTAAAAATTCATTCGGAGTTTGGAGTAAATATCCATTGGTTATTTACTGGTGAAGGCTGGATTGATTCCATAGAGCTAGATAAAATAATCAAAGCTGCAGTCATTGAAACAAGAGTTTTTTTTTGATGATTTGAACGTGAATTTGACTCCTAAAAAAGAATCTCAAATTATATGTTCTCTTGTCGGGTTGATGATGGAGAATGGATCAATGTCAGATATATTAAAAAATAGCTTTTTCAAAGCTGTCATGTAATTAAGGGGTAATATTATGAAAAAAAAATCATATAAAAGAAATTAAAGAAGTGATCTCTGGTGTGATGATCGGACAGTTAGGAATTAATGCAGGTACAGCAAAAAAATACATTAAACAAAGTTTAATGATTCAAAATATCATGAGAAAATTACTCAATATATCTTTAATTTCTATTATCCTTTGCGGCATAATACACACAACATATATTTGGACTACAAATGATACAGGCATTGAGTTTCTAATTACAATTTTAATAATTTTCGGCATATTCTGCTCTATAGTAAGTGTCTATATGTCTTTGTCCAAAAATATGGGCGCTTGGGTATTGACAACACGAAAAGAACGCAAACAAGGAATGGATTGGTGGGTTTTTCTAGAGCCTGAGGAAGTCAAACTGCGGCAAGGAAATATTTATATAAGTAAATGTTTAGACTAAAGGTAACTAATGGTTTTCTACATTAAGCTGTTGCAATAAAGAAACTTAGGTCGTGTTTTAATCTGTTTTATTGATATTTTTTGTGTTTCATGGTCATATTTCCTAAAATGCTTATGTCGAGCAGTATAATAGTACGGTAAAGATATGATTGCTGAATGAAATTGTCTTATAACAGTTGATATTAGGTGAAGGGTTTAACAAATTATAAGCTGTAAACTAATATTAGATAAAAACAAGCTATAAAACAAAATACATTATCATATCGAATGCTTCTGTGTTGAGGTTATATTCAAAGCCTTGAAAATAAAAAATATCATATTCTGTTGAATTTTTTGTGGCTATAGTCGTCGCACGGATGTGTTCTGGTCGAACTGCTGTTTTGAATCGCTAATAATAATTCCAATTATGAGTAAAATATCCCTTGAATTGCGGATATGTATTAACGCGCATAATATCGCAACTATTTTTACTTTTTACCGCGCCAAAAAACATTTGAAACAACGCTTAAATTATCAAAATTTGATCGGTTATATATTGTTGAAAGATATTTGACTATACATGCTATAAGTGTAATATGATTTGAATTTAAAATCAGCATCATCAAACAAAAAGAAACCCAAGTATGACGAATCCAAGATTAAAGATATATTATAATCCTTATACAGTAACAACAGAAATAAGCTTAGATGATGACCCTTATAATGGCTCTATTATTGATGGCATATGTAACCGCAGGTTATCACAATGGATAGATAAATTTATTATTGACCTGGAAGGGGAGTTAAATTCTGCAAATATAGATTTGATTTTTGAAGGCACAAAATTAGACGCGGAAGATGTTAAGGATGCCATTGAATTATATAACAAAAAAAACACAGTCGTTTCTATAAATGTAAAATATTTGATTTGTACCCAATCAAGTGAAGACCGCATTGCCCAATTAAAAAATCTTTTTGAAGAAGCACAAAATGGCCCTATCGAAGAATTTAGAACCCCTGAAATACGCAAAGCCTTTGAAGCTGCATTAGCACTAGAATTTGAAGTTAATGTCTTGGCAACCATGTCGGCGGGTAAATCTACGGTTATTAATGCGATGCTTGGTATGGAATTAATGCCGACAAAAAACGAGGCTTGCACAGCAACGATTGTTAAAATTCATGACCATGATGGTATGGAAGATTTTGAGGGAAAAGCTTTTGGAGCGGATAACAAAACAACTCACGTATGGAAAAAGGTCGATAACGAATTATTAACAAAATGAAATGATGATGAAAATACATCACTAATTGAAATATATGGTGATATAACAGCCATTGATGAACGTGATCAAATTCGCCTTGTGCTTGTGGATACGCCCGGCCCTAATAATTCCCGTGATGCCTCGCATAAAGAAGTAATGCGACAGGCAATCATAACGCGGCGCCCTTCTATGGTTTTATATATTATAAATGCACAGCAATTGGGTGTTGGTGACGATAAGGAGCTTTTAACATTCATCAAAGATACCATGGAAAAAGGCGGGCGAGAAGCCCATGATCGGTTTATTTTTGTCGTCAATCAAATAGATATGCTCGACCCTGATAAAGACCCGATAGGCCCGTTTCTTGAAAAATGCCGTAAATATTTAGAAAAATAATGGTATAAAAAACCCCTTGATCATTCCTGTTTCTGCTCATTTAGCTAAATGTATCCGCGATGATCCTGATACATTAACAGGAAAAGAAAAACGTAATCTTGAAAATTCATTATTAGATTTTTTTGATGATCCACGGATGAATATGTTAGAACATGTTAAAGACCATATAGGTGCTTGTGTTTATGATGATTTGAAAAAGGATTTTGATGGTTATAAATCATCAGATAATAAAGAAAAAGCAGTAGAAATTTTAAGTGGCATTCCCATTATAGAAAAAATATTAGATGTTTATATATCTAAACATGCAATTCCTGTCAGGTTAAAAGATGCCGTTGATAGTTTTGAAGATATCACACGTAAAATGAAAATCGTTGAAAAAATGAACAATTTCATTGAACAAGGCAAAGAAGAATTACACGCCTTAAATAAGGCTATCAAACAGTTTTTAGAAGATAGCGAACACATTGAGAAAGCGGAAAAATTTCGCGATAAAGTTAATGATATTACGCCAGATATATCGGATAAAAAATGAAAAGGAATTACGCTATGCAGAGATCCAGTTTAATGATTTTCTTGATGAAATTGCTAAACAATCTAGCGTAAATATGAATGAAAATGAAGGAGTAAAATTGATTGGCATAAAATATAAAGAGGCCATGGCAATGATGAGGTCAATTAATGGTAATTTTAAAGATAGCGTAGAAAGTGATACGAAGAATCAATTTGAAAAACTGCGTAATGATTATCAAGAACATGTAGCAGATATATTAAAAAATTCGTTACCTGAGGGAATTTCAGGAAATATTGTCGAATTTCAGAGCGCTCTTCTTGAGATGAAGCCCGTTGAAAAAATGGTTGCTGATAATAAAATAATGGTTACGGAGGTTGTAAGTCAAAAAATAGAATCTCAAAAAGATTGGTATAATCCGTTTACTTGGCTTAAGGGTGATAAAATTACAGATATACATGGGCAAGTTATAAAAATAAATATCAGTAACGCTTTTGGTCTATTTGCAGAGCGCCTGCAAGATGAATTTGATAGAAGTCGTGATAATTATGAAAAACACCTTTCTAAAAATTTAGATTCAATCAAAAAAACATTTCTAAAGGAAATGGATGGAATTGATCGGCGTGTTAAAGAAATATTTACAGATTTACAAAATGCTGAAAATGACAAGGAAGAAAAAGAAAAACAACTTATTAAAGCAAAAAATAATATTCAATGGCATGAGGATTTTAGAAAAAAAGTAAGTAAAATCCTTGATATAAAAGGAGTGCATAATGCAGATTAATGAAAGATTGAAGCAGGCTGTTTTGGATTTGGATATTATTAAAGTTCGGGCAATTTTAAAGCGGCAAATTAATTTAGATAGAGGCCAGCAGAATTACAGCTCCGAAGCATCAATTGATTATGCCCTAAGCCAAAAACTGGAATTATTTGAAATCGATAATGGGAAAAGCATGTTTAACGATAACCAAGCGCAATGGACCGAGGAATTATGGGATAATCTGGCGCGTCGAATTAAATGACAATTTTTCCAAAGAAAAAATAGACAATATATGGGCGGTTATGCGTCATTTGACCAAGGCAGGACATGCAAATTTTCAAATGAATCGCGCTAAACCAAATATTGATCTATCTAACCACAGTAATGGCGGCAAAAAACATTCTAACGCCAAGCTTATTCCATATGCTATCGGTGTCGTTATTATTATTGTTATTGGATATTTATTTTTAAAAAAATAAAATAGAGGCAGATTATGAATAAAGAAATTTTACAAGAGCAAGGAAAACTTCAAACCGCCCTATTAGAAACAGAAATTATTGTCTTTAAGGGTTATCTAGATGCGGTGAATAGTCTTGATATTATGCCGCTAGATACGACATTTGATGAGACAATCAAACAAATTAGATTGCAAAAAGTCAGCCGCATTGTCTATGACAAGCAAGAAGATACATTAGGCAAATTTAACAATGTTTTTTCGGCCTTGCATAGTTTTAATTGTAATGTGGTTGTGGTTTTAAAAGCCCATAAAACTCATACGGATATTTATATTGGCACGCGTAAAAATGATGGCGAAAGTGGCGCGGATGCCGATAACACCTTAATCGCCGCTATGGCGGGCAATTTTCCCGGTATTCATTTTGGGGATAAGGTCTATGAAACCGCCATTGATAGCTTGCTTAGCCCCTTGGAAAGTAAGGATATATCGGCAATTACCAGCATTGCGGGCGTTCCATCTTTAAAAAATGATGATCTTGACGCTTTTTCTCAAGGCATTGAAAAAATCATTGATGGCATGAGAGGCCGGGACTATACCGCCATAATTCAGGCTACCCCCGTGCCGCGTGATGAATTGGAAAGGGTTGAAGGCGCTTATTCAGATATTCATGCCGCTCTTTTTGTTCATGAAACGCAAAATATTACATTTTCCAAAAATGAAAGCCGTGCCATTGGTCTATCTTTAAATAAAGGCCTGACAGAAACACTATCAAAAACCATCGGTTCAACCTCAACTAATACAATGGGGACTAGCATTTCTAACAGCAAAACTAGATCCGACTGGGATATCAAGGGGATGCTTGCAAAAGGCGCTGGTGGTGCCGCTTCAGGTGCTATTACTGGCGCAGTATCTGGTGGTGTTGCTGGTGCTGGAATTGGAGCTATTCCAGGAGCGGCAGTAGGCGCAGCAGCTGGAGCTATAACAGGATTTGCTGCGGGGTTAGGATCAAAAAGCAGCACGGACAGCAGCAATGAAAGCGCTTCACAGGCAGATAGTATAACAGTTGCAACATCATCTGCCACAAGTAATTCAGCCACCGATAGTGATACAGCAACCACAGGCACGGGAACATCCTTTCAAATCACCGAAAAAAATAAAAGGATATCTGGGGTATTAAAGGCAATAGACGAGCAGTTGGAGCGGATCAAGGAATGTAAAAGCTATGGCATGTGGGATTGGAGCGCCTATTTTGTGGGATCAAACAGCGTCGATGTTAAGCTTGGTGCTGATCTTTATTCGGGGGTGTTACGCGGTGAATCTTCGGGGCTGGAACGTAATAATATATCATTATGGAGCCGCCATGATGATATTGAAAAATTTAATATACTACAGCAATATATATCGCAATTGCGCCATCCCTTGTTTAAAATGCTAGAAGGCTTCAACACACCGCATGTAACCCATACATCGCTTATAAGCACGCGTGAAATGGCTGTTGCTATGAGCTTGCCGCGAAAATCTCTACCTGGTGTGCCTGTTTATGATGCAGCACCCTTTGGTCGTTCGATCACATGTTTGGATGATAATAAATTTGATAACGCAATATCAATTGGGCATATTTCTAACTATGGAACAACAGATATTAATCTTGATGTTAAGCTAGATATTCAATCATTAACTGGGCATATGTTTATAACGGGCAGCACAGGTGCCGGTAAATCCAACGTTATTTATTCTATTCTTAAAACGCTTTATAAAGATCATGATATTCCATTTTTGATCATAGAACCCGCGAAGGGAGAATATAAGGATGTCTTTGGCGGATATGATGGCGTTCAAGTATTTGGCACTAATATAAAATATTCCCCAATATTGCGCCTTAATCCGTTTTCTTTCCCTGAAAATATTCATGTGATCGAACATATTGACCGTCTTATTGAAATTTTAAATGCTGTATGGCCAATGTATGCGGCGATGCCTGCAATTTTAAAAGAGGCAATCGAAGAAACTTATATGCGTTCTGGCTGGGATCTTCTTAATTCCACTTGCCATTTTGAAATGATTGTCTTTCCAGATTTTCACGACCTATTAGCGGTTTTACCAGATATTATTAGCGGCTCTGATTATTCGGATGAAATAAAAGGGAATTACGCTGGGGCTTTAATCACGCGCGTTAAATCTATGACAAATGGATATTTCAAAACTATCTTTCAAAAAGATGAATTAGCACCAGCGGTTCTTTTTGATCAAGCCTGCATCGCCGATTTATCCCGCGTTGGCTCTTCGGAAACAAAATCCCTACTTATGGGGATATTATTTTTAAAATTACAAGAATATCGCATGTCCGAAGCATCTGGCGGCAATGCTAGCTTAAAACATATCACAGTGATTGAAGAAGCCCATAATTTGCTGCGCCGCACTGGTGGTGGACAAAGCGAGGAAGGGGCAAATCTGCAAGGTAAATCTGTTGAAATAATCGCCAATGCAATTGCCGAAATGCGAACCTATGGCGAAGGCTTTATCATTGCAGATCAAGCCCCAGGGCTTTTAGATCAATCGGTAATCCGCAATACAAATACAAAAATAATCCTACGCTTGCCAGATTTTGACGACCGTAACTTGGTCGGAAAAGCAGCCCATTTGAACGAGGAACAAATTGAGGAACTTGCCTCCTTAAAAACTGGTTGTGCTGCGGTTTATCAAAATAATTGGCTCGAACCTGTTTTATCGCAATTTGATAGATTTACCGATGAAGAGCCTTTAATTTATGACGCGCCAAAACAACAACAAATAGATATTCGCCAAATAGAAAAATCACGATTTTTAAAAGCAATCATTCAGTTTTCACTAACATCTGACGTTAAAATATTTGCGGCGGCAAAAAAACGTTATTTCCCTTATGGAGCAGAAATTGTCGAATCTGTCGATGATGATCCATATAATATTCCTTATTGGATTAGGGATATATTAGAAATCCACGAAATTTTTCATGCTAATGCACATATAAAAAATAATGTTGAACGGCTGCAAGTAATACAACAGCAAATAATCGCTCAATTAGATCAGGAGTTTTTTAATCAAAGCGACCGTATGGCTATTATGGAGCAAGCTATCGAGCTTATTATTAGAAATAAACCTGAAAGCAAAGAATTTATTGAAGAAGTTTTTCGTGAAATAAACAATAAGAAAAAGGAGGGAATGATATGACAAATGAATTAACGGGGTCGGGTATGGAGCGACTAACCCAAAACCCAGAACGTCAAATAGGTAAGGTCAGTTCAAAAAAAGATTTTAGCGATGCAGTGTCTGATTTTCCAACAAAAAGTTCAAATGAAATAGATAATAATGAATTAAAAGAACCACTTGATAATGTTGAAAATAAAGGGCTATCAGAAGGAGAAAAACAGCAAATTAAGGATGAATCTGGCTGGTCTGAGGAAGTGGTTAATCAAATTGAATCAAAGGAAGAATATGAAATTTATAAAGATGCTGGGCTTCAGGAGGCAGAAATAAACGGCAGAAAATGTCTTGAAAGAACCGATATTGACTGGGATCAAAAAGACTCACAAGGCATCACAAATAAGCAGAGATGTGAGGAGGGGAGAGCTCCCATCAACAAAGATGGTGAGAAGATTGAATTGCATCATATAGGGCAGAAAAATGATGGGGCGCTTGCTGAGTTAACTATGTATGAACATCAAGGAGGGGGTAATTATTCGGTGTTACATGACCCCAAAAAAGAATCTGAAATAAATAGACCTAAATTCGATGTCGAACGACCAAAACATTGGAAAGAAAGAGCAAAAAACAGGAGTTGAAAATGGATAATATAATCAAAAAAATTGAAGAAAAATTCGAAATACACAAAACAAAGGGCGCATCTTCTGAACTTATTGCGGAGGCCGAAAGGCAGCTTAATTTAAAATTTTCTGATGATTATAAAGAATATTTATCTTTATTTGGGGCAATTTCATTTGGCTCAACCGAACTGACAGGGCTTAATATTGATAGCTATGCAAATGTTGTTAGTGTTACCATCAAAGAAGCGCAAATGAATAAATTATTTCCCAAAAAATCTATTGTTTTGGAAAACATCGGTATCGAAAGAATTTTGGTATTACAGCAAGAAGATGGCATAGTATATGAGTGGCAAAATGGAGTAAAAGGCGAGTTATTCCAAGGTCTAAAGGGAATATTTGGAAAGCAAAATTAACAGTTAAATTTTATCTGGCAGTTATTTATATTTGATAGGTAATTGCCAGATTTTATTTAATTAACTAAAATAAGCTTATCAGTTTTCAATCTATTAAAAGCGTCTTTAATCGAAGTATCAGAAAAACCATTGGACTTATGATCATTCCAATTTTTAAATGCTTTAATCACATCGTCAATATTATTGTTATTTTCATGATCAACTAAATAATGCACCGATGACAGCAGCTCCATACCATGCGGGCTTTCAAAGCCTTCAATAAGCAACTCAAGTTTCGTTATTGTTTCTTGATAATATGGAAAATCGCCACCGTTTAAAAAATCTTCTGCGGCAGAAAAAGCAGCCTGTGTCGCGCGAATTTTAGGCTCATCAAGACTATATCCAGAAATATAATTTTGTGCCTCCATTGCTTTGAAAGCAGTGCTTAGTTTTTCTGAATAAGGGCCATGTTTATTACGGGAAAATTCTAAATTATAATTTATCCCCAGTATCTGTAAAAAATAAACTATTTTTTGCAATGATATTTTGGTTAAATAGCCGTTAAAATATTGTTCTAATTGACCAATGACCTTAACCATCATGGCGCGTTCGAATGTCATCCCTTCGGGAATATCAGCATATTCTGGTTTTTGTTGTTGGATTTTTGGTGCATATATAATAAATTCGACATCTGTAACCGATGCAAGTTTTTCTTCGATCAAGGGTTTAACATCTTCTTCCCAAGGCAAGCCACCATTGCCACAACCAAGCGGTGGCAATGCAACCGATTTAATATTATATTCTTTGATTTGCTTGATAAAATCATCCAAACCATCTTCGATATAAGATAATTTTGACTTACTACGCCAATGATCTTTGGTTGGAAAATTAATCAAATAACGCGGTTTTATGTTAGACAGCAGATCACCAGTATCAAAATAAACATTTACCAGGGGCAAGATTTTTGGCATCGCATAGTTTTTTATATTGTTTAAAATTCTCAGGCCAGCGTTTTTTAAACTCCAACGCAACGCCTTTGCCCATAACGCCAACGCAATTAACCGTATTTACAATCGCATCGGCTTGTTCGTCGAACATATCACCTTGTTTGTAAATTATTGTCATGGCTAAAAATAACATCCCTCGTTGACATAAACTGGAATATCCCAATTAGAATTTTCCATCCAAGCATCAATTTTAGTTTTTATAACATCATTATTGACAATGATACAATCAATTAAGCCAATTGATAATGAATCTTTGATCATGAATTCTGCCATGCGTTCGGCCGAACGGTTGCTATGCTTACCATCGTCGCGATCCTGCGTCCATTTACAAACTCCTTGATATTTTATTTCAGAAATAGTAGCTATCATAGGATATTCATCGAATAAATCCCATTTAATATGATTTTTAAAATAATTAAGATCATTCTTAAATTTTGCCCCTGCGGTATTACATGCAACATTTGTAAACCAGAATGGTATTTTTTTAGCGGCGCAAATTTTTATGTTGGAAACTATATAGACGACATCGCTTGAATTTGCTTTTCCAATATCCTCGCCAGTTTGATTTTTTAATGTCACGTTTTTGCGATGAATAGCATATGCCATAGCGGTTATTGGTGAAAAATAAAATGGCAGATAATCATGCAAAGATTCATCATCTGGAGTTTTAAATTCGTTGCCGCGTTTATTATTTATCTCGCCATATGAAATAGAAAATTGCGGCTGGTCTTGATGATTTTTTGCATATAACGCGCCGTCTTTTAAAAATCTTTCAATATTTTTATAATATGTCATACGGAATATATGGCGATGCGTCATTATTAGCAATTTCCTAAATATTATTTTCTAGAAGCATTATTTCATCAGCTGTTAGGTCGAATAATTGATAGACTAAATTATTTATTTTATCTTCATTGATTTTAATTTCAGCATTAAGGCGGTTAATTGCAATTTTTTCTTTGGCGATCCAATCTTGCCAATCGGAACGTTCGGCAAGTGGTATATCTGTTTTAAATTTGGCTTTTATTTCTTTTTGAAAATCTTTAAAACTTTTAAATTGCCACCAGTTTTTTAACTTATTGGAAAGCTTGTGGGATTTATCATCGGGGCAAAGATCTGATATGCGTCTGGTTATTGCCTGTTGTTTTTTTATAACATTCTTCTGCTAATGATTGGCATTTTTCGGCTAATAATGATAATTCCGCTTGTTGTTGATCGCTTGTATTGGGGATTGGAAGTGTTTTCTACAAAAATAGCCCTATGTTCATAAAAACCACCTCGAACAGGAGGAGATATTCCCGTCATCAGCAACCATATTACAGAACTGTTAAGCAATCCTAGTAATGCGGCATCTGCGCTGGCGATAATATAGGATTTATCATTTGAGTAATATCCTGAATTATCAATCCGATATAAAGATTGGGGGCAAAAATGGGCATAGACAATTTTCAGTTTTTCAAATTTTTTATAATAATCAATCGCATCTTGAATTTCATACCATTTATAAGCCCCTTGCTTGCGGCCTTGCCAGATTTGCCCCGGTTTTTCTGCTATCCAATTTTTGGGTTTTGGTTCTAAAATATCACGATATTGTTGCAAATAAGAAAGAATAGCGGGATAGAGTGTAATATCAATCCCACGTCTAGTAAAAATTAAATATAACCCACGGCTTTCTGCCCGCCAGCGTTTTAAATCTTTGCCTTCCAAGAATGGTTTTAAAATCTCATCGGATTTAGGGTCGGCAGCAATTAAACGATCACGGGTTGATTTATCGATAACAAAGGCTTCATTACGGCCCGTTAAAACACCGCGATAGGGCGAACCATAAACATCTTTCAGGCTTGGCTTGCCATGTTTAATTTTGCGGCGCAGGGCGGTTAATCGCTCGTCTTCAAATTCCCATGCGGCATCGCTTAGGTTGGATTGGCTATAGGTGGATTTATGCTGATCAAAGGCACTGGTAAAGCTGCCGTCGGGTAATTGATCCAAATTCCAAAAATCTAATTTATGGTTTTTGCTCGGTTTTTGATTATTAATCACCAATATGGCGGGATAGGTCGTTACCCCCGCAAATACCTGCACATCGCCAAAATTAACCACTAGTTCCAATGTGGCATTATCGGATAAATATTTTCGCAATAATTTTCCCGAAGCGGTTTTAAAAAAAGTCGCACTGGAAATATAGCCCATGCGCCCGCCTTGTTTTAATAATCGCAAGCCGCGTTCAAAGAAATAACAATAAAGATCGGCGACCCCATGATAAACTTCGAATTTCTGTTGAAGATATGGTTTCATCGGTGAAATTAATTCTTGGCGAACATATGGTGGGTTGCCCAAGACAATGTCAAATCCACCATCGGTAAAAACATTGGGAAATGCTTTTTTCCAGCTAAAACCATGTTGCATATAGGCATAGTTGGAATCCTCTATTATGCTATCACCAACACGCAAATGCCCATCGAGGCTATCCAAAACCTTGCCGCGCCTTGCGGTTTTCAACCAAAGCGAAAGCTTGGTTATTTCAATCGATTCCGAATTTACATCGACACCATATAGATTGGTCGATAAAATCTGGCTATCAGGGTCAAATAAATCACCATGTTTTTGTTAATGATAAATCGGCAACTTTGTTATTAACCCTGTGAAATTCATCTTTTAAATAATCAAATGCGGCGACCAAAAAAACACCTGAACCACAGGCAGGGTCAATGATGCGAAGCTTGCCCAAGCGTTGTTGGTAATCTTTCCATATTTTTAATTCTGATTTATTATTTTTCCATTTAATATTTTCATATGCTTTGCCACTGCTTGCAATCGTGATATTTTTGGCTAAACAATCATTAAACATCTGGGTTAAATATGCGCCCAATGTTTGTTCGACAATGAAATTTGCGATATAATCGGGGGTATAAATCACACCATCACGTTTGCGTTTTCCCGTCACGCCTGTTTTCTTTTCTGGTGCAATATCTTCGCCCCGCGCAATGGCTTGTAATCTTTCCAGATCGGTGATTGATTGTTCGAATATATGACCGATAATTGTTACGCTAACTTCGGATGCGAAATCATAATCGCCAAGCCGTTTAAATCCTTCGCAAGTGGCATCTGGCAGATTTAATTTATCAATGGCGGGGTAACGTTTAAATAATCCGCCATTATAACGCGGAATTTTAAGCGTAGGATTGCCGTTATCAATTGCTTTAAACAGGCCCTTGAAATTATGCCAAATTGGTTTTGGGTTATATGGATCGCTATGTTCAAATGCCGAACGAAGGGTGTTTGGTGGCAATAACCCCGTATCTTCGGCAAAGGCAATGAATAACACCCGATCCAATATTGTTTGGGCAAAGGCGATTTGCATATCACCATTTTCATCTGGTGCAGCGATTTTAATTTGATCAATCAGGCTATGGCGGATTTCTTTATAATCTAGATATAGCTTATCCGTTATATCTTTATCTTGCTTATGGCTTGCAGTTAAATGATCCTGCGTGCGACCAGATAATAAATTTTCCGCATTAAGTAAAAGTTGAAAACGTGCATATTCAACAGGATCAGTTAAATTTTTTAATAAAAACCGTTCAAAATTTTGCCGCCCTGCGCCATATGAATAAAGACGCAATTCAACATAATTGGATAATAAAACCCAACGGCAGCCAGGCGCATCATTCGCATATTCCCAAGCCTGCTGCACTGGGCTTTTATTTCGTCCCGGCATAATGGCATCAAGATCTTTAGTTTTTGCCCCTTTTAATTCAAAAACGGCAAGTATCTTTGATGTATCTTGCGTGAAGCTGCCTAATGCTAAATCTACATTGCCACGACCTATGGCTTGTTCTGCGGCAACATTCCATTCATTGGCTTCACCAAATGGAGTGTAACCTAAAACCTGTTCGACAATTTTATTTTTAAAACCTCCATCCAAAGCAGTTTCTTTTTGGCTTTCGATAGAGCCGTATTTAATGCTATTTGCCCAATTATTCAATATTTTCAAATGTTCATCAGAGATAGCACCTGGATGTTCGCCAATTTGCTTTTTTAGATATTTTTCATTAAATAATGCCATCTTTTGCCCATCACAAAAATATTACCCTTATTTAAATGCCACGCATATTAGTTAAATGCAAGTCAAACGGGATTGTTGTATTCTATGTGGTTATACTTGTTTTTATACAATTCAGTTTATTGTTTAATATTTTAATAAGCCGTTGAGCGCCGAAGGGGCGAATAAACCGATTGCTTAAATCGCAGGTGTGAATGTGGGACAGTTCACCTATCCTGCCATCAGGACGACAGGTAAATTATGTAATATTTTAAGTTTATCTGAAGTTATTTATTTATCTTCGTTTATTTTTATTTTATTTGATATTTCAAGCATATATCTATGTTATATTCTAGTAAAAATAGAGTTTTTCTGTTATTTTATATTTATCTGGTCAATTTAAAAACTGAAAGAATTAAAATGACATTATGGGGTCAAGCAAAAATAGAAATTCTTGTCATACAAGATGAAATTAAATCAGAATTAAGGCGCGGCATTCCAATGAAACGTATTTATAATGCCTTGGTTGATGCCAAGCAGATAACCGTTTCATATAACAGTTTTCGCCGTCAAATCATTGCATTTCGTCAAGAAATAAATAACATAGCAAATTCAAATATTGCAGCCCCAATTAATAATATTAATCCTGAAACAAGCCCCAGTATCATCAAAGCCAAAAGCTTCATTTAAATTTAAAAAAATGGCAAATAATAAAGATTATATTTAATAGTAATATTACAAATAAATTCACAGATTAATCGCCAATATATGTTTTTTTAACGCCGCTTTTGTCTTGGTTATATCTAACAGCAATAAATTGATTTTTGCTTCATCAATTTCAGTTTGATCCAATGTTAATTTTAATAAATTACCAAGCCGGGCAAGACTAGCATTAACATGCAAAACTTGGCTAATAACTTGGGTATCCATTACCGCATCGGGTAGTTTGAAATTGATCATAACTCTGCGTATATAGTCGGACATAGTCATCCTCATCCGTTTTGATCTTTCTAATAATATTGCTTTTCCCTTGGCTGTTATATGGCTTTTAATCACTGTGGTTCGGTTAATATTATTCATATGTTTGAACTTTATAAATTCATAAGTTCAAGCTGCTGTTTAAGATCATCCCATATTATAGATAATCTTTGGCGGGGCATCATGCCATAATCTGGGTTTTTTATTGCTTGAGGAAAAATCAGGCGGTCTTGCAGCATTTCGCTCATATCATTATCAAAAGTTTCTTTTTGCCGTGCTTTAATAGTTATTAATCCTTTGATAACTTGCATATTTTCTTTAAAAATATTGCTCTCTTCAAAAGACTTGCCGTTGATTTCTATCTTTCCAAAATACTGATTTTGCCAAATTACGATAGGCACATCAGGGAAATTTGCAAATAATGCTGATAAGCCATCTAGACAATTAGTTTGGGCTTGCCCACCAGTTAATATTGAATGGAAAACCATTTTATGACCGTTGCTTTTCATTCGGGCGATAATTTGATTATCAATAATATATGAACATATTGGGATAAAAGATGAAGCGCCGTTATCAATCACGGCAACCACGTCTTTGTCTAATTCTAGAAGCTGGTTAAAAAAATCACTAATTGCATTAGGGTTAATTTTATTATCGCCCATAAGCTCTACTGATTTAACATTAAGGGCTTCATATTTTGCAAAACTTGTGCTAATTTGATCGGTATCAAAACAAGCGATATCTATGTTATTTTCTTGGTAATATTGCGCCAAAATAGAAGCAATGATTGATTTGCCAACACCGCCTTTTGCTTGAAGTATAAAATTGATTATTGCCATGATAAATCTCCTAAAGGTTAAATAAATATAGGTTTTTAATAGGTATGTGCGACCAAACGCACGTGAATTAAGGCCATATTGCGCGACCGAATGCATGTGATTACCGCGACCAAACGCATGTGGATAAATATAATCATATCATCCCGCCAATGGTGCAATTGGTGGTGGGCTATTGAAAAGCTTAAGCCCTACTGAAACTCCATCTTGGTTTATATATTCTTCAATATTTGCCTGTGGATAAAATGCGTTTACTTGGAATAAAACCTTTTCGATTTTAACACGAAAATAACTTATTCTTCTATATCCTTGACATAATTGTTGCCATAAAAATTTCCAGTATTTTGTATAGTGTTGATCTATGCGCCTAAGTCGATGCGTCAACCAAAGATAAATATCAATCGCCAGTGCCGAATGACTTATGGCTTTTAATGCTTTCATATCGATGGGAACAGCCTTTAGCTTTAACCCTTGCCAATAGCCTGAAGAAAGCTCTAATTCACTTGGCCATAGCGAACGCTTCGTGCCTTGCTGCATCCATATCAAATCAAAAACAGAGACAAAATGTGAATTGCTTTGCTTATATTTACTGGCAAGTCGAACCGTTGCCACGCCTAAAGCCGCCATTTGTTGTTTGAAAATATAAATATCGCGAGAATTAACCTGACGACCAGTTATATTTTTTAAAAAACGCGGTCATTGATCTATCCAATGGCACAATAGGCAATTTGTTTTTAACTGCCAATGTGCTAAGATAAATTAACGCCAAACGTGCCTTAATTCCACTTGGTAAAGGCAAATCTATCCATTTACCACTATTGGAATCAAATGCTGTTCCTGCCTCAATTCGCATTGCTGAATGACCATTAATGCTCTCCCATTTTCGCAAGCCTATTTGCGGTTTGCCACATGGAAAGAATGTTTGACATAAAGTGGCATGGATAAAACCAACCTCACCACTTGCACCATCTCTAAGATCATTCGCAGCAGTTAAAACGCGATTAATTCGGCGGTCTATTTTTGTTGGAAAAATAACAGGATTTATATTGGATAATGACTTACCTATTATCATTTGCCGCCAATGATTTTAATCCAAATTTATCTATTCTGCGTGTATTATGCGGGCTGTTACAATGAATGATGAATTGTTGTTTTATTAATCCGTTGATTTCATAAGAAAGAATTGGTGCACCCGACGCGATTCGAACGCACGACCTCTGCCTTCGGAGGGCAGCGCTCTATCCAGCTGAGCTACGGGTGCAGAGCAATTAAATCTTTATAACGATTATAAAATCCATGTGCAAATATAAACAGTGATATATTTATAATTTTGGTAATTCTGGTCTTATAGCAATTGCATCACGGATTGTTTTTTCAACATCGGCGCGTCTTTTGCCTGTTAATGGCTGACGTGGGGCGCGAGTGATATCATTTGAGCCAATTTCTATCATTTCAGCTAATTTAATATTCTGTACTAAATATGTTGAAACATCTAAATCAAGCAGCGGCCTAAACCAACGATATATTACCAATGCTTCTTGATTACGGCCCTGTTGAATTAATTTATAAATCGCCACCGTTTCTTTTGGAAATGCAACAACCAGCCCTGCAACCCAGCCCGTTGCACCAACATTTAATGCCTCAAAAGCCAAATTATCAACACCGGTTAATATCTCATAGCGATCGCCAAGTTTGTTTATTATTTCAGTTGTTCGTCTAATATCGTCGGAACTTTCTTTGATAGCGACGAAATGCTCGTTATCGGCTAATTCCAACATTATTTCTGGTGTAACATCGACACGATAGGCCATTTTATTGGAATATATCATAACTGGTAAACCGCCAGCATTTGCCACAGCATTTAATGTGGCGACAGTTTCATCATGGTTAGTATGGTAAATCGGGCTAGGCACAATCATCAAGCCATCGGCACCAGCCTTTGCAGCGCGAGCAGCATTTTCACAAGCAGATTTGGTTGATGCTTCGTTAACAGTCATTAAGACTGGCTTGCCAGCAGCCGATCTAATGGCGGTTTTTAGAACAGCAATTTTTTCATCGCCATCTAACATAGAGCCTTCTCCAAGCGAACCACAAACTATTAAACCATCGCAACCAGCATTCATTAAATAATCGAAACAACGTTGCATTTCCACATGGTCAAGCTTGTCATTTTGATCGAATTTTGTTGTTACAGCAGGTATTACACCAGACCACATAATGTTTCTCCTAATATTAATTATAATAATATAAATATAATAGCAAGAAACGGGTCGTTTCAATATTATATTGGCTATATCCTATAAAAACTTAAATTTTATAGGATGAATAAAATGAAATATGCAGATGGAATTGCGACATATTTAAAGCATGGCGATGTTATAATGCCGTTTGGTTATCATTCATGTCCGTTAGATTTTCAACGGCTTTTATTTGCAAATTATGCAAAAATATTTCCCATAAATATATCACCAGATGTAAAATATACCGATATTTTCATTGAAAATAAATGGGGTTACCGGCATTACGAAAATATATTGAGCAAACGACCAGTTTCAAAATTAATATTATATTTTCATGGCGGCGGTTTCGTATTAGGCGGTTACGACAGCCATCAGGATATCGCAGCAGAATTTTGTCAAAAAACAGGCCATGATATTTGGCTTATTAATTATCCATTATCGCCCGAATGCCCATTCCCTATAGCCCTCGATTTTTGTGCAGAAATATATCAAATCGCAGCAAAAAATACAAAATATGATAGCATTATGGTGGCAGGTGATAGTTCAGGTGGAAATTTAGCGGTAAATATCGCAATTTTATCAATCAAAAGCAATTTGCAGGAAATTGAAAAACTAAGCCTATTCAGCCCTGTTTTAAATTTTGCCCGCTGGTCATCTGGTGGCGAAGACGCACCGCGTTTAAGTGGTGATGAGATGGAATATTTTGTTAAATGCTATACAGCAGGCAAAACATCGCCCGATGATATTAGAATATCGCCAATATTACATGAAGAATGCTTTGATATATTTCCGGAAACATTACTTATTTCTGCTGGTGAAGATTCATTAAAGGAAGATTCATATTTATTAGAAGAAAAATTGAAAAATGGTGGCAATAATGTCGAACATATATGTTTTGATGGGCTTGTTCATGGCTGTATCAGGGCAAAAAATATATCACCTACTGCGGCAAATGCTTTTAGAAAATTTTGGCAGTATTTATCATGATCCAAACAAATAAAAATAAGTCTAATAAAAATATTACGCTCTTTTTGATCGCTAATTTTATAACCTATTTAGGAAATGGAATACAAATTTTGGGCGCAGCATATATTGCATTTAATGAAGTAAATTCCATATTTGCAATCGCTAGTGTCTTTTTATCATATGCAATTCCGCAATTATTTGCTTCATATTTTAGCTTGGGAATTTTACGTCGATTTGGTGTGAAGATTATTTGTCAATATTCTGATATAGCCCGTGGTGTTTTTGTTCTGTGCATATTCATTGCTGTTTTATTGCAAAAATTCGTCATTGAAACGACGTTAATTGTAACGGCCATATCATCATTGATGGATGGTTTATATAAACCTGCATCTAATAGTTTTTTTCAAAAAATCATTAAGCTAGATCAGCTAATTACAGATATATTTAGCTCTAAACTTGAAATTTCAACACAAATAGCAATGCTTATTTCAGTAACTATCGGTTCATTTATCGGGCATTTATTGGGTGTTGAAATAATTTTTTTGATTAATGGCTTGTCATTTTTTGCCTCCGCAATTTTATTTTATTTTATTAATGGAAAATTTAGCAGGGAAAGAAAATAACTATTAGTAGCACCAAGCTTTATGTGAAAGCTTTACGATATAATTTCATTGATATATTAAACTTTTCCTTAGTAAGGGCAGTTCCAAATGTGATGAATAGTTTAACAATATTTTTTGTCATTGCCGTGGTCGGAGAAAATTTTGCAATATTAGGTATTGTTGATGCGATAGCGAGCCTAGGATTTATGTTTGGCTCGATGTTTTTTATCAGGTTTTTATCAAGTAAAAATATAAAGGCAATAGTAATATTGAGCCTTGGGTTAACTTCAATATTCATTTTTCTACAGCCGATATATGAGATTTATTTCATGAGTTTGATGTTTTTCTTTGCAACTTTTACTTTTGGTATATCGCGAATTGCTGCGAGGGTATCGATGATTGAAAGAATAGTGGAAGAAGATGCCGATAGCGTATATTCGATGGCAAATATTTTAGGGTTATTTTTTGCAATAATTTTAACATTATTAATCTGTTGGGTTCAGCCCATATTTGGAATTATTGCCGCATATTTTGTGGTTGCAATATTTGTTGCCATTGTTGCATTCATTGTAACTATGCAAAATAGTAATATTAATTAAATTTACAAGTGATAGCGGCAAATATGAATGCAAAATATAAAAAATTATTTTCTATTAACTACAGGTGCAGAATATGCAGTTTCCATATCCCAAGGGAATAATATCCAAGTGTCTTGTGATACTTCGGTAATGAATGTATCGACCAAATCACGACCAGCTGGTTTGGCATATATGGTTGCAAAATGTGCCTTTGGTAACATATCACGGACGGTTTTTGCCGTGATTCCCGTATCGACAAGATCATCAATTATCAACCAACCATCACCATCGGTTGTTGATATTGCTGGCTTTAATACTGATGGTTTACCAAGGTTTTTATTCTCATATGATGCAACGCAAACCGTATCAACAAGACGTATTTCTAATTCACGAGAAATTATTGCTGCTGGTACAAGCCCACCACGGGTAATGGCAATTATACCTTTAAAAGGACCAATAGCAGTTAATCGCCATGCCAATGCGCGGGCGTTACGATGCAATTCATCCCATGATACAGGGAAATCCATTTGGGCTGATTTATTCACAATATTATCTTCTTTATTTATCTGCGTACAATTATATATGATCTAAAATAATATATAATCTTGCTTTAATTTGTAAAATAAAAACCGGCACCAAATTATCAGTACCGGTTTTATTAATTTATAATCTATGTATTAATGAACAAAGAGTCGTATTTCATTAATTTTTATGGTTGGATCGCTTGCGGTCAACATTTGGATACGGCTGCTACTAACTCCCATATCGGTCATAGTGCGCAATACATCTTGAGCATTTCTGCGTGCTGCTGCACCATTCAATGCCATTTGTGCCGCAGTTCCTTGCTTTGGATGGACTGCAACTAGATTGAATGTTGCCGTAGCTTTGCGTGATAATGCTTGGCTAACTGCATTATATAATGCCTGTTGATATTCCACATTTGATCTATCAAAACGAATTATAATCAAAGGACTTTCACCATCTTGTGGCATATTTGATAATGATTCGGCACGAGCGATATTCTCTGTTTGTGTGAAAGTGCGCGTTGCCAAGCTAGATCCATAAAGTTCGCCATTTTTGATGGCTAGTGATAATGTTGTCATATTTTGGCGTTCATTATTGATATAAACATTTTGACGATTAAGGTCATGGCTTAAATTAGTCATTACCCTGTCGATACGAACCAAAGTTTGATGGGTACTATCTTCAAGTTTTTGTAGCTGTATATGATCTGCATCAACCGCACCACTAAGCCCGTATGTGGCTTGAACTGCATTAAGCAAATATTGACCAAATGCAGCTTTATTACTAGCGTCATTGCTAAGTTTTATCATGGAAGTTCCAACCTTGGCAACTTGTTCTAACTTTGCCTGTGCCATATTCCATTGACTAACCAAAACGGGGTTGCCTGGTGTTGTGCCGCGTTGTAAATGCGCCGTAATAGCGCCTACAAGGGCATGATAATTATTGGAATTATTTTCTGTTATACTGCTGGTATTTGCTACGCTTGTTTCGATATTATTTAATTCGCTTTTTAGCTTGCCAAGATCGCGAGCCATTTCCGCAACTTTATTGCCAATGAATGTTGTACCTTGTGTTAAGGCACTATTAACAGGGACATCAGCACCTGCTACTATATTATTATCTTGTGTAATATTGATGTTTGATGCAGATGCATCAATGGTTGCTGTTTGATTTTTACTGATTGATGTTGCATCTAATGACGACCATAAATCGCTGCCGCCGCTGCAACCTGTTAAAAGAAATAGACTTACACCAAATGTAATAGCAAATTTTTGTGAAAATATCATGCCGCAAAACTGCCCTTTGTTAGTTAATTTATTTTAAAAATTATTCTAAAACTGTTTTAAAGAAGGCTTTATTAACTATGTTTAAGCTAAGAAATACAAACTATTTAACAATAATAATCCATTTATAGAAAGATTTTCAATTACAAAATATAAATATAATACTTTACACTAACAAATTCTTCAAGCAGCTTTATTATAAAAGATATTAAACATATATTTTCTTTATTAAATATTTAAAATTAACAGTTATAACTTATAACTTTACCATAATTTTTTTGTCAAATATTGATAACAATTGTATCTAATATCAATATGTTAATAAGTTCTATTATAGTTTTTTGGTTTGTAGTATTAAAAAATATCAAAAGATGCTTGCAAAGGCCTATTCTATGTCGTAAATCCCAATGCAGATTATGTTATAATGCGCCCATAGCTCAGCTGGATAGAGTACTTGACTACGAATCAAGGGGTCGGGAGTTCGAATCTTCCTGGGCGCACCACTTTTAATATATTAATTTTATTGGCAAATTTATTTTTTCAAGTTTTTAAAATTTAACAATATTGTACTAAGATATTGTTTTATATGCAAGTATCAAATTCTAGCCCTTCTCGGTCTATAATATATCCTCCCATTCCTTACATAAATTTAATATGGTTTAGAATGCACACCCAAAATTTTGGTGATTTATATCTCATTATAGCGTAATATCGTTAAAGTAAGCTTCCCCTGACAACGGCGGTAATGGTGTATCAATTATTGATTACAAGAAAAGGGCAAATAAGTTAAAATAAATCTTAGTCTTAAGGAGGAAAACCACATGTCTAATTAAATATTATAAAACACACATCTAAATTTATATGAAACGCCGTTAAATTGGCTCTTCAAACGGATCGTACCGTTTTTCACACTGCCGATAGTTTAGGTGTTAATGTCAACATTCTGCATATTTGGATTTACGAGATATTTTATAACCAAACCAGAATATATTCTACAAATAAATACCAATTACCAATAGAATATGAAAACCATATAAAAGTAGTTTCACAAACTGCCTTAAAAAAATTGATACATCATATAGATAAATATTTTTTTAATATCCAGCCAGCATAAGTTACTGAAATATCAAGGTAATATAACTTAATATATACCCATTTCCCATCACTCTTTATTATCTCCACTTCCTGCCCAATGACAAGAATATAGTCATTCGAATTATAAATGCCTTTTTTTTAGCAATGGATACAGACCTTAGGGCTGTTATTAAGGTTTGTTTCTTTTCGATTGCCTGCATAACCTCTAAATATTGATTTTTACTAGCTTTTCCATTAGCAGATATCTGTTGACCGATTGTGATAAAATTTGCGTGGTTTTTTAAATCTTTTTCGTCTGCATCTATATAAGAAAAAATATCTAATGCAATTCCTAAAATAGTAGCCAATCCTAAAATAGCAGGCAATATTAAAGACAGTATTTTACCTAAAGACAGTAATTTAACTTTTTTTTCAGCTAAAGTTTTCTTTAATATCTGTGTCGATAGTTCAAAAAACTTTTGCCACTGATATATATCAGCAATATCATTTTTACTGCAGTCTATCTTCAGTTCTGATGGATTCAACTGGTCACTGCAACATACGATATTAACCTTATTATCAAGAAGGATTACTGCGTATGTATAAGTCAGACCCAATGGATGCTCATAAGAAAACAATGAAGTGCTATGGGAAGCAAGAATTATTGTCACCGATAGATTACGCTCTTATCGAGCCGCTATGAAGGTTATTGGGAACCAAGAAATTCAAGAAGTTAGGGCGATGGAAAAATTCCCATCTTCAATCACTTCAACAAAGAACGCCATCAAAATACAAGAGATAGATTTAAGGTTCAACGTGATGCTGCCCTCACCGAATGGCAGCAACTTGGTATTACATAAATTTTCGCAAATTGTGTTAAATTGGGGTCGAATTATTTATTCTGACAGAGCCCTCTATGAGTGTTCAATTTACTCTGACAATTCCGTTTGATTTGTAAGTCGGTCAACAAGTCCTTGAATGAGCGTACTGTGTGGGCGGTTTGGGGATTGGCAAATAACAAGATTACGTATGGACCACTTATCAGAAATCGCAATGGCCCGTGCTCCACTTTCAATCGCAGATGATGGGATCGCGGCGGATGGTACAATTGCAACGCCTGCTCCGGCTGCGACCATTCGACAAACACCATCAAAACTACGTAATCTAATCCGCGTTGTTAGCGCTTTTCCGGTTATGTTTTCTTGTTTAAGAAGATATGTATGAATCGCAGAATGTTCATCTAGGCCGATAAAACTTTCCTCTGAAATTTGCTCGAAACTAACTGTATTACGATTTTGGAGTCGATGACCAGGCGGTAACAATATGACGAGACGTTCAGACAAGAAGCGTTCAGTCTTCAAGCCTTCTAGATTTGTATTTTCTTCCGCAATGCCAAAATCAGCATTCCCTTCGCGAACCGCGTTGGCTATGTCATGAGATAGCTCTTCACGAAGGTCAATTATCACATCTGGGTAGCGTGCCAAGAATCGTGCGAGTATTTCTGGGAACGAACTTGCTAGCGCACTTGAGTTTGCCCGAACACTGATTACGCCGCTTTCTTTGGATTTCAAAGAATCAATTGCGCCACTTAAACGTTCCGCATCCAATAATACGATCATTGCATGCTTCGCAAGAGTGAGGCCAGCTTTGCTAGGTCGAGAGCCACGCACATCACTATTTAGCAATGGAATACCGGCACGAGCTTCGAGGAGCTTCATCCTCTCATGCACAGCAGAAACAGAAGTATTTGTTCTACGGGACGCACCTGACATGCTTCCTGTTTCTAGGATAGCTAGGAACACTTTTAGATCTTTTAGGTCAAAATTCATATTTCGTTATTTCCGAAAGATACATTAATTATATTCGAATATACAGAATGAATAATAGCTTTTAAAGTCTTTTAATAGGTAGGGTCACAGACTGTGGTTTTAGGGCGAGGCATCTTTTCATGGCTCATCCATGTTTTAAAAGGAAAGAGTGATGGCATCTAGCCAGATATCATGCTTGAATAAATCACGTGTCTACAAGGATATCATATCGGCATCTACTTTAGAAAGATTTACCGCGACTTTTGATAAAAATCTAGATCTATGCGACGCCTTGCCATCCTTATGGCATTGGTGTCATTTCCTACCAATAGATTTACAAGCGACCTTAGCAGAGGATGGTCATCCCCAAAGAGGGAGTTTTCTGCCTGAAGATAAAGACTTACCTCAACGGATGTGGGCGGGTAGCCAGATTCGTTTTCATAATCACGCAGCCACGGGTGATGTGGTTGTTCGAACCTCCACTATCACCGACGTTAAGAATAAGGTTGGGCAATCAGGCGCCTTGATGTTTGTCAAAGTTAAACATGATGTTCACACTGACGATGGCATGCTGTTAAGAAGCGAAGATCAAGATATTGTCTATCGTCCAGCAGCCAAATTGAAGATTACAGAAAAGTCGACAGCTGAACCGATTCCTGTGGGAAAATGGCAGCGCAGCATTCTTCCTGATACACGCTTATTGTTTCGATTTTCTGCAATCACATTCAATACGCATCGCATTCATTATGATCAGTCATATGCCTGTGACAAGGAGGGGTATCCCAATCTTGTAGTTCATTGGCCGCTCATCGCTTTGTTGCTTCTTGATCTTGCAGAAGAATTACAATCTAATAAAAAACTAAGCTCATTTGAGTTTAGAGCTGTCTCTCCCTTGTTTTTAGGGGAACGCATTTTTCTGAATGCGGATTTTGACGAATGTAATAGCAAAATTAACCTATGGGCATGTAATGCAAGTGGCCAACTTGCCATGCATGCTAGTGCGGAGTTTTCAGCATGAATAAACCACTTGAAGGATATTTAGTTGTCTCGGTAGAACAAGCTATTGCCGCACCATACTGTACCAGACTACTGGCTGATCTTGGCGCGCGGGTTATAAAAGTTGAACGCCCAGATGGCGGCGACTTTGCCCGAGCCTATGATACGCGCGCGCGTGGACAATCTAGCCATTTCGTGTGGGTAAACCGATCAAAAGAAAGTCTGGCGCTTAACTTAAAAGATCCTAAAGATGTTGCATGCCTAGAAGAACTCGTAAGTCGAGCCGATATATTCGTGCAGAATCTTGCGCCGGGCGCAGCTGAGCGCCTCGGCTTTGGTCATGAACAATTACGGTTAAAATATCCGGCATTGGTTACGTGTTCTATTTCTGGTTATGGCAAAGGTGGGCCGTATGAAAATCGCAAGGCCTATGATTTGTTAATTCAAGCTGAAGCAGGCTTTCTATCCATCACAGGAACACCGGAACAACCAGTTAAAGCAGGAATATCTATTGCCGATATAGCCGCAGGCGTGACTGCGTATCACACTATTCTTTCGGTGCTGCTTAACCGTCAAAAAACCGGAAAAGGTGACCATGTGGAAATTTCCATGCTGGAAGCAATGTCAGAATGGATGGGATATCCTCTTTTCTACACACTTGAAGGTGCAGATGCCCCTCCACGGGCAGGTGCGGGACATGCAACCATCTTCCCATACGGCCCCTATAATACCGCTGATGGTAACGTTTTTTTTGGATTGCAAAACGATGTTGAATGGGCAGCTTTTTGCCGGTTGGTGCTTCTTGCAGAAGACATGGCCGTTGATACTCGATTTAAAGGCAATGCAGGCCGTGCGGCCCATCGGGCAGAAATTAATAAGAAAATAAATCATACATTTTCTCAGTTAACAGCCGATGAGGCTATGGCAAGGCTTGAGAAAGCAAATATAGGGACAGCCAGTGTTAATGATATGGCTGGTGTTTGGAATCATCCTCAACTCAAAGCGCGAAATCGCTGGCGGGAAGTGGAAACTTCCGCTGGTGTTATGCCTGCTTTGGTTCCTGCTTCTGGAGAGGGCTGGGAGCCGAGGATGGGCCCTGTACCAGAGGTCGGACAACATAACGTCGCCATACTGTGTGAATTAGGGCTAGCTGATTAAAATTAACATAATTTAAATAGAAATATAGTAGGTAAAACATGGAAAATGAAGACGAATATCAAGATTTACGGGACGCCCTAAGAGGTTTGTGTAGTCAATATCCAGCAGAGTATCATCGTAAACATGGCGAGGATGCAACTTATCCAGAAGAGTTCATCAACGCACTGACAGAAGCGGGTTGGTTGGCTGCGATGATTCCTGAAGAATATGGAGGGTCGGGGCTTGGTTTAACGGAAGCTTCAATTGTTATGGAGGAAATCAATCATAGCGGGGGAAATGCGGGCCACTGTCACGGACAGATGTACAATATGAGTACTTTATTGCGTCATGGGTCTGATGAACAAAAGAAGAAATATTTACCAAAAATTGCTTCTGGTGAGCTGCGTTTACAATCCATGGCTGTGACTGAGCCTTCTACGGGTACCGACACAACGAAATTGAAAACCGTAGCTGTTAAAAAGGGGGATCGTTATGTTGTGAACGGTCAAAAGGTTTGGATTAGTAGGATTCAACATTCTGACCTTATGATTTTGTTGGCCCGCACAACCCCACTTGCGGATGTAAAAAAGAAATCTGAAGGGCTATCAATTTTTCTGGTAGATATTAAATCGGCTTTGGGGAATGGTATGACCATTAACCCTATCCGCAATATGGTTAATCACGAGACGAATGAAGTCTTTTTTGATGATCTTGAAATTCCTGCAGAAAACTTAATCGGGGAAGAAGGTAAAGGTTTTCGGTATATTCTAGATGGCCTCAATGCTGAACGAACCTTGATTGCTGCGGAATGTATCGGTGATGGATATTGGTTTATCGATAAGGTTTCAGCTTATGTGAAAGAACGGACAGTTTTTGATCGACCTATTGGTCAGAATCAAGGAGTTCAATTTCCCATCGCGCGAGCCTATGTGAATGTAGAAGCTGCCAATCTAATGAGGTTTGAGTCCTGTCGTCGATTTGATGCTCATCTGCCTTGCGGATCACAAGCCAATATGGCGAAACTACTTGCGGCTGACGCATCGTGGGAGGCGGCGAATTGCTGCCTCCAGTTCCATGGGGGATTTGGATTTGCGACTGAATATGATGTGGAGCGGAAATTCCGTGAAACGAGGCTTTATCAAGTAGCCCCAATTTCGACCAACCTGATTCTATCCTATGTGGCGGAACATATTCTAGATTTACCCCGTTCGTTTTAGGAAACACCATGAATATTCAATCTAAGCCGGAACTTCAGAATATTAATACTAAAAGTGCTGTTCTAGCGGCATTTGCTGCAGATCTTACATATGATGACATTCCTGACAGTGTGGTTGCACGCATGGTCGATCTGTTTGTTGATTGGGTGGGGTCGACCTTTTCTGGTAAAGGCCATCGCGCCATAGATATTATGGAGGCATTTGCAGATGCCATGGGGCCTCGTTCTGGTGCGGCAGAAATTTTAGTTAATCGACAAAAAACTTCTGCTTTTTTTGCCGCATTGGTAAATGGGTCGTCCAGTCATATATCTGAACAAGATGATGTTCATAATGGATCCGTATTTCATCCAGCCGCCGTGGTGTTCCCTGCTGCGCTTGCGGTGGCGCAGGAAACTGGCGCTTCGGGAAAAGAGTTTATTGTCGCATGTATTGCTGGTTATGAAGTCGGTATTCGTATTGGTGAGTTTTTGGGGCGTAGTCATTATAAAGTCTTTCACACCACAGGCACCGTTGGGACCTTGGCTGCAGCTGCAGCAGCCGGAAAACTCTATAACCTTGATTTGCAATCAATGCTAAATGCCTTTGGTTCCGCCGGTACTCAATCGGCTGGGTTGTGGGAATTTTTACGTGATGCCGCCGACAGTAAACAATTACATGCAGGTAAATCCCCAGCAGAAGGAGTCTTATCTGCATGGCTTGCACATAAAGGGTTCACAGGTGCGAGCGATATTTTGGAAGGCCCACAAGGTATGGCAGCTGGAATGTCCAGTGACGCTAATCCTGATCGCCTTATAGATGGGTTGGGGGGGCGCTGGACCGTTCTAGAGACATCCTTTAAATTCCATTCTTCATGTCGCCATACGCATCCTTCAGCGGATGCTATGTTAAAAGTTATGACCGAAAATAATCTAAAATATGGGGATGTTAAATCTGTTGTCGCGTATGTTCATCAAGCGGCAATTGATGTTCTTGGCCCTGTGCGTCATCCACAATCTGTTCATCAAGCCAAATTCTGTATGGCAGCCGTTGTCGGGCTTATTGCTGTCCATGGCAAGGCTGGTGTCGTGGCATTTTCAAAAGTTTTGCAAGATGATGCTACGTTATCTTTTCTCGATCGTGTGGAAATGGTATTTGATCCGGTGATTGATGCCGCTTATCCTCAGAGTTGGCAAGGGCGCGTATGTGTGAATACGGTGGATGGTCAACAATTTGAAGCTCAGGTAGAGACACCAAAGGGCGATCCTGAGAACACACTTTCAAGAACAGAAATTGATACAAAAGTTCGCTCTTTAGTACGCTTTTCAGATGCTGTTTCTGAAAGAGAGCTTGATCCATTGCTGGCGCGTTTATGGGATGTTGTGAATGCTAAGCACTGCCAAAATCTAATTTTTTAACATCCTTCGGGAATAAATATTCATGTGCTGCAGATCTAAAAAACTGTAAGAGGATTATAGGATGAAAAACAATCAATCTTTATGCTTGATTTCACCACTTTTTGTACCTGCTGATAGGCCTGATCGAATTGGAAAGGCATTGGTGAGTGGGGCAGATGCGATCATTGTCGATCTCGAAGATGCCGTTGCGCCTGAAAATAAAATTCAGGCTCGAAATAACTTAGAGACCCTCGAAAAAAAACGACAATGCCCTCTATATATCCGCGTTAATGATGTAAATAGTGATTGGTTTCACGACGACATTGCAGCTGTTGCCCTTTCTTCTGCTGATGGCATCATTTTGCCAAAAGCTGAAGACGCGCAAAGTATTAGAACCCTCCTAGAACTGGCAGCAAAACAATTCCCGGTGATTCCTTTAATTGAAACGGCGGTGGGGTTGGATAACCTCGCAGAAATCATGAGACAAGACACTGTTTCACAAGTTGCGTTTGGGTCTCTTGATTTCGCGCTTGATCTAAATTGTTCTCACACATGGGAGGCCCTTTTAATGGCACGAAGTGAAATCATTTTGCGTTCCCGCCTAACCGGATTGGTGGCACCCCTTGACGGGGTCACGACAGAGCTTGACGATATGGGTGAGGTTGAAAAGGATGCTAAACGCGCCTTAGGCCTCGGGTTTGGTGGAAAATTGGCCATACATCCAAAGCAGGTACTCTGTATTAAAAAAATATGGTTTCCTAGTTCAGAAGAACTGAACTGGGCAACGCGCGTGATGGATGCAGTAAAGGGCGGATCCGTCGCCCGTATCGATGGCGCAATGGTTGACCGCCCCGTAATTGAAAAAGCCCGCAGACTACTAGAAGCGGGCGCGGGTCATGAGTAGATTATATCTTATGTCCCACTGCTGTATTTCCAGCCTGTCTTAGCGGCCAAGTCACTTGCAAGTTTGCGAAGCTCTTCTGTTACAATACGCACCGCGCGGGTGGGTTGGCGACCGGGGGCAACCCAAGAACTGTTTTCAATGGTATCCCCGGTGAAACAGGAATGCCATCTATGCGTCTGCTCTCTATCTCTCTGGTAACCGCGGATGGCGGTAGGATTGTGATACCTTCCCCCCTGTGGGCTAGTTCGATCATACACGCCATAGAATCAATTTCTATACCGGGCTCAAATGAAATTTTATTATTAAGAAAAGCAGATTCAATCGCCAATCTATGTAAATGCGGTCGCCAAGCGACAATCAATTTTTGATCGGTTAACTTGGTCATGTCGATTTTTGTTTCCCCGCCAAAAGTACCCTTTGCCCCAAGTGCTATCATTTCCTCGTCAATGAAGTCCTGTGCTTCCATCATGTCATGTTCTTTAGAATAATAGAGAACCGCCAGATCTAATCGTCCTGTAACCAACCATTCATGAATGGTGCCGCTGAAAGCTTCTACGATATGGATGCTTATCAAGGGGTAGGCGACTTTCATCCGCTGTAAAAGCGATGGGACTAGGGATAATGCATAGGCTGAAGGCACGCCAAGATATATATTACCGGCGGGGTTCTTTTGGTTCAGCTGAATACTCTCGCTCACCAATTGGCATTCTCTTTGAATGCGCCGTGCATGCTCCAAAAGCAATTTACCATTTTTAGTTGGTTCCACCCCCCAGCTATGTCTTCGCAGCATCTTTACGCCCAATGAATCTTCAAGGGCTTTGATTTGTCGTGTGAGCGCAGGTTGAGCCACATTTAGAAATAGGGCGGCTTTGGAAATACTTCCCCATTCAACTACTTGGATGAAGTTTGAGAGGTGTGTCAGGTTTAGATTTATGCTCATTTCAAATACTTTCAATCGAAAATTTCATTTAGGTCGAATACTAAAATATTTCTACTTCCTCGTCCATACTATTTTGTTATGTCAAATATGTATAATTAGCATTATACGCATGGCTAATTAACAGGTAGAGTTTTAATAGTTTCATCGTTCTATGAGAGGTAACAGCCATAAGTGCTGGGAATGCTTATCGAAAATGCAACTAAATTATGTTCCATTTTTTAGTGGGTTCGCAAGGGCACTAATGGTGCGGTTTGTGTCTTAGAAATGAAAAGAAATAGGTGATTGAGTATGAATGCGGGCAAAATTTTTGTGGATGGACAATGGGTAGCAGCTTTGTCTGGTAAAATGATTGATGTGGTTTCCCCAAGTGATGGGCAGATATTTGCACAGATCGCAGATGGTGGAGCGGCAGATATTGACCTTGCTGTTGTGGCTGCACGTAAAAGCATGGAGGGCGAATGGGGCATAATGGCGCCTGTTGAGCGGGGCCGTATTCTTCATCGCCTAAGCGTATTGATTCTTGAAAATACTGAGAGCCTAGCTGTTTTAGAAGCAAAAGATACAGGTAAGCCAATGACACAGGCCCGTGCCGATATCATTGCATGTGCCCGTTACTTTGAATTTTATGGTGGGGCAGCCGATAAAATCCATGGAGAAACTATTCCCTATCTAGATGGCTATTTTGTCTCTGTTATTCGGGAAGCTCATGGAGTTACAGGGCATATCATTCCGTGGAATTACCCTGCACAAATGTATGGTAGAACCTTGGCACCTGCGCTGGCGACTGGTAATGCAACAGTTTTGAAACCTGCTGAAGATGCTTGTCTGACATGTCTTCGTCTAACAGAGCTGGCACAAGAAGCTGGCCTGCCTGCTGGGGCTTTAAATGTTGTGACGGGATATGGGGCAACAGCTGGTGCTGCGTTGGCAGATCATCCGGATATCAACTTTGTTTCTTTCACAGGGTCTCCAGAAGCGGGTACTTTAGTTCAGATCGCCTCAGCACAACATCATCGCCCTTGTGTTTTGGAGCTTGGTGGAAAATCGCCACAAATTATCTTTTCAGATGCAGATATGGAGGCGGTTTTACCTGTGGTGGTCGCAGCGATTGTTCAGAATGCTGGTCAAACGTGCTCTGCGGGAAGTCGCGTGCTTATCCAAAAAGACATATTCGATGTATTTACTAAAAAGCTTGGTGCCCGCATTGCGGATCTCGTTGTTGGGGCCCATGAAAAAGATTTAAATTGTGGCCCTCTCATCAGCGCAAAACAACGTGGGCGGGTTCAGCAATTTATCGACCGATGTGATGATGAAGGTTTACCATGCATCGCTCGCGCTAGCTTGGATAAAGATGCTCCTAAAACTGGTTTCTATGCCTTGCCTGCCCTTTATGGGCCGGTTCCTGAAGATTGTGATCTTGCACAAAAAGAAGTGTTTGGGCCAATCCTTGCAGCGATCCCATTTGAAGATGAGAGTGATGCAATTCGTATTGCCAATGGAACAGATTTTGGTTTAGTCGCCGGGGTGTGGACGAACGATGGTGGTCGTCAAATGCGCCTCGCACGCAAGCTGCATTGTGGTCAGGTTTTTCTAAATAATTACGGAGCTGGTGGCGGTGTAGAACTGCCATTTGGCGGAGTGAAACATAGCGGACACGGTCGTGAAAAGGGCCTCGCTGCTATGCATGAATTCACAATATCAAAAACTGTTGTCCTCAAACACAATTAGATTTGAGTATAAATTCTGAAAAAATAATAAGGACTATAAAATGAGAATTGAAGGAAAAGTTGCTGTTATAACGGGTGCTGGCTCTGGCTTTGGTGAAGGGATGGCAAAACGTTTCGCACGTGAGGGCGCGCTGGTTGTTGTTGCAGATATTAATGAAGCGGGCGCACAAAAAGTTGCAGATGAAATTGGTGATTCAGCAGTGGCTATAAAAGCCGATGTAACATCCATGGATGACACAAAAGCTATGATCGCTCTAGCTGTGGAGAAATTCGGCAAGCTAGATATCTTAATCAATAACGCCGGATATACGAGCCGCAACGGATCTATGTTGGATGTTGAGGAAGATACTTTTGATCGAATTTTTGATGTGAATGTCAAAGCTATCTATCTTGCAACACTGGCTGTTACGCCAATTTTCAAACAAAACGGCGGCGGTGTCATTCTCAATGTTGCTTCTGTTGGTGCGATCCGACCGCGTCCGGGGCTCGTTTGGTACAACGGTAGTAAAGCTGCTGCTGTAAATCTTTCCAAAGGCATGGCTGTTGAATTGGCACCAGACAATATTCGGGTCAACGCAATCTGTCCTGTTCTATCTGAAACGGGTTTATTTGCAGATTTTATTGGTGAGGAAGACACACCTGAAGCGCGGGCGAAATTTGTTTTGACAATTCCAATGGGCCGATTTGGGAAACCATCAGATATTGCAGGCGCTGCTCTTTATCTAGTTTCTGACGATGCTGAGTTTGTAACTGGCGTGACTTTGGAAGTCGATGGCGGGCGTTGCGTATAATCGACGATATAAGAAAGTTAAAAATACAGGTTAGAAATGGGAAAACAGCATATGCATAGAGATCCAAATGTAAGGTTCATCGGCATTCAGATAGTGTCAGATGTGAACGCATGAAAAATATGTTTCGTAATATAACATTTGATCAGCAGACAATTGTTGTTTTACTGCTTATGGCTATTTTTCTGTCATTTGCAGTATTGCTTCCGGGGTTTATCTCGGGAGGAAATCTACTGATTCTTGTTCGATCTGTCTCGGTTCTTGGTATCCTTGGTCTTGGAATGGCTATCGTGGTTATTGGAAGAGGTATCGACCTCTCTATGATTGCTACGTTGGCAGTACCCGCAGCTGTGGTCATGACGTGGGTTGCTTCCGGTGACATGCCTGCTACAGCTATCTTTATAGGATTATGTTTTGCGGGCGTTATTGGTTTTGTGAACGGGTTTTTAGTGGCTTATGCCGAAATCCCCCCACTTTTTGCGACCTTAGCTGTTGGGATTGGGGTCGCGGGTATTGGGCAAAGCGGCCTGTTTGAATACGACATCGTTTCTTGGCCCGCTGCATTAGATGTTATTGTTTGGATTGGGCGTGGGACTGTTTTTGGCATGCCCTTCTCCATTCTTGCTTTTGCTGCTGCCTCATTAATGGTGCATTTATTTCTGAGTAAGACACGCTTGGGACTTTTTATCTATGCCATCGGAGATAACCCACTAGCGGCACGTAGCTCAGGGATTCCAGTCCGCCCCATCATAATTTTACAATATGTCTTGGCCTCGGTGATTGCCTTATTTGCCGGACTCGTTCTTGCCGCATCTTCTAGCAATATGGATACAAGAATTTTCAATCTGACATGGATTTACGACGTAATTCTAGTTGTGGTTCTTGGCGGTATTGGTTTGTCCGGTGGTCGTGGGGGTGTCTTTAACTTGATCATAGGCACGTTGCTGATTGGGACGATTGTAAACGGCATGACAATAATGAACATCTCATTCGAAGGTCAAAATTTGATCAAGGGAATGGTTCTATTAGCCGCATTGTTACTTGATAGCGTGCTTAACCCTAGAAACGAAGAAACTGCCCAACAAGGTGACATTTAAGACGTTATCTCAATTCAATAATAACAACAACAAAATATATCTCAACATGGAGGAAAGAATGAAAATATTTAAGAAAATGGCCGTAGCTGCAACATTGCTTGTTTTTACAGTCGCAGCCACTACGGCATTTGCGCAACAGAGTATTAACGATCCAGCTCGTGATGCATATTATAAAGGCCTTGAAGGTCGTAGTGTAGTTTTCGTACCCGTATTCATGGGGCTTGATTTGACTGAAGGTTGGTCAAAAATGATGGCAAAACAGGCGACTGCTCTTGGCTATAGTTACGAAGTACGTAATTCTAATTTCAACACATCAGCAGGTGCACAAACAATCACCTCACTTATTTCTGAAAAACCTGACGTGATTGTTGTTCAAAACCCTGATGTACAATCTTACGCTAGGCTTTTGAAACGTGCGGAAGATGCAGGTATTCATGTCATTCAGCTAAATATGAAGACAAATATCCTGACCACTGGTTTTGTGGGCGCGGATGTTGTGGATATTGGTGAAACCCAAGCGCGAGCGGCGGTTAAGCAGTGTGGCGGTGGCGATAAACCAGGTAAAGTACTGGTGCTAGCTGGTCCGCCAACAAGCCCATTTTCCGCATATATGTTACGTGGTTATGAAAATATCTTGAACGACAATAAACAAATGGAAGTTGTCAGCGTTCAATCTACTGGTGCTTATGAATCTGCTAAAGCAAAATCCATTACACAAGTTGTACTTCAGCAGCATCCAGACCTTTGTGCCATTCTTGGTGTGTGGGATAATACTGATATTGGGACAGCGGCTGCATTATCAGAAGCAGGTAAAAGCAATGACGTTTTTGTATCGACTTCTGGTGGCGGTGGCGCTCTTTCTTGTAAGGGTATTCGTGAGGGTATGTGGCAGCATTATGTAAGTTACGATGTTCCCGGCCAAGCACGTGATTTGAACGCTTTGATTTCATCTGCGTTGCAAGATACGACGGAAGTAGGGACTACCAAAACAATTCTCTACACACCTCTTGTTGAATTCACATCCGAAAATGTCGACCAACAGTCTTGCTGGACTCTCGACACAATTCACTAAGTCCAAGACTTAAAGTTTCGGGTGCTGGTTTTTCTGGCACCCGAGATTTCCTTAATTGATGAATTTTAGATTAGCGAAAAAACATATGAAAATTTCGAAATCACTCGTGAAACTACGTTACCGATATTGGCCAGATCACATCTTTGGGGAGTTGCTGCAAAAACAATGGATGGAAACTGCTGTTCCTATGGTGGTTCTGTTGTTTACAATCGTGTTTTTTAGCCTTCAGATTGATAACTTCATTTCTGTATCAAACTTATCTGACAATTTTCGTCAGGCAAGTGAACTAGGTTTTGTCGTTCTTGGTATGTCGCTGGTTTTGATTGTCGGTGGTATTGATTTAAGTGTGGCTTCAATGTTTGCCATATGTAATTTGGTGGTATTGTATTGTATGCATGTCCTGCAACTTCATGTAGGAGTCGCAATATTACTAACCTTACTATGTGGTGCTACTCTTGGTGCTGTAAATGGCATTCTTATTGGGTATCTAAGAATGCGTGCGTTCCTTACTACTATGGTAACGCTGATTATCTTTAAAGCACTTCATGATCTTTTAAATTTTAAAATCGCCGTCCCAATCTCTTCACAATTTCCTGATTCGGCAGCTTGGAACTTCTTTGGTTATGGTTCTTTCTTATCTATTCCATCCGCTGTCTGGGTGTTTGGTATTGTGGCTATTGCGAGCCATATTTTTCTAACAAGATTGCGGGCTGGTTGGCATGTCATGGCTGTCGGTGGCAATCGTCGTTCCGCATACAATACGGGGCTTCCTGTTAACCGCATTGTTGCCCTTTCTTATGTTGCTTGTGGGGTTTTTACTGCGATCGCAGCGATGTTTTATGCCGCCCGCTTGTCCAGCCCCGGGGCAGATACAGGCAAGGGACTTGAGATCACTGTTTTGACTGCAGCTATCTTGGGCGGGATCCGATTAGGCGGTGGTAAAGGGTCGGTTATGAAAGCTGTTCTAGGGACCCTAATTATCCTGCTCATCACCAATGGGTTGTTGCGTATGGCGACACCAGCGGGATCAGCGCGTATTATTTTGGCAGTAATCCTTCTTTTAGCAGCTACGCTGGAAATCAGGTGGTTTAAAAACCGACATAAGGCTGTAGAAGAACTTTATGTTAGCCCTACCTATTTGGACATGCCTGCATTGTCAGCAGAAGCAACTGGTCTTGGTTCTGTCTTTGCTCTAAATGATCGGTTAGAACATTCGGAAATGATTGGCCTTGGTGATATTGAATCTCCAGAGGATGTAGTTTTGGATCGCAATGATCATCTATATTGCGGTAATCGTCATGGCGAAATCGTTCGTTTCCTTGCACCTGATTATAAAGAACATGAAGTCTATGCACGTATTGGCGGACAGCCGTTAGGGATGACGTTTGATGCGGGCCAAAATCTATTTGTCTGTGTCGGTGGTATGGGACTTTATCGCGTGACTCCAGACCGGAAAGTAGAATTGATCACTGACGAAACGAACCGCTCTTATCTTTCTATCATTGATGACAGTCGGTTACGTTTGGCGGATGATTTAGATATTCTTCCTGATGGGCGCATCTTGTTTTCAGAAGCAACAGTGCGTTATGAGATGCATGAATGGCAAACTGATAGTTTGGAAGGCCGTGGGAATGGGCGAATTATTCTTTTTGATCCAAAAACAAAGAAAACAACTACTGTTCTGCGTGATTTAACATTTCCAAATGGCGTTGTTCTCGCCTCTGATAATGAATCGATTCTATTCGCTGAAAGTTGGAAATGTTCCGTAAAACGCTATTGGTTTGACGGCCCCAATAAAGGAACTGTGGAGATGGTTCTTGAAAATTTACCAGGATATCCAGATAACATTAACAAGGCTTCAGATGGGAATTATTGGCTTGCCTTAATGGGCATGCGTAGTCCTGCTTTTGATCTTGCAATGCGCAAACCGGGATTCCGTCGTCGTATGTCTAAACAATTGCCGGGGGATGAGTGGCTTGCGCCTAACATTAATACGGGCTGTATTGTTAAATTTAATGAAAGTGGCGAAATTCTTGAGGTGCTCTGGGATCATGAGGGCATTAATCATCCTATGATCACATCAATGCGAGAGCATAAGGGGTATCTCTATATTGGTGGTATTTTTAACAATCGGATTGGTCGCCTGAAACTTGAAGGTGCGGATGAAAACTTTATCTCGAGTGGAAAATATCATGTTTAAAGCACTAACCAGTAGATTTAGATCGCTTGGGAATCAGCGCGGACAAAGCTTATCTGTCCCCGTATTTGATGGGGCTTTAAAACCTAATGACGTATTAGAAGAGGCAGAAGTTCTAGTTGAAAAAGAAGGCCTAGAAGATTTAGCTGTAGATTGTGATGGGCGTATATTTGCTGCATGCGGATCGGAGGTTTTTGAAGTCTCCATGACCGGCGATCTCTCTTTGATTATACGGCTTGAAAAGAGCATTACAGCCCTATGTGTGCTACCTGGTCGTCGACTTGTCGTCGGACTTGGGGACCGTGTTGTCATTGCACCAGGTTCTACGGAAGAGGTGGTTTTAACAGATGCTAAAGGGAAAGCCTTCACTGCGATTACTGCGCTTAGTTCTTGCCCAGATGGGATTCTTTTAATTTGCGATGCGAGTGATAAACATTCCTATCCGGATTGGGCATGGGATCTGATGAGCAAAAACCACGAGGGTCGGCTTCTCCAGTATGATACGCGCTCTCACGAGATAAATGTTCTGGCTCCTGGTCTCGCTTATGCATTTGGTGCCTTACAACATAGTGATAATAGCATCCTTGTTTCCGAAAGTTGGGATCATCAAGTCAGTCGAGTGGGCGATCGGGGGAAGACGCAAGGGGTAATCGAACACCTGTCGGGGTATCCTTGTCGCCTTTCTAATGCGGCAGATGGTGGTTTTTGGCTTTCAGTTTTTGCCACTAGAACACAGTTAATTGAATTTGTTTTGCAAGAAGATGACTATCGCCGTGAAATGATGCAAACCATAGATCCCAAACATTGGGTATCACCTGCTTTCAGTTCTGGTCGGGATTATTTGGAACCTTTACAAGGCGGTGCTGTGAAGACAATGGGTATCTTGAAGCCATGGGCGCCGCCGCGATCTTATGGGTTGGTGATCCGTTATAATGCGAACATGATCGCACAATATGCGTTTCATAGCCGAGTGGGGGGATGTCATCACGGCATTTCCGCCACGGCGGAGATTGGAGATACTTTGTTTGTATTGTCAAAAGGGGCTGGACGTATTTTGAAGCTTTCAAGTCATTCTGGGGAGGCCAACTAATGGATGTAATCTTTGAAATGCGCGGTATCACAAAGATGTATGGCCGTGCTGCTGCTGTTGAGAATGTAAATTTTTCATTAGAACAAGGCGAGGTTCATGCGATTTTGGGTGAAAATGGCGCAGGTAAGTCCACCTTAACCAAGATGATGGCAGGAGTTGTCCAGCCGACATCAGGAACAATGTTACTGGACGATAAAGAAGTTCATCTGCATACGCCTGCTGTGGCAATGGAGTCTGGAATTGCTATGGTGTTTCAAGAAACAAGCCTCATTCCAACGATGACTGTTGCGCAAAACTTATTCTTAGGAAACGAGAAGTTCTTCAATCGAATACGCGGTGTGAACATTGCCGCACAGCAATTTATGCAATCGTTAAGTTTTGATGTGGACCCAACATTGCTTGTCTCCTCTTTGGGTGCAGCAAAGAAGCAGATGGTTGAGATCTCTCGTGCCATGCTGCTCAATGCTAGGGTCATTGTATTTGACGAGCCTACAGCCACATTGACGCCGGAAGAAAAGCGTCATTTCTTTGAGCTTGTTGAAACTTTGAAAAGCCACAAGGTTTCAGTGATTTTCATTTCACATGCTTTGGAAGAAGCTTTGGCGATATCTGACAGGATAACTATTTTACGAGACGGTCATCACGTAATTACCGATAAGACCGAGAATTTTGATCGCAGCCGCATTATTCAAAAAATGGTCGGACGGGAACTTACTGAGGAACTTTATGGTTCTGGGAAGACCGCGATTAGACCTCCTGGCGAGCGTATTTTGAGTGTTCAAAACCTGCGCGTTGGCGGGGTTGTAAAAAATAACTCACTCTCTGTCTTTAAGGGACAGATTACAGGCGTGTTTGGCTTGGTTGGTTCTGGTCGAACAGAAACTTTTAAGGTTGTTGCGGGGTTGATTAAGCGCAACTACCGTAATGGCGGAGAAGTCATCTTGAATGGAAAGCCCGTAAAATATCGGGTCCCTTCTTCTAGTGTAAGGGACGGTGTCGCCTACATTACCGAAGATCGAAAGATTGAAGGATTTTTTGAAACTATGTCCATTAAATCTAATATATTTATTGGGTTATTGGCTAAGGTGAAAGCCGCGCATTTTTGGCTTAAAAGCCGTGAGGTGGATGATGTAGGTGACGAATGGGTAAAAGCATTGCAGGTCAAGTCTGTTACTAAAGCAGCAAAAGTCATAGAACTTTCCGGTGGTAATCAGCAAAAAGTTGTCATCGCCAAGTCTCTGGTTCAAAATCCTGACTTGATCATATTTGATGAGCCTACGCGGGGGGTCGATGTCGGTGCGATTGCTGAAATCCACAATATCATCAATCGGCTAGCTGATGAAGGCAAAGCCGTTGTGGTCATTTCATCTTATTTACCAGAGGTTATGCTTTTATCAGATCGCTTGCTTGTCGCTAGGCAGGGCAAAATTGTTGAAGAGTTCTCCCCTCTAGAATCAACCGAAGAGGAATTAATGTATGCGGCTGTGCATTAAGTGACACTGTCAAACTAATTTGTGCTCGTTTCATTTGACCTAGAAGTTATGAATTATTCGGAGCACATTTACCGCGGTAATACCCCCTAAAAATAATAGTGATGGATTCAACTGCTCAGAGTGACCTGCGCCCCAACTTTGTACCAGTTAGCCGTAGAGTCCTTTAGTTAAGTTTTTATCAATTATTTGATCATTTGCAACCATTATGGGGGCATGCCCCCATAATGGTTGGTCGTTTTTATTTTGCAAAGCTTGTATTGGGCTTTGCCCATCCAAGGCTGAGTGCGGCCTTACATGATTATAATCATCGCGCCAATCTGCTAATATCTTACGAACATGATGAAGGTCTTCAAACAGTGTTTCATTTAAACATTCATCACGTAATTTACCATTGAAGCTTTCCACAAACCCGTTTTGCATCGGCTTGCCTGGTGCGATGTAATGCCAATTGATGCCCATGTCGCCTTGCCATTTTAGTAGGGCATTTGATGTCATTTCCGTGCCGTTATCGCTGACTATTGTATCTGGCTTGCCACGTATTGCTATTATGTTATCTAACTCACGGGACAAACGATGACCACCGATCGATGTATCAGCCACCAGTGCCAAACATTCTCGGATGCTATCATCAACAACACATAACATTCTAAAACGCCTGCCATCCATAAAACTATCACTGACAAAATCAAGCGACCAGCGTTCGTTGACCTTAGAAGGCACTGCAATCGCTGATCTTGTGCCAAAAACAAGCTGGTCATTAGACCAAGAGAGCTTGGAGTTAAATTAAACTCAGATTTTAATATAGGGCCTATTATACCGTTAACATTTCGGTAAAGTTCCGATAGAAAATAAGCTAGCATAAAAGGAATAAAAACAAATGTAATGATATATAAATTCGATTTTTTATTCATGCTATAGCCTTAATGAATTGAGTTTTTCTAAGGGTGGTTAATAAAATACTGTATTTCAGCGTGTCATTTTTTATCAATTTTTCAATGAAATTAACCAGTCGGTAATTTTAGTTATAAGCCGATTATTAGAATTTTCTTTCAAGCAAACTATCGAATATTCCTTATTGCTATCTACTTGATAATCATATGGAATAATTAATCTTCCCGATTTAATATCATCCTCGACAAGCCGCCAAAGGCATATGGCGATGCCTTGGCCTGAAATTGCCGCTTCGATAAGCAAGTCATCGCGACTAAAATAAATCTCATCGCCTTTATGAATATAACCATCATTGGTTGATTTTAGCCAATGCTGCCATTTTTGTTTTTTAACATCGTGAAGTAATGTGTAATCGCTGAAATCATTTATTTGCTTAATAGGTGAATTTAATAAATCGGGGCTGCAAACGGGAATAAGATATTCGCCCATGAAATATTTTGAATGATAACCTTTGTTTGAATTTGCACCATATCAAATTGCCATATCGGCTGATTTTTTACTAAGATCAATATAATTATTATCGGCCTCAATGAATAATTCTATCTTTGGTTCTATCTCTCTTAAGCTGCTTAATCTGGGAATAAGCCATTTTAATGCGAATGAATTTGGTGCGCTTAATATTATTTTATTTTCGCTTTCAACTTGCCAGATATTGTCTAAAGTTTGCTTAATATCATCCAAAGATTTACTTAGCGTTAAATATAATTTCTCACCATCTTTTGTTAGCTCTAACCTTCTGGTTAGCCTGTGAAAAAGTTTAAACCCCACCATTAATTCTAACTGCTTAATTTGTTTGCTGATCGCACTTTGCGTCAAACAAATTTCTTCTGCGGCTTTGCCAAAATTTAAATGGCGTGCAGCGCATTCAAATGCGAGGAAACCCGATAAAGATGTAATTTTTCTCATATGACTTTTTAGCATAGATCGCATGATCAATTTTCGTTTGAGGATAATATATAATTAATACAAATATAAGCTAATTGATTTTTAATAAAAAAGCTATTGGGAGTTGTCCGATATGGCAATAAATTTGCAAGCAATATTCGATATTGAACATAACAAAAGATTAATCGGTATGATTTCTGCGGTGATTGCGGCAATTATTTGGGGGTTATGGCCTGTTATTACAAAATTTGGCGTTACTACTGATTTTAGTCCAGAGGAAATAGTTGCAGTTCGCTTTATCTTTGCAGGTATCGCATTATTGCCATTTTATATTAAATCTAAATGTTATAAACGCATTTCTATTTTCAAGGCTATTATAATATCATCGGGGGCAGGGGCGTTATATGTCTATGTTTCTGCATTAGGGTTAAAATTTGTACCCGCAGGACATCTTGGCATCGTTGAAACTGGTACTATGATAATGTTTAGCGCATTAGGTGGGTTCTTATATCTTAATGAAACTAAAAATAAATTCCAAATCATTGGCTATATTTTGGTGATTTTAGGAATGTTATTAGTTAATTGGCAAAGCTTTCAATCCGCATCAGATGAAGTTATTTTTGGCGATCTTTTATTAGTCGCAGGCGGAGTGTTATGGGCGATATATACCGTTTTTTCAAAAAAATGGAATTTTAACGCTTGGGATGCTGTCGCCAGCGTATCGGTATGGTCAATGTTGATTTGGGTTCCTGTAATATTATTATTTGGCGATGTAAGCTTTTCAACACAGAAAATCATGCCTTATTTTTATCAAGGAATAGGCCAAGGCATCATTACTGCAATTCTTGGGTTATGGTTCTATACAATAGGGGTTAGCTATTTAGGTGCTGCGCTTGGGTCATTATTTGGCGCATTAGTCCCTGCAATCGCGGTTTTAGGCGGGTTTGTTTTTCTGGCTGAGTTACCTACATCCTATGAATTAATCGGCGTAACATTAACCACAATGGGTATTATTGTTGCAATTAAGCAAAAATATTAGGGGTAAGTAAAAATATCTAGGTAATATTTTGTTTTTTTGATAATGTTATAATATATTATATGCTGATAATGGAGGTAATAATATGCAAGAAAAATTAACCGCAACCGATGCCGCCTTGGAATTAATCAAGGAAATACAGGCCGAATATGGCAATATAATGTTTCATCAATCGGGTGGTTGTTGCGATGGTTCTGCACCTATGTGTTATAAAGATGGCGAATTTTTACTGGCTGATCATGATGTCAAGCTAGGCGAAATTGGCGGTGCGCCATTTTATATTGGTGGGGCGCAATATGAATATTGGAAACATACGGTCCTAATAATTGATGTGGTTAATGGTCAAGGTGGCATGTTTTCATTGGATAATGGTCGTGGAAAACGGTTTTTAACTAGATCTGACATATGCGAGATAGGATGATTTTTTAAGCATCAAAGCTATATTATCAAAATCAGGCTTCGCCTTGGCAATCCAAAAGTGCGGCGGTCATTGCATCTTCGGCCTTGTGATCTGCCCATAGCATATATTGAAATGCGGGGTAGAAACGTTCGCATTCGGCCAAGGCAATATCCATCATATCTTCTAATTGTTCGACCGCCAATGACTTTAACCCGCGTGTTGGCACGGTGTTACGGTATGTGATGTTACCACTTTTATGACAAAAATCAAAATGCCCCATCCAGATTTTTTTATTTATCATGGCTAGAAGATTATTCATTTCGCTGTGATGTTCTGATGGAATTTCCAAATCAAACGAACAAGTAAAATAAAGCGAATGTAATTCATCATGCCAAATAAAATGCATATTATAATCACACCAACCACCGACGGTATCGACTATTATTTCATTACGTTTTGAACGTTCAAAATCCCATTCATTGGCGGTAAATATTGCCTCTAAAATATCCAGTGGATTTGGAATATCCCTTGAAAATCCAACCTGTGCCATTGGCATAATATTTCCCCTTTGGTTCAAATGAACCGGTCATAATAGTTTTAAACATACTTAATTATCAGCATATAATAGATTAGTGTATATTGTATGAATAACAATATATTGTTATGCAGTATCTTTTTAATGCTATGTGTAGATTACATTGTTATGGATATATGGCGCAAGTATGATTTTCATAATTTTTATTATGAATTAATTTTATTCTTGAGCTGTTGTTTTGTTATTTTGCTAAGGCAATGAAAAGACATAATAAACGCATGTAGTTTTTTATTTCATAAGCGATTATAGCTGTTATTTTATTTATTTGGTTTAATTTTTGAAGATTTTTTGTTAGGTTTTTTATTCCGCAATTTTGCTTCTAATGAATCGATTCTTTTTTGTAATATTTCTTGTTCTATGCGGGCCTTACTGGCCATAATTTCGACTGCATTGAATTCTTCGCGGCTTATTAAATTCATATCGGCTAATATGCGTTCTAATCGCTGTTTAACCATCGATTCTATTTCGCCTTTAATGCCACTAAATGTACCTGCAGCTCCATTGGCTATGCCAGCAATATCATCAAGAAACCGATTATTTAATTGCATTAATTTAAGCCTTAAAAAATATTAAAATATAAAATTACATAGCACCCATCCATATTACACATATAATTGATATATTATCAAGGCGCAATGGTTGCAGTATTTTGCACCATAATATATAAAGTAGCATATAATATTTTATTTATATTCAAACAAATTTTAAAGGTACCTACATATGATTTTGGTCACAGGTGGTGCAGGTTTTATCGGCTCTAACCTTGTTGCGGCCCTGATAGAACGCGGCGAAGAAGTCGTCATTTGTGATCGCTTTCACAGCGAATTAAAATGGCGTAATTTGGCAAAACATGCAATTGTTGACCATGTATATCCCGATGATTTATATCTTTGGTTAGATAGTAATGGTGATGAAATTAACATGATATTTCACATGGGGGCAGTTTCGGCGACAACCGAATGTGATGTTGATTTAATAATGGATAGCAATTTTCAAATGACCATGGGGCTTTATCAATGGGCATGTGAAAATAACAGCCGTTTGATTTATGCCTCATCCGCTGCCACATATGGGAATGGTGAATTAGGCTTTGTTGATGACGAATCAATCAATCCAATGTCGGCCTTGCGCCCGCTTAATGCCTATGGTTGGTCAAAACAATTGGTTGATATTAATATTAAAAGGCAAAGCATCAAGGGGTTGCAATCTGGTGATTTGCCAAAACAATGGGCAGGCCTTAAATTTTTTAATGTATATGGTCCAAATGAATATCATAAGGGCGGCATGCGTTCGGTGGTGCATCAATTATTCGAACAAATAAATGATAATGGCGAGGCAACTTTATTTAAATCCCATAACCCTGATTATAAAGATGGCATGCAAATGCGTGATTTTGTCTGGGTCGGTGATTGTATCGCCGCCATGTTATGGCTATATGATAATGAAAGCATTAATGGAATTTTCAATTGTGGTAGTGGTAAAGCCCGAACATTTAGTGATTTAGCCAGTGCAATTTTCAAATCATTAAATATGCCAGAGGAAATTAAATTTAGCGATACACCAGTAAATATTAGGAATCATTACCTATATTTCAATATTGGTGATATGGCTAAATTACAGCAATTTGGTTTTGTCGGTGGTAGTACTAAATTAGAAGATTGTGTCGATAGTTATATTCATAATTATTTATTTGCTGATGATATTTATCGTTAAAAAAAATTGATTAAGGGATATTGATATGGGGCCATTTTTATTTCCAAATATTGATCCAATCGCATTTGAATTGGGGCCGCGTGTTATTAGGTGGTATTCATTGGCATATATTGTTGGTCTGATTGGCGGTTGGCAATATGCAATGTATTTATCGAAAAAAATACCAAGGGTTGTTACAAAAAAACAAATTGATGATTTTCTTGTCTGGATAATTTTTGGCGTGATAATTGGCGGTAGATTAGGCCATGTTATTTTTTATTACCCATCATATTATTTATCTAATCCGCTTGAAATATTACAAGTATGGCAAGGTGGTATGTCATTCCATGGCGGCATGTTAGGCGTTTCATTGGCGATGATTTTATATGCCAAACGCAATGGTCTTAACGTATTTTGTCTATCTGATTTAATCGCTGTCGCCGCACCATTTGGCCTTGGTTTAGGCCGTGTTGCAAATTTCATCAATCAAGAATTATGGGGGCGGGTTACCGATGTTCCTTGGGCGGTGATTTTTCCACGCGCTGGTATTGAACCGCGCCATCCAAGCCAATTATACGAAGCAATATTAGAAGGTGTGATATTATTTGCGGTGTTATTTTATTTAACCCATAGCAAAAAAATGCGCTTACGCCCTGGTGTATTAACGGGTGTGTTCTTGCTTGGTTATGCCATATCTAGAATCTTGGTCGAAATGGTTCGTGAACCAGAAATCTTAGAAGCAAGCCTGCCTTTCGGCACTACATGGGGGCAATGGCTATCCTTGCCAATGGCTCTATTTGGTTTGTTCTTAATTTTGCGGGCTTTTAAAAAACCAGCCCTGCCCGATAAAGCTTAGTCGATAATTGATATGACTGCGGTTGGTGAATTTCTAAAAAAACGCATATTAAGCGAGGGTGCGATAACCATTGCCGATTTTATGGGCGATGCGCTAGGCCATCCAAAATATGGTTATTATATCACCCGTGATCCAATTGGTTCAGATGGGGATTTCACCACAGCACCAGAAATAAGCCAAATGTTCGGTGAACTTATTGGTCTATGGTTTGTAGATAATTGGCAAAAACTTGGTTGCCCAGATAATTTTACCCTGGTGGAATTAGGTCCTGGTCGTGGCACATTAATGGCCGATATTCTACGTGCTGCAACTATTATTAATGCAGATTTCATAAAAAATTCTAATATTATATTAATTGAGACAAGCCCAACTTTACGCGCCAAACAACGACATGCCTTAAAAGAATATAATATCACTTGGCATGATAATATGGTCGATATTCCGCCATTGCCGATGATATTGGTTGCCAATGAATTTTTTGATGCCTTGCCTGTAAGGCAATTAATTAAGGGCGAGCCTGTTAATGGCGACGGTATCTGGCACGAGCGTTTGGTTAGTTTGGATGATGATGGTAATTTTATTTTTAACCAATCCATTGGCAAGACTGCGGCGATGCCATTATTAAATGAAAATATTATAAATACGGCGAAAATTGGTGATATTGCTGAAATTTGCCCAATTGGATTATCGATCGCGGGAAATATTGGCAGCCATATAAATACATATGGTGGCTTGGCATTAATTATTGATTATGGTTATAAGAAAAGCCAAACAGGCGATAGCTTGCAGGCGGTTAAATCCCATAAATTTATTAATCCATTGCTTGAAATAGGCGAGGCGGATTTAACTTGCCATGTGGATTTTGAAGCCTTGGCAGCGGCATTTGCCGATTTTGGTGCTAAGCCATCTGATATAATAACGCAGGGAGATTTTTTGCGTTATTTAGGTATAGAGCAACGCGCCAGTAACCTTGGTAAAAATATCGATATTGCTGCAGAAAAAAATCTGTATAATGATATGGAGCGATTAATTGATAAGGATAAAATGGGTGATCTGTTTAAGGTTTTGGCGGTAACTTCAGGTGGATAATATGGGTCAGGCTAAATTCATAAGTAGTAATAAACTATTAAAGCTCGATAATATAACTCATGGTTTTTTTACCCGATCAAACGGGGTCAGTAAAGGGATTTATAAAGGGTTAAATGTTGGCCTAGGTTCAAATGATGACCGACAGCTAATCATCGAAAATCGTCGTTTATCTATGCAGGCGATTAATGCAGATATATGTGATTTGCGGGTTTTGCATCAAATCCATAGCAATAAAATTATCACGGTGGATGATAAATTTGATAGTCAAAATCCACCCAAGGGTGATGGCATGGTAACTAAACAAAAAGCTGTGGTTTTAGGTATTTTAACTGCTGATTGCACACCAATTTTATTTGCCGATCCCGTGGCAGGCGTTATTGGTGCGGCACATGCGGGGTGGAAGGGTGCATTGGCTGGAATTGGTGTAAAAACAGTAATTGCCATGGAGAGGCTTGGTGCAAAAAGAAAAAACATCACAGCGGTGATTGGCCCATCTATTGGTAAAGAATCATATGAAGTTAGTGGTGAGTTTAGGGATAGATTTTTAAATATTGATGCTGATAATGGCAGGTTTTTTACAATTGCAAAAAAATCATTGCATTATATGTTTGATATTGGTGGCTATAATCAATATCAAATTTCCATATTAGGATTGGCAAATATTGATCATTTAAAATATGATACTTGTGCCAATGAAGATATGTTTTTTAGCTATCGTCGCGCTTGCAATAATGGTCAAATTGATTATGGGCGACAATTCTCAGCAATAAAAATTAATATTATTTAATAATTTTTTATGCTTCATTGTGATTCTTTTATAATTTTAAAAGGGGTAAATAGATGCCGTGGCTTATACAATTAAATTTTATTAGCATGCTGGCAATGTTGGCTAGTTGCATGATATTTTAGGTTAAATATTAAAAATAAGCATATTTATTTAATTAAATTTTAAATCAACGTTTACAGATATGTAGTTAATTGTTATAGAACATAAAATCAGCATGGTTTAGATTTATATCTATCTATATAAGGGTGTAAGTTTTTATCATTAACCATTATATCTAACCGGGAAAAACCGGCAAATGAAAATTATTTCAGGCAATTCAAATCGCCCACTAGCCGAATCAATATCGGCATATCTTAATGTACCCCTTACACAAGCCACAATTCGGCGTTTTGCCGATATGGAAATATTCGTTGAAATATTAGAAAATGTCCGTGGCGAAGATGTATTCATTATCCAGCCAACAAGTTTTCCCGCCAATGATAGTTTGATGGAATTATTGGTAATGATCGATGCTTTAAAACGTGGGTCTGCACGGCGTATAACGGCGGTATTGCCATATTTTGGTTATGCCAGACAAGATCGTAAAACTGGACCTCGAACGCCAATATCTGCAAAACTTGTGGCGAATTTAGTTGAAACAGCAGGGGCAGATCGGGTTTTAACTATGGATTTGCACGCTGGTCAAATTCAAGGTTTCTTTGATATTCCAACCGATAATATGTTCGCATTACCCGTTCTTTGTGATGATTATAAACAACAAATTAAAGATGGCGATGAAATTTTGGTAGTATCACCAGATGTTGGCGGCGTGGTGCGAGCGCGAGCATTGGCAAAAAGATTAAATTCCGATTTGGCAATAATTGATAAACGCCGCGAGAAAGCTGGTGTTTCTGAGGTCATGAATATTATTGGCAATCCTGAAGGTCGCAGATGTGTGATGATTGATGATATTGTCGATTCTGGTGGTACGCTTTGCAATGCGGCACAGGCATTGATGGATGCGGGTGCTATATCAGTTAGCGCATGCATAACCCATGGTGTCTTATCTGGCGGTGCGGTTGCACGAATTTCCGCATCACCATTAAATGAGCTTATCATTACCGATTCGATCATGGCAACACAGGCTATTCGCGATAGCGATAATATCAGGCAAATAACCATTGCACCACTTTTAGCCGAAGCAATTAAACGCATTTACGAAGAAAAATCAGTATCAACATTATTTGATTAAAATTTCTATGGTTTTATATTTGCCTAAGCTAGTTTTGCAGTGTATAAGCCGCCAGTATTTTAATATATTACACCGATGACCAACACCCCTGGAGGTTGGCATCATTATTATTGCCTTTATCAATGATTTTCATTGTTTAAGGGTTAAACTCAAAGGATAGTTCAAGATGAGCGTAGAAAATATACTTAACGCTGTAAAGCGTGACCGAGCAGGTAAGGGGGCAGCTCGGGCAACAAGGCGTGCTGGTCTTGTTCCCGCAGTTATATATGGTGATAATAAAGACAGCACCATGGTTTCCCTTGACCCACGTGTGATCTGGAAAGGTCTTAATGGCGGTCATTTTTATTCAACCGTTTATACGCTTGATGTTGAAGGCGACAAAAAAGAACAGGTTCTTGTGCGTGATGTGCAATTCCACCCAGTTAGTGATCAAGTTATCCATGTGGATTTCGGTCGTGTTAACGCACGTACTATGGTTACCGTTAATGTGCCTGTTAATTTTGGAAATGTTGAAGAATCAATCGGTATCAAGGCGGGCGGTATATTCTCTGCTCTTCGTCATGAAGTTGAATTAATGTGTTCTGCTGCTAATATTCCTCAAGAAGTTTCTGTTGATGTGATTAATGTTGATATTGGCGATACTATCCGTATGTCTGATATTACTTTGCCAGATAATGTTAAATCGGCAATCACTGATCGTGATCCTGTTGTTGCATCGATTTCTGCACCAAAAGTTGTTAACGAAAGCGATGATCAGGAAGTTAGTGCAGAAGAAATAGAAGGCGATGGTACAGAGGCTGAAACCGAAGAATAAATATTTGTCATGCGATTAATCGTTGGTTTGGGCAATGCTGGTCTAAAATATGCAAATAATCGGCATAATGTTGGTTTTATGGCGGTGGATGATATTGTTCACCGCCATAGTTTTGGCATATGGAAAATACGCTTTCATGGCGTGATATCTGAAGGTCGTATCAGTGGCGAAAAAATATTAATTTTAAAACCGTCAACTTTCATGAATTCATCGGGGCTTGCCGTTGGCGAGATGGCGCATTTTTATAAAATTTCCCCTGATAATATAATTGTATTTCATGATGAATTAGATATTGTGCCTGCGAAATTAAAAATAAAACAAGGTGGCGGCAACGGCGGTCATAATGGATTACGAAGTTTAGATAGCCATTTGGTAAATAAAAATTATTGGCGTATACGTATCGGTATTGGCCATCCTGGTGATCGTGATAGGGTATCAGCCTATGTTTTATCAGACTTTTCTAAATTAGAGAGACCGTCAATTGATGGGCTTATTGATACGCTTTCGGTATCTTTGCCAATATTATTTGAGAAAGACCATGTGGCTTTTCAAAATAAAGTGGCCATATTGCAAAATCCACCTAAAAAATAAAAATATGTAAAATATGAATAAATGTAATTTTAATAAAATAATCCTATGACAGGAAATTTAAATGGGCTTTAATTGTGGTATAATTGGTCTACCAAATGTTGGCAAATCAACTCTTTTTAATGCATTAACACAAACACAATCGGCGGAATCTGCTAATTATCCTTTCTGTACGATTGAACCCAATGTAGGTAAGGTTTCTGTTCCTGATCAACGATTGGATAAATTGGCAAAAATTGCTGGTTCAGCTAAAATAATTCCACCGCAATTGGAATTTGTTGATATTGCTGGGTTGGTGAAAGGTGCTGCTAAAGGTGAGGGGCTGGGAAATCAGTTTTTGGCAAATATTCGCGAGACAGATGCTGTTTGCCATGTGTTGCGTTGTTTCGATGATGGCAATATAACACATGTGGAAGATACAATCGACCCTGTTCGTGATGCGGAAATAGTTGAAACTGAATTAATGCTGGCTGATATGGAAAGCCTTGAAAAACGAGTTCACGCCATGAATAAAAAATCGCGTGGCGGCGATAAGGATGCACAGATTGAATTGGAGATAATGCAGCGCGCACTTGTTTTATTACAAGATGGCAAGCCCGCCCGTATGGTGGAATTGACCAAGGAAGAAAAACCCATATTCAAGATGATGCAATTATTAACATCAAAGCCAATTTTATATATTTGCAATGTGGATGAAGAATCAGCGGCAGATGGTAATGATTACACTGCAATGGTAAAAAAAATGGCGGCAGATAACGGCGCGGGCATGGTGATTATATCGGCTGCAATCGAAGCAGAAGTAGCCATTCTTGATAGTGAAGAAGAAAAAGCAGAATTTCTTGGCGATCTTGGCTTAACTGAAACTGGCTTGGCGCGGGTTATTCGTGCGGGTTTTTCATTATTGAAACAATTAACATTTTTTACTATTGGTCCAAAAGAAGCCAGAGCATGGACAGTCAAAGATGGGCTTAAAGCCCCGCAAGCAGCTGGTGTTATTCATACTGATTTTGAACGTGGATATATCTGCGGCGAAACAATTTCATATGATGATTATATCGAATATAATGGTGAACAAGGTGCAAAAGAAGCGGGTAAATTACGCCTAGAAGGCCGCGAATATTTAACCAAAGATGGCGATATTTTCCATTTTCGTTTTAACGTATAATATATTTTAAATATTATTCGGCGACTTCCGCTGTATCTTCAATAATCTCGTTCACCCCAGTATTGTCAGCATTAACATCATCAGCATTAGTATTTTCTGCTGATGATTTAATTTTAACTATCTCATTATCATCGATATTTTTTTCCTGAGTTGCATTTTCATCATTTTTTACATCGGTATTTTTTTCACGATTATTATTTACACGGCTGGCATTTCTGGCTTCTTTTTGTGCCTCTTGTTCTGCGGCAATGCGGTAATAATGTTCGGCATGTTGATAAAGGCTTTCTGCCATAACAGGGTCACCAGATGTGGTGGCATCGCGGGCAAGGCCTGCATATTTATCATATATTTGTGATGCCGAACCGCGTATGCGTACGCTTGGGCCATTTGAATCAAAGCTTTGGCGACTACCACCAGAAGAATTAGATCCACCGCGTCCGCGACTACGATTGTTGTTATTATTATTGCGCCCACGGCGTTGATTAGAATTGTTATTTTGTCTCATCATATTCCTATCGCATTTATTTATGCGTTTGATAAATATATGTTTGGTTAACCCGTAACCTATTGCCCAATATAAATTAAAGGGGCGGTAGTAAAATATTTTTTACGGGAGGCTGGTAAATTAAAATTAACAAATACCATAATTGGCAATTTATTATATTAAAATTATATATCCAACACATTTATAAACTAGCGGTTTTTTTCTACTATTCCAAGCATTTTTTTAATATTTTCATAAAATTTATGATTTTATTTAATTGCGGTTAAACATCGTGTTATACCGCTTAGATCATTATAGGCGATAATATTTAAAAAACCATTAGCAGATAAAATTTTTGTTACTTTATTATCCTGACCTTGAGCAAATTCAAAACCAAATATCCCGCCATCATTTAATATTTCAAAGGCCAATTTTGTTATTATTGGATAGTTTATAAGCCCATCTTTGCCGCCATCAAGGGCAATATGAGGTTCAAATCTTTTAACTTCTATTTGCAAATTATCTATTTCATCAGATTTAATATATGGTGGGTTAGAAATTATAACATCTGCCTTTTTAAATATTTTATCTCCGCAATTTTCCCAATTTGCTTGAATAAAATGACAACGATTAATAAATCCTAAGTTCTTTGCATTTAATTTTGCAATAACTAAAGCATCTTGCGAAATATCAACGCCAATTCCAGTTGAATTGGGTAATTCATGCAATAATGCTATTAATAAACATCCAGAACCAGTGCCAAAATCTATGATGTTAATCTTGGCATTTTTATCGATAACTCGCGATAATATCGCCTCTATTAATGTTTCGCTATCGGCACGCGGGTCTAATACTTTATTGTTAACAATAAAATCCATGCTCCAAAATTCGCGTTTGCCTATTATATGCGATAATGGTTCACGGTTTATACGCCGGTGTAAGCTTTCATTTAATTGATATATGTTATCAATTAAATGTTCGTGAAAGGCAATTTTATATGATCTATCCATATTAATATGGTGGCATAATAATAATTGTGCTTCTAATATTGGGTTTGAAATATTTACATTTTGCAACGCATCAATGGCAAATGGTAACCAATTGCCTAGTATTTGTTTGTTATTACTAATCATCTTCATTAATTTGTGATAATTGGCGTGCTTTATCATCAATACTTAATGCCTCGATTATTTCTTCCAACCCTTCACCCGCCATTATTTTATCCAATTTATAAAGGGTAAGGTTAATACGATGGTCGCTGACCCTACCTTGAGGATAATTATACGTACGTATACGTTCAGATCTATCACCAGATCCAACTTGTCCTTTTCGATCTTCGGCTTGTTCACTTGCAATGCGTTCGCGTTCGGCTTCATAAAGTCTGGCACGTAATACTTGCATGGCTTTTTCTTTATTTTTATGTTGTGATCTGCCATCTTGACATTGCACTACGACACCAGAAGGGATATGGGTTATACGTACGGCGCTGTCGGTCGTATTGACATGTTGCCCGCCTGCACCTTGGGCACGGTATGTATCTATACGTAAATCTGTAGTTGATATATTAATATCCACATCATCTGCCTCGGCCAGAACCGCAACTGTGGCAGCCGATGTATGTATACGTCCACCGCTTTCAGTTTCAGGTACGCGTTGCACCCTATGTACACCTGATTCATATTTAAGCTTAGCAAATACACCATCACCAGTTATTGATTCCACAACCTGATTATAACCACCAATATCATTGCTACTTTCTTCGATAATTTCAACTTTCCAACCATTTAGCGGTGCATAGCGTTGATACATGCGAAAAAGATCAGCGGCAAATAATGCGGCTTCATCACCACCAGTACCAGCACGAATTTCTAAGATTGCATTTTTTTTATCGGCAGTATCTTTTGGTAAAAGCAATAATGGCAATTCTTTTGCTAATTCTGGAATCCGAGCTTTAAGCGCATAAAACTCTTCTTCGATCATTGACTTCATATCGGCATCGGTTGTTTTATCGGTTAATAATTCAGCTAAATCACTAAATTCATCCTCTGCAGATTTTTTATCATTTATTTTTTCAACAATCGGTGTTAGATCTGAAAATTCTTTGGCAATATTGGCAAAATCAGATGCCTCGATAGTTCCAGAAGCCATCATATCTGATAATTCTTGATGACGTGCGCCAACTCGATCTAATCTTTCGCTCCAGCTCATTTTTTTTCCTTATCAGCCATTGATTTTGGCATATCACCAGATATATTAAATAGCTGCTCTAATATACGATTAATTGTTATTATATCTTTAAAATCAGCCATATCCCCATCGGCTGCTAATATTCTAATTGCCGAACTAGGTTGATGCAATAAACGATTTATTAATAATCTTGTGGCTTCTTTTGCATCAAGATTTGGATGGTCATTTAATAAATTTATGCGGATTAAATCAAAATGAGAGCGCAAGGCGATTAATGCTGGTATGCCATCTTGTTCTGATAAATGGCGGCGATAATCGCCAACGGCTTCATATGCCATATTTTTGGCTTGCTGTGCTGCTTCTTCACGGCCTGTTTGACCATATTCAGCTAAGGATTCTATATCTTCTAAGCTATATCTATAAATTGCATTTAGTTTATCGATATTTGGATCGGCATCGGCTGGAATACCGCAATCAAATATTAAAATTGGCTTGTTTCTACGAGTCTTTATGGCTTTGCGACAATTTTCCATATCAAGTATGAAACGACCATTGCCAGAAGCCGTGATTATTACATCGATATTTTCTAAAATATTATTTAAATTGGCAATTGGGATAAAATGACAGCCGCGTTTAATTGCCAAGCGTTCGGTTCGCCTTGATGTTCCTGTCATTATCCAATGGGTCATACCCGACAAGTTAAATTGTTCAAGTAAATTTATGGCAATATCGCCTAAACCAATTATTAAACCATATTTTTTTGTTAAATCCCCATGTAAATCCCGCGCAGTTTTTACTGCGGCAGCGGCGACTGAAACCGCGCCTTCACCAATTTGTGTTTGACTGCGTACTCGTTTTGCCAATGTGTATGTTGCTTGGAAAAAATCATTTAATTCACTGCCAATCATATTATTTTGATGTGATAAATTAAACGCATCTTTTAATTGCCCTAATATTTGCGCCTCGCCGATCATTTGGCTATCAAGGGCGCAGGCAACATCAAATATATGAGAAATTGCATCATCATCATAATATCTAAACAGATATTTTGCAATTTTTGATGTTGCAATTCCTGAATATTTAGCCAATAAACTTTGTGTTTTTACGGCACTATCTTCCATATCATGGCAACATAATATAATTTCGATGCGATCACATGTGGAAATTATCACTGCTTGCAAGATATTTTGATCACGCAGCATATTTAAAAATGAAAGACATGTGGCTTGATCTAGATAAAGCTTTTCACGTGTATTCGCATCGGCCGTATGATGATTTGCCCCTATGACCATAAAATGCAATTGTTGTTTTGTTAAGTCATCATTTTTCAATTATTCAGCCCGTATCTTTTAATGCAGATAAAATATTGCTTAATTTAATTTCAACCTGATCACCAGAATCAAGGTTTCTAACACTGGCAATGCCTTTTTTCAATTCATCATCACCAATTATTATTGCAAAATTGGCATTGATTTTATTTGCATATTTCATGCGTTTCTTCATATTACCACTAAAGGATATTTCTGCCCTAATGCCAGATTTACGTAAGTCATTCATTATTTTTAATGATTTCATTGCCGCATTATCACCCAATGGCACAAAGACGACCGAACGATTTTCTTCTGGAGTTTGATTAACAAGCATCACCAAACGTTCAATTCCACCAGCCCAACCAACCGCAGGGGTATCATTACCACCCATTTGTTTAATCAAGCCATCATAACGCCCACCAGCAATAACAGCGCCTTGTGATCCAAGATGGTCAGTTGTAAATTCAAATGCCGTATGACAATAATAATCAAGCCCACGTACGAGGCGTTGATTAAGTTTATAATTTATACCGATTTGATCGAGGCCAGATTTAACATTCCCAAAAAAATCAAGACTTTGATCATTTAAATAATCGGCAAATATGGGTGCATTTTCAACTATTATTTTATCATCATTGCTTTTAGAATCTAAAATACGCAATGGGTTAAGCTTTAGCCTATTTTGTGATTCGCTTGATAAATTATTCTTATGGTCATTGAAATACTCAACCAATGCAGCGCGATATTTTATTCTGCTTTCACTATCACCAAGGCTGTTTAATTCTAAAATACATTTATCAATGATGCCTAGTTTTTCTAAAATTGCATGGCCTGCCGAAATAACTTCCACATCGGCCAATGGTAATTTTGATCCAATAAGTTCAATGCCAATTTGATGAAATTGCCGCATGCGACCTTTTTGTGGGCGTTCATAGCGAAACATTGGCCCTGCATAGAAAAACTTGCAAGGTGTTGATTGCTGCAATCCATTTGTGATAAAAGCCCGTGCAACACCCGCAGTATTTTCGGGGCGTAATGTCAATATATCGCCGCTCTTATCTTCAAAGCTATACATTTCCTTTGTTACTACATCGGATGTATCGCCTAGCGTTTTGGTAAAAACATTACTGGATTCAAAAATTGGCGTGGCGATTTCATCAAAACCAAATGAATTAGCTACCATCATCGATTGATCAACAACATGGCGATGGGCGCGCATTGATTTTGGCAATAGATCATATGTGCCGCGCACTGGTTTTAAATCGGACATTTTTTTAAGCCTTTAACTTATTAACTTATTAACTTATTTAATTATTTATAGAAATTTCATCAGTTGCGCTAGATTTAGACTTGATAATTTCAGCCTCAATCAATTTTGCTTTTTCTTCGATCAATTTAACCAAATGATCAATGATATTTTTATCTTTTAGGCGATGGTCGGGCAAGCCATTGATATATACTTGGTGGGTATCATTGCCACCACCAGTAAAACCAATATCTGTTTCACGTGCTTCGCCAGGGCCATTAACCACGCAACCAATAACCGATACGCTCATCGGTGTAGTGATATGCTCTAGGCGTTGTTCTAATATTTCGACAGTTTTAATGACATCATATTGTTGTCTGGCACAAGATGGGCATGATATTAAATTAACGCCGCGATGGCGTAAATTAAGTGATTTTAAAATATCAAAACCTGCCTTGACTTCCTCAACTGGATCAGCAGATAATGATACACGGATAGTGTCGCCAATTCCTGCCCATAGTAAATTACCGATACCAATGGCAGATTTTATTGTGCCGTTGCGTAGGCCTCCTGCCTCAGTAATACCAACATGTAATGGATAGTCGCAAATTTCAGCCAAGCCTTGATAGGCAGCACAGCTTAAAAATATATCTGATGCTTTAACTGATATTTTAAAATTAAAAAAATCATTATCCTCAAGGATTTTTGCATGTGCCATGGCGCTTTCGACCATAGCATCGGGGCATGGCTCGCCATATTTTTCTAACAGTCTTTTTTCTAATGAACCAGCATTAACACCAATACGCATGGAACAGCCATAATCTTTTGCCGCCGCCACAACTTCTTTTACCCGATCGCTATTACCAATATTTCCCGGATTAATCCGCAAACAAGCCGCGCCATTTTTTGCGGCCTCGATCGCGCGTTTATAATGGAAATGTATATCGGCAATTATTGGTACGGATGTTTCCTTTGTGATATATTTTAAGGCCGCAGTCGATTCTTCATCAGGACATGATAGGCGTATTATATCAACCCCTGCATCACTGGCGCGGGATATTTGTGCAATCGTTGCCTTAATATCGCTGGTTAATGTATTGGTCATCGTTTGCACACTAATTGGTGCTCCATCGCCAACTGGTATATTACCAACCATTATGCGGCGGGATTTACGTTTTTCTATATGACGATATGGTCTGACGCTCATTGGCCAGAACTCCTAATTTATTTATATTTCTATGATGTAGAATTTTTTGTGAGTTACCTTGCTAATCTATTTTTGTTTTTAATAAATCTTCAACATTTAATGAAATATTGCGACGAACAGAACCAATTGGCCCTATTTGCGGAATTTTAACTCCATCAACTGTAAAATTAAGTCCGCCTGCATTGCCAGTTATTAATAATAATCCCTTAATATTAGGCACATTAAAACTATCTTTACTGCTAAGTAATCTTGTTAATATTAATTCACCAGATGGTTCGGCTATCTCAACCCATGTTGGGGTGTTTGCGGTAATTATAACACGGGGATTTATATTATTAATACCATACACCTTAGGTCGGCGGTTGATCTCTGTCATAACTGTTGGATTATTTATTATAGTTTCTTCTTTACGATCATCTGCTGTTGTTTTTTTCTTTAATGGTTCTATTTTTATTGTTTCAACTATTTTTTCTTCGGTTATTGTTGGTTTTGTGATCTTTGTTTCAACTATTTTTTCTTCGGTTATGGTTGGTTTTGTGATCTTTGTTTCAACTATTTTTTCTTCGGTTATGGTTGGCTCTGTGATCTTTGTTCCAACTATTTTTTCTTCTGTTATGGTTGGCTCTGTGATCTTTGTTTCAACTATTTTTTCTTCGGTTATGGTTGGCTCTGTGATCTTTGTTCCAACTATTTTTTCTTCTGTTATGGTTGGCTCTGTGATCTTTGTTTCAACTATTTTTTCTTCTGTTATGGTTGGCTCTGTGATCTTTGTTTCAACTATTTTTTCTTCTGTTATGGTTGGCTCTGCGATCTTTGTTTCAACTATTTTTTTCTCGGTTATTGCTGGCTTTTCTTTTGTTGTTTTTATTGTTGCAATAGTATTTGGCATATCGGAATTTGTTACATCAGATATTTTATCATCATCAAACATTGCGGCTAAATTATTGGGTAGCGTGGTAATTAATTTAGCAACCGATTGATCATTGTTGAATATCAGTGCCCATGCACCATAAAAAATACCCGCCAATATGATACATATAAAAATAATAGCACCACCCGGTATGCGGGTGCCAACCAATGGTTCGGGAAAATGTAATTCGGTGCGGTGTTTTAGCTCGTTTGCCTCAACCTTAAATTGTGCCACTAATTTTGCACTATCAAGTCCAAGATGCTCAGCATATCCACGAATAAAGCCAATAGCATATGTGGTCCCTGGTAGGCGGTGATATTCGCTATTTTCTATTGCTTCTAAAAATGGCAATCGAATACGTAAAACACTTGCGACATTGGTTAACTCTTGATCTTTTTCTATGCGGGCATCGCATAGCATATCACCAACAGATTTCTTCTTAATATTCTGTTCAGCATTCATATTATTTTTTTCATTCATATTATTCAACCGATTGTTAGACTATAGGCAAGACACCATATAATATTAATATAGTTATGAAACTAACTTAAGAATACATATATTGAAACATTATTTAAAATATTTTTTATTATTATATGTATATTATATTATTTATGTTAAATATATATAATTACTATCATTTATCCATTACCTGATAATTAAAATTGCATTTTATGATCTTTGGCAAATGCTAATATATCATTACGCAAGCTATGAGCGGGGCTTTCTAATAAAGAATTTATATAATTTGCGGTTTTTTGCAAATTTAATGTGCGTATCATATGACGAACAGGGCCGATTGATGCAGCCGACATGGATAATGTTTTTGCACCAATTGCCAATAATGCCATTGCCTGTAATGGATCACCAGCCATCTCGCCGCAAATACTTACTGGTTTGTTGTAATGATCACATTTACTAATTATATATTTTAAAATACATAGAAATGCAGGCGATAAGGAATCATAGCGATTATTCATTCGCGCATTACCACGGTCGCTTGCAAAGAAAAATTGTAATAAATCATTAGTGCCAATCGATATAAAATCGGTATGCGGCAATAATGCGGGTAATTGGAACGCCAATGATGGGACTTCTAACATTGCGCCAATATGAATATTTTTTGGAATAACCTTACCCCGTGATTGAGCGCGTTTCAATTCTATATTTAATATATTTTTAGCAGCAATAAATTCAGAAACATCGGTAATCATTGGGAACATAATCTTAACATGCCGACCATTTGCCGCATATATTATGGCACGCAATTGTTGGCATAATATTGCAGGACGATCTAATGCAACTCTTATTGCACGCCAACCCATGGCAGGGTTTTCCTCATTGAAATTATCAAGATACGGCAAGGTTTTATCACCACCTATATCCAATGTTCGAAAAGATATATCTTTATTATCAATTCGTTTGAATATACGTTGATATAATTTTATCTGTGTTTTAACATCGGGAAAGCTATCACGCATCATGAATGGCACTTCGGTTCGATATAATCCAATGCCAGTTGCGCCAGTTTGATGTAAATGCGGCAAGTCAATTAATAAGCCAGCATTAATTTGTAAATCTATTTTTATACCGTCTGTTGTTATTGATGGTAAATCTTTATCCCTTGCATATGCTTTCAGTTTTTTTGCATGTAACTGCATTGATTTTGCAAAAACGCGGCGAAACTCTTCTCCTGGTCGAATGAAACATACGCCATTATTGCCGTCGACAACTATGCGGTCATAAGGCTCAACACGATTAAGTATGCGTTTTATTCGCCCGATAACTGGTATATCAAGCGCACGGGCGACAATTGCCACATGGGATGTTGCCGATCCTTCTTCTAATATTACACCGCGTAAAGATTTGCGGTCATAATCTAGTAACTCTGCTGGTCCCATATTTCTTGCAATTAAGATCACATCTTTTGGTAAATTATTCTTAATGCCATTTGTATCATCGCTATCACGGCTTAAATGTTGTAATAATCGATAGGCAATATCTTCTAGGTCTAGCAGCCTTTCACGCAAATATATATCTTGTATCTTATTCATTTTATTGCGGGTATTATTTTGTATTTTAACGACGGCACCTTCGGCACTAAGCCCTGTTTTTATTGCCTCGCTGATACGTTTTATCCAGCCGCGATCTTTGGCAATCATGCGATAACTTTCCAGCACATCAACATGATCGCCAGAATCTTCTGTGTCGATTATGTTCAGCATGATATCAAGCTTATCATGCATTTCCGCCACGGCAGTATCAAGCCTTGTTAATTCAATATCAACATCACCTTCAGATACCATTTTACCAACAGGAACTTGTGGTCGATGCAATATAGCGCGACCAATAGCTAATCCCTTACTTAATGACACCCCGTCTATTCTAAGTGGCTTGGTAGCAATACCATCGGTTGGTGTTTGCTCATGGCGGCTTATTATGCCACCTGATGCAATCATTTCCGCGATTACCATGCCAACGGTTTCAAGTGCCTCTACTTCTTCTTCCAGATATAATCGTTTGGTTGTATTTTGCACCACTAAAACGCCAAACACCCTGCCACCACGCAAAATTGGTACGCCTAGCATTGATTTATAGCGTTCTTCACCAGTTTCTGGACGATAGGCAAAACTTGGGTGCAATTGGGCATCTTCTATTTTTGTTGATATGGCATTGGCGGCAATATCGCCAACAATACCCTCGCCAATGCGTAATCTAGTTTTATGGATAGCGGTTGGATGTAAACCATGGGTGGCAAATAATTCCAACACATCGCCCGCCCGCTTGATATAGATCGAACAAACTTCAGAAAGCATATCATGGGCAATTATTTCAACGATATTATTCAATCGCGATTGTGGGTTTTCTTGATTGGCCATTATATCGCGTATATGGCGCAATAATTGGCGTGAACCAACCCAGTTATCTGTGTTTGCTTTACGCTTGCCCGATTTTTTCATTAAAATATGCTTAAGGTTATAATTAAAATTTCATTGCTATAAGATTAATAAGCGATATTAGTCATAATTTTATTAATCATGATTTTATGATTAATCATCATCAAGGCCATATGCGCTATGTAATGCACGCAACGCCAATTCGGTATATTCTTCAGATATCAAGGTTGATATTTTTATTTCGCTTGTGGATATTACCTGAATATTAATACCCTTATTAGCAAATGTTGTAAACATTATCTGTGCTATCCCTGCATGAGAGCGCATACCAACGCCAATAACTGATATTTTGACAACATTTTTATCAGCTAATAACTTGCTATATTGAATTACATCATGATTATCTTTTAAAACTGCGACGGCTTTTTCCGTATCAGTTTTGCTAACGGTGAATGTTAAATCAGTACGCTTGCCATCAGATGACAGGCTTTGAACGATCATATCAACATTAATTGCTGCATCGGCTAATGGGCCAAAAATTGATGCGGCAATACCAGGGTCATCGGCAACTTGAACTAATGTTATTTTTGCTTCATCACGGCTATATGCTATGCCACTTACAACTTGCTGTTCCACAATTTCATCCTCATCTACGACCATTGTACCTGGTTTATCTTCAAATGAAGATAACACCTGTATTCTAACGCCATGGTTCATTGCCATTTCAACCGAACGGGTTTGTAATATCTTTGCGCCAAGTGAAGCCAATTCGAGCATTTCTTCATGGCTTATTTTATCGATTTTGCGGGCATTTAAAACAATGCGTGGGTCAGCTGTATAGACACCATCAACATCGGTATAAATATCACAACGATCTGCATTAAGAGCTGCTGCCAAGGCAACCGCCGTGGTATCAGAACCACCGCGCCCCAATGTTGCAATACGATTATGTGGACTTATTCCTTGAAAACCAGCGCAAACAGCAACTTGTCCTTCAGAAAACCTCTCAATCATCATTTTGCAATCAATATCCATAATACGCGCTTTACCATGAATATCATCGGTTTTAATAGGTATTTGCCAACCCAGCCATGACCTGGAATTAATGCCCATTTTTTGTAATTGCAATGCCATTAAACCGGCGGTTATTTGTTCGCCTGACGATAAAATTGTATCATATTCGCGGGCATCATAAATCGCCGATGTTTGATCAATATATGATACTAATTTATTAGTAACGCCCGACATGGCAGACACAACCACGGCAATTTCATTACCTTGGTCGACCATTTTTTTAACCCTTTTAGCAGCATTTTTAATGCAATCAATATCTGCTACCGAAGTGCCACCAAATTTCATGACGATACGCGCCATTATATTACGCCTTTTAAACAAACAAGCTATACTATTAAACTAAATTATAAAGCATGTTATTATTGCTTTTATATTTGCACATCAATACGCTGTGTTTGTTTGATATGCAAGTTTATAGATAATTATAAATAGAACAGAATATGCCGTCTTTTAATATATTTTTTAAATTATTTAAAGTGAAGATAAATGCAAAAATTAACTAGCCCAAAATTAACTAGTCCAAGTGTCGATGAAACAGAAATTGCAAAATTTGCTGCGATGGCTGATGAATGGTGGGATATTAATGGCAAATTTAAACCGTTACATAAATTTAATCCCGTGCGGTTGAAATTTATCCGTGGTCGATTATGCCATAAATTTGATAAAGATCCTAATGGAAAGCTACCATTAAAAGGGTTAAATATACTAGATATTGGCAGTGGTGGCGGCCTGCTTTGTGAACCATTGGCAAGGATGGGTGCGAATATAACAGGAATTGACGCAACGGAACGGTCGATAAATATTGCCAAAGCCCATGCGAGGGCACAAGGGCTTGAAATAAAATATAATTTTACCACTGCGGAACAATTATATGATACAGGCATCAAATTTGATGCGGTGATGAATATGGAGGTCATTGAACATGTGGGCGATGTGGATGGGTTCATTGCCGCCAGTGTTGGCTTGCTAAAGTCTGATGGTTTGATGTTTATGGCGACATTGAATCGCACCGCAAAATCATATGCTATGGCGATTATTGGCGCAGAATATATTATGGGTTGGTTGCCGCGCGGAACTCATGATTGGAAGAAATTTAAAAAACCATCGGAAATAGCCGCTTATCTGCGTAAAAATAATATGCAGATAAGCGAATTAACTGGCGTTATATATAACCCGTTTATGGATCAATGGTATTTAGATGCAACAGACATTAATGTTAATTATATGTTGGTAGCACAGAAATAATATTATAAATATATAATATTATGCCCGCACTTGCGTAAGAAAATTACTTACCTCTGTTTTTAATTTTTCAGACTGACTTGATAGATTATTTGATGCGTCAAGTATGTCATTAGATGTATCATTGGTTTTTTCTGCAGCTTGTTTTACCGATGCTATATTACTGGCAACTTCATTTGTTCCCATTGCGGCTTGTTCAATATTTTGGGCAATTTCTGTGGTTGCGGTGTCTTGTTCGCTAATGGAAATAGATACCGCATTGGTGTTGGAGCTAACAATTTTAATGCTTTTGCTAATATCATCAATTGATGTTGCCGCTTGTTTAGTTACCGATTGAATATTATTGACTTGCTGGCTAATTTCATCAGTTGCTCTGGCGGTTTGACTGGCAAGGCTTTTTACCTCGTTGGCAACAACGGCAAAACCTTTACCAGCATCACCCGCACGTGCTGCTTCTATGGTTGCATTAAGGGCAAGAAGGTTGGTTTGTTCGGCAATGTCAGTAATTAATGATACAACTTCGCCAATTCGGCTAGCCGAGCTAACTAATTCTTGTATGGTTTTATATGAATGCTCAGCTTTATTTACTGCATCACTTGATGCGGATAGAGAATTTTCGACTTGGCGACCAATTTCACTGATTGAGGCCGATAATTCTTCTGCTGCTGCTGATACCATCTGCACATTTGTTGATGCACTTTCTGATGCTCCAGATATGCTGGTTGCCTGTGCATTGGTTTGTTCAGATGCAGCAGATAATGTAACTGCTGATGTTTGTAATTTTGATACAGAATCGGATGTAGAATTAACAACTATAGCTATCGATGCGTCAAAATCTGTGATTGCTTGTTCTAATTTTTGATGGCGCTGATGATTTTCTTGAGCAATTTTTTCTAAATTTTTATCATGCTCAAGTTTTTCTATGGCAGAACTTTTAAAAACCTTCACTGCTTTTGCCATTGCGCCAATTTCATCTTTTCTGTCTTGTGATGGTATTTTTTGGCTAAGATCACCATTGGCAAGTAACTGCATTATGCTGGTCATCTTAACAATAGGTGATGCGATGGAATTTGCAATGATATAGGCGGTTGTTGTTCCTATTAAAAGTCCAGCAACCAGAAGAATCCATTGTATCATTGATAATTCTTTTATGGCATGGTTATTTTCTGCTGCATCTTGGGCTAATAATTTCTTTTGATCATCGACCATGCCGCCATGGCGGGAGCCGTCATTACCAATTTTTCCCAATAAAATATTTTTTAACTTATTAGCCCGTGGGGCAGCTTCTTTAAGTAATAGATAATTTGCCATATTCCATTTGTCAGAACTGCGTATTTCAAGCATTTTTTTTGCCAATGGCACGAAGCTTTTTCTGCTGTTAGATAACTCATTAAAAGTTTTTGTTTGAGCATTAGATAGCTGATCAATATTTTTTGATAATGCAATAAAATTTGTTATATTTTTTTCCCATATTTTATTAAATTTATCAGCAAACTTTTTCTCACCAGTTAATAAATATGCTCTAATATTGGCTAATGATAGCCCTAATGTGCCGCGAATATTTGCCATCATGCCTAGTATTTTTATCTGTGATATAGCATTATTATCATTTGCATTTGCAATTTGAATATCAATTATTTTGGTTATATTTTTTATCATTATATTAGCTAATGGCTCTGCATTTTTTATTAATATCTTAGTTGCAGGTTGCTCATCAATGCTATGTGATATTTCTTCTACTCGTTGTTGAGCAGATGAGAATTCAGCTAGTATCGTTTTAAAATTATTCCAACTTTTAATATTTTCAGGGTTTGTCCAGTTTTGGGAAAGCTTGTCAATATCGCTACTATTTTTTTTAATATCACGCCAAACTTTTAACCGTTCAAATTTAAAAGTATTGTTCCCTGTCAGCATATAACCACGTAAGGTTGCAAGTGAAGAATTTATGTTGTTAATCATAGTGTAACTTGCATTAGAAGTTGGTATACGTAATTCTATTATTCGCTTAGAACTATGGTTAATTGATGATATTTCCCATAATGTTGCACCTACTATTGATATAAGGATCAATAAAAGAATACCAAAGCCAGCAAATAGTTTATATGAAATTTTGATATTTTGCATATCAATCCTTTATTCTGCAATATTTAATAAGTAAGACCCACCATACAGATATATAATTACAGCCAATAATTGTTATAATTATATATCTGCTTAACCTGCCAATATTGCTTATAGTACCATGTTGTAATGTTATGTAAAATAATTTATTGAAATAATCTTAAAATTTTATATTAATGGTTAATTTTAATTAACCATTATTGCGGTAGTGATTAGAGCGCGGATGGGTTTTTTCATAGCATTTTATTATATCTTCCATATCAAGTGATGTATAGCGTTGCGTAGATGATAGGGAAGCATGACCTAGAAGTTCTTGTATACTGCGTAAATCACCGCCATTTGATAATATATGGCTGGCGAAAGAATGACGCAATGCATGTGGTGTTGCATCTTTTGGCAGGTCAAATTCAAGCCGTATTTTCTGCATTAAATATTGGGCAATACGGGCGTTTAACCTACCGCCACGCTTGCCTTTAAATAACGGTTGTTGATTATCTTTTGTGAATGGTGATATTTTAAGATAAGCATTTATATTTGTAATAACAATTGGTAATAATGGCATTATGCGTTGTTTTTTACCTTTGCCCAAAATTATAATCACATCTTTATTTATAATATCGCCAATATTTAGATTTAATGCCTCTGATATACGTAATCCGCAACCGTATAATATGGTTACCAAGGCTAAATCACGGGCTTGTATCCATGGTTCAATATGATGTTTAGCTACTGCGTCTAATAATTTAACACAGTCTTTTTTGCTGATTGCTCTTGGTAATTTTATTGGTAATTTTGGCGTTTTAACCATCCCAATAGCAGAATTTATAACCATATTATTACGGGTTAACCATCGAAAAAAGCTACGCACAACCGACATGGCGCGCGCAATACTGCTTCTTGCCATATTATCATTGGCAAGCTTTGCTAACCATGCCCTAAAATCCATAGCTTTTAAATTATTTAAGGAATTAAAATCAGGTATATTACCTAAATGCTTACTACAAAAGCGTAAAAAAACTTCTAAATCATGGGCGTAAGATACGACTGTATGTGGGCTATAGCGTTTTTCATGTTGCAGATAATATATAAAATCCCGATAAGCTTTTGCCAGTTCAGTATCGCCAGCGGTTATATCTAAATTAATATCCCATTTTTTTCTGGTGATTTCATTACCCCGTTAATATCGCGTTAAGCCAAGCCATATGCGACTTAATTCTGATATTACTTTGGTTAAAAATTCTAATAGTTCAGTTGCTTGATCGGCGCTAAATCTTTCACTATCACGGCTGCCAAATGCAATCATTGCTGCTGGTATTTCTGATGACATATGTAATAGGACTAACGCATCAGAATTTATTAATGGGGCGGCGCCACCAAATATTTCAGGATCGCCAGAAATATTATCACGCAGTAAAATATTTTGATCAATATTGATTAAGCGTGCAATAGTGCCATTAGATATTTTTTGCAGACCATCAGCTGGAAGGATATCGCAAGAGTTATCTTCAACGCAAAATCTTATGGCATCAAGATTAACAATTGCCGCAATATCAGTAATAATAATATCGACTAATTCTTGAAATGAAGTTGCTGATAATAATATTAAAACACAATCATGTATTTGTTGTTGGCTCGATAAATTATCGCGGCTGTTACTGATAAGTAATTGTGCCAAATCTTCGGTGCGATCAATTTTATTTTTAAGGCTTGAAATCATTGCCTGTTGAAAATCCTTAACCCCGCCCGCCAATTGACGTTTCGGCGGAGTTAAAATTGTTAAAAGGTCGGGATGACTGGCAAATATATCGGGATGATCCAACAAATATGTTATTACATCTTTTTCATTTATGATATTTTTACTATCATTGACCATATGATTTTTTGCCATGCAACGCCCTCAATATGTTTAAATTAATTGGTTTTAATGCTTTGTCCAGTTTTTTTCCAATCGCTCATGAATGCGCTAAGCCCTTTGTCTGTTAAGGGGTGGTTATATAATTGGCGTAATGCCTTTGGCGGGATAGTCGCCACATCTGCACCAATTATTGCTGCTTCGATTATATGCAAAGGCCCGCGTATTGATGCCACTAGAACTTCGGTTGCAAAGTCATAATTTTGATATATTTGACAAATTTCAGCGATTAAATCCAGCCCATCGCTTCCGACATCGTCTAATCTGCCAACGAATGGTGATATGAATGTAGCGCCTGCCTTTGCCGCCAATAATGCTTGGCCAGCAGAAAAACATAAAGTTACATTAACCTTGATACCATCATCACTTAATGCTTTACAGGTTTTAAGCCCATCAAAGGTTAATGGTACTTTTACGCAAATATTATCGGCAAGACCAGCCAAATATTTGCCTTCTTTTAACATGGTTTCATAATCATTTGAAACGGTTTCGGCACTAACTGGGCCATCAACTATTGTCGTTATTTCTTTTATAACCTCGATAAAATCACGGCCTGATTGGTGAATAAGTGATGGGTTGGTTGTTACACCATCGACAAGCCCTGTTGCTGCTAAATCTTTGATTTCTGAAATATCTGCGGTATCAATAAAAAATTTCATCTGTAAATATCATTTCATGGATGTTAAAATTAGGTTATCATTTATATATTATAAATTCATATTAATATCAATTTGCAATAGAAGATAAATAATGTCGAGCATTCAATCGTCAAATAGCGATTTTTTTATAAAAAAAGAAGAGTTAATTAAAGAAAATTTATTTAAAGTGCTATTGCCGCTGCCGTTATCTGGTTGTTATGATTATAATTTGCCGCCTGATATTGCGGTTAATATTGGCGATTTTGTCGTCGTGCCATTGGGGAATCGCAAAATTGTTGGTGTTATTTGGGGGCGTAGTGATTATAGTGTCGATAATAAAACTGGTAAAAAATATGACATTAAACGGATAAAAAACATTCAACAATGCTTTGATATGCCGCCATTACCGCTTGAAAATATAAAATTTATAAATTGGTTGGCAGAATATAATATGGCTTCGCTTGGCGCGGTTTTAAAAATGGCGATGAGCGTTAAACAAGTATTTGAACCAGTAAAAACGCAAAATTTATATGTGCTTGCCGTTAATCCACCAATAAATTTTAAAATGACTAAATCACGGCAGTTGGCGATTAACTTTATTAAAGACAAGCCATTAATGACGGCGGCTGATATTGCAAAATTTGCTGGTATATCGGTTTCGGTGGTTAAGGGATTGGCCGATGTTGGTGTTTTAAATATTCATGCAAAGGATATAACCATTGATTTCCCACAGCCATCGTTAACAATCTTTCCGCCAATATTATCACCTGAACAAGATAAAGCGGCTGCTGGATTAAATGCGGCAGTTAAAAATAATCAGTTTTCGGTAAAGCTGCTCGATGGGGTAACTGGTTCTGGTAAAACAGAAGTATATTTTGAGGCCATAAAACAATGTCTAAAATCGGGTAAGCAGGCGGTGATATTATTGCCAGAAATATCATTATCATCGCAATGGTTATCGCGATTTAAGCAAAGATTTGCAACTGAGCCAGCATTATGGCATTCGGATATGACAATGGCAAAGCGGCGCGATACATGGCGGGCGGTTAATTCTGGCGCAATATCCGTGTTGGTCGGGGCAAGGTCGGCTTTGCATTTACCATTTCCAAATCTTGGTCTGATAATTATTGATGAAGAACATGATCAGGCATTTAAGCAGGAAGAGGGCGTTATATATAATGCCCGCGATATGGCGGTGGTGCGAGCGCAAATTTGCCAATGCCCATTAATATTAGTATCGGCAACGCCGTCGCTTGAAACCATGGTTAATGTTAAAAATAACCGTTATCAGCATTTGCATTTAAAGAATCGCCATGGAAATGCAAGCTTGCCCGTAGTTAAAATTATTGACCTAAGGCAAGATCGTCCCCCGAGGCAAAGATGGATCAGCCCAACATTAGAAAATGCGGTAACAGAAACATTGGCTGCGGGCGAGCAGGTATTATTATTTTTAAATCGCCGTGGTTATGCCCCATTAACATTATGCCGTAATTGTGGTTTTCGCATTAAATGCCCAAATTGCACCGCATGGCTGGTGGAGCATCGCAATAATCATAATCATAATCCCCGTCTTGAATGTCATCATTGCGGTTATAATCAAAAAATGCCAGATAAATGCCCGCAATGTGAGGAGGTAGATAGTTTGCATGCTTGTGGCCCCGGTGTTGAAAGGCTAGCCGAAGAGGCATTATCGCTATTTCCTACTGCAAAAATGGAAATAATCACATCGGAAACCATAAATACCCCGCGTAGCGCAGAAGATTTTATAAATAGGGTAATGGCACAGGAAATAAATCTTATCATTGGCACGCAAATAATTGCCAAGGGTTATCATTTTCCCATGTTGACTTTGGTTGGTGTTATTGATGCCGACCTTGGTTTGATGGGTGGTGATTTGCGAGCAGGGGAGCGCACATTCCAGCTTTTGCACCAAGTATCAGGGCGTGCGGGGAGGGCAGAATTTAAAGGGAAATGTTATATTCAAACGGCTAACCCTGAAACTGCGGTAATTGATGCTTTGTTGCGTTCCGATCGTGATGGCTTTATCAATGGTGAAATAGCGCAGCGTCAAACAACTGGTGCATCACCGTTTAAACATTGGGCAGGGGTGATTATATCGGGCAAGAATCAGCAACAAGTCGATGATATTGCACAAAAGATGGCGCAATTTGCCCCATATGGTAAAGACATTAACATAATGGGGCCAGTTGATGCGCCATTGGCTATGTTGCGCGGCAAACACCGCAAGCGATTCTTGTTAATATGTCATAAGAAATTAAGTATACAGAAAATAATTAAACATTGGTTAGGTTTAATCGACAGGCCATCAGCCATAAAAATAACCATAGATATTGATCCATATAGTTTTATGTAACAGCAATAATTGCGTATTTTAGTTATATTTTATCTATTTGATAAATATTAACTTAGGGGTTAGTTGATAAATATTAACTTAGGGGTTAGTTGATAATATTTAATCAAATGGCAATATTTTGATAAAATATTTGATATTTTATTACTAATCCTTAGTTGCTTGTTTTTATTATATAATATATTAAAAAACTATCATTTATTAGATTTTTTTAATTCAAAAACTATAATTAAATCAATAATTATACCGCCAAGATATTGCAAGTGGCTTATTGTTCTGCTAAATCCTGCCTTACTTGTTAAAATATTATTAACCTTATATTTAAAAGAGGGGTCTCTCCACTGTGGCAGCCTCAGGTAGTGTAAATGCAATAGCGGGTCGTTACGCGACTGCGCTTTTTCAACTGGCGGAGGAACAAAAGCTCCTCGACGCTGTGGCGAATGATCTTCGTCAAATCGAATCTTTGCTTGAACAAAGCGCTGATGTTAGCCTGCTGTTACGCAGCCCGGTTTTAAAGCGTGAAGAACAAGGCAGGGCCATTGGTGCCATCATTAATAAAATGGGTGTCGATGCGCTTACAAAGAAATTTATCGGTCATGTCGCAGCAAAACGTCGTTTGTTTGCTTTATCGGAAATGATAATGACTTATCTTTATATATTGTCAGCTAAACGTTGTGAAGTTAATGCCATTGTTACAACTGCTAAGAAATTAACCGCAACACAAGTTAAAAATCTTGAAAAAACTTTAAATGCGGCGGTTGATGGTAAAATTACTATTAACCAAACTATAAACCCAGATCTAATAGGCGGCATGATCGTTCAACTCGGTAGCCAAATGGTAGATTCCTCTGTCATCACAAAGCTGCAAAAACTCAAGCTTGCAATGAAGGGAGCGTAGGGTATGGAACTCCGCGCCGCGGAAATATCCGCAATTCTTAAGGAACAGATCGCCAATTTTGGTTCTGAGGCCGATGTTGCCGAAGTCGGCCAAACAATATCTGTTGGTGATGGTATTGCTCGTGTTTATGGTCTGGACAACGTACAAGCTGGTGAAATGGTCGAATTCCCTGGTGGTATTAAGGGCATGGCGCTTAACTTAGAAGCTGACAATGTTGGTGTAGTTATCTTTGGCTCAGATCGCAGTATTAAAGAAGGCGATATCGTCAAACGTACGGGTACTATTGTTGATGTTCCTGTGGGTAAAGGCTTGCTTGGTCGTGTTGTTGATGGCCTTGGTAACCCAATTGATGGCAAAGGCCCGATTGATGCAACTGAACGTCGCTTGGCAGAAACTAAAGCCCCTGGCATTATCCCACGTAAATCAGTGCATGAACCCGTGCAAACTGGCCTTAAAGCTCTTGATTCATTAGTGCCTGTTGGTCGTGGTCAACGCGAACATATCATTGGCGATCGTCAAACTGGTAAAACTACCGTTGCGATTGATGCGATTTTAAATCAAAAATCAATCAATGATTCAGGCGATGAAAGCAAAAGAATGCATTGCATTTATGTTGCTATCGGTCAAAAACGTTCAACAGTGGCGCAAATCGTTAAAACATTAGAAGATAATGGCGCAATGGAATATACAAACGTTGTTGCGGCGACTGCTTCTGATCCTGCCCCATTACAATTCTTGGCACCATATACAGGCGCAACCATTGGCGAATATTTCCGTGATAACGGTATGCATGCTTTGATAATTTATGATGATTTGTCAAAACAGGCTGTTGCCTATCGTCAAATGTCATTATTGCTACGTCGTCCACCAGGGCGTGAAGCATATCCGGGCGATGTTTTCTATCTTCATAGTCGTTTATTAGAACGTGCCTGTAAATTAAACGAAGATAATGGCTCTGGCTCAATGACCGCATTGCCGATTATTGAAACACAAGGTAATGACGTGTCTGCGTTTATTCCAACCAATGTGATTTCAATTACTGATGGTCAAATTTTCTTGGAAACTGATTTGTTTAACAAAGGCATACGCCCTGCGATTAACGTTGGTTTATCGGTCTCGCGTGTTGGTTCTGCGGCACAAACAAAGGCTATGAAAAAAGTTGCGGGTTCTATTAAGCTTGAATTGGCACAATATCGTGAAATGGAAGCTTTCTCGCAATTTGCATCTGATCTTGATGCATCGACACAGAAACTTCTTGCCCGTGGTGCGCGTTTGACTGAATTGTTAAAACAAGCACAAAATTCTCCATTATCAGTGGCTGAACAAGTGCTTAGCTTATATGCTGGTACTAAAGGTTATCTTGATGGCATTAATATTTCCGATGTTAATCGATTTGAAGCTGCATTGTTAGAACAAGCGCGGGCTGAGAATGCTGATTTATTGAAACTCATCAATGATAGTGGCGAACTTTCCGAAGATTCAGAAACAGCGGTCAAAGCTATTCTTGAATCATTCTTGAAAACATTCGTGTAAACCTTATACTAGGAAACAAGGACTTATACTAATGGCAAGTCTTAAGGATCTTAAGAGTAAAATATCAAGCGTGCAAGGCACAAGAAGGCTAACTTCTGCGATGAAGATGGTCTCTGGTGCTAAGCTACGAAAGGCTACTAATGCGGCTGAGGCAGCACGGCCATATGCGGAACGGATGGAGCGTATGCTCGGTTCATTGGCGGCTGGTACGCAAGATGGCAATGGCCCTGCATTATTGGCTGGCACTGGCAAAGATGATGTTCAATTATTTGTAATTGTTACCTCTGATCGTGGCCTTTGCGGTGGCTTTAACGGTAATTTAGTGCGCGCAGCACAAAAACATATGCGTGGATTACTTGATAAAGGCTGCAAGGTTAAAATCCTGATTATTGGCCGCAAAGGCGTATCATTATTGCGTCGTGAGTTTGGCGATAATATTATTGAAAGCTTTGAAGAAATTTCAAAACCAGCCCCATCTTTTACTGGTGCAACATTGGTTGTTAATAAAATTAAAACCATGTTTAATGCGGGTGAATTTGATGTTTGTACAATATATTACAATAAATTTGTCAATGCCTTAACGCAAGAAGCAACGCCATTACAATTAATACCATTTGCCGCTAGTGATAGCGATAAAGATGGTAATGATAATGGGGCGTTGGATGCGCAATATGAATATGAACCCGAAGAAGAAGCAATTCTTGCGGCATTACTGCCGAAAAATTTATCGGTTCAGCTTTTTCGTGCGATGCTTGAAAGCTTTGCATCAGAACAAGCATCCCGCATGACCGCGATGGATAATGCCACGCGTAACGCAGGCGATATGATAGATAAATTGACAATTACATTTAACCGTTCACGTCAGGCGCAAATTACAAGCGAATTGATTGAAATCATCTCCGGTGCGGAAGCACTGTAGGCCCATAGGAGAAAATTATGGCTAACACAGGTAAAATTACTCAGATATTGGGCGCGGTTGTTGACGTTCAATTCGAAGGCGAGCTGCCCGCAATTCTTAACGCCCTTAACGTTGATAATAACGGTAATAAATTAGTTTTAGAAGTTGCACAACATCTTGGCGAAAGCACAGTGCGTACCATTGCAATGGATGCGACCGAAGGTTTGGTGCGTGGGCAAGGGGTAAGCGATACTGGCGACGCTATCATAGTTCCAGTTGGCCCAGAAACGCTTGGTCGTATTATGAATGTTATTGGTGAACCAGTTGATGAACGCGGCCCGATTGTTGCTAAAAAACATTTTCCAATTCACCGCGAAGCCCCCGCATATGTGGATCAAGCAACCGAAACCGAACAATTGGTAACTGGTATTAAGGTTGTTGATCTTTTAACACCATATCCAAAAGGTGGTAAAATTGGTCTTTTTGGTGGTGCTGGTGTAGGTAAAACCGTTACAATTATGGAATTGATCAATAATATTGCCAAAGGTCATGGCGGTTATTCGGTTTTTGCTGGTGTTGGCGAACGTACCCGTGAAGGTAACGATTTATACCATGAAATGATTGAATCTGGCGTTATTAATCTTGATGGTGAAAGTAAATGTTCGCTTGTTTATGGTCAAATGAACGAGCCTCCTGGTGCGCGTGCACGTGTTGCCTTGACTGGTTTGACACAGGCAGAATATTTCCGCGATGAAGAAGGCCAAGATGTGTTATTCTTCGTTGATAATATTTTCCGTTTTACTCAAGCAGGTTCTGAGGTATCGGCACTTCTTGGTCGTATGCCTTCAGCGGTAGGTTATCAACCAACATTGGGTACAGATATGGGTACTATGCAAGAACGTATCACATCAACCAAAAAAGGATCGATCACATCAGTGCAAGCCGTTTATGTGCCTGCCGATGATTTGACCGATCCTGCACCGGCAACTACCTTTGCTCATTTGGACGCAACAACTGTGTTAAATCGTTCGATTGCCGAACTTGGTATCTTCCCCGCTGTTGATCCACTTGATTCAACTTCGCGTATTCTTGAAGTTGGCACTGTTGGCGAACTTCATTATAATACGGCGCGTTTGGTACAACAAATATTACAACAATATAAAGGCTTGCAAGAAATTATTGCTATTCTTGGTATGGATGAACTGTCAGAAGAAGATAAACAAACCGTGGCACGGGCGCGTAAAATTCAACGTTTCTTATCGCAACCATTTCACGTTGCCGAAGTATTCACTGGTACACCTGGTAAATTTGTTCAACTTGAAGATACTATCAAGGGTTTTGCTGGTATTATTGCTGGTGATTATGATGATTTGCCAGAGGCCGCTTTCTATATGGTTGGTGGCATTGAAGAAGCCGTGGAAAAAGCCAAGAAAATGGCAATGGAAGCTGCGTAATATCAATGTTTATTGCAATATTTAATCATATAATCTTGCAAAATATAAGGAGTTTAGCCATATGAGCGATATGGTCGCATTTGAATTAGTCTCACCTGAAAAACTTGTTTTTTCAAAACAGATTGAGATGGCTATTCTTCCCGCAGAAGATGGTGATTTAGGCGTGCAAATTGGTCATGCGCCAGTAATTGCATCGCTTCGACCTGGAACAATATCTGTGTTCAAAGGATCATCGGTTGAAGATCGCATATTTGTCGCGGGCGGTTTTTTGGAAATAACTGAAACTAGATGTACAATATTGGCAGAAGAAGCCGTTGTAATCGATGATATTGATATTGATGCGGTTAAACAGCAAATTAGTGATTTTACCGATGATATTAAAATTGCAGAATCTGATGATGCGCGTCTTAATGCTGAAGCTTCGCTTGTTATTGCTAATGCAAAGTTAGAAGCAGTGGAAAAGCCAGCTTATAGTTAATAAATATATAAATATATAAAGATTAAAGATTTTAATTATAATTAGCCACCAGTTAGTTTTTCTGGTGGTTTTATAATTATTTATTATAATTAGCCAATATTATTTTAATGATGAGGTTTGCACATGTTTCAAAGTTTTTTTCAATATATTCGATCTATAAATTCAATTTCATTAACTATATTGACGGCAATTTATTTTTTATTTGGTTTGAACTTTACTCTTATCAAAAAAACATTAGCTATTTTTGGTCAATTTGATGATTTGAATCCAATATTCATGGCAAGCGTGCCGTTGTTTTTTTTATCGGCATTCACCCTAATTTTTATGCCATTCATTGTTATATATATTACAAAGCCATTTTTAATTTTTATGCTAATAACCGCTGCATGTGTTAATTATGGTGCATATAATTTTGGTGTTATTTTTAGCCAAGATATGATGTTGAATATATTTGAAACAACGCCAAAAGAATCAACTGCATATTTAAATTTAAAATTAATTATTTGGATATTTTTATCTGGTATCTTGCCAAGTATTTATATTGCATTTGTAAAAATTGAATATAAACCAATATTATCAGAAATATTGCGTAAAGTTATTTTGATAATCGTCGCGTCATCGATTATTTTTACAATTGCTTTATTTTTCTATAAAGATTATGCCTCTATCGCTAGAAATAATTCATATTTAAGACGGGATATTATCCCAACTTATTATATTTCTAGCATATTTAAATATTTTAGAAATAATTTCTTTAAAGAAGATATAGCATATAAATATATTGGCATGGATGCAAAGCGTGTAATTAATGCGGATGGTAAAAAGAATTTATTGGTTGTTATTGTTGGCGAAACCGCACGGGCGCAAAATTATCAATTGAATGGTTATGATCGAGAAACTAATCAATATACTAGTAAAATAGATAATATGCTTTATTTTAAAGATGTAAATTCTTGCGGCACGGCAACCGCCGTATCATTACCATGTATGTTTTCACTGATGGATAGGTCAAATTATTCTAGGGATCTATTTGATAGTCAGGATAATATTGTTGATATTATAAATCGTGCTGGTTATAAACAAATTTGGCTGGATAATAATACGGGATGTAAAGGTCTATGTGATAATATTGAATCTTATTCCATTGATAAAATTGACGAATTAAAATGTGATGGCGGCTTATGTGATGATCGAATATTTTTAGATATATTTGATGATAAAGCCCAATCACTCAACGGTAAAGATGGGGTAATATATTTACATTTATTAGGCAGCCATGGGCCTAGCTATTGGCAACGTTATCCAAGGGAACTAGCAAAATTTCAACCTGATTGTAAAACAAGCGATTTGCAAAATTGTACGCGGGAAGAAATTGTCAATTCATATGATAACAGCATCCTGCTTACGGATTTGGTGATGGCTAAAATAATTGCCAAGCTTGATAAATATAAGGATATTTATAATACTGGCATTATATATATGTCAGATCATGGTGAATCATTAGGTGAAAATGGTATATATTTGCATGGTCTTCCATATTTTATTGCACCAGAAGAACAATTTAAAATACCATTCATGGCTTGGTTTTCTGATGAAATGATGGATAATAAAGGGATTGATTTTGGCTGTATCACTAAAACAGCCGAAAAAGGTGGCTTCTCCCATGATAATTTATCACATATATTATTGGGGCTGTTGGATATAGAAACTAATGTATATGATGCGGAAAAAGATATTTTTAACAAATGTATTAAATAGGGATATGGATGGATATTAAAAATGAACTCATTCGTAAAACACTCCATTTAAGCTCACTTTGGATGATCGTTGCCATATATTTTTTAGATCAAAATATGGCAATTATATTATTCTCTGCTATGTTAATTTTATTATTCATCGTTGAATATATTCGAATGACCAATGATTATATGGGGAAAATCATTTTAAAATATTGTGGTAATATTATTCGGGCGCATGAACGCGCCGATAAATTTAATATTATGGCATTAAGTGGTTCATTTTATTTTGTCCTTGCCATATTATTAAGTGTGATTTTTTTACCAAAAAATATTGCGATGATATCAATCGCAGTTATGATTTTTTCTGACACAATGGCGGCATTGGTTGGTAAACAAATCGGTAAAATTAAAATTATTGGTAAAACTCTTGAAGGGTCAATTGCTTTTTTTATTACAACATTGTTAATTTTATATTTTGCAATATCGATTAACATATATCAAATATTGTTAATATCTTTTCTAGTTACATTGGTAGAATTGATTTCTAATAAAATAAAGATTGATGATAATTTATCAATTACGGCATCCACAGGTTCGTTATTATTAATATTCACATAATTAATTTATGTGAATATTAATATGCTTGACGTAACAAGATATGATGCTTACAAGCAACTTTGCTTAGTTTAAATATGGTGGCTGTAGTTCAGTTGGTTAGAACGCCGGTTTGTGGTACCGGAGGTCGCGAGTTCAAATCTCGTCAGCCACCCCATTTTTTTAAAAATATTATAATTAAACGAATAGCCTGTTGCTTAACATTGGCTATATTATATTTGTCCATTATAAAATATTTAAATATAAAAATAGTTAGAATTATTCTATAAAAGATAATATTTTTGATATGTATCAATTGCAGAATGGTCATAAAATATTTATGGTTAATTAATTAAACATTTTGTGTCAATTTCTTGACACTTTAATCTTCCTGGAGGAATATAAAATGAACCAGGCAACTGATGCGGGTATGTTGCAAGGAATGAACACAACAACAGAAAAATATATGGATTCTGTTATACGTTTATTCATTATTGCGGCAGTATTTTGGGGGGTCGTTGCATTTTCAGCGGGTGTTTTCATTGCATTACAGCTGGCTTTTCCTGTCTTAAATTTTGATGTTGAATGGTTATCATTCGGTCGTCTTCGCCCTTTACATACCAGTGCAGCAATTTTTGCATTTGGCGGTAATGCCTTGATCGGCACATCATTGCATGTTGTGCAACGCACGTGTCGCACCACTCTTTGGGGTGGGGTCAATGCCAATATGTTTTTATTCTTTGGCTATCAGCTGTTTATCGTTATGGCGGCGCTTGGTTATGTCCTTGGCATTACCCAAAGTAAAGAATACGCAGAACCAGAATGGTATGTTGATATTTGGTTAACCATTGTTTGGGTGCTTTATTTAACTATATTCCTTGGAACATTAATGCGCCGCAAAGAACCGCATATCTATGTTGCAAACTGGTTCTTTCTTGCATTCATTGTAACGGTAGCTTTATTGCATGTGGTTAATGGTTTGGCCGTTCCCGTGTCATTCCTTGGTACGAAAAGCTATACTTACTTTTCTGGTGTGCAAGATGCCTTAACCCAATGGTGGTATGGTCATAATGCTGTTGGTTTTTATCTGACTGCGGGTTTCTTGGGCATGATGTATTATGTTGTGCCAAAACAAGCCAACCGCCCCATATATTCATATCGATTATCTATCATTCACTTTTGGTCATTAATATTTTTATATATCTGGGCAGGTCCGCATCATTTACATTATACCGCATTACCTGAATGGGCGCAGACATTGGGCATGGCATTTTCTGTTATGTTATGGATGCCGTCATGGGGTGGCATGATTAATGGCTTGATGACGTTATCTGGTGCATGGGATAAATTGCGTACTGATCCCGTGTTGCGTTTGATGGTTACGTCGATTGCATTTTATGGCATGAGTACATTTGAAGGGCCATTGATGAGTATCCGTGCAGTTAATGCCTTAAGCCATTATACTGATTGGACCATCGGGCATGTGCATTCTGGCACGCTTGGTTGGGTTGCTATGGTCAGCTTTGGTGCTATTTACTATTTTGTTCCTGTTCTTTGGCATCGCTCCAGACTTTATAGCCTGCGCCTTGTGTCATTACATTATTGGTTGGCAACAATTGGCATCTTATTATATATCACCTCAATGTGGGTATCTGGTATTATGCAAGGATTAATGTGGCGATCATATGACAGTCTAGGTTTCCTTGAATATAGTTTCGTTGAAACCGTACAGGCAATGCACCCATTTTATATTATTCGCGCTGGTGGTGGTATATTCTTCTTAATTGGTGCAATAATCATGGCTTATAACATTTGGATGACTATTGCGGGTAAAGAACGTAATGAAAAATCATATACCGATGCCGCCGTTGCGGCTGCTGAATAGGGAAGGTTTTAAAAATGTTTATTAAACATAAAATTGTCGAGAAAAATGCCGCTTTAATGACGGTCTTAATTCTTATTACCGTTTCTATTGGTGGTATTATTGAAATTTTACCGCTTTTTACGATTGAAAGCACGATTGAAAAAGTTGACGGTGTTAGGCCATATTCACCATTAGAATTGGTTGGTCGTAATATTTATATCCGTGAAGGATGTTACAATTGCCATTCACAGATGATTAGGCCTTTCCGTGATGAAGTTGAACGTTATGGTCATTATTCATTGGCAGCCGAAAGCATGTATGACCATCCGTTTCAATGGGGGTCAAAACGCACAGGGCCAGACCTTGCCCGTGTCGGTGGTAAATATTCAAATGATTGGCATATGGCACATATGATTAATCCGCGTGCCGTTGTGCCAGAATCTATTATGCCGGGCTATCCATTCATGTTGGATCGTGCCATTGACACTGATGATATTGCCGATCATTTAAAGGCATTGCGTTTGGTTAATGTGCCTTATAGCGACGAAATGGTGGCATTGGCATTTGATGATTTAACTGTACAGGCCGATCCTGATGGTGATCATGATGATTTATTGGCGCGTTATCCTAAGGCGGTTGTCGGTGATTTTGATGGTAATCCAGATAAATTAACCGAAATGGATGCGCTTATCTCTTATCTGCAAATGCTTGGCACACTTGTTGATTTTACCCAATATAAAGCCGAAGATTTACGGCAATAGGGATAGATGATATGGAAAATATTGTTGAAATTGCAAATGAATATTGGAATTTATGGCTATTATTAATGTTTATATTTGTTATTGCATGGTCATTATGGCCAACAGAAAAACGTAGTGCACAAATGAAACATGCCGCAAATATTCCTTTTAACGATGATAAACCCAATGCCGATGAAGGAGAATTAAAATGACCGATAATAACGTTCATAAAGATGAGATTACTGGCATTGATACAACAGGCCATGTTTGGGATGGCATTAGGGAACTTGATAATCCTTTGCCGCGTTGGTGGGTATATGTATTTTATGCCTGTATTTTATACGGCGTGGTATATATGGTGCTTTATCCATCGATACCGCTTGGCAAAACATATTATAAAGGTTTGCAAAATTATTCTGAACGCGTCAATCTTGAAAATGAATTAATAGTTGCAAAACAGGCAAAAGGTGAAATTTTAACATTGATTGAAAAATCAAGCCTGTCTGAAATTCGTGGTAATGATGATTTGCTGAATTTCAGCCAAGCTGGTGGTCGCACCATGTTTCTTGAGAATTGCGCCCCATGTCATGGCACTGGTGCAACTGGCGGGCCAGGTTATCCTAATCTTGCCGATGACAGCTGGCTTTGGGGTGGTGATCTTGATGCTATTTATCAAACAATTGCCCATGGCGTGCGTTGGGGTAATGACGAAGATAGCCGATATTCTGAAATGCCTAATTTTGGCACCGATGAAATGCTTGAGCCTGCTGAAATTAACCAAGTCGCGGAATTTGTCTTATCATTAACCAATCGGGCTGGTGATAATGATGCGGCGGCGGCGGGCAAGGAAATATTCATGGATAATTGCGAGAGTTGTCATTTACCTGATGGTAGCGGTGATAAGGAACAAGGCGCGCCCGCATTAAATGATCATATTTGGCTTTATGGTGGCAAAAAAGATGATATTTTATCACAATTAAATAAGTCAAAACATGGTCAAATGCCAGCATGGTCAGCTAGACTTGATGAGGCAACTATTAAAATGTTAACAGTATATGTGCATTCATTAGGTGGTGGGGAGTAATCTTCGCCAATTTAGCTATATATCATTTTTAAGGTTATAATATAATGAAGTCTGACAATAAAAACCCTAAGAATGATAAAGATAAGTCCACGTCTGCTTTAGGACGAAATAGCGAATTTGCACCGCTTTATGCTGCCCGTGAACGCATTCATCCTAAGCGTGTTTGGGGGATGTATCGCAAATTTAAATGGCTTGCGATGGGGCTTTTACTCGGTATGTATTATATTGCCCCTTGGCTTCGATGGGACCGTGGTCCAAGCGCGCCTGATCAGGCTTTTTTGATTGATATGCCCGCAAGACGGGCGTATTTTCTGTGGATTGAAATTTGGCCGCAAGAGGTTTATTATTTTGCTGGAATTTTAATTATTGCTGCATTTGGATTGTTTCTTGCTACAGCACTTTTAGGGCGGGTATGGTGTGGTTTTACTTGTCCTCAAACCGTATGGACAGATTTATTCATATGGGTAGAGCGTATAATAGAGGGTGATAGATCAAATAGAATCCGTCTTGATAAAGCCCCGTGGAGTGTTGAAAAAATACGCAAACGCATCGTAAAACATACAATATGGCTGCTTATATCGCTTTTTACTGGTGGTGCGTGGATCATGTTCTTTACGGATGCGCCAACTTTGGTTAAGGATATAATCAATTTAAATATCAGCGGTAATATTATATTATTTGTTGGATTATTCAGCGGCATAACATATTTATTGGCTGGTTTTGCCCGTGAACAGGTATGTACTTATATGTGCCCTTGGCCAAGAATTCAGGCAAGCATGCTTGATGAAGATTCTTTGATTGTTACTTATGAAAGATGGCGTGGTGAACCACGCGCCAAACCAACGCGCGATGCGGATTATGATAATCGTGGACATTGTATTGATTGCAATAATTGTGTGGTCGTTTGCCCAACTGGTATTGATATCAGGGATGGCAATCAATTGGAATGTATTGGTTGCGGTTTATGTATTGATGCCTGTAACAATGTCATGGATAAAATAAATCTTCCGCACGGCCTTATAACCTATGATTCGGTTAATCGATCAAATGCAAGGGCGGAGAATAAGGTAGTTAAATATCGATTATTTCGTATGCGAACTATTTTATACTCATTATTGATGCTAGTTTCTTTTGTTGTAATGTTTTATAGTCTCGCCACAAGAAATCATTTAGAAGTAAATGTTTTGGCAGATCGCAACCCATTATTTGTAACTTTAAAAAATGGTAGTATTCGCAATGGCTATACATTTAAAATATTAAATAAATCAACTCAACCGCGTAAATATATATTATGGGTTGAAAATCTTGATGGTGCAGCCATTAATGCTGTTGGTATTGATACATTGGGTAATGGTGAAATATTATCATTAAGCGCAACAGCGGATGCGGTTATGGCCTATCGTATTTATGTAAAATCACCTCGCAAGTCTTTAACTGGCGAAAATACAGATTATCAATTTCATTTAAAAGAAATTGATATGGTTGGTGAACAGGAAGAAGTTATCTATAATGCAATTTTCCACGGTCCTAAAAGGTGATGAATATGGTTATGAAAGATAGCGTGGTTAAAAAAAGTAAAATACCTTATATATTTGTTGCATTTTTTGCCGTTGTTTTTAGTGTGAATGCTGCATTTGTTACATTTTCTATTACCAGTTGGACAGGACTTGAAACCGAAAATCCATATGTTAAAGGGTTGAATTATAATGCATCTCTTGCGGCAGCGGCAAAACAACAAGCCCGTGGCTGGACATCAAACATGACGTGGCAGCAGCTTGATGGGCTTAAAGTAAAGATTAATTTTATAACTAAATATAAAAATGGTAATAACTTGTCAGGTGCAGATTTCCGTGTGTTGTTCTTACGACCAACAACCGCTGGTTTTGATAGTGAAGTAACATTAGTAGAAACCGAAGGCGGTCATTATCAAGCGGTTGTTAGCTTGCCAATGCCAGGTATTTGGGATGTGAAGCAAGTTATTGAACATAAAGATGGTACATATCAATCAATGCAACGAATTAGTTTGAAAAAATAATATTTTAAAAATTTAATATTTTAAAAAGATCATAACCATAGCAAATGAGCGACTTTATTGGTGGCAGTTGCTGCCCTATTATATCTAAATTTGATGATGATAGCGACCCTGGTGATGCGTTGCGCTTTTCTCATGATATATCAAAATATATTGAATGTGATAGCCAAAAACTATGCAATCTAAATTTTCTGGTTGATGGCATTCATTGCGGCGGCTGTATTCAAACCATTGAGCTTGGCCTGAAGGCAAATGCTAATATTATTAATGCACGGTTAAATATGTCGACCAATCGGTTGAATATAAAATGGCATGATGGTGATTGTGACCCATTAGAATTTATTCGTATTTTGGCGCGCCTTGGCTATCGCGCAGTGCCTTTTGATCCTGAATTGATGAAAAATACAAGGGATCAACATGAAAAAAGCCTTCTTATTACCATGGCTGTGGCAGGTTTTGCCGCCAGCAATATAATGTTATTATCGGTTGCCATATGGGCAGGGCATTTTTCCGATATGGGGCCGCATACAAGAACATTAATGCATTGGGTATCTGCATTAATTGCTATTCCTGCGGTTTTATATGCGGGACAACCATTCTTTAAATCTGCGATAGGCGTATTAAGCCGTGGTCGCACCAATATGGATGTGCCAATTTCACTGGCAGTCATTTTAGCAACTGGCATGAGCCTGTCCGAGACCATGCGCGGTGCAGATCACACATATTTTGATTCGGCAGTAACCTTATTATTCTTTTTATTGATAGGGCGCTATCTTGATATGCGGGCAAGAAGCAAAGCAAGATCGGCAGCCGAAAAGTTATTATCATTAAATGCAACAGCCATAACAATATTGCGCGATGATGGGCAAATTGCCATAGTATCACCCGAAGAAATTACCACAGATATGGTGGTGATAATTGCGTCTGGTGAACGTATATCGGTTGATGGTAAGGTGATTAATGGTAGTTCAGATATTGATAGCAGCCTTATTTCTGGCGAAACAATTCCAAAATATGCCACGATTGGCGATAAGGTTTTTGCTGGAACTATTAGTTTAAATGGCGCATTAAATATTGCGGTTGATGCGGTAGGAGAGGCGACATTATTGGCAGAAATTGCCAGATTAATGGAAAATGCCGAACAACGGCGTTCAAAATTTGTTGCCATAGCTGATAAAGTAGCTAAAGCGTATGCGCCTGTGGTTCATTCATTAGCGGTAATTGCTTTTATCGGATGGTTTGCCTTTGGCGATATCGGTTGGCAGCAATCATTAATGGTTGCCGTTGCTGTATTGATTATAACTTGCCCCTGTGCCCTTGGTTTGGCAGTGCCTATTGTTCAAGTTGTCGCTAGCGGTAGATTATTAAGGGCGGGTATTCTATTAAAATCATCATCGGCAATGGAACGTTTAACCGTCGTTGATACTATTGTTTTTGATAAGACAGGAACATTAACAGAAGGAAGACCAGAGTTAATAAACATAAATAAACATTGTGTTGATGATATTATTTTGGCGGCAAATGCAGCAATTGCTAGTAAACATCCATTGGCAAGGGCGATTGTAACGGCGGCAAATATGGTTAATAAAGATAAGAATAATATGACTGCAATTAACATGGTTGTTAATGTCAATGAAATTCCAGGAAGTGGGCTTGAATGGCAGGTTGCAGGCCAGAAATATAAATTAGGTAGTAGGAAATGGATAAACCCTTATTTTGCAATAAAGGCTATAAGATCAGAGATGTTTTTTAAGAAACCTGATGGCAATATTATTCATTTTGAATTTCAAGATAAAATAAAAGATGATGCTAAAGATATTATTATAAAATTAAAAAAATATGGCTTTAATATTGAATTATTATCAGGCGATAATGATATAACCGTTGAATCGGTCGCCAAGGAATTAGGGATTAAAAAATATTATGGCGAACAAAGCCCGAGTGATAAATCCAACCATTTAGATAAATTGCGCCTTGATGGTCATAAAATATGTATGATTGGCGATGGCATTAACGATGCCCCAGCCCTCGCAGGGGCTTTTATATCCATGTCACCAACCAGCGCATCCGATATAAGCCAGACTGCGGCCGATATTTTATTTCAAGGCGATAGGCTTTGGCCTATTATTGAAATAATAGATATTAGCATTCGTTCGCAACGGTTAGTTAAACAAAATTTTGCCTTAGCATTTATATATAATATTTTGACTGTTCCACTGGCTATGGCAGGATTAATTACGCCATTATTTGCGGCAATTGCCATGTCATCATCATCGTTAATCGTTATCGCCAATGCTTTGCGTCTTGGTTGGTTTAAAAGTCGAGGTAAACTATGACTGGTCTTATATATTTAATCCCAATTGCATTGATCCTAGGTTTCATTGGACTATTGGCATTTATATGGTCAATAAAATCAGGGCAATTTGACGATTTAGACGGTGCAGCATATCGCGTTTTATTCGATGATGATGATAATTTACAAGATACTGATAAGGAAAATTATAAAATTAACGATGGAAAAAATGAAATTGATTAAAGCTACATAATCGATGAATAAAGATCATTAATCAAATAATGCGTCAATATCGGCTTGTGATATAGCCTCACTTTCCATTTGCGGGCCGTTTAATAATTTATCATCATTGGATATATCGTTACCTGATGTAGAGTGGCTAACTATTGGTATATCAATTAATGATTCTGCGCCCCATATATCAATCATAGCCAATATACGATCTTCAAGGAATTTCATTGTTGACACTACTTTTGTAATGCGTTGTCCAGTGATATCTTGAAAACTACATGCTTCTAATATATTTGTTATCTCACTAGCAATTTTATCTGCAACGATTAAAATATCATTGTCATCATGAGCTAATGCGGCAATATGGCTCAATTCTTTTTCAACACGTTCGGTTGATTCTAAGATGTTATTCGTTGCATTTTCTGTGGCTAATACTATCTCGTCAAGTTCATTTGACGCAGCGACAATGCGATCATCATCGGTGTGGGGGTGTTTTATTGCCGCTAATTCTGTTTTTGCTTTGGAAAAAGACCTTATCATGCCAATTAATTCAATGCGTAATCCATGATCCATATCTATATCTATAGTGCTATTATTTTCTATAGTGCTATTATTATCGGAATCGTTATTTTTTTCTATAGAACTACCAAAATTATTTTAATTATTAGAAAAAATAGTTTTTATTTCTGCAATTTCTTCACGTAATGATTCAATGTTTTTTACCATATCAAATAATTGCGTGTTTAATTGTGGTGGCATTTGCTCAGAATCATTATTATTAATTTTATTGTTTAGCATCGCTCGTTCAACAGAAAACACTTTTGATTGTTTTTGTTTTATCACTTAATTATTCCTAATTTATTTGATCGCAAAGACATTATTTTTATATAGTCTTAAATATAATATAAATACTATAATATAAATATAGTATTATTTAATAACATTAATGATATTAATATCAAGTAAAATTCAAAATAGTTATATTTTTTTATTTAAAATTTAAAATAATTATGTTTTTATCAGTTGTTTGATATATTAATAGTTAAAAAAAACTATTAATTATAATTAATAAATCTTTTATACTTGAAAATACAGCTGTTTTATCTATAGTAATATTTAGAGAAATATTTTAATTGTTTGTTATGCTCTATATTATTTAATTATTTGTTATGCTCTATATTTAAGTGTGTATTTATTATTTTAAAAATATAAAGCTATTAATTAAAATTTAAAGGCATAAAATGGCTAATAAGCAAGTTAATATCATTGCGTTATCTGGTAAGAATCATGCCGATTATTTGACTTCGCGCGGTGCAGAAAGAACAAGCATGTTCTTTAAGCGTAAAAATAGCATCGAATTTATTAAAGCTGGTTGTCTTTTTCGTCGCATTCGCAGTGATAAAACAGTGGAAACTGCAAAAATATTATCAGTTGTTAGCGATAGCTTTAGCATTCCGCATGTTCGTTATGATTTAGAATTTAGGAAACCATTCACTTCTGTTGATTTTTGCACTGGGCCGAGAGTGTTAGCGCTTGCAACTTTTATTGATATGTACAAGGAACGTGTATCTTAAATATACGAAACTTCTTTTTAAAATAACGCAATGTTTAAAAATATAATAAATTTTGCAAAAAAATGAATTGCCCCTTTGACGTATCCCTCGCAGATTGCTATAGAAATGTCGATCCAGTGAAAAGCTGGTTCAAGGTTAAATGATTGCGGATGTGGTGGAATTGGTAGACACGCCAGATTTAGGTTCTGGTGCTCTTCGAGCGTGGGGGTTCAAGTCCCTTCATCCGCACCAGGTTTTTATTATTCTATTTTTGACTTAAATCTTATTATTCTATTTTGACTTAAATATTGTCATGAATTGTGATGGTTTAATATAAATACGATAATATTATCATTTAATTATTTTTTAATATTTTGTCAGCGGATTATTTACATGCAGGTCAATGAGACTAAAAACGAAGGTTTAAGCCGAGAATTTTCTATTACAATTTCTGCTAGTGATATCAGCATACGTGTTGATGAGAAATTAAAAGAAATAGGTTCTAAGGCTAATATGGCTGGATTTCGCCCCGGCAAAGTGCCGTTAAATGTTTTACGTCAACGTTATGGTAAATCCATAATGGGTGAAATTCTTGAAGCAACAGTTAATGAAACTAGCCAAGAATTACTGAAAGACAAAGATATAAGGCCTGCGATGCAGCCACAAATCGAAGTTGAAAGCTTTGATGATGGCAAAGATTTAATTTATAAAATCATCGTCGATTGCATGCCAGAAATGCCAGAAATTGATTATGCCAATATTAAATTATCTAAACTTAAAGTAAAAGTTGGTGATAAAGAAATTGGCGAGGCATTAGAAAAGCTTAGAAAAGGTTCTAAAAAAAGTGAAATAATTAAAAAACCTCGTAAAACAAAATTAACCGATGTGGTTGTGATTGATTTTAAGGGTTCGGTTGATGGTGTTGAATTTGATGGTGGTGCTGGTGATGACTTCCATCTGGAATTAGGTTCAAACCAATTTATTCCAGGCTTTGAAGAACAGCTTGTTGGTAAAAATTCTGGTGATGATATTAAGGTTAAGGTTACTTTTCCAAAAGAATATCAAGCTGAGGACCTAGCCGGTAAAGATGCGTTATTTGCCGTTAAAATTAAAGAAATACATATGCAAGTTGAACAAGAACTTGACGATGAATTTGCATAATCATTGGGGCTTGATGATTTAAATGCATTGAAAAAACATGCGGGCGAACATATCGAAAAAGATTATGAAAAATTATCCCGTACAAGATTAAAACGTGAATTATTAGATAATTTGCATGGTAATTTAAAATATGACATACCAAAACGTATGGTAGAGCAAGAGTTTGATCAAATATGGCAGCAATTTGAACAGGCAAAAGAAGCGGGTAAGCTGGATGATGACGAATTAGCGCGTGATGAAAAAGAATTGCGGGCGGAATATAATGATATTGCTAATCGTCGCGTTATGCTTGGACTTTTATTATCAGAATTAGGGCGAAAAAATAACATTGAAGTCGCCCAAGAAGATGTTAATAAAGCAATGATTGTCGAAGCGCAAAAATATCCAGGGCAAGAAGCGCAAGTATTAGAGATGTATCAAAAAAATCCACAAGCATTGGCAAGTTTGCAAGCTCCAATTTTTGAAGATAAAGTCGTTGATTTCTTATTTGAAATGGTAACAATTTCCGATAAACAAGTAACTTTAGAAGAATTAAACAAAGATCCAGATGACGATGTTAAGCCTAAAGATGCAAAAAAACCTAAAAAATCAACTGCTAAAAAATCTTCAACTAAAAAAGCAAAAGCAAAAAAAGCTGATGTAAAAAAATAATTAATGATTTTATTCTATTTTTTTGAAAGGTCGGCTGGTAAGTCGGCCTTTCTTTACTTATATTGATTATAATATAATAGTCTGATAGTTAAATTTAACATGCAACCAACTGGGAGTGACGCAATATAATGCGAGATCCAATTGATTTATTTAAAAATACGCTTGTGCCAATGGTGGTTGAATCTACTAACCGTGGAGAGCGTTCATATGATATTTATTCACGACTTTTAAAAGAGCGCATTGTTTTTTTAACTGGTGCTGTTGAAGACCATGTGGCTAGCGTCATATGTGCGCAATTTTTATTTTTGGAATCTGAAAATCCTTCAAAAGATATAGCCTTTTATATCAACTCCCCTGGTGGGGTTGTAACATCTGGCATGTCAATTTTTGATACTATGCAATATATACGACCAGAAATATCAACCGTTTGTCTAGGTCAAGCCGCGTCTATGGGGTCGTTATTATTAACAACCGGTGCCAAAGGTAAACGTTTTGCATTACCAAATAGCCGTATTATGATCCATCAACCATCTGGTGGCGCACAGGGGCAGGCAACGGACATTGAAATTCAGGCAAAAGAGATTTTGCGTATGCGTGCTAATTTAAATGATATATATGTAGAACATACGGGTAATGATTTAAAAACAATAGAAGCCGCGATGGATCGTGATAATTTTATGAGTCCAAATGAAGCAAAGAAATTTGGCTTGATTGATGAGGTCGTTTATAAACGTGATTTAGATAGTGATAATAAAGGTGATGATTAATTTAATAATATTTTTATTTTATCTATTATTTAATTAAATGATTCGTGAATATATTATATTTTAATAGCATATCTATCTTTTTATTGATTGAATAATAATATTTTTATATGCAAAAATGTATAATTTATAAATAGTTATATAATTTATAATAAATTTATTAATTTTATATTGTATATAAATATTACAGTAGATAATAAGGATAATATTAATATTGGCCATTATAACCCATAATTTGAGAGGCTTAGTTCATGACCAAGTCCAATAGCAGCGATAGTAAAAATACACTTTATTGTTCTTTTTGTGGAAAAAGCCAGCATGAGGTCCGCAAATTAATTGCAGGGCCAACCGTATTTATTTGCGATGAATGCGTTGAATTATGTATGGATATCATTCGCGAAGAACATATTGATAATGCGGCAAAAAATAGTGATGATGTGCCATCTCCCCAAGATATATGTGGAACATTAGATGATTATGTCATTGGTCAATCTCATGCCAAGCGTGTGCTATCTGTGGCAGTGCATAATCATTATAAACGCTTGGAGCATGCCGCATCTGATAATGATGTTGAATTGGCAAAATCAAATATTCTTCTTGTTGGCCCAACTGGTTGTGGCAAAACTTTATTGGCGCAAACCCTTGCGCGTATTTTAGATGTACCATTCACAATGGCGGATGCAACCACATTGACCGAAGCCGGTTATGTTGGCGAAGATGTTGAAAACATTATTTTTAAGCTGCTTCAGGCCGCTGATTATAATGTTGAACGCGCGCAACGCGGCATCGTTTATATTGATGAAGTTGATAAAATAAGCCGTAAATCGGATAACCCATCAATCACACGCGATGTATCTGGCGAAGGCGTACAACAAGCATTCTTAAAAATTATGGAAGGCACTATTGCCTCCGTACCACCACAAGGTGGCCGCAAGCATCCGCAACAAGAATTTTTGCAAGTGAATACTGCTAATATTTTATTTATTTGTGGCGGTGCTTTTTCTGGTCTAGAAAAAATTATTGCTGCCAGAGGAAAAGGCACATCAATTGGCTTTGGTGCTGATGTTAAAGATGAAGATGAACAACAAGTTGGCGATATCTTACTTAATATCGAGCCAGAAGATTTACTTAAGTTTGGCTTGATACCTGAATTTGTTGGACGTGTACCAGTTTTATCCACATTAACAGATTTAGACGAAGATGCGTTGGTTGATATTTTATCAACACCGCGTAATGCCTTGGTTAAACAATATCAAAGCCTGTTTAATATGGAAAAAATAAAGCTTAGTTTTACCGAAGATGCATTGCGCGCCATCGCTAAAAAAGGCATAAAACGCAAAACAGGTGCGCGTGGATTGCGGGCAATTATGGAAAGTATTTTGCTAAATTCCATGTTTGAATTACCATCGCTTGATGGGGTCGAAGAAATTGTTATTAACCGCAAAGTGGTTGAAAATGCTGCTGACCCATTACATATATACTCAAAATGTAATTCTGAGGTAGAAAATAGCGCGTAAGGTGTTTTCACAAATATACAATTTTGTTAGAAAAAAAACTATATTTATATAGATAATAGGTGCATTTTTAAAATTAATCAGTGCAAAATATTTTTAACGATTTTACTTTAAGGAATATTTAAATGTTGGAATTGCCGCGCGGTGTTTTATATCCAGTATTGCCATTAAGAGATATCGTTGTTTTCCCTCATATGGTTGTGCCGCTTTTTGTTGGCAGGGATAAATCTGTTCGTGCACTCGAAGATGTAATGAAAGACGATAAACAGATTTTACTTGTTACCCAAAGAAGTTCAAATGATGATGATCCATCACCCGATGATCTTTATGATATTGGCACTGTTGGTACTGTTCTTCAATTATTGAAATTGCCAGATGGGGCAATTAAGGTTCTTGTAGAGGGATCATATCGTGCCAAAATATCAGAATATATTGATAATAAAGATTTTTTCCAAGCATATGCACAGCCATTTGATGAAGTTAATGCGGAAGAATCTGAAATAATTGCATTAAGCCGTGCTGCAACCTTACAGTTTGAACAATATATAAAGCTTAATAAAAAAGCACCAGCGGAGATTGTTGCATCGATTAAGGAAATTGATAATTCCTCAAAGCTTGCTGATAACATTGCACAGCATCTTAGTTTAAAAATTTCTGATAAGCAGGAGTTACTGGAAATAATATCTGTAAGTGAGCGACTAGAAAAAGTGTTTTCCTTTATGGAAGGCGAGATTAGCGTAATGAAGGTTGAAAAACGTATTCGCAGTCGCGTTAAACGGCAAATGGAAAAAACTCAGCGTGAATATTATTTGAACGAGCAAATGAAAGCCATTCAAAATGAGCTTGGTGATGGTGATGAAGCTAAAGATGAAGCTAGCGAATATGAAGATTTAATTAATAAGGTTAAGCTCTCAAAAGAAGCAAAAGAAAAAGCCTTCTCTGAATTAAAAAAACTACGCTCCATGAGCCCAATGTCCGCAGAATCAACTGTTGTGCGTAACTATCTTGATTGGTTACTTACTATTCCTTGGAAAAAACGTACAAAAATAAGAAAAGATTTAGCTAAGGCCAAAGAAATTCTAGATCAAGACCATTTTGGCCTTGATAAAGTTAAAGAACGAATTTTGGAATATTTAGCCGTACAGATTCGTATGAAAAAGCTAAAAGGTCCAATCTTATGTCTCGTCGGGCCGCCTGGTGTTGGTAAAACATCTTTGGGCAAATCAATTGCACGGGCAACTAACCGTAATTTTATTCGCATGTCATTGGGCGGCGTGCGTGATGAGTCGGAAATACGCGGGCATCGGCGCACCTATATTGGTTCAATGCCGGGTAAAATAATTCATGGTATGAAAAAGGCCAAATCATCAAACCCAATGTTTTTACTTGATGAAATTGATAAATTGGGTGCTGATTGGCGTGGTGATCCATCATCTGCATTGTTAGAGGTGCTTGATCCAGAACAAAATGATAGCTTTTCAGATCATTATTTAGAAATAGATTATGACCTGTCAGATGTTATGTTTGTTACCACTGCAAATAGTTTGAATATACCTGGCCCATTGCGTGATCGAATGGAAATTATTCGTATTCCAGGCTATACTGAAGATGAAAAAATTGAAATTGCAAAATATCATTTAATAGATAAGCAAATAAAGCAAAATGGCTTAAAGGCTGATGAATGGTCAATTAATGATGATGCTATACGCGATATTATCAGATATTTTACTAGGGAGGCTGGTGTACGTGGGCTTGAACGTGAAATATCAAATATATGTCGCAAGTCGATTAAAGAAATTCTATTGGGTGATAAAGATAGCATCGCAATAACAAGCGCTAATCTTTCAAATTTTCTTGGTGTTCGTAAATTTACTTATGGTGAAATTGAAAATGATGATATGGTTGGCGTTGTAACTGGTCTTGCATGGACAGAGGTTGGTGGGGAATTATTAACAATCGAATCGGTTAAAATACCAGGTAAAGGGCGCGTTACGAAAACTGGTAAATTGGGCGAAGTAATGCAAGAATCTATTCAGGCTGCAGAAAATTATGTTAAAAGCAATGCAGCAAAATTTGGTATTAGCTCTGCTTCTTTTACAAAATTTGATATCCATTTACATGTTCCTGAAGGTGCAACACCAAAAGATGGGCCTTCAGCAGGGGTTGGTATGGCAACATCGATCGTTTCTGTATTAACGGGCATTGCGATTCGCAAAGATATTGCAATGACAGGTGAAATAACTTTACGTGGAAGAATTTTGCCAATCGGTGGCTTAAAAGAAAAGCTATTGGCTGCATTGCGTGGCGGCATTAAAACCGTGCTTATACCAAAAGATAATGAAAAAGACTTAGAAGATATTCCTGATAATGTTAAAAATGGCTTAAAAATTATTCCTGTGGCTGTTGTTGATGAAGTTTTAAGTCATGCATTGGTCGAATCACTTATACCAATCAATGAAAATATTGATAATGATAAAAATATATCATCTGTTGTTGATAATAATAATAGTAATAATAATAATACTCTTTCACAAACAACAACTCATTAAGTCTTTGTTTTTAAAAGATAAACTGCAAATAAAGCATCTTTCTATTTTGATGTTTTATAGATTTTAAATACTTGTCAATGATATTATTTTGTTTTTTGTAAAAAAACCCGCAGAAAACTGCGGCTTTTTAATTGACGTGGGATTGAAATTGCTTTTAAACTTGCCCACAATTCAAGTTGTGAAATATATTTGTTTTAATAACTATCTTAAAATTTAAAATATTAATAACTAATCTTAAAATTTAAAATCAAGGGGGTATAATTCTATGAATAAAAATGATTTAATTACTGCTGTTGCTACTGCTTCTGGTCTTTCAAAAGCTGATTCTTCTGGTGCTGTTGATGCCGTATTTTCTTCCATAACTACATCACTTAAAGGTGGCGAAGAAGTTCGTTTAGTTGGCTTTGGCACTTTTTCTGTTGCCGATCGTGCTGCATCCGAAGGACGCAATCCACGAACTGGTGAAAAAATACATATACCTGCGTCAAAACAACCTAAATTTAAAGCTGGTAAAGGCCTTAAAGATGCTGTTAACGGTAGATCGTAATTTTAGCATTGCTTAAAAACTACTGAATATAGGCAATTATCTGGTTGGATAGTTGCCTATATTTTAATAAATTAAAATTTAATAAAAAAATGCAAACTGTGGCTTGATAGATAGCCTGACATATATTACATACTATGATTATCAAGAAATGGGCGATTAGCTCAGCTGGCAGAGCACCTCGTTTACACCGAGGGGGTCGGCGGTTCGAACCCGTCATCGCCCACCATTTCCCATGCAATTTCATTCATATATAACATCTATACAGCATGATTATTTCACTGTTTGTTCAATTATAATAATTTATATATGTGAAAACTATGATGCCTGTTATTAAAAAAAACAGGCCTATTATGCAGGGTAAGTATCAGTGAATAGATAAAATAACTAGTAAAATACATTAACTATTTATCTGAACCTTGTTTTTATCTTTGTTATATGTATATTTTGCCAATCAAAGTTAAATATAAGGGATATTTAAATGGAATTGCGCGAAGCCTATACTTTTGATGATGTTTTATTGCAACCAGCAAGGTCGTCTGTTCTGCCTCATCAAACAAATATAATTACAAGACTGACTAGAGAGATAAATCTTGGAATTCCATTAATATCATCGGCGATGGATACGGTAACCGAAGCAAAATTGGCAATCGCAATGGCACAGCTTGGTGGAATTGGTGTGGTTCATAAGAATTTAACGGCCAAACAACAAGCCGATGAAGTGCGGATGGTTAAAAGATTCGAATCGGGCATGGTTATTAACCCTATCACCATAACACCAGAACAAACATTAGCCGATGCCCATAAGCTTATGCGTCATAATAATATTAGCGGAATTCCCGTGGTGTCAAAACGTAAAGGCCATTTAGTCGGTATATTAACCAATCGTGATGTTCGTTTTGCCATCGATCCAAATCAACCAGTTAAAGAATTAATGACAAGAAAGTCTTTAATAACAGTTAGGGAAGATTGCAGCCGCGAAGAAGCAAAACGCTTGTTACATGAGAACCGTATTGAAAAACTGTTATTCGTTGATGACGATAAAAAATGTGTTGGATTAATTACCGTTAAAGACATCGAAAAAAGCCAAAAATTCCCTAATGCTTGTAAAGATAAACAAGGTAGATTGCGCGTTGCCGCCGCCACCAGTACGGGCGCAAATGGTATAGAGCGTGCAGAAATGTTAATTGATGCGGGCGTTGATGTTATCGTGGTTGATACGGCGCATGGTCATAGCGAAGGCGTATTATTACAGGTAAGCGCGGTTAAGCGTCTATCAAACTCAGTTCAAGTTATCGCAGGTAATATTGCCACCGCCGAAGGTGCAAAGGCATTGATTGATGCCGGTGCCGATGCGGTTAAAATTGGTATTGGCCCTGGTTCTATTTGCACAACGCGGATTGTGGCTGGCGTTGGGGTGCCACAATTAAGTGCGGTTTTAGAAGCATCAGAAATTTGTAAAAAAGCAGGAGTCCCTGCAATTGCTGATGGTGGTGTAAAATTTTCTGGTGATTTAGCCAAGGCCATAGCGGCGGGTGCTGATTGCGTGATGATCGGATCATTGCTGGCAGGAACACAAGAAAGTCCTGGCGATGTATTTTTATATCAAGGCAGGTCGTATAAATCATATCGTGGTATGGGGTCAGCCGGTGCAATGGCGCGTGGTTCTGCCGATAGATATTTTCAAGAACAAGTCAATGATAGCAATAAATTTGTACCCGAAGGTGTTGAAGGTCGCGTACCATTTAAAGGGCCAGTTAGCGGGGTTATTCACCAATTAATCGGTGGCTTGCGTGCCGCTATGGGCTATACGGGTAATGGCACAATCGCTGAGATGCAAGAAAATTGTATATTTCGCCGCATAACATCGGCTGGGTTACGCGAAAGTCATGTTCATGATATCACCGTTACGAAAGAAGCGCCAAATTATCATAGCAGTAGTTAATTTTATAAATAACATTATTTAAGAGAGAAAATAATTATGAAATCAGGTGCAAGGCTTGATACAGCAATTAAATTAGTGGATATGATGGATGATGGTGATAGTAGGCCCGCCGATAAATTATTAAGTGATTGGGCTCGTGCCAATCGTTTTGCAGGGTCAAAAGATCGTCAGGCAATTGCGGGTATGGTTTATGGTGTATTAAGGCGACATTCACAAATCGATTGGTGGTTAGTTCGTTGCGACATAAATGTTTTTGCCAACCGTCAACGGGTTTTAATATGGTTATCATTATGGGATGGTAAAAATTTAAAAAAATTAACCGAATGGTTCGATGGTGGTAAATATGCGCCGAAAGAATTAAGCGCGGGTGAAACGCGCATGTTGGTGGAGTTGGAAAACAAACAACCCGATATCGATTGTCAACCAATTGATGTTAAAGGTAATTTCCCTAAATGGATGGAAAAAAGATTCGTTAGATTATATGGCGATGATACGGTTAGGCAATTATCAATAATGTCTAATGAGGCAACGGTTGATATTCGCGTAAACACATTAAAAGGCACAAGAGAAGAGGCCAAAGATGCCCTTGCGCGTGAAAAAATATATGTGGCAGAAACAAAATTCTCGCCAAATGGGCTAAGGTTAAACTTGCGTAAGCCATTGTCTGGATGTGAAGCATTTAAATCTGGATTGATTGAAATTCAGGATGAAGGATCACAAATATTATCTTCATTAGTCGATGCAAAACCGGGGGCAAAGGTGGTTGATTTTTGCGCTGGTGCTGGTGGTAAAACTTTAGCCTTGGCTGCTGATATGAATAATAGTGGTCGCATAGTTGCCTGTGATATTTCCGAGGGTAGGCTTAAACGTGCCGCAGTTAGATTAAAACGCGCTGGCGTGCATATGGTCGAACGCAGGCCATTAACATCGGAACGCGATAAATGGATAAAACGCCGCGCTGGTCGTTTTGGCGGTGGGTTTGATCGGGTTTTGGTTGATGCCCCGTGTAGTGGCACCGGCACATGGCGACGTAATCCAGATAGCAAATGGCGATTGACTAGTAAGGATTTGGACGAATTGGCAAAATTACAATTTTCAATCCTTGATTCAGCATCACGATTGGTTATGGCGGGTGGTCGATTAATATATGCCACATGTTCGCTTTTACCCGAAGAAAATGAAGTGATTGTTGATAGATTTTTAAATGAAAATAAAGATTTCTTTATTCACCCATTGAAAGATGTTTGGCAAGATGTAATGGACTGTCCTTGCCCTGTAGATGGTGATATATTGCGTCTTACCCCTGCAGATCATGGTACGGACGGTTTTTTTGCAGCAATTTTAGAGCGTAAATTAACCTGCTTAAGATATTCAAATAATATTGAATAACATAATGAGTATTGGAATTATAACATGAGTGAAAAAATACTTATCCTTGATTTTGGCAGCCAAGTAACGCAATTAATTGCAAGACGAGTGCGCGAAAGCGGAGTTTATTGTCAAATACAGCCATTTAATAAGGTCGATGCAAAAACCATTCGCCAATATAATCCGATGGGTGTTATTTTAAGCGGCGGGCCATCAAGTGCAACTCATCATGACACGCCGCGCGCGCCAGATGAATTATTTGACATGGGCTTGCCAATTTTGGGTATTTGCTATGGTCAACAAATAATTTGTACACACTTAGGCGGCGAGGTCAACGCAAGCGACCATCAAGAATTTGGTCGTGCCGTGATTGATATTGATGATGATTGCGATTTATTTGCAGGCGCTTGGTCTATTGGTAATAAAGAAACAGTATGGATGAGCCATGGCGATAGGGTTGTTAAATTGCCCGCTGGCTTTCGCGTGGTTGCCAAGTCAGACGGTGCGCCTTTTGCGGTTATTGCCAATGATAAAAAACATATTTACGGCGTGCAATTTCATCCAGAGGTCGCCCATACCCCGCATGGTAGCAAATTAATATCTAATTTTTTACATCAGGTTTGTGGATGTAAAGGCAATTGGACGATGGCAGCATTTAAAGATCAAGAAATTGCAAAAATTCGCGCTCAAGTTGGTGATAAACACGTGGTTTGCGGTCTTTCTGGCGGTGTTGATTCATCGGTGGCGGCAGTGCTTATTCATCAAGCAATCGGCGATCAATTAACATGTATTTTTGTCGATCATGGCTTGTTACGCCAAGGTGAGGCGGCACAAGTTATCGAGGTTTTTCGCGATAATTATAATATACCATTAGTACATGTTGATGCGGCTGATCTATTCTTGGGCAAGCTTGCAGGAGTGAATGATCCAGAGAAAAAACGTAAAATAATCGGCGGTTTATTCATCGATGTTTTTGATGCGGAGGCTAAAAAACTTGGCGGGGCTGATTTCCTTGCCCAAGGTACATTATATCCCGATGTGATTGAAAGTGTATCTTTTACTGGCGATAATACGGTTACGATTAAATCTCATCATAATGTTGGTGGCTTGCCAGATCGTATGAAGATGAGTTTGGTCGAACCATTACGCGAATTATTTAAAGATGAGGTCAGGGTGCTAGGTTTGGAGCTAGGCTTACCCGAAAAAATAATAAGCCGCCATCCTTTTCCTGGACCAGGTCTTGCCATCAGAATTCCCGGTGATGTAACCATTGAAAAATGCAATATATTACGCAAAGCCGATGCAATTTATTTGGAAGAAATAATTAACGCAGGCTTATATGATGATATATGGCAGGCATTTGCCGTATTATTACCAGTTAAAACCGTTGGCGTGATGGGCGATCAACGCACATATGAATATGTATGTGCCTTGCGTGCAGTTACATCAACCGATGGCATGACAGCAGATTCATACCCATTTCAACATGAATTTTTATCAAAGGTTTCGACCAGAATAATAAACCAAGTGCGCGGCATTAACCGTGTGGTTTATGATTGCACATCAAAGCCACCTGGAACAATTGAATGGGAATGATTCTAGCTATTCTTTAGTGGAGAGTTATAATAAATTTAGAGGATGCGATGAAATTAAATTCAATATATAAAGGTATGATACAAGCAAAATTTAATGAAAAAGCATCAAATGTTATTTATGGCGAAATTTTGATTATTGCAGCTCATATGGGCTTTTATTATAATAGTTGGTATATATTTGCGGGCATGTTTATTGGGTTGATTATATGCATGTCTATACCAGTGATAAAGATTTTGATGAGTTTGGTTTTTTCAAGCATATGGGCGTTGATAGGCGCGACAATAGTTTCTACTTTCCAAGGTATAGATTTATCTAATCCATCCAATTTTTTGGAATTTTTCGATTTTTTTAGTTCTGTCTTTACTACCCCTGCGTCACAAGTAATTGGTGGATTTATCTTTTTTATTGGTGTGAGTGTACATTTAGACGCCATAAAATGGAACAGAGATTAAATGATTCAGAAAAAGAAATATTTAGTAAAGGCTTTGCCAGTTAATATAGCCATAAAAAATATAAAGGGTTTTTAACGAAAGACTTTATAATTAGTGATTTGCTATAATGCTAGTAGTTTTACAGTAATATTAAATTATTGTATTTTTTGATTGGGAATAAAATATTTTGCTAAAGCGTTAGCGCCAATGCTAGGCCTAATCCGCCCGCGATTATAGCGACTGATATCACGCCTTTTTTGGTTAAGGCACGGTTTTTATATAATGCAATTGCAATGATAATTATTGCCATTGCAGAAATTAATATTATAATTTGACGTTCCATTTACTTGCCTGATCATTGTTATTGATTACAATTATTGACTTTAAAGTATTATATTAATAAATTTAATATAATAATATATAATAATAACTAAAAATTCAAATTAATTGATTTGAAATATTACTTTGTATTTTACTTTTTCTTATATATATTATAGGCAATAGGTTACATATAATTTTATATTTTGTGTAGATAAATAAGAATGTTTAAAAAAACTTCTGCGATTATTTTGGCTTTAATTCTATCTGTTGGTCTAAATGCGGCGGCATCATTTGCTGGTGATGTTGAAGCGGGCGCAAAATATTACAAGAAAAAATGCAAATCATGCCATGGTAAGCTTGTTGAGGGTGGTAAGCATGCTACTGGTCCTGCGCTTTGGGGGGTTACTACACGTGTTGCTGGTAAAGCTGAAGGGTTTAAAAAATATTCAAAAGGCCTTGCGGCTGCTGAGTTTAAATGGACTGATGATAAATTGGATGAATGGTTAAAAAAACCTAAAAAATTCATCAAAAAAGCTAAAATGGCTGTTAAAGTTAAAAAAGAAGCTGATCGCGTTAATTTAATTGAATATTTAAAAACAGCTAAATAATATATGTTATATTATATGGCTATAAAATATTAAGCCCCATACCGACTTTTATGTTGTTATGGGGTTTTTTGCTGTGATTTAATTTGGAAGATATGCCAATTGTGGTTTCTGCAGTTTTGGCAAGACAAGGAATTAGCATGACAATTGATACATTGATTGCTTTTATCATTGCAAGTGCCGTTATTACATTAATACCAGGACCATGTGTATTACTACTAATTGGACAATCATTAAGCAAAGGCTTTCGGACTGCCTTTGCTAGTATTGGTGGTATTTTGATTGGCGATATATTTTTAATGATTTTATCATTGCTTGGCGTGGGTGCGATTATGAGTGCTTCGCCTGTTTTATTTCAAATTATAAAATGGGCTGGTGTTTTTTATATGGCGTATTTAGGTTATTTAGCTATTGCAGATGGAAGAAAGCCAATTTCTAATCTTAGCAATGGCGCTTATTCATCAGAAATATTTAAAAGTTTCAAAGCTGAATTTTTATCTGCGGCTCTTAACCCTAAAGGAATAATGTTTTATATGGCTTTTTTAAGCCAATTCATAGACCAAAATGCCAATATACTCATACAAATTAATATTTTGATTTTAACTTCAACAATAGTTGTTGGTCTAATTTTAGCTATATATGTTATATTATCCGTTAAGGCTAAGATTCTATTACAAGGTTCAAATGCCAAAAAGAAAATTGGTTATGTTGGCGGTGGTAGTTTGATAGCGGCTAGCATTTTCACTGCTGTTGCTAGGTAACTTTTATTATCAATATGGTTTTTAAAATTGATAATCGTAATATGCGGCATTTATGGCTAGATACAAATTTGCTTGTGTCAAACCCTGATGAACAGCTTGATATATTACAAATTATAAAAAAATTGGGTTTTATACAGCTTGATAGCATTCAAAATGTAGCACGCGCCCATCATCATATATTATGGAGCCGCAATAGTGGTTATAACGAAGCAATATTAGATCAATTGCTTTGTTCTAAACAATATATATTTGAACATTTTACCCATGATGCCTCGGTAATTCCCATGGAATTTTACCCCATATGGGGGCGGCAATTCCAACGAATGGAAAGGAAAATGTCAAAATATTATGATTTAAGCGATCTTGAGTTTTGGCGAGATCAAATAATATTAAAAATAACCAATGATGGCGCAGTGTCGACCCGTGATTTTAAAAGCAAAATAAATACCAACAAAAAAATATGGTCAAGGCCGCCGCATAAAAGAATGCTTGAATATTTATGGTATGCGGGGGAACTAGCCACATCACATCGCAAAAAATTTATTAAATTCTATGATATGGCAAAAAATGTCATTCCCAAAGAAATATTTTATAAAAACCATAGGGATATGCAACAAATTAATTGGTTATGCCACGGGGCATTGGATAGATTAGCAGTGGCAACCCCAAAAGAAATAAAATCATTCTGGGATGCAACGGACATAGGCGAAGTAAAATCATGGTTGGATATAAATTTAAGCGAAATAATACCAGTCGAATGGCAAGCCGCCGATGGTTCCTATATTAAGTCATTTGCATTTAATAATATCGATCAACGAATTAATGATTTAACGCCATTATCAGATCAAATACGAATTATTAACCCATTTGATCCATTGGTGCGTGATCGTCAAAGGTTGAAAAATATCTTTAATATTGATTATAAAATTGAAATTTTTTTACCGAAAGAAAAACGCATATGGGGATATTATGTTTATCTATTGCTTCAGGGTGATAATTTCATTGGGCGAATAGAAGCCAAGGCAGATCGCAAAACTGGCATTTTAAATATCATTAATTTTTGGCCTGAAAATGACATTGAATGGAGTAAACAGCAACGAGATGGATTGGATTTAGAGCTTTCTAAATTTGCCAAGCTTGCTAATTTAAATAAAGTTAACTGGCTTTAATTAAAAAACCAATTAACTTTATAATTATATATTATGTCTTTGGCGTTAAACGTAAGACAGGTGATAATGCCTCTGGATCCATGCTAAGTTCAATCATCGCAGGCTTGCCGCTTTTTTGGGCGCGAATGAAGGCATCGGCAAATTCTGCAGTCGATGTAACGCTTTCGCCATGCCCGCCATAGGCCTTGGCGAGGGCGGCAAAATCGGGATTAACTAAATCAGTACCGCTTACCCGATTAGGATAGTTTTTTTCTTGATGCATACGAATTGTGCCATACATGCCGTTATTTGCAATGATAATAATACCATTTGCCCCATGTTGCACAGCAGTTGCAAATTCTTGAATACACATTTGAATGCAACCATCGCCAGCGATACTAACCACAGTTTTTTGCGGGAAATGCAATTTTGCCGCAATGGCAGCAGGTAGGCCATAGCCCATTGAGCCAGATGTTGGTGCTAACTGTGTTGGCCAAACTTTATAATTATAATAACGATGCAACCAAACGGTGTGGTTACCAGCACCATTGGTTAAAATTGCGTCATCGTCTAAATTTTCATTAAGCCATTTAATTATTTGTTCCAGCTTAACTTTACCTGGTGTTTCAACTGGTTTTTGCCAATCTTCATAATCTTGACGCGCTGATTTTGTCATTTCTGCCCGCGCGGGGCATTTTGATTCGCCTAGCTTGACCAGCTCCTTAATCAATGCAGCAGAATTTTGACAAACAGCCATATCAGGGCGATAAACTCGGCCTAATTCACTGGCATCAGGATAAATATGGATAAGTTTTTGTTGTGGGGTTGGAATATCAATTAATGAATAACCGCTGGTGGTAATTTCTCCTAATCTTGCGCCGATAACTATTAATAAATCGGCTTCTTTAACTCTTTTGGCAAGTTTTGGATTAATGGCAATGCCAACATCGCCCACATAACATGGATGGCGGTTATCCATATAATCTTGGCATCGAAATGATGCGCCAACCGCGATGTCAAAATTTTCTGCAAAATTTGCTAAATCGGTTGCTGTTTCCGCTGACCAGCCACTGCCGCCAACTATGATTAAAGGTTTTTTTGCTGCCCTGATATTATCGGCAATTTCATTGGCAATCACTGGGCTAACATCATCGCTTGTTACCGTAGATTTCTTAACATCATCTATATCAACCATTGCCGAAATCATATCTTCGGGTAATGCCAAGACAACAGGACCAGGACGACCAGATGTTGCAATATGAAATGCGTGTGAAATATATTCGGCGATACGTTCTGGTTGACTAATTTCACCAACCCATTTTGCCAATGGGCAAAACATTTGCCGGTAATCGACTTCTTGAAATGCTTCGCGGTCGCGCTGGTCTCTTGCTACTTGACCAATGAATAAAATCATTGGTGTCGAATCTTGAAATGCCACATGAACGCCAGATGACGCATTGGTAGCACCGGGGCCACGGGTTACAAAAACAATACCTGGTTTACCTGTTAATTTTCCATGTGCCTCCGCCATCATGGCGGCACCGCCTTCTTGGCGGCAAATAACCGTATCAATTTTCGAATCATATAATCCATCAAGCACAGATAGATAGCTTTCACCCGGAACGCAAAATACGCGCTCAACACCCTGAATTTTTAGCTGTTCAACAAGAACTTCTCCACCATGGCGAGCCGTCATTTTATTTCCCCTGATAATTGAATTTTATATTGATTTGAAATTTTATAGATAATAAAAAAGTCCCACTTTTTAAGCATCCTAAAAATTGTGAGACTAAAACTAACACCAACCTATTGATAAATAAATATATTAAAAGGGTAGTGGCGGAGGAGCAGGGATTCGAACCCTGGGAGGGCGTTAACCCTCGTCGGTTTTCAAGACCGGTGCATTCGACCACTCTGCCATCGCTCCATAAGATGTTATGCGTTACCGCACCGTTGGTTAATCACTATTTAGGGTTATAGCTAACTGTAACGATAGGTCAATAATTTTTTTAAAATATATCTAATAAACTTTATATTTGGATATATTATTATATTTGGATATATTATATTTTATAACGGTTTATAATTGAATAATATTTAATGGTACAAAATATAAATGAATTTAGAAAATAATATTAAAGAATATCGTAATATTGCAATTGATATTTTTAAAGCTGGCATTGCTGCTGCTGATCCTGAGGTAGCAGTTAATGGCAAGTTAAGTGAATTATTTACAAGTAATCCTGATATTTTCAATGAAACCGCGGTTGTTGCTGTTGGCAAAGCTGGTGTTAAAATGATGCGTGGAGCATTGCCAGTTCTTTCCAATAAAAATATGATAATAATGCCAATTATTGTTACAAATATTGAAAATTTTATACCATTTTCTGATGTCGATATTATGTCTGCCGGGCATCCATTGCCTGATAAAAATGGGCTTGATGCAGCAAGAAAAATTGCTAACCTTGCAAGGTCATTAACTCAAGGCCAGACATTATTAATGTTAATTAGCGGCGGCGCATCGGCTATGTTGCCATTACCATCTGATGGAATTAGCCTTGAAGATAAAATAAATATAACCGATAAATTATTGGCCAGCGGCTGTAATATAAATGATATTAATATTATCCGTAAATCTTTATCACAGCTAAAAGGCGGAGGTTTAGCAAAAATGGCAAGCCCTGCAAATGTCATATCATTGATTCTATCCGATGTTATTGGTGATGATCTAGGTTCAATTGCAAGTGGAATTACTGTCTTAGAAAATAATAACTATGGTCATGCTATTAATATTTTAAAGAAAAAACAAATATGGAATAAGATGCCCAACTCAGTAAAAAAAATCTTAATTAAAAAAACAGAAAAAACTAAAGTCAAAAATAATGGTAAATTAAACTCAATAGATAACTATTTGATTGGATCAAATTCAAAATACATCCATGCAATGGCTGAGATGGCAATTTCTAAAAATTATAATGTTGAAATTTTATATGATCCAATTTGTGGTGAAGCAAAAATTGCCGCTAAAAACCTTGTTATTATAGCAAAAAATAAATTAAAAAATAAATTAGATCATACCCCATTAATCATTGTCGCTGGTGGTGAAACAACGGTTACTTTAAATGGTAATAGTAATGGTAAGGGTGGACGCAATCAAGAATTTGCACTGGCCTTTGCTATAAATGCAAAATTGTATGATTTACCCAATCGCTGGATATTGCTTAGCGGCGGCACAGACGGTCGCGATGGTCCAACCAATGCGGCGGGCGCAGTGGTTGATCCATTTAGCATAGAACGCATTGATAATGCTGGTTTTGTTGCGAATGAATCTTTAAATAATAATGATTCTTATAATTCGTTAATGGTTGCTGGCGATCTTATTATAACTGGCTCTACAGGTACAAATGTTGCTGATTTACAATTATTAATTCTATTTTAAGATATTTTGCATAAATGCCTTGATTTACATATTGTTATTTTAATATAATTGTTTCTATGGTCATGTTATTGGTTATATTTATAATAGCATCCCATGATTTTTAATAATTATAAAATCTTTTATTTTGGAGTTTATCAATGAAAATTAATAAAATTTATGCTGCTATTTTTTCTATTTTTTTTATGACTTTAACTATAAATACTGTTTCTGCTGGCGAATTTGACGCTAAAATTTCTGCATATGCAGATGAAATACATGTTTGGCTGTCTGATCCTGTTATTATTGATGCTGTCGTTGCACAAAATACCGCCAATGAAAATTTAAGCCAAGGTGATATTGATGCGCTTGATAAAAAATGGCGTGCGGAAAGCTCTGCATCAGATCAACCATTTATCAATGAATTATTGGGGCGTTATATTTCAACATTTTTAAAATCTAAAGAATATGCCGCAGGCGGATTAATAACAGAAATATTTGTTATGGATAACAAAGGTCTAAATGTTGGTCAAAGTCAAATTACCAGTGATTATTGGCAGGGTGATGAAGGAAAATGGCAGAATACATATAAAAATGGCGCTGGTGCGATTGATATTAGTGATGTGGAGTTAGACGAATCTACACAAACATATCAATCACAATTAAGTCTTAGTGTTGTTGATGCATCTGGCAAGGCTATTGGCGCAATTACCATTGGTTTGAATGTAGAGATGTTACAATAAAAATAAATTTTATAGCAATAAGTAATTAAATTATACAGTTAAATATGGGGGCTGGTATGTCTGAATTAATTGACAATAAGCTTAATGATCAAAGTTTGATTGGTTTTTGGTCAATAAAAAAGAAGCTAATCGTTGCATTAACTATATGCTCGATAGTTGTTTTTGGTATATTAATATTCATTGGTGAATCATCGACATCAAAGAAAATTAATAGTAAAGTTTTACAGTCTAATTATGACATTACCACCCTTATTGCTGGACAAATAGGTGGTGCAATAAAGTTTAAAAAAATAGCTACTATAAAACTTGCTCATGACGGCGTATCTAGTCCAGATAACTCTAACGTTGCTATGGTTTTAGTATATGGGGTTGACGGTAATATTAGTTATAAATATTTATCTGATAAAATATTGATTAATTTACCCGAAACAACGCCTGATATTGTAAAATCTTCTCTTAAAAGTAATGAAAACATACAAATTTTTAAAAATAATCAACAATGGATCGCTACACCAAGTTTCTTTGGAAAATCAACAAAACCAGTTGGAATATTAGTAGTTGTTTGGGATTTTAATATGATAAATTCTGAAATATTATCGGATGCTATTTTTCAAACAGGGTTGGCGATTGGATTAATGGCTTTGCTTATTATTTTAATTTCCTTGGCAATACAAAAAATTATTATATCGCCATTAACAAATATGAATAATGCTATGACAATTTTGGCTAATGGTAGTATTGTTTTAGAAATTCCAATAATTAATAAACGCGATGAAATGGGGGCAATGGCAAGTTCGCTCAGTGTTTTTAAGGAGAATGCAGTTCGTATTGAAAGCCTACGTAATGAACGGGAGGCCTTGGAAATAAAAAACGAACAGGAAAATAAGCAAAAAATGGATGAACTGGCTAATGTTTTTGAAGATGCAATTGGCGGCATAGTTTTATCGGTGCAAGAATCATCGTCTGGACTTACGGAAAATGCGGCATCATTAAGCCAAATAGCCAGTAAAACTAGTGAAGAATCAAATATTGCATCAAATTTTGCTGATGATGCATTATCTGGCGTTGAGGCAGTCGCCGCCGCATCAGAACAGCTTAGCGCATCAATCACCGAGATATCGAAGCAGGTTTCTGAATCTACTATAATAATTAAATCAACAGTTGATGCTGCAAAACAAACGGATATAACCGTTGCAAGCTTGACCGATGAAGCACAAAAAATTGGTGATGTAATAAGTCTTATACAAGATATTGCCGAACAAACAAATTTACTTGCCCTAAATGCAACCATCGAATCTGCGAGAGCTGGGGAGGCTGGTAAAGGTTTTGCTGTTGTTGCAAATGAGGTTAAATCGCTTGCAAATCAAACGGCAAAGGCAACTGATGAGATTTCAAATCAAATACTATCAATTCAAAATATTGCCAATGATGCAGTGAATGCTATTCGTACTATCTCCCAGCATGTAGAGAAAATTGATGGTATATCAGTGATGATTTCAGCCGCGGTTGAAGAGCAATCAGCAGCAACACAAGAAATATCATCAAGCGTAAGTCGTGTCGCTGTCTCTATCGCAGATGTGAGCGATAATATAACCTCTGTATCTAATGCAACTAAAAAATCAGGAGAAGCATCTTCTAATGTTTTGCATTCAGCAGAGCAATTGTCTACTCAATCTGAAAAATTGCAATCTCAGGTTGAGGGTTTTTTATTGTCTATAAGGTAAAAAATATTTAGTTATTCTTAGTGATATTAATATTTATAAATAATAATTATTTTTATTATGTTGATATGATAATTTCTGTTATTATGTTGATATGATATTTTATGATATGAAAAAATACTATATCATTCTAAATCAACTCAACTCAATATCAATATTAAAAATCTATAGTTTGAATAAGGAATAATAATGAAAATTAAATCTGCTTTGATTGCCGTAACTGCTATATTGGTTATTACTGGTTCTTACACATATAATTATAATGAAGTTAATGCCGAAGAAGAAAATAATAATTTTTCACCTGCTGTTGTTTTTGACTTGGGTGGTAAATTTGATAAATCATTTAACGAAGGAGTTTATAACGGTATTGAAAAATTCAAGGCGGAAACTGGCGATACATATCGTGAGTTTGAAGTAACAAACGAAACACAACGCGAACAAGCAATACGCAGGATGGCGCAACGTGGATCAAACCCTGTATTAGGTATAGGTTTTGGTCAAGCTCAAGCTATTGAAACAGTGGCAAAAGAATTTCCCGATGTTAATTTTGCATTGGTCGATATGGTGGTTGATTTACCAAATGTGCGTTCTATCGTTTTTAAAGAACATGAGGGTTCATTTCTTATGGGATTATTGGCGCAAATGGCTTCTAAAACCAATAAGGTTGGCTTTATAGGTGGCATGGATGTGCCGCTTATTCGTAAATTTGCCTGTGGCTACGCTCAAGGCGCACAATATAGCGATAAAAATGTCGAAGTCATACAAAATATGACTGGTACAACGCCAGCGGCATGGAATGATCCTGCGCGTGGTTCTGAACTTACTAAAGGCCAGTTCGATCGTGGTGTTGATGTTGTTTTCGCAGCTGCGGGTGTTACGGGTATTGGTGTTTTACAAACTGCAAAAGACAATGGTAAATTGGCAATTGGCGTAGATTCTAACCAAAACCATATTCATCCTGGAACTATTTTAACATCAATGTTAAAACGTGTTGATGTAGCGTCATATAATGTCTTTAAAGATTCCAAAGCTGGTAAATTTACCGCTGGTATTAATGCCCTTGGCCTTGCCGAAGGTGGGGTTGATTGGGCATTGGATGATAATAACCGTTCGCTTATAACCGCAGAAATGGAAGCTGCAGTAAATAAAGCAAAAGATGATATTATTGCTGGCAAAATTATTGTTCATGATTATTTTAGCGATAATGCTTGCCCATATTAAACTATATTTGTAAACTTTTCATATGGGAAAAACTTATAAAAATAAATTTAATTATAATCTAAACAATAATGAGGGGGAGGCAATTGCTTCTCCCAATCCTGCGATAAAGCTTTCAAATATAACAAAATCATTTGGTGCAGTGCTTGCCAATGATAATATATCAATTAATGTATCCAAGGGCAGCATCCACGGTATTGTTGGCGAAAATGGTGCTGGAAAATCAACCTTGATGAGCATACTTTACGGCTTTTACGAGGCAGATAGCGGAATTATAGAAATTGATGGCAAGCAAATTAATATAAAAAATTCCAGTGATGCAATATCTGCTGGTATCGGCATGGTACATCAACATTTTATGCTGATCGATACATTTAGTGTGCTGGAAAATATTATGCTTGGCGCGGAATCTGGTGCGCTTATTAATAAAAGCATCAATGACGCAAGGGCTGAATTATCAAGGTTAGAAAAAGAATATGGGTTACATGTTGATCCAGATAGCTTAATAAGTGATATTCCTGTGGGCGAACAACAACGGGTAGAAATTCTTAAGGCATTATATCGCGGTGCAAATATATTAATTTTGGACGAGCCAACGGGTGTTTTAACGCCACAAGAAGCCGATAAGCTGTTCTATATTTTAAAATCATTAAAGAATCAAGGCGTTAGCATAATTTTAATTACCCATAAATTACGAGAAATTATGGATATAACCGATAATGTTTCGGTCATGCGCCAAGGTAAAATGGTGGCGCATCGTAAAACCAGCGATACCAATTCCATGGAATTGGCGGAATTGATGGTTGGGCGTAAAGTGCGGCTTGATATTGATAAATCACCCGCAAAATTGGGCAAAATTATGTTATCAACTAATGGCCTTGGAGTTAAAGATCGCCATGGTACAACACGCCTTGATGATATTAATTTAACGGTGCATGCAGGTGAAATTGTTGGCATTGCTGGTGTTTCTGGCAATGGGCAAAGTCAACTTTTAGAAATTTTATCTGGTATATCAAAACCAACAACAGGCAGTATTAATATTAATGGCTGTGAAATTGATAGAAATCACTCATTTAATCCAGAAAAAATGCGGCAAATGCGATTAAATCATGTGCCTGAGGACAGACATAAATTGGGCTTGGTGACGGCATTTGATGCGCGTGATTCAATTATTTTAGGCTATCAATCAGATAAAAAGTATAATAATAATATTTTGCAAAATTATAATAATATCACCGATGATTGCAATGAAATGATGACAGATTTTGATATAAGGCCGCATGATCCTTATTTAAAATCGGCAAATTTTTCTGGTGGCAATCAACAAAAAATTATTCTTGCTCGCGAAATGGGAAAACAGCCAGATATATTGCTTGTTGGACAACAAACCAGAGGTGTCGATATTGGCGCAATAGAATTCATTCATCAACAATTAATATCCATGCGTGATGCTGGTTGCGCCATATTATTAATATCTGTCGAATTAGAAGAAATAATGTCGCTTAGCGATCGTATATTGGTAATGTTTGACGGGCGGATAGTTGGTGAGATTTCCCCTGATGATGCCAATGCACAAAAATTAGGTCTAATGATGGCGGGTGAAAATATGGATATGGCTGTTCCAGATATTATACTTAACGATAATGCCACGCAAATTGAGGCAAATATATGAGCCAAGCAAAATTAGAAATACCGCAATGGGTTGATATTGGGCTTATTCCATTTATTAATATTTTACTCGCCTTATTTGTCTCGGGATTAATTATTATGTTAATTGGTGAAAATCCGATTGATGCAGTTAAAATAATGATAATGGGGGCGTTTATTTTTGATGGTGGTTTAGGATATACGCTTTATTATACCACTAATTTTATTTTCACTGGCCTTGCGGTTTCAATCGCTTTTCATGCGGGGTTATTTAATATTGGTGGCGAGGGACAGGCATATATCGGCGGGCTTGGTGTCGGTCTTTCCATGTTGGCTTTTGGCGATAGCATGCCGTTTATTATGTTATTGCCAATCGGGATTTTATCGGGCGCATTATTTGGTGCTGAATGGGCATTTATCCCTGCATATTTACAGGCACACCGTGGCAGCCATATTGTTATCACCACTATTATGTTTAATTTTATCGCATCGGCATTGATGGTTTATTTGCTTGTTAATATTCTTATTGAACCGGGGCAAATGTCGCCACAAAGCAAGGTTTTTAATAATAGTGCATGGCTGCCATTCGCCCATGAAATGGCCCTGTGGTTTGGGTTTGAAATAACCAGAACGCCGTTGAATATGTCATTCATCTGGGCCTTGATATGTTGTGTTTTATTATGGCTGTTTATCTGGCGAACCAGATGGGGATATTCATTGCGTACGGTGGGGTTTAGTCAATCCGCAGCAATTTACGCTGGTATGCAGCCAAAATCTATTATTATTATAACCATGTGCATTTCTGGTGGCTTGGCGGGTTTTGTCGGTTTTAATGAAATAATGGGTGTGCATCATAAATTATTACTTAATTTCACCGCTGGTTATGGTTTTACTGGCATTGCCGTATCATTGATGGGACGCAATCACCCTGTTGGTATAATTATCGCCAGTTTATTATTTGGCGTTCTTTATCAAGGCGGCGCAGAATTGGCATTTGAAATGCCAAAAATAACTAAAGAAATGGTTATTGTTATTCAAGGTTTGATCATTTTATTTTCTGGCGCATTAGCATATATGTCAAAGCCGTGGATTGAAAAATCATATATTTATATGGTGATGATATATAATAAAAATAATATATCAGAGGTAAATTAATGGATGATAATTTTTTATTCATAATCCTGACGATTGATGCAACTATAAGGGTCTCAACGCCATTGATATTATGCGCGATGGCAGGTCTTTTTTCCGAACGTTCAGGTATCGTTGATATTAGTCTTGAGGGTAAAATGCTGGCAGGGGCATTCATTGCTGCATCGGTTGCGGCGGTTAGTGGCTCGGTATATTTAGCATTACTGGCAGCGATGATATGTTCGGTATCATTATCATTATTGCATGGTTTTGCCTGTATCACTCATCGCGGTAATCAAGTAGTAAGCGGTGTAGCCATTAATATTATAGTATCAGGATTAACGGTGGTTTTAGGCATCGCATGGTTCGCGCGCGGCGGGCAAACTCCCGCATTAAGTGAAACATCGCGTTTCATGCCGCTTATTTGGCCTTATATGGATATATTATCAGAAATTCCAATCATTGGTGTAATATATAAAGAATTAATTAGCGGTCATAATTTTTTAGTTTATGTAAGTTTTTTAAGCGTGCCATTAACATGGTGGATAGTTTTTAAAACTAGATTCGGCTTGCGTTTACGTGCGGTTGGTGAAAATCCGCAAGCTGTTGATACGGCGGGAATATCTGTTGCTTTATTGCGTTACAAGGCGGTAATATTAACGGGTGTATTAACAGGGGTTGCGGGCAGTTATTTATCAATTGCCCATAATGCTGGTTTCGTGCGCGACATGTCGGCGGGGCAGGGATATATCGCCCTTGCGGCCTTGATATTTGGTAAATGGCGGCCATTACCTGCATTTGGTGCATGTCTAATGTTTGGCTTGCTTGATGCCATATCTATTCGTTTACAAGGGGTGAAACTTGCATATATTGGCGAAGTCCCAGTGCAGCTTATTCAGGCTTTACCATATATATTAACAGTTATATTGTTGGCTGGCTTTATCGGCAAGGCGATAGCACCAAAGGCAATTGGTATTCCATATGTTAAAGAAAGATAATATGGATTTTAATCAAAAAATGTTTGAATTGGCAAAATCGGCAATGCAAAATGCATATGCGCCATATTCAAATTTCGCAGTTGGCACAGCTGTTATGGGCTGTAATGGCAAAATTTATGCAGGTTGTAATGTGGAAAATGCCGCCTATCCACAGGGGAATTGCGCCGAAGCTGCCGCCATTTCGGCAATGGTCTTGGACGGGGTTAAGGTAATAAAATCGGTAATGATCATTGGCGATGGCAATGGTCTTGTTACCCCACTTGTTACTCCATGTGGTGGATGTAGACAACGGATAAGAGAATTTGCCAATGATGATATAACCATTGATATTTGTGATTATGATGGCTTGCGGCAAAGGTTTAGCCTTGGGCAATTATTACCATTTTCATTTGGGCCAGAAAATTTAAACGAAAGAATTTAGATGGATAATTTAGAAGATAATATTTCAAGATCGGTGGAGATAATAAATTTACATATTGCAAAATTAAAAAGCCCACCAAAAATTGCCATTATTCTTGGTTCTGGGCTTGGACAATTTTCAGATTTAATTAAAAATCCGCAAATAATATCATCTGCTGATTTGGCTGGTTTTCCAGACACAGGCGTTGAAGGCCATGCGGGTAAATTAATTTTAGGTAAAATTGAAGGCAAGTCAGTTGCAGTGATGCAGGGCCGCGCCCATTATTATGAACATGGCGATGCGGCAATAATGAAAACCGCGATTAGAACATTAAACAAAATCGGTTGTGATGAAATAATTCTAACCAATGCGGCGGGCAGTATTAATAAAAAGGCCACCCCTGGAAGCATTATGATGTTGACCGATCATATTAATTTTACTGGTGTATCGCCGTTATTTGGCGAAAAGGATATTTCACGTTTTGTTAATTTAATCGATGCCTATGACCCTGAAATTTGTCAAAAATTACGCGCCATTGCGCGGCAACAATCGCTCGATCTATATGAAGGTGTATATATGTGGTTTTGTGGACCAAATTTTGAAACTGCCGCTGAAATAAGGGCGGCAAAAATATTAGGCGCCGATGTGGTGGGTATGTCAACCGTGCCAGAGGTGATAATGGCGCGCCAGCTTAATATGAAAGTTGCGGCAATTTCAATAATCACTAATATGGCGGCGGGATTAAGCCATGAGGATCTAAGCCATAGCCATACAATGGAAAATGCCAAAAAGGCCAGCGATAATATTATGGCATTATTGACGGGATATTTAGGGGTAATTGCCCAAGAAAGTGTAAAGTAATTATGGTTGATAATAATGATAAATTAAAAATAACTGCAAAACGCGCCTTATCATTGCTTGATCTAACTTTACTGGGCGATAATGACGATGCAGCGGCGGTGTCAACACTTTGTGCCAAGGCTGCGACAAAATATGGTAATGTGGCGGCAATTTGCGTCTGGCCGAAATTTGTCGGGCTGGTTAAATCTTTATTACCAGCCGATGATATAAAAATCGCGGCGGTTGCTAATTTTCCGCATGGATCGACCGATATTAAACGCGCTATTGCCGATTGCGAAGAAATCATTACTGCTGGTGGTAATGAGGTTGATGTGGTTTTTCCTTATGCATCATGGATTGAAGGCAATCGAGAATTAGCACCATGGTTGGTTAATGAATGTAAAAAAATATGTGATGGCAAGGCAAGTTTAAAGGTTATTCTTGAAACGGGGGCATTAAAAACCACAGAGCTTATCCATTCAGCCAGCATGGCGGCGATTGATGCGGGTGCAAATTTCATTAAAACGTCAACTGGTAAAACAGATATTTCAGCGACAATATATGCCGCAAAAATAATGTTAAATGCCATTAAAAAAAATGGTGTGAATTGTGGCTTTAAGGCATCAGGTGGCATTAAAAATATCAATGATGCCATGTTATATATGAATTTAGCCGATGAGATTATGGGTGATGATTGGTTATCACCAGAAAAATTTCGTTTTGGTGCAAGCTCATTATTAGATGATTTATTAAGTATTATTAATGATAATGACAAAATAATAATTACAAATAATGGTTATTAATAATGTTAGCACAAGAAATTATTCGTAAAAAACGCGATGGTCATCGACTTGATAATGCAGAAATAAACTATTTTATCAATGGCATAACATCGGGTATGGTTAGCGATAGCCAAATCGCCGCCTTTGCCATGGCAGTATTTTTTAATGATATGGATATGGATGAACGTATCGCCTTAACAATCGCCATGATGAATTCGGGCAATATATTAAATTGGCAGGATTTAAATCTTAATGGCGCGATTGTCGATAAACATTCAACTGGTGGTGTTGGCGATAAGGTCAGTATAATGTTAGCCCCGATAATTGCCGCATGTGGGTTATATGACCCGATGATTTCAGGCAGGGGATTAGGTCATACGGGTGGTACTTTTGATAAATTGCAATCAATTCCCAGATATAATTGCACCCCAGATAATGCATTATTTCGCAAGACTGTAAAAGATGTTGGTTGCGCCATAATCGGACAAACCACAGATTTAGCACCAGCTGATAAAAAAATATATGCAATTCGTGATATTACGGCAACGGTTGAATCTATTGCATTAATAACCGCATCAATCTTATCAAAAAAATTGGCGGCTGGTCTTGATGTTTTGGTTATGGATATAAAGCTTGGTAATGGTGCATTTGCTGATAACCATAAAATGGCAAGTGATTTGGCAAAAAGCATCGTTAAAGTATCAAATGGGGCAGGGGTTAAAACATCGGCAATAATTACCGATATGAATGAAATTTTAGGCAAAAATGCTGGTAATGCTTTGGAAATTATCGAAGTCATTGCTTATTTAAATGGTGAATATCAAGATAAACGCCTGCATCAAGTGGTGTTGGCTTTGGCTGTTGAAATGATAATATTGGGCGGTAAGGAAGATAATCGCGATGCGGCAATATTGCTGGCACAAAATGCTATTGATAGTGGACTTGCCTTGGAAAAATTTGCGAAAATGATATCATCACTTGGCGGTGATAGTGATTTTATTGAGAAATATGATAAATATTTACCAACGGCGAAGATTATCAAGCCATGCTATGCTTTGAAATCTGGCTATATAACATCGGTTGATTGCAGAGAAATAGGTCTTTTATTGATTGAACTTGGCGGTGGACGAAAAATCACCAGCGATAATATAAATCATGCGGTTGGATTAAGCGATGTAATGGCGATTGGCGATAAGGTTGATATCGATAGGCCGTTGGCAATGGTGCATGGGGATAATCAAAATGATGTGGATATGGCGATTGCTATCATTAGAAAATTATATAAAATAAGCGATGAAAAAATTGATGCAGCCCCTGTTATAATTGAATATATTAGTGTTTAAATAATAAAATATGATTATAATATAACAATAGTTGAGATGATGAAATGAAACGCGCAATCATACTTATGATGGATTCTTTTGGTGTTGGGGCAAGTGCCGATGCTTTATCTTTCGGCGATATTGGCGGCGATACATTTGGTAATATCTGGCGTGGCTGTATCAATGGCAAGGGTGATCTTGATGGCATACGCAGCGGTAAATTGAAAATTCCTAATTTATTAAAATTAGGTCTGGGCAATATAAGCCATGATAGCACGGGGGCGTTATATCCTGAAACCACACCAATTTCTGCATATGGATATGCGGCAGAAATAAGCAGTGGTAAAGATACACAAAGTGGTCATTGGGAGATTGCAGGCCTGCCCATTACTTTTGATTGGGGATTATTTCCAAATAAAATACCTTCATTTCCGCAAGATTTCATAAATTCATGGATAGATAAATGCGAATTGAATGGTATATTAGGTAATGAACATGCCTCTGGTACTGATATTATTGCGGAATTTGGTGTGGAGCATTTAAAAACTGGCAAGCCAATATGTTACACTTCGGCTGATTCTGTTTTTCAAATTGCTGTGCATGAAGAATCTTTTGGCCTTGAGCGTCTATATCAAATTTGCAAAATTGCCAAAGAAATGTTGCTGCCATTAAATATTGCCCGGGTTATCGCAAGGCCATTTTCTGGTGATGATTCAACAAATTTCACCCGAACAAATAACCGCCGCGATTATGCAACTCCGCCGCATGGTGATACATTATTGGATATTTTACATGATGATGGTGGCGAGGTTATAGCCATTGGTAAAATTGCCGATATATTTGCAAATAATGGTATCAGCAAAAAAATAACCGCCTATGGCAATATGAATTTATTCGATGCCACATTGGATGCAATGCGAAACGCGGGCGATAAAAGTCTTATATTCACCAATTTTGTCGATTTTGATATGTATTTTGGTCATCGCCGTGATTTGCCAGGATATGCCAATGCCTTGGAAGAGTTTGATAAGCGACTGCCCGAATTATTAAATAACCTTGACGATAATGATTTATTATTAATCACCGCCGATCATGGTTGCGACCCGACATTTAAAGGCAGCGACCATACACGCGAATATGTACCGGTTATTTTCTATGGTAAAAATATAAAGCCGCAAAATTTATCAAAACGCACAAGCTTTTCTGATATGGGGCAAACCATAGCCAGCCATCTTGATGTAAAAAAACTGTCATATGGTGAAGATTGTTTCAAAACACAAGATTGTTAGAGGAATATTAAATGACATTTGATGTTAATAAAATACCAAAGGCCGAATTACATTGCCATTTAGAAGGCGCAGCATCGCCAGAGTTAATAAAAAGACTGGCATTAAAAAATGGCATAGATTTATCGGCAAAGCTATTTGATAATGATGGTAATTTTCAATGGAATAATTTTATTGAATTTTTACAAGCTTATGACATGGCAAGCGCCGCCATAATAACTGCGGCTGATTATGCCGATGTAGTTTATGAATATTTATGCCAATGCGCTGTTGAGGGTGCAATTTATGTGGAATTATTTTCATCATCTGATCATGCAGCAGCAGCGGGTCTTGGTTATATCGACCAATTAGAAGGCATGATAAATGGCATCGATAGAGCAGAGGAGGAATATGGAATTATTGGTCGACTAATCCCAACTTGTGTTAGGCATTTAGGTGTTGATAGCGCCATTGCCGTTGCTGATCAGGTGGTTAATAATCTGCATCCATATGTGGTTGGTTTTGGCATGGGTGGTGATGAGGCGCATTTATCTTTGCAAGATTTTGCCCCCGCTTATAAAATTGTCGATGATGCAGGGCTTGCGACAACGGTTCATGCAGGCGAAATGCAAGGCGCAGCTTCGGTGCGTGATGCGATAAACTATTTGCCCGTTTCGCGTATTGGTCATGGTGTTAATGTCATTGATGATATGGCATTGGTTGATGAATTAATTAAACGCGATATCCATTTGGAAATATGCCCAGGTAGCAATATATCATTGTCGGTTTTTGATGATTATCAAAGCCACCCATTATTAAAATTAAAAGCTGCAGGAATATTATTTAGCCTTAATTCCGATGACCCACCATATTTTGATACGACAATTGGCAAAGAATATCAAAATGCCCATGACCAATTTAACCTTGGGGAACAAGATTTAGTGCAAATAACTAAAACTGCCATAAATGCGGCATTCATTGATGATATTGGCAAGCAAAAACTATTGCTGAAATTATCTAAATATGGATAAAGCCAATGTTAAGCTCAAGGCAATTGCCTTTGATGCCGATGATACATTATGGCATACGGAAAATTTATTCCAAGAAACACAGCTAAAGCTTGCGACTATTTTACAACGTTATGCGCCATCTGATATTGTTGATGAAAAATTATATTTAACGGAAAAGAAGAATATAAATCTATTTGGTTTTGGTGTTAAAGGCTTTACCCTTTCAATGGTTGAAACAGCAATTGAAATATCAGATGGTTTAATAAGCGCATATGATATTCATGCGATAATTATGCAGGGTAAAAAAATGCTATCTGCACCTTTGGTTTTGTTGGAAAATACCGAAGATATATTGAAAATACTTGCCAAAAATTATGATCTATATTTAATAACCAAGGGTGGTATGTTGGATCAAAATAACAAAATTAATCAATCTGGTTTAGAGAAATATTTTAAAATGACGCAGGTAGTGGTTAAAAAGGATAAAAAAACCTATCAAAATATATTTGATGAGATAGGCGTTAAACCACATCAAATAATGATGGTTGGCAATTCAATACCATCTGATGTGATACCTGTTATTGATATTGGCGGCTATGGCGTGCATATTCCATATGAAACAACCGCATTGCATGAGAGATATGACAATGAACCCATATCAAAACGATTTTTCAGCCTAAAGGCAATCGATCAGCTGCCTAAATTAATAACAATGTTAAACAATAACGGTTAAATAATGAATATCGCAAAATATATTATAATTATTATGGTTATTATCATGTCAATAAGCGCATGTGGTCGACAAAAAACTAGCAGCACCGACGTTAAGTTAGAACAAAGTGACAAATTAATCATTGATAAGATTTTATTTGATGGCTTAAATAATGCGGGAAGCGAAGCTAAGCTCGAATGGTATAATGATGAAACGGGCAATGCTGGTGCAATTATATTTGATGCCAGCCGCCTAAATAAACAAGGGCTTTATTGCCGTTATTTCCGTGAGGAGGTTGAAATTCCGCTTGGCGCTATTCCAAATTGGTTTTATGGCAGGGCTTGCCGTAATAAAAATGGCATATGGGTGCGGCAATAATTAATAGCAGAAATTTAATTGGGATTATGGTTTGATGGTTATTCGAATTAGAACATTTTTAATATTTGGTTTTGGTGGTTTATTAATATCTGCATTGGCAATCACAATTTTTTTAGGCTTTAACAGTGCCGCGAGAAATACCTATTCCTTATTAACTAACCTTTCAGATTTATTAATTTTAACAACCACTCAAAATTTGGAAAATGAATTAAAACCAGTTGAAAAACAAGCTGAATGGATTGCAAAAGCCTTTGAGAATAAAGAAATATCACTTGATAATATGGCACGGCTTGAATCTTTCCTTGTGGCCAGTATAGGTGCAACCCGTGATGTGGATGGTATTGTAATTATAACCCCTGATGGTGATGCTTATCGGGTACGGCAAAAGACAAGAAAGCTTGAAAAGTTAATTCTTAAAAATATTAATAATGTTTTAAATATTGTTGCACAGGCAAAAACATATGATGGCCCCAAATGGGGGCAGCCGATATGGCTTGAAGAAATATCACAAGCGGCAATAAATCTACGCACACCATTATTTGTTGATGGTAAATTTATTGCTATGTTAGGGCAGATTAATTCGGTTTCAAATTTATCAAAAACCTTATCGCGTAATAGCTCATATATGAAAGAACATACACCGTTTATTCTATATGACGGTAAATTTATTTTAGCACATCCTTGGTTAGAAGATAATAAATTTATCGGCAATGATGATAATCCATTATTATCTATTACCAGTTTTTCTGATGATATATTGGTTGGTTTTTACAATAGCGATAATTTCAAAAATATTTTAACGCATAATGTTAATGATAATATTAATGAAATCATTAAAATTAATGGTAAAAAATTTATTTTTCTTTATAAAAATATTGCAGGATATACTGATAAATTAATCACGCTCGGAGTTTATTTTCCATTAAAAAAAGTTAATGGCGAAATGAGATTGCTTTATGGCAGTATGTTTATAGCGTTTATAGTCATGGTTATATCGATTTTATTGGCGATTTGGTTATCGCGTAAAATTTCAAAACCAGTTGATCAATTGCAATTGGCATTAAAGGCGGTGAAGCATGAAAATTACGATAATATTCCAAAAATTAATCATAGTATTTTAGTTGAATTTAATAACAGCACTGCCGCATTTAATAATATGATAAAAGGCCTGAAGGAAAAAGAAGTCATACGCGGTTTATTTGGCAAAGTTGTTCCAAGCGCTGTTGCAGAAATGATGTTGAAAAATCCCGATGGTTTAAAGCCACAAAAAACCATTGCTACGGTTTTATTTGCTGATTTAGAAAAATTCACCAATATATCAGAACAACTTGAGCCAGAAGGCATTGTTCAGGTTTTAAATCATTTTTTTTCAAAAATGACCGATATAATTCGTGCTAATGGTGGCATTGTAACTCAATTTCAAGGCGATGCGGTATTGGCGGTATTTAATGTACCAATCGAGGATGTTAACCATGCATCAAATGCAATCATTGCCGCTTATCAAATGACGCAAGCGATGAATGATATGACTGTATTAGGCCATAAATTATGTTGCCGTATTGGGGTTAGCACCGGTTTATTGGTTGCGGGTAATGTGGGGGCAGAAATGCGTATGAATTATACTGTGCATGGTGATGCGGTTAATTTGGCTGCAAGGTTGGAACAATTAAATAAACAATATGGCACGGTGGTTTTAATATCAAAATCAACGGTTGATGCCGCCAAAAATATTAATATGGATAATGGCAATAATCAGTTAAAATTAAAGTCATTGGGCAAGGTGGAAATACGCGGTAAAAGCGATGATGTTGATATTTTTACCTTGGATATATAGATTGTTTAAATGTAGCTATCAATATCATAGTTTTTTTAGGTTTAATCTTTGTCATTATGATTTTGGTCTTGGTCATTATGATCTTGGTCTTGGTCATTATGATCTTTAGAGGATTTATTCTCCATCAAGCCTGCGCCTACTTGCCGATTTATATTGATCAAAACCACTAATTTACTGGCTTCAGGGTTGCTAATAATATCGACTGATCGTTTATCAATAAAATTTGTTAGGCTAAGTAAATTTTCGCGTATTTCTTTTGGTGTTTGACATTCTGGATCCACTAATTCTGCTTGGAATATAGTCCAAATTCGCCAATTAAGTCGCGATTGATTTAAAATATTATCTATATTTTCGGGGTTATTTCTTGCATTTTCTAATCGGCTGGCCATTTCAATTAATGCCCATCCTTCTGTTGCTTGTGGCGGCGCGAACTCTAATGATTTTTTATGTTGTGATGCATATGGGTTTTTCACGATTATTCCACATTCTAATAATTAAAAAAATACTTATTAAATAAAGCATATCCAGTCATATAAATATATCAAATTTAAGCTGGATAAGCTATATAAAATTTATAGATATTGGCCTTAATTAATAAATTTATAAAAAATTAATTAAACTTAATTTATGTCGCTTGGCAATCACCGCATATGATGATTGTATTTGTATTTGTAATGTTGATATTCTTGCCGCCGAAACTTCCGCATCATCTTTTTCAATGCCGTTTAATGCGGTTATACTGATATGTATAAAGCTTTTATGAGCCTTTTTTGTGTTATTCATTGTTTCACCATTAATAGCATTGGTTGCTTGTAATTCTCTTATTTGCAATCTTGCTTTATGGGCTATTTTTTTTGCTTCGTTAACAAAACTGGTTCTTTCTGCTAATGTCAATCCATTTTTAGTGGCAGATTTAAATCGCATTATGCCCTCAATTAAATTTTGAAATGCTTCATTGGTTGCACTTATGCCATATTTAATCGATTGCCCATTAGTAATATTAATATCTGCATTATTAAATGCATTAACATTGATTGTATTGGCACCATTAAACCCTGAATGATATGATTGTATTAATATTGGTGGGCCTGATGAATGTATCATTTGCGGTATTGTATCGGTGGTTTGAATTATACTTGGCTTGCCTATTTCGCTTGCTGCATATGTTTTAAGGCGACGTAAATCAACCACGGGCGCAGTTTTATAATTGCTGCCTGCATATATGAATCTGCCGCCAATTTCTAAGCTTAATTCAGATTCGGTTTCCAATAACATATTATTGGCCATGGTGCTATTAGTCGAAGTCCAGCTATCACCACTCATTGTCGATGTATCAGCAGCAGCGATCAATTTTTTGGCAATTTCTGCCATTCGTTTAAGCGATGATTGATATGAATCGATGAATGTTTTTGAAAGGTCAATTGAACGGATATATGAATCGCTCGATGCCATTTCATTGCGTAAATTTATTATTCGTGGCACATTAATACCATAATCACGTAGATGTTCAAATTTTTTACCGCTGCTGATCCGATATGATAATAACTCGAAATTGACCTTATTGCGTTGCATATTCAACAAATTATGTAAATTGCCACCAGTGCTACTAACTCGAGATACCATTATATTTCTCCATATTATCGATTACTTATAAGCCTAATTTAATTGAAACAATGCAATCATTATGCCAGATAACCATGTGTAGGGTTAGTTAATTGCTAATTGATAAATAACTTGACATGCTTTGATATATCTTGTTAGAATTAAATATCATCATAAAGATGTACAAGCAGAAAGCTTGTTTATTAAACTTAATATTCCAGAAAGGAATTATATTATGGCTGGTATTTCACTTACCGCATCACAACGTTCATCACTTTTATCTCTTCAAGCTACAGAGGCATTATCAAGCCGGACGCAAAGTCGTCTGTCTTCTGGTCGTTCAGTTAACTCTGTGGTTGATGATGCTGTTAAATATTTTAAATCAAAAGGTCTATCTGATCGTGCATCTGATTTTGACATCCGTAAAGATGGTATTGATCAGGGGATTAGTACGATTAAAACCGCTTTACAGGCTATTGAAGCCATCGATAAATTGGTTAAACAGATGAAAGGTGTGGTTCAGGCCGCAAAAGCACAAACTGCTACTGAACGTAAGGCATCAACGATACAATTTAAAGAAATCGGTAAGCAAATTTCTTTACTTGTTGAAGATGCTTCATATGGTGGTTTGAATCTTATTAACTCTACCAATACTAAACTTGATGTGGCATTTGGTATCCGTACTCAATCACGATTGATTGTTAATGGTATTGATTTAAATTCATCCGCAGCAACAAATGCGTTATTTGGTGTTGCTAATGTATTTAGTGCCAACGGCACATTGGGAGAAACAGCTCTTGGATTATCTGCGGCTGGTTTTGAAATGCTTGGTGCTGCTAATTCAGCTGTTGGTCTTGCTGATAAAATTATTAGCAATCTCAATAAAGGTGTTTCAAATTTACGGGCACAATCTGCTACCCTTGGTGGTAATGTGGCTATCCTACAAACCAGACTTGATTTCACTAAAAATTATGTGAATGAGTTAGAGGCTGGTTCTGATAAAATGACATTGGCTGATTTGAATGAAGAAGGTGCAAATCTTATTGCATTGCAAACTAGGCAACAGCTTGGTATTCAGTCCCTATCTATTGCTGGTAAACAACAACAAGCAATATTAACACTTATTCAATAATATTAATGATTAAGTAATAAAGTAAAATTAAACCCCGTCATTTTGGCGGGGTTTTTTTCTTTATAAATTTACGCCTAATGGCGGCGGGCGGTTGCATTCTTTTTATCGTTGCACTAAGCTTTCGCTTCGCGTACTCGCACTTGCTCGCTCTCGCATTTTAAAGTAAATGCTCGTTATATAAACTAACTATAAAGTTAATGGCAAATACCACCAATCACGAAGTGATTGTAAGGGCGACTGCCCGCCGCGCTTATGCGCGTAAATATATAAAGAGAGCAAACCCCGAGCAACGAAGTTGCGACGACGCGTTTGCGTAAAATAGAAAAGAAGCAAGGGCGACTGCCCGCCGCCGTTAGGCATAAATATATTAATAATATAAAAAATATTTTTATATTTTAAGCACTAACACGCATTGCCATATTGCTGTGAAGTTGATCCATTGTTATTTTTGTCCAATTGTCATCTGATGAAAACAACTCTCGCAATATTGCATTATTACCCGCATGACCGCATTTAATACCACGGAAATAACCTGTTAATGGCGCGCCAGCTAATGCCAAATCGCCAATGGAATCTAAAATTTTATGGCGGACAAATTCATCATCAAAACGTAGCCCATCTTCGTTTATTACCTTATCGCCATTAATACCAATAGCATTATCGAGGCTGGCACCTTTTGCCAGACCCATTTTACGTAAAAATTCAATTTCATGAATGAAACCAAATGTGCGGGCGCGGCATATTTCTTGACGGAAGCTTTCACAAGATATTTCCAGATATAATTCTTGATGTCCAATGGCCTTTGAATTGAAATTAATATCACAACTGATAGCAAAAACATCTGATGGTTTCATATATGCTTCGCAATCATTAATTTTAATATTAATATCGCGATTAACAATTATTGTATGGCGGATAGAATTTTGCCGTTCAATGCCAGCGCATTCGATTAAAAATACAAATGGCTCGGAACTACCATCCATTACAGGGACTTCGGGACCATTTAATTCAATGATTAAATTATCAATGGCACAGCCAGAAATAGCTGCCATTAAATGTTCAATCGTGCCAATAGTTGTTCCTGCATCATTGCCAAGTGTTGTATTCATTTTCGTATCGACAACATTATCATATATTGCCTTGATAATGCCAGCATCACCGCAAATATCACTGCGGCGGAAAATAATACCCGTATTGGGCGCAGCAGGGATCATATTTAATGATATTTTCTTGCCAGAATGTAGGCCAATGCCATTGCAATTTATGGAGTTTTTTAAGGTTGATTGATATAGATTAACCTTATCATTTACCATATGGTTTGAAAAAATATCACTTCCATTATTTGTTCTATCTAGCATTTTTAGGCTCGCTTTGTAATTTATATTCACCAGATAATCAAATATATGCTATATAATAATGTTATTAATAATAGCTATCCAGCATAACTGTCATATATATAACAAATATATCATTACCATTCAAATCAACTACTGTTACAAATTATTACTTCATATTTCAATTTATTTCATTGATTGTTTGATATATAGTAATAGATATAGATATCATTTAATTTTTTAAGGGATTTAACATGGCATTTAAAAGCACAGATAAAAAATATGGTACGATTGCCATTACAATCCATTGGCTTGCATTTATATTGGTGGCTATATTAATTATATCTGGCAATATAATGAACGATTTAATTAATTCTGATGACAGGATGGAAATATTGCAATTTCATGCACCAATTGGACTTAGTATGGGAGCATTATTTATATTGCGTATCATATGGTGGATATTCTTTGATAAAAAACCACCAGCAGCAGAAAATGATGCCAGATGGCAACAAATTGCATCGCATTTAGTTCATTATTCATTTTATGTTGTTATATTGCTTTTGGTAGGGTCTGGTATTGCCATGATGATTTTATCGGATGCGGGTGCGGTTCTTTCTGGCGAAGTTGCAGGGCCATTACCCAATTTTGATGATTTCGCACCGCGTGCGCCACATGGAATATTTGCAAAAATTCTGGTTGCATTGGTTATATTGCATGTCATTGCCGCTTTATATCATCAATTTTTCAAAAAAGACGGCCTGTTGCGCCGCATGTGGTATTAATATTAACCATTAAATTTTATAGAATAATATAAATAACATTAAGCCCGATGATTTCTATCGGGTTTAATTTTGCCCGCTGTATGAGGGTATGGCTAACCAAAATAAAAAAAGTTAGCAAGAAAACAAAAAAGGCTGGGCGTACCCAACCTTTAAATTTTGTGACATAAGTCTTGTTAACGAGATGCCAATTTTTCTGAGTAGCTATACTCTTTTAATATATTGCTTCTTTTGATTGTATAAGTCAAGATTAAATATCGATAATATATATTTTATTAATATTAAACTTGAGGAGTATAAAAAAATGTGGCGTTTATCATTGGATATGGGGACTAATTCGCTTGGTTGGGTAGCATTTGAAATTAATGGCGATGGCGATGTGGTTGGCATCAAGGATATGGGGGTTAGAATATATTCTGATGGTAGAGAGCCATCATCACCAGCAAGAGTAGGAGAGAGCAAGGCCGTTAATCGAAGAATGGCCCGTGGCATAAGGCGTAATCTTGATCGCAGTAAATCGCGCAAAGCCCAATTCATGGCAAGATTAATTAAATTATCGCTAATGCCAAAAGATAAACAGCAACGTAAAGATCTTGAAGCATTAAACCCATATGAATTACGCGCCGCAGCAGTTGAGTGTAAATTATCAAGTCATGAATTAGGCCGCGTATTATTTCATTTATGCCAGCGGCGTGGTTTTTTATCCAATCGTAAAGACAGCAGCGATGAAAAAGAAACTGGCAAGATTAAGTCTAGAATTTCCAAATTAAGACAAGAATTAGACGGCTTAACATTGGGGCAGTGGCTTAATATCAAACGATTAAAGTCCCATGATGCGTCGCTTCGTTTTCGTGGGGAAGATGGCGATCTATTCGCGGATAGAGCCATGTATATGGATGAATTTGATAAAATTAGGCAATTTCAACAATCATATCATAATATTAGTGATAATGATTGGGATGATCTACGCAATGGTAATGCCGAACAATCCTTTGACGGGATTTTTTTTCAACGACCATTAAAGCCTGTTGAGCGTGGTTCTTGTGAATTTTTTATTGATCAATATCGCGCCCATAAGGATTTACCTATTTCACATAAATTTCGTATATTACAAGAGGTTTCTAACTTACAATATTATGATGAAAACCATCAAAAACATCAATTAAATGCTGAACAACGGAAGATTCTTATTACCAAATTAAACGACATGCAAACTATGGCTTTTAGCTCAGTTCGTAAGTTAAAAAACAGTGAAGGCGATAAAATTTTCCCACGCGAATGTAGATTCAATTTGGAAGAAGGCCCAAGGGATAAGTTAAAAGGTAATGCCACGGTCGTCAAAATGCGCAATGTTAAATTTCTTGGTGGATATTGGGATAAAATGACGGCAGCGGCGCAAAATGACCTGTTGGAAATATTGCATGCTGCAGATGATGACAAGGGTTTAATTAAGGAATTGATGAATAAATTTTCATTCAATGATACCCAAGCTAGGGCGGTTGCATCTTTTCCCATATCATCGGCAACGACAAATTTATCGCGTAAATTTATGGAAAAATGCGGAAAAATCATGAGGGATCAGTCAATCGGCTATGATGCCGCGACTAGGCTGGTGCATGATGATGATGGTGTATTATTTCATCATAGCAATAATAATAAAGTTGGTAAAATTTTGCAAAAATTACCATATTATGGTGAGATTTTAAATAACAGCGTTATTGGCAAAAAGCCACGCAATTTTGATGCAATAACCCATCCAGAACAGCATTATGGTAAAATAAATAATCCAACAGTGCATGTTGCCTTAAATCAATTACGTAAATTGGTTAATCAGTTAAGTGAACATTTCGGCAAACCCGATGAAATTCATTTAGAAATCATTCGCGATTTGAAAAAAACGGCGAAAGTTAGGGACGAAATTGCTAAGAAAAACAAAGCTTTTGCTAAGGATAACGAACGCAGAGCCGTATTATTTAAAGAAATAATGGGCCATGATGTAGAATATGGACAAGATATTAGAAAAATTCGTTTATGGGAAGAATTGGGCGAAGATGAATTAGCTAGAAACTGCCCCTATAGTAATAAAAATATTTCCTGCGCGATGTTATTTAATGGCGAGGTCGAAATAGAACATATTTTGCCATTTTCCCGAACATTGGATAACAGCATGGCCAATTTAACCCTTGCCATGCGCGATGCCAATCGTGCAAAGGGTAATGATTCACCATATGAAGCATTTGCAGGTGATTATCATGCTGATAAAGGCATGATATGGGCGGAAATATCAAAAAATGCACAGAAATTACCAAAGAATAAACGCTGGCGGTTTGATGAAGATGCGATGGATAGATTTGACAAAGATAGCGGGTTTTTAAATCGCCAATTGACCGATACCGCCTATATCGCTCGCATTACAAAAGGTTATTTAAGTCATATTTGTGATGGCAATAAAATCGTAACATTACCAGGTGGCTTAACTGCGATGTTGCGCGGTAAATGGCATTTAAACAGCCTGCTTGGCGATCATAACCATAAGGAAAGAAACGACCATCGTCATCATATAATTGATGCATTCGTTATCGGTTTAAGCAGTCGTTCCATGTTACAAAAAATATCTAACAATACCAAAAAAGGCGTTGATGGCATGGTGCATATTAAACTGCCAGATATCGAAAATTTAAAAGCCGAATTAAGAGATAAATTGGATGATGTGATTATATCTTTCAAAGCCGATCATGGTGTTAATGGTAAAATGTTTGAAGAAACCGCCCTTGGGATAATTTCTGATGATAAATTAGATCCAGATTTACTAAAATTTAAATATGTTACAACAAAGAAATTAACCGCGTTATCCAAGCCACAAATTGGTCAAATACGCGATAAATCTTGGCGCATGCGCATTCAACGTTATTTATTTGAAGCCGAAGCCGCAGGTAAAAAAAATGACAAATCTGGTCTTAGTAAGCTGTTAGAGCAATTTAGCTTGGAAAATAATATTAAAAAAATTCGTATTTTAATATCAGCGCAATCAGCAAAAATAATCCCATCGGCGCCATTTAAGGCCTATGCCCCCGATGCGTTTGCCTGCGTAGATATTTGGCAATATCCACCGCGTAAATTTAAATCAGGCAAGCTTGCTAATAAATTTGAATGGCATGGCGCATTTATTTCCTATGCCGATTGTAATGGTAAAATACCAGATAAAAATAACGGTAAGGTTAAAACTAAAGGCTATGTGGAATATATGCCAATCCATCCTGCGGCAAAATTTATCACCAGATTATTTAAGGGCGATATGATCGAAATTAACCAAGATGGGCAGGTCAAAATAATGCGGGTGGCAGGTTTTAGTACTACCACTAATTCAATTGATATTAGGCCACAATTTTCAACTAATGTTAAGCAAATATTTGTATCTATAAATATCTTAAAAGATAGATTTATTAGAAAATTATATATTAATATTGATGGCACAGGCGGGGCTGATGATGGTAACGCAAGTGGTTGAAATTGCCGAAAATGGTAATTATCTATCTAAATACCGTGGTTTCATGTTGATTAAACGTGATAAAGTTGAAATTGCTCGCGTGCCATTGGATGATATCACCGCATTAATATTATCAGCGCATCAAATAACACTGTCAAAAAACCTGATGGTCGAATTGGCAATGCGTAAATCACCGATAATATGTTGTGGTAAAGATTATCATCCATTAGCATTTTCCACGCCATATGCGGCTCATTTTGACCATACGGGGATTTTATGGGCGCAGATAGAATGTGCTCAACCCTTGGCAAAACGCATGTGGCAAATGGTTGTACGGCAAAAAATTACTAATCAACATACCGCCCTTGAATATTTTAATATTGATGCAAAAATATTACAAAATTTAACTATTTTGGCAAAAAGAGTAAAGTCAGGCGACCCTGAAAATATGGAGGCACAGGCAGCAAGATTATATTGGCAAGCGTTATTCGGGAAAAATTTTCGTCGCGATAGGAAATCAGGCGCAGAAAATCTAGCATTAAATTATGGCTATAGCATTTTACGCGCCGCAACCGCGCGGGCATTATGTTGCGCAGGATTAACGCCGGCACTTGGCATTCATCATCATAATCGCAAAAACCCATTTGCCCTTGTCGATGATTTAATGGAAATATACCGACCATTGATAGATATAACAGTACGAAATATTGCTGATAATCAAGGGTTTGATGTTGAAAATATTTTAACACCCGATATTAAAAGCCAATTGGCAAAAATATTGGATATGGATGTTGAGCTTGAAAAAGGTATTTCAACGGTTATGAATTCCATGCATCGATTGGCACAAACTTTTGTCATAAGTCTGCATGAAAAAGAAAATAAATTGGAATTTCCCATATTTCTCAAGGTGGGAAAATTGATTTAGATATGCTTAAAGATCGCAAACAATGGCTAAGTGGGTATAATATTTTGTGGATGCTTGTAATGTTTGATTTGCCTGTGGTTGAAAAAACTGACCGAAAGGCAGCGACTAAATTTAGAAATTTTTTATTGGATCAAGGATTTGCAATGGCGCAATATTCGGTCTATTATAGGGTATTGTCGGGTAAAGATAGCGCCAAGACTATGGAGAAATATATCATGCAGAATCTGCCTGAATATGGCTCGATACAAGTTTTACTTATTACTGATAAACAATATGAAAATATTAAGGTTTTTAATGGAAAAAAACGTCAAGATAATGAAAAACCGCGCCAATTACTGCTATTTTAAAGCTAATTTGGCAATATTTAAAATAAGAGAAGTGGTAACTGTTGAATGTTATCAAACAGTTACCGCCTATCTAGTATAGCTAATCAGAAAAATTGGTCAACCCGCAACATAGAAGGGAAACACTGAAAAACCGCACAAAGTATAGCTAATCAGAAAAATTGGTCAACCCGCAACCGACAAGATCTCGCCACGCCTGACAACTGTAGTATAGCTAATCAGAAAAATTGGTCAACCCGCAACATGGCGATTGAGGCCAAAAAGATAGTCCCAAGTATAGCTAATCAGAAAAATTGGTCAACCCGCAACTGAAATCATTTCTTCGCGATTATTTTTAAAAGTATAGCTAATCAGAAAAATTGGTCAACCCGCAACCTTGACGATCAACGCCTAACCGATCAATTGAGTATAGCTAATCAGAAAAATTGGTCAACCCGCAACATAAAAGACGTGATAGTGTCGAACCATATGAGTATAGCTAATCAGAAAAATTGGTCAACCCGCAACCATAAAAATCATCACCATTTTTATGGCGATAGTATAGCTAATCAGAAAAATTGGTCAACCCGCAACCGCCGGGAGATACATATTTAACCCCGAATTAGTATAGCTAATCAGAAAAATTGGTCAACCCGCAACATTTTGATGATATTGGTGAAGAAGAATTAAAGTATAGCTAATCAGAAAAATTGGTCAACCCGCAACATAAAATCTTTTGCTGCACGCGCCGAAAAAAGTATAGCTAATCAGAAAAATTGGTCAACCCGCAACCAGGCGCGGTTGAAATTGCGGGAAGTGGTAAGTATAGCTAATCAGAAAAATTGGTCAACCCGCAACATGTTTTCTTTCGACAAGCCTTGTTTTGCGAGTATAGCTAATCAGAAAAATTGGTCAACCCGCAACAGCATACCATAAATCGCGGGCCTGTTCTTCAGTATAGCTAATCAGAAAAATTGGTCAACCCGCAACCGACCACATCGCAAAATGTTTATTCAAGTTTAGTATAGCTAATCAGAAAAATTGGTCAACCCGCAACCGCCAACGCCGCCACCGCCCATGTAATTCCAGTATAGCTAATCAGAAAAATTGGTCAACCCGCAACAATAATAGCAATTGGGACAATAGCGCAGAGAGTATAGCTAATCAGAAAAATTGGTCAACCCGCAACTGTCGGCGGGCATGGCATCGCCCGCATTAAAGTATAGCTAATCAGAAAAATTGGTCAACCCGCAACAAAGAGAGATAAGAAGACAACATTTGCAATAGTATAGCTAATCAGAAAAATTGGTCAACCCGCAACAGGCCAGGAGCGCATGTGGAAGGTAATGCAAGTATAGCTAATCAGAAAAATTGGTCAACCCGCAACACGCCAATAATTGACGAGCCAAAACAAATAAGTATAGCTAATCAGAAAAATTGGTCAACCCGCAACCTGCGATTATTTTTTGATTTAACAATGCAGAGTATAGCTAATCAGAAAAATTGGTCAACCCGCAACCACCCCAAACGCCCTTCGATATGCAACTCGAGTATAGCTAATCAGAAAAATTGGTCAACCCGCAACTGTCGGCGGGCATGGCATCGCCCGCATTAAAGTATAGCTAATCAGAAAAATTGGTCAACCCGCAACAACTGTGGCGGTACCTTTAACCGCGTCTTCAGTATAGCTAATCAGAAAAATTGGTCAACCCGCAACATGTTTCATAATATCAACCTCACAAGCAATAGTATAGCTAATCAGAAAAATTGGTCAACCCGCAACATGGTTACCTCAAGGGGTCTAATCATTCGAGTATAGCTAATCAGAAAAATTGGTCAACCCGCAACACTTGACATCTGTTAAGACTTTTCTTATAAAGTATAGCTAATCAGAAAAATTGGTCAACCCGCAACTGTTAATTTGTTGGGCGAGCTTCGATTATAGTATAGCTAATCAGAAAAATTGGTCAACCCGCAACGCAAAAATCCCAAGCCTTAAAGAATTTAAAAGTATAGCTAATCAGAAAAATTGGTCAACCCGCAACAATCAATAACATCACGAGTATCACTAACAGAGTATAGCTAATCAGAAAAATTGGTCAACCCGCAACATATTTGCCAATTTCACCCGCTTTCAAATTAGTATAGCTAATCAGAAAAATTGGTCAACCCGCAACCAATAGAGTGTGCTTATGATGAAAATCAAAAGTATAGCTAATCAGAAAAATTGGTCAACCCGCAACAATTTTGCGGGTGGGTTGATGCGGCGTGGTAGTATAGCTAATCAGAAAAATTGGTCAACCCGCAACCAAGGCCGTAGCCAGTTGTTTGCGTAATTCAGTATAGCTAATCAGAAAAATTGGTCAACCCGCAACTTAGAATAAAATTTGCATCAGGTTATGAGAAGTATAGCTAATCAGAAAAATTGGTCAACCCGCAACTGCGATCCCGCATCACTGCGATCAATGGTAAGTATAGCTAATCAGAAAAATTGGTCAACCCGCAACAAATAAACCCATGGGATTAAAACAAATGGCAGTATAGCTAATCAGAAAAATTGGTCAACCCGCAACGTTGATGCAATCAGCGAAGCAGTAACATCCAGTATAGCTAATCAGAAAAATTGGTCAACCCGCAACATAAAAACAAAGTCAAAGAATTTGATATTTAGTATAGCTAATCAGAAAAATTGGTCAACCCGCAACCAAGACCTTGTTTGCCACGCAACGATCTGGAGTATAGCTAATCAGAAAAATTGGTCAACCCGCAACGTGGGGGTTCAGCGGGTCGATATCGAAGATAGTATAGCTAATCAGAAAAATTGGTCAACCCGCAACTAAATTTCACCAATGAAGAAGAAAAAACCAAGTATAGCTAATCAGAAAAATTGGTCAACCCGCAACTGAGTTGGGCGGCTTGTTTTAAAGTTTTAAAGTATAGCTAATCAGAAAAATTGGTCAACCCGCAACAACCACCCCCGCGGGGGTAGCATTAGAAATAGTATAGCTAATCAGAAAAATTGGTCAACCCGCAACTGACGGGTTCATTGTCACAATATCCGATGAAGTATAGCTAATCAGAAAAATTGGTCAACCCGCAACAGCTGGCGACGCTTGGATCGCCAAATAATAAGTATAGCTAATCAGAAAAATTGGTCAACCCGCAACTGAGTTGGGCGGCTTGTTTTAAAGTTTTAAAGTATAGCTAATCAGAAAAATTGGTCAACCCGCAACAACCACCCCCGCGGGGGTAGCATTAGAAATAGTATAGCTAATCAGAAAAATTGGTCAACCCGCAACGCCGCGGCCAATGCCTCGACTGGCAATTTAAGTATAGCTAATCAGAAAAATTGGTCAACCCGCAACCGGTTGTTGTCGATTGCGCCAAAACGAAGAAGTATAGCTAATCAGAAAAATTGGTCAACCCGCAACACGAAAGATATAAAGACGGCTGCAGCGTTGAGTATAGCTAATCAGAAAAATTGGTCAACCCGCAACAGATATTATGTCGAATGGTTTATTGTTTCAAGTATAGCTAATCAGAAAAATTGGTCAACCCGCAACACATATTCCTCAGTAAAATTTAGAAACTATAGTATAGCTAATCAAAGAAGATGGTCAATAGAAATACAAGCATAAGTAATATTTATATCTTATGTGATGTTAATAGAAGGCTAGTTTCTGTATTAGATATGCCTTCAATCTCGCGAATTCTGGTCAAAGTTAGGTCAAATTCTTCAAGGCTATCGGTATTGATTTCAGCGATGATATCCCAACGCCCATTTGTTGTGTGAAGGCGACTTACTTCTGGTAAACCTGAAAGTTCTTTTAAAACCTCATTTGTTTTTTTTGCTCTTGCATGTATTACGGTTATCGCCCTAATTTGTGAGATTTCTACATCAGATTTTAACCTGATGCTAAACCCCCTAATTATGCCATTCTTACATAATCGATTAATACGGTTTTGTACGGTTGCCCGTGAGATATTAAGATATTGAGCAAGAGAAGAGATTGGCAATCTAGAATTTTCCCGTAATAATGATATTAATTTACGATCTTTATGGTCAAGTTCCATTAGTAGCCCTATTTTACAATATGTAAGATTATAGATATCAATTTGATATATTATATATAGAAATATATATATATTACCACTTGTTGTCATCATTAATTACCATTAACTTCTAAGTAATATAATAGTTTATATTAAGGTAATTTCATATGTATGATAGATATTGCACAATTTTAGGAGCGCCGATTGGAACGGGCGCTGGTTATATTGGCTGCCAACTTGGACCCGATACATTGCGGGTGGCGGGTTTGCCAAAAATGCTTGCTGAATTGGGCTATAAGGTTGAAGATCATGGTAATATAACCTTAAATGATATTGTGGAAGTTTCACATTCTTTTAGTGCTAAAAACCTTGCTACTGCAGTTGCTTGGACTAAAAAACTGCAAGATGCTGCTTATAGAATTGTTAAAAAAGATGGATTTTCAATTTTTTTAGGGGGCGATCATAGCGCCGCCTTTGGAACTATCCCCGCAGTGGCAAAATATGCGAAACAACAAGGGCGACCGCTTTTTGTTTTATGGATAGATGCCCATACGGATTTTCATGCCCTAGATACCAGCGACAGCGGCAATATTCATGGAATGCCAGTGGCATATATTACTGGTGATCGCAGTTTTGACGGTTATTTCCCTGTTTTAGCGGTAAAGCTTGATGTGGCTAATTTATGTATTATGGGCTTGCGTTCTGTTGATCCATTAGAAAGAAAACGCCTAACCGCAGCTGGTATAACTGCATATGACATGCGTAAAATTGATGAAATGGGAGTTCAGGCGATTTTACAGCCATTTCTTGAAAATATTAAAGCGGTGAATGGTATCTTGCATATTTCACTGGATGTTGATGGTCTTGACCCAGAAATTGCACCTGCGGTTGGTACGACTGTTGCTGGTGGCTTAACATTTCGTGAAGCCCATCTTATCATGGAAATGGTGCATGATAGCGGGCTTGCGCGCTCATTAGATATTGTCGAACTAAACCCATTATTGGATAACCAAGCAAAAACATCAAAATTGTTAATTGACCTTACTGCAAGCCTATTAGGGCGCAGTGTTTTAGGTTAAATATATTTTAGGCTAAGCCTGTATTTTATTAGCGGAGAAAAAATGATAAATACTGTCCCTTCAAAACTTGCCCCTTCAAAACTTGCTATGGTTCCATTCGTTAGCGTCGATAATATGATGAAAATCATCCATGATATTGGTCTTGAAAAATTATTGATAGAATTATCTAGTTATATTGAAAATGATATAAAACGTTGGCAAGATTTTGATAAAACACCGCGTGTTGCGGCCCATTCTGACGAAGGTGTGATTGAATTAATGCCAACATCAGATGGTAAGACTTATGGTTTTAAATATGTTAATGGTCATCCAAAAAATCAAGCCGAAGGTTTTCAAACTGTAACTGCCTTTGGTGTTTTGTCAAATGTATCAAATGGTTATCCAGTGTTATTAACTGAGATGACTATTTTAACCGCATTGCGTACGGCGGCTACATCGGCGCTTGTTGCAAAATATTTGGCACCTAAAAACTCCAAGATAATGGCGATGATTGGCAATGGGGCGCAATGTGAATTTCAGGCATTGGCCTTTAAGGCTATATGTGGAATTGATACGGTCAGGCTTTATGATATTGATTGGGATGCAACCAAGAAAACCATTATTAATCTTGAGGCGCAAGGCATTAATGTCGTCGGTTGTAAATCATCACAAGAAGCCGTCGCAGGGGCCGATATAATCACGACTTGCACAGCTGATAAGCAATATGCAACAATTTTAACCGATAATATGGTTGGTTCTGCGGTGCATATTAATGCGATTGGTGGTGATTGCCCTGGTAAAACCGAGTTACATAAGGATATTTTACTGCGATCTGATATTTTTGTTGAATATCCACCACAAACCCGTGTTGAGGGTGAAATACAACAATTGGATAGCGATCACAAGGTAACAGAAATTTGGCAAGTGATGACAGGTCAAGCCGAAGGTCGTGTAAGTGAAAGGCAAATTACATTATTTGATAGCGTTGGATTTGCTATCGAAGATTTTTCCGCGTTACGTTATATCCACGATCAATTGCAACGCACGGGTAACTATATTGATTTGGATTTATTGGCTGACCCAGATGATACCCGTGATCTTTTTGGTATGGTTCAACGGGCAAAAATATAAATGATTATTTTTAATCTTCTGGTAAATCTTCTTCTAAGATCATAATTTGTAATGAATATGCAACTTCGCCTTCGTCTTCATCGCGGTAAACTGTACCAATAAATTCATCGGAAATATATATTTCCACTGGTTCGTTGGTTTTTGCTGGTGATTTTATGACGATTTCCTTATTATCAAACATATTGCAAAGATATTTTTCTACCTTTTTGATTTCTCTTGGTGTCATTATCTATAATCCCTTAATATTTTTATTGATATTGAATATTAAAATATATAATTTATTGAAAGTTTTTCATGTTTAAAAAAATACAAAAATATATTTTCCTAATTTTATGTTTCATTGTTAATATAATAAGTCTTTTAAAAGTTAATCCTGCCTTGGCTGATATTAACGTGGTTACAACCATAAGACCTATTCATTCACTGGTATCATCTATCATGCTTGGGTCGGGCATGCCATCATTAATAATTAATAATATTGGTAACCCACATAGCTATAATTTACGCCCATCTGATTTTAAAAAAATTAAAAATGCCAATCTAATCTTTTGGATAGGCAAAGAAATGGAGGTTTTTTTAAAAACACCATTTGAAAATTTAAATGATAAAAGTCATATAATAGAATTTAGTAAAATTCCCGATCTTGAATTATTAAAATACCGTAAAATCACACATTATGACGACGATCATGACGACGATCATGACGATCATGACGACCATGACGACCATGACGACCATGACGATCACGACGATCACGACGACCATGATCATGGTCATATGAATATTGATATGCATATTTGGTTATCGCCAATCAATGCCATGATGATGGCGGATGTTATTACGACGAGTTTGATTAAATTTGATTCAGCTAATGCAAATATCTATATAAAGAATAATCAAAAGCTGCAGATGGATTTAAAAAATCTTGATCAAGAAATAAGCCAAAGGTTATCCAGTGTTAAAGATATAAAATATTTAAGCTTTCATGATGGCTTTCAATATTTTGAACATCGTTACGGTTTAACAAATATCGGTTCGATAATTGATGCATCAGATAACAAACCAAGTGTGAAGAAAATAAAAAAAATTAGAGACATCATTGCTGTTAATAACCCAAAATGCATTTTTACTGAGGCACAATATAATGCAAAAATAATAAATTCGGTGATTTCTGGCCATTCTATAAAAATTGCAAATTTAGATGCAATTGGCATAGGGCAGAATATTGGTGCGGATTTATATATTAATTTCATGCGCCAAAATAGCATTAACATTGCCCAATGCCTATCGGCAGGTTAAAAGATAAAATATAATAAAAATACCGCTATTTGCTTTTCATTATTTGGCTCTGTTCATTTAGCTGGTGATTTAACATGTTAATTACAGGATAAATTTATGACTATACAAATAAAAACCAAGAGAATTAAAAAAGGCAATATGCAGGTTGCAAATATTTTATATGATTTAATTACCGATGAAATATTGCCTGAAACAGGCATTGATAGTAATAATTTCTGGCAAGATTTTGATAAATTAATCCATAATTTAGCACCGTTAAACCGTGCTTTATTACTTAAACGTGATATATTACAGCAAAAAATAAATATATGGCATTTAGAAAACAAGACATCTGAATTTGATTTTGTTGAGTATAAAAAATTCTTGCAAGATATTGGCTATTTAGTGCTTGAAGGTGATAAATTTTCCATTACATCGAAAAATATAGATGATGAAATTTGTAAAATAGCAGGGCCGCAATTGGTTGTTCCTGTGATGAATGCCAGATTTGCCATAAATGCTGCCAATGCCCGTTGGGGAAGCCTGTATGACGCATTTTATGGTACTGATATTATCCCAAATACCGATGGTCTTTCCCATGATAAGGCCTATAACGAAAAACGCGGCGATGCGGTTATTAAAAAGGCAATGGAATTTTTAGATTTCTCATGCCCGATTATTGATGCAAGCCATATAGATGTTACAAAATACCATATTATTGGTAGCGAGATTATCGCAGCTATGAGCGATGGTAGCGATAAAAAATTAATTGATAATCAAAAATTCATTGGTTATTTAGGCGATAAAGATACGCCAAGCGCAATTTTGCTTAAAAATAATAACTTACATTTGGAAATTCAAATCGACCGCAATCATGCCATTGGTAAATCGAGTAAATCTGGCGTTAAAGATATAATGTTAGAATCAGCAATCAGCGTTATTCAAGATTGCGAAGATTCTGTTGCCGCCGTCGATGCGGAAGATAAAACATTGGTTTACCGCAATTGGCTTGGACTTATGAAAGGTGATTTATCGGTAAAATTTGAAAAAAATGGTAAGTCAATGACTAGGAATCTAGCCAAAGATCGTAATTATATATCATCAGGTGGTGGCGAGTTAACCTTGGCTGGACGTAGTTTATTATTGGTGCGTAATGTTGGTCATTTAATGACAAATAATGCAATTTTATTAGATGATGGCAGCGAAATTCCCGAAGGCATAATGGATGCGGTGATAACCAGCCTTTGCGCCATTCATGACTTTAACAAAAAAGGCATTAATTCAAATAGCAGGGCAGGCAGCATATATATTGTGAAGCCAAAAATGCACGGGGTTGAGGAAGCAAATTTCACTAATCAAATATTCAGTGCCGTTGAAAAAATGCTTAAGCTACCAGAAAATACAATCAAGGTTGGTGTTATGGATGAAGAACGCCGCACTACTGTTAATTTAAAAGAAACTATCAGAGCCGTAAAAGATCGTATATTCTTTATCAATACAGGGTTTTTAGATCGAACTGGTGATGAAATTCATACTAGCATGGAAGCAGGGGCATTTTTGCCAAAAGATAATATAAAACAGCAACCGTGGATATCATCATATGAAAATTGGAATGTGGATATTGGGCTTGAATGTGGTTTCAATGGCAAGGCGCAAATTGGTAAAGGAATGTGGCCAAAACCAGATGAAATGGCCAATATGTATGATGCGAAAATTGGCCATGTTAAAGAAGGTGCAAATTGTGCATGGGTTCCATCACCAACGGCGGCTACTATCCATGTGATGCATTATCATAAAATTGATGTGTTTAAACAACAGTTAGAAATAATTAAACGCCCACGCGCCAATATCGATAATATTTTAACCATACCATTATTAGATGGGAAAAACTTATCAGAAGAGCAAATATCAAAGGAGCTTGAAAATAATGTTCAAGGCTTGCTTGGTTATATGGTTCGCTGGATTGATCAAGGCATTGGTTGTTCAAAAGTACCCGATATAAATAATGTTGGTTTAATGGAAGATCGGGCAACTTTACGTATTTCAAGCCAACATATAAGCAATTGGCTGCATCATGGTATTTGCACCAAACAACAAGTGATAGAAACATTAAAACGCATGGCTGTTGTGGTTGATAAACAAAATTCAGACGATAAAAATTACAATAATATGTCGCCTGATTTTGATAATAATATCGCATTTCAGGCTGCATTAGAAATTATATTCGAAGGCATTAAACAACCTTCGGGCTATACAGAACCAATTTTGCATCGCCGTAGATTAGAAGTAAAAGCAGCTAAATAACATCTATCAATAATATTTATTTAATAAAAAATGGTGTGTAAAAATGCCATTTTTTATTTTTTCTATAAAGTTATGGTTTGATCCAAATATGATTATCATGGAAACAGCCGCCACCAACTGGCGCACCTGGCTTGGCACTGGTTAAGGTATTGATACCAGATTTATCGATAAAGCTGCTGTTGGGCCATAATCCTTCGGATATAACAACACCGCGCTGTAGCCCCGCAAATATTTTTGCATGCAATCTCAATTGACCACGTTTATTGCCAATTGTAATCAATTGTCCATCTTTAATATCATTGTCAATGGCATCGTCTGGATGAATTAAAAGACTTGGCCTTATTTCATTTCTAATGCTGGTTTTTGTTTCGCTAAATGTGGAATTTAAAAAATTTCTAGCAGGCGAGGTCGCCAATCGAAATGGCATATCAATGGTGGCTTCTTCAATGATATTCCAATGATCTGGCAGGCTTGGCATTTTATTTTTGATATAATCAATATCATCGGGGGCAAATTTTTGCCCAAATTGCACCGTCCAATTGGCCTTGAAATGAAATTTACCGTCATCATGGTAAAAACCGTCAATAAAATGCGACTTAGCGAAATCTGGTTTGCATATAATCCATTTTTCTTTTTCAATAGTTGCAAAATCGCCAAGCTTGCTTGATTTTAACATCCAATCGATATGTTGGCTCGGGGTCATGTTAAACCCATCATGTTGATCGACCCCAAGTCTTCTGGCTAGATCGCATATAACATCGTGATTTGATCTACATTGTCCCAATGGTTCGATGGCTTTTTTACCTAACATAATATGATGATGACCGCCTGCTTGATAAATATCATCATGTTCTAAAAACATGGTTGCAGGTAATATAATATCGGCCATTTTTGCCGTATCGGTCATGAATTGTTCATGAACACAGGTGAATAAATCTTCGCGCATCAAGCCTTGACGGACTTTGTTTTGGTCGGGTGCAACACACATCGGGTTGTTATTTTGAATGAATAAGGCAGCAATTTTTGTACCATTATCTAGTGTTTTTTTATCGCCCAATAAAGTATCACCAATGCGGCATTGATCGATTAACCGCCTTGATGGGGCATTAATATCTTTGCCTTCAATCATGGTTTTATCAAGATTATAATGATGGCTGTTTGAATGAAATGCACCGCCGCCTTCATGCGCCCATGCACCTGTTACCGCAGGGATTGATAACACCGCATGCATATTAACTGCGCCATTTTTTGATCTAGAAAAACCATAGCCAAGGCGAAAATAACATTTTTTTGTCGATGTGATTAATTTGGCAAATGCCTCGATTTGATCGATTGTTAATCCAGTTATTTCTGCGGCCCATTCGGGTGTTTTATCGGTTAAATGCTGTTTTAATTCAAGCGGGCAATCGGTGTATTTATGCATATAATCCATATCGGCATTGCCATCGCGAAAGGCAATATGCATCGCTGCACAGGCCAATGCACCGTCTGTTCCAGGCCTTAAACAAATAGCCATATCAGCTTGTTTCATGCTGGCATTTTGATAAATATCGATAATGACTATTTTAGCATTATGATTTTTGCGTGCCTTGATGGCATGGCTCATAACATTAACCTGTGTATTGACGGGGTTTGTTCCCCAAATAACAATAACTTCGGATTTTTCCATTTCAAGCGGGCTAACCCCATGCAGGCTTCCAGTGCCGGCAATATATCCTGTCCATGAAAGGGTAGTGCAGAAAGTATCATAGCCGCTGCTATATGATTTTGCTTTTCCAAGGCGGTTGATGCCATCTCGCATTACCAAACCCATTGTTCCTGCATAATAATATAACCAAATGGAAGAAGCGCCATATTCCTTTTCGGCCTTGATAAATTCGCTTGTTACTTTGCTCATGGCCTCATCCCAACTAATGGGTATAAAATCGCCGCTATCTTTTTTACCAATGCGTTTCATTGGTTGTGTTAAACGTTCTTTGTGATGAATTCTTTCCTTATATCTGGCAACCTTGGCGCAAATAACCCCATCGGTATAATCATTATCTTTTGATCCTTTTATGCGTCCAATGGTTTTTTCATCAATAACCTCAATATCAAGAGCGCAGGCCGATGGGCAATCATGGGGGCATGTACTGTGCATTATTTTTTTATTATTTTTCATTAAATTGCCTTTATTGATAAGCATATCAATGCTGGTTATATATGGTTTTTCCTGTCATAATATCCCCAATATATTTTAATGCTATAAAATTTCAAGGAATTGATAAATGATATCACGTTACAGCCGCAAGGAAATGGTTAATATATGGCAAGCTGCCAATAAATTTCGCATCTGGTTTGAAATCGAAGCCTATGCCTGTGATGGTTTGGCTGAATTGGGTGTTATACCCAAGGAATCAGCCGCCGCAATCTGGAAGGGTGGTGATAAGCCATATACGATCGAGAGGATTGAAAAAATTGATACTATTGAACGTGAAACAAAACATGATGTTATCGCCTTTCTAACTGAATTAGCAGAAAATATTGGCGAAGATTCAAGGTTTGTCCATCAAGGCATGACATCTTCAGATGTTTTAGACACTTGCCTTAGCGTACAATTAACACAGGCGACTGATATTTTATTGGCTGATATGGACAAGCTATTATTAGCCCTTAAATCCCGTGCTAAACAACATAAATATACCATGATGATTGGTCGCAGCCATGGTATTCATGCCGAACCAGTTACATTTGGTCTTAAAATGGCTAAACATTATGCAGAATTTAAACGCGGGCGCGATCGTTTGGTTAATGCACGCGCTGAAATTGCCACTTGCGCTATTTCTGGTGCGGTTGGAACATTTGCAAATATTGATCCCGCAGTTGAAGAATATGTTGCTGATAAATTAGGGCTTGCGGTTGAAGAAATATCAACGCAAGTAATTCCCCGTGATCGCCATGCCATGTATTTTGCTACACTTGGGGTGATTGCCAGTTCAATAGAAAATTTATCCATTGAAATTCGTCATATGCAACGCACTGAATTACGCGAAGCCGAAGAATTTTTCTCAAAAGGGCAAAAGGGCTCAAGCGCGATGCCCCATAAGCGTAATCCAGTTCTAACGGAAAATTTAACGGGCTTGGCGCGGTTGGTTCGTATGGCCGTAATGCCAGCAATGGAAAATGTTGCACTTTGGCATGAACGCGATATTTCCCATTCATCGGTCGAACGAATGATAGCCCCTGATAGCACAATAACCCTTGATTTTGCCTTGGCAAGATTAACTAATGTCATTGAAAATTTGGTGGTCTATCCTGAAAATTGTCAATCAAATCTTGATTTATTGGGCGGGCTTCATAATTCACAACGGGTGTTATTACAATTAACACAAAAAGGCATAAGCCGCGAAGATGCTTATCGTTTGGTTCAAAAAAATGCTATGAATTCATGGAAAATGGGCTTATCATTTCAAGAGTTATTAAAACAAGATGACGAGATAAGTGATAAATTAAGCGATGATGATATCGATAATTTATTTGATCTTGAATATCATAATAAATTTATTGATAAAATTTTTAGCCGTGTTTTTAAGGATTAAAAGCTTACGATAATAGATATGTTAAAAAATTTATATGATAATTAAACTATTTTAATGCGAAATATATTATTAATGGATAAAATATTTATAAATATAGCCATGGGCGTGATAATATCGCAGCGCATGGTCATATGGTTTTTTTATGCGACATTATTTATAATTACCCCCATAACAGCGATTAATGCACAGCAGAATTCTGGCAATTATAATAGTGCACTTGATGCAATCACTGAACAAGTGATGAATGACGCATTTATAGCCTTGCGTTTTGCTGCCCTTTCATTGGAAGATGATGACGAAGCGGGCCAAGCATTAGAAGGTTTGGTGCGTGCCATGTTATCGCGCGGGGAATTCACCGATGCGTTAAAAGAGGCAACCAGAATTGATGATAATATATGGTTTGCAAGGGCGATGATATCAATTTCACAAAATTTTATGGATAACGGCGATAATGGTAACGCGGTTGAATATTTAAATAGAGGCCTAAAACGGATTGATATTAATAATATTTCAAAACAAGCCGATCAAACAAGGCGGGCAATTTCAATTCAACATGCGATAATTGGTAATTTAGATGGTGCAAAAACAGCCGCAAAGCAAATTAATATAGCTTTATATAGAATAGATACTATAAAACTTGCAGCTGGCGCTCATCAAAAAGTTGAAAATTACAGCCAATCATCAAAAATTGCGGCAATAAAATTATTGAAATATGCATATAATGAAGCCAAAATACTTAATATCAAATCGCAATCGATTGTTAATATTTTTTTAGATATAGGCGAGGCACAGGCATCGTCTGGCGATATTAATGGTGCCATGAAAACTTATTATTTTGCCTATGATCTTGCATTGTCAGGTGAAAGAAAGGGGCGTTTTGCATCATATGCAAAATTAGCATCGGCATTGACACATATTAATGATACCAGCATGGCAATGACAATTTTGCGGAAAATTGATGAAGGCGGTGATCGTAGCATAGCCCTAAGCTCGATTGCAAAATCAATGTCGGGCAGCAATAAAGTTGATTCTTCATTACCATTATTTTTGCTTGCAATTGAACAAGCCAGAGATGAAAAAAATTTACAACGGCGATATGCTATATATGCACAAATTGTCAATGATCAAACAACCATTGGCAGGTTAGCCGACGCCTTTACAACGGCGGGGTTGATAAAGAATGATTATATTCAATCATTGGCTCTTTTACGAATGGGTGAAAATTTAATCGCACAAAATAGGTTGGATGATGCCTATGTATTAGTTGATTATATTCCATTCATAGGTATGAGGGCAAAAATTTTTGCAGCAACCGCTGTTTCTAAATCCTTATATTTTGATGAAGATGAAAATGAAGAAAAAGTTAATCCAGTTATAGTAAGTGATTACTTGATGAAAGGATTAAAAGACACTGGTTATAAAGATCCATCTTTATTTCATTTGCCGCAATCATTACATAATATACTAACAACGCAAATATTGCACGGAAATAAAGAAATAGATCTAACTTTATTTGAGCGTGTTGAAGAATTAGCCTTTACTTTAAATGAACCAAACAAACAGGTCGAAGCGCTTAGCTATTTGGCAATGGCACAAGCACAACGCCAAATGTTTGAACTTGCAAATAAAAGCATTAGTTCCGCATGGCGTATTGCATGGCAAAATAAACATGAAAAAATATATGCCGATACATTGTCAAAAATATCACAAAGTCAAATTAAAGTTGGCGATATTTTATCAGCATTTGATACTGCGGCAAGAATTTCAAAGCCAACCGATGATAAGATATTGGAACGTGCCGCTGATGGCAGTTTTATCGCACCAAGATTCGATGCTTTAACAAGCGTTGCCGCAGCAGCAGCACAAAGCGGAGATAACGAACTTGCAATTAGGATCGCAAAACAAATTCGTTTTCCCCAAGCCCAAGCTGCAGCATTAGCCGCCGTTGCAGTTGCAATCGCATCACCCGATAAACCTTTGCGTGATATAGTTGGCATTGGCCCAACCAAACGCAATCTATACGATATGTTAATTGTACGTTTCAGCAATGACGTTGATAATAAGAAACTAACAGAAGAAGCCATTAATATTAATAAATTTTAATGATAGCGGTTAGTAATTATTAACTATTTAATTGTGCTTTTGCCTCAATTAATAATTCTGCCATTTTTATACGGATTATATGATCTGTTATATCAATGCCTTTGATTTTAAAATCACCTGATATTTTTTCAATAACATCGTCATGACCAGCTTTAATAAAATCAGATTCAATGACTTCCTTTGCATATACATCGGCATCAGCACCAGTAATTTTCATTTCTTCGGCTGCCCAAAGGCCAATTAATTTATTACGGCGCATCACTGCTTTGAAATTTGCTTCCATATCATTGCTATATTTTGCTTCATAAGCACGTTCTGTATCTGATAAAGATGGCATTGGTATCTCTCCTTTTATATATTTAACTATACTAACTATTTAAGTAATTATCATATTATATATATTCAACAATAAAATAATATAATTATAATAAAATACTTTCATTGTAATTTAAAATTTTGTTAATCAAAATATAAGATCAGATTGTATGCTTGGAAAACTGCTGTTATACAAATAGTAATATTAAGTAAATATTTGCATTGATTAACTAATAATAAAATTACTGTTTGTTTAAGGATATTAAAATGCCAAAACGTATAAAATTATATGAAGGCAAGGCCAAAATAATATATAAAGGCAGCGAAGAAGGCACCATCATTCAATATTTCAAAGATGATGCAACGGCATTTAATAATAAAAAAAAAGGCACTATTAATGGTAAGGGTGTTTTAAATAATATTATATCTGAATTTCTAATGACTAAAATTGGTGATATTGGTATTCCTACCCATTTTATTAAACGCATTAATATGCGTGAACAATTATGTCGCGAAGTTGAGATAATCCCTGTTGAAGTCATCGTTCGTAATGTGGCTGCTGGTTCAATGTCAAAACGCTTAGGCGTTGCGGAGGGGACAAAACTACCAAGATCAATAGTTGAATATTGCTATAAATCCGACGAATTGGATGACCCGATAATTTCCGAAGAACATATAACTGCATTTGGTTGGGCAAGCCCACAAGATATTGATGACTTTCTATCAATGGCATTGCGAATAAATGATTTTTTATGTGGTCTTTTTATTGGTGTTGGCCTGAAATTAGTTGATTTTAAATTGGAGTTTGGTCGTATTTTTGATGAAAATGGTGAAATGAGGGTAATTTTAGCCGATGAAATTAGCCCTGATAATTGCCGTTTATGGGATATAAAATCCAATGAAAAAATGGATAAAGACAGATTTCGCCGCGATTTAGGTTCGGTTGAAGAAGCGTATCAGGAAGTGGCAAGAAGGCTTGGCATCTTACCTGCCAGCGATAATTTAGGCGATAATTTATAAGAAGGAGCTTAATTAAATGAAAGCTAAAGTTAATATTACATTAAAAAATGGCGTACTAGACCCGCAAGGAAAAGCGATTGAACATGCGCTTTTATCATTGGGTTTTACGGGTATTGATAATGTAAGGCAAGGCAAGGTAATTGAAATTGAATTAGATGAAGATAATGCGGAAAAAGCACAAGCTGATATTAAAAATATGTGTGAGAAGCTTTTAGCAAATACTGTTATCGAAAATTATGATATCGAGTTACTTGGCTAATCTTAAGCTAGTCTAAATAATATTTTTAATCTTAAGCTAGTCTAAATAATATTTTTAAACATTAATTTTAAAATAAGGGGCGGTCATATGAAATCCGCAGTCATTCTTTTTCCTGGCACTAATCGGGAAAATGATGCAATAAAAGCTATCGAACAAGCCAGCGGTAAGCGGCCTGAAATTATCTGGCATGGTGATAATGATTTACCAGATGTTGATTTAATCGTAATTCCAGGCGGTTTTTCCTATGGTGATTATTTGCGTTGTGGCTCTATGGCGGCAAAATCACCGATAATGCGGGCGGTAATTACCCGTGCAAATAATGGTGTAGCCATATTGGGTATTTGTAATGGTTTTCAAATTTTAACCGAATCTGGTTTGTTACCAGGTGCATTAATGCGTAATTCAAGTTTGAAATTCATATGTAAACGCACTAATTTATTAGTTGAAAATGCTGATACTAGCTTTACAAATCAATATAAATTAAACGAAATTATTAATGTTGCGGTTGCTCATCATGATGGTAATTATTTTGCCGATGACGAAACATTAAATCGCTTGGAAGGTGAGGGGCAAGTTGTTTTTCGTTATTCTGATATTGATGGTAATGTGAATGATGAAACATGCCTTAATGGATCACAGCGCAATATCGCGGGCATTATAAATGATAAAGGCAATGTTATGGGCATGATGCCACATCCAGAAAATGCAATTAATAACCTTTATGGCGGCAGCGATGGTTGCGGTTTATTTAACAGCATTATGGAGGCCATATAATGAGCATTGATAATGTAAAAATTACCCCTGAGATGATTGCAGATCATGGCATTAGCGACGGCGAATATAAAATATTACTGGAAATAATGGGTCGAGAACCAACATTTTGCGAGCTAAGCATTTTCTCTGTTATGTGGTCTGAACATTGTTCATATAAATCAAGCCGATTTTGGTTAAAACAATTACCAACCGAGGGCAAACAAGTAATTCAAGGACCGGGTGAAAATGCGGGGGTTGTTGATATTGGCGATGGGCAGGCAATTGTTTTTAAAATTGAAAGCCATAATCATCCAAGCTTCATTGAACCATACCAAGGTGCTGCAACGGGTGTTGGTGGTATCATGCGCGATATATTCACTATGGGTGCAAGGCCGATTGCAAATTTAAATGCCCTTCGTTTTGGCGATCCATCGCACCCAAAAACTAAACATCTATTATCTGGTGTGGTTGCGGGTATTGGTGATTATGGCAATTGCATGGGCGTGCCAACGGTTGGTGGTGAAACCAATTTTGATAAAGCATATAATGGTAATATTTTGGTAAATGCCATGACGGTTGGCTTGGCAAAAACCGACAAGATTTTTTATTCAAAGGCATCAGGTATTGGTAACCCAGTTGTTTATGTTGGTTCAAAAACTGGACGTGATGGCATTCATGGCGCGACGATGGCATCGGCTGAATTTGACGATAATTCTGACGAAAAACGCCCAACCGTACAGGTTGGCGATCCATTTGCAGAAAAATTATTATTAGAAGCATGTTTGGAATTAATGGCAGGTGATAGCATCATTTCAATTCAGGATATGGGTGCGGCTGGCCTGACATCATCTTCGGTTGAAATGGCGGATAAGGGCGCGGTTGGCATTGAATTATGGCTTGATAAAGTACCGATGCGCGAAGAAGGAATGCAGCCATTCGAATTAATGTTATCAGAAAGCCAAGAACGTATGTTAATGGTTTTAAAACCGGGGCGTGAGGCCGAGGCAAAGGCAATTTTTGATAAATGGCAACTTGATTTTGCCGTCATTGGCACGGTAACGGATACCCGTCATTTAACATTAAAATGGCATGGTGATGTGGTTGGTAATATACCTGTGCTGCCATTGGTTGAGGCCAGCCCAATGTATGAGAGAGAATGGCAAAAAACACCAAAAGAAAATAAACTTGATAATGATGCAACAACAGCACCAGAAAGCATTATGGCAGATTTGGTTAAGCTTATGGGGTCGGCTGATTTATCGTCAAGACGTTGGATATGGGAGCAATATGATCATTTGATAATGGGTGAAACCATAATCGAGCCTGGCGGTGATGCCGCGTTAATACGTATTCCTGATAGCAAAAAAGGCTTGGCAATGTCGGTTGATTGCACGCCGCGTTATGTGGTTGCCGATCCCAAAACCGGCGGTATGCAGGCGGTCGCTGAATGTTGGCGTAATATTACTGCAACAGGGGCAAAACCATTGGCATTGACCAATAATATGAATTTTGCCAATCCAGAACGACCAATAATAATGGGGCAGTTTGTTGGATCAATCAAGGGCATGTCAAAGGCGGCAATCGCCTTGGATTTCCCCGTAGTATCTGGTAATGTATCGTTATATAATGAAACCAAAGGCGAAGGTATTTTACCAACACCAGTTATTGGTGGTATTGGTATTATTGATGATATTTCTAAGGCAGTTACTATACCGTTTAAAAAATCGGGTGAAGAAATATTAATCATTGGTGAAACAACTGGCTGGATGGGGCGCAGCATATATATGCGCGATATTCTTGGTCTTGAATTGGGTGCGCCGCCGCCTGTTGATTTAGAAGAAGAAAAGAAAAATGGCGAATTTATTAGGGACGCAATCGATAAAGGTCTGATAAGCGCATCACATGATATTGCCGATGGCGGTATTTTGGTTGCCTTGGCAGAAATGTCTATATCAAGTAATATTGGCGCATCGATAATGCTACATAGAGACCAAGTAGAGCCGCATGCATATTTATTTGGCGAAGATCAAGGGCGGTATATTATAACAACCGATGATTCCGATGCTTTATTGGGATTGGCGGCGATTACCCATGTGCATATTGCCAAATTTGGTAAAACTGGTGGTGATGGCTTGCATATTTCAGGCGGAGAGACCATATCACTAGCAGCCATTCGTGAAACATATGAAGGATGGATGCCTGATTTTATGGCATATAATTAGGAGAATTTATAATGGCGATGAAACAAGCGGATATTGAAAATTTTATCAAGGATGCAATTCCAAATGCAGAGGTGATAATAAATGATATGCGCGGTGATGGCGAACATTATGCGGCCTATGTTAAATCTGCAGAATTTATTGGTAAAACACGTTTGCAACAGCATCAAATGGTATATTCTGCACTAAAAGGCCGTATGGGTAACGAATTACACGCATTGGCTTTGCAAACTGCGATACCAGAAGATGAATGATTAGAATTACTTTAACTATTAATAAATATAAAATTAATGAATATAAAAGGTATATATTATGAGTGAAAATCCAGTTTTTAAACGTATTAAAAGTGAAATTAATAGCAACGAAGTTGTGTTATTCATGAAGGGTACGCCTGTTTTTCCACAATGCGGTTTTTCCGCTGCCGTGGTTCAGGTGTTAAACCATATGGGTGCTAATTTTAAAGGCATTAATATTTTAGAAGATGATGCGCTTCGAGAATCAATTAAAGAATTTTCAAATTGGCCAACTATTCCACAATTATATATCAAGGGTGAATTTGTTGGCGGTTGTGATATTATCCGTGAAATGTTTGAAAATGGTGAATTAACGCAGGCCTTTAATGATAAAAATATTGCATTAGAAACATAATTTTAACGATATTAATTTTATAAGCATAAGATAAATCACCAGTTAAACATGGGTTTATCTTGTGCTTATAGATTAAAATTAATCTAAATTGATTAAAATCTGCCGTAAGATGGTAAAAATATCGTTAATTTGATTTTTTGTAATAATCAATGGCGGTGATAATGCAATAACATCGCCCGTTGTACGAATTAATAATCCCATTTCAAATGCCTTAACAAGGGCATTATAGGCACGTTTTGTTGGCAACCCGTCGATGGGTTGCAATTCTATTGCGCCAACTAATCCCATATTACGAATATCTATAACATTCGGGCAGTCTTTTAATTGATGGATGGCATCGCCCCAATATTTTTCAAGTTCTGATGCCCTCGTTAATAATCCTTCGTCTTTATAGATATTAAGCGTGGCAAGTGCCGCCGCACAGGCAACGGGATTTGCCGAATATGTGTAACCATGAAAAAATTCAATGGTATTTTCAGGTGCATTATCCATGAAGCTGTTATAAATTTCACCTGTAACAAACACTGCACCCATTGGAATTATTCCATTTGTCAAGCCCTTGGCAGTAACAATTAAATCTGGAATAACATTAAAATGTTCGGCGGCGAAACTTGAACCAAGTCTACCAAATCCTGTTATCACCTCGTCAAAAATTAATAAAATTCCATGGGCATCACAAATTTTTCGCAACCGTTGCAAATAACCTTTTGGCGGTAATAATACCCCCGTTGAACCTGCCATAGGCTCAATGATCACGGCGGCGATGGTCGATGCGTCATGCAATGCGACAAGCCGTTCAAGATCATCGGCTAAATAATCGCCATATTCGGGTTGACCATTGGTAAATGCATTTTTTTCTGGTAAATGGGTATGGCGAATATGGTCAACTCCACTTAATAATGTGCCAAATTGCTTGCGGTTGGCAACCATTCCGCCAACGGAAATGCCACCAAAATTAACCCCGTGATAACCGCGTTCACGGCCAATTAACCTTGTTCTTGAGCCATCACCCTTTGATTTATGATAGGCCAATGCGATTTTTAACGCAGTTTCAACCGATTCTGATCCTGAATTGCTATAAAATACATGATCCATTGATTTTGGCGCGACATTTACCAATTTTGACGATAATTCAAATGCTAATGGGTGGCTCATTTGATGTGAAGGCGCGAAATCTAATTGGTTTAATTGATTTGTTATTGCTTCTGTTATTTGTTTGCGACCATGGCCTACATTGCAACACCAAAGCCCAGATGTGCCATCGATAATTTGTTTATTATCAATATCGGTATAATATATGCCCTTGGCGGCTTTAATAAGGCGAGGGGCTTGTTTGAATTGACGGTTTGCCGTGAATGGCATCCAGAATGCATCCATATTATTTGGTAAATTTGTTGACATTTATTTAATCCTGTTGGCAATTTATATTTATTAAATTTTATTTATATATATATTAAAAATATGAAAGAAAATGCAGCAATATCGGTTATGCGTAAACTTAAAGATGATATAATAACGGGAAAATTATATCCAGCCCAAAAGCTTGTTATCGCAAAATTAAAAGATAGATATGGCGTCGGTGTCGGGCCATTACGCGAAGCATTATCATTATTGGTTGGTGATGAATTGGTCAAAGTTGAAGATCAACGCGGATATAGGGTTAGTGGTATTTCAATCGATGATATGTGTGATATTTATCAAACAAGGGCGCGGGTTGAAAGCCTATGTTTGCAATTATCCATCGAAAATGGCGATGATGATTGGGAAGGCCGTATATTAGGACAATCCCATAGCCTGTTTAAATTAAAAGATGTTTCACAAAAAAATGGAGAATTAGATATCGATGAATGGGATCGCCGCCATGATATTTTTCATAGTGAACTTGTGTCAAATTGTGGTCTAAATAATTTATTAAATTTGCGCCAAACTTTACGTGATAAGGCGTTGCGCTATAAACATATTTGGCTAAAAAAGAATATTAGCAGCGATTATTTATTTAAGGAAAATTTTATCGAACATCAAGAACTGGTAGATTTAGCATTAAAGCGTAAAGATAAAATTGCCTGTGAATTGATATATAAACATTTAAATATCCCAGTTGATATTATTAAAGATATCCTGAAATAATATAATATAGATGCTGGCTGTTTATTTTAATATTGACATATTACATATTTGCTTATATAAAATGTCGACATTTTATTAAAATATCGATTTTTTAACTAAATATTAAATATTTCATGAGAGGCAATATTATGGGCAAAGAAACACGTGTAACATTCGATTGGCAGGATCCATTTTTTATTAATGCACAATTAAGCGATGAAGAACGCATGATAAGCGATATGGCGCGTGATTTTTGTCAAGAAAAATTAATGCCTGGCATAGTCGAAGCCAACCGTCATGAAAAATTTGACCGTGATATTTTTAATCAATTTGGTGAATTAGGCTTGCTTGGCATGACTATTCCCGAAAAATATGGCTGTGCTGGCAGCGGTTATACCACATATGGGCTTGTGGCACGTGAAGTTGAACGGGTTGATAGCGGTTATCGTTCGGCGATGTCGGTGCAATCCAGCCTTGTGATGCATCCAATATATGATTATGGCAGTGAAGAACAGCGGATGAAATATTTACCAAAATTAGCCAGCGGTGAAATGGTTGGTTGTTTTGGCTTAACAGAACCAGATCACGGATCAGACCCTGGCAGCATGATAACACGGGCAAAAAAAATTGACGGTGGTTATATATTAAATGGTGCAAAAATGTGGATTACAAATTCACCTATTGCCGATATTGCCATTGTTTGGGCGAAAACTGATGATGATGTCATCCGTGGTTTCATTGTAGAGCGCGGCATGAAGGGCTTCACAACACCAAAAATTGAAGGTAAATTTTCTTTGCGGGCTTCGGTTACTGGTGAAATTGTCCTAGATAATGTGGAAGTCAGCGATCAGCATATATTACCAAATGTTAAAGGATTAAAAGGCCCATTTGGTTGTTTAAATAGTGCCAGATTCGGTATTGCATGGGGTGCAGTGGGCGCAGCGGAATTTTGTTGGCATGCGGCAAGACAATATACATTAGATCGCAAGCAATTTGGCAGGCCATTGGCGGCAACTCAATTAATTCAAAAGAAACTAGCCGATATGCAAACGGAAATATCCCTTGGCCTGCTTGGTTGTTTGGCAGCCAGCCGTTTGAAAGATCAAGATAATTGCCCTGTGGAAACTATATCATTAATTAAACGTAATTCATGCGGCAAGGCATTGGATGTTGCAAGGGCTTCACGTGATATTCATGGCGGTAATGGTGTTAGTGTTGAATTTCTTGTGATACGCCATTTAATGAATTTAGAGGCAGTCAATACATATGAAGGAACGCATGATATTCATGCCTTGATTTTAGGTCGCGCCCAAACAGGTATTCAGGCATTCATGTGATAGTTTGAATTTATATTTTTTAATTATAAATATAGGAAATAAATTATGGCAGGGGTATTAGATGGGGTTAGGGTTCTTGATTTATCAAGAATTTTGGCAGGTCCATGGTCAACACAGCTTTTAGCAGATTTTGGTGCGGAAGTGATTAAAATTGAAAAACCCAACCAAGGTGATGATACCAGAAGTTGGGGCCCGCCATTCATTGAAAATAATGATGGTAAAGAATCTGCATATTTTTTATCGGCTAACCGTGGTAAAAAATCCCTTACCCTTGATTTTACCAAACAAGAAGGCCGCGATATTATCTATAAATTGGTTGAATCTTGCGATATATTTGTTGAAAATTTTAAATATGGCGGGTTACAAAAATATGGTCTTGATTATAATAAAATAAGCGCAATAAACCCTAAAATAATCTATTGTTCTATAACAGGTTTTGGTCAAACTGGCCCCTTAAAGGCGCGGGCTGGATATGATTTTATGATACAGGGCATGGGTGGATTGATGAGCGTTACTGGCAATATGGAAGATGGTGTTAATGATAGCGAACCACAGAAAACAGGTGTTGCGGTTGCCGATTTATTCACTGGGTTATATTGTTCTAATGCAATCATTGCCGCACTTTTCAATTGCGAGAAAACAGGCTTTGGTCAATATATTGATATTTCATTATTAGACAGTCAATTGGCAATTTTGGCAAATCAGGCGATGAATGCCTTGGTATCTGGAAAAGCACCAAAACGCTTGGGTAATGCCCACCCAAATATTGTGCCATATCAGGTATTTAATGTCGGCGATGGTCATTTAATCGTCGCCGTTGGTAATGATGGTCAATTTATAAAATTTTGTAAAATCATTGGTTGCGCCGAATTATCAAATGATACACGTTTTATAACCAATGCCGACAGAGTAAAAAATCGTGAAATATTAACACCATTATTGGCAGCAAAAATGTCGAAAAAAAATAAAGATCAATGGATTGATTTATTTGAAAAATCAGCAGTTCCTTGCGGCCCGATTAACGATATAAAACAAGCATTTGAAAATGATCAGGTAAAATCACGAAAAATGCAATTAGAATTACCACATCCAACCCTTGGCACAGTTCCATCCGTTGCATCGCCAGTTAATTTTTCAAATAATCCAATTGAATATAAAACCGCACCACCAACATTAGGCCAACATAATAATCATATATTAAAAGATATATTAAATTTAAATGATGCAGAAATTAATAATTTAACAAAAAATAATATTATTTAATATTTACGCAATAGGCCAACCAGCCGCCCTTGGATATTAATTTGATCGGGGTTATAAATATGTGTTTTATAGCTTTTATTAGCTGGTTCAAGTGCAATATTATTACCTTTTTTACGGAAGGATTTTAAAGTTGCCTCATATCCTTCGATTAAGGCAACCACAATATCACCAGTATTAGCAGTGATTGATCGTTCAATTATAACCGTATCGCCATTCATAATTCCCGCATCAATCATTGAATCGCCGTCAACTTCTAATGCGTAATGATCGCCTTTGCCAAGCATATTAACGGGGACTTCGATAAATGTTGAATGATCGCGCAATGCCTCAATCGGTGTACCCGCAGCAATACGTCCGTATAATTGTAATTGCACAGAATTATTTGAACCGCGCATAGCTATACGTTTATTTCCAAATTCTTGTGCGCCAAATTCCTGACCCTGTATATGATCTGGATTATCGCGTAATGAATTGCGGATTGCGTCTATTTTGCGGTTGCGGATAGGCAAATCACCAATAGCAGTATTTTCAGGCAATCGAACAACTTCTAATGCTCTGGCTCTATGAGGTAATCTACGAATAAAGCCACGTTCTTCAAGTGCAGTAATTAACCGATGGATACCTGATTTTGATTTTAAATCAAGGGCATTTTTCATTTCATCAAAAGAAGGCGACACACCAGTATCTTGTAACTTATTATGAATGAATATTAAAAGTTGATATTGTTTGCGTGTTAGCATCAATTTTCCCTTATTTATAAAATATCCAACATATGAAATAAACTATTATCATATGTGAACAAAAATACAACCTATGTTTGTTCTATTTGTGTTCGAATAAAAAGTCAAATATTATTTTTAAATCGATATTTTATTTTTAAAAACTATTATTGCCTTTTGGGAATAAAATAATCGTTACCATATCACCAGCATCCACCGCTTTTGCCAAAGGCGGACGTATGATTAAAGCGTCTGATTTTGATAATAATGATAACATCGCACTATCTTGTTTTGTGAATGGCGTGGCTTGCATATTTCCATTTTCATCATAAGTTATTTCTGCACGTAAATAATCTTGACGTTTATCATTTGCCTTTAATCTGGTTGTCAGTTTTGCCATCGTATGGTTAGAAATATTATTGTCTATGCCCAGCATTTTATTGATAATAGGCAGCATAAAAATAAGCGAACAAACCATTGTTGATACGGGATTTCCTGGCAATCCAAGCATCGGCGTGCCATTAATCGAACCAAAAATAAGTGGCTTACCTGGTCGCATGGCTATACGCCAAAAATTAACTTTTAGACCAATATCACCCAGAATTTTTTGAATTAAATCATGGTCGCCAACCGATGCACCGCCTGTCGTTACCAATAAATCAGCACCCGCCGCACCCGCCGCCATTTGTTTTAAAGATTCAGCATCATCAGGGGCAATTCCCAATAAAATTGGTTCGGCACCTAATGTTTTTATAGCAGCATAAAGCCCCATGCTATTGGAGCTGGTAATTTGTCCAGTGGAAATTTTTTCCCCCGGCATGACAATTTCATCACCCGTTGCAAGAATGGCAATTTTTGGCCTGCGATAGACCATTAACCAAACAACATTCATTGCTGCTATCAGGGCAATATCACGCGCGGTTAATATCTTACCCTTTGTTATTAATATCTTGCCCTCGGTAAAATCCAAGCCTTTTTTGCGGATGAAATTACCATGTTTAATAGTTTCTTTTATAATTACTGTTTCTTGACAAATACGGTCAGTATTTTCTTGCATTATGACGCTATCTGCACCATCTGGAATCGGCGCGCCAGTGAAAATTCTTACGGCTTCACCAGAATTTAATTTGTCAAAATATCCATTGCCTGCCGCTGCTTCTCCGACCATTTTAAGCTTTATTATTTTATTTTCCGCTTCAATGCTTTCATTGCAACATATTGCATAGCCATCCATCGCCGATATATTACTTGGGGGTTGGGTTAAATTTGATATGACATCTTGCGCTAAAACCCGCCCAAGGGCATCGGAAATATTTATTTGTTCGGGGGCAAGCGGTTTAATGGTGTTTAGGATATTTTCTAATGCTTGTTCGACAGAAATCATTAATCAGCCCTAAATATGCCAGATTTACCACCAGCTTTATATGTTAATCTAATATCGGTAATATACATGCTTTTATCAACCGCCTTTACCATATCATATACGCATAATGCGGCAATTGAAACCGCGCTTAATGCCTCCATCTCAACGCCTGTGCGACCTTTTAATTTGGCCGTTGCCTCTATATCAACAGAAAGATTGTCCATATTGATTGCAAGATTAACCTTAAGTGATGTTAAGGATAATGGATGACATAATGGGATAATATCAGGGGTGCGTTTTCCGCCCATAATTCCCGCAATTTGTGCAATAGTTAACACATCACCTTTTTTTATTTGATTATTAATAATTAAGTCCAATGTTTGTTTAGCCATTTTAATACAGCCCTTGGCAGTAGCGGTTCTTTGGGTTTCTAACTTGTCGGAAACATCGACCATAATAGCGTTACCAGCATCATCAAAATGGCTTAGATAATTCATTATCATTCTCAAACTTTATATTTAAAATTTTATAAACTGTTTTATCATGCAAGATTTTTATCAATTAGCGCAATAGTTGCCGCCTAAACATCATCTTGACGCATTAAAGAAACGCAAACCAAAAATCAATTTGCCCCCGCAGCATTCATTCGCCTTAAATCAGACGGGCTATAAATGCCGCTTTCTGATATTAAAATATGATTATCATCGACCATATTTGCCAATTCTTCGGTTACTGTTAAATCAATTTTTAATGTTTTTAAATTGCTATTATTAATGCCAATCAATGGTGATTTAAGCATAAGAGCGCGCTCCATTTCGCCCATATTATGGGTTTCAATTAATATATCCATGCCAAGTTTAAGGGCTATATCTTCAAGCTCCGTTGCCTGAATATCACCAAGTGCCGCCATAATCAATAAAATGCAATCAGCACCAATGGCTTTTGCCTCATATATTTGATAAATATCCAACATAAAATCTTTACGTAAAACTGGCAAATCAACCGCCATACGCGCCGCAGTTAAATAATCATTATTACCTTGAAAATATGGTTTATCGGTTAAAACAGATAAACATGCTGCCCCGCCAGCTTGGTAATCTCTCGCCAAAGATGCGGGGGCGAAATTTTTTCTTATTAACCCTTTTGATGGGGAAGCTTTTTTAATTTCCGCAATCAAACCATATTGACCCTTATTTATTTTATCCCTTAAGGCATTAATAAAACCACGGGCTTTAGGGGCATTGGCGGCCTTATCTTTCATTTCATCAATGCTGATTGCTGATTTACATATTTTGATATGGTTAAGCTTATCATTGCATATTTTGGCGAGAATATCGCTCATTATTTTTTCAATCCTGATTTTTTTAATCCAGTTATGGAAATTAATTTGGCAAGTGCGCCTTTGGCATCACCATTATCGATTGCTTTTGCCGCCATATCTACTCCTGCTTTAAGATTATCGACCTTATCGGCGACGACCAATCCTGCGGCGGCATTGATTAAGACTATATCACGAAAAGCGCCAGTTTCACCATCAAGCAGGCTGGTTATTTTTGCCGCATTTTCAATTGGCGTGCCGCCGCGCAAATCATCAATATTGGCAATTGGCAAGCCTGCATCTTGTGGCGTGATTTCAAATTCACGAATTTTACCATCGCGCAATTCGGCGATATATGTAACCCCTGTGGTGGTTATTTCATCCATGCCATCGCTGCCATGGGCGACCCATGCCACATCACATCCAACATTACCGAGGGTTTTTGCCATCGGCACTATCCAGTCTTTGGAAAATGCGCCGCATATTATTCGCTTAACAAATGCAGGGTTTGATAATGGCCCCAAGATATTAAAAATTGTCCTAACACCCAATTCTATGCGGCTTGGCCCCACATTACGCATGGCGCTATGATGTCTTGTTGCCATTAAAAATACTAAATTTGCCTCAAATGCGGCTTGCTCCAAATATTTAAAATCGCAATCTAAATCGATACCCAATGCCATGAAAGCATCGGCAGTACCAGATTTAGATGATAATGCCCGATTACCATGTTTTGCAACTGGTTGCCCACAACCAGCCAGCACAATCGATGCCGCAGTGGAGATATTATAGGTATGTAAGCCACTGCCACCCGTGCCAACGATATCAATGGCATTTTCTGGAACTTTAATATGCAATGCCCGTTCGCGCATGACCTTACAAGCACCAGTTATTTCAGAAACGCTTTCACCGCGCACCCGCAATGCCATTAAAAAACCGCCAATTTGCGTAGGCGTGGCATCACCAGCCATCATGATATTAAAGGCTGTTTCTGCCTGTTTTTCATCCAAGCTTTTACCATCAGAAACGATTGCCAGTAGTGATTTAAAATCTATAGTCATTAATCGACCCTTAAAATTAATATAGTAAAATCAGCATATTTCTAAAAAGTTTTTAATCAATTTATGACCATATTCCGATGCGATGCTTTCTGGATGAAATTGCACGCCGTGGACTGGTTTTTCTTTATGTGATAATGCCATTATAACCCCATCTTCGGCATGTGCGGTTATTTCTAAACATTCGGGGATATTATCGGCATCAACCGCCAAGCTATGGTATCTTACTACTTTAAATTTTTGCGGTAAGCCATTGAAAATTTTACTGTTATTATGCTTTAATATTGATGTTTTACCATGCATTGGCTTGGTTCTTATAATATTTGCGCCATAATTTTGTCCAATAGCTTGAAAGCCTAAACAAACACCTAAAATAGGAATTGAACCGTCAATTTGTTTGATTAAATCAAGGCATATACCAGCATGATCAGGGTCGCAAGGCCCCGGTGATATAATGATGCCCTTTGGTGATTTTGCAATAGTATCTTCAACACTTATTTCATCATTGCGATATACTTGGGTTTTTGCGCCTAATTCACCCATATAATGAACAATATTATAGGTGAAACTGTCATAATTATCTATTAGCAAAAACATGATTATGGCCTGTTCCTCTAGGCTTGATGCAGATATCTGCAAATATTAAGATTAAGTAAATAAATAATTTGATGTTAATATGTTTCAAAAACTGGAATCACACTATATTAGGCATTAAGGTTAAGTTGTTACAAGTAGGGATTTATAAATTTCAATGAAATTATTAATAAAATTAATATCTTTATATGCAATACCAATCATTATTAGTTTGGTTATTGGTATTTCTATTGGCATATGGATTGGTTCTAGGGAAAAATTATCAAATTCATTATCAGCAATGGATAAGGAAACAGAAAATATATCTGCTAATGATATTATTAATGATAATATTAATGATAATATTAATGATATTATTAATGATAATATTGAAGGTCAAATCAATGATAAAGACAAAGATTTTAACGAAGATTATATACTACCCGTTAGAATAGCAAAATCACAACGAGCCTTAGATAAAATAAAAAGCCAGCAAGAACATAGCGAAAAACAAAAATTTATTTATGAAGAAAAACCATCCAATGAAGTTATTAATTTAGCTATAGAAAAAGCTGCACCGGTTGATTTATCTACTATTAATATCTCTGAGGATAAAAATATATCACCAATGACACCATTATGGCAACGCATGGCGGTTAATGTGGATTTATCGAAAAATAAACCGATGATTGCTATTGTTATTGATGATGTGGGGATTAATCAAAGGCGCAGTAAGGCGGCGATTGCTTTAAAAGGAATATTGACAATATCATTCATTCCATATGGCTATAATTTGCAAAAACTTGCTGATAAAGCACGGTTAAATGGTCATGAAATAATGTTGCATATGCCAATGCAGCCGATTAATGATAAAATAGATCCTGGCCCCAATGCATTATTAGCAACATTGGAAGAAGGGGAGTTATTAAAACGTATCCAGTGGAATTTATCACAGTTTAATGGCTATGTTGGGGTTAATAATCATATGGGTAGCCGTTTCACCATCTGGGATAAAGGCATGCGACTTGTGATAAGGGAATTAAAAGAACGTGGCTTATTATTCATGGATTCAATCACCAATAAAGATACAGTAGGTTTTAAAATAGCCGCAAATATGGCTGTTCCATACGCCAGAAGGGATATATTTATTGATCATGAAATTGACGATATAAAAATTGCCCAACAATTAAAAAAAGTGGAAAGATTAGCAAAAAAACAAGGTTATGCTGTTGCCATTGGTCATCCGCATGATAAAACTGTTAATGCCTTACAAAAATGGTTAATAGATATAGAGGAACGTGGCTTTACGCTTGTTCCTGTGTCAGCCATAGTTAAGCATAGATTAAATCAAACTAAATTCAATGTTTCTACTGTAATACAATGATTGAATTAGAATGATTGAATTATAATGATTTAATTATTATTTTATAATATTAATTTTCACTATTTCTTGCAAAATGCACGGCCTCTTCTGCGGCTCTAACTATTGCGCGTGCTTTATTACAACATTCTTGATGTTCTGATAATGGATCGCTATCTGCGACTATGCCTGCACCCGCTTGCACGTAAATTTTATTATCTTTGACCACGGCAGTGCGTAAAGTAATACAGGTATCCATATCGCCATTAGCACCAAAATAACCGATACAACCAGCATAAATGCCGCGTTTTTCACTTTCAAGTTCGTCAATGATTTCCATGGCGCGAACCTTTGGCGCACCTGATACTGTGCCTGCTGGGAATCCTGCCATCAATGCTTGTAATGCGTCATAATCAGGGGATATTTCACCTTCAACATTTGATACAATATGCATTACATGACTGTAATATTCGATATTAAATTGTTCAGTTACTTTGACGCTGCCAATTTTTGCAACCCGCCCCACATCATTGCGGCCTAAATCCAATAACATTAAATGTTCGGCGCATTCCTTTGGGTCAGCTAGTAAATCAGCCGCATTATCGGCATCTTGTTGTTTATTTTCGCCCCTTAATCTTGTACCTGCAATTGGCCTTATTGTTACCTTGTCATCGCGTAGCCTTACAAGTATTTCAGGGCTTGAACCGACAATGGAAAAATCTTTAAAATTAAGATAAAACAAAAATGGCGATGGGTTGGTGCGGCGCAAGGCACGATAAAGTGCAAATGGTGATAGATTAAACGGTAATTCAAATCTTTGGCTAAGCACTACCTGAAAAATATCACCTGCCAAAATATATTCCTTGGCATGTTTAACCATATTAATATAATCATCAGGCGACATATTGGAAACTGGTTCGGGTAAATTTTTCTGGCTATCTTTGAAAATATCCATATGATTTGGCAATGGTTTGGCAAAATCATTGCGGGTATGGTCAAGACGATCATGGGCCATTTCATATGCTGCTTGTGCAGATAACCCATCTTTCACATGCGCTGGGGTTACCAATGTTACCGTGTCTTCGATGCTATCAAATACGGCCATTATTGTTGGACGTATAAAAATTCCATCGGGAACATTCATTACATCTTTATTTTGATTAGGTAATTTTTCAACCAACCGCACTGTGTCATAATTCATATAACCAACAAGCCCCGCAGCCATTGGTGGTAGGTTTTCGGGCATATCAAATTCACATTGTTTTTTTAATAAATCTAATGATTTTAATGTATCTTCGGGGCATTTTTTAAAATCATTGATATTTGATAAGGCATTACGGTTTATTTCCGCATTATTACCATAACATTTCCAAATCAAATCGGGCTTTATACCAATGAATGAATAACGTCCACGAATTGCCCCGCCTTCGACTGATTCTAATAGAAAGTTATTTTCATGGCTTTCTGCCAATTTTAAAAATGCCGATACTGGCGTTTCAAGATCAGCAATTAATTTTGTCCATACTACCTGAGTTTTACCGGCATTATAAGCCAATGAGAAATCATTATAATTTGGATATGTTTGCATCTAAAAATTAACCTTGAAGCGATTATTTATATTTATTTAAAATAATTTATTGTTGCAGGCGTTGTTCAAAATCATTTATAACAAAACGGTTGATGGAAATTTCATGACGGTTTTTTAATGCCTCGTTAAATTGCGCCATAATATCATTGGAAATGGCTGCCTTCATTTGGTTTTTAATAATATTAAAACCATCATTATCATTATTTGCATTAGCAGATTTTTTTGATATTACATTAATGATGATAAAATCATTGTCGACATTAATATAGCCAGTTTTACCAATTTTAATATCAAATAGCTTTGTTAAAGCTATGATTGGTAATTGGTCTAATTCTACGCCATTGCTGTCGCGTTTAATATTACCAACATGGTTGAGCTTATAATCAAGACCAGCTGCAATTATTTTAATATCATCGCCAGCGTTAATTTTTTCTACTGTTTGTTTGACCAATGCCTCTGTTGTAATTTTCTTGCGTTCGGCAAATAAGATATTGATAATATCTTGCTTTACAGCATCTAAGATGCGGATATGGCTTGGTTGTATATTATCAACCCGAAGGGCAAAAAATGAGCCATCTGATAATTCTTCGACTATGCTATCGCTATTATTTTCGGTTTCAAAGGCAATTTGGATAAATCTATTATCTTGCGGTATATCTTTGGCAATTATTTTACCATTTATCATGCCATTACTATCAATATTTTTAATGCTGCTGCTGGTTAAGCCAGTTTCTATTGCTGCTTCTTCGATAGTCATTCCACCAGCCAAGGCATCGTCTAGCTCATTTGAAATTTCAAATACTCTATCGGTTGCACGTTCTATGGCAATATTATTTTTAATTGCGTCTTTTACTTTTTGATATGCAGTTATATTGGCTTTTTCGATGTCAATATTGCGCATAATGAACCAACCGAACATCCCTTCTGTTGGGTTTGATATTTGATTCAATGGCAAGTTAAAGGCAGTTTCAGCTAATTTTTCATCAATAATTACATCTTTTGATAAAAAACCTAAGTCGATGGTGTCTTTATCTGCTTGGGCAATATCCAATGCGACTTTGATGAAATCTTTACCATTTTTTAACATTGCAAAGGCATTTTGCGCGGTTTTTAAATCTGGTAATAATATCTGTTGAATATGTCTTCTTTCCACCGTGGAAAAATTGCTGATACGGTCTTCATATTGTGCCTTTATATCGGCTTCTGATATGATTATTGTTTTTGCCAATGCCTTTGGTGATAGAATAGTGTATGTTATGTCGCGCATTTCATTAGTACGAAATTTTTCTTTATTTATATCATAATAGCTTGATATGTCGCTATCATTTGGTTGGACCACTGAGATTTTATCATTGATAGGATATATGAAAAAATTAGCGTCTCTGCTTTCTTGTTGCCAATTATATAAATCAATTGCCATGCTATTTGATGCGCTAATCCCTGTGATCAGACTATTTAATAATTGTGATGTGGCAATTTCACGCTTTAAGGCATTAATATAATATGTTTCATTATAGCCAGTTTGCTGTAATGCAATTTCAAAACGTGAACGATCAAATTCACCAAGGCTATTTTGAAAAGATTTTTGGCTGTGAATTGCATTAATTATGGTGGCATCGGAAATGCCCATTTCTAATTTATCGCTTTCTGCGTCAAACAGGCTGCGTTTTACCAAATCATTAACAACCTGTTCAGTCAGGCCAAGCTGTGCAATCATTTCCGTCGATATTCCACGTTGGCGTAAGAAGCTTGCCTGTCTGTTATAGGCAATTGCCAATTCTTGTTGTGATATTTTATATGATCCAACCTTGGCTACTTCTTGACCAACGGTCGAAGGATTTAATATATCGCCAACGCCCCACGCCATGAAGCTTAAAATCAATAGACCTAATAAAGCTTTAATGAAAACAGACCCTACCGAGCCGCGCAGCTTCTCTAACATTGTATACCCTTTAAAAATGTAATTAATCTGGTAATATGATATTTTTATTAATCATAATATATTTAAGGTCGCATGATAATTATCTAAAGCCAGTCTAGCAACCAACAATTACATAAAATTAATATCTATTTTAAATTTTAACAGAAATATTGGCGAATAGGCATAGTTATGTTAATTAATTATATTAACATATAAGATATTTTTAAATTACATATTTATTAAGGAAATTTTAAATGGGCGTTAAGCGTAGAAAACTGATTGTGGGCAATTGGAAAATGAACTGTCTTCGTGATGATGCGATTAATTTGGTTAATAACATTATTGATGGTGCAAAAGATATCATAAAAGATAACAAATGTGATTTATTGGTATGCCCGCCATATACATTATTGCATGTGGTTAATGATATTATAAAAGATAGCAAAATTATGCTTGGCGCACAAGATAGCGATATTGTAAATTTTGGCGCACATACTGGTGATATTTGTGCAGAGATGTTAAAAGATGCTGGATGCAGTCATGTTATTGTCGGTCATTCTGAACGCCGTACAGATCATGGCGAGTGCAGCGAATTTATATGTGAAAAGGCAAAAATAGTCCATAGCGCAGGTATGAAGGCGATTATTTGTATCGGTGAAAGCGAAAAAGAACGTGCCGATGGCATGACAATGGCGGTTATATCAACGCAGATTGATGGATCAGTTCCAGATAGCGCAGATGCGGAAAATACCATAATTGCCTATGAACCAATTTGGGCTATCGGCACGGGTAAAGTTGCAACTGCTGATGATGCCGAAGATGTGCATGATCATATAAGAAGCTATATTGCCAGTAAATTAGGCCATCAAACAGCAACAGAAATGATAATAATTTATGGGGGATCAATGAAGCCAGAAAATGCAGGTGAATTATTATCACAAGATAATATAGACGGTGGTTTGATCGGCGGAGCGGCCTTAGATGGAAATAATTTTATTGCAATTGCAAAATCTGCTAAATAATAAAAAATAACTTTTATTTTTAAAAACAAACCCAAGCTGTAATTTATTATTATTCAGCTTGGGTTTGTTTTAATGATATTTATTATATTATTTTAATCTCTTCTAAGCTCGTTTAAAAACTCATTCAGTTGCTTTTTAAGATTATTTGATTGTATAGCTAATTCACCAGATGCAATTTTAACTTCTTCGGCAACCTCACCTGTTTTTTCTGCGGCTTTTTGCACATGCTGGATGTTTCTTGACACATCATTTGTATCAACTGCTGCCCTTGTCGCATTATTGGAAATTTCTTGGGTTGCGCTTCCTTGTTGTTCAATTGCCCCTGATATTGATGTGGAAATATTATTAAGGCTTACAACTGTATCACCAATCATTGCAATTGCATCAACAGATTCTTTCGTGGCAAGTTGAATGGCTTCGATCTGTGTACTAATTTCATCAGTTGCTCTTGCCGTTTGACCCGCAAGATTTTTTACTTCATTTGCAACAACGGCAAAACCTTTACCTGCATCACCAGCCCGTGCTGCCTCGATTGTGGCATTAAGGGCAAGAAGGTTGGTTTGTTCCGCAATATCGGTAATTAACTTTACTACCTCGCCAATACGATCAGCGGATTCGGCCAAACGTTTAACAGTTAGATGGGTTTCTTCTGATTTAGCAGTGGCATCTTTTGCAACCGTTGCTGAATGATTGACCTGATTGGTTATTTCAATGATAGAGCTAGATAATTCATCGGTCGCAGCTGATACGCTTTGTGCATTTGATGACATTTGTTCGGCTGATGCGGCAACATTCATTGATTGTTCACTTGCTTTATCTGAACTTTCACCAAGCGTTGTTGCAGATGTTTGTAACTGTGCAGCAGCACTGGCAACAGAATTAATGATAGAGCCGACACTGCCCTCAAAATCATCGGCCATTTTAAATCTTATACGGCTACTTTCTTCTTGTACTTTAATTTCTTTCTCTGCTTGTTGTTGTTCAATTTCCTTTGTTTTTATTGCTGTATCTTTAAAAATTTGCATTGCTGCGGCCATATTACCTATTTCATCACCACGGTTTTGACCAGGGATTAAGATAGATAAATCACCAGATGCAAGCTTTGACATGGCATCGGTCATTAATTTTATTGGTTTTGATATATTATTGCCTATAATTATTGCCATTAAAAAACCAATGATTAAACCAATGGCGCTGGCGACTAACATTTGAATTTCTGCTGAATTAATATTTTGATTAACTTCATGACGGATTTTTTCTTCAGCATTCACTGATTTATTTTCAATCCATTTAGCATTTTGTGCAATTAATTCACCTGATTTTTTCATTTCACTATCAACAAGCATTCTAATGGCAAGCTCATCTTTATGAATTTTTTTATAGGTTATTTTGTAATTTTCAAATAACTTATTTATTTCTTTATAAAGCTTTTTTTCAATTTTTGTGTCTACTTCTTTGCCAAGCATATCTAATGATATTTTAAGTTTTGCAAATTCGTCAGTTGCTTTTTTATCAAATTTTTCATCTTGACGGCCAATTAATATATTAGCATAAAGACGCGCCTTTAATGCATGCTTGCGACTAATCGATGCAAATTTTATAATCTCTGTCTTATTTGTGATAATTGAAATATTATTATTTGCTGCGGTTATTAATGCATCTAAATCTTCAACGATTTTTTCGCCTTCTGGTTCAAGCTTATCATGAATTAATGATTTAAATTCATGACCCAAAATTTCAACCTCATAAAAATCATCAATATAAATTTTTAAATCATGTTTGATATTTTCCATTTTTTCTAACATTTCTGGAAAATGTGCAAGATGTTCTATTGCAGTTTCAATCATTGGATTTAATATTGCAGCAATGGATTTTACTTTGAATGCATCAGATGCATGGCCTAAATTTGCATATTCACGCGCATGAGATTTAAGGTTTAAAAAATTATTTTCAATTTTTGCAACTAATGCTGCTTCTTCGACAATTTCGTTTAATTCATCAATTTCGCTAGAAATAGTTACAAGATTATTATATCCAGCGAATGATATGGCGAATAATATTATTAATATAATAAAAAACCCGCAGAATATTCGTTGTTTTATTGAAATTTTTGCAAAAATTCCCATATTTTTGCTGATAGGGGTATCATTCATTTTGCCAACCTATTCTCAGTAATAATTAATCAATATTTCAGCTTAGATATATTAGCTTTATTTCAAGTAAATAATTATGGATATATACTATAATCTAGCTATATAAACTTATCAAGATATTGTAAACTTATCATAATGCTATAGTATTTGCTATATATTTTACTTATAATTTGCATATACTATTATGTTTTTATTAATATGTATAATATAGAAAATTGCAAATAACGATGGTTATAATTCAATATCCAATTGCACCACCATCTTTTCTTGCATCAGACCCCGCAGTTAAAATATCATTATCCCAATCGATCCATATGGCTTGTGCGCCGCCAATTGGGCATTGCGGGCTTTTAAATATATGACCCATTGATGTTAGCTCATCCTTTATTTTCTGCGAAATTATGCCTTCAATTTCAACCTCACCAGTTGCATGATCAACCATGAAACGTGGGCAGTCGATGGCCTCTTGAATATCCATTTTATAATCAATTAATCTTGTCAAAAATTGCATATGGCCAAATGCCTGATATTGTCCACCCATCACGCCAAAAGACATAGTTATTTTATTATCTTTACTTACCATTGCGGGAATTATTGTATGTAATGGTCGCTTGTTGCCAGAAATTACATTCGGATGACTTTGATCAAGCGAGAATGCTTTGCCTCGACTTTGCAATAATACCCCTGTATTTGGTGATGTTAAGCCACTACCAAAGCCATCAAATATAGTATTAATAAGGCTGCATATATTGCGATCTTTATCGACTACAGTTATATATACTGTGTCTTTATGATTTGGTATATATGTGTCAATCGGTGGCACAGTAGCCTTTTTCTCATTGATTCCACGAAGTAAATAGTCGCAATATTGATTTGATAATATTTCTTCAACAGGTATTTTTGAAAAATTTGGATCGGCAAGATATATATTGCGTGCGCTATATGCCAATCTACATGCTTCGATTTCTTGATGAATACGTTTTGTTGTTATAGGGCTTTTACTATCGTCAAAATTAAATTTTTGCGCCATATTTAATAATAATAACGCAATCACACCTTGGCCATTTGGTGGGCATTGATGAATTTCATAACCGCGAAAATTTGTTGATATGGGCGTTACATATTCGCCTTTTGCATTGGCAAAATCATCTAATGTATGTAGCCCGCCTTTGCTTTTTAAATAATTGACAATATCTTTTGCAATATCACCTTTATAAAAACCATCGCGGCCTTGGGCAGCAATTATTTCTAATGTAGTTGCAAGCTTTTCTTGTTTTTGTCTTGAGCCAATTTTTGGAATTTCACCATTATTTAAAAATATATCAGCCGTTGTTTTTTCTGATTTTATTAATGTTTCAGCATTTAAAAAATCACTATGAACCCTAGATGATATGGGGTAGCCATCGCGGGCATATTTAATTGCGGGTGCCAAAATATCTGCCATTGGTAAATTACCATGATCACGATTAAGTTGAAACCATGCGTCAACAGCACCAGGTATTGTTACCGCATGCGGGCTTTGTTGATCGATTTTTGTAATATTATTATCTATATAATATTTAATATTGGCGGCTTTTGGGGCTTTTCCTGAACCATTAAATGCGATGATATTTTTACGACCATTTGGCGCATACATGCAAAAACAATCACCACCAATACCGGTTGACCCTGGCTCGACCACATTTTGTATTGCCGCCGCAGCAATTGCGCCGTCAATAGCATTGCCGCCCATTTTTAAAATATCTATTGCGCCTTGTGTTGCTAACATATGTGATGTTGCAGCCATGGCAGTTGTGGCATGGACGGGTGACCTGCCCGGCAATTCTAAATTGCGCATGTATAATACCTTTTATTAGCAGTGCTTGGTTAAATATTTATATTAATTATTATAACTATGCTGTGATATATGACACAATATATAATATACAAGTATCGCATAATATAAAATATATTATATTCTTTTTTAAATACTTAATTTTTAAGCTGGTAAAACCAGTTAAATTTGATTAGAACATGCTTAAAATGCGTTTAATTTTTATTTATAACGAAACATTTTTAATAAAATTACTTAATATTGAACTTTAAAGTCTGAGGTCAAATTATGCAGACCACTCTGCTTGTTATACATTTACTTATCGCATTGGCTCTTGTCGGTGCTATTTTAATGCAACGTTCAGAAGGTGGTGCCCTTGGTATCGGCGGCAGTGGCGGCGGTGGATCTGGTGGTGGTGGGTTATTTTCTGCCCGTGGCACGGCAAATGCTTTAACCAGAACTACGGCTATTTTGGCTGCCTGTTTCATGACTACAAGCCTTTTACTGGCTATTCTCGCCAGCCAAACTTCGGAAACTGGATCTATTTTAGATAATCCAGCCATATCATCGCCAGCAAGCTCAACTATTAATGAAACACCAAACGAGCCTAGTGTGCCATTATCAAATTAATCAAATAAATTTAATATCATAATTTTAAAAAACAGGATAAATTTTTAAAACATGGATAAATTTTTAAATTTAAAAGAGTAGATAAAACTTCCATGACGGCAAGATTTATATTTATTACTGGCGGTGTTGTTTCTTCTCTTGGAAAAGGCTTGGCATCGGCAGCGCTTGGTTCATTATTACAGGCGCGTGGCTATAAGGTTCGTTTGCGTAAGCTTGACCCATATTTAAATGTTGATCCTGGTACGATGAGCCCGTATCAACATGGCGAATGTTTTGTAACTGATGATGGTGCCGAAACAGATTTAGACCTTGGTCATTATGAACGTTTTACAGGTGTCCCTGCCAGGCAATCGGATAATGTTACCACGGGTAGGATTTATTCTGAAGTTATTGCAAAAGAACGTCGCGGCGATTATTTAGGCGGTACAGTACAAGTTATTCCCCATGTAACTGACGCGATAAAAGAATTTATTTTAAATGATATTACTGATGAAGATTTTATACTTTGTGAAATTGGTGGCACGGTCGGTGATATTGAAAGCACGCCCTTTTTAGAGGCAATAAGACAGTTGCGCAATGATTTAGGGCGCGAAAAAACTGCATATATTCATGTAACATTATTGCCTTATATCGCGGCTGCGGGTGAACTTAAAACCAAACCAACGCAACATAGCGTTAAAGAATTATTATCAATTGGTATACAGCCAGATATTTTAATGTGCCGATCTGATCGTCCTATTCCTGCGGGTGAGAAACGTAAAATTGCATTATTTTGTAATGTTAAAGAAAGCTGTGTTATACCTGCACTTGATGTGGATACAATTTATGATGTTCCAAATACCTATCATAAAGAAGGCTTGGACAGTGAAATATTAAATCATTTCGGTATGTTGGATGCTGATGATGAAGATAGTAATAATGTTGATTTATCTAAATGGCAAAATATAGTTAACATAATTCGTGCGCCTGAGGGTGAAGTAAAAATTGCTATTGTCGGTAAATACACTGTTTTATTGGATGCCTATAAATCATTAAACGAGGCATTGATCCATGGTGGCATTGCCAATAATGTTAAGGTTAATTTACATTGGCTTGAATCTGTTACTTTTGAAGATAATGATGTCTTACCATATCTTGCAGGATGTCATGGTGTTTTGGTCCCTGGTGGTTTTGGTGGTCGTGGTTCAGAAGGAAAAATTGCTGCGGCGAAATTTGCCAGAGAACATAATGTGCCATATTTTGGTATTTGTTTCGGCATGCAAATGGCAGTTATTGAAGCAGCGCGTAATTTGGCGGGCATTAAAAAAGCGGGATCAACTGAATTTGGCCCATGTGAAGAAGCAGTAGTCGGACTTATCACCGAATGGCAGCGCGGTAATATGTTGGAACAACGCGATATTGATGATAATTTGGGTGGCACAATGCGTTTGGGTGCTTATCCTTGTATCATTGAAAAAGATAGCCTTGCAGCAGAAATTTATGGTGAGAGCAATATATCTGAACGTCATCGTCATAGATATGAAGTAAATAATAAATATATTAAACGGCTTTAAGAAGTTGGCATGAGATTTTCTGGCATGTCTCCAGATGGAATATTACCAGAAATAGTAGAATTAAAAGACCATCCGTGGTTCATTGGTGTGCAGTATCACCCTGAATTAAAATCAAAACCTTTTGAACCCCATCCATTATTCAGCAGCTTTATTAAGGCAGCGATTAATCAATCAAGGTTAGTTTAAAGATTATTATAATGACAAAACAGCATCATATTAAAATGGGTAATTTTACAATCGGTAATGATTTACCCTTCGTGGTTTTAGCGGGGCCATGCGCGATGGAAAGTCTTGATCATGCCATTGATATGGCAGGGGAAATTAAAGAAATAACCACCAAACTTGGTATCGGTTATATTTATAAAACATCATTTGATAAGGCAAATCGCACATCGATTAATAGTCCGCGCGGCGTTGGGTTGGAAAAAGCTATAGATATTTTTGCGGCGGTTAAAAATGAATATAACATACCGATTGTTACCGATATTCATAAAGATGATCAATGTGATAAACTTAAAGATTTTGTTGATATTTTGCAAATTCCTGCATTTTTATGTCGTCAAACCGATTTATTAATTGCGGCGGCCAAATCTGGGCTTGTAGTTAATGTTAAAAAAGGTCAATTTTTAGCACCGTGGGAAATGGTTAATATTGTAAATAAAATGCGCGAAGCAGGTTGCCATGATGTCATGCTTTGTGAACGTGGCACAAGCTTTGGCTATAATACATTAATTAGCGATATGCGGTCATTGCCAACAATGGCAAAAACTAACAAACCAATTGTTTTTGATGCGACCCATTCGGTGCAGCAGCCAGGTGGACAGGGGGCTACATCTGGTGGTCAACGTGAATTTGTTCCCGTGTTGGCACGGGCCGCAATATCGCTTGGTGTAGCAGCAGTTTTTATCGAAACTCACCAAGACCCTGATAATGCGCCATCTGACGGCCCTAATATGGTGCCATTAGATCAATTAGAAAGTCTGCTTTCAACATTACAAAAATTTGATAAATTAGCCAAAGAAAATCCAATTATATTACCGTAATTATACCTAATAAGTAATTTATATATAGGAATGGAATATTAAATGAGCGCAATTATCGATATACATGCCCGCGAAATTCTTGATAGTCGGGGCAACCCAACAATCGAAGTTGAAGTTATGTTAGAAGGCGGTGCCTTTGGTCGTGCTGGCGTGCCAAGCGGTGCGTCAACTGGTGTACATGAGGCCCATGAATTGCGCGATGGTGGCACAAGATATATGGGTAAAGGTGTCGAAAAAGCCATTGTCGGTGTTAATGGTGAAATTTGCCAAGAATTAATTGGTATGGATGCTAGCGATCAAGTAGCAATTGATAATATTTTAATCGACCTTGATGGCACTGAAAATAAATCTCGTCTTGGTGCTAATGCAATTCTTGGGGTCTCGCTTGCCAATGCAAAAGCTGCGGCTGATTATGCTGGGCTGCCATTATATCGCTATATTGGCGGTGTTTCAGCAAGGGTTTTACCCGTACCGATGATGAATATCATCAATGGTGGTGAACATGCAGATAACCCAATCGATATTCAAGAATTTATGATAATGCCTGTGGCTGCCAAAAATTTTAAAGAGGCACTTCGCATAGGCGCAGAAATATTTCATGCTTTGAAGTCAGGTTTAAAAAAATCAGGCCATAACACTAATGTTGGTGACGAGGGTGGTTTTGCCCCTAATTTAGCATCAGCTGATGAGGCTTTATCATTCATTATGAAATCTGTTGAAGATGCCGGTTTTAAGGCGGGAAGCGATGTTATGCTGGCCTTGGATTGTGCGGCAAGTGAATATTATAAAGATAGCAAATATATCCTTGCGGGTGAGGGTAAGACACTGGATTTTTCTGGTAATGTGAAATATCTAAAATCGCTTTGTGATAATTATCCGATTATTTCTATTGAAGATGGAATGGATGAAGATGATTGGGATGGCTGGGAGGCATTAACCGCCGAACTTGGCAAAAAAATACAGCTTGTTGGCGATGATTTATTCGTAACAAATCCAAAAAGATTGCGCACTGGTATTGATAAAGGCGTTGCCAATTCAATATTAGTTAAGGTTAATCAAATTGGCACATTAAGCGAAACATTGCAAGCGGTAGAAATGGCGCATCGGGCGGGTTATAGTGCGGTTATGTCGCATCGGTCTGGCGAAACAGAAGATTGCACCATCGCTGATTTAGCAGTGGCGACAAATTGCGGTCAAATTAAAACGGGCTCGCTTAGCAGATCAGATAGATTGGCAAAATATAATCAACTTCTTAGAATCGAAGAAATGCTTGGTGATAGCGCAATATACGCTGGTCGTGATATTTTAAAGATTAAATAAGATATATATAATATTTTATAATTTATACTTGACGTAAAAACAGCCATATGATTCAATGTTAAATATGGCTGTTATCAGAGAAATAAAATATCGATTTAAACAAATAATAACACCAGTGATCGCCATAAGCATCATTGGCTATTTAGCATATCATTCTATCCAAGGTGATCGCGGTATATTTGCCTATGTTCGATTGAATATTGAAGTTGCAAAAGCAGAGAAAAACCTTTCAAATCTACAATCAAGCCATGCGGAAATTGCAAAGAAAACATCATATCTACATCCTAATAGCCTCGATGCTGATATGTTAGATGAGGTAACGCGACACACTCTTAATTTTGCTAAAATTAATGAAATTATCATATTTAATAAATAATATATTCTATCCATATGAGAATAAATAATATTCATATGGCGATATATCAGGACAATTGATTATATTTTTTTTAGAAAAACTACATTTTATCATAGGAAATATACAACTTAACCATAATTAAGTTAATTATCATTTTTATCATAAATATCAAATACTTATAATAATGTTGTAATTATATTATAAAAGTTATATTATCTATGCAGTATTTGCTATAAATTAATTAATAACAATTATTACAGGGTAATTTATAATGGTAAAAACATCAGCTAAGCGTAAGGCTGGCAAAAATATTGCCAAAAAGAATAATTATACATCTAAACAGCTTTTAACCGATTACCGTAATATGCTGTCTATTCGCCGTTTTGAAGAAAAAGCTGGTCAATTATATGGCATGGGGCTTATTGGCGGGTTTTGTCATTTATATATTGGTCAAGAAGCCGTGGTCGTTGGTATGCAAGCAATCGCAATCGAAGGTGATGCGGTTATAACTAGTTATCGTGATCATGGTCATATGCTTGCTTGTGGTATGGAGGCAAGGGGCGTTATGGCGGAATTAACGGGTCGTTCTGGTGGTTATTCCAAGGGCAAGGGCGGCAGTATGCATATGTTCTCAAAGGAACGTAATTTTTATGGCGGTCATGGTATCGTTGGCGCGCAAATGCCGCTTGGAACTGGCATTGCTTTTGCGATGAAATATAAAGAAACTGATAATGTTTGTATGGCTTATTGCGGCGATGGCGCTATAAATCAAGGTCAGGTTTACGAAGCATTTAATATGGCAGCATTATGGAAGCTACCCGTTGTCTATGTGATAGAAAATAATAAATATGGTATGGGAACTTCGGTTGAACGTTCTTCTGCTAGTGGTGCTGATTTACATAATCGTGGTAAAGCATATGGAATTCCGGGACTAAGCGTCGATGGTATGGATGTTAATGCGGTGCGTGAAGGTGCAGAAAAAGCTTTAAATCATGCCCGTAGTGGTAAAGGGCCATATATTTTGGAAATGAATACCTATCGTTATCGCGGTCATTCCATGTCTGATCCTGCAAAATATCGCAGTAAAGAAGAGGTCAATAAAGTAAAAGAATTACATGACCCAATTGATCATGTGAAAAATTTATTAATCGATGCTAACATGTCGAGCGCCGAAGATTTAAAAGCAATAGATAAAGAAATTAAGATTATTGTATCTGACGCAGCCGAATTTGCACAAACAAGCCCATTACCAGATGCAAGTGAGCTTTGGACAGATATTCATACGCAAGCATGATCGCTATTTAATCAGGAGAGTTGGATAATGCCAATTAATATTTTAATGCCTGCCTTGTCACCAACAATGACCGAAGGCAATTTAGCTAAATGGAATGTTAAAGAAGGTGATAGCGTTGCGGCGGGTGATGTTATTGCCGAAATTGAAACCGATAAGGCAACAATGGAAGTCGAAGCCGTTGATGAGGGCATCATTGGTAAAATTATAGTTGCCGATGGCAGTGAAAATATCGCGGTAAATAGCGTGATTGCTGTTTTATTAGAAGATGGCGAAGATGCCTCTGCCATTGGTGATGTTAATGTCGCAGTACCAGTAGCAGTAACAGCGGATGCGGTCGCCATTGATGCAATACCAGCCGCATCGTCTGCGAGCATTTCTAGCTCACCAGTTGCAATAATCGAGGCAGAGCCAGATTGGACGGGTTCATTTAAAACTGAGACTTTGCGTGAATCTCTACGTGATGCCATGGCTGAAGAAATGCGCCGCGATGGTGATGTTTTCCTTATGGGCGAAGAAGTTGCACAATATCAAGGTGCTTATAAAGTCAGCCAAGGTTTATTAGATGAATTTGGTGAAAGGCGTGTTATTGATACGCCAATAACCGAATTGGGTTTTACGGGTATTGGCGTTGGTGCATCTTTTATGGGCTTAAAGCCAATTGTTGAATTTATGACATTTAATTTTGCCATGCAGGCTATGGATCAAATTATAAATTCCGCTGCCAAGACATTATATATGTCAGGCGGGCAAATAAGCTCGTCAATCGTTTTCCGTGGTGCAAATGGCGCAGCCAGCCGCGTTGCGGCGCAACATTCACAATGTTATGCTAGTTGGTTTGCCCATGTTCCCGGCTTAAAAGTCATTGCACCATATAGCGCATCGGATGCTAAAGGATTATTAAAATCGGCTATCCGTGATCCAAACCCAATAATATTTCTTGAAAATGAATTATTATACGGGAATAGCTTTGAAGTGCCAGATTGTGATGATTGGACAGTGCCAATTGGCAAGGCAAAAATTATCCGTCATGGCAGTGATGTTACTATCACCGCATTTTCTTTAATGGTTGGTAAAGCTATTGAGGCAGCTGATATTCTGGCGGAACAAGGCATAAGCGCCGAAGTGATAGATCTGCGGACTATTCGACCGCTTGATCGTGAAGCAATTATTAATTCGGTCAAAAAAACTAACCGTCTCGTAACAGTTGAGGAAGGTTGGGAATTTTCAGGCATTGGTTCGGAAATATCTGCAATCATTATGGAACAAGCATTTGATTGGTTGGATGCACCAGTAACGCGGGTTTGCGGCAAGGATGTGCCGATGCCATATGCAGAAAATCTTGAAAAATTGGCTTTGGTACAAATTCAAGATATCGTCGATGCGGCTAAGGCCGTTTGCTATCGTTAATCAATAATATAAGGATAGAAAAAATGCCTGTAAAAATTTTAATGCCAGCATTATCGCCAACCATGACGGAGGGAACGCTGGCTAAATGGATGGTTAAAGAAGGCGATAGCGTTGAATCTGGAGATGTTATTGCCGAAATTGAAACCGATAAGGCAACAATGGAAGTCGAAGCCGTCGATGAGGGGGTGGTTGGTAAAATTATAGTTGTTGATGGCAGTGAAAATATCGCGGTTAACAGCGTGATTGCTGTATTATTAGAAGATGGCGAAGATATTTCCGCCATTGATAATATATCATTATCTGTTGATGTTGCGCCAGTTGTACCAAAAGAGGGCATAGCACCAGCTGTTGCTGTTGCTGCACCGATTGCAACTGCACCAGCTGCAAATGTTAATACTTCTGACATGCGCATATTTGCATCACCATTGGCAAAACGTATTGCCGCGCAGGAAAATATTGAAATTGGCACGATTAAAGGCAGCGGCCCACATGGGCGCATCATTAAAAATGATGTCGAACAGGCAATAGCTGCTGGTATTGGTAAGGCTTCTACCGATGTAATAACTGATGCTGCTGTTACTGCACCAGTAACCGATAATCCATTTGAGCCTGAATTTGACATATTAAAATTAAATAATATGCGGAAAACCATTGCAAAACGTCTTAGCTTATCAAAACAAACAGTGCCGCATTTCTATCTATCTGTTGATGTGGAATTGGATAAATTGCTTGCCATGCGTAAGGATTTAAACGCCAAGGCCGATGGTCAATTTAAAATTTCTGTTAATGATTTAGTTATCAAGGCAACGGGAATTTCTTTACGTAAGGTTCCTGCGGCTAATGCTTCATATGCGGGTGATACTATCAAGCTTTATAAACAGGCCGATGTGGCGGTTGCTGTTGCTATTGATGGTGGTTTAATAACACCCGTTGTGCGTGATGCGGGCAATAAAGGCTTGGCGGTTATTTCAAATGAAATAAAAGAGTTGGCAAAAAAAGCCCGTGAAGGCAAATTAATGCCAGAAGAATATCAAGGCGGAACATTTTCAATTTCTAACCTTGGAATGTTTGGTATTGATAATTTCCAAGCGGTGGTAAATCCACCACAGGCTTGTATTTTGGCAATCGGTGCGGGTAAAGAACGCGCCATAGTCAAAAATGGCGAATTGGCAATTGCCACCGTGATGACGGCGACTTTATCGGTCGATCATCGTGCGGTTGATTGGGCAATTGTTGCTTAATTACACACGGCATTTAAATGTCTAATAGAAGATCCATTATCAATGATTTTATAATTTTAAATTATAATTATATAATATTTAAAAACTATATATATCCTAAGGGGTTTTTAAAAAAATGGCTGATCAAAAATTTGATATAATTATCGTCGGTGGCGGCCCTGGTGGCTATGTAACTGCTATACGTGCTGCGCAATTGGGCATGAGGACCGCATTGGTGGAGGCAAATCATCTGGGCGGTATATGTTTAAATTGGGGCTGTATCCCAACCAAGGCTTTATTAAGATCCGCCGAAATTTACCGTAATATTAAACATGCAAATGAATATGGCATCAAGGTTGATAATGTAACATTTGATCTTGCCGATATTGTTAAACGAAGCCGGGGCGTTGCCGCAAAATTAAGCGGTGGTGTGGCGCATCTTTTGAAAAAAAATAAGGTAACAGTTTTTGATGGCTGGGGAAAACTTGCTGGTGTATCTGGTGCAAGGCAGATTACCGTTGAAAAAGACAATAAATTAATCGCCACATTAAGCGCCAAACATATAATATTGGCAACGGGTGCAAGGGCAAGGCAATTGCCAGGGTTAGAAGCCGATGGTAAATTGGTTTGGACTTATCGTGAGGCATTAGTGCCAAAAGAATTGCCAAAATCTTTGCTTGTTATTGGCTCAGGGGCCATCGGCATTGAGTTTGCCAGCTTCTTTAATGAATTTGGTGCAAAAACCACTGTTGTTGAAGTTATGGATAGGGTTCTTCCCGTTGAAGATGAAGAAATATCAAAACTTGCCCATAAGGCATTCACCAAACAAGGCATTAATATTATGGCAAAGGCTGCTGTTAAAAGCCTGAAACATAATGATAATGATGTTTGTGTAACCATTGAACAGGATGGAAAATTATCAGAAATTACTGTCGATAGAGTTATAAGCGCTGTCGGTATTGTTGGTAATGTGGAAAATATTGGTCTTGAGGGGACAAAGGTTAAAGTTGATCGCGCTCATGTGGAAATTAATCAATGGTGTGAAACTGGTGAAGCAGGTGTCTATGCAATTGGTGATTTAACCGGCCCGCCGTGGCTTGCCCATAAGGCAGAACATGAAGGGGTGATTTGTGTTGAGAAGATTGCTGGTTTGAAAAATACTCATCCGCTTGATTTAAGCCGAATTCCCGGTTGCACATATTGCCATCCACAAATAGCATCAATTGGCTTAACCGAAGCAGGGGCAAAAGAAAAAGGCTATAAAATAAAAGTTGGCCGTTTCCCATTCATGGCAAATGGTAAGGCGGTTGCACTTGGTGAAGATGAGGGCATGGTAAAAGTTATTTTTAATGAAAAAACTGGTGAATTATTGGGCGCACATATGATTGGTGCTGAGGTAACCGAACTTATTCAGGGTTACAGCATTGCCAAAACATTGGAAACAACCGAAGAGGATTTAATGCATACGGTATTCCCGCACCCAACCTTATCAGAAATGATGCATGAGGCGGTATTAGATGCCTATGGTAAAGCAATACATATGTAGAAAATAATAAAATTATATAGTAAAATATTTAAATATATATATTATTTTATATATTGATAGTTTAGTATTATTTTTTAAAATAAATTATTGGGGCTTTATTAAACATGGCAAAATTAAATCATAAGAATATTGTTGATGAAAAGCGAATAATCGAATGGGATGGTAAGGAATGGCAACATATCTTAGTTATCAAAACTAATTTACCATTGGATAGCACGAAAAAAACTTATGATAGCGATGGGTTGAATTCTATGGTTAACGAAGTTAGCCTAAATTTAAAATCACGTAAAAACGGCTTCCAAAAAGTTAGAATTGAAGAAATATAATATTTTATACTAACCATATTTATATATAAATAGACAATTACTTATTAATAATTTATGCAGGAATATTTGATGTCATCAATTGATGAAAAAATGGCTTTACGTCATCCTGAAAAAAGAAATAAACCCGATAATCCAATCAAACGCAAACCTGATTGGATTCGCGTTAAGGCACCGACAAGTAAGACTTATCATGAAACGCGAAAATTAATGCGTGATAATAATCTTACTACTGTGTGTGAAGAAGCATCATGCCCAAATATTGGTGAATGTTGGGCAAAAAAACATGCAACATTCATGATACTTGGTAGTATTTGCACAAGGGCGTGCGCTTTTTGTAATGTCGCAACGGGCAAGCCAAATGCGGTCGATCAATTCGAACCATATCGGGTTGCCGATGCAGTTTTAAAGTTAGGCTTAGATCATGTAGTGGTAACTTCGGTTGATCGTGATGATCTTAATGATGGCGGCGCACAACAATTTGCCGATGTTATCACGGCAATTCGTGAAAAATCACCGACCACAACCATTGAAATTTTAACACCAGATTTTAAAGATAAAGACGGTGCATTAGAAATTATTGTGGCAGCAAAACCCGATGTTTTTAATCATAATTTAGAAACTGTGCCACGGCTTTACCCAACGATAAGACCAGGGGCGCGTTATTTTACTTCATTGACGCTTTTAAGCCGCGTTAAGCAACTTGATCCATCAATATTCACTAAATCTGGATTAATGGTTGGGCTTGGTGAAACGAAAATTGAAATTCAACAAATGATGGATGATTACCGCGTTGCCGATGTGGATTTTTTAACCATTGGTCAATATTTGCAACCGACCGTCAAACATGTGGCTGTTGATCGATTTGTTACACCCGATGAATTTGATGGTTACGCAAAAATGGCACGTGCCAAAGGTTTCTTAATGGTGTCATCTTCACCATTAACCAGATCAAGTTATTTGGCAGGCGATGATTTTAAAATTTTACGCAAAGCACGTGAAGATCAATTAAATAAAGTTGCATCATAAAAATTAATGCCAAAACATAAAGAAATACGTTTACTTAATCACAAGCCTGAAGAAATGTTTATGCTTGTTGCGGATGTTGCAAAATATCCAGAGTTTTTGCCTTGGTGCAAGGCGGCGCGTATTACCAGCCGAACAGATAATCATATCACCGCCGATTTAATCATCGGCTTTAAGGGGTTTTCTGAAAAATTTACCAGCCATATAATATTGGATAAAGTCAATAATAAAATTGATGTTACATATCAAGATGGGCCATTTAAATATTTGGAAAACCATTGGATATTCAATGAAAGTAATGATGGTTGTGAAGTTGATTTTTATGTAGATTTTGAATTTAAATCAAAAATTTTACAAACGGTGATTGGGCTTGTCTTTAACGAGGCAGTTAAAAAAATGGTCAATGCCTTTGAAAAAAGGGCAGATTTTTTATATCACAAAATTAAAAACTTAAAATAAAGTTTTTAATTACCATATAGTAATTAAATTTATATTAAATATATATATTGATTTTAAAAATTAAAATAATCTAAATATAGACCAAATTTAGAATTGCATCGATTTAGAATCGGTGTAATATATATATAAATAGGTATAAAACATATTTTATAGATAATTTAAAGTTTAAAGGTGTAATATTGATTACTGCTGCACAAATTCGCGCTGGTCGTAATATGATTAATGCAAAACAGACAGATCTTGCCAAGGCAGCGGGTGTTTCATTGGCAACATTAAATAATATTGAACGCGCCATTGGCGACCCAAGGGTTAGCACCTTAGATGCCATTGAACGTGCCCTTAATATTGGCGGTGTATCATTTGAAAATGATGGCAATAATCAAATTGTTACGCTTAATTCTATTGCTAGACCAAATGCCTATGATACTTTTTCTGCAAGCCAGCGAGTATTAGAAACATTTACCCCAGCAAATTTATTAAAAGTTAAAAAAATAACATTTTTTTGCCGACGCAGAAATAATGCCCGCGATGGTGAGAGCAAATTTATTATTTGTATTTTGATTGAAGGTAAGGCCAGATCAATATTATTTGATCAGGTTAATTTTTCAGTGATTAATGCGGCTAGAACTGCGGAAGTTACTGGCATACTATTGGCATCTTTTGTAATGTTTTCTAATAAAATTCATTATATAGATAAGATATTTGAAGATACAACGGTTGATGAAGCATCAGAGGTTATACGTAAGCTTGACGCTCAAGAATGCTTGCCGATGATGCATCCAAAGAATTTTTTTGATATATTTGATGATTGGGATAATCATATAAGCCAATATGCGGAATATGACGGACACCCAATGGATAAACTAGTCAAATTGATTAATAGCTAATGTCTTTTTTATTATTACGCGCATAAGCGCGGCGGGCGTAAATATAAAAAACTAAACCGTGATAGTCATAGAGAGATAATATTCCTAATTTGGATAAATTATATTGTAGCAAACACACAGTTAACGAAAGCCGTACCGTTCCATTGCTTCTTGAAAGATTTTTAGCGCATCAGCATTAAAACTAGCATGTCGGCTGGTGGCAGCAAGTGAAGAAGTATTTGAAGACCATGAATTTACACCCGAATTAGCAAGGTTGGGATCAGAAATACGGGGGCCGCGCCGAAACATTTCATCCGTCGCCGCACCATAGGTCATAGCTTCTTTTTTTGAATAATGATGAACTTCAAGGCCGCTGTATATCTTGGAAAGTTTATCTTCAAGCCGTTCTGCGATTTTGTCGTGGCCACCATCCATGTCAACCATAGGGACATGTCCACGCGAAGTTATCCTTCGTTCGTGACCTAATATTGCAATGATTTCTCCGCCAACGCGAAAAACAGTATGGACTGCAGTAGCTCTATGCTTGGCTATTTGAGCATCACCTTGTTCTTTGGTTGGGCATGTTACGTAATCTTTCGCGCTCTTCCTCGAAGGGGTTACCAAAATCCTTGAATGTCAGTAATTCTTTATTTGATATCAATTGAACTGATGTTAGTGGAATTCCATTTGGCGGTATGGTTGTCAGGTAATACTATCTTTTTTAATCTATATTTTTAAATATAATTAGCTATAACGGTATTATAAAATGGGGTATTACCAAGGCCTGAAACGGAGTTTTGTGGATTCTATTCATCTTGTTTTACAATTTGCCATAATTGTTCCATTTGATCTAAAGATTTTGATGATAGCTTTTGATCTTTTAGATGTAATATTTTTTCCATCGCCTTGAAACGACGGCTAAATTTAGCATTGGCATCACGCAGGCTTTCTTCGGCATCAATAAAGAAATGGCGCGCTAAATTAGCCATGCAAAATAATAAATCGCCCAATTCATCACGAAGTCGTTCTTTGCCAGATTTTAATTTTATCTCTCTCCTTAATTCGGCAATTTCTTCTTCGATTTTTGCAAATATATCATCGTCCTTTGTCCAATCAAAGCCAACGCTTGCGGCGCGTTTTGTTAATTTTTCCGCCCGCATCAATGATGGTAATGCCATTGCAACACCATCGATAGCCGATGTTAATTGTGATTTATCTTTAACTTTTGCCTGACGTTCTTTGGCTTTTATATCTTCCCAATTTTGTCGTATTTGTTTGATTTTTATATCACTATTATCTTTACTATTAACATTAAATATATGCGGGTGGCGGTTAATCATTTTATCGGCAACCGCACCTGCGACATCATTAAAATTGAATATGCCATCTTCTTCGGCAATGCGTGAATGGAATATAACCTGTAATAATAAATCGCCTAATTCATCGCGCAACTCATCCATATCACCGTTATTTATGGCATCAACAACTTCATATGCTTCTTCAATTACATATGGAGCAATGGTTTGGAAATTTTGTTTGATATCCCACTTGCAACCAGTTTCTGGATCGCGCAATTTTGCCATTATTTCTTGTAAGCGGGTTATATTATTATTCATTAATTCTTACCATCACAGAATATTTTATAAATTTTATCTCATATCTTTATACATGCAATAATGCTCTTCGGCCAATATTGGTTATAACTTCTTTTTGAAACTCATTATTTATTCTATTGCTTTTAATCCAACCTCTATTTTGGCATTCTTGCAATGTTTTTTTTAAAATAGTATCTTTGGTATTACTTGAAACAGCTATATCGCCAGACATTGTTAATAATTCTAATAAAAGGCGTTGCTGTGGTAATATTTGGGCCATTTTCTATTCTTTCGCATTGTATGATTATCTTTAATTAATAATATTTAATTATATAGAATTTTTTACCCTATGATTTTAAAATATATTGCATTTATTAAATAAACCCTAAAATTAACTTTTTTACTAATAGAAATATGCTAATTAATTAGGGGGCTGCATCAGCTAAATAAATCATCATGCTTGTTGGTTTGTTGCACTGATTTAGTATCAATCAATAAAATGGCAAGATAATAATATATTTATGGCTGTAGGTTATTTATAGATGAGATATATATTACAGGTTTTTGTATAAATAAGTTATAATTACTATCGGATGATAAGCGAGGTAAACCAAAAAATATATATTACTTTTACAATAAGAAAATTTAATGTGATAGTAATAACTTTATTTGATTTAATCAGCAATTATATCTTTCAAAGAAAATATCAGAATTTTATCTATTTTAAATCAGTGGCTGTTTTAAACATTTCATCAATGGTTTTAAGCGATGTCGCTGCTGAACTATAAGCACGTTGTGTTATAATCATTTTTGTCATTTCATCATTTAAATTCACCGATGATGCTTCAAATGCTCTTGCGATAAATGTTGCTCTGGAGCTAGTATTAATTTCATATAATTTTATATCGCCTGATGTTCTGCTTTGGGCGAAATGTGTTCCGCTAACGCGCCGTAAATTTTCTGGAGCTATTACATCACCCACGGGTATTTTTGCAATTGGGCTACTGCGACCATTACTAAATTTACCCATTAAAATTCCATCTTTTGCAAAGAAAACACTTTCAAGGCGACCCTCAATATTACCATTTACTTTATGGCCTTCCAATCTAAAACCACCAGCAACTTGCGTAAGGTCAGCAAGATTAAAATTAATTTTACTATTTACCTTAGGCGACAACCAATCAATATTAATATCGATTTTATTGCCATTACCATCCAATGTTGGCTTCATGCCTTTTTGATTGAATGTTAAATTAACTGGCGCAGTTGGCGCAGTTACAGTGCCGTTCTTTGCCGATATCTGCATATTCCAACTATTATTTGCAGTTTTTGTCCATGTGAAATTAATTTGTTTACCGTCATTAATTTTATCTTTTTTGCCTGTACCATCAAATATACTAATGGAATATGTTTTAGTGTCACCAATTTTTGCATCTGCATCTAAATTTGCCCGCATTGACCCTATATCGGTTGGGCTTGCATTATTAGATATTGAATTTGCATCAACTTTTATTGCTGATAATGTATTTAAGCTTTTACCTACATTAAAGCTTTTTGTGTCTTGATTATATAGCCAGCCCATTAAGTAATTTTTATTATTATCAACAATATATGTGGTGCCATCGGTTGACCCTGGTGGAATATAAAGATCAAACTTGCCAGATGCAGTCATTAAATAATCATTATTATTGCCAAGCCCTTTATTGGTAATAAAATATCCTCGTCCACTTATGGCTGCGTCTAATCCACGTTTTGATTGGACGATAATACCTTCATGTTGAGTACGGTTTTTTATTTTTGCTTCTGTGCCGCTTCTATTGCTTACAAAATCGCTAAAACTAACCTGCCTATCTTTATATCCAGGCGTACTTATATTAACCACATTATTGCTTATGGCCTCAAATGATTTGGTAAATGCGTTTAATGCATGAACGCTGGCTGAAAAAGCAGAAGCAAACATAAAAATCATCCTTATAATTTAAAATATAGTTAATAAATTATATGCAAAATTTATGCCATTAAAATGAATTCTATATTAATAAATTTTATAAAATAATATATTTGAAATTATTTTGGTACAGCAGATATTCTTGTCAAACATTCTTGCTTTCCCAATACCACCATTATTTCTGTTATGCTTGGTGATATATTTGTTCCCGTCAATGCGGCGCGTAATGGTGATGCAATTTTGCCAAAACCAATTTCTTTATCATTAATAAAATCATGTATGGTTGCTTTTAATATTTCTTCTGACCAATCTTCGTTATCTTTTAATAATATTGCTAATTGTCCTAATAAGGCAATTGATGTTGCATTAAGCAATTTTGCTGCCTTGGCAATTTTAAGTGGAAAAACTGGTCTTATCACATAAAATTCAGCACTAACTGCCAGATCATTTATATTTTTAGCACGCTCTTTAAGGCCCTCGATTCCTTGTAATAAGCGTGCCTTTATAACCTCGTCAATTTTACCATCTATTTTTGGTATAATAAGCTCACACAAGCGATCATTATTGGCTTCGCGAATATAATTGCCGTTTAAATTTTCTAATTTTGCAAAATCAAACTTTGAAGCAGATTTACCAATAGCATCTAAATCAAACCATTCTATTGCCTGTTTACGTGAAATTATTTCCGCATCACCATGCGACCAGCCAAGACGCATCAAGTAATTGCAAATTGCCTCTGGTAAATATCCCATCTGATCACGATAGCTATCTACACCTAATGCGCCGTGACGTTTTGATAATTTTGCCCCATCTGCTCCATGAATTAATGGTATATGGGCAAATTCTGGTATATTCCATCCCATTGCCTTGTAAAGATGATATTGACGAAATGCGTTGGTTAAATGGTCATCACCCCTGATTATATGGCTGACTTTCATATCATGATCATCGACTACGACTGATAACATATATGTAGGGGTGCCGTCGGCGCGTAATAGTATATAATCATCAAGCTCGCTATTATTAATTGTAACTCTGCCCTGCACCTTATCATCGATTGTGGTTGCGCCATTTTGAGGCATTTTTATGCGTATAACTGGTGGTATATCTTGCGGTGCGTCTTTTCCATCCATATCGCGCCATTTACCGTTATAGCGCATCGACAGGCCATTTCCTTTGGCTGTAGTACTCATTTTAGTCAATTCATCAGGGGAGCAGTAACAACGATAGGCCTTGCCAGATTTTAATAATTCCTCTGCTACTTCCATATGTCTTGCGGCATTTTTTGATTGAAAGCAAATTTCACCATCATGATCAAGCCCAAGCCAGTTTAAGCCATCTTTAATTGCATCAATCGCCGCGTCGGTTGAACGTGATTTATCGGTATCTTCAATGCGAAGTAAATATTTACCGCCATGATGCTTGGCAAAAAGCCAATTGAATAACGCGGTTCTAGCACCACCAATATGTAAAAAGCCAGTGGGCGATGGGGCAAAACGTGTAACCACAGTCATAAAAAATACTTTCTGATAATATTATATAATATTCATATTAAAAAACTATTATGCTTTATCATATGATAATCTTTTTAAAAACTTAATTAATTTTAACGTTTAAAAACCCAATAAAGCCAGTAATATTTATAATGATTGATTTTAAAAAAACATTATCATTACAGCATAATAATTATATTCTATGGCTGCCTGTATTTTTTGCGATTGGTATATTTATATATTTTGATTTAGAATTTGAACCTCCTTTATGGGTTGGTATCAATATATTAATTATTTCTTATATATTAATTTATTTTTTTAGAAAAATATTATTTGGATATGAAAAATATATATTATTTTATATATCTATTGCCTGTTTTGGTTTTATGACTGCACAGGTAAAGGCCAATTTATTTAATTATCCCGTGGTTAAAGATTCAAAAAAATCACAAAATATAATCGGTCGTATTGTTAAACTAGAACAGCGCAATAGAGGTTCAAGGGCATGGATTGATAATTTACATATCGAAGGCCTGATACCATCAAATACCCCAAAATATATTAGAATTACATTTAGATCAAAATTTAAGCTTGATATTGGTGATGAAATAAAATTCAAGGCAAGGTTACGCCCTCCATCAATGCCAAGCATTATTGGCGGTTATGATTTTCAACGTTTAGCATGGTTTAAGGCACTTGGCGGAGTTGGTTTTTCTTTTTCAGACCCAGAGGTTATTTTTAAATCAAACAGTAATTTTTCATTTTTAATGGTAATTGATAAAATACGTGAAAATATTAACTATATAATAAATTCCACATTAGATAAACAACAGGCTGCCATAAGCATTGCCTTAATAACTGGTGATCGAAATTTTATCGATGGGTCGACCTATAAAATCATGCGTGATGCTGGTTTAGCGCATTTATTGGCAATTTCTGGATTGCATATGGGGTTGGTTGCGGGCTTGTTATTTTTTATAATTAGGGCAGGGCTGGCATTATCAGAAAAGCTAACCATCTATTATCCCATAAAAAAATATGCGGCATTTGCAGCGATAATTATAAATTTTGTTTATTTATTAATTGCGGGCGCACCATTGCCTACTCAACGCGCCTTTATTATGACTGGCTTAATGTTATTTGCCGTGATTTGCGACCGTTTGGCATTATCAATGCGATTGGTGGCAATTGCCGCATTCGCTGTTTTATTTATATTTCCAGAAAGCCTGTTTAGCCCCAGTTTTCAAATGTCATTTGCCGCCGTTATTGGCTTGGTTGCATTATTTGATTCACCCGCATCAAGAAAATTAAGAATGAAATTAAGTCATAATATTTTAACTAAAATATTAGGCTATATTCTTGCATTAAGCGCATCAACATTGGTTGCAAGCCTTGCAACCATGCCATTTGCAATTTATCATTTTGGCAGGATTGCCAATTATGGCTTGGCGGCAAATTTAATCGCAGTGCCGTTGATGGCTTTTTGGGTAATGCCATTTGCTATCCTTGCAATGACTTTAATGCCATTTGGTTTTGCATATATAGGACTTATTCCTATGGGGATGGGGGTTGGTATCATTATTGATATTGCAGAAATAATCAGTGGATTACCATCAAGCTATCAACTAGTTGCAAAGATACCAGATATTTCCCTGGGTTTGTTAGTCATTGCGGGTCTTTGGCTTTGCCTTTGGCGTGGAAAATCATATTATTTTGCCATTATATTGATAATATTGGCAATCTTCATTGCATATTTTTATCGAAAGCCAGATATAATTTTATCGCAAAATGGTAAATTAATTGCCATAAATATTAATGGTGTGGATGAACAATCTAGGCAAATGATGTTGTCTGATACAAGGAAAGGTCATTTTGAAAGGAATATATGGAAAAAATATTTAGCCTTTGAAGATGTAACAAGATGGCCAGCCAATGGCGCAGGGAAAAATAATGGTATATCATGCGATATTGATGGTTGCATTTACCGCTATCAAGATAAAATAACCGCATTTCCAAAAAATCAAATGGCATTGATCGATGATTGCGCCAAGGCTGATATGATTATTTCAAATATTTTTCCAATTGATAAAAATACATGCGATAATCCAGATATAATTATTGACCGCCGAGATTTAAAGAAAAATGGCGGGCATTTGATATATTTAAATCAAAATTCCCCACCATTAATTAAAACTGTTAAGGCGGCGCGTGGTGATCGCCTGTGGACTGGAAAGTAAGTGATTGTTTTAACTCAAGCTTTAATCTTGCTAGATTTAGGATCATAAAATGGTGCGATTTGCACCTTGGCCTTGTAACGCTGCCATGCAATTTCAATTTCTAAATCCCCATTATTTAAAAAATCTTTATTAACACCATCTTCACAAGTTACATAGCCCATGCCCAATGATTTATTAAGCCGATGCCCCCACATGCCAGATGTTACCGAGCCAACGTAAATATTATTACAAAATATTGGTTATTCATGATACATAAGCGGGGATTTGTCGTTATCATCTTCCAAACATATTTGCACTAAACGTCTTTTTGCAATGCCCAAATCACGTTTTTTTAATAATGCGTCGCGACCAATAAAGCCACATGATTTATCATAATCAACGGCAAAATTTAAACCTGCCTCAATTGGCGTATCTTCATCAGTTATATCATGCCCCCAATGGCGATACCCCTTTTCAACACGGCAAGAATCCATGGCAAAATAGCCCGCATGTTTAAGATCTAAATCTGCTGCTATATCAATAATTTTATCATATATATGCGTAGAAAATTCCGCAGGCATATATAATTCCCAACCAAGCTCGCCCACATATGTTATGCGGCTGGCGCATAATTTGGCATAACCAATTTCAATTTCCTTGCCTGTGCCAAATGGAAATGCCTCATTTGAAAGATCAGCACCCGATAGTTTTTCAATTAAGATGCGGCTATTTGGCCCCATTATTCCTAACATCGGCAAACCAGAGGTTATATCAACAAGCACGCAATTAGCATTATCGCCAATATGGCTTTCTATCCAATTGAAATCACGGGCTTTACATCTTTTAGAGCAAAAAACATTGGGCGTTCTCAGCCAGCAGTCTCGCCCATAAAGGCATTAGCATCCTTGATACGGTCATATAAAATGGGCTGCGGCGGATATCGCGTGCGGTTTGATATTGATAAAATGGCTAATGCATGGCGTAAAGCAAGCAAAGGCTTTCTTTTGTTCGATCATGCAGGTATTTTTATTATTTTGAAAATATGACATGCGGCGAATATCCACATCGGCTAAATCAATCGGTGGGTGATTGTTTTTTACCCATTGGGCCATAACCTTACCAACCCCACCAGATGATTGGATGCCAATGGAATTAAACCCTGTTGCAACGAATAGATTTTTGATCTCTGGTGTTTCGCCAAGCATGTAACGATCATCGGGAATTCGCATAACTGGTAAATCTGGTGATAGGTTAGCCATTGCATCGGTTACAATATAAAAATGTTCGGCCGCATGTTAATTGTTTGCGTTCTAAAATAATAACATTAATAATGCCAATTTTTGTCAAATGATAGGCAATCGAACAACCAATTATACCGCCACCAATTATTATAACATCAGCATCATTTGGTAATTTTTTAACCATCAATTAATCCTCACCCATATTTGATGAATTAATTATATATGATAATTTATAAGCAATAAATATTGATGATATTTTAGTGCCAGTTGATGTAATATATTACATCCAACGGGTTTATTTATCTGAATGGATGGATTAATTTATAAATAATTCTATTCAAACATTTCTGTATTTAATGCTCCCGTTGCTTGAAGTAAGTCTAGTGATGCTTCACTGGCGCTTATTTTAAGTTGAATGACCTCTTTTAATAATGTAAGAATTATTGTTTGTTGATCGATAAGTGCCAATGATGTTTCTCGGCCTGCCTTTATTTGGGTTTTTTGCGATTGTAAAATTGTTTGGTTAAGTTTTATCAAATCATTCATGCGTTCAATTCGCATCAATGCGGTTTTCATCCTGATCCAAGCATCTTTAACCTGATTTTCCAGTATATTTTGTTGGTTAACTTTACGATCACGCGCAGCATATCTTTCATATAATGCAATTTTTTCTGCCGAGCTCGTGGCATAACCATCGAATAAATTCCAACTAGCCTTTAACATTAAAGATTGCGTTTCTTTTGATTCGCGCGAGCCATCGATATTTTTTTCCCAATCAACAATGCCAACAATATTTAATTTTGGATAAAAACCAGATTCTGCAACAATGATTGCTTTTTCTGCTTCTTTTTCGGCCTCTATTGAATATTTTAATGTGGGGTTATTTTGATTTGCGATGGCAATTGCATCTTCTAGGCTAGATGGGGTTTTGTTAAATATAATCGATAATTCCGTCATTTTTGATATATTTGGCTTGCGTGAAAATAATCTTTCATAATTGGCAATTGTTCTATCTAATATATCAGAATCTAATAAATATATATCATATGCAAGTGATTGGCGTGATTGAGCTTGTAATAAATCGATACTAAGTGCAGCACCTTGTTCGACCATTTCGCGCTGTTGATCAACACCAGTTGATATAATTTCTAATCCTTGTTTGGAATATTCTTTATGCTTCGATAATTCTTTAACTTTTATATATGTTTTTAATGCCTCAGAAATTATAGTCTGTAATGTTATTTTATATAATGATAATTGTGAATCTTTTGAAATTTTTATTTTGGCAAGATTTGCTTCTTTGCCATAACCGTTAAATAAACTATATGAAATATCGGCAGTAGCTTTTTTGCTAAATAAATTTGACACAGCCCCTTGTATAGCCTCATTGTCAACTCGCTCATGGCCAAAATCAATATTAAGATTTAATTTTGGTAAAAAAAGCGCATTAGCCTGAATAATCTCATGGTCTTTATTTTGTAATAAATTGCTTGCTTCTTTAATTTGTGGATTATTTTTAAATAAATAAGATAACTCTTCGTTTAAATCATTTGAATGTGATATAGATGTCACCATTATTGTTATAATGCCAACAATTGATAGTACATAAAACCTTACCCAGATTTTCATTTTTTTTACTTTCATTTGAGTAAAATATGTAATTAATATTAGATATACACATTTATAATATATTACGCAAATATCTAATCATTTTAATGTTTCATTAATTTTGTATTTTTATAAAATTAGTGATCTTTATCACTGTAAAATATTTTATAATAATTGAACATTATATCTAAGATTAAATAATCATGTAAATAATTTAGCAATAACCAGTTATGAGGAAATATCATGGGTATAGAAAACACATCAGTTTTGGCAAAACAAACGGGGCTTCAATCTGATGTTGCCACAACCATTCTTGATGCAAATATATTAACTAGCTATAATGCAATGCTAGATATGCCTGTATTAACCTTGCCAATTGGCGCTGCATTACATAATGCAAGCTATATAAAAGACGGTGATGACCTTATACTTTCAATGGATGATGGTCGTTTTATCATTCAAGATTATTTTTCCCTATCCCAACCTCCTGGAATTGAAAATATGCAAGGGGCAGCGTTAAGTCATGATATAATTAATATTCTGACTGGTAGCGAAATGCCTATGATGTTGGCACAAAATACCAATATAACGGATATGGGTAAATCGATTGGCAATGTGGCCAGTATTGATGGCATCGTGGCAGTAACCCATGTTAATGGTTCGATAGAAACATTAACCTTAGGCAGCGATATATATGTTGATGATTTAATTGAAACCAACATTGGGTCAAATGTTGGTATGTCTTTTGTCGATAAATCTGTTTTTTCTATTGGTGATAATGCCAGGCTTGTTATTGATAATTTGGTTTATGATCCAGAAGCAGATTCAAGCCTTGTACTTAACATGGTTCAAGGTACATTTTCTTTTATCAGCGGTCAAATTGCCAAAACTGGTGATGATAATATGACGATTGTAACGCCAGTTGCCACCATTGGTATTCGCGGTACGGCTGGATCTGGCGAAGTTAAAAATAATAGCAATAATGGTGAAATTGCTTTTCAAATTGTACTAGTTCCTGAAAGTGATGGTAGTTTAGGAGAAATAACAATCATTGGACCTGCTGGTGATAGCGTGTCAATTTCATCGGCTTTTTCTGGTGTGCAAATTGATAATTTAGGTGGATTAGAAATAAAATCATTCAGCATCAATGAAATAGAATCAATTTTTGGGGCGGCAATAACTGCCTTACCTGAATTTGTGGGTATTGTTGAGAAAGCTAAAGAAGAAGCCGAATCTAAAGTCGAAGTTGAAGCTGAAGTCGAAGTTGAAGCTGAAGTCGAAGTTGAAGCTGAAGTTGAAGCTGAAGGCGAAGCTAAAGAAGAAGTTGAAGCCGAAGCTAAAGAAGAAGCCGAAGGAGAAGCCGAAGGAGAAGCCGAAGGAGAAGCTAAAGGCGAAGCTAAAGGCGAAGCCGAAGGAGAAGCCGAAGGAGAAGCTAAAGGCGAAGCTAAAGGCGAAGCTAAAGGCGAAGCTAAAGCTGATGATAAAAAATCTGGTAATGATGATATGGCGCCAGCCGTAATCACGGGTGATAATGCTACTATTGATACTCAGCCCATAAATATTAGCAAAGCCCCAGCTGAAAAAATATTTAAAGTTAAAAAAATAAAAGATAATGAAGAAAATGATAATGAAGAAAATGATAGTGATATAGGCAACGATCTATCCACCAGTAATGATAAAAAAGAAAGTCATAAATCTGATAAAAAAGATAAAAGAGAATTAGATAAAGATGATTCAGATGATAAGGCTGCAGATAGCAATTCAGGCACTATTTATTTAGGTGATGGTGGTGAAACTTTTATTGGGTCAAAAAAAATTGATATAGTTTTTGGTGGAGACGGCAATGACATAATAAATGGTAATGCTGGTAATGATATAATCCGTGGTGGTAGAGGTAACGATGGTATAAATGGTGGCAATGGCAATGATATACTTAATGGTAATGCTGGTAATGATATAATCCGTGGTGGTAGAGGTAACGATGGTATAAATGGTGGCAATGGCAATGATATACTTAATGGTAATGCTGGTAATGATATAATCCGTGGTGGTAGAGGTAACGATGGTATAAATGGTGGCAATGGCAATGATAAGCTTTATGGCAATGCTGGTGATGATATAATTTACGGCAATAATGGTAATGATATAATTTATGGTGGCAGAGGTAATGATATAATATATTTTGAGGAAAATTCCGCCACTAAAAATATTAAGGGTGATACTAATGATATTATTCTTGATGGTGGTAAGGGCGATGATGTTCTTGAAGTTTCAGCTACCCAAACCATTGATATTTCTCAAATTAAACATAAAACATCAAATTTTGAAATAATAAAACTTAATGATAATACAACGGCAAAAATTGATGTGGCTTCTTTAACCGCTATCACCGATAATGATAATAAATTATATATTCAAGGGGGTAGCTCATCAGTACTTAATTTGGATAGTGGTTGGAAAAATACAAATAGTGATGCTGTTTATATAAAATCACAATCTATTGCTAATTTTAGCAATACAAATGGCAATGAAACAAGATATGATAAATTAACCAATGGCAACAAAACATTATATGTGCAACATGGCGTTGATATTAGCAATGTTAGGCTTGATTTCACAACCAATATCACCTTTGATGGATCAAAAGTAACAAATAAAACGATTGATATTAGTTTAGGTGGCACTAAAAGTGGTAAAATTAATTTAGTTGATGGTATGATTGGTGACATTAAAATATCAAGTGATGCAGGTGCGCAGATCTCCATAAAAAATTATGATAGTAAATCATGGGCATGGGAATATACTGCTTCTTCCTCAGCCATATCAACAGATACAATATCTTTCCAAATCACTGATAGCGATGGTTTTGTTAATACAGTTGATATGGCGGTTACTATAAGTTAATATGATGGTTAATAAAATGATGCTGTTTCAGCTTAAAATTAACATTAATTAAATTATCTTTTATTGATTTATAATATTAATATATTATGATATATAATAATTAATATTTGGATATTTAAATAATGACAGCATGGCAATTACTTGGTCAATTAATGCAGCCGTTACGGCGGCGATTGCCTGAACTTATATCAATTTCATTATTCGTTAATATATTATCATTGGTCGTGCCAATATTTGTATTGCAAGTTTATGACCGCGTGGTATTTCAGGCGGGAATAACCACATTACAAGCATTGGTTATTGGGGTTTTAATCGCTATAATATTTGATTTTATATTGCGTCAAGCCCGCGCGCGCGCGGTGCAGCGCATTGCCATTCGGGTAGATGTCAAGGTTGGACGTAAATTATTTTCAAAACTTTCAAATTTACCTTTGCGGGTGATTGAAAATTACAGCATGCCTCAATGGCAAGCATTGCAGCGTGACAGCGAAAATATAAGAAATATGATTGCTGGCGCACCTGTTGTCGCCATGATTGATTTACCATTCATATTATTATTCATTGGCGTTATATGGCTTATCGCAGCACCAATTGCATGGGTTTTAACCATTATTATCCCTGTATTCATTATATTTGCCCTATTGGCGCAACGCATGGTTAGCCATTCAACCAATATTGAACGCGAAGCAGGAATGGAGCGCGATGCCTTGATCGCCGAAATGATCGCAGGGCGTAGCACTATGAAATCATTGGGTTTAGCACCCGCATTAAGTAAAAAATGGGAAACACGCCAAAGCAAATTGGTCGAAAGCGCGATTAGGCGCGGCACAATTAATGATACATTTTCTCATATGGGGATTGGGTTAAGCCTGCTTACCACCGTTGGCATGACATCGGTTGGTGCATTGGCGATTATTGATAATGAATTAACCATGGGTGGGTTAATTGCCGCCAATATGTTGACGGGTCGCATTGTTGGCCCAATGAATCAATTGGTTGGCATTTGGCGCACGATCAGCATGACAATGGCATCGGCTAAACGTTTGGCAAAATTATTTTCAATTGACGATGAAATTGGTGAAAATAGTTTGGAACGACCGCGACCTGTTGGTTTATTACAGGTTGAAAAACTTGATTTCACTTATAACCGTAATGAAAAAAACATACTTAGCAATGTAAACATGATATTTAACCCCGGTCAAATATATGGTCTTATTGGTCCTAATGGATCGGGTAAAACCACATTATTAAAAATATTATTGCGGCTTTATTCTCCTACTGCGGGCAGGGTAACCCTTGATGGTGCGGATATGGCGCAATTCAGCCGCAAACAATTATCAAATTGGATAGGTTACGTACCGCAAGAACCATTTTTATTTGGTGGCACAATTCGTGATAATATCGCCAAAGGCCGCGATGATGTGGATGATCAGGCAATATTCATGGCATCACAAAAAGCTGGCGTACATGAATTTATTGGTAATCTTCCCAAGGGCTATGAAATGGATATTGCCGAAGGTGGTAGAAGATTATCGGCAGGACAACGCCAACGTATCGCTATTGCTAGGGCTATGTTAGATAATCCACCGATTTTATTGCTGGATGAACCAAGCGCCAGCCTTGACCGTGATGCGGAAGAAAAACTGGCCCTGCATTTACGTTCAATCGCCAAAGACCATATAATTATAATCGTAAGCCATAGCCAAACATTATTGCGTGGTTGTGATTTTATATCGGTTTTGCGTGATGGAAGAATATTGGAAACTGGGCCTGCAAATAATATCTGTAATAAGGTGTTTCCACAAATAAATACCAATGTAAAACCGAATGGTTGATTGATTATGGATAAAAAAACAATTGATAATCCGCTTGATCTAATTATTAAACGATTTCCTATACCAAGCTGGCAACCCGCCGCATGGCTAATAATGGCATTTTTAACTGTGGGGGTTATTTGGTCATATTATGCCAAAATTGATACGGTTGCCTTTGCCGATGGCGAAGTTATACCAAAAGGCAGTATGAAAATTGTCCAACATTTAGAAGGCGGGGTTATTGAGATAATCAATGTTAAAGAAGGCGATAAAGTAAAAAAAGGACAGAGCTTATTATCACTAGACCCCAATACCAGCATGACCAACAAGGGGGAGCTTGAAGTTAGATTAGATGGGTTTATCTTGAGAAAATACCGCCTTAAAGCCGAAGTCCTTGGCAATGATTTAATTTTTCCCAATGATATTGCAGCCAGACGACCAAATATTGCCCAAGCGGAAATGCAAAATTATATTAATCGCTTACAGACATTAAAATCTAATGGTTTAGTTTTTCTGCATCAATTAGAACAACGGCAACAAGAAATAAAAGAAACTGATTTACGTATTAAGGCATTAAAATCTGATATCAAACTTGCAAAACAACAATATACTGATGCAAAGTCTTTATTTAAAAATCAATTAGTTACCAAACTTGATCTTATAACTATGGAGCGTGAAATACAATCTATTGACAGTCAAATAAAAATATCGAAAGAACAATTACCGCGAATAGAAGCTGCATTAGCCGAAGTGGAAGAAAGATTAATTAGCGCAAAGTCAACATTCAAGGCGGATGCAGCCAATGAAATGGGGCAGGTGCAGCTTGAAATATCGCGTCATGAGAAATTATTAAGCCGTGCCAATCAAGAAGCATCGCGCATGGAGATTTTTAGCCCGATTGACGGCATAATAAAAACCATGATCCATAACACCGTTGGTGGCGTGATAAGGCCAGGCGAGCCGATTTTAGAAATTATCCCAACGGGTGAGAGCTTGGTTATCGAAGCAAAAATAAAACCGGTTGATATTGGGCATGTTATCAAGGGAATGCCAGCAACCGTTAAGGTTAATACTTATAATTTTATCCGTTATGGCAGCCTTGACGGGAGAATTATTTCCATTGCTGCCGATATTGAAAAAAACAAAAATGGCGATCAATATTTCATTGCAATAATTAAAACTGATAAATCATATTTAGAAAATAATGGCTTAAAATATAATATTTTACCTGGAATGCAAACAGTTGTTGATATTCATTTGGGCGATAAAACTGTGATGGATTTCTTGCTTAAACCTATCCTTAAAATTAAACATGAATCTTTTAGAGAGAGATAATTTTGCAAATAATAAATGCAGAACAAACAGCAAAATTACTTGATTGGCATAGCCTGATTAATGCATTGAGGATCATGTTTATAAAGGGCTGTAATATGCCAATTAGACATCATCATAATATGAATATGGCTGATGATTGTGATGCCACAATGCTAATAATGCCCGCATGGTTGGATGGGCAATATATTGGCGTTAAGCTGGTTAATATATTCCCTGATAATAGCAAATATAATATGCCATCAATTCATGGTAATTATATGTTATCAAATGGTAAAACTGGCGAGATGCTGGCAATCATTGACGGTGGCGAATTAACGGCAAGACGCACCGCCGCCGCATCAGCATTGGCATCTTGTTATTTATCACGCAAGGATTCTAAAAAATTATTAATCGTTGGCACAGGGCGTTTATCGGTTAATTTAGCAATGGCACATAGCAATATTCGTCCCATTGAGGAAATTAAAATATGGGGACGTGATTTTAATAAAGCACAAAATATAGCTGATAAATTATCAAGTTTAGGGTATAATGCTGCCCCATGTGCCGATTTAGAAAAAACCGTTAACAAAGCTGATATAATTTCATGCGCCACATTAGCAGAAAAGCCACTAATTAATGGTGAATGGTTAAAGGATGGCACGCATTTGGACTTAGTCGGTGGATTTCGTGCAACAATGCGCGAGGCAGATGATAATGCAATCATCCGCGCCACTATATTTGTTGATACATTGGACGGTTGTCTTAATGCGGGTGAATTCTGTCCTGGTGATATTAACTCACCGATTGAAAATGGTGTTTTAAATGCCGATAATTTGGTGGATTTATTTCAATTGACCAAAGGCCAACATAAAGGCCGCAGCCATAATCAAGAAATTACAATATTTAAATCAGTTGGCAGTGCATTAGAAGATTTAGCAGGTGCAATTATTGCCTATGAAAAAATAAATAATATTGCATAATTTTTTTTAAAGTTTAATGATTATATTTGCTAATAGTATAGATAATTATAATATTGGTAATCAACCCATTTTAATTTTTAAGATTTGGAGCTCTAATGAAATATTCACCAAAGAAAATTCTTTTGGCAATGACTGCGGTTGCAACATTTGCCTTTGGTTCAGCGCAAATACAAGCGCAAGATTTAAATTTCTTTACCATCGGTACTGGTGGCACGGCCTATACTTATTATCCCGTTGGTGGCTTGATTGCCAATGCCATTTCAAAACCACCAGGATCGCGTGAATGCGATAAGGGCGGAAGTTGCGGCGTTGATAATCTTATTGCATCTGCGGTATCTTCGCGCGGATCAGTTGATAATTTAAATGCCATTAATTCTGGTTTGCGTAATTCAGGTTTCGCACAATCAGATGTAACATTTTGGGCATATACTGGTACTGGAACGATGGAAGGCAAGCCTGCAATGAAAGATTTGCGTGCGATTGCAGCATTATTTCCAGAACATATTCATCTTGTTGCCATGGCTGATTCTGGTATTAACAGTGTTTCAGACCTTAAAGGAAAACGTGTCTCGCTTGATGAGCCAGGTTCAGGCACATATGTTGATGCCAATTTAATCATTAGCGCATATGGTTTAACAAAAGATGATATTGATGTTGAAGCATTAAAAGGCAACGCCGCCGCCGAAGCATTGCGTAATGGTAAAATCGACGCATTCTTTACTGTTGCTGGTTTCCCAACTGGTGCGATTGTTGAACTTGCATCAAGTTCTGACATTAAAATTGTGCCAATATCTGGTGTGAATGCTGATAAGCTTGTTAATAAATATGGTTTTTTCTCTTCAAGCGATATTCCGGCTGGTGCATATGAAAATGTTGCAAAAACTACAACATTAACAGTTGGCGCACAATGGATTACCAGTGCAAAAGAAAGTGATGATTTAATTTATAATATCACAAAAGCATTATGGAACGATAAAACGCGTAAACTTCTTGATGTTGGTCATGCTAAAGGTAAAACAATTACAGTTGAAAGCGCACTTAACGGCGTTGGTATACCGCTTCATAAAGGCGCAGAACGTTATTATAAAGAAGTAGGCTTGATTAAATAAATCTGACTTATATAAGTTAAAAAATGTCATGCTAATAGTTATAAATTTGATAGCAATTAACGTGGCATTTTTTTATATATCCCATGCATATCAAAGGTAGATTTAAATGATAAAATCCGATATGAACCAGCAGAAAATAGACGATACAGATGATGAATTTGACCCTGACATGGCATTCAGGCAAGTCGGGCCAAAAATGACCATATTTGTAACTGCTGTTCTTGTTGCAATGTCATTATATCATTTTTATGCCTCTGGATTTGGTTTAATACGTGAATTAGTCCATCGCGGTATCCATCTTTCATTTGTTTTAGGGTTGGTTTTTATTCTTTTTGGCATAACAAAAAGCAAACTTGAAAATAACGCCAATGAAGCTTGGTATAGATTTGGCAATATTGGCATTTGGGATTTATTAATGGCGGTTATCGCCGTTGCTTCGGCAATGTTTTTACCATTATTACCACCAGAAATAATCGCCGATAGGGTTGGCGCACCTGATGTTATCGATGTTGTCATGGGAACTATATTGCTTGGCGTTGTATTAGAAGCAACAAGAAGAGCTGTTGGCCCAACATTACCAATAATTGCCATATTTTTTATTATTTATGCGGTTTTTGGCACGCAGGCCCCGGGTATATTAAAGCATTCTGGTAGCAGCTGGTCAGGGTTAATCAATCATTTATATCTAACTAATCAAGGCATATATGGCATTGCCATTGGCGTTGTAGCGAAATATGTGTTTTTATTCGTATTATTTGGTGTGTTGGCTACCCGAATAGGGCTGGGCGCATTATTCATCGATGTGGCATCGTCAATCGCGGGGCGGTATGCGGGCGGGCCTGCCAAGGTTGCAATTTTTTCATCTGCCATGTTGGGAACAATTTCTGGTTCATCAATCGCCAATACGGTAACAACGGGTTCATTGACTATTCCCGCCATGAAAAAAGTTGGCTATCCACCGCATTTTGCCGCTGCGGTCGAGGCAACTTCATCAACAGGTGGGCAAATAACACCGCCAATAATGGGGGCGGCGGCCTTTATTATGGTCGAATTTCTTGAAATACCATATAAAGAAATTTTAATGGCGGCATTATTGCCCGCAACATTACATTATCTTGGTATTTTTGTTATGGTGCATTTGGAAGCCAAAAAACTTGGCTTACGCGGGCTCAGGCCCGATGAAATGCCAAAAATATTAAATGTTATCAAAAAACATTGGGCGACAATGATCCCATTAGGGATTTTAATTTTTATGATTATATCGGGTAAAACACCCGATTATGCCGCGGTGTGGGGCTTGTCTGCTTGTGTTGTGGTTGGTTTTTTAAATCCGAATAATCGATTAACCATTAAAGACTTGATAAATGCACTGGCAACTGGGGCAAAATATGCCCTTGCCGTTGGTGCTGCCGCTGCTGCTGTTGGTATAATCGTTGGCGTTGTTACCTTAACTGGTACTGGTTTTCGTTTAAGCTTTATGGTTACACAAGCAGCCGCCGATATTGCAACTGTTATCAGTTCGAGCTGGTTAGGCGCATTTTTTGAACAACAAGGCTTAACGTTATTTTTCTCGTTAGTATTCACCGCAATTGCCTGTATTATCATGGGTGCAGGGATACCAACAACGGCAACATATATAATTTTGGTTTCAATCGCCGCACCATCTTTGGCATTATTGGGTGTGCAACCGCTTGTGGCGCATTTTTTCGTATTTTATTATGGCGTATTGGCGGATATAACCCCGCCCGTTGCCTTGGCGGCATATGCGGGGGCAGGAATTGCAGGATCAAACCCGTTTAAAACTGGTAATACTGCGTTTAGATTAGGCATTGCAAAAGCATTAGTGCCGTTTGTTTTTGTTTATTCACCGTCATTATTATTGGTTACGCCTGAATTCACATGGTCAAGTTTAGCCGTTACATTAACCGGTGCAATCATTGGCATAACCCTGCTTGGTGCGGCTTTTTCTGGATATGCCCTTACAAATTTAAACAAGATTGAGCGGTACTGGCTTGGTGCTGTTGCTTTGTTATTTGTAGCGCCTGGGTTAACAACAATGGCTGTTGGTGCTGCTTTGGTGGCTCCTGTTGTTTTCATTCAAGTAAAACGATACCGGTCAAATATTTAATATTTAATATTAAATCTGTTATTCAATATAAAAATCGTTTAAATATTATATATGACAGAAGAACTTGTAATAGATATAGCCCGTGAAGCAGTTTTTGCCTTGCTTAAAATCAGCCTGCCAATAATGTTAATTGGCTTGGTTGTTGGTTTGACTATTGCTATTTTTCAGGCACTGACCCAAATTCAAGAAATGACATTAACATTTGTTCCTAAAATTATAGTGGTTTTTTTAGCTCTTGTAGTTTTAGCACCATATATGATTGATATTTTACAAAGCTATATGGATGGTATTGCCGATAAGATTATAAGCCTTGAGTGATGGTAATTAATAATGCTTGAGGCAATGCTACCAACCCAGACATATATTATATTAATTGTATTTTGTCGAATTGGCGCGGCGGCCATTACCCTGCCAACAATTGGTGAAACATTTATTAATCCGCGTGTCAGGCTGTTATTAATATTATCAATCAGCATAATTTTATCGCCCGTTGTCGAAGATAAATTACCGCCAATGCCAGATAAGATTTTACCATTTGTTTTATTAATTTTCACTGAGATTTTAATTGGTATGTTTTTTGGTATCATGATGCGAATTATCTTTGCATCACTTGCAACTGCTGGTACAATCATTGCTTTTTTAATTGGCTTTTCCAATGCACAATTATTTAATCCGCTTATATCAGGCCAAGGATCATTACATGCAGTTTTATTATCACTTTTAGGCTTGATGATGGTTTTTGTTACCGATATGCATCATTTATTATTTTTTGCACTCGCCGATAGCTATAATATTTTACAACCTGGCATCATACCAATAGTTGGTGATATGGCAGATGCGATGGCAAGGGCCGTTGCAAAAAGCTTTGCCGTTGGTTTCAGTTTAGCTTCACCTTTCGTGGTTATCGCTTTAACATATAATGTTTTGCTTGGCCTCATGGCAAGGTTAATGCCGCAATTTCAAATTTTCTTTGTGGCAATGCCAGTACAGATTGCCTTAGGTACGGTAATTTTATTCATAGTTTTACCAGCAATGATGTTATCATTTTTAAATTATTATGAAGATAGTGTTGCTAGCTTCCTATTGATAAGGTGACATAATGTCAGATCAACCAGATGATTCACAAAAAACCGAAGAACCGACCAGCCAGAAATTGGCTAAAGCTAGAGAAAAAGGTCAAGTAGCAACTAGCCGTGAAGTCAACACATGGGCAATTTTATTTGGTGCAGCCATAATGTTGGGAATGATGGCACCATCAATATTTACCGATTTGCGAATTATATTATTAAAATTTATTGAAATACCGCATCAAGTATCATTTGATAAAGGTGCATTAGGCGCATATTTATCAAAGATTGTATTTGATATTATTAAAATTTTAATTTGGCCTTTTGGTATGTTTGTTATTCTGGCCTTGGCGTCTGGGCTTGCCCAAACTGGTTTGATTTTTAGTGCTGAACAAATGAAGCCTAAATTAGAAAAATTTTCATTAATCAAAGGCGTTAAAAGATGGTTTGGCGTTAAAAATATGGTGGAATTCTTTAAAGGAATTCTTAAAATTGTTATTGTTGCAACCATTGGTATTATCTTACTAACACCTGAAGCAAAACGGCTTGAAATTATACCAACTTTATATATTGGCGATGTTCTTAATGAAATTCATGAATTAGTGATGCTAGTATTAATCGGAAGTTTGGCAATTTTATTTATAATTGCCATTGCCGATCTTGTTTTTCAACGGATGCAGCATATAAAACAGCTGAAAATGACAAAACAAGAAATAAAAGATGAATTTAAAAATGCTGAGGGTGATCCGCATATTAAGGCTAAATTACGTCAGATACGTGCAGAAAAGGCACGTCAACGTATGATGCAATCAATACCAAATGCCGATGTTATTGTTACCAACCCAACACATTTTGCAATAGCATTATCTTATGTTCCAGAAGAAATGGATGCACCAGTTGTGGTTGGTAAAGGCCAAGATATTGTTGCAAAACGTATTCGGGATATTGCCGAAGAACATAATATACCTATAGTTGAAAACGCACCATTGGCACGGGCATTATATGCTTCTGTTGATATTGATGATACCGTGCCGCAAGAACATTTCAAAGTCGTCGCAGAGATAATTTCATATGTATTTAATTTAAAAAATCGTAATATGCCATAATAGTAGTAAATCTTATGATATAGGTATAATATTAGTTGAGAATATTATAATCTTTTTTATGAGTAAATATTAATGCTTAATTTTAAAAAAAAAATATTAAAATTTCCTTTAGCCCTATGTTTATATGTATTTATTAATATTATTTCTTTTGCCTATTTAATGGCAGTTATATTGCCTAATGTTAATATAACTAATGGAGTATTAATTTCTGCTATTTTAGCTTTTATATTAATAGTAGTTAATATATCATATTTGCTTTGGAAAAATATTAATTTAAGTAACGAACCATACGGACGTAAATTATTAATAGAAGATTTGGAAATGGGTAATACCGTAGCCTTAGTCGTCGAGTCTTCATTGGGTAAAATAATATATTCAAACAGATTATTCAAACAATGGTTTCCTTCTGATTGTAATGATGTAGCCGCAGCATTTGCAACTAGATTTTCACAAAATATGCCTAATATTTATAATAATATTAAAAAATTATCAAAAGAAGCATCGGCAGGGCATATGCCGCGTAGAGAAATATCGACGGGTAAAAATTCATATGATAATTGGTATGAAATAACAGTTTATAAAATTGAAAATGATAATATAGCATGGCAAATACGCAATATTACAATGCGTAAACGCCAATTTGAACGTGCTGGTGATAGATTAGCATTATTATCGCGTGCGCTTGATCATGCGCCATTTGGTATAGTTATTATTGACATAAATTTAATTGTTAAAGAAGCAAATAGCGCATTTCGTAAATTTATTGATGGTAAATATATTATTGAGTGTAATTTTTTAACAATAATAAAACAAGATGAACGCGAAGCAATTAAGTTAAGTTTAAAAAATATATTACTTGGTAATGAAACGGGAATATCAATTGATGCCTCTTTAAATAGCGAAACTAATTATATAGTTAGCATCCATGCAACATTGGCAAATTTAACACGTGATGGCAATAACGGTTTATTATTACATATCGAAGATATGACAGAACGTAAACGTCTTGAAATGCAATTTGCCCAATCACAAAAAATGGATGCGATTGGGCAGATGGCAGGCGGTATCGCCCATGATTTTAATAATATGCTAACCGCAATTATCGGTTTTTGTGATTTATTGTTACAACGCCACCAGCCAGGTAATTCTTCTTTTTCTGATACTATGCAGATAAAACAAAATGCTAATCGTGCTGCAGGGTTAGTACGGCAATTATTATCATTTTCGCGGCAACAAACATTACTGCCAAGCGTATTTAACCTATCAGATGTTTTGGCAGAATTATCTGTTCTTTTACGTAGATTAATTGGTGAAAAAATTGAATTAGAAGTCATCCATTGTCGTGACCTTGGATATGTCAAGGTCGATCAAGGACAAATAGAACAAGCGATAATTAACTTAGCAGTGAATGCCAGAGATGCAATGCCAGACGGTGGTAAATTAACCATTAAAACTGAAAATTTTACTGTTACCAAACCATATATATTGGGCAATGAAACTATGCCTGTTGGTGAATATGTAATGATATCAATAAAAGATACGGGCATTGGCATACCGCCTGAAAATTTGGAACATTTATTTGAACCATTTTATACAACAAAAGAGGTTGGCCAAGGAACGGGGCTTGGTTTATCCATGGTTTATGGCACATTAAGACAAGCAGGTGGATTTATATTTGCCCATAGTGATGGTGAGGGTAAAGGAGCAATATTTACTCTTTACCTAGGAAGCGTTAAAGCCGAAGTAAAAAAGATTGAGCCAAATAAGGAAAATGATATTAACCAAGATGATACAGGCGGCGGATGTATGTTGTTGGTAGAAGATGAATATCCAGTGCGATTATTTGCGGCAAGGGCATTAAGATCAAAAGGTTATATTGTAATTGAAGCAACAACAGGAGAGGCTGCATTGGAAATATTAGCAAATCAAACATTTGATTTAATGATAACCGATATGATGATGCCAAAAGTTGATGGCGCAACATTAATTTTTGAAGCGCGAAAAACAATGCCAAATTTACCAGTTATATGTATTTCAGGTTATACCCAAGAAGCCGTAGCAAAAGAAGTTATTGGACTTGATAAAATATACTTCCTTGCCAAACCGTTTAGTCTAAAACAATTAACAAGAAAAGTTAAAGATGCTATCGATTCGTAATATAGTATCATAAGTAATATAAAATAATTCATTTCTATAGATATTATTACGATATTTTATATCGTTAACTATTAATAAACTATTGTAAATATTGAAAAATTAAAAGAACATAAAAAGAACTTGATAAAAAGAATAAAACATGTACATTTAACTTTAGTTGCCATAAATAGAATGTTATGAGACAAGAGAGGTCAATAAAATGTCGCAACCATCGTTACATTTAGTAGGTAAAGTTGAAATGGATAAACAAAAAGCATTAGAAGCAGCCCTTGGGCAGATAGAGCGATCTTTTGGTAAAGGCTCTATAATGAAATTAGGGGCAGATGATAAGCTTGATATGGAATCCATATCAACGGGATCATTAGGGCTTGATATTGGGCTTGGTATTGGCGGTTTGCCAAAAGGGCGAGTTGTTGAAATTTATGGCCCTGAAAGCTCTGGTAAAACCACATTGGCATTACATGTATTAGCAGAGTCACAAAAAGTTGGTGGCACTTGCGCTTTTATCGATGCTGAACATGCTCTTGACCCAGCTTATGCAAGGAAGCTTGGGATCAATATAGAAAATTTATTAATCTCACAACCAGATTCTGGTGAACAAGCCTTGGAAATTTCAGACACATTGGTAAGATCAGGTGCAGTTGATGTTTTAGTGGTTGATTCCGTTGCCGCATTAGTGCCACGCGCAGAATTAGAAGGCGAAATGGGCGATACCCATGTTGGCTTACAAGCAAGATTAATGAGCCAAGCCTTACGTAAGTTAACTGGATCTATCAAACGTTCCAATTGCATGGTGATATTCATCAATCAAATTCGCATGAAAATTGGTGTAATGTTTGGCAGCCCTGAAACCACATCGGGTGGTAATGCATTAAAATTTTATGCTAGTGTGCGTCTTGATATCCGCCGTATTGGACAAATTAAAGATCGCGACGAAGTGGTCGGCAATCAAACAAGGATAAAGGTTGTCAAAAATAAAGTTGCACCACCATTTAAAGTTATAGAATTTGATATTATGTTTGGTGAAGGCATTTCTAAAATGGGCGAATTAATAGACCTTGGTGTTAATGCTGGTATTGTTGATAAATCTGGATCATGGTTTTCATATGGAACACATCGAATTGGTCAAGGGCGCGAAAAAGCTAAGGAATTCCTTCGTAATAATATGGATTTATGTAATGAAATTGAACATAAAATTCGGGTTAATGCTGGCTTAATCGAAGAAAATGCAACTGAAACTAAAGAGATTAAAAAAACCAAAGATAAAAAAGCAGCCAAATCTAACAATGGTGAAAATAAATAAATATTAACTTTATTTAATATCTATAATAGGTCTTTATAATGCGGTATTTAATAATTAATACCGCATTATTTTTTAAATTAGAAAATAATTATAAAAATATTGTTAATTACCTGTTTTATTAATTAATTCTATGGATTTTTTTATGTCTAGTGCCAATGAAATAAGATTAGTTTTTTTAAATTATTTTGCTAAAAATAACCATGAAATTGTTGGTAGCTCATCGCTTGTACCTCATAATGACCCCACATTAATGTTTACAAATGCGGGAATGGTGCAATTTAAAAATACTTTCACAGGTGTGGAAAAACGTGATTATAAAACTGCGGTTACATCACAAAAATGCGTTCGTGCTGGTGGTAAACATAATGACTTAGAAAACGTCGGTTATACCGCTCGTCATCATACTTTTTTTGAAATGCTGGGTAATTTTTCCTTTGGCGATTATTTTAAAGAACAAGCCATTTTTCTGGCATGGAATTTAATTACCAAGGAATATGGAATTAATCCTGATAAATTATTGGTAACCGTATATTCCGAAGATGAAGATGCCGCCTTGTTATGGAAAAAAATTGCTGGGCTTGGTGATGATAAAATAATCCGTATACCAACTTCGGATAATTTTTGGCAAATGGGCGACACTGGCCCATGTGGCCCATGTTCAGAAATATTTTACGATCATGGTGAAAATATTGCAGGCGGCGTACCTGGGTCAGCCAATGAAGATGGCGACCGTTTCATTGAAATATGGAATTTGGTTTTCATGCAATATGAACAATTAGAACCAGGTAAACGTGTAGATTTACCACGACCATCGATTGATACCGGTATGGGGCTAGAACGCATAACCGCCATATTGCAAGGCAAACATAATAATTATGATATTGATATATTGCGGGTGATTATTGATGCGGTGGCCGATTTTACCAATATTAACCCTGATGGTGCGCAATCTGCCTCGCATAAAGTAATTGCTGATCATTTACGGGCATCTTCATTTTTAATTGCCGATGGTGTCTTGCCAAGTAACGAAGGACGTGGATATGTATTACGACGCATAATGCGCCGCGCCATGCGTCACGCCCATATGTTAGGTGCAAAAGATCCATTAATTCATAAATTAGTACCAAGCTTGATAAGTAAAATGGGCGGGCATTTCACCGAATTACAACGGGCAGAATCATTAATAACTGAAACATTAAAAATGGAAGAAACACGATTTAAAACCACATTGGATAAGGGTTTAAAATTGCTTGAGGTTGAAACCGACAAGCTTGGCGATGGGCAAGCATTAAACGGTAAAATTGCCTTTAATCTATATGATACTTTTGGTTTTCCATTGGATTTAACCCAAGATATTTTACGCGGGCAGGGGCGTATAGTCGATATTGATGGTTTTAACCAATCAATGGCGGCGCAACGAAAAATGGCACGTGCCGCCCATGGTGGTTCAGGTGATACAGCAACAGAAATATTATGGTTTGAGGCTAAAGACAAGGTTGGAGCAACAGAATTTTTAGGTTATGAAACAGGATATGCCGAAGCAATTATCACCGCGATAATTGTCGATGATAAAATGGTTGATAAAATTGATAAAGGCGATAATTCCGCAATAATCACCAATCAAACACCTTTCTATGGTGAATCTGGTGGTCAACAAGGCGATAAAGGATTATTTAAAACTGCTAATGGTGATCAGTTTATCGTTAATGACACTAATAAAAAACTTGATAATTTGCATATTCACATGGGTGAATTAACCAATGGTAGTTTAAAGATTGGCGATGCGGTTGAAATGTCGATTAATGATATACGCCGTGATAAGTTGCGTGCTAATCATTCGGTTACCCACCTAATGCACGAGGCTTTGCGCCGTAATTTAGGCGATCATGTTAGCCAAAAAGGATCGCAAGTCGCAGAAAATAGCATGCGATTTGATTTTTCGCATCAAAAATCAATGAGCATGGATGAGATTAAAAAAATTGAAAATGAAGTTAATGCGGAAATTCGCCAAAATAGCCATATAACCACCAGCTTAATGACCCCTGATGATGCCATTAAAGCGGGCGCAATGGCTTTATTTGGTGAAAAATATGGCGATGAAGTGCGCGTGGTTTCCATGGGGGCAAAGGAAAATAAAGATAAAAATACTGTATATTCGACGGAACTTTGCGGCGGTACACATGTTAAACGCACGGGTGATATTGGTATATTTAAAATAATTAATGAAAGCGCAGTTGCATCTGGCGTGCGTCGTATTGATGCTTTGACGGGGCAAGCGGCATTGGATTATTTAAATAATCGGGAAATATCATTAATTAAAACTGCCGATATTTTAAAATCGACACCACAAGATGTGGAACAACGGGTATCAAGCCTGATTAACGAACGCAAAAGACTTGAACGTGAATTATCAATATTAAGGCGAAAATTAGCTGCCCAAGGTAATAGCCAAGCTTCAGATAATAAATCTTCAGCAGCCAGTGAAATTAACGGCATTAAATTTATTAGCCGATCATTAAAAGATGTTCCAGCCAAAGAATTAAAGCCGTTGGTTGATCAATTAAAATCAGATATCGGTAGCGGCATAATCACCGTTTGCGCCAATAATGACGGCAAGGCATCAATTGTAGTTGGCGTTACCAATGATTTAACAAATAATTTTAATGCAGTTGATTTAGTGCGAATTGGATCAGAAGCAATGGGCGGTAAAGGCGGCGGCGGCAGGCCAGATATGGCACAAGCTGGCGGTCCAGATGGTAATTTAATTAATCAGGCAATAAAAGCCATTGAAATATCATTGGCAAAATAAAATCGCCTTTTTAAGGAAATCACGATCCGCATTTAATGAGATAGGCTATTAAATAAAGTGGCATTAAAACTATTTTAAAAGACTTTTTAGCATAGTTTGACAGGTTTATTTTTTATTGAAATATGGAGTTATCAACATAAATCCATAAATGTTCATCTAATCCATCAATTTTTTCGAGAATGTCTTTATCACAATCATCACTAAATTGGACTATATGATTATATACAAGGTCATCATCACTGTTATTTACTGAAGTGTTCCCCAATAATGAGACAGTGACTTAAGCTCTAATTTTTGCTTGACTGGTCTTTAACCAGACGAGGAAAACATAAAATGTCTAAAGGTTAAGAATCATAACCAGGTTTTTAAAGCTGACCTGCGCCCTTTAAATTAGTCCATTTATAAGTAGAGTCTTTCTCAACAGGAGGAAGATCAGAATGAAACGTAGTAGATTTAACGAAGAACAGATTATTCGTATATTAAAAGAGCAGGAATCTGGCATTACCACCGCAGATCTTTGCCGCAGACACGGAATTGCAGAAAGTACATTTTACAAGTGGAAGTCAAAATATGGCGGCATGGAAGTCAGTGATGCTAAACGATTAAAATTGCTTGAAGATGAAAACCGCTGTTTAAAATCTTTGCTGGCGGATGCCCATTTGGATATTTCGATGTTGAAAGATGTGAATGCAAAAAAATGGTAACGCCCGCTGGCAAGCGAGATGCTGTCACTCACCTTCGAACAAATTTTATGGTGAGTGAGCGGCGGGCGTGTTTAATGCTTAACGTGGAATGATCTTTAATCCGGTACCAATCCGTACGACCCAATGATGCGGTATTACGCAGCAGATTACGCGAATTATCGCATTTACGTAAACGCTTTGGCTATCGCCGTCTGCATATTTTATTGGCACGTGAGGGTTATCACCTTAACCATAAGAAGCTTCGGCGTTTGTATAAAGAAGAAGGTTTGGCAGTTCGCAAACGGAATGGTCGCAAGCGTGCTATTGGCACAAGATCACCGATTGCAGTGCCTTCTAAGGTCAACGAACGCTGGTCGCTTGATTTTGTCAGTGATAGTTTTATGGATGGCAGGCGTTTTAGAATGTTATGTGTTGTTGATGATAGCAGCCGAGAATGTTTGGCACTGGTGGCTGATACATCGATCGGTGGTCATCGTTTGTCCCGTGAGTTAGATAACATAATAGCAATACGTGGCAAGCCAGATACAATAGTCAGCGATAACGGCACGGAAATGACATCAAATGCCCTACTAAAATGGCAAGGCGACATGGGCATCAATTGGCATTACATCGCACCAGGCAAGCCGATGCAAAACGGGTTTGTGGAAAGCTTCAATGGTAAATTACGTGATGAATGTTTAAATGAAACACTGTTTGAAGACCTTCATCATGTTCGTAAGATATTAGCAGATTGGCGCGATGATTATAATCATGTAAGGCCGCACTCAGCCTTGGATGGGCAAAGCCCAATACAAGCTTTGCAAAATAAAAACGACCAACCATTATGGGGGCATGCCCCCATAATGGTTGCAAATGATCAAATAATTGATAAAAACTTAACTAAAGGACTCTACGGCTAACTGGTACAAAGTTGGGGCGCAGGTCACGATCTCTGCCATTGAATGACTGCTTCCCCACTTGTCCCAAATTATCGACTTCTTATACTCATCCATAGTATTTGAACTGTACATACGCTGTGCTCCTTCTAAAAAGGTTTATATCGTATGTTGCCATGACCCATTGAATCCATCACTTTTATAAGTAGAATTTTCTCTTAATTTAAAACAGGAGATTTTACATGAAAAATTTATGGCACGCAGGCAGATTATTAGTATTTGAAAACAAGCAGAAGCAAAAACACCAGTTTCAGCCCTTTGTCGGGAGCATGGCACGAGCAGAGCTCCATTTTACAAATGGTGTTCTAAATTTGGTGGCATGGATGCCCCCAATATGGCACTTTGCGGTATTGCTGTTCCGTTTCGTATATAAAACTAAAAATTGCTATACTTTTTTTATTTTTATGTACAGCATTAGAGTGTAATGATTTTTCAGCCCCAACTATATCGTATTGGAGACGACGCTCCTGGCTTCCAACGCATATTTTCAGGCAATTGCTTGTCTATATATAATTCTAAAATTTCTTGTTGCGCTCGCTCTCCGACAAAACCATAACGTGACTTAATGCTGTCGTTAATGACAGAGGAAAACTCTGGAAAGTTTTCAGATGTTGCATGTTTCCATTCATTGGCAACAAAAACACCTCGGCAAACGCCTTGTGAGACAGCAAAAATGAAATCAGCTTTTTCGGCTTTGAGTTTATTTACTGGCCAGGCAAACCTTACAGCATCATACAAGTCATGTTCATTTTTACTGTTGCTTACATTAAGAGCTAAAATCTTGTGATCTTGGCTGATTTTCATCTCTTCAAGTTTATATCTTCTAATTAATTCTTCTGCATTCGCTGGACCGAATTCATTTGAGCCATGACCTCCAACGATATTAGTTAAGCCCCCAATAGCATCTATTAATACAGCTTCAGAAAGAATAGCTTCATGGTCTGATAAGCCATGGCGATGAATAATGTGGATAGGTTCCAAACCAGCGAGTTTTATCTGTCTTATGGTTTTGATTTTAGTAGAAGCTGAATCTTCATCTTTATCAAATGCAAGTTCAGCGGCAACATGTTGAAAGACACGATTGCCTTTTCCTTTGCCTACATAGAATGTTTGTCCATTTCGCGGGTCGATTAATCGATAGACGTATGACCCTAGTTTTTTATGAATTTCAACTGGAAACATTTTTTTGTCCTTGTGCTAAAATAATTTATTTGATCTGATCATACCGATTAACAAAATTCAGAAACTTATCTATCGATATTAATGATGATATGGTTATTTAACCTATTTTAGCTTCTAAAGCAACACGGGCTTTGACCTGCGCACCAACTTTGTACCAGTTAGCCGTAGAGTCCTTTAGTTAAGTTTTTATCAATTATTTGATCATTTGCAACCATTATGGGGGCATGCCCCCATAATGGTTGGTCGTTTTTATTTTGCAAAGCTTGTATTGGGCTTTGCCCATCCAAGGCTGAGTGCGGCCTTACATGATTATAATCATCGCGCCAATCTGCTAATATCTTACGAACATGATGAAGGTCTTCAAACAGTGTTTCATTTAAACATTCATCACGTAATTTACCATTGAAGCTTTCCACAAACCCGTTTTGCATCGGCTTGCCTGGTGCGATGTAATGCCAATTGATGCCCATGTCGCCTTGCCATTTTAGTAGGGCATTTGATGTCATTTCCGTGCCGTTATCGCTGACTATTGTATCTGGCTTGCCACGTATTGCTATTATGTTATCTAACTCACGGGACAAACGATGACCACCGATAGATGTATCAGCCACCAGTGCCAAACATTCTCGGCTGCTATCATCAACAACACATAACATTCTAAAACGCCTGCCATCCATAAAACTATCACTGACAAAATCAAGCGACCAGCGTTCGTTGACCTTAGAAGGCACTGCAATCGGTGATCTTGTGCCAATAGCACGCTTGCGACCATTCCGTTTGCGAACTGCCAAACCTTCTTCTTTATACAAACGCCGAAGCTTCTTATGGTTAAGGTGATAACCCTCACGTGCCAATAAAATATGCAGACGGCGATAGCCAAAGCGTTTACGTAAATGCGATAATTCGCGTAATCTGCTGCGTAATACCGCATCATTGGGTCGTACGGATTGGTACCGGATTAAAGATCGTTCCACGTTAAGCATTAAACACGCCCGCCGCTCACTCACCATAAAATTTGTTCGAAGGTGAGTGACAGCATCTCGCTTGCCAGCGGGCGTTACCATTTTTTTGCATTCACATCTTTCAACATCGAAATATCCAAATGGGCATCCGCCAGCAAAGATTTTAAACAGCGGTTTTCATCTTCAAGCAATTTTAATCGTTTAGCATCACTGACTTCCATGCCGCCATATTTTGACTTCCACTTGTAAAATGTACTTTCTGCAATTCCGTGTCTGCGGCAAAAATCTGCGGTGGTAATGCCAGATTCCTGCTCTTTTAATATACGAATAATCTGTTCTTCGTTAAATCTACTACGTTTCATTCTGATCTTCCTCCTGTTGAGAAAGACTCTACTTATAAATGGACTAATTTAAAGGGCGCAGGTCAGCCGGGAAGTCAAAAAGAATGGAGGTCGTCAGCGATATCGAGCACTAATTGCTGATAAAAGAGCGTGGAAGCATGGCAAGCGTCCTAAACTCTGCTGGCTTGCCAATCATAGAATACTTAAAAACTTAGTTATCAAAAAATTATTTCTAAACTGGTCGCCTGAGCAAATATCAGGTTGGCTAAGGCTAATATATCCAGGTGGCAAAATTATGCATATGTCTCATAAAACGATCTATAAAAGCTTATTTATTCAAACGCGTGGCCTGTTCCATAAGGAGATGTGTAATTAACAGCTATATTGCTACCGTTGTTGAACGTCAGTCTCGTTTTACCATTCTTGTAAAGGTAGATGGTCGAAAAACTGAAGCCGTAGTATCAGCACTGGTTTGCCAAATGAGTAAACTTCCTAAGCTTTTAAAACAAATCCTTACTTGGGATCGGGGAACAGAATTAGCAGCTCATAAAAAATTTTCGCTCGAAACCAATATGGATCTCTATTTCTGTGACCCTAGCAGCCCGTGGCAGCGAGGTACCAATGAAAATACAAATGGATTGTTAAGGCAATATTTTCCAAAAGGGAGTTGCTTATCAGATCACTCCCAAGACGATTTAAATATTATTGCAAATCAGCTAAATTCGCGACCAAGAAAAACACTGGACTTCCAAACTCAAGCAGATAAACTAGAGACGGTGTTGCCATGACCCATTGAATCCATCACTATTATTTTTAGGGAGCATTACCCTATATAGTGTGTTAATTGTCATTCAGCAAAATAAAACCTTAACTCTATATCTTAAATATCAAAAGCCCCATCTAACCATAGATGGGGCTTTATCATTATGAAATATTTATATTAAATTATATTAGCATGAATAATACATATCAAATTCTACTGGATGTACTGCCATGTCATAGCGTTCGACCTCAGCCCATTTTAATTTTAAATATGAATCGATCATGTTATCATCCATCACATCGCCTTTTTTAAGAAATTCACGATCCACATCTAATGCTTCTAATGCTTCGCGCAGGCTGCTTGCAACGGTTGGAACTTCGGCTAATTCTTCGGCTGGCAGATCATATAAATCCTTATCCATCGGATCACCAGGGTGAATTTTATTTTCAATACCATCAAGACCCGCCATTAACATTGACGTAAAGGCAAAATATGGATTGGCAGTAGCATCAGGGAAACGCACCTCAACCCGCTTGCCATTAGGATTGGCAACATATGGAATGCGGCATGATGCGGAACGGTTTTTGGCCGAATATGCCAATAAAACTGGTGCTTCATATCCAGGGACAAGGCGCTTATAACTATTAGTAGATGGGTTAGTAAAAGCATTTAATGCCTTGGCATGTTTGATTATACCACCAATATAATAAAGACACATTTCTGATAAATCAGCATAGCCAGAACCAGCGAACATATTTTTGCCATCTTTCCAAATTGATTGATGACAATGCATACCCGAACCATTATCATTCATAACTGGTTTTGGCATGAATGTGGCGGTTTTACCATATGAATGGGCAACATTATGGGTAACATATTTAAATATTTGCATTTGATCAGCAACAGTAACCAATGTGTTGTATTTCATACCTAATTCATGTTGTGATGGTGCAACTTCATGGTGATGTTTTTCCATATCAAGCCCCATATCGCGCATTATAGATGTCATTTCTGCGCGAATATCTGTGCCGCTATCAACTGGTGCAACGGGAAAATACCCGCCTTTATGCGCAGGGCGATGCCCCGTGTTACCGCCTTCATATTCTGAATTGCTGTTATATGGTCCTTCTTCTGAATCAAATGAATATCCCATATTATTTTGTTCTGTACTCCATCTTACATCATCAAAGATAAAAAATTCAGCCTCAGGACCAAAATAAACCGTATCGCCAATGCCAAGGCCTTCGGTATAGGCCAATGCTTTTTTTGCAATAGAACGCGGGTCGCGGCTATATGGTTGACCAGTTGATGGTTCTAAAATATCACAGAATATAATTAATTGTGGTTGTGCGGTGAATGGGTCTAATACGGCAGATTCAGGATCAGGCATTAAGATCATGTCGGATTCATTAATTGCCTTCCAACCATCGATTGATGAGCCATCAAACATAACACCATCTTTGAACATATCTTCGTCAACAGTTGCAACATGTTGTGCCGTATGGTGCCATTTCCCCCTTGGGTCGGTGAAACGAAAATCAACATATTGAATGTCATTTTCTTTGATCATTTTTAATAGTTTAGCAACAGCATCAGACATAATATTTCCTTTATAATTTATTTTAATTTATATATTTTTTGATTTTAAATAGCATCAGATCCAGTTTCACCAGTGCGAATACGAATAACTTCTTCGATATTTGATACAAAAATTTTACCATCGCCAATACGACCAGTTTGCGCTGCATTTTGAATTGCTTCGACTGCACGTTCTGCTAATGCATCGTCTAAAATTATTTCAAGCTTAACCTTTGGTAAAAAATCAACAACATATTCCGCGCCACGGTAAAGTTCAGTATGGCCTTTTTGACGACCAAACCCTTTTGCTTCGGTAACTGTTATGCCTTGAATGCCGACCTCATGTAATGCTTCTTTAACCTCATCAAGTTTAAATGGTTTGATAATGGCTTCTATTTTTTTCATAATATTTCCAACTCTATTAATTACAGCCAAATATTTATATATTAATGATTATAAATATATAAGCCTTACAAAGCATATGTCATGCCAGTTTTATAAATATATTTTATCTTTTACAATCAATAACATAATAATTTATGAATATTTATTAAGCATTTTAAATGATTAATAAATAAACAATTGATTAAAAAATAAGCAATTAAAAATATCTCTATAAAGATGTTATAAAATTGATTTAATTCGTGATATTGCCGTTAAAATATTTGTTGTTGAATTTGCATATGAAAAACGCAAATAACCTTCACCATATTTTCCAAAGCTAGTGCCAGAAATTACTGCAACACCAACCTTATCCAACAGCAATTCCTGCATTTGCATTGACTTCATCCCTGTTTGTTTAATATTGGCAAATGCATAGAACGCCCCCTTTGGCATTATACAGCTGACCCCCGGTAAATCATTTAAGGCATCAACAATAATTGACCGTCTTTTAGTAAAAATTTGCATCATTTCATTAACTGGTTGTTGTGATCCTTCCAATGCTGCAATTCCTGCAAATTGTGTTGGCGCGTTAACGCAAGAATGGCAATTTATGGCAAGTTTGGTTGCATGTTCAATCAAATTATCTGGCCAAATTGAATAACCAAGCCGCCAACCAGTCATGGCATATGTTTTTGACCAACCATCAAGTATAATCACCCGATTCTTTAAATTTTCATAGGCCAGCATGCTGTTATGTTTTTGATTATCATACAGCATGCGGCTGTATATTTCATCGGACATTATCGCCACATGGGGAAATTTTTCTAAACCTTTGGCAAGTTTGTCCATTTCAATTTTTGATGTAACACCACCCGTTGGGTTGGCAGGGTTATTTATTATTATAAGTCTGGTTTTATCATTGATTAATGATAGCAATTTATCAGCAGAAAATGCAAAATCATTCTCTTCTAATAATGGTAATGGAACGGCTTTTGCCCCTGAATAATTAATGGCAGATGCATATATTGGAAAGCCAGGATCAGGATATATTATCTCAACTCCCTCTTCGCCAAATATTTGAATAGCAAAAAACATAGTTACTTTACCGCCCGGTAAAATTAAAATATTATCTGGGTTAATATCAAAATTTTGTCGCATTTTTAAATCTTCTGCCACAGCGATGCGTAACGGCAATATACCATTGGCGGGGGTGTATCCATGGTTGCCATTATTAATTGCCAAAATCGCCGCATCACATATATGTTTTGGCGTTTTAAAATCTGGCTGCCCAATTCCTAAATTTATAATATCTTTGCCAGATTGAGATAGTTTCTCTGCTTTTGCCAAAACACTAAATGCCGACTCTGTGCCAAGATATGATATTTTTTGCGAGATAACTGTCAATTTAATTCCAATCAAATATATAGCTATATGTAAAAAGATTATTTAGCTATTAGCAATATTTTAATTTAATTTTTTATCAATGTTGTATAGCACGTACAATATGTGCTTGGATGTTGTTTTCACCTAACAGCTTCATAGCTTCAAGCTTATCAATACCGTCAACCAATACATGACGGTCATTGCCTTTGCGTACCAAAATAGGCGTTACATTCGTACCATTTAAAATTCCCTCTGCAATTAACTCCGCTTTTTCAGGTGAATATTCCTTGCGTCTGGCTGCTGGAATATAAATATCATCAATATCTATAACGACAATTTTCATAAAATAACTTCTCGCTTCATAAAATAATTTACCGCATCAATTAAAAAATACACTGTTATTTAACGCTTATATAACATAGAATAAAAGCAATAATATTTTATCTATTATATTAAGGTTTAAACTCCATGCGATCAGTATTAATTGCCAAATTATTATTTGGTATATTATGTTTTTATAATCTAAATGCTAATATAAATTTTGCAACAGCCCAAGATATATTACCTGTTACGGATGATATTTCAAAAAATATTCAATTAGCTCAAGATAAATATTTAAACCTTGCCAATCAAGGTGATGAGCGGTTTCAGTTTTATTTAGGCTTAACATATGAAAACTATTATCTTGATCATATTGGTGATAAAAATACAACTGCTGTAAGACAGGATAAATACAATATTTATAAGGCAATATATTGGTATGAAAAATCATCAAAAAATGGCTTTTCACCAGCTACATTTAAATTAGGCTTGATATATCAATCTGGAATTTTAGGGAAGGTTGATATGGTCAATGCTGCGCGATTGTATAAAATCGCAGCAGATAGAGGTTTTGCCGAAGCGCAATATAATTTGGCATATTTATATGAAACGGGAAAAACCGTTATGCGTGATTATAGGCTTGCGGCTATATGGTATGAAAGAGCAGCAAAACAAGATATTGCCAAGGCAATGCGCGCCCTTGGAATTTTATATCATTATGGTTTAGGGGTTGAAAAACAACAACCATTGGCATGGGTATGGGCGGTTCGTGCTGTAGAAAATGGTGATGTGAATGCAGCACAATTAGCAGCAAAAATTGGTGATCAATTAACAAAAGAAGATAAAGATATCGCAAAAAGATTGCTTAATTAAAATTAAAGAATAAATTTCACTATATATATTTTTTAATGTTATATTAAAATTCTATTTATTTTTTGCCGTGACAAAGATATATATTGTCGCACATAAAAGAAATATTTGCTATATATAATTTATGTTTATTCTATTTTAGCCTAAATATACTATATTTTAGAAAGGCCCGTGATAATGTCAGAAGAAGATTTAGATCTGCGTTCACTTGATGATAGCGAGTTATGTGAACAAATGTGGGATGACCTTTATGATGGTCTTGCTGATGAAATTTGTGAAGCTGTTAATATCTTGCTTGAGCGTGGTTGGCAACCATATAAGGTATTGACCGAGGCATTGGTCGAAGGAATGCGAATAGTTGGCATTGATTTTCGTGATGGTATTTTATTCGTACCAGAGGTTTTAATGGCGGCAAATTCCATGAAATCTGGTATGAAGATATTGCGTCCATTATTGGCAGAATCTGGTGCGCCACAAATGGGAAAAATTGTTATTGGCACTGTTAAAGGTGATATACATGATATTGGTAAAAATCTTGTAGCTATGATGATGGAAGGTGCAGGATTTGAAGTTATTAATTTAGGAATTAATGTCGCCGTTGAAGATTATTTAGCCGCATTAGAAGAACATAAACCACAGATTCTTGGCATGTCGGCTTTATTAACAACTACAATGCCCTATATGAAAATAGTGATAGATACATTGATTGAAAAAGGAATTCGTGATGATTATATTATTTTAGTTGGCGGTGCGCCGCTTAACGAAGAATTTGCCGATGCGATTGGTGCTGATAAATATTGTCGCGACGCGGCGATTGCCGTTGAAATAGCCAAAGATTTTATAAATAAAAAGCATAATCAAACGGCAATAGCATAATTATTTGATTTAAATTTAATTAAGGTTCTAATTTAATGGCGATTGAAAAAACATTAATAATTGCCTGCGGTGCATTGGCACGTGAAATCCTTTCTATGATCGAAATCAATGGCTTTAATCATATGGATCTTAAATGTTTACCAGCAAGCCTGCATAACAAGCCAAATAAAATACCCGAGGCTTTACGCAATAAAATAACAGAAAATAAGCATCTTTATCAAAATATATTTGTTGCCTATGCCGATTGTGGCACTGGTGGTGCAATTAAAAAAATATGCGATAATGAAAATATAAAAATGATCAAAGCCCCACATTGTTATTCTTTTTATGCGGGTCAAGAAAATTTTAATAAAATTGCTGAACAAGAATTAGGAAGTTTTTATTTAACTGATTATTTGGCGAGTAATTTTGATACATTAATAATGGAAGGCTGTGGGCTTAATAAATATCCTGAAATGCGCGATTTAATGTTTTCAAATTATAAAAGATTAGTTTATTTATCACAAATTAATGATGCAGAATTGGATAAAAAGGCCGAAGCAGCAGCAAAGAAATTACAGCTTGATTATATTAAAATAACAACAGGATATGGTGAATTAGCCAATTTTATCGATAATGCCGCAGCATAAATAAAACACCAAAATTTAAAATTCTATCAATAATATGGATCAATATAATATTATGGCACAGTTAATCATTGTTTATTGGCGCGATATTCCCGCACAAGTCATTTGCAAGAAGGGCAGGCGCGACCAAGTTAAATTAGTTTTAAGTGAAAGATTTGAAAAAGCGATTGATATTGCAGCCATGCGCGGAGGTGCGCGTGGTGAAGATAGCTATCTTGACGATTGGCGCAAAAGCACACCAGAGGAAATTTCTGACGATATATCGATGGAGGCAAAAAACCATGCTGCCAAAATTGAAAGCCAATATGATGATGCAAGATTAAAAATATTAATGAAAAATGGCGGGATAGAGGATAAATTATAGCCCTTTATAATTGCCCTAAATAATGATTGAGCAGTGGGTCATTTAACTCAGTTTCGGGATTGCCATATGATTTTACCTCGCCATCATCGATATATGCAATTTTTTTGGCGATCAATTTTGCATCTTCTGGATTATGACTAACCATTAATATGGTTAACCCATTATTTTTTTGTATCTCTGCAACTAATTCTAACATTTGTAATCTTAAACCGGGGTCGAGTGCGCTAAACGGTTCGTCCAATAATAATAATGGCCTTTCTCTAACCAATGATCTTGCAAGTGCCACACGTTGGCGTTGGCCACCTGATAATTCCTTGGGTAGGCTAAGTTCTTTGCCATTAAGACCAGCATCATTAATAGCCTTTTTAATATTTTGTCTTTGCTCTGCTGTTATTTTCAACGAAGGGTTAACGCCAATGGCAATATTTTCAAACAGATTAAGATTGGGGAAAAGATTATGTTCTTGAAATAACATTGTTAATGGACGTTTATCTGGTGATAATTTGGTTAAATCATCGTCATTAAAATATATCTTTCCTGAATTTGGTTTTAAAAAACCAGCTATAAGATTTAATAATGTGGTTTTGCCACCACCACTTGGACCAATTAATGCGATACAATCACCATTTTCAACCGTTAGGTTATAGTTCATTTTATCGCTGCCGTAACATATTGATATATTTTTTATTTCTAACATTATTTACCTATTTTAATTTTTAATATTGCCTATTTTTAATTCACATATTTTTTCAATTGCCCAAAATAAGGCAAAACATATGATTATTAAAATTAATGCAGCACTAGCCGCCTGATCTAATTTATATGCACTGGTTAATCGATAAATATATAATGGTAATGTGGTGAAATCCTGGCTACCAAATAAGGCAACCACCCCTAAATCACCGATTGATATGGTAACAGCAATGGCAAATGCCATGCTAAATGGTTTTTTAACCATTGGCCAATCAACAAATTTAAATTTATTAATGCCTGAAATATTTAAATTTTGACATAGCCTGTCATATTGATCACCAGCCTGATATAGGGCAGGTCCCATTATTCTTATAATAAACGGTAATGCCATAGCGCTATTGGTTAATATAATTAAAATTGGCGCTATTGTGAATATATTAACCGCGTTTCTAAACATCAAAAAAAGCCCCGTTGCCATAACGAATGGTGGCATTATTAATATTAATGATCCACCTAAATCTAACATATTGCTGGCTTTTATTTGATAATATTTAAGGCGAAGATTGCGGCTGGTTACAAGTAAACCAATACCTAATATCAAAGATAATATCCCCGAAGATAGCGCAATTATTACACTATAAAATGTGGCTGACCACATGGATTTTTCGGTTAAAATTTTAATGCCATCATAATTAATACCGCTTAATATTATCGTTATGATGGGTGGTAAAATGAATAAAATTGCCAATGATATAAAGAATATATCGGTTATTTTTGTCGATAGATATTTAATATCTGGCCTTATATATAGTTTTTTTTCACTGTTAATAAAATCATGATTACGACCAAGCCTTAATAGAAAACCAGCAATAGTCCCGCATAGAAATAATTGCATTAAACAAAGCCCAACTGCGCGGGTAATATCAAAATCAAATCGTATAGCTTGATATATTGCAACTTCGATGGTTGTTGCCTTTGGACCGCCGCCTAAGGTTAAAACAATGGCAAAGCTGGTAAAACATAACATTAAAACAACGCCCATAATACCAGGAAGAACCCGCCGCATAACAGGCCATTCAATAATTTTGAAAATATCCATATCACCCATGCCAAGCTGGCTTGCCAAACGCCAATTTTCTGGTGGAATTGCGTCTAATGCGTTTAAAATGCTTCTGGTAATTAATGGCATATTAAAAAATACATGGGCGATTAATATTCCCGTCAGGCCGTATAAATAATGCCCCGCATCAAAGCCATAATAGCGTAATATGTCATTTATAAATCCAGATTTACCATAAATTATCACTATTCCCAAGATAACTACAATAACTGGCATTACCAATGTTATGCTAAATATTCTTAATAATAAATCACGCCCATAAAAACGGCGGCGACTAAATGCGCGTGCGATTGGAATTGCAAATATTGTGCTGATTAAGGTCGATAAAACTGCTTGGAAAACGGTAAATATTGCAACTTTATGAATATATGGATCATTAATAACATCGAAAATACCATCAACCCCACCATATAATAGCAGGGTTGATAATGTACCAATAGTCAATGGTAATAAAATTAATAAGGCAAAGAATGCTGGTAATAATATTAATATTATATTTATAATACGACCATTTAACATTATTTTATATATCTATTAAAATGCAATTATTCACTAAGTGCATTTAACCAATCATTTGTCCATTTCTTACGATTATCTTTAATTATATTTGAATCTATCATTAAAGTTTTTGATGGTTTAACAAGCTGTGAAAAAACTTTGTCCAACGGCTCGCTTGTTTTTGCCACAGGAAACATCCAATTTCCCGTTGCAATGGTATCTTGAAAATCTTTGCTAGTTATAAAAGCCATGAATTTATCGGCAAGTTTGCTTTTTTTTGTTGTTGCAACTTTTGCCGCAATTTCGATTTGCATATAATGACCTTCGTCAAAGGAGGCCGCTTTATATTGCTGTTTTCCTTCGGCAATAATATGATAAGCGGGTGAGGTGGTATAGCTTAAAACCATATCAGACTCGCCTTTTAAAAACATCGAATAACCTTCCCACCAACCTTTGGTAACTGTAACTATTTTTGGTGCTAATTTCTTCCATGCCGCTGCCGCGTCATTGCCGTAAACTTGCTTGACCCATAATAAAAGCCCGAGCCCAGGGGAACTTGTGCGTGGATCTTGAATTATAATTTTAATATTTTCATCATTATCTATCAATGATTTCAAACTTTTAGGGGGATTATATAGCTTTGTTTCATCAAAAATAAAGTCAAAATAAAAATAATCATATGGTATGAATATATCGTCATTCCATTCAATATTTTAATCTTCAGTGGCTATATTTTGTCCATGTTTGGCAAATAAACCGCTGGCTTTTGCTTCTTCCAATAAATTCATATCAAGGCCAAGGGCAATATCTGCCTTGGTGTTATTTCCTTCTAATTTTAAGCGGCTTAAAATGCTAACCGCATCATCAAGTGCGACCCAATTAACGATGCAATCGCATGTTTTTTCAAATGCAGTCTTTATTTTAGGTCCAGGACCCCATTTTGATGAAAAACTATCATAAGTATATATATTTAACGTTTCTTTTTGGGTTTCCGCATGGGAAAGGTTCATGCTAAAAATTATAATTAACATGGCAGAAAATATTTTAATAATATCTTTATAAATCATTATGTCGCTCCATTATAAAATATGGGCGGCGAATTTTATTAAAACCAAATTTATATAATCTAATTATTATATAATATAGGTTTTATCTCAAATTCCTCCGCCGGGATTATCCGGTTCAGGTTCTATGGGTTTTATTCTCAGCCTTGATTAAAAGCTCCCCATTGAGTTAACTAATAATTGTTAGTATTATTCTTTTTATAATTCAAGATATTTTTATCGTTGCAATATTTTTTATTAATACGCAAACACGCCGTCGATGCAATTCTGTTTATCAGTAAAGGCTTTGTGTAGATACAAAAAAATGCAAGGATATGCTAGCATATTTGAGAATTGTTTTTGTGAGTAATCCAGGCTTACTGATAAACCCGCTGGGCGGGGCAATATTCAGCTCTGGTTTCGTCGAAAAAACTTGAAAATAAGACAGTTTACCACGCCTTTTATCCTATAGATAGCAAGAATATTACCTCCGCAGAACGGATTAAATTAATGGGTCCTGTGCCTAGAACTATATGCGTAAATTGCAGAGTTAAAGGCAAATTCCAGTCCCCGTTAGCTGCGTTAAGTAAATATATAAAAGAATAAACCACTAACAATGAAGTTACGATGACATATTTGCTAATATAAAATAAACTATTTTCCATAATATAAATTATACGAAAAAGACATAAAGCTAAAGATGATCCACCCACAGCGCAGTAATTTGGTTTATAAATTGAATTACTATTTTTATGTGATATTATTATCAGTTTCATTTTCATCCAACGGAGCTTTTGGCGCTGGCTTTACCCAAGATCTTAAATGTTGCCCAACCTCAGCATAGAATAAAGCGGTAATTTCTTCTAAATTTTTAATAAAGTTTTTACTACCAGAAAATTTAACAGCTAAATCGCGGATAATAGCAACCTCGAACCTAGCGAATAAAATTTTCTCTTTGCCTTCAGCAATAAGGCAGCTTGGATTTTCACGTATTTCAATAAGTGTTTTTTGTTCAGGATGGGAAGATTTCTTGCGCCAAGCGCGAATATGTATAAATTCGGTATTAGATTTTTTTAGTTGCCGTATTAGCCAGTTAACTTGTGCCTTAGTTGTTTTTTTCTCTTGCGTTGCAGCTAAGCGCATAGAGCAAGATATGGAGCGGCGCGATAAATGGGCTGTAACATATAGAACCGAAGCTGTATCTGGAATATTTAAGATACAAGTTAACGTCCTAGTATTTACCAATGTCTCTGCATCATCTTTTAAACGCAAAACAGAATCATTAATATGTTTCCTGATAAGTCGTTCCTTTATTGCAACCCCTAACTCCCTGCTTAAAATTAAACAAAGATCCCTGCTTTCTTGGTGCCACGCAGAAACAGTATTTAAAATATCTTCGGAAGTCTTCTTTAAAATAGTGCCATTTGTAATTTGTTGAACTACATTTTTCCATTCAGGGTTCATTTGTGTAAAGCCTTTGACACCGACAGAATCATGCTCAAAATATCTTAAAAACTCATCTAAAATAATTTTTTTGGTCGGGCTTAGGGCTGCATCGTTTAATTGTACTAATTGAGCATGAGTAACGGTATTTAACCAAGACCAATGAAAAATTTGAATGCCTTTAATTTCTCTCACGCTAAATATAATTGGATGATGCGTGGGCAAAGCTGTAAAATCATTTGAGATGGTGATGATAGCATCAATATTATTTTGCTTTGCTAAATCTGCATATTGAATAATTTGTTCCTTATCAAGTAAGGCATTACCAATTTTAGCTTCGATAATGGCTGTCCATATTCTACCTGCACGTTCAACTCTAATAAAACCATCTGGGCGTATTTTGCTATCCTTCGGTAATGCCATTCTAACTTGTGAATAACATGAAATTTTAGACTTACTACCAATTTTTTGGCCTATCCCATTTAGCATTATCTGGCAAAATTCTGGCACTGCTCGAAATGTTGCTAGAAGGATTGAAGATGCCCTGTCTTCTGAACTCGTATCTTTTACTACAGGTAGTAATCTGGCTAGTTCTCCTGACACAAGCGGTTCTGGTAATTCGATTTTCATAATTAATATACCCCGAAATGTTATATATAACGTTGTATTTTATACTCTCTCAAATTTATCTTCATATATCAAGCATCTACTGCAAGTAGTCTATATTGTTTATATATATATGCAAATATGTAATATTATTTAAAGCAAAATAAATATAAAAATTATTACTCTATATTTGCAACCTGTTCGCGTAATTGGTCGATAGATGATTTTAATTCTAAACCAAGGCCTGTTAATTCAATATCAGATGATTTTGCACATAGAGTATTGGCTTCGCGGTTAAATTCTTGACATAAAAATTCAAATTTACGACCAACCGCCGTCATATCATCTGAATTATCATTATTTATATCTATTAATTTCTTTGCTGCCGCCACATGGGCTGATAATCGATCAAGTTCTTCGCGTATATCGGCCTTGGTTGCAAGGATAGCTATTTCTTGCGCCAATCGATCTTCGTTAACGTCCCTTGATGGCTCTAAAATTTCATCAAGCTGTATTTTTATTTTATCCATAAATATTGATGGTAATTTCATGGCAATTTTATCCGCTGCCATAACTAATTTTTCTATTTCTATTAATCTATCATTAATATGACTTTCAATCCGTTTACCTTCTTCACGACGATTAATTTTTAAACCATCCAATGCCTCGATCAAGCTATCGGAAAATATTGATAAATCTATTTTTTCGTTACTGCTATTAATATTTCCCTCGCAAAGATCGACCACGCCGCGCACCGCTAATAATTGGCTAATATTGGCTTTATCGCCATTTTGTTGACATAAATCAATTAATTGATTTAAATATTGGTGGTTTATTTGCATAAGATTTTCTTGTGCAGCATGGTTAATTTCCAATGAAATATTTAAATTACCACGTTTAAAGTTTTTCTGTATAATTTTGCGAATAACAGCATCAAATCCAGTTAAATATGATGGAACACGTATTCGCGTATCAAGCGATTTACCATTGACACTTTTTATTTCCCAAACCCATGTAAATTTATCATTTTCGCCCGATGACCTTGCATATCCTGTCATGCTTGATAATGGCATGGTTAATTCCATTCTTAAAATTAAGTTTTAAAAGTTAATCAACAAAATTATTTATTAATTTTGCGCCATTTTGCTACATTGCGATTATGCTGCGTCAATGAATTAGCAAAAGCATGACCGCCGCTGCCATCGGCAACAAAATATAACGCCTTGGTATCATCAGGATTCAACACCGCCTTTATTGCGGCAGCACCAGGGTTGGCAATCGGTGTTGGCGGCAATCCTTTAATAAAATATGTATTATACGGATGTTCTAATTTTAAATCGGCACGTCTTAATGGTCGTGTTAATTTGCCCTTACCATTCATAACCGCAAAGGCTACCGTAGGGTCAGATTGCAACCGCATACCAATATTAAGGCGATTGATAAAAACCCCCGCAATCTTTGTGCGTTCAGCATTAATACCAGTTTCTTTTTCAACAATTGATGCCAGTATTAATGCTTCAAATTTTGATTTAAACGGTAAATTTTTGGCGCGTTTACTCCATAACTTTTGTAAAATATTATCCTGTGCATTTTGCATGGCGAGGATAATTTTAGACCGTTTATCGCCTTTTGAAAAATGAAATGTTTCTGGTAATAAACTACCCTCTTCAGGGATTTTATCAATCACGCCGTCTAATAGTTTTTCAGAATTGATTAAAGTTATAATTTGCCGTGATGAAAGCCCTTCGGCAATAGTTATAAATCGATTAACCACATCATGATTAACCAACATTGCGATCACATGTCCCTGACTTATCGCTTTAGGAAATTCATATTCACCAGCTTTTAACAGGCTATTCATTCCTAAAAATCTTGTCCAGATTGTAAAAACAAACGGTTTATCAATAACACCATTATCATTTAAAATATTGGCAATAGATTTAACCGAAGCACCTTTTTTTATGACGATATGGGTGTTCTTTTCCAATGGGCCATCTAAAAGAACCATATGTTGAACATAAAAAAGAAATAATGCCAACCCAAGAATCATTGCAATTATAAATACACCAATAAAAATTATTTTTTTACGCATGACTAGCCTTTATAGCTATTATGTTTATGGCTTTGCGCCAAGAATTAAGCTGGCATTAGTGCCACCAAAACCAAATGAGTTTGACAGGGCATAATTAACTTTACGTTCCTGTGCCACATGGGCAACCAAATTCATATCGCAACCTTCACTTGGGTTATCTAAATTCAATGTTGGTGGCAATATGCCTGTTTCAATGGCTTTAATTGCGAAAATAGCCTCAATCGCACCGGCTGCGCCCAATAAATGACCGCAAGATGATTTTGTCGATGACATTGCCACATCGCTGGCATGGCTTCCCATAATGCGTTTGACCGCATCATGTTCGATGCTATCTCCTAATGGTGTTGATGTGCCATGGGCATTGATATAATCAATTTTATCAGCAGATAAATTTGAATTTCTTAACGCTGATTCCATTGCCCGATAACCACCATTACCATCGGCGGCGGGCGCAGTTACATGATAGGCATCGCCGCTCATGCCATAACCTAACACTTCGGCATAGATTTTAGCACCGCGCGCTTTTGCATGTTCTAATTCTTCAAGAACAACAACGCCTGCTCCCTCACCCATGACAAATCCATCGCGATCACGATCCCAAGGCCTTGAGGCTTTTTCAGGGGTGTCATTGAAATTAGTGCTTAATGCCTTTGCGGCGGCAAATCCAACCATGCCAATACGGCAGATTGCTGCCTCCGCACCACCTGCAACCATAACATCCGCATCACCAAAACCAATCATTCTTGCCGCATCACCAATTGCATGAGTACCAGTAGCACATGCGGTAACAACCGCATGATTAGGGCCGCGAAATGAATATTTTATTGATACAAAACCACTTATTAAATTGATTAAATTAGCAGGAATAAAAAATGGGCTTATGCGTCTTGTGCCACGATTTTCTAATGTTAAAGTACCTTGAGAGATGCCAGACAAACCACCAATGCCAGAACCAATCATTACGCCCGTGCGATTTTGTTCTTCTTCATCATTAGGCTTCCAGCCAGAATCTTCAACCGCTTGTATGGCCGCTGCCATACCAAATGTAATGAATGTATCCATTTTGCGTTGTTCTTTTGAACTAAGCCAGTCATCCACATTAAATGTGCCGTTTGAACCATCGCCACGCGGTACAGTTCCCGCAACTTTCGCAGGTATATCATCAATATTTATTGCCGTAATGGGGCGTATGCCAGATTTTCCATTGATCAAACGCTCCCATACTAGGTCATGCCCAATGCCAAGCGGTGAAACAATACCCATTCCGGTTACAACTACACGTCTCATTGCTAAACCTTTATTATAGTAACTTATAATATAAATTTTGATGTAATATATCAAATAGATATCATATTAGATGCCATATATTAAGGCATGACACCTAATATGATATGAAATTAAATATTATTGATTTTCTGAAATAAATGTAATGGCATCATTAACCGTTTGAATTTTTTCTGCTGCATCATCAGGGATTTCACAACCAAATTCTTCTTCAAACGCCATAACCAATTCAACTGTATCAAGGCTATCTGCGCCTAAATCATCAATAAAGCTGGAAGTTTCTTTAACTTTTGCTTCATCAACACCTAAATGTTCAATGACAATTTTCTTAACCCGTTCTGCAACATCGCTCATTATTTATTTTCCTTATAACAAAAAACTATATGACTAAAATACTATCCTGATTAATATATTTTGTCGTTACATATATATGCAATTATATAAATAATGTATCGACAACCATAATCAACATAGATTTACACTATTTTACAAATATGAAAACATATAATTAAAGGCTTTTTTAATTTTTATATCATCGCCATACCGCCATTAATATGCAGTGTTTGCCCTGTTATATATGCCGCCTCCTCAGACGATAAATATAATGCACCATTGGCAATATCACTGACATTACCCATGCGCCCCATTGGGATAGCAGCATTTAACTTATTTTGCTGTTCTTCAGAAAGAACATTGGTCATTGGTGTTGCAATAAAACCAGGCGCAATACAATTAACGGTAATGCCACGGCTGGCGACTTCTTGGCCTAGGGACTTGCTCATCCCCACCATACCAGCCTTTGATGCGGCATAATTTATTTGCCCTGGATTGCCAGTTGTGCCGACAATTGATGATATATTAACTATCCGTCCCCAACGGCGTTTCATCATACCGCGCAAAACTGCACGACAAAGGCGGAAACTGGCGGTTAGATTAACGTTAATCACTTGGTCACATTCATCATCTTTCATCCGCATGGTTAAATTATCACGGGTAATACCAGCATTATTAATCAATATATCAATTTTACCCATGGCGGCTTCGGCATCTTTTGGTAATTTAGTAACTGATTCTTTATCTGATAGATTTGCTGGCACAATAAACACCCGCTCACCAAGCTTTACAGCCAGATCATTTAAGGGTTCAATCCTTGTTCCACTTATGGCAACAGTTTCTCCATTAGCATGTAATATTTTGGCAATTTCGCTTCCATTACAGCCAGATGCACCCGTTACAAGCGCGCATTTATTTGTTAAATCAAACATATTAATATCCTAATCTTATAAATTATTTAAAAAATTTTCAATATCTGCGGGGTTATTAATGGCAACCGACGATATTTCTTTGTCGATACGCTTTGTTAATCCTGATAAAACTTTGCCAGCACCAATTTCAACCAAATGATCTATATTTTGACTTTTCATATATAAAACAGATTCGCGCCAACGAACCATGTTACAAACTTGCTTCACCAATAATCCCCTAATTTGATTGGGGTCATTTATGGCCTCCGCAGTTACATTTGCAATGATTGGCACATCTGGCGCTGAAATATCAATCTTTCTTAATGCCTCTCTCATTGCATCGGCGGCTGGTTGCATCAAGGCACAATGAAATGGTGCCGAAACCGATAACATTAATGCCCGTTTTGCGCCTTTTTCTTTAGCAATGATTATGGCGCGTTCAATCGCCGCACTATCGCCACTTAACACCACCTGCCCATTGGCATTATCATTGGCAGCGGCGCAAATATCATCACCAGCAGCCTCTGCTGCAACATCGGTTGCATCTTCAAGGCTTAATCCTAAAATCGCTGCCATTGCACCTTCGCCAACTGGCATGGCTTTTTGCATGGAAAGACCGCGTAATTTCAATAATTTTGCCGCATCGCTTATAGTTATCGCATTGGCTGCGGCAAGGGCAGAATATTCACCCAATGAATGACCGGCGACCATCACCGCCATATCAGATAGTTTTTTATTAGCTTCGCCTTCCAAAGCCCTTATTGTTGCTAGGCTAACCGCCATCAAGGCGGGTTGGGCATTTTCAGTTAAGGTTAATTCTTCGATTTCACCATTGAATATTAAACGGCTTAGATTTTGATTTAAAATATCGTCAATTTCTTGAAATACTTCTTTGGCACTGGTAAAAGCCTCTGAAATTTCTTTACCCATACCAATTGATTGTGAACCCTGCCCCGGAAATACGAATGCGCGCGTCATTTTAAGCTGTCCCTTTTTAAATAAAATATATCTGAATGGTTATCTAAATATAAATATAATATCGCGGCTCAATCAAGATTTAATGATATTATTTTCAGGCCCAAATGGGAATTTAGTAATATTTTCGGCATCATTTTTACCAATAACCAATATATCATGCTCACGATAACCACCTGCGCCAGCCATATTATCGGGTAACATTAACATTGGTTCCATTGAAACAACCATATTTGGCGCAAGAACCGTATCAATATCTTCATGCAATTCAACCCCTGCCTCACGACCATAATAATGGCTCAAAATACCAAATGAATGACCATAACCAAATGAACGATATTGCAATAAATCATATTCACGATAAATATTGTTAAGCTCAGCAGCAATATCACTGCATTTATTTCCTGGGCGCATTAATTCTAAACCGCGCCTATGGACATCACAATTTATTTGCCAAATACGCAAATGTTCATCGCTGACATGATCGCAAAATAATGTCCGCTCCAATGCGGTATAATATCCCGCAATCATTGGGAAACAATTAAGGCTTAAAATATCGCCAGATTCTATTTTACGGGATGTAACAGGGTTATGTGCGCCATTGGTATTTATGCCAGATTGAAACCATGTCCAGCTATCCATTAATTCACCATCGGGAAAGCGTTTGGCAATTTCACGGATCATTGCATTAGTCGATGCCATGGCAATTTCATATTCTGCGGCACCCGATGATATGGCATCAACACAGGCTGCACCGCCAATATCAGCTATATTTGCCCCATGTTTGATCAAGGTTATCTCTTCATCAGACTTTAATGTTCGCATCCACATCACCCTATTGGCAATATCAACAAATTTAACATTTGGAAAAGCATCACTTAATTGTCTTTTAAGATCGATTGAGACATGATCAAATTCAATGGCAATGGTTTTTGCACCCTTGGTAAGTTCTTTGATTGCATGGAAATAATTATCTTTGCGCCAATCTGTATAGATAATATTTTCCCCATGTGTGCGTCGCCACGGTTGACCACCATCAATACCAGCCGATATCGAAGTTGCGTTATTTTGAGTTACAACAAATCCATATTTACGACCAAAATAACAATAAAGAAAATCAGCAAAATAATTTATATTATGATATGATGTTAATAAAACTGCATCAATGTCATTTTCAGCCATAAATTGCCGTAAATTATCTTGGCGACGGGACATTTCTTGATCAGAAAATGTTGGTTTGACTTTATTACCATTAGCCCTTTTTTGCAGATGCCCCATTTTCATATATTCACCTTAAACATTATATTATATTAATAAAATATTAATATATTTATATATTAATATGCAATATTATTTTAAATAAATCTAATTAGTTAACGCCATAATTGATTGCAATAACGTTTAATTTTATATAATGTTAATGGCAATAAGGGCTGCGATAATAGTATAATATGCAATATTAACTAAATTTGGGGACAAATGTTAACATTGCCTTCATTAGGAAGCTTAATAATCCGATGCATAATAAATATCCGCCAGCCATTGTATATGAAAATATCATAACAACGTTAAAATGGTACAATATGGAAAAGGGCTTCGGCTTTATTAAACTTTCAGAACATGACGGCGATGCTTTTTTACATGCCTCGCAATTAACAAATTTTCAGGCCACTGAATATCCAGAAGGCATGACAATTATTTGCGATATAATTAAAGGGCAAAAAGGCTTACAAGTTTCAATCATTCATTCTATTGATAATTCTAAATTTTCTTCCTCTGGTGATAATATATCTGGTGATATAAGCGGGCAAAAAAAGGGCTGCGTTAAGTTTTTTAACTCTGACAATGGTTTTGGTTTTATAACTCTTGATGATGAAGAAGGCGATGCATTCATCGCATCCCGTGTTTTAGAACGTTGTGGGTTAATGAATATCGAAGAAAAACAACGGGTAATGGTTACTTTGAAAAAAAGTGATAAAGGGTTTTCAACAGAATCAATTGAACTTTTAGAATAGCCATAATTTAATCATAACCATATGAAAAATAATATACCATCAATCAAAGATACAAAAAATCATTGGGGTGAAAAAACCAAAGCATGGCAGCAATGGGCAGACCCAATGCAAGATATGGCCGAAAAATTTAATCGACCATTATTACATTTAGCACAATTATCCACAGATCAACATATCCTTGATTTGGCATCTGGCGTTGGGGAGCCTGCGATCAGCGCGGCAAAGATCACTGGTGATAATGGCTTTTGTTGCGCCACTGATTTTATACCAGAAATGTTATATGCAATAAATAAACGCTTAAATAAAAATAGCACTAAAAATAGCACTAAAAATAGCACTAAAAATAGCACTAAAAATAACTATAAAAATAACCTATTATTATCTGCGGCTGATATGCAGAATATGCCGTTTAAAGATGCCTCATTTGATAGAATAATATGCCGCTTTGGCGTTATGTTTGCCCCTGACATAAAAAAAACAATCAACGAGATACAACGGCTTTTGCGCCCAAACGGTCGTGTTGCCTTAATGGTTTGGGGGCAATATTCAGATCAAGTAATATTTAAATCAATTGGCACAGCAATTGAAAAAACATTTAATATTAAACCAGATGAACACCATCATAGTATTTTTAGGTTTGGCAAAATTGGCAGCTTGTCAAAATATTTTCAACAAACAGATTTTATTGATTTAAACGAAAGCCAACATCATTTTTGTGCTAAAATTCCAATTTATAAGCATTTTTGGCAGGCGCAACTAGATATGACATTTGGTCATTTATTAAAAAACATTAATGAAAATGAAAAAAAACTCTTAGATATTGCCATTAAGGATGAATTTATGAAAACCGCCCATGATGGTAAATATATCATTGAAAGTAATATTATTATATTTACGGCAAATATTAAGTGATAAATATTTATTACCCCCTACTTAAGATTACCCCAAGGAGGAATAGGGCTAAAACATTCGACCAAATAATCGACAAAGGCTCGAACCCGAACCGATAAATGGCGTTTTGTTGGATATATGGCATGTATTGGCACGGCAATATCACGGTAATATTTTTGTAATATTCGCACAAGTTTGCCCGACTTAACGCTTGGTGCAACCAAAAATTCTGCCATTCGTGTAATTCCTAATCCATCCATTGCCATATCATGAATAGCCTCGCCATTATTAGCAGAAAAATTACCCGTTGGTTTGATGATTAATTCGCCATCTGGCATTTTAAAAACCCATTCATTAAATTTTGGTAAATGATTAAAAAACAGGCAATTATGATTATTTAAATCGCTTGGTATTTGCGGAATACCATGTTTTTGTAAATATTCAGGTGATGCACATATTGCGCGTTTACTATCGGCTAAATGCCTAACTATAAGGGTTGAATCTTGTAAAAAACCAAATCTTATTGCCACATCAACGCCTTCTTCAACCAGATCAACCAATGAATCGGTCATTGTTATATTGATTTCTATTTCTGGATAACGTTTCAAAAATGCAGGAATTAGCGGAATTATTTGATTTCGACCAAATGCGACACCGGTATTGATATGAAGCTTGCCACGTGGTGAATCGCTATTTCTCATCAATGATTCTTCGGCTTCGTCTATATCGGCTAAAATCACAACGCAACGTTCATAAAATGAACGACCTTCGTCGGTTAAGCCTAATCGTCTTGTTGTTCGATTAATTAACCTTATGCCAAGCCTATCTTCAAGCCGTGCGATTTGTTTGCTGATTGCCGATGGCGTTAAATATAAAGTTCTTGCCGCAGCGCAACAACCACCATCTTCATCTACACGCACAAATACCAAATATTCTGTTATTTTATCCATTAAATATATCTACATTTCTTCCTGACAGGCACAAGTTTTATTATTAAATATGCTATTATATATCTACAGGAAATGCACTATATTACTGTTATCAGATAAACTTATTGATTGATAATTACTTAATACTATCCCTAAGAACTGCCCTTGCATTAAAACAAGGGTGTTTTTTTATCTTTATAATATGATTATCCAAAGGCCGATTAAGAATAATATTAATCCAAAACCCATATTAATTAATTTTTCATATTTAAGACCAAGGCTCTTGGTTTTATTAATTTTTCTTAACATTAAATCACCAACAACGGCCCATAATGAAAAAGAAATTAAATTATTTACGGTAAATACAGTGGTTATAAAAATAATAGTAAATAGTTGATTATCGTTTGAATCTTCTAAAAATTGTGAGAATAATAACATAATTATCACATAGGCCTTTGGATTTAAAACAAGTAGAATAATGCCGTCATAAAAGCCTATATACTTTGCTTTGATATTATTTTCTGTGGTTTCTGAAGTGAATAATTTATATGCTAAATACATAATATATGCGCTGCCAAGATATTTAATAACCGACAAAAAATTATTATTAATAGCCGCAGCTTTAACAAACCCAAAGCCAATTAAAAAAGTAACTATCCATGTGGCAATGTGATAGCCAGTATTTGCTGCTATGGTTTTTTTAAAGCCAAATTTTGCACCATTAATGGCAAAAAAAATATTTCCTGGACCTGGACTATATGCCAGTGGAAATAGAAATATTATCATTTTTATAGCAATTTCTAACATTATAATGCTCCATAATTATATTATATTATTTGCATTATTATTATTGATATTATTTCTTTATATACACCCGTTTCTTGCTAAAAATAAATATTTAAAATTATAATAAGGTTACAATATAATTTGAACCTTCCAGATCAGCAATTATTGCCGATAACTGTTGGTCGTCTCTGGTCTCCAATGCTACTTCGATGCTGGTATCTTTTGCCGATACATGGGTGAATATTCGTTGATGGGCAATTTCAATGATATTACCGTCTGATTTGGCGATTATCGCGGTTAATTTTGCTAATGCACCTGGTAGATCGGGTAAGGTTATCGATAATTTTGCTAATCTGCCTTGTGATACTAAATCACGCATTAAAACCGTTGCCAACAGGCGTTGATCAATATTGCCACCCGATAATATCAACCCTAATTTTTTACCTTCAAAAATATCTAAATTGGCAAATACCGCCGCCAAGGCCGCCGCCCCTGCCCCTTCGACAACGGTTTTTTCAATGGAAATAATCATTGATACTGCTTTTTCCAATTGCCTTTCATCGACCAATAACCAATCATCGACTAGTTTTTTAACAATTTTTGCGGTTAATTCACCCGCTTGTTTAACGGCGATACCCTCTGCAATTGTCGATCCACCACAAATTGGTTCATTGCCTTTTAATTTTTCTATCATCCCAGGGTAAAGTTTTGATTGCACGCCGTATATTTTAATATCTGGCTTGATTGCCTTGGCAGCGATAGCTATCCCCGATATTAAGCCGCCACCGCCAACGGGAACAATTATCGCGTCTAAATCTGGTAATGCGCCTAACATTTCAATGGCTATTGTTCCTTGGCCTGCGATTATCAATTTATCATCATAAGGATGAACAAAAATATAACCTTTGTCAGTAGCCATTTTATGGGCAAAATCCGCCGCATCGCTTAACATTTCACCATGCAAAATAACATTTGCACCATGTTCCTTGGTATGTTCAACCTTAATCGTTGGGGTGTTTTCTGGCATTATAATGGTCGCAGGGATATTTAATCTTTTGGCGTGATATGCAACGCCTTGGGCGTGATTTCCCGCCGACATGGCAATAACACCATTTTTCTTCTCATCCTCGCTTAGGCTTAATAATTTATTAAGCGCACCGCGTTCTTTAAATGATGCAGTAAATTGCCTATTTTCAAATTTTAGATATAACTCCGCCTTGGCAAGCCTGCTTAAGGTTACCGCCTTACGCTGTCTTGTTTCAAATATAGAGCTTGAAATCGCGGCGTAAGCATCTTTAATATCTTGATATGTTACATCATCAAACTCGGTAGACATTATTTAATCACTCGCTTATGTTTAATATTTTATAAATCTGTTCGGCTTTTATTAAGTCATCGGCATTATTAATATTAAAAAATGGGTCAAATTGATTAGTTGTAAATTCCACATGGGCGATATTATATCGCATCGTCCAACGGTCAACTTTTCTAATACCATCATCAATGATCGCATGGCTTAATTCTTTACGAAGCGATATTGGCCAAATTGCGATCACTGGATGATGGCGGTTATTTGTTTTAACGCAAGCCATTTGCGCCCCTGAATTTATTGCATCAATTAATTTTTTAACCAAATTCAATGGAATGAATGGGCAGTCGGTTGGAATGCTTACCATATAATTTGCCTTGGGATAGTTTTTATTAACCCATTCTAATCCACTTAATATTCCAGCTAATGGCCCTTGGTTATTATCAATGATATCGGCAAATACGGGTAAATTATATTGCTTAAATCGGCCTTTATCGCCATTGGCATATATAGCAATATTTGATAATTGTTTATCAAGCCTTGTTATAATATTGGCAAGAATAGTCTTATTAACAAGCATATTTTGACCCTTATCGCCACCACCAAAACGCTGTGATTGACCACCAGCTAAAATCACCCCAATAATATTATTTTTCATTATCATAACCTAATTTATTACTTTTTTTTATCAGCTTATCATTACGTTTTTCTTTAATAAAATCATCATCAAAAATAATTCTATCAAGCCCTGCAAGCGCGGTGAAGCGTTTACCTTTGGCGCGACCGATCAGGGTTAAATTTGCATCCATTGCAAGCCTTACCCCCCATGCGGTAAAACCTGAACGTGATATTAAAATTGGAATACCCATTTTAACGGTTTTAATTATCATTTCTGATGTAAGCCTGCCTGTTGTATAAAATATTTTATCATCGGCATTGATATTATTGATAAACATATAGCCCGCAATTTTATCAACCGCGTTATGCCTGCCAACATCTTCCATATATAACAATGGTTTGTCATCTTTGCATAATACACAGCCATGAATTGCGCCTGCGCTTAGATACAGGCTTGGCTGTGTATTTATTTTTTTTGCCAGACTATAAAGCCATGATGTTTTAATCTTTGCATCTTTTGCCAGTTCTATCTGATCAAATTTTTCCATTAAATCACCAAAGCTTGTGCCTTGAGCGCAACCAGATGTGCGGGTTTTTTTCTTTAGTTTTTCTTCAAAATTTGTTTGCCTTGAAGTTCTTATCACGATTACTTCTAAATCATCATCATAATCAATTGCGGTTATAACATCGTCATTTTGTAACATATTTTGATTCAATAAATAACCAACTGCCAAATATTCAGGATAATCACCAATAGTCATATTTGTAACAATTTCTTGATCATTTAAATAAATTGTCAAGGCACGCTCAACCACTACCCGCATAGTTATATTATTGCCATTTTGATCTATGCCACTAACCATATTGGTAAGATTAATGTCATCGGGATCAGGGGTTATATGAAATTCATCCATTATATGTTATTTTCTAATATTTTGATATTTTAAATATTTAATGATGTTTAAATCAAATTAATTGATTAAAACCAATATATATTTAATATAAGTTAGTATATGTGTTTATTAAACATTATTTGGAAAATTTAAAATTTAAATTTGGAAATTTGACGTATGATTGATCCATTTGGTCGTAAAATTGACTATTTACGCATTTCAGTAACCGATAGATGCGATTTTCGATGTGTTTATTGCATGTCAGAAGATATGACATTTCTTCCAAAGATAGAAATACTATCGCTAGAAGAATTAGATCGGCTTTGCAGAGCATTCATTTCATTAGGCGTTAAAAAAATTCGCATAACGGGTGGTGAGCCATTGGTCAGGCGCAATATAATATGGTTATTTAAAAAATTATCGCGCCATCTTGAAAATGGTGATTTAAATGAGTTAACATTAACCACAAATGGCAGCTTATTATATAAATATGCCAAAGATTTATATTCCTGTGGCGTGCGGCGTATTAATTTATCACTGGACACATTAGATAAAGATAAATTTTTGGCGATAACCAGACGCGGTAAATATAATAAGGTTATGGAAGGCATTAAGGCGGCAAAGGATGCTGGGCTTAAAATAAAAATAAATACCGTTGCTCTGATGGGGATAAATAACGATGAAATTCACGATTTAATACAATATTGCGGCGATCAAAATTTTGACTTAACCTTTATCGAAGTAATGCCCATGGGTGATTTAGGCAATGAAGACCGCCAAAGCCAATATTGGCCCTTAAGCGATTTACGCCAGTGTTTAGAAGAAAAATGGACATTGATTGATAATGGATATAATACGGGCGGGCCAGCGCGATATGTGGATATTAAAGAAACGGGCGGTCGTGTCGGTTTTATAACCCCGTTAAGCCATAATTTTTGCGCATCTTGTAACCGTGTGCGTGTAACTTGTACTGGTATGCTTTATATGTGTCTTGGTCAAAATGATAATGCCGATTTACGTCAAATAATGCGCCAATATGATGATGAAAAACAATTAACTACTGCAATAAAAGAAGCCATTAGTCGCAAACCAAAGGAGCATAATTTTATTATTGATAGCGAGAATAAAAAATATGTTCCGCGCCATATGAGTGTTACAGGTGGGTAATAGTCAAATGTCAAAAATAAAATCAACCAAAAAAATTGCCTTTACCGCAAGCGATGCAATCAAGGCAATGGCGGCAAAAAAACAATTATGCGCCATGTATGAAAATGTTGATATTAACGATGCCGATATAATAGTCGCATTGGGTGGTGATGGTTTTATGTTACAAATATTACGCGCCAATGTTGGTAATGGTAAATTAATTTATGGCATGAACCGTGGTACAATCGGTTTTTTGATGAATGAATATGATAGCAAAAATTTAATTGAACGGCTTGAAAATTCACAAGCATTTAACCTGCATCCATTACGAATGCGGGCGCAAGATATCAATGGTAAAATAACCGAAGCAATCGCCATAAATGAAGTATCGCTTTTCCGCGAGACAAGACAAGCGGCAAAAATAGATATAAAGGTTGATGGCATATTTAGGTTAAAAAACCTTATTTGTGATGGTATATTGGTTGCGACTTCTGCAGGAAGTACCGCCTATAATCTTTCTGCTCATGGGCCAATTGTGCCATTTGGCGCGGGTGTTTTGGCAATGACCCCGATCAGCCCATTTCGACCTAGGCGTTGGCGTGGGGCGTTGTTGCCACATAAATCAAAAATCGATTTTATCGTTAATGAACATGAAAAACGCCCATTAAGTGCCGTTGCCGACGATACAGAAGTTCGTAACGTTAAATATATTTCAATCGAAGAAGATAGAAATACATCAGTTGGTATTTTATTTGATGCCAAACATAATCTTGAAGAAAGAATATTAAAAGAACAATTTACTGCCTAGAGCTATATATAAAAATGCCTAGAGCTATGTTATAAAAATGCCTAGAGCTATGTTATAAATTATCGATATGTGTTTTTTTGATATTTCCTGCTGGTAAAAAATCAAATATCTGTGCATAAAATGATAATTCTGCCTCAAGCGCATGACTTATATTTTTGGCCTTGCGAAACCCATGCCCCTCCCCTTCAAATAATAAATATGCCACGGGGATTTTTTTATCACGCAATATGTCAACCATCATTTCCGCTTGATTAGGCGGCACAACCTTATCATCTTCGCCTTGCAAAAAAATAATCGGACAGTTTAAATTATTTGGTTTATTAATTGGCGAACGTTGTCGGTATATATCTGCGTCATCGGGCCATTTACCAATTAATTTATCCAAATATCGGCTTTCAAATTTATGAGTATCTTCGGCTAAACTTATTAAATCACCAATGCCATATAAACTGCACCCAGCCTTAAAAATATCACGGAAAGCAAGCGCTGATAAAGTCGTATAGCCACCCGCACTGCCACCAGTTATTATTAAACGATCCCCATCGACTATATCATTATTAACCAAATATTTTGCGCCATTGACGCAATCATCCACATCGGTAACTCCCCAATTACCAATAAGTCTTTTGCGATATTTGCGACCAAACCCCGTACTGCCGCCATAATTTATATCAAATACGGCAAAACCCCTGCTTGTCCAATATTGAATTTTTGCAGAAAATGAGCAACTTGCCTGCCCCGTTGGGCCGCCATGACTTTTGACGATTAATGGCGGTAATTCGCCATCAATGCCGGTATATTTTGCATTTTTTGGTTTATATAAATAACCATAAGCAAATAAGCCGCCTTCTGTAGGGAATTTAATTTTTTCGGCAATGGAAATATTATCCATATCAATCTGTTGCGAATTTGAATTTTGTAATATTTTATAGCTGTGATCTAATAAATTTAAGGCGACAAGCTGTGGTGTCATATTTTTTTGACTGCCTATAAAATATGCAATATTATCATGGCAATAAAGGCTGTCAAAGCTGCACCAAGGCAGGTCAATATCCATTAATTTGCCAGTTTTTAAATTTAAAATTGCCAATCGCCAATCGCCTGCATCAGCATATGTGGTTATAATATTATCCTGATCAATAAAATCATAACAACGCATGGCAAAAACCCAATGCGGCAAGCCAAATTCAAATTCAAATTTATAATGTTTGGTTTTATTACCATAATTTTTACCACTGGAAAATTTATAAATATTCCAAAATCCAGATAGATCAGAAATATAAAAAATATCGCCATTGGGGCTATATTCTGGTTGAAAAATTGATATATTATCACCGCCTGAGATTAATTTTTTATTATTAACCGCCGCGCCACCATCCAATATATCGGCCTGATAAAGCAATGTGCCATCCCAAGGCATATTGGGGTGATTCCATTCAATCCACATTATATGTTTTTTATCGGGGGATAATTTTGGTGATGCATAAAAATCGGCACCACTGGCAATTATGTTTATTTCACCATCCATAGTGATAGAGACCAGCATATTTTTAGCCTCGCCCTCGCCCGATTGATCTTCGGCAATGGAAAATAGACAATCATTAACATCATCATAAATAAAATCAGCAAAAAACATCTTGTCTTTTTCAACGATTAATTCTGGTGTTAGATTATTAGTATTTTTATCAAGCTGCATTTTGAAAATACCATGATTTTTCGAATCTATAAAAAATACCTTTTCATTATTTAACGTGAAGCTGCCACCACCATACTCATGTACTCTATTTCTAATATTGAATTGTTTTGGTAATAATTCTTCTGCCTCGCCATTATTATCCAAACCCATTAATAATGTACGTCCATTTTCAGATGGCCGCATTTCGGTCCAATAAATATTACTATTATCAAGTGATAACTGTCCTAAGCCTATGATTGAACCACTAATCATATTTGTGGTAATATCTGATGCCCAACTGCCAAACGGCGATTTTGTCTTTAATGTCATATTCAACCATATCAATAAATATAGGAATTATATTATAATTTTTTAAACTAAAATTTATAAATCAAAATTGTAAAAATAATTTATTAATCAATATTTGCATACTGCTGTTTTTCAATTATAATTAATATGCTATAGATTAAATCATTATATGTTGCATGCAAATAGGCATTTAATATATTTAAAATAATTTATTATATTAACATATTTAAAATATAAGGAAAATTCAAATGAAGACCAAAATTTTAATTTTAAATGGTCCAAATTTGAATTTGCTTGGTAAAAGACAACCAGAAATATACGGTCATGATAAATTAAGTGATATTGAGAAATTATGTCATGATAAAGCTAATAAATTAAATATGATTGTTGATTGTCATCAATCCAACCATGAAGGTAAATTGATAGATTGGATACAAGATGCAAGGCAAAATTATGATGGAATAATCATAAATGCAGGTGCATATACCCATACATCAATTGCAATATATGACGCTCTTTTATCTGCTGAGCTACCAATAATGGAAGTGCATATTTCAAATATTTATAAACGTGAAGAATTCCGCCATAAATCTTTAATTTCACCAATCGCTAATGGAATATTATGTGGTTTTGGTATTTTAGGTTATGGTTTCGCATTAGAGGCTTTGGCTTCTCATTTCAATAATAATTAAGAAGGTCTGATAATGGCTAAATTTACATTTGATGCTGATATCGTAGGGCAAGTAGCCGATTTAATGGAAGAAAAAGGTCTGGTCGAAGTTGAAATCCAACATGGTGATTATTCAATTCGTCTTTCGCGTGGGCAAATTGCCCAACCAGCTATGATACCAGCTACGCTACCACAGGCAATTGCCCCTGCAGCGGCAACCACTGCTGCGGATAATAATATGGTCGATCACCCGGGAACTGTATCATCACCAATGGTTGGTACGGCTTATTTATCACCTAATCCTGATGCTGAAAATTTTATAAAAATTGGTGATAACATAAAAGAAGGCCAAACCCTTATGATTATTGAGGCAATGAAGGTAATGAACCAAATACCCGCACCAAAATCAGGGATAGTGAAAGAAATTTTAGTATTTGATAGCGAGCCAGTTGAATTTGGCCAAGCCTTGGTTATCGTTGAATAATTAACCGTCGATTAATGCCAATTTCAAGGAGGAACAATATTTTGTTCAAAAAAGTTCTAATTGCTAATCGCGGTGAAATTGCCCTGCGTATACATCGCGCCTGCAAGGAAATGGGCATTAAAACAGTTGCAATTCATTCAACTGCCGATGAAAATGCCATGCATGTAAGATTAGCCGATGAATCGGTTTGCATTGGCCCACCAGCACCAAAAGATAGCTATCTTAACATGGCGGCAATATTAACCGCAGCCAATATTACAAATGCCGATGCCATTCACCCCGGTGTTGGGTTTTTATCTGAAAATGCACAATTTGCCGATATGGTCGAAGAACATGGACATGTATTCATTGGGCCTACTGCTGAACATATGCGAATCATGGGTGATAAAATCAAAGCTAAAGAAACCGCAATTGAACTTGGTATTCCCGTAGTCCCTGGCAGTGATGGTAGCATTGACAGCCCAGAAGACGCATTAAGAATTGCCAAAGAAATCGGCTTTCCATTGATAATAAAGGCATCATCTGGAGGCGGTGGCCGCGGTATGAAAGTTGCCTATAAAATGGAAGATGTAGTAGAGGCAATGCAAATTTGCCAGACCGAAGCAAAGGCAGCATTTGGTGATGATACGGTCTATATGGAGCGTTATTTAGGCGACCCAAGGCATATTGAAGTCCAAATAATTGCCGATGGTCAAGGCGGTTGCGTTCATTTAAACGAACGTGATTGTTCGGTGCAACGGCGACATCAAAAAGTCATTGAAGAAGCACCATCGCCAGCGTTAGACCAGAAAACTCGTGATAAAATTGGTAAAATTGTAACCGATGCGGTGTCAAAGCTTGGCTATCGCAGTGCGGGGACTATTGAGTTTTTATATGAAAATGGCGAATTTTATTTCATCGAAATGAATACGCGCTTGCAAGTTGAACATCCAATTTCTGAAATGATATGTAATGTTGATTTGGTGCGCGAACAAATAAGCGTTGCTGCTGGTAACAAGCTTTCATTCACGCAAGATGATATAAAAATAAATGGTCATTCGATGGAATGTCGAATAAATGCGGAACATCCAGAAACATTCATGCCTTCGCCTGGTAAAATCACCGATTAACATGTGCCTGGCGGCATTGGCGTTCGCGTTGATTCGCATTTATATAGCGGTTATTCTATCCCGCCATATTATGATAGCTTGGTTGCAAAATTAATCGTTCATGGCAAAGATCGTGATGAATGTTTATTGCGTTTAAAAAGATGTTTAGAAGAATATGTTATCGGTGGTATTGAAACAACTATCCCATTACATAAACGCATAATTAATGAAGAAACCTTTAAATCAGGTAAATATAATATTCATTGGCTCGAAGAATTAATGAAGCTTAAATAATATCGATTTTAATATATCTTTGATATTATATATATTAACGAAAAGGTGGTTCGTCAAAGCTGCGTAATTTTCTTGAATGCAAAGCATCGCGAACCACACCATCGCGCATATTATCCACGGCTTGTAAGCAAATTTTTAGATGCTGGCTTATGCGTTGGGCGTAAAAGGCATTTGCCATGCCGGGTAATTTAATTTCACCATGTAATGGTTTATCAGAAACGCATAATAATGTGCCATATGGCACACGCAATCTAAAACCATTGGCGGCAATAGTTGCCGATTCCATATCAACGGCGATTGCCCGTGATTGATTAAAAAATGTCGATAATTCATCATAACGCAATTCCCAATCACGATCATCAGTTGATACAACCGTGCCAGTGCGTAACCTTTGCTTCATTTCCACACCAGTTAATTTTGTAATATTACAAACCGCATCGGCAAGGGCTACTTGTACTTCTGCAATGGCTGGTATTGGGACTTCCAATGGTAAATCATTATCTAAAACATGGTCAAGACGCGCATAGGCATGGGCCAAAACATAATCGCCCAAACGTTGTGTGTGACGTAATCCGCCACAATGACCAACCATGACCCAACACTGCGGTCGCAATACGGCCACATGATCAGTTATGGTTTTTGCATTAGACGGTCCAACGCCAATATTTATGAATGGTACCCCCATATCTTTATCTTTGATTAAATGATATGCGGGCATTTGTGGTAATTTTGTTGCAGCCTGCCCATTTGATTGCACATCGCTTAGGCGTGGATTGCAATGCATAAGATCGCCTGGTTGAACAAAGGCGCGAAATTCATCGCCATTATTAATTTCATTCATACCATATTCAATAAACTCATCTACATAGCGTTGGTAATTTGTAAATAATACAAAGCGTTGGAAATGTTGTGGTGAAGTGCCAGTATAATGCCGCAATCTTGAAAGTGAATAATCGACCCTTTCCGCCGTGAATAGCGATAATGGCGTAGGTTTATTATCTTGACCTTGATATGTGCCATTGGCAATATTATCGTCAATTTCTGCCAAATTAGGCATATGAAATTTCTGAATTAGTTTTGGAAATTGATGTTGTTGCAAATCTGAAGTTAATGTTTCAAGGGCAAAAGTTAGTGGAATTTGCCGATTTGAAATACCAACCCACACTATGCCATTATGGTTATCTAATAATAATTTTATTTGTTCTAGATAATAGCTTTTAAATAATTCAGGGTCGGTTAATGTTATACCATAATCACCAATATTTGATACTGCACCATATGATAAACCGCTGTTACCTTTTTCTGGGGTATCGCTTACTTCCAACCATAAATATGGATATCTTGCATCGGCAATTGATAGATTTTTATCACCATTTATAAAATCTTGATAATGTTTTCGTAATAATTTTTTTGCGTCATTATATATTTGGCAAATTCTATTCAAGGCATCATCGGCATTATTAAATGATTGATAGTCGGTCATAAAATCATTGGGTTTCAAAATCATATCTCCATATTTTATTATCATTATAGCTTATATAAATGATTGATCTATGTAATAATAATTTAATATTTACATTACTATAATGAATTTAAGATGGATAATATTAATATAACCACCGATATGTTATTGAAGGCATATAGCATTGGCGTTTTTCCAATGGCAGAAGACCATGATGATCCAGAAATTTTTTGGATTAACCCACGAATGCGCGGTATTTTACCATTTGATAATTTTCATATTACAAAAAGTCTTAAAAAAACTATTAAAAAAAATAATATTGAGGTAACTTTTAATCATGCATTTGAACAGGTTATAAATGGTTGTGCCGAAGAAACCACCAACCGACCGCGTACATGGATTAATGATAAAATAAGTGAATTATATATTTCATTGCATCATATGGGCAATGCACATTCAGTAGAAGTTTGGCAAAATTCAGAATTAGTCGGTGGCCTTTATGGTGTATCATTAGGTAAGGCATTTTTTGGTGAAAGCATGTTCAGCCGCATTAGTGATGCCAGTAAAATTGCCTTGGTATATTTAATGGCGCGATTAAGTAATGCGGGGTTTAGTATGCTTGATACACAATTTACCACTAAACATTTAGAAAGTTTTGGCGCGGTTGAAATAAATAGAAATGATTATCTGATAATGCTTAACCGGGCCATAAAAGATAATGTATATTTTGATGATAATTATAAAATAGACGAGATATATGATTATTTAAGCAAACATTAGAATAATAAAATATTGATAATTTTAATAGCTCCGACACTAATCGTCATTATTAACACATTCTAAAACCCAAACATCATATACTGGATGTTCTATGGATGATAAAGCAGGCGATGAGGCAAACATCCAACCATTGAATAGTGTAATGGCTTCTTCGCCGCGCTTTTCTTCGATAACTTCGATGAATGCAGTTGATTCGGGTGCGTCTTCTGGCGGTGCTTTATCGCAATGATAAAGTTTTATTTTTAATGCGCCAAAACTTGCAACTTCGCCAATTGATACATTAATTGTATAAACTCTCGCTGTAACTTTATCCAATCCTTGCATTATTGCGCTATTGGTTGTTTCAGCCCATGCGTTTATATTTGAAAATATTATTAAATAACATAGAGATATAATTTGAAATAAATATTTTAAATTAATCATCTTCATCGGTTACTAAAAAAATAACCCGCCCCAACATCTCTTCCATCGATAAAACATCTTTAGTATTTTCAAACACACCACCAGCTGTAATTTTTTCTGTTTTACCATTATTTTTTTTGACAGGATTTATTTTAATATATTTACCACCCAATAAACCACTGCTGCTAATTATAATTTCAGAATCGACTGGTAAATTAATATTGTCATTAATTGAAAATGAAACAACCGCTTCGTAACTATCCATATCAACATATAAATCGGTAACAGAACCAATTTTTATACCGCCAATACGTATATCTGAACCAACGGCCAATCCATCAACCGAATTAAATCTTGCGGTTACTTTATAGCTATTTTGATTTGAAAACCCGCTGCTATTATAGCTGAAAGTTAAAAACCCAACCGCAGTAAATAGAACCACAGCACCAAGGATAGTCTCTATGATACTACGTTTCATTTATCGCCCCTTAAATTATAATTACCCATGTTAAAATATTTTAATGTTTTAATGCTATTATTATTTTTCATTAATCTTCTTCGCAACACGCCTATATTCAGCAGCAATGATTATTTTTTCTAGAATTTCTTCAAAAGCTACAGAATCTTGAACATATTCAAACTCATCACCATCGACTAACATATCAAATTCACCACCGGGGTCGATTTTTATGTATTTTCCACCTAAAAAGCTATCACTAACTATCATTGCCGTACTATCAATTGGGATTTGATAATTCATATCTATCCGCATTGAAATCACCGCATTTAACGAATCACTATTGAAATATTGTCCTTCGACATATCCAATAGGAACACCAGATAATAATATTTTTGAACCAATATTAATTCCATCTATTGTTTTAAATCGCGCATGCAGGTTATAGCTGTCATTGATACCGCCACGAGAATTAGCCAAATATCCATAATTAAAAAATACTACTGCAATAAAAGTAATAGCGGTAATAGCCGCGCCAATTGTTATATGTAATGATTGGGTTTTAATAAAAAAATCTCCTGAATTTTAATATATTAATAATATGATTATCACTTTATAAATATAAACTATTCTGGTGTCCAAGGAGTGTAATCGCCAGTTGCTTTAGCACGCTTTCCACCCTCAAAGGCATGTCCAGCAGGACGATAGGCATTTGATGTACCTGTTTGATTGGCAATATGTTGTTTCTGCCATGATTTTAATTGACGTATAGAAGGAAATTCATCAACAGTATAATGCAACCATGCGTTAAATTCTGGTGGAACGTTGCTTGCCTCGTCATTATCTTTATAAATAACCCAACGCCTACGGCGCATATAACCATTAACCTTGCGTTGACGATAATATTTATTCCCAAATTGATCGCAACCAACAATTTCACCGTTAAACCACGTGATTACCTTAGTCGTTATATTAGCCATTATGAATATGCCTGTGATTATTTAATATTAAAATTTTACTATGTTAAATATGCCACTTTTATATCAATTCGTCCAGCGACATAATATAAATTAATTATGGCAAGATTTATAAGTTTGACTATAAATTATATCTTTATTATGAATATTAAGTTTTGTTAAGTAATGTGATATTTTTTAGTTATTATAATTTAAATTTCAAAAATAAATAAATTTGTGATTTTGCAACCACTTGGCATTAAGATTAATATCCCTCCAAACACTATATATAGTAGTTTGAACTTAAAAATAGCAGTTTATCTTAACTTGCTAGTAAAAAAATACTAATCTTGCTAATACTTGCGAATACTATAATCATTAAGTAAATGCTGTTTAGTTATAAATTACTGTTGCAATCATCACTATATTGTGGGTATATATCGCTGCTTACATATATGTTGTGTTTATATGCTATGGTAATTTATATATTTTATATAAAATATCCTTTGATATAACATTAATATGTGCAAGTGAAATTATTTTTATCATTAATATATGCATCATAGTTAAAAAATTAATCATGATGGCATTATATTGATGGTCTATTATTATGGGGAGTTCCGCAATGCGGGTCGTGCGTCAATTTACAGCAGAAAATAACAATAAATTCGATAAGATAGATTATCGTATAGCAAATAGCGAAATTCGCAATCCAAATGGCACGATTGTATTTAGCCTTAAAAATTTTGAAGTTCCATTAAAATGGTCACATGTTGCCAGTGATGTTTTAGCGCAAAAATATTTCAGAAAAGCAGGTATCCCAGTTAAATTAAAACGCGTTAAAGAAAAAGGCGTGCCAGAATGGTTGTGGCGCAGCATTCCCGATAAAAAATTATTAGAACAAATGCCTGAGGATCAACAATTAACAGGGGAAAATTCTGCCAAACAAATATTCCACCGTTTATCAGGAACATGGACATATTGGGGTTGGAAAGGTGGTTATTTCAACACGGAAGACGATGCCAAAGCATATTACGACGAATGTTATTATATGCTTGCGGCACAAATGGCGGCACCAAATAGCCCGCAATGGTTTAATACTGGATTGCATTGGGCATATGGCATTGATGGCCCCGGTCAAGGGCATCATTATGTTGATTTTAAAACAAAAAAATTAACTAAATCATCATCGGCCTATGAACATCCACAACCGCATGCGTGTTTCATTCAGTCGGTTAGCGATGATTTGGTTAATGACGGCGGTATTATGGACCTTTGGGTCAGGGAAGCCAGATTATTTAAATATGGTTCTGGCACGGGGTCTAATTTTTCGGCTATCCGTGGTTCTGACGAGCCACTATCTGGTGGTGGTAAATCCTCTGGTTTAATGAGCTTTCTTAAAATTGGCGATAAAGCCGCAGGGGCAATTAAATCCGGTGGCACCACAAGACGCGCTGCCAAAATGGTTGTGGTTGATATTGACCATCCAGATGTGGAAGAATTCATTAGCTGGAAAGTCAAAGAAGAGCAAAAAGTTGCATCGCTTGTAACTGGTTCTCAATTACATAATAAACATTTGAATAATATAATGGCTGCCTGTCATAGCGATATTGTTAGCGGTGATGATAGATTTGATGTTAAATCTAATCAGGCATTGAAACAGGCAATAATGGACGCAAAAGCTGTAAGAATTGCCGAAAATTATATTCAACGCATCATTGATTTTGCCAAACAAGGATATGCGTCAATTGACTTCCCAACTTATGAAAGTGATTGGGATTCTGAAGCCTATGCAACTGTTTCAGGTCAAAATGCTAATAATACTGTTCGTGTAACCGATAAATTTATCAATGCTGTTTTAAATGATCAATCATGGGATTTAGTCTCAAGAAAAGATGGCTCAGTGGCAAAAACCGTTGATGCAAGGGATTTATGGGAACAAATAAACCATGCAGCATGGGAAAGCGCCGACCCTGGGGTGCAATTTGATACAACTATTAATGATTGGCATACCTGCCCGCAATCTGGGCGTATAAATGCTTCAAACCCTTGTTCTGAATATATGTTTTTAGATGATACCGCATGTAATCTTGCATCAATGAATTTAATGAATTTCCGCAATAAAGATAAAAGCTTTGATGTTGAAAGCTTTAAGCATGCCACAAGAATTCTGACTATAACTCTTGAAATTGCTGTATTAATGGCGCAATTTCCATCTAAAAATATTGCACAAAGATCATATGATTATCGCACATTGGGTCTTGGCTATGCCAATATTGGTGGTTTGTTAATGGCGGCAGGAATGTCATATGACAGCCATAATGGTCGTGCATATTGTGGCTCTATCACCGCATTAATGACCGGTATTTCTTATGCTACATCGGCTGAAATGGCCGGTGAAATGGGGGCTTTTCCAAATTATCCGCAAAATGCTAAATCTATGCTGCGCGTTATAAATAATCACCGCACCGCATCATATGGTAAAGATAGCGGTTATGAAAATCTTACCATAAAGCCAATTGCATTGGATATTAAAAATGCTCCACAAAAAGATATTGTAACTGCGGCACAACAATCGTGGGATTTGGCAATCAAGCTTGGCGAAAAAAATGGCTTTCGTAATGCCCAAACAACGGTTATTGCCCCAACAGGCACTATTGGTCTTGTCATGGATTGCGATACCACGGGAATTGAACCTGATTTTGCTATCGTTAAATTTAAAACTCTCGCTGGCGGCGGCTATTTCAAAATAATCAATCGAATAGTACCAGAGGCATTGGATGCGCTTGGATATAATCAAGCCCAAAGCGATAATATAGTTAAATATGCTATTGGCAATGGCACATTGAAAAATGCCCCCGTAATTAATCATAAAAAATTAATGGAGCTTGGTTTTACTGATGTTGAAATAGGAAAGCTTGAAAAATCATTAATATCATCATTTGATATTAAATTTGCATTTAATAAATGGAATTTAGGTGAAGATTTCTGTCGTGATATTCTTAAATTATCCGAAAAGAATCTTGCCGATCCTAGTTTTGATTTATTAAATCATATGGGTTTTTCAAAAAATCAGATCAATGCGGCAAATATTTATTGTTGTGGTGCAATGACATTAGAAGGTGCACCAGATATAAAAGATCAAGATTTATCCATATTTGATTGCGCCAATACATGCGGCAAGCTTGGCAAACGTTTTCTTAGTGCCAAAAGCCATATTCACATGATGGCAGCGGCACAACCGTTTATTTCTGGTGCTATTTCTAAAACCATAAATATGCCAAATAAAGCAACAATTGAGAATTGCAAAGAAAGTTATCTTTTATCATGGCGCTTAGGTCTGAAGGCCAATGCGTTATATCGTGATGGTTCAAAATTAAGCCAACCGTTATCATCTGCCATATTTGATGATGATGAATTGCTTGACGATATTCGCCAAAGTGATGCGGCTAATATGACACCAAAAATGGCCGAACGTATTGTTGAAAAAATAATTTATAAGAATCAAGAACGTAAAAAACTACCACATCGTCGTAAAGGATATACGCAAAAAGCTATAGTTGGTGGTCATAAAATTTATTTACGAACTGGTGAGTATGAAGATGGAAGCCTTGGAGAGTTATTCCTAGATATGCATAAAGAAGGTGCAGCATTTAGATCATTAATGAATAATTTTGCCATTGCCGTTTCTATTGGCCTGCAATATGGTGTGCCATTGGAAGAATTTGTCGAAGCATATACATTCACAAGATTTGAACCATCAGGTCTTGTCGAAGGCAATGATACAATTAAAATGTCAACGTCAATATTGGATTATCTATTCCGTGAATTGGCAATAAGTTATCTTGGTCGCGATGATTTGGCCCATGTAAAACCAAATGATATGCTGCCAGAAACAATTGGTACAATCGGTGCCGGTGATAAAGAATCATCTCCGCCTGATATTCATACTCAAACTCTTGCTGCAATTGAAAAAATTACTAGCCGTGGTTTTATGCGCAAAAAGAACCTTAATGGTTTAAAATTACTAACCAGTGGTATGGCTTCACCAAATAATACAAATATAAGCACTGCACAACCTTCATCAATATATGCAACCCTTACTGTTAGCGAAACAAATATCAAAAAAAATGATAATATGATGGAACAAATTATACAGGCAAGGGCAAAAGGTTATGAAGGCGATGCCTGTGGTGAATGTGGTAATTTCACTCTTGTTAGAAACGGCACTTGCATGAAATGCAATACTTGTGGCGGCACTAGTGGTTGTTCATAGAATATTTAAATTAATTTTTTTAAACCATATATAATTTTATAATTAGTATCATAACATGTTGCTTATTTCACAAAAATTTATATTATGTTAATAAAATATAAACTATATAATTATTAAATAGCAAGTTATGGCACAATATTTTATAGAAATCACATATATTCATTGGCTATCATTTGCAATGGTTGTGTTTATCATTGCATCTTTGGTCATACGATCTTTTCTTATATGTGCAGGAGTTGCCGCAATAACTATTGCGATAATTTTGCAATTACTGACTAATGTTGAATGGCAACAACAATATATTATTTTTGTAATATTAACGCCTTTATATTGGGTGTTTTATATTGTTTTGAGTAATATAAAATATAAAGCAGAATCAAAAAATAAACATAATATATATGGGCATCAATATATTGGTCGCACTACATGTTTAAAAGAAGATTTGGTAAATGGACGCGGTTGTGTCGCTATTGATGATAATGTTTGGCAGGTAAGAACAAAAGATAATAGCAATATTAGTAATGGCCTAAATGTCAAAATAGTCGACGTTATACAAACAACGTTAATTATTGAAAAACAAATACCAAATATCTCCGCAATAGGTCAGCCTACATTGCAAGTGAAATAATTAACAATCATTGCAATTGTTAGGTCATGGCCTTTCCAAACTTTGAAATAATCAATGCTATAAGAATTAATTTTGAACTATATATTTTGTTTTATTTTTAATAATATATTAATAATGTGGCGGTGGTGGTTCATTTGCAATATTAGAATCACCTTGGTTTAAATTTATATTGATAAAGTCTTTTAAATTTTTAACATCACTTTTTAAAATATCAATTACTTTCCATTGCTCATTCATCATATCGCTTAAATCAGTTGTTGTATTTTCTAATTGTGCAATATAAATTTCAAGATCTATAATTCTTTTATCGTTATTCTTATTCATATATATCATACCTAGTTTTAATCGTAATCATTAAAGTTATTTAAAATATTTTAATATTTAAACCTTTGAAATATATAATTATATATTCATTAATCATAATTTAACAGTATATTATTGGCATGTCATTTTTTTCAAATCTATTTAATAAAATATCAAAAAACAATCATCCAAGCAGTAAGCGCAGCTATGATAGGTTTGGTAGTACAGCTTTAAGCATAAAAATTGATAACCATATCTATTATGCAAAAGATGCATCAATAGGTGGGGTTAATCTTAAAAGTTGCCATGAAGGTTATCCAAATGGTTTAATGCTTAATATCAGCATTATTTTAATAATTCATCACATCAAAAAAAAATTAACAGCAAAAGCCATGGTCCTACGTAATGATTGCAACGGATTGATCCTGCAATTTAAAAAAATACCACCCGATACTAAATCTATATATGATGGTTATATTAATTTAAATAAGTTAGATTTTAGTTAGCGGAGATAAATATATTAATGGAATTTAAAAATCAAGATAAATATAGAATATCTTCAATCAAAGATATTTATCATACCGATAAATCAGCTATTATTAATGTTGAAAATAAAGGCAATATTTTATCTGAAATAAAAGGTAACTATTTATTAAACTCGCCAGAATTATGGCGGCATTTAATGCCAAAACCAACAGCATCTAACCATAAATATAACCGTGGTTATGCAATGATAACTGGTGGCAAGGATGTGATTGGTGCAACAAAATTAGCCGCCAGAGCAGCACAAAGAATAGGTGCAGGTATTGTAGTGATTGCCAGCCCAGAAAAATCTGCGCCATTATATCGGCTTGGTTTAGAAAGTGTTGTTGTCAAATCTTTTCGTGATACGGCATATTATAATGATATTATTAACGATGAAAAAATAGGTGCATGCCTTATTGGACCAGGTCTTGGTAGAGATTTTAGCGCACAAGAAAAGGTTTTGACTACATTGCGTGTTGGTCATAAAACTATTCTAGATGCCGATGCGTTAAGTATGTTTGAAGGCCATGAGGATCTTTTATTTGATACAATAGATGATGGTGTAATATTAACTCCACATGAAGGGGAGTTTGCTAAAATATTTCCTGATCTTGAAAAATTAGATAAAATTTTAAAGGTTAAAGAAGCAGCAAAACGCAGCGGTGCAATAATCATTTTAAAAGGCAGTGATAGCGTCATTGCCAATCCCGATGGCGATGTAGTTATTAATAATAATGCCCCGCCAACATTGGCAACAGCGGGAAGTGGTGATGTATTAGCAGGAATTATAGTGGGGCTAGTATCACAAAATTGCGATCAATTTACCGCCTGTGCCATTGCATGTTGGATACATGGGGAAGCTGCTAATGTATTTGGTCAAGGATTAATAGCAGAAGATATTATCGAAAAAATCCCTCAAATTTTAAATTCAGAATTTTAAATTCAGAATTTAATCTATTTTAAACAAGCCATATATTATAACATAATTTTTATAATAACATTACAATATATGACTTTTAACATTTAATATATTATGGGCGATCTTCTAAATTAACATATGGGCGTTGTTTTTCACCAATATATAATTGACGTGGGCGACCAATTCTTTGATTTGGATCTTGGATCATTTCATTCCATTGCGATACCCAACCAACGGTTCTTGCCAATGCAAATAACACTGTAAACATACTTGTTGGAAAGCCCATGGCTTTTAGAATTATACCAGAATAAAAATCTACATTAGGGAATAATTTACGTTTGACGAAATATTCATCTTCAAGCGCAATTTTTTCCAATTCCATGGCAAGTTCCAATAATGGATCTTTAACATTTAATTCTTTTAAGACTTCATGACAGGATTCCTTTAACACCCCTGCCCTTGGGTCAGTATTTTTATAAACACGATGACCAAAACCCATCAGGCGGAAAGGATCATTTTTATCTTTTGCTTTAGCAATAAATTTGGGGATGTTTTTCTTATCACCAATTTCATTTAACATTTCTAAAACTGCTTCATTGGCGCCACCGTGGGCTGGTCCCCAAAGACATGATATCCCCGCCGCAATACATGCAAAAGGATTAGCACCAGAAGAACCTGCAATACGCACAGTCGATGTTGAAGCATTTTGTTCATGATCGGCATGTAGGATGAAAATTCTATCCATGGCGCGTTCAACAGCTGGACTAACAATATATTCTTCTGCGGGTACAGAGAATGTCATATGTAGGAAATTTGCAGCATAGCTTAAATCATTGCGCGGATATACAAATGGTTGCCCTGATGAATATTTATACGCCATCGCTGCCAAAGTAGGCATTTTAGCAACCATACGATTGGATGCGACCATGCGTTGATGCGGGTCGTTAATATCGGTGGAATCATGATAAAATGCTGATAATGCACCAACAACACCAACCATAATTGCCATTGGATGTGCATCGCGACGAAAACCATGGAAGAAATTTGTCATTTGCTCATGAACCATGGTGTGATAAGTTATTGTATGTTCAAACTCTTCTTTTTCTTTTTTATTTGGTAAATGCCCACGAAGCAGTAAATGACATACTTCCATATAGCTGCTATGGGCAGCTAAATCTTGAATAGTATAACCGCGATGCAATAATATTCCTTCGTCACCATCGATATATGTGATGGCAGAATCGCATGATCCTGTTGATGTAAAACCAGGGTCATATGTAAAATGACCCGTTTTGCTATATAATTTACTTACATCAATAACCTTGGGGCCAATAGTTCCATTCATCAAAGGAAGATCATATTGATGTCCTGTTGAATTATCGATTAGAGTTACGCTATTTTTATCACTAACAGGATTATCATTAGTCATGTTTTATATCCTCCGTAAGAGTGTTTTATATTTAGCATTTTAATTAATATACTGTTTTTATAGGCAATTTTATATATTTTAGAAAAATATTTTTGCCGCAATGCAGCATTATAACAAGTTAAACCAGATATAGCAAATATCTATGGATTTTTTGATGTTTTAACATATATTTTATATATGTAATATTTAGCAGATTTTCATTAAATATTTAAAAAAAAATATAAAAATAGATTTAATTTAAATTTAGCCTTGCAACTATCTTTTATCTTGTATAAACAACGCCTAGTTATTGTTAACTGCCTTATACGACCCCTTCGTCTAGAGGCCTAGGACACTGCCCTTTCACGGCGGCAACACGGGTTCGAATCCCGTAGGGGTCACCAATCTTCTATATATTTATGCGCTAATGCGCGTATCTTTTTATTGTCGCATTAAGCCACTCGGGGTTTGCTTAGGACTATATACGCAAATTACATAGTTAAAGGCAAAACTACACCAATCACGAAGTGTTTGGTTTGTTATAAATGTGATGGCATGTTTAACGAAGTCATAAATCTAATTAATTAGATTTGGTTCGTTCTTTAAATGATGTTTCTAAATGCATTTGAAAAGATTTTTTTATATGTTCTTGAGCCGCCTTATCAGCCGCATCCATATCACGATTTTTAATAGCGTCAATTATCTTTTTATGTTCATCATAAAGTTTCTTTGGACGGCCTTCTGGGATATATTTAACGCCGCGTAATAAAGCCATAGCATCAGAAATTGAAGCAAATGATTGTATTAAAAAACGGTTATGACCACTGTTATATATTGCATGGTGAAGTTCCCAATTTATTTGATTTAATTGCCGCGGGTCATCAGAAACCTGAAGCCCTTTTTCAAGAATAAATTCCATAGCACTTATTTCAGTATCAGATGCATGTTGCGCCGCAAATCTGGCCGCGATACCTTCTAATTGTTGACGTAATGCGTAGAGTTCTGACACCTCTTGCCGGTCAAGTTCGGCAACAACCACACCACGTTGAGGTTCAAAATTTAATCTTCCTTCGGATTGTAAACGTCGCAATGCTTCGCGAACTGGCGTTCTACTAACGCCAAGGTCGCGGGTAACAACTGATTCACGAATACGTTCCCCCGGATGATATTTACCTTCACGAATTGCGCCTAATAATTCTTGATAAACAAACTCACCCAAGGAAGGCGTTGTATTTTTTATATCATCCATTTTATCTTTATCATCAGTCATTTAATCAAAACCATTTATATTATATATGTAAATTTATTGATACATAAATTGTATGTTTAACCATCATAATCACATATTTAACCATTATATTCAATAGTGGTATTTTGATTTTAAAAACCAATTGACATAAAATGTTCTAAAATGTATACAATCAAGTACAGGTTTGTTTTATCTGTTTTTAAAATTCAAAAATAAAATATTATAAAGCTCGGACAGGAGAATATTATTTATGTTTAAAAAAATTAAAACGCTGGTTGCCATATCATTGTCAACAATTGTTGCAACAGCGGCTTTAACTTCATCACTGCAAGCACAAGATTACCCTAAAAAACCAGTGGCAATGATCGTTGCTTATTCACCAGGTGGCGGCACTGATACTGCTGCGCGTGTTATTGCAAAATATGTCCAATCTCATCTTGGTGCACGTTTAGTTATTCGTAATAAACCTGGTGCTGGTGGGCAAATTGGTTTTACTGCCTTGGCTAATGCTAAAAATGATGGTTATAAAATTGGATTTATTAATATCCCATCTATTTTTATGGTTAAAATGTTGCGTGATAATGTGCCTTATGAAATGTCAGATTTCGAAGCTATAGCTAATATCCAGCTTGACCCTGTTGTTTTAACAGTGAATTCTGATAGCCCTTATAAAACTTTTGCTGATTTTATGGCTGCGGCAAAGAAGAACCCAGGCAAGGTTAATGTTGGGGGTGATGGTCCACAATCAAATAATCAACTTCAATTGGTTATAGCCGAAGATAAATTAGGCATTAATCTTAATTTTATATCCTTTAATGGTTCTGGCCCTGCGATTACTGCAACTTTAGGAAATCAAATTGATGCCTCTGTACCTTCTGCTAGTTCGGCAACTAACCATATTCGTAATGGTCGTATGCGGGCATTAGCTGTATTTGCCGATAAACGTTATAAATATTTACCTGATGTTCCAACGGTTAAAGAGGCAACTGGAATTGATGTACCAGGTATTGGCGCATCGATGCGTGGTGTCGCTGTTCCTAAAGATATGCCCGCCGACAGAAAAGCAGTATTAAAAAAAGCTTTTGCTGATGTAATGAAAGACCCTGAATTTATTGCACATGCAGATAAAATGGGCTTGCCGCTTAGCTATATGTCAGCTGAAGAATTTGATGAATATCTAAGCACTGCTGCGGCGGCTGTTCAAGGTTATATTCATTTATTAAAATAGGATATTAAGAATATAGGAAAGGATTAAGAAGATGACAAATTATCAAAAAGATATATTTTTTAGTATTATAATTATTTGCCTTGCGATGGTTACTGGGTTTGTTGCATTTAGCTATTCTTTTGAATCGTCTTATTTTCCACGTATCCTTTCCGTTTTTCTTGCTGCTATTGCAACTTTGCTTTTATTGCGTAACTTTTTCCAAGATAAAAAGATTAGCGATGTAAATAAAAATAAAAACGATATAGAAAAGCCTGATAAAGACATGAGCCCATTAGTGGCTGCGGCATTTGTTTTTGGGTCAATCATTACTTATGTTTTGGCGATTACATTAGTGAATTATGAAATATCGACTATTGTGTTTATCACGGTTATCACATGGATATTTGGATATCGAAAACCAATTGCTAATTTAGCAATATCCATTGGTTTAACTGCCTCGTTATATGGTGTTTTCTTTGAATTCCTTGCGGTTGCACGACCAGATAGTATTTTCTTTTATTAATTTTAACTATTTTTTAATTAGGGGTTTGATTGATGTTTGAAAATATCCTTATTGGCTTTTCGGCCCTCATGGATCCAATTATGATTGCGGCGATTGCTGCGGGCGTTGTTGGTGGCGTTATCATCGGCGTTTTACCAGGATTAACCAGCACGATGGGAATTGCGCTTTTAATTCCCATTACATTTTCAATGCCGCCACAAGCTGGTTTAGCAATGTTAGGCGGGATATATTTAGCTTCCACATATAGCGGTGCAATAAGTGCCATTTTATTAAATATTCCGGGGACACCCGCAGCAGTAGCTACTCTGCTTGATGGTCACCCAATGACAAAAAAAGGACAATCGACAAGGGCGTTGGCCTTGGCAACATTTGGTTCATCAATTGGTGGTTTGTTAAGTGTGGTTGCTTTGTTATTCATTGCACCACCTTTGGCAGAGTTATCTCTGCTTTTCGGCTCACCAGAATATTTCTTGCTTGCTGTTTTTGGAATTACCGTTATTGCATCATTATCTGCTGGTGCAATGGAAAAAGGCTTAATGGCAGGTATTATTGGTTTGTTATTAAGCACAATTGGCAATCATCCATTAACCGGTGAAATGCGATATACATTTGATTTACCGTCCCTTTATGACGGCATTCCGTTGGTTGTATCACTTATTGGGCTTTATTCTATCCCCGAAGTTATTGATATGGTTTCAAAAAGTAAAAGCAATGCGCCATTAACCATAAAAGAAGATCAAAATAATCCATTTAAATTTTTACCTGAAATGTTTAGCCAAAAATTAAATGTTATTCGTTCCAGCTTAATTGGTATAATTGTTGGAATAATCCCGGGAGTTGGTTGCAGTGTCGGCGGATTTCTTGCCTATGATGCAGCTAAACGTGCTTCAAAAACGCCAGAGAAATTTGGCAAAGGTTCTGCTGAAGGTGTTATTGCCTGTGAAACGGGTAATAACGCGGTAACTGGCGGTACATTAATTCCATTATTGACATTGGGAATACCAGGTAATCCGTAACGGCTGTTTTACTAGGTGGAATAATGATTCATGGTTTGCGCCCTGGTGCGGAGCTATTCACTGTTAATGCTGATATAACTTATGGTTTTATTCTTAGTCTATTTATCGCTAATTTACTTTTTGTACCCGTCGGCTTATTGGTTGCCAAATATTGCGTTCGCGTCATCCAAATACCACGTAGTATATTAGCACCATGTATTATGGCATTAGCGGTGATTGGCGCATATTCAATTCGCAGCTCCCTTGATGATGTTGGTATCATGCTTTTTGTTGGCTTTGTTGGATTTACCTTACAATATTTTAACGTTCCACGCGCACCATTGGTATTGGGTCTTGTTTTAGGCACAATGGCCGAAGGTGAATTAGCAAGATCATTGGCATTAGTTCATGGCGAATTAGGAAGTTTTGCCGTGCAATTAGTCACCCGCCCTATCTCGCTTATCATTTTTATTTTATGTTGTTACGCCTTATATCAAGGCATTATTCAACATATTAAAAATTCAAAAATTCTTGATGATTAATAAATAACTTACATTAAATAGAAAGATATATTAATGAAAATATTAATTAAAATTGCAATCATTGCACTTGGCTTAACGCTTAGCGCCTGCGTATCAAATAATATATATGACAATCCTTCTTTGGCAATTGATGGTGATGCAAAGCTTGATAAAAAAGGCACTATTATTTTAACTGGAAATGGATTTGCCCCTAATCTAGCAGTTGCAATATTGTTTAAAACATCTGATGGCGTTGAAAGCGATATTGGATATGCGTTGAACCCTGCCCCCGTTGCCGATGATAATGGTAATTTTGTAACAACATGGTCATATGGTCGGTTTGTTAAGAAAAAGCTTGTATCTGCCGGTAAATATTACCTTAGCGTAACTAATGATGATTTTGATCCATTAACAGATGCTACTATTATTTTTGTAAAATAAATATTTTGTAACATAGCTAATAAATAGAAAAAGGGTGAGTTCTTTTTATCTCTCCTTTTTTTATTTTAAATATAAAGAAAGATATTCATGACCAATAATACTGTTATTAATAATTTTTGCCCTATTAGACGTGTTGGAATTGGTGAAAACCATCATTTTTTTGGCTATTATAATAAAAATGTTTGGGATAGTTCAGGGCGATATTTTCTGGCTAATCGCGTGCCAATGATGACTGGTGATTTAACAGGTAAAGAAACAGCTATTGTAGGTTATTTTGATTTACAAGATAATGATAAATATTATGAAATTGGCAATACAACCACATGGAATTGGCAAATGGGTTGCCAATTACAATGGCTTGAGGGTAAAAAAAACCGTCAAATAATCTATAATACTCGTTCAAATGGGAAAGGCGAAATATATCCCGATTTTATTTCAAAAATATATGATGTGGATACGGGTAAAACGCGGGATTTACCATTACCAATTTATGTGGTTGCACCCAATAGTAAATATGCATTATCAGTTGACTATTCACGTTTTCAAATAACCCATAAAACCATTGGTTATGCCTCGACTAATCAAGAACCAAAATTACCATTAGCGCCAACCAATGATGGTATTCATTATATGGATATTGAAACAGGCCAACATAAATTAATAATAAGTTTAGCAGATTTGAAGAATTTTCAACCATTACCATCAATGGATAATGCCATACATTGGGCAACTCATCTTGAAATGAGTCCAAATTCTGAACGGTTCTTATTCATCCATCGTTGGACAGAACGGGTCGAAGATGAACATTGTTTTTTACACCGGCTATTCACTTGTAAAATGGACGGAAGCGATCTTCGATTGCATGAATGTACCGATCATCCTATTGCACAATTAAGTGATGATTTTGATCCAAATTCTATTGGTACATTTGATTATGAAAAATCTGATTATCAAATATCGCATCCCGTATGGAAAAACTCTGATGAAATCATTGTTTGGAGCCCATATAAAGGCAATATTCATTATCATTTATACAATGATAATACGGGTAAAGCACAAATTATAGGGAGTGAAAAACTAACTGAAAATGGTCATATGACATATTCAACAGATGGCAAATGGATTTTATCAGATACCTATCCCGATGATAAAACCAATGAACGTTATCTTATTTTATATAATGTGGATTTGGATAAACGATATAATATCGGCAGTTTCTATGCCGATCCTGATTTAGGAAAAGAAAATCGTTGTGATTTACACCCAAGATGGAGTCCTGATTGTCAAAAAGTTTGTATTGATTCCGTACATGAAAATATTCGTCAACGTTACATAATTGATGTATCTGAATTAATATATACTAATAATAGCATATAATAGGGGAAATTAAGTGTTTATATCAACTATATTGGGAATAGGGCAATATGGTAAGCGCAAGAGTTCAAAAGAAGTTTGTAATATTTTAACTGCTCTTGATAAATGTTAGGCTGTTATTGAATTTAAACTAGATGGTACTATTCTAACTGCAAATAAAAACTTCTTAGATGTTATGGGTTATAATCTTGATAAAGTTAAAGGAAAATATCACAGCATGTTCGCAGAATATGAATATGCAGCTAGTCAAGAATATAAATAATTTTGGAAAAATTAGCACGCGGTTAATTCCAAATTGAAGCTTCATATAACCCAATCTTTGATATGAATACTAAACCATTTAATTTTGTAAAATTTGCTACGGATTTAACACCGCGTAAAGATCAAAATAAACAGCTTGCTTATAATTTTGAAACGAATGTAAAATCCCTTGTAGAAATTGTTGCATCCTCATCTTTGGAAATGCAAAATAATGCTAATGATTTATCAAACCACTCTGATGAATTACAAACAATAGTAGATGACTTTTTAAATAATATTCGTAATATGTAATATTATCTAATTAAATATTTAACCTGCTTAATGATTTAAAAATCAGATGGTTATTTCTTACTTAGATTGATTTTAAGATTTATTTAACGTCTAATATAAGTTGTAAATTTTATTGTTGATATTTTGATAGAATAGGGAAAATAATATTTTAATTTAATAAATTTAAAAATTATTGACCAATAAAAATGATATCATTTTTATTTTCAGACATTAAATTTGAAATAGAAATACCTTTCTTATCGCAGAGTTGATATATATTATTTGTGTATGATAATCCCTCTGGGATATAGCGCTGTGTTTGAATTAAATTTTTAGCATTGGATTTTTCTTGGTTCGAAAGTCTTGTTAACCAAACTGAATTAGACCTAACCTCTAATGGGAAACAAATTTTTTCTTTAACAGAAATTTGCCATTCACTAATATCTGTAACTATTTTAATGGCTTCTGGTATTTGGTCAAGCTGGGCATGTGCGTTTGCTATGCACATTGCAGATCCAACGGCACCTTGAAAATAAACGTCAAAATATTCAGATTCTTGATAAAGTCCTTTCATATTAGGCAATTTCATTTCACAAATTTCTTGAAATAAATACTGGCTTTCTCTTAAATTTATAATGGCTGTATCAAGCATATGAGACCGTCGAGTTCTTAAACTTGACTCTAGACTTTCTAAATTCGCTGAATATCGTGTATATTGTATAAGCTCCTGATAACGTTCAATTCTATCTGCTGTTAATTGCAGCGTATCTAATTTATAATCCATCCGTTCTAACTGCTTACTAATATTATTAAGCTTACTTATTACTATTGCAAAACCAACAGCAGAGACCGCCAAATTCATTCCTTGTAAGGCCATCGTAGCATATTGTAGAGACTGCATTTCCGCCATATTCTGAAGCAAATTAGTTGCCTGTTCAATATTTTCTGGTATTTTAAGATGCGCTACAATTTGTCCTCCATTGGATTGTCCCTTTGGCCATCTGACAGTACCGCCCCATACCGTCATCTTGCCATTGGCAATACATTCTTTTATAAAATCTGACGACGGCGCGCTTCTCAATAAACTTTCAGTAGGCAATTTTTATCCCCTCATTTAATTCATCAATGACTGTTTCTTTAATTTGCCTTGCCCTAATTGCACCAATAATTGCAACACAAAGAATGGTCATTGAATATGGCACTCCAATCAAGGCATCACTACCTAATCTTTCAGGAATGTTTTTGAATGCATCCTTTGCAAGGGACGATACAGCATGAATACTGCCTCCTTCTTTTTTTAGGATATTAAATGCCCTATCGCGAACGATGCCATCGCGAATGGTTACGCTTTTAGTAGAACTATTAGCAATGACGTTTTCGATATATTTCTCTCTATTATCTTTACCTAGTTTCTCTTCTAAATCATCAGTTAATGTTTCCATAAGCGCCCATTCAATATCGAAAATATCATCATTTTTATTTGGTTTTGCCCCCATTTTATTTGCGGCATCCAATGCTAGCTCTCTGTAGCGCACACCGTGTCCACGTATTTTATTCATTGCTGTGGTGCCCCCCATAAGCTGTATACTTTTAGCTATTTCATAAGGGTCGGTACATGTTTCAGAAATATCACTAAATTTTTGTTTTCCTATGAACTGAGATAGACTTAAAAGCTCTTCTTTTGAAGCTTTTTTTAATATATCATAAAGAATTCGATCTTCCTTAGTAAAAGTCATATGGTATCTCTCATAATTTATAATAATTTTATTACGGTTTAGTTCCGATTATATATTCATATATAAGCAACTTTTTGTTTAAATGCCAAGAGGTTTTTCATCCTATCCTGCATCACCTAATTTATGTAGGAAAGCTTATTGAAATTAATGGCTTTAAGTAAATATAATAATTTAGGCATTAAAATTTAATAAACCCAGATTTTTTTGCTATATATTGTCTATTTTTAAGAAAAACACATAAAACTGTAAAGTGGGAATGGTGCGGTCGAGAAGACTCGAACTTCCACGGGCTATTAACCCACAGCGACCTCAACGCTGCGCGTCTACCAATTCCGCCACGACCGCATCTTTATTTGGTAGATTGATTATTCATCAATATTATTGAATTAGCAGAATGGCTATGGGCAATCAAGCCCTGATAAGATATAAAATACATATGAATGAAAATATTGAATGGAAAGTTGCAAACGGTCTTGTTGAATATGATTTTGCCCTCGATTTTATGGAAAATCGTGTCGCAGATATCAGAAATGGTAACGCGCCAGAATGCGTTTGGTTGTTACAGCACCCTGCCCTTTATACTGGTGGTACAAGTGCTAAACCTGCTGATTTATTAACCCCCGAACGCTTTCCCGTATTTGAAACGGGGCGTGGTGGGCAATATACATATCACGGCCCGGGGCAGCGCATATGCTATGTTATGTTGGATTTAAAAGCCCGAACCCCCGATATACGTAAATATGTGCATGATTTAGAGCAGTGGATAATCAATAGCTTGGGGATAATTAATAGTCTAGCGATAATCAACAGCCAAACAAATATAGAAATAAACGGTCAAAGACGCGATGGTCGTGTCGGCATATGGGTTGATCGCGGCAATGGATTTGAAGATAAAATTGCCGCCATTGGTGTAAGGTTACGCAAATGGGTGGCTTTTCACGGTATCGCCATTAATGTTAACCCAATATTGGAACATTTTAACGGTATCGTGCCTTGCGGGATTGAAAATGATAAATTTGGCGTAACATCATTGGCTGATATGGGTATATCGATAACTATGCAAGAGGTCGATATTATTTTAAAGGCCGAATTTGAAAAAATCTTTAACTATAATAGTTTTTAACTATAATAGTTTTTAATTATCAAATATATCATGGGTGATTATATCGCCCGCCTTGATATTAAATTTTGCCACAATACCCGCATTTAATTCCAATACGGCGCGGATTTTTGCCGTAGATGATATGACATCAAGGCTATGCGGTGTGGTGCGTTCGATAATATTTTCAATCACTCCATCATGGCTAATGAATATTATATCAAGCGGAATATAGGTGTTTTTCATCCATATATTGGCAATTTGTAACGGGTTATATTTAAATAACATGCCGCTATCCACCGCCATAGATTGGCGATACATCAAGCCAATTGATTTTTCTTTGCTGCTAATGGCAAGCTCCACCAAAAAATCATAACTTTTAACAGCAGTAGTTATAGTTATTATCGATTTTTCAAGCTTTGCCCCCGCATTAACATGAGAAAATATTGCAATATTTAAACAAATTGCAATCAAGAATATTTTGGATATAAAATATCTCATTTTAAATGGTATCATTGCTTATATTTTGTTGTTTCATCCACATTTGCGCGTAAATACCAGATTTCTTAATTAAATCTTGATGGCGGCCTTTTTCAATTATCATGCCCTTATCCAGCACGATAATTTGATCAACATCAACAATGGTTGAAAGCCTGTGGGCGATGATTAATGTGGTGCGGCCTTTGCTGACTTCTCGTAGGCTGGTTTGAATTTCTCTCTCTGTGGCGGTATCTAAAGCTGATGTTGCCTCGTCAAATAATAATATTTCAGGGTTTTTAAGGATTGTCCGCGCGATTGCCACCCGTTGTTTCTCACCACCCGATAATTTTAAACCACGTTCACCGACCATCGATTGATAACCATCGGGTAATTCATTAATAAAATCATGAATTTTTGCCAATTTTGCGGCCTTATATATTTCGTCATCGCTTGCTGCAGGATTACCATAGGCAATATTATAATATATGGTATCATTAAATAATACCGTATCTTGCGGTACAATACCAATGGCTGCCCGCAGGCTTTTTTGGCTTATTTGGCGAATATCTTGCCCATCCAAAGTTATTTTACCAGCATTGACATCATAAAATCTAAATAACAGGCGACTGATAGTTGATTTACCCGCACCACTTGCGCCAACTATGGCAAGGCTTTTACCGCTTTCAACGCAAAAGCTTAGATCTTTTAAAATACTGCGGCGTTTATCATATGAAAATGATATATTTTCAAATTTAATCACACCATTAGTTATTTTAACATCAGGCGCATCTTTAACGTCCGATACATCTTGTTCCACATCTAGTAATTCGAACATATCTTCCATATCGGTTAATGATTGTCGAATTTGCCGATAGACAAAACCAAGGAAATTTAATGGTAAATATAACTGGAATATATAACTATTGACCAAAACGAAATCACCAATTGTCATGCTGCCATCGGCGACACCATTTGCCGCCATAATCATTAATATAACAAGACCAGCGGCAATTATACCGCCCTGGCCAATATTTACCGCTGAAAGACTGGTAATAGATTTAACAGCGGCAGCTTCATAACCACGCATGGCATTATCGTAACGTTTTGCCTCGTGATCTTCATTACCAAAATATTTGACCGTTTCAAAATTAAGCAAGCTATCAACCGCCTTAATATTGGCTTCGGCATCTTTATCATTCATTTGACGGCGGTATTTTAACCGCCATTCGGTAACAAATAATGTGAAAGCAATATATAAACCAATGGTTGAAAAAGTAACCAATGCAAACCAAATATCATACATATACCATAACACTATGCAGACTAAAAAAATCTCTAATAATGTTGGTAATATATTAAATAAAGTGAAATTTAGTAAAAATTCAATGCCTTTTATACCGCGTTCAACAATCCTGCTTAAGCCGCCTGTTTGGCGTTCAAGATGATATTTTAATGATAATTTATGTAAATGTTTAAAGGTATGAAGTGCAACGGTGCGAATGGCATTTTGTGCAACCTTGGCAAATAATGCCTCGCGTATTTCTTGAAATATTACGGTTAATAATCTTGTTAGGCCATAAGCCACAAGTAAAGCAATCGGTATCGTTAAAATTGCCACATCTTTTGGGCTGCTTAACGTATCGACTGCATCTTTATATAATATCGGCACATAAATATTTGCAAGCTTTGCCAAACCAAGGGCAATTAATGCAAACACAACACGAGTTTTTAAATCCAGCCTTTTTTTAGGCCATAAAAATGGTAATAATGTCTTTAGTGTTTTTAACTGTTGGTATTTTTTACCATTGTTATTGTTGTCGCTGTTATTTGTTGCAAGAGGTCGCATAAAAAAGCTTTCTAAAAATATCCTATCAATTATTCACTAGAAAAAAACATAGCTTGTTAATGCAAATAACGGCATCAATATTATAATAGAATAGACCATATAACCAAAGAAGCTAGGCATTTTTATGCCGCGTTCTTCGGCGATGGAACGCACCATGAAATTAGGCGCATTACCAATATAGGTATTTGCCCCCATAAATACCGCGCCCATGGATATAGCCAATAATGTCATGGCGGATTTACCCATAAGATTGACAGCATCGCCACCCGCAGTTTCAAAAAACACAAGATATGTTGGCGCATTATCAAGGAAGCTTGATAAAATACCCGTCGCCCAAAAATACATCATGTTAATTGGGTCGCCATTTTCATCGCTAACCGCGCTAATGATCACGCTTAATTCGCCCTCCATACCTGCTTTTAAAATTGCGATTGCAGGAATGATGGTTAAGAAAATTCCTGCAAAAATTTTGGCAACTTCCATAATGGGAAACCATGAAAAACCATTGGCCATACGGCTGTGAATATCAGTAAATTTCCACGACAACCAAGCGATCATCAATAATAATACATCACGAGCAATATTTTGCAATTCAACTTTGACATAGAAAATATCAAAACTAACATCTGGCGACCACATGCCGCTAAGCAATACGGCGGCGACAACGCCACCAATTAATAATATATTAAATATGCCTTCGATTTTTATACCGTCTGGCTCATCTTTATTAAGGTCGTCAAAATCTGGCAATTCACCTTCTTTGTGATAATAATAGCTATCTAATAGAAAAAATACGGTTAATAATATTACTGATACGAATATCATTGGTAATAATAAATGTTCGGTTGGCCAAAAGAAGCTAACCCCCTTTAAAAAACCAAGAAATAATGGTGGATCTCCAAGCGGAGTTAGCGCACCACCAATATTTGCCACCAAGAAAATAAAGAAAACAATAATATGCACACGATGTGTTCGCCATTCATTAGCCTTGATTAACGGACGAATTAATAACATCGCCGCACCAGTTGTACCCATCCAGCTAGCGATGATTGTACCAAATAATAAAATACCTAAATTAACAAGCGGTGTGCCTTTAAGCTTGCCGCGTATTCTAACCCCGCCTGCAACGGTGAATAATGCGAATAACAAAATTATAAAAGGTATATATTCAAGCAACAATACATGCAATATCTCAAATAATGCCAATGCACCGCCATATATAAATATAAAGGGAAGTATAAATGACAATGCCCACATTAATGATATTTTACCAAAATTATGATGCCAAAATTTTTCAGCAACTAATGGAAAAATTGCAATCGATAATAACATACAGGCAAAAGGTGCAACCCATAAAAGGCTTAATTCGGCGCCATTAAGATGCGGTACACCAGAAGTCGAAGCGTATAAATTTGCCATATTTGATAATAAAACCGTTAAAGATATTATAATAAATTTAAATGAATGGCGCATATATTATTCCCTGTTTATATTTCATTGTTTTTATAGTTTATATATTATAGGGAATAAAGACCATATGGACTTAGGTCAACCACACATGAATATTTTTTAAAAAAGTTTGAAATATTATTATATTAATTTAAAATTTTACCCATTATTTGATGGCTTTGCCGTTGCCTGTGCCGTTGGTATCCATCTGGCAAGATTACGACCATCTTTTGTTTTTATCATCATTTTTTTATTTTTAGCTGCTTTATCTTGCCCCGTAAAAAAACTAACTATATCTTTAAAATATATTTCCTCGTTAATTCCTTTTTTTATGGCATTAATATAAATATTATGATGTTGAATTTGTTGGTTAATATATTCTGTTGGATGGTGGCCATATCGCCGCCATATACCATAGAGAAAATTTTCAATTTCTGGAGGGATTTTATGTGGTTTTATTTTAGGGGGGCCATTTTCAAATAAGCGATAAATATTTGGCTCAATCGGCCCCGTTTCATCGACAATGAATATTGCTGGCATAAGCTTTCGACCAAAATTCAACCCTGCAAATGTTCCTTGTGCCAAATATAATAAACGTTGCAATTTTTGTGGCTGTAAATAATCATCTTCCTGTCTGGCTTTTTCACTAAACCAAATTGCAATATCAATCGTTGATAATACAGCCGTTGATGGCATTTAATGCTCCATATTTTAAATTTTATAATCTTTTTACTTAACTTGATTTTTATTAATATATCAGCAATAAATACCATGATTAATGTAAAAGTAAAAGATAATATAGATGAATAATATATCAATAAATAATGATATTTTTATAAATGCTAAAAAATGGCATGATAAAGGCATTAAAACGGCGATTGCAACGGTTATAAATACATGGGGTTCATCGCCAAGACCTGTTGGCAGCCAATTGATTGTCAATGAAAATGGTCAGTTTTTTGGTTCTATTTCTGGTGGCTGTATTGAATCTGATGTTATTATGGCGGCAAAAGATATAATTAATCATGATAAGCCAAAATTTATCAAACCAAAGTTAATAAAATATGATATTAGCAACGAAAACGCGTGGCAGATTGGCCTTACCTGCGGTGGTGAAATAGAAATTTTAATTGAAAAATTTGATGATAAAGCTGCAAATATCAATAATATAATAAAATCAAAAATTGATAAAATATCAATTGCAATAATAACCAATATTACAAATGGTGAAAAAGCAGCCTATAAAAATAGCAATAATGATAAAAGTAAAATTGATTATATCGCTGGCGAAGAAATAATAACTAATGATAAAGAATCACAAGAACTTATTATAGCAGCTAAAAATGCCTTAAAGTTAAACCAAAGCGTTAACTTAAAATTAGCAAATAAACATTATTTCATTAAAATAATCAGCCCAATAAAATGCATGGTTATTATTGGTGCGGTACATATTGCCCAAGCATTATCTTCGATGGCCTTAATATCTGGCTTTAAGGTAATAATCATAGACCCGCGTAGTTCATGGGCAACTGCTGAACGTTTTCCAAATATTAAAATTATTCAAGAATGGCCTGAAGATATTATGGATAAGCTTGATATTACTAATAAAATGGCAATAATTACCTTAAGTCATGATAAAAAATTCGATGACCCTGCATTAGAATATGCTATTAAATCAAAGGCATTTTATATCGGTGCATTAGGTAGTAAGAGAACTCATGCTAAGCGTATAAAAAGGTTGGATAAATCTGGTTTTAACAAACAAGAAATAAATAAAATTGATGCGCCAATAGGTATGGATATAGGGGCAAAAGCACCTGCGGAAATCGCCATATCGATAATGGCAAATATTACATTTGCATTAAATGGTAATATAAAAAAATGGTGAATAGCTCTAATATTACAGCAATAATATTAGCCGCAGGGCAATCACAACGAATGGGTGAAAAAAATAAATTACTTTTAAATATAAATAAGAAAACTATGATAAAACATGTGGTTGATACGGTAAAGTTAAGCCATATTATGAATATAATTATAGTAACTGGTCATGAAGATAAAAATATTAAAAAATATTTAAATGGTATAGATGTTAAATTTATTCATAATCATTCATATAAAACAGGTATAAGCAGTTCATTAAAAAAGGGAATTGCCGCCCTGCCCGATCAATGCGACGGGGCGTTAATCTGCCTTGGTGATATGCCACTGGTTAACCATAATGATATTAATCAGATTATCGCCGCCTTTAAAATTGATGCTATCCATGACATATATATACCAGTGTTTAATGGTAGATGGGGCAATCCAGTATTAATTGGCAATAGATTATTTAATAAAATTAAAAACTTATCAGGCGATATGGGGGCAAAGCAATTATTTAAAAATAATCCAGATTTAATTTATAAAATTGAAATGCCAAATGATAATATCTTGAAAGATTTTGACACAGCACGATCATTTAATGATATGTAATATAATATTTAATTTTTTTCATTATCCTTTAGCAAATGAATAAGGCTCGATGTATCCCAACGGTTATAGCCATTTGCCTGTAATTGAGCATAAAATTGGTCAATCAATGCGGTTATTGGCAATCTTGCGCCATTATTATTCGCTTCATTAAGACAAATTGATAAATCTTTCCGCATCCAATCGACGGCAAAACCAAAATCAAATTTACCATCAACCATTGTATTTGCACGATTATCCATTTGCCATGATTGTGCCGCACCGCCGCCAATAACCTTGATGACATTTTCCATATCCAGACCAGCTCTTTGACCAAAATTCATTGCCTCTGATAAACCTTGAACAAGGCCAGCAATGCATATTTGATTACACATTTTTGTTAATTGTCCTGCGCCAGCATCACCAATAAGCATTACCTGTTTGGCAAAGCTATCCATAATTGGCTTGGCCTTATTAAATATATTTGCATCACCGCCGCACATAACGGTTAATGCACCATTTTCTGCACCTGCCTGCCCGCCTGATACTGGCGCATCAATGAAGTCAAAATTATGTTGTTTAGCTATTTTATACAGTTCTATTGCTATTTCTGCGCTCGCCGTAGTGTTATCAATGAATATCGCGCCTTTTTTAACATTATCAAATGCACCATTTTGATCGATTGTAACACTGCGTAAATCATCATCATTGCCAACGCAGGTGAATATAAAATCTGCATCCATCACCGCTTCTTTTGGTGTTTTGGCAATCTTGCCGCCAAATTCCTTAACCCATTTCTCAGCTTTAGTGGTTGTTCGATTATAAACGCAAATATCATATTTGCCCTTTGATTTTAAATGCCCTGCCATTGGGTATCCCATAACGCCTAAACCAATGAATGCAATTTTTACCATTTGTTCAATCTTCCTTATATTTTGGATGCTTAAATTGCATCCTTAAATTTTTCTTTTAATATATTCCAAATATCAATATTGGCGGCAGTTAATAACCCAGATATGTATTTTTCTGCTTTATATTCGCTACCATCAATTGGCGCAACATAACCGCCTGCTTCGGTTAAAATCAATGCACCTGGTGCATGATCCCAATTCCATAATCGCCTATAAAGCGAAAAATGCCTTCGTCCAATTGCCTGATTAACAAAATCTAGCCCCGCACAATGTAGCGAATTTATATCTTTAAAATCATTTTTAAGCATTGATTTAATGCTATCATATTTTTCACGTGAAAATAATGATAAGTTAACATTACCAACCATATGATTTAAGGGTATATCGCCGATAGTTTTAATGGCTATATCATTAAAATATGCCCCATTACCGTCTTCGGCAAATATTGTATTTTTACCCATAGGGTCATAAATACAGGCCATTATAGTTTTACCTTTGAATAATAACGCCACCATAACGCAAAATGTTGGTTTACCTGCAACAAAATTATTAGTGCCATCAACAGGATCAACAAGCCAAATATAGTCATTATCATTAATATATTTAATAATATCAGGGTTTTTATGATATGCTTCTTCGCCAACTACTAATGAATCTGGTAATAATCTTAATAAAATTTTACTTAGGCGTTTTTCCGCGTCAATATCGGCAATAGTAACCACATCATTAGGTGATTTTTTAAATATATCATTTTGATTCAATTTTTTAAAACGCGGCAAAATATCAATTTCAGCAGCTTCAATCAATGCATTTTTAATTTGATAAATATGAGGTAATTTAGTCAATTATATCTCTTTATTAAGTTTTTAAATTAACAAAACTAAATTATAACATTAAAAGTAACGCATTAACTAATGCATAGGTCTTGGTTAATGTTATAGGTTATATTTAGATTTGTTTTCTATAGATTTTAATTTTGCGTTAAATCGTCCTAGATCTTTAGGGTTTAATGAAATTGAAAGATTGATATCACCTGTTTTATTATCATCATTACGGCTTAATATTTCACCATTTTCATATATCCATGCCAATAATTTACCATCAACTGCCTTTAATGTTACATCTAATATTTCATTTTTTTCACTAAGCAATTTATCAAGCATGTTCAATAATTGATGGCAATTTTCACCATTAAATGCCGATATTGCAATTTCATCTTCGCATCGATTATTTACATCAAGGAATTTTCCCTTAATATCATCTTCTAATAAATCTATTTTATTTAAAGCATCAATTTGTTTAGTATCCAAAGGTAATTTTAATGTTTCAAGCACATCAATCACATCTTGTTTTTGTGCCTCTGTTTCCATGCTTGCCATATCGCGTACATGGATAACTATATCCGCCGCGCAGACCTCTTCTAATGTTGCGCGGAATGAAGCTATTAAATCGGTTGGCAAATCAGAAATAAAACCGACCGTATCAGATAATATTATTTTTCGACCGCTAGGTAATTTAACTTGGCGCATTGTCGGGTCTAATGTCGCAAATAATAAGTTTTCTGCCATGACATTAGAATTTGTTAAATGGTTAAATAATGTGGATTTACCCGCATTGGTATAACCAACAAGTGCGACAATTGGATATGGTATTTTTTTACGCGCAGCACGTTGTAATTCACGAGTTTTACGCACGGAATTTAGTTGTCGCTTAAGTTTTGAAATCCGTTCATCAATTAATCTTCGATCAATTTCTAACTGGCTTTCACCTGGTCCGCCAGTAAACCCAAAACCGCCGCGTTGTCGTTCAAGATGTGTCCAGCTTCGAACTAGCCTTGAGCGTTGAAAATTCATTGCCGCTAGCTCAACTTGCAATCGCCCTTCGTGGGTTCTAGCGCGTTCACCAAAAATCTCTAAAATTAATCCAGTTCGATCGATAACCTTAACATCCCATAATTTTTCAAGATTACGTTGTTGAATTGGTGATAGGCTAGTATCCATAATAACCAAATCAATATCATGGGATTTGATAAACTCGCCGAATCGCTCTGCAACGCCTTTGCCAATCAGGGTTGCTGGCTGTATTTTATCAACGCGCACTGCCTCACGATGGATAACCTTAAGGTCTATTGCCAATGCAAGGCCTTCGGCTTCTTCCAGTCTATTTTCAGGGTCCCTTGCTGCAATGCCTTTAATTCTTAAAATTGGATGTAAAATAAGAACTTGGCTTTTATTTGCTCTGCTTAATCCTGCGCCATCTGTTTGGTAACTATTGGTCAATTATAATTTAAGCCTCTTCATCGGTTGATGCATTTTCTTTATTGGGTTCAAATAACTGTACAGGAGATGATGGCATGATTGTAGAGATTGCATGTTTATAAACAAGTTGAGAATGTGCATCACGGCGCAGTAATACACAGAAATTATCAAACCATGTAACAATACCTTGGAGTTTAACGCCATTTACCAAAAATACAGTTACTGAAGTTTTTTGTTTGCGTAGATGGTTTAAAAACACGTCTTGAAGATTTTGGTTTTTTTCTGGCATTTTTATATCCTTATAATTTATTGTTGGGATTCATTAAGCCTGAATCCATAGCTATTGATATTAATATTCGCATATTGACTATTTTAGCAACAAAATAAATCAACTATTAATCATTAGTATTTTTATACATATAAAGTTTGTTATTAGTTAATATTATTAAATATAATTTAATGCTTCTAAAAAATCTTTACATCCATTAAATTGAAAATTTGGTGGAAATATACTAAGCTTTCCTTTTAATTCTAGATTATTATTTAATAAAATTCCAATGCAATCGCCCTTATGAGCTATTTCCATATCCACATCACAATCGCCAACAAACCATACATCATTACCTAAGCCAATATTGCTGTTATTTAATGCTATATATAATGGTTCAATTTCTGGTTTATCCTTATCCGCATCGCCTGCGCCAATTATTGTAGTAAAATATTTATTCCAACCAAGATAATCTACCTCCTCACGCAAAAAACTTCCTGTTTTATTGCTAATTATGCCAGTATAGAAATTATTATTTTGTAGATATTTTAATAATTCCTCAGATTTTGGTAATGTTTCTAATTTTTCAAGATGTATTTCTTTAAAAACCCTATAGAATTTATCACGCGCATCTTGCCATTCATTGCCAAAAATCTCAGGGAAACTATCACGTAATGATAATCGCACGCGACAAATGGTTTCATCCATAGACCATATGGGTTTATTAAATTCCTTAAAGGTTTCATTTAAAGCATAATTAATTACAGGCCATGTATTAACCAGCGTATTATCCCAATCGAATAATACAGCCTTTGGTTTTATGGTATTTTTCCAGTCAAATACAGCCATTTCATTTATTCCATCTTACTAAAAATATTCTAGGCTAACAGTGAATAGTTTTTCAACTTTTTTTACAGCTTCTGCGGTTGATAATAAAACTACACGATCATTTGCATTAATAACCGTTGAAGGCATTGGAATAATCACATCATCGCCGCGCACTAATGCACCAATTATAACGCCCTTAGGTAATTTTGATTCTTTTATTGTAACGCCCACCAATGGTGATGTATCTAATGCTTCTGCTTCGATAACTTCAGCATAACCATCATGTAATGAATGAACAGATTTTATTCTACCACGCCTTACATGCTGTAATATGGTTGATGCAGTTATCTCACGTGGGCTAACCACAACATCTATTCCTAATGTAGAAATTAATGCACCATAATTTGCTTTATTAATTAATGTTATTGCCCGATCAACGCCATATCTTTTGGCTAAAAGTGATGCTAATATATTGGTTTCATCATGATCGCTCACTGCAATTATAGCTTCGGTATTTTCAACATTTGCCTCTTCAAGGATTTCGCTTTCAAGCGCGTCCCCCAAGATTATATTCGTTGTTGGTAATTCTTCTGCAATATGTTTGGCGCGTTCTTTTGACATTTCAATTATTCGAACTTTATAGCCATCATAATTTTCTTCAATATCTTTTGCTAAATACATACCAATATTACCACCGCCGATAATAATAATTCTTCTGGTTTCTTTTTCTTCATGACCAAAAACGGCCATTGCGCGCGGAACATGTTCTTTTTCAGTGATAAAATAAACCTCATCTCCCGCTAACATTTGATCTGTTGATGTGGGCATTATCATTATTTCATCACGAATTATTGCCAAAATAATTACATTTAGATCAGGGAACAATGATGTTAATTGTCGTAATGGGGTATTTACTATCGGTGTTTTATCATTACATCTAACGCCAATGACCTCTACTTTGCCATCTGCCATTGGTATGGCATCAAATGCTCCTGGTACCCGCAGGCTATGACCGATCGCCTTCGCCACTTCGACTTCTGGTGAAATAATAACGTCAATTGGCAATTGATCGCGTGAAAATAAATCTGACCATATGGGCTTTAAATAATTTTGTTGCCTTATTCGGGCAATTTTTGTTGGCACATTAAATAATGAATGTGCCACTTGGCATGCGGCCATATTGACTTCATCGGTAAATGTTACTGCGATTAACATATCGGCATCACCTGCCCCAGCGCGCGCCAAAACATCTGGATGCGACGCATGACCAACAAATGCCTGTACATCAAGCTGATCATTGATTTTGCCTATTAATTCTGCTGATTGATCGACAACGGTAACGTCATTTTGCTCGCCCGATAAATAACGTGCAATATGAAACCCAACCTGACCTGCCCCGCAAATAACAACCTTCATTATATTAAATACTCCACCCAATTAAAATTTATTTAACAGTATTTTGTATATTCAAGCTTTTAAGCTTTCTGTGTAATGCGGCACGATCCATGCCGATAAATTCTGCTGTACGGCTTATATTACCGTTAAATCTTGTTAGATGAAATATCAAATATTCACGTTCAAAAGATTCGCGTGCTTCGCGTAATGGTTGTTTAATTGCATCATTTGATGTATCAGACGCAACGACACCTAATGCCTTGGTAATATCATCAGCATTTATTTTTTTTTCTTTCACATCGACTGGTAATAATAATAATCGTTCGATAACATTTATCAACTCCCACACATTGCCAGGCCAATGATAACCTTGCAACATTGTCATGGCCTCGTCATAGAAATCAATGGCGATACGGCCTTTATTATTTGATAATTTTTGCATAAAATACATGGATAGTTCGGGAATATCTTCGCGATGTTGGCATAGATCTGGCATTTCTATTGGCACAACATTAAGTCTGTAATATAAATCTTCACGAAATAAATTATTACTAATTAATTGTTGAATATTACGGTTACTGGTGGCTATCACCCTTACGTCAACTTCGACCCATGTATTGCCGCCAACACGTTTAAAACGTTGATGATGCAGAACGCGAACAATTTTTGCCTGTGTTTTTATGGGCATATCGGCGACTTCATCTAATAATAATGTACCGCCATGCGATTCTTCAAGCAAACCAATTTTTCTTGGAAATTTTTTATTTGATTCAACGCCAAATAAAGCCTTTTCAAAACTATCAGCCGATAGGGTCGCGCAATTAAGAATTGTAAATTCTTTGTTATGCCTTGCGGATAAATTATGGATGATACGTGCCGATAAACTTTTCCCTGATCCCGATGAACCTGTTATAAAGACGCGGCTATCCGTTAAAGAGGTTTTTTCAATTATTTTTAATTTTTCTTGAATTAATGATGATTTACCGACAATTCTTTCTTCAACTCCTCCATCAATGCGTCTCCTTAACTGGTTGTTTTCACGCTGTAATTTTGCTTCGCTCAACGCTCTATTGATAGTGTGTAATAATACATCGGTTTTAAATGGTTTGCTTATAAAATCATAGGCACCAGTTTTGGTGGCATTCACGGCCATATCAAATGTTCCATGGCCACTAATCATTATAACTTGTAAATTTGGGTGGTCGCGCTTGATTATTTCTAAAATTTGCATACCGTCATAATTGCTATTATTTAACCACACATCTAAAATAACTAAAGAAGGTTGCCTTGCCGCTACTGCTGCTAAGGCCTCGCCACTATTAACTGCTTGTCTGGTAGAAAACCCTTCATCTTCCAATATTCCTGCAATTTGTATACGAATATCAGTTTCATCATCAACAATTAAAATATCAGCTATCATTATTTAAACATTCTTATTATTTATGGTTACTATTTAACCTTCAGGTTTAAGAAGAATTTATATATCTTCAATTGGGAATTCTAATTTTACTATTGTGCCAACTATTGGCGCATCTTTCAATATAAGCTTACCATTATGATCTTCTATTATTTTTTTAACTATTGCCAAACCAAGGCCCGTTCCTTTTTCTCGCGTAGTTATATATGGGTCGGTTAGCTTGTCCCTGCCATTAATGGGCAACCCCTTACCATTATCTATTATTTCAATAACTATATTATGGGTTGTTTCTGTTAAATTTAATATAATACTACCCTTTTCCATATTATTTCTTTCACGCCCATTAATTGCATCGCATGAATTTTGTAATAAATTGGTAATTGTTTGGCTGATTTGTGTGCCGTCACAATTAAAGTATAATGGATTTTGAGATATTTTAGTATTATAATTTATATGATCATTAGCATTTTTTTGTAAGAAAACAGCCTGCAAGCAAATATCAGATAAATTTTGTTGTTTTTTCTGTGCTTTTGGCATTATTGCAAAATTTGAAAATTCATCGACCATCCGCCCAATATCACCAACTTGACGAATGATCGTATCGGTACATAAAATAAATGTTTCTCTATCGCTTGTAATTTCTTTTAAATATTTACGTTTTAAACGTTCTGCAGCAAGTTGTATCGGTGTTAATGGGTTTTTTATTTCATGGGCAATGCGCCTTGCTACATCTGCCCATGCAGCTTTTCTTTGGGCTGATAATAAATCAGATACATCATCAAAAGTAACGACGAAACCAACTGTTTGATGATCTGTTTTTTCTGCACTAATGCGAACGAATAAGGTTTTAATATTATCGCCAATATTATTTCCATGTTTAATTTTAATTTCATCTTCGATCATTGTATCATTGGGATTACTATACGCTTTTGTTAATAAATCTGCCATTTCTGGTACAAGTTCACTTAATTTATGACCAATTAATTTTTCAAAGTCAATTTCTAAAAATATTGATGCAGATTTATTTGGTAAATTAATACGCCCTTGCATATCAAGGCCAATAACCCCCGCAGATACACCCGTTAATACTGCTTCACTAAAACGTCTACGTTCATCAATTTGTTGTGAAGCCTTGATTAATTCTTTGCGTTGCGCCTCAAGTTGGTCGGTCATCAGATTAAAGGCACGGCTTAATGTATCTATTTCATCGCCAGATTTTGTTTCTGGAACACGTGCAGTTAAATCGCCTGACCGTATTTTTTCTGTTGCGCCAATTAATACACTAATTGGTTTTGCTAATTGACTGGCAAAATTAAATCCAACCCAAACGGCGGCGAGTAAAAGCAAGATAGCAACCATAATAAAAGCCAATGCAAAAGATACTTGTATTTCGCCACGCCCACTTTCAAGCCGCTCAAATTGTTGAATAGCACCGCGAGTGATTTCTGTTCTTGATAATACCATTGGATCAACATAACGACCAATTAACAGATATGTATCTTCAATAAATTGATCAAGCTTAACCAAAGCGCGGACCCTATCTTCGCCTTCGCTAATTAATAAAACCACATCGCCATTTTTTGCTTGTAAAATAGATGTTTCCGATACTGGTTCAAATTCCAAAACAAATGTCAATCCGTAACGCGCCCTAACACCACCATTAGTGTTAAAAATTATTGCCTCTGTTATTCCACGTAATTTTGATTGTATTTGCAAAATTTGGCTTAAAACAATATTATTTGCATTGAATAAACGTGGGTCATTATTAAAATCATTGGCAATACGTAATGCATCGATGCTAATAGATTTTTGATGTTCGGCTAAATAAGCATTGGCAGTTGCCTGACTTTCGGCCAATGCGGTTCGCACCAAGTCTGAGAACCATGTTTTTTGACCGATTTGAAAAAATAACAAGGAAAAAATTGAAAGTATTATTGATGGTGTTACTGTTAAAAGGGAAAAAAACCAAACCAGCCTTACATGCATTTGTGACCCAGCCGAACCGCGCCTTCGATCTGACCAAATACTAATTATTTTTTTAATTATAAATAAGGCAATAAAAAGCAAAGGTATAAGATTTAAATATATTAATATAACAATATCATTGGGGTCATTACCAATGAATGGGATATTGCCAACAATCACTGCATAGCTAACTACCCCTGATAAAATTACGGCTATTATCAATATGATAGTAAAAAATTTTGATTTTAAAGGTGAGAATAAAGTTAGTAAAACTTTTTTATCTTTATAGATCATATTATTTTTTCTCGCGCATTATTGAAATATCTAATTCTTTTATTTTTTTCCTTAAAGTATTCCTGTTTAAGCCTAGCATTTCTGCTGTACGAAGCTGATTACCATTAGTTGCTTCTAAGCTTAAATTTATCAATGGCTTTTCCATTTCATGCAATATTTTTGCATAAAGCCCAGATACGGGTAAATTATCGTTATGCGCTTCAAAAAAACGTCGCAAATGGCGTTCTATTGCATTGCTTAGACTTTCATCTTCAAAATTTATCGAAAAATTATCTAAAAATTGGTTTTGCTCGGCTAATTCTGCTTTTATTATATCAATTTCGATAATATCTTGCGAATATAAAACCGTTAATCTTCTTATTAAATTTTCTAATTCACGAACATTACCAGCCCATTTTGCCTGTTTCAAACATTGCATTGCATCATTTGATATGATCTTAACCGCCAATCCTTCATCAACTGCTTGTTTAAGGAAATGTTGCGTTAAATCGGCAATATCATCACGACGCGCACGCAATGGCGGCGCATGTATCGGCACAACATTCAATCGGTAATATAAATCTTCGCGAAAAGAACCATTGGCAACCAATCGTTTTAAATCTCGATTAGTGGCGGTTATTATTCGTATATCAGTATGAATTGGCTTGCGCCCACCAAGCGTTGTATATTCGCCTTCCTGCAGAACCCTTAATAATCTGGTTTGCGCCTCAATCGGCATATCACCAATTTCATCAAGAAATAATGTACCGCCGTGGGCTTGTTCAAATTTTCCTGCATAACGGTTAATCGCACCAGTAAACGCGCCTTTTTCATGACCAAATAATTCGCTTTCTATTAACTCTTTAGGAATAGCCGCCATATTAATTGCAATGAAAGGTCCATTTTTACGTTTAGAAAATTGATGTAATGCCTTGGCAATCAATTCTTTACCAGTTCCAGACTCACCAGTTATCAATGCAGTTAAATCAGTTGCAGTTAATTTGGCAATTATCCGATAGACATCCTGCATTGCTTGGCTTCTGCCAATTAATGGCATTTCGCCATAATCAGCTATAATTTCATTATTAACAGTATTTAAACTTGCGTTATTACTTAATGCACGCCCAACAATATTAACTAATTCGTTTAGATCAAATGGTTTAGGAAGATATTCAAATGCGCCAGATTCAGTAGCTTTTACCGCGGTTAATAATGTGTTTTGTGCGCTCATTATAATTATTTTTAAATCAGGGCGGATTTTTTTTACCTGTGGTAATATATCTAATCCATTACCATCTGGCATTATTACATCACTTATTACCAAATCGCCAATACCGTCGCTTACCCATTGCCATAGGGTGGCTATATTACCAGTTAATTTAACGATATATCCTGCACGTTCCAATGCTTGACTTAACACCACACGAATTGCTTTATCATCATCGGCTATTAAAATAACCTTATCAGTCATTTGGTTTTATATCCTGTATAATTGGCATTGATATGGTGAATTTACACGCGCCTTTATTGTTTTTAACATCAATTACACCACCATGATCATTTATAAATTTTGCAACTAGTGCTAAGCCAAGCCCTGAGCCATTTTGTTTAGTTGTAACAAAGGCATCAAATAAATATTGCATTATATCGTCATTAATACCATCGCCATTATCTTCAATGCTGATTAAAAATGGTAAATGCCGCCTATAACCAAACCCGCTTGTCTCCATGCTAACACCATAATAATAAGCAGTTGCAATGGTTATACGGCCATTTTTTTGATCAACAGACTCACAAGAATTTTTAATTAAATTTAAAAAAACCTGTATTAATTGATCTCGATTGCCATAAATATCTGGCAATGATGGGTCATATTCTTTTTGGAAATTAATTGATTTACCAAAACCATTTTTTGCAATATTTACAACATAATCTAATATTTCATGAATATTATGGAAAGAAAATTGTAATTTAGGGTTATCGTAAAAAACTTCCATCCTGTTAATCATTGTAACAATACGATCTGTTTCATCGATTATAAGTTTTGTTAGCTGTCTATCATCTGGTTTTATTAATGTTTCTAATAATTGCGCCGCGCCGCGAATGCCAGATAACGGGTTTTTAACCTCATGCGCCAACATAGAAGTCAAGGCAACAACCGATTTTGCCGCAGCACGGCTTGGTAGGCTGTTATCAATTTTTTCCGTTATCGATTTTACTTGTAATGTAATTACAATATGACCAATGGCTATGTCATCTGAATATTCATTAATTGGCGATATATTAGCCCGTATTATATGATCTCCAATCATTGCGGTTGCAAGATGTAATTTATCTTCGCTAATGGTAATATTTGATATTCGTGATTTATTTATTAACAATAATAATGGGCTATCTTCTGACAAAATATTTTCTAAAGAAACACCCGATAATGATATATCGCTGCCTTTAAAAAATTGCTGCGCCGCCATGTTAATAAAGATTATTTTATTTAAATTATCAACAATTATAAATGGGTAAGATTGTGCATTTAAAGCATAATTTAACATATTGAAATTAGGCTGTTTTTTATCTTTTGTAAATTTTGTAAATTTGTCATTTTCTGTTGATTTTGTAAAGTTTGTAAATCCAGTCATTATGCCGCCTTTATCACTTGTTCTATCGCATAGTTATAAAATTCAATAATTGCATTAATCACCATATCTGGATCATCTTGGCGCATTATCATTTGCCTAGATTTTGCTGCGCCATAGATCCCTTTCAAATACCAAGATAAATGTTTTCGTGCCAATCTCACCCCGCGATAAACACCATGATTGGCAATAATATCATTATAATGTGCAATCACTATATCGCGTTGTTCGTTCAATGATGGTGGCGGTGATATTACGCCATGGTTGATATATTTAATGACTTGGGCGGGAAACCACGGCTTGCCACATGCGCCGCGCCCCAACATTAGGCCATCGGCCTTTGATAATCTTAAGGCATCGTCAATATGGCTAAATTCATTGATATCGCCATTGACAATCAATGGAATATTTATACATTTTTTTACATTGGCAATATATGCCCAATCGGCGTTACCGCTATATTTTTGCTCCCTTGTTCTACCATGCACAGTTACCATTTTAATGCCGATATCCTCGGCCATATGGGCAATTTCTGGTGCATTTAATGATTTTTCATCCCAACCAGTACGCATTTTAACCGTAACTGGAATATCAACTGCATTTACCACTGCGCTTAATATATTACGTGCCAAGCCTATATCACGCATGATTGCAGAGCCACAAAGCTTGTTTGTTACTTTTTTGGCAGGGCAACCAAAATTAATATCAATAATATCGATACCAAAATCAGCACAAAATTTTGCTGTATCAGCCATTTCTTGTGGATCATGGCCAATAATCTGTACCATTTGTGGTTTTTCATCTAATGCGGCGGCGATACGTTTAAATGTGCCTTTTGTTTGGCGCAATGCTTCGTTACTGGCAATCATTTCTGATACTACCATGCCGCCACCAAGGTTTTTTACCAATTTACGAAATGATAAATCGGTTACGCCCGACATGGGTGCTAAAAATACTGGTGTAGCAATTTCAATATTGCCAATTTTTATCGCGGCTAATTTGCTCATTAATTATGCACTTTATCTGAAAGCTTAAAATTTAAGCATATCTAATCATTAATTTAAAGCTATCATAAATCAAGCCAAAAAATAAACTAAGCATATAAAATCATCCACCGATTAGCACATCGGTAATGAATTTAACTCCTATGAAGCTCATGGTTACAATAAGATAGCATAATAATAAAATTCTTGCAGCTTTTTGCCCACGAATACCAAATTTAAAATGGGAAAAAAGCAGTATAGATAAAATAATAAATGCAAGTAATGATAAAAGTATCTTATGATCAAAATCAAACCAAATACCACCCTGCATTATTTGTGTGGCAATACCAGATACAAGCCCTGCGCCAAGGATAATTTCGGAGATAATCATTAAATTAATTTGTAATATTTCGCCATCAGCCATGAATGGCAATGCGTCTATTAATTTTGATTTACGTTTTGCCTTTAACGCCCATTGACGAATATATACCGCCAATGCAGCCATTGCCGCCAATGTAATCAATGCATAAGTAATTAGCGAGCTGATAATATGTATTGCCAACCAAGCATGGTTAAATGGATGGGATAATGATAAATCAATATCAAATCGAATAAAATATCCCCATATGGTCGCCGATAATGCGAACAAAGCCATATATGGTAGAAATAATATGGTTATACGTCGAATATTGATAGAAAAAACCGATAACATGCAGAATAATAACAAACCAGTGGCAATAGATATCCACAGGCTGCTTACAAAATCAGAATGCCATCCATTATATATTCGCAACCAAGATATGATAATGGTAGAAAATAACGGCAATGATAATAATATGGCATATGCAATGCCAACTGGTTGTTTATAAAATATAAATAAACATATAGGCAGAAAGCTTATGATTGTAATTATGCTAATCATTTGTGAAATTTCATCCATATGCGATAATAACATCGCCAAGACCAGATAACAGGTTTATTATAACAAAATTATAATTTTTTTTTAGGTTATTATTAATATGCCAATTTCAATCGCCTTGATTGTCGCCGCAGGGCGCGGTTATCGGGCATCAAGCGACCTACCAAAACAATATATGATGCTTGGTGATGCACCGATGTTACGCCATGTGATTAAAAAATTTATCACCCATAGGCGAATCACTGATATAATCATTGTTATTCATCCTGATGATATTTTATTGTATGAAGATGCCATTAATGGTCTGGATATTTTGCCGCCAGCATTTGGCGGTGGCAAAAGGCATATTTCCGTTCGAAATGGCATTGAAAAAATTGCTGTATTAAAACCAGATAATATTTTAATCCATGATGCGGCAAGGCCATTTATCAGCCATCAATTAATTGATAATTTATTAGATGCACTTGATAAGCATGATGGGGTTATCCCTGCCCTGCCAGTTGTTGATTGTGTTAAAAGATCAAATAATGATAAAGAAATTATAAATACGCTTAATCGGCAAAATTTATGGCTTGTGCAAACACCACAAGCATTTAAATATCAAAAAATAAGAAAAGCCCATAATATTATATATAATATGGGCGTAGATAAAAATATCGCCGATGATGCTGCGGTTTTTGAAATGGCAAATATGCCTGTTACGATAATTAATGGCGATATTGATAATTTTAAAATAACCAGCAAAGATGATATTATACGGTCAAATGATAAAATGGAAAAAAATAAAGAAATATTGATAAAATACCCACGCATTGGCAGTGGTTTTGACACGCATAAATTTTGCGATGGTGATTTTATTACCCTATGCGGTATAAAAATTTCACATAATATGGGTTTAAAAGGCCATTCAGATGCCGATGTTGCATTGCACGCTTTGACCGATGCCATGTTGGGTGCTATCGCCAATGGTGATATTGGTTTTCATTTTCCGCCTAATGATGAAAAATGGCGTGGTGCTAATTCAGAAATTTTCATTAAACATAGCCTTGAGTTAATTAAAAATATCGATGGTGAAATATCAAATATAGATATTACTATAATTTGTGAAAATCCAAAAATCACACCATATCGTGATCTCATGCGGCAATCATTGGCAAAAATGATTGATATGGATATTTCACGCATCAGCATCAAGGCAACAACTACAGAAAAACTTGGTTTTACAGGACGCGGTGAAGGCATCGCCGCACAGGCAAGCATTTTGGTGATGTTGCCATGATAAAAAAGTCAAATTTCCTTCATCCTGCGGTTTTTATTTCGACATTCTTTGGCGCAGGGTTATTAAAACCAGCATCAGGAACATGGGGAACGCTGGCGGCAATGCCATTGGCATTTTATATTTTAAAATTTCATGGGCAGCTTGCAATTTTTATCGCCTCGATAGTTATATATTTGATTGGCGTGTATTCATCACATATTTTTTCAAAAATTACCAATTCCCATGATGCTAGTGAAATAGTAATCGATGAGGTCGCAGGGGTTTTATTAACTCTTGCTTTTGTTCCTTATAGCATCGAAAGCCTGATAATAGGGTTTTTATTATTTAGGCTTTTCGATATTTTTAAACCTTGGCCGATTAACTTTATTGATCAGAAAATTGATGGTGGATGGGGCATTATGAGCGACGATATGTTGGCGGGGATATTCGCAGGGTCATTGCTTTATTTAATAGTATTTTTAGGATGGATAGATTTTGTTAACTAAAGAAATTTTTGAAAAAAGCGGTGATTTATTAAAAATATTTGCTAAAAATAATTTTATGATTGCCACCGCCGAATCCTGTACTGGTGGTTTAATAATCGCGGCATTAACAGAAATAGCAGGATCATCAAGCGTGGTTGACCGTGGTTTCATTACATATTCTAATGCTGCAAAATTTGATATGCTTGGGGTTGGTGATAATTTAATTAAGAGTTTTGGCGCGGTCAGTCATCAAGTAGCAGAAAAAATGGCACAATCGGCACTGGATAACAGCAATGCAACAATAGCAATTGCCGTAACTGGTGTCGCAGGGCCGGGGCAATCGGAAAATAAACCCGCCGGCCTTGTTTATTTTGCCTGTGCCACAAAGCACAAAAAGACCATAAGCGAAAAAGTTAATTTCACGGGAAATAGACATGAGGTTAGGCAAGAAACAGTTATCTATGCCATTGATATGGCAGTTAAAATTGCTAATCAGTTAATCAAACAAATTAACTAATATTTAATTTTATATCTATTCTAATTCCACCAGTAAATCTTTGGCTTTCACTTGCGTTCCTGCGGGTGTTAATATGGATTTTACCACACCGCTTATTTCCGCATGAATGGCAGTTTCCATTTTCATTGCTTCGATCGATAATAACACATCACCGGCTTCAATTTCTTGACCAACCATCGCGTTGCAGCTTGAAATCATTCCCGGCATTGGTGCCGCGATGTGTTTTTTATTACCATCTTCGGCTTTTATGTGGGTATTGGTCGTTATGGCTTGTGATTCATCACGAATTTTAATTATTCTAGGTTGACCATTTAATTCAAAAAATACAGCCCTAAAGCCTTCTTCATCAATTTCACCCATGTTAAGATAACAGATAATTAATGTTTTACCCTTATCAATATCAACCGCAATTTCTTGACCAGCTTTCATACCATAAAAATAAATCGGTGTTGGTAAAACCGATAAATTGCCGTATTTACGGTAGTTTGCAGCATAATCTTCATATACTTTATGATAAAGTATATATGATGATAATTCTGCCTCACTAACATGGCGGCTTATTTTATCTTCAAGCTCATGGCGAATTGCAGCAAAATCTGCTGGCTTTAAACCAAGCCCTGGACGATTAAGATTAGGTTTTTTACCTTTAAGAATTTTATCGCTTAATTCTTTAGGAAAACCACCTTGTGGTTGGCCTAAATCACCGCGAAATAGCTGCATTACAGATTCAGGGAATGCCACATGAATATCTGGATCTTCCACATCGGAGCGGCTAATCCCGCTTGAAACCATGAATAAATCCAAATCGCCGACAACTTTTGACGATGGTGTTACCTTGACAATATCACCAAACATTTGATTAACTTGCGAATATGCGATAGCCACCTCTGACCAACGATCTTCCAAACCCATTGATCTGGCTTGTTCTTTTAAATTGGTATATTGCCCACCCGGCATTGCATGCAAGTAAACTTCGGATGCACCAGACCTTATATCGCTTTCAAAGGCTGAATAATTTGCCCTGACCCCTTCCCAATAAAGAGAGATTTTGCGGATATTTTCTTGATTAAGCCCAGATGAACGCGGGCTATCTTCAAGTGCTGCAACTATTGACCCTAAATTAGGTTGTGATGTTAGGCCGCTAAAACTATCCATTGCCGCATCGACCGCATCGACCCCCGCATCAACAGCGGCAAGAACCGATGCCGCAGCAATACCACTGGTATCATGGGTATGAAAATGGATGGGCAATCCAACCTCTTGGCGTAATGCCTTAACCAATTGTGATATTGCCGCAGGTTTTGTAACCCCTGCCATATCTTTGATGCCAATTATATGCGCCCCCAAATTTTCTAATTCTTTCGCCATTTTAACATAATATTTTAGATCATATTTATTAGGTGAAGATTTGAACATATCGCCCGAATAACAAATGCTGGCTTCGCAAATTTTATTATTTTCTAATACGGCATCCATAGCAATACGCATATTTTCAACCCAATTCAGGCTATCAAATATACGGAAGATATCCATACCATTATCGGCGGCTTGTTTAACAAAATGCTGCACCACATTATCAGGATAATTGGTATAGCCAACCGCATTTGATGCCCTTAATAACATTTGAGTTAACATATTTGGCATGGCTTGGCGTAAATTTATCAACCGTTGCCACGGGTCTTCGTTTAAGAATCGCATTGCCACATCAAATGTTGCACCGCCCCAACATTCCATAGAAAATATTTCTGGCAGTAATTTGGCATAGCTTGGGGCAATTTCGATCATATCATTGCTACGCATTCTGGTTGCCAATAATGATTGATGTGCGTCACGCATGGTTGTGTCGGTTATTAATATTTTAGTTTGATTTCGCATCCATCGAGAGAATTCTTTGGGGCCTAATTTTTCCAATATTTGCTTATGACCTGATGGAATATCGCCTGTTTTTAATATTGGTTTTATTGGTGTATAAAGTTTTACAGGCTTTTTACGTGATTTTACTTCCCTATTACCATTAACGATAACATCACCGATGAAACGCAATAATCTTGTTGCCCGATCGCGACGTTTAGGGAAATGGAATAATTCTGGGGTTTTATCGATAAATTTTGTTGTATAATCGGCTGGTAAAAATTTTGGGTGATTAATTAAATTTTCCAAGAATGCTAAATTAGTGGCAACACCGCGAATACGATATTCACGCAATGCACGATCCATACGTGATAATGCTTCTTTGTCAGTATTCCCCCATGCGGTTACTTTTTCCAACATGGAATCAAAATATGGGGTAATTACCGCACCAGAATATGCGGTTGACCCATCCAACCTGATACCAAAGCCATTGGCACCACGATAAACCTTTATACGCCCATAATCAGGGATAAAATTATTTTCTGGGTCTTCGGTTGTTACCCTGCATTGAATGGCACAGCCATTAATTTTTATTGCATCTTGAACTGGCATACCGCATCTATCATCACCAATTTTTGCACCATCTGCTACCATTATTTGTGCTTTGACTATATCAATGCCGGTGATTTCTTCGGTGATGGTATGTTCGACTTGAATGCGTGGATTTACCTCGATAAAATAAAATTTACCGCTATCAATATCCATTAAAAATTCAACAGTACCCGCATTTTTATATTGTGCCGCATTACCAATTAATAATGCTGATTTGCAAAGGCTGGCGCGGGTTTGATCATTAAGATAAGCCGCAGGTGCGCGTTCAACAACCTTTTGATTGCGCCGTTGCACCGTGCAATCACGTTCGAATAAATGCACCAAATTACCAAAGCTATCGCCAAAAATTTGTATTTCAACATGTCTAGCATTACGGACAAGCTTTTCTAAGTAAACTTCTCCATTACCAAAAGCCGCAGTGGCTTCGCGCCTGCCCGCATCAACATTATCAAATAATTCTGTTTCATCTTCAATGACCCGCATACCGCGACCGCCGCCGCCCCAACTGGCCTTTAACATCAATGGAAAGCCAACTTCCTTGGCCATTTTTAATATTTGATCATTTTCATTTGGAAGCGGTTTTGTCGCTGGCATCACCGCAACCCCTGCATTCTGCGCCAAAATTCTTGCTTCAACTTTGCTGCCTAACATTCGCATCGATGATGACGCGGGGCCGATAAATTTTATGTTATTATCACAGCATTTATCAACAAATTCAGGGTTTTCCGATAAAAAACCGTAACCGGGGTGAATTGCATCTACATTATGTAATAATGCCAATTTAATCAGGCTACCCATATCAAGATAGGCTTGCACTGGGCCTTTGCCTTGCCCAATTAAATAGCTTTCATCGGCCTTAAATCGATGTAGTGAAAATCGATCTTCATGAGAATAAACCGATACGGTTTTAATGCCTAATTCATTGGCGGCACGAAAAATACGTATGGCAATTTCACCACGATTTGCTACTAATATTTTTGAAATAGACTTTGCCATATGTGAATAACCCCTTACAAGGAACAGCTATACAAAGGCTAAAGACCTTCATATATTATTGAAAGTTTAAGCGTTAAATTATTTTGATAATCTTATTTATGACGAAAAATTATTCGCCCTTTGGATAAATCATAAGGTGTCATTTCCACATCGACCTTATCACCTACCATCACCCGAATACGAAATTTTCGCATTTTACCAGCCGTATGGGCAATTATTTCATGATCATTTTCAAGCTTTACACGAAACATTGCATTGGGTAATTTTTCAACTACGGTGCCTTGAAATTCAATAAGTTCTTCTTTAGCCATATAATTTTTCTATCGTCCGTTATTTGGTTATAATTAAAATTAAATATTATTTTTAAGAGATATGCGTTAAAATTAATATAAATTCAAGCAAAGCGTTTAAAATATTTAATCTTTTTCTATTTCTGCCAGCTTAATATGCACATCGCGTAATTGCGCGTCGCTAACATTATTTGGTGCTTGCATTAATAAATCTTGCGCCATTTGATTCATGGGAAATAAAGTAACTTCGCGAATATTTGGTTCATCGGCAAGCAACATCACAATTCTATCAATCCCAGGGGCCGAACCACCATGTGGTGGCGCACCAAATTTCATCGCATTAATCATACCACCAAATTTTTCATCGACAAATTCTTGTGGATGTCCTGCTATTTCAAATGCTTTATACATTATATCGGGTAAATGATTTCTGATAGCACCAGATGATAATTCAATGCCATTACAAATAATATCATATTGAAAAGCGTTTATATCCAACGGATCTTTATTTAATAACGCGTCCATTCCGCCTTGTGGCATGGAAAATGGATTATGGGAAAAGTCAATTTTACCCTCAGACTCGCTATATTCATACATTGGAAAATCGACGACCCAACAAAATTTAAAGCAGTCTTTTTCTAATATATCCAGGTCGACGCCAAGCTTGTTTCGTACAAGGCCAGCAAAAGATGCTGCATCTTTTTCTTTGCCACAAACAAAGAAAACCGCATCGCCAGCACCAACGCCAGCAGTATCACAAATAGATTTTATCCTCGCATCGTCAAGATTTTTAGCAATTGGCCCTGCCGGACCTTGTTCCTTAAACGAGATATAGCCCAATCCAGCCTGACCTTCATTTTGCGCCCAGCCATTTAATTTATCAAAAAAACTGCGTGGTTTAATTGCGGCCTTTGGCGCAGGGATAGCGCGTACAACAAAACCTTTTTCAATTAGGCTAGCGAATATTTTAAAATTCGAACCACGAAAAACATCAGTCACATCGACTATTTCAATTGGATTACGTAAGTCTGGCTTATCAGAACCATATTTCATCATTGCCTCAACATATGGAATGCGCGGATATGCGCCTTCGGTTACTGTTTTACCATCGGCAAATTCATTAAATAACCCAGTTAATACGGGTTCAATTTCGTTAAATACATCTTCTTGTGTAACAAAACTCATTTCAAAATCAAGTTGATAAAATTCACCTGGGCTTCGATCAGCGCGCGCGTCTTCATCACGAAAACATGGCGCAATTTGGAAATAACGGTCAAAACCAGCCATCATCAATAATTGTTTAAATTGTTGTGGTGCCTGTGGCAGAGCATAAAATTTACCAGGGTGAACCCGTGATGGCACAAGAAAATCACGCGCACCTTCGGGTGATGATGCGGTTAATATTGGGGTTTGATATTCATTGAACCCTGCGGCAGTCATGCGTTTGCGTATCGATGCTATCACCTTTGATCTTAATAACATTTTACGGTGCATTTCTTCGCGACGTAAATCAAGATAACGGTATTTTAATCTTATTTCTTCAGGATAACCAGCATCTTGGTTAACTGGCATTGGTAATGGGTCAGCCTTAGATAAAATTTCTAATTGATCGATATAAACTTCAATATTACCTGTGGGCAAATTTTTATTAACCGTCTCGCTGCTTCGTTCAACAACCTTGCCTGTTACACAAATAACGCTTTCAAGACTTGCCGCTTCTAATATGGCAAAATTAGCACTTGATGTATCAACAACACATTGGGTTAAGCCATAATGATCGCGTAAATCAACGAATAATAAATTACCATGATCGCGTTTACGATTGATCCAGCCCGATAATCTTACGGTTTCGCCAGCATTTTCTGGGCGAAGAATGTCACAATTATGTGTGCGATACTGATGCATGGCTAACTCCAAATTTAGCAAAATCAAACAAAATTAATATAGACGGCAAAGGCCATGATTTTACAGCTATTGTCAAGTGTAGCTGATGAATTAGCCAATTTTAAGCAAGTTTTATCCGTTTCTTATCGCTGGCCTATTTATTATTACTATAAAATACTCTATATAATAGCCATGACCATAGAACCAATTACAAATACCACCGAATTGCAACAATTTTGCAATGGAATTAAACATTCAAAATTTATTACCATTGATACTGAATTTATCCGTGAAAAAACCTATTACCCACAGGTTTGTCTTATTCAAGTCAAAGGTGATGGCGCCGAAGCCGCCATAGACACATTGGCAACAGGTCTTGATATGACATGTTTTCATGATTTATTATTAGATCCAGGTATTTTGAAAATATTCCATGCGTCAAGACAAGATTTAGAAATATTTTTCATGATGATGAGTAAAGTCCCTGCCCCATTATTTGATAGCCAGATTGCGGCAATGGTTTGCGGGCTTGGTGATCAAATAGGTTATGAGGCATTGGTCAAAAAAACATTAAATCGGCAAATTGATAAAACATCACGCTTCACCGATTGGGCCGCAAGGCCATTAACCCAACGTCAACTCGATTATGCCATGGGTGATGTTACGCATTTATATGAAATATATATAAAGCTTGAGGCGCAATTAAAATCAAGCAACCGTCATAGCTGGCTTGATGAAGAAATGGCCATATTAGAAAACCCAGCCACATATAGGGTCGAACCAAAAGACGCATGGTTAAGGTTAAAGGCACGTAGCGGCAAACCGCGTTTTTTATCGATATTACAAAAGGTTGCTAGCTGGCGTGAAAGTGAAGCACAAGCAAGAGATGTACCAAGGAATCGAATTATACGCGATGAGTCTATTTTTGATATTGCGGGATCTCAACCAAAAAATATTAAAGATTTATCACGCATTCGCGGTATTTCTGATAAAATGGCACAGGGTAAAATGGGCGATGGCATTCTAAAAGCCGTAAATATTGCCCTAAATTTAACCGAAAGTGAATTACCAAAGGAAAAAGTAAAATATATTCCACCACAAGGAATTGGCCCATTAAGAGATTTATTGCGGGTATTGCTTAAATTACAATGTGAAAAATTTGGTGTCGCCACAAGATTAATCGCCAATGGTGATGATTTAGAAAAGATTGCTGCTGATAATATGGCCGATGTACCAGCATTAAAAGGTTGGCGCAGGGAAATTTTTGGCGATATGGCGATGGATTTAAAAAATGGTAATATTGCCTTGGCGGTTAATGGTAAAGAAATTAATATTATTAAATTAAATCAACGCGAAGATTAAATATTATTTAATATCACATAGTTATCTAATATGATTTAATTTGCCAGCGACAATCTAATAATTTTGATAAATCTGATAAATGTTTTTTAGATATTTCGCCAATCATATATTTATATTCAACGGGACAGCTTGTTATCAATATATTATCCTTGCGCTCTAATTTAAATTTTATTAATGAACCATTAACACCACCAGATATATTATAGGCTAATCTAATTGCTTTACCGACTGATTTTGCTTCATTTTCATCATTTTTTGATAAAAGTTTTTTTATAGATTTAATCGATCGCATTGCCCTGATTTTACTGCCATATCGTGATGATACTGCCAATGCTACAATTGCGCGTTCTTTATGTGTTATGGCGATATACGGATAACGTAAAACCCGCATCATTGCATGGTCTGCTCGATAATCAGGATGTTCCCCACGCCCAATATCTGAAATATAACAAATTGCTAAGCGCAAACGGTCATTAATAGAGCTATCAAGGAATGCTGGCTTTATCCAATCGGCTAAAATATCACCTTTCATTGGGTCATTAACTTTGATGCGTTGTGTTAATTTACAAGCCTCAATCAGCGGGTCAAGTTTACGTATATTATCAGGCAAATGATCAAATAAACATCCCTCGCGGATACTATATGCGGAAAATAATATTTTTTTAGGCGATGTATGATGTAATAACCGATTTAATAATAATGCGGCATATGGTAATATTTCTGCACGTTTTAGGCTTGAACCATTATTGATCTCTTTCAACTCATCAATCGATGATTTTGATATATGATCTGTGAAATCTATGGCATCGGGAAAAAATATTTGATAATTATGAATAATATGCAATGGATAATTAATATATTCCATATGTAATTTAGCCAAAGATCGCCACGCACCGCCGATTATATATAATGATTTACCAGTTATATCATTTAACCATGCTATTTTATCTAGCTCCATATCAATAATATTTGTCATATGGTTATGGCCCTTTTGGATATTATTCCATTGGCGTAACGGCCCTAATTGTAGGCTAATATTTTTATCACTAATTTTACCATCATTAATGGCAATTAATTCCATGCTTCCGCCGCCAAGATCGGCGACCATCCCATCAGCATTAGGGCTTGCTGATATTACCCCAAGGGCGGAAAGCTTTGCTTCTTCATCACCACTAAGTATACGCGGAGTTACACCGTATATTTTTATTATATCATCGATTAAATCTTGGCCGTTGCTTGCTTCACGTACCGCGGCGGTGGCGATGATATCAATATTGGATACCTGCATATCCAATGATATTTTATGAAAACGCTGTAATATTTTAATGCAACGATTATAACCATCGATTGATAATTTACCCGTTATCGTCAAATCACGACCAAGACCGCATAGTATTTTTTCATTAAAAACTGTTTCGGCAACCCTGCCATAGGCCGCATAGACAACCAAACGCACAGAATTAGAACCAATATCAATAACTGATATTAATTTTTTATTTTTAATATCGATTAAATTTGGATTATTTAAATTTAAATTAATCAAATCTGGGTTAAAATCAGACAATGTAAAATCCGTTTATTTTTTAATTATTTTACCACGACCAGATAAATTAATATGTGTCATGAAAAATTTATGAGCATTAAATGCTTTGTCATCATGACTAACCCGTTTATAGCTGCCATCTTTTTGCATATACCAGCTTTGGGCTTCATCTTTTAAATTTGTTACCATCACCTGATCTAAGACCTGTTTTTTAACAATTTCATTTTCAATTGGTACTAATGTTTCAACGCGCCGATCTAAATTACGCGGCATTAAATCAGCAGAGGCAATATAAACCATTGCCTTGGTTGAAGGCAATTCATGCCCCGCACCAAAGCAAAAAATACGGCTATGTTCTAAAAATCGCCCGACAATGCTTTTTACGGTTATATTTTCTGATAACCCCATAACACCAGCCCGCAAACAACATATACCACGGGCAATAATATCAATTTTAACGCCATGACCGCTTGCTTCATATAATTTATCTATAACTTGACCATCAACTAAACTATTTAATTTTATCCATATATTCGCAGGGCGGCCAGCCTTGGCATGGGCGATTTCCTTGTCAATATTATCGACAATTTTATCGCGCAAGGTCAAAGGTGCCATGCTTAATTTTTCAAGTTTATCAGGCGTTGCATATCCAGTCGTGTAATTAAATACAATCGCCGCATCGCGACCTAATGCTGGATCACAAGTAAAAAAGCTTAGATCAGCATATGTTTTTGCTGTTATTGGGTGATAGTTACCCGTGCCAAAATGCAAATATGTTCGCATATTTTTATTTTCTTTACGCACCACCATTGAAATTTTTGAATGAATTTTAAGATCAAGAAACCCATAAACAACCTGTACACCAGCGCGTTCTAAATCACGTGCCCATTTAATATTGGCGGCCTCGTCAAATCTTGCCTTTAATTCGACCAATGCGGTAACGGATTTACCATTTTCTGCTGCATATATTAACGCGCGGACAATCGGCGAGTCGCTTGATGTGCGGTATAATGTTTGTTTAATGGCAACGACTTTTTTATCATGCGCGGCCTGTTCAAGAAAACGCGCTACGACTTCAAAGCTTTCATAAGGGTGGTGGACTATGAAATCCTCATCACGAATTGCCGCAAAACAATCATTATTAAAATCTAATATTCTCTCAGGATATCGCGGTTTATAGCTTTCAAATAATAATTCGCTTTGTTTTTTATCGATTAATTGATTGAAATCGGCTAAGCCTAAATATCCATTTAACTCTATAACATCTTTATCTAAAACATTAAATTGCGATATAACGACTTGTTTTAAACTTGATGGTAAATTTGTTGTTAATTCTAAATTAATAACGTTGCCACGTCTACGTTGGCGTAAAAGCGTTTCAAAGGTACGGACTAAATCTTCAGCTTCTTCATCAATCTCCACCTCTGAATCGCGAATGATACGAAACATCCCATTACCAACAATGGTAAAATTTGGAAATAACCGTTGCATACAAATTAAAATAACATTTTCCATTGCCACATATCTAGAATCTTGCCCCGGAAGGCGGATGAAGCGGTCTAATGTGCTGGGAATTGGTATCAATACATTTTGTAATTTTTTATTATCTGGACGGCGTAATTCCACCGCCATAACAAGGCCAGCATTGGGAATAAACGGGAAAGGGTGGCTTGAATCTACCGCTAATGGTGTTATGCCTGGATATATTTGCCGCATGAAAATATCGTCAAGATTATTACGATCACCGTCATTTAACTCATCCTCATTTAAAAGCGATATATTATAGCCACGCAAATTATTTAAAATATCACTAACTACATTTTGTTGCTTATATATTAAATTATTGGCATCGATCATAATTGCATCAAGCTGTTCAGCAGGCGTTAAGCCTTCTTGCGACAACTCAACCATTTCTGCTTTGTCTTGTGCCTTTAACCCTGCGACACGCACCATATAAAATTCATCAAGATTTTTGGCGGAAATTGATAAAAATCGTAATCTTTCTAATAATGGGTGATTTGGATTTGATGCTTCTTCTAAAACACGCGAATTAAACGCCAGCCATGATATTTCACGATTAATAAAACGATCTGGTGAATCGGTTTTAATGCCTTTAATATTATCATCATTTGATATATTATTGGAAGCATTGTCAAGAGCGCCAATTTTATTATCAAATCTAGTGATATTAGAATTTTTTTGTGTTTTTATATTCATAAAATACTTATGCCTATATGATGAAATTACTTTATTACTAAGCCTTATAGCATAGTTTTACTAAATTTCATCAATATTTTACTTAAACATCAGTTGTTTTATTTAAATTTTGCATTTTTACCAAAACCTGACGCGCCAATGGTATTGTTATATTTTTCTTATTTGCCAATGAAAGATTGTCCGCCAAATCTGCAAATTTATTAATAGCATCAAAACTACGCTCTATTCTTATTACCACATATTTTAAAATATCACTGCCTATATATAACTGTCGATCAACAAAAATTTTTGTTAATATTGCGGTTAATAATTCATCATCAGGTGCAGATAATCCAGCAACTGATACTGATTTTAATCTTGATGATAAATCTTTTAATTCTATTCCCCAATGGGCTGGTGGTGTTTTTGCGGTTAAAAGTAAATATCGGTTATTTTCTCTACATAAATTATATAAATGAAATAACAATATTGCATCATTGGCATTATCAGCATCATCGATTATAACAGCTTCATTATTAATTGCTATATTCTCAAGATGTTTTTCGTTAAGCTCGCTTCCATTAATTAAAATCGCCCCTGTCATTTTTTGCCAAACATGTGCCAAATGGGTTTTACCAGAAGATTTTAAACCATAAATAACCATTATTTTATTTGGCCATATATTAAATTTCTCTAACATTTTTACTGCTTCAAAATTACAAGTTGAAATCAAGAAATCTTCGCGTTCATATGCGGTAATATAGCCTAGATTAAGCGGTAATTGCTGCGTTGATAATATATTAGCCATCGATATCATTCTTATGATTATAGATTTTGCTATTTAAATATCTATCGATAGAAAATCTAATTAAAACACCAATAACTGCTGCCATAGGCACAGCTAACATTATTCCTAGCATACCAAATAATGCACCACCTGTTAATAATGCAAATATGATCCACACGGGATGCAGGCCTATCCTGCCGCCTATCATGCGCGGTGTTAGGATATATCCTTCCAATATTTGACCAATGGCAAAAACAGCAATAACCAAAGCAATAGCCGTCATATTATCAAATTGTGCAATAGCCAGACCCATTCCGATACCAAAACCAATTAACATGCCGAAATATGGAACGAATGAAACTATACCAGTTGCAAAGCCCAGTAAAATTGCAAAATCTCAACCAACAATCAACAACCCCACGGCATAAAATGCACCAAGAATAAAACAAACCATTGATTGCCCGCGCGCAAAACCGCTTAGGGTTTGATCCAATAATAAAAGCTGTTGACGGATTACATCAGCATGATCCAATGGCAACCAACCATCAATCTTTTTTGTAATTAAATCCCAATCGCGCAAAAGATAGAAGGCAACAATCGGTGTTATTAGCAATAATGACACAATATTGGCAACCGCGCCAATACCACCAATTAAGCCGCCGATAGCATTGATTATCCATGCGATGATATTACCAGAAAAACTTGCGGCCTTTTTTGTTGCTTCGCTTAGATCATTATCATTAAAATATGGCTGTATATAAGTAATGATATATTGAAACTTAATATTTATTGCAGCCATATAATCGGGGGTTTTATCGACTAATTGGCTGATACTATTGGCTATTAATGGGGCAATAAAGCCAATGGTTAAAACTAAACCAATAAAAAATATAGCTGTTACAATGGTTGTAGCAATCGCCCTTGAACATCCCCTTTCTTCCAACCAATCGCAAATTGGATCAAGGAAATAAGCAATCGCCATGCCAGCAACGAACGGTAATAAAACATCGCGTAAAATATATAAAACACCAATGAATAACGCCAAACCAAACAGCCAAAATATACTTTTATCTTGTGTCATAATATAAATATCCAACTATATTTTATGTAATTATTTTTTTGATATTGACCATTGTTCAATATCTTCATCATAATAAAGTGATAAATTATTCTTCTCAAAAGCCAACTTTAATTGGTTATTTCTACCAAGATATTCAATTTTTACTATTGCTTCATTAATATTAATATTTTCCAATATTATATTACGAATGCTGGCTATTTTTTTTAAAATATTTTGTAATTTAATCCAATCATCCAAACTATCAATCGGTGCATTAAATGTTATATTACGCATTCCATCTTGGAAATCCAATAAATTACGGTTTTTCCAAATATCAAACAAAGAAATCGCAGTTTGATTGGCTATTTGCTTTAAAATATCATCCATTGCCATATCGCTATTTGCAATGAAAGATAGATTTAAATCATCCATCTGCCATGTTTTAGAGCGAACCATTGCCGTAACATTTATTATTATTTTATCTGTAATGCTATCAGTTGACTTTCTAGTTGATATTGTCGCAGTCGGAATGAATATTCCTCCCACATTATATTTATCGGCAAATTGTTGTAATTTATCTACTTTACCATTTGCTGCTTCAAGTGAATTAATAATTCCCATATCGCCAATATCGCCCAATGGCATTGCCATTGATACAAGTTGATCGCCAAGATAAAGACCATCCCACGCATCAAACCATTTATTACTATCTTCCCATAAAAGATTTTTTTGCATGATATTATAAATCGGCAGTATGATTAATGTTTCGCTTTGTATTTCTGCATAGGCAATATTAAGGTTTTGAAGAAAAATTCGAATAGAATCCTTTATGAAGCGTATATTTAATTTTGCCAGATAACGACCGTTACCTTTGGTAAATTTTTCTTGCGGCAATGATGTTGAGCGAATCATCCGTTCAATTGCCTTATCATTTACTTTGGGCAGTAAAATATAATCTTTTTGCCGCACTAAGCGTTTTAAAACCTTATAAAAAGCTAGCCTTTTAGCCTTTATTAAACCATTCTCTTTGGCTTTAACTTCGTTATCTGCGGTTTCATCAATATTTTGTTGATATATATTATATATGTTATCATCGGCATGTAAAATAGAAGAGCATGCGAAAAATATAATAAAAACGCTTAAAATGCTATAAATTTTAGCAAGTATATTAAGAACCATTGCAAAACTCTCCAATTTAAGTATTTTGACTATAATTATTATAGCCTATTTTCTGGTAAGGATACCATAGTGAGTAATAAAAAAAATAATGAATTAACATATAAAGATGCCGGCGTTGATATTGATGCGGGTAATAATCTTGTTGATGCGATAAAACCATTGGCGGCAATGACAAAAAGATTGGGCGCAGATGGCGGGCTTGGTGGTTTTGGCGGTGTGTTTGATCCAAAGGCGGCTGGCTATAAAGACCCATTATTGGTGGCAGGGACAGATGGGGTTGGCACTAAGCTTAAAATTGCCATCGATGCAAATATTCATGATACGGTTGGCATTGATCTTGTTGCTATGTGTGTTAATGATTTAATTGTCCAAGGTGCTGAACCTTTATTATTTTTAGATTATTTTGCAACGGGTAAATTATCAGTTAAAAATGCCAAAGATGTAATCGCTGGCATTGCCGATGGCTGTAAACAAGCGGGATGCGCCTTAATCGGTGGGGAAACTGCCGAAATGCCAGGCATGTATAGCGATGGCGATTATGATCTGGCTGGTTTTTCCATTGGTGCGGTCGAACGCGAAAATTTACTTGATGGCACACAAATAAAATCAGGAGATATAGTCATAGGCCTTGCATCAAGCGGTATTCATTCCAATGGTTTTTCATTGGTAAGAAAGATATTAGAGATCAATAATTTAAGCATTAACGATAAAGCCGAATTTAGTAATGATAATAAAACCATTGCCGAGGAATTGCTAACACCCACAAGAATTTATGTGAAACAAATCTTGTCTGCCTTAAAAAGCAATGATGGCAATGGCGGAATTAACGGTCTTTGTCATATAACTGGTGGTGGCTTTTATGAAAATTTACCGCGTGTTTATCAAGATAACTTATCATGTCATATTAATCATGGGTCTTGGCCAGAATTACCGGTATTTAAATGGCTAGCAAAGCTAGGCAATATCGCAGTAAAAGAAATGTTAAGAACATTTAATTGCGGTATCGGTATGGCATTATTTGTTGAACCATCAAAACTTGATCAAATTTGTCAAATTTTAAAAGATCATGACGAGGATGTTTATATAATCGGTGAAATGAAAAATCGAAATAACGATAAAGCTATTTTCATTAAAGGCATTGATTAACAAATTACGGATAAATAATCATGCGTAAATTAAAAATTGGTGTTTTAATATCTGGCAGTGGATCAAATCTGCAAGCCCTGATAGATGCCTGTGATAACCCAAATTTTCCCGCCATAATAACCCATGTGATTGCAAATAATGCCGATGCTTACGGCATAACAAGGGCAGAAAATGCGAGGATTTCAAGTAAAATAATTTCCCATAATGATTACCAAGACAGACAAAGCTTTGACATGGCAATCGATAAGTCATTTCGTCATATGGGGGTTGAATTCATTTGTTATGCTGGTTTTATGCGCATTATGACTGCATATTTTATCGATCGATGGCAAGATAGAATAATAAATATTCATCCGTCGTTATTACCAAAATATAAGGGTTTAAACACCCATCAACGGGCGATAGATGCAGGCGATAAAAAACATGGTTGCAGTGTCCATTATGTCAGGGTTAAATTAGACGACGGCCCAATAATAATGCAAGCACAAGTTGATATTTTAAAAGATGATACTGTGGCAGAACTGGCAACGCGGGTTTTAGTGCAGGAACATATATTATATCCACAGGCATTAAAATTTATTGCGAAAAAAATCCTTGATACCCTATAGCTTGACACCCAATAGATGGATAAAATAAAAATGGCATTAAAAAAGATGCCGAATCATGAAATAATATCATAATCAAAAAGCATCTTTTAAAATTTCATTCCATAATTCTATATGAAATTAACCAATAATATCCATGCCAGCAAAGAAAAATGCAATTTCTTCAGCTGCAGTTTCAGGAGCATCAGAGCCATGGGCTGAATTTGCTTCGACTGATTCGCCAAATTCTTTACGAATTGTACCTTCATCAGCATTGGCAGGATTAGTAGCACCCATTATTTCACGGTTTTTAGCAATGGCATCCTCGCCTTCTAAAATCTGTGCGACAATTGGACCAGAAATCATGAATGCAACAAGTTCGTCAAAAAATGCCCGTTCTTTATGAACGCCATAAAAAGTTTCAGCTTGCGCCTTTGTTAATTGAAGCCGTCTTTGTGCAATAACCCGAAGGCCACCAGCTTCAAGCTTGGCATTGATTGCACCAGTTAAATTCCTGCGCGTTGCATCAGGCTTGATAATAGAAAAAGTACGTTGAACAGACATGTTACAGCCTTTATAAAAAATCGTTAAAAATTGAAAATCGATAATATCGCATAATTAACATATTTAAAAATATATTAACGCGATGCAGCGGCCTTATATAACGATTAACCCAAATGGGCAAGCCCTGTTATTACAAGCCCTGTTATTACAAGCCCTGTTATTAATTGCATGATAATTTATATGCAGTTACTAAAACATGGCTTTGCATATTATAATTCATATGTTAAATGCTGCCCATGTTAACATTTAAAAATATTACTTATCGAATTGCGGGAAAAACCTTGATCGAAGATGCCACCGCCATCATCTCTGACGGGCAACGCATTGGCCTTATTGGTCGCAATGGTGCTGGTAAATACACATTATTAAAATTAATTTTAGGTGAAATAAGCCCAGATGCGGGTGAAATCCGCCATGGTGCTAAACAATCGCTTGGCAGTGTATCACAAGAAGCCCCCGATAATGATATGTCATTGCGTGAAATTGTTATGGCTGGTCATAAGGAAATGGCCGATTTATGGATTGAATCTGAAAATGCCACCGATGCCGCGCGAATTTCAGAAATCCATGAACGTTTAAATGACCTTGGCGCACATGCGGCCCCCGCCAAGGCAGCGCGTATTTTGGCTGGTTTAGGGTTTAGCGACGAAGATCAAATGCGATCAATAACCAGCTTTTCTGGCGGTTGGCGGATGCGGGTTAATCTGGCCTCGGCATTATTTGCCGAACCAGATATTCTATTGCTTGATGAACCAAGTAACCATCTGGATTTAGAGGCAAGCCTGTGGTTAGAAACATATTTAATGGATTATCCACATATGTTGATAATCGTAAGTCATGATAGGGAATTATTAAATAAAGTACCGCAACGTATCCTACATTTAGACGAAGGCAAGCTTACCCTTTATACTGGCGGTTATGATACATTTGAACGGGTGCGTCGTGAACGCATGGCATTGCAAAAAGCCCAAGCAGTAAAACAACAAGCACAACGCGATCATATGCAGAAATTTGTCGATCGTTTTCGGGCAAAGGCTAGTAAGGCCAAACAGGCGCAAAGCCGTCTTAAAATGTTGGAAAGGATGGAGCCTATCATTGGCTTGACCGAAAGCAGCGCTGTTGGTTTTAACATTCCAGAACCCGAAGAATTACCACCACCGATGATCGATATGGAAAATTGCAGCGTCGGTTATGACCCTGATATTCCTATTTTAAAAAATATCAATCTGCGGATTGATATGGATGATAGAATTGCATTATTAGGGGCAAATGGTAACGGTAAAACTACGTTTTTACGCCTATTAGCGGGGCGAATGAAAACATTAAGCGGCAGCTATCGTAAATCTGGTAAATTGCGGGTTGGTTATTTCGCGCAAAATCAATTGGACGAACTGGACAAAACTCTTACACCTATTGGGCAAATAAATCTTTTCAGGCCAAAAGAAGGCGAACAACAAATAAGATCACGACTTGGCGCATTTGGTTTTGGTGCTGATAAAGCTAATACATTAATTAAAAATCTATCAGGTGGCGAGAAAGCTAGGCTTGCAATCGCCTGTATCTGTCTTGATAAACCACAGATATTATTGCTTGATGAGCCAACGAACCATCTGGATATTGATAGCCGGCAAGCATTAATTCAGGCCTTAACTGCATATTCTGGTGCGGTATTATTGGTTAGCCACGACCCGCATTTAGTCAATGCCTGCGCCGATAGCCTATGGATGGTAAGTGACGGCACATGCAAGCCATATGACGGCGATCTTGAGACATATAAAACATTATTAATGGCGCAACGTCGCGCCGAACGCAAAGCCAACAAACCCAGTAAAAAAGCAAAAGATGGCGGTAATGTTAAGAAATTATCAAAAAAAGAAGAACGCAAAGCAAGGGCCGCAGCGCGAGAAAAAACCACAGAAACACGTAAATTAATCACTAAATTAGAAGCAGAAATTGAATCTTTACGTAAGGAAAAAGCGGCTATATTACAACAGCTTGGCGGGGATATATTTGAGAAAAACCCTAAACGCGCTAATGATCTTTCAAAAACTGCCAGCCAGATTGACAAAGAAATCACAGCCGCAGAAGCAAAATGGATGGAAGCAAGCGAAAGCTTAAATAAATAATATTTTTTTATCGTTGTACTCTTTTTTATTAATATGCAACATGTCGTCGCAACTTCGTTGCTCGGGTAACCAATCACGTAGTGATTGTAAGGGCAACCGCCCGCCGCGCGGTTAGCGCGTAAAAATAAAGATTTCTTTTTATATTAACACGCTAATACGTCGTCGTGGCTTACGCCAGATTCTTTTTATCGTTGCACTAAGCTTTCGCTTCGCGTGCTCACACTTGTTCGCTCTCGCATTTAAGAAGAAATAAATGCTCGCTACATATACAAACTCCATAGTTAATGACAAAACACTACCAATCACGGAGTGATTGTAAGGGCGACCGCCCGCCGCGCGGTTAGCGCTTGACCTGCGCCCCAACTTTGTACCAGTTAGCCGTAGAGTCCTTTAGTTAAGTTTTTATCAATTATTTGATCATTTGCAACCATTATGGGGGCATGCCCCCATAATGGTTGGTCGTTTTTATTTTGCAAAGCTTGTATTGGGCTTTGCCCATCCAAGGCTGAGTGCGGCCTTACATGATTATAATCATCGCGCCAATCTGCTAATATCTTACGAACATGATGAAGGTCTTCAAACAGTGTTTCATTTAAACATTCATCACGTAATTTACCATTGAAGCTTTCCACAAACCCGTTTTGCATCGGCTTGCCTGGTGCGATGTAATGCCAATTGATGCCCATGTCGCCTTGCCATTTTAGTAGGGCATTTGATGTCATTTCCGTGCCGTTATCGCTGACTATTGTATCTGGCTTGCCACGTATTGCTATTATGTTATCTAACTCATGGGACAAACGATGACCACCGATCGATGTATCAGCCACCAGTGCCAAACATTCTCGGCTGCTATCATCAACAACACATAACATTCTAAAACGCCTGCCATCCATAAAACTATCACTGACAAAATCAAGCGACCAGCGTTCGTTGACCTTAGAAGGCACTGCAATCGGTGATCTTGTGCCAATAGCACGCTTGCGACCATTCCGTTTGCGAACTGCCAAACCTTCTTCTTTATACAAACGCCGAAGCTTCTTATGGTTAAGGTGATAACCCTCACGTGCCAATAAAATATGCAGACGGCGATAGCCAAAGCGTTTACGTAAATGCGATAATTCGCGTAATCTGCTGCGTAATACCGCATCATTGGGTCGTACGGATTGGTACCGGATTAAAGATCGTTCCACGTTAAGCATTAAACACGCCCGCCGCTCACTCACCATAAAATTTGTTCGAAGGTGAGTGACAGCATCTCGCTTGCCAGCGGGCGTTACCATTTTTTTGCATTCACATCTTTCAACATCGAAATATCCAAATGGGCATCCGCCAGCAAAGATTTTAAACGGCGGTTTTCATCTTCAAGCAATTTTAATCGTTTAGCATCACTGACTTCCATGCCGCCATATTTTGACTTCCACTTGTAAAATGTACTTTCTGCAATTCCGTGTCTGCGGCAAAGATCTGCGGTGGTAATGCCAGATTCCTGCTCTTTTAATATACGAATAATCTGTTCTTCGTTAAATCTACTACGTTTCATTCTGATCTTCCTCCTGTTGAGAAAGACTCTACTTATAAATGGACTAATTTAAAGGGCGCAGGTCATATGCAGTCATCCCAGTTTTAAAATCGGCAAATACTGCATTAGAGATCAATAAAACAGTTATTATAATTATATTAAATAGGCGCATTTATAATTCCTTTAACATCAGATATGCTTAATATATTAAAAGGAATATGCTATATATTCAAGTGATGGTTGAATTTGTTTTTCTATTAACATGCAAACACGTCGTCGTGGCTAAAGCCACTCGGGATTTGCTAGATTCTTTTTATCGTTGCACTAAGCCGCGCTTCGCGTGCTCACACTTGTTCGCTCTCGCATTTAAGAAAAAATAAATGCTCGCTACATATACAAACTCCATAGTTAATGACAAAACACTACCAATCACGTAGTGATTGTAAGGGCGACCGCCCGCCGCGCGGTTAGCGCGTAGTAACAAGAAAGATAGCGACTGCCCGCCGCGCGTATGCGCGTAAAATAGAAAAAAAACCATACTTCTATTCCACCGTGACAGATTTTGCCAAATTACGCGGTTGATCAACATCCGTTCCTTTAATCACCGCGCAATGATATGCCAAAAGCTGTACAGGTAGCGCATATAAAATTGGTGCAACAAATGGATTTACTTGTGGTAATTCAATAGTTGCAACTGGTGTTGCCTGTGATCTCATCCGCGCAATTCCATCTTTACATGATATGAAGATAACTTTGCCGCCTCTGGCGATGGCTTCTTGCACATTTGATGCGGTTTTATCGAATAAATCATCCATCGGTGCGACAACAACTATTGGTACTAATTCATCTATCAGGGCGATTGGCCCATGTTTCATTTCGCCCGCCGCATAGCCTTCGGCATGGATATATGATATTTCTTTTAACTTCAACGCCCCTTCCAATGCGGTTGGAAAGCTTGCTCCACGTCCAAGATATAAAACATCCCTAGCATCGGCTAAAATTTTAGCCACCTCGGCAATATGTTGATTATCATTTAAAATTTCAGCAATTCGCCCCGATATTTCGGATAATGCGCCCGCCAAAATACGTTCGCCATCATCTGATAAATGGCCTTTTTCTTTGGCAACGGCAATGGTAAAGCACGCCAGCATGGTTAATTGTGTCGTATATGCCTTGGTCGAGGCAACGCCAATTTCTGGCCCCGCATGGGTTAATAAAATTGCGTCGCTTTCCCTGTCAATCGTGCTTTCAGGCACATTTACAATCGATAAAATATATTGGCCTTGGGATTTACAATAACGCAAAGCCTCCAACGTGTCTTTTGATTCACCAGATTGGCTAATAATTATTGTTAATCCGCCTTTTTCCATCGGTGGACGGCGGTAACGAAATTCCGAGGCAAAATCTACCTCAACCGGTGTTTTTGCAATGGTTTCAAGCCAATATTTTGCCGTCATGCCCGCATAATATGACGTGCCGCAAGCACAAATTGTTATTTTTGATATGGATTTCAAATCAATCGGCAATGGTGGCATTGTTATGGTTTGGTTGGCGGGATTAAAAACCGAAGATAAGCTATCGCCAATAACAGTTGGTTGTTCGTATATTTCTTTTAACATGAAATGACGAAAATTGCCCTTGCCAATTATTGCGCCAGAGATAGCCGTTTCGACAATTTTTCGTTGTTGTGGCTTAAGATCCATATCATAAATTTCTGCAGTATCACGGCTTAATACCGCCCAATCGCCTTCTTCTAAATAACATATTTTACGGCTTAATGGGGCAAGAGCCAACGCATCAGAACCAAAATACATTTCACCATCACCATAACCAATGGCAAGCGGGCTGCCACGTCTTGCCCCAATCATTAAATTTTCATCGCCGCTAAAAATCATTACAAATGCAAATGCACCTTCTAATAATGGCAGAATTTTTGCAACTGCGTCTTTCGGGCTAAGCCCCTTATCTAAATAGCTATCGATTAAATGCGCCACCACCTCCGTATCGGTTTCGGAGGTAAATTTTTTGCCTTGTTTCGATAATTTATCGCGTAATTCTTGGTAATTTTCAATGATGCCATTATGAACAAGCGCCATTTTTTCGGTCATATGCGGATGGGCATTATTTTCCGTTGGTGCGCCATGAGTCGCCCATCTGGTATGACCAATACCGATCAAACCAGAGATTGGATCTTGGTTAAGAGTTTTTTCTAAATTGATTAATTTACCTTTGGCACGGCGACGGTCTATTTTACCATCACAGCCGACCATTGCAATACCAGCCGAATCATAACCACGATATTCAAGCCGTTTTAAACCATCAAGCAAAAGCGGCATAGCATCTTTATTGCCGATAATTCCAATAATTCCACACATTGATTAATCCAATTTTATATTTAAAACTATTTTGTTAATTTGGCTTTTTGCAAAGCCTTGATTTTTTTAAATTTTATAGCGGCGTTAAGGCGTTGTTTTTGTTCTGATCTGGTGATGGCAATCGCATCTTGATCAACATTTTTGCTAATCACACTGCCGGCGGCGATAATCGCTCCATCGCCAATTTCTATCGGTGCAATAAGCGCCGAATTAGAGCCGATAAAAGCCCCCTTGCCGATGATAGTTTTTGATTTTAAAAAACCATCATAATTGCATGTTATTGTCCCCGCGCCAATATTTGCCGCCGCGCCAATTTCTGCATCACCAATATAGCTTAGATGATTAACCTTTGCACCATCGCCAAGGGTGGAATTTTTAACTTCGACAAAATTACCAATCTTTGATCCATTACCAATCACCGCACCATGGCGCAATCTGGCATAAGGGCCAATGATTGCATTAGATTTCACAACCGCACCTTCTAAATGGCTAAATGCCCTTATCACCGCGCCCGCATCAACCGTAACACCAACGCCAAAAACCACATTTTGTTCAATGATAACATCGGCGGCGACTTTAGTATCATGAGAGAAATAAACCGTTTCAGGGGCAAGCATAGTAACGCCAGAACCCATAACCTGTTGCCGTTTTCGATCTTGCCATTTTTTCTCGGCCTTGGCTAAATCTGCTTTACTATCAACCCCCATTAATTCGCCTTCATCGGCAATAATCACTCCTGCCCTATGACCTAAATCTTTGGTAATTGCGATAATATCGGTTAAATAAAATTCACCTTTGACATTATCATTAGTTATTTTATCCAACATTTTAAATAAATATTTGCCATCAATCGCCATGAAGCCAGAATTACATAAATTAATCTTTAATTGTGCCGCGTCGCATTCTTTATGTTCAATAATCGCATCTAAATCACCATTATTATCCATGATTAAACGACCATATCCGCTTGGGTCATCGGTATTAAATCCCAAAGAAATAGTTGTGAAACCTTCCGCACGCGCCGTTAACATTTTTTTCAAGGTCGCAGTGGTGATGAATGGCGAATCGCCATATAGAATAAATATTGTACCATCGATAGAATTGGTTGTGAAATCTGCCATCACATCACGGGCCGCCTTGACCGCATCTGCTGTTCCCAATTGCCCCGATTGAATTGCCGTAGCAATGGGCGCAACCGATGCCGCTACATCACCCATACCATCTGCAATGACCACCACATTTAATGATGGGTTTAACGGTGCAACCGCATCGATAACATGTCCTATCATTGCTTTGCCTGCTATGGGGTTTAAGGTCTTGGCTAATTTTGATTTCATTCTTGTGCCTTTACCAGCAGCAAGAATAATAGCAGCGCAATTTTGTATTAGCATGATTATTTTATATTCCATATTATAATTATATTTTAAGATATATTATATTACTGAAAATGCCATAATATAGCTAGGGTCAGAGCCTATTAATTTGATGCAATTCTGTTTATCAGTAAGCTTGTAGATACAAAAAAACAAGGGCTAAGGATATGTTAGCATATTTGAGCATTGTTTTTGTGAGTAATGCAAGTTTACTGATAAACCCGCTGGGCGGGGCAATATGTAAGCTCTTATATTGTCGAAAAAACTTAAAAATCAGACGGTTTACCGCGTCTTTTCTCCTATATATAGCAAGAATATTACCTCCGCAGAACGGATTAAATTAATAGGTCCTGACCCTAAATCATCAAATCACAATATATTAACAAAAATTGCCTAATATTTCAAAAAATTAGATTTATATATAGTATTTTATATATAATATTCATATGTAATATATAAAGTAATAATGTATATTAGTATAATTTAGGCATATTTGATCGATGGATGATATATTTCAAGCTGTTAATATGGCATTTGTGCTTTTTTTACAGCTTGATGCTGATTTATTTGAAATTATGATTTTATCATTAAAGGTCAGCCTAAGCGCGTTATTTATAGCAACAAGAATCGCCATGCCCATTGGTTCAGCAGTTGCGGTTTATCGCTTTTCTGGTCGCAAGGCGGTAATGATATCATTGAATATTTTAATGGGCTTGCCACCAGTTGTGGTTGGGCTATTCGTTTATTTAATGTTATCAAGGAATGGGCCTTTCGGGGTATTTGGGCTTTTATTCACCCCAACTGCGATGATAATTGCGCAAGTTATTTTAATAACCCCAATAATCGCCGCATTAACCAGACAAGTAACCGAAGAATTATATAATGAATATGACGAACAATTAATATCGCTGGGCGCAAGTCAATTTCGCCGTTTTACTGCGGTGTTATTTGATGCCAGATATAAATTATTAACGGCTATCTTAGCAGGATTTGGCAGAGCCAGTGCCGAAGTGGGTGCGGTGATGATAGTTGGCGGTAATATTGACCATGTAACAAGGGTCATGACCACATCAATCGCAATGGAGGCCAGCAAAGGCGAATTGGCGACGGCAATTGGCCTTGGATTGATTTTAATAACTATGGCAGCAATTATTAATTTATTGATTTATTTTATTGGTGATATGGCGCAAAAATACGGTAATATTTGATCATGGGAAATGTAAATATAACAAAAAATATCCAATTAAATAATATATTACCATTACGGCTAGAAAATATTAACTATTCCATTGGTAAACGACAGTTATTAAAGAATATCAGCTGTCAGTTTGACAAGGGAAAGCGTTATTGCGTCATTGGCCCCAATGGTGCCGGTAAAACCATGTTATTACGCCTATGCCATGGATTGATCAAACCAGATAGCGGTAAATTAACTTGGCAAAATAACCATAAAAACCATTTAATAAAATATCAGGCAATGGTATTTCAACGCCCCGTGATGTTGCGGCGTAATTCATGGGATAATATTAACTATGCCCTATCGGTGAAAAATATTCCAAGACAACAACGAAAATCCCTTATTGAACAAGTTTTAACAATAACAGGGCTTTTAGATCAGGCAAAGCAGCCAGCGAGACAATTATCATTAGGACAACAACAACGCCTTGCCATTGCTCGCGCCTTGGCAATTCAACCACAAATTTTATTCATGGATGAACCCACCGCCAGTCTCGATCCGCCAGCAACTTACCAAATAGAACAATTAATTAATCAAATTTCAAATGATGGAGTTACAATCATTATGACTACCCATGATTTAGGCCAAGCAAAGCGCATAGGGGAAGAAATATTATTCATGTTTCGTGGTCGTATTAAAGAACAAGCAAATAGTGAGGAGTTTTTTAAAAACCCACAAAATGATCTGGCAAAAGCATTCATAAATGGTGATCTTTTATGGTGGAAACGCAGGCCAGATGGTGATAATGTCCAAATTAAATACAAGCCCATAACAATCAATAAAACTAACATATAACCAATGAATATTATAAGTATTTCATCAATATTAGCCATTTTCAAGTTAACTATATTAATATGGTCTGGAATGTCATTTGCCGAACCAGTTAAATTCATCACCATAGCCTCGACAACTTCAACGCAAAATTCAGGATTTTTTGATTATATATTACCTATTTACCATAAAAAAAACGGTATAGATATTCATGTGGTCGCCGTTGGCACTGGTGCTGCGATTAATTTGGCCAAAAATGGCGATGCCGATATTTTGCTTGTCCATCACAAGGCATCGGAAATTGATTTTATAACAGAAGGATTTGGCATTAAGCGGTTTGATTTAATGTATAATGATTTTATTATCATTGGTCATAAAGATGACCCAGCGAATATAAAAAACAGCCATGATATTACCGATGTTTTTAAAAAAATTGCTAATGGTAAGCATATTTTCATATCACGCGGCGATAACAGCGGCACATATAAAAAAGAAATTGAACTATGGCAAATTGCGAATATAGATCCATCATTTAATAATCCAAAATGGTATCAGGCAACCGGTTCTGGAATGGGGGCAAGCATAAATATTGCAACAAGCATGAATGGATATATATTAAGTGATCGCGCAACTTGGTTAAGCTTTGCCAATAAGGGTGATTTAACGATTTTATATGCAGGTGATAGACGGCTATTTAATCAATATGGCATTATACTTGTTAATAAAGATAAACACCCGCATATAAAATCTATCGCTGGACAGGATTTTATCGATTGGTTATTATCAGCTGATGGGCAGAATTCTATCGCCGCATTTAAATTAAATGACCAGCAATTATTTTATCCCAATGGTAAAAAGCAAGCCAAACTATAATAAATAAATTAATATTGTTATGATTTTCTACCGATAAAAGGCAATAGGCCGATGGAAAAAATCATAAATGAGGCAATTATTATCGATGGCCCAGACGGCGTATCAAATTCATATGATAGAAAAAGCCCAATGACCACTGATGCTATTCCCGCAATCACGGAAAATATCGCCATCTCTTCGGGTGTTTTTGAAAATTTTCTAACCGCAACGGCGGGGATTATCAATAATGAAGTGATCAACATAACACCAATAATTTTAATGGCAATGGCGATTATAACCGCAATCATCATGGTGAATATAAATTGGTAAAGTTTGATGTTAATGCCCTCGGCCTTGGCAAGGTTAGCATCAACGCTTAATGCCAATAATGGTCGCCATATGATTATTAATATGGTTATAATAACCGCGCCGCCGCCATAAATAACCATTAAATCAAATCTTGATACGGCAAGAATATCACCGAATAAAAATGCCATTAAATCAACCCGCAACCATGTGATAAAGCTTATCACCACCAACCCCATCGATAGGCTGCTATGGGATAGGATTCCAAGCAAGCTATCGGTTGCCAGAAATTTAAAATTTTGTAATAATAACAATGCAATTGCAATGATAATCGCAGTGATTAAAACCCCAATTGTTGGATCAATGCCAAGCAATAATCCCAATGCCACGCCCAATATACCCGAATGCGCCATTGTATCGCCAAAATATGCCATTTTACGCCAAACGACAAAACATCCCAATGGGCCTGTTATTAATGCAATGCCGATGCCCGCTAATAATGCTCTTATTAAAAAATCATCAAGCATTATTTTTGTCTTTCGGGTTTTGAATATTATCATTATGATTGCATTGGTCATCATGAATATGGCTGCCACCATCTTGTAAATCATGTTCATGGTCATGAAAATGGCTATATAAGGCAAATGCGTCCGATCGTTGCCCGAATAAACGTTTAAATTCAAAATCTTGTACCACTTCATCTGGCTTACCAACGCAACATATATGACGATTTAAACATATCACCCTATCGGTTGATGCCATAACGATATGAAGGTCATGCGATACCATTAAAATGGCACAACCATGCTTATCTCGAACTTTAGAAATCAAATCATAAAGAGCCGCCTCGCCCGTGAAATCAACTCCTTGCACTGGTTCGTCTAATACCAATAAATCTGGTTTTAAAAGCAATGCCCGTGCTAATAATACCCGTTGGAACTGCCCACCAGATAAGGTTTGGACTTGATTATCTATTAAATCATCAACGCCGCTTTCTTTTAATGCATCAATAACATCATTACGTGAATGGCGTTTGGTTAAACATATCAAGCGCATAACCGATAATGGCAATATGGGATCAATATGAAGCTTTTGCGGCACATAGCCAATTTTTAACCCTTTAGCCTTGGTAATTTTACCATGATCAGCAGATATAAGCCCCAGCAATATTTTAATTAATGTGGTTTTACCCGCACCATTAGGGCCAATTATCGTAACAATTTCACCATTTTTTATTGTTAGATCAATATCATTTAATATTTTATTTTTACCAAATGACAAAGATATACCATCGGCGCATAGTAAAATATCATCATCATGATTTCTTATAGCTTCAATAGGTATATTCACGATTAATTTCCAATATATATATAACTGATAAAATCTAATTATTATCTTATATCATTAAATCAAATATAAGCATCAATATTATAGCAAGCCTTGACTTAACCTATTTAAAATCGCAAAAGACAGCATATTTCAAGGAAAAAAACCATGTCAGTTTCATTCGAAACATTTAATTTAGCACCGCCATTATTAAAAACCATTGCAAGTTTGGCTTATAGCGAGCCAACCGACATTCAATCGGCAGCCATACCGCATTTAATGGATGGTAAAGATTAAATGGGTATTGCCCAAACTGGTGGTGGTAAAACTGCGGCATTTGTTATTCCATGAGTTGACATGCTGATGGCAGAAAATATTCGCCCAAGCCCGCGCCACCCACGGGCAATTATTTTAGCTCCAACCAGAGAATTAGCAGGGCAAATAAGTGAAAGCGTTAGGATATTTTGCCGTGGCTTGCGGCTTTATCAAACGGTTATTTATGGCGGTGCGCCATTTCGACCGCAAATGAATGCTCTTTATCGTGGGGTTGATATTTTAATCGCAACACCGGGGCGTTTGCTTGACCATATCGAACGCGGCAATATAAAATTTGATCAATGTTCAACATTTATATTGGACGAAGCCGATAGAATGCTAGATATGGGTTTTATCGATGATGTGCGTAAAGTTGCTGTAATGTTGGATAGCTCGCATCAAAGCATAATGTTTTCTGCCACTATGAGCCTTCCAATACGTAAGCTTGCCAATCAAATTTTAAACAAACCCATCAATATTGAAATTTCCAAGGAATTAACCGTTGCGCCATCGATTGATCACAAGGTGTTATTCGTTGCCAAGAATAATAAACGCAAATTATTAAAACAAATTTTGGCAAAAGATGAAGTAAAACGAGTTTTAATTTTTACCAGAACCAAGATTGATGCCGATCATTTAACAACATTTATCGAAGGATGCGGTTTCTCTTCACTCGCCATTCATGGTGATAAAGTTCAACGGGTGCGTGAAAAAACCTTAGCAGCATTCAAACGTGGAAAATTTGATATTTTAGTTGCAACCGATGTGGCGGCACGCGGGCTTGATGTTAAAGATATCAGCCATGTTATCAATTTTGCACTCCCGCTTGATGCGGAAAATTATGTCCATCGTATTGGACGAACAGGGCGTGCGGGTGCATCTGGAATTGCCATATCATTTTGCGATGCGGGTGAATTTCAATTATTAAAAGATATTGAAAATTTCATAAAATCATCAATTGAAATTGATCGAGATCACAGCTTTCACGTCGAACCACGCAATATCGGAACAGGCAAAAACTCAAAAAGTAAAAATCCAAAATACCATAAGGGTAATAGTGCATTTAGCAATAAAAGCAAAAACAGTAAAAAATTTGCTTCAAAATCTAAAAAAGCTGCAAAATCACCATATATTACACGGCGCAAGACAAGCTCTGGCAATAAATCTGCCAAGAATACAGGCGGGCAACCGTTAATGCGTAAAAAATAATATTTAAACCATATTTAGCAATATTTTAGCTGGTAAAAACATGTTGATTAAGATAAATAAAGCTATCGACGCTTATGCTAGGGTCAAGATCCTTGCCATTAAACCATAAATTATTTTAAGGTCGAAAGAAACTCATGCCAAAACGTAATGATATTGACGCTGTTCTTATTATCGGTGCTGGACCAATTATAATTGGGCAGGCTTGCGAATTTGATTATTCAGGAACACAAGCATGCAAAGCCTTAAAAGAAGAAGGTTACCGTGTTATATTAATTAATTCGAACCCCGCCACCATAATGACCGACCCCAACACGGCCGATGCCACATATATCGAACCAATAACCCCCGATATGGTCCGTAAAATAATTGAACGCGAACAAAAACTTCATCCCGATGAAAAAATTGTTCTTCTGCCAACTATGGGCGGGCAAACCGCATTAAACACCGCGTTATCATTAGAACAAGACGGTGTTTTGGAAAAATTAGGCATTGAAATGATCGGTGCTAATGCTGATGCCATTGATAAGGCCGAAGATCGTAAAAAATTTCGCGATGCCATGACAAAAATTGGCTTGGATACGCCAAAATCAGAACTGATTGAGAATATTGACGATGCAATGGCAGCCTTGGATTATATAGGTTTACCAGCTATCATCAGGCCAAGCTTCTCCATGGGCGGCACTGGTGGTGGTATTGCCTATAACCGTGATGAATATCGAAATATTGTCGAAGGCGGACTTAAAGCATCACCAGTTACAACGGTTTTGGTGGAAGAATCGGTGCTTGGTTGGAAAGAATATGAAATGGAAGTGGTGCGCGATAAAGATGATAATTGCATTATCGTCTGTTCTATTGAAAATTTTGACCCAATGGGTGTGCATACTGGTGATAGCATAACCGTCGCCCCTGCCCTAACGTTAAGCGATAAAGAATATCAAATAATGCGTAATGCATCAATTGCCGTATTGCGTGAAATTGGCGTGGAAACCGGTGGATCGAACGTGCAATTTGCCGTTAATCCAGAAAATGGTCGTTTGATCGTTATAGAAATGAATCCAAGGGTATCAAGGTCATCGGCCTTGGCATCAAAGGCAACTGGTTTCCCGATTGCCAAAATTGCAGCACAATTAGCCATAGGATACAGCCTTGATGAGCTTGACAATGATATAACCAAGGTTACCCCCGCAAGTTTTGAACCAACGATCGATTATGTGGTAACCAAAATACCACGTTTCACATTTGAAAAATTTGCTGGTGCTGATCCCATCTTAACCACATCGATGAAATCGGTTGGTGAGGCCATGGCAATTGGTCGTAATTTTTGTGAATCATTGCAAAAAGCCTTGCGTTCGATGGAAACAGGATTAAGTGGGTTTAATGATATTGAAATCGCGGGTGCAAGTTATGAAAATCCAGATTTAAACGCAATTCGTGCCGCCGTAGCCAGACCAGAACCAGATAGAATTTTAAAAGTAGCCCAAGCATTTCGATTTGGGCTTAGCGTCGAACAGGTTTTTGATGCATCAAAAATTGACCCGTGGTTTTTAGACCGCATCTATGAAATTGTCATGGCAGAAAAAACCGTTAAGGAAAATGGCTTGCCCACTGATATGCAAGGGATGTTGGCGTTAAAAATGCTTGGTATGTCTGACGAACGTTTAGCCGAACTTTGCAATAAAAAGCCATTTGATATTGCCGCATATCGTCGCAAACTTGGCGTTAAGCCAGTTTATAAACGCATTGATAGTTGTGCTGGTGAATTTCCATCGATTACCCCTTATATGTATAGCTGCTATGAAGGTGATGGTTTTTACCAAGCCGAATGTGAAGCAGATGTTAGAGATAATGAAAAAATAATCATTCTTGGCGGTGGGCCTAATCGAATTGGTCATTGCATTGAATTTGATTATTTCTGTGTTCATGCGGCCTATTGATTGTCAAATGCGGGTTATGAAACCATCATGGTTAATTGCAACCCTGAAACTGTATCAACCGATTATGATACATCGGATCGGCTATATTTTGAACCATTAACCGCCGAAGATGTGATCGAATTGGTTCGTTGCGAACAACAAAAAGGAACTGTCAAAGGCCTTATAGTTCAATTTGGTGGTCAAACACCATTGAAACTTGCCAAAGATTTAGAAGATGCGGGCATCCCGATTTTAGGAACATCGCCAGATGCAATTGATCTTGCCGAAGACCGCGAACGTTTTCAAAAACTTATTAATGATTTAAATCTATTACAACCACCAAATGGCATTGCGACGACAAAAGAACAAGCGGTTGATATTGCTGAACGGATTGGTTATCCCGTTGTTATTCGCCCATCATATGTATTGGGTGGGCGCGCCATGGAAATTGTCCATGACAAGGACGCATTAAGCCATTATATGAAAACCGCAGTCGAAGTATCGGGCGATAGCCCCGTATTGATCGATTATTACCTTCGTGATGCAATCGAAGTCGATGTGGATGCAATTTGTGATGGCGAACAAGTTTTTGTTGCTGGTGTTATGGAACATATTGAAGAAGCGGGCATTCATTCGGGCGATAGCGCATGTTCATTACCGCCATATTCATTATCTGATAATGTTATTGATGAAATGAAATCGCAGACAAAATTATTAGCGATTGCCTTAAAAGTTGTCGGTTTGATGAATATTCAATTTGCCATTCAAAAAGATAAAGATGGGGGCGATAAAGTCTTTATTTTAGAGGTAAACCCACGCGCTAGCCGAACCGTGCCATTTGTCGCCAAGGCAACAGGGCTTGCGGTCGCTGCCATTGCATCAAGGGTGATGGCGGGCGAAAAACTTGCCAATATTGATTTGGAATGCAAGGCTTTAAACAAACATGTAGCAGTAAAAGAAGCAGTATTTCCCTTTGCTAGATTCCCTGGAACTGATATTTTACTTGGTCCAGAAATGCGCTCAACGGGCGAAGTAATGGGACTGGATAAAGATTTTGCTATGGCATTTGCCAAGGCTCAAATTGGTTGTGGGGCTGATCTTCCAACTAAAGGCAAGGTTTTTATATCGGTTAAAGATAGCGATAAGAAAAATGTTATATCAGCGGCTAAAATTATGGTTGATCAGGGCTTAGAAATTGTTGCCACCCACGGCACTGCGGCAATGTTAAATAAAAATAATATTAACGCAACGGCAATTAACAAAGTTACCGAAGGACAGCCGCATATAGTTGATGCCATGATAAATGGTGAAATTAATTTGGTATTTAATACGACCAGCGGCGCACAAGCCCTAAAAGATAGCTTTTCCCTGCGTGAAACCGCATTATTGCAAAGCATACCATATTACACCACAGTGGCGGGATGCAAAGCCGCTGCATTGGCAATTTGCGCATTAAAAAAAGGAAAGCTTGAAGTTATGCCGCTACAGGGTTACTTTAAATAGATTGGTTACTTTAAATAGATTGATTACTTTGAATATATTAAAGTAATTATTGTTTATTGGTTACCAAATATTTTAAACATGCACTGCGGGCTTTTCTTGGCTCGCGGGCATTGTTTTTTGTGCTTATAATATTATTTTTACCTAAAACTGGTGGATATTCCATCATGTTCTTATTTAATAAAGGTGATTGATCATGGAAAAATTTCCCATGACATTGGGGGGCTATGAAGCGCTTCAAGAAGAATTAAAAAATTTAAAGTCAGTCGAACGCCCCGCAATAATTCAGGCAATCGCCGAAGCACGCGAACATGGTGATTTATCGGAAAATGCCGAATATCATGCGGCAAGGGAAAAACAAAGCTTTACCGAAGGCCGAATATTAGAATTAGAAGATAAAACCAGCCGTGCCGATATTATCGACCCTGCGAAACGTAATGGCGACCATATTCAATTTGGCGCGCATATTCGCGTTGTTGATTGCGATACCGATGATGAAAAAGAATATCATATCGTTGGCGAGACCGAATCAGATATTTCCAATGGAAAGCTTGCCATAACATCACCATTGGCGCGTGGGCTTATTGGCAAAAATGCTGGTGATACTTGTGAGTTAATAACGCCAGGTGGTAGTAAAGAATATGAAGTTTTAAAGGTCTATTTTGATTAAATTGAAAATCTAATTAATCTTTATGAGGGTATAATGCGAAGATTAGAATTAAAAATACCGCCGTTGATATTAATGGTCATATTTGCCATAATAATGGCTGTATATGATTATATTTTTCCAAATACTGATAATGATGGTGAATATTGGCAAATCTCTGCCGTGGTTATAATAGTTGGTATATTAATTTGTGCTTCAGCAGTATTTAATTTTCGCAATCAGAAAACAACCATGCATCCTGTTAAGCTTGAAAATGCAAGTATTTTAGTTACCAATGGCATATATAACCGCAGCCGTAACCCAATGTATTTAGGCTTTGCTATAATGCTTATCGGTATTTTTATTCTATATAATAATCAAATAATGATCATATCACCGATATTATTTGTAATATATTTAAATATTTTTCAAATAGCACCTGAAGAACGCGCCATGAAAAAATTATTTGGCGATCAATATAATGATTATTGCAATAGGGTTAGGCGCTGGGTTTAATTTTTTGGGATCTAATTTCTGGTCGTAATATATGACTATGACTTGGGGCATAAAGATGGCTATCAGAAAATTTTTTATTACCAAAAACCCGACCAACCATTATTAATGCGGTTCTGGTAATGCCAAGCGGTTTAACCTTTGCCCTGATATCTTTTAATGTACCAGTTATTATAATTTCATCGGGCCAGCTTACCCGATATGCAACCACAACGGGGCAGTCTTCGCCATAATTGGGAATAAGTTCGCGGATGACTTTTGCCATATTATTAACCGATAAATGAATGGCTAATGTTGCACCAATTTTACCAATAGTTGCTAAATCCTCACCCACAGGCATATTAGATGCACGCACCGATGTTCGGGTTAAAATCACACTTTGACTTACATCTGCCAAGGTTAATTCCGTATTTATTGCCGCCGCCGCCGCCGCATAGGCCGAAACACCCGGCGTTACATTATAATCTATTTTCAATTCGTCCAACCGCCGCATCTGTTCGGCGATTGCGCCGTAAATTGATGGATCACCCGAATGCACCCTTGCAATATCAAGCCCCTTCTCATCGGCCTTGGCAATTTCTGTGATAATTTCGTCTAAATTCATTGGTGCAGTATCAATGACAAGCGCGCCTATTGGTGCTGATTTAATTATTTCCTCAGGTACTAATGAACCAGCATAAAGACAAACAGGGCATTTTTCAATTAACCTTAAACCACGAATTGTAATAAGATCTGCGGCACCAGGGCCTGCGCCAATAAAATATACGCTCATAATTAATCTACCATTTTCTTTTGATAACCGCGCGGTGTATAGGTTATATCATGACCGCCGCGTTTAATTGTTTTTGTATCGCTATTCCCCACCATTACCAATGATAGCATATCAACCGTTTCATGGTTAAAATCAATCAAATTTGTGGTTATTATTTCCTCATCATCACGGCCTAAATTACGTGCAATGATAACTGGTGTTTTATCATTGCGATATTCAAGCAAAATTTCTTTTGCTAATCTTAATAAATCGCGCCTACGCTTTGATTGTGGGTTATAAAAAGAAATTACAAAATCACCAACCGCCGCCGCCTTGATGCGTTTTAAAATAACATCCCTTGGCGTTAATAAATCAGACAAGCTTATGGTACAAAAATCATGATTAATCGGCGCACCAATTCGTGCAGCAGCGGCTTGAAATGCCGATATTCCAGGGCAAGTTATTATATCAATTCCGTTCCAATCACGATTGTTCCAGTCTAGGCTGTCGGCTTTATCAATAAGTTCAAATACCAATGTTGCCAAGGCATATATGCCGGGATCTCCCGAACAAACCAAGGCGATATCCTTGCCCGTGGCAGCCAGTTCAATGGCAAGCTTTGCCCGATCAATTTCCGCCCCTAATTTAGATGAATGAGTTGGTTTATCCTTAATAATATCGGCGATTAAATCTAAATATAATTGATAGCCAACAATTTCATCGGCATTTTCAATCGCGGTGGTTGCCTCGATACTACGCCATTGTTTATTACCAGGGCCAATGCCAACGATAAATAACCTACCCGCTTTACGGCCAATTTTATTAATTTCAACCTTTGGGGTTTTTGCAATGGCAAGGGTATATTTACCATGTTTTTGTTTGCCTAAGATAAGATCAGCCATTGCACCGCCAAATGCCAAGGCACAGCCTTCTGCGACTCCATGACAGCCTGTTTCTTTAAAAACAATATCGGATGGATTTTCCATGTGTGGCAATTCTGCCTCGATAGTTTTTGCATCCAAAACCCTAAACGGTCGTTTTAAATATTTTGCTAGTGATTTTATCGCCAATTCATCAATTTTTATATCAATCGACGTGATTAAAGCGATTGAATCTTTGCTAAGCTCCATATCAAGTAATTTTTTATCAACAAAATCTATCAAATCATCGGCGGGTGCATCGCGTTCACAACCCACGCCAAGCACAAGACAAGCAGGGTGAATAACCAAGGTATTATCATCGGCATAATTTATTTTATCGGTTATCAATACTGATAATTCCGCATCATCATCATTTGAAAAATTCTCGGCTGGTGGCCAACTGCCATCGCCTGCCTGATGAATTAATTTAACCGCCCTGCCCGATAATAAGGCCGCCGTTATCGGCTTCATCATTTGTGGGTTTTCTAAAATATAACCAGATGGCGGCATATCCAATGAAAATCCCATGCAAATATCACTGGCAGTAGTTACCGCAGCGTGCGAATTAAAAATATTGGCAATTTGCCGTGATAATTTATTTGCACCATTATGCCCACCTAATAATGGCACTATTGATTTACCATCATGGGATATGGCAATCACCGCTGGTTCTTGTTTTTTATCATTTAATAATGGTGCAAGGGCGCGAATTAAAATTGCCGCCGCACAGATACCAATAATATTAACGCCATCGGTAAATAAATTTTGTATATGTTGAATGGTATCGTCAAAAATATACATATCTTGATTATTAATATTTTTATTATCCACGCGCCCATTCAAGCCATGAATTTCTATATTTTCAATATTTTTACAAATTTCAAGGCCAATGGCATAACCATTATTATTCAAAGCCAAAATTACAGTTTTTTTCATTTTATAACTCGTTATAAATATTGTTATTCATTTAATTATAATCAGCGAAAAATATGGTGCAACATCACCATCAACATCATTTAACGCCATTATTTTTTGTTTATCCATACTGGCATATTCAATATATATAGCGCGGTCTATCAAGCCATATTTTATTAATAGCCTGCGAATTTTTTCTAAATTACTACCAATTTTTATAAATACGGCGCGATCAACCACCGATATTTTTGCCGATAATTTATCCTCGCTCAATGTGGCGGGAATAACTGCCATAACATCATTACGCGAGGCCAACGGCACACCAGTAGCCGCAGATGCCGCCATTATTGATGATATTCCGGGGATTATTTTAATTTTAAATTCATCGATCATACGGGAATATATATACATGAACGAGCCATAAAAAAATGGATCACCCTCGCATAACATTGCGACATCATGACCGTTTTTTAATTGATTGCCAATCGTGATTGCCGCCTCGTCATATATTGCCATCGCAGGCTTTGGATCAGATAACATAGGTATTGGAATGGCGATTTCTTGTTTATCATCGCCAATATGATCGGCTGCGATGCTTCTAGCCAAGGATTTACCGTTATCGCCTATTAAATATGCAATAACCTCTATGGCATTAATGGCTTTTATTGCCTTTAATGTGATTAAATCTGGATCGCCAGGGCCTACACCTACACCATATAATATACCCTTTTTAGTGATATTTTTACTCATCATAATTATCATTATCAAATTCACCATTGATATGACCTTCGATTAGATCGATCAGATGATATTTAAAATGATTCAAGGATTTTGCTGGTTTTTCAATATTTAATATCTTTAAATGATGTTCTAATGAAATTGCCAAATGCAATGTTGATGTTATAGCCTTCATTATATCCGCATTAGGGCAAGTTGCTGCAAAGGCTAGATCAACTGGTAATTTAACCGCTATTTTCAATATGTTATCCAGCAATATATGTTCTTGTATATCAGCATTAGAATCGATTGCACCAATAACCTCAAACATTAAAGAACTTGCCTCTTCCCAAAGCGGCATATCTTTAAAATCATTAAATAACTTATTCACTAACAAACCTTTTTAGTTATATTTTAAAATGTATTTTTTAATATTATATTTTTGTAACATTATACAATGTTACCGCCATCGCGCTATCCCATGCTTGCATTTTGCCTAGCGATTTAATATGTGATATTTGCAGACGTGATATATCACCACCCCATTTCTTATGCAATTGCAATAATTTTGTCTCGCTTGAAATTGTGATGCTATTGGCGGTAAATACCCCTGATATTTTTAATTTACGCCAGCATATATCAAGCATTTGATCGTTATTATTAAGCCCTCCGCCGATGAAAATTGCATCTGGTGCGGTTAAGTCAATATTACCAATCACATCAATCGCATTTTTATTGATGATTTTAATATCATCATAAACCCCTAAATATTTTGCATTTTTGGCAATATTAAAGCAACGTTGTTGGTTATTTTCAATGGCAATAGCCTTGCCGCCTGCCCGCGCCCATTCAATTGCAATAGATCCGCTACCGCTGCCAATATCCCATAAAACACCGCCCTTATATGGTTTTAAATTTGCCATAGTCAATGCACGAATTTGTCGTTTAGTTAACTGCCCGTCATTTATAAACGCATGATCGGCAATGCTTGCCTGCCTGCTATACCAATGGCAATTTGCATCCATTTTAATTTGAATAGCCAATGTATTTAAATTATCAGTCTTAATATAACCCCAATTTGCAGCAGTATTTTTTTGATTTTTTTCCATTACACCACCCATATTTGAAAAGGCGGTTATATGGCTGCTACCCATGGAATATTTAACTAATTTTGCCGTAAGTTCGGCGGTGGAATTCGCATCATTTGTTAAAATAGCTAGCTTGGCATTTGGCTGTAAATATCGAATAAAACCATCATCATCGCGACCATGAATTGATATGGTGGCAACATCCGCCATCGCCCAGCCCATGCGGGCGCAAATATGGCTAAATGCACTGATATGCGGTATTATATTAACCGCATCAAGGCCAAATTTTGCAATTAAACTAACACCAATACCATAGTTCATTGGATCGCCAGATGCTAAAATACATATGGGGACTAACGTATTTTCTTCCGATTTATATATTTTTTCAAGCTGATTAATGCTTGTTTCAATTGGCGATTGCCATTGTTGTTTTTTGGCGGTGATATTATCTGGCAACATGGATAGATGTCGCCTACCACCGATGATAATCTTGGCATTTTTAATTAAACCGCGCCCCATGTGGCTTAATCCATCTATGCCATCTTCACCGATACCAATTATATTTAACCATGCTGTATTTTTAAATTTTTTAGTCATTTTATCTTCAAGCTCGCATTATTTGCGTATCTTGCATATGATTAACCTTACTATCAAAATTTAAGGCAAGCCCATTAAGGCTGGCTGCTGCCATTGCGCTGCCGCCTAATCTTCCCTTAATGGTAATATATGGAATATCACCCGCATGGTCTAACCCTGCATTATCAATCAGGGCCTGTTTCGATTCGGCTGCACCAATGAAACCCACGGGGAATCCTAAAATCAATGATGGTTTTGGCCAGCCATCTTTAATTATACGTTCCAGCAAATAAAATAATGCGGTTGGTGCATTGCCAATAACGACGATTGCACCATCTTGCAAATATGGTTTCCACAGATCAACCGCAGCTGCCGATCTAGTTATTTGTTTATTTTTGGCAATATCCATCACTAAAGGATTATTTAATGTGCAAATAACATTGTTATTATAACGTAAATTACGATGAATTATGCCCATTTTAACCATTTCCGCATCGCATAGAATATTTGCAGAATTTGCCAATGCCTCCATTCCATGATCGACCGCATTATCCGACCATTTAATATCCTCCAAAATATCAGGCATAGCCACCGAATGAACCATTCTGGCGATGATTGGACGCATTTTTTTGGGTATAGTTGATAAATCTATCGCCGCATCTATTGCCTTGAATGACGCATCATATATGGCCTTTGGATCACGAATATAATCAAACATTTTAAATCACCATTATTCATTATTTACTTTATAACCATTTTCCAAGGTGATCGGCCCTAATGGGTGATCTGCATGTGGATATGGATGATGGTGATGCTCATGGCTGTGATTATGCTCATGGCTGTGATTATGCTCATGGCTGTGATTATGCTCATGGCTGTGATTATGAATATCATCAGACTTGTCATTAATGCCTTCCACATGATGATGATGGCTTTCTTGTGCCATGCCCACTTCGGCTTCGAAACCAAGCAATTGTTCGCGAAATTTGCACATTTGGCAATTCATCACATTGCCGCCATTTAAAATTTCTAATGCCCTGCTGGCAAAAACATCCATCACCAATGGGTGATCATTTAAATATGGCGCTTTAATAAATTCAATATCTGGATGTTTGGCTGCGACAACATCAACCGATTGATAAATACGATTAACTAAAATGCCCGTGAATAAAAAATAAGGAAAAATAATTATACGTTTATAACCAAGCCTTGTAAAATGTTCTAACCCCGGCTCAACCAATGGAAAGGTAACACCAGAATAACATGTTTCAGCCCAGCCAAAACCAAGCCCTTCCCATAACATTCTTGTCATTTTACTTACATTTGAATTCGCATCAGGATCACTTGCGCCGCGCCCAACCACCACCAACATAGTATCAGTTTTTTTGATATCACCATCAAGCCCATCAACCGCCGTGGTTATACGGTCGCCTGCCGCCTTTAACATTCTTAAATCAACGCCTAATTCACGACCATAAATAATTTCAACATCGGGGTGAGTTGCCTGATAAGTATTTAATACTGATGGAATATCATTTTTTGCATGACCTGCAGCAAATAGCATGCCCGGTATAGCCAAAATTTTCTTGCAACCTTGTTTTATTAAACTATCAAGCCCGTTACGAATTATCGGTGTTGCAAATTCTAAAAAACCATATTCAACTGGTAAATGTTGCCATTTTTGTTTTAATTGTTGGCTTACCTGTTTAAATTGTTCAACTGCGGCATTATCGCGTGATCCATGACCACAAACCATAATACCAATTTTTTTACCAGAAATATCATATTCTGGAATAATATTAGACATATTTGCCCCCGCCTTTCATGGGTTCTCATTTGCATGTTTAAATCTTACGGATATTATTAATTATAATGATCCTGCCAATTTTAATTTGCCCCGAAATTGGAACGGGTGCTTATCATATTATAATATCATCAGATTAGGCTGTTTGTCAGCTTAAATTTGATAATTTACTTGTCAATCGCATAAAATAAGAGTTAAAAATTAAAAAGCTTTTCCTTCATTTGTAATAAATATATTTGGATTAACTAAATGTCAAAATATTCTCTAGATGATTTACGAAAAAAAATTGATGATATTGACGATTCTATCCATGATTTGTTAATGCAACGTGCCGATGTTGTATCGCATGTGGCGGCTGCAAAAGGCATATCCAAAAAACAACTTCCAATCAGACCATCGAGAGAAGCCCAAATGTTGCGAAGACTTGCCGCAAGGCATAAGGGTAGCTTTCCTTTTGAAGCATTAGCACGCATATGGTCGGAAATGGTCGCCGCATTCACACAGCTTCAAGCGGATTATTCCATCGCAGTTTTTGTCGATGATCAAAACCAAAGCATGTGGGATTTAGCCCGTGATCAATTTGGCGCACAAACGCCAATATCTGCTATATCTTCCATAAGGGATACATTAAACTTAGTATTTGAAGGTAAGGTTGGCGTTGCGGTTTTACCTGCACCAGCAAGCGATAATCCAAACCCATGGTGGACGTCGCTTTGTGTTGCCAATGCACCCAAGGTAATTTCAAAATTACCATTCGCAGGCATTAGCAATACACGTGACAAATATATAGAGGCCTTTGCAATTGCAAAATTAGAACCCATTCCAACTGGTAAAGATAGAACATTAATTGTAATTGAAACAAATACACAATTAAGCCGTAATGCCCTGCATCAAATAATTAAAAAGTCACGATTAGATTTTGATTTCACCGCATCAATTCAAGAAGATAAACATTGGATGCATTTAGTTATAGTCGATGATTTTATTAAATTAGACGATATAAGGCTTGAAATGATAACCGTAAGGGACATGGTAAAGCGTATTTATATCATTGGTAATTATGCAAAAACAATTGATAATGATGATTTTAATAAAAACTAGATGTTTAATATTTTTAAATAATATAAGCTAAATCTAAGCAGTCATATAGTAGGTATATTTATAATGACAAAATTTAATATTCGCCCTGGTATTAAGGATGCACCAATTTATATCCCGGGTGAGCATGAAATAATCGATGGTGTTAAGCCTATAATTCTATCTGCCAATGAAAACCCACTTGGTGCTGGTGAAAAAGTAATCGCCAGCTATAAAATGGCTGCGGATAATTTATTTCGTTATCCAGATGGTGGCGCGACAAAGCTACGCAACGCAATTGCCACAAGATTTAATTTAAATGTTGATAATATTATTTGTGGTGCGGGCAGTGATGAATTATTGACCTTTATAACCAGAATTTTTGCAGGCGTTGGCGATGAAATAATATATTCACAGCATGGTTTTTTAATGTATAAAATTAATGCAATGCAGGTTGGTGCAACCCCTATTAGCATTGCAGAAAAAAACCTAACCACCGATGTTGATGCCATACTTAATGCGATTAATGATAAAACAAGAATTATTTTCATTGCCAATCCTAATAATCCAACTGGCTCATATATTTCGAATGATGAAATGACAAGGCTTGCCAATGGATTGCCCGATAATGTTATTTTAGTTATTGATGCTGCATATGCGGAATATGTATCAAATGCCGATTATGAAGATGGCTCAAAATTGGTTGAAAATCACGATAATATTATCATGACACGGACTTTTTCAAAAATATTCGGCTTGGCTAGTTTACGTTTAGGTTGGTGTTATTGCAGTCCAGTTATAGCCGATTTAATCAACCGTATTCGCGGGCCATTTAATGTTAATTCTTCGGCACAGGCCGCAGGTATCACCGCGATGGAAGATACCCAACATATGGAAAAATCAAAAAAACATAATGATTATATGTTGAAAAAATTTAGCAGTGAATTAAAATCACTTGGCCTTAATGTGCCGCAATCGGTTGGTAATTTTTTACTGGCGGGTTTTGATGACGATAAAACAGCCAAACAAGCATATGATTATATGTTAAAAAATGGTATCATTGCAAGGGCAATGGGCGGTTATGGTTTATCTGAATATATCCGTTTTACCATTGGTTTAGAAGAAGAATGCCAAAAGGTAATCATAGTTTTACAGCAATTTATGAAAAAATAACAATGACAATTTTATATGAAAAAGTTGCGTTAATCGGCTTGGGCCTTATTGGGTCATCATTGGCTCTTGCTATGAAAAAACATGGTCTTTGTCAATCAATTATCGGCTCTTCAAGAACAAAAGCAACCATGGATAAAGCATTGGAATTAGGCTTTATCGATCAAGCATTTGAAAATATCGAAGATATGGTCAAAGATGCGGATTTAATCGTTATATGCACACCATTGGGGGCATATAAAAATATCGCCAAAAAAATTGCCCCGCATATTAAACCTGGTGCAACATTAACCGATGTAGGATCATGTAAAAAATCGGTGATTGACGATATAACACCGTATATTTCATCTGATATATATTTTATTCCAGGCCATCCCATCGCGGGTACAGAGGATTCAGGGCCAGAGGCTGGATTTTCCGAATTATTTAAAGATCGCTATTGGATTTTAACACCAATAGAAGAAAATAATAACATCGCCCTTAAAAAACTTGAATTAATGTTAACCACAATTGGCGCAAAGGTAGAGGTGATGAATAAAGATCACCATGACAGGGTATTGGCGATAACATCCCACCTACCGCATATAATCGCCTATACAATCGTTGGTACTGCGGCCGATCTTGAAAGCCAGCTTGCCCGTGAAAATGCCAATGAAAATGATATGATTGAAACCAGCGAAGTTATTAAATTTTCTGCCAGTGGATTTCGCGATTTCACCAGAATTGCCTGTTCTGATCCAACTATGTGGCGCGATATTTTTCTTGCAAATAAAGAAGCATCACTTGAAATGCTTGGGCGATTTAGTGAAGATTTATCGGCATTGCAACGCGCCATAAGATGGGGCGATGGCGATAAATTATTTGAATGGTTCACCAGAACGAGGGATATACGCCGTGGCATCATTGAAGAAGGTCAAGCAGGAACATTTAGTGCAGTTGAACCAGAAACAAAAATAGATATGCAGCAAGATATAAATTAAATATGAGTAATAAAATGGTTAATGATAATGAGCGATAAAAAAATTGATATTGCCGTTATTGGCGCAGGTATTGTTGGCGTTTCATCGGCATTATGGTTACAACGTCAAGGGCTAAAGGTTGTTTTAATCGACCGTGATCAACATGGGCTTGGCGCGTCATCTGGCAATGCAGGGGTTTTTGGCGATTATTCTTGTTCTGCCTTAAATGACCCATCATTGATAAAACAATTACCACAAAAGATATTTGCCAAAAATAGCCGCTTGCCCTGAGATTTCCATATGTTATGACTATGATACCATGGTTCATGCAATTTTTAATTAATTGCCGTGCTGAATCTGCAATAAAAATTGCATCTGATATCGAATATTTATGCCGATATGCAAAAGACGGCATAACGCCATTATTAGAAGATGCAAAAGCCTTTGATTTAATAAAAAAACTTGGCGTAGTTGAATTATATAAAACTTCAAAAAATTTTGCTGCTTCGGCAAAAAAAATAGAAACCTTAACAAAAAAACAATATAGCACCAGCATCATAACACCCGATGACTTGCGCCATATAGAAGGTAACGTAAAATTACCATTTTATAAGGGAGTATTTTATCAAGATGCATGGAATATTATTGATCCAGCCTTGATGGTAAAAAGGCTGGCTGATAATTTTATTAAATCTGGTGGTAAATTTACTAAGCTTGATATTATAAAAATCAATAAAGAACCTACTGGCGGCGTTAAAATTATTTCTGAAAATAACCATATTTTTGCTAAACAAGCAGTTATTGCCGCTGGGGCATTTTCAACAAGAATTAAATGCGGCGGCGTTGATAGATTGCCATTAGAAGCAGAACGCGGCTATCATGTGATGTTTAATAAAGCCAATGACTTGATTAAAAGACCGATTAGTTGCATTGAGCATGGCGTTTTCATATCACCAATAATGAATGGTATTCGTGCCGCAGGAACGGTTGAATTCGGTGGTTTAAGTGATAAAAAAAGCCAAAAACGCATTGAATTTATTGAAAAATCCGCTAAAGAAATATTACCAAATTTAGCCGATTATAAAATTGATAGCAGTTGGTTAGGTTACCGCCCCACCATGCCGGACTCACTGCCCGTGATTGGCCGCAGCCGTGAAATGCCTGATGTGATACTTGCCTTTGCCCATCAACATCTTGGCATGACATTGGGTGGAATAACGGGCAAAATTATTGCTGAAATTGCAACTAATAAACCATCTAGCCTTAATATATCCGCCTATAGCCCAGAACGTTTTAATATTTAAAATAATTATTATTAGTCGAGATTAATTAAACCTTGATGGCTGACCATTGGTGGTTTATTTGGCGGTTGAATGTCGTTAATCTTTGTTTCAATTTTTACCTTACCTATCGGCGCAAATTTTATCATATTTTCCGAACTATTAACCATAACCCCATTAAACCATTGATCTACAGGATTAATTTGCATAATTTTCAATGGCCCTAAATATACATAGCCTGAATTGCTTGTGATTTGTAAGCTGGCATTACTAATATTTGAAGAATCTGCCTTTTTACTTATTAATTTTAAGCCAAAAGTTGATAATTTTGCTATTTTTGGATTTATCACACCGTCTTTTGATAATTTTTTAATAGTTTTCTCAAGCCCAGATATTTTTGCATTAAATTTAGCCATTAAATATAACTTTTCATCCAACGCCATATTACCATAGCCAGTTAGATGTAAATCGCCCCATTTAATTGCCAAATCGATTATATCAATCTCACCATCATATTTTTGTATCTCAGATAAAAAATCGGCTATATTATAATTTATATATTTAAATGGATTTTTGGTTATAATATTCAATTTTGTTGATAGATGATTAATATCCATAGCAATCGAATTTATGGCAGATTTTGGTAATTTAATTTCATCGGCACTAAAATCTAAAACAATTGCCTGACCGATAACATCTTTACCAAGATTGTTTAAATAAGGCATTTCAACAAAATTAATATCAATGGTAAGATTATCGCTGCTGCTGCGATTAAAATAATTACGCCCTATTATATCAATAGCATCAAATGATAATGATATTTTTTTCAACCTTCCATTAAATGCAAATTTAATTTTAATCGATGGTTCATTGGTTTTAATATTAAATTTATCATATATGCCGCCTAAATTAAGATTTATTGACTGTTTACCAATAATATCTAAATCATAATTAATAATATTTAACGGTGATGTCGATAATAATAACCCATCGCCTTTATAATTAACCTCACCATTTGGTGTAACCAATAATGGTGATGGTATATTTAATGAAATTTTAAATGGAAAACCTGATATTTTCATTTTGCCGTGATATGCTTGATATCCTTCGATACGCAATTCACTAATTTTGGTAGAAATAATATTTTCCATTCTACCTGCAATATAATGCCACCAAACATAATATCCAGAAAAAATAGCTGCTAATATGATGATAGTAATTATAATAAAGGGCTTCATTTTATAGCTATCTTACCATATGAGTATATTATATATAAGTATGTAATATCAAATAATTAAACAATAGATTTAATTGCTGCAGTTATAGCCAACATATCAGATGAGTGGGTTGTAATAATAACTATATTGCTTTGTTTTACTTCGCCATCAAGCCATTTACGATCAAAGTAACGATTAAATCTTGGGCCCACAGCTTGTATAACTTCGCGTCTTTCAACATTTGGGCGATATAAAAACCCTTTAATGCGCAATATATCATGTTGTTTGACAATTTTAATTAAACCAGCTTGTAATTTATCCGCATCAATTATTTGCCCTAATTTAATCGTACTGCTTATAAACTCATCATGATCATGTATATGTTCACCATCTGAATTTTCATGATGTGAATAACGCGCATCTAAATCATCTTCTGCCGCTGCATCAATGCCTAATAATATGGCAATATCAACCTTGGCATTTGCTGAATGGATAAAATTAACGCCGTCGCGCAGACTTGATCTAAGCTTTTTTTCTATTGCGTAAATTTCATCATCGTTAAGCAAATCAGCTTTATTTAATATTACCATATCGGCGCATTGCAATTGATCTTCAAAAACTTCTTCCAATGGATTATCATGGTCAAGTTCGCTATCGGCTTCGCGGATGGCCTGAATTGCATCTTCATCATTGGCAAATCTGCCTTCGCTAACCGCCTTGGTGTCAACAACAGTAATAACCCCATCAACGGTTACTTGGGCGCGAATTTCTGGCCAATTAAAGGCCTTTACCAATGGTTTTGGTAAGGCAAGTCCAGAGGTTTCAATTAATATATGATCTGGTTTATCATCACGATCTAATATTTTTTCCATGGCTGGCAAAAAATCATCGGCAACAGTGCAGCAGATACAACCATTAGCCAGCTCGACAATATCATCTTCGCTGCAACCTTCGATACCACAACCAAGCAACATTTCACGATCGATCCCAAGATCACCAAATTCATTAATCAAAAACGCCAATTTTTTACCATTAGCATTCTCAATCATATGACGGATAAGGCTGGTTTTACCTGCGCCAAGAAAACCAGTTATTACAGTTGCTGGAATTTTTTTTGCCATTGATTTTTATCTTTCATATATTTAACTAATTTGAAGTTTTCTTCATAACTAATGGGCATCCCGCCGCAATAAAAATAACTTCATCAACAGTTTTTGCTATGGCTTGATTTAGAAAACCTGCTGTATCACGAAATTCTCTGGCCAGCGCATTTTCAGGGACAATACCCAATCCCACCTCATTTGCAACAAAGATAATATGACAATTGGCATTATTAATCGCCATGATTAATTTTTGCTGATATTTATTAATATCCCTATTGGATAAAATTATATTGCTCAGCCAAAGCGTTAAACAATCAACCAGCAATATGTGATCACAGCCCGAATTTAATGTTATAATATCAGGCAATTCAAACGGAGATTCTATAGTTTGCCAACCATCATTTTGTCTTTCTTGTTGATGGCGCATTATTCGTTGATGCATTTCATGATCGCGGTCTTCGGCAGTTGCCACATATATTTTTTGTAAATTATTTGAATTTGATAGGCCGCATGCCATATCCAATGCATATGCGGTTTTACCCGATCTTGCCCCACCCAGAATAAGGCTAGATTTAAAATTTGATGCGTTCATTAACCATGCCTATTATATTTATTTTTTATAATGATGCGAATTTAAAAAATTTATACGCCAGCTATCACCGCTTGCACTGGAAATATGATCTAATCTTGTTATTGATGAATTATCGATACTAAAGGCCAATGCGCTTTCCGCATCGATACCAAGCCCAAAGGCAATTGCCGCACGGATAGTACCACCATGTGCCACCGATATAATATCACGCCCCGAATATTGCGCGGTTAATTTGGTTATGGCCGGCACAACCCGCGCCATTAAATCAACAAAGCTTTCACCATTTGGTGCGCGTTCAAATGCGGGCGCTAACCAATATCTATGGGCAATATCATCGCGTATTTTGTTAAATTCTTCATAGCTAAGTCCTTGCCAATCACCAAAGCTTTGTTCACGAAAATCTTTCTCGATATTTGCCTCGCTTAAATTTAAATCTGAATTAATTTTTTTATCAGCAGAAATTATTGCATCTGCGGTTTGTGTTGTTCGTTGAAGATTGCTGGTTATTAACTGCCCATTATTTGGTAGATATTTCGCCAAAAATTCAAATGAATCTAAATCACTACAATCGCATGGCAAATCTTGTTGCCCATATATTTGACCGTTATTGACGCTAACTGGTGCATGGCGTATCCACCACCATTTTGTTACAATTATTGTCATTAAAATATTCCTGATTACATATATTATAAATTTAATTTGAGCTTCATATTACCCAGAAAATTGTACTGAACAACAAATAAGAATTATTATCTCGCATATTTGTTGTATCATACCAAGAATATCACCATTGTAACCGCCAATTTTATTTTTAACTAACCTTACCATTAAAAATATAACCATACTGATTGTAATTATAATAATCGCACTGGCCTTAATTCCCAATAAAATAATTATTGCAAAAACACCGATGAATAATGCAATCAATGATAAGATTTTATTGGGCTTGCCAAATGACGCGGCAAGGCCTGTTTTACCTGCCATATCCATATGATACATTATTATTGGCAATATAGCGCGTGAGAAAATATGCGCCGCAATCAAGCTTGATAAAATATAACTCATATTTATATTGATAATGCTTGAAAATTTAAGTCCAGTTGCAATAATCAAGGCCAATGCACCATAAGTACCGATATTACTATCGCGCATGATTTCCAAACGCCGTTTGGCATTATCACCGCCCCATATGCCGTCAAAAAAATCTGCAAGCCCGTCTTCATGTAGCGCACCAGTAATAATTGCCGTTGCACCAATTGTTAAAAATGCACCTATCCATATATTTATGCCTAATATATCGGCAATGGCAAATATTAACGCCGCCAGTAAACCAATGACAAATCCTGCCAAGGGAAAAGCCCATACGGTTTTTATAAATGGATATGGAGCGTGATTTTGATCAAATTTAATCGGCAATCTAGTAAAAAAGCCAATGGCTATCTTAAAATCACGCCAAATAATAAATTTATCATCAATATTTCTATTTTTATCTGTCATTTTATAATAATATAATCCAAAATAAATTTAACAAACATATAAACTTGATATAATATAATATCGGCCTAAATCAATATAAATTTAAGAATTATCAATAGCATATTTTAAGGTAATATAAATGTCAGGTAGCACATCACAAGCAAATTTAAACGAAATGCGCGCATTATTAAAAAAGCTTCCAAGTAAAAATGAAAAAGCCTTAATTAAAGCACAAAATCGTGAAGCTGAATTAACAAAACCAGCAGGTTCATTAGGTAAATTAGAAGAAATATCACAATGGTTTGCATCATGGCAATCGGGATGCAGCCTTGAGATAAAACGCCCGCGCGTTGCGGTATTTGCCGGTAATCACGGAGTTGCCGCACAGGGAGTATCAGCATTTCCACCCGAAGTAACCATGCAGATGGTTGCCAATTTCCAAGCAGGAGGTGCCGCAATAAATCAATTATGCAAAATTAATGATGCCGAATTACGCGTTTATGAAATGGCACTTGATAACCCAACCGAAGATTTCACCAAATCACCAGCGATGAGCGAAGATGAATGTGCCACCGCCATGGCATATGGCATGATGGCAGTTGAAGATGATATCGATATTTTATGCCTTGGCGAAATGGGTATTGCAAATTCAAGCTCCGCTGCTGCCATGTCAATGGCGCTTTATGGTGGTGATGCTAAAAATTGGACAGGCCCTGGAACGGGTGTTTCTGGTGATGCATTTCAAAATAAAATTGATGTGGTTGATAAAGGCGTTAAAAAACATTTAACGGCAATGGATGATGGTTTGGATATTTTACGCCATCTTGGTGGTTTTGAATTAGCCGCAATAACAGGCGCAGTCCTTGCCGCAAGAATGGCACGAATTCCCGTAATTTTGGATGGGTATGCAACAACGGTTGCCGCTGCTATTTTAACCACATTTGACCCATCAGCATTGGACCATTGCATCATTGGTCATTTATCAATGGAACCAGCCCATATTAAACTATTGGATAAATTAAATAAAAAACCAATTTTGGATATGAATATGCGGCTTGGCGAAGCATCAGGTGCCGCCCTTGCCCTTGGAATTGTTAAATCAGCCATTGCATGTCATACGGGCATGGCAACATTTGCCGATGCGGGTGTTACCAATGAAAAATAATAGTTACAAAGCAATAGCTTAAAATATTATATTGTAATATTACCGTGAGTAAAATTTATAACTATATATTAAAATTGATAATTCCAACAGGCTTTGGTTATAAGGCAAAGCTTGGTGGGATTAATGCCAAAGCCTTAATTTTAATTAGATGGATAGCATTCGCAGGGCAATTAATCACAATTATGATGGTTGAATTTATATTGCAATATCCGTTAGAGCTTTATTATTGCCTAGCCACAATTTTATTGCTTGGTATTTCAAATTTATTAATTGGCATGAATTATCCGCGCCATGGCAAATTAAAAAATCGCCATGCAGCCTTCATCATGGCATTTGATACATTACAATTATCAATTTTAATATATTTAACTGGTGGGCTATATAACCCATTTGCACTTTTAATTCTTGTTCCTGTAACTGTTTCTGCAACCATGTTATCGCGTAGTGCCGTAATAATAATTGCCATATTATCAATATCCACCATCAGTTTTTTATCAAATTTCTATTTACCGTTAAAATTAGATAGTAATATATATAATATAGATGGTTTTTATATTATTGGTCTTTGGGTCGCACTTGTTGTTGCGGTTATTTTTACCGCAACCTATTTTTGGTTTTTAGCCGAAGAAGCAAGGCGCAATATTGATGCATTATCGGCAACTGAATCTGCCCTTTCACGGGAACAAAGCCTATCATCACTTGGAAGTTTAGCCGCCGCCGCCGCCCATGAATTAGGATCACCATTAGCTGTAATTGCCGTAGTTGCAAAGGAAATTTCAAATGAAATAGATGATGACAGCCAATTTAGCGATGATATTAAATTATTGCTTAGCCAAACCGCAAGATGTCGTGATATTTTAAAAAATATGTCAATGCGTCCCAATGATCATGGCGAAATGGAATTTAGTAAAATTTTGTTAGGTGAATTAATTTCCAAGGCCGCTGCTAACCATATTCCTGAAAATATTCAACTTAATATTAAAATTGATAAAAATAGTATAGGGCGCGAACCAATTATCACCAGAAAACTTGAAATTGGTCATGCATTGGCTAATATAATTCAAAATGCAGGGCAGTTTGCAAATAAAACTGTTATTATAAATCTTTTTTGGGATGACAAACGAATAATAGTTACGATAAAAGATGATGGTTATGGCTTCACGACGAATATATTAAATAATTTGGGCAAACCATATATATCCAGCCGAAATAATACTGGGCAACATATGGGGCTTGGGGTTTTTATAGCACAGAATCTTTTGGAAAGAGTTGGTGCAAGCATAAGTTATCGAAATAGAATAGATGACACAACAGGTGCAGAAATTACTATTAAATGGTGGCACATTAATTTAGAAAATAATAAAAATAATAATATAGGCTTTAATATTAATGAATAATATTATATATAAAAAAACATTATTAATCGTTGATGATGATCTTATTTTGATAAATAGATTAGCAAGAGCCATGCAAAGACGTGGCTTCATTGTCGATACAGCAGCCAATATTAAACAAGGGTTAGAAAAGGCAAAAACCACCAGCCCTGCCTATGCCCTCGTTGATTTACGGCTTGATGATGGCAATGGTTTAAAGGTGGTCGAAGCCCTTTGTAATGCAAATTCTGATATTCGCGTGGTGATGTTAACAGGATATGGTAATATAGCCAGTGCGGTTGCCGCAGTTAAATCAGGTGCAGTAGATTATTTGGCAAAGCCAGCCGATGCAGATCAAATAGAAGCGGCATTGCTTGAAAATGATAAATCATTGCCTGCACCACCAGATGATCCAATGTCGGCGGACCGAGTAAGATGGGAACATATATTAAGGGTGTTTACGCAATGTGATAATAATGTTTCTGAAACCGCAAGACGACTTAAAATGCATCGGCGAACATTACAACGTATTTTAAATAAACACGCCCCTCATGATTAAATTATTATTGCTATGAAATATATCTAAATACCGTTAGAAGTTATTTTAAAAACTTTGTTTAATTAAAAAACTCATTATAAATATAAACTATCAATATACATATGAAAATATTAAGTAAAAAAATAAAAATCTCTTTCATTATATTTTCATATTCTAAAATATTTATATTTAACCACATGGATTATAAATATATATAATTAATATGTTTTAAGCTATTTTATTATATGAATTAATAAGACATAATGATAGTGGTGTAACAACAGACAAAGTTAGGTTATAAAAATTAAGATGTCAAATGCAATCAAGCCTGTAATTTTATGCATTTTAGACGGTTGGGGACAACGGGTTGATCATGCAGATAATGCAGTAAAATTGGCAAAAACACCTAATTGGGATCGGCTTAACGCACAATATCCAACCGCATTGTTACAAGCATCAGAAGGATTTGTTGGACTGCCAAAAGGCCAAATGGGTAATTCCGAAGTCGGCCATATGAATTTAGGTGCAGGCCGTGTTGTAATGCAATCATTACCAAAAATTGATGTGGCAATTAATGATGGCATATTACCTAATAATGAAAATATCAAAAAGTTTATTAACAATTTAAAAAAATCAAATGGAACTGCCCATATAATGGGTTTATTGTCGGCTGGTGGTGTGCATTCGCATTACCGGCATTTGGCTGCATTGGCAAATATTTTACATGATGCGGGAATTAAGGTTAAAATTCATGCGATTTTAGACGGGCGCGACAGCGCACCAAAAAGCGCCGCATTATATATGGATGAGTTCATAAAATCCGCACCCAATGCCGTAATCACCACTATGGTTGGTCGATATTGGGCAATGGATCGTGATAATAATTGGCAACGTGTTGAAAAGGCATATAATTTAATCTGTAACGGCAGTGGTGATAACAATAACTGCTTCAATCCATTACAGGCAATAAATAAATCATATGAAAATGATATATTTGATGAATTTTTTGAACCAACCACCATTGGCCAATATGATGGAATGCAAGATGGTGATGGTCTTATCATGGCAAATTTTCGCGCCGATAGGGCAAGGCAAATTATTACTTCATTTATTGACCCAAAATTCGATGGTTTTCAACGTAAAAAAAACATTGATTTTACAGCTAAGATTGGCATGGTTGAATATTCCAAATCCATAAATAAACATATGTCGCTTATCTTTCCACCAGAAAAATTAAAAAACACCCTTGGTGAAATCATATCAAATACGGGTAAAAAACAATTACGCATTGCCGAAACAGAGAAATACGCCCATGTAACATTTTTTTTCAATGGCGGCAAAGAAGAAATTTTTGAAGGCGAAGATCGTATTTTAATCGCCTCGCCAAAGGTTGCGACCTATGACTTGCAGCCAGAAATGTCGGCACCAGAATTAACAACAAAATTAGTGAATGCAATAAACAGCCATAAATATGACTTAATTATCGTTAATTTTGCCAATGCGGATATGGTTGGTCATACGGGTATTTTAAATGCGGCGATTAAAGCTATTGAAGCCGTTGATAATTGTATCGGTAAAGTCGCAAATGCGGTTGAGGATACTGGTGCTGCGATGTTGATCACCGCTGATCATGGTAATGCAGAATTAATGAAAGACCCCAGCAGCGATCAACCACACACAGCACATACATTAAACCCTGTACCGTTAATTTTACTTGGTAAAGGGCAATTTAATTTAAATTCTGGAAGCCTTGCCGATATCGCCCCAACAATATTAGATTTAATGCAAATCCCCAAACCAGATGAAATGAGCGGTCAATCGCTTATCAATGACATCAAAAGCGAATTTAAAGGCAAATAGTGCAGCATCTTAAAATATATAAACTCATAACAGTTCTGCTTTCAATTGGCGGCAAAGCAATATTATTGGCTAATATATTGATGTTTAATAATATTGTGTTAGCTGATAAAATTGATGAAATAAAAGAAATTGAAACTAATATTAACCAAACTCGAAATATTGGAAAAAAGCTACATCAAAAATCAATCATATTAGCAAAAGAATTAAAGACACTTCGAAGTAAAATAATTCAATTGGCAAATAATACCCAAGAACGCGAAGCAATAATGACATCATTGGAACAACAATTGGTGGCATTAACAAATGATTTAAAACATCGTCAAACAAAACTTCTGCAACGCAATCATGAATTAAGTAACATATTAAGCGCATTATCGCGTATATCAAATGCCCCATCAAAGGCATTTTTTATGTATCCAGGGCCGCCAGTTGATGCAATCAGAAGCACAATGTTATTACAAATAGCTGTGCCATCATTGCGTGATAGAGCCGATATTTTGCGTGATGAATTAATAATATTATCACAAGTAAAAGATGATATTTACCAAAAACATCAACAGCTTAACCAAGCTGAAAATGGTTTAAATAATCAACGAATAAAGCTTGCAAAAATATTAACCAAAAAAACCGCATTACATAAACAAACAGAAGAACAGCGTAAAAAAACACAAAAAACAGTTTTGCAATTAGTAAAAAAAGCCAATACACTTCATGAATTATTAAATAATTTAAATAAACGACCACCAAAAATAAGAAATAAAAAATATGACAAAGTAACAAAATCAAAGGTTAAAATAGCAAAAATAAATAAAAAACCACTTGGAATGCGGCCATTTCCTGATAATGGTAATATCGTTGCACCCGCAAGGGGGAAATTATTACAATTTTATGGGCAAGATACAGGTTTTGGACAAACATCAAAAGGGCTTATGATACAAACAAGGACTGGCGCACAAATAATTGCACCATTTGATGGACAGATTGTTTTTGCGGGTCCATTTAGAAATCATGGCCTTATTTTAATTATTGAACATGATGGTGGTTTTCATAGTGTACTTGCGGGATTCTCCAATGTTAATGTTGTAATGGGGCAATGGTTATTAACTGGTGAACCTGTTGGAACAATGGCATTGATTGCAAAAAATAAGAAACCTGAATTATATGTGGAACTAAGGCGCAAAGGCCAGCCTGTTAACCCACTTAAATGGATAAAGGCCGATAGCATTAAGGTGCGTGGATAAATGAAAAAATTACAACGATTAACAATAGTATTAGGATTAATCACAATAGTAATAATCGTAGGGTTAAATTTAACAAATCGCACATCTGATGCTGATGAATTATCGAAAACAGAAACTATGCAATTATTGGATATGTTTTCCAATAGCTTTCAAATGATCCGTCAAGATTATGTGGAAAATATTGATGATGAACAATTAATCGAAGCAGCAATACAAGGAATGTTATCGTCGCTTGACCCACATTCAGTTTATCTTGATAATAATCGATATGAAGATATGCGCACAGATACCAAAGGTGAATTTGGCGGGCTGGGCATTGAAGTTACCATGGATAAATCTGGATTTGTAAAGGTTGTATCACCGATTGATGACACGCCTGCGGCTAAAGCTGGTATCTTAGCAGGCGATTATATAACTCATTTAAATGGTACGCCAGTACAAGGGTTAAACTTAAGCCAAGCCGTGGAAAAAATGCGCGGTCTTGTGGGCGAAGAGATAGTCATAACCATTGCAAGGCACGACAGCGAGCCATTTGACGTTAAAATAATTCGTGCAAAAATTCAAATCCGTTCTGTTAAAAATCGTATTGATAATAATATTGGCTATATTCGCTTAACTAGATTTAGCCAGCAAACACAACCTGGTTTAGAAAAATCAATTAAGAAAATTAACGAAAAGATTGGTGATGATTTAATCGGCTATGTTTTGGATCTACGCAATAATCCGGGTGGCTTATTAAGCCAAGCTATTAGCGTTTCAGATAGTTTCCTTGACCAAGGCATGATAGTATCCACCAAAGGTCGCCATGACGATGATTCACAAGTTAATTTTGCCAATAAAGGTGATTTAGCTAATGGTTTGCCAATTGTTATATTAATAAACTCTGGCTCTGCTAGTGCCTCAGAAATTGTTGCTGGTGCATTGCAAGATCATGGTCGCGCAATTATTTTAGGCACAACAAGCTTTGGTAAAGGGTCAGTTCAAACAATTAAACCGCTTGTAGGTACAAGGGCGGCAATTAAATTAACAACGCAACGATATTATACCCCAAGTGGGCGTTCTATTCAAGCAACTGGAATTATACCTGATATTATTATTGAGCAAGCTAGGGTAGAAAAATTTGCAAATAATAACAGTCGTCATGAAGCCGATTTAATTAATTCATTAAAAAATGAGAATAAAGAAGCCAATGCAGATGATATTATTAAAAAAGAACTTAGCGTAGCAGAAAAAGAAGAAAATCGAATTGCATTATTAATAGAAAAAGATTATCAGCTTTCAAGAGCATATGATTTATTGCGTGGAATATCTGTTTATAAAAAAAGTAGTAAGAGCAATTAATATTAAATATTTTAGGATAATATTAATGATATTAAACAAAGTTTTAACGGAATAATAAATATGGCTTTTAAGATTCCATTTAGCAAAAAAAATAATGATTTTGACGATGATATGGGTGAAATTGGTCCAGATAATGGCCTTAGTGATAATTTTGATTCACCAAAAAAACCATCATTAAAAAACCGCTTATCATGGATTAGCGTAATAGCCGCATATATATTATTTGCAACCTCTATCATTGCCACTATATCATATCTTATTTTTAATGCTGAGGATATTAACAGTGAAACATTGGCCAAGCGTCCTAGTTTATCTGTCGAAGAGTTTAATCAAAAAACATCAAATTCAGCCGATGCAATAAATAATGTTGACAATAAAAATAAAGCAATAAAAATTGATGAAAAATTAGCATCAAATGGTGGAATTGAAGCTAAGGTTGAAGAAAAAATTGAGGATAAAGAAATAATATCCAATCATGAAAATAAAGAAGATGAAATTCAAGAAAATTTATCAATTGGCAAAGAACAAGCGGAAAAACAAACCGAAGATTTTAATAAAAAGAATATAGACGAAGAAATAATCGTCGATACAAGCGGAAGCATGTTGCAACCTCATCCTGATCCAGCATTAAGCGAAGAAACATCTTTTGGTATCTTGCCTAAAATTGGTGAAGATGGCCGCGAAGCTTGGCAAGTATATTCAAGGCCAATTAATGTTTTAGATAGAAGGCCAAAAATTTCAATAATTGTTACTAATTTAGGTATTTCAGATAAAAAAACAGCAATGGCGCTGACATTATCTGGTAAAATATCATTGGCATTTTCACCATATTCATCAAAATTAGACGATTGGATAACTAAATCTCGCAATATTGGTCATGAAACATTGTTAACATTACCGATGGAGCCTGTTAATTTTCCTAAAAATGATCCTGGGCCATTTGCATTATTATCAACATTAACCGACAAAGAAAATATCGCAAGACTGGAATGGGTATTAACCAGAACAACAGGATATATAGGCCTTATAAATTTTATGGGTTCACGCTTTAGCTCAAATAAAATATTAATATCCAATATTTTTAAAGCCCTTAGAGATCGTGGTTTAGCCTATATTGATACAAAAGAAGGCGTATTAAATTCTACGCAAAAAGTTGCGGATGAAATGTCAGTTGCTAATATTTCTGCTGATATTATAATTGATGAAACCCTATCATATGATAGCATTATTGAAAATATGGCTCGTCTTGAAAAAATTGCACGAAAAAAAGGTATTGCCGTTGCCATTGCCAGACCATATCCCATAACAATCGATCAATTAAAAATATGGACAAGAAGTTTAGATGAAAAAGGATTTGCTTTAACACCAATATCAGCGGTTATTGCCGATAAAGTTAATGCCCGATTAAGAAAGAATTAATCATGATAAATAATGATAACCGCCCATATCGCCCTTGTGTTGGTATCATGTTAATTAATGCCGATGGAAATATTTTTATCGGTAATCGTCTTGATAACCCCGGCCCTCACTGGCAAATGCCGCAAGGTGGAATTAACGACGGTGAAAATGCAACCGATGCAGTAATGCGTGAATTAGCAGAAGAAACAGGCATTAAACAAGCAACAATAATATATCAATCAAATTCATATTATGAATATGATCTTCCACAAAAGCTATCTAATCAAATATGGGGTGGTAAATATCGCGGGCAAAAACAAAAATGGTTTTTAATTAAATTTGATGGCGATGATAGCCAAATTGACCTAGAAGCCCATAAGGCCGAATTTTCCCAATGGCGTTGGGCAAATTTGGATGAATTATGTGACCTTATCGTGCCTTTTAAACGTAAAATTTATCAAAAGGTTATTTCTGAGTTTTTACCAAAAATTGACGCATTAAAATAATAATATTTGCTATTTTATTGACCGGTAACAATTTGCTAGATTAGCGAATTGTTGAACTGTTAAATTTTCTGCCCGTGCTGTAGGGTCAATATTAGTTTCATTAAAAATAACTTTCAAATCAACATTTAATGATTTTAAAGATTGGCGTAACATCTTACGACGTTGACCAAATGCGGCCTTGGTTACCATTTCTAAATCTTCCATCACGCATGGATATGGCAGTTTATCATATGGGGTTAAATGCACCACGGCGGAACTAACCTTTGGTGCCGGGGTGAAGGCGCGCGGGGGTAAGATATGTAGCATTTTGGTTTTACACCGCCAGTTACATAAAATTGATAACCGACCATAGGCATTTGAGCCAATATCAGCACAAATTCTTTCTGCTACTTCTTTTTGAAACATCAAAGTGAATGATTTAAAGTCATCTGCTTGTTTTAACCAATTTATCAATAATGGTGTGGCAATATTATAGGGTAAATTAGCAATTATCCGCCTTGGTTTAGTGCCAATTTTCGACAAGTCAAATTCCAAAGCATCGCCTTGTTTTACCTCTAACCTTCCTTGTGATGCGTTTATTAAATCATCCAATATATCTAGGCATCTTTTATCTTTTTCAATGGCGATTATATTTTTTGCGCCCGATAATAATAATCCGCGCGTTAATCCTCCAGGCCCAGGGCCAATTTCAAATATTGTATCATTTGATAAATCACCAGCCGATTTGGCAATTTTACATGTAAGGTTTAAATCCAATAAGAAATTCTGCCCAAGCTTTTTATTAGCAGTTAATCCATATTTAAAGATTACATCGCGTAAAGGTGGTAAATTTTCAATCGCTTGGTTAGAATATTGCATATTATGTTTAACTTTATATGGTATATTTTTTAATATTTATTTACTTTTTGATAAAAAATCAGCTTGTTGAATAGCAATTATCATGCTTTTAGCACAAGCAATCCCCTTGCCTGCAATATCTAACGCCGTTCCGTGATCTGGTGATGTTCGGATGAATGGCAGTCCCAATGTAATATTAACGCCACCAAAAAAATCAATGGTTTTAAGCGGAATTAACGCCTGGTCATGATACATACATAAAATAACATCATATTTTTTCCTAGCATCCATATGAAATAATGTATCGGCGGGTAATGGTTCGGTAATATGGATACCAAGGGCGCGTAATTTATCAACGGCAGGTTTTATTATTGTTATTTCTTCATCCCCCATTGCGCCATTTTCGCCCGCATGTGGGTTAAGGGCTGCGATCGCCAATTTTGGATTATCGATATTAAAACTATCCTTTAATGACATTGCGGTGATTTTTGCAATTTTAACTATATCATCAATACAAAGCGAATTTATTGCTTCTGCCAATGACATATGAATGGTTATCGGCACAACCCGCAGGTTATCACAGGCCAGCATCATAACTGGTGATATATCTTTTCCCGCCAACTCACCCAAATATTCCGTATGGCCAGAATGACGGAAACCCACATCATAAAGAATTGATTTTTGGATAGGGTTAGTGATAACTGCCCCTGCTTGTAAATTCTGCACATGTTCAACCGCCATATCGATAGATTTTATCACGCTATTTGAATTATTTTTATCAAGCTTTCCCGCTATTGGCTTGTTAGGTAATTTTAATGGTAAAACTGGTAAGCCATGGTCAAATGCTTGATTAGCCTCAATCGGTGATGAAATTTCAATGATTTTAATATCTATACCAAGCAACTTACTTTGATCACGATAATATTCAATATCGCCAATTATATAAAAACAAGGTAATTTTTCAGTCTTAGCTGCCAACCAAGACTTAATAGTAACCTCCGCAGCGATGCCAGCTGGCTCGCCCATTGTAATGACAAGTGGTGATTTCATCTTACATTATATCCTTTATATGGATTAATTATGGTATGATAGCTACATTCTAACTTCAATAAAGGCGGCATTTTTTAAATCACGTAAATATTGCCGCGCCAATAATTCCAAACGTTGTTGCCCAAGATTATTAGCAATATCAATCTTTAATTGTTCATTCGATGCAATGTTATAGCGTTTACAAACGCTTATTAATATTAATGTATTATTTATTATAACTGGCTTGGCAGTTTGGCCTGTTTTAATATCCTTCAATGATTTTTTAATTAATGGTGATAATTTGCCAAAGGTAATATCATTAGATTTTATTAATTTTGCTTTTTTAAATGGTGATATATCCTTCTCACTGATGCCACAAACGGGGAAATCATTAACCAATTTAACAAGATCATTTGCAATATCAATATGTTCTTGTTGGCTTAAATTTGCATCCAATGGAATAATAATCTGGCTTAAATTAAATTTTATATCATTTATATTAACAGTTATAGGTCGTTGATCACTGACAAATATTATATGAAAACCATTGCTGGTTTCTACAACTATAGGCTTATCATTAGCATTTAATTTATTAACAGCAATATCAATATTTCTTTGTAATTGGCCTTTAGATACCCATCCTAGATCTCCACCAACAGCGGAGGTAGAATCTTGTGAGTAATTTCGTGCTAGACTACTAAAACTTGTGCCATTTTCAAATTGTAGCAAAATATTTTTAATTATATCACGTGGTTTTTTTACATCTATTTGATCTATGTTTGCTTGATTTTTTAAAATAAAAATATTAAAAACTCGTTTTTGTATATTATTGTTATTTGCCGCCAATCTATCTATTTCTGCATTAATTTCATCTTGCCCAATATTTATTTTATAACGAATGGTCTTTGCTAATGTTTTTTTCCATGCCATTTGGCTTTTAATCTGACTGTATATTGATGCAATATCGATATTCCTTGATAATAAAAACTTATTAAACTCTTCCCTCGACATATTATTGCTTTGGGCTATCACATTTATTTGATCTTCAATTTCTTTATTGCGAATATGGATATTTTGTTTTGCTGCTTCTTGTAATTTTATATTCTCATCGATTAACATATGTAATACATTATTTGATATATCTTGTTTTGCGCCCGTATCACTAGTTATCCCATTAGAAAGGTTAATTATATTAATTCGTTGTGTCATATCATATAATGTAATTATATTATCATTAACAATTGCAACAATACGCATCGCATTTTGTGCATTTAAGGGTAATGCACAAAATATAATTAAAAATATAGATATCAATGGTAAATTGCGCCATGTGGTTTTTTTTTCATAGCTGTATTTTTTTTTATTAATATTCATTATTATTACAATCCAGTTATTGAAATATATTATTTAATAAAGGTTATTGAATTAAGTCGATTTCACCAAGAGTTTTAAAGGTTATGCGTAGAAAAAAACTATCTGACGATGTATAATTTAAATTTTTCGTATAATCCCTATCAATATTACCTGATAGGACAAGACATTCATCTTCATATTTTATTCCAAGCCCTGATTTCCTTATCTTACCGCCGCTGGTTAAATCTTTAGTTATATGTCCATTGATTGACCAATATTCACCAATTTTTCTATTTGCACTTAATTTTATTTCTTCGATAGCTGTCTTATTAACATTGGAAGAATTACTTATATATGTGTAATCACCAGAAAAATTAACTGCCATAATATCAAAATCAAAACCTAATTCATTACGATTGAATTTATATTGGCGTTCATCAATAGCAAAGCGATATCTTAAATCGATAAATTTATCCGAATTAAATGTTACCCGCCCCAATATATCTGAACGATGTTTTTCAATCTGTGTTACATTTGTAAATTGGGGTGTTTCATTATTAAATTTATAACTTTGACCAATGAATGCCGAAAGCAAGCCGCCTTCTTTAAAATAATTGGCAATTTTAAAACCATAGACGGCACGTATTCCACCTTCGATTATATCAAGCCCGGGGGCGCGATTTGCACTGAATAAATTTGTGTCATCACTTTCTATAACCGTACTATCTTCATTACGGATATTTTTCTTAATATCGCTGTCTGGTGCAACAAATAATGACACAACTGGTTCAAATATTTGATATCCAGATTGATATTTTCGAACCAACGGATAACGCCAATCAACACCAATATTACCATGTAATCTAAAGTCTGTACCATCTTTTACTGCTCTATCTAAATTATCGGTTATGCTATTATGTTTGGTGTAATAAAGGTCGCTGCGAATATTTGCCGATAATGTAGTAACATAGCCAGATGCAGAGGTAAACGGGACTTGATAACCACCAATTGCCGACATACGAAGGCTATTTGCGCTATCGGCACGTTTTAAACCCCTAAAATTTGCATCAATCGACCATCTGCCACCCAATTTATCCATATTTCCCATACCATTATAATCCAACATAGGCAGTATTTTTGGCGTATTGGGTCGATGACCTGTACGCAAATCTTGGAATTTATAAGCATTTACAGATACATAACTTCTTTGGCTAAATGCTTCGGCATATATATTTGATGTTAGTGAATTTCCTGCAGTATTCCAAAATTTAAATTTTTTAAGATATGTTTGATCACTGGCTAAATTTATATCAAAACCACTACGCCATGTATTATTTATATCAAAATCACCCTTGGCAAATATGTGGCCACGAGCATAATTATTTTTTCTAATATTACTGCCATTTGTATTTTTACTAATTTGAAGATCAGAATTAACCAAACTGCCTGATATTTTAAATTTACCATTATTGAATTGCTGCCTATATTCACCCGATAAAAACAGCCCTTCTTTTGTTGTTAATATTGGATTGAAAGTAATATCTTTATCATCATCCAATGTAATAAAATATGGTATCTGCGTAAATATTCCCGTATGTGTGGTTGAGCCGATGTTAGGGATCAAAAAACCACTTTTACGTTTGACGCTTGGGTCAGGGTGAGAAAAATACGGGGTATAAATAATTGGCACTCCACCAATTTCCATAATTGCCGAATGATATTCAATTTTTTTTGCGTCCCTATCATGCACCACTCGCTTAGCTTTTATTTGCCATAAAGGCGATTTTTTTGGGTTTTCCTTGCAAATATCACATGGGGAATAAACAGCATTTCGCATTTCTATCTTATTACCACCGCTGCGTATCGCGCTATTTGCGGCAATTCTGCTATTATCTGATAATAAAATTTGTATTTTTTTAATTAAACCATCTTTTAAACCATTGCGAAGTTCCAAATAATTTGTGAATAAAATTTCGCCGCTTGGTTCGATTATTCTAACATTTCCCGATGCGCTTAATGTATCTGATCTTTGTCCATAGCTAATACGATCAGCCAAAATAACACGCCCATCTTGAATTATTTCAACATTTCCCTTTGCCGTGATAATATCTAATTCATTATCTTCGGTAATTTGATCAGCATTTAAGATTATTGCCTTGGGTATATCACCGTTACTGTTTAATATGGTTGGGTTTGTTGTTTGTGCTATTGCGTCATTAAAATTAATTAATGCAATAACAAATAATAATATAAGATAAATATATAAATATTTTTCTTTAAATATCAACGCCATTTATCCTCACAATGCCACTTATCTTCACAATTTTAATGTTAGCAACCATGTTAACCATCTTCCCAATGTAATATAGCGCTAATTCCCAATAAAACACTTACCCCGATCGGAATCCATGCGGCAAGAATAATTGGAAGATTAGTAGCAAGCCCAATTGCATGAACAACATTTGTTGCCAAGTAAAGTACAAAACCACAAAAGATACCACCTAATATTTTATAAAAAGAATGGCTGCGTAAATTTGAACCAATAGAAAACACCGATGCAATTAAAACCATTGCACATAATAGCAATGGTGTTGCAAGCATTACATGCAAGCGAAGTCGATGATTATCAGTATTAAATCCAGCCTCTTCGAGAGTATTTATTAGCTCAGGTAATTGCCAAAATGATAATGAATCTGCTGATGAGAAGCTATTATTAATTTTATCGCCAGTTAAGCTTGTTGCTAGACGATATATTTCAACCTCGGTTACAAATCCTTTGTTATCTAATAACTTAGCATTTTTAATTTCCCAGAAACCAGGTTTTAATATCGCCTCTTCTGCATCGATTCGTGATTGGAAAATATGATTATTATCTAAAATAAAAATATTAACATTTTTCATTATCTCGCCATTATTTTCACTTGCCAAGGCATGAATAACCGCTTTACCAAGAGGATGTTGTTGACGCAACCATATGCCGGTAGGAGAAACAGCGAGCCTATTATTATTGTGATTTAAATATTTATCCTCCATATTCTCATATTTAGTTCGCATGATAGAAGAAAATGGACTAAATGCCGTTATTTGAAAAATACCGATTGTTAATGTGATTATAATAACAGGAAATATAATTTGCCATGCTGAAACTCCTGCTGCTCTTGCAATTATCAGTTCGCTAGATTTAGCCATTTTTCCAAATGTAATCATAGTTGCAAATAAAATTATAAAAGGAAATACTTCCTGAATTAAATATGGTGATTTAGCTGCTACCATTTGTAGAATTATACTTATATCTACATCTTTATTGCTGGCTCTACGTAATAATTCAACCATATCAAAAACAGATAAAAGTGCAGATAATACCAATAAGGTTGATATGAACCAAAATATAAATTTACGTGCGATATATAAGGATAAAGTTGAAAATATCATTTACCTTGCCTTTAATCTCATTGAAATAATAATATTATTCATATGGGTAATTAAAGGTTGTGGATTGATTATTAATATCAAACAAATGAATATTGGTAAAATAACATTTGCATAAAATATTGGAATATAATTTAAATTTTCCGATGTTATTGAAAATAGCCATAAATTTGATGTGTAAATACCAATCATTATTATTATTGCAGTAAATATTTGTTTTAAATTACCATGCCTATTATAGGGTATTATTAACATTGCGGTTATGGCAACAAGGCATAATGTCAATGATAATAACGGCGTTATAATACGTCGATGACCTTCTGCAATTAATTTTGTTCGATATTTTATATCCATATCACTTGTATCATCATGATTGAATAATTGACTGATAAAACGTTCTTGTGGTTCCATCCATCTTGCTTCTATTTTCTTTTTATTTGTAATATCAACCGCCGAACGTTTAAAGGTGATAATATGTAATTTACCATCTTTTTCTGTTTGCTTGCTGCCATTTAATACGATTAATCTTGGGCCATCTTTAGTTTTTATCAAGGTTCCTTTTTCCGCAATTATTGTCGATTTGGTTCTATTATTATGGTAAAAAATTTCCTTTAGGCTGTTATCTCTACCACGTTCACCAATAAAAATTGTTACGTCTTTACCAATGGTAGTAAAATCACCTTCGCGCAATAATGCCACCCCCCATTGTGATCTTGCTTGAAAAATTAATGACCTTAGCTCATGTTGTGCAATTGGGGCTAAATACAACGTTAAACAATAAGAAAATAAAACCATCACAATTGATGCAATGATACCCGCATTGGCAAGGCGTATCTGGCTAAGACCAGCGGCACGCATTATAACAATTTCACTTTCCAAAATTAATTTATTATATGTGAAAATAGTTACAGCAAAAACTACTATTGGCAGTAAAAATATTAAATATTTGGGGATAGAGAAAAATAATAATTTACCAAAACCAGCAAGCGGTAAACCATTATTTATAATAAGATCGGCAAATTTAACCGATTGTATAAAGCTTACTAATAGGCATAATAAAAATGCCGAAAGCAATATTACAACAAATATTTGAGTAAATATATATCTGGTTAATTTTGACATTAAAATATTAGTTAAATTTATTAAGGTTGGATAAATAAAATCATTAATAGAGGTAATATTAATAGCAAAAAAATTTAATATTTGCACGCTTTAATAAAATATTATTTAAATAGTAAAATAATATTGTTTTATTTTAAAAAAAATCATTAAATATATGAATGAATTATTTAGATTACAATTATATAATGGATAGATTTCATGAAAATTAAATTTATAACTAAAATAAAAGTAAAAACAGGCGCATTAATTGTTAATGTTAATCAAGGCCTAGATTTATCACCATCTTGCGAGGATGCAAATAATATCAGCAACGGCGCAATATCCCGCGCATTTGACGTTAGTAAATTTAGTGGCAAAAAAAATCAATTGCTTGAAATATTATCGCCGTCAAATATGGATTGCAGCCGTTTAATCATTGCAGGCATTGGCAAAGAAATGAATGAAATTGATGCACAATCATTTGGCGCCACATTATATAATAAATTAAATGCGGTCGATGAAAATATTGCAACATTGATTATTGATGGCGATGATCAAGCGCAAAATGCAGCAAATATTGCCTTTGGCATGTTATTAAAATCATATAAATTTAATAAATATATGACAGGCAAAAAAAATAAGAATGATAATATATTTAAAGATTTCACCATTCAACTTGATAATGCCAGTGAGGCAGAAGAAATATTCAAAGATTTAAAAGCCATAGCCGACGGTGTTTTTATCGCCCGTGATCTTGTATCTGAACCACCAAATATTCTTTATCCAGCAAGCATGGCTAATGAAATTAAAAAACTAGAAACCCTCGGCATTGATGTTGAAATTCTAGGCGAAGATCAAATGCGAAAGCTTGGCATGGGGGCATTATTGGGCGTTGGTCAAGGATCAATACGTGAAAGCAAGCTTGTTGTTATGAATTGGAATGGTGGTGATAAAGATACTGCACCATTAGCCTTTATTGGCAAGGGCGTTACTTTTGATACGGGCGGTATATCGCTTAAACCTGGTGCCGGCATGGAAGAGATGAAATTTGACATGGGCGGCTCTGCGGTGGTTATCGGCCTGATGAAAGCATTGGCAGGGCGCAAAGCCAAGGTCAATGTTGTTGGTGTGGTTGGCTTGGCGGAAAATATGCCCGATGGCAACGCCCAACGCCCTGGTGATATTGTAACATCAATGTCGGGTCAAACCATTGAAATAATCAATACTGATGCCGAAGGAAGATTGGTTCTAGCCGATTGTCTTTATTATACACAAGATCGTTTCAAACCACAATTTATGATTAATTTAGCCACATTAACAGGGGCGATAATGGTAAGTCTTGGTTCTGAATATGCGGGATTCTTTTCCAATGATGACCAATTATCGCAAAAATTAACCAAGGCAGGAATTGATACGGGCGAAAAATTATGGCGCATGCCATTGCATAAAAATTATGACAAATTAATTAAATCAAATGTTGCAGATATGAAAAATATTGGCGGCAGGTTCGCTGGTGCTATAACTGCGGCACAATTTCTTGAACATTATGTTAATGATTGTAAATGGGCGCATATTGATATTGCTGGCACCACATGGTCAAATAAAGATATGCCCCTATCAACAAAGGGGGCAACGGGTTATGGCGTATGTTTATTAGATCGCCTAATCCGTGATAATTATGCTTGATAGTAACGTCTGATAATAAAAATGACCGAAACCAGATATTATCATTTAACAAAAAAATCTACTGAAGATGCATTGCCAGAATTATTGCAAAAAACTTTGCAACGAGGCTGGCGTGCAGTGGTAATTTTAGACAATGAAGAAAATGTTAAAAAACTTAATAATCATCTTTGGACATATGATAATGAAAGCTTCCTGCCACATGGTAGCAAGGGCAGCAAGCCGCCAATAAATACCCCAGAAACCCAACCCATATGGTTAACATCGGAAGATGAAAACCCCAATGATGCCAATGTGTTGTTTTTATGCGATGGCGTTAATAGCGAAAATATCCTAAAATTCGATCTTATTTGCCGATTATTTAACGGTAATGATGCAAATATAATCGATGCAGCACGCAAAAGCTGGAAAGAACAAAAAAAATCTGGGCATGATTTAACCTATTGGCAACAAGCTGATAATGGCGGTTGGAATAAAAAATGAACTATTAATACAAAATAGTTTATAATATTGGCTAAATTCCTATGCCATCATACACCCAATGCCAGTTTTCAATCATGCTGGTTATTTCAAATCCACGCGATTGATAAATTTTCAATGCGGTTTTATTTGATGATGGCGTGCCAAGCTTGATATATTTTGCTTTATTACGATAAAATACCGCCATGGCATTGATAAGATCACTGCCAATTGATCTTCCTTGAAATTCTGGATCAACGGCCATTAGATCAAACCCAACAACGGTACAATCACGAGATAACATACAGGAATTAAAACCAATAGCTTTATCATTATCATAGGCACAAAACACCGCATCTGCCCGACCAATGATTGAATTTTTAATCCATGCTGCCTTGATATTATCGGCAATATGGTTAGAAATTTCCATATCAAGGTGGAAACGGTCATATTTAAAAGATTTTTTTGCAATCTGCTCACATGCTTTTATATCACATATTTTGGCAAGTCGAATATTTTCAGGCATGATTGCTATATCGCTTAAGTCCTTGGTTTTAATTTGTAAATTAACCAAGCCATCAACAAGACGAAACCCCGCCGCAGTTAATTTTGAACCATCATTGCCGCTTTTTATGCTACAGCTAATAAAATTAACGCCGTATTTTTTTGCCTGTTCAACTGCATCAATAGCCATGGATGCATCATTTAACCGCCAAACTGGATGGTCAAAAATTTCAGATTCAAAATTGCAGAAATCACAATATTTTGGGGTTACTATCATTATGTTTTTATTGCTAATGGCTTTATTATTGCACGGAGCGTATATTTTTTGCTTGGTTCAATTAATCTCTCCATATGTAATATTTCAAAATCAGATTTTTTTATTAATAATTTTAATGACCGCATTGAAAAAGCACAATAATGCTCGATAAAAAATTCTTGTCTATGGGTGCTATCTTTAATGGCAAGCTCCCCATCGGGAAGTTCAATATAGACAATGCCATCATTGGTTAAAAAATCTTTGGTTTTAGATAAAATTTCCACCATATCAGGCACATGTTCAAGCACCTTATTAAGGCTTATTAGATTATATTTTATTTTGTCATCCATAGTTAAAATATCAATCGACAAGCCTTTAACCTTGGCGGCTCTCTCGGCATGAACGCAAGCACGTGGATCGGGATCAAGTGCTGTCACATCCCACCCAGCTTGACGCATCGCAGCAGGAAAAACCGCTAATCCTGAACCAATATCAAGCAATTTTCCAAATATTTTATTAATATTATTTTGATAATATTGATTTAATGACTTCACCCTTTGACGATTATCAGATTGTGCAGGCGGCAAATTCATTATTTTATCAAATGTTACCTTAATTTTATCGGCATAGGTATTATCCCAATATGCGCCTTGGTAAATAACCGACATATCAAATTGGTGTGAATTTATAATATGACCGCAACCACCACATAACCATAATTCACGATAATAAGGTTCAAATTTAAAATCGGTTTCGCCTTGCGGTTTTTCGTTAAATTTTGCCAAAAATTGCCAATCATTCACATTACAAAGCAAGCATTCTTTATCTAGCGTTAAATTTATATCATTCATAACCAGCCCTTTTGGATAATTTATGTTGAAATAATTTACGGCACAAAATTAGCATGATTTTGCAAGAATAATTTTGTCGATATTATTGAAAATAAAAATTTACTTTCGCTGTTTAATTTAATATCAGATGATATTAAATCATCTAACATATCCTTATTTACCATATCATAAAGCGGACCATTAGATAATATTTCATCGCGAAAATCCTCATCATTGAAATCAACAAAATTAGTTATCGGTGCATTCATACCCTGTTTTTGTGGGTTGGTTAGAATGCTATCATCAACCAAACCATTGCCCGCTTGGCGCAACAGGTATTTTGGTAATTTATCATGGATTAAATGCTCACTCGGCACGCTAAATAAAAATTCAGCCAATTGTGTATCAAGATATATGGCACGATTTTCAACCGAATATGCCATCGAACATAAATCATCTTCATGTAATAGAACTGGTACATTCTCGTTGAATAATTCATTTAACATACGGTTACGTAATATGGCATCACAATATTTTTTTTCCGCATGTTGTTCGTTAAAATCATCGCATAAATATTGACTAAATTCATCATTACGTAAAAAAATATGGTCGCGTGCTGCTGGGTTTTTTATAAAAGCCTGTGGGTCTTGTAAAAATGGATTGCGAACAAATTTACCGTAACTATCATGCCAACCTGCGAGTAATTTATCAAAATCTGGCCTATCTTTCATTTCCGCTAACCAAAATAAATAATGGTCATAATAGCCAGTAAATATTTCATCGGCACCAGTGCCGCCAAGCGATACTTTAAATCCTTTTTCATTAATTTTTTGGCTAACTAATGATTGCAAATAGAATGAAACGCTCATAATCGGTGCGCCGAAATAATCTATCATCCCTGATAAACGATCCATGAAACCATCTTTTGGAATATTAATTAAATTATGCTTGCAGCCATGATATTTAATAGATTTTAAAATCGCCGCTGTTTCGTCATAACGTGGGTCATCATCAATGATTGAAAATGTCGTTATATCACGACCAAAATGATTGATTGCAACGCCTAATGCCACATTTGAATCTATTCCACCGCTTAGGCGCAAAGCCACGAGAACATCAGCGCGTAATTTATTACCAATAGCATTGAAAATACGCTCTTTTGCCCCTTCTAAAGCATCATCAAGGCTCATCGGGCGCGGATTATAGCCAATATGCCAGTATTTTTTTGCATTGGGAATGTTAGGGCAATTCAATGTCGCATTACACGCGGCGGGCAATTCAAAAATATCATTAAAAAATGTATCGCCTTTAAAATAAAGCGATTTATAACCATTAACTAAATATCGTTGTAATTGTTGATAATTTATATCGGATTTTCGACCACGCATAGTGAATAAAAATTTAACTTCTGATGCAAAATAAAATACGCCATCGTCGTAACAATAATATAGTGGTTTTTCACCGAATCTATCGCGGCTTAAAAATAATTTATGTTTTACATTATCATATATGGCAAAGGCCCACATGCCTTCAAAATACTTAACGCAATTATCGCCCCATTGTCGATATGCGGCAATTATTACCTCGCCATCACCAGAAGTTTTAAATTTATGGCCTTTTGATTTTAATTGATCTCTCAATTCTATATAGTTATAAATTTCACCATTAAAGCTTAAGATTAAATCATCGCTAATTAAGGGTTGATTTGACCTTATATTTAGATCGACAATTGATAATCTTGTATGCAGTAAATCTATTGAATAATCCGCGCAAGATGATGAATAATGCCCTGATCCATCGGGACCACGCATTTTCATCAATGATAATGTTCGCTGAACCCGCCTACTAGATAATATTTTATGACCAAAAGCACCTGCAATACCACACATTTTTTATGATATATTATCCAGCCATTCCCATTTTATGGATTGACCGCCTTTACAATTAATGATCAGTTTTTTACCGATAACGTCTTTTATATCGGCCGCAGCAATTTCTGTCGCTGGCCTGGTGAATGATAAATCATCCTTCGCAAGAATTTTACCTGCTGGTAAATCTTGTGCTGCACTAACGCCTTTTCTAATGATATTTATCAATGGTTTTTCTGCTGGCATAGCTTGCTTGGTTAATTTACCGCGCATTTTTGCCATTTCTGGTAATTTTTCAACCAAATATGCCATATCATCTGGATCAGCCGATAATGCATGATCGCGAAATTGGCGATCATATTTATTATCGGTAAAATGCATTTCAATCACTCGCGCCCCAAGCGCCACCGCCCCAAGTGCGGCCTCAACCCCTAGAACATGATTTGAATAGCCAATAGTTATAGGAAAATAACGATCGATTAAAAATGGGATAGATAATAAATTTGCATCACAAATTGGTACAGGATATGCCGATACACAATGCATTAAAACTAATCTATCTTCAATATTAATGCCGTTTAATTCATCTTTAAACCATGCCAAGGCATTATCAATTTCATCTATATTTGCCGTGCCAGTTGAAATTATAACTTTACAGCCACTTGCCGCCGCGGCCCTGATTACAGGTTCAAAGTTAATATCACCGCTAGCGATTTTTATAACATCGCAAATACCACTTAAATACCCGACCCAATCTTCACTTACGGGAGTTGAGAAAAAACAAATATCAAGTTTTTTTGATAAATTGGAAAGCGAAGTAAAATCATCTTCGCTCAATGCAAAGGATGTGACTTTTTTTAATCTCTCAGCATCATCAGATGATGCATATCTTGATGGTGTATAAGATTGGAATTTAACCGCATCAACACCAGAAGTTGCAGCCAATTCCATCAATTTATGTGCAATATCAGCGTCACCCTCATGATTCACACCGATTTCGGCAATTATTGCTATTTCAGTGGTTAAATCTTTATTGAATAATTTCATAATTATATATTATCATTCTTAGGCATAATTATTTTGGTACTGTTATTTAAAGATATTATTTCAGTTTTTTCAATTTTTTCAATCATATCATTTAAAAAATCATCACTTTCTTGCGCCATTTGATCAATATATTTTAAGAATTTTTCTTTAAATATATTAAAAAATTCTTTGCGCTGTTCTTTTTTTAAACGCCGTATCATTTGAAACCCAGTTTGGAAATACATTAAAACCGTACCAACATTAAATTGTTCTATTGTTTGTTTAATGATTGTCGAACCATCGCTATAAACTACTTTATAGATTGCATTATAAAAATCAATAATATCATATTTAACATCGTCGTTACCATTAATGGCCGCCCTTAAATTTTGATAATATTTTGCCATATCATGGCGCAATTGATTGATATCACCTTGGGAAATATCCATAATCGCAGCATTTTTATCATATAATGCAATCACCTGTTCCATTTCACGATTTTTTGATTTTATATTTTTAAATTTTTCAAGTGTTTCAGGTAATTTAGGCACAGCACCAAGTATTTTTATGCCATCGCTTAGATTAAACATATTTATTAATGGATGACTTTTATATAGTGATGAAAGATATACCGCAGCATTTAAAAAACTTAAATTCGTATAAACGATACCGCCAAAATTACCAGAAACCTCTAAATTATAAATTGTTGCCTGTTTATGGGCGGGATTTTCTTCCATGAAACCATCATCATAATACATAGTTTTTTTAGAATGATGTTCGTTTTTATTTCTTGCACCAAAATCAATTCCTGCAAGATATATATCTTTAAATCCTAGGCCAATGGCAATTCTTGCCGCCGTATTGCTAACCGTTGGTACTGCGCTATAAATTTCTTGCGATTCTTTACCAAAAAATTTGGTAGATGTTACCGCATCGCGGAAAAATAAAATTTTACGCTTAAAAAATTTGGTAGCCATCGGATGAACCGTATTTGGTGCAATTAATATTATATCCGATAAATCATATTTTTCTGCAAGCTTACCAATGAATTTTGGCGGGCCAGCATCATTTTCTGTTTCCGCATGAAAATCTGGCTTAAGGCCAGAGTTTAAAATTGCGCTCAAGCTACTACCCGTTGAAAATAAAACAAGATTATCCCTATTCTCACGAATAAATTCTATTGACTGGTCAAGCGATGGCCCAGCACCTGCAATGAAAGCAGGGGTTTTTTTATTAAAAAATATTTTATCAGAAAAATTCCAAAATTTATCACCAGTTATATTTGCAAAACAATTAGTCATCATAACTAATTCATCTTCAAAAAAACCTGGATTGGCAGCAAATGTTGATATGCGTTCGTCAAACATTTCTTTAATTTGTTTTAACAATAATGAATCATAATGTTGATAAAAATATAAACCATCAATAACACCAAAATCTTTAAATTTAACATTTGTGAAGATATTATTTAGAAGGCTATTGGCATCATCGCCAATCAAAATTATAAAACGCCCGTTACGTTTTTTTGCTTTTTCATACCATCCTTTTACATCATGAATATGCAAGGCATGATAAACAAATTCCAGATATTGTTCCGCCACATAGATTGAAGATGTCTCATATGTCGAAAAAAATTTATCAATATGAAAACCCAGACCGAGACCAAGGATAATTGCAATTTCCCCAGTATCGTCAAGATTTACCTGTTGATCTTTAATGCCCTTTTCAATATATTCTTTGGTGATTTCTGTTCTAAATTGTTGTGCTTTCCATGAATTATCCAACATGGGGGTAGGCCAACCAAGTTCAACCCGCTGCGGGGCTTGTTTAAATTTATTAAATTGCTTATTAGTGAATTTCTTTGCGCCTTTATTATAAAAATCTATATGGCCAAGGTCTATATTATAGTCATTTTTTATGGATATTAATTTAGATTCTGTTGCTTCAATTTGCTGCAGAGCTAAGGCTAGGTCAGGTTGATATTCTTTTAATATTTCAAGGTTTCTTGCAAATAACTCTTCAACCATTTTTATTTACCGCCTTATTTTCTTCATTTGTAATTATCGATAAAAATTCTTTACGATAATTAGCCAAGGCAGTTAAAAATTTCAATGACTGTGATTGTAAAAATTTTCTATTAGCTGATTTAACAATATTTTTATGAAGTTTTTTAGTATTTTTCATATAAATTTTGCCATCAGCAGTAAATAAATTTGATAGTTTTGCTAACATATCATCCATATTTGAAAAACGCCATTCATCCATATTCAACATATTTAATATATCATCTGTCTCACGTAGATATGGCAAATTACCATTTAGGATAAAAACGGGTTTTATTTTATGGAAAAATTCCCATGCAATATCCACAGATCGCATATGATCAAATATAAGCAAGATATCGCATTGTTTGGCAAAGTCACTTATCGAGGCATTACGGTCATTATCCAATATGGAAAAATCCACCTTATCATCAATGCCATAGGCCTTTAATTCGCGATTTATACCGTCAAGAATACCACCACCACCTAAATGTCTAGTATTCAACAAAATTCTTGCATTAGGTATTTCAGCACAAATATTTTTTACGGCCTCATAAAAACTTCCACTTAATTCCGAACCCGTTGGCGCAACACCAAATATTGGTATATTAATATCCAAAATCAATGCTGCTGATAAATCTTCAAATTTTATTTCTGGCGAAAAACAGGCGAAATTTCCATCAATGATTGCGCCGTTAATATCATCATCATCATCATCATCATTATCATTATCATTATCATTATCATTATCATTATCATTATCATAACAGATATTACTGCCAAAAACCCCTGTGAACCCCATATCATTTGCACTTTTATTATGACCAAGATATTTTAATATTATTGGTGCAGGGTTATAGGCAAAAACCTTTGGATGGGACGTTTCTAAATTAGCATCTAAATCAATTAATATATCATTACCATCATTATATATAATAGTAGCCGCCGTTTTATCATCAACATCTTTTAGATCCGTCCAAGCATTGACCGCACCACCAATTTTACGTGAAATAATATCATCAAAATTATTATAGCTATAACAATTAAATTTAATTTTTTGATCACCATTATGAATTATAATTGGCAATATATGGTCTAATCCGCCTTTATTATTAAACCGCCCAGATACCAAACCAACTTTTAAATTGTCTTTATAGGTTGTAATTATTTTATCATAATCATGATTAAATATTGGTTCTAAAAACAATGCCCCCCAATCAGTTTCTGCCAATATGGTTTCTTCGGCAAAACATGATTTATTCAAGCTGAATATATAATTTGAAAATAACCTATGATCGCCAGCAGCATGTTTCAACACCTCCATATGACATGAAAATGCCTCCTCAAATAAACCCATATCCGCCATAACCAACGCCACTTCTGATAAATCAGCTGGATCATTCAAACCGATATTATCAAGCTTTTTAAGCATTAGCAGGCTTTCATATGACCTGTCGCTAATACGAAGTGATTTACTTAAAAGCCGCCATATATTTTCATCATTAGGGTCGACTTCTGCGGCTTTTTGAAAATATAAAATGGCTTGTTGGAAATTACCTTTGTCATAACATTCCTTACCTAAGGTAAAATGCGGTTTTTCTTTAATTGCCAAGAAATTATCTTCAAAACTACCTAACCAATCGGGTAAGAACCCTATCAAACCATCATATGGTTTTAATGCCGTTGCAAGCTTACCATAAAATAAGCTTTCGGTTAATAATCCAAGCTTGGCGCTTATAATTGCCAATGCTTCGGAATGCTCAAATTTATCAGGTGCTAATTCAACTGCCTTGGTAAATAAATCACGCGCCTTAACAGCCTCGTTTAACTTTGCCGCCATTAAACCTAATATATGTACTGCCTTGGCTGATAATTGATCAATGGTTAAAATCTCTTCCACTATTTTCATGGTGGATGCTTCTTGCCTTTCCTCAAGATAAGCCAGAGCTTTATTAACCAATCTATCTATTTTTGCACTATTGTCCAACATATATAATATGACCTAATTTGTTTATTACGAAAGATTTATAATATTCGTAAAGTAATATATTATAATATTATTGCAACAACGTTAAAATTGCCTGTTGTTGTTTGCCCGATACGGATAACGCCTGTATTCCCAATTGCTGTCTTGTTTGCAAAGCGACAAGATTTGCGCCTTCTTCGTTTAGATCGGCAATAGTTAGCTTGTCAGAACCAATGGTCATCTCGCTAACATAACCTTTAGTAAATTTAAGCCTGTTTTGCAATACAGCGATATTTGAACCAAGGCTGGCCGCATGCCCACGCAACCGCGCTATTCCATTATCAAGTATCCTTAACACAGTACTTGCTTGTGATGCATTGGTGTTATTCAGACCAAAACTTGTAAAACTTCCGCCAGATAACCCCCAAACGGTCATATTTAAACTTAATCCGCCCGAAGAAAATGTATCAACAGAAAAAATTGCTTTATTAACAGTACCAGCCGTGATGGCAGACCTATTAAGATTAAGTCCGTAAACTTTAAGCCTTGATGATGACCTTATACCAAAAGATACGTCAAGAATAGATGTTGTCGAATTTAATAAATTCATACCTTGATATGACGCATCCTCGATCAATTGGAATATTTGTGAGCCAAGTTCAGAAAATTGTTTTGATGCCGCTTGGCGTTCTTGGATTGATTGCGATTTTGATGCTACGACAATGCCTTTCATTTGTTTAACGAAATTATCAATGGCTTCAATCGCCTTCAATGCAGAATTTAATGCGCTGATACCTTGACCAATTCCATCTTTGCGTAATGAAAAATCACCCGCCCTGTCAGACAAGGCCTTGGCACGGAAATAATTAACTGCATCGTCAGAAACGCTACTTATTCTGCGACCAGTTGCAAGCCTTGTTTGCGTACGATCACTTAATTCTTGAGTTGATTGTAAAGATAATAAAGATGAACGTTGTGCACCCGTTAATGCTATATCATTTATTGCCATAATATTATTCCTTTCTAGGATGTTATTCTAACCAGCCTTATGTAGCCTGCAACAATAACAAGCAATAGTTATGCCAGTTTAAATTAATATAATTAAAACAATAAGATATAACATATTAAAGAAATAATATATAAAATTATATAGAAATTAGATAGTAAAATTAAGATATAGGAATATTTTGCCATTTTTAACAATATTAATTTTACCTTACAAATTAATACCGTTAAAACCACGGGCAACCACATATATTTCAGCAGATTCTTTACGACTTGACGGTGGTTTATAATGGGAGACTTTTTTAAAGTTTTTCTTTAATATTGCCAATAAATTGGCTTCCGTACCACCAGCAAAAACCTTTGCCACAAAAACTCCATTTGGTTTTAATATTTCACAGGCAAAAATTATTGCTACCTCGACAAGAGCAACGATACGTAAATGATCGGTTGAATTATGCCCCGTCGTTGCCGCCGCCATGTCGCTTAAAACCACATCGATTGGCCCTTGCATTAATTTTTTTAATTTATCGGGCGCATCATTATCTAAAAAATCGCCTTTTATTATATCCGCGCCATTTATTGGCTCAACATCTAATAGATCAATACCTGCAACATAACCAGATTTGCCAATACGATTTTGCGCCACCTGAACCCAACCACCAGGCGCACAACCAAGATCAACGATTCTTTGACCCGATCGTAAAATATCATATTTATCATCAATATCAATTAATTTAAAAGCGGCCCGCCCCCTGAAACCAAGTCTTTTTGCTTCCGCAACATAAGGGTCATTCAATTGCCGTTGCAGCCATCTTGCCGAAGAATTAGTACGTTTTTTTGCGGTTTTAACCCGCACGCTTGGCTGCCTGCCATCGGTAACATTACGAAAGCCACTGCCTAAGCCTTTGCCTTTTTTTATTGCTTTGCGGGCTTTGCCACCCTTGCCGCGACCAATGATTTTATTGCCAAATGCCATTATTGCTGTGCTTCCATAATATTACCGTCATTCATTAAATCATGTAAAATGCCTTCGCGCACACCGCGATCAGCCACTCGCAATGAACCCACAGGCCATAATTTACATATGGCTTCCAATATAATACATCCCGCCAGCACCAAATCAGCGCGTTCATCACCTATGCAAGGGTGGCTGGCGCGTTCTTCTAAGTTTTTTCTCCTTAGATTAGAACTTATTATGCGCGCTGCTTCAAAATCAAGATATGCACCATCGACTGCTGATCGTAAATATCTAGGCAAGGCCAAATTAATGCCCGTTAATGTTGTAACTGTGCCTGATGCGCCCAACATTTGCACAAGACCCGCATCAATCTTATCATTAATTTTATTTTGATACGAGAATATTTGTAATTTTTTACTAATAACATCTATCCAATATTCATATATTTCTATGGATAGATTATCTGTACCTATTCGCTCCCCCAAGGTTACAACGCCAAAAGGAATTGAAATAGAATTAACAATTTCTGGTTCTCCACTTAACTGTGAGACTAGGATTACCTGTGTGCTGCCACCGCCAATATCAAAAATAACTGCATATGGGTTAACATCATTCATTAATGATAAACAACCACCAATTGCAAGTTTTGCTTCTTCTTTTGTATCGATAACATCGATATCAATACCAGTTACATCCAACACTCTTTTAATAAAATCACGTCCATTATCGGCGATTCTACATGCTTGGGTTGCAACTGCCCGCATTGATGTTATATCTCTTTTTGATAATTTATCGGCGCATATTTGTAATGCTTCTAATGCGCGCAATTGTGCCTTTTCTGATAATATACCCGATGCGACAACCCCCTCCCCCAACCGAACAATACGCGAGAAAGAATCGATAACGCGAAAGCCATTATTTTCTGGCTTGGCAACAAGTAACCGACAGTTATGCGTACCAATATCAATTGCCGCATATATATACTTCTCGTTCCTTGAAATATATTGATTATTATCACATTTTATGTGTTTTTTTAGTTTAGCTGCATCATTCATAACATACTCAAAAACTATATAAAATACCATCCACTACAAGATGGCTTACGCTATTAAAACATTATAAATACTATAATGCTATTGATTGCAAATTAGAAGTTTATAGTTTTAAAATATTTAAATGGTAATTAGTAATATGCTGCTATCAAACTGGTATATCAAGTTTTGATAAACTGGCACTATATATAAATATCATTGAAATCTATCCTTAATTTAAAATAACAATAAAATAAAATTTAAATAATTTAAGGTGAGAATAATGAATTTTACTTCAGGTGAGAATGATATAAGCGAAGTGATTGCCAATGACCGTGAATATGTTTGGCATCATCTAAGCCAACATAAAAAATATGAAACCATTGACCCAACAATCATTGTTGAGGGCAAAGGCATGCGGGTATGGAATGCCAAAGGCGAAGAATTTATCGATGCATTATCCGGTGGCGTTTGGACGGTTAATGTTGGTTATGGTCGGGAAAGCATCGCCAACGCAGTCCGCGACCAATTGGTTAAAATGCATTATTTTGCAAATTCCGCTGGTAATATTCCCGGCGCAATATTTGCCAAAAAACTTATTGATAAAATGCCGGGTCTTAGCCGAGTTTATTTTTCAAATTCTGGCTCTGAAGCCAATGAAAAAGCCTATAAAATAATTCGCCAAATTGCTCATAAAAAATATGGTGGCAAGAAACATAAAATATTATATCGTGATCGCGATTATCACGGTACGACTATCACCACCTTGAGTTCTTGCGGTCAAGAACAACGCAAAGAACAATATGGCCCATTCACACCAGGCTTTATCCAAGTGCCGCATTGTTGCGAATATCGCAGCCAATATGGCGATGTGGATGATTATGGCTTATGCGCCGCCAATGCAATCGAAAAGGTTATTTTACGCGAAGGTGCTGACACCATCGGCGGACTTGTACTTGAACCAATAACCGCAGGCGGTGGGGTTATTTTACCACCCGAAGGCTATTGGCAGCGGGTACAAGAAATATGTAAAAAATATGATATCCTTTTACATATTGACGAAGTTGTTTGCGGTCTTGGTCGTACGGGCAAATGGTTTGGCTATCAAAATTATGGTATAAAACCCGACATTGTTACAATGGCAAAGGGCGTTGCATCTGGTTATGCCGCCATATCATGCACGGTAACTACCGAAGAAATATTCGAATGTTTTAAAGATGAACCCGACGATAAAATGGGTTATTTCCGTGATATTTCAACCTTTGGCGGCTGTGCAGCAGGACCCGCAGCAGCATTGGAAAATATGCGTATAATAGAGAATGAAAATTTATTGGATAACACCTTAAAAATGGGTCAATATTTGATGGGTAAATTGCATCAATTAAAAGATAAACATCAAGTCATTGGCGATGTACGCGGCAAAGGTTTATTTTGTGGTTTAGAATTAGTCGAAAATAGACAAACAAAAAAACCAATTGATGAGGCAATCACCCAGAAAATTACTGCCGATTGTCTAAGTCAAGGGGTGATGATTGGCGCAACCAATCGATGTTTTAATGAATATAACAATGTTTTATGCCTAAGCCCAGCATTGATTTGCACAAAATCTGATTTGGATAAAATCACCGATGCTATTGATAATGCATTGACAAAAATATGTGGTTAAATGGTATAATTTAATGGGATCAATCAAAGCTAAGCCGATAATTTGTAAAAATTAAATATCTATCAGCATAATTATAAGATATTGTCATAGATTATTTTTTTTGTTAATTAAATTACATGAAAATAATTGGAAGAATATATAATAGAAAACCAATGGTGGGATTTTTTATCTCATCACGTTTAATATTTATGATATCAAAATTTATTCTTATTTTTCCAATTATATTTGCCTCGGTAATACCGCAAGGCTATATGCCAACTATATCACAATCTGATAAATTCACTATTAGTATTTGTACTAATTTTGGAATAAAAGATATTACGTTAGACGCTAATGGCAATCCAGTTAGCGCGGATGGTAATTCTGAAATTAATCTTTGTGCTTTTGGAAATTTTTCCCTATTAGCTATATTAATAAATAATCAATTTTTAAATCATACAATCATCTGGCATGATGAAGCTATAGCAGTAGTTTCTCAATATATTTCTCTTATTTTTAATGCAGAAAACGCCCCGAGAGCGCCACCTTTTCCTATCTGATTTTAATAAATATAACGCTGTTTAGACAGCATTTTAAGATATGGAGAAAAATATGACTTCTACGATTGAACGGGCCTCCACGCCTAAAAAATTAACAAATAAACTTTCACAAACACTTTATTCCGCAACTTGGCGCTGGCATTTTTATGCTGGCCTTTATGTTATTCCATTTTTCATCATGCTTGGGGTAACTGGCATGGCGATGATGTTTATTTCATATTTTGATGGTAGGGATGGTGAAAATATCCATATCCTACCTACAGGTGATGTAAAATCAATTTCAGCGCAAGCTGATGCGGTGCAGGCAAGCTTTAAAAATGGCAATATAATTGAATGGATTAACGCAAAAGAAGCGAATGGTGTTTCTGTTTTCCGCATTAAAGTGGAAGACAGAAACCATATGGTCGCAGTTAACCCTTATAATGCGGAGATTGAAAAAACATGGATTCGCCAAGATGGTTGGTATGATTTTTTCAATGATATTCATGGCACGCTTCTTTTAGGCGATACTGGTGATCGATTAATAGAGATTGCCGCTGGATTAGGGATTATTCTTGTTGTTACGGGCGTTTATTTATGCTGGCCGCGCAATGGAAGTAGTTTTCGCACGATATTAATACCTAATTTCACAGCCCGTGGACGCAATCTTTTAAAATCATTACATAGCACAATTGGATTTTATGGATCAGTATTTATGATTATTTTCTTGATTTCAGGCATGGCTTGGACTGGTATTTGGGGTGAAAAATTCGTTCAAGCTTGGAGCAGTTTCCCCGCCGAAAAATGGAGTGATGTGCCATTATCCGATGAAACTCATGCCAGTATGAATCACGGGGCGATGAAAGATGTTCCTTGGGGGTTAGAAAAAACACCAATGCCTGAATCAGGCTCTAATGCTGGTCTTGATGCGATACCAGATGGCATCGCAATTAATGCTGATAGCATTTCTGAATTTGCATATTTACTTGGCTATGAAGGTCGTTTTCGCATTCATTATCCAAATGGTAAACAAGGTGTATGGACAATTAGTCAAGATAGTATGAGTAATGATAGTAATGACCCAACATCAGATCGCACAGTACATATAGATCAATATACTGGGAAAATTTTGGCTGATATTAACTTTGCAGATTATTCATTACCTGCAAAAGCAATGGCAGTTGGTATTGCCTTTCATGAGGGCGATATGGGGCTTTGGAATTTAATTCTTAATACTGTTTTTTGTCTAAGTGTAATTTTCTTATCCATAAGTGGTGTTATCATATGGTGGATTCGTCGCCCAGAAAAAGCAGGGCGATTAGTTGCCCCGCCGATGCCAATGAATATGCCTTTATGGAATGGCGCAATATTTACAGGGCTTCTTTTGTCATTGCTATTCCCTTTAGTTGGATTAACTTTATTAATTGTCTTAATCCTCGATCTATTTATATTTCCACATTTATTATTTTTAAAAAACGCCATATCATAGATCGTTAATATTCAAATATTTGTTTAAAAATTATTTTAGAGTGTGTTGTTTTTTAATGCACTCTAAAATATCGATTTTGTAGTAATATATATAAGCAAACATGAAATAATAAGATTGAGGAATAGATTTTAGGAAAATATGGCCTAGGACTGTCCCTAAAATTGAAAATGGAAAGCTGATTAATATTACACCTAAAAAATAGGCAAAAATATCTGTCTCTGGCCTTTTTTGTTGCCGTAAAAATGTTACAGCAAAGCTACTTGCGCTCAACATGTGAATAGCAGGCAATAAATATTTCTTCGGGGATAATTCAAAATGCGGTGATATGGATATGGACATGAATATAAATCTTATATTGACCAATGTTATTGTCATGACAAGTGCTACTAAATCACCATTGGATAAAGCACCCATCGCAGCAAGTTGGGCCGGTGCTGCAAAGATAACTATGGTCGATAATATTGAGGCAAAAATATCAATATCAATCGCACCATAAGGCCGCGCCAACAGAAAAGAATAAAAAAAGAAACGTTATCGCTACTGGAATACCGTCTTTTATCCCATCAATAAAATCAGCATTTGATCTATATTTCATTTTTAAATAATATATTAGAATATAGTTTTTTAATAGGTAATTTTATGAATAGTTTATTTATAGCATCACTACCATTGATAATATTTATGGCTTTTCTTGTTTTTAAAGCAGGAGCAATAATAAGTTCCGTCGTTGGAATATTATCGGTATTATTAATCACTTATTTTTATAATGCGGATTATCAAATTGACTTGGATATTTTAATATCCAGTGATTTGCCGATGGTTTTAATTTTGACGCTTTCAGTTGCCTTGGTTATTTTTCCCGGCCAAATTATGAATTCGCTTTTAAAGAAAACGGGGATAATAGAGCAAATTGGCAAATTTATCACCTCGATTGAAATTTCACGTTTAAAGCTTGCAACAATTATAATTCTTGGAATTGCCCCCGCACTTGAATCTTTAACTGGTTTTGGCGTGTCATTATTTTTCACTGTTCCAGTGCTTTTACAGCTTTTTTCATTAAGAAAATCCCTTATATTATCGCTACTTAGCATGAATATAATGCCATGGGGAACATTGGCATTATCAACTTTGATCGGCGCACAAATAACCGACCTTTCTTTTACGCAATTATCCTATCAAACTAGCCTGACAAGCTTTTTTGTCTTTCCAACGATCGGTTGTTTAATTTATTTCATTTGTAAAAAAGACGGTATTTGGCAATTTGGTCAATTGTTATATCCGCTTGCTAGTGGTTTTATTCTATCTTTGTTTTTGGTTTTTTATAATATCTATGCCACGGCGGAGCTATCTGGTGTTTATGCGGGCATCAGCCTTGCTATCGTTAGCTTGATGGTTGAAATATTTATTTTTAACAGACAGGCATTTTCTAACCTCGCATATTCAAAAAATGCTATTTTACTATTATTTTCACCCTATATAATTTTAATAGCCTTGATCGCATTTTCACGAATTGAAATAATTAATCATTATTTACGTAATATATTCATAGTAAAAAGCGGCGCAATTAGTTTTTCAACTTTTACTAGCCCCGGAATATTCATATCTATAACCATTATATGCCTATATATATTTTCAAAAAAATTCAGAATAAATAATGACTTCTTACTTGATGGTATTAAAAGAGCCGTCTATCCTGTTTTCGGTATTTTTATGTTTATCGCCTTTGCACAGATTCAACGCGCCAGCGGAATATTAAAATCATTAGCAGATAATATGTCAGATTTATCATTAAGCCAAAATATATTCATTGCCCCGCTTATTGGCATGATAAGCGGCTATACAACAGGATCAAACCTTGGTGGCAATATATTATTCATCTCGCTACAAAGCGAAATTGGTGGATATTTTGATAAAAGCCTGTTATTTGCCGCAATTCAAAACTCAAGCGCAGGCCATGCCATATTCATGTCTGTACCGATTATTTTATTGGCATTTTCCATTGCACAAATTGATGATGACGATCAATCATCGCATCAAAACTGGCTTATCAGACGGTCATTATTATATGCACCATTTATTTATTTGGCATTACTTGCTGCATTTTATTTAATGATAAAGATTTAATTATAAATAAAACTTAAGGTAGGATTCGTTGACTAATAGATTATGCCGCAGTATTTTATCTAAAATATACAAAATCAGAGGATATTAATTGAATTTTGACTATCTTTTCTCCCAGTCTTTCATCATTATATTCCATACAATCATTGCGATAACTGCCTTGGTTATTGGCAGCACACAGTTTTTATTACCAAAAGGCTCATTAACGCATCATATTCTTGGATATATTTGGGTAATAATAATGTCCTCCATGTGCTATAAGCGGGCTTTTTATAAATGAAATAAGGATTTGGGGGGCATTTTCGCCAATCCATCTATTGTCAATTGTCTTATTAGTTGGCCTATTTTATTCTATTAAGGCGGCTAGAGATGGCAATATAAAACGCCATCGAAAAGTTATGAAGATTTTATTTTTCTCTGCCTTAATACTACCAGGATTATTCACATTAATGCCTGGGCGCGTAATGAATATGGTTATATTTGGCGGATAAAGTTAATTATATTTAATCTGTAGCTGCCTTACCAAGGCCATATATTAATAATTAAAAGTTTATATTTTCATTGCGATTTATAATTTTCAACATCAATATTAACAACCAATATAGTATGAATATAAATATTATACATATGCTATTAATAATGACTTGCAATCGCATATAATCAATGATAGATAAATATAATATGATCGAAAAGCAATGTTCAAATTTTACCCGTCTATAATATAAACTTAAAAAAAGAGATAAATATGTCAAAAAAATCTATCCTGCTGGCCTGCGTATCATTTTTTGCATTAACCGCCGCATCTTATGGCGATTCTGCAAATGTTAAAGTAAAAGTAATAGATAAGTCATTTCAACCTGCGGGCGGTTTTCTTGCCTATACAGAATTTGAATTATCTGGCGAGCCAATGGCAGAAAGCCTTGGTTTAGATTTAGATATACTTGACCCGAACCAATTAAATCAACCAAGTGTTTTTGATTATACGGCAGGCATTGAAAGCTATGAATATTCTGAAGAAGCCATGTATGCGGTTAATTACCAATCAAAGATGGGGCCACATATTGTTAATGGCCCTGTGAATCATGCGCGTGGCGGTAATATGGAAAGCCTTGGCAAGCGCGTGATAGAACTTTCAAATTCTGTCGGCTTCCCTGCTGATGAAATACCTTTAAATATCTATCCATTAAGCTTTCCATATATTAGCGGCATACCAGAATATGCAACCGCACCCGATGTTACTGTTGTTGGTAATGACGAGGTTGAATTATTGGATAATAATGGTAATTCACGCATAGTTAAAGTTGATATACCAGCATATTTCCGTGATTATAAAAGCCTTGCATGGCGCGAAGATAAAATGGATAAAAGCTTTAACCCTGCGGCTATTGGCGGACAATTGTTAAAAGATGTCATGTGGGCGCAAGATTTCCTTGGCGGTATGCATGTTATTTCTGATGATGCCGAGGTTGAAGCAGAAAGTGCAACCATGGATCATGACGGTATCCATGCGCTTGGTGTGTCATCTGTCGATGGCTTTAACGGCATGATGTTAACCGAAATAACTCATGATAAATTACTTATGTTACGCGATAAATTTGGCTATGATGGCAAAAAACTAGGTGTTAAATTAACCCCAAATTATGACCCTAAAGGCGGCGCAATCTGGTTTCCGCATAAGGTCGCGGTTAGTGAAAAATCTGTTAATAATGCAAAGTCAATAGCTGGATTAAAGGTAACCGACACAAAATCAACATTGCGCGATACATGGATGGTATTATGGTCATTAAGCGAATTTTATGCATATTCTGATCAACGTAGCGTCAATGAAAATCAAAATCCTGCATTTTTAGCAGTATTCGACGGCGCACCATTTGCCAATGCACCTGCGGCAAATATCGATGCGGAGTTAAATAATGATACGCTTGCTGATGACCCATTTTCATTGTCTAGTATATTAGTTAATGCCACATTTAAAAATATCGATGCCCTGCATTTTAATGAAAAAATCGGCAGCTTTATGGATATATATGATGGTAAACAAGGCGATATTGTAACCATATATGATGCCGCATATCTTTTGCAATCATTGGCAATTTATCAACGCTCACAAGATGCCTTGCCCGTTGGTTATGCTTCGGCTGATGCCAGCGATAGCCTAAATACCAAACGCGGTAAACGTGCATTATTCTTAATTAAGTCACAGGCCGATTTTATTTTAAAAAATATGATTGATGCTAACGGTTTGGCTTTGACGAGCTATAAAATTAATTCTGGTGCAAATGGCGCAAGCGATCTTGGTACTCAATTTGCGGTGGTTCATGGATTAACTGCGGCATTTAATGCCACCCATGATGTAAAATACCGAAATGCCGCCAGAAACCTATATCTAGCTATTGAAAAGCATATGTTTGATGAAAAAATTGGAACTTTTGCCGATATACCAGGAAAACCAACGATACATACGCCATATACCGCAGCCGCCATTAGCGCTGGGCTACGTCAATTAATGCTAATCTTGCGTAATGATGAAGGTGAGAATAACCCATTGTTGGAGCTTTCTCATCTTGCTAATCGTTATAATGACTGGTTTAAAACCGTCATAAATGGTCGTAATATTACCGAGGGAATGCAACTTGCCGAATGGTTGGGTGATAGCGGTGAAAATATATCACCAAATGATAAATCTGGCGATACGGATAATGATAATGTTGGTCAAATAACTGTGGCTGGTGGTAAATACGGCACGGCAATGACTATTGCTAATGAAGTGATTGTCGAAATCGACAATTAATGTGCAAACAAAGTAATTGTTGAACTCGACAATTAATCTATATCATTTTAATCTGATGATAATTATATAGGATAGCAAAGGCTTACTGCCTTCGTTATTCTATATTAAATTTTAATCAAAAAAAGTCATAATATATAGCAAAATGACCAATGATAAATCAAATAATAATCATAATACACATGCGATAAATATTGCAAAAAAACCGTGGTTGCAACGTATAGCCTATGAAACAAAATATATAGAATTTATTATTTATATATCTTTCATTAGCGGCCTTATCCTATGGGACGGGTTTAATATTTCCTGGACATTAATAAGGCCGATGCTGGCATTACATTTTATTATATCACTGCTAATATTACCCATATTAATATTACCATTTTGGCTTTCACATCGTAAATTTCTAACAAATCCATCTAAAAAATCTGGCAAAAAATCATTACATATAACAGGGCGTATTATTGAGATAATTTTGATTATATTATTTGCCAGTGGCTTCTATTTAGTTTTTTTTGGTAATCGCGGCGGCATTGACGGTGAAATTGCCTATTACCTGCATCTTTTACCCGCATTACCATTGACAATATTGGTATTTTATCATGCAAAAAAATGGAGTATGGTAAAGATATTTAAATGGGTATTTGCCTTATCATTAGTTATCTTTGCCATGATAATACCTGCCTTTGCTGGTAATAATATTAATCATAATATTAAAAGTAATAGCAGCGGTGCATTACAATTAAGCCCCGATGGCTTAACAATTTATAGTGCAAATTATGATGCGGGCAGTATTTCAATTATCGAACGCAAAAGCGGCAAAAGATTAGATGAGGTTAAAATTGGCGATGATATTCGCCGTATTGCAATAAATTTTAATGAAAATATACTTGCCGCCACTGATTATAGCCAAAATAAAATTATATTAATCGATATAAAATCAAAGAAAATACTTAGCAAAATATCCATAGGATCAAAACCGTTCGGCATTGTGTTTGACGAAAAAAATAATTTATTCTGGGTAACAATATTCGAAGATTCCATGTTGCTGGCAATTGGCATTAATGGTGATATTATCGATAGTTACAAGGTAAATGAAACCCCGCGTGGTTTGGCAATAATGGATGACGGCAGGTTATTAATCACCCATGCAATGATTGGCGAAATATCAATTTATAACAGCAATATATTGCCGTTATTACCGCCAAAAATAATAAAATTACACGAGACGCAAAATAAGAAACAAACCATATCACAGGGTTTACCGCGCTTGCTTGACGATATCGCCATAAGCCCCGATGGTAGAGAGGCATGGTTGCCGCATTTATTATGGAATTTTGACCACCCATTTCAATTTCAATCGACAATATTTCCAAGCCTATCAATTTTATCATTAGAATATGGTAAGGAACGCGAATTAACCAAACGGCGTAAACATCTGTTCAAACAAATAAATATTATTCAATCTAACCGACGCACAAGAATTGTATCAAATCCGCATGATGCGGAATTTTCCAATGACGGCAAAAAACTTTACGTAACCTTAGCTGCAAGCGAAGATTTAATGGTGTTTGATCTATCAAGGCGTAAGGCATTAAATAAGAAAAAGAAGAAAACCAAGCTGGGCAATAGAAGGCGCGGTAAAAAAAACCAAGGCGGGGCAAAGGCGGTGCAAATATATCGCCATATACCAGGCGATAACCCACGTGGATTGATCGTTGATAATGATGATATATATATTCAAAATGCCATGAGCCTTAATATGGTCCATATGGATACTGGTGGTAATGGATCTTTTGCCAAGGTTAAATTATTGGATGATAATTTTACTAAATTAGTTGCAAATGACCCATTGCCAAAAGATTTACGCATGGGAAAAAGACTTTTTAATAGCGGCAATAGCGATGATTTCAAAAAAATGCCGATTGCTGGTGATAATTGGATGAGCTGCCAATCTTGTCATTTAGACGGCTTTAATTTCACCAATGGTTATTTATATGAAAGCAGCCCATTTGATAAATATCAAAATGCGGTTATTGGTCATGCTGATTTAGGCAATATGATTGCCGGTGATTTTATTGGCGATTATATTCGTATAATTCAAAAAACCCAAGGCGGCATGGGCGAAGATAAACGCGATGGCGCATTGGATATCAAGCCAGAATCCCCTGATGAAACGGTGGTTAAAATGATGGATGATTTGCATCAATATGTAACCGCCAATGAAAATTTACCAATGCAAGCATCATGGTTACGCCTAGATATTGATAAAAAAGATATTGATGGGAAAACTAATATTAAAAAAACAGTACATGAAAGCCAATGGGTTAATTCGGCGGCATGTGCCGAATGCCATTCGGATATGTTTAAACAATGGTCAAATTCATTGCATCGTTTAATGGGTGATTCCAATCCATATTATAAAGTTACCGAAGAAATAGCAGCGCAATCAGAAGGTGAAGAATTTCGTAAATGGTGTATGAGCTGTCATCACCCGCAAGGCATATTATCAGGACTAACCGCAACCACAAAAAAAGGCCATATGTTTGAAAAAGACGGCGCGTCGCTATTTGAGGCATTAGCCAATGACGAACCCGATCTTGACGAAGGCACAGGTTGTTTATTTTGCCATCGCATCACCAAAATAGAAATGGCACAAGGCAAAAATGCGGGTGCAAATGCCAGTTTTACCGTTAATTTAAAAGACCGTCAAAAATATATATTTGAAAATAATGATAATGATATTTTAAACTGGGTCGGTAATCATCAAATCAATGCCAAGCCAAAACAACATGCCATGTCCTATCAACAGCCATTTTATAAAAAATCGGAATTTTGTAGCACCTGCCATAATGAATTCGCCCCTGGCAGCGGCAGTTTAATCGTTAATACATTTGGCGAATGGCAATCTTCACCATTTAATAATCCCGATGACCCGACAAAACATCGCGATTGCATCGATTGTCATATGCATGGCGATATAGCAAAAATTGGTGAAGATATTCCAGGAATTTCAACCGATGGCGGGCGAGTTAAAAATAATGTGGTTACCCATCAATTCACAGGGGCAAATCATCATTTAGTTGGCTTGCGAAGCAAAGAATTAGCCGAAAAAAGCATTGCATTATTAAGAACATCGGCAAGAATATCTGCGCGTATAGATAAAATAACCACAGGCGATACCAAGGGCATTAATGATAGTTTAATCATCAAGGTTGAAAATATTGGTGCGGGTCATGCTTTACCAACTGGGGTTGCGGATTTTCGGCAAATTTGGTTGGATATAACTTTAAAAGATCGCGACGGAAAAATAATTTTAACCAGTGGAAAAATGGATAAGGACGGTGTTATTGATGTAAATTCTCGTTTTTTCCGCAAGGTATTTGGCGATAAAAATGGCAAGCCAGTCGGGCTTAAATTCTGGCGTTATGAAAAAATGATATCCGATACTAAAATCCCCGCAGGTGGGTTTCGTGATGAGGCTTTCACATTACCAAAAGCCACAAAATATCCATTGATGCTTGATGTTAAATTAATGTTTCGTATCTATCCACAGGGCGTTACCGATATTGTCAGGCAAAGCTATCCTGAATTGCCCAACCCATCGGCTGTTATCATGAACCATCTAAATATAGACCGTCTTAGTATGAAAATGGAGCAAAATTAAATGTTCGCAAGCTTCCTAATTACATTTAGAGAGGGGCTAGAAGCCTTTTTATTGGTAGGGATAATATTATCATATCTATCCAAACTTAATGCAAAAGCCTATGCAAAATATATCTATATTGGGGTGGTGGCGGGCATCATATCATCATTGGTGATTGCATTCATATTACAAGTGGCCTTAAGCCAGTTTGAAAATGCCCGCTATCAAAATTATATGATGATATTTATATTATTATTTGCATCATTAATTTTAACCTATATGGCAATTTGGATGCAAAAACAGGCAAAGGCACAAACCAACCGTATCAAGCTAAATATAGAAAATAATATATCGACGGGCAATTTATGGGGCATGATCGCATTATCATATATTGCGGTGTTACGCGAAGGGGTTGAGACTATCTTATTTTTCTCTGCTCTATTATATTCAGGGCAAGATATAAAATTAGAAAATGGCTTGATCGGGGCATTTGCTGGGCTATTATTATCATTAATAATCGTTACATTAATGGTTAAATGGTCAAAATCAATGCCGATTGGTAAATTTTTTCAATGGACTGGGTTGTTGGTGATTATTATCGCTGCGGGGTTATTATCATCGGCAATAAATATGATGCAGGCCGCAAATATCATCCCAATATTAATCGAACAAATTTATAATATCAGCCATATTTTAGATGATAGAGCCACATTTGGCATATTTTTACGAGCCATTTTTGGTTATAATTCTGCACCAACATTATTGCAATTCATCACATGGCTTGCCTATCTTGCCATATTCATAACCATATGGAAAAGTAGCTATGCCGAAACAAAAAAAACCTAAAAAAACCGCATTAATATTGGGCGCTGGTCCTGCGGGGCTTATGGCTGCATGGCGGTTAATATCAAATGGATATGACGTTACCATCCTTGAAAAGGAAAAAAATCAAGGCGGTCTTGGTGCAACATCAAGCTTTCAAGGAAAGCATGGCAAATATTATTTTGATTATGGCGGTCATCGTTTTATCACCCATAATAATGACTTGCTTAAGCTTGTCGAAGAACTGCTTGGCGATGATTTATTAAGCGTTAAACGTAAAAGCGTTATCAGATTTAACGGGCGTATTTACGATTATCCATTATCGCTTGGCAATTTATTAAAAACCGCACCATTATCATTATTAAGCGGTGCGGCATTTGATCTTTTGAAATTACCATTCACGCAAGATAATAATGATAATTTCGCAAGTTGGATTAAAAGCCGTTTTGGCGATACATTATATAATAATTTCTTTGCCGGCTATACGCAAAAATTATGGGGCATTGATCCAGAAACTTTATCGGCAGATTGGGCGGCACAACGTATAAGTCTGATAGATTTAAAAGATGTGGCAAGACGATTATTGCCGGGGAAAAATAATATAGTTCGCACCTATTCGATCGATTATCGCTATCCTAAATATGGCTTTGGCGTGATGTTTGAACGGCTTGCTACGCGTATAACAAATGCAGGTGGAAAATTTATTTTCAATGCCAAAATCGATGATATTAAATATGATAATAATGCCATATCTGCGGTTATTGCGGGTGGTAAAATATATAATTCCGATCATTATATTTCAACAATCGCCATGCCAGATATGGTCAGGTTATTAGGCGGTCAAAGCACATTAAAATTTCGTAGCCTTCGTTTTTTTAATATGCCAATGAAAATGGATAATCTAAGCGATAACACATGGCAATATTTGTCGGATAAAAATATTATGGCAACAAGATTACAAGAACCAAAACGCCGCTCGCCATTCATGGCACCAAAGGGTCATACATCGGTAATGTTGGAAATTCCATGTAATCAGGGTGATAATATTTGGAATATGGCTGATGAAAAATTATTCAAATTAATTTGTAATGATTTGGAAACACTGGGCATTGACATATCAAAGGCAACTGGTGAATATTTCTCTAAATATGCAGCACAGGCATATCCATTATTATCGGTGGGTTATCAAATTGAACGGGAAAAAAATATCACCATGTTAGGTAAATTTAATAATTTGATTCAATGCGGCAGGCAGGCTAGTTTCAGGTATATTTTCACCGATACCGCCATGGAAATGGGCATGATGGCAGGTGATAGCATTATAAATAACCAAGATATGCGCCGTCAAATATATGACCATCGCAGCGAAGGCGTGATGATTGAAAGCCAAAGCATAACCTAAGGAATAAAGATGCCAATAGTTAATCATAAAATAAAATCACCTGTTATTATTATGCTATCTATCATGGCATTGATTGGGTCATTATCAATAAAACCTGCAAGCGCATATTCATATGCCGCAGCAGGGAAAGAACCATTGATAGAGGCAAGCGAGGCTTTTTATAAAGCATTTAATGATGATGCATATGATGATTTGCAAAAAATATATCTACCATTTCGTAAGGAAATTGAATATTTAGATATAAATCATGACGAAGGATTATTATTATCATTTGATGATGCGGTTTCTGAAAAAGACGATAAATTAATTATAAATGCGCTTAATCGTGCCGTGATTGCCGATATATCACGGCGGTTAAATGCCGCATTGATTAATATTGAAAATTATCAAATGGCAAAAATATTAATCATTAAATCAAAACAATTATATGATATTATGGCCCAATCTTATGGGGCAGAAAAACGTCAAACCATCTATGATAATCTTGATATTTGTTTGAACGCCATTGGCAACCCCGGTATTTTTGGTGTTGGTAAAAAACCCGTCGATGCCACGGTTTATAAATCTGCCCTTGATAAGATATTATCCATCATTGCAAAATAAAATTATATTATGGCGCATATTATGGGGCGTTAACATCGCGGCTTATTCATGGCTTGCCATATGGTTTTTTAAACAGCCGTTTTCTATTTCATCCGATGATGCATTATTTTTTATTGGTGGTGTTAAAAGCTTTAGCATCTTGGAATTCAGGCCGCATTTCCCCGGTTACCCCGGTTTTATATTGCTGGCCAAACTTTTAACTATATTTGGCCTATCACCTGAAAATAGCATCAGATATATATCCATATTAAGCGCATTGGCGATACCGCCGTTATCTGGATTACTTATTTTTTATAAAGTGAAACAACAATTTGCCGCAATATTAACCTTTGCCGCCATGTTAACCATGCCGCTATTACCATTACTGGGTTTATTAATGTTATCTGATGGTTGCGGTATCATGATGTTGTTAATTGCCTTGATTTTGCAAGAAAACAAGAAACCATTGCTGGCTGGTATCGCCTTTGGGCTTACATTATCGATCAGGCCTTCGTTTTTACTGATAGTAATAATTCCACAAGTATTTTTAATGATTAAAAATGCTAGAACATTAAATTTTAAAATATCAATGCCACTGATATCAGGCTTTGTAATTTGCGGCATGGTATTTTTAGTCGGGTTATTTGCTATCGAAGGATATGGCTTATTAAACGAGGCCTTACGTTTTACCAGCGGGCATTTTTCATTATGGGGCAATAATATATTAAGCGATAATGATGATAAAAAAAACCTGTTTGATATGGCATATCAAGCTCCATTACTAGCAACTATCATGATAACCCTATTAATAACATCCACCGTAATAGCCATTAAAAATATTAAATTAAAACAATATAATGATATTTTAATTATCACTCTAACCGCTTGTATATGGGTGTTTCTATTCCAAAACCCTGAAAATATGCGCCATTTATCATTACCGTTAATTCTACTTATCCTGTTAATAACATCGGCAATGCAATCAAAATATTATATGATAATATTGATCGGCGTAATATCTATACAATCATTAATATTTATTGCTCATCTAACCAATCCCCCTGCCCTATCACCATTGGCACAAATCGCCAAAAATCTAATCCACAATGATGAAGAATATATGATCATCACTAATCATGGGGTTGCATATTTAAAATATAAATTACCAATGCACCGTATCAGCGATGCCTATTATAAAAACCGTGTAAAATATCTATTAAAAAATAAAAATTCATTTAAAATATATATAATTAGCAGTAATAAAATAAAAGAATACTTTAATGAAACTATATTTAATGGGCGGGTTTTAGGTGAAAAAAACCTGATATTATATATTCAACAAGCAAAATATCGACATGATAATTTTTAAATATATTACAATAATTAAATATTTGAAAATAATTTAAAAAAAATGAAAAATACACTTGAGGTTATATATAAAAGCGCATATGTTCCGCCACATGGATATTGGGGCGTGGCCAAGTGGTAAGGCACCGCTTTTTGGTAGCGGCATTCGCAGGTTCGAATCCTGCCGCCCCAGCCATTTACAAAGGGCTTCCTTCGAGAAGCCCTTTTTATATTCTATCACATATTGATTTACGGCACTATATGGGATGATAATGATCTCGACAAAGGGCTGGAACATGGCATGAGCAGTGCTTCATTTTATAAATGGCGTTCTAAATATGGCGGCATGGACGCATCAATGATGACGAGAATGAAAGAGCTTGAGGCTGAAAATACATGTTTAAAAAAGATGTATGCAGATGTTCAGTTGCAAAATGATGTTATCAAGGAAGCCATGTTAAAAAAGTGGTAAGGCCATTCCATCGAAAGAGAATGGCACAGAGTTTTATTTTAAAGAAACGGTTAAATATTCGACAGGCTTGTTATATTTTTAATATTAGCGAAACTTGTTATCGCTATCAGCCAAAGTTCAGCAATGAAAATGATATTATCGCCGATTGGTTGCTGGCGATCACAGGACATCATCGTAACTGGGGCTTTAAAACTTTGTTATCTGTATTTACGTAATGTAAAGGGCTTAAAATGGAACCATAAACGAGTTTACAGAATTTATCGTGAGTTAGAGTTAAATTTACGTATAAAACCCAATAAACGGCTTAAACGTGAGAAGCCCGAACCGTTGCTAGTGCCAACATATATTAACAAAACATGGTCGATGGATTTTATGCATGATCAATTATCAGATGGCCGCAGCTATCGAACTTTTAATGTCATTGATGATTTTAATCGTGAAGCATTAGCGATAGACGTCGATATATCGTTACCTAGTTTGCGGGTTATTCGCGCCCTTGATCAGGTTATTGAATGGCGTGGCAAGCCACAGGCAATCAGATGCGATAATGGGCCTGAATATATCAGCGATAGGTTAAAATCATGGTCCAAAAAACATAATATTCAATTAAAATTTATCCAACTGTAGAGAGACACTTAGGATTACATAGTAAAAATAGGTTATTTAGGCGGGATATAACGGTTTTTTACGGGATGTTATGTGATGTAAGTGTTATTCTGTGCGCCATAGAGGCGATTTTGTGAAAGTCTTTTTAAATAGATATCAAAAAATTGCATTCGGACAGATGGATTGTTAAATAGGCCAAATTTCGCATTTTCATTAGTTCTAGTATTTTAGCGCAAAGCCACACGACATAAAGCCTTAGACATGATTTATAAAAATTTAAGGTGGGAACTCAGTTCCCACCTTAGCGTTTGGAGTTCCCACCTTATTTTTGTTGATTATGCAGGGGTTTGCGGCAAAATGGCAAAATTTGAGGTGGGAACTGTTTTTAGGCTTATTTTATGTTGAACAAATCGCACAGGCAGTGCGAATTTTACCGGGATATTAACCATCGTGTCCCAATTTTTATTGATGCTCTCCAAATTGAAATAGCTTTTTTCGCCATTATCAGGGCGGCGAAGGCATTTTAAATATACCGCATGATCATGTTTGCTGGTTAATGTTATGGCGCAATCTTTGCCTAATAGCTCACTATTATTTAAATCGGGCGCATTTTTATACATATATATATAGTCGCCATTGCAATATTTGGGCTGCATAGAACTTCCACGCACTGTAACTGCTAACAATCCACCATTTTTTGAATATTCCTCAACGCCGACCCCCGTGGGTGCTGGAACTTTATCGCCAGTATCCCCAGAAAAAGAGGGTAAACGCCCATCTTCTGGGGCATCACTGCCACCCGCCGCAATATCCCCATGATGAGGGATAACACAATCGGCAAGGCTTTCAATATTATTGCTATAATTAATCTTCTCTTTAAAGATTAAAGGTATCTCTAAAAAATCACACAATTTCACAACAGGTGAAAAACGTGGGTCATGTCCTCGCCGCCAATTTCTTATAGCATCAGGACTATTAAGGGCTAACGTTGAAGCTCTTTGTTCTGATATGCCAAGCTCAACCAGTCTTTCGGCTATCTTCTTTAATAATATTTCTAAATTCATACGGTATAAAAACCGCAAAACATAAAAAATGTCAATAAAATATTGACAGCGGTATATTTACTGGTATAGTTACCGCATGATAAAGACAAAGAATTTAATCACCTTAAGCGACTTATATTGCCCCTCTAAAAATCTTTCGGAGGCGCGGGTTTCTACCTTGATTTTCAATCATGGTGCTAGGCTTAAAAATATAAGAAATGGCTCAGATGTAACTATTCGTAGCTTTAATTTAGGGCTTCAGTGGTTCTCCGATAATTGGCCCGATGATTTAGATTGGCCTAAAGATATTGAACGACCAACACCAAAAAAAGAGGCAGCGTAACATGAAAAATTGCAATGTTATAAATTACGCCAAGAATCTAAGCCCACAACATTTTCGGGCAATAGATAATTTGATCTTTCAGCAGGTTTGTGAGGGAGTTTCATTTCATGAAGCCCAAAAAGCAATAAAGCAACTTTTATTTGTTCTGAATTTAGAACAGAAGGTAAAGTAATGAAAGGTTTATTGTGCGATTCATTAGCCATGCAAACGATAATATATTGTAAGTATCGCTCCAGCAAAACCCGCCATGTTCCTGCTTTTATATCTTTAAATATATTTTCAACAGGCATATCAAGTAATTTTTTTAATGCACTGTCTGCTTCTTTTTCAAATTTTATATTATATTTAAATTTTCTAATATGCAGCATCTTTGGTTTAAAAATATCATTTATAGGCCATAAATATTCAACAGCTTCCCTGCCTTTTATAGATTTTATTGGTGTTGAATATAAATCACAAATATTATTTAAATATTCATGCATTAAATCGACAGACATTCAAATGCCTCCTGTTAAAGTTAGGGTTTATAGGAGCAAGGCAAGGCGTGTGTTTCTGGCACCGTCTTGCCGCCAAGTTTCAAAATTTTCGACTATTGATCGTTTTTACAGATCCACTATAGATGGAATATTGTGGATTGGGAATATTTTAAAAAATCAGGATTATTTTAAATGAAAATACAACAGATTGATATTGGGGATATTGACGATAGCAAGCGGTTACGCGATGTGGATAGCGCATGGGCGGAGGTTTTGGCGGAATCTATTGCCCGTGAAGGTTTGCAAAGTCCAATACAAGTACGGTTAGATGATGATGGTCGGTATATTTTGGTTGCGGGTGGGCATCGGCTGGCGGCCTGTCGGATGTTGAAATTAAAGACCATACCCGCATTTATATTGGATGTGGATTGGTCAAAGGCGCGGGCGTTAGAGATTATTGAAAATTTATATCGCCGCGAGTTAAACCCATTTGATCAAGCGGCTTCGTTATCAGAATTAAAAGCGATTTATGAAGTCGAGCATCCAGAAACAATTGTGGGCGGTGATCGAAAGTCGGTTGATTTTATAGAAAGAAATCAAAACGACAACTTGTCGCTTTGTTTTTCTTTTACAGATGAAACGGCAGAAAAAACAGGCTATGATAAGCGTTCGATAGAACGTTTTATTAAGCGTTATAACGGCTTAACGCAATATTCACGCGATATGATCAAGGGTAGTTGGTTGGCGGAAAATGGTGCGGTTTTAGATAAAATAGCCAAATTATCGCCAGATTTACAAAAAACTGCGGTTGATGAAATGGTCAATGACCCACGGATAAAAACGCCAGAGATGGCATTTAAAATTGCCGATGGATCAAATATTGAAAGCCTAGCCAATGCCAAGGCCGATCCATTATCAAAGATGTTACAACATTATTATTCTTTAAAACCATCGACCCAAACACAATTTTTAGAATATTTAGCCAATGATGGCTTGGTCATTTTAGAAAAAGATCAAATAGATTTGGCGATAGGTGAATAATGAGCCAAGGCCAAGCCATATATAACCCCAAGGCGGCCAAGGTGGCAATGAGTGCGCGTGAGATCGCTCGGTTGATTGTTGCCCATGATATCGCGGCGATGCCACGGACAAAACGGGGTGTTTTATTATTGGCAAAGCGGCAAGATTGGGTGAAGCAAAAGCGGTCTGGGCGTGATGGTGGCGGTGGTTTTGAATATATGGTTGCGGATTTACCAATAGTGTTAAAAAGCCATTTAATAGAAGAAATAAACATAGATAAAATAGATGATCAAGTGAATGCGTTTGGGGAAAGGCTTATTGGCTCTTCTCCTCATTCCAACAGCGATGACGGTGATGATCGACACCGCGCTGTTCCTATGGATGCGGCGGTTTCATCCCTGCCGACGCATCCAGTTTTTTCATTATCAGAAAATCAACAAGATCGGGCGCAGGCACGGTTATATATATTAAATTCATTTGAAAATTTCTTACGCGGTTATAACGGTATGGGTTTATGGGCGGGGTTAAATGGGTTTTGTGGAAAATATAATTTGCGGAGATTAGATAATATTGATGATAAGATTTTTGCAAATATCAAATCAATATCGGCACGAACATTATATGCATGGCGCAAGGCGCGGCATAATGGACGGATAAATAAATTAACTGGTAAATATGGTAATCGTAAGGGTTCAGGGGTTATTGATAAGATCGATGGCTTACGGGATTTAATGATAGCATTAATCACATATAATGGTCATTTAACAGCGGGGCATATGCGCGATCAAATTCGCGCCAGATATGGAAGAATATTAACAGTTGAAGGCGCGGCCTTTGCTATACCGTCTTGCCGCACAATAACCCGTTGGAAAAATGACTGGATAACCAGTAATAAAGCCGATTATGTGGCAATTATTAATCCTGATCGTGCAAAATCACATTATAAGGTTTCATTTGGCGATCATTATGGATGGGTCTCAACCCCTAATCAATTATGGGAAATTGACGCGACACCAGCCGATGTAATGTTAGAAGATGGCAGGTATTCTGTATATGTTGTGATTGATGTTTTTACAAGGCGGTTGCTGGTTCATGTATCAAAAACGCCGCGAACAACAGCCAGCTTGGCCTTGATAAAACGCGCGGTTAGCGATTGGGGTGTACCTGAAACTATCCGCACCGATAATGGTAGTGATTTTATTTCAAAGTCATTTAAAATGGCGTTGTCGGCGCTTGGTATTTATCAAGATATATCCCAAGCATTCACACCAACGCATAAAGGCATGGTAGAGCGATCAATCGGCACATTAAACCGTGATTTAATGACATTATTGCCGGGGTTTTTAGGTCATGATATTGTTGATCGAAAAGCGATTGAAGCAAGAAAGACATTTGCCCAACGATTGGGCGATGATATTGCCAAATGCAATATTATTAATATGAGCGCCGATGGGTTGCAAAAAGCGTGCGATGATTGGGCAAAGATTGTTTATCAAAACCGCGTGCATGGTGGTTTAAACGGCATAAGCCCAGCACAAAAAATAGCCAGTTTCACAGGTAATATTCGTAAAATTGAAGATGATGCCGCGTTAGCATTTTTATGTGCGGCGGTTGATCGTAATGGCGAACGTGTTGTTGCAAAAACAGGTATTGCGATTGAAAATGCAACATTTATCGCCGCAGAAATGGCGTTATATATCGGTCAAAAAGTTTATGTGCGGCTTGATCCTGATGATATGGGTGTTTGTTATATTTTTGATGTTACGGGACAAGAATTTTTATTCAAGGCGGTGAATGCTGCAAGTCTTGGCATTGATCGCCGCGCCATATCAATGCAGGCCGCCGCCATTCAGGATCAACAACGTAACCGCGCAAGAAAACAAGCACGTAGCATTAAAATTAAACCGCGTGATTTAATCGATGGCCAAATTGCAGCGGCAATTGATAAAGGGCAAATATTACCATTGCCCAAGGCATCTAATTCTTATGAAACGGTGGCTTTAAAATCGGCAGCTGGCATTCAAACAGCGCCAGAAATATCAGCAGATAATGACATTCGACAAGAAGCCTTAGTTAAAGAAATTGCCAAGGCCAGCAATATAACCAATTTGCCAGAAAGCCCGAAACAGCGATTTAAACGGGCGGTCGATTTGCAAGATAAAATGATGGCTGGTGTTGAGATTAACACGTCAAATGCGGTTTGGCTTGGTGGTTACACACAATCAAGCGAATACAGAGCGCATAAACAAATGTTTGATGATTTTGGAAAGAATTGGATAGAGGCGTAAAAGCTTGGCAGCTGCCCCTATCCTTTTCAATAAAAAGAAAGGGAAATATAAATGAAAAATTCAGTTAACACAATAGCACCTTTAAAAAATGTCGCGGCATTTGCGGGTTTGATGGATAGGGTGATTAATCGCCCAGCGCATTTACCGGGAATTGGGGTTTTTTACGGCTTTAGTGGTTATGGCAAAACGCAATCTGCGGTTTATGCGGCAAATACATCGCGGGCTTATTATTTAGAAGTTGGCAGTAGCTGGGCAAAAAAAGATTTTCTACGCAATATGTGTCGTGCATGTAATGTTGCCGATCTTGGCACAGTTGCGGCAATGGTAGAGCGATTAATCGAAGCCTTAGCAATGGATATGAGGCCAGTAATTATCGATGAATTTGATTTTATTACCGATAAAAAATATCACGAATTAGTACGCGAAATTCATGATAAATCGGGTGCAGCATTTATTTTAATTGGTGAAGAATTACTGCCCGGTAAAATTCAAATGTTATCGGAAAGATTTCATAATCGCATTTTACATTTTGAAGCTGCACAGCCATCAGATGCCAGTGATGCGGCGCATTTGGTTAAGTTATATTACCCAGAAATTAAAATATCCAATGATTTATTAACTAAAATAACTACGACCTCGCGCGGGCAAATAAGGCGGATTTGTATAAATCTTGATGCAATATTTGAAGAAGCAAAATTAAAGGGTTTAAAAGAAATAACCTTGGCAGATTGGAATAATAAGCCGTTGTCGACTGGTGCTGCGCCAAAACGGAGGGTTTCATAATGTCTGGTAGACCAGCCGATAGTTTTAATACAAAGTCTGGTGGTTTTAGGGCGGAAATTTGGGCGGAAATTATGGAATTAAAACAATTTCATTTAAAAGATTTATTAAAGGCTGTTCCTGCGGATCGAAAAACTATCAGTGATTATCTTTTATGCCTTAAAAACGGCGGATATTTAAAATACGAAAGCGATAATAAAAACTATCATTTAATAAAGCCCTATCGATTTGCGCCAAGATTACGCAAGAATGGTAGCGAGGTTACAATTGGGCGTGGTAACGAGCAAATGTGGCGAACAATGGCGATGTTGAAAAATTTTGATGCCGATGAATTGGCAATAAATGCCAGCACAAATGATTGTATAATCAAGCTTAATAGTTGCAAATCATATATTGCATCGCTTTTTCAAGCAAAATATTTATGCATGATCACGCCAGCAAAAGCAGGCCACAATAGAGCGCGTTATAAATTATTAAAATCAAAAATTACTGGCCCAAAGCCGCCAATGATTATGCGGTCAAAATTTGTTTTTGATCCCAATATTGGTAAGGTTATATGGCGTGAGGGTAACGGCTCATGAAAAAGCGTCTAGGTAAAATATCTGCGCTATCACAGGTTAAGGCATCATATGGCGGTGAAATACCTAATTGGATAGAAATACTAGCAGCTTTTGTCGATAAATCAGGTTCATTACGTAAAGCAAGCATTGCCTTAGGCGATATATCGCCCGCAACAATCAGTCAAATTTTAAACAATAGATATCCCGCAAAGGACAGTAATATTGCGTTGAAAATTTGTAATAAATTAATGTCTGATAATGTTTTTTGTCCAGTTCTGGGCGCAATATCGACAATAAAATGCAGCGGTTATCAAAAACAAGAATTTAGTACGACATCATCAATGATCGTTAAGATTTATCAAGCTTGCCGTTCGGGTTGTGCTTTTTCAAAATTGAAAGGATAGAGTTATGATAGCAGAGAAAATTATAAATATTTTAGATGAATTAGACATTCGCATTGATTGTGGAAAAATCAATAATGATTTGATTAAAATTGCTTTGGTAAATCTTTATGCCGCAACAAAGCAAGTTGCTGAATTAGAGAAACACATTATTCGAGGTCGACAAAGCTGTGAAATAGATAAAAATGATTTTGAAACAAAAGAAAGCGCGAAAGTTTTAAAATCACTATATGCAAATTTGAAAGAAATTAATTTTCCAGTTGAAAATATTAAATCTATTAATCCTCTTTATAAAAAGACTATTTCGCTTGGTTCGATATTGCATGATGTATCGATTGCTTTTGAAATTTCAAAACAAAATATTAACAGCGAGCGACGCAATAAAAGATTTGTTTTTGCGCGGCATTTTGCATTTTTTTTAGCACGCGAATTCACGGGTCATAGTTTTGCCCGAATAGGAAGGTTTTTTGGCGATAAAGACCATAGCACCGTCATGCATGGTGCGGATAGAATTTCAGAAATGAAGATTAACCTAAGTGATCAGGATTATTTATCGGCCATAATCTTACTTTCACAATATATCCAGCATTACAAAATCATGAATAGTGACGATAATAATTATATAAATGATAATGATAATTTAGGCGCTCCTGACCCGGAGGCAGCGGCATGAATAAAGTTTTTATTAGCCAGTTAAGTTTAGAAGCTTTGGTTTATTCTGGCTTAAGCCAAGCTAAAATAGCTGTTTCTTTGAAATGTTCTAAATTTATCGTTGTAAGAAAAATGAAACAGTACGGCCTCTGCCTTCATCATCTACCACCTGTTGCGCTGGCGTGCCGCTATTTAAATAGGCATGGCGAAACGGTAACAATATCTTGTGATAAATATTTCATTGGTGGCCACGCAATGTCTGCACGTGAGCTTATTTCTTATGCAAATGAGCTAAAAGCCGCAGGAAAAGAAGATTTTAGATGAAAATCATGTGCGCTAAGACAAAATCTGGCAACGTTTTTTATCGATTTTTACGCCAGCAATTTAGATGGTGGAAACTAACTTTAACAGCAAAAAAATAAGGAGAATTAAGATGACAAATGAAATTGAAATACCATCTGGCTGCATGATGGATAGCAAGGGGCGGTTTGTGCCTGATAATATGGTCAAGGATGTTGAAAAATTAGAAGATCAGCTTGTGGATAAAATCCATCAATATGCGATAGAATTATCAGAACAAATTGCAAGATTTAAAGGCAATACATTTGATGATGTTAATAGCTTTATGGATATTTTAGCAGAAAAATATAATCGCACCAAAGGCGGCAAAAAAGGCAATGTAACTTTCACTAGCTTTGACGGCTGTAAAAAGGTTCAAGTCGCCGTTTCTGAACATATGGATTTTGGTGCAGAATTGCAGGTTGCTAAAAATTTAATCGATGAATGTATTTTTGATTGGAATTCTGGCTCTAGCGATGAAATTTCTGCTTTGGTTAATCACGCTTTTAATGTGGATAAAAAAGGCCAAATAAACCGGGAATCTTTATTTGCCCTACGGCGGGTAAAGATTACTGATCCACGTTGGTTGCAAGCAATGGAGGCCATTACCGACAGCATCCGTATAACTGGATCTAAAACTTATGTGCGGTTTTATCAGCGATCTACGGCGACGGATAAATGGCAAGCGATTACTATAGATTTAGCAGCAGCTTAGGGGGATTATGATGGCATTTGAAATGACAAATTTAAGCTGCTTATCTTATACCCTTGGGTTCACTATATGGCATTATAAAACGGCAGATAATATGAAAAATGTAATGGCAAAAGGTTACATTCGTGACGAGATGGAGATGATAAATGTTGGCGATGTGATTATAATAAATAGTGATATTCATGAAACCATTGAAACAAAAATGGTTTCTGTGATTAGCAGTTTTTGTGGAAATGTTGAAATTAAAAATTTAGGGGGCGCAAATGAGTAAAAAAAAACCAAATAGATTTTTTGAAATTACATTTGCCAATGGCGATAAAATAAAAACAGTCGCACGTCACGAAAAAGGCGCAAGGTCAGTTGCTGTAACAGCGATGATGGTCGTGCCAATGCCCAAAATTACAAGCGTAAAAGAAATCGTTCTTAATTCAAATATATAGAATTAAAAAGGGATCAGAAAATGAAAAATAGACTATCAGATTTAAACAATCATTTATTCGCGGAAATAGAACGGCTAGGCGATGAGGAATTAACACCAGATCAAATAGCAACTGAATCTAAACGTGCGTTGGCAATAGTTCAAGTTGCAGATAAAATAATTTCGAATGCCAGTCTCCAGTTGAAAACAGCAGAATTGTTGGCTGAGTATGGTCAAGAGTTTGAAAGCCATTTGCCAGAAATTAAAAAACCTGAAAAACAAACATTAGTAATAAGAGGCCCTAAAAATGGGCTGTAATAAAATTATTTATTCAAATTTAGAGTTATTATTTGCGGCGGAAAATAAGCTGCGACCGCAAAAAGAAGCATATTTATTATTTTTAAATAAATTTGGCAGGACCAATGTTTCTTTTAATAATTATAAGGCGTTATGCAAGCGAAATGGTTGGAAAACTGGACGCACAGGATGTTTTAAAAAAGGTTCTGTACCAGCCAATAAAGGCAAAAAACAAGCATATAACGCTAATAGTGCAAAAACTCAATTTAAATCAGGGAACAAACCACATAACACAAAATTTTCAGGATATGAATCGCTGACAAAAGATGGATATGTGCAAATTAGTGTGGATGAAATTAATCCACATACGGGTTATGAGCGTAGGCAAGTATTAAAGCATCGGCATTTGTGGGAACAAAAAAATGGAAAAATTCCTAATGGTTTTTGTTTGAAATGTCTTGATAGCAACAAGCAAAATACCGATCCTGAAAACTGGGAATGCATCCCTGTTGCCATGTTGCCACGTTTAAACGGTGTCTGTGGACGCAATTATGATAAAGCAGCAGCCGAAATTAAACCAACAATTATGGCGGTTACAAAACTTGAACATAAAACCAGGGAAACTAAGAAAGGTTAAAAAAAATGACTTTTAATAATGAAAAATTATCAAATTCAATTTCCGATTTTTGGCAAGAACCCGTTCTTGATAATTTTCAGGAAATAAGACCCGTAGGTGGTTTTAAGGTTATTTACGCCGACCCGCCGTGGGCGTTTAAAAATTATTCAGAAAAAGGCGAGGGAAAATCAGCGCAAAAACATTACCGATGTATGAGAATGTCAGATATTTGCAAATTGCCCGTTGAGGCATTGGCAGCTGATGATTGTGTGTTATTTATTTGGGTTACATGGCCTATGCTTGAGAGTTGGACTAAGGTAATAAAGGCTTGGGGTTTTTCATATAAAAGTCTTGCGTGGGAATGGATAAAATATAACCCAGAAACAAAAAAATATGCATTTGGAGGCGGTTATGGCACGAGAAAAAACCTAGAGCCATGCTTGATGGCAACGAAAGGCAGCCCATCATTGAGAGCTGATTTAAATGATTTGCGTTTCGATGTTGGTTGTGCGGTTGCGGGTGTAAGATCGGTTCGAGATTTTATTGAAGAATGGCCATTAGATGCAATACGCGCACCAAGGCGCGAACATAGCAGAAAACCAGATGAAGCATATAACAGAATTGAAACCATGTTTGATGGCCCATATATGGAATTATTTGGGCGGTGTCGGCGCAAAGGTTGGAGTAGCTGGGGCAATGAACTTGATAAATTTGCGGAGACAGCAACATGAGTAACCGCCGCGCCATGTTGGCTAAAATTCATATAGCAAAAAAAGAACTGGGCTTAGATGATGAAATATATCGGAATATGCTTGAAAATAGCACAGGTAAACGCAGTGCTGGCTGCATGAGCGATAGTGAATTGATAGATGTTCTTAATTGTTTTAAAAAATCTGGATGGCTACAAAAAATTGGCAATAAGAATAGTTTTCGTAAAATTTCAACCAAAGCATATGTGCGGAAAATTTATGTGTTGTGGGGTTTGTTAAAATCAGGAAAAGTCGTAAAAGCGCGTTTTCCAGACGGCTTTGTTAGGCGTATGATTGGTGTTGAAAATACGGAATGGGTAAACCCGCAAGAAGGCAATATAATCATTGAAGCCTTAAAAAACTGGTGTGATCGGGAAAATGTCCATTATGAGGATTGAACAAGCCAGCGCAAATTTACCAGAATTATTACAAGAGTTTGCGATCGCAGCCGATAATATTTCTATAGCATTAAAATTATCATCATCTTATGGTGGACAAAATATTTATGTGCCAAAAAATTTAAAAGAAGATCATTTTCTGGTGCAGTGTCTTGGGTTTGATGCTGCGAATATTTTAGTTGATTTGCGCGGCGGAGAAAAAGTTGATATACCAAATTGTAAAATATTTAATGCCTTAAAATCGCGCATAATTAAATCGGTTGGCAGTAATCGTAATGTTGCAAAAAAATTTGGCGTTACTGAACGATATGTGCGTATGTGCCGCAATGGTAACGGCAGCCAACATGACATACGCCAACAAAATCTATTTGATTAATTACCAGATATAACCGCCCCGGAAGCCCTTCCGGGTGATAACAAACCTTTTTATTAATTATAGTTTTTTAGTTAATTAAAAAGGAAAAAGCCATGATAGCCCCGCGCGGAATTCGCAATAATAATCCCGGAAATATTGAACGAAATAAAACCAGATGGGACGGCATGTCTGATGATCAATCGTCAGATACACGGTTTTGTGTGTTTGAACATCCAATATTTGGCCTTCGGGCGATGGTTCGAATTTTGATCAATTATCAACGCCGTTATGGCTTGATGAGTTTGGATCTAATTATCGGCAGATGGGCACCCGTCATTGAAAATGACACAGCAGCTTATGCCTTGCATGTGGCGAAAGCTGCTGGTTTAGATGTGGATGAAATGATCGATTTTAATGCAAACCGTAAAATATTAGCGCAGATAGTTAAAGCTATGGTGCGCCATGAAAACGGCTGCCAGCCATATCCTAATTGGCTTTATGATCATGCCATAAAATTAGCTTTGTAATTGAGGTAACTTTATGGATTGGGATAAATTAGGTGAATTAATTGCAGATTCAGCGCCATTATTAGGTTCTGCATTAGGCCCTGTTGGTGCGGCTGGCGGTGCGGTAATTGCTAGTATATTTGGTACTAAAAATAATCCAGATGATATTGCGGCGGCAATCAAAGCCGATCCAAATGCGGCATTAAAATTAAAAGAAATAGAATTAAAAAACAGCCAAGACCTTACAAAAATTGCGCTTGAAGCTGGGACTGCGCGAATTAAATCAGTCAACCAAACCATTCAAACTGAATCAAAAAGCGATAAATGGTGGGTTTCTGGTTGGCGACCTTTTTGGGGTTATACGTCGGCGGTTGCTTGGGCTTTTTTAGCAATTAGCATAGGTAGTGCAATTTGGCGCGGCGATGGCCTTGAGGTTGCCTTAAATACTTTTACCACTATACCTGAGAGTTTTTGGTTAATACCTTTGGCTATTTTAGGTGTGGCATCATGGCATCGTGGCAAAGAAAAAAGAATTAAGGCTGGCGAAAAAACAAACGGAGATCAGCAATATGATAGTTGATTTTGATTTTTGGTTGCGGATTTTGCAAGTCTTTGTCTTGCCCGTTTTGATTTATTTCATTCGCGCGATTGCCACAATAAAAGATCGTACAGCGGCAAATGAAAGCCGATTAACATATATAGAGCAATCGATAAAAGCCACGCCTGACGTTAAAAGTTTTCATGATTTGGCAATTTCAATCGAACGGTTACGCGGTGAGGTTCAGACCAACAACGAAAGATTATCTGGCTATGGCAATGCAATGTCCAGACTTGATCGAATTGTTACCCGCCAAGAAAATCATTTATTAAATATAAAAGAGAAATAAAAATGCCTTATCAAAAAACTGTAAGCGAGCATTTGCGTTTAACAATTTTACGATTATTAAGCGAACAAGGCGATTATAGCCTTAACGAAAGCTTGATGCTTGATATGTTACATGATTTTGCATTTTCTTGTAGCCGCGATAAATTAAAAACTGAATTAAGCTGGCTTGCGGAACAAGGCATAGTTGAAATTAATTTGGCGTATGGTTTATCAATTGTTAAAATAAACAGCCGTGGTGTCGATGTGGCGACAGGCCTTACAAACATGCCAGGAATAAAACGACCTGCGCCACGGGATTAAAAAATGGCTGGTAAAAAAAGAAAACAATATCGCCCACAACCAAGCAATATCGATAATTTGCCCGAAGATTTACGGCTTGATTTATTAGAATTAATCCGCGATCGAAGTAATACGCAAACAGATATTTTAGATGAAATTAATGGCAAGTTAAAAAAACGTGGCTTGCAGCCATTAAGTAAATCAAGCCTGTCACGGCATATATTAAAAACACATCGCGCCGCTGAGCGTATTCATCTTGCCCAAAAAGCAGCCGATATAATAGCTGATAAATTAGACCAGAGAACAAAGAAAAGCGACATCGGGCGGGTCTTGATTGAGACGGCAAAATCAATGGCATATATCGTATCGGAATCGATGTTAGACGACGAGGGTTTTTTTGATGATAAGGCATCGTTAAAAGACATAAATATTTTAGCGCAAAGCTTAGAGCGGTTGGAACGCGCGGAGAAATCCAGCATTGAGCGTTTAGAAAAAGAAGAAACAATTCGCAATAAATTAATAAAAGAACAAGATAAGAAATTAAATAAAGCCGTCGCCGATGGGCGAATTGACCCCGCCGTTATGGAGGCCGCACGTCGCGAGATGGGCTGGTGATTATAAAACCAACCCATCCACCGCTTATAAATTTTCATTCTTATCAAAAGAAATGGCTTGCCGATAAATCGCGTTTTAAGGTTGGCATGTTTGCGCGGCAAACAGGGAAAACCTTAGTCAACTGCACTGAAATTGTTGATGATTGCTTAGTGAATGAGATCAAAGATAAGCGGACAAGATGGGTTATTTTATCACGTGGCGAGCGGCAAGCCAAAGAGGCGATGGATGAATATGTTAAGCCGTTTTGTAAATCATTTTATATGATATATAATGATCTTTTAAAATCAAAAGATCCACCAGAATTTTATGAAGATACATTCAAAGGCTCATATGGCGCAAGTTATAAATCCTTGGAAGTAGCGTTCCCGGGTGGCAGTCGAATTACCGCTTTACCAGCCAATCCAGATACCGCCCGTGGATTTAGCGCAAATGTATTATTAGATGAATTTGGACATCATCGCAATAGTCGAGAAATTTGGAAGGCTGTCTTTCCTGTTATATCAAAGGGCTTTAAAATACGAGTTGCGGGAACGCCGAATGGTAAGGGTAATAAATTTCATGAGATTATGACAGAAATAGAAGGTCCTTGGTCAAAACATATAGTCGATATTTATCAGGCCGTTGCGGCGGGGTTAGATCGCAATATTGAGGAATTAAGAGCAGGCTTAAATGATGAGGATGCATGGCAGCAAGAATATGAATTAAAATGGTTAGATAGTGCAAGCGCATGGTTATCATATGAATTAATATCATCGGTTGAACATATCGATGCGGGCGACCCTTCAAAATATCAAGGCGGAATATGCATGATTGGTAATGATATTGCAGCCCGCAATGATTTATGGGTTGCATGGGTGTGGGAATTGGTAGGCGATGTTTGGTGGGCAAGGGAAATTAGGACATTGCGTCGTGCCAGTTTTAAAACACATGACATGGTAATGGATGAATTAATGTTGAAATATCGTGTGGCAAAATTAATCATTGATCAAACAGGTATGGGTGAAAAACCAGTCGAAGATGCCAAGGCACGTTACGGAAATAGCCGTGTTGAAGGTGTTTTATTTACCAGCGCATCAAAACAATTCATGGCAACCAATGCCAAAGAAGTTTTTGAAGATGGTCGGTGTCGGATACCAGCCAATAACCCAGAATTACGCGCCGATTTGCATAAGTTAAAAAAAGTCATTGGCCCCACTGGAATTCCAAGATTTATCGCAAATAGTGATGGCGCAGGCCATGCGGATCGGTTATGGGCAGCATTTTTGGGGTTAATGTTAATTAATGATGGGTTCTGCCAATATGATTATACCCCCGTTAATTCTGGTAATAATAGCAATAATTTTGGCTTTAAACGGGGGCAATTATGGTAAGTAAAATACTTGATCGAAATGGCAGGCCGTTCAAATTGAAGAATCTTGAAGATGAAGTTGCTGTTGCCAATGTTGCATCGCTTCGTAATGTTTGGACGGAGTCTGTCGCGGGTAATTTAACGCCACGGCGTTTGGCAACAATATTAAAAGAAGCAGCATCTGGTCAACATTATGATTTTTTGACCCTTGCAGAAGACATAGAAGAGCGCGATTTGCATTATGCATCTGTTCTTTCCACCAGAAAGCGGGCAATTTCTGGTGTTGATTTTCTTGTAACGGCGGGTAGCGATGATAAGAAAGATATCGAAATTGCCGAATCTGTTCGTAAAAACATTACATCTGATCCACAATTCATTGAGATGTTGGACGATTTATTAGATGCATTGGCTAAAGGTTATAGTTTGGTTGAAATCATTTGGCAACGTGGTGATTTATGGCGACCAATAAGATATGAATGGTGTGATCCGCGCTATTTTACCTTTGATAAATTGACGGGCAGACAAATAAGATTAGCCGATGAAGATAATAAAGACGGCATTTGCTTGCCGCCATATAAATTTATTAAACATGTGCCACGCCTTAAATCAGGCCAACCCGTGCGCGGTGGTTTGGCGCGGTTGGCGGCTTTTGCATTCATGTGTAAAAGTTTTACAATTCAGCATTGGGTGGTATTTTTAGAAGTATTTGGCATGCCGCTGCGGCTTGGTAAATACGATAGTAATGCCAGCGACAATGATAAAAAGAAGCTATTGCAAGCGGTTAGATCCATTGCGTCGGATGCAGCCGCAATCATTCCAGAAAGCATGAATATTGATTTTATTTCACCATCATCGGGTGCTGGTGGCTCATCAAAGGGTAGTTCGGCCTATCAAGATGCAGCCGAATGGTGGGACAGACAGCTTAGTAAGGCCATATTAGGGCAAACGGCAACGGTTGAAGGCACACCGGGTAAGCTTGGCAATGATACGGCGCAATCGGATGTTAGGCGTGATATTTTACGTTCAGATTGCAGACAACTTGATTTAACCATAAATCGTGATTTAATCAAAATATTCGTTGATATAAATTATGGTGTTCAAGAAAATTATCCCATTTATAAAACACCAGTTTTAGAACCAGAAGATACGGCAGCATTGATTTCTGGCCTAAAGGAACTTGTGCCATTTGGTTTGCGGGTTAAAGAAAGCGAAGTTCGCGCCAAGCTTGGTTTAAGCGAACCAAAAGATGGCGATGATATCTTATCGGTAACGGCAAAACCAGCAAATGAGATTGATATAACAGGCAAAAAATCCCTTAATCGTCAGAATTTTGACGTTAATATTGGCGATATAGAAGATGAGATAGAGGCAGAAGCATTAAAAGATTGGCAAAAAATATTAACCCCTTGGCGCGATAATATTAATCAAATAGCCAGTAATGCAGAAAGTTATGATGAATTTCTTAATGCCTTAACAAAAATAGATTTGCCAAATGAAGAATTGATAAAATCGCTTGGCATTGCAACGATGAAGGCAGGCGGTTATAGCTTGGATGATAAATAATGGCATTAACGCCTAAAGCAAATTTTCAATTCAAAAAAGAACCACCAGAGGCAGTAAAATCATTTTTTGCCAATAAAGGCCTTAAGCCAAGTTTTGATTATCGTGATATTTGGCGAAATGAACATGGCCTTAATTTTACCGTTGCCAAGGCAATGGAGATGGATATTTTAACGGATTTACGCGATGCGGTGAAATTATCGCTTGATCATGGAATACCATATAGCCAATTTGCAAAGAATATAACGCCAATTTTGAAAAAAAAGGGTTGGTGGGGTAAAGCCCATATGATTGACCCATTAACTGGTGATTTAATAACCGCACAGCTTGGTAGCCCACGGCGATTAAAAGTAATTTACCGCGCCAATATCAGATCAGCCAGAGCCGCAGGACAATTTCAAAGGGCGAACGCCACGGCACGCGCATTGCCTTTTTTTATTTACGAGTTAGGGCCATCTGAAAATCATAGGCCAGAACATCAAAAATTAAATGGTTTAATTTTACCAGTTGATGATAAATTTTGGGATAATTTTTTGCCACCAAATGGTTGGGGTTGTAAATGTCGCGTGCGACAAATCAGTGCTGTGGAGGCAAAATCACGTGGCTATACTGGTTCTGGTGCGCCAGATATTAAATTGGTCGATTGGCAAAATAAACGCACGGGAGAAATTGAAAAAATACCATTAGGCATTGACCCCGGCTGGAATAGCAACCCCGGTAAATCGCGGCTTATTAATCTTGATCGGTTTTTGGCAGGCAAGTTAGAAAGCCAGCCCGTAAATTTAGCCCGAATTGCCAGTCGTGATTTACTGTCATCATGGAAATTTAAAGAAATGCAAGCGGGTAATTTTAAAGGACAAATTCCGATTGCGGTATTGCCAAAGATATTAAAAGATGAATTAACAAGCAAATCACAGTTATTGTTATTTTCACAATATACGGCAAAAAAAGGTTTAAAAAAGCATCAAGATTTAAAGCCTGATGATTATTTAAAGATACAAAATATGCTAGATCATGGCGAGGTGATAAAGCAGGATAAAAATAATTTAATTATTCAAATGCAGGATAGCGATCAAAAATATTGGCGGGCGGTTATTAAAAAGACACAAAATCGACAAGAAGTGTTTTTATCGACTTTTCATCGAATAAGTAAATATGATCGGCAGAACAGATTGAATAAAGGAGATATTTTAAGAAAGTAACTGGAGGGACACAACCCACCCTCTGGCATAAATAAAGCCGCTATGCGAAATATGACTCAGTCACTAAAATTAATTTAAATCTTTTTTATAAAAAAATCAAGAAAAAGCTTTTTGCTTTTAAATCACGCCACAGGCTTATATATTAGATTGCCTTGATAATCGTGCTTAAATTCCTTAAACAATCGATTAAACGGTTTTATTTTGAACTATGGGCTATTTTTATTTATCATTATACCCTATGGTCAAACCATTAAGATATTATAGCTTAATTACGATTATTCCACCTATTTATATATTGATAATTTTATCACTAGGAACTCCTTCCGGGTGATAACTGTCTTTATCGTCTGATATTATTGATGAATGATAACAGACATTTTTATATCCTTAAATAATCAAGATGGCAATGTGCCTAGCTGGATTGAAATTATCCCAGCTGGTGGCGCGATTAAAGGTCGCGATGGCCGTCAGTATAATAATAGTGATCCTGAAAAAATTGTTAACGCATTTAATTCAATCGGTCAGCCGCTGATAGTTGATTTTGAACATGCTAGTGAGATTCTTGCGCCAAAAGGATTTGAAGCACCTGCGGCGGCATGGGTAGAAAAAATGGCGGCAAAGCCAGATGGCAGCGTTTGGGGTGAAGTTAACTGGACACCAAAGGGTGAAAAATCAGTATCATCGAGAGAATATCGCTTCACATCACCAGCCTATAAATTATCAACAGATAGCTCGATCATCGGCATTAGTTCGATTGGCTTGGTTGGTAAACCAAATTTAGATCTAAGCGCATTAAATAATCATCAACCAGAAACAAAAAAGGAGAAATCCATTATGGATTTAACTGCGATAACATCCGCCCTTGATTTGAACGAAGGGGCAAGTGTTGGGCAAATCGCCAGCGCGATTAATAGCCTGAAGGAAGAAAAAAGCATTGCACTTAATAGTGTCGCCACCCCTGATTTAAAGAAATTTGTACCGCGTGCAGATTTTGATGCCTTGAAAGAAACTTCGGAAAAAACCTTGGTGGAATTAAATTCAGCCCATGAAACTAGTATGAATATTGCGATAAACAGCGTTATTGATCAGGCATTGGTTGACGGTAAAATCACACCTGCGACCAAAGAATATCATGTAAAACAATGCAAACAACCAGGTGGGTTAGATAATTTTTCTGATTTTATTAAATCTGCGCCAAGCATTGGCGATGAAACATCGTTAAATTCCAAACAACCAGATGATAAATCTGAGATAACCCTCGAAGATCGTTGGGTTGCCAAACAGCTTGGGCATGATTTAGACGAAAAGGATAAAAAATAATGGCTGTTATTACACCAGCACTTTTGCAAGCCTTAAGCACGGGCTTTAAAAAGGATTTTCAATCAGCATTAGGTGAAACCACGTCTGATTTTGAAAAAATCGCAACTACAATAAATTCAACCGCCGCCAGTAATATATATGGCTGGCTTGGGCAAATGCCCGGTTTTCGCGAATGGATTGGCGAGCGTGTTATAAAAGCTATGAAAGCGCATGGCTATACTATCACTAATAAAAAGTTTGAAATGTCGGTTGGGGTCAGCCGCGAAGACATTGAAGATGATAATATTGGTATTTATTCGCCAATGATGTCGGAAATGGGTCGGGCAAGTAAAGCGCAGCCTGATGAATTGGTTTTTAGTCTTTTAAAAGCTGCCGATAGCATTGCCTGTTATGACGGACAATATTTCTTTGATAATGATCATCCAATTTATGCCAATAATGATGGCACTGGTACAGCTTCGACAATTTCAAATATTACGGCGGGCAGTGGCGCAGCTTGGTATTTGTTAGACTGTAGCCGTTCGATAAAACCAATTATCTTTCAAAGCCGCACCAAGCCAGAATTAACGGCAATGACAAAAAATGAAGATGAAAGCGTATTCATGAGTGATGAATATCGTTACGGCGTGCGCGTTAGAAATAATGTTGGTTTTGGTTTTTGGCAAATGGCGCATAAATGTAACGCCCCGCTTGATAAAAATAATTTTTCAGATGCTAAGACCGCAATGCGAATGATTAAAACAGATGGCGGCAGGCCATTAAATATCAAGGCAGATACATTATTGGTTCCCGCATCGCTTGAAGATGCGGCAAGGGAATTAATCGATGCCGAACGCACCGCATCTGGCGCTACAAATATTCATAAATCAGCAGTCAAACAAGTGATTGTCTCGCCTTGGCTTGATTAAATTTAGTAATATTTTGGTACTTATAGAATGGACAAATATTTTATGAAAAAGAACATTAAAACGAAGCGCGGATTAAAAAAGTTTTTCCGCGCGGGGTTGGAATTTAGCGAACAAGACCTGATTGTTGATTTTGATGATTTAACAAAAGAACAAGTTGAACGGCTTTCGTCGGAAGAAAATCTTGTCATTACGGATATTGCTGCAACAAAAAATAAGGCAAAATAATGTCTTATGCATCACTTGATGATTTAAATATAATTTATGGGAAAGGCATTATTGAAATGCTTTATCCCGATGATTTTGTCGCTGGTGGTGATATGGCTGACCCATTGTTACAAGCGTTAAAATCTGCAAGCAGTGAGATTGATATGCGGCTTGGTGGGCGTTATAAAACGCCGTTAATCGCGGTGCCTGATGCGATTAAAAATATTTGTATTGATATGGCAATTTATAAAGCATCAAGCGATACGGGTTGTTTAACCGAAGAACGCCGTCAACGTTATGAAGATGCGATTGCATTATTGCGCGATGTCGCCAAGGGTTTGGCATCTATTGGTTTTTCAGACAGTGATGATGATACCGATAAAGTGGCAGATCAAAATATAGCTTATCATGGGCCTGCGCGGTTGTTCAATCGCGCCAGCTTAAAGGGGTTATAGATTATGGCTGGTGTGCAAATTCAAAGTGATGGCTTAAAATCGCTCAACCATTCAATTAACCAAATGGCTGGCCTGATATCGCCACCTAATGATTTATTGGCGGTTGTTGGCGCAGTCGTTGAAAGTCAAACAAGACGGCGTATTTTGGAAGAAAAAGCCGCACCAGATGGCAGCATTTGGGATGATTGGTCAGATAAATATGCGGCAACTAGACATTCTGGGCATAGTTTTCTTGAGGGCGATGGCGATCTTGTCGATAGTTTGGGTTGGAATATTTCTGATAATAAAGTGTCGGTTGGCAGTAATCTTGTTTATGCAGCGATCCAACAATTTGGCGGCGATGAGGTCGGAATTAACATTCCAGCGAGAGCGTTTTTAGGATTATCGGCTGATAATGAAAAAGAATTAATTGATGTTGTCGAAGCCTTTATCGCCAATGAAATAAGGGATATGGCCTAATGTTTAACGATTATTTAAGTGAGATAGTCAAATTTTTTAAAACAAGAATGCCAAATGTTGCGACAATAGAAACGCATGGTGGACGATTTGATCTGGCAGAAATAAAACGGCTTTCACGAAAATTACCAGCCGTCTTTATATCCATATTGCAAGTTAATGATATGACCGAGGTTGAAACGGGCGAATTTGACGTTGAATTAACTATCGGTGTTTTTATTATTACAAGTGATCAACCCAAATTGCCGCGCCAAATTGCCGCCATTTCGTTGATTGAAGAATTGGTGCTGATAATCGCTGATAATCAATGGGGTATGGATCGCGTTGGCGTGCATCCCGCAAATTTACCTAATGCCAAAAATCTATTTTCAAAAGAGGTTGATAAAACGGGTATTGCAATTTGGGCTATATCATTCAAACAAAAACTACGTATTGGCGAAAATGAATATGCGGGTGAAAAAGGTAAGTTACCCAAAAGCGTATTTGTGGGTTTTACGCCCAAAATAGGCACAGCCCATATTGATGATTATGATATTATTGGTGGCAATAATGAGTGATTTTTCAGATATAGCTTATCGATTGAGCGAGCTTGAACGCCGCATTGAAAATATTACCACGATTGGTGTGATTTTAGATACGGATTATAATAATAAAAAGCTGAAAATTAAAATTGGTGATACAATAACCGATTGGTTGGCATGGCCTGCAAAAATTGGTCGTAATTTCATAAGCTGGCGACCATTGCGGCTTGGGCAACAGGTAGTTTTATGTGCGCCATCTGGTGATTTAGCCAATGCGGTTATTGTGGCAGAATTATATTCAGATCAACAGCCAAGCCCATCTGGTCATCCAGATATTGATTGTGTCGTATTCGAGGATGGTACGATAATTAGCCATGATGTGGCGACAAAATCACTTGAAATTAACGCAGCGACCCTTGGTTCATTAAAATTACGCTGTGGGCGTTCATGCATTTCTATCACTGATAATGGTGTGATTATCGCATCGCCAGACTTCTTGGGGGTTAATACATCATGACATATCCGATAGCCGTTAAATCTAAAGATTCTGCTGGTGGAACGCAATTGGCTGGTGGACAAAGTTTTTTTAAAGTCGATAGCGAACCCGTTATTTTGCTTGGTGATGCTGTAGCAGCGCATGGATTACCGCCACATGCAAGCCCTGTCATGGCAACAGCCAGTGGTTGGATGAAAATTAACGGCATTCCAGTTTGCAGACAAGGCGATATCGCCAGTTGTGGGCATCCAAGCACGGGTCGTGGTTGGTTTAAAATTCCATAATTAATTAAATAAAAGAGGTTAGAAAATGCAAAAATACATAGTTTTAAAAGATTTTTATCCACATAAAAAAGATGATGAAATTAGCCTAACTCCGCAAGGCGCAAAATATCTTTTATTAGATGAAAAAATAAAAAAATCTGACGATCAAAAAAACAAACAACCAAAAGCTGGTGAAAAATAAATGAGCTATATGTCGCGTAATTCTGGTCAAAATATATCTAGGATGGAGCATTTAAGCCAGTCTGTCGGCGATATATTGTCAACATTTAAGACAAGCAGATTGATGTTGCGCGATTATGGTAGCGATATTCCATTAAAAATTGATGCGCCCACCAATGAAGGTAATTTAATTGATATTTATGCGGCGGTGATAAATGCCATTGATTTATGGGAACCGCGTTTAAGCGTTTTAAAAGTAAATGCCCAGCATTTAGAAGCTGGTGGCGTTTTGATAGATTTAAAAGTTTTCGATAAAGAAACTAGCAAAATTTTATTGTTGGAGGGGATTAAAATATGACAAAAATTAATCTAACAGACCTTCCCGCGCCTGAAGTTATTGAAGTTTTTTCATATGAAGAATTATTTGCGTCAAAATCAAAAAAGTTTCGTGAACTTATGCCTGAATATGAAGGCTTGGCGTTCAAATCTGATCCAGTCGTAAAATTATTGGAATTAATGACCTATGAGGAAATGATTTTACGTACAAGAATTAATACGGCGGCAAAATCCTTATTATTAGCATTTTCAAATGGTAATGATTTGGCACATTTATCGGCTGATTTTAACATTGAGCGTCAAATCATTAAAAAAGGTGATCCCAATGCGACCCCGCCAATTGAAGCGGTTTTTGAAGATGATAATATGTTTAGGTTAAGGCGACAATTAGCCCCAGAAGGGTTAACTACGGCGGGAAGCGACGGTAGTTATTTATTTCATACTATATCCGCAGGTGCTGCACCAAAAACATTTAAAGTTGAAAGCCCTGAAGCTGGTAAATTGGTGGTAACTTATGAATATAAAAAACCTGGCTTTGGCGCAAAAGTTAAACATTCAAGTGTCGACAGTCCAGAACCCGGTCAAATTTTAGTAACAATTTTAGCCCATGAAAATAACGGTATAGCCGATCAAAAGTTAATCGATGCGGTCACAAAACATTTAAAAGATGATGATATTAGGCCGCTTTCAGAAAGTGTCAGCGTTATCGCTGGTGATAATTTAAATTTTTCCATTAAAGCCAAAATTTATATTTATGAAGGCCCATCGGCGCAATTAGTAAAAACAAAGGCATATGAAGATTTACAAAATTTTGTAACAAGCCGCCATATGCTTGGCGAGATTGTAACATCATCTGGCATCGATGCGGCATTATCCGTCGCAGGAGTTCAAAAAGTAGAGATCATCAACTGGACAGATGTTATTACAAATAAATCACAAGCACCATTTTGTACTGATATCGATATTTCATATGAGGTGGTCAGTGATGCGTGATCTATTACCGCCAAATTCATCAAAACTTGAAATGGCATTAGCAGATATTGCATGGCAATCGATTAATATTGATTTTCCATTGCGCGATTTGCACGACCCAGATAAATGTCCCGAATCCGTTTTACCTTTTTTGGCGTGGCAACGAAGTGTGGATATATGGAATGATAAATGGCCTGTTGCGTTAAAACGCCAAGTAGTTAAATCGGCAATTAAAATTCATAAGCATAAAGGCACAATTGGTGCGTTAAAAAACGCCTTAAAAGCCATTGATATGGACATAAAAATTCTCGAATGGTTTGAATATGACGGTCGTCCATTCACATTTCACGCCGATATAAATTTGGTTGATCGTGCGATCGATAAAAACGAAATAAAAACCATTGCGGCAACCATTAAAATGGCGAAAAACACACGCTCCCATTTAGATCAATTGCGAACCTTTCAAATTATGAATAGCCCAATACCAAAAATATCAATGTGGCATTTGATGGCACAACAGCTAACTATTTTTCCAAAGGTAAATTTAAATACGGTAATTTCAAACAGCCTGCCAAATTTTGCAATGGCGGTGCAATATATCCAAAACATTACTATTTTTCCAAAGATAAATCTAAATCCACAAATTTTAAACCACATGCCAGTTTTCGCGATGGCGACCCAGCATTTTGAACAAATTACAATTTCGCCTAAATAATAAGGATAAATTATGACACAAGAATATTTTACAATTTTAACCGATGCGGGAATTGCTAAATTAGCAGGTGCATTTAACGGTGGTGAAAATATATCCTTTACCAAATTTGCGGTTGGGTCAGGCATTGATAACGCGGTTTATACCCCTTTATCTAACCAAACTAGTTTAAAGGGAGAAGTTTTTCGTGCAAATATAAATGAAATATCTCTCGATGATAATAATTCAAGTTTGGTGATTTTTGATTTAATTTTGCCGTCAAATATTGGTGGATTTACGGTTCGTGAAATTGGTTTGTTTGATAATAATAATATTTTATTGGCAATTGCGAAATCACCACCGACATATAAGCCAGATATTGCCACGGGCGCGGTCGGTGATACGCATTTTAAAATAATGCTTGATGTCGGTAATAATGATAAAGTTACCTTAACAATCGATCCATCAATCGTATTAGCCAGCCGTAAATTTGTTGAAGAAAAAATAAATATATCGGCTGGTTTGTTAGATAAAAAAATCACGGCGGCAATTGCGGCGGCAATTTCAAATGTAAATTTAAGCTTAGAAGATGGATCTATCACCAGTTCAAAATTTGCCGATGGCTCTATAACAACTTCAAAATATGCTGATGGCAGCATAACAAATATTAAATTGGCGGATAGCATGATTGGCAAGCATTCAATTTATATGCCAGCGGGGGCAATGTTAGCCACCAAAAATAACGGTGCAAAATTAAAATTAACCCATCTGGCAAATGAGGGTAGAAATATAAACACATTGGATTTTTCGGGCAGTTTGTGGAATGCCGCACAATTTTCCATCGCCATGCCTAAATCTTGGAATGCGGGCGCGGTGCAATTCCAGCTTTATTGGCTATGCGATCATTTGACCATCACCAATGGTGCGACATTCAAAATTGCCGCTTGTTCAATTGGCAAGGCCGACAGCTTTATAAAATCATTTGGCGTGGAAACTAGCTTGACCAGCAACCCCACAGCAACAAAAAACGACCTGATAATATCGGCTATATCGGGTGATTTAATCATCAAAGATGCGGGGGCAAATAAATTGGCATTTTTTCAGATTTACCGCGATGTTTCAGATTCGGGCGACACAATACCCGTCGATGCAAAATTAATTGGCCTAAATTTGACCTATACCACCAAAAAACCAACGGATAATTAAAATGTTAACAGTAAATAATTTAACAGGATTTGGTTCGGGTGATGTAGGTGCGGATTTTTATGATGGTCCTTGGACTCGTCAGTTAAACCCACTTAGATTTAAATTTAATTCTATCGCTACCACGGGAGCAACCACCAACTGGTCGTATATACCCAATAACGGGCTGCAAATAATTCAGGATATGAAAATAATATCTAACAAAAATATAATGACTACACCAGTAACAAACCCCTGGTCATTTCAAAAACACATGAATATAAGAACTTTGTTAAATGCGCCAAAGTTCGGTTTTAAGCCTAAAGCCACCGGCTCTAATAATTGTTTTTTTGATACGACAGGACATTTTCTGTATTTAACTTACGCGTCGATACACTCTTCTATTGTACAATATTATTGTAATAGGGCGTGGGATATTTCGACGGCGGTTTTTAAAAAATCTACGTTATTACCAGCTTATACGGAGGTTATCGGGTTTTCATGGAATGGCAAAATTTTTTACACTCGCAAAAAAATTGGTCGTTACGGAGATGTATGTATATTAAAGCAATTTGTTCTTCAAACCCCGTGGGCGGTTGATACAATGGAATTCTTACATGGGCGCGGATATCGAGACGCGGACACAGGGACAGCAATAGATGGCAATGCTCGCTACCTTTTAGCTGGCGGCATATTTTTATCTCCAGATGGCAAATCAATTTTTTTTATAAAAGATTTTTTTATGGCAATGGCAAAACTTAAAGTAGCGCATGATATTAGAACTATTGGTCCAGTATATGGCGGCATAGAGTTGAGGAGTCTTATTAGTCGCGGATATGGCAGTGGGGGTGCATCTTATCATCCAGGCAGCGGCAGCGTTAGAAGCTTTATAAAATTTTCGTTGGATGGAAAATATTGTTATTTTCATACGTCAAACGGCTATCTTATCCTGCTAAACACATACTAATAATTGAGAGTAAAATGACACATTATTTAATTGATACTACTGATCTTAAAAATCTAACAAAACTTGAAGAACATGATTTTGATGGTGAAAAGCCACCGATTTTAGCCGACGCAAAAAAACAAAAATGGGTGAAAGTAAAAGAAAAGCCTGCACCAGAATATGATTTTGAAACTCAGCGTTTGGAAATATCGACTAAAATATCACTTAAAAAAATAAGTCCGATTTATAAAACCATTCCAATTTCTGCTGATGAATTGGCACAAAATATCTTGCGAAAAAGACAGCAACAATATGGCGATATATCACATCAACTGGGCATGATTTATGACGATAAAATCAATGGCACAAATATATGGCAAGACCATATCGCCAAGGTCAAAACCGATAATCCGAAAATTAAGGAAAAGCCATGAAAATAGATTTTAAAATATATTTTATTTGGCGATTTTTACCTGTGCCGATTTTTTACACAAAAAAGAAAATGGGAATATGGGTAGGTAAGGCCTATGGCGTTTTTGCGGTAATATGGGAAAAATACCGCGATGACGAAAAATTACATAAGCATGAATTAATCCATATAAAACAGTTTTATCGGACATTTGGTTTTCATATTTTGCGATATCCATTTTCAAATAAATATCGCCTTAAATGCGAACGAGAAGCTTATGGCAAAAATGGTTCTGGCTTTTCAAATGCAAAAATAAAATATCATTTAAAAAATTATTAAAAAAGGAGATAACTTATGACAACAGATTTTTTACACGGCGTGGAAGTTATTCAAATTGATAGCGGCACAAGGCCAATTAAAACTGTTAAATCAGCCGTTATTGGTCTAATCGGCACAGCGCCAGATGCTGATCCAAATGTCTTTCCATTAAATCAGCCTGTTCTTTTGGTTAATCAACCAAGATTAGCGGGTAAGCTTGATGTCACAGGCAAAGGGCTTGGCACATTAAAAGATGCAATGGATGATATTTATGATCAGGCAGGGGCAATGGTTATTATTGTGCGCGTTGCAAATGGTTCTGATATTACAGCCACCATAAGCAATATAGTCGGTGATGTAACGGCGGGTACTGGGATTCATGCCTTTATGGATGCCCAATCTTTATTTGGTGTTACGCCAAGAATATTAATTGCGCCAGGTTATACGTCTCAACGCTTTAATGGCCTAAAAAACCCTGTGATGGCAGAATTAGAAACCATTGCACCAAAATTACGTGGATGGATTGTGGCAGATGGACCAGGTACTAACGATGTTGATGCGGTTGCCTATGCCAATGATTTTGGCAGCGATCGAGTTTATATTGTCGAAGGCGGCGTGAAAGTTTGGAATGTCATAACAAATAGCTTTGAAAATAGACCCGCAGCGGCGCGGGTGGCGGGGGTTATTGCGCGGACTGATGCAACAAAAGGTTTTTGGTGGTCGCCGTCAAATAAAGAAATTTTTGGCATTGGTGGCACAAGCCGACCAATTAATTTTAATATGTCAGATGTTAATAGTCAGGCAAATTATTTAAATGAAAATAAAATTGCTGTGGTTGTTAATCAATCTGGTTATCGATTATGGGGCAATCGCACCACATCAAGCGATCCTAAATGGGCATTTCTATCGGTTAGGCGCACCGCCGATATGATTTATGAATCGGTTGAAAAAGCCTTTTTATGGGCGGTTGATAGGCCATTTTCAGAGCAATTATTGCGCGATATTGAGGGTAGTGTCCAAGATTATTTAAATAGCCTAAAAGCCAGAGGCGCAATAATTGGCGGGTCTTGTTGGTTAGATAAAGAATTAAACACGCAATCAAGCTTGGAATCTGGTCAAATTTATTTTGATTTTGATATAGAGCCACCCGCGCCAATGGAGCGATTAACATATAGGGCATATCGCAATAATGGTTATTATAGTGAATTGATGGATAAATTAATCGCGGCATAATCAATATTTTAACAAATATTTGAAATTAGATAGGAATTAAAAATGGTTGATTTACCAAAAACTTTAAATAAATTTACGGCCTTTGTCGATGGACAGGGTTTTGCGGGCAAAATAACGGAAGGCACACCGCCAAAACTTGTCCTTAAAGTTGAAGAATTCATAGCGGGTGGGATGGTGACACCAATTGATTTAGCAATGCCCGAAGTTGAAAAAATGGAATTTTCTTTTAGCGTTAAAGAAACATCAAGCATTTTGCATGCAAATTTTGGCAAACCAGATTTAGCATTCACCATTCGTGGGGCGCAAGGTTATGGCGATCAAACCGAAGCGGTGATTTATGAAATGCGTGGGTTATTAAAAGAAATTGATGCGGGATCATGGAAACCGGGCGGCGATGCGCAAAGTAAATATAGTTTCACCGCGCGGGCATTAAAATTAACAATTGGTAGCAATGTAGTTATTAATATCGACGCGGTTAATATGATTTTGGAAATTAATGGCAAAGATATGTTGTCTTTAACTAGGTCTGCACTTGGTCTTTAACTTGTTATAAAAATAAATTGATAGGAAATAATTATGCCTGAAGCGACAACCGAGATTAAATTAAAAAATAAGATTAAATATAATGGTGTTGATATTACAAAATTAAAGATGTTGCCGCCGCGTGTACATCATTCGCTATCAGCTGATAAAGCTGGTGGCACACCCGCCGAAAAAGAAATAATTCTTTTTGCAAGCCTGTGCGAGGTTGAAGTTGAATTGATCCATCAATTATTTTTATCTGATTATTCGGCATTGCAAGTGGTATATTCAGATTTTTTGTCCTAACAAAATCTGATGCAATGCGTGGCTGTTTGATTTTATCAACAAATACCGGCTGGCCATTATCAGAAATGTTAAATTTTAGTTGCGCCGAATTAATCGAATGGATCAAGATTTCAAATGAATATCAAAAAGATCGGCAATGATATCTTTAATAAAATAAGTGGATTTGCCGATCATGGCTGCGATAAAAACCAGTGGTATGAATATAATAAAAGCAACGATTAAAGTACCAGCGGCAATGCCAAAAATATTACCATCAATTGAAAATAACATGATTGCAAAAATAAATAACCATAACAGCATTAAAAAAAGATAATAAGGATAATATTTCATGTCGAAAACAGCCCTTGCAGTTTCAATTATCATTGGCGCCACCCTTGGTAAAAAATACTTTAGCACATTTGATAGTGCAGAGCAAAAAGTATCAAAATTAGGCGCGGCATTAGAAAAAAACAATCGCAAGATGGAGACAACAAAATCGGTTATAAAATATCGCAATCAATTGTCATCATTGCGGGCAAAGCAAACGTCTTTAGGTCGCAGCAGTAAGCGGCTTGACGCGGGTATTGCCGAAGTTGAAAAACGTTATAAATCGGCAAAATCTGCGGCTAAGGGTTATGGCTTTGAAATTATATCAATCGGTAAAACCCAAGATAAATTAATGCGCCAGAATAAACGAATTTTACGACAAGAAAAGGCAATCGATGGCCGTAGGCGTGCAGCCAGTAAAATGGGTTCTTTACGTGGGCAGATGCTGGGCGCGGTTGGTGCGGTTTGGGGGTTGGGTAAGATGGTTGGCGGGGCATCAAAACTCGCCGAAGCCAAAATTAGGTTAAGCACAGTTATTAACGCAAAGGACACCGAAGCGGCGGTCGAAAAAGCATCTAAACATGCGAGTTCTTATGCAAGAAATTCGCTTGCGAGCGAAATTGAAATTTTGGATATTCAATATGCGCTTAATTCAGCGGGCCTTGATTCTTTGGAGGCGATGATCGGGTCAGAGGTTACGGCAAAAGTTGCAAAAGTTACCAACGGCCAAGCCGAAGCTGTTGGTGAAATAATTGGCGGTATTTACAATAATTTTGGTAAATCATTAGATGGCAGCACCAAAGATAAATTGCAAAAAATTGGTGATATTTTGACCAAGACGCAATTAAAATATCAAATTAGGGATTTTGGTCAATTAGGCGAAAGTTTTAAAGAAGGTGCTAAGGCTGCGATAAAATATAATGTGCCGCTTGATCAAACAGCGGCGGTTTTAGGGCAATTAAATAGCTCTATGATAATGGGAAGTTCCGCTGGCACTGCGATGAATGCAATCTTAAGGCAAATGGGCAAAGCATCAGAAGCCCTTGGTTTTGATTTGGTTAGAAATTCTAATGGTCAGTTGGATATGATTGCCACATTGAATAATTTAAGCGTTGCAATGGAAGTTTTTGACGACCCCGATAAAAAAGCCGCCGCAATTCAAGAAATGTTTGGCGATGAAGGTGGTGCGGTTGCTTTGCTTATTAGCGATATGGAAAAGTTAAACGCAGGGTTTATTGCGGTTCGTGATCAATCAGCTGGTGTCGTTGATAAAGCATATGAGAAGTTTTTAGATTCCGCACCGGGTAAAATTGCAAGATTTAATAAAAATGTTGGGCAATTAGGAACAACATTTGGTGCAACATTATTACCAGCGGTTAGTGCCGTGCTTGAACCGTTAATCGAGCTAACTGGCTGGGCTGGTACGGCAATGGAAGAATATCCTGTGATAGGGCAAATTATCGGGTCTATTGCGGCGGGAATGATAACTTTTGGTGCAGGTATTGCAATTGTTACTGCGGCGCAATGGGCATGGAATGTTGCAATGATGGCAAACCCTATTGGTTTATTGATTGTAGGTATAGCTGCTGTTTCTGTTGCTATTTGGACTTTATATAAAAATTGGGATGTGGTTATGGGCGGCATCATATCATCGGTAGAAACAGCGGCAAAAACTGTTGGTGATGCGTGGGATTGGTTAACTGGTGATGATGAGGAAACACCAGTTAATAATGGTAAAGAAAATCCATCCAAGGCTATATCAGGGGGCAAAAATGCTATTGCCGCTGGTGTGGCATTAGCGTCCGTGGTTATTTTACCAGTGCCGCCTGTTTTAGATGGTTCATCAAATGCTATATCTGGTAATAGAAATGCTATTGCTGCTGGTGTGGCATTAGATCCCGTCGTTATTTTACCAGTACCGCCTGTTTTAGATGATTCATCAAATGCTATATCTGATAATAAAAATACTATTGCTGCGGGTGCGGCATTAACGTCGGTTTCAGATGCTCCATCACCAGATGTATTAAATAATTTATCAAAACCACCAATGGTGCCAGCGGCGCAAATCAATCAAACCAATAATAATATGATAACAATTAATCAACAACCCGGACAAGATGCAAATAACTTAGCCAAAGAAATATCGCGGCAAATAACAATACAGCAAAATGGGGCATTATATGACTGATAACATTGTTATGATGCAGCTTGGTAGCTATAGCTTTTCATTAGAGCGGGCTGCCTATCAAACGCTTGAGCGCAAATCGAATTATCGATGGCAAAGCCTCGATCGCGTTGGTGCAAAGCCAATAGCGCAATTTATCGGTAGTGGATCGGATATAATTAATTTATCAGGGGTTATTTTCCCATATTTTAAAGGTGGTTTAGGACAAATCAATGCAATGCGTAACGAGGCATCACGCGGCAAACCATTATTATTAATAAGTCAATTTGGTGATAATTTAGGTAAATTTTGTATTTTAGAAATAACCGAAAATCATACAAAGCTTAATCAATATGGCATACCACAAAAAATCGATTTTTCCATGCGGCTTATGGAATATGGTGATGATGATTTGGAGATATTATTATGATTAAATATCGTTGTAAGGACGGCGATATCATCGATGCGATTTGTTATCGTTATTATGGCAATCTTGATATGGTTGAGGCGGTTTTTGATATGAATTTAGGCCTTTGTGATAGATCGCCTATTTTGACAGCTGGTTATTTCATTAATTTACCAGATGCAGCGGTGAAAATATCTAAACAAAAAATCAATCTTTGGGATTAGTATAATGACACCAGATTTTAAAATTATTGCTAATGATAAAGATATAACAAAGCTAATTAAATCGCGGTTATTAAGTTTGGATATTAGTGATTATGATGGTTTTACCAGCGACCGGGTTGAAATTTTAATTGCTGATCCTGATAATCAACTATCCTTGCCCAAAACAGGGGCAAAGCTATTAATATATATGGGTTATACAGATATTGCGGTTGGTTTAACCTTTATGGGGTTATTTAATGTAGTTAATATCGATATTATTGGTTTTCCCAATAAAATAAGAATCACTGCTCATGCGGCTGATATGAAGCAACAATTAAAATCGCAAAAAAACCAGATCATGGCCATCATCTAGCCTTGCTGATATTATTAAAACCATTGCAAATGAACATCATCTTTCCCCTAAAATATCAAAAGCTGCGGGTGATGTTTTATTTAATCATTTAGACCAGCGCGATGAATCTGATTTACATTTTTTAACTAGAATCACCAAAGAATTGAATTATACATTTAAAATTGCGGCTGATAGCCTGATTTTAATTGAAAAAGGCCGTGGTAAAAATATATCGGGTGATAATTTACCAGCGATCAATATTAAAAAACAAAATTTAAAAGACTTTCAATGTCAAATTGGTGAACGCAGTAATTTCTTAAGTGTAATCGCCAAATGGTATGACAAGGAAAAAGCCGTTGAGACAATAATAACGGCTGGGGCTATTGAGCCTTCTTTTACCATTAAAAAAAGATTTTCCAATGCCGAAACGGCACGGCTGGCGGCAGTGGGTAAGCTTGATCAATTTAAGCGTGGTAAATCAACTTTATCATTAGGCTTGGCAAATGGCTGGCCTAATATTCATGCGGAAGGAAATATTGTTATCGATGATTTACATGATGAAATAAATGGTAAATGGGTGGTCAAATCGGTTAAACATTCACTGTCTAATTCAGGTTTTACAACTAATATTGATGCGATAGTTACATAGATTATTAAAGAAATACCTTGTTTATTTTAAATAAACGGGGGTTGAGATGCACCAACATCTCAAGCCGAATGGATTGCACATTCACAGTAAAAACTGCCCCGTTCGTCGATCAACCGACAGGGCTATTAAAGAAAAGATTCTTGTAGAATGTCAACATTTAACAGTATAAATTATATAGAACCAATAAAACCAGTAGCACCTTATATCGGTGGGAAGTCAAAATTGGCAAAGCGAATAATAGCAATAATTAATGATATTGAGCATGATACTTATGCCGAGGCGTTCGTTGGCATGGGCGGTGTGTTCCTTCGACGTAATCAACGTCCAAAATCAGAGGTAATAAACGATTTTAATTCTGAATTGGCAATATTTTATCGGATTTTGCAACGACATTATGTGCCATTTATGGAAATGATGCGATATCAAATAACTTGTCGCACTCATTTCGAACGATTAGTTGCAACGCCAGTATCTGTTTTGACTGACCTAGAAAGGGCTGCGCGATTTTTATATATGCAAAGGACAGCATTTGGTGGTAAAGTTGCGTGCAATAATTTTGGAGTCTCAGTTGGCTATGGTGGGCGATTTGATATAACTAAACTTGGTTCAATGTTGGATGATTTGCATGGTCGCATGGCGGGTGTCATTATTGAATGCTTGTCATATGAAAAATTTATTCCACGCTATGATCGGGTTAAAACTTTATTTTATTTAGATCCACCTTATTTTGGTAATGAAAATGATTATGGCAAAGGTTTATTCAAGCGATCAGATTTTGAAAAGCTTGCCAATATATTAGAAAACATTAAAGGACGCTTCATTTTAAGTATCAATGATAAGCCAGAAATCAGGGCAATATTTAAGGCCTTTGATATGGATAAAGTTGAACTTAATTATTCTATTTCTGTCGGCAAACAAACCAAGGCAAGTGAATTAATTATTATGAATTGAATTACTCGATGCTGAGGATAATTGCAGAACAATCGCTATTTGTTATTGTGGCTGTTGCCAAACCAATCACCATGCCGCCAAAGCTGTTTTTGGCGCGGTATTTCATGTATAATTGATGTGAGCCAGATTTATCGACAGGCGTGATTTTTGTTTCTATATGTTCAAAGCTATCTGGGTCTTTCATTTGATATTCAACATTTTTAACAACATCAGGGTGAGCGCCGCTCCATTCGTTTAAACAATGAAAACCTTTTATTTTATTTTGTGCTGTTTTTTCGGCTTTTTCAGTCGCTGTTGGTCTATCAAGAGTGCTGAGAAAAAAAGAAAATATCACCGCAAAAATAATAATTATTAATAGAACATGTTTTTTAGTAAGCTTAGTTTTGACCTTAGATTTTTGTTTAATCCAGTCCTCACTAACAGGGTCGCCGCAGTTAGGACAAGCGATCGCATTAATAGAAGTTGGATTATCACATGATGGACAGTTGATAAGCTCAGACATTACGACTTCCTTTATTAATCATACCAAAATCGTATCTATATATAAATAATATGTCAATATTTGCTATAATTGCAGCAAATGAGATTATTTACGAAAAATATTTTATGAAAAACCATGTGGCGGGCTATGTAAAACCATATGGCGCGCTACACCAACCAGGCAATCCGCAACAAAATGCTTGTGTGGAGCGCTTCAACAGAACTGTCCGTTATGATTTATTAAACCAATATATTTTTAAGGAGATTACAGATGTTCAAATTGCCACAACAAAATGGCTCTGGACTTACAATAATGAAAGACCTAATATGGCACTTGGTGGTATAACACCAAATCAAAAATTAACTATTGAGCATGCTCAATAGTTAATTAAACAATAAAGTTCTACTTATAACGCCCATTATAAATGGGGGTATTACTGGGTAATATTACCAAAGCAGAATAATTTCCGCATAAAGACTACCCCAAATTAGAATATTAATAACATTATAAATAGTGCAAAAAAAGAAGAGCGGACGAAATCAGGATTGCCCTAAAAAAAATGATTAAAGAAAGTCAAAATTATTGCACTAAAGATGTATCAGACTGCTTTAACTGAAAACCACTTATTTTAGTCTCTCCAGCAAGAAGCTGAATATATTGGCTAAACGCTCGCTGCCAGCTTTGACGGCGTAAATCATCAGCAATATCTTCATGTACAGCCTCAAATGGAAGCTGTTTACCCTCAAGACGCTTATCAACGCGTATAATATGATAGCCAAACTCACTTTTTAATGGTTCAGAGGAAATATCACCTTCTTGCATATCAAAAAGAGCTGCTTCAAAAACTGGTGTCGTTTGACCTTTAGTAACCTGTCCCAAACGTCCACCCATTTTTGCCGAAGAACAAGCAGACTCTGACTTTGCAATTTTTTCAAAAATATCAAAGTTTTTCTGAATGCGCGTCAAAGCATTTTGTGCCTGATCTAATGCAATATTACCCGCATCTTCATCATCCTTTGGTGCAAGGTATAAAATATGCGCCGCTTCAAATAAAGGTGAAGTAAAAAACTTATTTGATTATTATTATAAAAACGTTGGCATGTTTCTTCGTCAGCATCAGGAACAATAATTTCCTGTTCAAACAAAGATTCAAGAACAGAATCAAGGTTATCCAAATCTTTGAAACTATCTCGCTCACAAAGATTTAGATCGACAGCGCGTTGAAACAACAATTCCTTAATAACCAATGCTTGCGTTGCTTCGTATTTAGCACTAAACAAACTTTCAGCAGGATGATATTGCACTTCAAAATCTATTTCTTCTGATGTGATATTAACACCATTCACAGTAACGGCTGAGGCAGAAACCATCGTTTAACGCCCTCTTTTACGGACAATTTGATAAGGCCGTAAAACAAAGCCTACAGGTGCGCTAAACACATGTACAAGACGTGTAAGCGGCCATACAAACAAAATAAACAGGCCTAAGCTTATGTGCAATTTAAACACCAAATCAACATCCATTAAATATTCATGCGCGCCGCCACGGAACGTAACAATATGCTGTGCCCAATTCATGAATTTAATCATTTCATAGCCATCTAAATGATGCATAGAAATAGTAATTGTATAAAGCCCTAAAGAAAGCTGTATAAGCAATAAAATCAAAACTGCAACATCAGAAAAAGAACTTGTTGCCCTTATTCGTTCATCAAATAAACGACGGTGAAGTAGCATAACTAGGCCTATAAAACAAAATACGCCAGCAATACCACCAGCGGTCATAGCCAATATCTGCTTTACTCCATGAGAAACACCAAGCGCATCAAATATTACAATCGGCGTAAGAAGGCCAACAGCATGCCCCGCTAAAATTAAAAGAATTCCTAAATGAAATAAAATAGAACCAATTATGAGTTGTTTTTTTCGTAAAAACTGGCTTGATTTTGAACGCCACGAGTAAGGATCACGATCAAAACGCAAAATGCTTCCCAGAACAAAAAATGTAATGGCGATATAGGGAAAAATTTGAAAAAGAAAAAACTCCATGTGATTATACTCTCTTATTTTCTGATGAATTAGTTGTCGACAAATTCATACGCTCTAACATTTCTTTAGTGATATGACAGCTACTATCACATGATCCATCCGTCTCTTGCCCTGTTGTTTGAAGAGAATTATCAAAAGCATTTTGCTCTTCCCAAACTTCATCTAATTCATCAAAAGTGCTGATTTTTCCTGCTGATTTCTTCAAAGCCTCTTCAACAGCAGCAACATTCGGCTTATTAACGGCAGCTTCAATTAAAGCTTCAAACACTGCGCCGTAAGGGGATTGCCTATTTTTCAAACGCCCTGCTAAAACACCAAGGACATTGGCTGTATCCCCTAAATTATGTTGCGCCTCTTTGACATCAATAACAGAAAGATATTCAAGGAAAAGAGGTAAATAGTCTGGCATTTCTTCTGTATTAATCAGCAACCCAGCATCTTTATATACCTCTGAAAGATCAACCAACGCCTGACCACGATCACGGGAATCGCCATGAACATGCTCAAACAAATGCAAGCAAAGTGATGGCGTACGATCAAACAAAGCCACATATTCTTCTTGCAAATCAAGTAAATCCTGCCCCGCCATCCAATCTATTAAATGGTTAATTGCTTTTAAGTTTTCTTCTGGCAGCCATTTTTCTTCTTTAAGAAGATTTACACATTCTGGAAGAGATTTTACTTGCTCGACCGACGGATAAGTTAAAAGTCGCCCTAAAACTTTAAGTGTTTTCATGTTTTATTTCTCCTAAGAACATCCACCGCAACAACCACCAGAGCTTCCTCCAGAATTACTTGTTTTGCCTTGAGTGAACAGCGTATTTACACGGTTATCTTTGCCAGAAGCACTACGTCCACGCCAACTTTTTGGGTTTTCAAATAAATCAAAATCACTATTGGAATGTGAAGAACAACCATTACCAAAGCTAAATCCACATGATCCACTTTCACCATAAGCATCAATAGTTTCTTCACGATGCCCTGTTGGGATAACATAACGATCTTCATAATTAGCCAGTGCCATAATCTTATACATGTCTTTAACAAGGTCTTCAGTTAAACCAACCTCATCTAAAATAGATTTATCTGGGCCACCTTCTATAAGAACGCCGCGCATATAGGCCCGCATTGCCATCATACGTTTAAGAGCGCGCTTAACTGGCTCTTCTTTTCCTGCCGTTAACAAGTTAGCCAAATATTTCACTGGAATACGCATCTTATCAAGATCTGGCATAATACCATTCTTTGCCAATGGCAATTTACCAGATTCAACTGCATTTTGAATTGGCGATAACGGTGGAATATACCAAACCATTGGCAATGTCCTATATTCAGGATGAAGCGGCAGCGCCACCTTCCATTCCATAGTCATCTTATAAATTGGTGACTCTTGAGCGCCTGTAATCCAATTTTCAGGAATACCGTCTGCGCGTGCTTGTGCGATAACTTTTGGATCATGCGGATCAAGGAAGATATCACACTGTGCCTCATAAAGATCTTCTTCGTTAGAAACGCTTGCTGCCTCTTCAATACGGTCCGCATCATACAGCATCACACCAAGATAACGAATACGCCCAACACAAGTTTCAGAACAAACTGTTGGTTCGCCATTTTCAAGGCGTGGATAACAAAGTGTGCATTTCTCTGCTTTACCAGACTTCCAATTATAATAAATCTTTTTGTAAGGACAACCAGATACACACATGCGCCAACCACGACACTTGTCTTGATCAATCAAAACAACGCCATCTTCTTCACGTTTATAAATTGATCCCGAAGGGCAAGATGCAACGCAAGTAGGGTTTAGACAATGTTCACATAGGCGCGGCAAATACATCATAAATGTATTTTCAAACTCGCCATACATTTCTTCTTCCATATCTTTGAAGTTATAATCCTTACGGCGATGTTCAAACTCAGTACCAAGAATTTCCTCCCAGTTTGGTCCCCATTTAATTTTATCCATCCGCTTACCAGATATTAATGAACGCGGACGCGCTGTTGGTTGCGCTTTAGATTCCTTAGCATTTTGCAAATGATCATAATCAAACGTAAACGGCTCGTAATAATCATCAATTTCAGGCATATCTGGGTTACCAAAAATTTTGGCTAATATACGCCAGCGGCCGCCTTGTTTAGGATGAATTTTACCATTTGATTTACGATGCCAACCACCATTCCACTTATCTTGATTTTCCCATTCCTTTGGAAAACCAACACCAGGCTTGGTTTCAACGTTATTAAACCATGCATATTCCATCCCTTCACGAGATGTCCAAACATTTTTACAAGTGACAGAACATGTGTGACACCCAATGCATTTATCGAGATTTAGAACCATACCTATTTGTGCGCGTATTTTCATTATTCTGCTGCCTCCACATCTTCTATTGGACCTTCCATCCAATCAATATCCTGATCCTCAACTTTACGAACAATCACAAATTCATCACGATTTGACCCAACCGTACCATAATAATTAAATCCATAAGATTGTTGTGCATATGCCCCAATCATATGTGTTGGTTTTACTGTTGTCCGTGTAACAGAATTATGAATTCCACCACGTGCATTCGTAATTTTACTTCCCGGGGTATTCACAATTTTTTCTTGAGCATGATACATCATCATCATGCCGTCATTCACACGTTGAGATACAACCACGCGCGCCATGATTGCACCATTAGTGTTAAAAACCTCTACCCAGTCATTATCCTTGATATCGACAGATTTTGCATCAGGTTCACTCATCCAAACAATCGGCCCACCACGCGACAAAGTCAACATGTGTAAATTATCAGAGTATGTAGAGTGAATACCCCATTTTTGGTGCGGCGTGATCCAGTTTAAAACAATCGTTGGTGTTTCATCACCATGTTTTTCCAACATGCTCTGCACTGTTGCCGTATTAATCGGTGGACGATAAGAAACAAGACCTTCGCCAAAATCAAGCATCCACGGATGGTCTTGATAAAGCTGCTGACGCCCTGTGAGCGTACGCCACGGAATATATTCATGAACATTTGTATAACCCGCATTATAGCAAACTTCTTCAGATTCAATGCCGCTCCATGTCGGAGAAGAAATAATTTTACGGGGCTGTGCCTGAATATCACGGAAGCGAATTTTTTCATCCTCTTTCGGCTTGGCTAAATGTGTATGATCACGGCCCGTCATCTTACTTAATGCTTCCCAAGCTTTAACCGCAACTTCACCATTGGTTTCAGGTGCAAGGGTTAAAACAACTCACAAGCGTCAATATCTGTTTCAATTTTGGCATGACCTGCTTTATTTTCACCATTAAGCGCTTTAAGGAAATCAATTTCATGATCCGTATTCCAACCAATTCCTTTACCACCATTGCCTAATTTACCCATCAACGGCCCTAAAGATGTGAAACGTTCATAAGTAGCTGGATAGTCGCGTTCAACAACCTTCATCGCAGGTGCTGTTTTACCTGGGATGAGATCACATTCACCTTTACGCCATTCCTTAACATCTGGTTGAGCCAGCTCACCCGGCGTATCATGCTGGATCGGCGTTAGAACAATTTCTTTTTCAACGCCTAAATGACCAATAGAAAGCTCAGAAAACTTTTTAGCCAGACCTTTATAAATATCCCAATCAGAACGTGACTGCCAAACAGGGTCAATCGCTTTTGATAATGGATGAATAAACGGGTGCATATCAGAAGTATTTAAGTCATTTTTCTCATACCAACTTGCTGTTGGTAGAACAATGTCTGAATAAACACATGTCGTAGACATACGGAAGTCTAACGTTACCAAAAGATCTAATTTTCCTTCAGGTGCTTCATCATGCCAAACAACATCCTCAGATATGCGTCGACCTTCTTCACCAAGATCTTTTCCTTGAACACCGTGCTGTGTTCCCAATAAATGTTTAAGGAAATACTCATGCCCTTTACCTGAAGATCCTAATAGATTAGAACGCCAAACAAATAAGTTTCGTGGCCAGTTATCTGGATGATCTGGATCCTCACAAGACATACGAAGATCACCATTTGATAAGCGTTCTACCACATGATCAACAGGATCTTTACCCGCATCTTCAGCTTGTTTTACCAGATCAAGCGGATTTTCTTGTAGCTGCGGCGCAGATGGAAGCCAGCCCATACGCTCAGAGCGAATATTGCAATCTATAAGAGAGCCTTTCCACTTTTCTTTATCCGCTGTAGGAGAAAGAATATCAGAAACAGCCAATGTTTCATAACGCCACTGATCGGTGTGCGCATAGAAAGATGAAGTAGAATTTTGTTGGCGCGGTGGACGTGTCCAATCCAACGCAAAAGCCAAAGGCAACCAACCCGTTTGTGGGCGAAGTTTCTCTTGCCCCACATAATGCGACCAACCACCACCAGATTGTCCAACGCAGCCACAAAACACCAACATGTTAATACATGCACGGTAATTCATATCCATATGGTACCAATGGTTCATTGCCGCGCCGATAATAATCATCGACTTACCTTTAGTTTTATCAGCATTGCGCGCAAATTCGCGTGCAACTTGAACTATTTTATCGGCAGAAACTCCTGTAATGCTTTCTTGCCATTTTGGCGTGTAAGGAACATTTTGATCATAATCGAAAGCAACATTTTTACCACCAAGACCTTCACGTGCCACACCGTAATTGGCACAAGTTAAATCAAAAACCGTTACAACAGGTACTTTTTCGCCATTTAAATCCAGATATTTAACTGGTAATTTACGATTTAGAATTTCATCTTGTTCATTTGATTCAAAATAGCCATGTTCATGCTCAGCATTAGCAAAATAAGGAAAGCCAACATCCAAAATATCATCTTGTGTTCCAAGAAGTGTTTTTTGCGGTAAAAATTCTTTTCCCGATTTAGCATCCGTAGGAACAATATTCCATTTACCGTCTTCACCCCAACGGAAACCAATAGAGCCAGTTGGTACAATTACATTACCAGTTTTTTCATCGAGGCAAACTGTTTTCCATTCTGGATTATTTTCTTCACCCATTGATTTATCAAAATCAGAGGCACGCACCATACGGCCAGGAACATACGCGTCACCATGTTTTTCTAATTTTACAAGGAATGGGAAATCAGAGTATTTGCGCGTATAGTCATCAAAATATTCAGATATATTATCCAAATGAAACTCTTTTAAGATCACATGCCCCATCGCCATACCAACAGCAGCGTCAGTTCCCTGTTTCGGGTTGAGCCAGATATCACCAAATTTTGAAGCTTCAGAATAATCAGGTGTAATCGTAACAACTTGCGTACCTTTATAGCGTGCCTCGGTCATAAAATGTGCATCAGGTGTCCGCGTTTGCGGAACGTTTGATCCCCACATAATAATAAAGCCAGAATTATACCAATCGGCACTTTCTGGAACATCCGTTTGCTCTCCCCATGTTTGCGGAGAAGCAGGCGGTAGATCACAATACCAATCATAGAAGCTCATAGACACACCGCCTATAAGCGATAAGTAACGGGAACCAGCTGCATATGAAACCATCGACATCGCAGGAATAGGAGAAAATCCAAAGATACGGTCTGGACCGTGTTCTTTAATTGTATGGATATTAGAAGCAACAATAATCTCATTTACCTCTTCCCAATCACCGCGAACAAATCCGCCTTTCCCGCGAACTTTTTGATACTCAGCCCGCAAAATAGGATCTGCCTGAATAGCTTTCCATGCATCTACAGGGTCACTATATTGTTGCTTCATCGCCCGCCACATTTTCAACAGGCGCTTACGAATCAATGGGTATTTCAAACGATTGGCTGAATAAATATACCAACTATAGCTCGCCCCCCGCGCGCAACCGCGTGGCTCATGGTTTGGTAAGTCAGGACGTGTACGCGGGTAATCTGTCTGCTGCGTTTCCCACGTAATCAAACCATTTTTAACGTAAATCTTCCAAGAACAAGAACCTGTACAGTTAACACCATGCGTTGAACGGACAATTTTATCATGCGCCCAACGCCCACGATACGCTTCTTCCCATGCACGGTTTTCTTCCGTTGTCACGCCATGTCCATTTGAAAACTTCTCACGATTTTGTGCAAAATAGGATATACGATCAATAAAATAGCTCATGTTAGTTTCTTTCGAATTTTCAAATCTGTCTTACTGTTATTTTATATTTTATGGGTTCTTGTATTTTACACCTGGGCGTAAATATACCCACCAGTTCAAGAATACACAAAATGCATAGAATGCAGCAAAGCCATAAAGCGCGACTTCTGGTGTTGTTAGTTTAATTTGCTCACCAAGAACTTTTGGAACAATAAACGCACCATAAGCAGCAACTGCAGATGTCCATCCCAATACAGGGCCAGCTTGTTCTTTGTTAAAGACCATCGCAATTGTACGAAAGGTAGAGCCATTACCAATTCCTGTTGCCGCGAAAAGCAGAAGGAATAAAAGAAGAAACGGTACAAAGTAAATTTCTGGTGTTTCCGAACTGTAAGCTACCTTCATGTAATGAGCTACGCCTAGAGCGCTCACCACCATAACGATAGAACAAATTTGCGTTACAAGCGCACCGCCAATTCGATCGGAAATCCATCCGCCAACAGGGCGAATAAGCGCACCAATAAATGGCCCCATCCAAGCAAACATCAAAGCACTAGGCCCATTTGCATTCGCTATATCATGGTTCATTATACCATCATGTCCAGCAATATGCTGGAAGCCAAAGATCACCTTAATTGCAAGCGGGAAAGATGCCGCAAAGCCAATAAATGACCCAAATGTCATAGTATAAATGACTGTCATCACCCAAGTATGTGGATGTTTAAAGATTTGATACTGGCGTTTTAAGCTTGTGCCAATATCACCTGGAAGCATTTTCAGCAGTATAACAGTCACCGCAATAACACAAGGCAACACAATATACTTACTAATACCAAAGTTTGAACCATTGGCCGTTTCTGGCAACATAAGCCAAAGACCTGCTGCCGCAACAACCATAGCAATACTTAGCATAATACCAATTTTTAGAAAGGCTACTGGTGGGGCTCCCACATTTGGCGACACATGCTTGGCCTTAATATTATCCATACCAAGCCATGCTGCGATAGAAAGAGGTATCAAGAACACTAGCCATAAATAACCAGCATTGTGAATATAAGTTTCCGTACCTGCTGGAATCTTACCGATCAATGTTCCACTCGTATTTTGAAGGATCATAGCTTCTCCACCAAATATACCAAATGTCATAACTAACGGGATCAGGATTTGCATCGTTGTAACACCAAAGTTACCTAAACCCGCATTTAAACCTAACGATAGACCCTGCATTTTCTTTGGAAAGAAGAAACTAATATTTGACATAGAAGAAGCAAAGTTACCACCACCAAAGCCAGACATAAGAGCTAGAACTTGGAACACCCAAAGCGGTGTATTAGGATCACCTAAAGCAAAACCAGCACCTATAGCAGGTAAGATAAGTAATGACGTTGTCAGGAAGATAGTATTACGACCACCAGCAAGCCGAATGAAGAAGGTTGATGGAATACGAAGCGTTGCGCCCGCCAAACCAGCAATAGCCATCAAAGAAAAGAGATCACTCTTGGTAAAATCAAAACCAAGATTGAGCATCTGCACCGTGATAATTCCCCAGTAAAGCCAAACTGCAAAGCCACAAAGTAAAGACGGGATGGATATCCATAAATTACGGAAGGCAACTTTCTTACCATAAGATTCCCATTGCTCTTTATTTTCAGGGTCCCAATCTTCTAAACCTTGATGCTTAAATTCAACAGATTCTTCAATAACAATCACATCTGCTTTTTTAGTTTCAGGTAATTTGAGCTCAGGTAAGAATTTAGGTTTTTTAACCTTGCCTTCATCATGTAAAATAGATGCATGCATCCAAAGTAGAGCAAAAGATGTAATACCAAAAAGAAGCATAAAGCAACTTGTCCATACACCAATAACATCATTCATATACCCAAAGGCAATCGGTAGAAAAAAACCACCTAGACCACCAACAAGACCAACAATACCACCAACAGAACCAACGTGATCAGGATAGTAAACAGGAATATGTTTATAAACAGCCGCTTTACCCAAAGACATAAAGAAGCCAAGAATAATAGTGAGAAATACAAATACAGGCAGGCTAATCGCTATATCAAAAGAAATTGGGCCATTAACCCCGTCAACGACATAACTTGTTGCAGGGTAAGACATAAAGAAGCAAGTAATAATAGAAGCCGTAAATGTCCAGTACATAACTGTACGTGCGCCATAACGATCAGACATCCAGCCACCAAGCGCCCTAAAGACAGACCCTGGAAGAGCGTAACAAGCCGCCAATATCCCCGCCGTTGTAATGCTTAAGCCATAAACACCAACATAGTAACGCGGCAACCATAGCGCAAGCGCAACGAACGCACCAAAAACAAAGAAGTAATAAAGAGAAAAACGCCAAACTTGAATATTTTTTAAAGGCTCTAGTTGTTCTATAATAGGGCGCGGTGCTTCTTTGTTTTTCTTACGTTCCGAAAGCTTTGGATCATCCTTACTAAATATAAAAAATAGAATGGCGATAACCCCAAGTATAACGGCATAGACTTGAGCTGTTGCTTCCCACCCTAATGCAACCAGCAAGAAAGGTGCTGCAAAGTTTGTGATCGCGGCCCCAACGTTACCAACACCAAAAATACCTAAGGCCGTTCCTTGTTTTTCTTTTCCATACCACTGTGAGACATAAGCAATCCCGACGGCAAAGCCACCACCAGCTAAGCCAACACCAAGGGCGGCAACTAAGAACATTTCATATGTTTCAACGGAGGATAACAACCATGTTGCCACCGCAGAACAAAGCATTGTCAACGTGAAAACAATTCGTCCACCATATTGATCGGTCCAAATCCCCAAAAGCAATCTGCTTAAAGATCCAGTAAGCACTGGTGTTGCCACCAATAAACCAAATTGTGTATCACTGAGGCCTAAATTCTCTTTAATTTGAAGCCCGAGGATAGAGAAAATTGTCCACACAGCAAAACAAGCCGTAAAGGCAAAAGTACTAAGCGATAATGCGCGTGTCTGATCTAGTTTTGTTACCATTGATATTAACTCCGTGTCCTGATAGGTATGCTGAAGAATACAGCTATAGCATCATTTTCCAGCCCATATAATTTTACCATGAATAAATGCATATTGGGTTGATGTAGATCAATAAAGAATTTATTATTAGTTTTACTATTTTTTCGTAAGCTATTTTTATAAATTCAGCTTATAAAATAAATAGCGCATAAGTTGTTTTTATACGTGAATATGCACATTAGATTTTAGGAAAATCTAATAATCGTAAAAAGGCAATCTAATTTTTAATATTCGGAGGGGAAATAGAGTGATTTTGCTATGGATATCAGGGACTGGTGAATATTTATTGTTAATGGTTACCGCCAGACTACACGCACAGCCATTTTAAAAAAAACCGTTAAATATTAACTACTTATAGGATCTTAATTTTTCATAGCGTAAATATATCACAATTTTATTTTATCACCCGTGCGAATGGATAAATCAGCAGCAAAGACAATACGCATGCTGTTTAACGCATCGCGCATATGGTTTGTTAAATCAATATCTTCGATAATTACCTTTAAAAAATATTGCTGTTCCAACTGACATAATTGATCGTGATCTGGTTCATTTTCAATATTGATAATCTCATCTGGTTGTGAGAATTTACCATCTTGATTTGTCATGCTGTGATGCAATCGCAATTGATTGGATTTAATATGACCGTCCATATCGTCTGATTTATGGCTTTCGCCAACTTGGTTTTCTGAAATAATACTAACACAGCCTTTAGGGCCGATAATATCTTTTATAAAAAATGCCGTCTCGCTCATCATTGGCCCCCAACCCGATTCATACCAACCGATTGAACCATCGTCAAAGGTAACCTGAAGCTGTCCATAATTATACATATCATCGTCGATTTCATCGCTAAGCCTTGACCCAATAGCATTTACTGATATTGGGTTGGCGCCGCTCATCAAACACATCATATCCACATAATGCACGCCGCAATCGATAATTGGCGATATACTTTTCATCAATTGTTTATGGGTATTCCATGTATCGCCGTTGGATTGTTGATTTAAATTCATCCGCATTACCAATGGCTTGCCAAGATTTTGTGCTAAAGAAACAAATTTCTCCCATGATGGGTGATGGCGTAAAATATAGCCGATTACTAGTTTTTTATTTTGCATTTTTGCCGCTACAATAACTTTTTCCGCATCAGCAACCGAAATTGCAATTGGTTTTTCGATAAAAATATGCGCCCCTGCCATAATGGCGGCAATGGCATATTCCTTGTGGGTATCAGGCCATGTATTAATAGAAACCGCATCGGGTTTTATTCGTCGCAAGGCCAGTTTATAATCATTGAAACGCGGATATGATTGCAATTCATCGGGCAGAATTGTATCGGCATTAATATTCCTACTGCATAGGCCAATAATTTCAAAACCATCAATATTATGATATGCCTTGGCATGTGATAAACCCATATTGCCAAGCCCAACCACCAAAATTTTAATTTTATTTGCCATTCATATCTGCCCGTTAATTATATATATTATTGTTAATTTATGCTGCCATTTATCCATGTTGTGGAAATTGTAAAATCATCACGAATATGAATAATATCGGCTTGAAGACCCTTGGCTATAGATCCTAATCTATCATCAACCCCCATATATGTGGCTGGATATAGGCTTGCCATTCGCAAGGCTTCTTCCATATCAAGTCCAACCATCATCACCGTATTTTTTACTGCGGTTATCATATCCAAATCAGAACCAGCCAAAACACCATCTTTTGTTATGCAACGACCATTTTCAACGATTATATTTTCACCATTGACTTTAAATGCTTTATCCTTCGCGCCAACCGATGGCATGGCATCGCTTACCAATATCATTCGTCCAGTGGTTTTTGCTGCGATTGCTATTTTCATCACCGCCTTATGAATATGATGACCATCAATAATAATACCGCAATAGCTATCCTGATCTTCCAATGCAGCACCGACTACGCCTGGTTCTCTGCTATTCATCGGTGTCATGGCATTGAATAAATGTGTAAAGCCGCTTAAACCTTCAGATAAGGCAGTTTTTATATCATCATATCCCGCCGCCGTATGACCAGCACAAATTTTAAATCCTGTTGCCGCTAATTTTGTTAATATACCTGCATCTAACATTTCTGGTGCTATGGTTAAAATACTTGGGCCCAGCTTATCAATAACCATAAGAGAAAATATTTTATCTTCAAATTTACGAATAATATCACCATTATGCACGCCCTTGCGCGCAATATTAATATATGGGCCTTCCAAATGAATGCCCAATATGCCGTCAATATTATTGGCAATCGCTGTTTCAACGGCGTTACATGCTTGCTGCATTATCTTAAAATCATCGCTAATTAATGTTGGCAATATACTGGTGCTGCCAAATTTCCGATGTGCCTTTGAAATTTTTTCTATACCATAAACCGTCGGTTCATCATTGAATAAAACCCCACCACCACCATTGACTTGTAAATCGATAAAACCAGCCGTTAATATCCCCTTGCCAAGATTTTCTATTGTATAATCACAAGGAATATCATCGACGGGGCATATGTCATCAATAATATTGCCATTAACCAATATGGCATGAGAAAATAATATTTTTTCACCAGTAAAAATACGCTCGCTTATTAATGCTTTTTTACTGATAGCTTTAACTTTATCTATGGTCATTTTGTTTCAGTAACCTTGCAAAGCAATGGTGGTTTATCAGGGTTTAGCCCTTTCATTACAGCAATTTTATTAACCATAATATAAAAGCTCTGCACCATAATAAGCGGTGCAAATAAATGATAAACATCATTAACGATGGCTAGCTCTATTGCTGGTGAATTAACAATTCCTACGCTATAAACTGGTGCTTTTTGATCTTTTAATAATGATAATAAATCAATAATATCTGGCTGTGTTTGGTCATTTTGCGAGAATACCAATGTGGTAATTTTATTTTTTAAAATTGCCATTGGCCCGTGGCGTATTTCCGCCGCGCTGAATGCTTCGGCATGAAGACTACAGGTTTCTTTAAATTTTAATGCGGCCTCTTGCGCTATGGCAAATCCAACGCCGCGACCAATCACCAGTAAATGTTCAGATTTAACAATATCATCTACCGCAGCCGACCAATCACATAAGATTGCCTCGTTAAGCTGTGTTGGTAATTTGTCTAATTCTTGTAATATTTTATCATTATTCGACCAATGAGCCACCATCTGAGCAATTGCTGCCAAGCTTGTTATATATGATTTTGTTGCCGCCACACTTGTTTCATCACCTGCACAAAGCGGTAATATTATATCCGCCATCGCCGCCAATGGAGAATTTTCCATATTGACAATAACCACCACTAAAGCACCAGCAGATTTCGCAGCTTTTGTCGTAGCCAATATATCAGGGCTTTGCCCAGATTGAGATATTGCAATGAATAACGCCCCATCCATTTTGACTTCAACCCCATAGACCGATGCAATTGATGGCGCGGCAGAGGCACATATTATGCCTATTTGTGTTTCGATTAAATATTTGGCATAGCTCGCGGCATGATCTGAACTTCCCCTAGCACAAGTTGCGACAAATTTTGGCGGTGATGCGCGTAATTTCGCACCAAGATCCATACATGCGGCTTTGTTATTTAACAGCATTCGACCCACCGCATTTGGTGCTTCTTTTGTTTCAACCGACATTTGTGTCGCAAGCGATATTTTTGTCATAATTTAAGTTCCACAATAAAATCATAAGAATCGCCACGATAATGCGAACAAACAAACTCAACAGGCGTGCCATCATCTAAAAAAGAACGGCGTTCAATATAAAGGCATGCGCTATGTGGCTCTACCCCTAAAAGATGGGCATGTTCAATGGTAAAAAGCTCCGCACTTATTTTTTGCATTGCGCGTATTGGTTTTTTACCAATACCATCAAGATATTTATATAATGATTTTTTTATTAATTTTGGTTCTGGGACAAATTTATTGGGTAAACAGGCATATTCCAAACATAATGGCCTATCATCGGCGCGGCGCATTCGATATAGGCGGCTTATTTTTGAACCAGCCGTTAATTGCAACATTTCCGCCTCATGCGGTGATGCGATACCGACCGACCGATCAAGCCATATAAGGTCGGTTTTAATGCCACGCGATGCCATATCTTCGGTAAAGCTGGTTAAATTTGATAATGGCTGCACAACCCTAATATTAACGAATGTCCCTGCCCCACGCCGTTGTAGCAACGCACCATTTTCGGCCATTACGGCGATTGCACGCCTGATAGTTATGCGCGACACCCCTAGACTTGCCGCTAAATCACGTTCGCTCGGTAATGCTTCATCGCTGCCAATTAAATTATTTTCAATGGCCTTATATAATCCGCGTTGAATTTTTTTATAAAGCGGTATAGATATCCCATAATTATCAGCAATTTCAGTTTTTAATAAATCAAGCAAGGGCGCGGGATTAAGCATTATTATCCCTGTCATAAAATCCATCCAATGCCAACAGACGCGCACCGTCAAGCGCATCACCAAGCGGCTTTGTTAAATAAGGTTTTAATTTATCCGACAACCAAGGCATCAATGGCACAGACATGCCACCAACCAATGCCACCGATGGTGAACCAAGGTTAAGCAATACCGAAATGATTATATCTATTTCTTGTGCTGTTTGTCTAATAAGTTCCTTTGCTAATACATCTTGTTTTGCATGAGAAAATATAATGGGTGTAAATTTACCATAATCAACTGGTTTTGCTTTATCGGCCCAATCGACTAATTTATCGATCGATTGATCAAATTTTACCATGATTGCTTTACATAAAGAAGTATAAGGCAATATGCCCTCATATCCTTGAAGCGCACGCCGCAATGCTATTCGCCCTAAATATGCGCCGCTTCCATGATCGGATATATTAAACCCATTACCGCCCTTAATAAAAATTTTGCCATCAATATTTGCATAACCACAAGAACCCGTACCCGTTATTAAGACTGCGCCATCGCCACCATTAAATGCGCCTAATTGGGCAATATGCGCGTCAGTTTCTGCCCGCAAACTGGCAAAAGGATGGTTATATTCGCGCAATTCTTGGCGTAACCGACCTGATGACAATCCCGCCATGCCTAATCCAACATATATTTTATCAAATGTAATATCGCTGCGTTTGGCATCTATTAATGCAAGATTAGCAGCAATTATCATTTGTTTAAAAACAACATCTAAGCCAATGAAAGCATTCGCCGGACCCGACAGACCGTGGCCCAAGCAATCACCAGCGATATTAGTTAGACGCGCACGAGTTTTTGTGCCGCCGCAATCTAATGCTAAAAATAAAATATCTTTATCTTTCAAAAACCATAACCTTTAATATTTTAGATGTAATTTGATAATCAACATAACTTAATTAAATACCAGTTTCAATACCATTTATATTTTATATAATATCTATATAATAAAAAAATCCAAAGTTTATTTTAAATAATAAAAATATTAATTATGTAATATATTGAATTATAACAATTTTATTTAAATAAAAAATAATAATATCAATATTTAAAAAAATGACTCTGTTTTTCTTAAATCATCATATAGTATATTGGTATGTATATTGGACTTTATAAAAAAATCTGGGGTAACAACGCCCCTGCAACCGAAACACCCGACCCAAAATATAAAGGTTTAGACCTTTTATCTGGAACGGAGATATTAACTCATTTGCTTGATGGGCAGGCGCGTGCGGTGCAATCTGTATATGCTGCTATTCCACAACTAGATAAAGCCGCCGATGCAATTTCACAAAAATTACAAAATAATAATAGCCGCTTAATTTATGCTGGTGCAGGTTCTGCTGGATTACTTGCATTACAAGATGCAATGGAAATTAATCCAACATTTGGTTGGCCACTTGAACGGCAATTATTCTTAATGGCAGGTGGTGATGATGCACGACTTAAGCCAATTGGCGCAGCAGAAAATAGCTATTATTCTGGAGAAATAGAAATCAAACAACATAATATAACAAGCGATGATATTGTTATAATAGTCTCTGCAAGCGGCACGACACCATATAGTCTTGGCTTGCTTGAAGCGGCAATAAAGGTGAAGGCGTTGACTGTCGCAATTGCCAATAACCCTGGTTCAAAAATGCTATTGCTTGCCGATCATAATATTTGTCTAGAATCTGGGGTTGAAGTGATTGCAGGATCAACCAGATTAGGCGCAGGCACAGCGCAAAAGGCCGCCCTTGGCATGTTATCGACTTTATTTATGAGTAAAATGGGACATATAGTCGATGGCTTTATGGTTAATATGGTTGCCGATAATGAAAAACTTGTTGAACGCGCGGCGCGTATAGTCGCCAGCATCGCCGAAGTCGAATTAAATAATGCCGAAAGGGCATTAAGACAAACAAAAGGAGTTATCAAGCCTGCGATATTAATTGCTATGGGTTTGACATTAAATTTGGCGGAGGCAAAGCTTGCCAAAGCTGATGGTAATCTTCGCCTTGTGATGGGTGAAATTAAAAATAATAACATTAAATAATCAACAGGAGGATCAAAATATGACTATGTTAAATTCTAAAATTAAACTGTTATCAACTGTGCTCGCTGGGTTCATGGCAATCATGCCAATTGCCGCTAATGCTGGTGCGGAATTAAGTATCGAAAGCTGGCGTAATGATGATGCCGATATTTGGAGCGATCAAATTATCCCTGCATTTAACAAAGAATATCCCGATATTACCGTTAAATTTGATCCATCACCACCTGCCGATTATAATGCTAGTTTAAATGCAAGGCTCGCAGGAGGAACAGCGGGTGATTTAATAACATGCCGCCCATTTGACGCATCGCTTGAATTATTTAAACAAGGCAATCTTGCCAGCTTGAATGATTTATCTGGCTTATCAAGCTTTTCTGATGTGGCAAAAAGCGCATGGACAACCGATGATGGTAAAACAACATTTTGCTTGCCTATGGCCTCCGTCATTCATGGTTTTATCTATAACAAGGAAATTTTTGCTGAATTAGGCCTAAATATCCCTAAAACTCGTACTGAATTTATGGCTGTGGTTAAAAAAATAAAATCAGAAAGTAAATATACGCCAATCGCTTTTGGTACTGCCGATCAATGGGAAGCTGCAACCATGGGCTTCCAAAATATCGGACCTAATTTCTGGAAAGGCGAGGAAGGCCGTAAAGCATTAATTGACGGTTCAGGAAAATATAGCGATAAAGCATATGTGGATACATTCAAACATTTAGCCGAATGGTCGCCATATATGGGCAAAGGCTACAGCGCACAAAAATACCCTGATACGCAAAATTTATTCACATTAGGCCGTGCCGTTATCTATCCTGCTGGTTCATGGGATATTGCCACATTTAATTCACAGGCTGATTTTAAATTTGGTGCATTCCCACCGCCAACTGGTGCTTCTGGTGATACATGTTATATTTCCGATCATACCGATATAGGACTTGGTATTAATGCCAATTCAAAAAATATAGCCGCGGCAAAAACTTTCCTAAATTGGATGTCTCAATCAAAATTTGCCACATTGCTTGCCAATGCTTTACCAGGATTTTTCCCATTATCTGATGCAAAGGTTACCATTAAAGACCCTGTTGCCAATGAATTCGTTAGCTGGCGCGAAAAATGTAAATCTACCATCCGTAATTCATATCAAATATTATCGCGTGGAACGCCTAATTTAGAGACTGAACTTTGGAATGTTAGCGCGCAAGTATTAAACGGCAAAATGACCCCTGAGGCTGCCGCAAAGCGTGCCGAAGATGGTTTAGCTAAATGGTATGCGCCACATCAATAATCTTTATAATATCGGGCCATCTTAAATTAAGCTGGCTCGATAACTATTTAGATTTCAATATTATTTGCCCAATATTTATTAATCGATAATATTAAATAGATATTAAAGGGAAAACAGATGAAAATTGCCAATTTGGAAAATAAAATTTTTAAAAATAAATTTCCATTTCATATTATAATATTTTTACTGCCCGCAGTTTTTATATATTCGCTATTTATGATTTACCCTTTGGTCGATACTATTCGATTTTCAACATTTTATCCAAATGATGCTAATCAATTAGAATTTGTTGGCTTGGATAATTATTTCACCTTGCTTGGTGATTCTGAATGGTCATCATCATTTTGGAACGCATTATATAATAACTTTATTTTATTTGTAGTCCATATGTTGGTGCAAAATCCAATTGGATTATTGTTGGCGGCATTATTAAGCCTTCCCGTTGTCAAAGGGCGTAATTTTTATCGCACTGCGATTTTTATGCCGACAATGATGTCGGTGGTGATAATTGGTTTCACATGGCAACTTATTCTCAACCCTTTATGGGGGGTTGCCGAAGAATTAATGACATATGTCGGCCTTGAAGATTACTTCCAACCATGGCTTGGCGATGATGGCAGCGCATTAATTACCCTATCGCTTATATCGGTTTGGCAATGGGTTGGAATACCGATGATGCTTATTTATGCCGCACTTTTAAATATACCCGAAGATTTGACAGAAGCCGCCGAAATTGACGGTGCTAATCACATGCAAATTTTTTGGCGTATTAAATTACCCTTGATATTACCAACCCTTGGTATTGTATCCGTATTAACATTCGTTGCAAATTTCAATGCCTTTGATTTAATATATGCAGTAAAAGGCGCATTGGCTGGGCCTAATTTTTCGACCGATATTATGGGGACTTTTTTCTATCGTGTTTTCTTTGGTTTCCAATTGCAAATTGGCGATCCAAATATGGGTGCGACAGTGGCAACATCAATGTTCCTTATTATTTTACTGGGAATAATATTTTATCTATATATCATTCAACGTCGCCTGCATCGTTATGCATTTTAAAAGGATAATATATCATGGTTAAGGCATCACATAAATTACGGCGACCATTAGGCGGAATTGGCGTACAAATAATTTTATTTGCCTATATGATCTTAGCCCTATGGCCAATTTTCCTTGTCATCAGCAACTCATTTAAATCACGTAAGGCAATTTTTAACGACCCGATGGCATTACCTACATTTGATACATTTTCGCTGGTTGGTTTTGAAAAAGTATTAACCAGAAGCAGCTTTGATTTATATTTTTTAAATTCAATCACAATAATGGTAGCAACGCTTGCAATAACTTTATTAATCGCATCTATGGCTGCATGGGCTTTATCTGAATATAAATTTCGCGGCAATACATTGCTTGGTCTATATTTGGCAATTGGCATAATGATACCTATTCGCCTTGGTAGCGTTAGTATTTTAAAACTTATTGTATCATTAGGCCTTACCAATACATTAACCGCATTGATATTGGTTTATGTGGCACAAAGCCTGCCGCTTACGATTTTTATTTTAAATGAATTCATGCATCAAATCCCAAAAGATTTAAAAGAAGCAGCAAGATGCGACGGGGTTAGCGAATATCGTATTTTCTTCCAGATAATTCTACCCCTAACAAGGCCAGCAATTGCCACGGTTGGTATTTTTACTATGGTTCCAGTTTGGAATGATTTATGGTTTCCGCTTATTCTATCACCAGGGGAAGAGACAAGAACAGTAACCTTGGGCGTACAGCAATTTGTCGGTCAATATGTGACAGATTGGAATGCGGTTTTGGCCTCATTAACATTGGCAATCATACCAATCATGATCGTCTATCTTATTTTTTCACGGCAATTAATACGCGGTATCACATCGGGTGCAGTTAAATAAAGGCTTTAAATAATGGCAAATATAAAATTACATGCGGTTCGTAAATCCTATGGCGATACTGTGGTTATTCACGGCGTTGATATTGATATCAAAGATGGTGAATTTTGCGTATTTGTCGGCCCTTCAGGATGTGGAAAATCAACATTATTACGTATGATCGCTGGTTTAGAAGAAATAACCGCAGGTGATATAGAAATTGGCAATATCAAAGTCAATGATTTACCGCCATCACAACGTGGTATAGCGATGGTTTTTCAATCATACGCGCTTTATCCACATATGAATGTATTTAAAAATATGGCCTTTGGCCTATCTATTAAAAAAATTGGTAAAGCGGAAATTAAACAAAGGGTTGAAAAGGCTGCTAATATTTTACAACTAGGTGAGTTATTGCACCGTAAACCAGCAGAATTATCAGGCGGTCAACGCCAACGGGTTGCCATTGGACGGGCTATCGTTCGTGATCCACAGGTATTTTTATTTGATGAACCATTATCAAATTTAGATGCCGCCCTTCGGGTGCAAACAAGAATTGAGATTTCTAAACTACATCAAAATCTTAAAAATACCGTTGTTTATGTAACCCATGATCAGGTAGAGGCAATGACATTAGCCGATAAAATTATTGTGCTAAATGATGGCTATGTGGAACAGATTGGCAAGCCATTAGAATTATATAACAAACCAGAAAATTTATTTGTCGCAGGATTCATTGGCTCACCAAAAATGAATTTTTTAAATCCTAAAATATATACAAATTTTGATAATAATATCGCAACCATCGGCATTCGCCCCGAACATTTAATCGAAAGCAAAAATGCCGATTTTATCATAACTGGCAAAGTTGATGCCGTAGAGCGATTAGGCGATGTCAGTTATATTTATTTAACCAGCCAAGATGACACGCAAATAATTGCCGCCACATCAGGCAGCAGCGACGTTAAAACAGGACAAAGCGTTACTTATGGTGCAAATAGTGATAAATTGCATTTATTCGATATTAATGGCAAGCGTAGTAACTGAGTATTTTACGGAAGATGAATAGTATGAGAAATAGCAAAAAAGCATTAACTTTTGGTTCGGCAACGATTGATGTTATCGCCAGTGTTGATGAAGAAGATATTGAACGCATGACCATGCATAATGCCACATCGTCATTCTTATTATTGGAAGAAGGCCGTAAGATTGATGTTGCCTCGATAAAATCATCGGTTGGCGGCGGCGGTGCTAATACCGCGGTCAGCATCGGAAAATTAGGGTTTGATACCACATCTTTTGTCAGAATTGGTAAAGATTTAGAAGGTCAAAAAATATTTGAACATCTGGGCAATGAAAATATAAATACCGATAAAATTATCATTGATGATAATTTGCCGACAGGTAAAACAATCATGGTGTCATCCCATGTTTGTAACCCGACTATATTTACCAATCGCGGGGCAAATTCTGACTTATCAGCCGATGAAATAACCGCCGATATTTTTACCGATTGTGATTTGGTTTATATTGCAGGGCTATCGGGAAATTCTGCTGCTTGTTTTTTGAAAATTGCCAAGCTTGCCAAAGAAGCGGGCGCATTTGTTGCTGCCAACCCCGGAATTCGTCAATTAACCTATTGGGCAGGTGATGTTTTTGAAGCATTAGAATATGTCGATCTATTATCAATCAATGCAGCCGAAGCAGAAAAAATGGCCTTAACCTTAATACCAAAAGGCACTATCCAAAATAAAAAGCATGATATATCTACGATACCACAATTATTAAAAAATGGCTTGGCTGGAAGAGAATTACAACAATTCATCGATAAAATATGTGCAACAGGGCCAAAAATAATTCTGATAACCAATGGTTCAGAAGGCGCATATGCTGGGCAGATTGAACAAGTGGAATTTCATCCATCAAGCAAGGTAAAGGTTACAAATACTGTCGGTGCAGGTGATGCATTTGCCAGTACATTTTCAGCATTTGCCGCCAATGGTAAAACCATAAAAACATGCCTTCGCGCCGCCACATATAATGCGCTATCGGTTATAAAAACCAGCGATACACAAACAGGCTTATTAAATTTAAAACAAATAAATAATTTACTAGATAGTGATGATAGCTGATGAATTATTGCATGATACTTGGCTATAATCTTGTTAAATATTAACAATTATTTTCTTATCCAAAATAAAACTCTGACCGTTGTAATTATCAATTCAAATATTAAAAATATAATCATTGCCGGTAGTAAACCAAAAATATCATTTCATAATAAATTCTACCAAGTAAAATAATAAAACCACATGGAATTAAAATAAATCCTAAGCCAAGTGATTTTAAATTATCCATCTTGTGTGCAATTGGCTGCATTAAAAAACCGATAAAAATTGCCAAAAAAATTACTAAACCTGTCCAGCCGCCAAGACCATGCGCCGCAAGTTCCAACGGCACGATTGCAATGGTCATTCCCGTTGCTGCCCATGCTAATGCCATGGCAACACCAAATATCCATGTGTTAGATGGAAATATAGGCAAACGAAGCATAGCTATTGATTTTATAACATCAGTTTTGGGCAATTTAAATATAAGAAATGCAAGCATTGGCGATATTATAAATAATATTATGAAACTTGCAGGGGTAGTCGTCTCACCTTGCAAACCAAGACTTACACCCGTTGCCAATGCGCCGCCACCAAAACTAAGCGAACTTGCCGAAGTTACAATCAATATAGCAGTTTTATCATTATCAGCCGTCATAATTTCCCGCATATAGGCCGTGGCGGTAGTGGTTGCCAATGCGGTTGCAATACCAAGCATTATTCTGGCGATAACTAGGCTGTGCCAATTTGGCATAACAACCAAAATTACCGTGGCAATCACACCCAATATTAATACAAAAGCCATCGGCAAACGTCGACCTATCCGATCAAATAAACCACCAAATAAAATAAGCGTTGGCATCAATCCAGCCACATAAGCAGCAAAGGCAATGGTAACTTCGGTTGCCCCCATATGGCTTTTTGCCGCATATAACCCATATAATGGCGATTGAAGATTAACCGCAAATGTTACCATGAATAATGCCGTTGCCAGTAACGCTATACGAAAAATATTGCTCATTTTTTACCTAAACTTTAATAATAATATCTAATTTTATTTGACATAAAACATAAATCATTACAATTATATGAGCATAAAATCACAAGGTAACAGGCAAATAATGCAGCAATTTCAATATATAAAACTGGCAAAAAAATTAAGTAAAAAAATAGAGAATGGTGAATTAGCACCGGGAACAAGATTACCAACTCATCGATCTTTTGCCGAAAAACACAATATTGCACTAGCAACGGCAACTAGGGTCAGGACCCATTAATTTGATGCAATTCTGTTTATCAGTAAGCTTGTAGATACAAAAAAACAAGGGCTAAGGATATGTTAGCATATTTAAGCATTGTTTTTGCAGTAAATGCACGCTTACTGATAAACCCGCTGGGCGGGGCAATATTCTTCTCTGACGTTGTCGAAAAAACTTGAAAATCAGACGGTTTACTGCGGCTTTTCTCCTATCCATAGCAAGAATATTGCCTCCGCAGAACGGATTAAATTAATGGGTCCTGACCCTAGGGTTTATGGCGAATTAAAACGTAGCGGCCTGATAGTTGGTGAAAAAGGGCGCGGCGTATTCGTTCGTGATATGGCTGTGCCATTAATGCTTGGCCTTGAGCAACATATGGAGCAAAATACTGCCGATGGCATGATAGATTTGGTATTTAACATGCCAAGCAACATTGCCGATACAGATTTTTTAAGATCAGGCCTTAAACGGCTTGCTAAAACTGGTGATCTTGATGCTATGCTTCGTTATCAACCCCATGGCGGCAGAACCCATGAGCGAAAAATTATCGCCAAATATCTAAAACCAAGCTTGGGAATGATTAAACCAAAAAATTTATTAGTAACATCGGGCGGACAGCATGGTTTAGCAATAACCATATTTGGTCTTTTTAATCGCGGGGATATTGTTGCCACCGATAGCCTGACTTATGCCGGTTTTAAATCTATTGCCGCACTTCATGGCATTAATCTTGTCACCATTAATTATCTGGATAATTATACCAACGCATCGATTAATTTTGATATGTTAGAGGATAATTGCCGTAAAAATAAATTGCGTGCCATATATTTAATGCCCAATCTTCATAATCCAATTGGAATTGTTATGGATGAGGCAACAAGACATAAAATTACCCATATAGCGCGGCGTTATAATTTATTAATCATCGAAGATAATGCCTATGGTTTTTTAGAAGCTAACCCGCCACCAAGTTTTATAAGCCTTATACCCGACCATACAATCCATGTGGATAGTTTTTCAAAAAACATCGCAACTGGTCTGCGCCTTGGTTATTTAATCGCACCAAATAAATATATTGATCGGCTATTACATTGTCATTAGAGCAAGCACATGGAACTCACCAGCGATAATATCAGCCTTGGTTACCAATTGGATTGAAGATGGAACATTGGCAATATCCAAAGAAAACCGTCGCCGCGATGGCGCAAGATCACAAAAAATTTGCCGTCAGATATTTAAAGATATGGCGGTAATATCACATCCAAATGCCAGCTTTGCATGGTTGCCATTGCCAAATACACAAAGGGCGGAAGAAATAGTAACCAAGCTAAATAAACATCAAATTTTTGTTTCAGCCGCCAAACCATTCGCAGTTGGCAATATATCTCCACAGGCAATAAGGCTTGCATTTGATGGCATGGCAGAGAATGATTTAAAAAATATACTTAAAATTGTTCATGATGAAATTGCAATCTCAAAATAAATATTTATATTTTGGTAAAATGATTTGAAATGATCATATAAAAACGTGGTTTGGCTTATTCTATGAAAATTGGTCGGGTAGATAGGATTTGAACCTACGACCTTTCGTCCCCCAGACGAATGCGCTACCAGGCTGCGCTACTACCCGTATAATCACATGATATTAAAATCAAATAATCGTAAATATAATGGCCTATATTATGACTTATAATATTAAATTTGCAACCAAATATAATATTATTTATTTGCCTTTATTAATTCAGCTCTAATATCAAGTAATTGATTTTTAATTAAAATAAGATGTGATGATTTAATATTACCATCAAATTCTTCAGCAATAATATTATTTAGATTTTCTTTCTGATTTTTATTAATTTCATTATTTAATTCAACTTTACCATTTAATGATAAAATAGACTTAACACCTTTTTCGCGGATTAATTTTTGTACACCACGAATTGTATATCCCTCCGCATGTAATAATTCACGTATTGCCATTAATAAGTCAACATCTTGTGGGCGATAATAACGCCGGCCACCGGCACGTTTCATGGGTTTTATTTGTAAAAATTTTGTTTCCCAAAAACGTAAAACATGCTGTGGCACGCCTAAAATACGTGCAACTTCGCTAATTGTTTTAAAGGCATATGCAGATTTATTGCGTGTTTTTTCTTTATGATTATTGCTAATATTATCATCCTCAATACTATCACTAGTAATAAAATCATCATTAATCATAATATATCCATAAAATATTAATTATATAACTGTAACAAAAGAAATATATTAAATATATTAATTTTTATATATTACCCATTAGAATTTATGCAGTTTTTTAAAACATGGCTTGGTCGAAATACCAACACTTTACGTGAAGAGATAGGAACTTCTTCACCAGTTTTTGGATTACGACCAATGCGTTCTTTCTTTTGACGGACGGAAAAACTACCGAATGAAGAAATTTTAACATTTTCACCATTAACAAGTGCATCTGATAATTCAGATAGAACAGACTCGACCATATCAGCAGACTCATTACGTGATAACCCAACTTCTTGATATATCGCTTCTGATAATTCCGCTCTTGTTACTGTTTTTACGCTCATAATATCTCCGTACCTATAAATTTTTTCATTTCTGACAAATAATCTTAATTATATGATAATTATATAGTGATGATTACATATAGCATTTATTTCGTCAATTCTATTACGATAAAGGTAAATATAATATATATTTCATACGCCTACCATCGCAAAGTAATCGCACCCCATGTGAACCCACCACCCATTGCAGTTAAAGCAATAATATCATTATTTTTCAATTTGCCATTTTTAATAGCGTGATCCAATGCCAATGGTATGGTTGCCGCCGAAGTATTGGCATGTTCTTGCAAGCTAATAATAACTTTACCACTATCAATATGTAATTTTTTGCCAACTTGTTCTATTATTCTAAGATTTGCTTGATGGGGAATTAACCAATCCAAATCATCTTTGCTAAGCCCCGCATCATTAAGCGATTGTTTTACGGCTTCGCTCATTCTGCTAACCGCATGGCGGAAAACTTCCACACCTGCCATACGAACATGGCCTGCTGTACCTGTTGATGCTACACCACCATCCACATATAAATTATCATAATATTGCCCATCGGTACGAATAAGGCTTGATAAAATTCCACGATCGCTATTTTCACCTATGCCTTGATTAGCCTTAACAACAACGGCACCTGCACCATCACCAAAAAGAACGCATGTGCCACGGTCCGTCCAATCAAGAATGCGACTGTATATTTCTGCGCCAATTACTAAGGCAGTCTTGGCTTGACCAAGGCGTAACATATTATCGGCCTGCGTTAATGCAAATATAAAACCGCTACAAACTGCCTGTATATCAAATGCAGCACCGCATTTAATGCCAAGCATCGATTGAACTTTGGCTGCGGTTGCGGGAAAAGTATTATCAGGGGTTGTTGTCGCCAAGATTAGCAAATCAATTTCATCACTGCTAACACCCGCATTATCCATCGCGCGCTCAGCGGCTATTTTGGCCAAATCAGAGGTTAATTCACCATCAGCAGCAATATGACGGCGTTTAATACCAGTGCGTTTTTGTATCCATTCATCAGATGTATCAACAATTTTTGATAAATCATCATTTGTTAAAATTTTTGTAGGTAGATAAGAACCAACCCCCGTGATGACTGATCGAAGCATTAGCAATCTTCCGATTTATCAATATTATTATCACTACCATCCATATTTAGGCTTTCAATATCATCACGCATTTTATTTATAAAATCATTCTTTGCCATATTGGCGGCAACAGCAATTGCATTTGAAAAACCAAAACCATCGGTTCCGCCGTGGCTTTTAACCGCAATACCGTTCAACCCTAAGAATACCGCGCCATTATATAAACGCGGATCAACCTTTTTACGCAAGATATTTAATGGATTGATTGCGAATAAATAACATATTTTTGTAAATAGATTGGTGTTGAAAGCATCTTTCAAAAAATATGTAATTAATTTTGATGTACCTTCAATAGTTTTAAGCGCAACATTGCCCGTATAACCATCGGTAACAATAACATCAACGCTGCCCTTGCCAATATCATCGCCTTCAACAAACCCTTTAAAGTCAATATTTATATTTAATTGTTTTAATTTTGCCGCTGCTTGTTTAACTTCATCACGGCCTTTTAAATCTTCAACCCCAACATTAAGCAACCCAACGCTTGGGCGTTGTTTATCAAGTACGGTACGCACGAATACCTCGCCCATAATGGCAAATTGCACAAGATTATCAGCATCACAATCAACATTTGCACCAAGATCTAACATACATGTTACGCCATTAATTGATGGAAAAATAGACGATATGGCAGGGCGATCAATGCCTTCAATAGTTCGCAAGCTAAACATAGCCATAGCCATTAACGCGCCCGTGTTACCCGAAGAAACAACACAATTTGCATCTCCATCGCGCACTGCATCAATTGCCAAGCGCATGCTGGATTTACGACCACGTCGAAGAGCAATCGACGGCTTATCTGAACTGCCAATAACCACATCTGTATGCCTAATATCAACCCGACCACGCAGGTCAGACTCTGCGGCAACTAAGGGCGCAAGCTTTGCTTCATCACCAAATAACAGAAAAGCTGCCTCTGGCAATTTTACACTTGCCAAAGCAGCCCCCTTAACAACAGATGCAGGTGCACCATCGCCGCCCATACCGTCAAGAGATATAATTAAGCCATCATTCAAGACGCAAATACACCCTTATATATAGATTTGAAAGTCAGGCCTAAGCCGAAGCATCAGTAACATCACGACCATCATATTGACCACAAGAAGCACATACATGATGCGGGCGTTTTAACTCACCACAATTTGGACATTCACTATGTGCATTTGATGAAATAGAATCGTGCGAACGACGCATATTGCGGCGCGAGCGACTAATTTTACTTTTGGGAACAGCCATTTAATTATACTTTCAATAAGAACTAAAAAAACAATATATCAATTACTGATGTACTTAACCAATATAAACATGAACAGCAAGCGTTGAATTCAATATAACATTGGTTTTTAATAAAAACTAACTTTTTTTGTTTAATTTACTTAAAACAGCAAATGGATTTGGTTTATCATCGATGGTGAATATTTTTTTCTTACCAGATGATATTTGATCAGCAAAAACTTTTAAATCCGCATTATCAGAACGCGGATAAGGATCTATTATTAACGATAATTGCTGTGCAGCCACCTCGGCTAAGTCGAGCATATTATTTTCAATCATATCACAATCATCATCGTTTAAGGATATGTTCGAATCAGTTTTATTATTGGCAATATTGCCATCAATAGTAGTAAAATTTAATTGTAATTCTTCATTAATTTTTGAAGATACTGGAGATAAATTAACAATACATGCCTGTATAACATCGGCAGTCATATCACCAGTTACCGATATTTTATTGCCACCAGAAACTGGTTTAACATGGAAATTTATATGAAAATTTTCCAAGGAAAGTAGGTTAAAACGACGTGCCAACCCTTTTAAATCACTTGAACTGGCCTTGATTTTAATACGAAGACCTTTGTTGGCAATATTGTCAATATTAACTATATAGCTAAATTCTTGGCTTTCGGTATGTTTTTCATTCATATGGCTTCCTCACATGGAATAAAAGATATATTCCCAACAAGTAAATCATCCAAATTTAATTTAGCGAGAAAATTTTGTTGGGCAATTGTATATTTAGATATTTTTTCATATGGAAATTGGTTATCATTATTATCTGCCACATCTGATCGATATATATTACGACAGATAGCAGCAGCAAATGCTTTACCGCCATCGGTGGCAATTTTATCATTAGAAATTTGATAAATTTCCAATCTTCCGTAAAGTGCAGTTGCCAGCTTTTGCACCTTTTTACCCACTGATATATCGCTTACACCCATTTCACGAAAATTACGATCCATATCAGATATCATATAATTGACCATATATTGTGTCATATCAACAGCGGTTGGATTGTTTTCTAATCGATCAAGAACTAAATATAAATGCAGGCAAATCATATCAAACCGCCCGTCTATATTGTCTTTTACCGATAAATATTTATAAAAATATGGATCACGTGCCTGAGTAACTAATTTTTTATAGATTAATTGCGCCGATATTTGATATGGTTTTTTTGCAAATAATCCTGATATTGTCTTAAACATAATAACATCCGTATATAAATAACAAATAATAGATTATAAATTAAATAATAAAATAGTTAACAATAAAACAATAATCAAGCATAGCGATAAAAGAAAATCAAAAGCATCTTGAAAAAGATAAATATAAAGTCCACATTACAAATAAATAAATGTTATATGAAATAATTTATATGAAATGATATCATGACTAGTTACAAAAAAATTATCAAAACACTGGTTAATACAAGTTCAATATTACTTGTTGCCTTAATTCTTAATGCTTGCGAGGCAAAAACCTCTATTCGTGGTAATTTACCACGTGATTATAAACTTAAAAAACTTGAAATTGGTAAATTTGATCGAAACCAAGTTGCCAGAATGATTGGCAGCCCGTCAGCTGTTGGGATATTTGATTCTAGTACATGGTATTATATTAGCCATAAAACAGAACAATGGGCATTTTTTGAACCTGAAATAACCGATCAACAAGTGGTAATTATTGATTTTGATTCACACGGGTTATTAAAAGACATAAAATATTATAATAAAGAAGATATTCGTGAAATAATCATGCAGGAACGCGAAACGCCCACATCAGGGCATAGCCTAGGCATATTTGAACAATTGCTTGGTAATTTTGGTAAATTTAACTAAAATTAAACATCTAACATTTGAGTTTAGGAATTTTAAATAATCGCGGCGGCATCATCAATTATTAATTGTATATTATCGCTGCCGCGCCATGTGTCTAATTGCAAACGCCCAACCACATGTATCGGCATATTGCCCTTTGCATCTAACAATAAATCGCCAAGTGGTTGACCAACAGAGCGGAAAGCAATTGCCTTTAATGAGCCATTGCCATTTTCACCACTAAATCTGCATTGCACATGGTCGCTGCCGACAATTGCCACATATGTAACTTTTAAATGGCAAAATACAAATTTTGGTGTGGCATTGCCAGAACCAAATGGCGCGAGACTTTCCAATTGTTTAACAAAATCAAAATTTGCCGCATTTATGTCAATCGCGCCGTCTATATATATGCGCGGAATTATCTTGGTTATATCATCATTTGATAATTGTTTTGCAATATGGTCAGATAAATATTGGCGAAAATCATCATTTTTTTCTTGTGCTACACTGAATCCAGCCGCCATTTTATGACCGCCACCAGCTTCAAGCAATCCCACCTGACTAGCAGATATCACCGCTGCACCTAAATCAACCCCATCGATCGAACGCCCAGAACCTTTGCCGATGCCATTTTCAAAAGTTACAACACAGGCAGGCCTGTTATATCTTTCTTTTAAACGGCTGGCGACAATACCGATAACACCCGCATGCCAATCATTGGCGGTGGCATAAACCAAGCCATCATTCATTGGGTTATTTTCAACTTGTATGATGGCTTGTTCAAGGCATATAGCCTCTATTTCTTTACGTTCTTGATTTAATTGATCCAAATGAATGGCAATTTTTTGTGCTTCCATATTATCATCGGTTGATAATATACGGCTGCCTAATGCCGCCTCCCCCACTCTGCCACCCGCATTAATTCTTGGCCCAAGCTGAAACCCCAAATGATAAGCCGTCGGCATTTCATTAATTTTTGCCACATCCGACAATGCATTAATGCCAATATTTTTTTGCTTTGCCATTACTTTTAAACCTTGCGAGACCAAGGCGCGATTTAAATTTGTCAATGGCACAACATCGCAAATTGTCCCCAAGGCAACTATATCCAATAATGATAATAAATCTGGCGGTGTTATATTTTTATAAAATCCCGATGATTTAAACGACCTATTCAAGGCAACTATTAATAAAAATACCACGCCGACGGCTGCTAAATTACTATATTGGCTATTCTCATCCAATCGATTCGGGTTAACCAATGCCACCACATCGGGTAATTTTGCCTCTGCCACATGATGGTCGATAACGATAATATCAATATCATAGGCTTTTGCCGCTGCCAAAACATCAAAGGCGGTTGTGCCGCAATCAACGGTTATAACGGTCTTTATTCCTTGATCGCGTAATTTTTTTAATGCGGCTATATTTGGCCCATAGCCCTCGATAATACGATCTGGTATATAAATAGTTATATCCAGATTTATCATTTTGAAAAACCGATATAAAAGCGCCGATGAGGTTGCGCCATCCACATCATAATCACCAAATACGGCAATTTTTTGATTATTTTCAATAGCATAGATAATATGATCTACTGCCTTGTCCATATCTAATAAATGCGATGGATCAGGCATTAAATTTTTAATGGTTGGATTAAGATAATCATCGGCATTGTCGATAGTTACCCCGCGCCCAACCATTACCCGCGCCAATTGGTCGGGCAGTGAATGACGTTGCGACATGGTCATAACATCACGATCACTGACATCGCGAATTTGCCAAAATTTACCGCTGGCAGATTTTTTAATCCCTAAAAATGCGGTAATTTCAACCATATATTACCAGCTGACCCAATCTTTACGATTAAAATTATGGGTTGCATCGATGATTCTAACCGTGCCGCTTTTTGAACGCATAATCAAAGTTTGCGTTGTTGCCCTATCAGAAAACACCCGAACCCCTTGTAACATTGTACCATCAGTAACACCCGTTGCGGCAAACATAACATTGCCCGATGCCATATCCATAATATCATATTTGCGGTCTAAATCGGTAATACCCCATTTGGCTGCTCTGCCGCGTTCATCATCATTGCGAAATAATAATCGCCCTTGGATTTGCCCACCGATACAACGCAATGCGGCCGCCGCCAACACGCCTTCGGGTGCGCCACCGCTGCCAATATACATATCAACACCGCTTTTTGGGTCAGATGTTGAAATAACACCCGACACATCGCCATCGCCAATCAACATTATTCTTGCACCCGCATCACGAACCGATTGAATCATTTTGCCATGCCTTGGGCGATCAAGAATACAAATTAAAAGATCGGATATATTTTTACCCTTAGCCAAAGCAAGGTTCTTCAAATTCTCATCAACCGAATTATCAAGATCAACAACACCATCTGGCAAGCCACCACCAACGGCAATTTTTTGCATATAAACATCTGGTGCATTTAAAAAACCACCTTTTTCAGCCATTGCCATTACCGCCAAGGCGTTTGTCCCGCCCTTTGCCGTTATGGTTGTGCCTTCCAATGGGTCAAGTGATATATCGATCTCTGGCCCGCTGCCTGTTCCTACTTCTTCACCGATATAAAGCATCGGCGCTTCGTCGCGTTCGCCTTCGCCAATTACCACAGTACCGCGAATATCCAAAACATTTAATGCGCTACGCATTGCGTCAACTGCGGCTTGGTCGGCCGCTTTTTCATCACCACGGCCTAACCATCTTGATGCGGCCAATGCGGCTGCTTCGGTTACTCGACATGCTTCAAGGGCTAAATTACGTTCATCAATGCTCATTTAATAAATTCCTTAATCATTAAACCGTGCGATACGTATTAATCTTGGTGTTTCGCTTATGGCTTCTAGTTTTTCAATTCTATTCATGGCATTGCAAAATTCTGCCTCGCCAGTTTCATGGGTAGTCAAAACAACGGCAACTGGCGCACCGGGGTTGCGTCTGCGTTGTATTATTGCCTCGAGAGATACATTTTCATCCCGCAATGCTGCTGTTATATCGGCCATTACACCCGGTTTGTCCACCACCATTAGCCGTAAATAATAAAGACCAGTGCATTTTTCCATCGGTAATGTTGGTTTATTAATCAATTGATCCGTTGGCACGCCAAATGTGGCGGGTTGCCGGTTTGCCGCAATATCAATTATATCGGCAATAACCGCCGATGCGGTTGGCCCTCTGCCTGCGCCTTTGCCTTCCATAACGGTTGTGCCAATGAAATCACCTTCGGTTACCACCGCATTATATACACCCTCAACCGCCGCAATCGGCGAATTTATCGGCACCATCACAGGGTGAACATGTTGAAAAACACCATCATCAGTATTTTCTGCCATGCCAAGTAATTTTATTTTATAGCCAAGTTCAGCAGCAAAATCGATATCTACAGGGGTTATATGGCGAATACCTTCGATATAAACATTATCAAAATCAATCTTAGTTCCAAATGCTAGACTAGCTAAAATTGCCAATTTATGCGCCGCATCAATACCATCAATATCAAAAGATGGATCAGCCTCCGCATAGCCTAATTGTTGTGCTTCATCAAGAACATCATCAAATTTACGCCCCGTTTCGCGCATGACGGTCATAATATAATTACATGTACCATTTAAAATACCATGCAATGATGAAATTTTATTGGCGCTTAACCCTTCGCGAATAGTTTTTATAACGGGAATTCCACCTGCGACAGCAGCCTCGTAAGTTAAACATACATTATTTTTTTCCGCTAATTGCGCCAATTTAAAACCATGATGAGCAATCAATGCCTTATTGGCAGTTACAACATGTTTGCCAGAATTTAATGCCGTTTCAACAGAATTTTTTGCTATACCTTCGCTGCCGCCGACCAATTCGATAAAAATATCCGCATCAGAATTTTTTGCCATGATAACCGCATCATCATACCAATCATATTGTGATAAATCACAATCACGATTCTTTGTTTTATCACGCGCACAAACCGCAATAATTTCTAACCCGCGCCCACCGCGTGCGCTTAAAATCTCACCATAGGATTGTATAACATTAACCACCCCAATGCCAACAGTGCCAAGCCCAGCAATCGCCAGTTTAAGTGGTTTATCATTTTGCATATCAAGAATACTCCAATATCTTTATAACTTAAATCTTTATTATATTATAATTTTCTACTTATTCATTAATAAGAAATTCACGAATATTTCTTGTTGCCTGACGAATTCTTTGTATATTTTCAACCAAACCAAAACGCACATAACCATCGCCATATTCACCAAAACCAATACCGGGTGCGACCGCAACCTCGGCCTTTTTCATCAATATTTTTGAAAATTCTAACGATCCCATACTTTTAAATTTATCAGGCAATGGTGCCCATGCAAACATCGTTGCCTCTGGTGATGGTACATCCCACCCTGCCCTCGCAAGGCCATCGATTAATATATCACGGCGTTGTTTATATATGGCACGAATTTCATCAACGCAATCTTGTGGTCCATTTAATGCCGCCGTTGCCGCCACCTGAATTGGTGTGAATGCACCATAATCCACATAGGATTTTATCCTTGTTAATGCGGCAACCAATGTTTTATTTCCTGCCGCAAAACCAATGCGCCACCCTGGCATAGAATATGTTTTTGACAGCGAAGTAAATTCAATGGCTATTTCTCTGGCTTTTGGCACTTGTAATACGGAAGGCGGCGGGGTATCGCCAAAATAAATTTCCGAATAGGCAATATCGGATAATATATAAATTTTATGATGCAAGCAAAAATCGACCACCGCCTCGTAAAAATCAAGATTGACCACTTGCGCCGTTGGATTTTGTGGAAAATTTAAAATTACCGCTAATGGCTTTGGTATCGAATGCGCGACGGCGCGTTCAAGGGATGCCATAAATTCTTTTTGAAAATCACCGCCATCACCATATGCCGGCATATGCCTTATTGCACCACCAGCAATAAGAAAACCGAATGAATGGATAGGATAACATGGGTTTGGTACCAAAACCACATCACCGGGACTGGTGATTGCTTGGGCTAAATTTGCCAATCCTTCTTTTGACCCTAAGGTAACGATTACTTCGCTTTCAGGGTCAATATCAACATTAAATCTGCGTTGGTAATAATCAGATAATGCCTTACGTAAGCCAGGGATGCCACGGCTTGTGGAATATCGATGGGTGCGCGGGTTTTTAACTGCCTCGATCATTTTATCAACAATATGTGGCGGGGTTGGTTGATCAGGGTTACCCATGCCAAAATCAATAATATCAACGCCACCTGCTCTGGCTTCGGCCTTTTGTTTATTAACTTCGGCAAAAACATAAGGCGGTAAACGTTTAATACGGTGAAAAGTCTCTATCATTATCTGACCTATATTATCTGAAAATTATCTTAAAAATATAATTAATAACCAATATAAATTTCTGCACGTCTGTTACCAGCAATCCCTGCCGCATTATTTTCCACATAGCGTGGTTGTTTTGAACCCCGCGCTTCTATATGAATTTTTGCCCTTGCAATATCTAAAGCTTGAAATGCCTCTGCAACTGCTTCGGCTCTATTTAATGACATTTTGAAATTAATCATATTTGATTGTTGTTGATTATCATTAACGCGCATAATGCTACTGGAATGACCAGTTATGATAATAATCTTACCGTTTTCTTTAAAAATATCCGCGACTTGCGCCACTACCGATTTATCTAATTCAGTAATATTTGATGTATCATCAGCGAAATATATAGTAGCAATAATTTTTGGTATCATATTATCGGGTATATTTGAAGTAATATTATTGCTATCAAACGATACCCCATCAGATGAAGGTGGGTCATTTGGCGATATACTATCTGTAGATATATTTTTTGATGTTATGTTATATTTAGGTATCTTTTTTGATACTATGCTACCTGTAGATATGTTATTTGATGATGTATCAAATGTTGGTATATCATTAAATGCAAGATCATTATCTTTGGTATTTATGGATTTTGCGGGAGCAATAGCTTGGGCAACCGTTTCTACAGCGGTATTATTTTGATCAATAGGTTTTTTATTAATATCCATTGGCATTGGTGCCTCATTAGGAATATCAGGCATAGGAAGTTTTTTTGCCACAATTAACGTCATATTAGAATCTGGTATATTTTGGCTTCGCAATATTTGATCAGAATATTTTGCATGCTCAATATCAGCAATCAACCCTGATTTTAACTTTTCATAATCACCAATTATATCAGATAAAACAGGACGTTCTGGCACTGTGGCTAAATTTGGATATTCATTAATATTATTATAATCTTTATTGTTACTATCGCCGGCTAGCGCATCATCAATTTCTTCGTCATTATCGATAACATCACTGTCATTATAACTACTACAAGCAGATAATGGCATGATTAATAATAACGCCAAAAGCAATATTTTTGACTGGCTAAACCTTCGTGATATATATGATATAGTGAATTTTACTAACAACAATTTAGACTCCTTAAAATCATATGCAGCATTATTAAAAGCATCTTTTATATTACCATATCATAGGGAATTTAAAAGATGCAATCAACCCGATTACATTAAAGTTGTATCAAATTAATATTATGTCTTTTTACGATATATTATGTTATAATTAATTATAACTATGTCTTTATTTAAATTAAATTTAAGGTTCTATCGCCATGACATCAAAAAATTCAACTGACAATAACAATAAAATATCAGAATATGGTTTTGACAAATATAATTTTGACCCTGTGGCATGGTCAAATGCCATGAATGACATATCGCAACGTGGTCAAAAATTAATGGCTGATTTCATGAAGAACCAACAAGTGAACAATGAAAATATTGATATTGAACAATTATCGCCTGATAAAATTAATCTTGATCCATTTAATATTGGTGATGCTTTTTCACAAATGACCAAGTCAATGATGGAAAACCCTGAAGATATAGCAAAAGCACAAAGCGATCTTTTTAGTAATTATATCAGTCTTTGGCAAAATACAACCAAACAAATGCTTGGCGAAGAAAGCAGCGACACGATAACCCCTTTGGCAAGCGATAAGCGTTTTACCGATGAAGCATGGAGTGAAAATGCAATTTTTAATTTCATCAAACAATCATATTTACTAACATCTGATTTCATGCATAAAACAGTTAATGATGTTGATGGGTTAAGCGGTAGTGATGCAAAGAAAATAAATTTTCATACCAACCAGTTTATTGATGCCACTGCACCGACTAATTTTTTAATGACAAACCCAACTGTAATTCGTGAAACCATTGATAGCAAAGGTGAAAACCTTGTTAATGGTTTGGAAAATATGTTGAATGATTTAGAAAAAGGCAAGGGTAAATTACGCATTTCCATGACCGATGCCAATGCATTTGAAATTGGCGTTAATATCGCCACAACAAAAGGCCAAGTGGTTTTTCAAAATGAATTAATGCAGCTTATCCATTATCAACCAACCACCAAAGATGTTTATAAAACACCATTATTGATCATTCCACCATGGATAAATAAATTTTACATTCTTGATTTAAAAGAAAAAAATTCATTCATCAAATGGGCATTGGATCAAGGCCAAAGCGTATTTATCATTTCATGGGTTAATCCTGATGAAAGTTTACGCCATAAAGATTTTACTGATTATATGAAACAAGGGCCAATTACCGCCATTGATGCCATTAAAAAAACAACTGGCGAAAAACAAGTTAATGTCATTGGATATTGTTTAGGTGGAACATTATTAGCCGCAACCTTGGCATATTTACATGTAAAGAATAAGGCTGAATGCGTTAAATCTGCGACTTATTTTACCACAATGATTGATTTTGACGATGCAGGCGATCTTGGCGTATTCATTGATGAAAAACAAATATCAGCAATCGAAGAAAAAATGGATGAACGCGGATATCTTGATGGATCTGAAATGGCGACAACATTTAATATGCTGCGTTCAAATGATTTAATTTGGTCATTCGTTATCAATAATTATTTAATGGGCAAGCAACCTTTCCCGTTCGATTTATTATATTGGAATTCAGATTCCACCAGAATGCCTGCAACTATGCATAGCTTTTATCTTCGCAATATGTATCTGGAAAATAATTTAATTAAACCAGGCGGCATAACATTAGATGGAGTAGCAATCGACCTTACCACCATTAAAACACCGTCTTTTATTTTATCAACTTGCGATGATCATATCGCCCCATGGATGGCAACTTATGCCGCAAAAAACACATATTCTGGGCCAGTCAAATTTGTGCTTTCTGGTTCAGGTCATATTGCGGGTGTTATAAATCCACCAACAGATAAAATGAAATATGGCTATTGGTTAAATAACCGCAAATGTAAAAAACCCGAATCATGGCTTAAAGGTGCAACAAAACACGAAGGTTCATGGTGGCCTGAATGGAATGTATGGATTGAAAAATATTCAGATGGTAAAGTTGCCGCCCGCGCGCCAGAAGATTGCAAATTAAAAATCATTGAACCAGCCCCTGGAAGCTATGTAAAACAACGGATAGATAAAACATAGATTATGGCTGGAAATAATTAATTAATATCACAACTGTTATATAGTAATTTTATTGGTAAGCTTTGCAATCCGTGCCAGATTTAGCCTATTTCAAATTTCCATTGCCGATTAATTTGGTTGGTTGCCGTCTGCAATTTTCCATGGCGATTGCATTTAAAATCTGGCTTGGGGTATTTTCTGCCATTATTGATTTACCAGTCAAAGAAAAACCAATGATGCAAAATATTACTGTTTAAAATTAATTGATGAAATTAACAAATTATTTATTTGCTAATTTTGAGCAAGATTATAAATATATCATAAGTTAAAATTGATAGTTAATATAAGGTGATATTATGAACCAGCAAAAAATTATAAAAGTTGGAATATTGGGTGCAAGCGGTTATACGGGTGCAGATCTTGTGCGCTTGCTTTTACGTCATCCCAATGTATCAATTGAATTATTGACGGCAAATTCACAAGCTGGTCAACCAATTGATGCGGTTTATCCACATTTAGGCGGGCAAAAATTACCCGATTTAATCAAATGGCAAGACGCAAATTGGCATGATTTAGATATATTATTTTGCGGTTTACCGCATGGTACTACCCAAGAAATAATTACCACACTGCCCGAACATATCAAGGTGATTGATCTTTCTGCAGATTTTAGATTACGTGATATTGATAGCTATGCAACATGGTATGGTCATGAACACCGCGCACCAGAATTACAAAAAACTGCTGCTTATGGCTTAAGCGAGCTTAATCGTGAAAAAATTGCAAAATCGCGGCTTATTGCTTGCCCCGGATGTTACCCCACCGCAAGTCTTTTGGCATTATTACCATTGGTTGAAGCCGATCTTATCGATATAAATGATATCATTATCGACGCAAAATCCGGTGTAACAGGCGGTGGTCGTGGTTTAAAACAAGGATTATTATTTTGTGAAGCAGGCGAAGGGTTAAGCCCATATGCCATCGCATCACATCGTCATGCACCAGAAATAGAACAAGAAATTGCCGCAGCAGCAGGAATTGCCGCCAATGATGTTCGGGTCAATTTCACGCCGCATTTAATACCCATGAGCCGTGGTGAATTAATCACTGCCCATGTAAGATTGAGTGAGGGTAAAAATACCGCAGACTTACGTAAAGCATGGCTAAATAAATATCAAGATGAGCCATTCATTCGTATCTTGGATGATGGTAAAATACCGCAAACACAAATCACCCGTGGGGCAAATTTATGCGTTATGAATATATTTGAAGACCGAATTTCAGGCCGCGCCATAATCATTGCCACCATTGATAATTTGGTTAAAGGATCGAGCGGTCAGGCCATACAAAATATGAATATTATGTTTGGATTAGATGAAACAACAGGTCTTAATCAAATCGCCTTATTTCCATAAATATAATATGACATAATATGACGAAAGCAAAATAATCATGAGTAAATTTTTAATGGAATTTGATAACAAAAAGCCAATGATTGATGAAAGCTGCTTCATTGGTGAGAATACCAATATCATTGGCGATGTTACAATCGATAAAAATAGCAGTATTTGGTTCGGCTGCACCATAAGAGGCGACGTTAACTATATTAAAATTGGCAAAAATACAAATATTCAAGATAATAGCGTTATCCATGTGGCAACCCATGGTCAAGGCACATATATCGGTGATGATGTATCGGTCGGTCATATGGCGTTAATTCATGCATGTACAATCGGTGATACGGCATTTATCGGAATGAAGGCAATCATTATGGATGACGCATATGTGGAGGAAGGTGCAATGGTCGCCGCTGGTGCGATGATAACGCCTGGTAAAATTGTTAAATCAGGTGAAATATGGGCTGGATCGCCAGCAAAATATTTTAGACAAATAACTGATGCTGATAAAAAAATGATCGCATGGACATCATCGAATTATGCAAAATTGGCAAATAAATATAAAAATAAATAATATAAATTATGCTAATTTATTATGTTTTTTTGAAAATGAATACCAACCAAGAACCAAAAGTGTCATTGTAATGGGTAGTAGAATTGCCAAATTAACCGCATGCCAGCCAATTGTTTGTTGCAAAATACCTGAACTTAAAGATGCGGCTGCCACAACACCAAACATAAGAAAATCATTGAATGATTGCACCTTATTTTGTTCTTTTTTATTATAACAATCGGTCAATAAATTTGTCCCGCCAACAAACATAAAATTCCAACCAAGGCCAAGTAGAAATAATGCCAACCAAAATTGCCATAGACCAATTCCGCTTAAATTAACCGCGACACAACCAAACATAGATATTATACCCATAATTATAATGCGTCTTGTGCCAAATTTACGAATTAAATGCCCTGTGAAAAAATTTGGCGCGAACATTCCTAATGCGTGCCATTGAATGACAAAAGACGTATTATTAATATCAAACCCACATATTTTCATCGCCAATGGTGTTGCCGTCATAATTAATGACATCGAGGCATAACCAACCACCGCCGACATAATAGCAATGATTGCCATTGGTTGTTTAATTATTTCTAATAACGGCCTGCCGCTATCTTTTTTATCACCTAATGAAAGTTTAGGTATTTTGATAAATTGTAATATTGTTATAGTTACACAACATAGGCCAACTATCATCAAATAACTGCCGGCAAATAATATGGGGGCAAATAAATCATGGCTATATGTAGCTAGTTCTGGGCCAATTATCGCCGCAACAACGCCACCTGCCAATACATATGAAATGGCGCGGCTTTTATATTCAACACTGGCTGATTCAGCACCAGCAAAACGATAAAAGCCCCAAAAAGCATTGTGAATACCAAGGACAAAACCACCAAAACAAAATAGATCAAAATTATTATCCATTACTGCTTGATAACAAATTAATGCACCAAAAACCCCAATGATTTGACCGATAGTAAAGCCCGCCCGTCTGCCAATATTTCGCATCAATATATTGGCGGGGAAAATTGCGGCCATCGTGCCAACAAATTGTAATGTTAAGGGAAGGGTAACCAACATACCATCGGGGTTTAACATTAAACCAGTTAAACCAATCACAACAATTATCAATGTTGCCCCAGTCATGGACACAGCAAGGCATGCCGATAGCAAGAAAACATTGCGTTTCATATATACGGGGGCAGTATCTATATCTATGCTCATTTAATGATTGCCTTAAATATAACCAGCTTTGTATTGAAGGTTATAAATTAATTGAAATTGTTATTTTTACTTAATAGTTAAATAAAAATGACAATGGCTTTAATTTTTTTTCTCATAAATTCCTTGTATCAGAATATTAGCTACAACATCTTTGCCAATAGCCATATTCATCGCCCTTAGCAACCGTTTTTTTAATGTCCTGATATTTATTGGTGCATCAACTGAAACAGTAGAAAAATAATCATGCATTTCCCGCAATGAGCTATCACGTATACGTGGGCGTATTGTATATAATGAATCTATTGAAATATCTGGCATTATCTCTAATGCAATTTTAATGCTAACATATTTAACAACGCTACCTTGGCGAATAATAGGGACAGATAATATATCTAATTTAAAAGTTTGATATTCTATTTTCTCTATTTTTATTTCTTCGGGTTTTTTTTCTTTGTCCTTTGGCATCAGAAAAAAATAATAACCTGCACCGCCGCCAAACAATAATAATATAATAACAATGATAATAATTTTCTTCAACTTAGATTATATCCATTAATAAATTCAGCCATGACAAAACCCATTAGATGAAAATTCCATAATATTGCCATCTCTATCTAATGTTCTTACCCTATTTAATATTTTATCATTATTCAATTTTTTCATAATGCCAACCACTGTTAATTTAACCTTAGTTTGTTTGGCAATGCCATTCAAAATATTAATATTATCTGCTGCAATTGTGAATAATAATTCATAATCATCACCACCAGTTAACACAATAGACATTAAATCTGGTTGGGTTGCCAATATATCAATTGCCGAATTTGATAATGGTATTTTTGCAATATTAATTTCTGCCAGTAAATTTGATGCATTTGCCATATGCGAAAGATCGGCGATAAGTCCATCGGAAATATCCATCGATGCATTGACATTTCCTTGCAACATCTGGCCCAATTCTATGCGCGGGCGCGGGCGATAATATCTATCTGCCAAAATATGATAACCATCATTGATACCAATGCCAAATTGACCCGTTGCCACCATCAATCCTAATGCAGCATCACCAATCGTACCGCTAACGCAAATTAAGTCGCCTGCTATTGCTGCTGAACGTCGTAACATCTTGCCTTTTTTAACTTGCCCATATGCCGTAGCTGATAAACAAATTGGTGCATCTTTTGGTGTAATCACGCTATCACCACCAATTAAATGGCAATGATATTTTTGTTGTTGTAATGCCAATTCATGACAAAATTCTTCAAGCCAATTATCATCAATTTTTGGTGGTAATGATAAATTAAGGCTATAACCAATCGGCGATGCGCCCTTACCCGCCAAATCAGAAAAATTAACACCAATTAATTTTGCGGCAATATCACGTGGTGGCTCACTGCCTAAAAAATGAATAGTCTCAACAATAGTATCGGTGGTAACAACAATTTCATACCCCACATCAGGACAAATAGTTGCCGCATCATCTTCAAGATTATATGCACCAGAAAACCCCTTTGAGAGTGGTGCAAACATAGTAGAAATTCTTAAAAATTCCCCCTTATCTTCATCCATTAAATATCGTCATTATCAGTATCTTCGTTATCATTCGATGCAAATTCATCATCCCTTACTATACGCGCAACTTTATCAAGCACGCCATTAACGAAAGCTGGTTCTTGTCCTGAATAGAAACTATCGGCAAGACCTATATATTCGCTAATTATTAATTTTGAATCTGTATTAGCTTGCGAAAGCAATTCATATACACCACAGCGTAAAATTACTCGCACCAATATTTCAAGCCTGATAATGCTGCGTGTTTTTGATAATGCCGATGTTATTATAACGTCAATATTATCTTTTTCCGTGTTAACACCGCGCATTATATCTTCGAATAACTGGCTATCGGCAGCGACTGTCTCATCGTCTAAATTGGCACTAACGCCGCCAGCAAGGAAATCTGCCATAATTTTATTTATATGATAGGCTGATAACTCCATATCATAAAATGCTTGTACCGCCGCCATACGCGCGGCACTACGGCGTTTTCCTTTAGATATTTTTTTAACTTTACTCATCGTGGATATAACCCAAATTTATCTTTAAGTTCAATCATATTAAGACATGCATTGGCAACTACACCACCTTTGTTTTTGCCTTTTATATCAGCACGTTCCCATGCTTGGGCATTATTTTCTACGGTTAAGATACCATATCCCATTGATAAACCATAACCAGCCGCCAAATCCATTAAACCGCGCGCGCTTTCGGCACAAACATAATCATAATGGGTTGTTTCACCGCGAATAACACATCCAAGAGCAATATAGCCATCATATATATGTCGATCTTCGCGTTCTTGTTGCAATATAGCAAAAGAAATTGCGGCGGGTAATTCAAATGCCCCTGAAACCTGAAATATATCGAAACTACCGCCACGTTTTTTAATTGCAGTGGTCACGCCATCCAATAATTGATCAGCGATTTTATTATAATATCTGCTTTCCACTATCATTATATGTGGTGGTGAATTTTCTAATATTGGTTGATCTGTCATAAAATTTTCTTTCTAAAATATCTAATATATAGACTATATCAATTTGGTATATTAATAGGGCGGCGCGATATGACGCGAAGCCCATAACCATCAAGGCCAATTATATTGCGTTCTCTATTTGATAATAATATCATATCTTTTATACCCAACGCCAAAATTATTTGCGCCCCAACGCCATAATCGCGCAATTTACCATCATTTTGACCCGATGTTTGTTTGTTATCGCGTTTACGAATGCGGTCTGATAATGCCTTTGGATATGGTTCACGAATAAGAACAACAACGCCGCGCCCTTCTTCATCAATTATTTTCATGGCACGTTCCAATAAATGTGCTTTACCCGTTGTCGCATCATTTAACACTTCATCAAGAAAATTTACTGCATGCATCCGCACCAATACGGGGTCATCGCCGCTTATATCGCCTTTTACTATTGCCACATGTTCAGCACCTGACAATTCATTGGTGAATATATATAATTTAAATTTACCACCAGTTTCAGAAATAAAATCTGTTTCTTCGGTTTTTTTCACCAAATGATCATGACGCATTCGATAGGCGATTAAATCGGCAATGGATCCAACTTTCAACCCATGAAATTGTGCAAATTTTATTAAGTCTGGTAATCTAGCCATCTCGCCATCTTCATTCATAATTTCACAGATAACACCAGACGGGTTAAGCCCCGCCAACCGCGACACATCAACTGCTGCTTCGGTATGACCAGTGCGCATTAAAACGCCGCCTTCGCGTGCGACCAATGGAAATATATGCCCAGGGGTTTCAATATTGCTATTGTTGCTATTTGGGTCGATTGCCACTGAAATTGTCCTTGCTCTATCGGGTGCAGAAATGCCAGTTGTTACCCCTTCTCTGGCTTCGATGGATACGGTGAATGGCGTGCCGAAACGGCTGCTATTATGTTGTGGCATCATATGCAAACCAAGTTGATCGGCGCGTGATTGGGTTAATGCTAAACAAATCAATCCACGACCAAATTTTGCCATAAAATTTATCGCTGCAGGGGTTGCCATTTGTCCAGGTATTATTAAATCACCTTCATTTTCACGGTCTTCATCATCAACAAGAATAAACATTTTACCATTACGTGCATCTTCAATAATATCTTCGATTGATGATAAAATTTCTATATCACTTTTTGATCGAGCAATATTTTGATTGCTGGTTGAATTTAAATTATCGGGATCAGACATATTAATCTCTCTTAATCTTTAGCATCTAAAAGGCGTGCCACATAACGCGCCAGCGCATCAATTTCAAAATTTACTTTATCACCAATTTTCATATCATTTAAATTAGTATTCAATGCAGTATGGGCAATAATATTCACATCAAATTTTATGTCATCGACATTATTAATGGTTAATGATATTCCGTCTAATACTATTGAACCTTTTGGTGCGATAAAGCGTTTATATTGGCTGGGGATGATAAATTGATAAACTATGCTATCGCCTTGTTCATTGCGCGATACGACCTCTGCCATGCCATCCACATGCCCTAAAACCATATGACCGCCCAATTCATCACCAATTTTAAGAGCGCGTTCTAAATTTATTTTATCGCCAATTTTCCATGTTGATAATGTGGTTAAATTAATTGTTTCCCATGATGCCGCCACATAAAACCATTGTTGCCCATCATTATCAACGCCCCCATTATCAACGCCCTTATCGGTAACGGTTAAACAAACGCCAGAACAAGCAATCGACGCTCCTAAATCTATTTTATTAATATCATATGATGTAGCGATTTTAAAGCTGGTATCACCGATTTTATCAACCGATAATATTTCCCCCATATCGCTTATAATACCCGTAAACATAATTTAAACCTTAATTTACCATGAGACTTTTTTACAATATATTCATTAGAATATTAAATCATGCTGTTTATGCCAAAATATAGCATTTAAGCAACATAAACTATATCATATCATCAAGTTTATTTAAATTATTTAAGGTCATATATTTCAAGCCTATCTAAACCGATGCTTTTAATGCTTCGTAAATTAAACTTTTGCATCATGGAAATATTATCAACCCCATATGCACCAATGGCGGCAATACCATCACCGCCAATAATTGCGGCGGCACGAAACCAATATATAAGGTCAACTATATTTTCCTTAAACAAGCTGGCTGAAAGCTTGCCGCCACCTTCAACCAACAAGCGTGTTATACCTTTTTTACCAAGCAATTCAATCGCTGCGACAATATCAATATAATTATTATTGCCTAATTTACATTGCAATATTTTAACGCCTAATTCTTGTAAATCCATAAATTTATCATGGTTTTTAACATTGTTATTAATATTAACAGCAGTAATTATCCATATGGGTTGTTGTTTGGCGGTTTTAACTAATTTACTATTTAGAGATATATTTAGATTGCTATCAAGCACTATTCTTACTGGTTGCCTGCCAGTAAATCCTGATATCCTGCAATTTAACATCGGATCATCGGCAATCGCCGTGCCGCTGCCAATTAATATGGCATCATATTTGGCACGTAATTGGTGGCCTGCCATCCTTGCTTGATCACCAGTAATCCATTTGCTATCACCTTTATTGGTGGCGATATAGCCGTCTAATGTCGTGGCAGTCTTGATGGCAACCAATGGCCTGCCATTATTAATACGCATTAAAAAACCCGCAGCAATATATCTGGCTTCATCTTTCATACAGCCAATATCAACTTTAATATCAGCATTTTTTAACATTAAAATACCATTGCCAGATACCCGTGGATCAGGATCACCAATGGCAATAACAACACGCTTTATACCAGATTTAATTATTGCCTCGGCACAAGGTGGGGTTTTACCATGATGGCTGCAAGGTTCTAATGTTACATAAATAGTTGCACCATTTGCCTTATCCCCCGCCAATTTCAGGGCTATGTCCTCGCCATGTGGCCTGCCATAAAGCCCCGTTACACCGCGTGATATAATAATATTATCTTTAACAATGACACAACCAACCGATGGGTTAGGCCAAACAGAACCAAGCCCGCGCGCCGCTAAACGCAGGGCAACCCGCATATGGGCTTGATCTTTTAATATATTATCATTTATCGCCATCATTAATTTTTTCATTATCAATGAAATTCTCAAAATCTTTGACTTCATGAAAGTTTTTATAAACAGAAGCAAAACGAATATAGGCTATTTTATCAAGTTGTAATAATGAATCCATTACCATTTCACCAATGGTCTTAACCCTTATTTCGCTCTCGCCACTGCTTTCTAATCGTCGCACGATTGAATTTACTTCTCGTTCGACAATATCAGGGTCAATATTGCGCTTGCTAAGCGATATTCGCATTGATCGCAATAATTTTTCACGGTCAAATATTTGTCGTTGATTATTACGTTTCAAAACTGATAATTCGCGCAATTGTATACGCTCAAATGTTGTGAAACGCGCCGCACAATTATTGCATGACCGCCTACGTCTTATTACTGAATTTTCCTCCGTTGGACGGGAATCTTTTACCTGTGTGTCATCATGACCACAAAATGGACATTTCATATAAAATTTCCTCCCATAAATTAAAAATTAGTAATCATCGTAAAACCATTACGATAAAGCCTGATCATATAAAGGAAAACGAGCGCAAATCTCCTCAACCCTTGATAATACTGATGCTTCGACGACGCTATTTCCTTCAGCTCCATTAGCGGCAAGACCATTTAAAACTTCAAGAATTAATTCAGCAATGATTACAAATTCTGCTTCCTTAAAACCACGAGTTGTCGCCGCCGGCGTTCCTAAACGCACACCACTTGTTACCATTGGTTTTTCTGGATCAAAAGGAATACCATTTTTATTACATGTCAAGCCAGAACGTTCCAATGCCTTTTCAGCAATATTACCCGTTAATCCCTTTGGTCTTAGATCAACCAACATTAAATGTGTATCAGTGCCGCCAGAAACAATATCAAAACCACCCGCGATTAATGTTTTTGCCAAAATCTTTGCATTTTTAACTACTTGATCGGTATATATTTTAAATTCTGGGCGCAATGCCTCGCCAAAAGCAACCGCCTTTGCGGCAATTATATGCATCAATGGACCACCTTGTAGGCCTGGAAATATCGATGAATTAATTTTTTTAGCAATATCCGCATCATTAGTTAAGATCATACCACCGCGTGGCCCACGCAATGTTTTATGGGTTGTAGTTGTAACAATATCGGCATATTCAAGTGGATTTGGATGTTGTCCGCCCGCAACTAATCCAGCAAAATGCGCCATATCAACCATTAATTTTGCCCCAACAAGATCGGCAATTTCACGAAAACGCTTGAAATCAATAATGCGTGGATATGCAGAACCACCCGCAATTATTAATTTTGGTTTATGTTCTTTAGCCAATGCCTCCACCTGATCAAAATCGATTAAATTATCATCACGATTGACCTCATATTGCACTGCATTAAACCATTTGCCCGATTGGTTCGGGGCAGCACCATGGGTCAAATGACCACCACAAGCCAAATTTAAACCTAAAAATGTTTCACCTGGCTTTAACAAAGCAAAGAAAACACCTTGGTTTGCCTGTGCGCCTGAATGCGGTTGCACATTAACAAATTGACAATTAAATAGCTTCTTTGCACGTTCTATAGCTAAATTTTCGGCGATATCAACTTTCTCGCAACCGCCATAATAACGTCTGCCAGAATATCCTTCGGCATATTTATTAGTAAAGACAGAACCCATAGTTTGCATCACAGCCCGGCTAACTATATTTTCCGATGCAATTAATTCAATACCCTTTTGTTGCCGTGATAATTCACCATTTAACGCGCCAAAGATATCAGGATCAGATGTTTCAACATTTTCATCAAAAAAACCATTAAAACCAAAAAGATCAGCTTTATTACTCATCACTATTCTAACCTTTAATTATTTATCATCCTAGAATTTAGAACTTAATTGAATGTATAAATTTATGATATTTTTTTAATACGTAAGGCATGACGACCAGCTACAAAATCGGTCGACAAAAATATTTTGACACAATCTAAAATTAAAATTTCACCCATCGTCCTTGCGCCCAATGCAATAACATTAGCGTCATTATGAGCGCGTGCCAACCTGGCATCAGTTGTTGTAGAGCATAATGCAGCGCGAATATGGTGATGACGATTAGCAGCGATGGAAATACCAATACCTGTTCCACAAATTAATATACCATAATCAACAGAACCATCTTTTATAACATCGGCAATTTTATTGGCATAATCTGGATAATCGACAGCTTCATCATTATGAGTGCCTAAATCAATAATATCATAACCAGATTTTTTAAGCTTGTTTTTTAAAAAAGACTTAACATCCACACCACCATGATCAGAAGCAATAGCAATTTTATACATATTCATTCCAATCGAAAATATTAACCATGCATATGACCTAATATATTAATTACCGACAAATATTATCAGTATAAAAAATATATACAAACATTATGTATAACATATAATTATAAAAACCTTATAACACAATCTATAGTTATTTATAATAAAAAATACACAATAGATAGTATGCTTGTATATAATAACAAATACTATTTTTAAATATAATTTAGTAAACACAAAGTAATTAAACACTAAAAATCAAATATAAATTACATTTTTATATGAACAAACCATATATTTTTATTAGTTTTATTATATATTTTCATAAAAATAACTTTATTATTGAATTACTTCTTACAAAATGCTTTTATAGCAATATTGATATATATTTTAACTATAAAATTAATTTAATTTTGGCATTATATCAAATTACATAACGCTAATTATTGCAATATAAACAAGGAATTTTATAATATGGTTGATAATAATAAAGGTATGCATGCAAATTTACTAAGCATAACCAGCAATATTGTATCGTCCTATCTTAGAAATAACCAATTGAATAGCGTACAAATTGGCAAAGTTATTAATACGGTATATAAAACATTGCATAATATTAGTAATAAACGCCGCATATTACGCAGCAATAGAAAAGCCGCTGTACCAGTTAAAAAATCAATCACTGACGATTATATTGTATGTCTTGAAGATGGTAAAAAGCTTAAAATGTTAAAACGTCATTTGCGGACAACATATGGTCTTTCACCCGAAGAATACCGGATTAAATGGGGTTTACCTAATGATTATCCAATGGTTGCACCAAATTATGCGGCGCAACGCTCATATTTTGCCAAAAAAATTGGCTTAGGGCGAAACACCATCAATCGATCTCAATAAGCAATATTTAATATTAAAATACATTAATTGATATTATCTGATTGCCTCTAATATTGATACATAATTGGCAACACCTGCCCCACCCATATTGAATATACCGCCTATAGCTGCATCTTTAACTTGCATTTCATTGGCGGTTTTTGTTAATTGCATTGCTGCCATAACATGCATTGAAACGCCGGTCGCACCAATGGGATGTCCTTTTGCTTTCAGACCACCCGATGGATTTACGGGTATTTTACCATCTTTTTGTGTCCATCCTTCATTTATTGCGATGAATCCCTTACCTTTTTCCGTAATTCCCATCGCGTCATATTGCATTAATTCGGCAATAGTAAAACAATCATGGGTTTCAATGAAACTAAGATCATCAATGGTTAAGTTAGATTTATCAAAGGCCATATGCCATGCCTTAGCACAACCATCAAAATATGTCATATCACGGCGGCTCATCGGCAAATAATCATTAACTTGGGTGCGATTACGAAAAATAACGGCCTTGTCCATCGATAAGGCAGAATTTATATCGCTAAGCACAATAGCCGCAGCCCCATCAGATACCATAGAGCAATCAGTACGCTTCAATGGCCCTGCAACAATAGGGTTTTTTTCAGATATTTGACGACAAAAATCATAGCCAAAGTCTTTTTGTAAATGTGCATATGGGTTGGCACAGCCATTTCTATGATTTTTTGCAGCAATTCGCGCCAATGCTTCTGATTGATCGCCATATTTTTGAAAATATCCAGCAGCAATTTGCCCAAATATACCAGCAAAACCACCTTCGACGCCGCTTTCTTCTTTAAGATATGATGCTTGTAAAAGAATATTGCCAACTTCAGAACCAGTGGTTGATGTCATTTTTTCAACACCAATTACCAACACCTTTTTACCTTGTTTAGCGTCGATAAAATTGGCAGCCTGATGGATGGCGGCACTGCCAGTTGCGCAGGCATTTTCAACCCTTGTTGATGGCTTAAAACGCAAACCATCAATACCATTTAATACCAGCGAGGACCCAAAATCCTGTTTAGAAAACCCGCCATTATACCAGCCTAGATAAATCGCATCAATATCTTCTGGTGCAAGTTTTGCATCTTCCATTGCCAATTTTGCTGCAGAAATTATTAAACTTTCCACATCCTCATCAATCAATTTACCAAATTTAGTATGCGACCAACCAACTATACACGCACTCATTATAATACTCCTAAATGATGATGCTAAAATATATTCCCTCAAGCTAATATATTTTTATATAACCCGCAAAAGAAATCAATCATACTTGACGTGGAAAATAGTCTCTAATTTTTTGAAGCCTTTTAACTTCATATTGCCAATTTCCAAAAATTTAAGCCTACCAATATCGCACATATCTTTGACAATAGATGATACGGCTATTTGTCCTGCCCCTGCTTTATTTAACACTCTCGCCGCTAAATTAACAGGTGTACCAAATATATCGCCACCTTCATGGATTGGCTGTCCTGCACTTATACCAATACGCACCTCAAATTTATATTCTGGGTTTGCTATGCCTTCTGAAATAAAATCTTCCTGCATAATTATGCTGGCTGATACAGCATAATTAACCGTAGGAAAAGATGCCATAATGCCATAACCCATATGTTTTATTTCCTGGCCATTATATTTCTTTAATGCTTCGCGAACTGATTCATTATGTAAATGAACCACTTTCATCATCCATTCATCGCCCATTTTTTGTTGGTTCTCTGTTGAATCAACAATATCTGTAAATAAAACTGCTACAAAATTTTTATTAAATTTATCATCATCAAAATTTTTATTATCACTATCGGCTATATTTTGTTTAATAACCGGTCGCAACCAATATTCTAAGCAATCAATAAACCCAGATTCTTCTGTTTTTGATGTTAATTTATTCTTGCCAAAATTGCGTCCAATATTATACATATTTAAATAACACTTATCCAAAAGATATTCATTAATATTAACACAAAACCCGTTTGCATCGGCATGACTTGCCCCTATATATTCCACCTCCGACACCAAAATAGGTAAATATTTTTCCTTATTCAGCCCCAATCTATGCGCTATTTCATCTGCTGTTCCTGCTAAAAATAATATTGCACCAAATCGTAAATATGAATCGATCAATAATTTATCGCTATATTGCATTTGTGCCTCGGCAACTAGAGCAGATAAAATATTTTTTATATTATTAATAGCCGCAATATTTTCACTAGATTTTTCCTCTGGCTTGTTGATTTTTTTCTCTAAAATTTCTGGATGTATTTTTACTACAACTTTATTTTCTTTATTGATAGAGTTGTTTATTTGAACTTTTATATTAATATCTTCAGGAAAAAATCTATCTTCATCTTCTGGTTTTATATTATATTTATTATACTTAATTTCTTCTGCATCATTTAATGGTTTTATAATATTATCATTATTTAATAATTCATCTTTCAAAAGATCATTGTCCATTGATATATTAATATTATTATCAACTGTATGATTATTGTAATTAGAATTATCATTATATTTATCTTTGTTACTTAATATTCTTATAACCATTGGCGTGAATATTAATAAAAAAACAACGCTAAAATTTGCTGTAAAAATAATATATAAAGTATTTTTTGAAACATCCGCCTCCATATACTGCAATGCAGTATATATAAATATACAAGATGCAAGGCCAAAAATAGATGAAAATAACATTGCAAAAAATAAATGTAAAAAATTTATATTTGTTTCTTTATTTTCTTGTGAATTTAAAGATGCCATAACACTATCATCATGTATATTTTGCTGTTTTAATATTTCACGATGCTGTTGTTTTTGAAATTCTTTATTCTGAACTTCATAATCAATCATAGCATTATACTTAACGGAACCAGACGGCGAAGCTGTATTAGACTTGGAATCAGATATTATGGCTCGCTTGCTATTTTGTGTTTTTCCCATTTCTTTAAAAGATGGTCGTGTTTTTAGTGATGCAGTATGGTAAATAACACTATCATTAGACTCATTATTAAATTCATCATATGAAACACGCATCACACAAGACGCGCTAATACCTGCTTGTCTTTCAACTCGTTTTGCATCATCAATGGCTTCGCTTCGATAATTAGAATCATAGTGAGTATGAATTCGCCAGCTAGTGCCTTGCTTTGCATAAACTTCAAATTTTATTTGGCGGTTGTCTGCCATAAAAAAACCTTAATAATATTATAGAAATAATTTTAGGCTAATATTTCATATAAGCAGTAACTTAACTATAATTAAATATATCAAACCATGAAGTAATATTTAATTCAACCCTAGAGTTACCAGCAATAAAGTCATAATCATTTAAACTATTATTATTAATACTATTAATATTTGCAATATAAATCAATGCTAAACCTATATTATTAATAACAGATTTAACTTCACCAATATTTTTACCATTCATGGTTATCTTAGTGCCTGATTCTGGCGGTTCACCATCAAATATAACCGATAGCAAGCGTTTTTTAACCAAACCACGATATTTCATCCTTGCCGTAATTTCTTGCCCAATGAAACAACCTTTTTGCCAATCGATACCCGATAGCTCATCAAAACCATTTTCCAATAACAAAGCTTTTTCAGGCTTCATATCATTTGAACCATCAGGAAGGCCGTTTGTTATGCGTCTTTGATCATAATCACCTATGGTAGCTTGCCTTATATTAAGGTTGGTAAATACTTTCAAATCATTATTTGATAAAATTACCCTCTTTCCCATTATAATTAACCGTGGGTCATCATAAATTGCGGTAAAATTAAATTTATTGCCGTCAAAATACTCACCACTATCAAAAATGGCGTAAATTTTAAGATTTTTACCTATACCAAGTTCTATATCCGCATGAAGTTTGTATTTATGTAAAAGCCGCCCTAAATCCATCATGCATGATTTTTGACAATCTAACCATAATTGATCGCCAACTACAGTAATAAAAAAATCAAACAAATATTTACCCTGTGGGGTTAAAATAGCTGCCCATACAGCCTTATCTTTAACAGATTTCTCTACATCATTTGAAACAAGACCTTGTAAATATGATACCCTATCATGCCCTTTTATGGTAATAATAGCACGATCAGGCAATGGAATATATGTCATGCCCATAATTTAAATTCCGTTCATTTTAATGCCGCTTGTTAATATCAATTGCGACTTATTATCATTAAATGCAATTCTAATATATTATGTATGGTTGGCAAGTTATAATATTATATATATATTGTTAATATCCAATAATTTTAAAGCCAGATTATATTTACATGCGTATTTTATTCATAACATCCAATCGAATTGGCGATAGCATATTATCGACTGGAATATTAAACCATTTAATTAATAAATATCCACAGGCAAAATTTACAATCGCCACGGGGCAAATATCTGCACCTCTTTTTGGTGGCATGCCAAATTTATCACAAATAATTTTAATGCCAAAGAAAAAATTTGGCCTACATTGGTTTGATCTGTGGCGCAAAACCGTCATGACTAGATGGGATATGATAATCGACCTGCGACGATCCGCCATTTGTTATATATTATGGAGTAAAAAATTCTATATTCAACCAAAGGCGAAAAAAAATCAACATAGGGTCGAATTATTGGCCTCAACCTTGGGCTTAACAAAGAATCCTCCCTCACCTAAGCTATGGTGTAATCCGGCACATATTAAAAATGCTGAAAAACTTATACCCAATGACGCAAAGACCATTTTAGCAATCGGCCCTACGGCAAATTGGGCAGGTAAAATATGGCCGGCGGAGAATTTTGCCGCATTAATTAAAATATTAACCAAAGATAACGCCATCTTAGAAAATGCCCATATTGTGGTTTTTGGCGCGAATAATGAACGGTTACAATCAAGCCCTGTTTTGCGGTCTATTGATAAATCAAAATGCATTGATTTAGTCGGTAAAGTTGATTTATTGACGGCTTTTGCCTGTATGCAGCGATGTGATTTATATATTGGCAATGATTCTGGCTTAATGCATATGGCGGCTTCGGCTGGTATAAAAACATTGGGGTTATTTGGCCCATCAAAAACTAAATTATATGCACCTTGGGGGGATGATTGCGCCTTTATAAGAACGGTTGAAAGCTTTGATGAATTAACAAATGCTCCAGATTATGATCACCGCACAACGGAAACATTAATGAATAGCCTTAGCGTCGATGCGGTTGCAACGAAGGCAATTAATTTATGGAATGGTAATGATGACTGATAAAGACATTGATAAATCTAATTATAGAAGCCCTAAATTATCGGCACTTATCGTGGCCCATAACGAAGAAGAACAAATTGCCGAATGTTTGGAAAGCATAAAATTTGCCGATGAAATTATCGTTATTCTTGATAAATGCAGCGATAAAACAGAAATAATTGCTAAACAATATGGCGCAAAAACTATCGAAGGCGCATGGGAAATCGAAGGGGAAAGACGTAATTTTGGGCTTGATAGTTGCACGGGTGATTGGATATTAGAAATCGATGCCGATGAACGCGCCACATCTGAATTATCAATAGAAATAAGGCAGAATATCAAAAAATTCAGTGATGGCTATTTTCAAATATCATTTGATAATTACATTGGTAAACGGCTTGTTCGTTATGGCTGGGGCTGTTCATGGGGGGTTAGCTCCGCTTCAAGGCTATCTTCAAAAGGGGCAAAAAGATGGGGCATGCAACGCATACATCCAAGCATCAAATTAAATGGTAAAAAACGTAAATTAACCGCAAGAATTAACCATTATGTTGATCGCGATATAAGCGATATGATAAAACGCCTTGATAGCTATACAACCGCCAAGGCAAAGGATTTACGCGATAATCCAGATAATGTCGGTTATATCCGTAATATCCGTCGTATATTTTCCCGATTTTTCAAATGCTATATTAGCCGCAAAGGTTACCGCGAAGGGAAATATGGTTTTTTAATTGCCCTTATGGCGGGTCTATATCCCATATTATCATATATGAAGGCCAATCTGGAAAAGGAATAGGTTTAATATGAGATTAATGCAAATAATGGCTGGGGCGAAGAATGGCGGTGCGGAAAATTTTTTCATGCGCCTTGCACCTGCCTTGGCGCGCGCGGGTATAAAACAACATATTGTCATACGCAGTCATGAAAGATATAAGACATTATCCCAATATGGTATTATGACTAGCCAGCTTAAATTTGGCGGTAAATTAGAATTTTTTACCAAAGGTAAATTACAAAAACTTGCCGATCAATTTAAACCCGACATCATCATTGCATGGATGAACCGCGCCAGTGCCGCCATGCCAAGCGGTGATTTTATTAAGACTGCACGACTTGGCGGTTATTATAAGATGAAATATTATAAAAATTGCGACTATTTAATCGGCAATACCAATGATATTTGCAATTATTTACATGGCGAAGGATGGGATAGGGATAAAATATTTTATCTGCCAAATTTTGTTGATAATCAATATATGCCGCCGCTTAATCGCAATGGTTTTAATACCCCGCAAGATGCACCATTATTATTGGGATTGGGACGATTACATAAAAACAAGGCATTTGATATTGGCATTGAAGCCTTGGTAAAAATACCAAATGCATATTATTGGATTGCGGGCAATGGCGATGAAGAAGCAGCATTAAAAGCCCAAGCAGATAAATTAGGCGTAAGCGATAGAGTAAGATTTTTAGGTTGGCGCGATGATGTTCCCGCATTATTTAGTGCCGCCGATATATTCCTTTGCACATCAAGGCACGAGCCATTGGGAAATATGTTGATAGAGGCATGGGCGCAAGAAACACCAATTGCATCAGTTGCCTCCCAAGGGCCAAAGCAGCTGATAATTAATGGTAAAAATGGTTTATTATCGCCAATTGACGATGTGGATGCATTGGCAAATTCGGTAAATATGTTAATTAATGACAAGCCATTAGCCGTGAAAATTGCCACCGCAGGGGCAAAATCATATCAAAATGATTATACGGAGGCAAAAGTAATAGCCAAATATCTTGAGTTTTTTAAAAATATATTGGAACAACAACAGTTGGAACAACAATAAATGTGTGGCATTGCAGGAATAATGATGAAGGACGGAAACAGTCCTGATAATAAAATATTAGATAGCTTCATTAAAACATTATCCCATCGCGGCCCCGATGGTGATGGCAAGCATATTGCGGCAAATATTGGTCTTATTCAAACAAGATTGGCAATAATTGACTTAAAAACTGGCGATCAGCCCCTATATGGTAAAAATGGCGTGGCCTTGGTTAGTAATGGTGAAATATATAATTATTTGGAAATCAAACAAGAATTAAGCAAATATGATTTTCAAACTAAATCTGATTGTGAATGCGCCTTGGCATTATATGATATGCACGGCGTTGATTATGCAAAATATTTACGCGGCATGTTTGCACTGGCAATCCATGACCCTGCGGCGGGGCAATTGGTTATATCACGCGATCCATTTGGCATTAAACCACTTTATTATATTGAAAATGACGAATATTTCGCCTTTGCATCCGAGGCTCAAGCTTTGATAAAATCTGGTCTGGTTAATGCAAAGATAGATAACCGCCATCGAAGTGAGCTTTTACAATTACAATTTACCTGTCGTGGCGGCACAATATATCAAGGCATAAGCCGTCTTCTACCCGGTGAAACAATCACAATCAAAGGCGGTCATATTGTTGATCGTAAACGCATACCGGCCTTACCCATTGGATCACCTGAAAAAATAACCGAACAAGATGCTATGCAACGCCTTGATAAGGCATTATATGACAGCATAAATATCCATCAAAGATCAGATGTGCCATATGGATTATTTCTTTCTGGTGGCATAGATTCATCAGTTTTATTGGCAATAATGGCCGAATTAAATAGCCACCCCGTAGTTACCTTTACCGCAGGGTTTAATAACAGCACAACCCATGATGAACGCGATCATGCGCGTATGTTGGCAAAATCTGTCAATGCGGAACATCATGAAGTGGAATTTAGTGAAGATGATTTCTGGAAAATATTGCCAAAGGTTGCAGCTATTATGGATGACCCTGCCGCCGATTACGCTATTTTACCTACATGGAAATTGGCAAAAGAAGCCAGCAAAGATTTAAAAGTCGTGCTTTGCGGTGAAGGTGGCGACGAATTATTGGCTGGATATGGCAGATATCGAAGCGTCATGCGCCCTTGGTGGCTTGGCGGTCGCACCATGCGCCATCGTGGTTGTTTTGATGACCTCAATATCCTGCGTGATGATAGCAAGGCATGGCGTGATGCAATTTTAGCTCAAGAAGTTGTATCAGATATTGACGGGCGAAATATCTTACAAATTGCCCAAGCAACCGATTGTGCCGATTGGTTAAGTAATGATTTATTAATCAAGCTTGATCGATGTTTGATGGCGCATGGGCTTGAAGGACGCACACCATTTTTAGATATGGAGGTTGCAAAAGCATCATTTCTACTGCCCGATAATTTAAAAATAAATAAAAGATTGGGCAAGTGGATTTTAAGAAAATGGCTCGATAAAAAAATGCCTCAAGCCAAAGCATTCGAAAAAAAGCGTGGTTTTAGCGTCCCCGTTGGTCAATGGATTAATAATGATGGTAACAGAGTTGGTAAATTACTAGCAAATTTAGAATCTATCAAAGAAATCGCTCATCCAGATAAAGTAATATATCTATTTAATAACCTTGGTAAACGTCAAAGCTTTGCCGCATGGTCATTATTATTTTACGCCCTGTGGCATCGGGCAAATATCGAAGGTATCGACCCTAAAGATGGTAATTTATTTGATATATTGGAAATGAAATGATCGATAATAAAGATATGAATAATGAACAACTAACAGTCATTAAACCAGATGACTGGCATTTACATTTACGCGATGGGTTAATGCTTGAGGCGGTTTTACCATATAGTGCTAAACAATTTTCTCGCGCAATTATTATGCCTAATTTATCGCAACCATTAATCAATATTGATTTGGCGACAAACTATAAAAAATCAATATTGGATGCATTGCCAGATGATTCAAATTTTCAACCATTAATGACATTATATTTAACCGATAATGTGGATATAAAACAATTAGAACAAGGCTATATGGATGGTATTTTTACTGCTGCCAAGCTTTACCCCGCCAATGCAACAACAAATTCATCATTTGGGGTAAGCGATATTAAAAATATTGATAGCGCGATTAAATTAATGGCAGATATGGGAATGCCATTATTAATTCATGGCGAAGTTACCGATAAAAATATTGATATTTTTGACCGCGAAGCCATATTTATTGATAAAATATTAAAGCCATTAATCGATAAAAACTCCAATTTAAAAATAGTGCTTGAACATATAACAACCAAACAAGCAGTTGATTTTGTTAAGCAATCTGGCGATAATATTGCCGCAACCATCACACCCCATCATATGATGATTAATCGCAGCGATATTTTTAACGGCGGCATTAACCCGCACCTATATTGCCTGCCGATTGCCAAACGTGAAAGCCATAGAATTGCGGTGAGGCAAGCCGCAACATCGGGGAATCATAAATTTTTCCTGGGCACAGATAGCGCACCACATATCATTGGTAATAAGGAAAATTCCTGCGGCTGCGCTGGTATTTTCAATGCGCCATCGGCAATTGAAATTTATACATCAATTTTTGCAGCGGATGATATGCTTGCTAATCTTGAAAGATTCATATCGATTAATGGGGCAAAATTTTATGGTTTACCGATCAATAAAGATTTTATTACCATAAAAAAACAAGACCATATTATCGATAAAATAATAACCACCCGCCATAATGAAAAAATATTACCATTCATGGCAGGCGAGAAAATTAACTGGACAATAATTAAATAATTTTGGATCTAAATAATTTAATCTGACTAATCAGCCATATTTTGTTTCTTTATCACCGCTTGCGCCGCAGCTAATCTTGCGATTGGCACGCGGAATGGTGAACATGATACATAGTCAAGACCAATTTTTTCACAAAAATCAATTGAACTCGGATCGCCGCCATGTTCGCCACAAATGCCAAGCTTTATATCGGGTCTGGTGGCACGCCCACGTTCGGCAGCAATCGAAATAAGTTCGCCCACCCCTTCAATATCAAGGGTGGTAAATGGGTCATGTTTTAATATACCACGGCGTTCATAATCATTTAAAAATGCGGCGGAATCATCACGGCTTATGCCAAATGTTGTTTGGGTTAAATCATTAGTGCCGAAACTGAAAAATGCTGCTTCCTTGGCAATTGTTGTTGCACGCAATGCGGCACGCGGCAGTTCAATCATTGTGCCAACTATATAATTGGGGGTAATACCATATTCTTCTACGACATCGACTGCCACCTTGTCAATCACCGCCCGCATTAATTCTAATTCCTTATGAATGCTAACCAATGGTACCATTATTTCACATTCGACAATATCGCCATCTTGCTTTTGCAATTCAATCGCTGCTTCAAAAATTGCCCTTGCTTGCATCTCGGCTATTTCTGGATATGTATTTAGCAACCGACAACCGCGATGGCCTAACATCGGGTTAAATTCATGCAATTGTGATGCACGATATTTTAATTTTTCAACCGAAATTCCGATTTCTTTTGCGAGTTGAATAAATTCTTCTTCTGCATGCGGTAAAAATTCATGTAATGGCGGATCAAGCAAACGAATTGTAACGGGTAAGCCCTTCATGATTTTAAAAATCTGTATAAAATCATCGCGCTGCATCGGTAAAATTTTTGCCAATGCGACGCGACGGCCTTCTTCATCTTCCGCCAAAATCATTTCCCGCATCGCCATAATACGTGATGCATCAAAAAACATATGTTCGGTTCGGCAAAGGCCAATTCCCTCCGCACCAAAATTAAGCGCAGTCTTGGTATCTTCGGGGGTTTCGGCATTAGCACGAATTTTAAGCCGGCGAAATTTATCGGCCCATGTCATTATACGGGCAAAATCACCCGATAATTTTGGCCTAACAGTTGGTACTTTGCCCTTAATTATTTCACCACAACCGCCATCAATTGTTAACCAATCACCAGCCTTGATCGTAACCCCAGCCACGGAAAATTCACCTTTATCATAATCAACTTGTAACGTACCAGCACCAGCAACACATGGCCTGCCCATGCCACGCGCCACCACGGCGGCGTGTGATGTCATGCCGCCACGGGTGGTTAAAATACCTTCGGCAGCATGCATTCCATGAATATCATCTGGTGATGTTTCAATTCGCACCAACATAACTTTATTGCCTGCATTGGTTTGTTTTTCTGCTTCAGCAGATGAAAAAACTACTATACCGCTTGCCGCACCAGGGCTTGCGGGTAATCCCCTTGCAATTACTTCCCTGGTTGCATTTGGGTCAAGGCGTGGGTGTAATATTTGGTCTAATCCTTGTGGCTCGACCCTTAAAATTGCTTCTTTTTCATCAATTAACCCTTCATCGACCATATCGCAAGCAATTTTAATTGCCGCTTGTGATGTGCGTTTACCATTTCTGGTTTGCAACATATAAAGCTTACCCTTTTGTACTGTAAATTCAATATCTTGCATATCGCTATAATGTTTTTCAAGCATGATGCGAACATCATTTAATTGCTTAAAAACATCTGGCATTGTTTCTTCCATCGCTGGTAATTTTGACCCTTGGGCATCCTTACCAGCAATTGTCAAATGTTGCGGTGTGCGAATGCCCGCCACTACATCTTCGCCTTGGGCATTGATTAAATATTCACCATAAAAAATATTTTCACCCGTTGATGGATCTCTGGTAAATGCAACACCAGTTGCACAATCATCGCCCATATTGCCAAATACCATAGCCTGAATATTAACCGCAGTTCCCCATTCTTCGGGAATGTCATTAAGCTTACGATAAACAATCGCCCGATTAGTCATCCAGCTATTAAAAACTGCGCCAATACCGCCCCATATTTGTGTTTCGGGGTCTTGGGGGAAATCTTCGCCAGATTCTGTATTAACTACTTTTTTATAACGTGCAACTAAATCTTTTAAATCATCAGCAGTTAAATCAGTATCAAGATAAACGCCTTTTTCATCCCGCATTATTTCTAATTCATCTTCAAATAAATGATGGTCAATACCCAACACAACATTTGAATACATCTGTATAAAACGGCGGTAACTATCATAGGCAAAACGCATATCACCCGATGATTTAATTAAACCCTTAATCGTTTCATCATTTAAACCAAGATTAAGCACCGTATCCATCATGCCCGGCATTGATGCCCTTGCCCCTGATCTAACTGAAACTAATAAAGGATTATCGCTATCGCCAAATTTTGCCCCAGCTAATTTTTCAATCTTGGTAATTGCTGTATTAACTTGGGCTTCAAGTTCAGCAGGATATTGATTATCATTACCATAATAATGGCTGCAGACTTCGGTTGTAACCGTAAAGCCTGGTGGCACTGGTAAGCCAATATTGCCCATTTCCGCAAGATTAGCCCCCTTGCCGCCAAGAAGGTTACGCATTGATGCTTTACCATCGGCCTTGTTGCCACCAAAATTATAGACCCATTTAGTCATTATTTTACCCATTAATTAAATAGTTAAGAAAATTAACCCTCGATTAGGCTAAACACCGCCAATTCATTCATCACATCACGAATATTAGCCAATAAATTCAATCTATTTTCACGTTCATCTTGTTGATTAACCATAACATTTTCAAAAAATACATCCATTGGCCTCCGCAGAGCAGAAAATGCCTTCATCGCACCTTTAAAATCTTCTTTTTCGGCCTTTTTAGATGATATGGCTGCGGCAATTTTTAATATATCATAAAGCGTTTTTTCTTCATTTGTGGTAAATTTATCCACATCCACATTGCCATTAAATTGCCTTTTATCTTTTTTCTCCTCCGCCCGCAGTATATTATTACCGCGTTTATATCCTACCAATAAATTTGCACCATCGTCATTTTCGATAAAATCACTTAGTGCATTAACACGGGCAAGCAAGCGGCATAAATCATCATCACCACCACCAGTGGCAAAAACTGCTGCCACATGGTCATGCTTAACCCCCTCGCCTTTTAAATGAGTTTTCAAACGTTCGCCAAAGAAATTTAAAATATCATCAATGATTGCCGCATTATCAATTTTGCTTTTGTCTTGATCTTTAATATCTTGATCAAAACCATTGAATGCTTTGGTAAATATTGCATTCAATGGCAAATGTAAATTATTTTCCAGAATCAACCGAATAATACCCAAGGCGGCACGGCGCAGGGCAAATGGGTCTTTTGATCCCGTTGGTTTTTCATCAATCAGCCAAAAACCTGCCAAAATATCAAATTTTTCCGCCAAGGCAACAGCAACTGATATTGGCGCGCTTGGGCAAATATCGCTTGGCCCTTTTGGTGAATAATGTTCGGCTATCGCATTGGCAACCGCCATATCTTCGCCCTGATTAATGGCATAATATTTACCCATGATACCTTGTAAATCGGCAAATTCATTAACCATTGCCGACACCAAATCGGCTTTTGCTAATTCCGCTGCCCTTGCGGCTAATTCTGGTTTGGCATCTGGTATATACCTACTTATTTCTTGTGATATTTTGCTAATTCTAACGACCCTTGCGCCAAGCGTGCCTAGTTTTTTATGGAACACAACCTTATCAAGTTTTGGGATAAAATCATCAAGTTTTTGATTAATATCTTGCTGCCAAAAAAACTTGGCATCAGAAAGCCTTGCCCGCAACACCCGTTGATTGCCATTGATAATTGCAGCACCATTATCATTAGTGATAATATTGGCAACAACAGCGAATTTTGCCGCCATTGTGCCATCTTTATTATTAAGGCTAAAATATTTTTGATGTTCGCGCATGCTTGATGTTAAGGCTTCGCGTGGAATTTCCATAAATACTTGATCAATATCACCAATCAACACAACAGGCCATTCGACCAGACCCGCAACTTCATTTAATAATCTATCATCTTGTTGTAATAATAAATTTTGATCATTGGCCGCCTGTTCTAATTGTTTGGCGATTGTTGTAACACGCTGCCCATGATCAAGCATCACGTAATTATCGGTTAATTTTTGTTGATATTGTTTAAAATCATTAAATTCTATCGCGCCATTGCTAAGGAAGCGATGACCACATGTTTTATTGTTAAAAGTTATTTTTGCGGCCTTATTTATGGCTTGCGATTGCATATGGATTGCGCCGTCAATTATATCACCATTAAATATAGCGGCGATATTATGCAACGGACGCACCCATTTAAAATTAAAATCAGAAAAACGCATCGGCTTTGCCCATGTGATGGCTTTGATCGCATTTGTGATTATATCGGGTAATATCGCCGCAGTTTCTTTACCTTTACGTTCAATGATTGCATACCATACTTGGCCTTTTGGCGTGTCGCGTTTTTCACATTGATCAAGACTTTCAATACCCGCACCGCGTAAAAAACCAGCGATAGCCTGTTCGGGCGCATCGATTTTAGGCCCTTTTCTGGCATCCGTAATATCATCTTGTTTTAATGGTAATCCATCGATAACAACGCTTAAGCGGCGCGGAGTTGAATATGATTGAATAGTTGAAAATTTTAAATTTTCTGACTTAAGACCCTTGGCTATCAAATTTGCAAATTCTGTAGCTGATTTAACCTGTAATGCGGCGGGGATTTCTTCGGAAAGTAACTCGACTAGAAGCTCCGCCATTATTTTGCCCCATCTGTTTTTATATTTGATATTTTAATATTTTTCAATTGATCAGGATGCTCGCCGATTGATTTTAAATAAGCACCAGCACAGGCCTTTGCCATGCTTCTAACCCGAAGGATATATCCTTGACGTTCGGTTACTGAAATAACGCCTCTAGCATCTAGTAAATTAAATAAATGTGATGCTTTTAAACAATGATCATAGGCGGGTAAAGCCACGCCATTTGCGATTAAATCCATACATTCTTTTTCACTATCTTCAAAATGACGCAAGATCATTTCAACATTTGCTAGTTCAAAATTATATTTAGAATATTCAATTTCTGAGCGCAAATATATATCGCCATATAACATGTCTTTGCTAAATTTAAGATCATAAACATTTTCAACGCCTTGAACATACATGGCAAGCCGTTCAAGACCGTAAGTCAATTCCGTAGTAACAGGGTTGCAATCAAAGCCACCTACTTGTTGGAAATAAGTAAATTGGCTGACCTCCATCCCGTCACACCAAATTTCCCAACCAAGCCCCCATGCCCCCAATGTTGGGCTTTCCCAATCATCTTCGACGAATCTTATATCATGATTATTAACATCAATACCAATTGCCTTTAATGATCCTAAATATAAATCTTGGCTATCTTTTGGTGATGGTTTTAAAACCACTTGATATTGATAATAATGTTGCAAGCGATTTGGGTTTTCACCATATCTGCCGTCGGTTGGTCGCCTTGACGGTTGCACATATGCTGCCTTCCACGGGGATTTACCAAGCGCGCGTAATGTGGTTGCCCAATGAAAAGTACCCGCGCCAACTTCCATATCATAGGGTTGTAAAATAGCACAGCCCTGATCAGACCAATAATGATGGAGTTTTAAAATTATTGACTGTAGCGAATTATCTTCAGACATGTGGTTTCAAGCCCTATAGCAGCAACATTTAATCATTCAATAGTTGCGGTGCAACATAGCGGCGCATAAGGTTATGGTCAACGATCAATTATGTTTTATTACAAGCCATTGATTACATGAATTAAGGGCGAATTAAAAACCATACCACCATGGGACAAACAGGCTAAAAGTTATCCAACATATGATGATTAGCGGAAAACCAATTTTTACAAAATCGATAAATTTATAATGCCCTGGCGCCATAACCAATAAATTAGTTTGATAGCCAACAGGGCTTGCAAATGAACAATTGGCGGCAAAAACAACCGCAACGGCAAATGGTTCAACTGGCATATTAACATGATGGGCAATCGATACGGCAATGGGGGTGAATAATACCGCCGTTGCCTTGGTCGATAAAATATTTGCCAAAAATGCCACCAGTAAGAAAAATGCACTTAATATTACTGCGGGCGAGCTATCACCCATAACGAACAACAGCCCTTGTGATAAAAATTCAGCACCACCAGTTCTTTCCATGGCAAGACCAAGCGCCAAGGCCGCTGCAATAAGCAAAATAATTTGCCGATCTAAGGCATTAATCGCCGCATCCATATTAATTGCACCGGTTAAAATCATCAATGCTGCACCGCTTAATGCCGCGACTTCCGTGGGAATAAAACCGCTACCTGCCGCAATAATAACAGCTGCGAAAATAGCAACGGCGCGTTTTGCATGATATGGGTTGGCCAATTCTTCGGCTGACCATTCCATCAAGATAACATCTTTGCTGCTGCGTAATGTTTCAAGATCATTACGCCCGCCTTGAATTAATAGAATATCGCCCGATCTTAATTTTGTTTCGGTAACTAATTCACGGCGCATGCCGATGCGGCGCTCAATACCAATAACCATACAATGATTATGATAATGAAAGCCAATTTTACTTAGGCTTTTACCAATCATTGGGCTGTCTGGTTTAACCATAGCCTCGGCAATTGTTTGCTCACCACGCAACCAACGTTGCTCGCTTTCTATATCTGTATTTTCTAGGCCAATAGCGGTTTTATTATTTTTATGAGAAATATCAGGGTGTAAAAGTTCTGGATCACTTGCCATGAAATTAGCAATCACATCCCTTGTGGCGGCGACAACCAATATATCGCCAGATTGCAACGGGCTATCATATGGTGGATACAGACTGCTCCCCGCGCGCTCAATGGTTAATAATGTTATATCCTTTAAATTAGGGAAAAAACCGCTAATTGGCTTCATGCCATCGAGTTCAGATGCATCATTAATTTTTATTTGTGCTTGAAATTGTTTACCGCCACCAATATTTTCAACGTCATAACCACGTCTATCTGGTAATATTTTTGGTGCAATGAATATAACATATATTAAACCAACTGCGGCCATTACTAATCCTGGGATAGTGAAGGTAAAAAAATCAAAACCCTTTTCACCAAGTTTTATTAAGGCACTTGATACCAGTAAATTTGTTGAAGAACCAATTAAGGTTGTCATGCCGCCAAGGATTGCCGCGAAACTTAACGGCATCATATAGCGGCTGGCTGGTTTATCTAATTTATTAGCCAATGCCTGCATTATCGGCACGAAAATCACCACCACGGGGATATTATTTAAAAATGCACTAATCACCGCCACAACAAATAATGATAAGGCAACGGAAATTATGGCCCGTCCCTTTGACAATTTATGAACTATGACCGCCACCTGATCCAATGCACCTGTTCGGCTTAACCCTTCGCCCAACACCAATAATGCCATAACGGTTAAAAGGGCGGGATTGGCAAAACCAGCCAATAATAATTGGGGGCTTAATAAATTATTGCCGTCATTATCAAATACAGGAAAGAAATAAAATAACAATAACAAAGCGCAAATCATGCTGAATGATGTTACTTCCAACGGTAATTTATCGCTTGCATATAAAAATAGCGTGATGCCAATCAAGACAAAAACCGCCAGCATTTGAAAATTTGCCAATTGGGCGAAATCCATAAAAACTCCGTTCAATTTATTATAACAGAAGTTAACTGTAACAGATTATTTGATAGTTGCAAAAGAACAGTTAATTTTCTTGAAATAAACTATTAAAAATGTTTCAACATGCCATGGCTGAAATTTTAAAAATAAATGATGAATCCATTATAATAGCGGCAAAAATATTGCAACAAGGCGGACTTGTTTCATTTCCAACCGAAACCGTATATGGACTTGGTGCTAATGCGTGCAATGATAATGCGGTTGCCAATATTTTCAAAGCTAAAGGCAGGCCTAATTTTAACCCGTTAATAATTCATGTGGCTGATTTTGATATTGCCATGCAATATGGGCAGTTCAACCATATGGCAAAAAAACTTGCACAAAGATTTTGGCCCGCCGCCTTAACATTGGTCGTGCCATTAAAACCTAATAGTAAACTATCCAACTTGGTTACTGCGGGGCTTGATACTATTGCAATTCGAATTCCTGCTCATGATGGTGCGATTGCCCTGTTACGCCAATGCGCTATGCCAATCGCTGCGCCCAGTGCTAATATTTCTGGTAAATTAAGCCCGACCAATGCCCATCATGTAAATAATAGCCTTGGTGATAAGATTGACCTTATTTTAGACGGCGGCGATTGTGAAATTGGCCTTGAAAGCACAATAATTGATTGCTCAAGCGATGATATAACATTGTTACGGCATGGCTGTGTAACCATTGAAGAGGTTGAAAATATAATAAAAAAACCGTTATTAATTCCAACCAATAACATAGATGAAACATCACCTAAATCCCCTGGACAGCTTAAAAGCCATTATGCGCCAACGGCAAAAATTCGCCTTAATGTGATAAAGCCACATGATGGTGAAAAATATTTAGGATTTGGCGATTGCGGCCCCAATGCCATATTAAATCTAAGCCCGCATGGTGATTTAAAACAGGCGGCGGCGAATTTATTTAATATGTTATATTGTTTGGATATGACGGGTAATAAAGATAATAATATTATAGCCATTGCCCCAATACCAAACCATGGCATTGGCATCGCAATTAATGATAGGCTTAAACGAGCTGCAGCCCCAAGGCCGTAACAATTAATATTTATATCAAGTTAACGTTATTGTTGCTTGCATCATCAAATAGATACAATATTCTGTAATTAATATATATGAAAAGTTCAATCGATGAATATGGAAAATATTTTAAATCAAATAAAACAGATATTAGGCGACAAAGGTTGGTCTGACGATAATGCAATGATTGAACCATGGTTAATAGATTCAAGAAATCGTCATATTAGCAAGCCTGCAATTTTTATCCAGCCTAAAAATATTGAAGAAATTGCAGCGATTGTAAAAATATGCAATCAAAATAATATTAATATTGTAACACAAGGCGGCAATACGGGGCGTTGCGGCGGGGCAACAACCGATGATAACGGCAATGATATTTTATTAAATATGGCGCGAATGAATAAAATTCGTAATATTGATGCTGATAATTTCACCATGACTGTTGAGGCGGGCTGTATTCTTGAAAATATCCAAAATAAGGCGATTGAGATTGATAGAATTTTTCCATTAAGCCTTGGCGCAGAAGGATCATGTATGATCGGTGGCAATATTGCCACTAATGCCGGTGGTATTAATGTATTGCGATATGGCAATTGCCGTGATTTAATTTTGGGGATAGAGGCAGTCCTGCCAGATGGTCGCATCTGGAATGGCTTGCGGCGGTTACGTAAAGATAATACTGGTTATGATTTAAAACAGCTTTTCATCGGATCAGAAGGCACGATTGGCATTATCACCGCCTGTGTTTTAAAATTATTTCCATGCCCCGTTAAAATATCAACGGCATTTTGCGCCTTAAGCGATTTATCCGCCGCCATAAAATTATTAGCCAAAGCAAGAATAAAAAGTGGTGATAGCTTAAATAGTTTTGAGCTTATTCCAGCTATAGCCATAGATTCTGCCAGCCAATATATTCCCAATATTAAAAAACCATTTGATAAAACGCCCAAATGGGCAATTTTATTTGAATTTGCATCTTCTTCACATAATAATGATATTGATGAAAATATGCAAAATATGTTGGAAGGTGCCTTTAAAAATAATATTATTACCGATGCGATAATTGCAAAATCCAGCAAAGACCGTGCCGATTTTTGGCGATTACGCGAAGCAATAGTCGCCGCACAACGATATTTAGGCGCATCAATAAAACATGATATTTCAGTGCCGATCAGCATGGTTGAAAATTTCATCAATGCGGCTGGTATAGCCGTTGAAAAAATATGCCCAGACATAAGACCATATTCTTTTGGTCATTTAGGCGACGGCAATATCCATTATAATTTAAGCCGTCCAATCGATATGTCTGATGATGATTTCATGGCGATGGAAGATGAAATTCACCGCGCCGTCCATGATATAACCGATAGTCTTGACGGATCATTTAGCGCAGAACACGGCATTGGATTAATAAAAACTATGGATATAGAGCGTTATAAATCTGATATTGAATTGGAATTAATGCAAGCAATCAAAAGGGTATTTGACCCTAAAAATATTATGAACCATGGTAAATTATTACCGTTGCAAAAATATAAATAAATTTCAGGGGTATAGATATGAGCGCATATAACGCACCAATAAAAGATATGGAATTTATCTTGAATGATCTTGGCATAATTGATCAATTGCAAGCCATGCCCAATTGCGCCGATGCCACATCTGATCTTGTCAGTGCAATTTTAAACGAGGCAGGCAAGCTTGCAAGTGAAGTGGTCGCACCGATAAATCATTCTGGCGATCAGGAAGGTTGTAAATTTGAAAATGGCAAGGTTATAACGCCAACTGGTTTCAAACAAGCATATCAAGCCTTTGTCGATGGCGGTTGGAATTCAATTCCATTTGATCCAGAATTTGGCGGGCAAGGACTGCCATGGGCAGTATCCAGCGCCATGTCGGAAATTTGGCAAGCGGCAAATCTATCATGGGGATTATGCCCATTATTAAATCAAGGCGCGATCGAGGCAGTATCATCTCATGGAACTAATAAATTAAAAAATATTTATCTGGAAAAAATGATATCGGGTATTTGGTCGGGAACGATGAATTTAACCGAACCACAGGCAGGATCAGATATCAGCTTGATAAAATCAAAGGCTATCAAAGATGGCGATAATTATTTAATCACGGGTCAGAAGATTTTTATTACCTATGGCGAACATGATATGGCGGAAAATATCATCCATCTGGTCTTGGCGAGGCTACCCGATGCACCCGCAGGGGTTAAGGGTATTTCATTATTTTTAGTACCAAAAATTTTGGTCAATGATGATGGCAGCCTTGGCAAGGATAATGACGTTAAATGTATTTCAATCGAACATAAATGTGGCATTAATGCCAGCCCAACCTGCGTCATGTCATATGGCGATAATGACGGTGCGATTGGTTATTTATTGGGCGAAGAAAATAACGGTTTGGCCTGTATGTTTACCATGATGAATAATGCAAGGCTGGCGGTTGGCTTGCAGGGTTTGGCAATAACCGACCGTTCATATCAACAGGCAAGCCAGTTTGCCAAAGAACGCAAACAAGGCAATGACACATCGGGCAGCAAAGAAACGGTGGCGATAATTAAACATGCCGATGTCAAACGCATGTTAATGACCATGCGTGCATATGGCGAAGCACAACGCGCATTTGTTTTAGACGTGATGAAAGATTTAGATATCAGCATCAATCATACGGACGATAATAAACGTCAAATAGCCAAAAGACGGGTCGATTTATTAACCCCCGTTATCAAGGGCTGGTTTTGTGAAACCGCCGTTGAAACCGCATCACTTGGCGTGCAGATTCACGGCGGCATGGGATTTATCGAAGAAACAGGCGCGGCGCAATATTATCGCGATGCCAGAATTTTACCAATTTATGAAGGCACAACTGGCATTCAAGCAGCCGATCTTGTGGGTCGGAAAATATTACGCGATAAAGGCAAGGCAGCATTTGAAATATTGGCGGAACTTGATAAAATCATCGATTTGGCGTCTGTATCAAAAAATACTGATATAATATCTATGGTAAAATATTTAACCATCGCAACGAAAAACCTTCGCCAAGCAATCGATTGGATTTTAACTACTGGCAGTAAAAATATTGATCAAATATTAGCGACATCCAGTTATTTTTTAAAATTATTTGGTATCGTTATGGGTGGCAAAATGATGTTGAAAAGTGCGATCATTGCCAATGAAAAAATTAATCAAAAAACAGGTGATATAAAATTCTATCACATGAAAATTATCACTGCCCGATTTTATTCGGAAAATATATTAAGCCAATCAACGGGTTTAATATCACCAATAACCGCAGGCCATAACGCCATTATGATGCTAAATTATCAAGATCTATAAGCATTTGAGAGATTGTTTTATTGATGCTTGGGTCGATGAAATCCTTGGCAATATCAGCCATGGGGCGCAAGACGAAATCCCGCTCGCTTATGCGCGGGTGGGGAATGGTTAAATCACCCTCATCATATAATAAATTATCATAATATAATATATCAATATCGATTATCCTTGGACCATTTTTAAAGGTTTGTTTGCGGCCTAATTTTTCTTCAATAGTTTTAAAAAAAGTCAAACTTTGGCCTGGAGTAAAATCTGTAATTCCCGATATTACCATATTTAAAAATGCAGGCTGATCGGTGATATACATCGGGTCTGTTTCATAAATATTTGATTTTTTATCAATATATATATCCACACCAATCGCAGTTATCGCAGCATTAAGATTTTTATGTCTATTGCCAAGATTAGTCCCCAATGCAATAAAAATATTCGCCATAACCATCAACCTTTATAATTATTATTCTGCCCGCAATATGGCATCACACATTTTAATTATGCGCGACATTTGCATAACATCATGCACACGCATAATATTTGCCCCGCGCATCACACCAATGGCAACACTGGCAGCAGTTCCCTCAAGCCGTTGATCAGCTTCAAGATTCAATATATGGCCGATGAAGCTTTTACGGCTAGGGCCAAGTAATAATGGCATATCTAAATCTTTAAATTTATCTAAATGATTAATTATCATCATATTTTCTGCAACGCTTTTGCCAAAACCAATACCGGGATCAAGGATGATTTGATTGGCATCAATGCCGCTTTTAATAGCATTGTTTTTTAGCTGAATTAATTCAAGTTTAATTTCATTCAAAAAATCAACATAATTTGGTGCAATATATTCACCGCCAATAATATGATCATTATCGCCATTATCGACCACATATTGCGGGAGGGAACGGTTATGCATGATGATTACTGGCGCATTATATTCAACCGCTACTTGCGTCATTTTTTCATCCGATAAAAGCCCCGACACATCATTGATAATATGTGCTCCCGCCGTAATTGCCGCCCGTGCCACATCGGATTTATAGCTATCAATCGAAATAATCATATCGGGAAATCTATCGCTTAATATGGTGATTATCGGTATAACCCGTGATATTTCTTCATCTGCAGAAATAATCTTGGCATTTGGTCTGGTGCTTTCGCCACCTATATCAAGAATATCTGCGCCATTTTCAATGAAATTTTCTGCCTGTGATATTGCCATATCAAGAATATCATCGCCATTATAAATACCATCACCAGAAAATGAATCGGGCGTTGCATTGACTATAGCCATAATATAGCATTTTTCTGACCATTTAAATTTATCATTTAAACGCATATTGAGAGACCTTGATAAAATTAGCAAACTATGTAATTCAGCATGATAATTACTGCATATATAAATATGATTATTTTAGCAAATTAATTACAAGCAATAAGGATATAATATTAGAATGATGAATTCTAACCCATCAATAAAAAAACAATATTCGATAATAATTCGTGATTTAGAAATAATGTGGAATATTGGTGTTTTTGACCATGAATATGAAAAACCACAAAAGGTCATAATTAATATAAATATGCAGGCTGATGAAATGAATGATCCCAATTGTGATGATTATCAACAGGTTTCTTGTTACGCTAATATTGTTAAAAAAATTAATGATTTGGCAAAGCATGGTCATGTTAAATTGGTCGAAACATTAGGCCATCGCATTGGTTTAATTTGCCTTGAAGATAAATATATTCAACAAGCCGTGGTAAGGGTTGAAAAGCCCGAAGCCTTGGAAAACACAAGAACAGTTGGCGTTGAAATCACAAGATCACGCGATGATGTTATAACGCCGTAATGTTACCATATAATGATGTTAAAAAAAATTCTATGCTATCATTTTACTGGTGAAGTAATAGTTGGCCTTTTCGCATCAACCCATGCCTTAATACCACCGTTTAATATATAAATATTTTTATAGCCGCCCTGCGATGATATAATATGCGCCAAAGATAATGTCGCACGTTCAATTTCACCAATTAAAACCACAATATCATCAGCACCGATATATTTTTGAAATTTTGCAACAAAGCTTTGCTTGAATTCCATTTTTTTATTAAATGCAGTGATAATTTTTGCACCCTTAATAATACCAGTTTTTTTAACAGCCGCAATATGGCGAATATCAATTATTTTTGCACCAGCAGCCATTAATGATGCCATATCATCAACCGTAGTTTTTTGATATAAAGGCGGTATAACCGCAAGCAATTCAACGGTAAATTTTAATGTGGCATCGGCGGGAATATCATCGCCCGCACCGCGTTTGCCATATGCCAATTCAGGCGGAATTATAAGTTCACGTTTGCCGCCAATTAACATGCCGCCAATACCCATATCCCAACCAGAAATCACCTGCCCTGTGCCAATAGTAAATTCAAACGGTTGGTCGCGATCAAGGCTTGAATCAAATTTTGTACCATCCATCAACCAACCAGTATAATGCACCAAAACTTTTGAATGTAATACCGCCTCATCCCCATTGCCTTTGATAATATCATTAATTTCAAGCCCAGATTTTGTATCTTGAGATAATGCAATATTAATATTGCTAAATAAAATTAAAAAAACCATGTTAATGATGAATATTATTTTAATCTTCATAGTGAATATGGCTTTCAATAATTTAATTAGGTGATTTTAGCATAAAATTTAAGGGGTTGAATTTAAGGGATATAATTACATAGGTAATATTATTATATATAGTAAAATACTATCATAGCCATCTTATTTAAAAAAACAATTAACAAAAATCAAATATATACATATATTTCTCGAAAACCATATAAAACAACCTAGTTCTTATTGACTAATAGATTTTATTGTTTGTAAATATAGCAATTTAGTAGCTATAAAATCACTGTAATATGTAGAAAATATACAAGAAAGTAGATTAATGACAAAAAAACAAAGTAAGTTAAAATCTTCACTAAACAGCTCAATGAATAGAAGGTCGGCTTTAATAGGCATTGGTGCCGCTGGTGCGGGGCTTATTACCAGTCAACAATCAGGTTTCATTCGATATTCACAAGCCGCAACATCACAACCAATTAAAATTGGTATGCAATCACATCGCACGGGAATTGGCGCATCATATGGAAGATGGTATGAACGCGTAACCAAGGCCGCCGTTAAAATCATCAATGCCGAAGGCGGAATAAATGGCAGGCCAGTTGAATTAATCATCGAAGATGATGCCACCAGCCCAAAACGCGGCGCGGAAATTATTGAAAAATTTGCTACTCATCATAAGGTCGATGTTTCATATGGTACGTTATTTTCTCATGTTGTTATTGCATCTGCCCACGGGCAGGTGAATTAAAATTACCATATGTGGTGGTATCAGAAGGCCATCATGTGGCATCTGGCAAGTTAAACCGTTATGTTTTTCAACCGGGTATTACCGATGTTAAATCACAAGTTATTGCCATGGCACCATGGATCGCAAAAAATCTTGGTAAAAAAGTAACGATGATTTATCCAGATTTCGCCTTTGGTCATAATCACCGCGATTATTTTTCACAAGCCATGCAACAACAAGGCGGTGAGATTTTAGAACTTATTCCAATTCCACCAACAGAAACATCATATAGCCGTTATTTCCCCCGCATACCAAAAAATACCGAAGTTTTATATCATGTGATGGTTGGCCCCGGAATTTTCACATTTGTAAAGGAATTAGGCCAGCATTTCGGCAATAATCACCCCAATATTTTTGGCTTTATCGATAGCTTGGAAGCAGTTGATTTGAAATCGCCACAGCTTGAATTCCTTGAAGGCAGCTATTTTTGGGAGGGTCATCCACGCTACGCGCAAAAAGATCAAACCACATATGATAAATTTTATCGGGCAATGGTTGGTATTGATAAAAATGGCGCAAGCATTAATGACCCCAAGGATATTTCCACCTATTCGCATATGTTTGGTTGTTGGGAAAGCCTGTTCACCATTAAACGTGCCATGGAATTAAGCGGTTATAATGGGCAAAGTGCAAAAGATAAACAAGGGTTTATCGAGGCAATGGAATCCATCGAAATAATGGAAGAAGGGCGCGAACATCCACAGGGTAGAAAAATATTCAATGGCAAATTACATCAAACATTTGGTCATCAAAATATTTCAAAGGTAAATTCTGGTCGCATGGATGTGGTGCATCGTACATCGATTGAAGATGGAATATATCAATCAGATGTTGATTACACCAAAATGTCTTTGTAATAATAAGCATAATATTTAATATATTAACTTATGACAATAATTAAAAATGGCTGAAAAACCGTTGATAGAGGATTATTAATTGGATTTTTGGCCATTTTTATTTTTAGCATCACTTGAAGGCTTAGTTCAGGCCGCCATATTATCTTTGACAGCGCTTGGCCTATCATTGGTGTTTGGCGTGATGCGGATTGTTAATGTGGCCCATGGTGAATTTTATATGCTGGGCGGTGTTATCGCATGGTCAATAATATCATTCATCGATATAAACCCCGCATTAAATTTCGCCATTGCCATTGTAATTGCACCAATTATTGTTGCTATCATTGCCTATATTTGCAATATCTTGATTTTAAAGCCACTTAAATATAAGGCCGATGCAACAATAATTGCCACCATTGGCATATTATATATTACCCAACAGACCGCATTGATATATTTTGGTGCCGATGCAAAAGCAGTCGAGCCACCATTATATTTCCCAATCCAATTTCCGTGGTTTGGTTATTCTGGCTATAAATTAATGGTTATATTGGCGGCGATAATAATTTTATTAATCACATGGTATATTATTGCCAAAACAAAAATTGGTTTAATAATGCGCGCCACTCAACTTGACGGCGAAATGGCACAGGTATTTGGCATTAATATAAATAAAGTTTATGCGGCTGTTTTTGCCGTTGGTGCGGCATATGCGGCCATTGCCGCCATATTGATATTACCCATAAGACAAGCCCATTATTTAATGGGACAAGACCCGTTATTTTTATCATTCATAGTCGTTATCATCGGTGGCTTAGGCAGCATTCGCGGCACAATAATCGCCGCCATTATAATTGGTATGAGCGATGGCATAATGTCAGTTTTTTTCTCGCCAACTATGGCAAAAATGTTATCGACAATATTCGTTGCCATGATACTTATAGTTAAGCCAGGCGGCCTATTCGGGAATAGTTCAAAATGAAATATAGCGATAATATAAAATCAATATCGCTGCATATGGGGGTGGTTACGGCATTATTTTTGTTGCAATTTATCTTGCCAGATTATTATCATTTAACCATAACCAGAATTATGGTTTTATCGGTCTTTGCCATGGGATATAATTTAATATTTGGCTATGTTGGTTTATTAAGCCTTGGTCATGCGATGTTTTTTGGTGTTGGTCTTTATTGTGCTGGCATTACAAGTTATTATTTTGCTTGGAATGCGTTGGAAGCATTCATCGCCGCGATAATTTGCGGCATGATATTTTCATTTATAATTGGCCTTATGATAGTTCGCACAACGGGCGTTTCTTTCATGATCGTTACCATGATGTTTTCACAAAGCGCATATTTAGCAACCTTATATTTTATCGAATATACCAATGGCGACGAAGGTTTTATCATACCACAATCAAGTCGTATATTCTTTATATTTTCGCAAAAAATCGACCTTACCAACCCCGATATAAGATATAATATCGCCTTGGCATTATTGGCAATAACCATTGGGATAATTTTTAAAATCACGCGCAGTCCGTTTGGTTTATCATTAATTGCCATCCGCGAAAACCCTGCACGCACGGCTATGCTTGGTTATAATATATTTGCAATCAAGTTAAAGTCTGTGGTTATTTCTGGTATAATATCAGCATCCGCAGGCGGTGCATATGCCTTGTTATTTGCATATGTTGGATCATCATTCACATCAATAGAATATTCGATAGATGTAATGTTATATACATTACTTGGCGGGGCTGGAACTATATTAGGGCCAATTATCGGTGCATTTTTAATGTTTTTCATTATTGATATTATCAGCGGCTATACAATCGCCTATATGATTATAATTGGTATTATATTGATATTTTTAATCTTATTTTTCCCGCGTGGTATATTGGGGACAATCAAAGATAAATGGTTGAAATGGTTACCATGATTATGCCTGAAACATATATTCTTAACACTGAAAATATTTGTAAATCATTTGGCGGCCTTAATGCACTTGATAATATTAATTTTAAAATTAAACAAGGTGAAATAAGGGCATTAATTGGATCTAATGGTTCTGGAAAAACTACATTTATCAATATATTAGCGGGACATATTAAGCCATCTAGCGGTAAGGTTTTTTTAAAAAATAGCGATATAACAAATCTTCCACCCCATAAACGGGTTCACCAAGGCATCGCCTATACATTTCAAATAACTAATATATATCAAGAATTAAGCTGTTTAGAAAATATTATAATCGCCATTAATGGTAGCAAACGCCACAATAACAAAGGCGATAATAAAATTATCAATTTGGCAAAATATTATTTAAATAAAATAAATCTTGATCATATGTTTGATATTAAATCTGGTCAAATGTCATATGCCAATCAACGTTTATTGGAAATATCCATGGGCTTAGCATTAAATCCACAGCTATTAATATTAGATGAACCAACCCAAGGTCTTGAACCAGATGAAATAACTGCCTTTTGCAAACTAATAGGCGAAATAAGAAAAACAACAACAATATTAATGATTGAACATAATATGGATGTGGTGATGCAATTAGCCGATCAAGTTACGGTATTTAATTTTGGTAAAATTTTAGCCGAAGGAACGCCAGATCAAATATGCAGTAACCAAGATGTTCAATCAGCATATTTAGGTTAATGATATGTTAGAAATTAAAAATCTAACCGCTGGATATGGTTTAAATCATATCATTAGGGATATTAATCTAACCGTAGAAAAAGGCGCGATAACATGCCTTATGGGCAGGAATGGCGCGGGTAAAACCACCCTATTACACGCCATAATTGGTTTAATAAACAATCATAGCGGTAAAATAATTGTTAATGACAAAGATATTATAAATTTCCCAACATATGAAATTGCCAAATGCGGCATTGCCTATGTACCACAGGGACGGCGGCTTTTTTCAGAATTAAGCGTTAAAGAAAATTTAAAAATTGGCTTTATGACTCAAGAATTAAATAAAAAAAATATTGGTAATATAACCGATATTGAAAATTCAAAATTGATATTTGATCTATTCCCCCAATTAGCCGAAAGATTAGATCAAATTGCGATCAGCCTAAGCGGTGGTGAGCAACAGATGTTGGCTATTGCACGCGCATTGGCGACTAAGCCAGATATATTATTGCTCGATGAGCCAATAGAGGGGCTATCGCCTTTAATGGTTAAAATAATTTATCAGGCAATAATTAAATTACGCAATAATAATATTGCGATATTACTGGTCGAACAACATATGAGCGACATATTATCAATTGCCGATAATATCATATTAATCGAAAATGGTAAAATAAAATAGGCGATGTTTTATCACCGCCTTTTTATATAATCAAACTAACGATTATTACTTATTACATTATCTGTTTACCAAATAATAAGTTTGGCAAGAATGTTGATATTGTAGGAATATAAGTAACCAACATTAAGAAAACCAATAAGATGCCCAACCACGGTAATGCCGCTTTGGTAACTTCTAATATGGACATGCCGGTTATCCCCGATGTAACGAATAGATTAAGCCCAACAGGTGGCGTTAACATGCCAATTTCCATATTAACCACCATGATGATGCCTAAATGTATTGGGTCTATGCCAAGCTCCATCGCGATTGGAAATAATATTGGTGCCATGATTAATAAAATCGCCGATGGCTCCATAAAATTACCCGCAATCAATAGCATGATATTAACGATGATTAAAAATGTCCAAGGCGCGAAACCAGCAGAAAGAATCGTGTTGGTGATTGCATGTGGAATGCGTTCCGTTGTTAAAACATGGGCAAATAACATCGCATTTGCCACAATGAATAATAACATTATGGTAACTTTTGATGCATCAATCAATACACGGATTGTATCTTTATGAAATGGGGCAACGGGAATTGCCTTCACTATTAAAATTATTTCTGCCATCAATGGTTTAAAATCTGCATTCTTTATAATTGATGTTGCGACAATCTTAAAACCAGGGTGTGGCTTATCTTTTAAAGGTCCCATATCACGATACATGAATATGCTGATTATAAATGCATATACAGCGGCAACGGCGGCGGCTTCGGTTGGTGTGAAAATGCCAGCATAAATACCACCCATAATGATGCCGACCAACATTAAACCCCAAAAGGCGTCCATGAAGGATAAAAGAATTTCTTTAATACCAGCGAATGGCTGTTTTGGCATTTTCATTACTCTAGCAGCAATATAAATACCAACCATCAACATAGAACCAGCGATAAGACCGGGAATAACACCCGCCATGAATAACCGACCAACAGAAACATCGGTCGCGGCAGCGTAAACCACCATAACGATTGATGGCGGTATTAAAATACCAAGCGTGCCAGAGTTACAAATAACACCAGCAGCAAATTCTTTAGTGTATCCAGCCCGCACCATGCCCGCAATAACAATAGAACCAATGGCGACAACCGTTGCCGGGCTTGATCCAGAAACGGCGGCAAAAAACATACATGCAAGAACCGATGCCATTGCAAGACCACCACGCAGATGACCAACGCAATTAATGGCAAATCTAATCAAACGATTTGCGACACCACCAGTTGATAAAAATGCTGATGATAAGATGAAAAATGGTATGGCAAGAAGCGTATAATGCTCCATAGTTTCAAATAATTTAAGGGCAATTGATGCGACACTATCTTGGGAAAAAAATAAAATAGTTAAAATACTTGATAGGCCAAGGCTAACCGCAATCGGCGTGCCGATTATTAATAACGTAAACATAATGATGAAAAGAAATGCGATTTCCATGATTTAAGACCCTTTCTTATTTTTTTCTTCGCGCTCTATCGCGCCTTCTATGGCGGCATTATCCAAATATTCACGCATAGCGTCGGCGGCCTCATCCCCCAAAACAAGTCCAATTTGTTGACCAGTTAACATGCGATATGCAACTTGCGAGAAACGAAAAATTAAAAGAACCATACCAATGGGTAATATAGACATAGGCATCCATAATGGTATGGGTAAATCTTCAGCATAAATATCAAATTGTATTAATTTTGCAAGATATTCATAGCTGCCATATAGTAATATACCGCCATAAAGCAAACATGCGCACACGGCAACCATGCCTAAATAATGGCGACCACTGTTATTAAATAATTTAACAAAGGCATCAACACCCAAATGAGAATTTTTCTTTACCCCATATGAAATACCGAAAAGCACCAACCAAGCAAAGAGATAAGTGGTTAATTCAAGCGCCCAAACGGCACCAGAATTAAACATATATCTGGCAACCACTTGCGAAAAAGTAACTATAACCATCGCCGAGAAAAGAAAGGCTATAAAGCCCTCCTCTGCTTTATCGATGATTTTCATTAATTTAGATTGATTTTTAACCATTTTTATCTCCCTGCTTGGTTGGTCAATTATTCAATTTATCTTAATTTATATTAATTTAAAGATTGGGCAGCATTCATTAAATCTTTGCCAATATCATCTTCAAATTTATCCCAAACTGGTTTCATCGCAGCAACCCATGCGGCGCGTTGTTCGCTTGAAAGTTGACGAACTTCTTTGCCAGATGCAACAACCTTGGCACGGTTTTCTTGATTAATCGTATATGAAATTGCATTTCTCTCAGCTGAAACCCTTGCAAGGATTGAAGATAATTCGCTGCGGATATCACCAGGTAGCCCATCCCAAAATTCAACGCTGGTTACCACTAGATAATCCAAGATACCGTGATTAGATTCGGTAACGCCGTCTTGTACTTCAAAGAATTTTTTAGTGAAAATATTTGACCATGTATTTTCTTGACCATCGACAACACCAGTTTGCAATGCACCGTAAACTTCTTTAAATGACATTTTTTGTGGATTTGCACCAATTGCTTCAAATTGTGCTTGTAATACTTCTGATGTTTGAATTCTAAATTTTAAGCCTTTGGCATCGCTTGGTAAAAGCAATGGTTTATTAGCTGATAATTGTTTCATGCCATTATGCCAATAGGTAAGGCCAAGCAAGCCTTTATTACGCATAGAGCCTAAAAGATCTTGACCAGCTTTACTTTTTTGAAATTTATTTACTACATCGATATCTTTAAACATGAATGGTAGATCAAATATACGGAATTTTTTTGTATATTTTTCAAATTTTGATAAAGAAGGTGCAGCCATTTGCACATCGCCTAAAAGCATAGCTTGTAAAACTTTATTATCGTTAAAAAGTTGTGAATTTGGATATATTTCAACTCTTACACGGCCTGCCATTTCGCTGTTAACGCGCTTTGCAAATAAGCTTGCAGCCTCGCCTTTTGGATGACCAACATTTTTGTTACATGTGAAAATTTAATTAAAATTTCTGCATTTGCAGCTGATACTGAAAATACAAGGCCAGCGGCCATCGCCGCAGACATAGCCATAGTTAAAATTTTACGCATTTTTTGCTCCCTATAAATAATGCTAACCCAAACTATTATAAATATATATATGAATTATATATATCCCGTTACGGGCATAAAGCATATAACAGCAAAAGCTATGCCAATATATATATCTTTGCTAAGCTATTATATTTATTGAATATAATCTAATATTGCAAAATCTATTATACTAATATGGGTCATTTTACACACATATTAATCAAGCTATGTTTCAATAAATATACATTAATATATTTAAATTAATCAACTATCGATAAAGATGTCTTTTGATATATTATATTTTTGCATTTTATCATAAAGAGTTTTACGACCGATACCAAATGCTTCATAGGTGTTTTTGACGCTGCCTTTATGATATTTTAATTCGTTAATTATTTGCGCTTTTTCAAACTCTTCCATACGGCTTGTCAATGTTTTATTGGTTAAATTATCTGATATATTTGACAATTGTTTTATATTGCTTAAACCAAGCACATAACGATCTGCAGAATTTTGCAATTCACGGATATTACCCGGCCATTCACGCGACATTATATCATTGAGTTTAATGGTATCTATATCTGGGATAGTACGCTTAAATCTTCTTGCGGCATTGACTAAAAAATGCCGGAATAATTCCGCAATATCATTACCGCGTTGGCGCAATGGCGGTATGTGGATATTAACAACATTTAATCGATAATATAAATCTTCTCTAAATTTACCAGCATTTATTGCATCAAATAAATTTATTTTTGTCGCGGCAATGATACGAATATCAAGTGGAATTGATTTATTAGAACCCAATCGCTCTAAACATCTTTCTTGTAATACACGAAGCAATTTAACTTGCAAATCAAGCGGCATTGCCTCTATCTCATCAAGAAATAAACTGCCGCCATTTGCATATTCAAATTTGCCAATGCGTTGTTTTTGCGCCCCGGTAAATGCTCCTGCTTCATGACCAAATAATTCACTTTCAAAAATATTTTCTGGCATAGCGCCGCAATTGATAGCAACGAATGGCGATTTTGATCTTCCGCTCATGTCATGAAGATTGCGTGCAACCAATTCTTTACCGGTGCCTGTTTCGCCTAATATTAATATATCGGCATCGGTCGAGGCAACATTTTCGACTAATTTACGCAATTCTTGCATTACCAAAGATGTACCAATGATTCTTACCTCTAACCCACTGCGCCCATATAATTGCAACGCCATTGCGCGATTTTCCATTATCAATTGACGCATTTCCAATGCACGTTTAATCCTATCGACCATAAAGTCCGATGCGAACGGTTTTTCAATAAAATCATAAGCACCAGACCGCATAGCGGAAACCGCCATTTTAATATCGCCATGACCTGTCATTAAAATAACCATAAAATCAGGATCAATTGCCAATAATTTATCCATTAATTCTAAACCATCCATATGCGGCATTTTAATATCGGTTAAAATAACACCAGAAAAATCACAGGTAATATTTTCTAATATTTCTTTGGCATTATCGAATGCAACAACATTATATCCTTCAAGTTCTAATGCCTGAACGCAAGCATTGCGAATATGTTTTTCATCATCGATTAATATAATTTGCGTATTATTTTTACTAATGATTTTTAAATATCCTTATTATCAAGGCGTAATGTAATAATAAATTCTGCCCCGCCATTATCATTATTATAAACCTGTAATTTACCACCGCAATCTTGAATTATGCTATATGATATTGAAAGCCCAAGTCCCAACCCTTTACCAATTTCTTTGGTAGAGAAAAACGGGTCAAATATATGCGAAATATCATCTTCATCAACACCATGACCTGTATCAATAACGCTAATTTCAACAATTTTATCCAATGGCGCTATATTAATATATATGCTATTATCAGCATCCGTATTATCTTCCATTGCATCTAATGAATTTGTAAATAAATTTATAAAAACCTGTTGCAAGCGATCTTTTGAGCCAAAAACATGAATTTCATCATCAGATATATCCATTTTAAAATCAACAGCCATATTTTCAATTCGCGGCATAACAACTGTTAATGCCGAATTTATTATTTCTTTTAGATTGATGGAATTTGTTTCATAAATATTATTTCTGGCAAACATTTTCATTTGCCCAATAATATTACCCATGCGCTGTGTTAATTCAGAAATACTGATCAAATTTTCTTGTGCTTTATCAATATTTTTACGTTCTAAAAATTTATAGGAATTATCAGCATAAGACCTTATCGCCGATAATGGTTGATTTAATTCATGGCTAATACCTGCTGATATTTTACCTAATGCTGCTAATTTTTCTGCTTGTAAAAGACTTTTTTGCGATATTTTTAAATTTTTCTCCGCCATACGTCTTACTTTTATTTGTTGTTTAAGTTCAAAATTTGCATTGCGTAGATCTAATGTACGTTCGGTTACTTTATTTTCTAATTCTATGGCCGATTCTTTCAAGACATCTCTAGCTTTTTCCTCAAACATCACGCGTTGGCTTTTACTTGCGATACGTTGAATAAATATAATAATTATAAAAATAAAACTAGCAAAGACAAGCGATATTAGTGATAAAGCAATTAAGACTTGCTTGCTAATTATATCATAGTTAGAAAATAAATGTAACGTCCATCCTGCCTCTGGCATATTTAATGATAACATTAAATATTTCTGCGACCGAAAAATATTATGTGTTTTTTTATTATGTAATATATCAATTTCAATTATTTTTGTATTTTTTGACAATTGATTTAAAATAACAAGATTTGTTGGTTCTAAAGCCATAGTAACATATTTTCGGCTTTTACTTATTTCATCAATCATTTTTTTAGATAAGATAGACAGGCTTCTATATCGCCATTCTGGCCTAGTTGTTAAAAATAATATATCATTATCATCGCTTAATGCCAAAGATTGCCAAGATGGAACTTTCCATTTTGCTTCTATTTCATCCATATTTATTTTTATGACACTAACACCAATTATTTTGCCTTTATAAAATACTGGTGATGAAAAATAATAACCACGAACCATTGTTGAAGTGCCAAGGGCAAAATAACGACCTAACCTGCCTTGTGCTGCATTGATAAAATAAGGCCGGAAATTAAAATTTTTACCCACAAAAGAAATATCACGATCCCAATTACTAGAAGCAATAGTAACGCCATTAATATCCATAATATAAGTATCAGAAGCACCAGTTATATTATTAATTCTTTCTAGGAAATTATTGGCTTCTGTAATGATAGTTTTTGTATTTTTAAATCGTAAAGCAGATGTTATAAATAAATTAGTGTTTAATAATTTTGGTATAGTTTGAAATTTTTCCAATTCACCACGTAAATTTGCCGCATGTAGTTTAAGTGCGTGAAATGAACTTTTTTCTAAGATATCAAGATATTTTTGACTGGCAAAATTATTTGATCCCCATATGATTAATGGAAATATAATTAAACTTACTAACAATACCCATTTAATTGATTTAATAGAATTTGCATTGCTATATGAATATGGCTTTTTAATAGCAAATTTTGAATTATTTTTTTCTTGCATAATCAACTAACATTATTAAATTGAATTTAAAAATAGTGAATATAATTAAATGCTAAAAGTAACTATTTTAATAGCAAATAAAATAGCACCACACAATCTAAGCCATAAATAATAAAGCTAGGGATAATATAATTGTCAAAAACACAAACGGCTATCGAGGCCAACAGACGACGAACATTTGCTATTATTTCACATCCTGATGCGGGTAAAACCACGTTAACCGAAAAAATGCTACTGATGGGTGGCGCGATACATATGGCGGGCGAAGTAAAAGCCAAAGGCGAACGCCGGCGAACCCAATCTGATTGGATGAAAATTGAACAGCAACGAGGAATTTCCGTTACCACATCGGTTATGACATTTGAATATGACGGTGTTATTTGTAATTTGCTTGATACACCCGGTCATGAAGATTTCTCTGAAGATACTTTTAGAACTTTAACCGCTGTTGATAGCGCAATAATGGTGATTGATGCCGCCAAAGGTATCGAACCACAAACACAAAAACTATTTGAAGTTTGCAGGCTACGCGATATTCCTATAATCACATTTATCAATAAAATGGATCGTGAATCCCTTGACCCCTTTCAATTAATGGAAGAAATTTCTGAAAAACTAGCCCTAGATTGCGCCCCAATGATGTGGCCTGTGGGTTTTGGTCGTGATTTCAGGGGCTGTTATGATTTAATCAATGATGATTTCATTGAATTTAATGGCGATGATGGCGGTAAATACCATAAATTAGACAATATTGAAGATGCAAGGCTTAATAAAATATTACCCGATGATTTGCTTGAAACTTTAATGATTGAGGCGGAATTGGCGCGCGAAGCCTGCCCGCAATTTGACCATGAAAGCTTTCTTGAAGGGCATTTAAGCCCCGTATTTTTCGGCTCTGCCTTAAAAAACTTTGGTATGGTGCAATTATTAGATGCAATTGCCAAAAATTCCCCATCGCCACGACCACAACAATCAACAACAAGGCTAATAAAACCCGAAGAAGAAAAAGTAACTGGATTTGTCTTTAAAGTTCAAGCCAATATGGACCCAAATCACCGCGATAGAATTGCCTTCATGCGTATCAGTTCGGGTTGTTTTAAACGCGGCATGAAATTGAAACATGTCAGGTCAGGTAAAAATATTGCAATTTATAATCCAGTAATGTTTTTTGCCCAATCACGCGAATTAGCAGAAATAGCATGGCCGGGCGATATTATCGGCGTGCCAAATCATGGCACATTACGGGTGGGCGATACATTAAGCGAAAATGAAAATATAAAATTCACAGGCATACCAAATTTCGCCCCTGAAATACTTCGTCGCGTCCGACTTGAGGACCCAATGAAGGGCAAACATTTGAAAAAAGCCTTGGAAAGCTTGGCTGAAGAAGGCGTAACACAGGTATTCAAGCCATCATTTGGCGCACAATGGATAGTCGGCGTTGTTGGTCAATTGCAATTGGATGTTTTGGTTACAAGGGTCGAGTCTGAATATAATATTAATATTTTCTTAGAGGTTGCACCATATACCACCGCCCGTTGGGTTATTTGTGATGATGAAGAACAGCTTGATAAATTTATAGTGGCAAACCGCACCGCAATGGCCGAAGACCGCGACGGCGCACCAATATTTTTAGCCAGAAACCCTTGGGAGCTTAGCCATCAACAGCAAAAATTTCCTAAAATATCATTCGCGACCACTAAAGAGCGTACCTGATTATAATTTAGTTATAAATTAATATAGTAAAAAATACTTAATTGCGTTAGCATCATAAAAAAATTAAATATTAAAAATAAAGAAATATGTTGAAATCTAAACTTGAGGGAGATTCTAATTGAAAAATAAATTATTACCGCTTGTTTCTATAGTAATAATAGCAGTTATTGCTGCTTATTTCTATTTAGACAAAACTGGAAAAATAGAATTAGTTAAATCAGATAAAACTCTTGTTTTTTGTTCCGAAGGCAGCCCCGAAGGCTTTAACCCTTCGTTATATTCTGCTGGCACAACATTTGATGCCTCTTCACAAACAATTTATAATCGCTTGGTTGAATTTGAACCAGGCACAACAAAGGTTGTTGCAGGGCTTGCAGAATCATATAAGGCATCAAAAGATGGTCTTGAATATATTTTTAATTTACGCAAAGGCGTAAAATTCCATACTACCAAAGATTTCACACCAAGCCGTGATTTCAATGCCGATGATGTGTTATTCACATTCAATCGCATGTGGAAAGATGACCATCCATATCATGATGTATCTGGCGGCGATTATAAATATTTTGGCTGGATGGATATGGGTAGCCTGTTAAAAACAATTGAAAAAATCGATGATCATACGGTTAAATTTACGCTAAATTACCCCGAAGCACCATTTGTTTCTAATATGGCGATGGATTTTGCCGCAATTTTCTCTGCTGAATATGCCAATAAATTGGCCGCAGCTGGTAAAAAAGAAGATATCGATCATAAACCAGTTGGCACAGGCCCATTTGTTTTTAAATCATATCAAAAAGACGCAATGATACGTTATACTTCGCATCCAGATTTTTGGGCGGGTAAATCACCGATTGATAAATTGGTATTTGCCATAACCACCGATGCCAATGTGCGTTATGAAAAATTAAAAGCGGGCGAATGTCATGTTATGCCATATCCTAACCCCGCCGATATTGCAGAAATGAGAAAAAATCCTGATATTAATTTAATGCAACAAGAAGGCCTTAATATTGGTTATCTTGCATTCAATACCGAGAAAAAACCATTTGATAACAAAAATGTTCGTAAAGCATTAAGCATGGCAATTAATAAACAAGCCATTCTTGACGTGGTTTTCAAAGGTGCTGGTTCGATTGCAAAAAACCCAATTCCACCAACAATATGGTCATATAATAACGCAACAGTCGATTATAAATATGATGTTGCCGCAGCAAAAGCCATGTTGAAAAAGGCGGGCATTAAAGACCTTAAAACCAATATTTGGGCAATGCCAGTGCAACGACCATATAACCCAGATGCGCGCCGCATGGCCGAATTAATTCAGGCCGATTGGGCCGCGGTTGGCGTTGAAGCGGAAATTATTACATTTGAATGGGGTGAATATCTTAAACGTTCAAAGGCGGGCGAACATGATACCGTATTGCTTGGTTGGACAGGCGATAATGGCGATCCTGATAATTTCATGTTTGTATTGCTTGGTTGTGAAGCCGCAAAAGACGGTGGTAATCGCGCCAGATGGTGTAATAAAGAATTTGACGGTAAATTACGCGCCGCGAAAAAAACCGCAGTTCAATCTGAACGGACAAAATTATACAAAGAAGCGCAAATCATCTTTAAAGAAGAAGCACCATGGGTAACAATTGCCCATTCGGTTGTATTTAAACCAGTAAGAAAAGAAGTTACAGGGTTTAAAGTACATCCATTAGGAAGCCATATTTTCTATGGTGGTGTTGATATAAATTAATTTAAAATATCTGGCGGGGATTAATTTTCCCGCCATTTTTTTAATCTAATATAAAAATAATATAAAACTATAAAAGTTCAGGAAAAATGCTTCGATTATTAATTAATAAATTAGCCGTGATGATACCTGTATTTTTTGGGGTTACATTGGTGGCATTTGGTTTTATCCGCATGTTACCAGGCGACCCTGTGGAGGTTCTGGCAGGTGAACGTGGATTATCAGCCGAAAAACACGCCGCAGCCTTGGCAAAACTAGGTTTCGATCGCCCCATATGGGAACAATATTTCAGCTATATTTGGGATGTGTTTCATGGTGATTTCGGCATATCAATAATTACTAATCGCCCCGTTCTTGATGAATTTTTTGAACGTTTTCCTGCAACGGTCGAATTGGCGTTATGCGCCATGATATTTGCACTCATAATTGGTTTGCCAATTGGCTTGGTTGCCGCCGTTAAACGCGGATCATTCATTGATCAAGGTTTGATGGGAATATCGCTTATTGGTTATTCTATGCCCGTTTTCTGGTGGGGTTTATTATTAATCATGACATTTAGCTCCTCCCTTGGTTGGACACCAGTATCTGGTCGCATATCTTTTATGTATGAAGTCGATCATATAACCGGTTTTATGTTAATTGATAGCCTGTTTAGCGATGATGAAGGCGCGTTTAAATCCGCCATATCGCATTTAATTTTACCAACAATCGTGCTTGGCACTATTCCGCTTGCGGTGATCGCCAGACAAACCAGATCCGCCATGTTAGAAATTTTAAGCGAAGATTATATCAGAACAGCCAAGGCCAAAGGATTATCACCTTTTCGCATTGTATCTATTCATGCGTTACGCAACGCCCTTATCACGGTAATTACGGTGATTGGTTTAATGGTTGCTACATTATTAGCGGGCGCAATCTTAACCGAAAGTATTTTTAGCTGGCCAGGAATTGGCAAATGGGTAATTTTTTCAGTATTCAGCCGCGATTATTTTGCCATTCAAGGCGCATTATTATTGATCGCAATCATTATAATGATAATAAATCTTATGGTTGAACTAACTTACGGCATAATTAACCCGAAAATTTTACATAAATGATAACCATATGAACAAAATAACCAATGATGATCAAATGAATGAAGATATTTCACAACAAAAAGATAATATGGATTCGACCATATCCATGTTGCGACAACAATTTTCTGAATTTTGGTTTTATTTCTCAGAAAATAAAACTGCGGTCGCAGGGTTTTATTTTTTAGTATTTGCAGTTTTTGTTGCTATTTTTGCCGATTTAATATCACCATATGACCCCGCGCAACAATTTCGAGATTTTTATGAAACACCGCCTATTTGGCAAGATGGTGGCAATATAAAATTTTTATTTGGTACCGATTCCCTTGGGCGTGATATGTTATCGCGGATAATTCACGGCACAAGACTGTCATTATTTGCGGGTTGTATCGTCGTTGTGATCTCGCTTAGCGCAGGAATTTCACTAGGGCTTGTCGCGGGATTTTTCAAAGGCTGGACCGAAACAATCATAATGCGAATTATGGATACAATCATGGCTGTGCCTGGCTTATTAATGGCATTGGTTTTTGTTGCCGTTATGGGACCAGGGTTACGCAATGCCATGATCGCCATTGCCATTACCTATACCCCTGCATTCGTTCGTTTGGCAAGGGCATCAACAATTACCGAGGTAAATAAAGATTATGTGATCGCCAGTAAAATTATCGGTGCGAGTAAATTTCGCCTGATGTTCATATCTATTTTACCAAATTGTATGGCACCTTTGATCGTGCAGGCGACGATGAGCTTTTCAACCGCAATTTTAGACACAGCCGCACTTGGTTTCTTGGGCATGGGGGCACAACCGCCAAAGCCAGAATGGGGGAAATTAATTGCCGAAAATCTTAAAGAAATTAACAGCGCACCATGGACGGTAACCATCCCTGGCATTGCAATTTTAACTGCCGTGCTTGCCATTAATTTAATGGGCGATGGCATGCGCGATGCGCTTGACCCTAAAATGAAAAGATCTTGAGCCGATGAATTTACTTCATATTGAAAATCTTTCAGTAGAATTTGAAACAGCCCATGGCATGTTTCGCACCGTTGATAATGTTAATTTAAAATTAAATGCGGGTGATATAACCGCAATTGTTGGCGAATCTGGTTCTGGTAAATCTGTATCAATGTTGGCGGCAATGGGTTTATTGCCTTGGACGGCAAAAATAACCGCCGATAGATTGGAATTCGACGGTAAGGACTTGCTTAAAATATCGCCAAAACAACGTCGCAAAATTATTGGCAAAGATATCTCTATGATATTTCAAGAACCAATGACCAGCCTTAACCCTTGCTTTACAGTTGGTTTTCAAATTAAAGAAGTAATAAAAAAACATCTGGGCGGCATAAAATCTGAACTTCAATCTCGCGCAGTGGAATTATTGGGTATGGTTGGCATCCCTGCCCCCGAAACAAGATTAAACGCATTTCCCCATCAAATGTCGGGCGGCATGAACCAACGGGTAATGATCGCCATGATGATTGCGTGCAATCCACGGGTATTGATTGCCGATGAACCTACCACCGCGCTTGATGTTACAATTCAAGCACAAATTTTAGAATTATTGGTTGATTTACAAAAACAAAATCAAATGGCATTGGTATTAATTACCCATGATATGGGGGTTGTTGCCGAAACGGCGCATAATGTCATCGTTCAATATGCGGGACAGCAAGTCGAAATGCAAAATGTAAAAGATCTATTCAATAAACCAAAACACCCTTATACATACGCGCTTTTATCCGCATTGCCAGAACGGGCAACGGGTAAAAAATTACCGTCAATTCCGGGTATAGTTCCAGGGCAGCTAGATCGACCAGATGGTTGTCTATTCAATCCGCGTTGTCAATTTACCACCGATAGATGCCGCAATATATCGCCAAAAATTAACAATGATACGCTTTGTCATTATCCATTGATTGATAATACACCATCACATCACCCATCTTTTGTGATGGAGCCTAGAAATGCCTAAAGAAAATAACAATCAAACAGTTATTATTGCAAAAAACTTACAAAAACATTACAATATTAAGGGTAAAATATTCAAACCAGATAAAATATTAAAAGCATTAGATGGCGTGTCATTTGAATTGCAAGCAGGTAAAACATTGGCAATAGTTGGCGAATCTGGATGTGGCAAATCAACCCTTGCAAGGCTTATAACGCAAATAGAACCGCCAACATCAGGGCAATTATCGCTAGGTGGTATGGATATAGATGCATCATACAATAATGCAGAACAACAAAAATTAAATCAAATGGTACAAATTGTTTTTCAAGATCCTTATGGGTCATTAAATCCACGTCATAAAATTGGCTCAATATTAGAAGAACCATTAAAAGTAACCACGAATATGGCCGCATCAGCCAGAAAAACTGCCGTTATGGATATGATGCAAAGGGTTGGGTTGAAAAGCGAACATTACAACCGTTATCCACATATGTTTTCTGGTGGACAAAGACAACGTATTGCCATTGCTAGGGCCTTGATATTAAAACCTAAAATAGTTGTTCTTGATGAACCCGTATCAGCATTAGATGTATCAATTCAGGCACAAGTATTAAATTTATTATCCGATTTGCAACAAGAAATGAATTTAGCATATTTATTCATTTCCCATGATTTAAGCGTAGTTCGCCATATTGCCGATGATATTTTAGTGATGTATTTAGGCCGCCCAGTTGAACAAGGCAGTAACACGCAAATCTTCAATAATCCACAACATCCATATACCAAGGCCTTATTATCAGCAACGCCGATTGCTGATCCTAATCAAAAACGTCAAAGAATAAAATTATCGGGTGAATTGCCATCACCGCTTGATCCGCCAAGCGGTTGTTTATTCCATACCCGTTGTGCCTATGTTAATGATCGTTGTAAATCAGAAACACCCGACCATTTATTATCCAACGGCGCAAAAATATCATGCCATGGGGTCGAAGAAAATAGAATATAAAATCTATAATTAGATCGGCATCCGTAAAATTTCTTGATATGCGGAAATAACTTTATCACGCACGGTAACAATTGTTTGCAATGTGGTTTCCGCATGGGCAACCGCCGTTACAACATCGGCAATTTCGGCCTTGCCCATCAAGGCTTGTTTAGAAATTTCTTCTGAATATCTATTGGTATCAATAACCGATTGGGTTGCCGCCTTAACCATATCAACAAAATGATCACTGGCTTTAATTTTATCCGCATCTGGCAGCATTGATGTTGGCGCAGATATAACATTTGCCTTATAAGCCGCCGCAGCATCAATAGGGTTGATTGCCATTTCCATAATCCAAATCAATAAAAAAGTTAATATTAACAGTTATATTATAATATTTAATTATACTATCACCGATTCTATTTAATGATGTCAATTTTTATTTAAGAATATCGATGGTTCGGCTTAACATAATCTTTGATGTTTCAATCACACTAAGATTAGCTTCATAGGATCGTTGCGCCTCGCGCATATCCATCATTTCAATTAAGGCCGAAACATTCGGACGCTTAACATAGCCATCTTCATCAGCCGCAGGATGATTTGGATCATATGAAAGTTTAAAATCTGACGAATCTTCGCGAATTCGCCTAACATTAACCGTATCAGCACCTAAATTTCTATCCATTATATCTTTAAATGTAACCATTTTACGGCGATATGGGTCACCGCCTGCAATATTTGCCGTAGAATCTTTATTTGCAATATTCTCAGAAATAACCCGAAGCCTTATGCCTTGCGCTCTCATTCCTGTTGATGCAATAAAAAGCGATGTGGTTAACTGATCCATAATTTTATCCTTCTGATATTATTATTCTAATTTCTTTTTTATTAATTATTAACTACGTCCAAGAGCCATCTTATACATTGAGGTATATTTTTTAAAAATGGTCGTTGAAAGGTTATATTGTTGATATGTATCATTAACTTTTAACATTTGTTCTTCCAAAATAACCCCATTTTCGCTTGGGGATGTTTCATATGGAATACGCTCTATCAATGTTTTATACTGCCCATCTTTAATATTTGATATAATATGATGTTTATTAGTTAACGACATTTGCAAATTTCTGGTTTGAGCGCGCATTGCTGTACTAAATTCCAATGGCTTTAAGTCTTTTGCACGATAATCAGGTGTATCAGAATTTGCAATATTTTGTGAAATGACCCTTTGGCGTTGTGTTAACCATGACATTTTATCGCCAAGCATTGTAAATAATTGCGTCGATTGAATGGTCATTTTTATTCCTTAAATATTACACTTAAATCTAATTAATATCTTCTAAGTTAATATAAAGCAAAAAACATGCCAAAAAAAAATTAAAAAATTAAATGCAGATTAACTATAGCTATATTATAATGATATATAGATAATAAATATCATATATAATGTTATCAATTATTATATCTTTATATTTAAACAATGAATGAAATAAATATGAAAAATTATGATAAAAATATTTATAATAAAAAAGATAATGAACTTAACGCAGTGGCACTTTCATATAAGCCAACCGATGAAGATGGTGCACCCGTAGTTCTAGCATCTGGTAAAGGTAATATTGCAGAACGAATTTTAACCGAAGCATTATCAAATGATATACCAATTCATAAGGACCCTGATTTAGTGGAAATCCTTTCAGCAACTGAGCTTGGCGAAGAAATCCCAATAGAGGCATTCGTTGTTGTGTCTGAAATTCTTCGTTATATTTATAAAGCAAATGGTGCGAAACCACCCATAGCCGCCACATCAAAGTCACCGCCAGAATTAAGAAAATAAATATACTCACATAATAATTAATTGACATATAATTATAGGTTAGGAAAATAATATGGATATGGAAGAAATAGAAGAAAAATTAAATAATTTAATATTTGAAGTAAAAACTGCTAATGCTGATTTTAAAAATTATAATAGCTTTAATTTAGAAGATATATCGGTGCGAATAACAGATTTATGTAACGCGGCGACATCATTGCCTAATGGTGGGGCTATAGATGTAAAGCCATTATTAGAAATTTTACGCGATGACTTGACAAAGTTATCTAAAAATATTCAACAAGCTAATGAAGATCAAAGTAAAAATATTAAGTTAAATTAATAGAATATGGATTTTATTGTAATGATATGATTTAATAACTTACTATAAATTATTTAGAATAAAGGATAATTTTTTGCAGGAAGTTATTAGTTTAAGCGATTATTTCAGATTTGTTTTTGCTCTCGCAATAGTTATTGGGCTTATTTTATTATGCGCAGTATTTTTACGACGTATTAAATCAGCAAATTTTTCATATATAAATAATAAAAACCGCAGAATTGCAGTGGTTGATAATATATCGCTTGATGCAAAACATCGACTTATTTTAATTAAACGCGATAATATAGAACATTTAGTTATTTTAGGGGCGACATCTGATATTTTAATTGAAAAAAATATCACTCCACCAAAAATACCTGTAACTGATTTGAAAAATAAGATAGAAAACAATGAGCTTAACAAAGATACAGCCAATTTAACAAAAAACAAAATTAGCAATAATTTTAAAAATATTATCAAACAAATGAAGCATAAATAATAATGAAAAATAAAAAAACATATGATGAATTGCATCGTAAAAAAATATATCTTGGATTTTCATTTATAATAGCCACGATTATTGCTTATTTTTATTTTACCACGCCATCATTGGCACAAACCGTTAATATTGATATTGGCGAAGGTGGTTCAATTACAGGGCGGTTAGTTCAATTAATTGCGCTTATAACTGTTTTGTCACTTGCGCCTTCCATGTTGGTAATGGTCACATCATTCACCAGATTTATCATTGTATTTTCATTATTACGAACCGCATTAGGTGCACAACAAACACCACCAAATATGGTTCTTATTAGTTTATCATTATTTTTAACATTTTTTATAATGCAGCCAACTTTAGAAAAAGCTTATAATGATGGTATCGCACCATTGATTGAAGAACAAATAACCGAAGCAGAAGCATTTGAAAAAGCAAGTAAGCCGCTGCATCAATTCATGATACGTCATGCACGCAAACAAGATGTGCAGCTATTTATGGATATTGGTAAAATCGATATAGTTGAGGATGAAACAAAAATACCAATGCGTGTTCTAATTCCAGCATTTATGATATCGGAATTGAAACGCGCCTTTGAAATAGGTTTTTTACTTTTTATGCCATTTTTAATCATTGATATGGTTGTTGCGTCAATTCTTATGTCAATGGGCATGATGATGTTGCCACCTGTTATGATATCACTGCCGTTTAAATTAATATTCTTTGTATTGGTTGATGGTTGGTATTTAGTTGTTGGCAGCTTGGTTAAAAGTTTTAACCCCATATAATTTTATCTAAATTTTAACTTTTAATAAATTTTTTCCGATAATTATTTAAGAATAAATCAAACTGCTCGCTATTAGATAATTGTTGAATTGTATTTTCTAATGATGCACTAATACCACCAATTATTGGCGTTGTAATATAATCAAAACTATCGGCTAATGATGTATTAACCATTGCTGCGCTAAATAAACCTCTCAATGATTGAAGCCCCTCATCATCTTCATTTAATAAAAGTGCAACGGCCCAATTTAATATATATCGCGCCCTCTCATCAACGAATCCAACTTCTGGGTCTTTTGGTGGCTCACCCGCAAGACGTTGTAATACCTTTGATACTTCTGTCCAATTTTCATCATGCCAGAAAATATCACGACGTAACATATCGGCTTCATCGGTTATATCTCCCGTCAATAACTTTATTGCCATTGCAATATCACCAATTTCAAAATAGGCTTTTGCCCTAACGCGCCTACGATCATTTTCTAAATCAAAATCAATTTGTGGGAAATTGGTATTATCAAGTGCTTTAATTGCACCATTTGGATCTTTATTAAAAAGTCGAATTAAAGCTAATTTTGCTCCAACACGTGCTTTTTCTTCACCTTGCAAACGGAATTTAACTTGATGCAACAACAAAGCATCAGCACGATTTAATAGATCGACACCGATAAGACGATCGGCTAATTTCTCTAACATATCATCGCCATCTGGACCTGATGGTGTTAATTCACGGAATTCATCATATATTGCCAAGGCACGCAAGGGTGGTAATTTATCAGCAGTTTTATTCAAATATAAGTCGCTAAAAATATTTGTCATTTTTTCAGCCATTTTTTCAGCTAAAATATCATTTGGAAAATATGTAACAGCAGTTCGCATGGCAGCAAGGCCGTTAAAATAATCATTATTATCAATATAAAGTTCCGCCTGCCTGCGTAATACCGCAAGTTCAAATCTATCACCACGCCAACGATATCGTAATTTAGTTAATCTCTTTATTGCCTCTTTAAATGTTATTTCATCTTGTTTAATGCCAAGATTAATCAATGCATATTCAGACCTTACGGCATTATATGTATCACGGCTGGTTGTTAAATCTTGCCATATTTTTTTTGCAACATCCAAATCATTGCGTGACATTGCAATTCTTGCTTTATGGAATTTTATATCGCCACGCTCTCCCCTACGCATTTCATCTTGATTATTTTCTAATTCATTTATCCAACTATCGGCGACACGCAAATCACGGGTTGTTAATGCGGCCTCTAATCGCACGATACCAATACGTCCTTTTAACGGTTGCGGGTAGTCACGTAGAATATTATCACCTTTTGTAAAATATTCGGCGGCAGTTTTCCAATCACCAAGTTTTGCTAATATTGCCCCGCGCCAAATAGCCGATTCGCCAAAACCATCTAATCTTGGGGCAAAAAATTTATTCTTTGCCTCTTCATAATCACCATTTAAATAATGTGCTGCACCACGTAATGCTTTAAAATCAGCTCTGACAGCAATATTTTTATCAGCAGCCTCAATCACAGACAAAACCCCATTTGCATCTGCACCCATAGCGCGTGATAAATAAAATCTTGCTAAATCAATTCTTGCAGAGTTTAGTTTTTCAGGCGGAACTTCGACAACTGCCGAAGAAAGTACATGCTTTGCCTCAATAAAATTTGGTAATTCCGGATGATACCATTTTTTAAAATCAAACATTAATTTAGATGAAAAGTTATTATTCGACAATATAGATTCTTCAGGTGATACCGAAGAAATATGTAAACCTTCTGGCGAACTTAAGTGAAAACCATTGAAATTTCTATCAAATAATAAATTATCAGAAAGTATTTCAATTATAACTCCCTGTGCCGATGGTAATATTTGAAATTCTGGATAAACACGAATATCTTTAACGCCAACTCCCGCATCTTTATAAGTTGCAACCCTTAATGTATCGCCTATTTCTGGATCAAAAATATGAATAATATTACCTGGCTCATTTGTAGGGAAAAGTATTTGTGGGCCAAGGTCATTGTCAATCGTAACATTTATTGTTGCCTGAGTAGTTGGTGATAAACGTTGTTTTCGAAAGTCAAAAACCCAATCGAACCCCTCACGTCTAACCGTGGGATTAATGCCATTTTTTGTTTTTAAACGCAAAACTGTTGCACCACTTATTGGCAATTGTTCAATCGATTTTATTACTGGCTTTCCTTGGGATATTAAGGGTGCTAAATCGATAACTATGCGATGATCAAATATTATCCAAATATTATTACCGCGTCTAAAAGATGCCGCTCCCACCTCCTTTGGCCATTGAAAAGAAAGGCTTACTGGTGCTGGACCTAAAATATCACTATCAACGCTAACATCTATAACAGGGGCCGATTCAATATTTTCTTCATCCATTATTGGCAATATTAGGGTTGGGTAATTTGAACTATTATTATCATTATCATTATTATTATTTATTTGTGGTGGTGATAGGCTTGCGGGCTTATTTATAACTGGTTTATCTTCAATATTATCAGTTAAAAAATCGACAACAACATTATTACCCGATAAAAAATGCCTTGTTCTAATCCCAGCTGCAATTTTAAATGATAATTCTATGCCATTATTAATCACTTCATATTTTATAATGGCAATATTATTGGGTAATTTGTTTTTTAAATCAGAAATATTTACTTTAGCAATTTTATTAAACCAAATTAAGCTTTTATCGCCTTTAGTTGATACAGAATATTCAACTGGCGATGTCCAATCAAAAACCATCCGTAAATAGTTAGGATGCTCTCCAATACGAATTTTAATTTCTTCTGCGTTTTTTAATCGTTGGTTATTCTGATTGTTTTCTTGGTTGTTTTTTTTATGTAAATCAATAACTACTGAATTATTATTCTTAAAATGCCTAAAAGCTATATCATCCCTTAAGGTAAAATTAACTTTACGGCCATTTTTTAAAATAATCCCACCTGAAATATATTTAGAAAGGTTATTAATAACAGACTCTATATCATTAACTGATTGTTTAGTGAAGGATATATTAAGGATATTTCCAGTGGATATTGCATTATATTGCGTATCAGGCGACAAATCAAATACCAAGCGACCAAATTCACCATGATCCCACCCTCTGGCCGCAGAGTTGATTGTTACTTGCGCATTAGCAATAGAAAATATTATAATATTTGCCAATATTAATATTGATATATTAGTTATTAATTTCAAATGCCACCTCAAGGCTGACCACCTGCGATTGGCAATATTATTAAATCAACCCTTCTTGATAATTCATAGCGTTCTTCTTCGCTAAATCTTTTGTCCAAGAACCGATACCTGCTATCAGCATGGCCTAGTACCGTAAAATCACCCACATAGCCATATTTTTTTAATAAAATTGCAATTTTAAGTGATCTAGATAGCGATAGATCCCAATTTGTTGTATCTTTGTTATTAACTATTGGTTCAGGATCGGTATGACCAGCGATGTTAACTTTATTGCCAAATTGGCTCATAACACCAGCAAGGCGGCTTATTGATTCCATTGCCTTTTTTTCAACTTCGGCACTGCCTGGTTTAAAAATTATATCGGTTGGCAATGATATTATCACATGATTTGATATTTCTGCAATATATGCCTTGGATAAAACCTTATCGCGTGATAATTTATCGGTTAAAATTTTATTCAAATATTCTGGTGGCAATCCACCGATTAAATCAACCGTTGGAATATTAAACTGACTAATGGGGATTACGCTATTATTTGACTTAATATTTGTTGAAATTAATGAAACTATTTTTTCATATTTTTCTGTTTGAATAGTCGACATCGAAAAAATCATTACAAAAAATGCTAACATCAATGCAACAATATCCCCAAGGCTTATTATCCATATAGGGGCACGTTCAATATTATTATCCAATAAATTATTATCATCATCATCAATATCACCAACCCCATAATCATATTTATCAACCATCGTCTAATAACCCTGAAAAGCTATTAAAGACATTTTTATTTGGGTGAATTGAGAATCTAATATTAACAATATCTGTAATAGCCCTTTGTATTCCAATTGAAACCCCTGATTGTGGCGCACCATTATTTATAAGAGTCTTTGCAAATAATGTAGAACGTGAAAAAGATAAATCACCATTAGTAGCATAATTTTTCTGTTCTAATTTATTATCAAATTTAATAAAATCAAATATTGTATTATCATTTTCTATTTCAGCATATACTTCAGTATTTTTTGCAACGGGCTGATCATTAGAAATATATGGCTTTGCAGACTCAAGGTCATCTACGCCCAAAACGAAGGTCATAATAGCTGTAAATCCTTCTATTCTGGCTGATAATACATTGGCGGTCTGATTTATTAAGCCTTGTTTATCCTTACGCAACCTGACTGAGCCTTTTTCAAATATATCATCAACATGCATTGATATTTTCATTTCACGCCCAGGTGTGATAATCTCAGTCTTAATTAATGGAATCGCTGTAACCCAAAGATTATTAATTTCATCTATTACATCTTCTGGTTCTGGAACTGGACCAAGTGTTGATAAATATATTTGTACAAAATTATTTGGTTGGTTAATTGTTCTAAAAGTTGAAGAAACAGAATTAATAACTTGGCGAGTTTTATTTTTCTCTAATGTAGCCATAGAGTTTAATAAAATAAAAAATGCCAACAAAAGCAAAAAAAGACTTAAGAATAAAAGAGGGCCGCCATCCTTTTGTTTTTGCTTTTTTATTTCTGTGCTATTTTTATGTTCCATAATTATATTATGCGCGATTCTATGCCATCACAGCAAGGAACTCCTTATAATAAATTATTTAATCAAAAAATTAAATATAATTTAATATAAATATATAAAAAAGGGATAAAATGCTGCCCAGTTTTATTATTATAAAAACTCAAAAACTACCGATAACACTAGTTAACTTTGTCTTTAACGTTGCGGCATTGAAAGGTTTAACAATATAATTACTGACCCCTGCTTCTTTTGCAGCGATAACATTTTCTGTTTTACTTTCCGCTGTAATCATAATAAAAGGCATATCTTTCATCTTGCCGTCGGCACGAACCTCACGCAATAACTGTATGCCAGTCATTGGCTCCATATTCCAATCAGAAATAATCAAGGCATAATCTTTTGCCCTAAGTTTTGATAGCGCATCACTTCCATCTATCGCTTCATCAACATTATTAAAGCCAAGTTGTTTCAATAGATTTCTAATAATTCGTAGCATTGTTTTATAATCATCAACGATTAAAATAGGCATATTAATATCAACAGCCATAAGTATCCTCCATAATAGCAGCATTACTATAATAATATATAATTAATGTATCAGGGCAACTATAATATTAATTTTAAAATATAACTCTTTATAGATTAACGATAAACTAATCGTCCAGATTTTTTTATATTATTATTCTAATAAACCATAAATTAAGTTATTAATACAATTATTATGGTAATTTTACTTGTTTTTTATTATTTGCAAGCTCTTTTGATATCATTCTAACTTTTACTGGATCCATAGCGGCAAGGATTGGTGCAATTTTACGTTCTTTCATGCCACGTAATATAATCATTAAAGTATCCATATCCATTTCATTAAATATTATGCCAGCAGATTTTGGCTTCATATTTGAATAAACATTAATCAGCCTTTTATTTTCGATATCAAGAAACTTATCATATTTAGATAACAAAGTTTCAATATCACCCTTTATTATGGATAAACCATTTTTTTTCTCAATCAATTGCTGCTCTGCTGCGCGCAAGATTGCTTCACGTTCTTCTAGCCTATTTTCAATCAATAATAATTCTTCGCGTCGCCTGACCAAATCATGCAATAATCTTATTTCACCGCTACTAAGCTCCGATATATCATTTTTATCATCTTCATCAACCACATATGCAGGCATCATTCCATCAGGTATTTGGGATTCGCTTTCATCATCGCCAAACGATGGAGCATCTGTTTTATCCTGTGCGAATGCCTTTTTATTTTCAATAAAGAAGGCTTTATTTCCAGTATTATTTAATAATGAAATATTATTCCAAATCACACCAACCTTAACCGTTAAACCAACCATAATAACAACAATCAAGACGGGGAAAACTCTAAAATTCATTTTCAACGCATCCCTTGTAGCATTTTTAATAAATCAGATTTTGATTTACCTTTGATAGGATGCTGACTTGATAAAACATCATTTTTTTCAGAAATATCCTTATCAGCTAATGTCGCTGTTTTTGCGTCACTGGTAATATGTCCATCGAATGAACGGCTATTATCTATAGCTTGCTCAAGACGTACAGCCGCCTTTTGTGAATGCGAGACCATAAAATTTAAATCAGACTCCATGCGCTTTGCCTGCGCCAATATATTATCTATATTAGTGGATTGATTTTGACTATTTATTTTTAATTTTTCTACTGCGCTTTCAGCATTTCTTGTCGCAATAATGAATCCATTTAATAATTTTTTTAATTCGGTTTTATTATTTTTTAGCTGAACTATATTCTTATTTAATTTAATTGCATAAAATAACACAACAAGCAGCAAGACCAATAATAAAAGGTCAATGATTAAATAGAAACTATCAAAGCTCATATCATTTATCCCCAATCTTATTAACTATTTTAACTGCTATATTATGGCCTTTTCTACCCATTTTTGCTGTAAACATCGCAATATCGCCACAACTTAACTTCACATGTGATGTGGGCGACACCATTAGCGGCAAAAATGTCCCTACTTCCCAGTCTAAGACAGTTCCTAATGTACTTTTTATTTCATCAAGCACTACTTCTATTGCAATATCAGTATACCATAATTCCGTTGCCAAGTGATTCTCCCAAATTGAATCACGACCAAATTTTTCACCCATGAACATCTGTAATAATAATTCGCGCACTGGTTCTAATGTGGCATATGGCAGTAATAATTCTAATCGGCCGCCGCGATCTTCCATATCTATCCGCAACCGTGCTAAAATAGCGGCATTGGCAGGCCTTGCAATTGTTGCAAAACGTGGGTTGGTTTCCAAACGATCAAACTGCATAGAAACAGAACTTAATGGGTCAAAGGCGGCCGATAGATCTGCCAAAACAACATTTATCATTCGCTCAACAAGACTGCGTTCAATTGTTGTATATGGTCTGCCTTCTATACGCATGGCGGCCGTTCCACGTCTGCCGCCAAGCAATACATCAACTATTGAATAAATCAGCGAACTATCAACAGTTATTAGACCATAATTATCCCATTCTTCTGCCTTAAAAACAATAAGCATTGCCGGTAATGGGATTGAATTTAAATAATCACCGAAACGAATCGAGGTAATATTATCGAGGCTAACTTCGACATTATCAGAGGTAAAATTACGTAATGATGTCGACATCATCCGCACCAAGCGGTCATATACCACCTCCAACATTGGCAGGCGTTCATATGAAACCATACCAGAATCAATGATGGCTTCTATGCCAGATTGTTGCTCACCATTATCATTTTCTTGAAAGCCTAATAAACTGTCAATTTCAGTCTGGTCCAATACACGCGCTTGGGCGCCACCAGTTGTTGCTATGCTTTCTTCGTCATCGGCCATCGCAGACCATTCATCAGCAAGCGCATCATCGTCATCTTCGATGTTTTCTGCAATATCATCATCGTCTTCAACCATATACAGAGCCTTTATATGGGCTGTTTTATTTTATTTCAATTAACAGCACCAATGATAATTAATAATTGAGATTCTAATAATCAGCAAGTAGTCAGCAAGAATACATCAAAAATAAATATAATACGTTCAAACTTAAATATTACTGTATTAACATATCTTTAAACAAGACATCTTTAATTTTTACGGGATGGATAGCCTGATTAACGCGGCTTAACAATTCTTCCTTAATCAAATAAACCCCCCTGCTACCCTCCAGTTCCTCAATATGCAATTCACGTAGAAATACTTGAAAGCTATCAATTATTCGCGGCACAGAGGCTTCAATTACGGCAATATCTCCAGCATCCTCAAGTTCAAGGGATAATTGTATTTTAAGAAATTTTTGTTTTGCCCCTGCACTTCTAAGGCTGACAAGCATTTCATCTAATTCATAATAGCTGCTTGGAACGAATAGATTTGTAATTTCTTCGGCTGCTACCTCTTCGGTAACTTCTTCACCAAGTAAAGAATCTAGCATGCCGCTAAAAAAAAGCCCTGCACCTACTGCTAGCAAAATAAAAATTGGAACTATAATAAATAAAACAAGCTTTTTGCCGCTTGTTTTATTCGCGCCACCCTCTTCGTCATCATTGCCCATACCATCGCTCATAAATATAAACCTTTAAATAATATAATTTAATATGCCAGAATAATTATAAAAATAAAATATGTAAATTATATACTATATATAACATGATAAAAATAATGCTATAGATATATTCAATTAAATTAAAATTAAACTGGCATAGCTATTGCATCAACCTTTTTGAGAGATACCGAAATAACATCGGAAAATTAATTGAGAGGTTTATATCATGGAAAATGGTTCCTATATAGCATTATCACGCCAAGTTACATTAAAAAATGAATTAGAAATAATTGCCAATAACATTGCCAATGCCAATACGACCGCATTCAAAGGCGAAAAAATTATATTTCGTGAATTTATGGTTGGTAAAGCATCAAAATATCAAGAAAAGCTATCATTCGTCCAAGATGTGGGATTAGCCAGAGATTTATCCGAAGGGCCACTTATCACAACAGGAAATTCATTTGATATTGCGATCAATGGCAATGGTTTTATTGAATTGGACACCCCATCTGGCCTTCGCTATACAAGGCAAGGACATATGCAGCTTGATTCAGAAAGTCGGTTAATCAACAGCAAAGGTTTCTTCATCATGGGCAATAATGGTGTTATAAATATACCGTTAGATGAAGGTGAAATTTACATTGCTAATGACGGTGTGATTTCAACCGATATATCATCAAATATTGCAAAATTAAAAATTGTTGGCTTCGAAGATCAACAAGCAATGACAAGAGGCGCGCATGGTGTGTATGCCACTAAAGAAGAACCATTTGAAATCACCTCGCCAAAGATAATTCAAGGCCATTTGGAAAATTCCAATGTTAAACCAATCATTGAAATGACGCGCATGATGACTTTATTACAAGAATATAAATCGGTGAAAAACTATATATCAAAAGAACATGAAAGACAACAAAAAACCATCGAACGTTTAGGCAAAGTTGCCTCATAAATTTTAATATTAATTAAAAAATATAAATTTTAATTAGTTAACTAATTATAGAATTTTAGGAGAAATATAATGCGATCATTAAATATTGGTGCAACGGGTATGTTGGCACAACAGTTGAATGTTGAGGTCATTTCAAATAATATTGCTAATCTTAATACAACCGCATACCAACGCAGACGTGCCGAATTTCAAGATTTATTATATCAAAATCAACGCCGTGTTGGTTCATCCTCATCCGATAGTGGGACAATAGTTCCAGCAGGTGTTAATATTGGCCTTGGAGTTAAACCTGCAGCTGTTTACCGCATAACAGATCCTGGAAATTTAGCACTTACCAAAAATTCGTTAGATCTAGCAATAAACGGTAAAGGTTATTTTCAAATAAATATGCCAAATGGTGAAATAGGATATACGCGCGCAGGTTCATTTCAATTGGATCAAAATGGATCGATGGTAACGATCGATGGCTATGCGCTCACCCCCTCTATTACTATACCAAATGGCGCAATTGATGTCACAATTAACGATAATGGCGAAGTCATGGCAAAATTAGATGGTCAAGTGAACTTAAGTAATTTAGGCCAAATTCAATTGGCACGTTTTGCAAATGAAGTTGGATTACAGGCTGTTGGTGATAATTTACATTTAGAAACCGAAGCATCAGGCGGCCCAACAACCGCAGCCCCAGGTTCAATTGGTTTTGGTAAAACCAAACAAAATTATTTAGAAACATCAAATGTTAATGTTGTCGAAGAAATAACAAATTTAATAACGGCCCAACGCGCTTATGAAATGAATTCAAAGGTCATAGAAACCTCTGATCAAATGATGTCAACCGTAACGCAAATCCGTTAATAAATTAAAGGTGAATATTATGCCAAATAAAATTTATAAAATATTAACCATTAATAGCGTGAAGCTAATGGCAACCATATTATTGGCAATATATATTGTCATTAATATAATAACGCCAAGCTTTGCAGAAATACCCAATACGCCACCAATGATAAGGGCGAATGTTACTATTGAAAATGATAATATTTTACTTGGCGATATCTTCACCAATATTAAACGTCATAGCAATAAGCCCATTGCTAAATCACCAAAATTTGGCAAAAATATTACATTACCAGCAAAATGGCTGTGGAAAATAGCAAAATTTTATAATGTCGATTGGAAACCAACCAGCAAGCTTGATATAAGTATAGTTAGCCGCGAGAGTATATTAATCGATGAAAAATTAATAATCGAAAATATAAATGATGCATTATTTGAATATATTGGCGATGATGAATTAATGGATATAATATTTAATTCAGATATACCAGAAATGCATATCGCAATTGATAGCGATTATAGCGTCAAAATTAAACGTCTGAAATATGATAAAATAACCAATAGATTTTCCGCTGAAATAATTGCCCCTGCCACCGGAAATATAGAATCACACATCATTATAACGGGAAAACTATATAAGATGGTCGAAATTGCATTACCAAATCGACGCATAATGGCGGGCGAAGTAATTCGACGCAGTGATTTAAAATGGGCAAAAATACATGCAAGAAAAGTCAATAAAAGAGCCATATTAGAAGCATCACAAATTATTGGCAAAGCGGCAAAACGCACATTAATTAGCGGCAAAGCCATATTGCAAAACAGTATAGAGCCACCAATTTTAGTCAAAAGAAACAGCTTGGTAATCATAACATTAAATACAAAAAATATGCGTATTACAACCCAAGGTAAAGCCATTAATAATGGATCGATGCAAGAAAATATTCAAATTCGTAACCTTAAAAGCAATCGAATAATTGAGGCAATGGTTACTGGTGCTGGCAAAGCGATGGTTGTTAATTATAGCGAATTAGCAATGTATTAGAATATTTATGAATAATATTAAAAAATAAAATAGTTTAAGGAGAGAGAAGCTATGTCATTGATAGGTAAAAAAAATATTATCAAACATTTAACCATTATGGTAATTATAAGCATGACAATTAGTGGCTGTAATACATTATCACGTTTATCAAAGGTTGGGGAAAAACCAACAGTTCAAGCTATAAAAAACCCAACACATGCAATGGATTATAAACCCGTTTCAATGCCAATGCCAAAAACAAAAGAACCACAAGGCATGGCAAATTCATTATGGCGACCAGGTAGCAGGGCATTTTTAAAAGATCTGCGCGCCAGTGAAATTGGCGATATCGTAACCGTAGATATTAATATTTCTGAAAAAGCATCTTTATCAAATCAAACCACAAGAACCAGAGAAAGCAATGACAAAGCTGGTATCAGCAGTCTATTTGGTTTAGAAAAATCATTAAATACCATATTACCAGATGCAGTTAAGCCAGAAACATTAATTGGCACAAATAGCAGTTTAAGTAATGTTGGTGCTGGTAAAATTTCCAGATCAGAAAGCGTTAAGGTTAGGATTGCCGCCACAGTTGTGCAAATATTGCCCAACGGCAATTTAGTTATCCACGGGTTACAAGAAACACAGATTAATTTTGAAGTCAGAGAATTACAAATTGCTGGTATTATTCGCCCACAAGATATCACATCTGAAAATATTATATCATATGAAAAAATTGCCGAAGCAAGGCTTGCCTATGGTGGACGTGGGCATATTTCCGATATGCAACAACCGCGCTATGGATCGCAAATACTTGATATAATAATGCCATTTTAATTTTTACTAATAATAAAAGAGATAAAGATTATACCAAATATCTCTCTCAACTCTCTCAAATTTTGGTATAATCTTCAAGGGCTGGCCTTATATTTAATAAGGTCAGCCCTTTTATTATTATTTTTAAAGCATATATTGCAAATATTAAATAATAACATTATTAAAAGTAAGATATTTATAAATTTAAAGGATTTAAGTAAATGAGCATTAAAGATATTGTTTTAATCGCATTATTTGCATCAATAACTGCTGCATTAGGAGTGTTTCCGCCGATAACAATGCCGATAATTTCAGTACCAATAACGGCTCAATCATTGGGTATAATGCTGGCTGGTGGTATTCTTGGGGCAAAGCGTGGCAGTCTTGCAATCATACTTTTTTTAATACTTGTTGCCATTGGTTTACCATTATTATCAGGCGGTCGCGGCGGTATTGGCATATTTATCGGGCCAACAGGTGGATTTTTATTCGGTTGGATAATTGCCGCATATGCAATTGGCTTTATGGTAGAGCGTTATTGGGTAAAAATTAATTATATTTCTGCTTTTTTATCCTGCGCTATAGGCGGCATCATATTGCTTTATATCATTGGTATTCCGTGGGTAGCATTTGTGGCAAAAATTCCACTAATGGCCGCTATAACCGGTTCAATAGCCTTTATTCCTGGTGATATAATAAAAGCAGTAATCGCATCAGCAGTGATTATAACCGTCGCAAAATCCTATCCAATCATTAACAAAGATAATGATTAAAAATATTATGGAATGATTTGATGATATCTTTAGATGATATTTGCGTTAAAAAAGATAATAAATTAATTCTTAAAAATATTTCTATGGAAATAACCGAACGGCGCGTTGGCATTATTGGCCGCAATGGGTCTGGTAAAAGCACATTGGCAAAAATATTCAACGGTCTTGAAAAACCATATAGCGGCAAGGTAAAATTAACCGATAAAGAAAATAATATATTAGAACCAAGCGGGCATGTGGGGTTTGTTTTTCAAAATCCTGACAATCAAATTGTCTTTCCTATCGTTGAAGAAGATTTAGCCTTCGGCCTTAAAAAATCAGGCTTGAGTAAGGAGGAAATCACAAAATATATTGAATATTATCTTGGAAAATTTAATTTAAATCATTTGAAATCACGCTATACATATCAATTAAGTGGCGGCGAAAAACAATTAATCGCCTTGATTGGCGTGCTTATAATGCAACCAACATATATAGTGTTGGATGAACCAACGACCTTGTTAGATTTAGCCAATAAAGTAATTTTAGTTAATATTTTAAACCGTTTAGAACAAAATTTAATCATCGTCAGTCATGATCTTGATTTAATAAAAGATATGGACAAGGTTATTTTAATAGATAATGGCGCAATAATATTTTCAGGCGATGCAACAACCGCCATTGATAAATATAAAAAATTATCAAATATTAAGAATATAAGATATTGAGAATATGAAATGCTAAGCATCTTATATGTAAATTCAAATAGCCATATTCACAGATTGCCAGCTGGCATTAAAATTTTATTTTTAAGCCTAACATGCACAATTTTATTCATATTAGATAACTGGGTGGCATTAATATCCATTGCCATATTAACCATTATATTATCGATAATGGCAAAAGTTCCATTTATAATATTATATAATAGCGTCAAACCAATATTTTTTATGTTGATTATAATTTTCATAGCGCAATTATTTTTAACCGATATATATATGGCAAGCTTTGTAATATTGCGATTTTTAACTATGATGGTTTTAGCGTCAATTGTAACGCTTTCCACCAGAACCAGCGAAATGATGACGGCAATAGAAAATGCCCTTAGTTTCTTACCCAACCCAACCCATGCTTATAATATAAGCTTGGCAATATCCTTGTCCATTCGTTTCATTCCACGGGTCAGAGACATTGTTAGCGAGGTAAAAAATGCACAAAAAGCACGCGGCATAAGCCGTGATTGGAAAGCGCTTGCCATACCAGTTATTGTAAGATGTTTGAAATCTGCTGATGAAATTTCTGATGCCATAACCGCCAGATCATGCGGCAATGTGAAAATAACTAAACACCCATATGATGAGTGAATAATAGATAAATTATATTATAAATTACGCTCATCATTATCTTTATTTTTATTTTCTTCAAGCTTATGGGCAAGGGTTGCCTCTAAAAAATCGTCCAAATCACCATCTAATACTGCTTGTGAGTTGCCTTTTTCCACACCAGTTCTTAAATCCTTGACCATTTGATATGGCTGTAAAACATATGATCTGATTTGATGTCCCCAACCAATATCAGTTTTCGCCTCATATTCATCTTGTGATTGGGCTTCGCGGATTTGTAATTCGCGCTCATATAGTCTGGCTTTTAACATTTTATGGGCTTGGGCGCGGTTTTTATGTTGCGATCTATCATTTTGACATTGCACGACAATTCCCGTTGGAATATGGGTTATACGAACCGCACTATCGGTTTTATTGATATGCTGCCCACCTGCACCTGAAGCACGATATGTATCAATACGCAAATCTTTATCTTCAACTTCTATTTCAATATCATCATCAATTTCTGGATAAACCGTAACCGATGAAAAACTGGTATGTCGCCTGGAATTGCTATCAAATGGCGATATTCTTACCAAACGATGCACGCCATTTTCTGATTTCAACCAACCATAGGCATTATGACCGTTAATACTTATGGTCGCCGATTTAATGCCCGCTTCCTCGCCAACCGATTCTTCTATCAATTCTATTTTATAACCATGTGCATTGGCCCAACGACTGTACATTCGTAATAACATTGCCGCCCAATCTTGACTTTCCGTCCCCCCTGCCCCTGCCTGTACACCTAAAAAACAATTATTTGCATCGGCTTCACCAGAAAGAAGGCTTTCAATTTGTCGTTTAGCAGCTTTTACCTGCATGGCAGAAATGGCTGTTTCTGCCTCGATAATTATTGCATTATCATTTTCTAATTCAGCTAATTCTATTAATTCAATATTATCATCAAGCCCTTGTTCAAGTTTATTAAAACCATTTATCTTATCCTCCAGTACGGCGCGTTCGCGCATGATTTTCTGTGCCATATCGGCATCATTCCAAAGACTTGGGTCTTCGACAAGGTCATTTAATTCAGCCAAGCGTTTTATGGCTATATCCAAATTAATATGTTTTTTTAATAATTTTAATATTTGGCGAATATTATCTACCATTAACATGGTTTCAGCACGCATTGGGGCAAAATTCCTAAATTATGATTAAGCCATATAGCCATATATTAATATTTGTAATTAATAAAGCCCGCTGGTGGCCTCAACCGTTATTTGCCTTATATCGCTGTCATTATTATTGTCGCGATCACTGCCATCTATCACCAATATATCGCCGTCTATGCTTGGTGCTGTACCTGGCTTGAATGCCTCAATAAAAATATTTTTTGATGCTGCTGTTGCTAATGTACCGCTATCGGCATCGATTCTAACCATCTGCACATTTGGTGGTGTTCGAAATGGAATTGCAGTTTTATTTGCTAATGCCAGTTCCATAAATTGCTTAAATATGGGAACAGCCACCGATGACCCAGTTTCCTGCCCGCCCCAAGGCTGTGTGCCAAGCGATACTGGTTGATCCATACCAACAAAAACCCCCGCTACCAAATCTGGGGTAAAGCCAATGAACCATGTATCTTTGCTATCATTTGATGTTCCCGTTTTACCAGCCAAAGGCTTGCCAATTGACTTTATTCGCCGCCCTGTCCCCCTTTGCACCACACCTTCCATCATGCTAACAACTTGATATGCGCTGGCGCTATCGGTTAATTGTTGGCGATTATCAGGCAATTTAGGAATTTTTTGCCCCTCCCAATGGCGCACCTGACAATCATCACATTTGCGCTTATCGCTTCGATATATAGTTATCCCCTTATGATTCTGTACACGATCAATCATGCTTGGCGTGATTTTTTTACCACCATTTACCAACATGGCATAACCAGCGGTTAAATCGAGCAGATTAACCTCTCCAGCACCTAAAGCCATAGATAATTGAGCTGGCATATTTTTTATAATATTAAAATCTGCGGCGGTTTTAACAATTGCATCCATACCGATTGCTTGGGCTAAGCGCACTGTCATTAAATTGCGTGATTTTTCAATGCCGATACGCATCGGGCTTGGGCCATAGAATTTTTTTGAATAATTTGCAGGCTTCCATTTTTTTAAACCATGGCCTTGATTTAAAACGAATGGCGCATCCAAAATCATCGTTGCTGGCGTATAGCCTTTATCAAGTGCGGTTAAATAAACAAATGGTTTGAAGGCTGAGCCTGGCTGTCTTTGTGCCTGTATTGCGCGGTTAAACTGGCTCATATCAAAGCTATAACCGCCAGACATTGCCAAAACACGGCCGCTATGTGGGTCAAGCACAACAATTGCCCCATTAACTACTGGTAATTGTCTTAAGCCAAAGCTATGCGGTGGATATGGGGTTGGTTTATCGCCATCTTTTTTAGGTGGGCGCATGGTAACTGACTGGGTCAATATAACATCGCCAACCTTAAAAATATCAGACATTTGTTTTATTTCATTACCAAGTTGTTGATTTTTTAATGCCTTTCTTGCCCACAATAACTCTGGCATGGGTATTTCTCCCACATTGCCATCTTTAAAACCAATATGTGCTGTATTTTTATCTAATGCTAAAATAATTGCCAATTGCCAATCTTGCACGCCTTTTAGCATTTTAAATTGGCTAAGTTCATTTTGCCAATCATCTAAAATTGCAAAATTTGCAACCGCACCACGATATCCATGACGGCGGTCATATGCCTCCAACCCATTACGTAATGCGCGTTGGGCATAGATCTGCAATTGTGGATCAAGCGAGGTTCGAACCGATAATCCACCCTCATTAACTTGATTCATGCTAAATTTTTTGACAAGTTTACGACGAACTTCTTCGATAAAATAATCTGCATTAACGTAACTTGTATCTTCTCGTGGAATTATTTCTAATTTTTCTGCGATGGCTATTTTCGCCGTATCAGCATCAATATATCCCTCTTTTTCCATACGGCCAATCACCCAATTCCGTCGCCTGATTGCAGCATCATATTTTCGCACGGGGTGATAATTACTGGGTGCTTTTAATAATGCTGCTAAATAAGCAACTTGTGCCGTGGTTAATTCATCTAAAGATTTATTAAAATAATTTAATGCCGCCGCAGCAACACCATATGACCTGTAACCAAGATAGCTTTCATTTAAATAAAGTTCTAAAATCCTATCTTTACTCAAGGCGCGTTCGATGCGAAAGGCTAGAATAGCCTCTTTTATTTTACGCTCTAATGATGCTTCATTTGTCAGTAAAAAGTTTTTTGCCACTTGTTGTGTTATGGTAGATGCACCAACAAAGCGTTTTTTTTGTATATATTTGCCTATATTATCAATCACAGCCCGCGTTAAAGCGATGGGATCAATGCCATGATGCTTATAAAAATTCTTGTCCTCAGTGGCAATGACAGCATTGATTATTTCCCTAGGGATCGATGATATGGGGACAAAAATACGTTTTTGGCTGGCATATTCGGTTATTAACCTGCCATCACCCGCATGAATACGTGTCGTAGTTGGTAATTGGTAGCTGCTTAATTGTTTATAATCTGGTAAATTTTTACCATAATTCCATAAAATATAAATGCCCCCACCCGCACCAATGATGCCGATGAATAATAGCATCGATAATGTAAATAAAAATAACTTAACTAAACGCATCAATGGCTAGCTTTCCAAATAGGTAAAATAACTAAAGTTAATTTTTTATAATACTAATTCTTATGGTAAATATATAACATATATACGCTATTATGGCTATTTAAAGGTTATCTTAACTATTTAAAAGTTTTTAAATTGTTAAACCACCAAATAGTTATAATGATATACATATAACAATAATCATTATATTATGTATTTCTACATACCGTTTAAATGTTTTTTACGTTTAAAAAATCGATCACAGGCCTTTAATATTGCTGCGGCAATTTTTAAATGATGCTTACTATTTGATAATAATTTTTCATCTTTACGATTTGATAAATAACCAAGTTCCACCAATACAGACGGTATGGTCGGTGATTTTAGGACTGCAAAGCCTGCAAATCTATGGGTATTTCTTAATAATGTTATCTTACTTCCCAATTCACTAACCATCATTTCGGCAAAATAAGCCGATTCTTGCATGGTGCTACGTTGTTGAATATCTAATAAAATATGGGCTACATTTTCATCATAAATCGATAAATCTTCACCAACGATTATATCTGCCTTATTTTCTTTTCTTGCTAATGCTGCGGCCTCCTTATCAGATGCTTTTTCTGACAAAGTATAAACCGACGCACCGCGCACGTTACTGCGGCCTATTTTATCAGCATGCAATGATATAAACAGCTGTGCTTGATGTTTTTCTGCCTTGCCATAACGCTTACGAAGCGGAATATATATATCCTGATTTCTAGTTAAGATAACATTGTAACGGCCTGTTTTTTCAAGTTTTTTCTTAACTACCTTGGCCACAGCAAGGGTTATTTTCTTTTCATAAGAACCGCCAATACCAATTGCACCAGGGTCTGGACCGCCATGCCCAGGATCAATGACGATAGTTATTTTTTGTGATTTTGTTGAATTTTTGATTGATATTTTTTTAATTATAGTTGGTAGTTTCTTTTGTGAAATATATTTTTGCCAATCATATGATATTATTTTTTTATAATTTAAATTGGAAAAATCAGCAGAAATATCGAATACTAATCGATGCGCGTTACTACCGCTTGGTGCAAGGCGAAAATGCTTAATAATTTTAATAGACTGTTTTGCATCAATAACTATGCGGCTAATGCCAGCTTTAAATAAACCGAATCGCAAGCCCGTAATCAAACCTCCATCCTTAATTCGCCCTGCTCGCCAATTAACGGCTGGTAAATCAATTACCAACCGATCAGGATTGGATAAAATAAATGCGCTATATGCTATTGGTTTTGATGTTTCAATAACAAGCCTTGTATGATTGCCATGTATACCAATGCGAATTTTACTAACATTTATTGATATTTCTGCCACAGAAATATTGATGCAAAAAATAAATGTTACAAATAGAAACCACGAGAATATTGCTGTTTGCTTTATATATTCACTATATAATATATTATTTTTATTATGCATATTCGATCTTAAAAAAAAATAAATATAAATCTTTTAAATATTGCCAAACTATTAACATATTTCCAAGATAAAAGCATATATATAATATAATATTTTTATATCTAATATAAAAAATGAAGTTTTTTTTACAAAAACAATAAAATCATTTGTTATTCACTAGTATTTTCTATTTATATAAGCATGTGCGATTTTTTCATTTATATTGATAAAGTTATATTTATGATTAATGATTTGCTGATACTTAAATATTTGGCATTTTATAATATATTAAGATGATATATCGCATTATTAAAATTAAGATATTTTGGCTTTAAAAATATTAATTAACGAAGCTATAAAATATTTTAAAGATATTACATTTAAATAATTTACAGGATTATCAATTTTGATAATTACAACAATGAATCGGCGCATTAATAAACTGCATACAAATAATCAAGGCATCATTATATTCGATGCAATATTATATTATTCTGCAGAAGCAGCAACAGATTGCCTAGCACAGATATCATTATATCTATCTAGTGAAGTGAATCGTTGCGCCGCTGATATCACATATGGAAAAAGCCTTTTACATGATTTTGTAGTAAGGGCTGGAGTTATGCTTTATGGCGAGAAAAATGTTAATCGACTCGACCCACCCGGAAGAAACAAGGGTTGTCGTAGTCAATGGAAATAGACTTGAAGAATTTGATTATGAAACAGAAACAAAGGCTCAATTAAAGGGCAATATATATCTGGCAAAAGTTACCAGAGTTGAACCATCTTTGCAGGCTGCATTCGTTGAATATGGCGGCAACCGACATGGTTTTTTGGCCTTTAATGAGATACATCCAGACTATTATCAAATTCCAGTGGCTGATCGTGAAGAAGAAAGTTATGACAGCAGTGATGATGATGACACAGATTTATCTAATAATGATGATACAATATCTGTTGAGGAAATAGGTGGTGATGAAGGCGGCGATGATGCGGTTGAAGAAGTAGCCAAAAAACGTCGAACCAGACCACATAAGCAATATAAAATTCAAGAAGTAATCAAGCGCAGGCAAATTATTTTAATTCAAGTTGCCAAGGAAGAACGCGGCAATAAGGGCGCGGCACTTACATCATATTTATCGCTTGCAGGGCGATATTGCGTATTAATGCCAAACACATCACGCGGCGGCGGGGTTAGCCGCAAGATTTCTAATGGTAATGATCGTAAAAGATTAAAATCTGTTTTGTCAGAATTGGGTACACCAAAAGGAATGTCCGTAATTGTTCGTACCGCAGGTGCCGAACGGTCAAAAGTTGAAATAAGACGTGATTTTGACTATATATTTAAACTTTGGGACGATATAAGAAGTAAAACATTAGCCGCAATCGCACCATCCTTAATCCATGAAGAAGCAAATTTAATTAAACGCTCAATGCGTGATTTATATTCCAAAGATATGGAAGAAATTCAAGTTGCAGGTGAAAAAGGATATCGCATAGCAAAAGACTTTATGAAGGCTCTTATCCCAAGCCATGCCAAAAAAGTTCAACGTTATAAAAGCGAAAATGGCATTCCGCTTTTCCAACGCTATCAAGTTGAAAGCCAACTTATGGCAATCCATGATTCATCTGTAAGGCTTCGTTCTGGTGGGTCAATCGTTCTTAATCAAACGGAGGCCTTGGTCGCAATTGATGTCAATTCGGGCAAAGCAACAAGAGAACGTCATATCGACGATACGGCCTATAAAACCAATTTAGAAGCCGCCGAAGAAGTCGCGCGCCAATTGAGGTTACGTGATTTAGCTGGCCTTATAGTCATAGATTTCATCGATATGGATGATAATAAAAATGAACAAGCAATCGAACGCAAATTAAAAGAAGCATTGCGCCGTGATAGAGCGCGTATTCAGGTTGGCCGTATCAGCCCGTTTGGCTTGCTTGAAATGTCACGCCAACGTTTACGACCGAGCTTAATGGAAGCAATCTCACAACAATGCACTACTTGTGGTGGTACAGGTTTGATTCAATCGATAGAATCTGCAGCATTATCCGTTTTACGCGCCATTGAAGAAGAAGGATTGCGTAATCGCACAAATATTATAACTGTTATCGTACCTGCAGATGTTGCATTATATATTTTAAATCATAAACGCGCCATGCTTTCAAATATAGAGAATAATTATAATTTCACCATATTATTACAAACTGATAATAAAATGCTACCGCCTAATTTTGAACTAATTCGCACTACTGGAAATGCTACTGCGAATAATAAAGGCGAAATAAATACCAATGTAAAAACGGTTGAAACTACAGCAACTACGGCTGAAAATGAAGATAAGAATAATTCAAATGCCGATAATAGCGACAATGACAACCGTGGTAATAAACGTAATCGCCGTCGCAAGCGCAGCCGTAAACGTGGTGGTAACGATGACGGGAATGATAATGATATCAATAACAGTAAAATAAATAAAAATGAAAATACACAAAATATAAATGATAATGACAATGCTAATGATAATAAGGTTAATAATCAAAATATAGAAAAATCTGTTTCTGATAATGACGAAGACCAGCTTAAACGCCGCAAACGTGGCAGGCGCGGCGGTAGACGCAAACGTAGCATACGCAATGATATAACAGTTAATAATGATGTGATTGAAGAATCTAACAAAGAAGAAGTTATAATTGCTAACCGCGATACAACGAGCGTTAATAAGAAAATTAATGATGATATTATAATGTCGAATAGTGATATTATGCTGTCTGAAGATGACGTCAAGCCAAATGCAAAGAAGACATTGGCCAAAAAAGCACCTGTCAAAAAAGCACCTGTCAAAAAAGCCTGGGCAAAAAAGGTAACAGCTAAAAAAGCAGTAGCAAAAAAGGTAACAGCTAAAAAAGCAATAGCAAAAAAGGCTACAGCTAAAAAAGCAATAACAAAAAAGGCAACAGCAAAAAAATCTACTGTACGAAAAGCAATAGCTAAGAAAGCTGTTACAAAAACCTCAGTCGAAAAAATAGCTAAAGTCAAAGAAGAAGAAGAAGTAATAAAAACTGAATTAAAAAAGAACAATGCAGCAGATAATACCACCATCTCAAAGACAGTGTCTGCTATCATTAAAGATGAAGTTAAAAAACCTGAAAAACCAAAGCGTAAAGGGTGGTGGAATAGGGTTCTAGGGTAATTATTCTAAAATTAAAATCAATACCCAAGAATAATGAAACCCAGCTAGTTATAGTCTGGGTTTCATTGTTCTTGAATAAATAGTATAAAATAATTTTGTGCAAATGGGGAATGATAGAAATAATCGGTCTATATTATACGTTGTGATGCTATCGATATAAATATTATAGCTTACACAAACTCAACGGCAATAATCTAAACCAATTTTTCTTCATCGAATTGACTATATAAAGATAATAATAGTTAAAATGCAATAATATCTTAGCCTAAGCCATAGCAATTTTAAGATTCTCATCGATTTTATCTAAAAATTGACTAGTGGTAAGCCATGCTTGTCCATCGCCAACAAGTAAGGCTAAATCCTTTGTCATAAAGCCACTTTCAACAGTTTCAACACAAACATGTTCAACAGTTTTTGCAAATTCTTCAACTTCGGGTGTTTCATCAAATTTACCGCGATATTTTATACCTTGAGTCCATGCAAATATTGATGCAATCGGGTTTGTCGATGTTTCTTTACCCTGTTGATGTTGGCGGTAATGTCTTGTAACTGTGCCATGGGCTGCTTCTGCTTCAATACATTTTCCATCTGGTGTCATTAACACTGATGTCATTAAGCCAAGTGAACCAAAACCTTGTGCCACAGTATCAGATTGAACATCACCATCATAGTTTTTACATGCCCAGACAAAATCACCATGCGCCTTTAATGAAAAGGCAACCATATCATCAATCAAACGATGCTCATACCAAATTTCTGCTTTTTCAAATTTATCTTTCCAGCCATCATTTTCATATACTTCTTGGAATAAATCCTTAAACCGACCATCATAAGCTTTTAAAATAGTATTTTTTGTTGATAAATAAACTGGGTTTTTGCGGTTTAGGCCGTAATTAAAACAAGCCTTTGCAAAACCACGAATTGATTCATCAAGATTATACATTGCCATTGCAACACCTGAACCTTCAAAATTGAAGACTTGATGGCGAATATTTTCACCATCAGGATCATTGGGTGTGAATGTGATTGATAATAAGCCTGCTTCTGGTACAAGGAAATCAGTAGCCTTATATTGATCGCCAAAAGCATGCCTTGCAATAACAATTGGTTTAGTCCAGCTTGGAACTAGTCTTGGAACATTTGAACAAATGATAGGTTCACGGAAAACTGTACCATCTAAAATATTACGGATTGTACCGTTTGGTGAACGCCACATTTCTTTTAAACCAAATTCTTCGACCCTTGCTTCGTCTGGTGTTATTGTCGCACATTTAACCCCAACCCGATATTTTTTAATGGCATTTGCTGCATCAATAGTTATTTGATCATTGGTTTCATCTCGCTTTTCAACGCCTAAATCATAATATTTAAGATCGATATCAAGATAAGGCAAAATAAGTTTTGTTTTTATGAAATCCCACATTATTCGGGTCATTTCATCACCATCTAATTCAACAATTGGATTTTTAACTTTAATTTTTGCCATTCGAATATCTCTCCTAACAGGTAATAATTATTATTACTTATAAATATATATTATAAAAATATAATATATATGATTGCACATATTATAAAGCCTATGTAGCCAATAGGCAAATGATGTAAAATAAAATATTAATAAATGCTAATCGAATAAATCATCAATGGCATTTTGAGCCATTATGTCTGTTTCTGCATTTTCATTCTGAATTATATCACCAGTTTTAAGTTCCTCAACTTCAACGCCATTAATAATTGCGCTTGCCCTATCCATTAATATTTGAAAATTTTGCGATATATCTGATGATTCTATTTGTAATGCTTCCGCACTATCACCTTCCATTAACTTTTCAAGAGTTAATAATCCCTCTTTAATTTTTTTATTTAGCTCTGCTATCGTTTCATCTAATGGAATTCGATATTCTTTTGGTGCATGATCATATGCACAAATTGCTAATTTTTTATGTGTGAATGTGCTATCTTGAAAATGTTGTTCATATGTTTTTGGTATCCATTCTTTGGCCTCATAAAACATATCTGGCATATCTGGAACCATATTAAGCATCATTATAAGTTCATTAAAATGATTTAAATAATCAGTAGATAATAATGTTTGCGTATTAATAGTCGTACCCTCGACTAGCTTTTGATATGTTTTGGTGTGAGTTGCTTTATTACACATATATAATATCAGCCTATTTTATAAAAAAAATTAGAAACAATATATGTAATAAAACAAAATATTTTTTATTCTAATCATTAATTATCACTATATAGATTAATATTTAGGTTACCACATTAGATTTTAAATAAAATAATAACTAGATTTTAAATAAAACACTAACTAAATTTTAAATAAAACACTAACTAAATTTTAAATAAACTTAATTACTAGCCCAAGATCAAGTCCATTTGCTTTTAATATCATTATCATACGGCCTGTATTTATATAAAATATCAATCGCTTCTGCAGAACTTGCTGCAATATCAAATAGCTTTCTATTTTTTATTGTTGCAAAATTTTCACTGATTTGGTGATCGATTAAATTTATTAACTTATCCCAAAAGCCGTCAATATTTAAAATAATAATAGGTTTATTATGTAGACCAAGCTGTTTCCATGTTAAAATTTCAAATGTTTCATCTAATGTACCAAGCCCGCCAGGTAGAACAATGAATGCGTCTGATAATTCAGCCATTTTCATTTTTCTAACATGCATGTTATCGGTTTTTATTAATTCAGTTACATCATATTTTCCGACTTCTAATTTATCAAGAAAATGCGGTATTATACCTATAACTTTTCCATTATTAGACATTATAGAATCGGCAATCAACCCCATAAGGCCAACTTGACCGCCGCCATATACCAAGCCTATATTTTTACTTGCCATTAATTTACCTAGCTCAACAGCGCAATCCTTATATGATTGATTAACGGCGCTGCTTGAACCGCAATAAACACAAATATTTTTAATATTAATCATGTTTTTCCTATATTTAAATCGGTATACTAATGTTTAAATCGATATACTAATTTTTGAAATATGAAATATATATACTTTAATTCGTTATTATAATATATAATATATAATTTATAATTTATATTATATAATTTATTTTCTGTTATTATTTAATTTTTTCTATTGTACAAGGTATGGCTCTATGAATCGAACAATAATTATTGGTATAGTAGGTTTTATACTATTGTCATCTGCATTAGGATTAAATTTCTGGCTAAATAACGATACGAATGAATTAAAAAAACCAGATATAACCATCGTAAAACCAAATGACAATAAAACAACCCAAAAAGCATCCCCTGTGATTGAGGATAGCATAAAAATGATTGAGGATAGCATAAAAAGTGAAATAAAAGTTATCCATATCCCTGAATTTGATGTGGTTCGCATAGCTGAAAATGGCGATACCGTAATCGCAGGCCGGGCAGCGGCTAATTCTAAATTATATATCTTAGATGGCACAGATGAGATTGGAGTTGTAACTTCTGATGATAATGGTGAATGGGTATTTTTACCAACAAAACCGTTATCAAGTGGCAATAGAGAGTTATCATTAAAATCAATTTTGCCAGATGGCACAGTATATTTATCAGAAAATATAGTTGTTTTAATTGTACCTGAAAAAGGTAAAAATATTGCAGGTGAAACAAGCGAAAACACATCACTTCCTTTAGCTTTGCTTGTGCCTCGTAACGGCAAAGATGCCACCAGCAAAATATTACAAAAACCATCAATTAATGGTCATGCCGAAGCTAAAAACGGTCAATTATTGCTTGATAGCGTTGATTATAATGATGATGGAAGATTAGCAATCAATGGCAGCGGAATATCTGGTCTGGATATATATATATATCTGGATAACCAGCATGTTGGCGCAACAATTGTTAATGATGATGGTCAGTGGAATTTACAATTAAAAGAAAATATTAAACCTGGGATTTACACCTTACGTATAGATGCAGCCAAAAATAAAAATGTTATTTCAAGATTAGAAATTCCATTTAGCAGGGCAGAACCATTAAAGAATTTTATTAATAATGCGTTTATCGTTGTGCAGCCAGGAAATAGCTTGTGGCGCATAGCCAGAAAAACATTAGGATCTGGAATGCATTATACAATCTTATTTGAGGCCAATAAAGACCAGATTGGCAACCCAAATTTGATCTATCCCGGCCAAATTTTTCAAGTGCCAAATAATTAATTTTTAAATAAGTTAGCTATTTATACTTGTTCAGTTGGGTTAATATATTTAAACTTGTAATATAAATATTGCCATCAATGGATATAATTTTCTGGAGCCTTAATTAATGCATGATCTATTTAAGCCTGTACTGATACCAATAAACAAGGAAGGCTGGGCATTTATAACTTTATTTGCAATAATAACTATAGTTTTAAGCCTTATTTGGAGCTTATTTCTAATTCCAGGGATAATATTAACCGCATGGTGCGCTTATTTTTTTCGCGACCCAACAAGGGTAACCCCAACAAGACAAGGCTTGATTATAAGCCCTGCTGATGGGGTCGTACAAATGATTGTAAAGGCTGCACCGCCATCTGAATTGGATATGGGAACAACACCGCTTACCCGGATTAGCGTTTTTATGAATGTATTTAATGTGCATGTTAATCGTATTCCAATTGATGCAACAATCACAAAATTACATTATCGCCCTGGTAAATTTTTAAATGCATCGCTTGATAAAGCAAGCATTGATAATGAACGCCAATCTATCGCCCTAGAAACAGCCAATGGCAAAAAATTTGCAATGGTACAAATTGCTGGTTTGGTTGCAAGGCGTATTCTATGTGATCTTGAGCCTGGTCAAGATGTAAAGGCAGGACAACGTTTTGGTATGATTAGATTTGGCAGCAGGGTTGATGTTTATTTACCAGCAAATGTGGTGCCTTTGGTTTGTGTTGGTCAATTAACCATTGCCGCCGAAACCGTATTAGCCGACATGGGCAGCGGTCAGCGCGGCAAAGAAACCGCCAGAGATGGGCAGGTTCGTTAATGCCATCCCGACCGCGCCGTGATAAAATTAAACATCCAAGATTTAAAGGCCTTAGCTTTAATAAAATAATACCCAATGCAATCACCGTTGCCGCCATGTGTTTTGGCCTGTCGGCTATTCGCTTTGCAATTGAAGGTCAATGGGAATTTGCCGCAGGTTCAATTTTAATTGCTGCAATCCTTGATACATTAGATGGGCGTATGGCAAGACTGCTTAACGCATCAAGCGATTTTGGCGCGGAATTAGATTCACTATCCGACTTTATCTCATTTGGTGTCTCGCCCGCCTTGATAATATATTACTGGTCATTGCAATATATGCCGGGATTTGGTTGGGCTATTTCTTTGTTTTATGCTATTTGTATGGGGCTTCGTTTGGCAAGATTTAACTCCATGTTGGATAAATTGCCTAAATATGCTTATAATTATTTCCAAGGTGTGCCAGCACCGGCGGCGGCGGGTCTTTGTTTGTTGCCATTGGTTTTTTCATTCGTTGTTGGCGAAGAAATAACTATTCCAATCATTGCCACGGCTGCGTGGGTTGTCATCGTTGCCTTAATGGCAGTTAGTTCAATACCAACATTTTCTTTTAAAAAAATGAAATTGCCTTCATCAATGATATTACCAACATTGGCGGGGGTTGCCATAATAATTTCATTGCTTATCACCAAGCCTTGGATAAGCATGTCAATCATCTTAATGGCTTATTTAATAACAATCCCCTTTGCAATAATCAGCTATTATAAATTAAAAAACGAAGCCGAGCGCATCATGGGTAATGGCAAAAAAACTAAAGATGATTGAAAATAAAGATTTATTTTAATATATCTGTAGAATCAAATTATATATTACTATATGAAGCCTATTTGATAAAATATATATGAATATATTTATTTACGATCATGGATATATTTATCACTACCTAGCATTAAGGCATGGTTTTTGCTTTACTAAAAACTTACAAACGATATAATCATTTATGATTTAATAGGAATATTTTGATGGGACAAACAGATTTACCTCAATATAAAAAACCGCCAATTTATGAATTGGTGCTGGATGTTCAAATTGAACCTGCTCCTGAATATCAACAAATATTTGTTTCTAAATTTTGGGATAAGTTTAAAGATGAATTTCCAATAATTGAAGAACGCGAAGCGCTAGATCCTAGTTTTGTTACATTTGGTCGTATGCATCAGCAAAATATCCAATTTGGCTTAATGCAAGGCCCAAGACATAACCGATATTGCTTTAAAAATAAAACTGATGATGAATTGATGCAATTTCAAAATGATCGATTATTATATAATTGGCGTAGTAACAATTCAAAGCATAAATACCCTAGTTTTGGAATTGTCTTGCCTCGATTTAAAAAAATGCTTGAGATGCTAGAAAAGTTTTTACAAGATTTCGGGCAATCCAGCTTAATTATTAATCAATGTAGCCTTAGATATATTAATCATATTCATATTGATGATATTAATACTGCAAATAAATATTTTAACATAATTAACTTTGATGAAAATTTATTAAATGATTTTTCGTTCAGCTATACCAGAATTATCGCTGACAAGTTTAATGATCCTTATTGTCGTTTAGAAGTTAATGCATCTTCGGGCTTAAAAAATAATCATGAAATCATTGCTCTTGATTTGAGTATCAGCGGCGCACCTAATGAAGTAAATATCGAATCATCGCTTGCATCTATCAGCGAATATCACAATATTATAGTTAATGAATTTACAAAAATAACTACAAAAGATGCACATAATATTTGGGAGAGAATAATATGAGTTTTGCTAAATCAGCAACCGCATTTCAAAATAATACAAATATACATAATTTTCGCCCGCTATATAATTACTTCGTGCAGGGCGAGCCAAATTTTCATTGGCGCAATAATGTATCTCAAAGATTAAATGAACTTTGTGCGCTTGATACAAACTGGGACGGTTATGGCGCACAGCCAGTTAATTATACAAATGCACGCTTTGTTGAATATATGCTTGTGGCAATATATAATACTGAATTCCCAACACCCTTTATTGCCCCTGGTGTTGATGGCGATTTACAAGTTGAATGGCATATTGATGGCTGGGAAATAGAGCTTCATTGTGTTTCACCTAGAAAAGTTAACACAACATTCTATAACCCTAATTCCAAAGAAGGTATTGAAATTGAATTGGATAGTAATTTTAATATTGTCGTTAAATGGATGACATTAATTTTGAATGCTATATGCGATAATGACATCTCAATCACTGCATAATAAAAATAAAATAGTAGAACCATATAACAGCCCTGAAATTGATGATGATTCACTGGTTATTCGAAGAATTTCTAAACATTATCTCGAGCCAATTAAAGGCGGCAAACATCGCTTATCTTCACGCGCATTTGCGCCTTCATCTGGTGGCAGCAAGGGAATGTCGGTTGATCTTGAACAGTTGATGATTAAAGACAAAATAGACCCTCGTCAATATGTAGCCACCCCAGAATATTTTGTTTCTGTTTGCTTTAAAGTTAAAAATTTAAGAGGTATCGATTTAAAGGTAGGCTGCGAACCCATAGCTGCGAACCCCTATCATGGCGAGGTATGGGGTACTAAATCTAAAAGTAAAAGAAAAAAGTTGCTGAAATTAGCTCAATTCTATGTGAATGATTATGCAATAATACTAAGTAAATAATGAATATTTTTAAAATATTTTTATAGCTCTGATGGTATTACCTCTAATAAATCCAATTATATTTTTACTTCGGATTATAAATAGTTAAAATTTTAACTATAGCTAAAGAATGTTATATTTTTTCATCGGGCGATAATGCGCCAACCCCTTTTAAACGCTCTGCCTCATGAGTTATTAATTCAGAAGTCTTACGAAGAGCATCATAAAAATTATCATCGGCAATAAAACCTTTAATAATATCACAATATTCACTAGCGCTAGGGGCCGCCTCTTCATATTCTTTAATAAAATTAAATGCGATATCCAGATATTTATCGCGCTCATCTTTAAAAAGATAAGCCGATTGCAATGTATAATAAATTCGGCGTGATGGCGTTAAAGCATCTTCTTCCTTCATTACTTCTTTACGGCGTAAAATATCAACTTTATTATGTAATATAATCGTTGTTGCCTCACCCGCATTTTCAATAACGGCACCATTTATTATTATTTTTTCTTTTGATGGAAGCTTTATGCGTAAAGGCATTGATGTTGATTCCTTGGAAATTCATATGAAATATTTCCATATTTAGCCATATATTACAATTAATATCAATATACTATATTTTATAATCGCTTAAATGTATAATTTTTAAATATTAATTACAACCTTGAATTAAAAATTGAAATATGTAACAATAACGGTGGGCGTTTAAATCATTATATATAGAATAACGTAATGGGCCTTGTCATCAATGAAAGCAGAAGCTTTCTGGAGGTGTATAATGGAAATACATATTCAAAATCAACCATCTTTGCCGTCTGCACAGCAAACGCAGGCTGCGACATCTGTAACGAATAACACAGGGTCGGTTAATACTTTACAAAATTCCCCCGATAATGTTGTAAGTGCAGTTAGCGATATTGAAAAGCCCAATGTTCGCGATGATGATGCGGCACGGCGTCAAGAAAAATCTACTTTAGACTTAAATATAAAAAGATTTGAGGAACAAAAGATTGTTGGTGTAAAGGCCCGCATTGGTTATGACAGAGAAGATAAAAATACATATTTAGAAATTATCGTGCAAAAAACTGAAGAAGTTATGCAACGTATTCCTTCAAAAGAATTTACTCAATTTTTAGCTACACAAATTTCATCAGTTCAAAAGAATAAGCCTATTTCAACTTCAGAAACAATCATCAACAGATCAATTTAATATTGGTTAATTGATAGCTTCTAGTCATAAGTTATTTCGATATATTGCTATATTTTATACTGTGAATAAAATTGCATTATAAAAACTGGCCTAATATTTGCTTCAGTATTTAATATATAAATAGTATTTAATATATAAGTATTATTTAATATATAAATATGAGGTATGATTATGGGTGCAGATATTAATAAAGCTATAAATAACATTTTAGCTTATAATAGTAATAAAGCGACATCAAAAGATGTTAATCGTCAATATGCAGATGATAATTTCAATGCAAAGGCAATATTTGCCGATTTTATTAGGAATGATAAAGCGTTTGATGTTGCATTTTCTGCCCCCATCAAACCTTTGCTTTTTGATAAAAAATCAAATGATTTCAATTTTAAAGAACAATTAAATTCTGATACAAAATATATCGATAAATATGACAGTAATAAAAAAAACTATTATGATATATATAAAGAAACCAATAACAATGACATAGAAGATGATGATGATGATTTTATATTAAATGATTATCACGATAAAATAAAACAACCAATTCATAACAAGATATCTTCTGTAAATAATCCAGCGGTGAATAATTATGATAAAATATATAATAAAACGCAAACCACGCAACAATCACAGCCGAAGCAACAACAGGAAATACTACAACAAAATAAACCAGCAGGAAATATAACAGAAAACAACATTTCTGAATCAATGCCACAAAAACAGGAAAATATTTCCCCTGTTGCAACGGCTACAGCCGTAGAAAAAGCTTCTCTTGCGACAACAGCAGGAAAAACCTCTCTTGCTGCAACGGCTACAATAACAGGAAAAGCTTCCCTTGTTGCAACGGCTACAACAGCAGGAAAAGCTTCTATTGTTGCAACGGCTACAACAGTAGGAAAAGCTTCTATTGCTGCAACGGCTACAACAGCAGGAAAAGCTTCTATTGCTGTAACGGCTATAACAGTAGAAAAAGCTTCTCTTACTGAAGCTACCCCAATAATAAGAACAGCGACCACTGCGGCAACAAGCTTAACAACGGCAACAGCTACAGATATAAAAATTAAGTCAGCTGCAAGTAAAAATGGGGCTAATATTAATATTGTTTCTTCTGCCAAAAACAATAATCTTAGCCAATTAAATATTGAAAAAACTGTAGAGATAAATGACCAATCAAAAATAAAACCAACTATTGTCTCGCAAAATAACATCAAAGCAAATATTTCAGATGCCACAAATGATATAAGTTCAAAACCTGCAAATATCTTAACGGCAAATATTGCAGTAGCAGCACAGTCATCAGAAAAACCAGTAGAAATAAATGAGGCAAAATTTGCCGCTTCGCTCAATAAAGAAACAATAAAGTCCGGTGGTGAAGGCAATAATGCCTTTACAAAGGACCAAAATAAAGATGGCTCAGAAAACTCAACACAATCTGGTGGTAAATCGTCAAATGGAAAAAACAACCAGTCAATTAATGCTGGTAATATCAATTTAACACAAAATACTAATTTTAATAAAATGCTTCATGCCAATAAAATCAGCGCGAATGCACAGATATTAACTGCGATGCCAAAAGAAAATATGCCAATGGCATCTTTTGACCCCATGTCATCAGCATTGGGAAGCATGACACCAAATACCGCAGTTCCAACCAGCGCATCGGCGGTTAACATGCCATCAAAGCCAAATATACCACCACATATAATTAGCCAGCAAGTTACAGTTAATATTCAACGAGCAATTGGCGCTAATAACGATAGAATAAATATTCAACTTCGCCCACAGGAATTAGGCCGCATTGATATTGCCATGGAAATGGGTAAAGACGGCAGGCTAAGCGCAATAATAACCGTCGAAAGACCTGAAACACTTGAAATGTTAAAATCAGATGTAAAAAATCTTATACAATCATTAAATAATGCTGGCATTGAGACCGAACAAAACAACCTTAGTTTTAATTTGAAAAATAATAATGAAAATGGCGCGGAGTTTGCAAAAGATTTTACAGATAACAATAAAGGCAAGAACCAAGATGAACAAGAATTTAACCTTGATGATAGCCAATTGCCAAACGACAAGCTTTTAGCAGAAGGCGAAAATGCAAAATTAGACCAAGATGGTCATTTGAATGTTAAAGTTTAATATTAGGATATAAATCATGTCAATAGAATCTATTCAAAATAATGCAATAACATCATCTAAAGCTGATAAGGCAAAAAGTAAAATAGCAAGTGATTTAGGCACATTTTTAAAATTGCTTACAACACAGCTTAAAAATCAAGACCCGTTGTCACCGCTTAAATCTGCTGAATTTACTAATCAATTGGTTTCTTTTGCCAATGTTGAACAATCAATTGCACAAAGTAAACATCTTGAAAAATTGGTTGGTTTGCAAAAAAACAACGAAGTTACAGGCGCAGTTAGCTATATCGGCAAAACAGTTGAGATTGAAAATGATAAATTCTATCTTAAAGGCGGAGAAAAAGTAAAATTTTCTTATATTTTGCCCACAAATTCAAAGAGGTCAATCCTTACTATATCAAATGAAAAAGGTGAAGTTGTTTATACTGGCAAGGCATCATCAATTAAAGGTGAGCATGTTTATACATGGGATGGTAAAAAAGCTGGTGGTGGGTCATTTAAAGACGGCGTTTATACCATAAAAATTTCTGGCATAGATGCCAATAATAAGACACTAAGTAATATTAAATACCATACGACCGGTAAAGTTACTGGTGTTGAATATGGCGAAAATAAAATTACCCTTATGATGGGAAGAATCCCAGTTGACATTGGCAAAGTTACCGCCGTTGTTGAAAGTAAAACAAAACCATAAAAAAATTATAAAATAAATATAACAATTATAAAGGACATGTAAGATGAGTTTATATGGCGCATTACGTTCTGGCGTATCTGGGTTATTCGTTCAAACCCAATCAATGGCAATGATATCTGATAACATTGCTAATGTTAACACCAATGGTTATAAAAAATCATCACCACGATTTTCCACCTTGGTTACGACTGCATCATCAAATACGCATTATACATCTGGCGGTACAAATTCAAATATTGCCCGCGAGATTGATCAGCAAGGTCTGTTAAAAGGCTCATCGGTTGCAACCGACATCGCCATTTCACAATCAGGTTTTTTTACCGTTACCGATTCAATTACTAAAAATAAAGTAACAAATAATTGGGATTCAAACGGCACAATCCACTATACTAGAGCGGGCGAATTTCGAAAAGATAAAGATGGTAATTTGGTTAATTCGGCTGGATTTTATCTTATGGGCTGGAAACGCAATGATACAAATGATGGTTATAAAACAACCAATGTACAATCGTCATTCAATGGTATAAATGTGGCGGCGCAATCGGCTGTACCTAAACCAACTTCAGCTATAAATTTTTCCGCCAATTTAAATTCTAACGCTAAATTAGGCGCTACATTTAAAACTGAAATTCAAGTTTTTGATCGCCAAGGCAAACAAAAATCCTTAACCCTTGTTTATACCAAAACTGCCAATGTCAATGAATGGGATGTGGGTGTTATTATTGATAGTGGTAAATTTATTGATCCAAATGCTACTAGCGCTACCTCTCCTGTTGGTATTCCTGGCGATTTAAACGGTGACGGTGTTATAACAAATGATGAAGTAACCACCGAGAATGCTGCTTGGGGTGATGCGGGTTCTGGTTCAATTGCAGCACCCGTTTCCTTAGGAAAGGTAACTTTTGATGCCAATGGCACATTAAAAAGCATTGCCAGCACAAACGGTTTTGGCACTGGCAGTATCGGCGTTAATGGCGGTGCTGCTTCGGGTAGATTGCAGGTATTGATCGATCATGATGGAGTAATTGGTGTAGCAGGAACAGATGCTGATGACGCGACTGTGGTTGATATTAATTTCGGCACGATTGGTGGCACCGAGGGTCTAACCCAATATAGCCGCAGTAGTGTTTTAAATAATTATTCCCAAGATGGCAAACAATCTGGTTCTTTAACTGGTGTATCCATATCAAAAACTGGTGAAGTAACCGCCAAATTTGATAATGGTCATCATAGGCTTCTTTACCAAATTCCAGTTACAACTTTCAATAACCCCAATGCCCTAGAAGCCAAAACAGGCAATGCCTATATTGAAACCGATGCATCTGGTTCGGCGGTGGCGCATGTTTCTGGCGAAGGTGGTGCAGGTCAAATAACGCCTAATTCGATCGAATCATCTACGGTTGATTTAGCCGATGAATTTACCGATATGATAACAACACAACGGGCATATTCCGCCAGCACAAAAATTATCACAACCGCCGACGAAATGTTAGAGGAATTAATAAGAGTTAAGCGATAATAGATTTAATATTAAACTAAAATTCATTAAATTAACATTAATAAAGCCCAGTTTATTCTGGGTTTTATTGTTATTTCTATTAGGCTTTATTTGTTGTATATATACTAATATATTATTTTATTTTATTATATTTTAAAAACACAGATAATTTCTTATTTTTAAATTCACTTTTATTTAAAACTAATATAGATTTTATTATGAAATTTCATACATTAATAATTATTTTAATATATTTTATTAATTTTTAAAGAGAGGCCATGACTGTGGAAAGTTTACTGCAAGTCATTCGCAATTTAGGACCAGCAAAATTAGCGGCAATAACTGGCATCACCGTTGCCTTGCTTGGTTTCTTTATTTTCTTAACCTCAAGGTTAGGATCACCTGATTTGACATTATTATATGGTAATATGGATCCATCGGATTCAAATCAAATTCAAATGCAACTTGCCCTTGAAGGATTGCCATTTGAAGTTAGAGAAAATGGTAAAGAAATATTAGTACCAGCCAGCCGAGTTAACAATATAAGGTTAAAGATGGCTGAGCTTGGGCTTAGTGGATCGGTAATTGGTTACGAGCTGTTTGATAAGGATCAAGCATTAGGCAGTTCAAGCTTCATTCAAGAATTAAATCGAACCAGAGCATTAGAAGGCGAATTATCGCGCACTATTGCTTCACTTAATAATGTAAAATCAACAAGAGTGCATCTAGTTTTACCAAAGCGGGAATTATTTAGCAGAGAAACCCAAGAGGCCAGCGCCTCGATAGTTTTAAAAATGAAAGGTGCGCAACGCCTTGATAGAGCACAAATTTTAGCCATCCAACATTTGGTTTCAACCGCCGTAGAGAGGTTAAAACCATCGATGATTTCAATAATTGATGACCGTGGAACATTATTGGCAAAAGGTGGATCAGAAGACAATCAAGGCATCGATGAAATGACCGATATGCGTAGCAACTATGAACAAAAACTACGCACTAGTATCGCCAATATTTTGGAACGAACACTTGGTATTGGTAAGGTGCGTGTTGAAGTCAGAGCAAGCATGGATTTCACAAGAACTGTTATTAACGAAGAAAGATTTGACCCAGAAGGGCAGGTTTTACGTTCAAATTCGACACAAGAAACCAACAGCTCCATCCAAGATGGCAGTAATGGCACCGTCAGCGTTGGTAATAACTTACCCAATTCACCTGATGGGTTAGAACAGCTTGGTGGTACTAATGAGATTGAAAATTCGACAACAGAAACAAATAATTATGAAATAACCAAAATATTAACAAATACCGTAAAGGCACCAGGTAAGGTTGATAGTTTATCTGTTGCTGTGCTTGTGGATGGATCATATAAATTAGAAATAACAGATGAAAATAGCGATGGTGAATTTAAATATCAACCACGAACAGCCGATGAAATGCAACAAATACAAATTTTGGTAAAATCAACTATTGGTTTTGATGAAGCCCGCGGTGATATTGTTGAAATAGTCAATATGCGGTTTGCTGATACAGGGCTTAACAGCATTAATGAACCAGACACATATTTTGGCCTTTCCACATCTGATATTAAATGGTTGGCGCAAACTCTCATTTTAGGTATGCTTGCAGTGTTGGTAATATTGCTTATAGTGCGACCATTAATTAGCAAATTACTTGAAGCAACACCAAATGCAATTGCCGCAGCAGCGGCAGGAATGGAAGATGGCACATTAATTACCGATCAATCAGGACAGGTAATCGCCGTAGCAGGAGACCCTACAAAATCATCTTCACTGGATATGATTGATGGTGAATTTAACGATGAAGACGAAGAATTTGAATCCATGATTGATCTTGCCCATATTGAAGGCCGCGTTAAAGCATCAAGTTTAAAGAAAATTGAAGAAATTGTCGATAAGCATCCTGAGGAAGCAGTTTCAATAATTCGAGGTTGGCTACATCAAGAACAAACAGGCAGTTAAAATAAATAATTATATAAAATAATTATTTATTTTATATTTTATAAAAATTGATTAAATGAGGTAATATGAGGGTTAGAGATGATTTTCGCGACCTAAGCGGCACAGAAAAAGCAGCAACATTAATGCTCGCCATGGGTGAGAGTAATGCTGTCAAGCTTTTCAGCTATATGGATGAAGATGAAATTCGTGAAATTTCACAATCAATGGCAAATTTAGGCAGCATTAGCTCTAATCTTGTTGAACGTCTTTTCATAGAATTTGCCGAACAGCTTTCATCAACTGGAAGTCTCGTTGGCTCATATGAAAGCACGGAACGCTTGCTTACAAAGGCACTTGATCCAGATAGGGTCAGCGTAATAATGGAAGAAATACGCGGGCCTGCTGGCCGTACCATGTGGGATAAACTTGCCAATGTTAATGAAGTTGTTCTGGCAAATTATCTTAAAAATGAATATCCGCAAACTGTCGCCGTGGTTTTAAGTAAAATTAATGGTGATCATGGTTCACGCGTTCTTGGTGCATTACCGGAAAGCTTTGCAATGGAAGTTATAATGCGTATGTTGCGTATGGAATCGGTACAAAAAGAAGTTTTAGACGATGTGGAGCGCACATTAAGGAATGAATTTATGACAAATCTTGCCCGAACTGCACGCCGTGATAGCCATGAAATGATGGCCGATATATTCAATAATTTAGATCGCAGCACCGAGACAAGATTTATGACATTATTAGAAGAACGCAATCGTGATAGTGCTGAACGAATTAGAGCATTAATGTTCACATTTGAAGATTTACAAAAACTTGACCCTGGTGGTGTACAAACCTTATTACGTGCCGTTGATAAGGATAAATTATCAATAGCATTAAAAGGATCATCCGATCAGATCAAAGAATTATTCTTTGGTAATATGTCAGAACGCGCCGCAAAGATTCTTAAAGAAGATATGGCGGCAACTGGCCCTGTTCGCTTAAAAGATGTGGATGAAGCGCAAATGGAAATGATAAATACTGCCAAAGAATTAGCCGCAAAAGATGAAATTATACTATCAGATGGTGGTGCCGATGATGAATTGGTTTATTAATTGTGAAAACTAAATTAGCAAATGCAAAACCATTTTTATTTGATACATCATTTGATGAACCGACAACGGTTAAATTATCTATAGAAAACAACATTATGGATATTAATGAAAAAACTAAAGGTGAAATAGAAAAAAATATTCCAGATACCCCACCGCCGCCAACATTTAGCATTGAAGATATGGAAGATGCCAAGCGGGAGGCTTTTAATAATGGTTATAAAAATGGAGTAGATACAACAAATGCCGAAAATGACAGTAAAATATTGGATATTATGCAATTAATTACTGCGAAGCTTGCCATTTTAGAAGATAAACAACAATCAGTAAATGAAGCCAATTCAGCATTGCTCGCACAAATAACTGGCAAAATATTAACAAAGCTTATGCCATCTTATGTTAATAATAATGGCGGAGATGAAATTGTATTTTTTCTTCAAACTTGTATTTCACATATAGTTGATAATGACAAAATTATTATTCATGTTGCAAATGATGTTAGGGACAATTTAGAATATAAATTATCTCAAATTTGTGAAAATGCAGGCTTTGAAGGCAGGATTATTATTATCGGCAAAGATAATATGGGTTCGTCCGATATAAATATTGATTGGCAAAATGGCAATGCCGAGAGGGATTGGGATAAAATTTGGGATAAAATAAATATTGCAATAAAAGACGCATCGGATTTAATTAATAAAAAAAACAGTGAATTTAATGATGGCAATTTTAATAATAATCAAACAAAAGATAAAGATGATTTAGATAACCCTAATTAATAATATTGGCAAAGAAATATAAAATTCAATGTCAGGAGATTAAAATGATTGATGATGAGGAAAATAATACCGAAATAGTAGATAGCGAAGAAATAGATAATTTAAAGTTGGAGGAACTAGACGGCGATGATAAACTTGGCGAAGCATTAGACCCGCGTGCAGCTAATATAATTTCACCAACTGGTGCGCGCGATCTAGAGGCAGTATATGAAATACCTGTACAAGTTTCTGCCGTTTTAGGTAAATCACATATGCAAGTTAGCCAATTATTAAAACTTGGGCGTGGCGCAGTTGTTGAACTTGATCGTAAAGTTGGCGAAGCAATAGATATCTATGTCAATAATCGTTTAGTCGCAAGGGGCGAAGTTGTTGTTGTTGATAATAAGCTTGGGGTTACAATGACGGAAATAATAAAATCAGACAAATCGTCTAGTTGACTTAAAAATATGGAGTTTAAATAAATGGCAACACAAAATCAAGCAGACACAGCTACAGGCAACGACAAGCCGTTATCACAGCTAAAACCGCACTATAAAGTTGATTTTGCAACGTTATTCGGCCTGTTAAGCGCTATTTTATTAATTATAAGTGCAATTATATACGGTGGGTCATCAAATTCATTTTTAGATTTACCATCCATACTTATTGTTATCGGTGGAACATTAGGAGTAACTACAGCTTCATTTTCTTTCAAAGATATATTAGGTTCGATTAAAACAACCACCAATACAATATTTCGTCTGCAAAAAGATTCAAGTAAAATATCCATACAGCTTTTACAATTAGCCCAGATATCACGATATAATGGTGTTTTATCAATGCAAAATCATTTAACTACCGTTGCCAATCAACCTACCTTACATAAGGGATTATTAATGGTTATTGATGGCAATACGGGCGAAGAAGTTAACCATATAATGCAACGTGAAATACATTCCATATCCATACGCAATAGCAAATCTGTTAATGTTATGAGAAAAGCCAGCGATATTGCACCAGCAATGGGTCTTATCGGCACATTAATCGGTTTAGTCCAAATGCTTGCGAATTTAGATGATCCAAGCACAATCGGCCCAAGCATGGCAGTGGCATTATTAACAACTTTTTATGGTGCGTTCCTATCTAATGTTTTATTCATACCACTTTCTTCAAAAATGGAACAAATGGCAACTGAACAAATATTAATAAATAATTTATATGCAATGGCATCCATATCTATTGCAAAACAAGAAAACCCACGCCGCTTGGAAATGCTTTTAAACACCATATTACCATTAGATAAGCGTGTTGATTATTTTAATTAGCCATAAAATATAAATAAGTTAGAATTTTAAAGTTAAGGAAATATAATGCGATTATTAATAATCGGAAGCCTTGAAGGCCATATGATAACCGCAGGGCAAATTGCCATGAAACGTGGTGTCAAGGTTATAAGCGTTGACAGCATAGAAGATGGATTAAATAATTTACGTTCTGGCAATGGTGCTGATTTAATAATGATTGATGTTCGTATGAATATTGATGGGTTAATTACACAGCTTAATAATGAGCATATTTATGTACCTGTCGTCGCCTGTGGTATTGATAGCACCGACACTAAAGCCGCCATTGCCGCCATAAAGGCAGGCGCAAAAGAATATATTCCATTACCACCAGATGCTGATTTAATAGCCGCAGTATTGCAGGCTATCGCCGAAGAAAGTAACGCAGTTATCCATTGTGATATTGCTATGAAACGTGTTTTAAAGCTTGCCGATCAAATAGCCAATTCTGATGCCTCTATTTTAATAACGGGTGAATCTGGAACTGGTAAAGAAGTAATGGCAAGATATATTCATAATAAAAGTAAACGCGCCAGCGGATCATTCATTGCAATAAATTGTGCTGCTATTCCAGAGAATCTATTGGAATCAGAACTTTTTGGCCATGAAAAAGGGGCTTTTTCTGGTGCAATAGCAAGGCGCATTGGTAAATTCGAAGAAGCCAATGGCGGTACAATTTTATTGGACGAAATTAGTGAAATGGATCCAAGATTACAGGCAAAATTATTACGTGTAATCCAAGAAAGAGAAATAGACCGCGTCGGTGGCAATAAAACCATCAAAATTGATGTTCGTATTCTTGCCACATCCAATCGTAATATGATTGAGGCCATTAAAAATGGTGATTTTCGTGAAGATTTATATTTTCGCTTAAATGTTGTTAATATAATGTTACCAGCTTTACGCGATCGCCCCGATGATATAATCATCCTTGCCAAATATTTTATTAAAAAATATCTTGAATCAAATGACATGGATAAAAAACCACTAAGCGATGATGCGATTAATACGCTTAAAAAATACCATTGGCCTGGAAATGTACGCGAGTTAGAAAATGCCATGCATCGAGCTGTTTTATTATCAGGCGAAAAAATTATAGGTACCGACGCAATAATGTTGTCAACCGATGCAGTTAATTTAAATAATCATAATATAGCAAGTGATACAGAAAACACATCAATATCTGGTGATGAAACTAATACAGGGGCTGGGGTTGGGCAGACTGTGGCTAATATGGAACGTAAATTAATTATAAATACCATTGACCATTGCCTTGGCAATCGAACCAATGCTGCAAATATTTTAGGCATATCAATTCGTACATTGCGTAATAAATTAAAACAATATGATAATGAAAGTCATATATAATAAAATATAATAAAATATAATAAAATATCTATGATATAATATATCTATGATATAATAAACATAATAGAAATTATAAAAAGCAACCATAGCATCATGGCCGATACACCGCCCCCAACATCTATAACTAACTCTGATAAATCTGGCGAGATAGTTACGAATACTGGTGGCAATAATAATGCTTTTTCTTCACTATTCACTAAGAAAAATTTAATAAAACAAACTGAATTATTACTGCCTTTGGGTATTGTTGGTATTTTGGTATTATTACTTTTACCACTACCCACATGGTTGCTTGATTTTGCCTTATCAATTTCCATTACTTTTTCCGTAATTATTTTAATGACGGTTATTTTTATCAATGGTCCGCTTGAATTAACTTCATTTCCAACCATACTTTTAATTTCAACTATGTTGCGATTATCGTTAAATGTTGCATCTACCAGATTAATTTTATCCGAAGGTCATAATGGCACACAAGCAGCAGGCAAAGTTATTCAGGCATTTGGCGATTTTATCGTTGGTGGTAATTATGTCATTGGCATAATTGTCTTTGCAATCTTGGTTATCATTAATTTTATCGTTATTACCAAAGGTTCTGGTCGTATTGCCGAGGTTGCTGCAAGATTTACATTAGATGCAATGCCGGGCAAACAAATGGCTATTGATGCTGATTTATCCTCTGGTCTTATTAGCGAAGATGAGGCAAAGAAAAAAAGATCAGAGCTTTCACAAGAAAGTTCATTTTTTGGTTCAATGGATGGTGCGTCAAAATTTGTTCGTGGCGATGCTATTGCTGGTCTATTAATAACTTTTATCAATGTTATTGGCGGCATAATAATTGGCGTTGCTCAACGTGATATGAGCCTATCTGAGGCAGCCGAAGTATATACATTATTGACTATTGGTGATGGTCTTGTAAGTCAAATACCAGCATTAATCGTCTCTGTTAGTGCGGGTATGTTGGTTACAAAGGCTGGTGTATCTGGTAAAATGGACGAGGCCTTATTTGGTCAACTTGGCGGTTATCCCCAAGCACTTGGTGTCGCATCATTTTTATTATTCACGCTTGGTATGGTTCCAGGAATACCCGCATGGCCATTTTTAATAATGTCTACTGCCTGTGGTTTTGCTGCATTTTTTATATCACAAAAAAAACAAAAGAAAGAAACAACAGAAGAAAAAAATGAGGCTACAAAAGAAGAAAATATTGATCTACCAGCCGAAGAGCCAATTTCAACAAGCCTGCAAATTGATTTCATTAGATTAGAACTTGGCTATGGGCTTCTACCATTAATTAATCAAAATAATGAACATCGATTAACCGATCAAATAAAATCATTACGCAGGCAATTAGCCACCGAAATGGGTTTTGTTATGCCTGCCGTTCGTATTCAAGATAATTTACAACTGCCTGCCAATACCTATGTTTTACAGATTAAAGAAATCGAAGCAGGGCGTGGAGATTTACGCCCCAATATGTTTTTGGTTATGGATCCACGCGGTGAAAAAATTTCGCTACCTGGCGAAGAAACCGTCGAGCCAACATTTGGCCTGCCCGCCTTATGGGTACAAGAAAAACAACGGGAAGAAGCAATGTTTCGTGGTTATACTGTAGTCGACCCATCAACCGTAGTTACCACACATATAACCGAAGTTATAAAAGAAAATATGGCAGAGCTTCTTTCATATGGCGAGACGCAAAAGCTGTTACAAGAATTACCAGAAATTCAACAAAAACTTGTTGAAGATCTAATTCCAGCACAGGTTAATTTAGGCACAGTACAGCGGGTTTTACAGAATCTATTAACCGAACGTGTATCCATAAGGGATTTACCTACGATATTAGAAGGTATATCTGAGGCATCAGGATATACCCGTAACTTAACCCAATTAACCGAACATGTCAGATCGCGATTATCGCGGCAATTATCCGATGCCAATACAAATGTCGAAGGCGTTATTATACTAATCACTTTATCTGCCGAATGGGAACAGGCATTCATGGATGCAATCGTTGGTCAAGGTGATGAAAAACAACTGGCAATGCCACCAAGTCAATTACAAGATTTCATGACAAAGACAAGGGAAGTATTTGAACGCCAAGCAATGGAAGGCGAGACCCCTGCCCTATTGGCTGGCCCAATAATAAGACCATATGTAAGATCGGTTATTGAACGATTTCGCCCTATTACAATTGTATTATCGCAAAATGAAATTCACCCCAAGGCAAAAATACGCACCGTGGATCAAATATAATGGAAATACTAATCAATGCGACTTAAGACTTTCCACGCTGATAGCATGAAAGATGCAATGGATTTAGTGCGAAAGCAATTGGGCGATGACGCAATTATCGTTGCCAGCCAAGATGATAATGACGGCAATGGCGTTCGCATCACCGCGGCAATAGAATATAATGATGAATATATTGATTATAAACAAACCGAGCCAAATAAAGATATATTAGAATATATTACTGGCATATTAGAATATCATGCAATGACTGCGGGATTAATTGACCGTATAATCAACAAAATATCACAATGTGATAAAAATACCGCCGAAGAATGTTTAGCTTTTGGCTTAGAAAAAATATTTAAATTTTTACCGATAGAAAATAATATACACCAATCACCTATGCTATTAATTGGCCCACCAGGGGTTGGAAAAACTGTTTGTTGCGCCAAACTTGCCACCATGTGCATTTTAAATGATAAAAAACCACATATTATTAGCATGGATAATATTCGCATGGCAGCATATGAGCAATTGGCGGGTTATGCTTCAAGAATTGGGACAAAACTATCAAAAGCCAATAATATTAAATCGATGCAAGATATTTTAAATCATAGAAATAGCAGTGATAATAATAAAATATCTGGTGATAATGAATTTATCTTCATTGATAGCCCAGGCACAAATCCATATTCAATCGAAGATATTGCATATTTAATCGAATTATCAAAAACACCATCTATTGACGTTACTTTAATATTAAACACAGGTCGTGATAGCTTTGAGGCAGCCAAACTAGCTAAAGCATTTAAATCACTTAATCCAAAATATTTAATAATAACAGGATATGATATAACAAAAAGGCTTGGCGCAATATTATCCGCCGCCGATGCCGCCGATATTGCTATTTCTAATTTAAGTTTAGGGCCACAAATTGCCGATAGGCTTAACGCGTTGAATCCTAAAAATATGGCTAAATATATATTATCCTCATCAATGATAAAAAAACCTAATAATATAAATCAACATGCAACCAAGGTTCATAGCAATGATTGAAAAATCAAAAAATGATGTCATAGCAAGTAATAATATAATTGCCATTGCATCTGGTAAAGGCGGCGTTGGTAAAACATTCTTTGCCATAACCCTTGCCCATGCCTTGGCGCGCGCTGGTGATAAGGTGTTATTATTTGATGGTGATTTAGGGTTAGCAAATATTGATATTCAACTGGCATTAATGCCAAAATTAGATTTAGGCGCAGTAATGGCGGGGAAAATCCCCATGAAAAAGGCAATAACATATTTTGAAAATGGCGGTTTTGATATTATTGCAGGGCGCAGTGGCGCAGGATCATTTGCAACATTACCAGTTTCACGCATCAATAGGATTATTAACGAACTTATTGAAATTTCGACTAGATATGATAAGGTAATAGTAGATCTAGGTGCGGGAATTGATAATACGGTTCAGTATTTTGCCAAACGCAGCCAAAAATGCATTTTGCTAATAACCGATGATCCAACATCATTAACCGATGCCTATGCCTTTATAAAAATTGCCAATAACAACAAAAAATATTTTGATGTTAAAATAGTTGTCAATGCGGCAGAAACAACAATTAAAGGCAAAAAAACTTATGGAATTTTAACAAAAGCATGTCAGAAATTTTTAAATATAAATCCGCCATTGCTTGGAATAATACATTCAGATAAACGGGTTATCGAGGCTATTAGAAAACAAATGCCATTATTAAGCAGATCGCCCGCAACAACAGCAGCCGATGATATTGAAAATATGATAAAATCATTAAATAGATAGCGATAAATGGAAATGATTATTAGACCATATGAATACAACCATACCACCACAAGCAAATATTAACGCCGTCGCAATAAAAACCACCGATAATATGGTAAGGGTAGAAAAGCTTGCGCCATCAATTCTAACTATATTGCTTAGCGACGAAAAAATAACTGGCGAAGTGATTGCAAAATCACAATTAAGCAATCCAGAATCAAATAAACCACAATTAGAAAAGTTAGAATTGGCAAATTTAAAATTAGGAAAATTAGAATTAAGTAAGACACATATTGGCATATTAACCATAAAAACTGCCAATGGTGAAATAGATATTAAAACTAAATTATCTATTCCAATTGGCCGCAATATAATATTAACCATGCCAACACAAAATAATATAGCACCGCCGAAGCCACCATATTCATTAAATATTCAGATCATCAATAATGCTTCATCAAATACACAGCAGGAAAATATAATTCAACCAAATACACCTAAATCCATCATCACAACAACCGTTAGCATAAAAACAGCTATAATAAAAAACATTACAGAAGGCATAAAATTTACGGCTATAATAAAAGTTAATCCCATAGTTTTACCAAATTATAACCAGGTAACTAGGCCGCAAATAACTGCAACAACATTACCATCTACACAGCCGACTATTGCAACAACAACGCCAAAAACACAGCCGACCACTACAACAACAACGCCAAAAACACAGCCGACCACTACAACAACAACGCCAAAAACACAGCCAACCACTACAACAACAACGCCAAAAACACAGCCGACCACTACAACAACAACGCCAAAAACACAGCCGACCACTACAACAACAACGCCAAAAACACAGCCGACTATTGCAATAACAACGACAAAAATACAGCCGACCACTACAACAACGCCAAAAACACAGCCGACCACCGCATCAACTGATAATATAAAACTACCAAATGGTTGGTCTGTCGATCTAAAAATAATTGCTATTCAAAAACAAGGTGATCCTAGCCTGCCCAAGATTGCATCTTCGCAAGAAAATTTATTAACAGGGAAAATAATTAATTCGTCAATAAACAGCATTGAAATACAAACTAATAACACAAATTTTATCATAGCAATCGAAAAAGCGCCCCCTGTTGGTACTATGGTTTTATTATCAATTGAAAATGCGGCAAAACCACCTTTGACAATATCACAACCAGTAACCATCGACGAAATGACACAAAGATGGGACGGATTACGCGATGCCTTAACATTGCTTGGCACAGGTGATGTTATGGCGGCAAAAAATATTATGCAATCTATACCACAAAGCGGCGTAAAGATATCATCGTCATTATTATTCTTTATAAATGCTATTCGTGGTGATAATATTAATGGCTTATTGGGGCAGAATAATTTGCAAAGCCTTGGTCGTATTTCAAAGACACATGTTAATAAATTAACCCGTGATTTTCAAATGACAACTGGTCGTGCTACTGATACTGCTGGTAATGAATGGCGCAGCTATAACATTCCAATGTTAAATGATAATGCCATCAGTAATCTACAGTTATTTATAAAAAAATACGACGATCAAATTAACGATGAACAAGAAAAAAAAGAAAATAAACGCAAGAAAAACTCCAAACGTTTTATAATAGAAGTCAATTTCACTAAAATTGGCCCATTGCAACTTGATGGCATAGCAAATAATAAAAATATTGAACTTATGATACGCAGCTATAAACCCTTAGATGATAATATGCGCGATGAAATCAAACAATTATTTATCCATATGATTGAACCGCTTGGCTTAACGGGCATGGTTGGTTTTCATGTGTCTAAAAAATTTGATGTTAAGCCAATTCGAGAAAAAGTAAAACAGACACGGGGCATAAGTGTATGACGGATAAAAATTTAGAGATATTACGCTTGCAACGGCAAGAATCCATAAACACCATAAAAAATCCTAATATGACAAATGAATATTTATGTCAAATTTCATGCGAGATAACAAATAAAATTTCCATTAAAATTAATCTTTGTTATATTCCTGATAAATTAGTGATTTTACCAGAATCTTTTAAATTATATTTAAACAGTCTTAATATTACCAATATTTCACCAATTGAGGCCATGGCACATATTATTCTTGATGATTTAAATAATCAATTAGTAGCAAAATGGACTCAAATTACAATTGATGATAATAAAAATAATCCAGATATAGGCCATAAAATATTATTAGAAGATCGCCATCCACGTTGGGATAATAAAGATTTATTAAACCGGATTGATCGCTTTTAATATAAATATTTAAATCCTTATATTGTTTACTTATATTATATATCTTGATAATTAAATAATATGTCAAAAATAATTAAAAAATTGAGCAATGTTGAATTCATTATGTTAATGGCATTATTAACATCCTTATTGGCATTGGCAATTGATGCCATGCTGCCTGCATTACCCCATATTGGTCGTGATCTAAATATCAAGAATGCAAATAATACTCAATGGGTAATATCAGCAATTTTTATAGGCTTTACCATTGGGCAAATTTTTTATGGCCCTATTTCTGACAGCTTTGGTCGAAAAAAACCCATATATGCAGGCCTTATAATTTACGCTATTGGCAGCATAATATCAATATTATCATGGAATTTTGAAATAATGTTGCTTGGTCGTTTCATCCAAGGATTGGGTGCTGCTGGGCCTAAAATCGTTACTATGGCACTTATCAGAGACCAATATCAAGGGCGCAGCATGGCACGAATAATGTCTTTTATAATGTCATTATTTATTTTTGTACCAGCAATTGCCCCTGCCATTGGACAAGCAATTTTATTATTTGCTGGGTGGCGTATGATTTTTATTATTTTATTAATGATGGCTGTTATTTGCATGGCTTGGTTTGCCTTAAGACAGCCAGAAACATTATTGCCTGAAAATCGCAGGTCATTTTCGTTAAAAAATATTATTGCGGCAATGGTTGAAACATGCACCAATAAATATGCATTTGGTTACAGCATAACCATGGGTTTTTCATTTGGCGCATTTATTGGATATTTAAATAGCTCGCAACAGATATTTCAAAATCTATATGGGGTTGGCGATAAATTCCCATTATATTTTGGTGGCTTGGCATTAATGATCGGTTGCGCCTCTATCGTTAATAGCAAGATAGTAATGCGTTTTGGGATGCGTTATTTATGTTGGCGGGCATTATTTGGCACAACCATATTTTCATTAATTTTTCTAATTATAATTTATTTTAACGACGGTAAATTAGAACTTCAATATTTTATGATATGGTGCATAATTGTATTTTTTTGCATGGGCATATTATTTGGAAATTTCAATGCCTTGGCAATCGAAAAATTAGGGCATATCGCTGGTGTCGCTTCCGCCGTGATTGGTTCACTTTCAACATTCATTGCAATTACATTAGGTGCATCAATCGGTCTTATTTATAATGGAACTCTTTATCCTCTTATCGCTGGGTTTACTATTTTAGGCATGACATCAATTACAATTATGTATTTTATTGATAAAATTGATGCTAAATAACTTATTTTAAATCTACCGACAAATACCGCTTAACATTATTTTTTTTCATCTTACTATAAATATTATTCAATGAACCATTCATATCAATGGCCTTTGTTGCATCATCGACTACGACCACATCATAACCAAGATTTGCCGCATCAATTGCCGAGAAACCAACGCAAAAATCAGTAGCAAGCCCAACTATAAATATACGTTTTATACCATTATCACGCAAAAACCCATCAAGACCAGTTGCCGTTATTTTATCATTTTCAAAAAAAGCAGAATAGCTATCTATTTCTGGATGATAGCCTTTTCTGATAATCATAACCAAATTTTTAATATCTAATTTTGCATTAAACTCTGCGCCATAACTACCCGCGATACAATGATCTGGCCAAAGTATTTGATTGCCATATGGCATGATAATCATATCAAATGGGCTGTGATTATCATGATTACTGGCGAATGATTTATGATTTTCTGGATGCCAATCTTGCGACATTATAACCTTATCAAATTTAAAAGATAAGTTGTTAATAACCTCAATAATTTCATCACCATTATCAACCGCTAATGCACCATCAGGGCAAAAATCATTTTGCATATCAATAATTAATAGAACATCTTCTTTTGAAATTTTATGAAATTCTTTAGCCATTTTAATTCCTGATAAGCTTAAAATTATAATAATTATTGCTATTTAATATTTTAATATAAAAATTTAATTAATTTACTTTAAAATCATAGTTATTTATATAGTAGAATGAATATCATATACCAATGAATATATTAAAGAACCTGATAATATTAGTTATAAAGAATAAATTTTGAAGAAGATTACAATAGAAAAACAAATTAAAAGACGCGAAAATCAACGTTTTAAAGATAGTAGCAATGGCACAATAATTTTAACAAATAAAGTCATGCCATGTGTAATTATCAATATATCGCGCACTGGTGCAATGATAAAATTTATAAGAAATATAAAGGTTGGAATGTCATTTGATATCGCAATTGAAAATATTGGAATTATGCATGCAACCGTAAAATGGGGTAATAATAGCGGTTTTGGTATCTCATTCATGCCGCCAAAATTAGAAAATGATGATTATTCTAATAAAATGGGTAATTATTTAAAAATATTACCTCCACTTGATAATAAAAAAAATATTAATGGCTTTTGGTAGTTGTTGATTACTTTTATTTTAATTATTAGTATATTATTATTAATAATATATATTAATAATATGGGGTGCGATTTCTAATCATGGCAAGTATAGAAAAAGATATAATTAAATTTAGTCTCGACGGATTAGAGGTCAAGGCCAAAAATGGCGAAACAATATGGCAAATAGCCAAGCAAAATAATATAAAAATACCGCATCTTTGCCATTCGGATCAGGTCGGTTATAAGCCTGATGGTAATTGTCGTACATGTATGGTTGAAATTGACGGCGAACGTGTATTAAGCGCGTCTTGTATCAGGAAACCACAACAAGGCATGATTGTTAATACAAATAACACCCGCGTTAAATCAGCACGTAAAATGATGTTTGATTTATTATTATCCGATCAACCAGATAGAAATATCGCCCATAATAAACAATCAAAATTTTGGCATTGGGCCGATCAAGTTAAAATCTCAAAAAGCCGTTTTAAGGCTGGATCTAATATATCTTGTGATATTTCCCATCCTGCGATGAGCGTCAATTTAGACGCATGCATCCATTGTAATTTATGTGTTAGAGCATGCGATGAAATACAAGTTAACGACATTATCGGAATGTCTGGTCGCGGCGCAAATTCAAAAATAATATTCGATATGGATGATAAAATGGGCGCATCTGGGTGTGTTGCCTGTGGCGAATGTGTACAGGCCTGCCCTACTGGTGCATTAATGCCATCAAGTATGGTTGATAAAGATCAAATTTATCGTGGCGATGCGGAAAAAATTATAAAAACCCTATGCCCTTATTGTGGCGTTGGTTGCCAAACAAATATTCATGTCAAAGATAATAAAATTATCAAGGTCGAAGGCCGCGATGGCCCCGCCAACCAACAACGCCTTTGTGTTAAGGGGCGTTTTGGTATGGATTATGCCAGCCATCCAAGCCGTTTAACCGTGCCATTAATTCGTAAAGATAATATGGAAAAATCATGGGATATTAAAATCGACCCAACTAACCCATATAGCCATTTTCGCAAAGCTTCATGGGATGAAGCCCTTGATAAAGCCGCCAATGGCTTGATGGCTGTTCGTAAAAAACATGGGACAGAGGCATTGGCTGGTTTTGGTTCTGCCAAAGGATCAAACGAGGAAGCATATATTTTTCAAAAACTAATCCGAACTGGATTTGGTACAAATAATGTCGATCATTGCACAAGATTATGCCACGCATCATCGGTAGCCGCATTGATGGAGGGCATAAATAGCGGCGCAGTATCAGCACCTTTTCGCGCTGCCGAAGATTCCGACTTTATAATCATAATTGGCGCAAGGCCCAATTGGAATCACCCCGTTGCCGCATCATATATAAAACAAGCGGCAAAAAATGGTACGAAAATTGTAATCATGGATCCACGTGGGCAAAATATGGTCAGACATGCATGGAAGCATCTGCAATTTACCGCTGGGCGCGATGTTCCCATGTTAAATGCCATTATCCACACAATTATCGACGAAGATTTAATCGATCATAATTATATTAAAGAAAATGTTGATAATTTTGATGCCTTAGCCAAAAAAGTTAAACAATTTTCACCAGAAAAAATGGCAAATATTTGTGGAATTAATGCAGAAATATTACGCCAAATTGCAAGGTCATATGCCAAGGCAAAACGAGCGATTATTTTTTGGGGCATGGGCGTATCACAACATACCCATGGCACCGATAATGTCCGTGCCTTGATCGCACTTGCGACTATTACTGGTCAAATTGGTCGCGTCGGCACGGGTATTCATCCGTTGCGTGGGCAGAATAATGTACAGGGATCATCCGATATGGGGTTAATTCCATTCGTTTATCCCAATTACAAATCAGTTGAAGATAAAGAAATACGCCAAAAATTTGAAAAACTTTGGGGTATGAAATTAAACCCTAACAGTGGCCTAACCGTAGTTGAAATTATCAATGATATCTTATCAGACGGCATCAAAACAATGTATATAAGCGGTGAAAACCCTGCCATGTCTGACCCTGATACCAAACATGCAAGAATGGCATTAGCAAAGCTTGAGCATTTAGTTGTGCAAGATATTTTCATGACAGAAACCGCTTTTCATGCCGATGTAATCTTGCCTGCCAGTTCATTTTTAGAGAAAACTGGCACATTCACCAATACCAACCGCACCGTACAAATCGGCCGTCCCGCATTGGATTTACCCGGCGATGCCAAGCAAGATTGGTGGATAACCAAGGAAATTGCCAACCGCATGGGGCTTGGTTGGACATATGAACATCCAAGAGATATTTTTTGTGAAATAACCTCTGTAATGGATAATATGGCTGGTATTTCATGGGATAGGTTGGAGCGCGAAGAAGCAATAACATATCCTTGCCTATCACAAGAAGATGCAGGGCAGCCATATATTTTCACCAATGGTTTCCCCACCAAAAATGGCAAGGCCAAACTTGTACCAACCGATTTAATTGCCCCCGCCGAGCTTCCTGACGATCAATATCCAATGATATTAACCACGGGTCGATTACTTGAACATTGGCATACAGGTGCAATGACAAGGCGTTCCCCCGTATTAGATAGCCTAGAGCCAGAGGCAATTGCCCATCTAAACCCACGTTTCATGGAAAAAAATAATATTAATGCTGGTGATATGATAAATATAAAAACTAGACGTGGAGAAATAAAAATCAAGGCACGTATGGATAGGGATATTGCCGTTGATATGGTATTTGTGCCATTTTGTTTTGCTGAAAGCCCTGCAAATATTTTAACTAGCTCGCGAATTGATCCATTTGGCAAAATTCCAGAATTCAAACATAGTGCCGCATCGGTTGAAAAAATTTAATCATCAATTATTAGCCGTAACAACGGATTATATATTTATAAGATACCATTATAGATAATTGACCATGGTCAATGAACTTATCACACTATAGCAATATAATTATTTACATAAACTCTGGATATTTTATTATGTCCAGCCCCAATCCTACTCTAGCCCTGCTTTACAGCAGGGCTATTTTTATATGTAATCTATATATTATAGTTTCATGCTATCGCTTTAACGCATTAGCGATATAAAGCTTGCGCAAATGTTTTGTTACAGGCCCCGGTTTTCCATTGGCAATATTTTTACCATCCATTTTAACTACTGGCCAAACGAATGTTGTTGCACTTGTGATAAATGCTTCATCCGCATTATATGCTTCTTCCATTGTGAATTTACGTTCTTCAAGCTTGATGCCGTCTTTTTGACATAATTCAAGAATTGATGCTCTGGTAATACCATGCAGGATATGATTGCTAACTGGTCTGGTAATTAATGTTCCATCTTTAATTATATGGGCATTATTGGAACTGCCTTCGGTAACAAATCCATCTTCGACCAGCCATGCGTCATTTGCTCCCGCCGCCAAGGCTTGTTCTTTTGCCATTGATGGTGCTAATAATTGTACAGTTTTAATATCGCGCCTTGCCCATCTTATATCTTCGACTGAAATAATCTCGATACCATTTTCTGAGGCATCATTTTTAAGTAGGTTTTTTTCTTGTGTGAACATTACCAATGATGGTTTCGCATTTTTTGGAAAGGCAAAATCACGATCGGCAACACCGCGTGATACTTGCAAATAAAGCGCACCTTCGGTAATTTTATTAAGCTTAACAAGTTTTTCTTGTGCCGCAATAAACTCATCAATTGATATGGGTAAATCCATTGATAATTCCGACAATGACCGCCCAAGCCGTGCCAGATGCGCGTCATTATCGATTAATCTTGCCTCAAGAATTGTTGTTACCTCATAAACCCCATCGGCAAATAAGAAACCACGGTCAAATACTGAAATTTTTGCGTCTTCTTCAGGTAGATATTCGCCATTAACATAGACAATTCTGCTCATTATTATCTCTCCCTAAAATATCAACTAAATTTATTACTTAAATTTATTACTTAAATTTATTACTTAAATTTATTATTTAAATTTATTACTGCGCGGAAAACCTGCTGGCGGCATTCGCCCGCCATGCCCACGTTTGACAATCCATTCATCATAATTACTGACCCGTCTAACCCTATCACCGCTTTTCCAACATAAGCCATCTTTTTTATCAAATATTGTTAAATCAGATATTCCACCTTGCAGATATTTTTGAATAATAACCCCACGACCGCGCGACATTTCTGGCATGTCGGATAGTGGAAATATTGAAAAACGACGGTTTTCACCAATGACGGCGATCATATCGCCATTGATTTCAACACAAATTTTTGCCACGGACTTACCACTAACATTAAGTATCTGCTTGCCATTTTTTGTTTGAGCGATAATATCCTTTTCGGCAATGATAAACCCCCTACCATCGGATGCCGCCACCAATAATTTTTTATCAGGATCGGAAATTAAGAATTTTACAAATTTATCTTCATTGCCAAGATCCATCATCACCCGCAATGGTTCGCCATGCCCACGCCCACTAGGCAATTTATCACAACCCAATGTATAGAACCGCCCATTAGTGCAAAATATTAATAATTTATCGGTGGTATGACCATGAACCCAATAAAAAGGCGCATCGCCTTCTTTATATTTAACATCGCTAATATCACTGATATGGCCTTTTAACGCCCTGATCCAGCCATTTTTAGATATTACAATTGTTACTGCTTCGCGTTCTATCATTGCTTCTAATGGGACAATAATTGCCGATGGTGCTGGCATTATATCCGTACGGCGTTTACCTTCAATTGTATTTTTACCAAATTTTTTCTTAATTTCACCAATTTCACTATTAATAACTTTCCAACGCAACATCTCATCATTAAGTAATAAATCTACATCTTTTAATTCAAGTTCAAGCGTTTCATGCTCCTTACGTAGCTCTATTTCTTCTAATTTACGCAATGAACGCAAACGCATATTTAAAATTGCTTCTGCTTGAATTTCTGAAAGATCAAATGCCTTGATTAAAGATTTTTTAGCATTATCTGCTTCACGGATAATTTTTATTACCTCGTCCAAATTAAGGAAACAGATAATATAACCTTTTAATATTTCCAAACGGTGTAAAATTTGAATTTTACGATATTTTTTACGACGAATAAGCACATCATGACGATGATTTAAAAATGCTTGTAAAATTTGCCGTAAATTCATCACCTTTGGCACGCGGCCATGATCAAGCACATTCATATTCATTGAAAAACGATTCTCAAGATCGCTTTGCCTGAATAGGGATTCCATCAATATTTCAGGATCAACATTGCGTGATTTTGGCGTAAGAACTACCCGAATATCTTCGGCTGATTCATCTTGAATATCATCTAGCATGGTTATTTTTTTACTAATAATTAATTCAGCAATACGTTCAATCAATTTAGATTTCTGTACTTGATAGGGTATTTCACTAATGACAATTTGCCATTGCCCGCCTTTTAATTTTTCAATTTCCCATCTTGCCCGCACCCGCATACTACCGCGCCCTGTTTCATAGGCATGCTTAATGGTTTCACGATCCTCGCATAAAACACCACCAGTGGGAAAATCTGGTCCTGTAACCATATCAATTAATTTATCAAAACCCGCATTGGGTGATTTAATAAGATATTGCGCCGCATCACATATCTCCGCCACGTTATGTGGTGGAATATTGGTCGCCATACCAACCGCAATTCCGCTGGCACCATTTGCCAAAATATTTGGAAATGCCGCTGGCAAAACAATCGGTTCGGCTGTTTCACCATCATATGTATCACGAAAATCAACGCAATCTTCATCAATATTTTGTAATAATGCCTTGGCAACCTCCGTCATACGCGCTTCGGTATAACGCATGGCAGCGGCATTATCACCATCAACATTACCGAAATTCCCTTGTCCATCAACAAGCAAATAACGCACGGAAAAAGATTGCGCCAAACGTACCATCGCATCATATATTGCCTGATCGCCATGGGGGTGGAATTTACCCATAACATCACCAACAATACGCGCACATTTTTTAAAACCTGAATCAGGGTTTAATTTTAATTCACGCATGGCAAATAACAATCGGCGATGTACTGGTTTCAAGCCATCGCGCACATCAGGCAGAGATCTTGAGGTGATTGTTGATAATGCATAGGCCAAGTAACGTTGACTTAGCGCATCACTAAATTGAGTGATTTGTATTTTGCTTGATTTTTTATTCATTTTATCATACTCGTAAAAAACTATTAAACACTATAGCCAATACTATATATAGTATATTGGTGGTAAAAAAAACGCAACTGATAGAAATAATATCATCAGATATATTTATTAATCCAATTTATAAGCCTTACTCTGGCATCTGGCATTGGTTTATTATTTGCATTAAATAAATGCCGATTTAAGAAATAGCTACTAAGATGCAACCCATTAATTATATCATCGCCTGATATTTTATCTTGATTATATTTTGATACTAAAAAGCTTGGTAAGCATAATAATTTATCATGATATGGCAAGCCAGCCGCCGCCGATACCGCGCAACCTGATTTAGGCGATACATATATCAAATCATCAACTACCCCCGTTACCACACAACATCCTAAATTCAAACCAAAACCTAATTCAGCCAGTAATGATATTTCCCATTTAACATATATTTCAGGCCATCTTTGATGATCAAGAGCCAACATTAAGGCTGCAAAATTTTCACAAAGGCTTAAATATATTTCACGTTCTGGTAATGTGGCATCGATTATATTACATGCCGATATTAACGCATTAAGCTTGCCTGCCTCTAACATCAACGCCGCCGCATTGCTGTTGATTAATTCAATATTATAAAAGCCTAAATTCTCTTCAAGTCTTGAGCGCCAATTAAGATATAATTTATTGCCTAATTGCAAACTTCCGCGTAATTTTTTGCCATATGCACCTTTTATTAAACCCTTATGGCGACCATGATTATATGTCAGCATAGTCAAAATTGCAGAGCTTTCACCATGCGGTTTAACCCCTAAAATAATACCATAATCTTGCCATTGCATATTTAAATAATAGCCCAGTTATTAGTTAAATTTAACCATTAAAAATTATTCCTGTTCCAGCGACAACAAGAGCTGCACCAAGCCAAGCACCTGCGGCGGGGCGTTCTTTAGTTTTTATCCATAATAATGGCAACATCATAACAGGTGATGTAGCAGCCAATGTAGCAACAATACCCGCATCACCATTGGCTAAGGCATAAAGCAATAAAGTCATACCAATTCCCATGCCAAGCATACCGCTTATGGTAACAAATAATAATGATTTTTTATTTGGTGGATTAATTGGTTTTAAATTTTTATTTGGAATTGCCGCGACAAGAATTAAAGCAACTGCGGCAATGCCAACACGAACAGCCGATACGGCAATTGGGTCTGCGCCTGCGTCCAGAACTGGTTTAGTTATAATAATCCCAACAGCCTGTGCCGATGCGGTTAAAATGCCGAATGCAATTCCAACCCAAAGCTTACCTTTAACTTCTTCCCAATGATGCGATTGTGATTTACGTTTACCGTAAATGATTGCCAAAATCACTCCAGACAAAATTACGCTACATCCAATAGCAGCATTAATATTTAGTTTTTCATCGAGAAAGAAAAATCCTAAAAATGTAACAATTGGGGCATTCATGGCAAATAAAATTGCCGTACGCCTTGGTCCCATACGACGCAGGGTCATGAATAAGGCTGTATCACCTAAAAAAACACCGACAATTCCACCGATAAGCAATAGAAACATCATATAGCCGCCTTGGATAGTTGCCCAGCCGCCTAAAATAGTTACAATAATAGCCAATATTATACTTACTATAATGCTGCGATAACGATTATAACAAATCGCCCCAAGATAATTAGATGGATAAACAGAAAATAAGCTGCTGCATGACCAACATATGGCTGCACCAAGTGCCGCAAATATTGCTATAAGCATTTAAGACCTCATTTATATTATAATAATCATCCAGTACGCTTAATTAAATGATAACCAAAATCAGTTTCAACCACATCACTTACATCATTAATTTCCATATTAAATGCTGCATTTTCAAATTCTGGCACCATTTGCCCAGGGCCAAATGTTCCAAGATCACCACCTTCTTGTGCTGAGGGGCAATCAGAATGATTCTTTGCCAAATCAGCAAAATCTTCGCCTTCAATAATTTTTGATTTTAATGAATTGATAAGCTCGATTGCCTCAGATTTTTCCCGTGATGCCGTAGACCTCATTGAACCTGAATACATCAATAAAATATGTGCTGCGCTAACTTGATTTGGCATTTTTATAACTCCCATTAAAAAAGATATATTCTAATAATTAAGAATTATTGTTATCATTGATATGCCCAAAAGCAAGCGCAAATATTTTCTTTTATATCAATGAATAATATAATTCATACCAATCAATAACTGAACAAGTATAAAAAAGTAATTGATAGCTTTTTTATTTAGTATATATTGAATTTATATTTAGTTTCTTTTGAGGTCACAATGAAACCATACGGAAAAGAAGTAATCGGGATGATGGAAATTCTGATTGCCAAAGAAATAAAACGAATGGCGCGAAATGCTGATATATGCATTTTTACGCTTTATAACATCCATAAAAATAATGCTGTAATTTATGACTATACTTGTCATAATCGCATTGAACTTGGCTGTGATATTGAAATTGATATCAATTATGACTATTCTGGTATCGGAATTTGGTATATTGCCACAAGAAATGGTGATAATTTCAGCGCAAATAAAATTTTATTACAGATAGAAAATGGTCATTTTATTCATGGTCAAATGGGCAAAGTTGACGGTAAATGGTATGACTTTCCTAATTACGTAACAGATGATAATTGGATATCAATTCAACTGGCAAAAAAACCAGCAAATAATTTCAAATTATAAAATTATCAATCATTTATAAGCTATTATTTGATAATTATTACAATATTTACCATCGCATAAGAATTAATTCTTGCTGTATAATTACCAAAATATATTAAAAACGATCTATATTAAAATTATATCCCAACATTACCATCGCTTAATTGATAAATACCACGCTGACCTGCAACAGGTTTGAACTCATCGGTTACACCAAGTACAGTTTCAGCTCCACCAAGAAATAAAGCACCATCTTTTGGCATTTGTTTAGCAATTGCACCCAATACTTTGCCTTTTGTCAATTGATCAAAATAAATCAACACATTTCGGCAATATACAACATCAAAAATACCAAGCGATGCAGGAGACTTTAATAAATTAAATTCACGAAACTGAACCATAGAACGAATCATTGGGTCTAATTGCCATTTATCACCAGTTTGTTTGAAATATTTAACCAAAAACTGTACTGGTAAGCCGCGTTGCACCTCGAATTGTGTGTAAAGCCCAGATCTTGCCTTATCTAACATTTCAACAGAAATATCAGTTGCAAGAATCTCAATTCGCCAACCAGCAAGCTTTGCCGCATCTTCTTTTAACATCATTGCCAATGAATATGGCTCTTGCCCGCTTGATGATGCCGCACTCCATATACGAATACGTTTAGTTGAGATTCTCGTTTTCATTAATTTAGGTAATAATATATTTTTAAATAAATCAAATGGCTTTGTATCACGAAAAAACAATGATTCATTTGTTGTCATTGCCTCTGTTATATCAATAATAAGTTTTTCATCACTTTTACTACGAACCGCTTGCGATAATTCATCAAGGCCCTTAAGCCCGTGTTTTCTTGCAACAGGCATCAATCTTGTTTCTAATAAATAAAGTTTGTCTTTATTTAGCATCAAACCAGACCGCTGTTTTAGCAATTTAGAAAGAAGGTCGAAATCTTCTGTTTTCATATTCTACCCCCAGCTGAAATTTTTTTAATTTGAGCTGCTATTTTATCCAAAGGTAATATAGCACAGCAAATACCAGCATTTGATACGGATCCTGGCATCCCCCAAACAACGCTAGTTTTTTCATCTTGCGCTATAACTGAACCACCTAAATTAGCGATTACTTTGCTACTACTACAACCATCAGAACCCATTCCAGTCAATATTACTGTTAAAATTTTATTGCTATAGGCCTTACTAACACTGCGTAACATTGCATCAACAGAAGGTCTGCAGAAATTTTCTGGTGGGTCTTGCGTTAATTTAATTACCTTTTCAAAACCTTTAGTTTCAACAAGCATATGATAATCACCAGGCGCAATATATATATGACCACCCTTAATAATTTCACCATTACTTGCTTCAACTGTTGGTATGCCAGATGATTTTTCAATATGTTCCGCCAAAATTGTCGTGAATGTTGGCGGCATATGTTGTGTGATTAATATTGGTTGTTTTATATCAGTTCCAATATCTTTTAAAATCGTAAATAAGGCCTGCGGCCCGCCAGTTGAGCTGCCAATTGTTATAACATCTGGTATAAATTTTTTATATGGTCGTAACTGTATTTTAGTTTTTTTATCATTTATCGCGGTGAAAGAATTTGTTCTATTATTATCAGATAATGAATTACCTGCAGCCCTTGCCTGCATTAAGCGACGACGACGATTAGCTGTGCCAAGCGAGCGAACCTTATCAATTAATTCACGTTTAAAAGAAGTTGCAGAATTTAATTCGCTTGATGTTGTTGGTTTTGGAAGATAATCAGCTGCACCAAGTTTTAATGCTTTCATTGATATATCAGCATTACGCAATGTTAAAGTCGAGGCCATAATAACTTGAATTCGTGGACATTTTTTTAAAATTAATGGTAATGCAGTCAACCCATCCATGCGTGGCATTTCTATATCTAAAACCACCACATCAATTTTATATCTATCCAATGCAGAAACAGCACGTTCACCATCGCCAACAGATGCAACTATATCAATATCACCTGCGGATTCAAGCATTCGGGATAACATACCCCTTATGACAAGAGCATCATCAACAATCATAACATTAATTTTATCATTCGCATCTTTAGCATAAGATGAATTGCGAATTAAGCTATCCGCCATTAAAGAAGGCCCACCTGTATAAATTTACTTTTAACTATATCACTATCAAATGGCTTCATAATATATTCATTAGCACCAGCAGCCACAGCCTTTTGAATATGAGAGATATTATTTTCTGTTGTACAAAATACTATTTTAACATCGCCACCGCCTGGTAATTTACGCATGGCTAACATAAAGTCAAAACCATCCATCACAGGCATATTCCAATCAAGCAGCACGCCATCTGGCATTTTATTCATACATTTATCTAATGCTACTTTTCCATCTTCGGCTTCAATAACATCAAAATCTAGGTCCTCTAAAATCTTTCTAGCTACCATTCTTATTACTCGAGAATCATCAACAACAAGACAAGATTTCATAATAATACTCCAACATTTTTAGATAATATTATAATTTTGTTATAATTATCAAATTCGTTTAAGCCTAAACATTATTGCGAATTAATCAAATAGAATCAAAATCTAATTTATATTACCTCATCTTAAAAAAATATAAATTTACAGTGAAAATTAAATATTACTTTTATGAACACTTTCCGCCAGAGCTTGCAATAATCCATCACGATCATGTTTTGCAACATAATCACTAAACCCAACTTCACGCCCCAATTCTAAATCCTTAGGTGATGTATGTGATGTCATTGCAACAATTGGGGTATCAGTCCAATTACTACCATTACGAACAGCACGGCAAAATTCAAAGCCATTTGTACCTGGCATTTCAATGTCTGATACTATAACGTCAAAAATCTCACCTTTTTCACATAATATCATTGCATCATCGGCACTTTCAACTGATGAAACATTATACCCAGCTACAGATAATATTGGCTCTAGTAAATTTCTGAAAAACGCACTATCATCTACAAGCAATACACTGTGTTTAGTATCATTACTACTTGACTTATCAGCAGCACCAGAACCAAACCAATCATTAAATGCCAATGTTAAATAATAACCAGCATCGATAATCTCTGTTGCTTTTTCAGCTATTATTGCGCTTCCAACCATACCTTGTACTTCGGTATTCAATTCAACCGACAACCTATCGTCAACAATATCTAAAATTTCATCGACAACAAGCCCCATAGTTCTATCACGATCAGAAAAAACCAATGTTGGTTTTTTACCAGTTTCAGGAAAACTATATTCATCGCTTATTGGAACTAATGGCATTAAGCTGCCGCGATACTGCACCAAACATTGTCCATTTGTATATTCAACTTTATCAAAGTCAATTTCTTCTAATCTTGCAACAAGACCAAGCGGCACGGCTTTTGCTGTTTTTGAACCAGCACGAAACAATAACAAGGCAACATTATTTTGATTATTTGAGGCTGTAATACGCGGCACTTCTTCCACCACATGACTTTCTGTAACCGTAGTTAATCCATTACTTTGTTTTGCGATACCATTTGGATCAAGAATTAAAATAACACTACCATCACCTAAAATAGTATTTCCAGAGAATATTTCGATATTACGCAACACCGATGACACTGGTTTCACAACAATTTCTTCAGCATCAAATATTTTATCGACAATTATACCAAAAGAATATGTACCTACCTGCGTTACAACTATGAAATTTTCTTTTGAATCTGCACCTTCATCATCTATCCAATCAACCCCAAGCAATTCCCGCAGCGTAATAAGCGGCAATAATACATCACGCAAACGCAATACTGGCGTACCGTGAATATCTTCGATTGTATGTTCTGAATTATCGCTTGACCTTACAAGCTCAACAACACTTATTTGCGGAATTGCGAAACGTTCTTCAGCACATTCAACAATCAATGCCGATACGATCGCCAATGTAAGCGGTATCTTAATTAAGAAAGTAGAGCCTTTACCCGTTACCGATTTCAATTCAACATTGCCGCCAATTTTATCAATATTAGTTTTCACAACATCCATACCGACACCGCGTCCAGAAACACTTGTAACTTTTTCAGCAGTAGAGAAGCCAGCAGCAAAAATAAATTGATTTATCTGATGGTCGCTCATATTTTCTAATTCAGCCTCGGTTGTGACACCATTTATTACGCATTTTTCTTTGATTTTATCTAAATTAAGACCGCGCCCATCATCGGAAATTTCAATAATGATATGGCCGCCTTCATGATAAGCATTAAGCGTTATTGTTCCCGCTTCACCTTTACCAGCGGCAATACGGTCCGCAGGAATTTCGATACCATGATCGGCAGAATTACGAACCATATGTGTTAATGGGTCTTTAATTATATCTAAAACCTGCCTATCAAGTTCAGTATCTGCACCAATCATTTGCAGGTCAATTTTCTTATCAAGCTCAATTGATAAATCACGAACAATACGCGGTAATTTTGCCCATGCATTGCCAATTGGCTGCATTCTTGTCTTCATTACGCCTTCTTGAAGTTCAGAAGTAACATGACTTAGACGTTGCAATGGCGCACCAAAATCACTATCGCCTTGAGTGCGTAATATTTGCAATAATTGGTTTCGTGTCAGAACCAATTCTGATACCATTGTCATTAAATTTTCTAATAAATCAACATTAACGCGGATAGTTTGAATAACTCCAGAACTTTCTTTTCTCTCCGCTGCTACTGTGGTTTTTTTAGCATCAACAGCAACATCTTTAGAAACACTAGCCGCAACAGGAGCAGGAACGTTAGGAGTGACTTCTGGTATAACATCTGAAGATGCATCAGAAGTAACAGGCCCCTTATAAACTGCATTATCAAACGCTGCCTGCAATATGGCATCATCCTCTGCTACTTCCGTAGAATTTAACATTTCATTAAACGCAGCATTGCCTACATTTTTTGTAGTATCTTTTACAGGAGCATCTATCTTTGGCGCTTCAACAACTTTATCATCAGCTGGCTGTAGAACCCCATTTTCTGCTAAATAATTCAATCGAGCTATAAGATCAACATCACTACCATCAGGCTCTGCTTCTGTTGCTTCTAACGATAATAAAATTTCTTTAATTTGATCGAGAGATTCAAGTATAATAGTTATTATAAACTCATCGACTGCAAGCTGGCCTTCTCGTACCTGACCCAATACATTTTCCGCAGCATGGGCAACGGCCTCAAGCCTGGGTAACCCTAAAAACCCGCATGTCCCTTTAATAGTGTGGACCATACGAAAAATATTACTTAATATGCCTTCATCATTGGGATTTTGTTCCAGAGCGACAAGCTCTAAATCCAATGTATCCATACTTTCAGTTGTTTCCGTAAGGAATTCATTTAAAAGATCATCCATGACCTAAGCTCCAAATTTAAACTATATAAATAGATAAAAATACTATAAATTCCATATATTATAGAACAAATAAATTGCAAAATATATAATATTTTTAAAATTATAATTATAACTTATTAATAACATCATATACATATTTATAATAGTTCACAAAACATTATTAACTGAATTAAAATTTAATTTTATTAATATTTATAACTTAGCTGTAAATATTATTTTATTAACCCCAATATTATAGGATAAATTACGTGCAACTTGCCTTGCTAAATGCGCTGTCCAATATCCATGAATATTATACGGCGTTAATGATCCACTCGAAATATCTTCATCTATCGCAGTGATTAAATTTTCAATCGATGATAAACCATCACCCAATACACTAACTGTAAAATTATTATTTTTAATATCAACCTTGATTTCACCATCTTTAATGATTGCCATATTAGCGAATGCAATCATATTTAAAATAAGCTTGTATTCTGCGGCACTTAACTTAACTTCATCTTCAGGAACAGCCCATAAAAGCTTTGTGTTTTTATTATTTAAAAACTCATTAGCAATATTATGAAATTCTGTGAAATCTTTAAAATTTATGGTAATAACACCATAAGCAATACGATAGAATTTTATTCGGGACACGAGATCAACGGCAGATATATTTGCCATAGACATCGCCTCACTGGCTATATCACCACCAATTTCATTGGCAAGTTCAATACCATTAGAAACAGCGCCAATTGGCCCCGCTAATTCATGGCAAAGACGCGATATCATCATTTCTGTAATAAAAGAATCCTTAATTTTCAATAAAATGCCCTACCAAATAAATAAATAAATTGATTATATAAATTTATATATTAGAGTAAAATAGTTATTGTTCTACAAAAATATACTTGGGTAACAAAAATATGAACATAAATAATAATATTAAATTTCAAAATATTAGCAAATCAAATAAAAAATCTGCATTATTACACCCTAAATCTGCATTATTACACCCTAAAGGTCGGCAATTAGATGTTAACGCATTAAAGCAAATACAAATATTATTGGGGAATTTCCCACGTGAAAAACAATTATTAATTGAATATTTGCACCTTATCCAAGATAAATACGGTCATTTATCGATTAATCATATGCATGCGCTTGCCCATGAAATGAAATTATCACAAGCTGAAGTCTATCAAGTAGCATCATTTTACGCCCATTTTGATATTGTTATGGATGGAGAAACCCCGCCGCCGCCGTTGACAATTAGGGTTTGTTCGTCAATTAGCTGTAATCTTAAAAATGCTGATAATCTATTAAAAGAATTGCAACAAAAACCTGATGAAAATATTAGAGTAATATCAGCACCATGTATGGGTAGATGCCATAATGCACCAATTGTTGAAATTGGTCATAACCATATATTAAATGCCGATATGGATAAAATAATAACGGCAATTAAAACAAAAGATATCCACCCAACAATACCAAAAATAATATCATTTGACGATTATAAAAATAATAGTGGCTATAAATTATTAAAAGATTGTTTAAATAATAAATATAATCCAGATGATATAATCGAAATTATTGAAAAATCTGGCCTGCGTGGCTTGGGTGGTGCAGGATTTCCCACAGGGCGCAAATGGCGATTGGTCAGATCAGAAAAATCCCCGCGATTAATGGCTGTCAATGGTGATGAAGGCGAACCAGGAACGATTAAAGATCATCATTATTTAACCACCGACCCACATCGTTTCCTTGAGGGCATGTTAATTGGTGCATGGGTCGTAGATGCAAGCGACATATATATTTATATGCGTGATGAATATCCAGATGTTATTGCCATGTTACGCTGCGAGATTAAAAAGCTTGAAAATGATGGTTTAGCTATAAATTCTAAAATACATTTACGCCGTGGTGCAGGTGCATATATTTGCGGGGAAGAATCGGCAATGATCGAATCTATCGAAGGTAAGCGCGGCTTACCAAGACATCGACCACCATTTGTTGCTCAGGTTGGTTTATTTAACAAACCCACATTAGTAAATAATATTGAAAGCCTGTATTGGGTGCGTGAAATATTTGAAAAAGGTGCTGACTGGTTCAAATCATATGGGCGAAATGGTCGCAATGGCTTACGCAGCTATTCCGTATCAGGCCATGTGAAAGCCCCCGGGGTTAAACTAGCCCCTGCTGGTATTACAATTGATCAATTAATAAATGAATTTTGTGGTGGCATGACAGATGGTCATAAATTCAAAGCATATCTTCCAGGCGGCGCATCGGGCGGAATTTTACCCGCTAGCATGAGCGATATACCGCTTGATTTTGATACATTGCAACCATATGGATGTTTTATCGGTTCGGCAGCAATTATCATATTATCTGATCATGATAATATTGCCGATGTTGCAGTTAATTTAATGGAATTTTTTGAAATGGAAAGCTGTGGTCAATGCACGCCTTGTAGGGTCGGGACGACAAAAGCAGTTGCATTAATGCGGCAGAAATCATGGGATGTGCCATTATTAAAAGAATTATCAACCGTTATGATGGACACATCAATTTGTGGGCTGGGTCAGGCTGCGCCAAACCCATTATTATGCCTGTTTAAATATTTCCCAGATGAAATTCCAAATAACCTATAAATAACTTATCACTTATTAGGCTATTTATTGTTTAAAATTTCTAATATTCTATCCGCAGCGCAAAGGCTTGGTAATTTATTATCTTCTGCTTGTAATTGCGCCAATGCGGGTTTTAATTTAGAAATTTGTTCAACTCCACCTTCGCCAATTAATGATAACATCGCCTTTGTTAAATTTTCAGCCGTGCAATCATCTTGAATATATTCTGGCACTATTGGTTTATTTAAAATTATATTTAATAAATGAGCATATTGTTTTTTGATTAATTTTGATAATATAAAATATGTTAATGGCGAGAATTTATAGGCGATAACAGTTGGGGCTTTTGCCATTGCAAGTTCCAATGCAACCGTGCCACTGGCCGCCAATGCCACATTACATGCAGCCATTGCATCATATTTCGCATTAACTCCATCGATAATATATACGGGCATTTGCCAGCTGGAAGTTTGATATTTTAATCTATCAACCATGTTTGATATGGCTGGCATTACCACATGAATACGGCGCATTTGTTTGTTTTTTATATTTTTGGCAACTATTTTAAATATTGGTAAAAGCCGATTTACCTCTCCCGTTCGGCTACCCGGCAAGAAACATAAAACCATATCATCATCGTTTATTTTCATCATTTGGCGAAATTTTGCACCATCACCATTACCCGCACCAGATTCAATAATCGAATGGCCGACAAAATAACATTCAAGCCCGACTTTTTTAAAATATGATGGTTCAAATGGTAATAATGCCAAAAGATAATCAAAATGTTTTTTAAATTTATAGACCCGATTTTTCCGCCATGCCCAGACACTGGGCGCAACATAATGTATCTTTGTTATATTCTTGAATTTTATTTTCTTTATAAAACGATGGGAAAATCCGGGTGAATCAATAGTGATAATAATATCTGGTTGTAATCCATCCACATGATTAGCCGCCTGTTTAATGCGCCTTAATATTTTTTTAATATGCGGTAATATTTCAAATATTCCCATGACCGATAATTCTTGCATCGGAAAAAGACTTTCAAGCCCCGCCGCCGTCATTAAATCACCGCCTATCCCTGCAAATTTTATTCTGCCATTGCACCGTTGCTTAATAGCATTCATCAATTTTGCACCAAGCGCATCACCAGATGCCTCACCCGCCGTAATATATATCAATGGAATTTTATCTTTATTGACTTTTTTATATGCATCAAGCATCAAATATCAATCTACATCAATGGCAGTAATGAAAACTCCCGCTTCATTGGCAGCTGTTATTACTTTATCTTTATCAATTAGAATCATTCCACCCGCATCAAATGCAACACCCAACAAACCCGAAGCGACTATTTGTTTGATTGTATCACAACCAATAGTTGGCATATCGACCCTTGTTTCTTGGTTCTTTTTACGAATTTTAACCAAAACACCATTTGACATTTGGTTCAGTTTTAAACCTTTACAACGCTCTAACATCTTGGCAGTACCTTCGATCGCTTCAACCGCTATGATGATCTGGTCTTCCACGACTATTGCCTGCCCAATATCGGCGGCTGCAATCATTTTAAGTGCCGAAACCCCGCGTATTATATCTTTTTTGCTGTTATTATCTGGCTCAACATCCCCTAATATACCACTAGAAAATTTATTCTCACCAAGGATGCTATCTATGCTGATAATTTTAAAACCCTCGTCCTTTTCAAGATATTTGACTATTGCCTTAATCAATCCATCATCACCACGCGAGCCAATAGCCATATTACCAGATTTTGCTAAAATTTTAACCGCCTTCATATCGGGGCGTAAGGCTGCCATGCTTGGGCGATTAACATTGCCCGCCATAACAATTTCATTAACATTATTTTGCCTGAATAAATCGATCGCCTTACCTACTGCACCCATGCGAATGACATCATATGAATATTGACTGAATAGATTTTCTTCAATTTGTCCTTTAAGTCCAATTAGATAAAATTCACGCCCAGATAATTGACATTTTTCAAGCACACGCAATGGCAAAATACCGCCACCTGCGATAATGCCAAGTTTTGACATTATTTATTTATCTCTGGTTGGGTCAAGCCACGTGAAGATGATTTATTTATAAATTCAACAATATTTGCCACCACAGCATTTTTACCAAATATTTTTGCGACTTCATTGGTGCGTTCAATCAATGTTCCTTGATCTGAAAATAACATCTTATATGCATTGCGCAATATATGAATATCATTCTTTGAAAAACCACGCCGTTTCATGCCAATAATATTTAACCCAGAAAGATTGGCGCGTTCCCCCATTACAGAACCAAATGGAATAACATCATTTTCCACACCAGACATGCCACCGATCATCGCATGTGCGCCAATACGAACAAATTGATGCACCGCCGAAAGTCCACCGATAATTGCAAAATCACCGACCACAACATGACCAGCCAATGTTGCGTTATTGGCTAAAATAACATTATTGCCAATGATACAATCATGGGCGATATGGCTACTTATCATGAACAGGCAATTATCGCCTATTTCAGTTAATAAATTATCGCCTTTTGTCCCAGGGTTCATTGTTACATATTCACGAATTTTATTATTTTTACCGATGATTAGTTTTGATTTTTCACCCGCAAATTTTAAATCCTGTGGCTCTGTGCCGATTGATGCGAATGGAAATATTTCCGAATTATCACCAATATCCGTATCGCCATCAATGACGATATGAGAATGCAATTTAACGCCATTGCCAAGCTTTACATCCGCACCAATGATAGAAAAAGCCCCAATATATACGTCATCACCAATGGTTGCACCACCTGCAACTATTGCTGTTTTATGAATATTAACCATTATGCATCCCTAATCATTGCGGCGATATTTGCCTCCGCAACAATTTTATCATCAACCGTTGCTATTCCTCTAAATTTCCAAACAGGGCCGCGACGTTGTTGTTTTACGACTTCGATAAACATTTGATCACCTGGCACAACCGGCTTACGGAATTTACAATTATCAATCGACATAAAATAAACCAACTTGCCTTCAGCCTCTGGACCTAATGATGAAACCACCAAAACACCTGCCGTTTGTGCCATTGATTCGATTATCAACACACCCGGCATTATTGGTCGTTGTGGAAAATGGCCTTGGAAATGAGGTTCATTCACAGTAACACATTTAACGCCAACCGCCGATTCAAACGGTTTTATATCAATAATTTTATCAATCAATAAAAATGGATAGCGATGCGGAATACGATCCATGATTTTCAAAACATCGATATCTTTTAAATATTCATCATTTTCTGAATTTTCAGACATTTTAATTAACTCTTTTTGTTTCTAGAATTTGTAATTTTCTTTAATGTTATTTGTTGCTTAAAAAACTGCTTAATCGGAACGGCGGGGAAACCAGCCAATTTTTCACCCGCCGCAACATTTTGTATCACGCCAGATTTCGCAGCAATTTGTGCGCCCATACCAATGGTCAAATGACCTGCAATACCAGATTGCGCCCCTGCCATAACATAATTTTCTAATATTGTACTGCCAGCAATTCCCGTCATCCCTGCAAGAACACAACCATTGCCTATTTTAACATTATGGGCAATATGCACCATATTATCAATTTTCACTCCCGATCCAATGATAGTATCGCCAGAAGAGCCGCGATCAATGGTAGAATTTGCACCAATTTCCACCATATCGCCAATTACGACTAAACCCAATTGCGGCACATCGACAAAACCACTAGTGCCTATAGCAAAACCAAATCCACGTGTACCGATACGAACACCAGGGTGAATATTGGCATTTTTGCCAATATGGCAATAGCTGATATAGCTTGTTGCGCCGATCACGCTATTTGCACCAATAGTGCAATTAGCATCAATAACCGCATTAGCATTAATATGACAGCCATTTCCTATTTCAACGCCAGCCGCAATCGATACTCCCGCATCAATTCTGCAACCATCGCCAATGGTTGCGCTATCATCAATATATGAATTTTTATCAATTTTTGCTATTAATTTTGGTGCTGGATAAAATTTTTCTGCTGCCAAGGCATAGGCAACATAAGGCTGTGTTGTGGTTAAACATATCACATTATCAGGCGCATATGGCAACATGTCGGGATGAATAATAACTGCACCAGCCTTGGTTTTTGAAAAGCTGTTAATATATTTTCTATTATCCAAAAAACTTAATTCATCAGCAGTTGCATCTTCTAAAGATGCAACATCAATGATTGACTTATTATCAATATTACTATTAATTATTTCAATATTACAATCAATTGCCGTAGAAATTTCAGTTAATAAAAATGGCCCATCATTAATATAAAACTTTAAATTTGCCATTATTTATCAACCATTATTCAGAATTTTCACGAAGTAAAGTAACTGTTTTAATTTTTTGATTTAAAAGAGCCAAAACCTGATCATTAATAAACATATTTGTCGTCGCAAAGTAAACGGTTGATTCCGTATCACCTGCTTTTAATAACAATGTTATTTTATTTTTCTTAATAAATTCCAATATGGAAATATTAACCGCTTTTCTAATTTGCCCGCGCGCATCTAAAAATGCTTTATCCAAATTTTGTTTTTGAATTCTTGCTGTTTGATCAAGTTTGGCACGTTCTTTTTTAAATTCACTAACCTCAACTGCAAAGGCATCCGCCGATAAAATTGCCCGTTGTGATTCCAGGTTCTTTGATTTTTTTTCTAATTTAGACTGTATTTCTTGAATTTGATTTTTTACCTTTGTACGCCTTGCATTAATTTGTTTACTTAAACTTTTCCACGCAATTGATTCTGTTTCAACTTTTTTAAGGTCAATTAATGCAATTTTTGGTGAAAATTCGTTGTCTTGAGAATATGCTGTAAATGAAATTGATATTGCCAATATAAAGGCAGCAACCGAGAAATATTTCTTAATCATAATAAATACCAAATAATAAATTAAAATCTTGTGCCAAAGTTAAATCTGAAAGTTTCCGTATCATCATGTTTTTCTTTTAATATGGCTTGTGTGAAATTCATACGTATTGGACCAAATGGTGATGACCAGTTAAAACCAAAGCCAATAGAGGCACGAATACTACCTGTATCAATAATATTTGCGCCGCTTTCTTCAACATTTGTAAGCACACCAATATCAGTAAATATTGCGCCCGATAAACCAAATTCATTGGGAAGCCCAAGTGGAAAACTTAACTCTATCGAACTACTAGCATAATTGCGCCCGCCCAACGCATCATCGGTTTTTATATCACGCGGGCCAACGCCTGCACGCTTAAATCCACGTAGATTACTACCACCAAGAAAATATCTATCGAAAATACGTATGTCACTATTATCTGTTGAAATAATATTACCTAATTCAATGCCAGTTGATAAAACATAACCATCGGCAATTTGGTAATAATTAACAGCATTAAGTGCGGTTTTTAAATAATTAACATCGCCACCAACACCAGCAAAGTCATTACTGAATTGAAATATATATCCATCCGTTGGCTTAACAGAACTATTACGACGATCATATGTTAATGTATGTCCAATCACCGATGAATTGGCTTCTCCCTCTTGTGCTTTAATATAAATTGATGCGTTGCTTTTTATTTTTTCAACCGTATCATTTGAAAATTTATAGCGTAATTGCTGTCTCCAGTATTTGGATATTTCATAGCCAAGCCTTATCCCAGCACCAGCACGGCGCGAATCATATGATGAAGAATCTTGATTATCACGCACAGTATGGAAAAGGTCAAAACCAGCAGAAAGCTCTCTATCCATAAAATATGGTTCGGTAAAGCTAACGTCAAAATCGCTTATGCTAGATCCTAAATTAAATTTAACTGAAAGTTTTTGCCCTTTACCAAGAAAATTTAATTCCCGCATCCCGATACTACCCAAGACACCGTCTTGAGTAGAATATCCCGCCCCAAAAGATAGCTCGCCAGTCGATTTTTCTTCTATATCCGTTTGGATAATTGTAGAATCTGGAGTTGAATCAGGCAGGTTTGTAATTTCAACTGATTTAAAAAAGCCAAGGTCTTTGATGCGTTTTTTTGATAAATTTAATTTATTAGAATTAAAGGCATCGCCTTCGACAAGCTTAAATTCACGTCTTATCACCTTATCAATTGTGCGAATATTACCATTAATATCAATGCGTTCAACATATGTGCGTTGACCTTCATTAATCGTAAAATTAATATTAATTATTTTATTTTTATTATCCCTATCGATATCTGGTCTAATATTAATAAAGGCATAACCTTTATTGCCAATAGCATCGCTAAGTGAGTTGATACTATCATCGACTATATCTGCATTATACCATTCATTTTTTTCTATTTTTATATCATTTAAAAATTCTGTAGCATCAATATCTCTTATTTTGGAAGTAACCTTATAATCGCCAAATTTATACCGCCCGCCCTCGTCAATTGTAAAGGTAATATAAAAGCCTTCTTTATTTTCAGAAAGTTCCGCAACAGCAGAGGTAACACGAAAATCAGCAAAACCATTTTGTAAATAGAACCGCCGTAATAATTCACGATCAAATGTTAATTTGTCAGGATCATAAGAATCAGCGCTGCTGAAAAAACGATACCATCTGCTTTCCTTGGTAAAAATTTCAGTCCGTAACGCACTATCACTAAAATATCTATTACCGACAAAGCTTATTTTTGTTATACCAGTTTTTGGCCCTTCGTTGATTTCAAAGACTAAGTCAACTCTATTTTGATCGAGCTGTATAACCTTTGGATCGACATTAACGGCAAAACGCCCGCTACGACGGTAAATATCTAAAATACGTTTCACGTCATTTTGAACTTTTGTCCTTGTATAAACAACACGCGGCCTTAATTGCACTTCGCCCGCCAATATTTTATCTTTTATTTTTTCATTTTTTTCAAATACTATGCGATTGATTATCGGGTTTTCTACAACTTTAATAATAACATTATCACCGTTTCGATGAATAGTTACATCGGCAAAAAGCCCAGATGAAAATAAAGTCTTTAATGACTTATTTATATTTATTGGGTTAAATATATCGCCATCTTTAAAAGATAAATATGATAGAACAGTTTCATTTTCAATGCGTTTAACACCATTAACTATAATGTTTTTAATGGTTGGCATGCCTGTGAATGTGACGTCATTATTAGTTGGCATATTTTCATTATTAATTGAAGGCGCAGCATCAATTGGTTTTGGTGCAATTATTTTTGGTAATTCTTGCGCTGATAATATTACAGGCGAAAGCGTAAATATACCTATAATGGCGCATAATGAAAAAAATAAATTTAAAGATTGTGAATATAAACGATTACCCAACTAGATATCTCCATAGTTTTAAAATAAATATTTCAAACAATAAAAATTAACTTAATATTAAACTATCATATCATTAACTACCATAATATCATAATAAAAACATGACTTGTTTTAAACTAAAATAATTCTATTAAAATGCGATAGTTATAATATCATTTATTGTTACAAATACCATAAGAGACAACAGTAACATTAACCCTATTCGTAAAAATATTTCTTGCACCCTTGCATTTAATGGTCGCCTTAAGATTGCTTCGAATGCATAAAATAATAAATGTCCACCATCAAGCATAGGTATCGGAAATAAATTTAATAAACCAAGGTTAATTGATAAGATAGCCATCAAACTTAGAATTGCAAGCCCGCCCATATTACCCACATCGCTTGATATTTGGGCAATCTTAATCGGCCCACCCATATTTTCCATGCCAATTTTACCAATTATCATGTCCCATAGAGATTCTAGGGTTAATATTACCATATTCCATGTTTCACTAATTGCCGCAGAAATAGAATCGCCAAATGATAATTTATTAAATTGCATCATAGGAGCGCCAACCCCAAGACGATAAATTTCAATCATCTGACCATCATTGGTTTGGATTTTTTCTTTGCGCGGGCTAACTACTATATTTTTCAACATACCATTTCTTGAAATGTTAAAGGCAAGTTCTCGGCCTTGGCTCGTGGAAACAGCCTTCACAAGATCAGTAAATTTCGATATATTGGCATTATCAATTTGAATTATTACATCACCAGCCATAAACCCAGCATCCGCAGCAGCAGAACCAGCAATGACACGGCCTATACCAGATTTCATGAAATCGGGTGGCGTTGGTTTGCCGGCAAAATAAAACATCGCCGCAAAGGCAATGATTGCAAAAATAAAATTAGCAGCAGGCCCAGCGGCGACTATTGCGCTTCGTTGCGATAAGTTTTTATGAGCAAATGAATATTTAATTTCATCTTCGCTTAGATTTTGATTAGCTAAATTTTGGTTATTTTGCAAATTATCATCATTTTTTGGCATTGATCTTTCACCAAACATTTTAACATAACCACCTAATGGTATAATCGACAATTTCCATCTTGTACCGCTTTTATCATACCAACCGAATATTTCTTTGCCAAAACCAATGGAGAAAACTTCGACCCGAACATTGCATAATTTTGCAACTGCATAATGACCAAGTTCATGCACAAATATCAAAACGCAAAGCACAATAATAAAATTACCATAGCCTAGAGAATTAAAAAAACTATCCATAATAACACCTAAATTTTCTTTTGTTGTATGAGTTCAAACGTAATAGATCTTGTTTCTTGATCAAGTGCAATTATATCGTCCAATGCGTTTAAATTATGGCAATGATTTATGTCTGATTTTATATCAATGCCAGATATAGATTTTGATAATATATCATCAACGATATTTACAATATCTAAAAAACCTATTTTTTCTTTTAGAAAGGCCGCAACTGCAATTTCATTTGCCGCATTTAAAATTGTTGTCGCGCCCGATCCCATTGCCAAGGCATGACGAACAAGGTTAATCGCGGGGAAGCGTATTAAGTCTGGGTCATTAAATTCCATCTGTCCAAGCTTGGCAAAATCAAGTTTTTCACATGGGGATTGCATGCGATTTGGCCATGCAAGGCAATATGCGATTGGAACACGCATATCTGGTACGCCCATTTGCGCCAAAATAGAACCATCGCAATATTCAACCATCGAATGAATTATTGATTGAGGATGAATTAAAATATCAATTTTATCATCAGGCATATCGAATAAATATCTTGCCTCGATAATTTCAAGCCCCTTATTCATCATAGTTGCCGAATCGACCGATATTTTTGCACCCATATCCCAATTTGGATGTGCTATGGCCTGCGCGGGGGTTGCTGTTGCCATGAAATCCATATTTTTAGTGCGAAACGGCCCACCAGATGCCGTTAAAATAAGCCGGTCTATTGATTGGTGCTGTTGATTAGAAAACACCTGAAATATAGCATTATGTTCGGAATCCACCGGCAACATGGTTGTTTTATATTGCCGAACCATCTTCATTACTAAATCACCAGCACAAACAAGGCATTCCTTATTAGCAAAGGCAACTATACCGCCTTGTTTTATTGCTGCCAAGGTTGGTTTTAACCCCGCCGCACCAATTATTGCCGCCATTATCCAATCGGCAGGAATAGATGCCGCATCGATTATTGCTTGTTCACCACAGGCAATTTCTACCTTGATATTCATATGATCTAATATATTTTTTAAATCACCATATAAATTTTCATCGCCAAGTGCGATAAACTCTGGCCGTAATAATTGTACTTGCTCTGCCAATAATTTAAAATTTTTATTAGCGCTTAACGCAATGACCTTAAATTCATCAGGATTGCGCTTTATTAAATCAATTGTACTGCGACCAACCGAACCTGTAGAACCAAGAATTGAAATGCGGCGTTTTGACATTAATTAAATACCATGGTTTTCTGTATGAATTAGTTAAATATTTGCGTAATTAATATAAAAAGCAAATACAGGCGTCGCAGCCAAGAAGCCATCAAAACGATCTAAAACCCCGCCATGCCCTGGTATCATATTACTAGAATCTTTATGGTTTGATTTACGCTTCATCCATGATTCAAGCAAATCACCCATTTGGGCGATTGCAGCAATTACCATTGCCAAAACGGCAAAATAATATATATCGCTTATATTACTGGTCATATTATAGGCAAATATCGCACTGACAATTGCGGCTGCTATCATGCCACCAAATAACCCTGCCCATGTTTTATTCGGGCTTATTTTAACCGCAAGCTTGGCACCACCAATTGATCTGCCAGAAAAATATGCACCTATATCGGTTGCAACCACCATAGCCGCAAGCCAGAAAAACAATATTATGCCATCATTATGCGCCCGTAACCATATTGCAGTTAACAATGCCAAGGCAATATAAAAGACACCAGCAAATATTAAAAATTTTATATGTATATTTGCCTGCCATTCGACCATGAATGCGACAACTGCACCAATAGATAGTGTTATTACAATTTCAAATAATGAATAGCCAATTGTAAATAATATTAATGACAAGCCAATAGTGATTGCCATAACAAGCCATGATAATTTTGATTTAGCCATTGCAATACGCGACCATTCCCATGCCATTAGGCTTGATAAAATAATTAAAAAAGCCAAAAATATTGTATTACCTACCCAAATAACGCCAAATGACACCATAATCATAACAAATGCTGATATTATTCTTGTTTTTAATTCTCTTTTATTTGCCGCCATATTATTTGCTGTCATTTGCGGTTGCCCCGAAGCGGCGGTCTCTATTTTGAAAATTTTCAATCGCCATGATCAGGTCATCCTCGTTAAATTCTGGCCAAAATTTATTGGTAAAATATAATTCAGCATAGGCAAGTTGCCATAATAAAAAATTACTTATGCGCTGTTCACCACTGGTTCTTATTAATAAATCAGGATCAGGAATGCCCGCCGTGTCAAGATATGCGGCAAAAACATCTGCATCAACTGCGGCCGATTTTATCAAGCCAAGCTCCGCTGATTTTGCAATATTACGCACGGCAGCAACAATTTCTTGCCTGCCACCATAACTTAACGCCAAAATTAATGTTAGCCCAGTATTGCGTTCGGTCATATTTTCTGCATCTTCAATCAATCTAACAATATCATTATCAAGGTTATCGCGCACACCGATAACTTTAAAACGAACATTATTGCCATGTAATTCAACGATTTCAGATTTTAAATAACGCCTTAACAACCCCATCAAACCTGAAATTTCGCTATCAGATCTCTTCCAATTTTCAATTGAAAAGCTATATAATGTTAAATATTCAACACCAATTTTTGATGATTTTTTAATGATTTTACGAACGGATTTTGCCCCTTCGCGATGACCTGCAATGCGCGGCAATCCACGAGATTTTGCCCAACGCCCATTGCCATCCATTATTATGGCAATATGTTTAGGTATTTTCAAATTATCAACCGTTATATTTATGGCCATTTATATGATAGAACCCAATTTAAATTAATTATACCTGCATTATTTCCTGTTCTTTATCATGCAGATCTGTATCAATTTTTTTAATATATTTATCGGTTATAGTTTGAATATCATCTGATATTTTATGGGCATCATCCTTGCCAATATCACCATTTTTTTCCATAGATTTTGCGCTATCCATACCATCGCGGCGTATATTTCTAACGGCAATTTTGGCTTGTTCGGCATATTTACCTGCAACCTTGCTTAATTCGGCCCGTCTTTCTTCGTTTAATTCTGGAATTGGAATGCGAATAACATTGCCTTCGGTCATTGGGTTTAAACCAAGATCAGATTCACGTATTGCCTTTTCTACTGATTTAATTAAACCACCATCCCACACTGTAACACTTAAAAGCCGTGGCTCTGGTGCGCTAACGCTACCGACTTGGTTCATCGGCATTAATGCCCCATAGGCATCAACTTGAATTGGGTCAAGCAGGCTTGGGCTGGCCCGACCAGTGCGAAGACCTGAAAATTCATTTGATAATGCGCCAACCGCGCCATTCATTCTGCGTTCAATATCTTTCATATCAACCGACATTATTCCAAAACTCCCGTTAAATATTCCCCGTTAAACATTATTGCAAATATTGCATTGTTGACTGCAAATATATTATTGTCTAGCCATTTGTAACAATTGTAAATTTGCCTTTATTCATCATCACATCTTTAAAGCCATTTTCATTATGAATTGAAAAAACAAAAATTGGTATATTATTATCACGGCTTAATGTTATGGCAGATGCGTCCATAACCTTTAAATCATCAGTTAGAACTTGTTTATAGCTAAGTTTATCATAACGTTTTGCATTTGGCACTAAAACAGGATCGGCATCATAAACGCCATCGACCTTTGTGCCTTTTAACATAGCTTCACAATCCATTTCCGATGCCCGTAATGCGGCGGCTGTATCGGTTGTAAAAAATGGATTACCAGTACCAGCAGCAAAAATTACTATTCGTGATTTTTCCATATGGCGCACGGCACGCCGTCTTATATATGGCTCGCAAACAGATTGCATTGGGATGGCCGATAAAACGCGGGTTTGCACACCTAAACGTTCAAGTGCTGATTGCATGGCAAGGGCGTTCATAACCGTTGCTAACATCCCCATATAATCAGCAGTGGTGCGTTCCATTCCCTTGGCAGAAGCGGAAATGCCACGAAAGATATTTCCACCACCAATAACCAAACAAATTTCCACACCCATTTTTTGCACTTGGGCAATTTCCAATGCAAGACGCGCAACAGTGTCAGGATCAAGACCATAGTCTCTTTTTCCCATTAAGGCTTCCCCTGAAACTTTCAAAAGAACACGCTTAAATTTGATTTGGCTAATATCTTCTAAATTAATTTCACTATCAGCCGCATCATTAATCACATCGCCCATCATTGCCTCCGCAATATATAATAATTTTGCCGTTTAAATTAAATATAAATATATTTAACCACCAACTGCCGCAGCAACTTCGGCGGCGAAATCATCTTGTTTTTTCTCGATACCCTCGCCCAATGAATATTTGGCAAAAGCGGTTAATTTAATATCGCTACCAATTTCTTTAGCAGCATTTTCAATGACTTTTGCAATTTTTGTTTCATTATCAATTACAAATGTTTGATCTAGCAAGCAAATTTCTTCATAATATTTACGAATACGGCCTTCGACCATTTTTTCGATAATATTCGCAGGACGACCAGATTCTTCGGCTTGTTGAGTTAGAACAGCGCGTTCACGTTCGATCACACTGGCATCAACATCATCACGACAAAGAAACATTGGTGAAGATGCGGCAACATGCATGGCAATTTGTTTACCTAATGCAGTTAAAATATTAACATCAGCAGAAGATGAAAGTGCAATTAAAACACCAATTCGACCAAGCCCTGGCTTTAATGCCGAATGCACATATGATGCAACAACACCATTTTCAACTGATAATATTTTGGCACGACGAAAGCTCATATTCTCGCCAATAGTCGCAATATTATGGGTCAATTGTTCGGCAACGCTGCGATCTGTATTTGGATAATCACTAGCCAAAATTGCATCATTATCGCCATCTTTATCGGCGGCAATTTTTGCAATTTCTTCAACAAAATTTTGAAATTCTTCATTGCGTGAGACGAAATCTGTTTCCGCATTAATTTCAACTAAAACACCTTTATTACCGGAAGATATAGCCGCAACTAAACCTTCAGCAGCAATTCTGCCCGATTTTTTCGCAGCCTTTGACAGACCCTTGGTACGCAACCAATCGACACCAGCTTCAACATTTGCATCGCTTTCGCTAAGTGCTTTTTTACAATCCATCATGCCCGCGCCCGTAAGATCGCGCAGCTCTTTAACTAAAGCAGCAGTAATTTTTGCCATATTAAAAATCCGTCCCCATATTAAAACCCTCTCCATTGAGAGTTTGGAGTTAAAATTATAATTAAAATAAAGGCAGTTATATAGTTAATAATAACCGCCTTAATCTTAAATTATTTAAGATGCAGTTGCTTTTTCCACAACAGCATCAGTTGTGGTTTCAGTAATTTTTTCAGCAGTTGTTTCAACAGTTTCAGCCTCAGCCACTGGTAATTTTTCTACCAATGGTGTAACTGCTTCGCCAAGATCAACGCCGCTATCGCTTAAAGATTGTTGCAAACCATCAAGAACCGCACCAACCATAAGATCGCAATAAAGACGAATTGCACGCATGGCATCATCATTACCAGGGATAGGATAGGCGATGCCATCGGGAGAGCAGTTAGAATCAAGTATAGCAACCACAGGTATTTTTAAACAATTGGCTTCTTGAATAGCAATCGATTCCTTATTAGTGTCGATAACAACAATAATATCAGGGACATTGCCCATTTCTTTGATGCCGCCCAAAGAATGTTCAAGATTAGTTCGTTCACGCTCTAGGCCTAAAAGTTCTTTTTTGGTTAAACCAACATTACCCTCGGCAAATTTAGCATCCAAAGCTTTCAAACGACGAATAGAATTTGATATGGTTTTCCAATTGGTCATCATACCGCCTAACCAGCGATGATTAACATAATATTGACCACATTTTTTTGCAGCATCGGCGACCATATCTTGTGCTTGGCGTTTTGTACCAACGAACATAACCCTACCGCCACCAGCAGCAACAGCGCGCACAGCTTCTAAAGCTTGTGCCAGCATGGGGACAGTTTGTTCTAAATCGATAATATGAATGCCATTGCGCTTACCAAAGATATAAGGTTTCATCTTTGGGTTCCAGCGTCTTGTTGTGTGACCAAATTGGACACCAGCTTCCAAAAGCTGACGCATAGTAAGTGTAGGTATAGCCATAATATATTTCCTTTTTTTCCGGTTGAACCTCCGTAAGGTTGATGATCGGGGAAATCCCGACACCGGATGGAGCGAAAACTATATGGTCGATTAAGACATGTTAACGCCCGCAAATCCTTACGTGTGATATGGTTGGCTGTATAAACCCGCATTAAGGAGATTGCAAGGATTTATAAATATTTAAAATCACAAATCTTGTATATTAATAACCCCGCCAATCGATTTTATTGCCTTGCGAAATTCACCCGTTATATTAAATTTTCGGCTATCGCGCATGATGATATTTTTATCACCTAAATTAAGTAGGAACTCCACTCGACCTAGACCAGATTTAGCATGCTGATCAAATATTTCTTTTAATATTTTTAAAGAACTATCATTATTAATTATAATTTTTATACCTTTGGCAGAATTTGCCGCCACATCTTCAAGCGATGATGCCGATTGCACTGTTACGCGAAATCCATCATCTTCCCCATGTTTTTTTATATCAACTTTTAATAACACGGGGCCATTTCCTTCGAGCAAGTCCCATGAAATATCAAGCACTTCCTCAAACATTGTAACTTCATACGCACCGCTGGCATCTGACATATTTATGAATGCCATTTTTTTACCGCGCGCGGTGGTTATAACCCGTTTTGTCCCGACAATACCGGCAAGATGCACCGGTTTTGAAATACGCACATTACCTGCCTCCACATCGCTCCAGTTTTTTACATCCAATTTTTCACATGTCGCCGCAAATGTCGATAATGGGTGATCTGATAAATAAAAGCCCAATGCGCTAAATTCATTTTCTAATTTTACTTGGGCATTCCATCCAGATAGCATGGATAATTTTGGCCTTGATTCCTCGATAATTTCATCACCAAATAAATTTAAATTGCTGCTATTTTTAGATTCTTGTATCGCCGCACCATATTTTGATAATTTTTCAATATTATTAAATATTTGCCCACGTTCCAAATTAAAACAATCAAAACCACCCGATTTTGTTAAATTTTCCATGATGCGTTTATTGATATATTTACCATCAAGACGTTCGACAAAATCGAATATATCGTTAAATTTACCATTATCTTTGCGTTGATTAACAAGGCCTTCCATCGCACCTTCGCCAAGGCCTTTAATCGCTGCCAAGGCATAACGAATAGATCTTGTGCCATCTTTTTCCATCTCGACCGAGAAAACAACTTCGGAATTATTAACGCATGGCGGCAATAATTTGATATTTTGCCGGTCAATTTCCTTTTTAAAAATATCCAGCTTATCAGTATTATGTATATCCAAGGTCATGGAAGCCGCCAAAAATTCCACCTGATAATTGGATTTTAACCATGCGGTTTGATAGGCAATCAAGGCATAGGCGGCGGCATGGCTTTTATTAAAACCATAACCAGCAAAGGCATTTATTTCATCAAATATCCTGTTGGCAAGTTTTTCATCAACATTATTATGTAATAACGCCCCATCGCAAAAATTCTTGCGTTGAGCTGCCATTTCCGCTTGATTTTTCTTACCCATAGCGCGGCGCAATAAATCCGCATTGCCAAGGCTGTAACCAGCCAATACCTGCGCCATTTGCATAACTTGTTCTTGATATATGGGAATACCAAATGTTTCAATCAACACGGGTTCAAGTGCAGGATGCAGGTAAGTTGCCGCTTCTTCGCCATGTTTTCTTTTAATATAGGTTGGGATATTTTCCATTGGCCCCGGTCTATATAGGGCAACGATGGCGATTAAATCTTCTAATCTATCGGGTTTTAATTTTTTAAAAACATCGCGCATACCCGATGATTCCAACTGAAATACACCAGTGGAATCACCAAGGCATAACATTTCATAACTGCCTTTATCATCTAATGGAATGGTACTTATATCAATTTTTTCTGCCATGCCATCACGATTGGTAATTAAATTTAATGCCTTATCAATCACGGTTAGGGTTTTTAGCCCTAAAAAATCAAATTTAACTAGACCAGCCTGCTCCACATATTTCATATTAAATTGCGTAACAGGCATATCAGATTTAGGGTCGCGATAAAGGGCGACCAGCTCATGCAATGGACGATCAGAAATAACCACACCCGCCGCATGGGTCGATGCATGACGATATAACCCTTCCAATTGCATTGCTAAATCTAGCAGTTTTTTAACCGCCACATCATTATCGCGTTCATGTCTTAATAATTTTTCGCTTATTAATGCTTCAGGCAAACTTGTCGGTTTTGCAGGGTTATTGGGTATTAATTTACATATGCGGTCGACCTGCCCATATGGCATTTGCAACACCCGCCCCACATCGCGCAAAACTGCACGCGCCTGTAATTTACCAAAGGTGATAATTTGTGCAACCCGATCGCGACCATATTCGCGCTGGACATAATTGATTACTTCCTCGCGTCTTTCTTGGCAAAAATCAATATCAAAATCAGGCATTGAAACCCTTTCAGGATTCAAAAACCGTTCAAATAGCAAACTATAACGCAGCGGATCAAGCCCCGTTATGGTCAATGCCCATGCGACAACCGAACCCGCACCAGAACCACGTCCTGGCCCTACGGGGATTTTTTGATCATATGCCCATTGAATAAAATCGGCAACGATTAAAAAATAACCGGGAAAACCCATTTGATTGATTATGCCTAATTCAAAATCCAGCCGCTCCCAATATTTCTTGGCAATCTCATCGCGTTTTTCATCATCCATATCTGCGTTAAATATTTGATTATTTAAACGATCTCTAAGACCTTTTTTTGCCAAATCGGCCAAGGCTTCTTCCGATGACCTATCTTCAAGCTTGGTATATTGTGGTAATAATGGGGCGCGTTGATCAACCATATAATGGCATCGCTTAGCGATATTAATAGTATTTTCAATGGCTTCTGGTAAATCTGCAAATAATTCGTACATTTCTTCAGGCGATTTAAAATAATGTTCAGCCGTTAATTGCCGCCTATCGGTTTGGCTAACATATGCCCCTGCGGCGATACAAAGCAAGACATCATGCGCCTCGAACATTTCTTTATTGGGAAAGAAACAATCATTGGTAGCAACCAATGGTATATCATATTCATATGCCATATCAATCAGGGCATTTTCAATATCATCCTCAATCACCAAGCCATGACGTTGAATTTCAATATATAAATTATCTTTAAAAATTTTATTTAATAAAATTATGGCTTCATTGGCATCTTTAACCTGTCCCTCACATAACAACCGTCCAACCAAGCCCTTAACCCCGCAAGTCAAGGCGATTAAACCATCGCAACGATTGGTTAATTGACCCAATGATATTTGCGCTATATTACCCGCATCGCCATCCATATATGAAAGGCTTAATAAATCCATTAAATTTAAATAGCCCGCTTCATCCTTTGCCAATAAAACCAATTCATCGGGTGGCGGTTGCATACCGTCTTTTTTTACCGCTTGATCTTGACGCTTAAGGCCAAATTGCACGCCAATAATTGGCTGTATGCCATTTTGTCTAGCAGTTAGTGAAAATTCTAATGCGCCGAACATATTATTACTATCGGTTACACCGACCGCTGGCATATTCATATCAACGCATGTGGTTATAAGATCATTAATACGAATAGCGCCTTCGGCCAATGAATAGGCAGAATGCAATCTTAAATGGACAAAATTTGCATGGCTCATAATATTATTTTACCTGAATTATAGAACCATTTTCCAATGATAAGATACGATCCATTCGACCCGCTAATTCCATATTATGGGTCGCAACCAACGCCGCCAACCCTTGTTTACGAACCAATGATGTTAACATTGAAAATACATCATCGGCGGTATTAGGGTCTAAATTACCTGTGGGTTCATCAGCCAGCAATAATTGCGGCTTATTGGCGATTGCTCTGGCGATGGCGACCCGTTGTTGTTCCCCCCCAGATAATTTACCGGGCCTATGATCCATTCTTGCACTTAGGCCAACTTGTTTAAGTAATATAGCGGCTTGTTTTTTTGCATTTGATTTTGAAATACCAGCGATCATTTGCGGCAACATAACATTTTCAATGGCAGAAAACTCTGGCTGTAAATGATGTGATTGATAAATAAAGCCAATATTATTACGCCTTATTTCAGTAAGCTTACCATCGCCAAGCTTGCTTGTGGCATTATTATTAATCGATATTTCACCATTTGTTGGGCGTTCAAGCAAGCCCGCCACATGCAATAATGTCGATTTACCGGCACCGCTTGGCGCAACCAAAGCAACAATTTCACCCGATTTAATTTCCAAATTTGCATCGATTAATATATCTAAACTTTCATCGCCTGAAATATATCTTCGTCCGACATTTTCTAATTTTAATATGGAATTACTCATAGCGCAGCACCTCGACCGGGTCTAATTTTGCCGCCCGCCATGCGGGGTAAATCGATGCAACCAGTGATAATGCCAAAGCCATAAGGATAACGCTTATTACCTCCATCATTTCGATACGTGCTGGTAATTTTGATAAGAAATAAATTTCCGCTTGGAATAATTCTGTCCCTGAAAATCCTTCGATCCATTTTCTAATGCTTTCGATATTAAGCGCAAAAGATATACCAAGCGTCGCACCCAAGGCCGTGCCAATAACGCCTACTGAGCTTCCAGTAACAAAGAATATTTTCATAATAGTTATGCGCTTTGCCCCCATAGTCCGCATAATAGCAACACCGCGCGCTTTGTCATTAACCAACATTATTTGGCTGGATATAATATTAAATGCGGCAACGATAATTATTAATGTTAAAATTAAAAACATCACATTGCGTTCCACCTGCAGGGCGTTAAAAAAGCTTGAATTCATCGCTGGCCAATCCATAAGACTATAAGATTTACCAATATGATCGCGGATCATATAAAGTCGCATTCTGGCTTCATCAGGATCTGTTAAAATAACCTCAAGACTTGAAACAGCCTTGGGATATTTAAAATAAATTTGCGCCTGTTGTAATGGCATATAGATATAGGAGCTATCATATTCATACATGCCAACTTCGAAAATTCCGACAATTTTATAGGCCTTCATCCGTGGCAATGAACCAAAGGCAGTAACCGTGCCATTTGGCGAAATAAGCCTTAAATCATCACCTATTGATAGCCGCATTTTACTGGCGAAACGTTTACCGATAAAAATTGCATTTCCACCATTGAAATTTGAAATATCCCCATCGATTAATGCATTTTTTAAGGTATCGCGCGTCATGAAATCTTTGGCGGTTATACCGCGCACGATTGCACCGCTGGCAAGACCATTACTGCTGGTCATTACTTGACCTTCGATCATTGGTGTAACACTTATAACGCCATCAACAAGGCGTATTTTGGTTGCTAATGCATCATAATCTAATAATTGACCATCATGACTTGATACGGTTACATGACCATTTAGGCCAAGTATTTTGCTTAAAAGTTCATGCCGAAATCCATTCATAACCGCCATGACGATTATTAATGTTGCGACACCTAAACAAATGCCAAGCAAGGAAAACCACGCAATAACCGAGATAAAGCCTTCATCACGTTTGGCGCGTAAATAACGAAAAGCCACTAATCTTTCAAATGCATTTAATATCATAATATTATTTTAACCTGTAATTTTTGCAATCGCCGCATCAAGCGGCATTTCTTCGGCTATACCAGTTGCGCGACGCTTAAGTTCCACAAGGTTATTTTTCAAACCCCTTGGGCCAATTATTAATTGCCATGGCAAGCCAACTAAATCCATATCGGCAAATTTCGCCCCTGCACCAATATTACGATCATCATACATGACCTCTATACCAGATTGTTGTAATTTAATATAGGCATCATCACAGGCATTGCTGCATATTACATCTTTGGCGCGTAAATTTATCAAACCGACGGTGAATGGTGCGACTTCATCGGGCCATATTATGCCATTTTCATCATTGCAAGATTCAACTATTGCCCCAACAAGACGCGATACGCCAATGCCATATGACCCTGATTGCACAGGCACCATCTTACCTTCGGCGGTTTGCACCATCGCGCCCAATGGCTCGGAATATTTTGTGCCAAAGAAAAATATATGACCGACTTCAATACCGCGCGCTATTACGCGTTTATCATCTGGAACTTCGGCTTCGAACTTTGCTTGATCATGTTCTTCATCAGTTACGGCATATTTTCCCGTCCATTCATCGACAATTGGCTGTAAATCAGCCTTATAATCAATTTTTAGCTGAAGCGGATCTAGCGATAATAAATCCTTATGGCAATAAGCATCGCTTTCACCAGTTTTTGCCAAAACGATAAATTCATGACTGCTATCACCACCAATTGGCCCCGTATCTGCCGCCATTGGCAAAACCTGTAACCCCATTCTGGCAAAGGTGCGTAGATATGATACGAAAATTTTATTATATGATATTTTTGCTGATTTTTCATCGACATCAAATGAATAGGCATCTTTCATTAAAAATTCACGCCCACGCATCACGCCAAAACGCGGCCTTAATTCATCGCGGAATTTCCATTGAATATGATATAGCATTTGCGGGCAGTCTTTATAGCTTTTTGCCCCGCCTTTAAATATATCGGTTATTAATTCTTCCGCTGTTGGGCTGAATAACATTTCACGGTCATGACGATCAGACATGCGTAACATTTCTTTGCCATAATCATCATAACGACCAGATTTTTTCCAAAGCTCCGCCGATTGAATAGTCGGCATTAGAACTTCATGAAAACCTGCGCGGTCTTGTTCTTCGCGTACTATTTGTTCAATTTTTTTCAAGACCCTAAAACCAGTTGGCAGCCATGAATAAATTCCGCTGCTTGATTGACGTATCATGCCAGCACGCAACATCAAACGATGCGATTGAATTTCCGCTTCGGCTGGATTTTCCTTTAAGGTTGGCATGAAATATTCCGATAAACGAACCGCAGACGATAAACGCATAATATTAATTTAAATGTTATAATAATTAAGTTTAGTTTGTTAATGATTAAGATGGAATTTAAGACATATGAGCAATAAATACCATCAAAATTTAAGTTTTTTTGATTTAATAAAATTTATTGATAAAATTCTTTGCCAATTTGCATCCATGGCGGATTTAGCTTGGCAATTTTTTTATATATTGGACAGCTTTCAATATGTGCGCCCGGCAGATAACCGATACTCATTAAAAATTCATTGGTAATTTCACCACCAGTAAATTTGAAAGTTTTTTTAAAAAGCTTAACCCAATCAAGCCTTTTACGCGGGTGTTCTGCCGCTATCCAAGCCGCAAAACCACCGTTAGCTTCGCGCATATCTTTAATAATATTAGCATTATGAATGGCGGCATTAATTTTTAACTTATTGCGGATAATATCAGAATTATTTAATAATCTTTGGCGTTGATTATCGTCATATGCGGTGATTTTATCGATGTCATAGCCATCATATGCAATAGAAAAGCCATTTTTTTTCTTTAAAATTAATTCCCAACTAAGCCCCGCTTGATTGATCTCTAAGATCAAACGTTCAAATAATGCCGCTTCATCTTCTATTGGAAAGCCATATTCCATATCATGATAGGGTTGATGTAAATAATGGTCTTTGGAAATTTGGCAATAGCTCGTCATGGAAATATACCGTTATCTTCATATTAATTATAATATGAGCGTTGAATTTTTATTAAATCTGATTGTTGAAAAAAATAATAAATTGTAAAGAATATTGCCGCCAAAATAGTTGTATATAATATTTTACGCCATATGAAGGGATTTTCTGGTGCGCCGCGCATATGGCCTTTTTCTATTTTTTCTGGTTGTTTGATGCCAAATGGCAATATTAAAAATAATGATAACCACCAAATTATAATATAAACAACAATCCCTGATACTAAGCCCATTTTACACCTGTTCTATTTCTATTAATGTGCCACAAAAATCCTTTGGATGCAGAAATAAGACTGGTTTACCATGCGCACCAATGCGCGGTTCTCCATCGCCAAGAACACGCATTCCATCAGACTTTAATTTATCACGCGCCGCAATTATATCTTCGACCTCATAACAAATATGATGCATTGCCCCCGATGGATTTTTTACCAAAAATTTTGCAATAGAACCTTCACCCAATGGATGTAATAATTCAATTTTGCTATTGGGTAATTCAACAAAGATAACGCTAACTCCGTGATCAATTAAATCCATTTGTTTTGATGTTTTTGCACCAAGATTATCACGATAAACAGCCGCCGCTGAATTTAGATTAGCGACAACAATTGCAACATGGTTAAGGCGACCGATCATATGATATACTCCGCATATTAATGTTTAATTACCATTAAACTCTGGCTAAATGAACCTTTATTATAGGACGTTTTGCCGTTATTTTTTTGCATATTCGACTAAGGCTAATGCGTATGGTTTCCCTAATTTTATCATCATTCATTATGGCTTTCTTGCCAAGCTTATTTAATGCGCTTTCGGCAACAGAAATTAATTTATCTAATTTTTCATATTCATCATTATCATTATCAAATAAGCCTTCAACGGTAATTTCTGGATCAATCAATAAATCTCCATCATCATCGATGACTAAACTGATAAGCACAAAACCATTCCATGACATTTTACGCCTTGATTTTAGGGCATTATTATCCATTGGTAATAATCGATTACCGTCCAGATATAACCTTGATGAAAAAACTTCGTCAATTATTTGAACGCCGTCTTTATTTAATGACATGCAACGACCATTTCTGGCGGCCATGCTGTGGGCTATACCACATTGGCTGGCAAGCGTTGCATGGGCCTCAAGATGCCTTGCTTCCCCATGAACTGGAATTGCAATATGCGGCCTTACCCATTGATACATTTGACGTAATTCATCACGATATGGGTGTCCAGATGCGTGAATATTATAATCATTTGCAGTTATTATTTCTATATTTTGTTCAATAAGGCTATTTTGTATATTTGAAATAGAAATTTCGTTACCGGGTATTTCTCTGCTAGAAAAAATGACGCAATCACCTTTAGTCAATGATACATCGGGGTGGTTTTTAACGGCAATTCGCGATAATGCGGCGCGTGGTTCGCCTTGACTGCCCGTACATATATATAATATTTTATTTGATGGTAGGCCTTTAACATCGCTTGCCTCTAAAAATTTTGGTGCATCCTTTAAATATCCTGCTTCTTTTGCCGCATCGACAATGCGCCATAATGACCTGCCAACAAGGGCGATTTTACGACCATTTTCCACACCAGCCAAAACAGCGCTTTCAAGCCGCGCCACATTTGATGCAAAACAAGCAATTGCGACTTTGCCGCTTTTGCTTGCCACTAAATCAATCAGATTTTTACGAATTTCACCCTCTGATCCAGACCAGCCATCGTTAAGCGCATTGGTCGAATCGCAAACCATCGCCAAGATGCCTTCATCACCCGCTTTTATCAATGCCTCTTCATCGCTTTTTTCACCAAGTGCAGGATCGGGGTCAAGCTTCCAATCGCCCGTATGCATAATATTGCCAACGGGTGTTTTTATTAACAGAGCGTTTGGTTCTAAAATTGAATGGGTTAATGATATTAATTCAATATCGAATTTATCCACAGAAAATTTTGAAGATAATGGGATTTCGATAATTTCCATATCATTTAGAAAGCTGCAATCAGCCAATTTACGGCGCAAAAACGCGGCGGTAAACGGGGTTGCATATATGGGACATTTTAATTTTGGCCATAAATACTGCACCGCCCCCAAATGATCTTCATGACCATGAGTTAAAATTATTGCCGAAATTTGATCCGACCTTTTGGCAATGAATGCAGGGTCAGGCATGATAACATCGACCCCTGGTGTCGTGCTATCGCCAAATGTAATACCCACATCGACGATTAACCATTTACCATCAGGGCCGTATAAATTTAAATTCATACCTATTTCGCCGCTACCACCCAATGGTAAAAACAATAATTCATCGGCAGAAGGATTACCAGTTTTTTTATAATTTGTCATAATAACCTTATTTATTAATGCTGTGATCTATTGATTATCAATATCTACAGCCGTATTTAATTTAAAAATTTCTACTAAACCGTCCAAGGTTAAACCTCGGTCGGTTAATTTAATAACTTCGCATTCATTGGCAAAAAGTTCCGCCAAACCACCAGTAGCAATAACCTCCAGCGGCTGGTGAAATTCATTTTTTATTCGGGCAACAAGCCCTTCGATCATCGATATATAGCCCCAAAAAATTCCCGATTGCATCGCGGTTATGGTCGAATTACCAATGATTTTTTTTGTTGGCTTTACTTCGACTAATGGTAATTTTGCTGCTGCTTTATAAAGTGCCTCAACCGATAGATTTATTCCCGGTGCGATAATTCCACCACAATAATTGCCATCCTTATCCATAACATCAAAAGTTGTTGCAGTTCCAAAATCAATAATAATTTGCTCTCCACCGTATTTTTTAAATGCGCCAACCACATTAACTAACCGATCTGCGCCAACTTGATCTGGATGATCAATTAATATTTTTATACCTAAATTTACTTTATTCTTATTAACTACTAATGGCTCATTGAAATAACGTTGGCACAGGCTTATCAAATTAAATTCTGTTTCTGGTACAACGCTTGCCAATATACAATTTGCAATTTTTTGATATTCAATTTTTTTTAATTGCATTAAATTCATCAACCATACGGCATATTCATCTGCAGTACGTTTTGGATCATTTGCAATGCGAAATACGCCAAGCCGTTTTTCATTTTTATAAACGGCAAAAACAACATTAGTATTGCCAGAATCAATAACTAATAACATTAAATCATGCTTTCTTATTCAAAAAAAATATCGCCTGCATTAACCATTTTTATATTACCATCAGCCATTATAATTTCAATTTCACCAAATAAATTCATACCACGGAATATGCCTTCAATTTTTATATCATTTGGCAAATTAACTTTTATAATTTCACCAAGCCTTGCCGCCTTATTAAGCCATGCTGCTCTTATGGGCGCAAACCCATAACTCAACCATCTATCTCGCCATTGCGATAGTTTTTGAATATATTTTACTAATAACTCTTCGATTGAGACATGGCAATTTTCCTGATGTAAATCGGTTGTTTGATACATAACATCTTGCGGGTGGCTGTTGATATTAACACCTGTTCCAATTACAACCCAGTTATGACCAGATTTATCCATACCACATTCCAGCAATATTCCACAAAATTTTGCATTATTAATCAATATATCATTTGGCCATTTTAATTTTATGCTATCTGGTTTTGGTAGAAATTCAGCAATCGCATCAGCCATAGCAACCGCAGTGATGAATGAAAGCTGTGCCACATTTACCATCTGACCAATATTGCGTAAAATCACCGATAGATATAAATTACCGCGTGGCGATACCCAATTTCTTGAAAGCCTGCCGCGACCAGATTTCTGTTCACCGGCATAAATTATCGTGCCATCGCTTGCGCCTTCATTTGCCATAATCACTGCTTCGTCATTAGTTGATACCAGTGACGCAAATGAATGAAGTTTAAAGTCATTTGGTAATGAAATTTTACTTTCATCAATATTTAACATGCCGCTTAATATTATCCTGCAAAAAGTGATGCTGCGGCATGAGCAGCTGGATTAGTAATTAAAGGTAAATATAAAATCATGGTTGCGGTTATAACGCCAGTGCAAATTAACACCAACCTTATTGATTTGCTGTTAATTTTATCAAATGCATCTACAGGTTCATCAAAATACATGATTTTAATTATTCGTAAATAATAAAATGCACTAATAACGCTGGCGATTGCGCCAACAATAGTTAATGCGATTAGACCTTGTTCTATCGCCGCTTTAAATACAAATAATTTACCCATGAAACCAACCAATGGTGGAATGCCCGCCATCGAGAACATGAATATCATCAATGCCAATGCCAGCAATGGATTAGTTGATTTTAATCCTGCTAAATCGCTAATATCTTCAACCATACGGTCTTGACGTTTCATACATAAAATACAGGTAAATGTGCCAATATTCATCACCAAATAAATTGCTAAGTAAATTATTACCGCCTGAATTGCTTCTTCGCTTCCCGCTGCAAGACCAATTAAGGCAAAACCAATATGCCCGATTGAGCTATAGGCCATAAGACGTTTTATATTTGTTTGGGCGATGGCCGCCAATGCACCAAGTGCCATTGAAGCCATTGAAATAACGATAATAACCTGTTGCCAATCATTGATTAAATCACCAAAAGCCCCGACCATTACGCGCAATAATAATGCCATCGCGGCAATTTTAGGTGCGACGGCAAAAAATGCCGTAACCGATGTTGGTGCGCCTTCGTAAACATCGGGTGTCCACATATGAAATGGTACGGCAGATATTTTAAACGCAAGACCAGTTAATAAGAAAATAACGCCGATTATAACGCCAAGCGACGCATGTTCAATGCCATCAAAATTTGCAGCAAGCACGGTGAATGACGTGGTGCCGGTGAAGCCATAAATCAATGAACAACCATAAAGCAACATGCCAGAGCTAAGCGCGCCTAAGACAAAATATTTTAAACCAGCCTCGGTCGAGCGCACTGAATTGCGTTGGAAAGCAGCCATCACATATAATGACAGGCTTTGTAATTCCAAACCGATATAAAGGCTCATCAAATCATTGGCGGAAATCATCATTAACATGCCAAGCGTTGCAAATGTTAATAAAATTGGATATTCAAATTTTGCCATGCCTTCGCGTTTAATGAAATCGCGGCTTATTAATATGGTTAAAAATGATGCCAATAAAACCATAAGCTTCATCATTTGTGCAAAATGATCTACGATAAACAAACCATTGAAAGCTAATCGTTTTTCACCGCCAACCCATATCACTAAAATCGCGGTAATGAATAATACCATCAATGTGGCAGGCATCACCAAATCAAGCGCTTTTTCCTTTTTAGAATAAGCACCCAACATCATCAAAGCCATAATAGCACAGGCAAGAAAAATTTCTGCAATCGCAGGCATCATTATAGGCCAATTATACATGTGATATGCTCCTTCTATTCTGTCGGTATTATGGTTGAATTGCTGGCTAAATTTAATGCATCTTGTGTCGCTGCAGCAATAGCAGCTTGATAATTATCAACCAAATTAATCACGCTTACTTCGATTGCTGATAAAAAGCTATTTGGATATATTCCCATCCAAAAAACCACAATAACCAATGGTGCAAAGATCGCTATTTCCCTAGGGCTTAAATCTAACATGCCTTTAAGATCTTCTTTTTCCAACTTACCAAAGATAACTCGACGATATAGATAAAGCATGTAAGCTGCGCCCAAGAATAATCCCGTTGCCAAGCCAAAGGCCAGCCATGTGCTATATTGATACGCACCCGCCAAGATCAAAAACTCACCAACAAAGCCGCTTGTTCCCGGCAATCCGACCGAGGCCATGGTGAAGATCATGAATAATACCGCATATTTTGGCATTAAATGCACCAAACCACCGTATCTTGAAATATCCCTTGTATGTAACCGGTCATAAACAACGCCAACGCAAAGGAATAATGCGCCAGAGACTATGCCATGGCTAAGCATTTGAATTATTGCGCCCGAAATCGCCTGTTCATTAACGGCAAATATCGCCGCTGTGACAAAACCCATATGGGCGATAGATGAATAGGCAATCAGTTTTTTCATGTCATCTTGCACAAGGGCAATTAACGATGTGTAGACAACGGCAATAACCGACATCCAAAACACCATATCGGCGAAATAGAAACTTGCCAATGGCATCATCGGTATGGAAAAGCGTAAGAAACCATAACCACCCATTTTCAATAATACACCCGCCAAAATAACCGAACCTGCGGTTGGCGCTTCCACATGGGCATCGGGCAACCATGTGTGAACTGGCCACATTGGGACTTTGACCGCAAATGATGCAAAGAAAGCCAACCACAACCATTTCTGCACATCAGCATCAAAATTAAATGCCATCAATGTGGGAATATCGGTCGTTCCTGTTTGGCTATACATATATAAAATTGCCACCAACATTAAAATAGAACCAAGCAAGGTATAAAGGAAGAATTTAAACGAGGCATAAACACGCCTTGCCCCACCCCATACGCCGATTATTATATACATCGGTATAAGGACCGCCTCGAAAAATATATAGAATAATAAAATATCAAGGGCAGCAAACATGCCGATCATCATGGTTTCTAAAATCAAAAATGCGATCATATATTCGCGCACATTTTTAGTTATTGATTGCCAGCTGGCTAAGATACAAAGCGGGGTTAATAATGTCGATAATAATATAAAAAACACCGAAATACCATCAACACCCATATGATATGAGATATTGAATGCAGGTATCCAAGTATGTCGTTCGACAAATTGAAATTCTGCCGTGGTGATGTCAAAATTAACCCATAATAACAATGAAATTACAAAGGTGGTGATTGATACCCACAGGGCAGTCCAACGGGAGTTTCGCGCAACCTCTTCTTCATTTCCACGAATGAATAAAAGAATAGCTAAGCCGCCCAATATGGGTATGAAGGTCGTTAAAGATAATATAGGCCAGTCAAATGTCATTGTTTCATATTCCCCTTGGTTATACTGCCATGCCGGAAAGAATATACCAAGTTACAAAAACAACCACACCCAAGAGCATGGCAAACGCATAATGATAAACATATCCAGATTGCAGCTTTGAAATAATCTTTGCCATATCTGATGTTCGAACGGAGACCCCATCAGGGCCAAAATAATCTATAGTTTTTTGATCGCCACGTTTCCATAAGAAATTGCCAATTCTAAAAGCCATTTTAACGAAAATTTTATCATATAATTCGTCAAAATACCATTTATTATACGAGAAATGATAAAGACCAACCATATTATCGGCGAACTTTGCCGGAAGATGTGGTTTTGCCACATACATATACCAACTAAGCGCCAAACCACTTATACCGACAACCAATGGTGATAATTTAACCCATAGGGCGACATCATGGGCATTATGTAATGCCTGATGGCTTTCCGCCACATAGATCGATGATCCCCAGAAGTCATCCATACCATGACCGACAAATATCGAATATCCCGCAGCACCAGCAACGATAGAGCCGATAACAAGTATCCATAATGGCGCGGTCATGATGAATGGCGATTCATGCACATGCGCCCATGTTTTTTCATCACAACGCGGCTTGCCATGGAAAGTCATGAATATTAAACGACCGGAATAAAAAGCAGTCATAAAGGCTGCGGCTATCCCTAACCAAAAAGCATATGCGCCAATTCCCGTTTGTGCAGCAAAGGCCGATTCTAAAATAATATCTTTGGAATAGAAACCTGCAAAGCCAATATTTAACCCAGGAATACCAACCCCCATCAAGGCGATTGAACCGATCCACATCATTATATATGTGGTTTTTATCTTGCTAGCTAAGCCACCCATTTTACGCATATCTTGTTCGTCGCTCATGGCATGAATAACCGAACCAGCACCTAAGAATAAAAGGGCTTTGAAAAAAGCATGGGTGAATAAATGAAACATTGCTGCCTGATAAGCCGATACACCAATGGCAAAAAACATATATCCCAATTGCGAACAGGTAGAATAGGCAATAACACGTTTTATATCATTTTGTGTTAGGCCAACGGTGGCGGCAAAAAATGCAGTCGATGCCCCAACCAAGGTTATAACCATCAAGGCCGTGTCGGAAAATTCAAATATTGGCGATAATCTGCACACCATGAAAACACCAGCTGTAACCATAGTTGCAGCGTGAATAAGTGCCGATACTGGCGTAGGACCTGCCATTGCATCTGGTAACCATGTTTGCAGGCCGAGCTGGGCTGATTTGCCCATCGCACCAACGAATAATAATAAGCACGTGATGGTTATCGCGTCAAAGCTCATACCAAGGAAAATAATATTGGTGCCAACAAGATCAGGTATGGCGGCAAATACCGCGTCAAATTGAACCGATCCCGTTAAAATAAATATTGAGAATATGCCTAAGGCAAAGCCAAAATCACCAACCCGATTAACAATAAATGCCTTGATTGCCGCCGCGCAGGCCGATGGTTTATCATACCAAAAACCAATTAATAAATAAGAGGCAACGCCAACGCCTTCCCAACCAAAGAACATCTGCACCAAATTATCGGCTGTAACCAATGTTAACATGGAAAAGGTAAAAAAGCTTAGGTAAGCCATAAAGCGTGAAATAGAATTATCATGCGCCATATAACCGATGGAATATATATGCACCACCGCCGATACGGTGGTAACAACGATAAGCATAACCGATGTTAATGCGTCAATTCTCAACGCCCAATTAAATTCAAATGAACCAGAATTAACCCAATCCATTAAAATAATAACATGCGGTTCTGAACTGCCAATGGCAAAGCCTAAAAAGACTATCCATGATAAAATTGCCGCAATAACCAAACCGCCCGATGTAATAATTTGCGATAGCCTATCGCCAATTTTACGACCAAATAAACCAACAAATATTGCGGTTAATAACGGCAGGAATACAATTGTAAATTCCATTATTCCTTAGCCTTTCATCATATGGATGTCTTCGACTTCGATACTGGCGCGGTTACGATAATATACCACCAAAATTGCAAGGCCAATTGCGGCCTCCGCAGCGGCAACCGTAAGCACGAACAACGCAAAGACCTGTCCAACTAAATTTTCAAGATATACGGAAAATGAAACCATATTAATATTAACCGCAAGCAACATTAATTCTATTGACATTAAAAGTACGATAATATTTTTTCGATTTAAAAAAATACCAAATAACCCAAGCGTGAATAAAATAGATGCCAAGCTTAGATAATGCGCTAAACCAATTTCAAACATTATATGCCCTCCCCTATTTTAACTTTGACCATTTTAATTTCATCCTTCGCACTGCGCATTACTTGATTAGGGATATTTTGTTTTTTAACGCCCGGTCTTTTACGTAACGCCAATGTGATTGCCCCGACCATAGCCAACAGCAATATCATGCCAGCACCTTGGAAAAGATAGAAATAATGAGTATAAATAACATTGCCCAATGCGGCAGTATTAGTGATATTATCAGGGGTTTTTACGGCTATATCACTGACAATTAAGCTATCTGGTAAAATTTTATAACCACCAATTGCCATGCCAAGCTCAACAACAAGGATGATCCCAACTAAAACGCCCAATGATGCATTTTTCATCACCCCACTGCGTAATTTTTTATAATCAATATCTAACATCATAACGACGAATAAGAATAACACCGCAACCGCGCCCACATAAACAATGACCAAAATCATCGCAATAAATTCTGCGCCTTGTAATATGAAAAGGCCTGCAACATTAAAAAATGCCAATATCAAAAACAACACCGAATGCACTGGATTACGTGATGATATAACCATTATACCACTAACCACCGTGATTATGGCAAACATAAAAAAGGCTAGCGCCTGAATAATCATTTTAATCCTCCAGCCAAAATCCGATTGAGATAAATATTAAATAATGATATTATAATTAATAATTTAATCATCTATAAGGTGCATCCATTTCAATATTTCTGGCAATTTCATTTTCCCAACGATCACCATTATCAAGTAATTTAGCCTTGTCATAATAAAGTTCTTCACGGGTTTAGGTGGCAAATTCAAAATTAGTCCCTTCGACAATTGCTTCGACGGGGCATGCTTCTTCGCAAAAACCGCAATATATGCATTTGGTCATATCAATATCATATCTAGTTGTGCGTCTTGAACCATCATCGCGCGGTGCTGCCTCGATCGTGATTGCTTGTGCTGGGCATATTGCCTCGCATAATTTGCATGCAATGCAGCGTTCTTCGCCATCTGGATAGCGGCGCAGGGCATGCTCACCACGGAAACGCGGACTTAACGGGCCTTTTTCATAGGGGTAATTAATGGTGAATTTTGGCCTAAACATCACGCGTAATGTCAACCACATGCCTTGGCATAATTCCTTCAATAGGAATGAATGGGCAATTTGACCTATATTAGCCATGATAAATCCTTCAACCCCCTTGTAAATTCGGAACCATGTCAAATGCGACAAGGAAGCCTGCTGTTGCAACAACCCAGAATAATGTGAATGGCAAGAAAATTTTCCAACCCAGACGCATTAACTGATCATAACGATAACGTGGGAATGTTGCCCTGACCCACAAGAATATAAATAATATTGCGGAAATTTTAAGGGCGAACCAGACAATCCCCGGCAATAAATTAAATGGCGCAATATCTACGGGTGGCAACCAACCACCAAGGAATAAAATAACCGTTATTGCGCTCATTAAAATCATATTTGCATATTCGCCAAGGAAGAATAACGCAAATGTCATGGCGGAATATTCCACATTAAAGCCTGAAACAAGCTCTGCCTCGGCCTCTGGCAAATCAAATGGCGCACGGTTGGTTTCTGCCAATGCGGAAATTACAAAAATCACGAACATCGGGAAAAGCGGTATAACAAACCACATACCTTGTTTTTGCGCCATAACAACATCGGATAAATTCAATGAACCAACGCAAAGCAAAACAGATACAATAACAAAACCAATTGATACTTCATAAGATATCATTTGTGCGGCGGCGCGTAATGCACCTAAAAATGCATATTTGGAATTTGATGCCCAACCCGCAATGACGATGCCATAAACTCCAAGCGATGAAATGGCAAATAAATATAAAACACCAACATTAATATTGGCCAATACCCAGCCTTCGTCAAATGGGATAACCGCCCAAGCGACCAAACTTAAAAGAAAAGTCAACATCGGGGCAATGATGAATAAAAACCGATTAGACCCTGATGGTATTATCGTTTCTTTAAGAAATAATTTTAGACCATCAGCAAATGGTTGTAACAGGCCAAATGGACCTACAATATTTGGCCCTTTGCGATATTGCATCGCACCAATAACCTTGCGTTCCGCCAATGTTAGATAGGCAACCGCGATAAGCAAAGGCACGACAATTAATAAAATATAAATGACAATTTCTAACAACGGCCAAACATATGACACCCACCAGATTTCAGTAAAAAGACTTGCCAGTTTATCCATTGGAAATTTTAGCCTCTCTGGTATTTAAGATTACTTCTTTGGTGCAATTTGCCATTGTTATTGATGCCCTAGAAATAGGATCAGTCATATAAAAATTATCAATATTAGTTAATAATTTACCAGTTTTCAATTTATTTGACGAACCAAATTCAGCCCATTTTTCATCTGGTACTATATCTATTTCTGCCATATGCGGAAATTTTTCACGCAATTTAATACGTAATTGGGATAAATTATCATAATCAAGTTTTTTACCAAGCGTTTCAGATAATGCACGAATTATCGCCCAATCTTCTTTTGCATCACCAGGGGCATATATGGCGCGTTTGGTCATCTGAACCCGACCTTCTAAATTAACATAGCTGGCTGATTTCTCGCTATAGGCAGAACCTGGCAATATCACATCGGCACAAGTGGCCCCCGCATCACCGTGATGGCCTTGATAAATAACGAAAGATTTTTCTAATGCTTTGGTATCAATCTCGTCTGCGCCAAGTAGATAAATCGCCTTGATATTGCCAGTTTTAGCGGCAGCGATAATTTTATTCACATTGATATTTTTATCATCAGGTATAAAACCAATATCCAAGCCACCAACACGACTAGCCGCGGTATGAAGCATATTAAAGCCATTCCAATCGTCTTTTATCATCCAACGATCAGCAATTTTATGTGCCGCACCTAAAATATCCGCACCGTCATCCCGACAAATAGCAGAATTACCAAGAATTAACATTCCTCGCTCGGCCTTAGATAAAATATCAGAAAATTCAGATTTTTTACCCGAGACAAATTCCGCCAATGTTTCAAGCCCTGCGCCTAAATATTCATAATCATATGCTAGATCAAGTTTTTCACCAATCAGACCAATTTTTAACTTGCCAGTTAGCCATTGCTTGCGAATTCTGGCATTTAGAACTGCCGCTTCCCAACGTGGATTTGCGCCAATGATTAAAATTGCATCGGCATCTTCAATACCAGCGATTGTCGAATTAAACAGATATGATGCCCGAACGCTATTATCTAATTTTGCCCCATCTTGGCGGCAATCAATATTTGTTGAACCAATGGAATTCATCAATTCTTTTAAGGCAAACATGCTTTCAACATCGGCCTGATCGCCTGCTATTGCTGCAATTTCATTACCCTTAAGACCGCTAAGGCCTTGTTTGACTGCATTTAAAGCTTGATCCCAACTGGCGGTCACAAGCTTGCCATCATCGCCACGAATATATGGCCGATCAAGCCGTTGATTTTTAAGCCCATCGCAAGCATGCCTAGTTTTATCAGAAATCCATTCCTCGTTAATATCTTCATTTAGGCGCGGCAAAATACGAAGAACCTCGTTACCACGGCTATCAATACGGATATTACAACCCATAGCATCCATCACATCGATGCTTTCAGTTTTTTTCAATTCCCAAGGCCTAGCCTTATTTTCATATGGTTTTGAAGTCAATGCACCCACGGGGCATAGATCAACCAAATTACCAGAAAGTTCAGATGATATAGCTTTTTCAAGTGATGAAATCTCCGCATGTTCACCACGGTTTAATAAACCCATATCAGTAACACCAGCCACCTCGGTCGAGAAACGCACACAACGGGTACAATGAATACATCTGGTCATGATGGTTTTAATCAATGGCCCCATGTATTTTTCATCAGGGATACGTTTTTTCTCAGTATAACGACTTTTATCGCTACCAAATGCAAGCGATTGATCTTGTAAATCACATTCGCCGCCTTGATCGCAAACTGGGCAATCAAGCGGGTGATTAATCAACATAAATTCCATCACGCCATTACGCGCAGTCCTTACCATCTCGCTATCGGTTTCAACTTCCATACCATCACCAGCTGGCATCGCACAGCTTGCCGCAGGTTTTGGTGGCCCCGGTTTAACTTCGACTAAACACATGCGGCAATTACCCGCGACTGATAATCTTTCATGATAACAAAAACGGGGAATTTCAATACCGGCCTGTTCGCAAACCTGCATAACAGTCATGCCAGTTTCAAATTCGACTTCGTCTCCATAGAGCTTTAATTTTGGCATTTCAAGAACTCTTTTCCATTATGTTTCATATCAATCTTTATTCCGCTGCCATTGGTGCGGCTTTACGCGCCTGTAAAATACGGCTTTCTAATTCAGGGCGAAAATGACGTATAAGCCCTTGAATAGGCCAAGCCGCCGCATCACCGAGGGCGCAAATAGTTTTGCCTTCTATCTGTTTAGTTATATCCAATAGCATATCAATTTCTTCAACATTAGCTTGACCAGAGGCCATGCGTCTCATTATGCGCCACATCCAACCAGTGCCTTCGCGACATGGGGTGCATTGACCGCAACTTTCATGCATATAAAAATGTGCCAACCGTGCAATAACAGCGATAACATCGGTCGATTTATCCATCACCATAACCGCCGCAGTGCCAAGTCCTGATTGCGCCTCTTTTAAGGAATCATAATCCATTAATACCGTATCGCAAATATCCTTTGGCATCATTGGCACCGATGAACCACCGGGAATAATCGCCAGCAAATTATCCCAACCGCCGCGTACGCCGCCGCAATGGCGTTCGATTAATTCTTTTAACGGAATGGACATTTCTTCTTCCACATTACATGGTTTATTCACATGACCAGATATGCAAAATAACTTTGTACCCGCGTTATTTTCCCTGCCAAATGATTTAAACCATCCCGCCCCACGGCGTAAAATAGTCCCCGCAACGGCGATAGATTCCACATTATTAACCGTGGTAGGGCAACCATATAAACCCGACATAGCAGGAAATGGTGGTTTTAATCGCGGCTGGCCTTTTTTACCTTCAAGGCTTTCAAGCAAGGCGGTTTCTTCGCCGCAAATATATGCGCCCGCACCGCGATGCACATAAATATCAAATTGATAACCAGATTTACAGGCATTTTTACCAACAAGACCATCGGCATAGGCTTCAGCAATGGCGGCCTCAAGAACCTCGGCTTCATAAACAAATTCGCCGCGAATATATATATAGCACGCATTGGCACCCATGGCGACAGAGGCCAATAAACAACCTTCGATCAATAAATGTGGATCATTACGCATAATTTCACGATCTTTACAACTTCCAGGTTCAGACTCCACGGCATTAAGTACCAAATAAGACGGCCAGCCGTCAGATTCTTTTGGCATGAATGACCATTTTAAACCAGTTGGTATACCCGCACCACCGCGACCACGAAGACCAGAGGCCTTCATTTCATTGATGATCCAATCACGACCTTTTTCAATTAATGATTTTGTACCATCCCATGCGCCTCTAATCTTTGCATCGCGCAATCCCCATGAATGATAACCGTAAAGATTAGTGAAGATACGATCTTTATCTTGCAAAGCCATATTTAATTCCCCGCCACTTGTGGCTGTTTTAATGCCTTAGCGTCCAATAATGTTTCTGGCCCGCCTTCTGGTTCAGAATTGCGCCGTCCGATAACAGAACCTGCTGCCACTTTACGCCCAGCCTTTAATTCATCAATTAAATTTGTAATTTTCTCTGGGGTTAAATCCTCGTGAAAATCATCATTTATCTGCACCATTGGCGCGTTGCAACATGCGCCAAGGCATTCGACTTCGGTTAAAGTAAATTTACCGTCAGCGGTTGTATCACCATTAGAAATATCAAGATGCTGTTCGATTGCAGCCCTGATTTCTTCCGCACCGCGCAATTGACATGAAATAGTGCCGCAAAGTTGGATATGAAATTTACCAACTGGTTTCAAATTAATCATGGTGAAGAAACTGGCGACTTCTAAAATACGAATAGGCGGCATATCCAAAATGCGTGAAATGCAATTTATCGCCGCATCGGTAACATAATGACCTTGATCATGTATTTGGCGTTGCGCCTGATCCAATGCCACCAGCACGGCGGATTGTTGCCTGCCTTCAGGATATTTTGCGATTGAACGCTCCAATTCCTTTAAAAACTCACCCTTAAATTCAAATTTTTCTTCACTCATCGATCAATCTCACCAAAAACAACGTCAAAGCCACCAAGAATGGCAACGGAATCGGCCAACATATGACCCTTACAAAAATGCTCCATTGATTGCAGATGAGCAAACCCCGGCACCCTTATTTTACAACGATATGGTTTGTTACTGCCATCTGATACCAGATAAACACCAAATTCACCCTTTGGTGCTTCGACTACGCTATATGTTTCACCCGCTGGCACATGAAAACCTTCGGTGAAATGTTTGAAATGATGTATAAGGCTTTCCATTGAACGTTTAATATCGCCGCGTTTTGGCTGTGCGACCTTATTATTTGTGGTCATCACCGCGCCTTCGGGCATATCACGTAAACATTGTTTAATGATTTTTAAACTTTCACGCATTTCGGCAACACGCACCAAATATCGGCTATAACAATCGCCATTTTTACCAACGGGAATATCAAAATCCATCCTATCATAAACATCATATGGTTGTGATTTACGTAAATCCCATGCAAAGCCAGAACCGCGCAATGTTGGCCCGCTACACCCCCAAGCCAGCGCATCATCGGGGCTTATGATACCAATATCGACCGAACGTTGTTTAAAAATTCGGTTATCGGTCAATAATGTTTCCATATCATCGATAAATTTTGGAAATTGATCGCACCAATCATTAATTTTATCACCAAGCCCAACTGGCATATCTTGCGCCACGCCGCCAACACGAAAATAAGCCATATGCAGCCTTGCGCCACTTACCGCTTCTTGAAATTCCATTAATTTTTCACGTTCTTCAAATGCCCATAACATGGGTGTCATTGCACCCACATCGATTGCATATGCAGGAATATTTAAAAGATGATTTTGTATTCTAGCGATTTCAGATTGCATAACACGCATATATTGCCCGCGCTCTGGCACATCGACATTAAGCAATTTTTCAGTTGCGAGGACAAATGCATGTTCCTGACAAACGGGCGCTACATAATCCAATCTATCAAAATATGGCACAGCCTGACGATAGATTTTATTTTCAATAAGCTTTTCCGTACCACGATGCAACAGTCCAATATGCGGATCAACGCGGGTAATTACCTCGCCATCCATTTCCATAATCATCCGCAACACACCATGGGCAGCGGGATGTTGTGGGCCAAAATTAATAGTTAGCGGCTTGATGGTTGGGTCTTTAACTTTTAATGAACTAACAGCCATTTTATTCATCACCCTCGTTTGAATACGTTGCTTTTTCATCACCAGGAAGTATCGATGAAATGCCTTCCCATGGGCTAAGAAAGTCAAATTTGCGGAAATCCTGCGTTAATTTAACTGGTTCATAGACACAACGGCGTAAATTATCATCATAGCGCATTTCGACAAAGCCAGTTAATGGAAAGTCTTTACGCAATGGATGGCCTTCAAAACCATAATCGGTTAAAATACGACGTAAATCTGGGTGATTAGAGAAGAATATGCCATACATATCCCATGCTTCACGTTCGAACCAATTAGCCGTAGGCCATATTTCACAAAGGCTTGGAACTTGTGTTTCTTCGTCCGTATATACCTTTAACCTAATCCGCAAATTATGCTTCATGCTTAATAAATTATAAACAACATCAAAGCGCTTTTCCCGCGTGGGATAATCAACACCGCAAATATCGACGCATAATTTCATCATGAAATTAGAATCATCACGGGTGAATTTTGCTACCTTTTTAATCGCGGGCAAATTCACCACCACTACCAACTCACCATTAATAAGTTCGGCTGCCTCGATATCATCGGGGAATTTATCTTGGATATAATTGCTTAAATCCAATAATGCTTGTTTTTTATCATCCATTCTCATGAATTCCTTGGCATATTATTAACGGTATTTATCATCTTGATATAGTACCCGTACGGCGAATTTTTTTCTGTAATTGTAAAATACCATAGATCAATGCCTCCGCAGTGGGAGGGCAGCCCGGCACATAAATGTCAACAGGGACAACCCGATCACAACCGCGAACAACCGCATATGAATAATGATAATAACCGCCACCGTTGGCACATGAACCCATTGAAATTACCCAACGTGGTTCAGCCATTTGATCATAGACCTTACGCAATGCTGGTGCCATTTTATTGGTTAAAGTGCCCGCAACAATCATAACATCTGATTGCCTTGGTGAAGGCCGTGGCACGATGCCAAAACGATCAAGATCATAACGCGGCATATAGGCATGAATCATTTCAACAGCACAACAGGCAAGGCCAAAGGTCATCGGCCATAAAGAACCCGTCCGCGCCCAATTAACCACCTTGTCAATATTGGTAATTACAAAGCCTTTATCTTGTAAATCATCACTGATGACTTTTAAGCTATTAGAATTCACAGACATAACATCAAGCCCCTTGTCATCAGTTACAGCATCATCATTGGTACTTACTCCCATTCTAATGCTCCTTTTTTCCACTCGTAACAGAAACCAACAGTCAATATACCCAAAAATATAACCATTGAATAGAAACCAAACATACCAATTTCACCAAGACTTACCGCCCAAGGGAATAAAAATGCAATTTCAAGATCAAAAACAATGAATAATAAAGTAACAAGATAAAACCGAACATCAAACCTTGTTCGTGCATCGTCAAAGGCCTCAAATCCGCATTCATAAGCCGATAGTTTTTCAGAATCTGGATATTGCCTTGCCGCAAGCATACTGGCGACAATCATAAAAACAGATAGAGCAATAGCAATACCAAAGAAAATTAAAATCGGCAGATATTCACGAAGAAGACCATCCATAGAATTCATTGTGTTTTTGCTCCCAACCAATTAAAGGCGGTTAACCTTAAAAACCAAAATAGATTAATAATTAAACTATTTAATAAATGGCAAACATTGATATAGTAAATGTCATATATCAATTAATGAAATAAAAATTTAATATTTTATAATAGTAATTGTAGATAAATTTGCCCCATATGCCAAGATGGAAAATTAATTAAATAAAATTGAAAATATATAATTTAAGAAAATCCATAAAAAAACACGCTCAGCAGTTAAAGCTGCTTTGCGTGTGTTTTTTGGGCCAAGGGGTCACCACTTTAAAAAGTGGCGGGAGTGACGGGGCTCGAACCCGCGACCTCTGGCGTGACAGGCCAGCACTCTAACCATCTGAGCTACACCCCCTTGGTTTTTTAATCTTAAAGTTTCCTTGAAGACGGCGAATATTTATGGCGCAATCACCATTAAGTCAAGCAACTGTTTTAAGTTTTTTATATTTTTTTTAAAAAAAATATTTAACTCTTAATTATCAAATAGTTAACATGATTAAAAAATCATTATTATATATCCAATTTTGGTCTTAAAATATCATTGACTGCCTTTGGATTTGCCTTACCTTGCGATGCTTTCATAACTTGACCGACAAACCAGCCGATTAAATTACTTTTACCATCACGATATTTTTCAACCTGATCAGGATTATTTGCGATTATATCATCGATGATCGCCTCAATTGCACCCGTATCGGTTACTTGTTTCAAGCCTTTTTCATCAATGATTGTCGCTGCATCCTTGCCCGTTTCAAACATTTCGTCAAAAACATCCTTGGCAATCTTACCATTAATTGTATCATTTTTAATCAATGCAATCAATCCACCAATAGATTCTGGTGCAACGGGGCTGTTGACAATATCAACACTCGCTTTATTTAGCCTGCCAAAAAGTTCTGACACCACCCAATTTGCCGCCATTTTCATATCACAACCCTTAACAGCTGCAACAGCGTCAAAATAGGCCGCTTTTTCTTTTTCTGCTACCAATATGCTTGCATCATAATCGTTAAGCTTAAAATCTTTAATGAAGCGTTTTTTCTTTGCATCGGGTAATTCTGGCAAGCTTGCCGCCATTTGATCAATAAACTCTTGGTCAAACACCAATGGCAGTAAATCTGGATCAGGGAAATAACGGTAATCATGCGCCTCTTCTTTAGAGCGCATTGATCTTGTTTCGCCCTTGATGGTATCAAATAACCTTGTTTCCTGTTTTATGCTACCGCCATCTTCAATGATTTTAACTTGTCTTTTTGCCTCATAAACAACTGCTTGTTTAATGAAGCGCATAGAATTCATATTTTTTATTTCGCATCTTATACCCAATTCATCGCCCAATTTACGCACGGATACATTAACATCGGCCCGCATGCTGCCTTCTTGCATATTACCATCACAAGAGCCGATATAACGTACAATAGAACGCATTTTTGTAACAAATGCTGCCGCTTCATCAGCAGATCGCATATCAGGATCTGAGACGATCTCCATCAAGGTAACGCCAGAGCGGTTTAAATCAATATATGATTTTTTTGGATGTTGGTCATGGATAGATTTGCCCGCATCTTGTTCAAGATGTAAACGTTCAATACCAATTTGTTTAATTTCACCATTGCCCATATCGATGGCAATTTTGCCTTTGCCAACTATTGGTTTATCAAATTGCGATATTTGATAGCCTTGTGGTAAATCCGCATAGAAATAGTTTTTTCTAGAAAAAATTGACCGTTTATTAATCTGACAACCCAAGGCCAAGCCAGTACGAACTGCTTGTTTAACTGATTCCATATTGATAACGGGTAACATTCCAGGCATTGCCGCATCGACTATACTTACCTGTGTATTTGGCTCTGCACCAAATGCAGTTGCCGCGCCTGAAAATAATTTTGCATTTGATGTTACTTGGGCATGAATTTCTAAACCAATCACAATTTCCCAATCACCAGTTTTGCCTTTAATTAAATCTGACATATTAAGCCCCCTCCGCTTTTGATGTTAAGCCATTTGATGCTAAAAATTGTGGTTTTGCATTGAAGCCAGCCATATTTTCTAACATATGACCAACCCGCAATAAATTTACCTCATCAAATGGTTTAGCAATTAATTGCAACCCAAGCGGCAAGCCCTTATTATCAAGTGCCGCAGGGATAGACATGGCAGGCAACCCCGCCATAGAGCTTGGAACAGTGAATATATCATGTAAATACATCGCCAATGGGTCGTCTTGTTTTTCATCGATACCAAATGCCGCTGTTGGTGTAACTGGTGTTAATAATATATCGCAACTTTGCCATGCCTGCTTAAAATCATCGGCAATTTTAGTTCTGACCTTTTGTGCTTGAAGATAATATGCGTCATAATATCCAGCCGATAAAACATAAGTGCCAATTAAAATCCGTCGTTGAACCTCTGCGCCAAAACCCTCCGCCCGGGTTTTTTCATAAAGATCATCTAAACTATCGCCATCATCACAAACCCGCAAACCATAACGAATGCCGTCATAACGCGCCAGATTTGATGATGCTTCGGCTGGTGCAACAATATAATATGCTGGTAATGCATATTTGGTATGCGGCAAGGATATATCAACAATTTCCGCCCCTGCGTCTTTTAACCATTTAGCACCTTGCTGCCATAATTCCGTAATCTCGCTTGGCATGCCATCCAGATTATATTCCTTGGGAATACCGATCCGCATGCCTTTGATATCGCCCGTTAAGGCGGCCTCGTAATTTGGCACTGGTAAATTAACCGATGTGGAATCTTTATTATCAAAACCTGCCATCGCACCAAGCATTATCGCCGCGTCGCGCACATCCCTTGTCATTGGCCCTGCTTGATCAAGCGAGCTTGCAAAGGCAATAGTTCCCCAACGCGAACAACGCCCATATGTGGGTTTAAGCCCGACAATGCCTGTAAAGGCGGCGGGTTGACGAATAGAACCACCCGTATCAGTACCAGTTGCCGCAATGACAATATTTGATGCAACCGCCGCAGCTGAACCGCCCGATGAACCACCTGGGACTAATTTTGCGTTACTGCCATCATTGCGCTGCCACGGGTTGATAACATTGCCATAATAGCTGGTTATATTAGCCGAACCCATAGCAAATTCATCCATATTCATTTTACCCAGCATAACCGCGCCAGAATCCCATAGATTTTGTGATACGGTCGATTCATAAGTTGGTTTAAATCCGTCAAGAATATGGCTTCCCGCCGTAGTTAAAACACCCTTGGTGCAGAATAAATCCTTCATGCCGATGGGCAGGCCTTCCATGCTTCCCGCCGTGCCATTTTGAATTTTATGATCAGATTTTTTTGCCATTGCCAAGGCATATTCAGGGGTTTTGGTAATGAAACAATTTAATTCACCCGCATTTTCGATGGCATCAATATATTGATTACAAAGCTCAACCGCGCTAAAATCCTTATTTTGCAAGCCATCACGTGCCGCAGCCAAAGTTAAATTGGTTAGGCTATTTGAATTTTTCATTTCAGACATTATTGTTATTATTCCTTATTCAACGACTTTTGGTACTGTGAAAAAACCCATATCGGTGGCGGGGCCATTTTCTAATATATCATCGGCATAACCCCCGTCTGATATTATATCATCGCGTTGTCTTTGCATCATTTCAATCACCGATGTCATAGGTTCAACGCCTTCCACATTGACTTGGGAAAGCTGTTCAACAAAGCCCATAATATTATTAAGATCACTTGCCATTTCATCTTGTTTATCGTCATTTATTCTTATACGTGATAATTTTGCAATTTTTGCAACGCTTGTTTTATCGAGCGACATAAGGCTTATCTCCTAAAAAACACCAATATTATATATATATATTTCAAGGTAACCACTATCATAATATAAGCTGTTAATACCATCAAATAATGCTATTAATTTAACTTAAACAAAAGCCATGATTTATGATTGTCGAAATTAATGATTTTAGAAATTAACGATTTTTCGAGCCATCTTCCTGCATATTGCCGTATATTAGGCCTTGATTTGGGAACAAAAACCATTGGGCTTGCTTTATCAGACCCAGCGCGAACCATCGCCAGCCCGCTTCTAACCATCAAACGTAAAAAATTTACTCATGATTTAGAATATTTACAAAAAATAATAAAAAAACATCAAATTGGTGCATTGATTTTAGGATTGCCAATAAATATGGATGGCACAGAAGGGCCAAAATGCCAATCTACCCGTCAATTTGCCCGTAATATTGCCAAAAATTCCGTTGATATTCCCATTTCATTTTGGGATGAACGGCTGTCAACCAATGCAATACAAAGATTTTTAATCGATGAGGCCGATATGTCGCGCCAAAAACGCGCCCAAGTTGTTGATAAAATGGCTGCAAGCTTTATTTTGCAAGGGGCATTAGATATGTTATTAATCAATGTTTGATATTGCCATAACTTTGCTTCCCATATTATTATTATTGATTTTTGGCAATCTGTTGCGGCGAAATGGCTTTCCTGGTGGCGACTTTTGGTTATTGGCGGATAAAGTTGTCTATTGGATATTATTCCCTGCATTATTATTACATAACACCACGATTGTTAAATTAAACCCAATAATATTTACCGATTATGCAATAATATTTTTATCAGCATTGGTTGGTACGGGGATATTTTCCCTGATAATGTCAAAAATAATGCGGCATAGCCCTGCGATTACTGGTTCGGTATTTCAAGGTGCAGTACGTCATAATACATTCATTGCATTTGGCGTTGCCGAAGCCTTAATTGGGCCTGAAGCATTAATAATTGCCGCCGTTGCCACATCGGTTTTGGTTGCACCGACCAATCTTTTATGCGTTGCAACATTGGTAATGTTAAAAAATAAAAATGGCTTAAATATTAATGGCTTGATCAAAAAAATGGTAAAAGAATTAATAAAAAACCCGCTATTAATCGCCATCGCGGTTGGGCTTAGTTTAAATATAAACGGCATTGGTAAATTGCCAATCATTGACGATACGGCAAAGATTTTATCACATGCAACCCTGCCATTTGCCTTATTATGCGTCGGGGCTGGTATTCACATCAAACAAATAAAAATCGCGATTGATGCGGTAATAATTAGCGTCATTGGCAAATTTATAATTTTTGCATCAATCACTGTTATTTTAATATATACTTTAGGCATTAAAGGCGATATCGCCATGGTTGCAATAATTTATGCGGCAATTCCTACGGCTGCTTCGGGTTATTCATTGGCAAGGCAATTAGGCGGTGATGCGCCATTAATGGCAGGCATAATCACCGTTGAAACATTAATCGCGATCATAACCATGCCATTGATGCTTGTTTACATTCCGCAATTATTGCAATAAATTGATGCTAAGTTTAATTTGGGCTATTTAAAATGACAATTGACAATGAAATAGATAATTTCCCGCATCAACATATCTTGGGCATCGAGGGTCTTTCGCGCCAAAATATAACATCAATACTTGATTTAGCCGATCATTATGCTGATAAAAATAAAAGCAGCGATAAAAAATCTGATATTCTTCATGGCAAAACCGTGATTAATCTTTTCTATGAAAATTCCACAAGAACCCTTACATCATTTGAATTAACAGCAAAAAGATTAGGTGCAGACACAATAAATATGGCAGTCGCCACCAGCAGCATAAAAAAAGGCGAAACCTTAATCGATACGGCAATGACCCTAAATGCCATGCATCCCGATATATTGGTGGTTAGGCATTCACAATCTGGTGCGGTAAAATTATTATCAGAAAAAGTTAATTGCGCCGTGATTAATGCGGGCGATGGTCAACATGAACATCCAACACAGGCATTATTAGACGCATTAACAATAAGACGACGTATTGGCAGGTTAAACAATCTGACCGTTGCCATTTGTGGTGATATAACCCATAGCCGCGTCGCCAGATCAAATATATTATTATTACATACAATGGGGGCTAGGGTTCGCATTGTTGCCCCCCCTACCCTGTTGCCCACTGCGGCGGATAGGCTTGGGGTTGAAATATATACCGATATGCATAATGGCCTAAAAGATTGTGATATTGTTATGATGTTGCGTTTACAGCAGGAACGAATGCAGGGTTCGTTCGTGCCAAGCCTTCGCGAATATTTTCATTATTTTGGCCTTGATCGTCAAAAACTTGCCATGGCAAAACCAAACGCCCTTGTCATGCATCCAGGCCCGATGAACCGTGGGGTAGAAATTGATAGCGATCTTGCCGATGATCTCGATCGGTCGCTTATCCATCAACAAGTAGAAATGGGCGTTGCGGTAAGACAGGCGTGCCTTGATATATTAATGCGTAATAAAGATAATCTTAATAAAAAGGGCAAATCATGAATGACAGCCGAATTGCCTATTTAAACGCCAGGTTGCTTGACCCTGAAACTGGTATGGATTGTATTGGTGCGTTGCTTGTCGAAGATGGGCATATTGCCGATTTTGGTGTCAATTTATTCAAATATGGCGCACCATCGGTAAGCGAGACAATCGATTGTAATGGAATGTGCCTTGCGCCCGGGCTTATTGATATGCGGGTGCAATTGCGTGAACCGGGGGCGGAACATGAAGAAACAATAGAATCGGCATGCGAAGCCGCATCGGCGGGCGGTGTTACATCGATGGTATGTTTGCCCAACACAAATCCAATTATCGATGATATGTCGGTGGTTGATTTCATAACCAGACGCGCACGTGATCTTAAACGCACAAGAATTTATTGTTATGGGGCAATCACCAATAAGATGGCGGGCAAGGAATTAACCGAAATTGGTTTATTGGTTGATGCGGGCGCGGTTGCTTTTTGCGATGGCGAACATGCGCTTCAAAATGCCAAGGTGATGCAACGCGCCTTGAGCTATTCCAAATCATTTGACGCGCTGATTGTTCAGCATCCCGAATATCCTGATTTGGCGGGTGGATCGATGAATAGCGGTGAACTTGCCACAAGATTAGGGCTTAGCAGCGTTAACCCAATTGCCGAAGTAATGATGATAGAGCGTGATTTACGCTTGGTTGAGATAACTAATGCCCGATATCATGTGGCGCATATTTCAACAAAGGCCGCTGTTGATGTTATCCGCAAAGCAAAAAACCAAGGATTAAAAGTAACATGCGATACCGCACCGCATTATTTTGCCTTGAATGAAACATCAGTCGGTGATTATCGAACATTTGCCAAGGTATCACCGCCATTACGCGGGGAATTTGATCGCCAATCAATTGTCGAAGGCCTTAAAGACGGCACAATTGACGCTATTGCCAGCGATCATTCACCGCATAACCCAGATTCAAAACGGCTACCATTTGAACAGGCATCATATGGGGTTATCGGTATTGAAACCCTGTTACCATTAATATTAGAATTATATCATAATGGTCATTTAAGTCTGTTAGAAGCATTAGAAAAATCCACTATTGCCCCTGCTAAGCTATTAAAAATACCAGGGGGGCGTATCGAGCGGGGTGCGCCTGCGGATTTAGTCTTATTTGACCCCGATATTCCATGGCAAATCGAAGAAGATAAGCTTAAAAGTAAATCAAAAAATTCTGCATTTGGCGGCAGACCAGTCCAAGGCCATGCCATTCGCACCATTGTTGGCGGTACAACACTTTATAAACGGGATTAATATGATGGATGATGGGTTTGAAAACATGATATTAAATTTATTTATAATTACGTCAATATACTCTGCAATATTTGGTTATTTAATCGGCTCTATTCCATTTGGTTTGGTGCTAACCCGCATGGCTGGATTGGGCGATATCCGTCAAATTGGTTCGGGCAATATTGGCGCAACCAATGTTTTACGCACTGGCAATAAATCCCTTGCATTTTTTACCTTGATTTTAGATAGCGGCAAAGGTGCGGTTTGTGTTTTTATATTGCTATATTTAGATGGTTCATTAACAGCAATAATCGCGGGGCTTGGCGCGGTTATTGGTCATAATTTTCCCATATGGTTAAAATTTAAAGGCGGCAAAGGCGTTGCCACCACCTTGGGTACATTGCTTGCCCTAAATTTAATGGTTGGAATTGGCGCATGTTTAACCTGGGTCGTGGTTGCGGCGATATTTAGAATATCATCGCTGGCTGCATTATTGGCATTAATTATGTCGCCTATTTATGCATGGTATTTTGGGTATCAGGAATTATCAATCGCAGCCTTGATGCTTGCCATATTATCTATTATTCGCCATAACCAAAATATCAAACGCATATTTTATGGCACTGAAGCAAAAATTGGTCAAAAATAATTAAATATTATCAGCCATAAATTGATTAAAATTTGACCTTAGACATGGATAATTGCATTGTGTTTTTATGCAAACAACCGCAAAACCAATCGATAATAACGAAAAAAAATTTCGCTTGCGCCTTATACGTAGTGAAAATATTGGCCCGATCACATTTAACCAGCTTATATTACGCTTTGGTAATGCTGAAAAAGCCCTTGCCGCCATTCCAAATATGGCACAAAAAGGCGGCGCAAAACGTAAAATAAAAATATCTTCGGAAAAAAATGCTATAAGTGAAGCCGCAAAATTGCGCGATATGGGCGGTAAATTTTTCCATAAGGGCGAAGATGATTATCCGTCTTTTTTAACAACGATGGATGATGCACCGCCCATTTTATCATTACTTGGCAATGGACATTTATTAAAAAAACAATCATTTGCCATCATTGGTGCAAGAAATGCATCGACAAATGCCAAACGTATGGCGCAACAATTTGCGACAAATATTGGTAAACATGATATGGTAATAACATCTGGCCTTGCCCGTGGTATTGATCGCCATGCCCATATTGGCGCATTTGAAAGCGGCACAATCGCCGTGGTCGCGGGTGGTGTTGATATTATTTATCCTAATGAAAATAAAGATATTTATGAAGAAATAATTAAATTAGGTGCGGTTATTTCTGAAATGCCATTAACAACAAAACCACAGGCACGCCATTTCCCACGCCGCAACAGAATTATATCTGGTATATCATGGGGTGTTTTAATTGTCGAAGCAGCATTAAGATCGGGTTCATTAATTACCGCCAGATTTGCCCTTGAGCAGGGTAGAGAAGTTTTTGCAACCCCCGGATCACCATTGGATGCCAGATCAAAAGGCACCAATAATCTTATTAGATCAGGGGCGCATTTATGTGAAAATATCGATGATATTTTAAATATTTACAATTCGCTTTCATCGCAATATCTATCAGAAAATCAACAATATAATATCGAACCAACATTTGTTGAAGATGTTAGCGAAAAAGAAATTGCCAATTATCGCGATAGAATAATCGAGGCAATAGGCCATTCACCCGTGTCAATTGATGATATTATCCGCCAATTGGATCTGCCATTTCCAATCATCTGGGTTGTTTTAATGGAATTGGAATTAGCAGGTAGATTAGAAAGATTGCCCGCAGGTCATATCACGCTTTTACAAAATATTGATATATAATTTTTAAGATATAATATATTATTACCGTATATATTTTTGCCATTTTTTAAATTCAATTAAAATTTCTTCTAGCGATGCGGTCTTAGGATCAGTTAAATTAGCAACCACCCAATTTGCCATTTGAAAATCGATGGGATTGTCGATGGCAATGGCATAATCATTATAACAATTATTATTTGATTTAATATTGATGATATTAAAATCATTTGGATTTTCATAAGCATATTTTGTTACATGTTCCAAATATTTTAAATCACTGGTAGCATTGCAGATTTTTGCCATTGCGACGCTTGATATTATCTCAACACTAATTCCTGATGGATAAGTTCGTGGAAATACATTTGTTGTTATATCACAGTCATTTTCAATAAATTTTAATGTCATTTTATCAATTATTACTGGGTCAATGAATGGGCTGTCCCCACAAATTCTTATAAAATATTCAAGATCAAATTTTTGGCAAACCTGTAAACATCTACCCGCTACATCATCAATTGATCCACGGAAAATATCAATTCCTTCAGCCTTGGCAAATTCTGCCAACGGGTTATCAATTTTACGGTCGCTGGTCGCCAAAATAATATGCTGCACATGCTTGCAATTTTTCAATCGGTCGATCACGCGGCCTAAAATTTCTCTACCATGCAAATATTTTAACGCTTTATTTGGCAATCTTTTTGAATCAAGCCTTGCCAGTAAAATTATTGCAGATTTTTTATTTTTCTTAACCATAGAAATCAACTTTAACCAATTTCAGCTTAAAATTTGATTATCGTTACGTTTTGCCCGTTCCCATGCCTCCATATACCATTGGCAATATTGCTTATAGCCTTCATCTAATGTCCATTCAGGTTTAAAGCCTAATGTCTCTTGCGCTCTTTTTGTTGATAATGTGCCGCGAATTGGCTTGTTTGCGGCGCGTGGACGTTCTTCGATAATAACATTTGGCACTACGGATTGAATGATATCGGCTAAATCCTTTATGCTGCGTGAATTGCCAAAGGTAATATTAAAAATATTCGAATCATCGGTATTTTTATGCAATGCAAGGGCGCGAACCTGACCTTGAATTAAATCTTTAATATAGGTAAAATCAAGCCTGCCATCGCCACCACCTTCCAATAATAACGGTTTACCAGTCAAGGCATTTTCAATAAAAATTTGGCTGACACGGCGGCTGATACAGCGTTCACCATATAATGCGCTTGGTCTGATTACCGTCGTACCAACGTCATATTCCTTGCGATATGTTCTTATTAAACGCTCGCCCATAAATTTTAAATTGGCATAAATTCCCTCTGGCAAGGCAAAGGTATTTTCATCGACACTATCGCCTTTAAAATCGCCGTAAATCGTGCTGGATGACATGAACATTATTTGATTAATTTGATCTGTTCTATGACGAATTAATTCAAGTGTATTACGCAATGTTGTCAATTGTAAATCATATGAAAATCCCGGTTTAGCGGCGGCATCGACTGCGCTTGCTATTGCCGCTAAATGAACTATTTTGCTTGGTTTAAAATCGTCAAATACCTGTGTTAAATCAGTGATTTTCCTCGCATCACAATTTTTTAATTCAACATCCGCGCCGCGCAATAATGAAAATCGTGATAATAAAAACCCCTGATAGGCATTGCGTTGAGTATTTTTACGATTAGCGTCATATGAATTTTCAATCATATTATTAACTATTAAGTTATCAGCAATCATAACTTTTGCGCCCATTCGTGATAATTCCAACGCCAAATTATGGCCAATGAAACCCGCACCACCGACAAGCAATATACGTTCTGAGCTTAATTTTTCTATCAGGCTATCATAAGATATATAAGTCATTTATTATTATTTCCTTTAAAATCAGGGTAATAACCTTAGGGTCAGGACCTATTAATTTAATACAATTTTGTTTATCAGTAAGCTTGTAGATACAAAAAAACAAGCGCAAGAATATGCTAGCATATTTGAGCATTGTTTCTGCGCTAGATGCAGGTTTACTGATAAACCCGCTGGGCGGGGTAATATGTAAGCTCTGACGTTGTCGAAAAAACTTGAAAACCAGACGGTTTGCTGCGCCTTTTCCCCTATATATAGCAAGAATATTACCTCCGCAGAACGGATTAAATTAATAGGTTCCTGACCCTAGCTTCTGCTTTTATGTAAGGCATCTTTAAGTCCATCGACAATTATTTTTATTTCTTCATCGCCAATATGTGGTGCTATGGGTAGCGATATAGTTTGTGCCGCCAGCCATTCTGCATTTGGAAATTGCCCAGATTTATAATCATATTTTTCTCTATAATAGCTAAACATTGGTACGGCAGATGGGTAATGTACCGAAAAACCTATATTTTTCTGTTGTAATCTATCCATAACATCAAATCTATTAATGCTGTTATCTTTTGGCAATATAATATTTAAACAATAATGCGATGATTGTGATTTGCCATTATTTGGTGCGAATATAGAAAGTTCATCCAATGGGCTAAGCAATTCATATAGTTTTTGATAGTTATTTTTTCTGGTTAATTGAAAATTATCAAGCTTTTGCATTTGTGCCAATCCAACGGCGGCTTCGACCTCGCTCATCCGATAATTAAAACCAAGTGCATCGACATCATAAATACCAGGGCGAACCCGTTCACCCAAGGCACGATTATAACCAAACGCACGGCGTTTTTTAAGCTCAAACGCCAAATCATCATCATTAGTAGTAACCATTCCGCCTTCAATAGATGTCATATGCTTAACAGGGTAAAATGAAAAACTGCCGCAATCACCAAGATTACCAGCTTTTTTATCATCATATGTAGCATCCATCGCCAAGGCGCAATCTTCGATAACAAAGGCATTATGTTTTTTTGCAATCAAATTTATATGGTCCATATCACAGGGAAGCCCAAGATAATGCACTGGCATTATTGCTGATAAATCATCTTCAACTGCGCTTAATATATCACAATCCATATTGCCCGTATTAAGATCAATATCGATAAATTCTGGCCTTGCACCGACAAGTTCAACACAATGCGCGGTGGATACATGGGTCATTGCTGGCACGGCAACCTTATCACCAGCACCAATTTTCTTAACAAACAAACTAAGATGCATACCAGCGGTACAGCTTGATACGGCAATAGCATGTTTTGTGCCTATACGCTTGGCAAATGCCTCCTCAAACGCAGGGGTAACCTTACCATGAACCAAAATACCACTTTCTAATACGGCCCGAACCGCGTCCAGCTCATTTTCGTCTATTTGCGGTTTGCCAAATGGAATATTTTTAGTTGTCATTATATTTTACCAATTTTTATTTTTAAATATACACATAATTATTAATATACATAATCAACATTAATATTACGCTTTTCTTTAACAGATTGCCAACATGCAAAGCAAATATCCATCACTCTAAATACGTCTTTTGCTGCCACATTAGGTTCACGATCATTCCTTATTGCATCGATAAAATCAGGTAATAAATCACCTTTTTCAATCGCCGGATATGGTATCTTAAACGCTTTTTGATCATTTGGACTATCGCCAGAATAAAGCCTGCCATCGCCATTGGCATTTTCAAATGAAAGTTTAGTTCCATAAATATTTAATGTATGTATCTGCTGTCGTTGCGGTGCAAGACATGTGGTGGTTTTTGCCATTATATCTGACTTAAAGCCTAATAAATTGGTAATAATATCTGGATATTTATAGCTACTATTTTTAGTGATTTTTTTTGCCGCCATGCCAGATACCTCGGTAACATCTTCGCCGATAATCCATCGCATTAGATCAATTAAATGAATACCGCCACCATATGTTATGCAATAAAAATCCATATTACCGCGCCAGCCTTCGGTTATTTTCCATAAAATTTGATGGATGTAATCGCCTTCCATGTAAAAAATATCACCAAATTCGCCCGCCTGTACCATTCGCCGCAATTCAATGAAACGTGGCGATTGGCGCAAAATAAGATTAGATGAAATGCGTTTGCCGCTATCTTGCCATGCACGCACCACCCGTTCTAGGTCAAGTTTATTTAATGTTATTGGTTTTTCACACATAACATGTTTGCCAGCATTAAATGCGTCGACTATTTGATCCGCATGGAAATTATCATAACTGCATATGGACAACGCATCAATTTTTGGGTTTTCTAATAGTTTACGATAATCATTATGACGTTGGTCAATTTCTTGTCTATTGCATACATCATTTAATTTTTTTTTGTCGATATCACATGCCGCAATGACATTAACATTTTCAATTTGCTTATAACCAATAATATGTCTTTCGCCTACACCTAAGCCGATAACGCCAATATTAATTTCTTGTTTAATATTATTTTTCCCCATGATTAACGAGTAGCAGCACTGAGTGCATCAAACATTTTATTAATAGTCTCGATAACACGCGCCGATGCGGAATATGAATTTTGAATAACGCTTAATAATGCAACTTCTTCATCAATATCAACACCAGTTTCATTACGCAATCGTTTATATAGCATATCCTTTATAGCTTTTTCTTGTGCAAATATTTTACCAAAATTTTCTGATTTTTTGGTTAAGTCAACCACTATACTTGATATTATTGATGTGTAATTTCTATTTGTGACTGTAATTCCTGAACCTGAAATACTCCTATTACTGCTCGACATGGCAACCACTACTTTACTGATGGAGCTATCTTTTATATGTTTTTTACCATTTAAAATTTCTTTATTGACTTGAATATTAAGCCGCGAGGCATTGTTATTTACCGTGCCATTTTTTACTTGAAAAAACCCACGATTTTGCTCGCCTGGCTTAGCTTTATTAATTATTGATATATTTCCTGATACAGCCGCTATACCAAGGCCTGTTGAACTAAGCGGGGTGTTAGTATTATTGGTGATATTTAATTTACCTTTAACCGTTGAAATATTTAAAAAGCCATTATTATCTAATTTTGCCCTTACGCCTTCGATGTTATTTAATTTTATTAACAAATCATCGATGCTATCACCTGCATTAATAGTAACCGTTGTTGTTGCACCGCCCGCAACCGATATATCAAATGTATCACCTGCTGTTACTCCTGCAAGAGTTGTTAAATCACTAACCCCCCTTAAATCAGCATTACCAGCCACATGTTCTTCATTATAGGCATAGCTAAATCCAGGTGGTTTATCAGCATCATATTTACCAATTGAAAAGCCTAGTTTAGTTAATGGAGTACCATTTGTTTCACCAATAGTCATATTTTCACCGCTGGTTAATATTTGCAAATTCCCATGGGAGTCAATACGTGCGCTAATATTTGTGATCGCATTTATACTGGTTAATAAATCACTGACCTTGGTTGTTGCATCAATAGTAATCGCCGTGGTAGCACCACCAGCAACAGTAATGGATATTATATCACCAATGGTTAAACCATGGTCGGTTACTAAATTATCACCCGGCTTAAGAAACTTACTACCAGTAGCCCTTGCAACGGAATCATCCATTAAAATAAATGTAAATTCATCCAATTTATTACGCATTTTTTGTATCGGCGCAAGCCTTCCATCTGGGTCTGTTGTTGCCTTGCTATCGATACGAAATAATTGGGCATAAGAACTTATCCTCCCCATGGTTACACTGTTATCAGCGATTAAATCTAGGCTGCCACTACCAGATTTTGTCAATGCTTTATTTGCGCTATCCCATTTGAAAATAGCTGGATTTGGTGATGCAAGGCTTAACCCTGTTGTTGTGTGTAAATAAACACTACCATCATTATTTTTAATTTGTTTAACCTTAATTAATTTGGAAATTATCTTAATTTGTTCGTCGCGTAAATTTTCAAGATTGGCCGTTGGCAGGTTAGTTGCTGCATTGTTCGTTATTTGAATATTTAATTTATGAAATTTATTTAAAGATTTATTTAATGTTGCGACTGAATCAATTATATTTTTTTCCAAATCACCGTAAATTTGATCTAATCCATTGGAAATTCGTTGTATTTCTTTTGTTAAATTTACCGCCGCTTGAATAACACCTTTTTCAGATGCGCCACTTGAAGGCGTTGCTTCAAAAGATTTCCATGCTAAATTTAATGCATTCATCTTTTTAATTAATGGCGTCTTCCCGCGGCTAGTGCCAATTAATTGTTCAATGCGCCGATATATACTATCCATAACCTTGTTTGATTCTGTGCTGCTGATAGAATTGGCTAAATCTTTAAAAATACCATCATTAACCTTTCTTAATATATTAGCAACATTAACGCCGCCATGAATATTATTATTTAATTTGGTTTTTCTAGCGTTATAATTTTCATTATTTGCATTAGAGATATTATCAGATATTACGCGCGTTGTGGTATTTAACGCTGTTATGGATGACATAGCGGTGTTCAATGCGCTGAATAATGACATTTTATAACTGCCTTTCTAAAATACTTTAGTAATATATTTTACTATTATAATGTATGGTTAACGGTTATTGGTCTGGCTTTTCTTTTATTATGGCTATTACCATCATTGCCATATGAATTGATATATGAGCCACCAGGTGCTTTTTCTGTTTCTTTTGCAATATGCGTCACTACCATATTGCTTGCCCGAAGTGCTATGCGTAATTTTGTTTCATTTTCATCTGAAATTTTATCAAATTTTTCTGATAGTTTTTTTAACTCAGTTTTTGCTTCATTGGTTAAATTATTGACTATCCTATTATCAATACCCAACATAGCCACTTGCTTTTCATATTCAAAAAATAAATTTTGTTTTTCTTCAACAAGGGTTGTTATTTGCGCTATATCGGGGGCATCTAGTAATTTATTTTCACGTTCCAATAGGGCGATCAAACTTGATAATAAGCTAATTAAACTTTGTGGTTTAGATTTATTTGATATATCTTTATTAGTTATATTATTATTCATTATCGTCCGCCATTTCTTGCAGGTTTATAATTTCTTTCGTTACCATCGAGGCAATGCCAAGCCCGCCTTTTTCTGACATTTGGTCGGCATATTCCTTTGATAACATTGATCGATATATATCTTCTGCATGCCCGCCACCAAACATGCTATCGGACTTTACGCTGGCGAATACTTGTTCTAACATTTGTGTTAAAAACATCGCCTCAAATTTCTTACCAGCAACTCCCGCGTCATTATTGAACCTTTTAATTCGATCTGATGCAATATTTAGGTTAAAACTTGACTTTAATGCCTGTTTTGCCTGCATCTCAAATAGGTTATCCATATTACTTTCCTTATAAAAATTTCTTTTTTATAAAACTTCAATATCGGCTTGCAATGCGCCCGATGCTTTTATTGCTTGTAAAATAGTTATCATATCACGAGGCCCAACACCCATGCTATTAAGCCCATTAACCAGTTCTTGCAGGCTAACTCCGCCTTTAACTATGCCAAGCCTTCTTTCGCTTTCACTATCAATTTCAATTTCTGTTTCATTGATTGTCTCCGTCGTGCCAGTATTTGAGAATGGCTGTGGCTGTGATATTTCACGTGTTTCAGATACACGAATGGTTAAATTACCCTGGGCAATGGCAACTGTGCTTATGCGCACATTCTCACCCATGACTATAACACCATTTTGCTCGTCAATTATAACTTTTGCTATCTGGTCTGGCTCTACGCGTAATTGTTCAATATCGGTTATCATCTCGATTATTTTGCCATTATAGGAATCTGGAACATTAATAGTGACAGTACCAGGATCATTAACAACGCTCGTATTTTCGCCAATAAAACTGTTAATCGCCCGACTTATCCGCCTTGCTGTGGTAAAGTCGGGGTTGCGTAAGCTAAAGCGGATAGTAGTCATATTTTCCATGCTGAATAATATTTCACGCTCAATTATTGCACCATTTGGAATACGACCGCTGGTTGGCACGCCTTTTATAACGCTTTCGGCTTCGCCCTGCACTGAAAATCCACCAACGGCGATAGTTCCTTGCGTTACCGCATAGACTTCACCATCTGCGCCCATTAATGGGGTTACTAATAATGTGCCACCTAATAAGCTTTTGGCATCGCCCAATGTGGATACGGTAACGTCAATTCGTGAGCCTTGTCTGGCAAATGGTGGTAATGTGGCCGTAACCATAACGGCGGCAACATTATCCGTATCAAGATTATCACTACTGGCATTAACACCAAGCCTTTCCAGCATACCAATCAAACTTTCTTTGGTAAAAACCGCGCTGCCAATATCATCGCCCGTGCCATTAAGACCGACGACCAAACCATAACCAACGATCATATTATCGCGCACGCCTTCGATATCAACTATATCTTTTATTCGTGATTGGGCGTTAACATTCATTGCCATTAAACATATAAATAAAGTAACCATAAAAAAACTGGCTATATTATTCATATTTTGGAGTGAATTTTTACTGCCCATTTGGTTTTCCTAAAGTTTTTCTAATCTTTAAATAATAATTCTTAAAAAATATAGAAGCAAAAACCATGCCTGTTTTTAATTAGCCTAATAATTATTGCTAGGCTCAGGACCCATTAATTTGATGCAATTCTGTTTATCAGGTCTTTTACCCTATATATAGCAAGAATATTACCACCGCAGAACGGATTAAATTAATAGGTCCTGAGCCTAATAAAATATAATTAATTGAATATTAACTTTTAAAATCAACAATTATAAAATATATTGAAATTATAGATTTATCTAGCAAATTTCGATTTAAGGTTACTTAAAAATAATATCATAGGCTGGTAACATGAAAATAAATACATCAAGATCAACCAAGTCAGTTAATAAAAATAAAGATACTGGCAAATCAAAACGTACAAATACGGCTGATTTTGCTACGGTTATGTCAAGCGGTGGTAAAAATGATACATCGTCAATTGAAAACACATCCACCGAAGTCTCATCCATTGAAAATATCGCTGCCACAACGATGCTAAGCAGCCTTGACTCTTTGCTGGCTATTCAAGCCGTCGATGATGCAACTACATCGAATATATTAAAAAATAATATGGCTAAATCAGGGGGCAATGATTTACTAGATATTCTTGATAATATTCGCACAGGCTTTCTGTTGGGCACGATCCCCGCTAGCCAATTACAAAATTTATCAAACCTTCTGGCAAAACTGAAAAAAAATGCAACTGATCCCAAGCTAATTAATATTCTAAATGAAATTGAAATGCGATCACTGGTGGAATTAACTAAACTTCAATATAAAATAAGATAGAATTGATGTTATTTAGTCAGTGAAACATAATAAATTATTTATTTTTAAAAAAAACCATTGTTTTATTTGCCAATGCAGAATATAGCCTGTTCACATATGATATTGATTGGTTAAATTATTTATATTTGGGGGTTGTATGCCTAGAGATCAGAATCCTAACATTATAGAGAATTCATCTGAAATATTTACAGAAACAAATATTGCATCATCTTTATTGCCACCTGACTATACCCCAGATGATACAGAAAAATTTATGAACCCACTACAGCTTGAATTTTTCAAGCAACGATTGCTTAGCTGGCGTTTAGAGTTATTACAAGAATCTTCTGATACGCTTAGCAGCATGCAAGAAGAAAATCTATCACAGCCTGATTTAAATGACCGCGCCAGTATGGAAACTGACCGTGCCATTGAATTACGTACAAGAGACCGTGAACGTAAATTAATTTCAAAAATTGACGCAGCTATTATGCGTATCAGTAATGGTTGTTATGGATATTGTGAAGAAACAGATGAGCCAATTTCATTAAAACGGCTTGAAGCCAGACCAATAGCCACATTATCACTTGAAGCACAAGAACGTCATGAACGGGCTGAACGCACTATGCGCGATGACTAAAGCTGGTCAATAATATATTTAATTACTGACCAGTTAGTTATAATCATTATGCACTAATTTTATGAACTTTGCCTTCTGTCGGGTCGCGCAGAACATAACCGCGTCCCCATACTGTCTCGACATAATTATCACCATCGGCTGCTTCAATTAATTTTTTACGTAATTTACAAACAAAGACATCAATTATCTTGGCTTCGGGTTCATCCATGCCGCCATATAAATGGTTTAAAAACATTTCTTTTGTCAAGGTTGTTCCTTTACGCAATGTCAATAATTCTAAAATACCATATTCCTTTCCAGTTAAATGTACGGGGCAATTATTTATTTCAACTGACCTAGAATCAAGGTTAACTGTTAAATTACCAGTGGTTATACATGATTGTGAATGGCCTTTTGACCGGCGTACTATTGCCTGAATTCTTGCCATTAATTCACGATTATCATATGGTTTAGTTAAATAATCATCAGCACCAAAACCTAAAGCCTTTAATTTATCTTCAACCTCTATTAATCCTGAAAGAATAAGTATTGGTGTATTAATACGTGCATCGCGCAAACGGCGTAAAACTTCATATCCATCAATATCTGGCAACATGATATCAAGCAATATCAAGTAATAATCATAAAATTTTCCAATTTAAAGACCATCTTCACCAAGGGCGGCGGTGTCAATAATGAAACCTTCTGATTTCAAGGTTAATTCAATGTTCTGTACAGTGGTTTTATCGTCTTCAACAAGTAAAACTCTCATAAATACTCTCCATTGTTAAAAATAGTTAAAAATATATTATTTGGCATAATGGTATTATTGTTATAAACTTATGTTATACTATACATTATTACATATAGTAGTAAACAATAAATTACTTCTTCTTTTAAGTGTGGCTTATAATTTTCAAAATATAACCACTATTTATATAAAAACTATTAATAGCTGTTTTCATGAGCAAAATACTTGAAGCCTTAAAAAATAATATCGATCAAATTTACCCGTCTAATATATGCGGTAAGATCACTGCTATCCAAGGTATGTTGGTAGAAATATCTGGCGTGCATGGGTATTTAGCAATCGGCGATAGATGTTTATTAGAAAATAAACGTAATAAAAAAATTATCTGTGAAATTGTTGGTTTCAAAAAATCAGCGGCATTGGCATTACCCTATGATACCCTTGATGGGGTTGCACTTGGCGGTAGGGCTGAAATAATTTCAAGCGATGCCGTTATAAAGCCAACAAAAAATTGGTTAGGCAGGGTGATTAATGCTTTTGGCGAAGAAATAGATGGCAAAGGACCATTACCAAAGGGCAATATTTCTTATAATGTTAGAAACAATCCACCGCCAGCCAATAAAAGAAACCGCATTGGTGGTAAAATTGATTTAGGAATTCAGGCATTAAACACTTTTCTTAGCTGTTGCAGTGGCCAACGCATGGGTATATTTGCTGGTTCTGGCGTTGGCAAGTCAATTTTAATGTCGATGTTATCGCGATATTGCTCAACACCAGTTATTATAATCGGCCTCATTGGCGAACGCGCGCGCGAGGTTCAAGAATTCATCCAAGATGATTTAGGCGAAGAAGGCCTAGCAAGAAGCGTTGTCATCGTCGCAACATCCGATGAATCACCATTAATGCGCCGTGAAGCGGCCTATATGACAATGGCGGTGGCGGAATATTTTCGTGATCGCGGCAATGATGTTTTATGTTTAATGGATTCAGTAACAAGATTTGCCATGGCACAACGTGAAATTGGTCTAAGCGTTGGCGAACCACCCGCTACCAAAGGCTATACCCCCACTGTTTTTTCAGAATTACCACGTTTATTAGAACGCGCTGGGCCCGGCATTGGCGATAATGGCAGTATAACAGGTCTTTTTACCGTATTAGTCGAAGGCGATGACCATAACGAACCAATTTCCGATGCGGTGCGCGGTATTTTAGACGGTCATATCGTGCTGGAACGCCAAATTGCTCAACGCAATCGTTATCCCGCTGTTAATATTTTACGTAGTGTATCGCGTAGCATGCCAAAATGTAATACGGATAAACAAAATGAAATAGTTAACCGCGCAAGGAAATTAATATCTGCTTATGACGATATGGCGGAATTAATCAGACTAGGCGCATATAAAAAAGGATCAGATAAATTGGTTGATGAAGCAATCCATTATAACCCATTAATCGAAGATTTCTTAAGCCAAAAAATCAATGATCGATCCACATTGGAAGAAGGTTATAGTAAATTAGCTGAAATTTTAGAAATAGAATATCCATAATAACCATCTATGAGTAAAATCAATATGAGCGATCCATTAAACAGCCTTGTTAAATTAACTAGCTTTGAGCTTGATGAAATGCGCCGCGCTTTAAAAATATTGCAAGATCAAGAAGATGCAACAAATATTGCCATATCAGAACTAGAAAATGAACTTATTCGTGAAGCAAAAAATATCAATAAAGATACAGATATTGGAATAGCGCAATCATATGGAAATTTTGCAACAATGGTGGCAAAAAAAATTGCAGGCTTACAATTATTTTTAACTGAATTAAAACCCCAATTGGAAAATGCGCGTGATAATTTAGCCGTGGCATTTGGCGAATATAAAAAAATGGAAATATCTTACGATAATCAACAAGCCGAAATAATGAGAAAAATTAACCATAAGGAACAATTAGAAATGGATGAATTGGGCATGCAAGGCCACAGACGTAACAAAAATAGCCGTTAAAATAGATGCCGCTATTATAAAAATAATTGAAAAGGCAAAAATAACTTCGGCTGCCCCACAGGCCATAACTACATATCCCGCTGGTCATTAATTCCCCATGGGCAAAGTTAATCAACCCCGACGCCCCCCCTATAAGGTTGGCCTTGAGTAAATTATACCTAGGCTCAGAACCATTAATTTAATCAGTTCTGCGGAGGTAATATTCTTGCTATGGATAAGAGAAAAGACGCGGCCTACCGAATAAGCCAATGATGAGTAAGCATCATATGAGGGTGTAAGATGTAACGCGGTCATATCAATTATTGTGATATCAGCCCGTTTACCCGTTTCAAGCGTACCAATTTCATCTCCCAATCCTAATGACTTTGCGCCTTCGCGTGCGCCCATTGCAAAAATGCACGAGCAGGTAGGTTTTTGGGATATCCAGTGCTTAAGGTATTTAGGTAACTAGCATGTCGACGCTTTTCCACAAATCAAGATCATTGCCGCTAGACGCTCCATCATCAAGAATATAACATGAATGTGGCATGATCATCAATTCTACGTCATCATTGGCTCGATCTTTTTCAATGAACGCATGCGCGGCATTAATTTTATCTGCCCAAGTTAACAATGTGGGCAACGAGAAACAGGAACTACAAGCATGCCTTTTGCGTTAATGGTTTCTTTTGCCTGTACTTAACCAGCAGCAGTTGCATCATTGACTACGGTAATTCTGCCGTCAGTCACCGTTATTGCACCATTTTTAAAGTCTAAATAACCTTCGTCCATACAAAGAACGTGACCACCAGTAATTAGCAAATCTGCTTGCTTTGGGAAAATTGGGTAATAGATTGTCATTTAAACAATTGGACCTGTCACGGTTTAGTTCCGCTCTAATGAGATATATATTATCACAAAGGAGAAAATAAATGGGAAGCAAAGTTACACTAGAATTTAAACAAGAAGTTATGCGCGTTGCACTGACAAATGGTTTAACGCACAGGCAAATTACCCATTGAACGCTTGTGTAAAATTATGAATGACTGCCGAATTAAAAGAACTTGGTTTGCAGATCGGGCATCGCCCTGTTGGCAGGTTAATGCGCCAGAACAATATATCTGTAATCAGAACCCGCAACACAATGATCATGGAAGCCAATATTGCAGCCATGATTATCAGAAGTTGTTACGGAAATTTGGCTTTAAAATATCCATGTCAGGAAAGGGAAATTGTTATGACAATGCAGCAATGGAAACATTCTGCGCTAGGTTGGAAAAGTCCCATTTAGTTATCTTTGGGGCTTTTGAACAAATAGCTGCTTAAATGAGATGCCTGAGCGGAACTAAACCGTGACAGGTACAACAAGCCCAGACATTACGACTTCTTTTATTAATCATACCAAAATCGTATCTATATATAAATAATATGTCAATATTTGCTATAATTACAGCAAATGAGATTATTTACGGAAAATATTTTATGTAAAACCATGTGGCGGGCTATGTAAAAGCATATGGCGCGCTACCTTAACACACTGTCCGAACTTATGGGGCTACATCACTCTATATTTCTTCACAAAGATGGGCAGAACTCTAGCTTAATTCAAATAACAATTTGTTTGAAAGCATTTGGAGGCTGCCAAGTGAAATATGAGTTTTTGGTGCCCAAGGGCGGAATCGAACCACCGACACAGGGATTTTCAGTCCCTTGCTCTACCGACTGAGCTATCTGGGCACATGAAAGCGTATAAAAATGATAAATTATTAAATAACTTATCAATAAACTTCCTATCGGTGAGGATTATTTAGAGAATTTTACCCCTTATGTCCAGTAGCAAGTTAATAAAAATGTATTTTTTTTGTAATTATTTTAATTTACATTAATATTCGCTGTTATCATCGTCATATATATCATTCACAACATCGATTTCATTGGATGGAATATGATAATTTTCACCGAACCAGCGGTTTAAATCCACATCTGAACATCTTTTTGAACAAAATGGTCGATATTTTTTAATCATTGTCTTTTTGCATATGACACATTTTTTTATAGAGCCTGAATTTTCTTCAACGATATTTGCCATTACTATAAAATCCTATATTATTTTATATTTCCATTTCGACAATTGGCGGTGTGATATCTTCACCCAACCGCAAGATTAATTGCTGCCCTAAGCGTCTTGATGTTTCATCTAATGCGCTTGCTAATGCGCCTTTTAAGCCCTCTATCACCAAGGTTGAGCCATAGGCAACAGGAATGCCAGCCCCTTTAAGCTTTATTGCTGCGCGTAATATTGCGGCCCCTTGTGCCAATGGATGCGGTATAGTTTGCGGCAATAATATTTTTAACATTTGCTCGTTCAGTGCTAATCCTTGACGTTGTCTAGTTATTTCAATCAACCCTGCGGAAGTTAAACCCAAAATATCAGTATGGCGGTTATCTTTATTAATATCCATTCGTTTGATATTTGCCCGCATTATTTCAACAATTTTTTTAGCTCGTCCCTTATTTTTCATGGAAATAAAATCAATGACGATTAAGCCTGCTAAATTACGTAAGGAAATTTGCCGACATATTTCTTTGGCGGCAATTACATTGACCTTAAAAATTGCATCATCGCCATGACGGCTTCCTTTGCCCATATTAACGTCAATAACATGCATTGCGTGGGTATGTTCAAATATTAACGAGCCGCCGCCAGATAATTCAATAATGACAGACAATGCATCTTCCAATTGTTCATCGATGCCCGCTTCTTCAAATAACCCTTGAACATTGCTTGCATCATAAAAAGCCAGATTATGCTTTTGGTCTGGCATTTCTTTGGCGATAAGTTTTTTTAATTGTAAATGCATTTGCCGATCATCAATCGCCAATCTTGTTTGTTTATCACCATCACGCAATATTTTTTCAACCATTGATATTGGCGTAACCAGTAAACGTGGTTTATGGGTTTTTGCTGCCATCTTAATGGCATTCCATTTATCGTGAAGTCGGTTAAATTCGGCGATTAATATGGTGGCATCAACCGTTGTTGCAGCGGTTCTAATTGCATAACCCTGCATGTCAATATCATCATTTTTGCTTATATCAGATAATATAGTTTCAAGTTCGGCACGTGCCTTGCCTTTACCAATTGATCTTGCCCAATTAATATCATTCCTTGATGGGTTATAGCCTAAATAGCGTCCTAATAATATTATATTTTTGCTTAATGTAACGCCCTTGTTATCATGGGCATCTTTTGTTACTTGGACAATCAACCATTGGCCTTCATGCAGGGTTTTGGCATTATTAATCATGCCATTTTCGCCAAGGCCAATATCAACAAATGCTGCCGACATAGATTTTTCCATCCGCCGAACCAGCCCAAGATAAATTCCTCCAACTAATGATATGTTACCCATACGCTCGATGGCAAAATGATTTAACAATCCATCGCTATCAACTGTTGCTATTCTTTGTTCCGCTGGTGATATTTCCACATAAATATCATTATAATTGTCATTATTATTTTTATTCATAATGATTTTAAACCTTTAAAATTAATTCCATGCAGGATTTGCGATATTTCAAATAATGGCAAGCCGACAATATTGCTGTATGATCCATGAATATTACAAATATAGGCCGCTGCCAAGCCTTGTATAGCATATCCACCTGCCTTGCCTTGCCATTCATTGCTGTTAAGATATGCCGTTATCTCAAGCTCGCTCAAGCGTTTAAAACTAACAATTGTTTTCACCACATGATTATATATTTTATTATTTTGATCCTTGATGGCAAAACCCGTATAGACTTGATGCCTTCGACCTGATAATTTTGATAAACATTGCTTGGCTTGCGTAATATTATCTGCTTTTGGCAATATACGCCTGCCAATTGCCACCACTGTATCGGCGGCAAGTATTATCGAAGATGGATGATCCGATGTGATTTTTTGGGCAATTTCCTGACATTTACCCAAACCAAGACGCAATGCCAATTGCCGTGGTGTTTCATCAATTTTTGGGTTTTCATCAATATTTGCTGCATCAATGATATCTGGCTTAATGCCAATTTGCGCCAAAAGATCGACCCGCCTTGGGCTGGCAGAGGCCAGAATAAACTTAATATTATTGCTCATTAAAATAATAATCTTTCAAAAAATTTAAGGCCACTACCTTAATCATCAGCTATGGGGAAACGTTTTTTTATCCGCGCCATTATTTGATCGCGGGTTTTTCTGAAATAATCAAGCCGTATATCTCTACTACCATCGATAATTGATGGGTCAAAAGTATTCCAAAACTCCACATCGCAGGCCATTGTTCTTGTCATTTCGACCGCATGATGCTGTGCCTCTGGTGATAATGCAACGATGATATCAAAATAATTATCTTCCATTTCATCAAATGTTTTTGTATTATGATTTGACATATCAATATCAATTTCATTCATCACTTGGACAACAAAACCATTTAATTCACCTTCGCGTGCACCTGCCGAATCTACATAAATTTGCGTGCCATGCAATTTTTTCATTATGCCCTCGGCCATGGCAGACCTGATTGAATTCATTGTGCAACAAAATAAAACCGCATCTGGCATTTCTTCCGTAAATATTGGTGATGCTATGGGGTTTATTAAATCCATATTTAACCGCGAATATGCAATACACAAATAAGGGTAAACATGCGCCTTGTGGTTGCCTTATCCATAGAAATTTTATCTTCCAATCTCTCTTTTAATAGCTCTGCACCTTCGTTATGCAAACCACGCCTTGCCATATCAATTGTTTCAATTTGTGCCGGTGATAATTTTTTAATAGCGTCAAAATAACTTTCGCAAATTTGGAAATAATCTCTTATTAACCTACGAAATGGACTCATTGCTAATAAAATATCTTTGATAATATTATCGTCATTATCGGTTAAATGAAACATCAAGCGTTTATTATCTGCTATGCTAAGGCGTAATTTATACGGGCCTTCTATATTATTACCCAACAGGCGGAAGCGATTTCTTGATTTAATATCATAAAGTGCGACTGCGCGTTCATGTTCGACCTCTGGTGATCTTCTGATTACTGTTTCTTCATCAAGAATTATTTCACTGATAAAATCAATTTTACTATCCCATTCTGACATTCATTCACCTCTTGAGAATTTCATAAAAACCCTAAATATTTATAAATTTAACAAATCATCTAATCTTTAACTGGCATATTTAATCTGATTGCAACTGATTTTGCATGCGCGCCAAGACCTTCTGCCGTGGCAAGATTTACTGCTGCCATTCCTATTTTTCGTAAGCTACCTACATCGCATTTAACCAAACTTGTGCGTTTCATAAAATCCAACACCCCTAACCCGCTGGAGAATTTGGCTGATCCAGCTGTTGGTAATACATGATTAGGTCCAGCGACATAATCGCCAATGGCTTCTGGTGTGTAGCGACCTAAAAATATTGCGCCCGCATTGATTATTTTTTCAGAGAATTCTTCGGCTTGATCGATTGCAAGTTCCAAATGTTCTGGTGCTATTTGATTAACTAATTTAATTGCATCTTCTAATTTTGGCACAATAATAACCGCACCGTTATTTTCCCAGCTTTTGCTAGCTATTTCCGCACGCGGCAGGGTTTTTAAAATATCGGTAATTGCCATTTCAACCGCATCTGCAAATTCTTCATTATCGGTAATTAAAATTGATTGTGCCGATATATCATGTTCGGCTTGGCTCATTAGATCCATAGCTATCCAATATGGGTCATTTTTACCGTCGGCAATCACCAATATTTCCGATGGTCCAGCTATCATATCAATGCCAACCTTGCCAAAAACCAAACGTTTAGCCGCCGCAACAAAGGCGTTACCCGGCCCAACAATTTTATCAACTGGTTTGATTGTTGCACTACCATATGCCAATGCAGCAATTGCCTGTGCGCCACCAATTTTATATATTTCTGTAACGCCTGCAATTTCCGCAGCCGCCAAAACCGCAGGGTTAATAATATTATTTGGGGCAGGGACGACCATAACAATTCGCTCAACCCCCGCAACATTAGCAGGGATCGCATTCATTAAAACCGAACTGGGATAGCTTGCAGTGCCACCCGGAACATAAAGCCCCGCCGCCATAACCGGTCGCCAACGCGCCGCCAAACCAACGCCTTGATCATCGATATAGCTTAGATCATCAGGCATGGTTTTTTCGTGAAAATCTTTAATTCGCTGTGCCGCAAATATTAAAGATTGATAGACATCGGGATCACATTTTTCCTTTGCCGAAGTTATTTCACCATCGCTAAATCGCATTGTTGTGGCATCAATTATTAAATTATCAAATTTTAGGCTATAATCAAATATTGCTTGATCGCCATATTTACGGACATTCTTTATGATATCCGCAGCAATATTTTCGACCTCCGCGCTCATTTCATCTTTTGATGAAATCAAATCGGTAAAATCTTTATTAAATTTAGGAGAATTTAAATCTAATCTAATTACCATTCATCACATCCTGAAATTTATTGACCCAACCGCCGATGCTATCGGGCATGGTTTTTAATGCGGTACGATTGACGATAAGGCGGCTGGTTATTTCAATGATTGTTTCAATTTCAACCAAGCCATTTTCTTTTAATGTGTTGCCTGTTGAAACCAAATCAACAATACGGCGGCATAATCCCATACCGGGGGCAAGTTCCATCGCGCCATTTAATTTTATACATTCGGCCTGTACGCCGCGATTGGCAAAATATTTCCGCGTGATATTGGGATATTTTGTGGCAACGCGAATATGGCTCCATTGTTCAGGGTCATCATCTTGGCTTAATTTTTTTTCCTCCGCAACACTAATGCGGCAATGACCGATATCTAAATCAACAGGGGCATAAATTTCTGGATAATCAAATTCCATCAATACATCATTGCCAGCAATGCCCAATTGTGCCGCGCCAAATGCGACAAATGTTGCCACATCAAACGAACGCACACGAATGATATCAAGATTTTTTATATTAGTATAAAAACGTAATTGTCGCGCTTTGGGGTCATCAAATGCCGCTTCTGGCTCTATACCCACTGCGTCTAAAATTGGTCGTAATTCTTTTAAAATACGCCCCTTTGGTACGGCTAATACCATTTTATCTTCATTCATCGCGTTTAATTACCCTGATTGAAATAATATATTATATTCTTGCCATAGGATCGCCACAGATTCCAGCAATTTTAACATCCGCTATAATAATATTTAAATGAATGATTTTATCTTGCAGTCTGCAATAAAAAACCTATATTCCATATATGAATAAACAACTAAATTCCATGGGTATTAATAAGCCCGCAAAAGATACCAGAATAGTCGTCGCCATGTCAGGTGGGGTCGATTCGTCGGTTACTGCGGCCCTATTACATGAAGAAAATTATGATGTAGTTGGCATCACTTTGCAGCTTTATAATCATGGTGAAGCCATTCAACGCAGCGGTGCATGTTGCGCTGGACAAGATATTCATGATGCAAGATTGGTGGCTGATAATTTAAATTTCCCTCATTATGTGCTTGATTATGAAAGTAAATTTAAAGATGAAGTGATAGTCGATTTTGCCGATTCCTATGCTCGTGGTGAAACGCCAATTCCATGTATCAAATGCAATCAAAATGTTAAATTTAAAGATTTATTAACAACCGCAAAAGATCTAGGCGCAGAAGCCATGGCAACTGGGCATTATGTTCGTCAAATTCAAGGTAAAAATGGCGCAGAATTGCATATGGCGCGTGATCTTTCAAAGGATCAAAGTTATTTTCTATTCACCACCAGACAAGATGAATTAGAATATTTGCGTTTTCCATTGGGCGATATGCCAAAATCTGAAACCAGAGAACATGCAAAGCGGTTTAATTTATCCGTTGCCGATAAACCAGATAGCCAAGATATTTGTTTTGTTCCCAATGGCAATTATGCCGATATAGTCAAAAGCCTGCGCCCTGATGCCTGTATTGCGGGTGATATAATCCATATCGATGGCAAGATAATGGGGCGGCATGATGGCATTATAAATTACACAATTGGTCAAAGGCGCGGCATTGGCATTGGTGGACGCAAAGATAATACCGACCCGTTATATGTGGTTGGCATTAATGCAAAATCTCAACAGGTGCTTGTTGGGCCGCAAGCTGCCTTGGCGGTGAAAAATATATTATTAAAAGATATAAATTGGCTAGGTGATGATAAATTAAGCGACCACCCATATGATATTAAAGTCAAAATAAGGTCAGCAATGCAACCGGTTGCGGCAATTGTTACTGTTACTGAAATTGGCGATGTGAAGGTAAGTTTCAAGCAAGATTTATACGGCGTATCACCGGGACAAGCCTGTGTTTTTTATGATGGCACAAGGGTTCTTGGCGGTGGCTGGATTATGGCTAAAAATATTTAATGATATTTATCACAATATTTATCACAATAATTATCACAATAATTATCACGCATAGCTTGACAGCATGGCAAAGCAAAGTTAAAACCCGCATGAAATATTAAGGCTCCTTAGCTCAGTTGGTTAGAGCGGTGGAATCATAATCCATGTGTCCGCGGTTCGAATCCGCGAGGAGCCACCAAATAAGCCGCTATTAACATCATGTTTTAGCGGTTTATTTTATGGGTTTTTCACTTTATACGCATCAACCCTTTAAACCAGTCTGGTTTATAGAGAGCGACTAGAAGCCCTGTCATTATCAATGTAGCGCCAATAATTCCAGCTTCGCTTAATGTATCGCCAAATATAAAAAATGCGAGTATTGATGCAAAGAGTGGGTCACTAGTTTCAATTATTTGAACACTACTTGCTTCACCGTCTTGAATAGCCGTGTTGTCAACCAGAAGCCACCAATGGTTGGAAGAACTATAAGTAAACCGATCGACCAATATGCAGCTATTGGGGGCATGATAAAGCCCGAATATCCCCAAGGAATGAAAAGGTATAAACTTCCAAAACCAAAAAGCCACACAAGTTGTGGAACTCCGCTTTTTACATCAAAAAATTTGGACATGAAAATGAAAATTGCATATCCCAACCCACCCAAAAGCGCTAAAATAACACCTAATCGGGAACCAGAAACATTACCTTCATAAGCGTAAATAAACCAAACGCCGCCTAATAAAAACAAAAATGCTATTAATTTTGCTATCCCAATTTTTTCTTTCAATATAATTGCTGAAAGAAAAATTGTTCCACCACCAGCGGCATATATTAAAAAAGAAACAAGCGGAATACTTGCCTCTGCAAATGCCCAAGTTTCAAAAAAATAAAGGCAGAATACCCCTAAAAAACTGAGTAAAGCAAACTGCCATGTTTGAGAACGTGTTTCTAATAATTCTTTTCTCATATTTGAACGAGACAAACAGAATATTAGAACTATTAAAAAAGCACCAAAACATTTTATAAAAGCTATTGAATGATGGCTTGCTCCTGAAGCAAACCCAAATCGATTTAGCGGACCAATTGTTCCATTGGCAATTGCCGCAAGTAGGGCAAATATTTCTGGTCTAATTCGTATATTCATAAGACTTTAACTTCTATAAAAATAGTTGAAGTTATTGAGTATGATAAAACTATTATGGTTTAGCAACTTTTATATTTACGCCTAACGACGGCAGGAAGGTTCTTTTTATCGTTGCACTAAGCCGCGCTTCGCGTACTCACACTTGTTCGCTCTCGCATTAAAGAATGCTCGTTTTTTACCGTTGCACTAAGCCGCGCTTCGCGTGTTCACACTTGTTCGCTCTCGCATTAAAGAATGCTCGTTGTTTACCTTTTCACTTAGCCGCGCTTCGCGTACTCTCTCTTGTTCGCTCTCACATTATAGAATGCTCGTTTTTTACCGTTGCACTAAGCCGCGCTTCGCGTACTCACACTTGTTCGCTCTCGCAGCTCTTTATTATTACGCAACATGTCGTCGTGGCTACGCCACTCGGGGTTTGCTTAGAACTATATACGCAAGCTACATAGTTAAAGGCAAACACAACCAATCACAAAGTGATTGCAAAGGCGACTGCCCGCCGCGCGGTTAGTGCGTAAAATAGAAAAGAAGCAAGGGCGACCCGCCCGCCGCCGTTAGGCGTAGATATAAAAAGATAGCGACCGCCCGCCGCGCGGTTAGCACGTAAATATAAAAAACAACCAATCTACATAATGATTGGCAGAGTTTGCAGGATTTAGTTTTTAATGCTATATATACGCGCAATTATATCTTGATATCTAAAGGAAAAATATGAATTTAGATGATATTTACCCAACTGATGAAAAAACACAAAGCATTTACTGCAATAATTGCAATGGTAATTTAGATCTGATATTTGAAGAGTTTTATTAAAATATTTCTGGTATAAATATACAGATAACAGGGTTACCGACATTACATTGTGAAGAATGTGATTTAAATTTTCTACCAAACCGTTCGAAACATTGTATAATCCTTGCGCACGAACAAGCGATAAAAAAAGATAGTATATTTGAACAGTTCATACGAAAAAAAACCAATCATAAATTTTCTTTTACGCAAATATCATTCATTTACGACTCTGATGATTATGAATATATTCCAGGATTAAAAAGGCCGTATGATGAAGGTTTTTTAACACCCGTCTTTTTTAATCGGGAAGTGCTGATTAAATATGATGCATCGCCAACATATCTACTTGATTTTTCTTCAACTACTTATGGCAATATAAGATTAGGTGATAATTTCCGCATATCTTTTGGGATTAATAAAAATGGAAAATTGATTATGTGGTTGGGGGATATTGCAAAGCTACCAGTTAATGAACAATATTATTTAAGATCAGAAAATATTGAATCCGACCATTCTATTGGCTCTGAATTTTATGATGCACAGATTATGTGTCAGCCTTCTGAGCATTCTAAAGAAGATCATTTATTCAAAATTCGTTCTGAGTTTTTAGAGCAGTGTTTCAAAAGATTTAATAAAAAATTTGCCCATTATATGTTCTTTATGATTTTCGCATTGCATATTCCCATTTAGGATCAAATGATGGTTACAAAAACCGCCTAACAACAATAAAATCTAGACTAAATCTAAACGAAGAAGCACAATTACCTGATATTTATAACTCCCTTATTAAGCAGTTATCTTTAGCTTTTGAGGAATTATCAAGAATAGTAGAATAATCCTAACTTCTTATAAAACACTCCGCCTGATACGGTGTAATTTCCATTTACCCATACATGATTTATTTTTCCAGCTGCCACTAGCATCATCACCATTGAAATCACCAGTGATATCATAGCTATAAAAATCGCGAGAGACATTAACTCGACCGTTAACCAGATTACCATCATCGCCAACTATACCGCTTATATTGGCATCATAATTTTTAAATTTTGTCCGCCCACTTAATGTCCCACCATTAATTTTTACCGTGATTTGCGTCCGTCTTATGCATTTTTCTTCACCAATCGACAGGGTTAATCTGCCATTCCAAATGCCATCAAATTCTTTTGCCTCTGTCGCAGGCAATGACAATGTCAGGCTTTCAGGCATGGAAATACAGGCATTTAATAATAATGATGCGGCAAATAGCATCGAAATATTAAATATTTTTTTATATGATAATGCCATTTTATCGATTCCCGCTAATTATATATTAATATGAGCCATATTTTATTACCGTTTACGTTTTGGTGCATATGGATTTTTACCCTTACGCATCATAATACGCAACGGCACGCCCCATAGGTCGAAATCTTGCCGCAAGCCGTTGATTAAATAACGCATATATGATGCGGGTAAATCTTCGGGTACAGAAATGAATGATGCAAATGTTGGCGGTCTGGTTTTTGCCTGCGTCATGTAACGCAATTTTATCCGCCTGCCATGGGTCAAGGGTGGCGGGTGCATCTCGGTCATTTGCGCCAACCATTCATTTAATCTGGCGGTTGGTATGCGGCTGTTCCATATTTTATATATTTCAAGCACTTCATCCATGATTTTATGCAGATTTTTGCCGTTCAAGGCCGATACGGTAACAAACGGAATGCCGCGCACCTGTGGCAATGATAATTGCATTCGATCGCTTAATTTTTCCAATGCTGCCTGTTTATTTTTGATGCTATCCCATTTATTAACCACAAGAACCAACGCCCTGCCTTCGGTAATCACCTGATTAGCAATTATAAGATCTTGTTTTTCTAACATATCATTGGCATCAAGAACCAATGCGACAACTTGGGCAAAACGAATAGATCGTCTTGTATCCGCAGCCGATAATTTTTCAATTTTTTGCACTACGCGACCACGACGGCGTAACCCCGCCGTATCGATTAATTTAAAATCGCGCCCCTTCCATTGCCAATCGATGGCGATGGAATCCCGCGTTATTCCTGCCTCTGGTCCTGTTAACAGACGATCCTTGCCAATAAGCGCATTAATCAATGTGGATTTACCAACATTTGGTCTGCCAACTATGGCAAGTTGAATTGGACGATTATCATCAATATTAATTATTTTACCTGTTTTATCGACATGATAATTGGCTTCGACCTTATCTGTGTTTTCCGAATTTTGGTTCTTAGAATCTTTATTTTCAAAATCTATAGCATCAATATCAATGCTATCCAAATCTACCAATTCAATATGGCTATTTGCGGCCTCTGATAACTCCGTATAATCCTGCCATGCGGGTAATAATATTTGATATAGATCGAGAATACCCTCCCCATGTTCGGCAGATATGGCGATCGGGTCGCCAAGCCCTAATTTATAACATTCAGATAGGCTATGTTGTGCCATTTTGCCTTCGCATTTATTGGCAATTAAATACACCGTTGTATCATGTTTTCGTAAATATTGGGCAAAATGCTCGTCAAGTGGGGTTACACCAGACCGCGCATCGATCATGAAAAATACGGCATCGGCCTCTATCAATGCTTCTTCCGTTTGTTGGCGCATTCTTGCCTCTAAACTATCGTCGAATGCTTCTTCAAGCCCCGCCGTATCCAGCACTCTAAAGCGCATATCGGCAATTTTGCCATTGCCTTCGCGGCGATCACGGGTAACGCCTGGGCGATCATCAACAAGGGCTAGCTTTTTGCCAACTAAACGATTAAATAATGTTGATTTGCCAACATTTGGCCTGCCAACAAGGGCAACGGTAAAATCCATTGATTTTCCTTAACGATAAGCGATTAGCTTACCAGATTCAGTTTGAATATAAAGGGTTTTATTGGCAACCACAGGGCTTACCATTATCGGGCTGCCGACATCAATTTTTCCAAGCGGCAAGCCAGTATAAGGTGATATGGTCAATATTTCGCCCAGACTATTGGCAAGTATTAACCGATCACCAGCCAAAATAGGCCCAACCCATGTTATTGCATCTTCTTTATCTTCCATATCTTGCCAGCTTGGTAATGGGGTTAGCCATCTAACCATGCCGCCACGCCTTGTCATGGCGAGCAAATAATTATCAGAAGTTAAAACAAAGATAAATTCACCAGCAACCCAAGGAGTTTGCTTGCTTGACAAGCGTTTAGTCCAAATGCGACCACCTGTTTTTATATCGATTGCCGCCATTTTACCCGAATGGCTAATTGCATAGATAACGCCGCGGTCAATAACCGGTGCGCCGCGAATATCTGCTAATGCGGATATGGCATTTGAGCGCCGCAATGATGTTAGGTTGTCGGACCATATTACCTTACCAGTACTGGCTTTTAATGCAAATAATTCCCCCGATGAAAATGGTACAGCCAGAAAATCATCAATTGCCGCCACGCTGCTGCCACCCAACAAGCCTGCATTTTCAGAAAACCCAGCATGAACCCATATATTATTGCCAGTTTTGCTATTAAGGGCAAATATTTGATTGTCGATGGTTATAACATAAATATTATCAACCGATGCGGTCGGGCTTGATCTAACCGGTGCGCTAACTTTTTTACGCCAAATCTCTTCACCATTTTTGGCATTTAATGCAATAATTTCAGCAAATCCAGTTGATATGAAAATCATACCGCCTAAATATGCGATACCGCCGCCAAATGCCTCTTCATCTTCTTCGGGTACGTCTAATTGTTTTTGCCATATTAATTTACCATTATCGGCATTAAAGGTGCGCAATTGGTAATCTACATCCATTACATAAGCAAAACCATCGGCGATAACGGGTGCATTTAACAGGCGTTGTTCCTCATTACCACCATCGCCAATATCAACCGACCATATTTTGGTGATATTTGCTGCTAAATCAAGATGATGCATGGCGTGATCAGAATAGCCGCCATTTTGCAACCAACCTTGGTTAGTATATGGTTTTGGTAAAATCACAGCAAGATCGGATAATCGCGCATCTGGCTCTAAGTCATTTTCCAATAACATGACAGATATTCGCTTGCCAGATAATATCTCTTCTTTATATTTCCATATGTCGCAAGCTGAAAGCCCCACTAATATTGACAATGAAAGAGTGATTTTTAATAAAGTTATGGTGGTAACTTTTCTTATGTTAATAACGGCATTAACTATGCTCATCTGTATGACTTTCGCATGATGATTAATTATTATTTATTATTTTTAATCGTTCCGCCGCGCGCGCCCTTATGGCTTGCGGTGCAGCAAAATCATCGGTAATTAATGTAAGATATTGCCTTGCCTGTTCGATATCACCCATTTTTACGGTGATTATTGACGCTAATTCATAAGCACTAAATCGCCAAGGCGCATCTTCTTGCAATTGTGGTGAAAGGCTTGTTAATAAATCTTTATTATTACCATCATCGATTTGATTAACCACCGATAAGATTACCGCCAAATCACGATATATTTTATCAATGCTATTATCATTTGATAATAGCTGATATATCAAAATTGCACCATCAATATCACCAGATTTTATTTTCAATGAGGCCATATTAAAACGCGATAACATGGAGTAACCAACACCACCATCTTCGCTTAGCTTTGCAAATAAATCGGCGGCAGCAACATCATCATTGGCATCAATCTTTGCAATTGCGGCAACGAATCGATCAGATTGATCAATTAATACAGATTTTTTATATTCAACCCAACCCGTATTGCCCGCAGTTATGGCAATGATTAAAATAGCTAAGCCAATTACGTATTTACCATATTTTTGCCAAGCGACCTTTGCGCGATCTTGACGGATATCTTCTTCAATTTCATTAAATATGTCAGCCAATCTAGGTTACCTCTAATTTAAGAATAATATATATTTTAATTTATCATAGATAACTATTATTAATAAGCCATAATGTCACGTAACTTATGATATTCTGCTGATATTTTATAATGAATCAACTTAAATTATACTTTATGCTGCATTTGGCCTAGTTTTTGCTTTGTACTTTTTGCCATATGACTTAATATGGTTTTAATATATAAAGAAATGGATATGGTATATTTATCAATATTCAGCGCAAGAAAGATATTTTTAAATGTCACAGCACAATATACTTAACAAAAAAAACAGTTTAATGAATATTCATGTCAAAATATTGGCAATATTATTGTTATTATTCTCGCTTAGTGGATGTGGCATCGCAGGCGGCGGTGTCGCAGGGATTATTGGCATTGCCACGTCATTCATTATGAGTGATAAATTGCCAACAGATAATATTGCAGAAATAGCCACAGGCCTTGATTGCAGTTATGTAAAGCATTTAGACGATGAAGGCCCAGTATGCCGTAGCCAAGATTATGGTGTGGTTATTGAAAAACCTATATATTGCTATAAAACTTTGGGCAAGGTTGATTGTTATGATTACCCAGATCCATTTAATATTGGCGCAAATCATGTTGAGTAATATAGCCATAAAAACCACTTGAATTAAACTAAATACATGTATATTGTGATGAAGATCACTTCGACCACAATATATATGTGGTAACACAATAATTATATTAATTTTAATATAGTTATTGTCGAAGCAATATTCTGGGGAATTTAAAGTTAAAGAGGTCTATATAATGGCTAGCGAATGGACAGAAAATCGTGTTGATATATTAAAAGGTCTTTGGCAGCGTGGTTATACCGCGCGGCAAATAGCAGAGAAAATTGGCGGAATTACGAGAAATGCGGTGATTGGCAAAGCGCATCGTATGGGTTTATCGGCAAAGCCAGTACCAATTAAAAAACAAACGCCAATACAAATTGTTCCGCATGAAAGATCATGCCAATGGCCTATTGGTCATCCTGGTTCAAATGAATTTCATTTTTGTGGTGAAAATGCCGAACAAGGGCGACCATATTGTGAAAGCCATTGCGCCTTGGCCTATCGTCGTAATGCCAGTAATGAAAATGCCGCCTGATAAGGTATTATTATAAAATTATCTGTCATGATTAGTAGAATTTATTTATTTTTAAACAATAAATTATTTATTTTTAAACAATAAAATTGGTGCATATATTATGGCAATTATTGCAAATGCAGATGACCATAATAATGCCGTGATATTCAATAGGTAAATATGGTCAATAAAATCATATATTTCTGCTGCGATGCGTGTGATGCTGCTAATTGATATTAATATATATGCTAATGCTATGCCTTTTGGTGCTAATAATTTTCGCCCGCTATGACCCAATGATGCTCTGGTCATTATTGCTGCAATCATAGTTCCTGCTGCGCCAATACCGATGGCGTGGAAATTAAGACTTTCAGAAATATAATTATCAAATACCATTCCAGCTTCTAAAAAAAGGCCTAAACATAGCCATAAATAGCCTAAATGCAACACCCATAACAATGGGTTAGGCAATGTTTTCATTGAATGCCATTTGGACAATCGATATAGGTTAACCAATGCAGCAATCAGTGCAACCAAATATGTTAAATTGCTACCAGGCATAAAAATATTAAAAATTAATAATATTAAAACAGCTATCATAGCCATTAAATCAATTTTTTTGCCAGTATTAATTTTTACATTATAACCATTGGCATTTAACCAATTACCAGTGAATGCAGGGACAACACGACCGCCAATAACCACGATTAGCAAGGCGACGCTATCAACGCCAAGCCTTTGTGATGATATTAATAAAAATTGAGAAATATTTAAAAATTCAAGATGCATTAAGATATTTGCTGCAATGAAAATTAAAAATATCAAACATATTATAAGATTTTTATAATTATTGGATATGATTAATTGCCAAGCGATAAATAAATTTAAAATAACTAAAAATGCAATGTCAGTAGCGGCAGCAAATCCAAATGGCAGCATTAAATAAAATAACATAGAGAACCTGCCAGCCAACCATAATATGAATAACATCCCTAACCAATAGCCGCGTAACGGTTTATTGCCAGTCCAATTGGGTATAGCTGTCAAAATAAAACCAGCAGCAGCGGCGATTATAAAGCCAAATATCATTTCATGTGAATGCCATAATATATTTGGCATTGGCAACGCTAAATATATTAGGTCATCAAATATTAAAACCCATATGGGAATTATAATGGCAGCAAATACCATCGCAGCAAAGAAAAATGGCCTAAACCCGTTGGATAAGAAAAACATTAGATAAATTATGCCTTTGAGTAATATATAGTAAATATTTATTAACATCTATTTTATATTTTATATTTGATCATAAACAAGTTGGAAATAATAAATATTATCATAAAATAAAGTTTAAAATATTACTTTTTATAATAAATTATTAACACCTTGAAATATAGCATCCACATATGACTTAACCTATAATTAAAATTATCAGATGTATAAACAAATTATGAAAAAATACATAAAAAATATAATATATAATAATGACTTTATGCCATATTCCAAAAAATTACGCCTAAGCACTAAATTTTTATTATATACATTACCGCTTATGGCTTTATTCTCTGCATTATATATATTTTTTTTAAACATAACACATAATAAAGAAGTATATAATAACCAAAAAAAAGAGATAGTTAATACAGCAAGAACATATTCACGAATATTATCAAACCCATTATGGAATATAGAAGAAAGATCTATTAGTTCAATAATGGAAATATTAATTAATGATAAAATAATTCTATGTGCAGAATTATTAAATGTGAATAGTGAAATACAAATTTTATCATATGGTAATTGCCAACATAATGATGATGCAATAATTGTGAATATGCCAATAAAATATATTCAGAAAACTAAAATAGAAATATTAGGATATTTACGTCTTATTCGTAGTAATTCAAATGATGTTGCCGAAATTCCAAATTATTTTAACTTGCAAGCATTGCTAGCGCTTATTTTATTAATTGTTATTATTATATGTACTATGTTTGGGTTTCATTTTACCGTTAACGCACCGTTAAAAAAAATAACTAAATCTGTCAATAAGTTCCAATTAACAGGGGTTCGAGAAAAAGTTGTAATTAATACTGAAGATGAATTAGGTAAATTCGTCGGCATATACAATGATAATATTGATAAACAGGATAAAATTGAAAAAGCATTATTAGCGTCAAAAGAAAAAGCAGAACAAGCATTAAAAGAATTAAAGATCTTTCAAAAAAACCTTATTCAATCTGAGAAGCTTGCATCTCTAGGCAGCCTTGTTGCGGGTATTGCTCATGAAATAAATACCCCATTAGGAACAAGCATTACGCTATCATCAGCCATAAAAGATAAAAGTCAAAAATTTAAAAAAAAAATTGAGTCAGATAGATTAAAAAAATCTCATCTAATACAATATTTAGAGGATATAATTGGTGCATCAAAATTATTAACTATAAGCCTTTCAACCGCGGCTGAATTGATTAATAACTTTAAACAAATTGCTGCTGACCAAACAAGCTCTAAACGCCGCTTATTCAAGTTAAAAGATTATATCGAAGAAATAATGTCAACATTATTACCAAGCATAAAAAGTGAAAATTATAGTATAATAATAAATATAGATAAGGATATTAAACTTGATAGTTATCCAGGAGCTCTTGGGCAAGTTATAACTAATCTATTCACAAATTCAATTAATCATGCTTTTAAAACCAGCCAAAGTGGAGAAATATTAATAACTGGAGATATTATAAATAATGGTAATGATGTTATTATTACATTTTCTGATAATGGATGTGGTATCGAAGAAAAAAATATTGATAAAGTGTTTGATCCATTTTTCACAACTAATATGAGTTCAAGCAGCACAGGTTTGGGAATGAATTTGTCGTATAATATAGTTACGAAAATTCTTGTAGGGAGTATAAAAGTGCAATCAAAAATTAATAATGGCGCTAAATTTACCATGATAATACCTAAAATAGCATCATTTGTAAAAAGCTAAAATACCTGTATTTAATGATTAAACATATGCCGCAATATGAATTTTAACATCAGCAGCTTTCAAAATTTCAGCAATTTCTATATTTAATATTTTATCAGTAAATATATGGTCAATATCTTTAGCTGGGCAAAGGCGCACAATAGGACGTTGTTTAAATTTGCTATGGTCTGCTACTAATAATACTTCTCTTGCATTTTTTATGATGGCTTGGGCAACGCGGACTTCACGATAATCATAATCCAATAATGTGCCATCATCATCAATGCCAGAAATGCCGATAATTGCATAATCAACCCGAAACTGATTTATAAAATCTATCGTTGCCTCGCCAATAATACCGCAATCACGGTTACGTATATAGCCACCAGCAATAATTATTTCAAATTCATTATTAGCCGACATAATATTTGCAACATTTAAATTATTTGTAATGATACGCAGTCTTTTATGCCCTAATAATCTTTTTGCGACCTCTTCCGTTGTTGTTCCAATATTCATGAATAAAGATGATCCATCAGGAATAAACCCAACAATTTTTTGTGCAATCATTAGTTTGCTGTCATGATTCATAGATCGCCTTGCATCATATGATTTATTTTCAATATTGGCTGGTAATGTTGCACCACCATGATGGCGATTTAATAATAAATTATCGCATAAAAAATTTAAATCACGACGTATTGTTTGTGGTGTAACATTAAAATCACTCGCCATAATTTCAACAGAGACAAAACCATCACGCTTTGCATATTCAATAATACGGCTTTGTCTATGGCTTAAATGTATTTCTATTTTTTCTAATTCTTGCATTTAATATAACCTAAACTAAACTAAATATTTATAATTATTGTAAACTATTCTTGCAATATCATACTATTATTTGCATTTTCATATCTGAAAATCAACTTAAGAATTAAAAGCTATTAGCTAATAAACTCCAAAATATAAGATTCTATAAATTGAGTCTTCTTAGGCTTTATTACGATAATTTTATGAAAACCATATTATTATGATATTAAGGTTATCAATATTTTAAAGTAAGTAGAAGCAGTAGACCTTTTTTTAAGTCGCACTAAATATGCGCTTTGTGTGTTTACAGTATTTAAATAACGTAATATTATCATTATTGGATTGATAGCCTATTCGCTACATAGTGGTTGGGTGGGTTACTTGCCCTTCCGCCATTAGTAAATTGCGCCTAGTAAATTGCGCCTAGTAAATTGCGCCTAGTAAATTGCGCCTAGTAAATTGCGCCTAGTAAATTGCGCCATTATCTCTCTCTCAGGGCATTTTGCTTCGCTTTTAATAATGGTTTTAGTAAATAATCTAAAACAGTTTTTTGCCCAGTTAAAATATCAACATCGGCTGTCATTCCTGGTTTGATTGGTTTATCTTTTGCCAAATTATTTGAAATGGTGCGAAGCCTTATACGATAATATGTTTCGCCCTTTTCATCGACTATTGTATCAGGGCTTATATCAATTAATTTTGCTTTTAATCCGCCATAAATTGAAAAATCATAGGCACTTACCTTGACCATGGCGGGCAATCCTGGCCATAAATGAGCCCTGTCGGCAGGGCGAATTCTTGCCTCCACCAATAAATTATCGGTGATTGGCACAATTTCGACTAAATCATCTCCTGCGCGAACAACGCCGCCAATTGTATTTTTGAATATCTCATTAACGATGCCCGCAACTGGCGATCTAACATATGTTCGCACCGCACGATCAAGCCCTGCGGAAAGTTCTTCGCGTAATTGGATTGCCGATGATCTAATAAGATTTAATTCTTGCTGCGCTTCGGTTTTAAATGTATTTATTTTTTCGTTTATTCGACGTTTAGCTTCGGTTATTTGTGATCGTGTTCTTGGAATAGCAAATGTAATTCCATCAATCTCTGCATTAAGGCCTTGGACTTTTTGTTCAACCCTTATTAAATCTATTTTTGGCGAAATACCACTTTTAACAAGTGGTCGCAATAAATTTAATTCCTGCATAATTATACTGCGGCTTTTTTCTAATTGTTTTGCCTTGGCATTAAGTTCATTTAATTCCTGTGATTTTTGTGCATATTGATCATTTAAAATACTCACTTGGGAATTTAGTTGATCTCGCCTTAATTTAAAGAGCAAGCTTTCATTTCTGGCTAATGTTTTTGCTTCGAGCATGACTTCTTCTGGGTAATTAATTATATCGCTCCCTTTAGTTTCTGCGAGCAACCTTGCGCCAGTTGCCAAAAAATTTAAATAATGTTTGCGCTTTTCTGCTAAATCAGCCTCAGCATTCTTATTGCTAATCCGCAGCAATACCTGGTTTTTTTTAACTTCCTCCCCCTCGACAACAAATATATTTTCGATGATGCCGCCTTCCAAATGCTGGACTTTTTTTGTTTGCCCAGACGGTATGATTTTACCGCTTCCTCGCGTCACTTCGTCAAGTTTGGCATTATATGCCCAAAAAATGAATAAAACAAAAAAAGCCAGAACGGAAAATAATAATAAATGTGCAATTCGGCTGGCACTTCTACCAACCATTGGCCCCATTTCACTTTCAGATATTTGCTTTTCCCAACTTTTATTACTCATTATTATGTTCCATTAAATATTTAAATATATTGATATATTGATATATTGATATATTGATATATTGATATATTAAATTTTTGCTGTTTGAATTTGCCCGCTTGCTAAGGCCTGTATGACAGTTTCTTTTGGGCCATCGGCAACAACTCGACCATTATCCATGACAATTAATCTATCAACAAGGCTAAGCATTGACTCGCGATGCGTTATCAGTATCATTGTTTTATCATCACTAATTGATTTAAGGCGTGCTTTAAGACGAAGCTCAGTTGTGTTATCCATGGCACTTGTTGGTTCATCAAAAATTAAAATTGGTGGGTCGAGTAATAATGCCCTGGCAACGGCAACGGATTGGCGTTGCCCACCTGACAAATTCATGCCGCGTTCACCAACTTCTAAATCCAACCCCATAGGGTTTTTTGATGTAAATTCAAAAACACCTGCAATCTGTGCGGCATGGGTTATATTATTTTCATCAATATATGGTGCGGCCAAGGCAATATTCTCACGAATTGAACCAAAGAATAAATAAATATCTTGTGGTACAACGCCACAATTGCGGCGTAAATCTGCAGGATCAAGCTGCCTTGTATCCGTGCCATCAATTAAAATTGAACCTTCATCTGGTTCTTGCAATCCTAAGATAAGCCTTTCAAGTGTGCTTTTACCTGATCCAATCCGTCCTACTATAGCAACTTTTTCACCAGCTTTAATGTCAAAACTTACTCCGTTTAATGCCTGAGTTTTTGCACCAGAATAGGTAAAACTTACATTTTTAAATTCAATATGCCCAGAAAAATTAGAACGATTAACAAAGCTTCTACCCACGGGGCGCTCTACAGGTGTTTGCATCATATGATCAAGCTGTATTAATGATTCACGGGCTTGATTGAATTTTGTTGCAATGCCAGCAATTTGCCCCAATGGTGCCAATGCACGACCAGATAAAATAGTGCTGGCAATAAGTGCGCCAACAGTCATTTCGCCTTCTTGAATTAGATAGACACCAACTATCACTACACCAACGGTTACCATTTGCATTGCAAAACCCGAAAAATTAGTAGAAATTTGCGACCATCTTGTTGCCTTCATTGAGGAATTAGCCGTTTTATTAACGAAAATTTCCCATGCGCGCTGCATTTTGCCCTCTGATGCGGTGGCCTTTATTGTTTCGATGCCTGATATTGCCTCTATCAAAATTGCATGTTTTTGCTGTGCTTCTTTTTGTGTTTCTTGGATCATTCGACGCATCGGCATTTGAATTATACTTCCCATAATTACTACTAAAAAAACCATAGTAAAAGGCACTAATGCCATCAACCAAGAGCCACTAATTATTTTTATAACAATTAAAAATAAGAATATGAATGGTAAATCAACTAGACTTGTTATTGTTGTCGAGGTGAAAAATTCTCGCAAAGATTCAAATTCACGCAATGTATTTGCCAAACCACCAGCCGATGCTGGCCTATGTGCCATTTTCATGCCTAACATTTGTTGGAATAAACGTGCGGCAATTCTTGTATCTGCGGTTTTTCCTGCCATATCAACCAGATAACCGCGTAATAATTTCAATAAGAAATCAAAAGATAATACCAATGTAATGCCGATGGCTAAAACCCATAACGTTTCAATTGCATTATTTGGTACGACCCTATCATAAACATTCATGACAAATAATGGGCTTGCAATCGCAAATATATTTATCATCATTGCAGCTATTAAAACTTCAATATATAATTTCCATGATGAAAAAATAGTCCCCCAAAACCATCCTTTAGGATCTTCAACTTTGCGGTTTTCCGCACGTTTATCATAGCAAAATTGTGGGCTTGAAAAAAAAGTATAGCCAATATATTCATCATTAATTTCATTGAATTTTATAGTTGTGCTGCCTGCACCCATTTCGGGTAAAATCACCTCAATATTATTTTGTTCGTTTATTTTTGTAATAACAATCGCACGTTTATTCTTTAATAAAATCACGCATGGAAGCATAAAATTTGAAATATCGTCAAGTTTATATTTCATCATTTTTGAGGTAATATCGGCACGTTTTGATGCCTGAATATAAAGGTCTGGTGTTAAAAAAGCATCCTCTAACGGCAATCCAGAAGTTAAGGCATCAGCAGAAATTGGTCGATCTAAAAGCATACATATGATGCTAAGGCAGCCAAGCAATGGGTCATTATGTATATTAGATTGTTTTGCTTTTAATTGCCAGTCACGGTTATTTTTTTCTTGCTTATTTAGTTTTTTATGCTCACCAACATTCTCTTTAATCGATGCAAAAGCTGGTGGAGGGTTTCTATATTTATCATTAATATCTTTATTTAATATCTTATTGCCCAAAGCATTATTACTATTAGTTAATTCTTTATCTATAATTTTTGCAGAATTATCGAGTGTGTTTTTTTCAGTCATATTTTTACCCGATCTTATTTATATAGTTAAGATATTTTGTTGAATATTATAATAATATTACCAGTATATCACAGTATCCTATTAATATAGTTAAGATGGTAATCGGTAGTACCCCCTAAAAATAATAGTTTTTATAAGTAGGGTTTTCTCGTAATTTAAATCATGATATTTTACATGAAAATTCACGCTGCCTGACAGCCAGATTATCAATATTTTGAAACAAGCATAAGCAGTAACGCCAGTTCCAGCCCTTTGTCGGTAGCATGGCATGAGCATGCTTCATATGCAAAATGATGCGATTACAAAATGCTATAGAAACTGGGGTTTTTCCACCAAGTCAATAAAAGAAGCAAATTAATTTATAACGCCCCTTTTTAAGGGTAATATTGACACTTTTTACTATTCAAAGTATAAATATGAGAAAATTGGTAGCTAGAATGAGCTGCAGTTAACCAAATACTTCAGAAGGAGTTAATATTATGGTTGATATTACAGGTGCAAATGGTTCGCAGGCTGTTGTTATTCCAGCAAAAAAAATTGGCAAAGATTAATGGATAGTTTAAGGGCCTGACACGGTTTAGTTCCGCTTATATATCTAATTTAAGCAGCTAATCTTTTAAAAGCCTAAGGATAACTAACTGGGGCTTTTCCCCACCAAGTCAATATGAAAAGCAGTTCAATTTAGAACACCCATTATAAATGGGGGTATCACCAGCGTGTCTAGTAAAACGTTCAGGTTAAGCTATTAAAAAACCAAGCTCAAACACCTGCGGGCGGAGCTTATTACTTAGATCTTTATAGGCTGCTTCAAATGTAGAAAAATTAATTTCTACATGATCTCCGCTGGCGTTACGTTTTGTTAAGGCGTTGCGGATTTGATACCATCCAACATCAGCACGGTTAAGCTTGTATTCATCACGTATGTTATAAGAATCTATTTCAGAGAAATAGGCTTGCCACAAGCCTCGCCCTGCATCCAAATCAGCCCGTGCCTCATTTGACAAAGATTTATCAAACAAAAATTCCACCATAAACTCGGTGTCAAATCGCTCGCGCGCATTTCCCTTATCATCAGTATAGGGAATCAAGTGATTAATAATTGACCATGTGCGGTTATCCCATTCAAGCCCGTCGGCGCTAGCAGTTCGCTGGCAACGATTAAATAGCATCCAAATCAGGCAATCATTTTTAAATTCATCTGATAGTTCTTCGGTCGGCTGTAAAAATTGATCTCGGTCATTGATCCAAGTTGGTTTAATCAATCGCCGTACCGCAAAAATAACCGCCGATTGCCATAGGTTTTCAGGCGTAATGTAAAAGCCATTTCCGCCACCATAAACAGATGAATAAATTATGGTTTGTTGTTCGGTATGTTGTAAATCATTCCCGCCACAATACATATAGGCTATAGCTCCATCAGACCAAGACTTAACACGTGGAATTGATACATATGGAGATAGGCCATTTTTTAAAGGGATAACAGCCTGATCATTTTTCTTTGGTCGTTTCAGCCAAACATTCAAATATGTATTTTTTGGCAAGCTATAAAATATTTTTTCGCCAATTTCATTAGTGTTTTTATCAATAATTTCAACTGATACTTGTCCAGAAGTCTTTTTGGTCTTGACTTTTTGATTGGTTTTCCAAATTAAAAAGCCGATAGGGAACTTTCCTGTAAGCCCATCAAATGCTTGATTGTGAACAATGAAGCCGCCTAAATATTTCGCATTCCAAAGAGACCTGAATTTTTCAAAATTGGGGGCGTTGACATATTTCATTGTACTAAATGTTGCGACTGTTGCTGTAGGTATTTCTTTTGCAATGCGCGCCATAAACTGTGTGAATAGCTCATTAGTAGCTTTGCCATATCCTTCCATAGCTGTTTTAGCAAATTTTGTTTTGATACCCCTTTTTTATTTTTAGCTTCTGCACCGTCTGCTATGTTTTTAAAATTAGTAGCCTCCGCGTAAGGCGGATTAATCAGCACCAATATCTTTTTTCCCCCAGCAATAGCATCGCGTAGGCTTTTAGGGATTTTGTTGGTCATGGAATAATCAATCTTACCCAAATCTGTTATATCATCATTTAGGTAATCATATTGAAATCGCACCGCTGCTACGCAAGTCTTGGTGGCTTTCATCACGTTCACATCTTCTTGATCCAGTGTGCTCATATAAATCTTGCGCGGGTTGGAATGCTTAACCTCCAAATTTCCCACGCCACAACACATATCCCAAACGACATAGTTTTTCTGCCAGTTCTTGCCCAATATATTGGTCAATTTATCGTATGCCTTATCCACGACATTCAATGGCGTGTAATATGCACCCTTAAAGCTGCGTTCATCAATTGCGATCAAGCTATCGCGGCGCTCGAGCAAGTAATCACGGTACTCGGCTTTTGGTGGGCGGTGATAAATTGCCCAAAATCTACGGTAGCCTTCTTTATTTCCTAGCTCGTAAACTGTACCGCCCAGTTCGAAGGCGGCTGCATTATCCATATGCAGCAACCGTGCGGGCATGTCTTGGTGCGTAGAGTGTGTGCCATCATGCATAATATCAGCGAAGAACAGTAACGCATAATCACCTTCCTCTATATTCGCTATCTCACGCCCTATCATATCTACCCATTTATCAAATACTTGCTTAAGATTATCTGGTGTAATTTGTGTGCGGATAATATTGCCCGATTTAATCGCATTTTTAACGGTGCTAACAAACTCTTCAGCGTGGGTAGACATTCTGAAGGATATAAAATAAGTCCCAATATAGGCGGAAACTTCGTCCAAAGCTTCTTGAGTAAATTGACTGGCGGACTTTCCCCATTTGATGGTCTTTTTCCTAAGAAACGGCAGCACATCTTCCGTCTTCATAATGGCTGCTTTTTCTGCATCAATTACAACAAGGAATGGTGGAATTTTGTCGCCAGCATTGAGATCAACTTGCACATAGTGGAGGAGCTGCGTGAACATTTTATAGCTAGATGTCCCGCCTTTATCTTTGGCCTCAAACCAAATTTCATCGGTGCGAATATCGACAAGACCCTTGGTGTAACTTTTCAAACCTAGAGCTTTTATGTAAATATCTTTAACATCTTCCTCGGTTTTAGCATGCCTAAGATTTTCATAGAGGTTAAGTGAACTCATTGTGCTATTTAGCCTTTATATATTCGTAAATAAATAAAATGGCATGCCGAAACATACCATTTTATAAGTTGATATTTATAATAAACTAAACCTTTAGAAGAAACCCAATTTTTTAGGGCTATAGCTTACCAAGATATTTTTTGTTTGCTGGTAATGGTTCAGCATCATCAAATGGTTTTCACGACCAATGCCCGATTGTTTATAACCGCCAAATGCCGCATGGGCAGGATAGGCATGATAACAATTAGTCCAGACACGACCGGCCTTAATCGCCCGACCGAAACGATAACAACGGTTGCCGTCCCTGCTCCAAACACCAGCACCCAAGCCATAAAGCGTGTCATTGGCGATTGATAATGCCTCGTCATCATCTTTAAATGTGCAAACAGAAACCACGGGTCCAAAAATTTCTTCTTGGAAAACCCGCATTTTATTATTGCCTTTAAATACGGTTGGTTTGATGTAATAACCGCCCGCCAAATCACCATCTAATTTAAGTGCTTCACCGCCAATAAGTATTTCTGCGCCTTCTTTGCGACCAATATCAAAATATGACATTATTTTTTCATATTGCTCTTCTGAAGCCTGTGCGCCAACCATGGTTGCCGCATCCATCGGATCACCTTGAATTATTGCTTCAACCCTGACCAAAGCGCGTTTCATAAATTCCTCATAGATATCTTCATGAATTAATGCACGGCTTGGGCATGTACATACCTCGCCCTGATTAAAGGCGAACATCACAAAGCCTTCGATTGCTTTATCAAGATAATCATCGTCATGATCCATCACGTCTTTAAAGAATATATTCGGTGATTTGCCGCCTAATTCCAATGTGCATGGAATTATATTTTGGCTGGCATATTGCATTATTAAACGTCCAGTTGTTGTTTCGCCAGTAAATGCAATTTTGGCAATTCTGGTGCTGCTTGCTAATGGCTTGCCTGCTTCTAAACCAAAACCATTGACGATATTTAAAACGCCAGCGGGCAGAATATCGCCAATGACTTCCATCAATATCATTATCGACATTGGTGTTTGTTCGGCGGGTTTAAGAACAATACAATTGCCAGCTGCCAAGGCTGGGGCAATTTTCCACACAGCCATTAATATGGGGAAATTCCATGGAATAATTTGACCAACAACGCCTAATGGCTCGTGAAAATGATAGGCAACCGTATCGCCGTCAATATCGCTAAGCGAGCCTTCTTGCGCCCGTATCACGCTTGCAAAATACCTAAAATGATCAATTGCCAATGGTAAATCGGCCGCCGTTGTTTCACGAATTGGCTTGCCATTATCCATGGTTTCTGCTTCGGCTAGCAAGGCAAGGTTATCTTCCATTGCTTGGGCAACTTTTTGCAATATAATGCCACGCTCGGCAACGCTGGTTGCACCCCATGCGTCTTTGGCCTCATGGGCAGCATCGAGGGCAGCATTAATATCTTTATCGTCTGATCTTGCAACTTCACATATTTTTTTGCCCGTTATTGGTGAAATATTATCAAAATATTTTCCAGAAATTGGCGTGGTAAATTTACCATTAATGAAATTGCCATATTGTTTTTTTAAATTAATTGTCATTTATCTCTCCCGTGCTTTATTAATTATCAATTATTTTAACTACTAATATTAGAATATATAATATTAGAATATATAATATTAGAATATAACCATAACAAATTTATCATTGCTTGTCATAATTTAATGGAATTTAGTTGAATTTGGCGATATAATAGAATTTTACAGGATGTATGAATATGAAAATAACAAAGCCTTTATTGCTTGTTGGTTGTGGTAAAATGGGGTCGGCTATGCTCGATGGCTGGCTTACTTCTAATATAATTGAAAGCGATGTTATTATTATAAGCCCCCATACGCCCGATAAATACAAAGGGCGAAAGAATATAACTATTCATGATAATATTGATAAATTGGACAATATAATAAAACCGCAAGTGATTGTATTTGCAACAAAACCACAGCAAATAGAACAAACAATAAGCAATTATAAAAAATTCACTAACAGCGGCACATTATTCATTTCGATAATTGCTGGTAAAACCATTGATTATTTTACCAAAAACCTTGGCAATGATATAAAATTAATCCGCGCAATGCCCAATACTCCCGCTGCCATTGGTCAAGGTATCACGGTTATCTATGCTAATAACAATGTTAATCAAGCGCAAATTAATATTACCCGCAATTTATTATCTGCAGTTGGAATGGTTGAAAGCGTTGATGATGAGGCCTTGATGGATGCGGTAACTGCACTTTCTGGTGGCGGGCCTGCCTATATATTCCATATGATAAATTCAATGGCAAAGGCAGGTATAGAACAAGGGCTGCCGATAGATTTAGCAGAAAAACTTGCATTAATAACTGTGGCTGGATCAGGGCAATTAGCATTAACTAGTAATCAAACTCCCCTTCAACTATTAAAAAATGTTACTAGCCCCAACGGCACAACATTGGCAGCAATAAATATATTAGAAAATAAATGTGATAATTTACAAGGGCTTATGATAAAGGCAATTGCCGCTGCAAGCGCAAGGTCAAAAGAATTAGCTGGATAATTTTATAATACAAAATAATTTTTGTGCCTTTGTTTCGCTAAGTGTTTTGCGATAGCGAAATAATTTTTGTGCCTTTGTTTCGCTAAGTGTTTTGCGATAGCGAAATAATTTTTGTGCAATGCAGCATTTTTACTTGACTTCGCTATAATACTCCCTATATTACACTCATATTGCACCGCAACATAAAATATGCAATCGACTATAGTATTGTACAATTATATAACATTTTAATATTAACCTAACCGGAGAAAATCAAATGACACAAGCTAACACATTTTTCGACATGTCAAACAACCCATTCATGGACCCTAAAAACAATCCATTTAATGATAAAAACTTACAAAATATGTTTTCAAACTATGAAATCCCTGGATTTGATATTGATGGTATGATCGCAACACAACGCAAAAATTTTGAAGCAATCACTGCCGCCAATAAATCAGCAGCAGAAGGCATGCAATCTGTATTCACAAAACAAACAAATATTTTGAAAAACCTTATGGACGAAGCAACAGCATCTATTCAAGAAATAAGTAAAGCTGGTGCACCAGAAGAGCAAATCACAAAACAAGTTGAATTAACAAAAGTTAAACTTGAAGCAGCTGTTGGCAATATTCGTGAATTATCAGAATTAGCCGCAAAATCACAAACAGAAGCTTTTGATATTTTAAACGCCCGCTTCACTAAAAGCGTTGAAGAAATACAGGCTTTAAATAAATCAACTAAAGTGAAACCTGCTGCTAAGAAATAATTTTATATATTCATAACATATCTCCCAATATGTTCTGGGGTGCGCCAATAAAATGGTTCACCCCATTTTTTTGCCGTTATATATTAACGATGCAATATCTTTAAAATAGAAACAAACCATATATGAAATATTACAGCTATATTACCATATGAAAATAATATGTGATTTAATATAAATGATAGGCAAATTTTTAACTATCTTGATATATGTTAACAATTTTTAGGGCAGCTTGTTAAGCTGCTTTTGTATGGTTTTCATATTCTATTGGTGATTGATAGTTATTTGCAAAATGCATTCTGGTTTGGCTATAAAATTTATTTCTTATGTGGTCAATGAATAATTGTTTTTTAATTTGAATTTATAACTTTGGGTAGATTTAGTTTATCTTATTTAAAAAACTAATTTTAAATAGGAGGATTAAATTATGAAATTTATAGCTTTGGCTATATCAATATCAATGATTATAATATTTGCACTATCTGTGATAATAACTATTAAATTATCAAGCGGACGAAGTGATGAAGAGCTTGGGACTTTATTTAAAGTATAATTTAAAGAATGGAATGATGACGAAACTGCGACAACGGTTGAGGGATTGCTTTTACATAAATAAAATATAAGGATATTTATATAGAAATTAATATCTAAAAATAGGAAAAATCAAGATGGGTCCACTTAAAGGAATAAAGGTTATTGAAATGGCAAGCATAGGTCCTGGGCCATTTTGTGCCATGCTGCTTGCTGATATGGGTGCGGATGTTATCCGTATTGAAAAGTCCGATACCAAAGGTTTTTTTGACCTTCCTTATGATTTTCTTAACCGTGGTCGCCGTTCGGTTGATGTGGATTTAAAATCTGATCTTGGTAAAAAACGCCTATATGAACTTGTAGAAAAGGCCGATATTCTAATCGAAGGATATCGGCCAGGTGTTATGGAACGCCTTGGTTTTGGCGCAAAAGATTGTTTGAAAATTAACCCTAAATTGATCTATGGTCGCATGACTGGATGGGGGCAAGACGGCCCCTATGCACAAACCGCAGGCCATGATATCAACTATATATCACTAACAGGTGTTTTACATGCTTGTAGCGGGCAAGACGGTAAACCCGCAATACCGTTAAATATGATAGGCGACTTTGGCGGCGGCGCTATGTATTTAGCCTTTGGTGTTTTAGCTGCATATATCGAAGCAAAAAAATCTGGTCAAGGGCAAGTTGTTGATGCGGCAATGGTTGATTGCACCACACATTTAATGTCAATGATTCATTCATTTCAGCATAACGGTTGGTGGCAAGATAAACGTCAGGCTAATCTTATTGATGGCGGTTCGCCTTTTTATAATATCTATGAAACAAAAGATGCAAAATGGGTTTCCATAGGTGCGATAGAGCCTAAATTCTATGCCATCCTTATTGAGAAAACAGGCCTTAATGTGGATGTTAAAAACCAAATGGACAAATCCACATGGGAAGATATAAAAAAACAATTAACCAGCATATTTAAAAGTAAAACACGTGATCAATGGGTAGAAATTATGGATGGGAGCGACGCATGTGTTTCCCCTGTATTAAGCTTGAGCGAAGTCCCTGCTAACCCCCATATAAAAGCGCGTGAAGCCTTTATTAAGTTTGACGGCGTTGAACAACCAGCACCAGCACCAAAATTCAGCCGCACGAAACCTCAATTACAACGCAGCCCACCTAAAAAAGGAGATCATACAAAAGAGGTACTCGAAGAATGGGGAATTTCCTAATCATACAAACTAGTTTGATATTTGCATTATATATTTATAATAACAATAAAACCGAAACTGTTAAAAATGGTGCCCCCGGGGAGAATCGAACTCCCACTCCCTAAAGAACTGGATTTTGAATCCAGCGCGTCTACCAGTTCCGCCACAGGGGCATTGCTATTTTATTAACCTTAGATGAAGCTTTGGTCAATAGCATTATTTCAAAAAGCCAAAATAATATAATGTCTGTTAGTCAATTCGATGCGGTAATTTCATATAATCTTGTGATTGCATTTCCATCAAACGCGATATGCTGCGTTGAAATTCAAATGAATGGCTGCCATGGGTATATATTTTATCAATAGTAACATCAGAAGCCATGATTAATTTGACCTTATATTCGTATAATGCATCGATTAATAACATCAAACGTTTAGCCTCGTTCCGCATTTCCGCCGCCATTTTTGGAATGCCGTCTAAAATAACCGTATGAAAATATTGAGCAATGGCGATATAATCTTCTGCACCCAATGCTTGGCGGCACAGGGCATCAAAATTTGTCAATAACACATCCCTCGCGGTGATATTAAAAATAATATCACGGGCTTTAACCGTGATTGTTTTTGCCTCGACCACAGCCCCTTTGGTTAAATCTTTAAATGCGGCATTAAGCTTAGCAGTCGCCTTATCGCTCAATGGGTTATGGTATATTTCAAGCTGGTTTAAATGTTGCAAGCGATAATCTTTATCGCTATCTAAATGCAAAAAATCCCAACGTTTTTTTATTAAATCAATGAATGGCAGAAAGCTAGATCGCTGCAAGCCATCTTTATATAGATCATCTGGCGGCCAGTTCGATGTTGCCACCACCACAACGCCCAGATCAAACATGGCAGCAAATAATCGCGATAAAATCATCGCATCGGCGATGTCGGTAACATGAAATTCATCAAAACATAATAACCATGCGCCATCAGCAATATCCTTAGCAATTTTTGGCAATGGATCGGTTTGTTTATTTTTACGGCTTTTTTGTAATTTGCGCCATTGATGAATTTTTTGATGGATTTCAATCATAAATTTATGAAAATGCACACGGCGTTTTTTTTCGATATTCGCCGTTGCAAAGAATAAATCCATCAACATGGATTTACCGCGCCCAACACCGCCGTAGATATATAATCCCTGTGGTGCTCTACCGACCCGCCTTGATAATCCTAACCTTATTTTCCAGCCATCATTACCATCATGTGGTTGATAGCCATTAATGGCATTATGTAGGCTTTGTAATTTTTCAATCGCCAATTCCTGCATGATATCTGCATCTAAATGGCCTTGAGTTTTTAATTGTCGATATTTAAATATCGGTCCTTCATTCATATTTATATCTTTTATTTTATGATTCTTTACGACCAATATTTAAAAATCTCTCTCGTCGTTTAGCACGAATAACACCGCCATCCATATTTATATATTTCATCAATTCACCTTCGATGGCTTTACCCAATGATTGCATTGCGCTAACTGGGTCGCGATGCGCGCCGCCCATTGGTTCGGCAATTATTTGGCTAATAATATCAAGCTTGATTAAATCTTGTGCCGTTAATTTTAATGCTTCGGCAGCCTTTTTGGCTTCGTCAGCGCTATGCCATAATATGGATGCACATCCTTCGGGTGAAATAACCGAATATATTGAATGTTCAAACATCAAAACGCTATCAGCAGAGGCAAGCGCAATCGCCCCGCCAGAACCACCTTCCCCCACTATTGCAGCAATTAATGGTACTTTAATATCAAGGCATTTTTCAATTGAACGCGCAATTGCTTCGGCTTGACCGCGTTCTTCGGCACTTATTCCAGGGAATGCACCAGGGGTATCGACCAATGTTATTACTGGTAGATTAAAATGATCGGCCATTTCCAATAAACGAATGGCTTTTCTATATCCCTCGGGCATTGCCATGCCAAAATTATGTTTTATTCTTGAATTGGTATCATGGCCTTTTTCATGACCAATTATCATACAGCTATAGCCACAAAAACGCCCTATACCACCTTGAATTGCCTTGTCATCGGCAAAGGCACGATCACCAGCAAGTGGTGTATAGTCGGTTATCAATGCACTAACATAATCGGTGAAATGCGGGCGTTCAGGATGCCTTGCCACTTGAACTTTTTGCCATGGTGTTAAATTGGCATATGTTTGCACCAACATACGTTCCGCCTTGATTTGAAGCTTACCAACCTCATCAGCAATATTAATACCATCATCATTGGCAATATGACGTAATTCTTCAATTTTACCCTCTAAATCGGCTATTGGTTGTTCAAAATCCAAAAAATTACGCATTTATATCACAGTCCCTAAATTTTATATTATTAATTAATTCATACGATGCAATTTATAAGAAGACAAGATAATAGCATATTTATAATAGCAATATGATAAAATTTGTAATTAAAAATTTGAATCAAATAAACATAAATTTTATCGTGCAACCTGTGCCAGCCATGATGATATATCATCGACCACATGATCAATATGTACGTCGTCGCAACCTTCACGCGCCCACTCAATATCGGTTTTTATCCATATGGTTTGCATACCCATTCGGGCTGGTTGATTAAGATTTTTTGCCATATCTTCAACCATAACCGCAGTTTTAGGGTCTATATCATTAATCGTTATAAATTTTTCATAGGGGGCTGCCTGTGGCTTTGGAATATAATCAGCGGCAACAATATCAAATATTTCGGTAAAATGATGTGCAATACCAAGCTTATCTAAAACTCTATCGGCATGGCTTACGCTGCCATTAGTAAAGATATATTTACGTGCTGTTAAATTTTCCAAAGCATTATTTAATATTTCATCAACATCTATTGGCGAATAATCAATATCATGAACATAATCAAGAAATAATTTTGGATCAATATCATGATGCAACATTAAACCATTTAATGTGGTACCATGGTTTTTAAAATATTTATACTGAATATCTTTTGCTTCTGCATAACCAACATCAAGATAATTACAAATAAATTCGCCAATTTTTTTACTTATTTGTGGAAATAAACCACAAGTTGCAGGGTATAAAGTATTATCAAGATCAAATATCCAATTATTGGCCTGTTGCAATTTTTTGATATTTTTAATTTCCATATGAACTCACCTATTCATATATATGATATATTTAATATATAATCATAAAGGCGGAAATATATATTAATTATTTCCGCCCCTAATATAATTATTAATTATTATTGATTAATTTTTTTCCACATCAACCAATTTATTTTCAGATATCCACGGCATCATCGCACGTAATTTTTTGCCAACTTCTTCGATAGGATGGGCATCATTTAATCTTCTTGTTGCCTTAAAGCTTGCCTGATGGACTTTATTTTCTAACATCCAATCACGGGTGAATTTACCACTTTGAATATCAGTTAAAACACGTTTCATTTCTGCCTTTGTTTCCGCCGTAATAATACGTGGGCCAGTTACATATTCGCCATATTCCGCAGTATTGGAAATTGAATAACGCATGTTTGAAATGCCGCCTTCATACATAAGATCAACGATTAATTTTGTTTCATGCAAACATTCAAAATAAGCCATTTCAGGCGCGTAACCCGCTTCGACCAATGTTTCAAAACCAGCACGAATAAGTTCAACGATACCGCCACAAAGGACCACTTGTTCGCCAAATAGATCTGTTTCACATTCTTCTTTAAATGATGTTTCAATGATACCAGCACGACCACCACCATTGGCAGAGGCATAAGACAAGGCAAGGTCCATCGCATTGCCCGACGCATCTTGATCAATTGCCACCAATGTTGGCACACCGCCGCCACGCAAATATTCTGAACGCACAGTATGGCCTGGTCCTTTTGGTGCAATCATGAAGACATCTAAATCTTTTCTGGCTTCGATTAAATTAAAATGCACATTAAGGCCATGGGCAAATGCCAAGGCAGAACCTTGTTTCATATTAGCTTCAAGATCATCATAATATATATCTGATTGCAATTCATCGGGCGTTAACATCATGACAATATCGGCCCATGCAGCACCTTCGGCTGCTGTCATGCAAGTAAAACCAGCATCTTCGGCCTTTTTGACTGTTGCCGATGTTTTCCGTAAACCAATACGCACATCCTTAACACCACTATCGCGCAAGTTCATTGCATGGGCATGACCTTGACTGCCATAACCAAGAATTAAAACTTTTTTATCTTTTATTAAGTTAACATCAGCATCACGATCATAATAGACACGCATTATATTGTTCCTTTTGGCAATTAATTTGAATATAAAGTTGTACTTTTTTATAGTTTAGAAGCCAGCAAGGCAACAACTGTTATGAATAAAATCATACCTTAGAATATAATACGCAAAGTTGCTTATATAAAGCTACTATTTAACTTTAAATATATTCAGATTTTATTCACCAATATGGGTTATGATATTATGGTAAATGTAAATTATATTCATAAAGGTATTATTAAGTAATGTCATCAGAAAATAATTGTATATTTCCAAGAAATGCAATCAACAACGGCAAGGCGCATATTGAGGGTAAAATATATGAAATATACAATATATCCTATGGTGGATTTGCCATAGAGGATGATATGCAAACCCATAATTATGATAAAATTTATAATATTAAGATCATACTAGACGGCTGCAATTTTCAATTAGAAATGCAATGTAAAAGCATAAAAATGTGGAATAATCAAAATATGTGCGGCTTTGAATTTTATAAGCGATCAAAACAACAAATAATCGATGTGGATCGATATCTAATTATATTGGATAACAAACGTAAATTCAAATAACCAATAGGATATAGAATATTGCCTTTAGAGCATGTTATTTTACTGGTTGTATTTTTGCACCACGACTAATGGCAACAACACCCGATCTGGCAATTTCAATATCACCAAGGGCGCGCATCAAATTAATAAAACTATCAACTTTTTCTGCATCACCATCAATTAAGAAAACAAAGCTTTGTAATGTTGTATCCGACACTCTTGCACCATAAATATCAGCAATTCGTAATGATTCACGGCGATTATGATCTTGTGCATTCACCTTAACCAAGGCTAATTCTTTTTCCACATGCGCGCCTTCGACCGTTAAATCATAAACATTATGTACAGGAACTATACGATCTAATTGAGATTTTATTTGTTCGATAGTTTGCGCCGTGCCGTTGGTTACAATATTAATACGGCTGATACTGTCATCTTGTGTAACCGGTGATACGCTAAGGCTTTCAATATTATAACCACGCCCCGCGAATAAACCAATAACACGTGCCAAAACCCCTGGTTCATTATCAACAATAACCACAAAAGTATGACGGTGTATTTTATCGACTATATTAATAATATCATATGCCGATGCGGGTTGTTTATTATCTGAAATATTATTAATAGTCATGTTATTTTCCGATATTTAATTTTGTTATTCTTATTATTCATGGATAGATTAAAATCAAACTAATGCTTTGCCTTTACCGCTTATTGCATCAACGCCATCATCAACTGGGCCTAATAACATTTCATGATGCCCCGCACCAGACGGTATCATTGGGTAACAATTTTCTGATTTATCCACTGCTATTTCACAAATAACGGGGCCATTATAATCGATCATTTCCGTAATTGTAGCATCTAAATCTTTGCTATCATTACAACGCACGCCCTTCCAGCCAAAACTTTCCGCCAATTTCATGAAATCAGGTAGAGTTTCTGAATATGATTGCGAATAACGCGAACCATGCAATAATTCCTGCCATTGGCGCACCATTCCCATATATTGATTATTAAGAATGAATATCTTAACTGGTAGATTAAATTGCCTTGCCGTTGCCATTTCTTGCATATTCATCATGAAAGATGCTTCGCCAGAAATATCGATCACCAACCGATCAGGATGGGCAACCTGTGCGCCAACGGCGGCGGGCAAACCATAACCCATCGTCCCCAAGCCACCAGATGTCATCCATCGATTTGGTTTTTGAAAATGAAAATATTGTGCCGCCCACATTTGATGTTGACCGACTTCGGTGGTGATTAACGGGTCGCGATCTTTGGTTAAATGATATAGGCGTTCTATTGCTAATTGTGGCTTTATTTCCTCACTGTCAAGATTATATGCCAAGCATTTTTTGTCGCGCCAAATATTAATTACCCGCCACCATTCATCAAGACGATTATGTTTTATATGGCTATATTTTTCTTGCCATATATTAATCATGTCTTCCAACGCATGGGCGCAGTCACCGATTATTGGTAGATCAACAGCAACATTTTTGTTAATCGAACTTACATCAATATCAATATGTATTTTCTTTGAATTTGGTGAAAATGCGTCCAGCCGGCCCGTTATGCGATCGTCAAATCTTGCGCCAATACATAACATAACATCACAATCATGCATCGCCAAATTTGCTTCATAAGTTCCATGCATCCCCAACATGCCAAGATATTGCGGTTGATCCGCAGGAAAAGCACCTAACCCCATCAAGGTTAAGGTTACTGGAAAATCACCTAATTTAGTGAATTTATTTAATAACTCGCTAGCTTTTTCACCAGAATTAATAATACCGCCACCTGCATAAATAATTGGTTTTTTTGCTGCGGCAAGCATCATTACTGCCTGTTCAATTTTTGTAATATCGGGCTTTAATTTTGGTTTATAGGTTTTATGCGCCACATTGCTTGGTTGTTGATATATGCCATCGGCAAATTGAACATCTTTTGGAATATCAATAACCACAGGCCCTGGCCTTCCAGCCGTTGCTACATAAAATGCCTCATGCAGGGTTTTTGCAAGATTATTAGCATCTTTAACCAAATAATTATGCTTCGTACATGGTCGCGTAATTCCAGTCGTATCGCATTCTTGAAATCCATCTGTGCCTATAAGATGGGTTGGAACTTGTCCCGTCAAACAAATAATCGGGATGCTGTCTAATAATGCATCGGTCAATCCCGTAACTGTATTTGTCGCACCGGGGCCACTGGTTACCAACACAACCCCCGGCTTGCCCGTTGATCTAGCATAGCCTTCAGCTGCATGGACGGCGGCTTGTTCATGGCGAACCAAGATATGGCGAATATGGTTTTGCTGAAATATTTCATCATAAATTGGTAAAACTGCACCACCAGGATAGCCAAATATCACATCGACATCTTGGTCAATCAAAGCCTTGATTATTATTTTTGCACCATTCATGGTTTGACTTTTTACGGTTTGGCTTTGGTTGTCCATTTTCAATCCTCAAACTTATTAAGTTTAACTATATTAAAATCATGTAAATATTCAAATTTCGCATATGCGAGATCAACAATCTATGAGGCTATAGTTGCTTGGTCAAGATGTTTTCACAAATAAATGGAAATATTTCATGAATAATTTTTTCTGAATATTGCGAATTAATATGTTTTTTTGAAATAATATTATTATTTATCCATGTCATTTGCCGCTTTGCATATTGCCTAGTCATGGCACATGCCTTTATTTCTGCGTCCTTCAATGATATTTCATTATTTAAATATGATATTATCGGCGCAACACCCAAGGCGCGCATTATTGGTAAAGAGGATTTTATGTTGCGCTGCATTAATTTTTTAACCTCCTCCAATGCGCCATATTGCAACATTTTTGCGAAACGTTTATTGCATCTATCATATAAAATATCACGCGGTGGGGCGATGGTTATTATATGAAATTTAAGATATTCTGGCGGTGCAATCGGCTTATCTTGCTGCCATTTTGCCAATGAACGCCCCGTTGACATAACAACCTCCAACGCCCTTGCCACACGCTGTTTATCAGCAGGGTTTAATCTTGCCGCCATGGTTGGGTCAATTTTTGCCAATTCATCATATACGGCTAGCGAACCGACCTCATCTAACCTACTGCGTATATCTGCCCTAATATCTTTATTAATATCAGGAATATATGACATGCCTTCGGTCAATGTTTTTAAATACATTCCCGTGCCACCGCAAATGATTGGTAAAAGCCCATCATCAAATGTGGTTTCAATGGCATCAATTGCCATATTGCGCCAAATATTTGCCGAACATATTTGCACCCCATCTAATATGCCATATAGCGAATGCGGCACAATTTTTTCATCAGCAGCCGACGGCCTTGCGGTAACAATTCTTAAATCAGAATAAATTTGCATACTATCGGCATTGATTATTCGACCGTTAAATTCCCTAGCTATATCAATCGCCAGTGCTGATTTACCTGATGCCGTAGGGCCAGTTATTATAATTACATCTTTAACAGATTTTTGTGTCATTTAATTATGCTTATAAAATAATTTACCGATCTAATTTGCCTGCAATAACATATTTTAAAATTTTAACTACTTGCTCAGTGTTTCTTGCAACGGCTTGGGCTGCGCCATCGACTTCTTTTAATGGATGGTTTATTTCATCACCATGTATGGTTATATATGGCGTGCCAATTGCGGCACAATATCCCGCATCAAAGGCGGCATTCCATTGTTTATATTTATCACCAAATCGAATTATTGCCATATCTGCCTCTTCGATTAAAACCCTGCTTCGAATAGCATTAATATTACTACTCATTTGATCTTTGTGAAAATCATTATCGACCGCACCTAAAATAGTAACACCGCAATCATCGCTATCGCCATGATTTGTAACGGCAGAAGTAAATTCAACATCTAACCCCACATCCTTTGCGCCTTGTTCTATTTCCATGCGCCAATTGCTGTGGATTTCGCCTGATAAATAAATATTCCATAATCTTTTTGCCATTATAATTTCCATTTAACTTTATTAATTTATTTAAAAACATATATTATGATTATATAAATTCTAAATCATATAAAAAGCAAATATTATTAACCATTTAATATATTACTGTATTTTTTTTTAAAATCATCATATTAAGCTTGAATTTTTATACAAGATGTTTAAAAACAGCCAAATGAAAATAGTAGCAACAATAGTAACAAATGTAATTAAGGCTGATTTTAATTCTTTGCATATTGAACAAGCAAAATCATTGCTTGTTAATGCGGGGGCAGATATTATTAAAATTAAATGGCTACGTCCTGAACTTGCCTTTGAAATATATTTTTCTAAAATTAATATGGATAAGGCGATAATTGTACTTCAACCATTAAGTAAGAATTATGATGTGGCGGTTCAGCGTCATGATGATAATAGATTGAAAAAAATATTATTGGCCGATATGGATTCAACCATGATAACCATGGAAAGCCTTGATAAATTAGCCGATGAGTTAGGTTTTGGCGATGCGGTTGCAAAAATCACCGATCAAGGCATGCGCGGTGAAATTGATTTTGATACATCCCTTCGCCAACGAGTAAAACTATTGAAAGACATGCCAGCCAATTCTTTAGATATTATTTTACAACAAATTGAATATTCAATCGGTGCAAAAACAACCATTAAAACCATGCGAAAATATGGGTCATATTGCGCCCTTGTTTCGGGTGGTTTCACATTCACTACCAAGGTTGTTTATAGAAAACTTGGCTTTAATGAACATCATGCCAATCAATTATTAATCAAGGATGATAAGTTAACTGGTGATGTGGCTGAACCAATTTTAGGGCCAAATGCCAAGCTTGAAATATTCAACAAATTATCAACCAAGATGAATATTAAACCAAGCCAAATTTGCACCATTGGCGACGGGGCAAATGACATTCCAATGTTAAAGGCGGCGGGTCTTGGTATTTCATATTATGGTAAACCAATAGTCAAAGAATCGACAGTATTTCAAATTAATCATTCAGATTTAACTACGCTTTTATATTATCAGGGCATATCCTATGGTGATTTTATAACCACCTAATATATAAATTATATTGATTAAATATAATTATGTCTTTGGTAAAAATGCCACTAATATATTGGCACATAATAATACGGCGGCTAAGAAATAAAATGCCGCGATAAGCCCATAACTATCAGCCAATGCGCCACCAACAATGGGGGCCGCGACAGTCATTGCCGATTGTATGGCAAATAATAAACTGGTGGCTGAACCGCCCATATGTGGCGGTGTCATATCCATAAGCCAGCTATGTACCACGGGGCGAAGAGCAAATAACCCAAAACCCATGATTGAAATACCTGCAACATAAATTTCTTTATCATCCATGAAGCTTAAGGCAATTATCATCACCGTAGTAATGCCAAGCCCAGCAACGACCAATGGCCTTCTGCCAATTTTATCCGACCAAATACCAGCAATAGGTGCTGCAATTATACCCGCTGCTTGAAAAGCAAAAAGGCTTAACCCCATCATAAATATGGATAATTGCATTTCATTTGCCAAATATAGCGGCAGAAATACCAATAAACCAGTTTGTGCCATATTACGAAAACCCGACATTACACAAAGAAGAATAATTGACCTATTTTTTAATAAAGATAAAACCCCTTGAAAATATTCAGCTAAAGTAATATTTACAGCTTTTTCCTGCGACCCTTGTTGATTTGCTTTATAAGCCCGTGGCACGAATAATAATATTAATAAAATAACTATCACTGGTATGATGCTACCGGTTTCAAATGTTTGTCGCCAGCCGATCACTGCCAATATTGGCGCCATAATAAGCGGTGCCATTGCATCGCCTAAATTCGCACCTAACGCATGGATAGATAAGACAAAACCGCGCCTTTGTGGATATTTAGCCGATAGGTAAGAAATCGCCGCAGGATGCCATAGATTATTAGACATACCGATTAATATCATCAAGGCCGCCGCCGCAATATAGCTGCCGATACTACCCATTAGAAAAATCGCCACAACGCCGATAACTAATGATAGTATTTGCCACATTACCCGCCTGCCCGTTATATCAACCAATGGGCCACTGAATAAATTTGCCGATAATGACGCAATGGAAAATATCGATGCAAATATCCCTGCTTCCATATAGCTAAGCCCAAGATCATGCGCCATGAATGGTAATAGAAAATAAAATAATGCCGTAATCCAATGGGTCGCACCATGCCCAAGCCCGACCAAATAGACGGCACGATCACCCCATATCTTTATAAATACGCTGCTTATCATGTTAATTTTTCATATTATTTTTTTGATAATTTTACTGGTATAAAGCTAAATTCGCCATTGCGATTAATCCATAACAATACTGATCCACGACCATCTTCATTGGCTTGTTTAGTAATATTAATCACATCTTTTGGTGTTTTAACTATTTTTTGATTAACTTTAACAATGACCATACCAGGGGCAAGCCTTTTTGTCGCAGCATCACTATCGGCTTTAACATCAATAATAACTACACCATTAATATCATCGTCTAAATTGAATTTTTTACGTATATAATTTGTTATTTTTGATAATTTTAGACCCAGTAATTCTACGGATTTTACTTTGCCTTTATTTTTTTCAATTTCCTTGTTATCCGATAACAATGCAACATCTACTTTTTCACGTTCCCCCAATATAACCACTAAATCGATAATTTTATTATTGCGCCATATTTTTAATGGCACTTTAATTCCCACATTGCTGGATGCGACCATGCGGCGTAATTGTGTTGAATTTGGTACTTTTTCATCATTGAAATTTAAAATAATATCTCCAGCCATTATGCCAGCTTTTGCCGCTGGGCTTTTTTGATGCACCTTTGATATTAATGCGCCTTTGGCTTCATCAAGCCCAAGGCCTTCAGCAATTTCTTTGCTTACTGATTGGATAGAAACACCAAGCCAGCCACGTTTTGTTGTGCCAAATTCTTGCAATTGGCTAATGGTTTTTTTCGCTTGATTAGATGGTATTGAAAAGCCAAGACCGATAGAACCACCCGTTTTTGAATAAATTGCAGTATTTATGCCAATGACTTCACCATCAAGATTAAATAATGGCCCACCAGAATTACCTTGGTTTATTGGTGCATCTGTCTGGATAAAATCAACAAAAGATTGACGGTCAATATCGCGTCCCCTTGCGGAAATAATACCCGCCGTAACCGTGCCGCCAAGCCCCCATGGATTACCAATGGCAATAACCCAATCGCCAATTCTTGCTTTATCAGAATTACCAAAAGATAGAATAGGCAACTTTTCACCCTTGGTATCAATTTTTAAAACTGCCAAATCTGCACCCGCATCAGAACCAATAACATTGGCTTTAAAACGGCGTTTATCTTCTAATATTACAAATATTTCACTGGCATCTTTGACCACATGATGGTTAGTAACGATTATTCCATCTGCGCCAATGATAAAACCTGAACCAGCCGCAGCTTGTTTTCTTGGTGCCGAATTTCTATTACCTTCATTCCTACGAAAAAATTCGAATAAATCACCATATGGTGATCCTTCTGGAAAATTAAATTGTGGCGTTTGCCCCTGTTTATGCTCAACTATTTTTTGCATCGCTTGAATAGTTACTACCGATGGCAATAAATTTTTGACTATATCGGCAAAACCATCATTTGGGATACTGCGCCCGTATGCGGGCAGGCTTTGCATAAATATAAATATGGCAATCAACAAAACGGAAATCATCAATATTAACCGTTTGAAAATTATATTATTTTCAAATTTTTGTGTCTTTATTTGATATTTCATTTACTGCTCCATATTTTATGAATTTTATGTTTATTAAATAACTAATAGCCATGTAATAGCTTTGTAATTATTTTTCAACCATATGTCAGGCAATTAAACTATAAATCACATAATCATCATAATCACATGAATATTTGCCCTATTTGCCCTATTTGCCCAATATAAGCCGATATATAGCCATGAATAATTAAAAACAGCCATGAAATTAATCATGACTGTCTTTTCATATAATCTTATTTAGGTAAATATTTTAAAAAATTTAATATTTACTGCTTGCCGCGTTCATATCGCCGAAATAACGGAAGAAATCACCCTTTGTTGCGCCAACATAGGTTGTGTTCTTCGAATTAAGACCTTTTTGCATGGCCTGCATTGAACGCCAAAAATCAAAAAACTCATGATCACGACCATAGGCATGATTATATGTTGCCTGTGCCGTTGCTTCGCCTTCACCGCGAAGAATTTCCGCAGTTCTTTTTGCATTGGCGACAATAACCCGTTGGGTTTTATCAGCACCGGCCTTGATACGGCGTGATTCTTTATCGCCTTCCGCCCTAAATTTACGGGCTTCTTGTTCGCGCTGTGTTTGCATACGACGGAAAATAGCTTGAGAATTTTCCACTGGCAAATCAATCCGTTTGATACGAACATCAATAACATCAATGCCAAAATCTTTACTTAATGTTGCGACACGTTTTGTGAATTTTTCCATTAATTCCGCACGTTTTGGTGTCATCACAACATCAAGACTTACACTACCAAATTCATTACGCAAGGCTTGGTTCATGATTGAACTTAAACGGCTTTGCATTTGCAATTCAGTATTTGACGTTTGATAGAATTTCAATGGATCAACAATGCGATATCTGGCAAAAGCATCGACCACAACTTGTTTTTGATCGGATGTTGGAATTTCCATCGCAGGAGCATCAAAATCCAAAACTCTTTTATCAAAAAACCTTACATCTTGAACGAATGGTATTTTAAAATTTAATCCGGGTTCGGTTATAACCGCGCGCGGTTCGCCAAATTGCAATACCAATGCCTGTTCTGTTTCACGGACGCTAAACGCAGTTGACAAGATTGTAATAAGGATTACGCCCAGAATGATCGAAATAGCTATAGGTGATTTTATCATATTTTCAGGCCTTCCCTATTGGATGTTTTTCTTGATTAATTCATTAAGCGGTAAATATGACATAACACCGTTACCACCATCCTTATCACCATCGATTAAGACTTTATCCATGTTTTCCATAATTTCTTCCATGGTTTCCAAATATATTCGCCTTTTTGTAATTTCTTTGGCTTTTTCATATTCCGCATAAACACTTAAAAAACGTGAAGCATCACCAGAAGCCTTAGCAATTTTTTCTTCCTTATAGGCTTCGGCTGCTCTAGTAATTTGATCAGCTTGACCTTGGGCGCGTTCGGTTACTTGGTTTAAATATGCAGTTGCCTCGTTAATCGTGCTTTCTTTATCGGCACTGGCGCGTTGAACATCACGAAAGGCATCAATTACCGCTGCGGGTGGATCGACTTGTTGGACTTTTACTTCCTGAACAAATATACCAGAACCATAGCTATCAAGAATAGATTGCACCAATTTTGTTGTCTCATTAGATACGAAAGAAACGCCGCCCGTTCTTACATAGTCAAATTTAGACTTGCCAACAATTTCACGCATTGCCGCTTCGGCTGCGTTTTTAACGGTGGCTTCGGGGTTACGAACATTGAACAGAAAATCAGCAGCATATTTAATCTTCCATAATACGGAAAATTTAATATCGATGATATTCTCATCACCCGTTAACATTTGGCTTTCTTCTAAGACACTGCGTGCCGCGATACTGCCACGATAACCAACTTCGGTTTGATTAACATTGGTTACTTGCGGTAATAAAACCTCGCCAATTGGGGCGGGATAATTATAATGTAATCCTGGTAATGTGGTTGCATAAAGCTTGCCAAACACCAATTCAACGCCTTGTTCCTTGGTGTCAACCTTGTAAAAACCAGTCGCCATCCATAAGGCAATAGCAAGCAATATTATAATGAATATGCCCTTGCCACCAAGGCCACCTGGCAACATTTTTTTTAATTTTTCTTGGCTTTGCCGAACCATTTCTTCCACATCGGGTGGTGGCCTATTACCGCCACCATTGCCCCAAGGGTTACGACCATCGCCGCCAGAATTATTACCACCGTTGCCCCAAGGGCCACCGCCGCCACCAGAATTATTTTGCCAAGGCATATATCATTTCCCGTTTGTTATGTTAAATCATTCATATCATTCATATCATTCATATCATTCATATCATTATATTAATATATAATGCTTCATATAATCATATATAAGGGTTAATCGCAATCAATGTATAGGTTATTAATAATATAAAATTTACTCTTTTCATCAACCCATATACAACATATATGTTTATTCATGATGAATTGCCATAGTTAATGTATTAAATCATGGTAATTAATCTGTTTATTTAATTATAACTGATGCTTATGGAGCAGTGAATAATGGCCAAAACAACCGAAGCACAAATATTATTAGCCCTTGAAGAAATAACAATCCCAACAAAGAATAACGATGGCGGTAAAAATATTGTTGCACTTGGTATGATATCGGGTATTGCGATTAAAGATCGCATGGTGCAATTCTCCATTGAAATTGACCCGGAAAAGGCCGACGAAATGGAAGATATCCGTAAAAAAGCCGAACAATGCGTTAATAATATTGACGGTGTTTTATCAGCAACCGCCATATTAACGGCAGAAGCAAAAGAATCATATAATAGACAGCAAGCTGTTAGTGGAAAAAAATCTAAAAAACCCGATAGTTCAAAAATAAATGGTGCGGCCAATATTAAATATATGGTGGCAATTGCCAGCGGCAAAGGCGGTGTCGGTAAATCGACCATATCGGTTAATATTGCCCTTTCATTAAAATTAATGGGCTTGAAAGTTGGCCTGTTAGATGCCGATGTATTTGGCCCAAGCATGCCACGCATGACGGGGGTTAGTGGCAAACCGCAAAGCATCGATGGTAATAGCCTTGAGCCATTAGAAAATTATGGCATAAAGATCATGTCAATGGGTTTTATGGTCGCCGAAGATCAGCCCGTCGTATGGCGCGGGCCAATGGTGATGGGGGCATTACAACAAATGCTTAATGATGTTAATTGGGGTGAACTTGATATTTTGATAATCGATATGCCACCCGGCACGGGGGACGCACAATTAACCATATCGCAAAATGCACCGCTTAATGGTGCAGTTATCGTATCAACACCGCAAGATATTGCCTTGATCGATGCAAAGAAAGGATTAAATATGTTTTTAAAAGTCAATGTGCCTGTTCTAGGTATCATTGAAAATATGAGCTATTTTCTCTGCCCACAATGCGGTCATCAATCGGATATATTTGGTCATGGCGGTGCAAGGGCTGAGGCTAAAAAGCTCGATTGTAAATTCTTAGGTGAAATTCCATTACATATGGATATCAGAACCACATCGGATAATGGTAACCCAATCGTTATATCACAACCAAACAACCAACATAGTTTGATATATAATGATATTGCCGATAAAATTTGGAATGACCTTAATTAATATTTAATTAGGCCAACGATTATGCACCCAGAACCATTGTTCTGGTCGATCCCTTATCCATTGTTCGATTAGACCATTCATTTGATTCAATAATATCATTACATCATCTTTTTTATTACCCGTATCTGGCAATTCTAATGGCGGCATAACCGTGATTTTAAAATGATTATCATTAATTCGTTCCTGTCTTATGGGTAATAACGGGCATTTTAAACGCAGCGATAATTCCGCTGCTGCCGTTGGTGTCATTGCATCCCTGCCAAAAAATTTTACTGGTAAGCCTTCGTTTAATTTTTGATCAACCAACATCGCCAGCATTCTATTTTTTGCTAAAACCCTTAATATATCCCGCGCACCTTTTCGACCTTTTGGGATAAGCTCGCTATTAAATTTATAACGAAATTTGGTAATTAATTTATCAATCAAAGGGTTTGATGCGCTGCGATAAATGCTTGATATTTCAACACCGCATTGAAAAATTGACAAGGGGGCTATTTCCCAATTGCTCATATGTGCAGAAAAGGCAATTGAACTTTTACCCGTTGCATAGGCATCTATTAAATATTGCCGCCCAATTATTTCCACCCGCGAATCATTTTTTGTTATATCGATTAAATCTAATTGTGGCCATTCAAACGCCACCCTACCTAAATTATCCCACATACCAATGATAATTTTATCTATTTCTGGCTTTGTTTTTTCAGGGAAAGCTTTAACTAAATTTTTCCTCGCAATCTTATTAGCCTTAAAATATTTACCAATTTTACGCCCAATGAAACTACCAATTGCCGATGCCATATCAAATGGCATTATCCTTATAGAATATAGAAATATATAAAAAAATACTGCCTGTAATGGGTATATAAAATAACGTCTTATTAATTTACTATTATTTTTATTGCTCATATTTAATGCCATTATCTGTCAATATTTTATTTATTTGCCGATGAAGATTTTCATTATCATGGCAATATAACATAATCGGAAAAACGGCAATATCTTTGCGTTGGTGTTTTGATATGCGTAAAATATCTTTCTTAGTGGTGATTAATTTGGCTAAATATTGCTTGGCTTTTTTACGTAAATATTCTAAATCACTATTTTTATAATTATAATGATCGCCATAGGAATAGCATCGACTTATCTTTACTCCTGCTGATTTCAGGCTAGAGAAAAATTTACTTGGTCGTCCGATACCTGCAAAGGCTATATAATCACCATCATTATTAAGCCAATCAATATCAGGTTTTAGGATAGCATGATAAATTTTATCGCTATCAAATTTTGATAATTCAACTGGCATTTCATCATCACCAATTAATATTACCCCATCGGCACGGGACAGGCCGTTTTTAATAGTTTCACGCAATGGCCCCGATGGAATTATTTTTCCATTGCCGAAGCCAACAGCCGCATCGACCACCACCAATGATAAATCCTTATAAAGATATGGGTTTTGAAAACCATCATCCATTATTATTATATCCGCACCAGAAGCCACCGCCGCCTTAACCCCATCCACCCTGTTTTTTGCAATCCATGTTGTTGCGATCTCTGCTAATAATAATGGTTCATCGCCCACATCAATTGCCGAATGGTTATTAATATCAACCTTAATAACGCCAGATAATTTTGCACCATAGCCACGGCTTAAATAGTGAATATTAACATATTTTTCTTTAAGATATTGGCCTAAATACAATGCAACAGGTGTTTTACCGACACCACCTGCAATAATATTACCGATACAAATAACAGGAATATTTGCTTTATATTGATTTGCAAGTTTTTGTCGCATAAGCCCTATATTTTTATAAATCAAAGCCAATGGCAAAAGCATGATTGATGCGATTGATAGTTTATCAGATTTTTGCCAAAATTTTGGTGCTTGCATTTTTAATCCATCAGTCTTTTATATTTTTATCTTTAGATGTTAATGGTAAAAATGGCGTTATTTCCTTAATAACATCATCAAGAACCGCATTGCCCTGATCAGCAAATTTATTGCTAGCAGCTATTTGACGCGCCAATAATTTATTATCACTAAATAATGCGTCTAATTGTGATGCTAATGTTTTTGCATCATTTATTACTATACTGCCGTCTAATTTATCTAGTGCAGCGGCAAAATTAGTGAAATTAGACATATCAGAGCCACGAATTATCGCGCAATCAAGCTGCGCTGGCTCAACAGGATTATGCCCCCCCACATCAGTCGCCAATGTACCGCCTAAAAAAACTATATCTGTTAATCGATAGAATAAACCCAATTCACCAAGGCTATCAACTAAATATATATCGCAATCCTCATCTGGTATTTCATGACCAAGGACTGAACGCCGTTGTATTTTTAAACCATGCGATATTATATCGGCTTCAATAACATCGGCTCTATCTGGATGGCGCGGGGCAATTATGGTTAAAATTTTTGAATATTTTTGCCGCAATAATAAATGTGCTTCAGCAATTATTCGCTCCTCCCCTGGGTGCGTGCTGGCTGCTACATAAATATTACGCATAGACATATATTTTTTAAATTTAATAAATTGCGCTTTATTATAATCCAATGGCTTTGCCGCCAATTTTAAATTACCAAGCGATAAAATATTATTTGCACCTAATGCTTTTAATCTTGCGCTGTCTTTTATACTTTGGCCTAAGCATAGATCAAATGAACCAAGTATTTTTGCTGCAACGCTTGGTAAACGCTTCCATTTATTAAATGAACTTTCCGACATTCGACCATTGATTAATAACAATGGCGAGCCAGCTTTAACCGTCTCAGCAATTAAATTTGGCCATAATTCAGACTCTAGCCAAATTGATAAATCCGGCTGCCAATATTTTATAAAACGCCTTACCCATTTTGGACGATCAACGGGTATAAATTGATGAACAACCCTTGTTTTTGGTAATTTATTTGCCATCACCGCCGCCGAAGTAACCGTGCCAGTTGTTAATAATATATAAAGGTCTTTATCAAGATTTAATAATGCACCAATCAAGGCCAATGACGACATTGCCTCGCCTACGCTGGCCGCATGTATCCATATTAGTTTATTCTTAGGGCGCTTGATAGAGGCATATCCACGGCGTTCTTTATATCTAGTTGGATGTTCTTTTCCCGTCAATTTTCGTCTTGATAAAAACAACCATAATAATGGCCAGATAAGGGTTGTCGCCCATTTATAAAAGCCTAAAATATTCATTTAGCAGCACGCCTTGCTATTTTTTTGATTTTAATTTTTGCATTTTCTGCCATGGACGCGGCGGCAATCGGCAGCAAGCCTAGTTCTTGATCTATTTTATTGGTAAAATTGACCAATTCCTTTTCTAATAAAACTTGATATTCAGTGATGGCCTTTGCATCAGCCTTAATTGGTAATTGCTGTACTTTAGAAAAGGCAATTATACCCTTGGCAAATGGTAATGGTCCAATAAATTTATCCCAACTATTAATTATTTTACGCCTTGATATGGAATATGTAACCAAAATAATAGGTGCTTTTGATAATTTTGAAGCGATTATTGCACCATTTTTCATTATAAACCGCGGTCCCCTTGGTCCATCAGGAGTGATCACAATGGGATTGCCTGACTTTAACAATTTAACCATTCTTTTTATTGCACCAGCTGCTGAGGTTTTTGGTGGAATAGAAATGCTATTTGCACCAAGATTACCTAAGCTTTTGCTAACAAATATACCATCTTTATGACCAGATACTAATATGGTTAATAATGCTTTTTCATTCCCCCATGCAAAAATTGGCATGGCGATACGATTATGCCACATTATTGGTATGAATGCACCATTTGCCTGCATTTCACATAATAATTCTAAATTTTTTATATCCCATCGGCTAGTTATATATACAAGGTATAAATATTTCGCAATTAACCAACATATAATATTTCTAAACCAACTTTTATTTATAAAAAACTTTAACATTAATATTCATTCCGCCATTTTATTGGTGGATGATAGGTCAATTTGATCGTGAAATTGATTTCTATAAAGATTATTATAAATACCATTTAATTTTAATAAATCATCATGTTTACCCTGCTCGGCTATTTTTCCCTTATCTATAACATAAATAATATCGGCATCTTTTACCGTTGATAATCGATGGGCAATAACCAAGGTCGTTCGACCCTTCATTAAATTATCCAATGCCAATTGCACATAACGCTCAGATTCCGCGTCAAGAGCGGATGTTGCTTCGTCTAATAATAATAATGGTGCATTTTTTAATATTGCCCGCGCGATTGCTATCCTTTGTCGCTGTCCACCAGATAACTTAACGCCCATTTCGCCCACTTGGCTTTCATAACCATCTGGCATATCCATAATAAATTTATGGGCCGCCGCCAATTTTGCCGCTGCAACAATTTCATCATCGGTTGCACCAATTTTACCATAGGCAATATTTGTCATTATCGTATCATTAAAAAGTGCCGTTTGTTGGCTGACAAGGCCAATCGATGCCCGCAGACTTGCTTGTGTTAAATCCTTGATATTTTGACCATCAATTAAGATAGCGCCTTTATCAATATCATAAAATCGCGGCAATAAATTAAGCAATGTTGATTTGCCGCCACCGCTTCCCCCAACAAGGGCGATGGTTTTTCCTGCGGGTATTTCTAAATTAAGACCAGTAAAAATTTGGGCCTTATTATCATATGAAAAATCAATATCTTTAATTTCCACATGGCCTTTATTTGGCTTAAAAATAATTGCGTCGGTTTTATCTTGTATTTTCGGCACATAATCGATCAGGTTAAATATTCTCTGCGCGCCTGATAAGCCTTCTTGAAATGAAGAATTTAAATTAGCTAGGCTTTTCATCGGCTGTGCAATTGCCACAACAGCCATAAAAATAGCCATAAACTGTCCCGTAGTCATATCATCATTTATTATTAAATAACCACCATAGGAAATAACCGCCGCCGCCACCGCCCCGCTTAGGGTGTCCATAATTGGATATGAAAGCGATCTGGTTCTTGTTGATTTATATAATAATTTATAAATAATATGAAATTGTTTTGCGTTGCGAGATTTCTCATATTCTTGCATATTATAGGATTTTGTCTGCATTGCACCTTTTAATGAATCATCTAATATGGATAACATCTTTGCCATTGAATTTTGCATATTACCCGTTAGTTTACGCAATCTGCGCCCGATCCGTAAAACTGGAAAGACACTAATCGGGATGAATATAAACACTGCCAAAGCCATTTCCGAATTAAGCATTATAACAGTTGCCAACAGAAATATAACCTTCATTAAATCACGACCAAAGCCAGTAAAAACCTTTGAAATAGTATCGCGTAAAATATTAACATCGGTTGTAAATCGCGATAATTGATTGGCTGCACCATTATCGTGCAAAAATTGCAATTCAACATTTTGTAAGCTAGCAAACATTTGTTTTTGTAACTTTTCAACACTACGCAAACCAATATCTTGCATCAAAACCGATTGAATTAAATTGGCAAAACCATTAATAGATAATAAAATAAAATAGCCACCAGCCAGCAAAAAAAGTAAATTTTCTTCTTTATTTATAAATAAGCGGTCAATGGTTGGCTCAACCAATTTAACCGTCGCCGCAGTAACAGCACCAACAATAACCATACAGGTTATGGCGATCAATAACCGTCCCCAATAATGGCTTATATATTCACGCCAAATACGTTTGGTTAATTGCAGCGTCTGCCCTTTATTATCGGGAGAAAGATAATGCGGTGAAGATGGCATATTATTCCAGATTTATATATTTTATACATTATTAAATTTTTATGGATTTATTTCCAATACTCAATATTACATATATTGGAATGCAGCAATTGGCGCAAACTTATTAAACAAAATAATAATGGCATATATATTGCTTTATACTAAAATCAAGTTAAGATAAAAAAAATATTGAAATAATTTAAATTTAAATATTCAACATTATGAGTAGACTATGAAAAATACCATATTAGCTATTTCCTTTAGCATTATAATTTTCACAAGCCTATCAGGATGCCTTACTGCTGATCCAAATTCTAATGAAGAAAAAATTGTATTTGGCACGATGGCTGGCGCAGTTTTAGGCGGCATTATCGGTAATTACATTTCACCAGGAAACCCAGCGATTAGTGCATCGATAGGCTTTATGCTTGGTGGTGCTGTTGGATATATGACCGCCAATAAATTAACAAAATATGATCGCCTATATATGAAAGATGCGGCATATAAAAGCCTAAGCAAAGCCAAAATTGGCGAAACAACCGCATGGAAGAACCAACAATCTGGTAACAGCGGCGCAATCACCCCTGTTAAGGGTTATAAAGATGCAAATGGTCGATTATGCCGCGAATATGAAATTTCCCTAACTGCCAACAAAAAAACCAGCATAGGCAAGAACAAGGCATGCCAAACATCTAGGGGTGACTGGGTGGTTATTTAAATAACTATATATATTGTTATTACTCCTAAATAATCGTTATTACTCCTAAATAATTGTTATTACTCCTAAATATTTGATATTTATTTAAACTTTACTTCATGCTAAATAATATATAATATATTAGTTTATATATTATTATAACAGTTATAACATAAAATAATGGCATTAGAAGATAGAAACTGTAACACAGATAGAATTTCATTTATGCTGCGTCTTAAGGCATGGTGGAATGGTGTCAATGCAAGTGAGCTTTTATCAAATGAAAATACAACAGATAGCTCTTACAATCAAACAGACAATGACCATGCGGCAAAACATAAAGATGATACCGCCATATGGTCAGATTCAAGACTGAAATTTTGCAATCGATTATGGGGTGGTAAAAATTGTGAAGAAGTAATTCTACCCGGTGGAACTGATTATTCTTTAAACCTTATCCAGCCAGTCGGGCTTGATTCTTCAAAAACAATGCTTGACCTATGTGCGGGTCAAGGTGGGTCCATAAGACGTATAGCCAAAGAGTTTCAGCTTTGGAGCGAGGGCATGGGAACTGATGAGATCTTAGCAAATAAGGCAAATCAGCTTTCTATTTTACATGGTATGGGTAAAAAGGCACCGATAAAATTCTTTGATCCTGACAAGCTAATATTACGCGAAAAGCGTTATGACGCAATATTAATGCGGGAATCATTATTTAACATAACAAATAAACAAAATATGATTGATATTATGTTTAAATCGTTAAAACCACGTGGACATCTTATTTTAACTGATTATGTATATAAGCAAGAAAAATCTGAAGAAAATAAAGCCATCGACGAATGGCGTAAAGGGTTTGGTGAGTTTGCGCCCCATCCTTGGACTATGGATAATTATCGAAGGGCGATAATAAATAAAAATATGAACCTGCATGTCCATGAAAATAGAACCAAGGAATATAGTAAAATGATTCTTGATGCTTGGGGCAATCTTGTTCAAAGTCTAGAAAAATCTGAAATGACCGATGATTTTATAAAATTGCTTATAAACGAGGCCAAATATTGGATGCAAATAAATAAAGCATTAGAAACAGGCGAAATGCACTATATGCGCATCCATGCAACACGCGGTGGCGAAAGCATATAGAAAAAACATATTTTTTTACTAATCGCCAACCTTATGCATTGACATCACTTCATTGACCGCTTATTTTCCGCTCAAATTTAATGATACGTTATGATAACAATTAATTGTTTCTATATCTTAAGAATATAGCGCAGTTTATTAGGAGAGATAAGATGAAAGTTGCAAGTTCATTAAAAACATTGAAAAATCGTCATAAAGATTGCCAAGTGGTGCGACGCAAGGGTCGCGTTTATGTTATTAATAAAACCAACCCGCGTTTTAAAGCACGCCAAGGTTAAATATATATACTAATATTATAATAAATATACTTTAAATTAAACCCCGTTGATCTGGGGTTTAATAGTTTTTCTTGGAAAATATAACCAATAGAATAACTATAGTTTGGCGACTATCAATCATCATAAGACTGTTGTTTGGCTTTTTAATATATTTTTGATTTCTGACTTGGGTTATGGCTATTTTGAATGCTATAATCTTATTATGATGTTAAATTAATTATATTTAAGGACTTATATTTTATGAAGCTTTTAAAAATTTCAAATAAAATTACAAGTCTCACTAAAATTACATGTCTTACCATATTGTTATTGTTAACAGCATGCGCTGATACATCAGAAAAAGAATATAAAGAACGCAGCGTCGAAGAAATATATAATCAGGCGATGGATTTTCTTGATTCTAATAAATTAAAAGATGCCGCACTTGCTTTTGACGAAGTTGACCGCCAGCATCCATATTCAAAATGGGCAACGAAATCTCAATTAATGTCCGCATATGTATATTATCGTAATAATAAATATGACGAAGCAATCATTGCCCTTGATCGTTTTATTGATTTGCACCCTGGCAATAAAGATGCACCATATGCCTATTATTTACGTGCAATTACATATTATGAACAAATAACCGATATTCAACGCGACCAAAAAATAACTGGCCTTGCTTTGCGTGCATTAAGCGATATTGTTAACCGATATCCTGAAAGTGAATATGCCCGCGATGCCAAATTAAAAATAGATTTATCACTAAACCATCTTGCTGGTAAAGAAATGGCCATCGGCAGATTTTATCAAAAGCGCAAAGAATATTTGGCTGCAATTAACCGTTATCGTACGGTGATACAACATTTCCAAACAACCAGCCATGTGGAGGAAGCATTACATCGTTTGGTCGAAACATATCTTTCTCTTGGCATAGAAGATGAAGCGCAAATGGCGGCGGCGGTTTTAGGTCATAATTTTATTGGCAGCAGATGGTATCAAAATTCATACACATTACTTACTCGTAAAGGCCTTCAGCCAGCAGAAAAAGAAAATTCATGGCTGTCCCCGCTTTGGAATTGGTCATTATAGAAGATTATAATCATGTTAACCGACCTTTCCATTAGAGATGTTGTTTTAATTAAAAGCCTTGATATTAATTTTAATCAAGGCCTTATGGTTCTAACTGGTGAAACTGGTGCGGGCAAATCAATTTTATTAGATTCCTTAGGGCTTGCAATTGGCACTAGAGCTGATGCAAAGCTAGTTCGACATGGCTGTAAACAAGCCATGGTCAGTGCCTCTTTTACCATTAAACCCAACCATACCGCCAATAAAATTTTAATTGAACATGGGTTGAAATATGGTGATAATATATTATTGCGTCGCATTGTTAGCGATGATGGGCGCAGCAGAGCATATGTTAATGATCAACCAATAAGCGTTAGCTTGCTAAAAGAATTAGGTAGTAAATTAGTTGAAATTCAAGGTCAATTTGATCAACATGGATTGATGGATTCGAAGAATCATATTGATATACTTGATAATTTCCATCAATTACACGGATTACGCCGAACAGTTCTAAAGAATTATAACCATTGGCAAAAAATAAAGACCGCTTTAAAGCTTGCAATAAAAAAATCAAAAGATGCAAAGAATGATGAAGAATATTTACGTTTTAGTTTGGAAGAATTAGAAAGATTTGCACCAATTGAGAATGAAGAAGATGAATTAAGTAAATCGCGCATAATATTACAAAATGCCGAGAAGCTTATGGAGGCCGTCAATGATGCCAGCAATAAATTAAATGGTGTAAAAGGCGCAGAGGCTTTAATGCGCCAAGCGCAAAGAATATTAGAACGCGCCAGTGAAAAATCTGGGGATATACTTGATGATATATTAAATATAATTGATCAATCATCGGAAAACTTACATGAAGCGATCAATAAATTAAATGTCATTGGTCATGAAATACGCCTTGATGATAACAGACTTGATGATGTGGAAGAACGTTTATTCGCGCTTAGGGATTTAGCAAGAAAACATAATATACATCCAAATTCACTGCCACAAATCATTGAAAGAATAAGCCATGATTTGTTAAATATTGAAAATGCCGATGCGGATATTTCTAACTTAACTTTAGAATTAACAAAATCCTCTCAAGCATATAACACAACCGCAAATGACCTATCAATCAAGCGAAAAATTGCCGCTATTAAACTTGATTATGCGGTTAATTACGAACTTACACCTTTAAAATTGGAGCGCGCTAAATTTAAAACTGAAATTTTAAAGCTAGATGAAAACCAGTGGAATGCAGATGGAATTGATAAAGTTACATTTCTTGTGGCGACTAACCCCGGCACACCTGCGGGCCAATTAGGCAAAGTTGCATCAGGTGGAGAATTAAGCCGTTTTTTATTAGCATTAAAATTATCATTGGCAGAAACGGGAATGCAACAAACTCTTGTTTTTGACGAAGTGGATAGTGGCGTTGGCGGTGCAACCGCCGCCGCCGTTGGCGAACGTTTATGCCGCCTTTCAGAAAATATTCAAATACTTGTAATTACCCATTCACCGCAAGTTGCCGCACGCGGCAGCAACCATTGGAATATCCATAAAAAACTTATCAATGATAATATGGTAACAAATATAACACGCCTTGACCAAAAACAACGCCGCGAAGAAATCGCCCGTATGTTAGCAGGAGCAGAAATAACTGATGAGGCCAGATCAGCAGCCTCCAAGCTAATGGAAGATAATCTTTAATGGCTGATATTAAGGATAAAAACATTAATGATTTAACCGACAAACAAGCAAGGCTTGACCTGGCAAGGCTTGCCATGGAAATAACATATCATGATAAATGTTATCATGGTAATGATGCGCCCGTAATAACCGATGCTATATATGATGGCTTGCAACGGCGCAATAGTGCAATTGAAGAAAAATTTCCAAATTTTATTCGTAAAAACAGCCCATCAAAAAAAATTGGTGCTGCAATAAAAACTGGTTTTGGCAAGGTCAGTCATAAGAAACCCATGTTATCGCTTGCCAATGCATTTAATCGTGATGATGTAGTTGATTTTTTAAGCAGCATTAGAAAATTTTTAAATTTCAATCCAAATGATAATTTAGAAATTATCGCCGAACCAAAAATCGATGGCTTATCTGCCTCCATTCGTTATGTAAATCGAAAATTGCATATTGCTGCGACCAGAGGCGATGGCATGATTGGCGAAGATATAACGAATAATATTTTAACCATTAGCGATATACCAAAAACATTACCCGATGACGCACCGGATATTGTTGAAATTCGTGGCGAAATATATATGGCACGTGAAGATTTTCTCGCGCTTAATAAAAAACAAACTGAATTTGGTAAGAAGATATTTGCTAATCCGCGCAATGCAGCAGCGGGAAGTCTACGCCAGTTAGATGCAAATATAACCGCAAGCCGTAATTTAAAATTTTTTGGCTATGCGCTTGGTGAAACTTCAATATCATTTGCAAATAGCATTGGTGCGATGCGGCAAAAATTTGCCAATTGGGGTTTTAAATTAAATAATCCTGCAAAAATATGCCATAATATCGATGAAATAATATCATATTATAATCATATTGACCAAATAAGATCTGATTTACCATTTGATATTGATGGCGTGGTATATAAAGTCAATTCCATTAATTTGCAAAATCGACTTGGCATGATTACCAAAACACCGCGTTGGGCAAAAGCCCATAAATTTGAGGCAGAACAAGCAGAAACAACCTTGAATAATATCATAATACAGGTTGGTCGCACGGGTGCAATGACACCAGTTGCCAATTTAGAAGCAATAAATGTTGGTGGCGTTATTGTCAGCCGTGCCAGCTTGCATAATGAAGATGAGATCATCAGAAAAGATATACGCGAAGGCGATAGGGTTATAATAAAACGTGCGGGCGATGTTATACCACAAGTGGTAGAGGTGGTGTTTTCAAAACGCCCAGATAATAGCAAAGCCTATATTTTCCCTAAGAACTGCCCCCAATGTGGGGCAGATCGAATTCGCGAAGATGGCGATGCCATATGGCGTTGTTCTGGTGATTTGGCATGCCCAGCCCAAGCGATTGAAAAATTAAAACATTTTGTTTCAAAAGCCGCGTTTAATATGGAAGGGCTTGGCGCAAAACAAATTGAGGCATTTTTAAAAGATGGGCTTATTAAAACACCAGCCGATATATTTAAATTACACGATCATTATAATAATATTTGCAATCGCGATGGCTGGGGTAAAAAATCAACTGATAATTTAATTAAATCCATTGAAGATAAGTGCGATATTACACTTGATCGATTTATTTATGCCTTAGGAATCCGACATATAGGCCAATCAACGGCAAAGTTACTTGCCAAAAATTATATTTCTATTGATGGTTTTTTATTAAAAACCAATGAAGCATATAATGATATTTCTTCTGATGCTTATGAAACATTAATAAATATAGACCAAATTGGTGCTACAGTTGCTAAGGATTTATTAAATTTCCTTGGGGAGGAACATAATAAAATTGTAATTAATGATTTATTAATTCATCTAAAAATTGCACCATATATCATTAAAGAATTACAATCGCCAATAACAGGTAAAATAATTGTTTTTACTGGCACATTACAAACAACCAGCCGTAGTGAGGCCAAGGCAAAAGCCGAAGAGTTTGGCGCAAAAGTATCAAATTCTGTATCTAAAAAAACAGATTATGTCGTAGTTGGTAAAGATGCTGGTTCAAAAGCAAAAAAAGCAATAAATTTAGGAATTAATATCCTATCAGAAGAAGATTGGCATAATTTAATATCTATAGATTTACCAAATATTTAAAACAGCAAAAACCAATGATGATATATTTGCTTATGGCCTTGTGCGATTGAAAGCCAGTTGTAAATAATCACCTAAAGCGACCTCGTTGCATTTTTCAACCAGGCCCGTGTCGTGATATCAACCATTGGTGATATGGTCGAATTAACCCTTGCATGATAGTCATTTAACCATTTTATCTCGTTGTTATTTAATAAATCCACATCGATCAAATTTAAATTAATCGGTGCGAGGCTAATAGTATTAAATGCCAAAATATCAGGCGCATCACCAATCACTTTTTCATGCAACCGAACGATTAACAAGCTTTCAATGCGAATGCCATATTTACCTGCCTCGTAATATCCCGGTTCATTTGAAATTATCATCCCCGGCGCAAGGGCGATATTATTGCTAACTTTTGATATTCTTTGCGGCCCTTCATGGACATTTAAATAACTGCCAACGCCGTGGCCTGTGCCATGATCATAATCAAGCCCATATGCCCATAATGGCGCACGTGCCAAGGCATCAAGATTTGATCCAGAAAGCCCAGCTGGAAAATGCTGGCTTGCCAAGGCAATATGGCCTTTTAATACCAGTGTGAAATTGCGTTTGACCATCGGATCAATATCACCAATGGCAATTGTTCTGGTAATATCGGTTGTGCCATCAAGATATTGACCGCCGCTATCGACCAATAATATATCATTGACATCAAATTTACGGTTGCTTTCCGCACTAACGCGGTAATGACATATTGCGCCATTAGAACCAACACCAGCAATAGTATCAAAGCTTTCATCGCGGAATAATTGATCTTCGCGGCGTAGCTTAGCCAATTTTTCAACCATATCTAATTCATAAATATCTTGGTTTTTATCTAAGCCATCAAGCCAGCATAAAAATCTTGTTATTTTTTCACCGTCGCGTTCATGGGCAGTGATAGAACCAGCAATCTCCACCTCATTTTTACAAGCCTTGGTAAGTTGGCAAGGGTCAGGCGCATCAATAATTGTTGCATTAGAATTTTCAAATATTATCGATATCGCTAATGCGCTGGTATTTTTATCAATTAAGACTGCCTTACAATTTTTGGATAATTCTTTCAGATTATCACTGAATTTAACAAAATCTTTAACATCCACTAACCCATTAAAATATTTAATAACAGACGGCGTTAATTTTCTTTCATCGATGAATAAATCAAAATTACCATTTTTATATAATATACCAAAGCTTAGAACCAATGGGCAGTTAGGAACATCATTGCCACGTATATTTAACAACCATGCGATGGAATCACTGGCGGTGATAATTGCATAATCCGCACCTGAATTCGCAATTTTATCGCCCATCTCACAAAGCTTTTGTGATGCTTCCATGCCTGCATATTCTAACAGGTGAATTGATACTGGCGATAATGGTGCATCTGGTTGATTTTGCCAAATTGCATCGATGGGGTTATCGGATAAATATATTAAGTCTGCACCAATGGATTTAATCGAATTTTCAATATTTTTAATGGCATTTTTAGTACAAAGCCACGGATCAATGGCAATTTTTGCGCCCGTTTCAAAATTTTTAACCAACCATTGATGCGGTGCAGTTTCACCGCTATTAAAAATTTCAAATGAACTAGCGTCAATTTCATCAATCACTTGAATGCTATAACGGCCATCGACAAATATTGCTGCCTTATGGGGTAATATTATCGCTGACCCTGCTGAACCAGAAAAACCAGTTAACCAACGTAACCGATCCGATCTTGCGGGCACATATTCACCTTGAAATTCATCGGTACGCGGAATTATAAAACCATCAATTTTTTGCGCTCTAAGATTGATGCGTAAATCATCCAGCCTGCTTTTTGGTGCTGGAACTTCAGTAAATCCCGCATCGGTTAATATTGTTTTATTATCGCCCATTTAAATTTTCCTAAAATTATTTTATTGATTATATTTAGATGTAATTAACCCATTACCAATGTTGACCAGCCATTTAATCGATAACGTTTAATTAAATATATTCCTTGTTGCATATAGGCATTAATAACCAAACTTTCTTGATTATTTAATAATCCCGATAAAATAACTATGCCGCCCGCTTGTAAATTTGCCACCATATCCTTTGCCATATCACGTAATGGGTTCGCCAGAATATTTGCCATAATCAGATCATATGACCCATTATTGGCAATGATAGAATTATCAAACCCATTGCTTAATTCCACCCTTATTGGCCCTTTAAGTTTATTTTTTGCAATATTATATCTTGTCTTATCAACTGCCTTTTGATCAATATCAGTTGCCAATATATTAGCAGACCATGCCCGCGCCATTGCCATTGATAAAATGCCTGTGCCACAACCAATATCTAACGGGCGATAGATTTTTTTATATTTTGCCAGATCATTTAATGCCAATAAACATCCTTCGGTCGTGCCGTGATTGCCCGTGCCAAATGCGGTTGAAGCATCAATTTCCATCGACCAACTGCTTGCAGGAATGATACCATCATAATGCGATGGATATATGAAAAATCGCTTTATTTTTATTGGCTTAAAGCTTTTTTGATTTTCACTTAACCAATCAATTTGCGGCAATAGTTCCAGTGAAAATTCTGGTTCTTTTATATTTGCCATTTGGCTGGCAAAGGTTATCCGTGCCAATATTTGATCATGATCGGGTTTTTGATGGCAATATAACGCCAATCGCCAACCGCCATCATTGACTATTTCAAAGGCGGAGCTTGAAAATGAAAAATCATCCAAGGCTTGTACAAATATTTCAAACGCATTTTGATCTGGAATTATAATTTCCATATGCCATATATTATTAATTAAAATTTCACTCATGATGGTTTTTCGACAAATGCAGCAACCACGGCTTTGCGCCCTGCCTTATCAAATTCAATGGTTAAATGATCACCATCGACGGCGATAACATCACCATTGCCAAATTTTTGATGAAAACATCGATCGCCTGCCTTGAATGGGTTATCCTGTGATTTTGACTTAACTTGACGGGTTTTAAATGTTGATTTTTTACCACCATCATGTTTTTGCTGCCAATTTTGACTGCCTCTATCATGGTGATTATTATTAAATCCATATTGGGCGCGGGCTTCTGCCATGCCGCCACCGGACCCACTATAAAGCCCTTGATCAACTTGCAAGTCGGTATTTTCTGCTGGTAATTCATCGATGAATCTTGATGGTATCGCCGATTGCCATTGCCCATGAATACGCCTATTTGCCGCGAATGAAATATATAATGATTTTCGCGCTCTGGTTATACCAACATATGCGATGCGTCTTTCTTCCTCCAACCCTGCCATGCCATTTTCATCCATCGTGCGCTGGCTTGGAAATAAACCTTCTTCCCAACCGGGTAGAAATACCGTATCAAATTCTAAGCCCTTTGCCGCATGTAATGTCATTATACTAACCATATTATTTTCTGTGCCAGCTTCTTCTTTTTCGACCACAAGACTTACATGTTCAAGAAATTGGGCAAGATTTTCATAACCATCAAGCGCCGCAGGAAATTCCTTTAAATTTTCTAATTTCCCTGCTGCTTCTAATTTTTTAGAATTGCGCCAAAAATCCATATAGCCCGATTGCTTCAAAATAGTTTCAGCCAATTCCATATGGTCAATAACATCAGCCATTTGCCGCCAAGCATCAAATTTTTCCATAATTGCCCCAAGGGCTTTTTTCGCCGCTGGTTTTAAATCATCGCCAAGTAAAAGTTTTTTTGCCGCCCTAAATAACGGTAAATTTTCACGCCCCGCCAATTGTCGCATGGCGTTTAAGGTTACATCGCCAATGCCACGCGCCGGTTTATTGATAATCCGCATCAAGGCCAAATCATCGGACGGTTGATGCACCACACGCAAATAGGCCAATGCATCCCTTATTTCTTCGCGTTCATAAAATCTTAAACCGCCAATGACTTTATAGGGAATAGCAAGGGCAATGAAATTTTCTTCAAATTCTCGCGTTTGATAACCCGCACGCACCAATATTGCCATTTGATTTAAATCACAGCCTTTGCGCTGTAAATTTTCAATTTCTGCCCCCACATCGCGGGCTTCGGCGGCACCATCCCATATACCGCTTACATGAACCAATTCGCCATCATCATCATTGGTCCATAATGTCTTGCCAAGCCTGCCTTGATTATTAGCAATTAATTTTGTCGCGACTGCTAATATATTGCCGCTGGAACGATAATTTAATTCTAATCTAACTATTTTTGCCGCTGGGAAATCTTTTTCAAATTTAAGGATATTACCAATTTCCGCACCCCGCCAACCATAAATTGATTGATCATCATCGCCAACGCAGCAAATATTTTTATTTCTTTGTGCAAGCAAACGTAGCCATAAATATTGCGATATATTGGTATCTTGATATTCATCGACCAAAATATAGCGAAATTGCTTTTGATATTTAAGTAAAATATCTGGATATTGGTTAAAAATTGTCAAATTATGTAATAATAAATCGCCAAAATCAGCAGCATTTAATATTTTTAGCCGGCGTTGATATTCGACATAAATTTCAATAATATGCCCATTGGCAACCTCGCCATCAGTGCCAGATAGTGATTTATCAGACGTTACTTTTTCAGGGGTTAAACCCTTGTCTTTCCAACGTTGAATAACATTGATTAATATCCGCGCTGGCCAACGTTTTTCATCGATGGAAAAGCCCTGCATCACCTGTTTTAATAATCTTATTTGATCATCCATATCAAGGATTGTGAAATTATATTCAAGCCCAACCAATTCCGCATTGCGGCGCAATATTTTAACGCCCAGCGCATGAAAAGTACCAAGCCATATATCGACAACCCCGCCACCAATTAATTTTTCTGCCCGCGCCCGCATTTCGCGTGCCGCCTTATTAGTGAATGTAACCACCAATATTTCATATGGCCTTGCCTTGCCTGATCTTATTATTTGCGCCAATCTTGTGGTTAACACACGAGTTTTACCAGTACCAGCCCCTGCAAGCACCAATAATGGCCCGTCTATTGCCTCTACTGCTTGACGTTGCGGGTCATTTAGACCATCTAAAAATTCAGTATTTGCCGCCGCTATAATACGCGATTGCGGTGCTGCTGGTGCTGATCCAGTGGGCATATTAAGTGGTATATTAAATGAATTTTGATTATTTTTATCTGATATATCTGACATAAGATATTTATAAAGGCTTCGATAGTATTTACCAACTACTAGTTAAATTTATAACTTATTTTTATGCTATCGATATTTATAATCTGATGAATTATGCTAAGGCCTAGGTTTTATTACTGCTGTATGATAAGCGCGGATAACATCACATTCATATAAAATGCCGATTAATTTACGGCTATCTAATCCATCGAGCACATCAATATATTCATCTTGGCAACTTTCCATTATATCGATTGCATCTTCTAGATTTTGGTCAATTGCAATTAATGTTGAATTAATATTGGTAATATCAATGACCTTATATTTACCATCATTTAATGTGTTAAAGGCCATATAACCCATATGCCATAGCATAATATTTCCCATAACAATGCCATTATCATCAAGCATGAATAGCTTGTTACAATGGCGAATTTTAAATTTTTGCCGCAATTCTTTCATGGTTGAATTTGGACTATAATTTGTATATTATCACGCATTATTCGACTTTCATGTTCGCCAGATATATACACGCCACGTTTTTTAAGTGAAAATATAAAAAATGATGAATTAAACATATGGGTCATGATTTGTAATCAAATAACAGTGGCAATCATTACGTCAACCGATAATTGCCAGTAATTTCAAAAACCATAAAAATGTCGAGATTGGCGCACCAAGCTAATTTAGCAGCATGTTCGGACAAGCTTAAGCTTATATCAGGGTTGTTAGAGAATATATTTTGTAAGGTTATAACTAATTCGCTAAATATTATTGCGGACAACCCGACAATGATACCAACACATATTGAAATATTTGCCACCAGAACTTGCTCATTTTTTACGCTATAAATTATTTTTATAAAAATTTTAACAGGAACCAGCCCTCTCAACCTATATTACACTAAAATTAAGTATGAATAATAACTATTTAATTTAAATCTATATTAATATCATCGTGGGAATTATTTACAACGATATCAGATTCTTCCATTAAGCCTTCGTAAAATGTCATATTACGACCATTTTCTTTTGCTTCATATAAACAATAATCAGCGCGTCCTAAAACATCATCGCCTGTTTCTCCTGATTTAAATTCCGCAATCCCGATGGAAATATTCAATCCGCCTAAACTTTTACCAGTATTTCTATTCCGAAGTTTTTTACCAGAAACCCCAATACGCATACGTTCACATACAGAAAAGGCCGCCATCAACTCAATATTTGGTAAAATAAGTGCAAATTCTTCACCGCCATATCTTGCGGCAATGTCATATTCTCTGATGCTATTATTAATTATATTTGAAACTGCTTTCAAAACTTTATCGCCTATTTGATGACCATAGGTATCATTAAATATTTTAAAATGATCAATATCAACCATTGCAACACAAAATGGTTTTTCTGTTTTATTAAAATTACATATGGTCTCTTTTATTAAAATATCAAACCATCTACGATTAGCGATGCCAGTCAGGCCATCGACCAATGCTTCGCGTTTTGCCGTTCCTAAGTTTTTTTGTAAATAACTTATTTCAAGCGCAGATTCATTCAATTTAACCTTCAAATCTTCATTTTTATGTATTATGGATTCTGTATGATTAACCAATCTATCCAATATGGAAGAAATTTTAACAGAGCTAGGCTTGTTTTTTAAATCGCCAATATTTTCCTGTAAACTGTCGCCATATTCTTTGTTGCTGCCAGATGCAGTTGCAATCGCATCTAAAACATTAGAAATTTTATCTTCCATTTGTAAAACGCTACTATCAACGACTTCCGCCACATCAAACATACCATAATATTTATTATATATATTAGTTAAATTCTGCCCAATATAATTTCCTGATTTTATTGGTTCAGTTTTTTTTAATAACTCATCAACTTCACAAGATAGATCAGCATTTAAATTAGTAAAGCGACTATATAAAACAGCATATATTTCAGGTAACAATGGTATTTTATAATCAGCAACAACCACCATAATTTTTTCTGCTAATGTAAATGTTGCGTCAAACTCATCAGTAAATTCCAAGTCCACTCCTAAAGCTATGATTACTGTTTTATAATAACAAATCAAAAGCAGCATATTTACATAAACTAATTTATAATTAAGTATTATATATTTTATATTTAGTATTTTTTAAAGTAAAATATTGAATTTTTAATTAAAATTCAATTATATCATCATGCTTAGTGATAAATATGCAACATATCAATATGTAATTTAGGTAAAAATATTATTGCATAATAACAGTCTAAATAATATATTAAATTTATAATTATACTATCTGATATAAACTTTATCACTTGTGTAAATAAAAAATTTATTTAGTTTGGTTAATTTAGAGTATGAATTATAATTTCATGATTTTCAAAAAACACATGTTTTTAAAAAAAATATTTAGTTTAATTATATGTTTCACGTTATTTGCCTGTGCAACGCCGCCGACGGGAACAGATGATTTAATAAGATATAATGAAATTAATGACCCGTTAGAGCCATTAAATCGAACTGTATTTAAATTTAACCAAATATTTGATAAAATTATATTTGAGCCAGCCACCGTCATTTATAACCTAGCGGTACCACAATTTAGTCAAAATATAGTTACAAATTTTATACGGTTTTTAAATACCCCTGTAATTTTAATGAATGATATTCTACAAGCCAATGGTAGGGCTGCCAGCGACAGCCTATCACGGCTTATGTTAAATTCTATGGTATTTGGTTTATTTGACTTGGCAAATGATGCGGGTATTGAATATCATGATGAAGATTTTGGGCAAACATTGGCTGGTTGGGGTGTAAGCGAGGGACCTTATTTAGTTTTGCCCATATTAGGTTCAAAAACCGTACGCAGCGCAGTTGGTGGAATTGTTGATTCTAATTTTGATCCACTTACTATATATGCTAAAAATACGGATAATCATTGGATTAATTGGACAAAAATAGCAATCGATAACCTAAATTGGCGTGCAGGTAAATTAGAGCAAATCAAAGATTTAAAAAAATCATCGTTAGATTTCTATGCGGAGACAAGAATTCTTTATCGTCAAAATCGACAAAATATGATCAATAGTAATAAAAAAACTATCGAAAATAACGGGCTTGAAGATTATGTTGATGCGATGGGCGCGAAATTAAATTAAAAACCATCACTAATTTGATTTTTTTTAATTTATTAACCATTAAGTTAATTTTCATAATATTATTTGGAAATTTTCTCACTATTATAATTTATATAATTATGTTAACATAATAATCAATAATTAAAACAACCAGTGATAAAATGATTATTAAATAACATGGATTTAAACGAAAAAGAATTAATCACCCTAAAGATAAATCAGCTAAAAGACGAACATCGTAATTTAGACAATATTATATTAAAAATTCAAAAAAATACACCTTTTGATCAATTAGAGTTACAACGATTAAAAAAACGCAAGCTTATATTAAAAGATAATATTATGATTTTTGAAAATAAATTAATACCCGATATAATTGCTTAATATATTTATTATTTATTCAAGAACAATCGCATTTTACGATCAGCAGCAACCATGACATCATCGGCATTATTAAATTCTGCTAATGAAATTATTATCCATTGCGAGTTTATTTCAATAGTTTTAAATGATAATATCAGTGGGTTATTTTTAAGATTAAGATTCATTTGATCAATAAATATTTGGGCTTTATCTTTATTTGATGCAGTTAATATAATGGCAAATTGATCATCGGAAATATGGCCAATCACATCGCCAATATCAACCAATTCAGCTAATATTGTCGCCATATGATGAATAACTTTTTCATCACTTTGTCTATTCATTCCATGGTGAATATCATCCCAATTTTTAACGGTTACCATGGCAAGGCTGCTATTATTATAATTATCCTTATCCAATAATAAAATCTTTGTTAAATAGCGATGAAACGCAACTGCGGTTAGGCATTTTGCAATCGGGTCATGATCACCTTTATCTTCAAGGAACGTAACTCTCTGATGCGCTTGATCTAACTCGCCACGCAATTTTGTTATTTCCGCCATCATGTTATCCATAATAGCCGTTATTTTTGGTGGTATTTCAATATCATTAAGCCCATCAATATTGCCAATATATTGGTCATTAATATTTGTGCTATCGATATTTTCATCATTATGATTATCAAAAGAACCGCCATTATAATTATCAGATTGCGATTCATGATCGCCATATATTAAGTTTGAATTTTCAATTAATGGATAGCTGTATTTTTGGCGTGCGGGGGTAATCGCGCCAACCTGCGGCACATTGCGCTTGGCATCAAGTGGTATTTTATGACGGACTGCATCAGAATCATCAATTTTCATAATTATCACCATAGCATATTTTAATCATAAAAGATAGCTTTACCCCTTGCCTAGTATATATTTGGCCTAGTATATATTTAGCCTAGTATATATTTAACAATAATCATTAGATCTATAAGGTTAAGTAATGTTTGAAAAGTTATCGCTGGTAAAAGTGCAGCCTTCAATAAAAATTGGCGTTATAATGGGGTCGCAATCTGACTGGCCAACCATGAAATATTGCGCCGATATATTAGAATCGCTTGGCGTTGAGTTTGAGGTTAAGATAATTTCTGCCCATCGCACCCCTGATCGGCTAATTAATTATGCTAAATCGGCAAAGTCTCGTGGGTTGCATATAATAATTGCTGGTGCTGGTGGTGCTGCACATTTACCGGGCATGGTCGCCGCCATGACTATACTACCCGTGCTTGGCGTGCCAATTCAATCACAGGCATTAAATGGTAATGATAGCTTGTTATCAATCGTGCAAATGCCGGGTGGCATTCCCGTTGGAACTTTTGCAATTGGCAAGGCAGGTGCAATTAATGCGGGCTTGCAAGCGGCGGCAATTTTGGCATTAAATAATGAAGAAATAACCTAAAATATTGAATAATTTCGTACCCAACAAACCGCTAATGTTGCTGAAGAGCCTATTGATAATGACTAAAATTAACAGTGCAAACCATGTAATATCACCCGGTTCAACCATTGGTATTTTAGGTGGCGGACAATTGGGGCGCATGACAGCCTTGGCAGCGGCAAATCTTGGTTATTCATGCCATAATTTTGAACCACAAGCCGATTGCCCCGCATCACAAGTATCAAAAAACCATACAATGGCCGAATATGATGATTATCAGGCATTATCGGACTTTGCCGCCGGTTGTGATGTCATAACATTGGAGTTTGAAAATGTGCCCGTTGCGGCAATAAAACATATTATAACCAATCATGATATTAATGTTTATCCCAGCGCCGAAGTTTTAAATATTGCCCAAAACAGGGTATCTGAAAAATTATTTTTAAATCAAATTGGCATTAAAACTGCGCCTTGGCATATGGTTAACAGCCTTGAAGATTTAAAATCTGGCGTTACTAAATTAAAATTACCAGCAATTTTAAAAACTACACGCGGTGGTTATGACGGTAAAGGGCAAATTAAAATTACCCATGATAGCGACCTACCCAGCATATGGAATGAAATTGGCAAAGTCGAAGCTATACTTGAGGGATTCATTGATTTTGACAAAGAAATATCAGTAATCGCCGCTAGAAATCATGATGGACAAATAGCCGCATTTGATGCGGTTGAAAATCTGCATAAAAACCATATTCTTGATAAAACGATTGTACCAGCAAATATAAGCCCCCACATGGCGGTAAAGGCAATAGAACAAGCAATATTAGCCATAGAAAAATTCGATGTTATTGGCTTATTAGCGGTTGAAATGTTTATTTGTAAAAATGGCGATATTTTAGTCAATGAAGTTGCCCCAAGGCCGCATAATTCAGGCCATTGGACGCAAGATGCCTGTGTTACATCGCAATTTGAACAATTGGTACGGGCCGTTTGCAATCTACCATTGGGCAGTGTTGAACGGCTTGGCGATGCGGAAATGCAAAATTTACTTGGGACAAATATTGATATTTGGCCTAAAATAATTGCCGAACAAGGGGCTCATTTACATCTATATGGCAAATGTGATGTCAAAGATGGTCGCAAGATGGGACATGTTAATCGACTGTTTAAATTTAAAAACTAAAATAAATATATATAACAGCCATAAAGTGAGGTTTAATTATGTCTGATAAATCCAAAATTGAATTTTCATCAAGCGAAAAAAATATTATCGCCAAAAGCCTACAAGATTATTTTGATAAGGAATTAGACCAAGAATTAGGTAATGTTGAGGCACAGTTTTTACTAGATTTCATCACTGATGAAATTGGCAGTTATTTTTACAATCGTGGTATATATGACGCACAAGCCATTTTAGAACAACGCATGGAAAATATTACCGATGCGGTTTATGCATTAGAAAAACCAACAAAATTTGACCGTTGATTTTTGTTACTAATCTATAAATCATAGATATCTAACAAAATAACATACCAGCATTACCACGGGCAGGCTATTTTATTGATATATATTTAATAATAGAGTTAAAATATTATTTATTAGTAAAACTATATATTTGACGTTAAGAAACTAGCAAATCATAATAACAAAATATTAGCCACATCTATAATTAAGATATAAAATTTACTTTTAAGGGAGAAAAAATAATGAAAAAACAAATTTTATCAATATTAATAATTGCTATTTTAACAGCAACAAGCGCATTTGCAGATTATCCAGAAAAGGATGTTCACGGCATTATTCAATGGGCTGCTGGTGGTTCGACTGATACTGTGATGCGTTCGGTTACACCGCATGCTGAGGCTGTATTAGGTGAAGATATCATCATGCAGAATAGACCAGGTGGTGTTGGTGCAATCGCTGTAAAATATACTGCGTCTAAGCCAGCAGATGGTTACACATTATTGATGGGTGCAGAAAACCCTATGCTTTATAAAGTTATGGGACTTGGAAATACCGATTATTCTGAATTTATTCCAATTAATATTCTTGCGCGTGGTGTCCCGCTATTGGTGGCAAATAATAATGTGCCATATAACAATTTTAAAGAAATGGTTGCATATATTAAAGATAACCCAAATAAGGTTAAATTTGGTTCAACTGGCCCAGGTGGCTTAGCATCGGTTGTTAGCGCTATGTTGAGCACACAAGTTAAAATTCCTGTTATTTCTGTACCTTATGATGGCGATGGACCTGCGCTTACGGCATTACAAAGTGGAGCAATTGACGTTATGCCAGCTGTTCTTGGTGCTGCTATTGAAGCTGTCAAAGCGGGCCGCATTAAAGTAATAGCTTTAGTGGATTCAAAAGAAAATGCTGCACTTAAAGGAATTCCCCCTAGTCCTGATGAATATCCAGCATATAAACCCTATTTACCTTGGGGGCCTTTCTTTGGTGTGTTTGTAAAAAAAGGCACAGCTGATAATATTGTTGCAAAACTTTAACATGCTTAGAAAGAAGGCGTGAAAAACCCTAAATTTCAAAAATTAATGGCGGATAGAGGTTTCAAAATCATGAATATTTCGGGTGATGAGGCAGCTAAATTTCTTACAAAATGGCAATCGGTAACATCTTGGATTGTATGGGATGCTGGTATCGCTAAACATTCTCCAGAAAAATTTGGAATTGCTAAACCATAAAAAAAATATTTTGCGCCCTTCTTGCATTTACAACAAGGGCGCAATTTTAATTAAAAAACAGCAGGCATAAAATGGAAACTAATAATGAAAAAAAGCCAGGCGAGACTGCATTCGTAGTAATATTGGTAATATTTAGTTTATTTTTAACTTGGCAAGCATATGGAATATCTGGCTTTGATTCTTTAAGTTCGCCTGGATCATTTCCAATGGCTGTTTCATTTATTATGGTTATTTCATCGATAATAATATTATTAAAATCAACAAAATTGGGAATAAATAATTCAATTTTATTTTGGAAAGATATATTACCAAAAAATATTATTATTATTTCTATCTTTATTTTAATATTTGCGCTTATGCTGCAAAATATTGGTTTTCTAATCTCTGCTTATTATTTTTTAAGCGGCAGCATTTATTTTCTTAATAAAGGAAATTTAAAATTTAGTTTAGGCGTTGCTTTCTTATCTTTATTTATAATTTATATTTTATTTCACATGGTTTTCTCTGTTATTATGCCTGAGGGTATTATTCCAGAACGTGAAATTTGGGCATGGTTAGAAAATTTTATTATTCTTTGGAATATTAAATAATGGATATTATTCAATATTTTTTCAATATATGGTCTGACCCTTCGCTTATCGCGCTTGTGGCATTAGGAACATTTACAGGCATTTATGTTGGGGCTATTCCTGGCCTATCTGTAACTATGGCAACTTCAATATTAATTTCATTTACATTTTCATGGGAAGTATATGAAGATTTAAGCCTGATTGTTGGAATTTATATGGGCGGTGTCTATGGCGGTTCGCGAACAGCCATTTTATTAAATATTCCTGGTGCGCCATCTGCAATAGCAACAGCATTAGACGGATATCCGCTTGCAAAAAAAGGTAAGGCTGGTGAGGCAATCGGCCTTTCAACAGTGATGTCGACAATTGGCGGGTTCATAGGCATATTTGTGCTAGCTACTGCCGCTCCATATGTCGCTGAATTTGCTCTTATTTTTCAACCTCGTGATTATTTATTATTAGCAATATTGGGCATTTTACTTGTTGGTTCATTTTCTGGCGACAGCTTGATTAAAGGCATATTTGCAGGGGCGCTTGGCTTATTAATTGGAACAGTCGGACTTGATCCACTTACCGCAGAAGAACGTTTTACATTTGGGGTGGTTGAGCTTTGGGGAGGAATATCATTTATCGCAGTTATGATTGGAATGTTTGGCGCATCTGAGGCATTAGTGCAATTACATAATATTGGAAAAAGCAGTGTTAAACAAAAAATTAATAAAATCATACCCTCTTGGAAATCAATTTTAAAATATCTACCTTTATCGATAAAATCCTCATCTATAGGGGTGATTATTGGCGCATTGCCTGGTACTGGCGGGGATATTGCAGCTCTTATGGCTTATGATTATGCAAAGCGTTCTACCAAAAACCCAGAAACACCATTTGGCGAAGGCGCAAAAGAGGGATTAGTCGCCCCTGAAACTGCGAATAATGATGCGGTGGGTGGTGCTTTTATCCCGATGCTAACCCTAGGAATTCCAGGGGATGCCGTGACTGCAATCATAATTGGTGCATTATTTATCCACGGGCTTAATCCCGGGCCAATGTTAATGATTGAAAAGCCTGATATATTTTGGTTTATAGTTAGCGCTCTATTATTTGCCAATATATTCATGCTAATTTTTGGCTTGACGGGCATACGCCTGTTTAGCAAAGTAATTCAAATGCCTAAGGTTGTTTTAATTCCGCTTATATTGATGCTTAGTATTGTTGGCTCATATGCGGTGAATAATTCAATAACTGATATTTATTGGATGTTAGGATTCGGTTTTTTTGGCTATTTCTTAAAAGAATATGGCTATCAAGTAGGGCCTGTTATTTTAGGTATAATTTTGAGTAAACTTATCGATCAAAATTGGCGTAGGTCAATAATTTCAGAAGGGGGAGATATTGGGAGTTTATTTATTGGAATACTGACAAGCCCATTATCTTTGGTTCTGCTTTCTTCGGTTTTGTTTGTTTTCCTAAGCCATACCAAATATTGGCCAAGAAAAAAGCCTTAGTCTCAGAACCCATTAATTTGATGTAATTATGTTTATCAGTAAGCTTGTAGATACAAAAAAATAAGGGCTAAGGATATGCTAGCATATTTGAGCATTGTTTTTATGAATAATTCAGGCTTACTGATAAAACCAGCTGGACGGGGCAATATTCAGCTCTGGCTTCGTCAAGAAGACTTAAAAACAAGACGATTTACCATGTCTTTTCCCTATATATAGCAAGAATATTACAGCTGCAGAACGGATTAAATTAATTGGTCCTGAGCGCCTAGGCATTAATCATTGCAGCAACCAAATTATAATTGCTGATGAAAATATTATAAAATTAATTAATTGTGGCGATAATGCTAAAATTGCTGACAACCAATAATAACCAAAATTATGAATATATAATGCGCCCAGCACAGAAAAAGCCGATAAAAATAAATGTAATATAGCACATGTCATAATTATTTTTGGAATTGCTATGTCAAAATTATCATCACCCAACATCAATGCAGTTATTATCATTATAACGCCTACTGGTACTATAACTGCTGCAGCGATCATGATAATATTACGGCTTTTAATGCGAGTTTTCCAGCGCGGATCATTTTCCGCCTCACGGTGCATTTCTAATTTAAAAAATAGCCTCATATTATCTATATTTTTAAACCTATCTATGCCCAGATTTAAACACGCGCATCACATTAATTTTTTGGGGAATAAAATTAAAGCAATTGTTGATTTTTGCCTTTATTTTTGGTATTTTCATTACCTCACTAATGCGCCTATCTAAAAATTGCCAACTATCTGTATAATCTTTTGATGTATCATTAAGCCAATATAACATGGTCGATGAATAGACTGCGGCCAACAATATGCGCTTTGAATAAAAATTCCAATCTGTTGCCGTATCACCCGCCATATACCACATATTATCTACGCTTTTATATAAAATTTTTAATGCTAATGCGCCATTGCTTGGCAAGGCCATAAAGCTTAACCCCTTGCTTACCGCCTGTTGATTTGGCTCTAATAATTGCAATCTTATTTTGACTGCTATGGTTATACGTTTATGAATTTTCATCGATGCTAAATCGATATTTTGTAATTTATCGACCATTAAATCATCCATCATTTTGGCATGATAGGCAATCACATCGCCCGCACCAGATGGAAATAAAATATCAGCCTTGGTGTAATCCATACCCATATCTTTTGCTGCCAATGATAATGCAGCTCTGCCCCAGCCGTCAAATGGCACATGCGGCAATATTGCATTTATCAGCTGTTTTTTAATTTCATCATCATCAAGTTTTTTATTATCTTCAGACATTTTCTATCCTATGAATTTATAAATATCAATTGGTTTGCAGTAATAATTTTGCCTTGTCAGGAATGCCATGGCGCATTTGATCATTAAACATTAATAATGATAAATCATCCATCCGTTGCGGGTATAAAATACCGTCTAGATGATCGCATTCATGTTGTAGCACACGAGCATGAAAACCTGAAACATTGATGTTAATATTATCACCATTTGGCATTATTGCCGTTAAATTAATATTTTCATATCTTGCGACAAGCCCCGTTAAATCAGGAATTGATAAGCAACCTTCCCAATCATATGATATATCATCGCCAATGGGTGTTATTATTGGATTAATCAATATATGCAATGCCATATTGTCATTATCAATAATGTTATCGTCGTTATCACAGATTAGACCTTTATCTAATTTGATGCGATAAATCACCAATCTTATTGGCATATGAATTTGCGGTGCAGCAAGCCCCGCACCACCAGCGTCATTCATTGTTTCAACCATATCATCGATCAATGAATTTAACTTATAATCTGTAATATCGGTAATAACGGTTGATATTTGCGATAATATCGGATGCCCCATGCGGGCAATTTTTAAGATAGCCATGATAATATATATGGCGGTTAATTTGGTAAATGTCAAAATATAGATGGTTAATAATAGGCTCTTTTCAAAATATAATTACCATGTTATAAGCTGTTACTTTGCAAGATCTTCTTGCCAAGGCATGATATTTTGTATCAAATCTAAACCAGAAAGTGGGTGAAAGCCATGCAAGTTAGCGTACGTGATAATAACGTCGATCAGGCTTTGCGTGCATTAAAGAAAAAAATGCAACGCGAAGGCATTTTTCGTGAAATGAAGCTCCGTCGGCATTTTGAAAAACCGTCAGAGAAAAAAGCAAGAGAAAAAGCCGAAGCAAAGCGTCGACATCGCAAACTGCTGCGCAAGCGCATGGAACGTGAAGGCTATTAAGCCTGAATGTATCAAACATATAATTTAGACATTTGTTTTACTTTAGACATATGTTTAAGATTTTAATACCCCTAATTTATCAATGATAATTAGGGGTATTTTAATTATTATATCTTATCTAAATCTGTTAAACGCGCCGCTGGCAACATAAGCGTTACAACCGTCCCCACATCAATCACGCTTTCCAATTCAACCATACCGTCATGAAGCGTTATTAAAGATTTTATAATACTTAAACCAAGCCCCGTGCCAGTAGTTTTAGCGGTTAAAGAACTAGATTTTCCTTGTGCAAATAGCTTGAAAATAGCCTTCATATCATCTTTTGAAATCCCTATACCACAGTCTTCTAATTGCAATATTAAATTACCATTATCATCAATATATAATTTTATACTTATCAATCCATTATCTTTGGAAAATTTAACTGCATTTGATAATATATTATCAATAATTTGTCGCAATCTCAATTCATCAGCATAAATATTAATTGGCTTATTTGATAAATCCATATGAACATCTAAATTTTTTTTATCAATCGATTGTTGCTGCAAATCAAATACTGAAATAATAAGTTCTTGTATATTGAATTTTTCTTCTTGTAATGATAGCTCACCAGCAGCAATTTTTGATAGATCAAGAATATCAGAAACCATATTAAGCAAATATTTTCCTGATGAATATATATCTTTAATATATGTTTGATAGCTTTTAGGTCGCAATTCGCCATGCATTTCATGTAAAATAAAATCAGAAAAACCAATGATAGCATTCAATGGGGTGCGTAAATCATGGCTCATATTTGCCAAAAATGATGATTTTTCATAGCTTTCTTGATGGGATTCATCCAAGGCATGGCGCAATTCAGAGGTTCTTTTTTCAACAATATTATCAAGTTCTGCATTAATTGTTGTAAGTTGATTAAACATTTCAATACGATCGGTAATATTTTCTTGCGTCATTACCAATATATCGCCACCTGTCAATGGATCGCGAACATGGCGAATTGATAGATGGCACCATATAATACCATGATTTGATGTCATTTGATAATCACCTGATACATCATTACCCAATAAAAGCTTTTTGCTTATATCATCATAATCAAACGGCATTACAAATCTTTTTTCTAAATCAGACTTGATATTTTCATTTATATCAGCAGTTATTTGATCGTTATATTCCTGTTGGTCTGCGGGATTTCGTGCCAAACATTGCCCAGATAAAGTGAAGCTTGCGACCATGATAGATGTATATCTGGTTATTTCCATCAATCGTAATATTTGTGGGTCACTTTTCATATCAATATATGTTGAAACTTGAATAAGAACCGCATCATTATCATCCTTAATGATAATCGGCGTTAATACTAATTGTACTGTTATGGGGTTACCATGCGGATATAATGTCCATATTTCGCTGGCATAGCTATTTGGGTTTGTATTGTCTATTATTTGTTTTAAACGCTGGCGAACGGTTAGGCTGTCATCAGAAAAATTGCGCATTGTTAGGTCTTCAACAGATTTTGCCTTCCAAAATTTGATCGAGGCATTATTACCCCACCATAATTTATGCTCTACCACATCAAATATCCATACTGGTACTTTCACCTGTTCGAATAATTTTAAACCTTCCCATGACTGGAAATGTTTTTTAATGGGTTTATCATCTATCTTCATTATAACGACCTAATTAAATATTATAGCATCTATATTATATTTAGACATCCAGAATATAAGTCACGTATTTTTGATTTTACTATTACTAAATATATATAGACAATTATTTCATGAAATATTTGGCATCACTAACCACCGTATTTTTCACAATAATAACTATATTTAATAATAGCTATGCCAACCCTAACAGTTGGTCATATGAATGGCCTAATACTGATTTTAGCCAGCATTCGGTTGAATTTAGCGAAATAATTTCTGGTGGCCCCCCTAAAGATGGAATACCGCCAATCGATAATCCAACATTCATTAAAATATCAAAAATAACTAATATTAATAATAGCGCCCCATTAATTACAATAAATATTAACAATGAATCAAGGGCATATCCATTATCAATTTTAATTTGGCATGAAATAGTCAATGATAAGGTCGCAGGAATACCCATTACCATTACATTTTGCCCATTATGCAATTCGGCAATCGTTTTTGATCGAAGAATTGATAATAAAATATTAGACTTTGGAACTACGGGTAAACTTAGAAATTCTGATCTTATAATGTGGGATAGACAAACAGAATCATGGTGGCAACAATTTATGGGAAAGGCCATTGTTGGAGAAATGACTGGCAAAACCCTAACCATAATTCCAGCAAGGATTGAAAGTTTTGCCAGCTTCAAAAAACGCACCAATAATGACGCAATGATATTGGTTGCCAATATACCCAATTCCCGCAATTATGGTAAAAACCCATATGTAGGGTATGATTCTGGTCAACCATTTTTATATAATGGCGAAACACCAAAAGACATTAAACCACTGGAACGTGTTATATCGCTTGCCTCTCGCGACCAAGCATGGAGCATATCCTTGCTTAGAAAAAAGCAACGCATAATAACCAAAGATGGTGTTGTAATAAAATGGTTGGCTGGGCAAAATTCCGCGCTTGATACAAAATATATCAAGGATGGCAAAGATGTTGGTAATATAACTGACAGCAAAAACGGTAAAGATGTTATTTATTTTATTGATTTTGCCTTTGCATTCCATGCTTTTAAGCCAAATATGCCTATATATACAATCAACAATATGATTAAATAAACATTATTTATATAATCAATCTTTATCTTTGCATGCACGTTCATTGCCGATAACCATATCACGCAATGTTATAACGCCAACTGGTGTTGATTTATCATCGACAACAACCGAACGTGACACGCCAAATCTGGTTAATAAGGCAACGCCATATTTAATATTCATATCGCGCCTAATAGTTAAAATTGGCTTTTGCATAACCTCATAAACACTGGTTCTATCGGTTGGCCTGTCTTTTGCCACCACTTCCCTTGCAATATCACTAATTGTTAATATGGCATATTCATCATGTTCATCACGACGCTCAATCACCAATGAACTGACTTTTTTTTCATCAAGAACTTCTATTGCCTCATGAATTGTTGCCATCGAACTAATCATATGAATTGATTGGCTCATAACGCTTTCAACTAAAATATTTTTCTTATCACTCATAAATCTTCCTTTATTTCAGAAATTAATTTTGGTAATTGTGTAACTAATCCAACCGCATCTTCAATGGCAATTTGAAAGGCCAGCCCTGCGCCTGCCTCATCATCAAAATGCCCTGCTTGGCAAATATCTTCCAATATATCGCGTGATTTTGTGCCTGCAACCAAGAATAATACCACATCGCGTTGGCTGGTTAAATCCAAACCTAAAAAAGTCTTAGTTGGCTCTAATCCTTCGCCACGGACACTGCTAATCACCGTTTCACCTGTTGCGCCCGCATTACGTGCTGCATCAATTATAATATTAGTTTTTTCTTGATCGACCATTGCGACAATTAATTTAAGATCCATTATTTATCTCCTTAAGCTTTATTCATATTGATTAATCAAGGTCATGTTTTCCTTCATTATTCGCGGCCTGTCTTAATGATATCATATCGGCAATTTTGGCATATGCTAAAACCGACATTATAGGAAAAACACTGGCAAAGGCAATAAGACCAAAACCATCTAATAATGCGCTTCGCCCCGGAACACTTGATGCCAAGCCTAATCCCAATGCTGCGACAACAGGCACAGTAACAGTTGATGTGGTAACGCCGCCCGTATCATATGCCAGTGGAATAATGGTTTTTGACGCAAAATACGTTTGTATAATTACCACAATATAAGCTGCCATGATATATAATGGTAATGATGTGCCTGATACTATCCTAAATGTACCAAGCGAGACACCCACCGCAACGCCAATTGCTACTGCACCTCGAAGCCCCCATGATTTGATACCACCACCTGAAATTTCTTCGGCTTTTATTGCAACCGCGATCAATGATGGTTCGGCAATCGTTGTCGAAAAACCAATCGCAGCGGCAAATATATATACCCATATATAATCACCCCAACCAATTTCAATATCAAGCCCACCAGTTAAAAAATCTGGGTCAGATAATTGATATGCCATGGTTTGACCAATGGGAAATAGGGCTTCGTCAAGGCCAACAAGAAATAGTGACAAACCCAATAATACATAAATAAAACCAATTATTATTTTTTTGAAATTTGGTATTTTTTTGCGGATAATTATAAATTGAAAGCCAAATAAAATAACAATGATTGGCAATATATCAATCACCGTTGAAATTATTGTATTCATAAGAAAATACATAAGTTCAATCATCATGATATCGCCGCCGTAACTATACCAAATAACAATACAAATATCACTGGTGATAAGCTGGCAAAGGCAATAAGCCCAAAACCATCGATCATCGGATTACGCCCGCGTATGGTTTTTGACAAACCAACCCCCAATGCGGTAACAAGCGGCACGGTAACCGTTGACGTGGTAACACCACCAGAATCATAGGCAATACCAATAATATTAGCGGGGGCAAAATTTGTTATTATAATAACAAATATATAACCACCGATTATTATATATTGCATTGGCCAGCCTTTTAAAATGCGCAACACACCCAACATAACCGCCACGCCAACCGATAATGCCACAACAAGCCGCAAATTTGTTGCATAGCTTGCCATTGCATCATCATTCACGGCGATAACACCGCCCTTGGCGGCGACGCTTGCGGCCTCTGCTGCCACCGCAATCAATGCTGGTTCAGCAACCGTTGTGCCGAATCCCAAACAAAATGCAAATGATAATAATGCAATTAAGCTGCCTTTTTTAGCAAATGCATTGGCCATGCTTTCACCAAGCGGAAAAAGCGCCATTTCAAGGCCTTGAACAAATAATGCCAAACCTAAAACAACAAATATAATACCTGGCAAAATGCGTTCTAAATTAGGGAATGGCTGTTGAATTATCACATATTGAAAAAACCCAATCACCAAGACAATTGGCAATAGGTCGCGACCTGCTTCTAAAAATAATTTTATAAAATTGCGTAAACCTGAAATATGCTATTCAGCGAGTTATATTACGCTGCCTTTTCAATTAAAATGAATATTAAATTAAAATATTATAACGCATATAAAGAAAAGATGGAATGACTAATATATCCATCTTTAACTTTATAATATCATATTTAATAAAATTATATTTAAATTAATCCATCGCCTTGATAATATTTTCACACATTAGTTTGGCATCACCAAATAGCATCATAGTATTATCACGGAAGAATAATTCATTTTGTACCCCCGCATAACCAGCCGCCAATGAACGTTTGATGAATAAAATTTGCCCCGCATTTTCCACATCTAAAATCGGCATGCCGTAAATTGGGCTTGTCGGATCAGTTTTTGCCGCAGGGTTAGTAACATCATTTGCGCCAATAACAAATGCCACATCTGTTGCCGCAAATTCACGGTTAATATCTTCTAACTCAAATACATCATCATATGGAACATTTGCCTCGGCTAATAATACATTCATATGCCCCGGCATACGCCCCGCCACAGGATGAATAGCATAGCGCACTTTTATACCTTCAGCGCGAAGCATATCACCCATTTCACGCAGCGCATGTTGTGCCTGTGCAACGGCCATACCATACCCTGGTACAATAATGACCGATGTGGCATTTGACATTAAAAAGGCTGCGTCTTCAGCACTACCAGATTTAACAGGGCGATCTTCATCAGTACCCACAACCGCAGCACTAGAAGTTTCACCGCCAAAACCACCCAATATAACATTAATAATGGAACGATTCATTGCCTTACACATTATATAACTTAATATTGCACCAGATGCACCAACCAACGCACCAGTTATTATCAATGCCATATTACCAAGCGTGAAACCAATGCCACATGCTGCCCAGCCAGAATAACTGTTTAACATACTAACAACAACCGGCATATCGGCACCGCCAATTGGTATTATCAATAAAAACCCAATGGCAAAGGCAAGCAACACAACCGCCCAAAAAGCAGTTTGGCTTTGATCAATACATAACCATGTAACAAAGGCGATTAATAATAAAGCAAGGCCTGCATTTAACATATGTTGACCCGCAAAAACTATTGGTGCGGATCTAAATATACCTTGTAATTTACCAAAGGCGACCAATGAACCCGTGAATGTTATTGCGCCAATCGCCGTGCCAAGCGCCATTTCAACAAGGCTTGCAGTTGCAATTTCACCAAAATTACCAAGACCAAATGCGTCAGGTGCATAAAATGCCGATGCCGCGACAAAGACTGCTGCCAAACCAACTAAGGAGTGAAAAGCCGCCACCAGTTGTGGCAATGAGGTCATTTCAATTTTAAGGGCAATGATAGTGCCAATCGCACCACCAATTAAAATTCCTGATATTATAAGTTCAAAACTAAGCACATTTGGCATTGTTAAGGTAGTTCCAATGGCGATAACCATGCCGATTATACCAAATAAATTACCACGTCTGGCACTTGTCGGTGATGAAAGGCCGCGCAATGCAAAAATAAAACAAATCGCAGAGATTAAATAGGAAAAATACGATAAATTTTCACTCATATAAAAGCTCTTCATTATTGTTTAGATTTTATTTTAGGTTTAAACATTGAAAGCATCCTGTTTGTAACAACAAAACCACCAAAAATATTGATGCTAGCCAAAACAACCGCAATAAATCCGAATATCTTGCTCATGCTAACGTCATTTGCGCCTGCGGCAATTAATGCACCAACAATAATAACCGATGATATGGCATTTGTTACCCCCATCAATGGTGAATGCAATGCCGGCGTTACCGACCATACCACATAATAACCAACGAAACACGCCATGACAAAGGCAGTGAATAAATAAACAAAAGGTACTGACGTGGCTGCGGCATCGCTGGTCATAATATTAGCGATATTTGGTGCAACATCATTAACACCAGCGGAAATATTTTCAATGAACTCCTTTGATTGCTCAGCAAGATCATCAATTTTATCTAATATATCTTGTTTTTCCATTATCTATTTCGCCTTTTTTTCTTCTGGCTTTTTAATGCTGGCCTTTTTAAAACTAGCTTTCTTAGCTGCTGCTTTCTTAGCTGCTGCTTTCTTAGCTGCTGCTTTCTTAGCTGCCGCTTTCTTAGCTGCTGCTTTCTTAGCTGCTGCTTTCTTAGCTGCCGCTTTCTTAGCTGCTGCTTTTTTTACTGCTGCTTTTTTTGGCTTTGCTTTACCCCTATCATCTTTCAACATATCATTGACTATTGCACCATCGCTGCAAACCAATGTGCCTTTAATGATTTCATCTTCCAAATTAATTTTTATGCCGCCATCATCACCAGATATCATTGGTGTTAAGAAATTAAGCAGGTTTTTTGAATATAATGCACTGGTTGCTTCGGCAACTCTGCTTGGTACATTTTCATGTCCAACGATCGTAACACCGTGTTTAACAACAACCTTACCCAATTCAGAAATTGGGCAATTGCCACCCGCTTCGACAGCTAAATCAAAGAAAACCTAACCAAGCATCAAAGATATAACCATATCTTCGGTTACCAAAAAATGTGCATCACGCCCCTGTATAAATGCGGTTGTTATAACAATATCTTGTTTAGCAATGCTCGTTGCAATTAATTCAGCTTGTTTCTTTTGATATTCAGGCGACATTTGCTTGGCATAACCACCAGCGGTCTGCGCATTTAAAAACTCTTCATCTTTAACCGCAACAAATTCCGCCGCAAGGCTTTGAACCTGTTCTTCGGTTGCGGGCCTAACATCGGTTGCACTAACAATCGCGCCAAGACGTTTGGCAGTAGCGATGGCTTGCAACCCGGCGACACCAACACCCATAATGAAAATTTTGGCTGGCTCAACTGTGCCGCCCGCCGTCATCATCAATGGCGCAACACGACCATAATGATTAAGCGCGTCAAGAACGGATTTATAACCCGCAATATTTGCCTGTGATGATAGCACATCCATCGATTGAGCGCGACTTATGCGTGGCACTAATTCCATGGCGAATGCTTTCACACCAGATTTTGCCAAATCAGCGATTAAGCCTTTATTGCTTATGGCCGATAAGATGCAAATTAACACCTGCCCAGATTTTAAATAACCAACCTCGTCAAGCCCTTCGGCATTGGTCATTGGTCGTTGAACCTTTAGGATAATATCTGCATTTTTAACCGCAGATTTCGCATCAACGGCAATATTAGCGCCAGCGGCTTTAAACATATCATCAGAAATAGACGCGTTCAAACCCGCATCTGTTTCAACGAACACATTTGCGCCCATTGCGATAAATTTCTTCACGCTTTCCAGTGAACCTGCCACACGACGCTCTCCCGAACGACGTTCTTTCAGGATGGCTATCATCATTGCTGATGTCTCCTCAACAAAATTAATTTTCTAATTCGAATATGCTATGTTAGTTAGATTATTTAAAAAAATCCAGTATTAAATTAACATATAATTAGATTAAATTTAAAAGCTTTTTTCAAGATCATCAATGAATACAGATATTATATTTAAGCCATTTTTCCAGAAATCATCATCACCTGCATCAAGTTCAAAAGGCAATAATAATTCTTTATGATGCGATATACCACCGGCACGCAGCATATCAAGGTATTTTTCGGCAAATCCATCAGGTGATTGTTGATATTTTGCATAAAGTGAATTAACCAGACAATCACCAAAATCATAAGCATAAACATAAAATGGCGAATGAATAAAATGTGGAATATATTCCCAGAAATTTTTATAATAATCATCCAATATTATTGCGTCGCCCAAGCTTTCTTGGCTAACTTTCATCCATATATCGCCTAATTTATCAGCTGATAATTCACCATTTTTTCTTTGTTGATGCACATGACGTTCAAATTCACAAAATGCCACTTGGCGCACAACTGTATTTAACATATCTTCGATTTTTGAGGCCAACATTGCGCGTCTAGCTTTCTTATCAATGATATTATTTAACATATTTTTAAATGTTAACATCTCGCCAAAAACTGATGCTGTTTCCGCCAATGTTAATGGGGTGTCGGACATTAAATGTCCTTGCTCCGCTGCTAAAACCTGATGAATACCATGGCCTAATTCATGGGCCAATGTCATTATATCATTGGTTTTACCAAGATAATTAACCAATAGATATGGGTGCGACGATACAACCGTTGGATGGGCAAATGCGCCCGATGATTTACCCGCATATGGCTTTGCATCTATCCAATTATTATCAAAAAACAATCTTCCAATTCTTGCTAATTCTGGTGAAAATTGCTGATATGAATCCAAGACAATATCGCGCGCCTCTGACCATTGAAATATGCTTGTATCTTCATCGGGTAATGGTGCCAGTCGATCCCAATGATTTAACTTTGGCTTATTTAACCATTCGGCTTTTATTCGATAATAACGATGCGATAATTCAGAATATGATGATTTAACCGTTGTTATTAATTTATCTACCACATGGTCTTCCACATGATTAGATAAATTTCTTGATGATATGGGGCTATTAAACTTGCGCCATTTATCTTCGATTGCTTTTTCTTTGGTTAATGTATTAGTTATTAATGAAAATATAGAAATATTTTGCGATAAAACCTGACTTAATGATTTTGCTGCATCGCGTCTTTTATCCTCATCTTGATCCGATATAAGGTCTAAAATCTCAGTTTCGCTTAATTCTTGCCCATGAAATGGAAAGCGCAGCCCTGCCAATGTTTCATCGAACAAACGAACCCATGAAGCCTGCCCCGTTAATTGCTTTTCATGGAATAATTTTTCTAGCTCATCATTTAATAAATGCGGTTTCATAACACGAATATCGCGTAGCCACGGTTTATATTTTGCCAATTTTGCGGAAATATTTAACATTCCATCTAAATTTTCTTGATCTATTTTATTTAATTCCAATGTGAAAAAAATAAGATCAATGGAAATATCGCTAACCTGTTGCTGACAATCTTGATAAAACACGGACACATCCGCGTCATTGACGGCGGTAGCATGTAATAATTCGGCATAGCTAATTATTTTTGATAAAATTTCATCTATGCGTTCATATTCGGTGATTGCAAATGCAAGCGCATCACCGTCTAACGCCGTGATTTCACCCTTATATTTATCTTTAAACAAGGCCGCAGCATCTTTTGCCCGCAACATATCAGAAATTAAATTTTCATCATCAATGCCCATATATAAATCGGACAAATCCCATAAAGGTGAATTATTATTCAACTTTAAATCATTGTTTTCCATCACATTACACCTTTAACTAATTATAACCATAATAGTATCATTGTTTAATAGTTGATATAAGATTAGAAAAACCATAGGGCAAGCGGATAAAAAATATTTTAATAATATAGCAAATAGCCTTTATTATACTATAAAGTACCATTAAGATGTATAAACTAGCATTACTACGGTATTTTATATATTTATGAGTTTATCTTTCAGCTAAAGATTTAATCATTCGGGGTTGGCGTGATGCGACATAATAGTTCATTGGCTTTAAATAATATTAATGATCAATATTTTTTATCTAACGAAACTAAACCCATAACTTTTATCGATTTATTCGCTGGTATTGGCGGTTTTCATATTGCGCTTCATAATTTGGGTTTAGATTGTGTTTTTGCATACGAATGGGATAATAAAGCGAGGGAAACATATGAATATAATAATAAAATATTATCGCCAGAATTATTTCAAAAAGAAAAATTTGTCGGTGATATAACCAAAATAAATCCAGCCGATATTCCAGATTTTGATATTTTATGCGCTGGTTTTCCCTGCCAACCTTTTTCACAAGCGGGCTTTAAAAAAGGCTTTGAAGAGGTGCGCGGTACTCTTTTTTTTAATATTGTTGATATTATAAAATCCAAGCAACCAAAGGCATTTTTTTTAGAAAATATCCGCCATTTACTAAATTATGATGATGGTAAAACCTTTAATCTAATAAAAGATATTATAACCAATAGATTGGGTTATTCCTTTAATTATAAAATAATAAAAGCATCAGATTTTGGCCTGCCACAACATCGGGCAAGGCTTCTGATGGTTGGTTTTAAAGATGGCAAAGAATTTGAATTTCCCGACCCCGTAAAATTAAAATTAACTATGTCGGATATTTGGGGCGGTAAATGTGAAAAAAAAATTGGTTACACATTGCGCGTCGGGGGTAGAGGTTCAAAAATTACCGATCGCAGAAATTGTGATTCATATCTTGTTGATGTCATAATTAAAAGATTATCATCCAATGATTGCCTAAAAATGAAAGGTTTTCGAGATTATTTTAAATTTCCCGTTTCAGAAACGCAAGCTATGAAACAATTGGGAAATTCGGTTGCCATACCAGTTATCGAAGCAGTGGCAAAATCAATTATCAAAAATATATGTTAGACTTATTATGTTAATATCAGAGGAGTTAAATCAATTAAATCTTATTTCTGGCAAAAAAATATCAATGACCTTTAACGATATATATAGCGATATATTAACAATTTCATATACTTCTGAATCCTCTATTATTAGGGAATTATGGGCAAGATATAAGCCAATATCTCCATCTTTAAACGGCAGTGTATTTGAATGAATATTAGCAGTAATATTTTTCAGATCATCAATATTACCATTATATGTTCAGGTAAGGCTTTCTTTCGTGCCAATGTGGATATTGATTTTGTTGCATACACAAAGGGAGTTTGGCCCAATCATTTTTTCAGCAAAAACTAGCCTGCGAGAAAGATATAAACAAGCTGATTTAGAAGGCATGATGTTAAGGCAGGTTCACAGAAGATCAAAAAGCTATCTAATAACCCTAAATGAGCTTGAGGCTAATAACGTTAATGAAAAAATAAAAAATGGGCAAGTTCTTGGTCTTGATAGTGTTATTGTCGCCAGCAATGAAAGTTTCGATGAGTTAATTGCAAAATTGAAAACATATAATTATTATAAACCAGAAAAAATTGATATTTTAACTAGCGCTAGATTGATAATTTAAGCTGCAAGCTATAAATTAATAATATAAAAACAGCATTATAATAAACACCATTATTTAAATTAACACTTTCAAAATACATAAAAAATACATTATATCCAAAAGGAAATTTAATAATTGGGTTTTAATATATGTCATTACTAAAATCATTTTTAAAAACGCCTTCCTTGGTTTTTTCAGGCCTCGGCCATTTTTATATGCATTTTGCCTGTGCTATGTTTTTTACCATAGTGTTAGCATTAGAAACCGAATGGAATATGGCATTTTATCAATTAAACGAACTTTGGACGCTTGGCGCAGCCTTGGTTGGTTTGGCGGCTATACCTGCGGGCAGACTTGGTGATAAATGGAGCGCAAGGGGAATGATGGCAATATTTTTCATTGGCCTTGGATTATCGGTTATTGCCTGTGGTTTTGCCGATGGGGCAAATATCATAATCATTGCCTTGGCAGCAGTTGGTTTGTTTTCTGCGATTTACCACCCCATTGGTATTCCGTGGTTAATCGCCAATAGCCGCAATGATACGGGTAAAATATTGGCTTTAAATGGAGTTTTCGGTGGTTTTGGCCCTGCGGCGGCGGCATTAGTAACAGGATTTATCATTGATATTCTTGGTTGGCGTTGGGCATTTTATTTACCCGGCATATTAATAACCTTCACTGGCATTTTAATGTTATTTTATATTAAATCAGGCCGCATTCCTGCCAGTGGCTTGGCAAAAAACGATGCGCCAAAACAAAAAACAGGCGATAGCGTCAGGGTATTTGCAATTTTAATTTTTGCCATGACCATATCTGGTCTTATCTATCATTCTACCCAAGCAATATTGCCAAAATTCTTTACTATTAATCTAAGCGATTATGTCGATGGATCGGTCAAACGCGCCGGAATTTTAGTTAGCATAGTTTATTTCATCAGCGCATTGACACAGATATTAGGTGGATATTTTGCCGATAAATATTCATTGAAATATGTCTATGTCATCGGTTGGTTTTTCCAAATAATATTTTTGGCAATCTTGGCTAATATTACAGGCTATAGCGTGTTTATATTTGTTTTATTTGTTGCATCAATCAGCACAGGAATTTTACCCGCCGAAAATATGCTTATTTATAAATATTCGCCTGCAAATCATAAAGGATTGGCATTTGGTTTAAAATTTGTTTTATCCTTTGGTGTTGCACCATTAAGCCTACATTTAATCAGCTTCATCCAACAGCAAACTGGGAAATTTTATTGGTTATTCATGGCCCTTGCGATAACAGCAGCAGTGATAGCTATCATCACAATATTATTGCCAAAAGAAAATAAAGACAAAGTGGTTATTTAAGCTTTTTTACCTCATTAAATTGCATCGACCCCGCACCGCCAATGGTTATTGAACGATAAAAACAGCTTTGATAGCCCACATGACAGCAACCGCCATCGCCTTGTGGTAATATTCGCAGTAAAATAGCATCCTGATCACAATCGGTTCTGATTTCAACTATCTTTTGAACCTGACCACTGGTTGCGCCTTTATGCCATATTTCTTGCCTACTGCGGCTGTAATAATATGCCTCTCCCGTGGCAATGGTTTTATCCAATGCCGCGTGGTTCATATAGGCCAACATCAAAATTTCTTTTGTTTTTGCATGGCTGGCAATGACAGGCATTAATCCATTTTCATCAAATTTAGGGTTAAATTTCAACCCCATTTCTATTTCTTTAATATTCATATCTACTTACCCATTCATTAATTTCTAGTTATTTCAATCTTTATATATAAGTGCCGCTTAGTGTTAATTCTTCACCGCCCATACCCTGTTTAAAACGCATGATACCAGCGGCAGATTTTTTATCCATTGCCCCTAAATCCAACCAATTAACATTATCTTCTTTTAATCGCTGTATTGAATTCCAGATCAATATTTTCTGGGCATTTAACTTACGCCCATCATCGCCAGACCAACCAATTTGATAGGTGGCGCAATTGCCATGCTTGATAAATAATGCCGCTGCGATTATTTCTCCATCTTTAATAGCCTCGGTTATTAATAATTTATCTTTAGGCATTTGGCGATAGATTAAATCATTATCGCTATGATATTTTTTTTGCGATCCATGATTAATATTATTGATGATAATTGCATCCAATGAACCATCAAAATTTATGGCAATATCATGTTTTTGACATTGATTAATATCACGTCGCCAGCTTTTGCTAAAATTTGCCAATATTTTTGCACTAGGTGGCGATAAATCAAGCCAACTAGTAACCATTCCCGTTAAAATACGATGTAAATTAATTGATTTTAAATCATCCTCAACCGTATCATTATGGCGCAATTCTGGTATTATAACCGCCATTTGCCCTTTTAATATCCGGCATGACTTTTTAAGACCGCTATATATCCGCAATCTTTCTTTGGCACTGGCTTTATTGATGAATAACGGCCCCCTGATAAATCTTACCAGTTTAAAACCAAATAGATAGCGTTTTTCAAATCCTTGAATGATACCAATCGCGGTTTTATTGCGATAAATAATCGCCCGATGTATTTTTAAGCTGCTGCCCGATTTTTTGTTATTTGCAAAAGCCGCAGCAATAGCGTAATCCCAATCTTGATATAAATTACAGCGCGGTAAAATAGAAATGATTTTTTCCCATTCATCACGTTCAATATCACGCCATATTATATGTAGCTTATCCATATATTTAACAATTCAAATGTTTAGTAAAAATAAAATGTACCAAATAAAATGCACCAAATAAAATGATTGAAGGCGATAATGGCAAAGAAATCCAGCAATAAAAAATCTAAATCCAAATCAACTATAAAAGCTGCCAAGGCTCTTCACGGCAGCGATACCACGCCTGCACAAAAAATAAGCCAAACCATGAAAGAATTCAGCAAACCAAAAGATGGTAGTGTTTTTGGTGGAAGATTAACATGGCGCGCCCTGCGATTATTTCTATATTTCGCCCTTATCCTTGATTTAGTTGCTTATTTTATTACCAGCTTTGTGTTTGAGAAATGCTATGGAATAATGTGTTGGATCAATTAAATTAATATTAAACTTTATTGATTGATCCATTTAGGCTTACGTTTTTTAATGAATGCCTCTATCCCCTCGGCACTATCTTTAAATGCCATATTTTCGACCATGACATCGGCGCAATAATCATAGGCATCGCTTAAATTCATATCAACTTGTTTGTAAAATGCCGCCTTGCCTGTTTTTAATACCAATGATGATTTTTGCGATATTTTTTCTGCCAATAAAAACACCGCATCATCCAATTTTTCCAATGGAACAATATTATTTACCAAGCCATATTTAACCGCCTCCGCCGCCGTTATCATATCACCAGTTAATAACATTTCCAACGCCTGTTTTTTATGAATGGCGCGCGATAACGCCACCATCGGCGTTGAACAAAAAAGCCCAATATTAACCCCCGGTGTACCAAATCTTGCATTATCACTGGCGATTGCTAAATCACATGTTGCAACCAATTGACAGCCTGCGGCAGTGGCAATACCATGAATTTTTGCAATCACGGGCTGGCGCAAATTTGTGATTTTCAACATTAATTTAGCACAAGTTGCAAAGGTTTTTTTACGGAACTCCACCGTTGGGTTTGCGCTAATTTCTTTTAAATCATGCCCCGCGCAAAACCCCTTACCCGCGCCTTCGATAATAACCACATTAATATCTGTCGATTGATCGATATTTTCAAGCTCCACCAATAATGAATTCATTAAATCAATCGACAATGCATTATATGATTTGGGGCGATTAAGCGTTAATTTTGCGATTGAGCCATGATCATGACGTTGTATTTCAACGGAAGATATTGTTTTTTTTATGAAATCACTAGAAGATATAGACATGATTTTCCTAACATAGTTTTTTAAAAAAATAAACATTAAGGCAGGGTAATATGGAAAGTAAAAAAATACAAACAAGTTTGGCTAAAATAACTTTGGCACAATTTGAAAAAATAAAACATAAAGACGCGCCATTTGCCGAATATTATAATTTTGAAACTATCGATATTTCCTATGCTGCTTGCGTGGTAAAATTACCTTATGATGTTAAACATACAAGACCAGGTGGCACTATTTGCGGCCCCGCCATGTTTGCCTTGGCCGATTATTCCATGTGGCTTGCGGTGATGGCGGCAATTGGCCCTATACCGCTTGCGGTAACGACCAGCATGAATATTAATTTTCTACGTAAACCAGCCAACAGCCATATTATATGTAAAAGCCGCCTGATAAAAATTGGCAAGACATTATGCGTTGGCGATTGTTTTTTATATTGCGAAGGCGATATGGATAATTGCGAAGGCGATGCTGATAATTGCGAAGGCTATGTAGAACCCTGCGCCCATGTATCTGGTACATATTCGATCCCACCAGAAAAATATATAAAGCAATATATGGAGCAAAATCAATGAATCACATGTTTATATGGGCTTATCTATGTGGTATTATAGTACGTATATGATAAGCGATTGATTTAATTGATATTTATCATGTCGATTTTGTTTGACTGTGTTTGTCATAACTATTAAAACAGCCTCAAGTTTTTAAATCACCAATTTTTAGCTGATATTAATATGGCTTTTGCGGTTGTTATAAAAATTTCTAATATCAGTTTTTAAAATCTAATTTTGAAAGGAAGCGAGAAGGCAATGACTACCTACTCGATGAAAACTTCTGAAATTGACAAGAAATGGTTTATTGTCGATGCGGAAGATCTTGTTTTAGGGCGTATGGCAGCGGAAATCGCTAAAATCCTACGCGGTAAACATAAACCCAAATATACACCACATATGGATTGCGGCGATTATGTTGTCGTAATTAATGCGGCAAAAATAAAACGTACTGGCACAAAATTCCGCGATAAGACATCTGAATGGCATACTGGTCATCCGGGCGGAAATAAACAGCGCACAGCGGGACAGAGATTAAGCGGTAAATTCCCTGAACCTAGCGTTAAAAAAGCTATTGAACGTATGATTCCAACTGGCCCACTTGGTCGGCAGCAATTGCGTAATTTAAAAGTTTTTGCTGGCTCAGAACATCCACATGAAGCACAAACACCAGTCAAACTTGATATTGCTAGTATGAATGCTAAAAACAAGCGGAGGATTTCATAATGGCTGATGAAAAAACATTAACTGATTTATCACAATTATGCGATGCGGTATCTATTGCAGCAGCGGCAGCTCCTGCTGATGCGCCAGTTACAACAAATGATGTTGTCGCAACTGCGGTTGAGGTTGCACCGATTGAACCTAAAATCGATGATCTTGGTCGTGCTTATGCAACGGGCAAACGTAAAGGTGCTGTTGCCCGTGTTTGGATAAAACAAGGCAGCGGTAAAATGATCGTTAATGGCAAAGAATTAAATAAATATTTTGCCCGCCCTGTTTTACAAATGATCATTCGTCAAGCATTTGAAGTCGCCGAAAGAATCGATCAATTTGAAGTTACTTGTACGGTCAAAGGCGGCGGTCTTTCTGGTCAAGCGGGCGCAGTTCGCCACGGCATCACCAAGGCATTAATATATTATGAACCAACATTGCGCCCTGCATTAAAAGCCAAAGGCTTTGTTACTAGGGATTCACGTGTTGTTGAACGTAAAAAATACGGTAGAGCAAAAGCGCGTAAAAGCTTCCAATTCTCTAAACGTTAATTGTAAAATTAAAAAATTATTTTTCAAAGGGTTGCTATTTTGGCAGCCCTTTTTTTATGATAACTTCTTTTCCTATTTTACGCCTAACGGCGGCGGGCAGTCGCCCTTACTTTTTCCTGTTTTACGCCTAACGGCGGCGGGCAGTCGCCCTTACAATCACTCCGTGATTGGTTGGTGATTACTGTATGGTTAGCGTATATAGTTCTAAGCAAATCCCGAGTGGCGTAAGCCACGACGACATGTTGCGTAAATATGAGTAAAAACAACCAAAATTAAAATATGGTGATTAATGAAATTTTTAGAATATAGCACAAATGATATTGAAGAGATAAGGCAATTATTTACCAATGTATTTTCAGATTCAGAAGGTGAATCAGAAGGCTTGGTAATAGGAAATTTAGCTTATGATTTAATGACAAATAGCAATAAAAATGATTTTAATGTTTTTATTGATACTGAAGGTAAAAAAATCATTTGTAGCATTATTTTTTCAAGAGTAACATTTGAAAAAAGAGATGTTATTGCATTTATTATATCACCTGTGGCAATAGATACAAAATATCATCGACAAGGAGTTGGTCAAAAATTAATCAATTATGGCATTAATAGCTTAAAAGAGAGCCATATTGAATTATTATTCACCTATGGCGATCCTAAATTTTATTGCAAGGTTGGATTTCAGGTGATTAATGAAAGCATAATAAAAGCTCCATTAAAATTAACATATCCAGAAGGCTGGCTATGCCAGTCATTAGTTATTGATAAAATTAAGAAAATTTCTGGAAATTCATATTGTGTTGCGGCACTTCAAAAACAAGAATATTGGTAATTTTTTTATCCGCAAACCATCGTTGCAATTTCGTTGCTCGGGGTTTGATTCTTTTCTATTTTACGCAACATGTCGTCGCAACTTCGTTGCTCGGGATTTGATTCTTTTCTATTTTACGCAAACACGTCGTCGCAACTTCGTTGCTCGGGATTTGCTAGCGCAATATACGCAAATGGTACAGTAACTCCCACCAATCACAGAGTGCCAAAAGTAAGCTTCAACCAATCACGAAGTGATTGTAAGGGTGACTGCCCGCCGCCGTTAGGCGTATATAGAAAAAGAGGGCGACTGCCCGCCGCCGTTAGGCGTATATAGAAAAAGAGGGCGAATGCCCGCCGCCGTTAGGCGTAAAATAAAACAACCTTAAGCATTAAAGTCAAGATTCCAAATATTATAATGGCTCGGGTCGTCTTGCCAGCCTTGTTTGACCTTAACGAAAAGCATTAAATGAATTCTAGTTGAGAATATTTCTTCCAGTTCAATTCTTGCCGCAGCACCAATAGTTTTTATTTTTTGTCCGCCCTTGCCAAGTATGATTGATTTTTGGCTATCGCGGCGTACGTATATTGTTTGTTCAATTTTAATACTACCGTCTTTAAAATTTTCCCATGTATCTGTTTCAACGCTCAACGCGTACGGCAATTCTTGATGTACGTTAATATATAATTTTTCCCGCGTTACCTCTGCTGCTAATAACATTTGCGGCATGTCGGTTAATTGTTCTTCGGGGAAAAGCCAATGGCCTTCTGGCATTGTGTCTGCCAATAATCTTAATAAATCATCGGTGCCGTTGCCTCTGGTTGCTGAAATCATGAAAACATCACTGAAACAACCCATATCATTTAACTTTTCAGCAATTTTTAATAAGCCATCGCGTTTGATTAAATCGATTTTATTAATCGCCAGAATAACTTTGCGATTATGTTCATTTAAGGAATTGATTATCGCCATATTTTCATCATTAAATGCAACGGTTGCATCGATTAATAACACCACCTCATCCGCATCAGAAACACCGCTCCACGCAGCCGCAACCATGGCGCGGTCAAGCCTGCGTTTTGGTTTAAAAATTCCTGGTGTATCGATGAAGGCAATTTGCGTGTCATTGGCGATGGTAACGCCAATCACCCTTGCCCGCGTGGTTTGAACCTTGTGCGTAACAATCGATATCTTAGTGCCGACCATATGGTTTAACAGGGTTGATTTACCGGCATTTGGTGCGCCAATTAATGCGACGAAGCCTGATCTGCTGTTAGTTATTTCATTATTATCTTTTGGCATTGCCAGTTAACTTTCTTAAAATAATTTCTGCCGCATTTTGTTCGGCTAAACGTTTTGATGCGGCCTTGGCCTGTTCGGGCGGCTTGTCTTTAATTGTTACTTCGATAGTGAAAATAGGCGCATGATCTGGCCCATCTCGTTTGATTTCCATATATGTTGGAATGGGTAATTTATGCGCCATCGCCCATTCTTGCAATGATGATTTAGCATCTTTTGGTGGTTGCAATGTTTCGATTAATCGTTGCTGCCAATGGTGGTTAATAAATTTGCTTGCGGCCTCAATCCCCGCATCCAAATATATTGCGGCGATAATTGATTCGCATATATCAGAAACGATTGCGGGGTTATCAAATGATGCTGCCAAACGCTCTGCCTTGCCAAGTAATATATGATCTTTAAGGCCGATTGATGCAGCAATATCAGCTAATGTTTCTTGTCGCACTAAATCATTAAAACGCCGAGACAATGCGCCTTCTGGTTCATCGGGGAATTTTGCAAATAATAAATCGGCAATTAATAACCCCAATATTCTATCACCAAGAAATTCTAATCTTTCATAGCCGTGAGTTTTACCGTGGCTAACGCTGCGATGGGTTAATGCTTCTATAATCAATGTTTGATTATTAAATTTATGGTCAATAAGCTTTTCAACCGCATCAATATCAAGATTTATATGGCTATCATTACTCGATACCATTGAAGAACCTTGAAAAACGAATTGCCGAAGGCCAAGTAAGCGGGTTAAACAAGCTAACCGTGCCATCGACCGAATAGAAGAAAAATGATGCTTTGCCGATGAAATTTGCCACGGGTACGAATCTTACATCGCCACGGCTATCATTGGAATTATCACGGTTATCGCCCATGACGAAATAATGCCCATCAGGCACAATGAATTGCCGTGTATTGTCATAATAACCGTTATCACCGCTGGTTTCCAAAATATTATCCACCACCCCATTTGGTAAAGTCTCGCGATATTGGCGTATAGTTTTTGCATTTGGAAATTCTGGATTATATAAATAATCTTCAATTCTTTTACGTTTTACTGCCACATCATTAATATGCAAAATGCCTGAAATTACCTGAATTTTATCATTTGGCATGCCAATTATGCGTTTAACAAAGTCAATTTCTGTTTTATCGGGATGGCGAAAAACCGCAACATCGCCTTGTTCTGGCTGGCTTGACAATATTCTATCATCAAATGGAATAGCGGCAAATGGAAAGCTATAACGGCTATAACCATATGACATTTTATTGACAAACATATAATCGCCAACCATCAAAGTTGGATACATAGAACCAGATGGAATATAAAATGGTTCAAAAAGGAAGCTGCGAATTGCAAAGGCAACCAGCAAAGCCCATGTTAATGTCTTTAGCGTGTCAAACCAACTTTCGCCGTTATCTTTACTAGTTGCGAAAATATTTAAAATAAATAATTTTACCGATTTCAATAGTTTCATAATAGATCCATCATTATTTTTTGCGTCATGGTTAACTTGATTATCAGTTGGCATATTTTCTTCTTCATTATTTTTAATGGTTATTTAATTTACATTAACATTGCATATATTATCTGTCATATAGTATTATATATCCATTCGCGCTGATATAATTACCATTGCTTGTGCTAAACCACTTTCATCGCTTAGGCTAATATCAATTTGTGCGAACATGCCATCTGGTATCATGCTATTGATTTTTATTTCTGCGCCGCCGATTAAATTTATCACTGGTTTACCATTTGGCAATGATGAAATTTGTATATCTTGCCATGACACCCCTTCGCTTAAACCTGTACCTAACGCCTTTGCGCATGCCTCTTTTGCCGCAAACATCTGGGCATAACGACAGGTTCGTTTGGCTTTTTTCCCATCGGCTCTTTTTTGTTCTTCTATACTATAAATACGATTAAGAAAACGCTTATTATAATTATCCATTATATTTTCAATACGTGTAATATTACAAAGATCAATACCAATTCCCAATATCATAATTAGCCATGCACCCTGCTTGCAGAATTAACAATCGGCGTTGCCCGAAGACCCGCAATAATATTACTTAACTGGCGTGCATCATTGACTTCTATATCAAGCATAAGGTCATAAAAATCTTGACCACGGCTTATGAATTGCAAATTAATAATATTACCACCCTCGCGACCAATTGCCATGGTGATGGCGGCTAAGCTGCCAGGTTTATTAGAAATAACTGTATTTATTCTGCTGGTAAAACTGGCACTATCGCCTTGTTGCATTTCCCATGAAACATCTATCCAACGCGCAGGTGTATCGGCAAATTGCTCTAACATATGGCAGCTTATTGTATGAATGGTAACGCCCTTGCCGGTTGTAATAATGCCAACGATACGATCACCGGGTATAGGGTGGCAACATTTTGCATAATGAACCGCCATGTCAGGAATAAGACCGCGTATGGGAATTGCATGTTTCGCCGCATCTTTCGCCCTAAATTCTAATGGCTTTTTACCTTTGTCATTATCTTTTGCCGCTGGGAAAATAATATAAAGAACATCAGAACCAGTTATCTGACCTTCACCAATTTTAGCATATAAATCATCAATCGTATCAGAATTAAAGCTGGCGATAACGGCTTTAAGGGCTTTGTCATTTAATTTATATTGCGATGATTTAAATATTTTATCTAATATTTCATGACCTAAATTAATATATTGTTCCCGCTGTTGCGACCTGATAAATCGCCTGATTGACGCACGCGCTTTGCCAGTTACGACAAAGCTTGACCATGCCGGTGATGGTGTTTGACTTTTTGATGTGGATATTTCCAATTGATCACCATTACGTAATTCCGTACGTAATGGCACAATTCGACCATTAACCTTGGCGGCAACACAATGATCGCCAATATCTGAATGCACCGCATAGGCAAAATCAACCGGTGTTGAACCACGTGGCAATGCATGTAAATCCCCATGCGGGGTAAATACAAAAACCTGATCGGAAAACATTTCCATCTTTGTATGTTCTAAAAACTCATTCGGACCTGCGGCATTGGATAAAATATCCAACATATCGCGCATCCAGCGATATTGCTTGCCTTCTGCAACGAAATTCTTAGGGCCAGATTGCTTATATTGCCAATGCGCCGCCACGCCAAGTTCGGCTACTGAATGCATTTCTATTGTACGTATTTGGACTTCAATTCTTTGATTTTCAGGGCCAATAACACCCGTATGTATCGATTGGTAACCATTGGGTTTTGGCAGGGAAATATAATCTTTAAATCGCCCCGGAACGATTGAATATTCACCATGAATATAACCCAAGGCCTTATAACAATCTTCGATATTATCGACAACAACTCGAAATGCCATGATATCTGATAATTGTTCAAAACCAATATTTTGACTTTGCATTTTTCGCCAAATAGAATAAGGAGTTTTCTTACGACCCGTAATTTCAACTGTAATGCCATTTTTTTGTAATTTTTTGGTTAATTCATTAATTACCCTGCTAATTAAATTACCACCTTCTTCGCTTAAAAAAGCAAGCCTGCTAATTATTGATGCTCTTGCATCAGGGTTTAAATCGATGAAGGCTAAATCTTCTAATTCTTCTTTCCAATCGCGAATACCAATGCGTTCGGCCAATGGCACATATATATCCATTGTTTCCCGCGATATGCGGCGGCGTTTTTCCTCTCGCTTAATGAAATGCAAGGTACGCATATTATGTAATCTATCGGCAAGTTTTACCAATAAAACGCGAATATCCCGCGACATGGCAAGTACTAATTTACGGAAATTCTCTGCTTGTTGACTTTGGGCATTTTGTAATTCTAATTGGGTTAATTTAGTAACCCCATCGACAAGAACGCCGATTTCCTTACCAAATTTAGCGCTAATTTCTTCAAATGTTGCATCAGTATCTTCGATGGTGTCATGCAATAATCCAGTGATTATTGATGCGCTATCCATACGTTTTTCACTAAGCAGGCCAGCGACCTCAACCGGATGAGAAAAATATGGGTCGCCCGATGCACGCAATTGTGTGCCATGTTTTTTCATGGCAAAAACATATGCACGATTAAGCATATCCTCGTCAGCAGCAGGATCATATTTCATAACCCGCTCGACAAGTTCATATTGTCGCATCACCAAATTATTTACCTCGCAATAATAAATATTATGATTGTATGAATAAATAATCTAATGACAACAAAATATTATCAAATGCTTTATCATAATTTGGCAGAATTAATGATCATTAATTAATCATCAGAATTAAGAACAACATCTTCAAAGCGAATATTTGAAGGCAATTCCGTTCCGTCAACATTTGGCGCATCTTCACCTTCATCAATTGTTTCACCAGATGAACCAGCCAATATCTCAACCAATTCTTCTTCTTCAGGCTCATCGATATCAGCAAATTTTTGCATTCCACGCACTAATGATTGCCCAAGTTCGCTAAGCGGAACTGTTTCTTCAGCGATTTCACGCAATGAAACAACGGGGTTTTTATCGTTATCACGTTCAATTGTTAAATCAGAACCAGCCGAAATATCACGACTGCGTTGTGCCGCCAGCATAACTAAATCGAACCTATTAGGGATTTTTTTTACGCAATCTTCAACCGTAACTCGCGCCATGTGAAAACCTTTCCAAAAGCATTAAACTAATTTTAGCATCCTCATAATACAAATTAATAAAATAATCCAGCATTTTAATAGTAAATATAGAAAAATATACCAATATGATGGTCAATAATCCTATGTTATGATAAAATCATTAATCAATAATAATTATCGGTCATAAATAATATGCCATCAAAAAAAATATTAGAGCCAGTTTTCCCAAATCATGATTGCAATTTTTGTCCAAGATTAAAAGATTTTATCGATGAGCAACGACTTAAATATCCCGATTGGCATAACGGCCCCGTGGCAAGTTTTGGCCGTATCAGTTCAGAGCTTTTAATTGTCGGGCTTGCACCAGGACTGCGCGGGGCAAATCGTACGGGTCGCCCATTCACTGGCGATTGGGCGGGGGATTTACTTTATGATACATTAAAAAAATTTAATTTTGCCTCTGGTCAATATCAACCCAATGCTCAATATAAACACCGCCCAGATGATAGCCTTGTTTTAAATAATTGCCGCATTGCCAATGCGGTGCGGTGCGTACCGCCAGAAAACAATCCCATCGGCAGTGAAATGAACCAATGTCGGCAATTTTTAACGGCAGAAATTACCGCAATGAAAAATATCAAGGTCATATTATGCCTTGGCTTGATCAGCCATAATAATGTGCTTAAATCTTTTGGGCTTAAACAATCATATGCCAAATTCACCCATCAAAGGTCATATGATCTACCCAATGATATAAAGCTATTCGATAGCTATCATTGTTCACGTTATAATACCAATACTGGCAGATTAACCATTACGATGTTTGAAGATGTCTTTCATGATATTAAAAATTATTTAGGGGCATGACCATAGAAATAGAATAATTAACCTAAATCGCGCATCAAGTGGCCTTTTTTACGCGCCCAATCACGATCTTTAATAGTTTGGCGTTTATCGATAGTATTTTTACCCTTGGCAAGACCAAGCGACATTTTCAACAAACCGCGATCATTAAAATATAATGCTAATGGAATTATCGTCCGCCCATCACGCCTAACCGCGTCAAATAATCTGGCAATTTCTTTTTTCCGTAATAAAACCTTACGCGGGCGTTTCGGTTCATGTTGAAATTTTTGTGGCGCATTGGCATATGGCCCAATATGGACATTATATAAAAACATCTCACCATGTTTTGGCCCCGCATAAGCATCCGACAGGCTAACCGAACCCATACGCAGTGATTTTACCTCTGTACCAGTCAACATCAAGCCCGCCTCGAATGTTTCCAATATGGTGTAATCATGACGCGCTTTACGGTTACTAGCCACCCTGCCCGTTTCAAATTTAATATTTTTATTGCTGCTTTTATTGGTATTTTTATTTTTTACTGCCATATTAATAATCTCAATTTAAATCAAAGCTGCTTGTTAAATTAAACCCGTTTGCGCCATCGCAGCCTTGACTTTTTCTTCGCCAGCAGAAGTCATATTGACAACTGGTAATCTTGCATGATTTTGACAAAGACCCAATAAACTTGCGGCATATTTAACTGGTGCGGGTGATGATTCACAAAACATAACATCATGTATCGGCATTAATTTATCACGTGTCATATTAAATAATGCCATATCATTTGCCGCCCATGCATCATGCAAATTAGCACATAATTTTGGCGCAATATTGGCGGTAACAGAAATGCAGCCATGCCCACCTTGTGCCAAAAATGCAGCAATAGTTGCATCTTCACCAGATAATTGGCAAAAATCTTCGCCGATTGCCAGCCTTGTCATTAATGGCCTTGATAAATCAGCCGTAGCATCCTTAACACCAACAATATTATCAAAATCCTTGGCAAGCCTTGCCATTGTTGCGACACTCATATCAATCACGCTACGCCCAGGGATATTATAAATTATTATGGCAATATCAACCGCCTTGGCAATGGCGGCAAAATGCTGATAAAGACCTTCTTGCGATGGTTTATTATAATATGGTGTAACCACCAATGCCGCCGCAGCACCAGCAGATTTGGCATGTTTGGTAAGCGATATGGCGGCCGCAGTACTATTAGAACCAGCACCAGCAATAACTGATACTTGTGTGCCTGCCACCTCAACACATAAATCAACAACGCGTTTATGCTCGCTGTGAGTAAGAGTTGGCGACTCGCCCGTTGTGCCAACGGGGATAAGTCCATCTGTGCCTTGATCAATCTGCCATTGGACAAAATTTTGATATGCCTTTTCATCGACGCTGCCATCTTCAACCATTGGTGTGATAAGTGCCGTCAACGAACCCTTAAATAATATAGACATATCAATTTCCTTAATTAAAATAGTATAAAAATAGCATTAAATAGCTAAATTAAATAGCAAAATATAAGCTTAACTAATGATATATACAAGAGTTTCCATAATTCTTATACTTGCGTTATAATCAAGCAAAGACTAAATTAAAATTTAGAAATATACAAAAAAATTAAAAATGGGATTTAAAAAAATAATATTTAAGCCAAGTAATATAATCAACCAGACTTATTATAAAACCATATGGTGGTTATTACTATGCTTGTTTTTTATAAATATCGATACAAATAGCTATGCATCTAATGATATTAAATTATCAAAGTCTGATGTTAAATCATATGAAAATGCATTTAACGCCGCCATAAATGGCAAATGGAATAATGCCTTAAAATATATAAAAACACCAAAAAACCGCCTACCTGCCAAGGCCTTAAAATGGCTTTATTATAAATCATCCAAAAACAAAGCGACATTTAGTGAAATAACAAATTTTATCCGGCAAAATCCTGACTGTCCACATATTAATAGCTTAATTCAACAGGCAGAACAAAAAATCAATGACAATACACCAAACGAGTTAATAGTTGCATGGTTTGATGATAATAAGCCCCAAACCCCACGTGGCGTTATACGTTATGCCATGTTATTAAAAAAAACAGGTAAAATTGCCCAAGCAAAATCTATCATTCGTCGTAATTGGGTTGATATGGATATGAATAGGGCCGAAGAAAATGACTTACGGCTATATTTTAAAAAATGGATAAGGGCAAAAGATAATGAAACTCGTCTTGAGCGGCTATTATGGCAAGGCAGGATATATGCCGCAAAAAGACAAGCAAGGCGGGTTAATAGCGAATTAAGATTACTTGCCAATGCAAGAATTGCCTTGCGGCAACGTAAGGGCGGGGTCGATAATGCGATTGCGAAAATACCTAAAAAACTCCAAAACCATCCTGGGTTTATATATGAGAGAATGCGCTGGCGGGTAAAAAAAGGCCGCGATGCTGGTGCAATAGAATTATTAGAATTGGGAGTAGATGAAAGCCAATATCCAAAATTATGGTGGAAACAACGCGGAAAACTTGCCAGAAAGGCATTAAAGGATAATAAAATTGATCTTGGTTATCAATTAGCATCAAATCATCAGGCATCAAGCGGATTTGCCTTTGCCGATGCCGAATGGCTTTCTGGTTGGATAGCGCTTCGTTATTATGATAAGCCAACAATTGCCTTGGAACATTTTTCTCTTATGTATCAAGGCGTTACATATCCTGTATCATTGGCACGCGCCAGCTATTGGGCGGGGCGCGCTGCAAGTAAAATTGGTGATACAGCCCTCGCTCAAAAATGGTATCAAAAATCATCCCATCATGTTAGCAGCTTTTACGGTCAATTAGCCGCAGCGGAGATTAATTATACAGGGGAAATAGTGAAATTTGAAGAATATATGCCGACAAAGACCGAACAAGAACAATTCAATAACCAAGAATTGACAAAATTAATCACCATGTTGGCACAAATAAATGCTAATATGCCATTAAAACAAATAATACGCTTTCAAATAAAACATGCCGAATCTGAGGTTGAATTTATATTATTAGCAAGGTTAGCCGCTAGAATAAATCTCAAGGAACATAGCGTTTATGCCGCCAGAGAAGCAATAAAACAAGGATTTATATTATCTGATATTGGCTATCCCATATTGGATATGCCTAAATTTGCCAAGCTTAATAAAGTTGTTGCCATGTCGATAATTCGCCAAGAAAGCGCATTTAAAATAGATGCAAAAAGCAGGGTCGGGGCACGGGGTTTAATGCAATTAATGCCCGCCACCGCCAAAAATACTGCAAAAAAGGCACGAATGAAATATAATAAGGCAAAATTATCAAAAGATAGTGAATATAATATTAATCTCGGCTCATATTATCTTAATAATTTGATCAATAAATTTAATGGCTCGCTGCCAATGGCATTTGCTGGATATAACGCAGGCCCACATAGGTCAAAACGCTGGGCAAAAGAAAATGGCGACCCAAGATTATCATTAGAAAAAGCCATTGATTGGATCGAGCTTATCCCATTTAATGAAACGCAAAATTATGTCCAGAGGGTATTGGAAAATATGGTGGTCTATCAAAATAAAATCAACGGTCATAATATACCACTTAATAAAACTATTATGAATATAAATTAAATCATTATATAAAGGGATATTATGCAACCAGATTTTGAAGAAAAAACCTATATCAGTGATGATGGGTTAAGGCTTTATTATCGCAAATATAACAATATTAATGATAGTAAAGATAATAACAGAAAAACCGCAATATTATGTCTGGCTGGATTATCAAGAAATTCAAAAGATTTTCATAAGTTGGCATCTCATTTACAAAAAAACGGACATATGGTTATATGTCCAGATTATCGTGGGCGCGGAAAATCAGCTTTTGATATGAATATTGAAAATTACCAACCTGCGGTTTATCTTAATGATATTCGCCATTTATTAACTTTATTAAATATACATCATATTAATATAATTGGCACATCACTTGGTGGAATATTGGCTATGGCAATGGCGGCTACGATGCCAACATATTTAAAAAGCGTAATTTTAAATGATATTGGTGCAAAAATTGAACCATCGGCTATATCACGAATAATATCAGATTTATCGCTTAATAGAACATATGATAATTGGGAACAGGCGATAAATAATACTAAAGAAATGTTTAAGAAAAATAATTTTGCCAATAAGGATGACTGGCAAGAATTAGCCGAAGCAAGTTTAAAAAAATATCCCGACGGTCGCATTGGTAATGATTGGGATATTAATATTATTAAACAATTGCAAGATAACTCATCGGCACCAATTACTGATTTATGGCCTTTATTCAATGGTCTTAAAAATATTCCAACATTGGTAATCAGGGGTGAAAAGTCTGATCTTTTTAGTGCTAAAACACTAGAAGAAATGATTAATATTATGCCAGATATATCAAATATTACAATTAAAGATACGGGCCATGTTCCATCGCTTAATGAAAAGAAAGCGCGAGAGGCAATAGATGAATTTTATCGAACCAACATTTAATGATATTTTAGATGCAGTAAAAAATATCAAAAATATTGCAGTTAAAACACCATTATTAGAATCATCGCTGTTAAATAAAATTATTGGCGGTAGGGTGTTATTTAAGGCCGAAGTCTTACAAAAAACAGGGTCATTTAAATTTCGCGGTGCGCTTCATACAATATCATCATTAAGCAATGAGCAAAAAAATAACGGTGTTGTCGCTTTTTCATCAGGAAACCATGCCCAAGGAGTAGCATTGGCATCAAGTTTGGCAGGTATAAAATCAACAATCATAATGCCAAAAGATGCACCGCTGATAAAAATAAACAATACCAAAGAATTTAGCGCAGATATAATATTATACGATAGATATAGTGAAGATAGGGAAGAAATAACCACCGAATTTGCCAAAAAAAATGGTGCTAGCATAATAAAACCATATGATGCGGCCTTAACCATCGCCGGACAAGCAACCATCGGCGTTGAAATTGCCGAACAATGCCACAAATTAAATATAATGCCTGATTACCTGCTTGCTCCATGCGGCGGCGGTGGGTTGATGGCGGGAATATGCTTAAGCATGGCAAAGATATTACCAAAAGTTAAATTATATTGTGTCGAGCCAGACGAATATGATGATACCAAAAGATCGTTAGAAACTGGTAATCGGCAATGTAATTCGGGCAATATTAAGACATATTGCGATGCCATCGTAACGCCAACTCCTGGCGAATATACATTTCCAATAAATAAAAAATATTTATCAGGCGGATTTGCCGTTAGTGATAAACAAGTTGCCAAGGCGGTGATTAATGTCTTTGAATATTTAAAATTAGTGGTTGAACCAGCTGGTGCCGTTGGCTTGGCGGCATTGATAGCCAATAAATTACCATTGCAAGGAAAAACCACCGTGGTAATATTATCAGGCGGTAATGTCGATGCGGAGTTGTTTAAAAATATACTTACCAGTTAATTAATTGTTTTTAAAAAATCACCTGTAACACCATTTATTGATGATGTCATATTTTTTAATCGTTCAAGCGCTGTCATGGTACTTTTAATTTCAATGCAATTCTGTTCCGCAGCACCACCAACATTGGAAATGTTTGTGCTTATTTCACGTATTGTCAAGGCAGCATTATCAGTATTTTTTGTAATTTCGGCAACGAATTCACGCTGGGCTGTGACTACCTCTGCCATTGTTTTTGCAGTTTCATAGATCGAGCCTATCTGCGAACTAACATCTTTAATTGATGCAACCGCATCATCAGTTGCTCCTTGAATAGCAGCTATATGTGTTGATACCTGTTCAGTTGCATTTGCTGTTTGATTAGCAAGTGATTTAACCTCATTTGCGACCACGGCAAAACCTTTACCCGCAGCACCAGCACGCGCCGCCTCAATCGTTGCATTTAATGCCAATAAGTTAGTTTGATTTGCAATTTCATCAATTAATGATAAGACGCTGCCAATTTCGCGCGCAGATTGAGCAAATCCTTCGATAGTTTCATTTGCCCTATCCGCATCTTTAACCGCCTTTTGTGATAAAGAAAGCGATTGGCTGGCCTGTATGTCGACTTCTTTAATCTTATCACCTAATGCGCCTGAAGCCATTGATGCTGCCTCGACCTCGCATGCGGTATTGTTAGAACTAATCGCAAGTTTTTTTGAATTGGATAGGTTTTTTTCAGCCTTTGAAAAAATATTTTTTAATTTTATGTTAATATCGTCCATTTCCACATTACCATTATCGATAATTGACAATATTTTATTTTCAAAATCTATTGAATTTTTGCTTATTTCTAAATTAGATTTATCTATTGTTTTTTTATATATATTCAATTCATTGTCGGTCAAATTATCCTTATGAATAGCATTTTTTTGTAAATTTTCAATTGCCATTGCCAGATGGGTAATTTTAGCGTCTGTATTGTCAGATAAAACATCAAAATCTGATATGCCATTACCAAGATGTAATAGCATATCAGTCAATAAAGATAATGACTTAGACATAGAGTTTGATAACCACCAAACCCCAACAGCCATTAATAAAAGTACAAATCCTATCAATCCGATAAATTGGTAAAATTGCCATTTATTCGCGTCAACAGGGATATGATTGCCAAAAATATATGATAAAATAACAAGTAACGCCGTTAAAAATATGAATAGACCAATTACAATATGACGGCCTATATTTTTAAACATTGTAAAATTTCCATATTATTGAAACCATAATAACCAATGTTATTATTCTAATATAATTTAAATTATTGCTAATCAATAATAATTTATTACGCAGCCGCATTACCTGATATTTCACGTCGTTTCAAGTGACGTAAAAATCTTTTTTCAACCAATGTAAAACCACGCAATATTATCGCTATTAATATCATATATAACAATGCAGCACTGATAAAGCCTTCGTAGGCTACATAATATTTACCATTGACAACGCGCCCTGCGCCTAAAATATCAATCACGGTTATTGTACTTGCGACCACGCTTGCATGGACGCTGAATATAACCTCGTTTGAATACATTGGTAAAGCGCGACGCAAGGCACTTGGCAATATAATTCGACGCATACGGGTAAATATCGACATGCCACATGATTTTGCGGCTTCTATTTCACCAAATGGAGTTGCCTCAATTGCGCCGCGCAGAATTTCCGTTTGATAGGCCGCCGCACTGATAGAAAACGCTATCAAAGCACATGTCCATGCATCTTCGAATAAAAACCAAAACATGCTTTCGGGCCCAAGCAATCGCCCAATGCCATAATAGATTAAATATGTTTGCACTAATAATGGCGTTGATCTAATAAAATAAGTAAAACACCATATTGGGCCATTGAAAATTGGGTGCTTACTAGCTCGTAAAAAAGCCAATGGCAGTGATATAACAAAGCCACTTGCCCCAGAAAGAAATGTTAAGTTAATCGTATTCCACATACCAGTAATATAAAGGTCGTAATTGGCAATCACCAAATTCCAGTCAATAAATCCCCAGTTAAGCCAAATAATTTCATCCATAATCAAGCCCTTCTTATGCCAGCAGAATATTTGCGTTCAACCTTGCGTAACGCCAATTCAGAAAATGCCGTTAAAATTAAATAAATAACCAATGTTACCATAAAAAATGTGAATGGCTCTCTGAATTTACGACCACCCGCATTGGCAATATAAACCAATTCTTGCAACCCAAGAACCGAAACCAAGGCGGTGGTTTTTATCATTATCATCCAATTATTAGTAAAGATTGGCAAGGCATAACGTACCATTTGTGGCCAAATTATACGTATAAAAACTTTAAATTTTGACATGCCACATGCGGTGCCAGCCTCTATCTGTCCGCTGGGGATAGCAAGAATTGCCCCACGGAAAGTTTCCGTCATATAAGCGCCAAAAATAAAACCAATTGTTATAACACCAGCAGCAAAATGTGGAATATCCACATAATCCCATAGGCCAAATCGATGACCAAAGTCATTTAAAAACTGTTGCCCACCATAAAATATCAATAACATTAAAACCAAATCAGGTATGCCGCGGATAACAGTAGTATAGCCAACGGCCAAATTATTGGCAACAATCGACTTTGATAGTTTGGCCCATGCACCAAGAAGGCCAAGAATAACCGATAATATAAGTGAGCTAATTGAGACACTGACCGTAAGACCTGTCGCCTCTAAAATCAGATATCTATATTCCCAGACATGTTCCATATTTACTTATCCCAAAATCAAATATTATCGAATTAATATATAACATTTAATAGATATATAATGAGAAGATATAAAAAAACCTCCCCATCATAATATCAAAAATTAATCGCCATAAATATCAAATTTGAAATATTTGCCATTAATTTTAGCATAAGTACCATCGGCACGAATATCGGCAATTGCCTTGGAAAAAGCATCGCGTAATTTTTCTTCGCCCTTACGAACGGCAACGCCCGCACCAATGCCAAAAATACTTTTTGGTGTGGTATAAGATTTACCAAAGAAAGCATAGCCTTTGCCATCATCTGTTTTTATGAAACCATCGCTTTGTGCAATTGAATCGCCAAACATCGCATCAAGACGACCCGATAACATATCAAGATAAACATCATCTTGTGATGGATAACGTTTGATATTTGAATCTGGGTAAAGCTTGGTTAAGAAATCATCATGAGTTGTCGCCCGTGCCACACCAATGGTTTTACCCGCAAGTGTTGCCGGTGAATCATCACTAAATGCGCCAGATTTTGCAGCAAATTTTGCTGGTGTATTATAATATTTATCAGAAAAATCAATCCGTTTTTTGCGCTCTTCGGTAATAGTCATCGAGGCAATGATCGCATCATATTTACGTGCCAAAAGCCCCGGGATCATACCATCCCAATCTTGTTCAATTATTTTACATTCGGTGTTCATTTTTTGACAAAGAGCATTGGCGATATCCACATCAAAGCCAATCAAGCTGCCATCGGCGGCTTTTTCAGAAAATGGGGGAAATGCGCCTTCAACGCCAATTCTTAATTTTAATTCACCCGCAAATAAATTGCCAATAGATAACGCTGCGATTGCACCGACAACGGCAATTTTAGTAATTTTATTTAACATATATCTCTCCATTATATTTACCAGCATTAAATCTGGCTTTGGTTTTAAATTAGTTTAAGTAGAATTTAATTTAAATATTAATTTACATTGGATAAAAATTGTTTAAAACGATCAGTTTTTGGATTAGAAAAAATCTCGTCTGGGTCCCCTTCTTCTTCTATTTTACCTTGATGTAAAAAAATAACTTTATTGGCGACATCTTTGGCAAAAGACATTTCATGGGTAACCACAATCATGGTGCGCCCCTCATCTGCCAAATCACGCATAACCTTTAACACTTCGCCAACTAGTTCAGGATCAAGTGCCGATGTTGGTTCGTCAAATAACATCACCTCAGGATCCATAGCCAAAGCCCTCGCAATGGCTGCGCGTTGTTGCTGTCCGCCAGACATATGGGCGGGGTAATATTCTTTATGAGCATGAATTCCTACTTTATCCAGAAGATGTTCAGCCTGTTCAATAGCCTCTGCTCGGTTTTTACCCAATACATGAATTGGTGCTTCGATAATATTTTCTAATACAGTCATATGCGACCAAAGGTTAAAGCTCTGAAAAACCATAGCTAACTTGGCGCGAATACGCTCCACCTGCTTATGATTGGCTGGTGCAGATACCCCTGCCCCATTAGTTTTCATTGCTATTTCTTCGCCACAAACGGTGATTTTACCTGCATTTGGTATTTCAAGTAAATTAATACAGCGCAAAAACGTGCTTTTCCCCGATCCGGATGAACCAAGCATGGAAATTACATCACCTTTTTTTGCAGTAACAGATATGCCCTTTAAAACTTCAATACTGCCAAAACTTTTATGCAAGTCTTCGACAACTAATGTTGCGGTTTCTTTTTCAATTTCCAAAACAATGCCCCTGTTAATTATCTTTCAGATAGCCTTACAATATATGTAAAATATATTTTTGCCATTAATTGTAAATATCATGAAGATTTTATGTTATAGTTTTATTTAGAAATTATTTTTATATATAGTTGCTTTATATATATTATTATTTTTACATTAATTAAAAGTATTATATTATAGCATGTTTAATTTATAGTATATTTATATTTATAGTTATAATTATAACTATTTACTATAACTATATAATATTTAATAGCAATATATTACTATCTCAAATTAAGTTAATAGGATGGAATAGAATAGAATTAGGATAGAATAGGATAGAATAGGATAGAATTAGGATAGATTAGGATAGAATTAGGATAGATTAGGATAGAATAAAATAGAATAGGATAGAATAGGATAGAACTTTAAACCAGCATAAGGTGCAATTTAATAATATATTATTGCTTTTCAATAATACTAGATTATATAATAATACTAGATTATCTATATAATTATGTTTGTCTTATTATTGTTTTAAGATGCGGAATATAAATAATATTATTGAAATTTAGAACACTAACAATAGAATTGTTGAATGGACAATAACTTATGCGATTGAAAATTAATTATAGCAAAATTTTACAAAATATATCTATAGCTAAAGCAATTATAATCATTATTGGCGTGTCATCAACACCTATTTATGCCTCATCTATTGAAGACGCAATACGCACAGCCCTAAATACCAACCCAGATATTGGTAGAGTGATTGAAAATCGCCGTGCAATTAATTATCAGCTAAAACAAGCTGAAGGTGGATATCTTCCAACTGTTGATATAAATATGTCGGCTGGGTGGGGAGCATTAAGTGATCCAGCTTCACGGGCGCAAGAAGCTTCCAAGAAAAAAAACAGCCAATGGAGGTCCATGCCACGATATGAAAGCGGCATAACTCTAAGGCAAATGATATTTGATGGTTTTGCTACAGAAAATAATGTGGAACGCAATGAATCACAAGTTATTTCTGCTTCAAGACGTATACGCCAGGCATCAGAGCAAATTACATTAAATGTGGTTAAAGCTTATTTAGAAGTTTTGCGCCAACAAGATTTAACTGATTTATCTATTTATAACGTTGATAAGCATATATCACATGTAGGGCTTACACAGCGTAAAGTTGAAGGTGGCGTTGCAACTATTGCTGATATTCAACAAGCACAGTCGCGTATGGCCTCTGCACAATCAATCATGCTTGATACACAGGCAAAACTGCTTGATGCAAAAATAACATATATGCGCATCGTAGGCGTTGAGCCTGAAGATTTAATAAAGCCTAAGGCTCCTAAATGGGCATTGCCTAAAACATTAGAAACCGCAATAAATAATGCAGCCATCAATAATCCACTTGTATATGTTACCAAGGCTGATATTAACACAGCCATATCAGAACATAATGCAACAAAAACTGGGTTCATGCCTAATGTTAGCTTGAAATTACAAGGTTTAGCCAATAACAATATAGCAGGGGTTCGAGGCAATGACCTTGATCTTTCTGCAATAGTTGAAATGCGTTATAATTTGTTTAATGGTAATCGTGACAGCAATTCTCGTATTGAATTTGCACACCATATAGCCAAAGCTAGGCAAAGATATAAAAACGCGCTTCGCCTTGCCAAGGAAGAGACAAATATTGCATGGAATTCTATGGAAAGCACAGATAGGCGTATCGAGGTACAAAGCAACGAAGTCGAAGCAAATAAACGTGTGCGCGATACATATGGCCAACAATTTGATCTTGGATCACGCAGCTTATTAGATCTGCTTGATGCCGAAAATGAATTATTCTTATCTACAGGAAATTTAACTACTACAAAATATTTAAATATTTTTAGTGTCTATCGAATTCTATCCGCCAATGGCGTGTTGATGAGCACATTTGATATTGACGATATTGATGAAGCGACAACTAACTTAGATCATGCTATATTTTTGCGCACTAATATGAAATTATATCAAGCACCAATTGAAGATATTAATGACATCAATCTTGATAATTTTGAATCTGAAGAATTAAATGATGATGAGTTTACTCCAAATACACTGCTTAACCCTAATTCTCCATCCTAATACTAAACAATAATTAAAGTGATCTTTTTTTTGGGGGGGGTAACCCCCAAAAAAAGAAGGCTATCAGCCCCCTTTAAAATGCAGTAGCCTTGGCATATCTGGTCATTGTCGCTGGTGTGATCGCGAACAATCTCAACGATCGTGGCCTGTTTCGAGCGAATCCTGAGTTCGCTCTCCCTCAAAAGTAGACTGTTGCGACTTAAAGTATTCCGCTAAGAAATCTGCAAGAATACGAACGCGCAGGACATTACTCAATGACCTGCGCATCACCATCCAAATTTCACGCGATGGTAACTCCTGCTCAGTATCAATACGCTGTAAGATACTGGAATTACGAGTTGCGTAAATAGGCAACAACCCAATTCCAATCCCATTTTCTATAGCAGATTTTTGGCAGCTCAAAGAGTTAGTTCGCAAGGTTGTTCGCCGCTTTGATAAATGTTTAGCAATCCATTTTGACTCTGGAAGATAGTCCAGCTCATCAGTATAACCAATGATTGGTGCCACGTTTTCAATATCCTCAAGTAGCTTGCTCTTATATAATGCATATTTCATTGATGCCACACGGCGAATAACGAACTCCCCTGTTTCGGGTCGCTTAAGCCGCAACGATAAATGAGCTTCTTGCTGTGATAGACTGACATTTCGGTTCTCAGCAATAACCTCCAGATCGATATGCGGAAACTGGTGGCGAAATTTGGGTAGACAGGTCGCCACGATCTCATTACACAAAAAAGGCGTGGCCGAAATGCGCACCGAGCCCTCCGGTGCCTCATTTTCTGTTATTGCCAGAACAGAAAAAATTTGTTCGTGCATATTGAGTATTTTTGGGTAGATGTCGTGCCCTTTATCGGTCAACTTATACCCGCTTGGTCCCTGATCAAACAGGACGGTTCCAACCTCCTCCTCTAGCTGATGAAGGCGACGCGCCATTGTTGCGTGCGTAACACGCAGCTGCCGCGCCGCGCCTGACAACGTGCCCTGATCCGCAAGCGCAAGAAAATACCGAAAATCATCCCAGTTGAGGCTAAAGGTGTTTCGAATACTTTTGTGTGTCAAAGATTTATACCCTGTTAAATTATTCACAGTTGGTGTTGGTAAATAGCAAATTGTAGTCTCGTTGCTTGAACTATATATTGAATTTAACAGAAACACAAAGGTGATATCAAAACCATGAAAACGATACCAACCCCAAAAACGTTGCGAGATTTTGCTAACATTACTTTCGCATCAATTGATCCAGACAAGGCCTGTCTTGTTTTAATCGATATGCAAAACGAGTATGTAGATGGTGCACTCCCACTGCCCGACGCACGTGATGCTATTGCATCCGCCAAGCGCATTCTGACCTTTTTCCGCGCTGCTGACGCACCAATCATTCATGTGGTTCACAACGGCGCACCAGGCAAAGGCCTATTTGATCCTGAAACGGAGAATGTTGCCATTCCTACCGCCTTAGAGCCCGCAGAAGGGGAGCCTGTTGTGATCAAGGGTTTGCCAAACTCATTCGCTGGCACCAACCTTGATGAGCAACTTGCAAATACTGGCCGAAAGCAATTGGTCATAGTTGGTTTTATGACCCATATGTGTGTTGAATCGACAGCACGCATGGCCAGTGAAAAGGGCTTTGAGGTGATCGTTATTGCGGATGCATGTGCCACGCGCGATCTGCCACACCCAGCACTGGCCGGAACTATTCTTTCAGCGGCAGAGGTACATTCCAATGCACTGGCGGCTATTTCCGACAGATTTGCAACCGTACTTCATTCCACAGAAATCCTACAAGGAGGTTGAACCCATGCCCTTCACTCTGAGCACTGTCTACTGGAGGCTGAAAGAGATCAAAGCCTGGAAGCATCGGCGCAACACTCTTTCTAGACTTTCCGATGCCGATCTTAAGGATATTGGGATTCATCGATCCGAGATTGCCTCTTGCACAAGGCGAGATCCATCACGGCGCCGTAGCTGTCTATCCGTGATGGATTTTAATCCATAACCTCGCAACGGCCCCAATACCTACCTCATTCCGCCCATGTCAGCAGATTGGATAACCGCTACTCGCCCCTCCTGCAATTCATTGGCTGCAGGTAAATTATCAATGAGCAAGCTTTAGCTAGGCCAATATAGGATAATTATTAAACCTGCCGTAGATGATAATAATACCCAATAATTCTTTCTGCTAAAATTAGTATTCAGACGCAATAAATGCAAAAATCTATACAATATTACTATGTATAGATTTAGATTACTATGTATAGATTTAGATTACTATGTATAGATTTAGATTACTATGTATAGATTTAGATTACTATGTATAGATTTAGATTACTATGTATAGATTTAGATTACTATGTATAGATTTAGATTACTATGTATAGATTTAGTTTTTCCAGTGTTTTCACTAGAGTTATGCATTATATAATGCGCTTGCCACGTCATTTTTATATTTAAAATCAAATTATCAAATAACGCGGCAAGCCACAGTAATATTTATATTATTAACTTAGCCTATTGCAAGACCATTTATAAAGAGTAGTTTTTTATTAAGCCCTTTTAGTTACAGCATCTATATTTTGCATGTTAGATGAATATGAAAATTGGCCAGTTGAGCTTTCTCCTTTATAGTATTTTGCATATTCGCCTGCATTTTTTGATAATTTATCAACGCATTCAATAATATATTGTGCGGTTTCATCATCCATAAGATAACTTAAATTAAGCCGAACCCATCCAGGCTTTTTAATTTCTTGCCCCTCATGAATTCCCTTTCTAATCCGTTCTGATTCTTCACGTCCAACATTAAGCAAACGATGTCCATATGGACCAGCACAGGCGCAACCTCCACGCGCTTGGACACCAAAAGCATCACTTAATATGCGTGTCAATAATTGATGATGGAAATAACCATCATTATCATCATACACAATGAAAGAAAAAATTGGTAATCTATTTGGTTTATCCACGCCAAGAAGCCGTAATTTCTTGTTTCCCTGCCAAGTTTTCATTGCCATGTTGATAAGTTCTTTATCGCGTTTTGCGATATATTCTGTTCCGATGGTAGATTTAATCAACATAACAAGAGCAGCCCGAATATCACCAATCAAATTAGGTGTACCAGCTTCTTCACGTTCCGCAATTGATTCCAAATAATCATGCGCCCAAGGCGACACATAAGAAACAGAACCACCGCCTGGCCATGTTGGGCGTTTAGATTTAATGGCAGAGTTACGAATTATTAATAATCCTGAAGCACCTGGTCCACCAGGAAATTTATGTGGAGAAAGAAAAATTGCATCTTTTTCTAATCCTGCACTTGGGTTCATATCAATCGGTATATATGGACCGCCACCGGCATAATCCCAACATGCCAATGCACCGTATTTCTTTAACAAACCAGTTACAGAATCGGTATCTGTAATAATTCCAGTAACATTTGATGCAGCAGAAAAAGCACCTATAATTAATGGCCTGTCTTGATGCGCCTTAAGTTCTTTTTCAAGTATATCAAGATCAGGGCCGCCTTCTGGTAATTCATCAATTTCGATAACTTCGGCTCCGCTTTCACGCCAAGGAAGTATATTAGAATGATGTTCATAAGGACCTATAAAAACAACTGCTTTTTTACCAAAGTCAGCCACACCAGTAAGACAAGCTAAACGGTTGACGGCTGCGGTTGCGCCTGATCCAGTGAATAGCACCCAGCTATCTTCTTGTGCATTGACTTCCTTGGCAATTATTTTTCGCGCGTCTTCACGCAATTTGGTCGTATATGCGCCTGTGAATGAAGATTCAGTGTGGCTATTAGCATAGAAAGGTAAAACTTTATCAGCAATAAAATCTTCAACTTGCCGTAAGGCGCGACCTGATGCGGTGTAATCTGCATATACTAATTTTTGTTTTCCGAACGGCGTTTCGAACTCTGTTCCTTCGCCAATAAGGCCCGCCCGTAGTGATGCAATTAAATCATCTGACTTAAGGCTCTTTTGAAATTCTTCAAAAACCATTTATTATTTTCCTTCATTATAAATTTTTACTATGCAAACAGCCTTAAAGATTTAAATATAACCAATATTGCCATGTATAAATAAACGATATCTTTAATCTCCATTGCCATTATTAAATGATGACATGTCAATATTGGTTATATTTAAATACTTAACATGTCAATAAAAATTGAAAAGGATTATACAATATATTAAATTTTATTTCACTTAACTGCTGTCGAATTATATAGCCTTATATTCTTAGGTCATTAACCCATTAGATATTGACATGTTAGCCACTAAAATATATCCTCCCCGACATATCAACCATAAGTCAGGCCGATAATGAAAAACAAAAACAATGCTAATAATATTAATGTTATAGCTAATCCTAAACACCGTCATAAGGATAAAGTCTATGCCAATATTAAAGCTGACATTATCCGCTGTGTCTTAAAACCAGGGGAAGCAATCAGCGAAGCAAAGCTTGCATCAAATTATAATGTTGGTAAAGCACCAATAAGGGACGCATTATCACGCCTTTGTCATGAAAATTTAATAATATCACAACCCAGAAAAGGCCATATAATTACGCCAATAACAATTCGTGACGTTATTGATACTTTTGAGGTGCGTATGTGTCTTGAACCAATGGCAGCGAGAATGGCAGCGGGTAAGGTCGATGAAGAATTATTGCTAAGGGCAGCTAATGCGTGTGAAACTCCTATTGCTAAAACAGTTTCTGGAAATATATCTAAATTTCTTAGCAGTAACACAGAATTGCATTGCTTGATCGCGCAATATTCTGGCAACCAACGCTTAACAAAACAAATTTCAAGCCTTTTGGAAGATGCCGAACGGGTTCGCTATATAATTGCTGGGTCCGTAACGTCGCGTCCAGAATCTATAGCTGACCATGCAAAGCTTGTCGAGGCCTTGATAGATGGAAATGGGGAAGAAGCAGCAAGAATATCCAAACGACACATTCAACATGGATGGAGGTTGATTATGGGTAGCCTACTTAGTAAATTTGAATTTATGGATCATAACCTAGGTAATCTTACAGATGATCACCAGCCATTTAATCTATTTCATCAAGATTTTTCAGTAAGCAACCTTGCCAATATATCGGGCGATAGTATTTTTAAATTAGTAAATAATTTTGATGATAATGAGACTAGCCCAGACTTAGAGAACAATGAAGATGATTTTAAAAACTAAATATTAACAAATATAATCATGAGGTAAATAATGAATAAACGTGAAAGATTTTATGCTGCGGTTGCTGGTGAAAAAGTTGATCATGTCCCAACATGTGTATGGATGCATTTTGTAACACCCTATTTATCAGGGGAAGAATCGGCTGAAATGCACTGCCGTTTTATAAAGCATTATGACTGGGATATAGCCAAGGCCGTAAGCGATTATCGATATCCTTTTCCCGATGGTCTAAACGCGATTGAAAATGTCGAAGATATGGGTCGCATTACCGTGCAATCAATTGCACATCCTAGTTATGACGAACAATTAAATCTTTTAAAGGCAATGCGACGCGAATTGGGCGAAGACTGGCCAATCATTGATACAACCTTTGACCCTATTCAGCTTGTTTTACGACGCGGTGGTTTTTCAGCATTAAAATTGATAAAAGAAAATCCTGAAAAAGCAAAACCAATGTTGGAAGCCGCAAGTGAAACGGCAATTAACTATGTTAGGGAATTGAAAAAAATCGGTGTTGACGGCGTTTTCTATTCTACAAGAGCGGCTGCAACTGAAAATTGTAGTGAAGGTTATACAGACGAAGAATATGAAGCATTTCTTCGCCCATATGACATTGCTATTCTTGAAGAAATGAAAGGAATGGTTCGCATGGTTCATGCATGTAAAAGCCATTTAGATCTTAAACGTGTAGAAGATTATCCACATGAAGTTTTAAGCTGGGCCGACAATGACCCAACATGCCCAACATTAAAAGATGTTAATGCATATTCCGACAAATGCCTTATGGGTGGTATTAATCAAGGTGCTATTATAGAGCAAAATGTCAATGAAATTCGCAGAGATTGCGAAAATGCCATTAAAATAACTGGTGGTAAAAACTTTATTTTAAGCCCAGGTTGCACAATAGGTTCACATGTTCCAGACCATGTTTTGGATGCTTTAAGCAATTTTGCAAAACCAAGTATTTCGTAATATATTTAACAAAACTAAGCATATTGTTAAATTGAGACAAACGAATATAATTGCTTTTATTGGGTTAGGTTTAATGGGCGGCGCGATGGTTCGTCGTCTATTGCTGGTTTGTACATAAAGTTATATTTTTAGCTGCAAAAGAAGATGCCGCGCCTTTTATTCATATGGGGCCTCTTGGTTTGTGCTACTATTGCTAAGCTTGACGCCTCCACAGATAAAATTTTTAAATTATTGGTGGATATATACGATCACTAAAGTTATCCTACTTTTTAGGACAGCTTTGCTGCTCGGTTAAGATGTATTTTGATTATAGCCATGCCAGTAATTTAATCTTTGATATTGATGAATTCGTCCAAATTAAAATTATCATTATCTTGATATTGCATCAATTTTTAATATGCAAATTTTAATATGCAAATATAGACTCAATCATTGCAATCGAATTACGTGAATGCACAATAGCTTTATCGCCTTGCCCAACCCCTAACTTAGCAAGATAATTAGCCGCAGCATTAACTCGTGAATTAACTTTTGACCAGCTATAGATATCATCACCGCATATAACTGGAGGCTTATTTTGGTATCTAATTGCCGCCTCGGTTAAAATATTACCAAGATTTCAAACTCTGCAAGATTGTCTTAGATAACTCATTTTTATTTTTATTATTTTAAATGCTATTTTTTTTCTCAATAACCAGTATCCTTGCTGCACCAACAGGATGTGCAACATGAGAATCGCCATTTTATGCATGAAATATATCACCAATATTCATACGTTTTACTTGTTCCATTTCATTTTTTTTAAAATGCATATCAACGATACCATCTAAAACGACAAATACCTCATCATCGTTATTAATATGCCAGATATACGGCTGATCTGTCCAATGCAATCTAATTGTTGCGCCTTCTATTTCTGCAATATCCAATGCATCTCACGCGGTTGTTCCCGTAAAATCGCTAGCGTTATAAAATTTCATATGCCATCTAATAAAAAAGGCCGCCGATTAATCTATATAGATCATTCAGGCAGCCTTTTTTTGAATCAAATTAATTATTAGCGTGAATAAAATTCGACGATTAAATTTGGTTCCATCTGCACAGGATATGGAATTTCTTCCAAGGCCGGCACACGAACAAATGTTGCGGTCATTTTATTTAAATCGGCGTCGATATATTCGGCTACATCGCGCTCTGTACTGCTGGATGCTTCTAATACTAATGGGATTTCACGGCTTTTATCACGTACGGAAATCACATCGCCTGCTTTGACACAATATGATGGAATATCGACTTTTTTACCATTGACCAAAATATGACCATGATTAACAAATTGGCGGGCGGCAAATACTGTTGGTACGAATTTGGCACGGTAAACAACCGCATCGAGGCGTTGTTCTAATAAACCAACAAGATTTTCACCTGTATCGCCTTTAAGGCTAACGGCTTTGGCATAATATTTGCGAAATTGTTTTTCGCCAATATTGCCATAATAGCCTTTTAATTTTTGCTTAGCGAATAATTGAATACCATAATCAGACGCTTTTGTACGGCGTTGACCATGTTGACCAGGGCCATAATCACGTTTATTTATTGGGCTTTTAGGGCGACCCCAAAGGTTAACGCCTAAACGTCTATCAATTTTATATTTTGAACTAAGTCTTTTACTCATTATATTTTCCCGTTTTAAATCGGTGGTATTTTTAATTCCGGTAGTCTTAAACATAAAACAAGTTATAAAATTTCTAATATATTAAACTTCAAAACTTGCCTTGATCGTAAAAGCGGGATAACAAGTTAATCTGCATCCACATTCCCGAGAAGGTTTTTGCAATATATTTAAAAAAACAATTTTGTCAAACCCTGCCGTTACTAATTGGCAATTATTTTAACTATTTAACAGTTTATTGCCAAAATAATAAGGAATGTGAATAAATATGCCCGGATTATCAAGTAATGGATTATCAAATCACGCCAAGGGCTTTTTAATTACCTTTATCGGTGTGATTGCCTTAACCCCCGACACATTATTGTTAAGACTTGCCCATATGGGTGGTTTGGAAATGACATTTTGGCGCGGGCTATTAATGGCAATGGTTTTATTTACCGTTTTAGCAGTGGTTTATAAGCGCGATTTTTTCCGCAATATTATTGCCATTGGCAAAACAGGCATTGTCATTTCTTTAATGCTTGTGCTTAGTTCTATTTCATTCGTATTTGGGCTTGAATATGCCAGTGTCGCCAAGGTTTTAATTATAATCGCAATCACCCCAATGTTAACCGCGATATTTAGCATCTTTTATTTAAAAGAACATATAAAATTTGGCACTTGGATTGCCATTATAATAAGCTTCATTGGCATATTAATCGTGATCAGTGATGATTTTTTACAAGCTAATATTAGCGATAATCAAATTTTAGGCAGCATATTCCCATTTGGTGCAGCCATCGGCATGTCAGTTGCTTTTACCTTAACCAGATCAAAACCGCATATAAATATGGTTCCTGCCACCGCATTAAATGGCTTGATAATCGCCATATGCCTATTGCCATTCATCTGGCCTTTGCAAATAACTGCGGCACAAATCGCCCCAGTTTTTACGATCGGTTTAATTATTTTACCGCTATCTTTTGGTTTATTGGCATTAGGCCCAAGATATATCCCTGCCCCAGAAGTTGGCTTATTATTATTACTTGAAACCTGTATCGGACCCATATGGGTATGGTTTATTTTGGATGAAACGCCAACAACTATGGTATTTATTGGCGGCATGATTGTTGTTATAACATTAGCAATTCATGCCATATGGTCGTTACAACAAAATAGACGCAAGTTAAAATAATTTAATCCTTGGCATTATTATTTGTTGTTTTATCTTCCTGCGCACCCGCAATCTTCAATGATTTGATCACCCCATGCAATGTGCGTATTTCCTGATCAGTCAATTGTGCGCGTTGAAATAAATTGCGTAAATTACGCATTACCGTCGGCCTCATATTTGCTGATTTAAAAAAACCACCCTTGGATAAATTATTTGACAGGCTTTTAATATAATAATCTAATTCCGCCATTGTTGCAGGTATTGCATCATTGATTTCAAGATTTGATTCTATGGTGTCATCATCCAGCATGAAATAATTATGCGCCACTAATAGCACAGCCTGTGCCAAATTAAGCGATTTAAATTCTGGATTTAACGGGATGGATATAACCGCATCAGCTAAGGCAATATCGTCATTATTAAGGCCTGAGCGTTCGCCACCAAAAATCACCCCAACCCGATGACCGTCAATAATTTTATCACGCATGGAAGTTGTGGCAAAATATGGTGTTACGACTTGCGTTACCATTTCGCGCGCGCGGCCCGTTGTCGCCAATATATAATGCAGGTCTTTAATGGCATCTTTTGTAGTATCATATATTTTTGCGTCATTGATAACATCCACTGCACCAGCAGAATTATCAATTGCCGCTTGTGAAGGCCAGCCATCACGTGGGCGTATTATACGTAAATTTACCAAGCCGCAATTAAACATGGCACGCGCCACCATACCAATATTTTCACCCATTTGCGGGTCGATTAAAATTATCACGGGTTGTTTTAATTGATCATCTTGCTTCACATCATCTTGGCTAGGCATTTTTAAATTCCGTTAATTGTCAAATCATCGATTTACGATAGAATTAATATATAATATATAGGTGATATATTGATTAATATAAAGGATGGCAATATGGCTGATAAAATCTTGGGAATATTTGGCGGCAGCGGTGTTTATGATATTGATGGTTTAAAAAACAAACAATGGCTATCGGTAAAATCCCCGTGGGGCGAGCCATCGGATCAAATTTTGACAGGCAAAATTGACGGTTGCAAAGTAATATTCATGCCACGTCATGGGCGCAACCATAATATATCACCCAGCCATATTAACTATCGTGCCAATATTGACATAATGAAACGCATGGGGGCAAGCGATATAATATCCCTTTCGGCCTGTGGTTCATTAAAAGAAAATTTAATCCCTGGTGATTTTGTCATAATCGATCAATTTATTGACCGAACATTCGCCCGTGAGAAAAGTTTTTTTGGACAAGGGCTTGTCGCCCATGTTTCAATGGCAAATCCCGTATCAAGCTGGCTTGGCAATATTGCAATGTCAGGCTGTAATGAAATTGGTAGAAAAGTCCATCACGGCGGTGTTTATTTAGTAATAGAAGGGCCGCAATTTTCAACATTGGCTGAAAGCAAGCTATACCGCCAATGGGGTTGCGATGTCATCGGCATGACAAATATGCCCGAAGCCAAATTAGCCAGAGAAGCCGAGATGAGATATACCACCATTGCCATGGTAACAGATTTTGATTGCTGGCATCCTGATCATGATAATGTTGATGTTGCGATGGTCATTAAAACCTTAACAAATAATGCGGTTAATGCTCGCCATTTAATTAAATATATTGCGGCAAATTTAAATAAACAACAAAAAGAGCCTGATTGTGGTACTGAAACATGCCTTGATATGGCACTTATCACCCCATTAGATGCAATCATCAAGAATTCAACCACAAAACATGATGCAATCCTTGCTAGGTTCTTAGCAAAAAACAAATGATATAATATAAAAGGTTATCCATATTGATTAAATTAAATCGCGCGCAAATATTACCCGAAGAAACATTACCCGAAATAGCCGAATTAACCGCCATTGGTCAAGATATGGCCAAAAAAATTAAGGTCGGTTATTCACCGTTTTTATCGAATTATAATGTCAAAAGCGAAACAGAATATAAACAACAACAAATGACCACTGGGCGTATCATGCTGCATGGTCAAATCGGTTATCGCGATCCAAATCGCAGTAAACGCGCCTATGCGGAAATTTACGATAAGATTGACGCGGCCGGCTATCAAATCGACCGTTACGGCATTTGCCTTGATTGGAGCATGGGCTATCCAAAAGATAAACGTCAAGGAATGCCAAAAGGCACAGGATTAATTTTAAATAATGACAATGATTTTATGGAGCTTACTAAACAAGCCCCAGTTGCCGCCCATTTTGGTGACTTTGTCATGGGAACGCCCGCCGCGTTTGAAAATACCATCGCCGCATTAAAAGCGGGATCAACAGCGATTGGCAATATTGGTCAATATTTTAATTTTCGTATGCCCCATTGGCATGATGATATCACCACAACAGCAGAAACCATCAAGGCCATAATATTATGCGCCAATCAACCCGAAGATATATTAATTCATTCGAATCTTGATGATGGCTTTGCCGCTTTATTTTGTGATTTAACCTGCGCCATTGGTGCGGCGTTGATTGAACAATATATCATCGATGATTTGCTTGGCGCAAGGGTGTCGCATTGTTATGGTCATACATTTTCTGACCCATTGATGCGGATCGCATTTCAACGGGCATTAAAACAAATATCAAATTCATCTGGTTCGATGGTTTATGGTAATACAACCATATATAGCGAAAATTAAATAGAAAAATATGCTAATTTAAGCAGTTATTTACTACCCGATATAATCGCCCAAATGACCATGCCAAGTGGTCATGGGTTAAATCCAGTTCCCGTTACAGAGGCATTAAGGATACCAGATATTGATGAAATAATTGATGCGCATTTATTTGCCAATCGCCTGATAACCCGTGCCGATGGCTATAAGGATTTAATCGATTATCAAAAAATTGATCAAATGAAAGATGTCTTGATAGAATCTGGCACTAGATTTAAAAATTCCGTATTAAATGGCCTTGAAGAAGCTGGCATAGATATTAAAAATCCATTTGAATTATTATTATCAATCAAGCGCATTGGCGCTAAAAAACTTGAAGAATTATTTGGCCCTGGCGAAATTGATAAAAGCCATATGAGTAAAAGAAAGCCGATAATTTTAGCAACAACTATTGCCGCATTGGAACAACGCGCTGATGAAATTATCAACCATCTAAGCATTGACGATCAAGAAATGCTTAAAACTAAGGATTTTAACGCCTGTATCGCCGCAACCGATGTGCATGAATATGGTAAAATATTATTAGAACAAGTGCTTAATCGCATTGACTTAACACTTATTGATGGCGGGGTTAGCAGCGACCCCGACCATGTGGCGGAGGAGGCATTAAAAAACAATGCAAGCTTCATCGCAATTAGCACCTATAACGGCGTTGCCCTTGATTATATCAAAGAATTGCAAATAGAAATGAAAATACGTAACCTGCAATTACCCATATTCATTGGCGGCAGGTTAAACCATATTAAAGATGGTGATAGCACCAGCCTGCCCGTTGATGTAAGCGGTGATTTACAAAATATTGGTGTAACCGTTTGCTTAACTATCGAAGATTTATTATCAGAATTAATAATAATGGCACAAAGAGGAAAATATTATTAAACTATGACAATTACATAAATTAAAATGCCGCAAAAATAAGATTGATCTAAAACATTCGAAGACAGATATAAATTATGCTATACTAGTTGTTTAGGTCATTATTAACATATATATTATTTTCTACTACAATAATATGATGAATACTGCAAAGTTAAAAATGGAGTAAAAATGAACGACGCAGATGCAAAAGAACAACCATCTATGGAGGAAATACTTGCATCAATTAGAAAAATAATTTCTGAAGATGTTGAAGAAAATCCTAATGATGAAATTGATGAAGGATTAGAACCGCTTGAGTTAATAGACGAGGCGGATGAAGATTTAGAACCACTTGAATTAATAGACGAGGTAGATGAAGAATTAGAACCGCTTGAGTTAACGGACGAAGTTGATGAAGATATTATTGAATTAATTACAGAAGAAAAACCGCTTGAGATAATTGAAGAAGAAGCTGAAGAGATAAAAGTTGATATGATGGTAAGTGAAGATGAGCCTAGAAATGATATTGAGCTTATTGACGATAATAACGAGGAAGAAGACGTGCCATTACCACCATCACCACCATTACAAGCATTTGATGAAAAACCCGTTAAACGTATAATATCCAATCAAACAGCAGCCGCTGGAACTGCATCATTTGCCCATTTGGAAAATACTATTCGCATGGGAAATATGGGCGATACTATGGAAGATATAGTAAAGCAAATGTTGAAACCGATGTTGCGTAGTTGGCTTGATGAAAATTTACCGCCATTGGTCGAACGGCTGGTGCAAGAAGAAATAAGAAAAATGGCAGGCATTGGGAAACGCACATAAAATAATGATTTTGATTGATAATCTCTGATTGATAAGCAAGATATTAAACGTTAAAAGCATACTGAAAATTATTTAATTTAACAAAGTTAGAGTTAAGTATGCTAGAAAAAAGCTATCAACCATCGGATATAGAAGGCAAAATTTACGATATTTGGGAAAAAGATAATGCATTTGCATCGGGGCAAAAACTTGATGCTGACCCATATACCATCGTAATTCCACCGCCTAATGTAACTGGTAGCCTGCATATGGGGCATGCCTTAAATAACACACTCCAAGATATACTGATTCGTTTTGAACGTATGCGTGGCAAAGACACCCTATGGCAACCAGGTATGGATCATGCTGGCATTGCCACACAAATGCTTGTCGAACGTCAACTTGAGGCTAAAAACATTAATCGCCGTGACATTGGGCGTGAAAAATTTATTGAACATATTTGGCAATGGAAAGAACAATCTGGCGGTATTATTTTCAATCAATTACGCCGCCTTGGCGCATCTTGTGATTGGCAACGTGAACGTTTCACCATGGATGATGGTTGTAGCCGTGCAGTTTTAAAAGCATTCGTCCAATTACATAAAGAAGGTTTGATTTATCGTGATAAACGCCTTGTTAATTGGGATCCCAAGCTACAAACCGCAATTTCAGATTTAGAAGTTGAACCAAAAGAAATCAAATCACATATGTGGCATTTTCGCTATCCTATCGAAGGGTTTGAGGATAAATTTTTGGTGGTTGCAACCACAAGGCCAGAAACCATACTTGGCGATACGGCAGTTGCCGTAAATCCAGATGATGAACGTTATAAAGACCTAATCGGTAAATATTGCATCTTACCAATTGTTGGTAGAAGAATAAAAATTGTGGGTGATGAATATGCCGACCCTGAGCAAGGAACGGGGGCGGTTAAAATCACCCCTGCCCATGATTTCAATGATTTCGAGGTTGGTAAAAGACATAATCTTGAAATGATAAATATATTAACCAAAACCGCACATATCATCGAAAGTGATGAAATACCCAAAAAATATTGGGGCATGGAAAGATTTACCGCAAGAAAAGCCATGGTTGATGATATTAAATCATTAGGGCTATTAGATAAAATTGAAGATCATACCCATGCACAGCCATATGGTGATCGAAGCGGCGTTGTGATAGAGCCATATTTGACCGATCAATGGTATGTTGACGCAAAAACAATGGCAAAGCCCGCGATTGAATCGGTTGAACAGGGCAGAACAAAATTTGTTCCTGAAAACTGGTCAAAAACCTATTATGAATGGATGCGTAATATCCAACCTTGGTGTGTATCACGGCAATTATGGTGGGGCCATCAAATACCCGCATGGTATGGGGATGACGGCACAGTATTCGTTGAATTAAACGAAAATGATGCTCATGCCGCCGCCAAATTACATTACGGCAAAGATGTAGAACTTAGACGCGATCAAGATGTTTTGGACACCTGGTTTTCAAGTGCGCTCTGGCCTTTTTCAACCATGGGGTGGCCTGATAATACCAATGAATTAGTCAAACATTATCAAACCGATGTTATTGTTACAGCCTTTGATATTATTTTCTTTTGGGTTGCTCGAATGATGATGGACGGGCTTCATTTTATGGATGAAGTTCCTTTTGATACGGTTTACGTTCATGCGCTTGTTCGTGATGAACATGGCGCAAAAATGTCAAAATCCAAGGGCAATGTTATTAACCCATTGGAATTAGTCGATAAATATGGTGCCGATGCCTTGCGTTTCACCTTAACATCAATTGCTGCACCAGGGCGTGATATTAAGCTTGCCGCCAGCAGGGTGGAAGGATATCGCAATTTCATGACCAAAATTTGGAATGCTGCCAGATTTTGCGAAATGAATGAATGCGTCATTATTGATGGATATGATCCAGAAAACAACCAACAACAACTTAACCGTTGGATAGTTAGTGAGACGGTTAAATGCCAAAATAACATTAATACAGCCTTGGCAAGTTATCGATTTAATGATGCCGCAAGTGCGGTTTATAAATTTGTCTGGGGAATTTTTTGTGATTTGTATTTAGAATTATCAAAACCGCTATTCTTCGTTGAAGATGATAAGGCTGTCGCTGAAACCAGAGCAACCACCGCATGGGTTTTTCAAAATATTCTACGCCTGATGCATCCTATAACCCCATATATCACCGAAGAATTATGGCATCAAATGGGTTATAGTAAAGATATAGACAATAAAAATTCTAATGATATTTCTTTATTAATCACAAGTGATTGGCCGCAATTACCTGATAATATGATTGATAATGCCGCTATTCATGAAATTGAATGGGCTATCGGTTTTATAACTGCCATTCGTTCAGTTAAATCAGAAATGAATATACCCGTTGCAACAAAAATTCCGGTTATTTTGCAAGAAGTTAGCAAAAAAAATAAACTATGGCTTGATCGCAATCAAATAACCTTATGTCGTCTGGCAAGAATTGATAATTTTAATTTTGATATTGCACCACCCAAAGGGGCTATCCAAATAATTTATGACGATTTAACCATAGCTATCCCATTAGCCGATATAATAGATTTAGCGATGGAGAAATATAGGCTTGAAAAGGCGATTAAGAAATCTGAAAATACCATATTTGGGCTTGATAAAAAATTATCTAATCAAGGTTTTTTGGCAAAAGCCCCAGCTGATGTAATAACCGAAAATAAACAACGTTTATTGGATGAAAATACTTCCTGTGATAAAATAAAATCTGCCTTAGCCAAAATAATTGATGCAATGTAATAAATGTCAAAATTATATTTTTATTATTCGTCAATGAATGCTGGGAAAAGCACGGTTTTATTGCAATCTAGCTATAATTACCGTGAGCGCGGCATGAATACCATGATATATACCTCCGCCATTGATGATCGATATAATATTGGCAAAATTACATCACGTATTGGGCTTGATTGCGATGCCCATATATTTAAGGCTGGTGATAATATATATGAAGAAATAGACAAAGAACATCGCAAAAATTATTTGTCATGCGTTCTTGTCGATGAAGCACAATTTTTAACATCACAACAGGTTTATCAATTAAGCGATATTGCCGATAATATGAATATTCCTGTTATTTGTTATGGGTTACGTACAGATTTTCAGGGAAATCTTTTTTCAGGTAGCCAAAGATTATTGGCATTAGCCGATGAAATTAAAGAAATTAAAACCATTTGCCATTGCGGTAAAAAAGCCACAATGGTTATAAGGCAAGATGCCAATGGCAAAACAATCATTGACGGCAAACAAATATCTGTTGGTGGTAATGATAAATATATCTCGCTTTGCCGTCTACATTGGAAAAAATCAGTTGGGCGATAGATAAATAAACTTTGTTTAGATATATATTAATATCATATAATATAATATAGCATTAATATAACATTAATATAACATTAATATAACATATATCTCATATATATATTACCTTGATTATATTTATATATTATCTCTATATATAAATATAATAATATAATTAATTTATGGAAAAAATTACAATGAAAAAAAATAAAACAATTGTTTGGCTGTTAGTTTTACCAATACCAACGGCTATTTTATTTTCTATAATTCTGGCATGGCTTATATTACCGCAATTAATAAGTGGAAATGTTGAAGAAGATGCCATTTTATCGGCAAAGCAAACAGTTATTCAATTTAAAAAAATTCGTGGTTATTACACCAAAAACATTATCGAAAAAGTTTTAGGAGACGGCAATTTATCACCCGCAATTGATCATAAAAACAACCCACAAGCAATACCACTACCAGCAACATTCATCCATGATATGAGCCAAGAATTAGCCGATGAAGACACAAGTCTTAAATTATACAGCGCCTTCCCATTTCCAAATAGGGCTGGTACGGTGCTTGATGATTTTGGTAAAAAGGCTTGGGAGTTTTTAAATAATAACCCTAACGATATTTATTCTTCATCGGAAAAAATTAATGGGGTTAATGTGGTTCGTGTGGCAATGGCCGATAAAATGACAAGCGATGCCTGCGTTAACTGTCATAACGGTAGATCCGATACACCGAAAGATGATTGGAAATTGGGTGATGTCAGGGGCGTATTGGAAATAATCACATCTGTTGATGCAAATTTGATGCGCGGCAATGATTTAAGCAATGTAATAATTTTATCTATCTTTGCAATGGGGTTAATTTTAACATTAATTACTCTTTTATTTGCCAATAAAGTTGCAACGCCGATCAAGCATATCACCGCTGCTATGGAACGAATCTCTCATGGTGATTTAAATGTTAATCTTGATGAATTTAAAATGAGTAATGAAATTGGCATAATGGCGGCAACATTAAATATCTTTAAAGATAATATTAAGGATAAATTATATCTTGAAAAACAACAAAAAACAGATAAAGCTGCGGAACAAATACGCAATAAAAAAATATTAGCCAATGTTGCCGATGAATTTAATAAAACAATTGGCGCGGTGGTTGAAATCGTTTCAAATGAAGCTAAAATGTTAAAAAATTCATCAATTAATATGACAGATTCATCTGATAATGCAGGAAGACAATGCAGGGTGGTAAATAAAGCAGGTGAGAAGGCATCAGTTAATGTTCAAGCGGTTGCTAGTGCTGCCGAAGAACTTAGCGCGTCTATTACTGAAATTACATTGCAAATTGACAATTCCACCAAAATATCAAGCTCGGCCGCAAAACAAGCCAATACAACCAACGACGAAATTAAAAACCTTGCGATCGAAGCCAGTAAAATTGATGAAATCGTCAATTTAATTAGCGATATTGCTAATCAAACTAATTTGCTGGCACTTAATGCAACAATAGAATCAGCAAGAGCAGGCGAAGCAGGTAAAGGATTTGCCGTTGTTGCAACCGAAGTTAAAAGCCTTGCAGGACAAACAGCCAATGCAACCGAACAAATAAGCAAGCAAATATTAAATATTCAGAACTCAACCAATAAAGCAGCCGATGCAATCAATAAAATCACGCATGTTATTAATGATGTTAATGATATTAATATTGAAATTGCAGAATCTATTAATCAACAAGGTGAAGCAACCCAAGAAATAACACATAATATTACATTGGCAGCGCAAGATACCAATAATGTCCATGATAGCATAAATCAGGTAACATCTGCGATTGATAGTACCTCGAAAACATCACATAATATATTAACAGCTGCAGAAAAATTAACTGTTCAATCGGAAAGGCTTCAACATGAAGTCGAAATATTCACAATCAAAATAAAAGATAGTTAAATATTAAAATTTAAGTAGCGTAATAATTAAAAAAATATTATTTTGATAATAACAGAATCAATTATATGGTTTTAAAATTATGATCGGTAAATTATTAAAATATTTTCTTTTAAATAAAAATGGTCGCAAAGCGTGGGATGAAATTGACCGCGTTAAAAAAACATGGGCGGATAATGAAAAAAATGGTATCGATCATGGTAAATCAATACCAATTTTAAACACGCCATTTGGTGTCAAACCAGGAGAAAGCGGCTTAATCTTTCCTGATCAAAGCCCTGAAGAGCAAATTAATCTTATTGAGGCCGCCATTGGCGAAGCAAAATTAATAAATGATGCCATGGATGATCAATTGCCACAATTACCGCCTCCAGATAATCCAGATGATATTACCGACAATTTGTTAAAAAAAAAGCCATGATTAATGCATTTTCTAATGCAAATTTTATTTCACCATTAAATATTAAAATTAATGTTCAAAAATCTTCTCATGAAAAAATTAAAAATATAGATCAGGCAATGAAAATATATCATTCTAAGCAGCATATATTATTAAGTCTTGACGATTCTGCTCGTGAAAAATTAACGATAATGGCAAAAATAATGATCAAACAAAATAACGATGATACTAATTAATTATGATTGAAATTAAAATATGAATGATAGTGAAAAAACTTCTGATAAAATTAAATTATTGGCAATTGATATTTGTAATGGTAATCGACGCGCATTATCACGCGCCATAACATTAATAGAATCAACAAATATTAACCATAGAAGTGATGCCGATGAATTATTATCATTATTAATGCCAAAAACGGGAAAATCTATACGTATTGGCATTTCTGGTGTGCCGGGGGTTGGTAAATCCACCTTCATTGAGAAATTTGGCAACCATATAATCGATCAAGGTCATAAATTAGCCGTCTTGGCGGTTGATCCTTCATCACAAATAAGCGGTGGATCGATATTGGGCGATAAAACCCGTATGGAAAGCCTTGCCCATAATGATGACGTATTCATAAGACCATCGCCGGCAGGAAAAACATTGGGCGGGGTCGCCAGACGCACAAGAGAGGCAATCCTAATTTGCGAAGCAGCAGGATTTGATGTGATATTAATTGAAACCGTTGGCGTGGGTCAGTCAGAAACCGCCGTATATGATATGAGCGATATTTTCATGTTATTATTACTTCCTGGTGGTGGCGATGAATTGCAAGGGATAAAAAAAGGAATTGTCGAAATGGCCGATATAATTTTGGTCAATAAAGCCGATGGCAGCATGAAAGATATTGCCGAAATATCAGCTCAAGATTATCGCAATGCACTGCATCTGTTACGGCCTTCTAGCCAAAACTGGCAGGTTCCTGTTAAAAGCTGTTCGGCATTAACAGGCCAAGCCATCGATGAAATATGGCAATTAATATTGAATTTTAAAAAAATATCCAACGATAATGGCGAAATATTGCAACGCCGCGCTAAACAAAACAAGGCATGGTTATGGACAGAAATAACAGAATTAATCAACGTAAAGTTACGCCAAGACCCGCGCACCACAAGCAAACTTGCCCAAATGGAAAATTCTATCAATGACGGATCAACTAAATATGGTCAATCACCAGCCACAGCAGCGCGTAGCCTTATGGATATATTTTTTAAATCCTAATATGGCAATGATTTAAATTTCTCCATTGCCTTTACAAGTTCCATAGTAATTCCGCTTTCTGTGGCAGAATGGCCTGCATTATCAACAATTATTAATTGGCAATCATCAAAATATGATGCCAAATCATAAGCAGTTTTTGGTGGACATATAACATCATAGCGGCCTTGAATTATTACGCTTGGGATATGTTTTATTATCTGCATATCATTTAATAATTGGCCTTTTTTTAAAAATAAACCATTGATGAAATAATGAGCTTCTAATCTTCCAAGCGCGATTGCATTATCAGGGTCATCAAATATATCAAGCATATCTTGGTTTGGAATAAGCACACAGCATTCCGCCTCATATTTTGCCCAGACCTTAACCGCTGGCAAATGAATATTAGGGTCAGGGTCGCACATATATTTATAATAGCTTTGTAAAATATCATCGCGTTCATTTGGCCGCAAAAATTCAAGAAAAGCCTTATGGGCTTCAGGAAAAAAATCACCCATGCCGTATAAAAACCAATCAACTTCTGATTTTTGCCCTAAGAAAATACCGCGCAGCACTAGACCCCGCACCCGCGCTGGATATGCTTGAGAATATGCCAATGCTAATGTTGAACCCCAAGAGCCGCCAAAAACTATCCATTTTTCTATGCCCAGTTTTTTGCGTAATTTTTCAATATCAGCAATTAAATTTTGGGTATTATTGGCTTCAAGATGCCCTATTGGTCGTGACCTGCCCGAACCGCGTTGGTCAAATAAAATACTTAGATAGAATTTTGGGTCAAAAAAACGCCTATGACCAGCACAACAGCCAGACCCTGGCCCACCATGCAAAAATAAAACTGGCACTCCATTTTGTTTGCCGCATTTCTCCCAATAAATTTGTTGCCCATCACCAACATCTAACATACCATCTTGAAATGCTTCTTGTTGGGGGTATAATATATGGCTCAACATATTTTATCCAATTCATCTTTATTATGGGTTAGAATATCCTAACTATATATGATAAATAAATCAGTATAAATATCGAATTTTAATTAAATAGGCATTATAATATATGCATTTGTTATACAGAACTTTATTTTATATAATATATCTATATATAAACCTAACAATGGTTAATATTTTATCAGCCCAAGAAACCATATTTGATAATATTATTGCAATTTCAAATAATTATACATTAACAGCTAAAAGCGGTAATAAATATAAATTAAAGGCCATTGATATTTCAAAAAACCATGCAAATATCAATATAATTTCCTCCATGATATTGGGTAAACAATTGAAATTTATAATAACGCCAAATTCTATCGATAGATATTCACGCATATATGCAGATATTTATGATGAAGATAATATATGGCTTAATGCAGAATTAATAAAAAATGGTTTGGCCATATTATCTGGAAATCATGCGGGAAATAAAAATTTCAGTTATCTTTTAAAACAAGAAAATATGGCAAGGAATAAAAATATTGGTGGTTGGGCAAATGGTGATTTTAAAATATATAATGCACAACCATATGATGGAGGAATTAATAAATTTGCCATAGTCGAAGGAATTGTATTGCAAGTAAAAAAAATAAATCAACGAATTTATATTAATTTTGATAATGATTGGCGTACAGATTTTAGCATTGGCATTAAAAAGCCATTATGGGAAAAATTTAAAAATATTGGTATCGATGCAACCGATTTAGCAAAAAAACATATTACAATACGCGGTTGGGTACGCCAATATAATGGTGCATATATGGAAATACACCAAATTGGACAATTGCAATTAAACCACTAATCACAATATTAATAAAAACAAATTAAGAACATTCAAAGTAATACCAGATATATTTACCGTTTATTTTCTTTATATTTTAAGTAAAATTATTTTTTATCTTTGATATATTATAATATTTAGTTAATATTTAGTTAATATTTAAACTAAATATATGATTTTAATATATCTTTACTATAAATTTTATTGACTTCCCATGTTTTCCCATGTTATCCCAATAGAGTGTTTTGTTGGTTGCATATATCTGTAATCAGCCTTTGTATAAATTGGATTCATTGAGATAAATATAGGAAGGATAAAATCGGATGGCGCTTTTCACTGGCACATTCGAAAATAAAGTAGATAAGAAGGGGCGCGTTTCCCTTCCAGCCAATTATCGCGATTTACTTGAAAGCACAATAAATAATAGCTTTTATATTTTCCCATCACCAAATATTAATGCCTTGGAAGCTTGCGACGAAGAATTTATGCAGCGCGTCGCCGATAGCATCGAAGATCAAGCCGATATATTTTCCGAACAAGAAGATGCGCTTAGCTACATAATATCCAATGCTAAACATGTTAGCTATGACAGCACGGGACGTTTTGTCCTGCCGTCTGAATTTTCAAATTTTGCAAATATTAATGATAAAGCAACTTTTGTTGGCATGGCATCACGTTTTCAAATTTGGTCGCCAGATATTTATGCGCTTCGCCAAATTGAAAAACGTAATAATGCCAAAGGTATGACATTAAAACTTAATAAAAAAACCGTTACAAAATCTTTAGGTGGTGATAATGATTAAAATATCATCCATCAATAATGAAAAAATAAATTTTGACCATTCGCCTGTGATGTTAAGCGAAGTTATAGAAATGTTATCGCCACAAGATGGTGGTATATATCTTGATGGTACTTTTGGATTAGGTGGTTATAGCCGTGCAATTTTAGATGCCGTCGATTGTAAATTATTTGCCATTGATCGTGATATAGAAACCAAATCGCGCGCCGATTATTTTCATGCTAAATATCAAGATAGATTTTCCTTATTATCTGGTTGTTTTGGTGATATGGAAAATCTATTAGCCAATATTGGCATTGATGCACTTGACGGCATTGTGTTGGATATTGGTGTTTCATCGCCACAAATTGATGATGCCAGCCGTGGTTTTTCATTTCGCAATGATGGTCCACTTGATATGCGAATGGGCAATACTGGCCCAACCGCAGCCGATATTGTCAATGGTTATAGTCAAGAAAATTTAGCCCGTATAATATATCAATATGGCGAGGAACGATATTCGCGTAAGATCGCCAGTGCCATTGTTATGGATAGAATAAAATCACCATTCACAACCACTTTGCAATTGGCGGATTTATTGCGGCGCATAATACCAAAATCAAAAGATAAAATAGACCCAGCAACACGAGTTTTTCAAGCATTACGTATTCAAGTTAATGACGAGCTTGGCGAATTAAAGCGCGGGTTAATTGCCGCAGAAAAATTATTAAACCCCAATGGGAAGTTGGTAGTTGTATCATTTCATAGCCTTGAAGATCGTATTGTGAAGCAATTTTTAAATATTCGCACAGGCAATGGTAGCGGCGGCAATCGTCATCTACCTATAAAAGATAATATTCAAAATAAACCAAGCTTTGAGCAGCTAACCAAATCACCTTTAAAAGCCAAGAAAGTAGAATCTATAAAAAACCCACGTTCCAGATCGGCAAAATTACGCGCCGCCATAAGGACAAACCACCCTGTTTGGGATATGGAGGTAATAAAATGAAATTTTTCACCATAACTTTTTGGATATGCGCAATCACCATAACAGGATATATTTTATTCTATATTACCTTTCAAGTCGAAGCCTTGGAGGCGCAATTAACAAAATTAAATCATCAAATAATAATAGAACAAGAAACAATTCATGTTTTAAAGGCTGAATGGAGCTATCTTAAACGTCCAGAGCGATTAAAGAAGCTATCAATGCAAATATTACCGCAATTACAAGAAATATTAACTGAACAAATTGGTCATATATCTGATATTCCATTGCGATCACTTGATAATAATATGCCAAATAATAATCTGACAATGGTAACATTGCAATGACAAAGAAAATTTATTATCGCGGTCATATTAATAGTAACGAACAACCACATATTCGGGCAACAGGGTCTGAATTACGTTATGGTATATTTAAACAAGCAATAGAAATAAGCAAGACACGCTTATTAATCACTGGCGTAATAATGTCATTATCATTTATTATTATCGCATTGCGACTTATTGATATTGGCGCATTACAAATACCAAAAGAACCGCGCAATTTTTATGCAATATCGATGGATAGCGAAAAGAAGCAACGTGGTGATATTATCGATCGCAATGGGCAATTAATGGCAACCAGCTTAAAATCAGTATCATTAGCCGCCAACCCACAAAAAATTAATAATCCACAAGAAGTTGCCGTTAAGCTTGCAGCAACAATACCAAGCGTGTCAGTCAATAAATTACTTAAATCATTAACAAGTAAAAATAAATTTGTCTGGTTAAAGCGCAAATTAACCCCTAACCAACATTGGCAAATAAATAAGCTTGGAATTCCTGGTTTAAAATTTATCAATAGTGAAAGCAGAATTTACCCACAAGGCGCATTAATGGGTCATATTCTTGGTTATGTAGATATTGACAATCGTGGTTTAGCGGGCATTGAAAAAACATTTGATAAATTATTACGCAATAATATGGAAAAATTACAATTAACCATAGATATGCGTATGCAATATATAATGCGCGAAGAATTATCCAATGCGATTGATGAATATAGAGCAATTGGTGGGGCTGGTATTATTCTTGATGCCAATAATGGCGAGGTTATCTCAATGGTATCATTGCCAGATTTCGACCCTAATCACCCATCAAATTCAAATCCACAAGCAACATTTAATCGTGCAACATTGGGCGTTTATGAATTGGGCTCAACATTTAAGATTTTTAATACCGCCCTTGCATTGGAAGCAGGCATAAGCAATATGAAAAGCGGTTATGATGCAAGAAAACCTATTAAAATAGCACGTTTTTTAATTCGCGATTTTCATGCTAAAAAACGTATTTTATCGGTGCCAGAAATATTTATATATTCATCCAATATCGGTTCTGCGTTAATGGCAAAAGAAATTGGTACTGCTGCACAAAAAACATTTATGAAAAACATTGGTTTTTTGGATAAACTTGATATTGAATTACCAGAAATAGGAAGCCCACAATATCCAAAAATTTGGCGGCCAATAAATACCATGACTATTGCATATGGTCATGGCTTAGCCATTAGCCCAATGCATTTAGCAGCAGGAGTTGCAAGCATGGTTAATGGCGGTATTGTTATCCACCCCACATTAATTAAATCAAATATATTAAATGATAATAGCCATAAAAATAATAACCAACGCATTATAAGCGCTGCGACCTCAAAGTCTATTCGCAAATTAATGCGCCTTAATAATATTGCAGGTTCAGGGAAGAGATCAGACGCAAAAGGTTATTTGGTTGGCGGTAAAACAGGTAGCGCCGAAAAACCTGGTGTTAATGGTTATAATAAAAAATTGCTTATTTCATCATATGTGGCTGCATTTCCAATGAATGATCCTAAATATGTTGTTTATATTATTTTGGATGAACCGCATGGTAATGAGAAAACTTATAATTCTGCTACTGGTGGTTGGGTTGCCGCACCTTCGGTTAAAAACATAATCAATCGCATCGCCCCATTGGCAGGAATAATTCCAGTTGATAATGATGCAACAGAAATTATTCATGATTTTATCATAGAGCAGCCATCAAATAACATAAAAATATTGGCATCTTATTAAATGATAGAAAATAACAATATGAAATTTAACCCTATATTAGATAATATAAAAATAACGGGAATAAGCGCCGATAGCCGCCAAGTTAAATCGGGATATTTATTCGCAGCAATCGACGGCGTTAAGTCCAATGGCGAAGATTATATCACACAAGCAATCGATAATGGTGCGATTGCTATTTTAGCATCAAAAAAAATAAAACAAGATATTATTGGCGATGATATCACATTATTGATAGATCAAAACCCACGTCGTAAATTAGCAAAAATTGCAGCCAATTTTTATGGGCAGCAACCGGATAATATTGTTGCTATAACAGGCACCAATGGCAAGACATCTATTGCTGAATTCACTCGCCAATTATGGCAAGGGTTGGATATACCAAGCGCCAGCATTGGCACGCTTGGTATCAACAGCTCCGTTTATTCATCAATATCAACTTTGTCAAAACACGGCTTAACGACCCCTGACCCCGTTGAAATACATAAAATATTAAGAAGTTTAAAATATAATAAAATTAATCATGTGGCGATGGAGGCATCATCACATGGGCTTGATATGTATCGTCTCGACGGGGTTAATTTCACCGCCTGCGCCTTTAGCAATCTAAGTCTTGATCATTTAGATTATCACAAAAATATGAATGACTATTTAATGGCTAAGATGAGATTATTTAGCGATTTATTACCAATTAACGGTATAATGGTTATCAATAAGGGTTGCGATCAATATGAATATTTGGCCAATATAGCCGCTAAACGCAATCAACGTATAATATCATACGGCCTTAATCATGGTGATATATATTGTGTCGAACATAAAATAAATACCAATGGCTTTTCACTTAAAGTATCAATATTTAACAATATTTTCCACGTTGGTTTTCCGTTATTTGGAAAATTTCAAATTGAAAATGCCCTTTGCGCTATCGGGCTTGTCATCGCCTGCGGCGGCGAGGCAAAAGATATTGTGCCATTATTAAGTAATTTAAAATCGGTTACTGGGCGCATGCAATATATTGCATCTAAGCAAAATAACGCAGCAATTTACGTAGATTTTGCCCATACGCCTGATGCCTTAAAAACAATATTAACCACCATCAAGCCGCATGTTAAAGGCAAATTATATCTAGTTTTTGGTTGCGGCGGTGATCGCGATCAATCAAAAAGACAAATAATGGGTGAAATCGCCAGCAAATATGCCGATATAGCCATCGTTAGCGATGATAACCCGCGCAATGAAAATGCTGCTGAAATACGCAAATCTATCATGGATGGTTGCAAAAATGCCATGGAAATTGGCGATAGAAAACAAGCGATAGAATATGCCTGTGGATCTTTAAAAACAGATGATATTTTAATAATTGCTGGCAAAGGTCATGAACAAGGACAGATAATTAAGGATAAAATATTACCATTTGATGATGGAAAAATTGTTAAGGAATTTCTTGAAAAAATAATCAAAAAAGAAATTAAGGAACATGGGAAATGACGGCTCTTTGGCAACAAAAACAAGTAGAAATAGCCACCAACGGTCATGGCCTTAATGGCGATAATAATTGGCAAGCAAGCGGTATTAGCATCGATAGTCGAACCATCACCAATGGCGATTTATTCATTGCCTTGGTCGGTGATAATAATAATGGTCATGATTATATAAAAATGGCGGCTGATAATGGTGCTGTGGCGGCGATGGTCGATCAAAAACATGCAAAAAAAATAACCTCTCCACCAATTCCATTATTGATTGTCAAAGACACAACCCAAGGCTTAACTGATCTGGCAAAGGCGGCAAGATCGCGCTCAAAGGCAAAAATAATTGCTATAACTGGCAGTGTTGGCAAAACAGGGACAAAAGAAGCCTTAGCATTAGTATTTAACAAAATCGGCAAATGCCATGCCACCATTGGTAATTTAAATAGCCAAATAGGCCTGCCATTAACTTTGGCCAGAATGCCAGCTAATACGGATTTTGGTGTTTTTGAATTAGGCATGGACCAGCCATTACAAATATCAAGGCTTAGCATGATTTTACGCCCTGATGTGGCAATAATAACCACGGTTGCGCCGGTTCATATGCAATTTTTCAAAGATATAACTGCCATTGCCGATGCAAAATCAGAAATATTCAAGGGTTTGGTAAAAGGTGGTGTTGCAATTTTACAACGCGAACATCCATTATTTCATCATTTACATTTAAATGCCAATGATTACGGCGTTGAAGATTCTAATATCATAAGTTTTGGTGCACATATCGATGCTGATGTAAGGCTTGAAAAATATTCAATGGATCAAAATCACAGCCAAATAAAAGCTATACTTAATAATAAATCCTTTAATAATAAGATAGTCGAATATGATTTAGGCATAACGGGAATACATCAAATAATAAATAGCTTAGCAATATTAGCAGTAATTGCAAAGATTTCATATGATAATACCGATGCTATAAAAATACTTAAAACCATTAAACCGCTGCAAGGACGCGGTAAATTTAGTAAAATTAAAATAGCTAATGGTAATGGTAATGGTAATAATATTATTTTTTCAATGATTGATGAAAGCTATAATGCCAGCCCAATTGCCATGCGTGCCGCATTAAAAACTATGTCTAATCATAAAATATCAAATGACGGGCGCTATATTGCTGTGCTTGGCGATATGTTAGAATTGGGCAAGGATAGCAAAAAAATACATATTAATTTGGTCAATGATATTATTAAAAATAAAATTGATTTATTATTCACAACTGGTGCTGACATGGCATATCTATCAGCCGCAATGGCAAAAAAAATTAAAACACTGCATGCAAATGATAGTGCTAGCCTTATCAAACCGTTAATAAACACCATAAAATTTGGTGATATTATCATGATTAAAGGATCATTAGGTAGCAATATGAGAGTAATTGTTAATGCCTTATTACGCCTAGACAAAGCCGCCAATTGTAATGGGCAGAAAGAACAAAATAATGCTATTTAATCTATTGCCGCAACTAGCGGAGACATCACTGTTTTTTAATTTATTTCGCTATATTACTTTTCGTACTGGCGGTGCTATTTTTACATCACTAATTATTTGCTTCATATTAGGTCCATATATTATTAGATGGTTAAAGAAAAAACAAAAAGGCGCATCAAATATCAGGGAAGACCTGCCAGAACAACATTTAGTAAAAGCTGGCACGCCAACCATGGGCGGTTTTTTAATTTTAATTTCTGTTATTATCAGCACCCTTCTATGGGCGGATCTAACCAATCAATATATGTGGATAGTAATGTTGGTTACTGTTGGTTTTGGTGCAATTGGCTTTGTGGATGATTATTTAAAATTAACTGGTAAAAACTCCAAAGGTCTATCTGGAAAATTAAAATTACTTTTCCAAATTATCATTGGTATTATTGCCGCTGTTTGGTTTTTAAAAATCACTAATGATCCAATTGCGCATGGGTTGGCCGTGCCATTTTTCAAAGATTTACTAATAAATCTATCATGGTTTTTTATACCATTTAGCGTCTTTGTTCTGGTTGGTTCATCAAATGCGGTTAATTTAACCGATGGGCTTGATGGTTTAGCAATCGTGCCAGTCATGATCGCCGCCAGCTGTTTTGGATTGATTGCATATTTAGTCGGCAACTCAATTTATTCACAATATTTACAATTACATTATGTGGCAGGAAGTGGCGAACTTACAATATTTTGTGGTGCGCTTGTGGGCGCATCCCTTGGTTTTCTTTGGTTTAATGCACCACCAGCGATGGTTTTCATGGGTGATACTGGCTCACTTTCCATGGGCGGGGCATTGGGCGCAGTCAGCATAATCACCAAACATGAAATTGTTTTGGCAATAATCGGCGGCCTGTTCGTTTTGGAAACCGTGTCGGTTATTGTGCAAGTAATATCATTTAAAACAACGGGCAAACGGGTTTTTGCCATGGCACCATTGCACCATCATTTTGAGAAAAAAGGCTGGGCAGAATCAACTATCGTCATTCGATTTTGGATAATAGCCATGATTTTGGCATTGGTCGGCCTTGCCACATTGAAATTAAGATAACTGGAAAATTAAGATAACTATAATGACTATCGCACTTAATATATATAACAATCAATCAATCGCCGTTATGGGGCTGGGTCGTTCTGGCCTTGCGACCATTACCGCATTGATTGATGGCGGTGCAAAGATATTTGCGTGGGATGATAATAAAAACAGCCGTGATATCGCATCCAAGCTTGGCGCAAATATTTGCGATTTATCAAATCCCGATATTATTAAATCGATGCAAGCGCTTATATTGTCACCAGGAATTGCCCATAACCACCCTGCACCACATCCTGTTGCCAAGGCTGCAAAAGATGCTGGGGTTAAAATAATTGGTGATATCGAACTTTTATATCAACAAATACCCAATGCAAATTATATTGGCATTACTGGTACTAATGGTAAATCAACCACCACGGCGCTTATCGGTCATATATTAAAAGATGCTGGGTATATAACTGAAATTGGCGGTAATTTAGGTTTTCCAGTGTTGGATTTAGCGCCACTTGATCAAGAAGGTAGCTATGTTTTGGAAATGTCATCATACCAGCTTGAATTACTGGCTACACAAAAATTTAACATTGCATTATTATTAAATATAACAAATGATCATCTTGAACGCCACGGGGGCATTGATGGGTATATTGCGGCAAAGATGAATATTTTTGCACGGCAAAATAAAAATGACACCGCAATAGTTTCCATTGATGATGACCGTACATCTGGTATTTGCCAAGCATTGAGCCATAAGCCTGCCCGCGTCATTGCCATATCAACCAAACATGTGATGGATGGCGGTGTTTATCTTAAAGATAACCATATTATCGATGATTTAGATGATAAATGCAAAGATGTATTTAATATGTCATTTGCCACCACATTGCCTGGGTTGCATAACGCACAAAATGCCATTGCAGCCTATACCGCTTGCCGTGTTATCGGCTTAAAACCAAAAGATATTATTGATGCAATAAGCGACTTTAAAGGCTTGGCGCATCGCCAGCAAATAATAGCAATCATTGATAATATCGCCTTTGTTAATGACAGCAAAGCCACAAATGCCGAAGCCACAACCCGCGCCCTTGGTTGTTATAAAAATATATATTGGATCGCGGGCGGCATTGAAAAAAATAGTGATTATAGCAATATAACACCATTTTTTAAAAATATAAATCATGGTTTTTTAATCGGTAAATCGGCAAAAGACATGGCAAAAAATTTAAATATTAAGGCTAATGAAAAAACAATAAATTCATTGGATTTAACAATTTCTGGTGATCTTAAAACTGCTATAAATCAAGCCTTTGCAATGGCAATATCAGATGGCAAAAAAGGGTCTGTCATATTACTATCACCTGCCTGTGCATCATTCGATCAATTTAAAAATTTTGAAACCCGTGGCAATCAATTCATTAAACAAATTCATATGCTATCAGGTAAGAATCGTAAATTTTTTACAGAGGATGCAGCATAATGGCAATCGCACGCAATGACACATCCATATTAGCGCGTTGGTGGTGGACGGTTGACCATCTAACACTTTTTGCAATTTTCATATTAATCATTTTTGGTGTTTTATTATCTCTTTCTGCCAGCCCAAGCGTTGCCGAACGTATCGGCATTGATAGTTTGCATTTTTTCCGTAAACAGGCTGCATTTGCGATACCAGCCATGTTAATAATAATTGCAACATCATTGTTAGATATAAGATCCATACGAAGATTAGCCGTTATTATGTTAGGTTTTTCAATTATATTTTTAATCATGACATTGACGATTGGCGCAGAAATAAAAGGCGCAACCAGATGGGTTTCCATTGCTGGTTTAACCATTCAACCATCTGAATTTGCCAAGCCAGCTTTTGCCATTGTTGCCGCATGGATGTTCAGTGCAAGGCGGTTGGGAGAAGATATACCAGGATATGCTATTTCTGCTGGGCTTTATGTAATTATTTTAACGTTATTTTTAATGCAGCCAGATGTTGGACAAGCTATAATTTTAACGGTAATATGGGCGTCACAATTTTTTCTTGCTGGCCTGCCGATGATATTGGTTTTCACCTTAGTATTTTTAGCAATATTTGGTTTTGCAATGGCATATAATTTCTTCCCGCATGTAAAGGCGCGGGTTGATCTTTTCTTAGACCCTATGGCAGGCAACAGCTATCAAACAGAACGTTCCATGGAAGCCTTCATGAATGGCGGCATATTTGGCAGAGGTCCTGGCGAAGGATCAATAAAAGATCATATACCAGATGGTCATGCAGATTTTATTTTAGCGGTAGCTGGCGAAGAATTTGGCCTTATATTTTGCTTATTAATTGTCGCAATTTATGCTTTTGTCATATTACGTGGCTTTATTAGAGTTTTAAATAATAACAATCTTTTCGTCATATTAGCGGTTACTGGACTATTGGTACAATTTGGCTTGCAGGCCTTAATAAATATGGCATCAACTCTAAATTTAATACCAACCAAAGGCATGACTTTGCCTTTCATATCATATGGCGGTTCGTCTTTAATTGCCGTTGCATTAACAATCGGCATGGTTTTGGCTTTAACCAGAACAAGAGCAGGTGGTGAAATATGACAAAACTTATAATATTGGCAAGCGGCGGCACAGGCGGGCATATTTTCCCCGCCCAAGCATTAGCAGAAAAATTATTAGATCACGGTTTTAAATTAGCATTAATTACCGATAATAGAGGCAATAGTTATAGCGGTTCATTGGCAAAAATAGACACCTATACAATCGATTCAGCCCCAATGTCTGGGCGTGGTAAATTTGATAAATTCATTGCATTATTTAGACTTGGACGGGGATTTTTCCAAGCAAGGCGCATCTTAAAAAGATTACGACCTGATGTGGTTGTTGGCTTTGGCGGCTATCCATCGATACCGACCATGTTCGCGGCAAGCATGTTGCCATTTAAAACAGTTATTCACGAGCAAAATGCCATTTTAGGCCGCGCAAATAAATTTATGGCACCGCGTGTTGACATGATTGCCACGTCATTTCCCATCACCGCAGGTATAAAAAAAGAAGATTATGGTAAAATAGTTTGGACTGGCAATCCCGTAAGGCCCGAAATTGCTTTATTAAATGGTAAAGATTATAAAGCAATCGATAATAATGGTATTATCAATATTCTGGTGATCGGCGGCAGTCAAGGTGCGGCAATATTTGGTGAAATATTACCCGTCGCATTGGCAAAAATGCCAGAAGAATTAAAATCAAGAATATTCATTACTCAACAAGTGCGTAAAGAACAAATCTCACAGGTAAGAAAATTTTATAAATCTGCAAATATTGAATGTGATATATATAGTTTCATCGATGATATGCCGCAACAATTAACCAAGGCGCATTTGGTTATTTGCCGTGCGGGCGCATCAACAATGGCCGAGTTAACAACCGCGGGCAAGCCATCGATATTAGTGCCATATAAATATGCAATTGACGACCATCAAAGCGCCAATGCGGCAAGGCTATGCGATGCCGCAGGTGCATGGATGATACCGCAAGATAATTTTACCAGTGATATATTATCAAAGCGTCTATGCGAATTATTCACCGACCCGCATTTATTAAATATTGCGGCAAAATCAGCGGCAAAACAAGGAATGCCCGAAGCAACAAGAATGCTTGCCACTGCCATTAGCAAAATTGCTAATATTACAAATTATAAAAAACAAAAATCAAGTAGAAAAAGTTATGGGAGTGCAACAAAATGATGCAAATGCCACTTACAATTGGTAAAATTCATTTTATCGGCATCGGCGGTATCGGCATGTCAGGAATAGCCGAATTATTGCATGAATTAGGCTATGATATCAGTGGTTCAGATATAAATGCCAATACCAATGTTAAGCGCCTATCTGATTTAGGGATAAAAATTAACATTGGCCACGATAAAAATAATATTGATGGCGTTGCTGTGGTAGTGGTTAGTACGGCAATAAATCATGATAATCCAGAAATGTTAGAAGCGCGCGAACAATTTATCCCCGTTGTTAAACGTGCAGAGATGTTGGCCGAATTAATGCGGCTTAAATGGTCAATATCGGTTGCGGGAACTCACGGTAAAACCACGACAACATCATTGGTGGCACAAATGTTGGAAACAGCCGAAATGGACCCAACCGTGATAAATGGTGGCATTATAAATTCATATGGCACCAATGCAAGGCTTGGTAAAGGACAATGGATAGTTGCCGAAGCAGATGAAAGCGATGGATCATTTAATAAACTTCCTGCCACGATTGCAATTGTAACCAATCTTGATCCAGAACATTTAGATTTTTGGGGTAATTTTGATAATCTTAAAGCAGCATTTTTATCATTCATACAAAATATACCATTTTATGGTTTTGTCATCACTTGTATTGACCATCCTGAAATACAAGCATTAATCGGCAAAATATCTGATCGACGTATCATAACCTATGGTTTTAGCCAGCAAGCAGATATAAAAGCAAGCGATATAAAGTCAAACATCAATGGTTGTGAATTTAACATTACCATATCCATGCGTGGGATGGAACAACGGCAAATTATTGGTTTACGCCTGCCAATGCATGGTGAACATAATATTCAAAATTCACTTGCTGCCATTGCCGTTGCCATTGAATTAGGTATTGATGATAATAAAATCCGTCAAGGGTTAAGCGAGTTTAGCGGTGTTAAAAGGCGTTTTAGTAAAACCGGTGTGGTTAATGGCATTACAATAATTGATGATTATGCCCATCATCCAGTTGAGATAACAGCCGTATTAAAGGCAGCAAGAACCGCCACAAGGCGCAATGTGATAGCCGTAGTGCAACCCCATAGATATAGCCGATTAATGAGTTTATTTGAAGATTTTTGTTCTTGCTTTAATGATGCGGATAGTGTAATTGTAACAGATGTTTTTGCCGCAGGTGAAGATAAAATTGACGGTTTTGACCGCGATAGCATGACACAGGGATTAAAGGACCGTGGTCATCGTGATGTATATTCTTTGCAAGACAAAGGTGATCTTGCCCAACTGATAAATAATATTGCCAAACCTGGCGATTTAGTAATTTGTTTGGGAGCAGGCAGCATTTCAAGCTGGGCCAATAATTTACCGCAACAATTGCAAATAATAATTGATCAATCTAAGGGTAAAGGTTAATCAATGACAACAAATAAAAATAATCTAACCGATAATAATATATTACAATATTTACCAGAAATACGCGGGCGTTATAGCGTCAATGCAAAGCTTGCCCCTATAACTTGGTTTAATGTTGGCGGTTGTGCCGATGTGATGTTTAAGCCAAAAGATATGGCAGATTTACAATATTTTTTGAAAAATAAACCAATTGATATCCCCTTAACTACATTGGGTGTCGGTTCAAATTTGTTAATCAGAGACGGGGGAATCAGTGGAATTGTTATTCGTCTTGGTCGTGAATTCGCGACTATAGAAAAAACTGATCGTAACGAAATTACTGTTGGCGCAGCAGCATTAGATATTAATTTAGCAAAATTTGCGGCGAAATCTAATATTGCAGGATTTGAATTTTATAGCGGTATTCCAGGAACGATTGGCGGGGCATTACGTATGAATGCGGGGGCTTATGATGCTTGCACGAATGATATATTAAAAGTTGCCTATGCCGTATCACCCGATGGTAAATTGCACAAATTATCAATCAAAGATATGGGCTTTGACTATCGATATTGCGCTATTGCCAATGATTGGATTTTTATCAAGGCAGTATTTCAAGGTCATGATGGCGATTTTGATAAAATCAATCAACGCATGGGACAAATAAAATCATCAAGGATGGATAGCCAGCCAATTAAAGGCCGCACTGGTGGCTCAACATTTAAAAACCCCGTTGGCTATAAAGCATGGAAATTAATCGATGATGCTGGATGCCGCGGAATGCAGATTGGCAAAGCACAAATATCAAACCAGCATTGTAATTTTATCATTAATAATGGCGATGCAACCGCAGCAGATATTGAAGCCCTTGGTTTAGAAGTGCAGCGAATGGTCAAGGCAAAATCTGGTATAAATTTAAATTGGGAAATAAAACGTATCGGCAGATTAAACCATGTGAATGGAAAAGCTAACAGAGGCCAAAATGATTAAAAATGTAACCGTTTTATTAGGTGGCTGGTCAGCAGAACGCGAAGTTTCATTGGCATCGGGTGCCGCATGTGCCAAAGCATTACGTCAATCAGGATATATAGTTACCGAGCTTGATCCCCCACGCGATATGGCAGAATTTATTGCCGCATTAACACCAAAACCAGATGCAGTATTTAACGCATTGCATGGAAAATATGGCGAAGATGGAACAGTACAAGCCATGCTTAATATGATGCAAATACCATATAGCCATTCAGGCCAATTGGCATCTTGCGTTGCCATGAATAAACCAATGACCATTGCCATTATCAAGGCGGCGGGAATTCCTTGTGCCAATGGCATGGTTATTTCACAAGATATGTTAGGATCAGGCGACCCAGTGCCACGACCATATGTCGTTAAACCAGCCAGCGAAGGTTCAAGCGTCGGCATATATATTGTAAAAACTGGTGATAATGGTCCTGATTATCGCGATTGGGATTATGGCGATGCATTGGTCGAAGAATTTATTGATGGCATGGAATTAACCGTTAGCGTGATGAGCAGCAGTAGCAATGAGGGTAAAAATAACACAGATAATATAAAAGCCCTATGTATTACCGAACTTAAACCACATGCTGGTTTTTATGATTATGAGGCCAAATATAAAGATGGCAAAACAACCCATATTTGCCCCGCTAATATTGATGATAATCTTGCTAATGAAATAAAATCATATGCTGTAAAAGCCCATCAACTTTTGGGATGTCGCGGTATCAGCCGTAGTGATTTTAGATATGACCCAAAATTAAAAAAACTAGCTTTTTTAGAAATAAATACCCAGCCTGGCATGATGTCATTATCATTAGTGCCAGAACAAGCACGGTATATTGGCATGGATTTCCCTGAGCTAGTATCATGGATGGTGGAGAATTCAGCATGCGATCAATAAAGAAATTAGCCGCCAAAACATCACAAAAATATAAAATTAAATTTGGTAAGAAATTTAATCGATTTTTCATATTATCATTTTACCTAATTGCATTTGGATCAACTGGTGCAATGATATATTTAGCGACAAATGATGGTATATTTTCCCGTGGGAAAACTGGTTTAGTTAATATAGTAATGGCAAAAACCGTTCAAATGGGTTTTACCGTTAACAAGGTTTTTGTCGCCAATCGTAAAATGTTATCAAAAGATAAACTTTTAAACGCATTACAATTAAAATTAGGCCAACCGATATTATTTTATGATATGACAGCAGCAAAAAAACGGGTTGAAAGGCTTGGTTGGGTCAAGCATGTCAGCATAAACCGACAATTACCCGATAAAATTTATATAGTAATAAAAGAACGCAAGCCGATAGCTGTTTGGCAGCATGACAATATATTCACCTTAATTGATAATGACGGAGAATTAATTGGCAATCAAATTTCTGGATACCACCCAAATTTAAAAATTATAATCGGTAAAAATGCACCAAAAAATGCTGCAATATTGATTAATATGTTAAGCAAAGAACCAGCGATTAATAAAGTAGTTACGACTGCAATATATATCGGTAACCGCAGATGGAATTTACATCTTGAAAATGGAATTAATATTAATTTACCAGAGAAGAAACCACTTGAAGCATGGCATAGGCTAGCCAAAATTGAAAAACAGCATGGGTTATTTAAAAAAGATGTAAATGTGATTGATATGCGCCAACAAGATAAATTAATAATTGGAATATCTAATAACGGTGCAGAAAAATTATTTAGTATAAAGAAGAATATCCTTGAAAATTTATCAAAGAATAAAAAATTAAAGATACGCCCAAAAACAAGACCAGAAACCCAAATTTAATTTAATTAAACTGATATTAAAAAGCATTATTATGACGCAAAATAGAACCATAACAGCATTAGATATAGGCAGCACAAAAATTTGTTGTTTCATCGCAGGTGTAACCGATGATGGCACTATTTATATTAAAGGCATGAGCCATCAAGCATCAATAGGGATTAAAAATGGCATTATTATTAATATGCAAGCTGCAAACCAAACAATTTTATCTGCCATTCATTCAGCCGAACAAATGGCTGGTCATACAATCGATAATGTAACAGTTAATGTAACTGGCGGCTTTCCAAAAAGCATTATAACTTCACGTAAAATGAATATTGGCGGTGGCGCAATTCGTGATGCAGATATAAAACGGTTATTACAAGATGGGCGCATGGCATCACAATTTGACGAACGCAACCTTATTCACGCTATACCCATTGGTTATCAAATCGATGATGCGGAACCAATTGCAAATCCACGCGGATTATATGCGGAAAATCTTTCATTAAATATGCATTTAATCACCGCAAAAAATAGCAGCATTCAAAATTTAAATGACTGTATTGCCAAATGCCATTTAGAAATTGATAATTTTGTTGCAAGCCCATATGCCGCAGGATTATCAGTTTTAGTCGAAGATGAACGTGATTTAGGTGCAACCATTATTGATATGGGTGGTGGCACCACATCAATTGCCGTATTTTACGAAGGATCAATAGTTCATACCGATACAATTGCCATTGGCGGCATACATATAAGCAATGATATCGCCAGCATCTTATCAACATCATTGGCCTATGCGGAAAAATTAAAAACCCTACATGGTAATGCCATTCAAACCGTAACTGATGAGCGCGATATCATCGATATAATACATGTTGGCGAAGATGAAAATGAAACAAATCAGATACCAAAAAGCCATTTATTATCAATAATAATTCCACGAATAGAAGAAACATTTGAATTGATAAAACAACAGTTGGACAGCGCAAATCTTGGCTCATTATCACGCCAACGCATTATATTAACTGGTGGTGCAAGTCAATTATCTGGCATCCGTGAATTAGCACAACAAATTTTATCAAAACAAGTAAGATTGGCTAGACCACTTGCAATTAAGGGTTTGGCGGAGGCAACAAGTGGACCAGCATTTGCTACGGCAGCAGGGTTATTAACTTTTGCTGCTGATAGTAACAATAATATCAATAACAAGAATATTAAAATGAATCAATTAAATGGTGGTATATTAACAAAAATGGGAGGATGGTTCAGGGAAAATTTTTAAATATATATAAAACAGAAGTTTATCATATGATAATATTGGCAATTTAAATTATTTAATATAGTATGAATTTATCCAGAATGGATATAATAAGGGAGGCAGTAAAATGGCTTTAAATCTATCAACACCACAACCAATAACTGATATTAAACCAAGAATAGTTGTTTTTGGTGTTGGCGGTGCAGGCGGCAATGCAGTTAATAATATGATAAAATCTAACCTTGAAGGGGTAGAGTTTATTGTTGGCAACACCGATGCTCAAGCATTGGATAATTCTGATGCTGGACGCAAAATACAATTGGGAATAAATATAACCAATGGGCTTGGTGCAGGCGCAAGACCAGAAATTGGATGCGCCGCAGCAAAAGAAACCATGGATGATATTATGCAACATATAAATGGTGCAAATATGTTATTCATTACTGCGGGTATGGGCGGTGGTACTGGTACTGGTGCTGCACCAGTTATCGCCGAAGCCGCACGCAAAGCAGGGATTTTAACCGTTGGTGTTGTAACAAAACCATTTCATTTCGAAGGCTCACAACGGATGAAAATTGCCGATAATGGCATTGAAGAATTACAACAGCATGTGGATACCTTGATTATAATACCTAATCAAAATTTATTTCGTATTGCCAATGAAAAAACTACATTTGCTGATGCCTTTAAAATGGCTGATGATGTATTATATTCTGGCGTTCGTGGCGTTACAGATTTGATGGTAATGCCTGGGCTTATAAATCTTGATTTTGCCGATATTCACACAATTATGGGTGAAATGGGCAAGGCAATGATGGGAACGGGCGAAGCCGAAGGCGAATCACGCGCTATTACGGCGGCAGAAAGCGCAATTTCAAATCCATTATTAGAAGATGTTACCATGAAAGGCGCGCGCGGTGTATTGATTAATATAACTGGTGGTGGCGACATGACATTATTTGAAGTCGACGAAGCCGCCAACCGTATTCGTGAAGAAGTTGATCAAAATGCAAATATTATATTTGGCTCAACATTTGACGAAAATCTTGATGGTAAAATACGGGTTTCAGTGGTTGCAACAGGCATAGATAGTGAAATATCAACCGCCTCAAGACCATTTACCAGACCAATAATGACAAAATCATTAGCAAAAAATAAAATTGATATGGTGGATAATAGCGATAAAATTCAACCCAATGATGTTTCTAATATTTCCCATGATTATATGCTATCTGAGACTACAGATTCTATTGATATTTTGGCAAATGCTATTAATTCAATTGAACCTGTGCTTAATGATACCCTTCCTTTGGATAAAAGATCTGATGATATTAATTCTGACAAATTAAAAATTGATACAATACCAAATTTTTTAACTAACCCAGATAATATCGATAGTAAAAAACCGATTAAAACAACGCTGACTGCACCAAGGAAGAGTTTCATCCCATCGGCACCATCAAGGCCAGATGGCGATAATGATATGGAGATTAATATTGACCCATTTATCGAGGCTGACCTTGCCAATGCTGGTAAAATTATAAAAGAACCTAAAATAAAGAAAAATTTATTGCAACGGGTAAGTGGCATGTTGGGTAATGGTGATGCGGCAAAAAATGATGATGCTGAGGTAAATGCCCGCGCGACATTTCAATCGCAAATATCTAATAAAACCGATATTGATAAAGATAATAAGCAAATACAATTATCTAGTGTAAGCGACAATAATAGTGATTTTTTATCAGTTGAAGAAGAATTATTAGAAATACCAGCATTCTTACGTCGTCAGGCTAATTAAGTTGATTGTCTTCAGATGCAACCAATTTGATGGAGGCAATTGGCTTGCCTATAGACGTGATGCAAAGCGCGATATTTATATCGGGCAAACATCACAGTCATAGGGTGAGCTGATTGCCTTCACCGTTGGGCATATTATTTTGCACTACTCTATTCGAGACTGCCATGCATGAAGAACCACATCATGCGTTAACCCGGTCCTTAAATATTAGAGCAAAATAATTATGGTCAAATGAATATATATAAAGACAATAAACTCTGATTGATATAATAATCAAAAAAGGCGTTCTATTATTAAAACAGAACGCCTTTTATTTTATAAAATCATCTAAAATATATTATAAACCAAGAATTTTTTCTGCTGATGTGTAATCATAACCCAAATCACGGGCGACGGCTTCGTATGTAACTTTGCCTTCATGAATATTCAAACCATTTCTTAAATTAACATCATCGATCAAGGCCTGTTTATAACCCTTGTCTGCCAATGCCAACGCACCAGATAATGTAGCATTATTAAGAGCAAAAGTCGATGTTCTGGCAACACCACCTGGCATATTTGCGACGCAATAATGAACAACCCCTTCTTCAACATAAGTAGGATCAGCATGGGTTGTGGCACGGCTAGTTTCAATGCAACCGCCTTGATCAATTGCAATATCAACGATAACGGCACCATCATGCATTTTTTTTAATAAATTACGATTAATTAATTTTGGCGCAGCAGCACCAGGAATAAGCACAGCACCAATAACCAAATCCGCATCAATAACCGCAAGCTCAAGCGCATCAACAGTTGAAAACACAGTTTTAACACGACCGCCAAAAATATCATCAAGTTGACGACAGCGCGGCAGTGAACGTTCTAAAATCGTAACATCTGCACCAAGACCAACCGCCATTTTTGCCGCATGTGTACCAGACACACCGCCACCAATTATCACGACACGACCTGCGGCAACACCAGGAACACCACCCAATAATGTGCCACGCCCGCCTTGAGCTTTTTCCAAGGCATGTGCGCCCGCTTGAACTGACATACGCCCTGCGACTTCGCTCATCGGTGCTAATAACGGCAAACCACCATTATTATCGGTTACGGTTTCATAGGCAATTGCTACACAACCAGATTCGATTAATAATTTTGTTTGTTTAGGGTCGGGTGCAAGATGTAAATATGTGTAAAGAATTTGCCCAGAGCGCAACATCTTGCATTCAAATGATTGTGCCTCTTTAACTTTAACTATCATTTCGGCGCGTTTAAAAATTATTGCGGTATCATCGATTATTTCAGCACCCGCTGCAATATAATCTTCATTGCTTATACCAATGCCCATTCCAGCATTATTTTCAACAATAACTTTATGACCATGATGAATAAGCTCACGCACGCTTGATGGTATAAGCCCAACACGATATTCATGATTTTTAATTTCTTTTGGCACACCAACCAACATGACATTTAACCCCTTAATTAATATTTATAGATTATTCACTTAACATAATACCATTAACAATAAAATGCTAATATAAAAGGTCCAGTTTTAATAAAGATATGGTGTCAGAATTCAAATAATATTTTTTATGATTAATTAGCTATTAGAATGGCTTGGCTTTGATTTACTTGGCCATGCCTCGCCCATGTCTTTTACCATGCAATTTAATTTGGATGATTTAAAAAATTTTAATCGCATTACCCCACCACCAGAAAAATCAAAACTGATGATATTTAATATATCATTATAAGTTATCGCTAATAAATTATGCGTTGCATCTTTATTTTTAATATCCATATCGCGCATTTCAACGCCATCAATATTATTAAAATATAATGCTGTATGCGTACGGTTATAACCGTCAATATAAGAATTATCGTCAATATCTTCCCAGCAAAACCGATTTACAATCATTGTCAATATTTTATCGTATTTTATATATTGCATATCGCATAATGATAATAAACAATCCTGCGTCAAGCTTGATAAAATAGAAATATCATCTGTATCATTGATAGTTAATTGTAATATTTTATGATTTTTTTGCATGGCCAAGGATTAATAATTAATGATCATGGTAATTTTATCCGCTCAATATTAGCACCACAAGCGGCGAGTTTTTCTTCCAACCGTTGATAGCCACGATCAAGATGATAAACGCGGTTAATGATACTTTTACCATTAGCTGCAAGGGCAGCAATTATCAATGACATGGATGCACGTAAATCGGTTGCCATTACCTCAGCCCCCGTTAATTGTTGAACGCCGCGCACCATGGCTGAACGCCCATGCAGGTTTATATTAGCCCCCATCCTGATTAATTCTGGAACATGCATGAAACGGTTTTCAAAAATACTTTCGGTTATCATTGATGCGCCATCGGATACCGCCATCATTGCCATTATTTGTGCTTGTAAATCAGTTGGAAAACCGGGGTATGGCTCCGTCATAACATCACAGCCAACCAAGCCATCGCATGAAACTTGCATGCCGTCTTTGGTTTTATTAATAACCACACCCGCATTTTTTAATATGTCGATTGCCGCGTCTAAATGCCGTGGCATTGCGCCGATAAGCTCCACATTACCCTTGGTTACTGCGACCGCCATAATAAGGCTGCCCGCTTCGACCCGATCGGCGATCACATTATGTTTTGCGCCATGCAATGAACTTACCCATCGATTATTATTGTATCGCTGCCAGCACCCTTTATTTTTGCACCCATGGCGATTAAGCAATCGGCAAGGTCAATCACTTCTGGTTCTCTTGCCGCATTGATTAATTTTGTTGTGCCGCGAGAAAGGCTTGCCGCCATCATTAAATTTTCGGTCGCACCAACCGAAATGAATGGGAAGGTAATTTCCGCACCAATTAAACCCTTGGGGGCTTTAGCGATGATATAGCCCTTTTCCAATTTAATTTCTGCACCTAATTGTTGCAAGCCTTTTAAATGCAAATCAACTGGCCTTGCACCAATGGCACAACCGCCAGGTAATGACACCGTGGCCTCGCCACATCTGGCAAGCAATGGTCCTAAAACCAATATACTGGCGCGCATTAATCGCACTAAATCATATGGTGCGGTAGTTGATGTTATCTGCTTGGCTCGAAGGGTTAATATATTGCCATTATTATTGTTATTACCATTAGAAATTTCATCATTAATTTTAATATCAACGCCGTGCTGTATCATTAATTTTGAAAGCGTAGTTATATCGGCTAAACGCGGCAGGTTAGACAATGTTAATGTCTCATCCGTCAATAGACTGGCGCATATCAATGGCAATGCAGCATTTTTTGCCCCACTAATATTTATTTTACCCGTTAACTTTACGCCGCCGATAATTTTTAATGCATCCATTTTTTATATGGCCTTTTCATATTGGTTATTTATATTTAAATATGATTTTAATATTAGATTATGTCTTTTTTATCACGAGTTTTAGATTTACGTCTTAAAAGATTCTCTCGTAATTTTGCTGCTAATCGGGCATTTTTAATTTTATCCTGATCGTCCTTTATGGCTTTTTTATCTTTATAAGAATCTTGCGGCATGTCTCATCCTTAAAATTAAATTATACAAGAATATATATAATATTTGCCAATTGTCCGTCTTCAAGTGCTTTGAGACAAATTGATGTTTAAACTAAGCTAGAGTTTGGTTCATCTTTGTTATTTAATTATGCAGTATTAATTTGATGTTGCAACCTTCTTTTTTGGATTATTTTGGCTTTGATTCTTTCTCTTAAATTCAGTATTTCTCACCCATGGTCAAAACAAACATCGGTGAATATAAGATTGTTGAGGCTTTCGTGGTATCAATAGTTGTTGTAATGCTCAACAAATTCTGCGATCTGATTTTCTAGATCACATGGTAGATAATAATGGTTTAGCAATATCTTGTTTTTTAAGGTTTGGTGCCAACGCTAAATTTTACCCTGTGTTTGTGGGTTATATGGCGCATCACGAGTGTGTTTGATGTTTTTATCCTTAAATTAATTAGCTGTTTTAATGACAATATAAGCAGGGCTGGTAATCAGATTGCGTGATTTAAGCAACCGATTACAGAACCCTCGGATATAAAATATTGTTCCATATCAGTAAAATATACCGCCAACTCCCGTGGGGACATATCAGTTTCATCAAGCGTCAACTCAACAATCCGCTGCCTAATATCATCAGGAATACGGTTCCATACCTGTGATTGACCAGATGGCGGCGGTTTACCAACCAGCTTTCCCATAAGCGAGTATTTCGACAAGCCAGATATGCCCGCGCCGACAAAAATATCATCGTCAATTATTTTGCCCGATGGCAAATCGGATGAATTTTATATTGATGCATTTTTGGGGCATTTTGGCGCGACAAGAACAAAAGATGTTATATATAAAGATGTTACAGGCGAGCCATTAATCATTGGCATGGATTTATTTAAAGAAAAATTTACCGAGAAAATAAAGGTTAAAAAGCTTGATCGGCATTTATATATGAATTTATTAGCGCAAGCGATTATTGACCCTGATGAAGTTTGGTGGATGTGAAAATATTTCAAGGATAACGATATTTGGTCATTAAGGCGGCGATATTTAAAAAGATGGAATTTGGATGGTGTTTTAGAAACGGGGTTTTCTTCATTCGAATTTGGAAGATCGGGTTGGATTGGCAATACGGTATTTAGAGATAGAGGTAGAATTAAAAGACGGGATAAATATATTAAGAATCAGCGCGATGAATCATTATTATATCGCAGGAAAGACTAAACCCCGCGATAAGCGGGGTTCTATAAGATTATTCAATGCAGGGAAATAATCAATCTAGCCACTCGGATGATCTTAACGCCTGCACGATCATGTGACTGTGGTTAATATATATGTTTTTTAAAAAAATGTCAATTTATATCATATAAATACATCATCCATACTGTTCAATAAGCTTATTAAGCTCTTCTGTTAATTTATCAACAAACATTTCTGCAAGCAAGGATGGAGGGCGGTGAGCAGGTTGAAGAATAGATACAGACAAACCGACATAAGGTTCAAAAGGTTTAAATAACAACTTTGTGAAACCTCCCTGATTATCCAAATAACCGCTTGCCGACATTGGGTCACAAATACAGTAACATAATTTTTCCTCAACCAATTTTAAAGCTGGTTGAAAATTACGCACTTCAAAACGTTGATTTAAAATTGACTTTTCTTTTCGAAAAGCATCTTCTGTTGCAAGTTTATTTGGATGACCTTCATTGAGAGTTGCCAATGGCAAATTTGATAAATCTTTTGCCGTAATTACTTTTTTTGAACTCAGCGGGTCATCACTGCGTAAAGCGCAAAGGCATTTCAAATTAAATATTTTGGTATGCAACGCATGATTTAATGGCGGTGTTTCAGCCAACCCGACATCAAATTGTTGTGATGTTAACCATTCTTCAATCACGGCAGAAGTTCGCATCATCAATGATACATTAATATTAGGTTTATCTTCAAGAAATTTTGCGATCAAACGAGGTATCATAAATTGTGACGCAGCAGGCATACAAGCAATACGTAATCGTCCTTTTTTAAGCTTCCCGATTTCCTTCATCGTTCTTACAGTTGTGGATAGATGATTCAAAATAGCATCAACTTCGGTTAAAAAATATTCAGCCTCTGGTTTTTTTACCAAACGGCCACGCTGCCTTTTAAACATCTCTACACCAAGTTCATTTTCTAAACCAGCAATCATACTGCTAACAGCAGGCTGAGTTCTGCCAAGTATTTTTGCTGCTTCAGAAACAGATCCAGTGCGCATCACTTCACGAAAAGCCTGTAATTGTCGAATAGTTAAATTCATATAACCCTCTAATAAATATATATTTTTAAACTATCCATAAAAAAAATCTATGGAGTCATTAATTTTATCGTTTTGACTTTATATAGTTTAATAGTGATATTCAACTTACAAAAGATGATATTTATAAGTTAAGGTTAAAAAACAATGAACAGATTTGCTAGTCTTTTGCTGACAAGTCTAATATGCTTAGTCGCCGCTGGACAATTCGTGCAAGTTATTACACGTTACCTACTTGAAATTCCAATGATGGGTCTTGAGGAAAGTCTGCTATACCCCACATTATGGCTTTACATATTTGGTGCAGTAAACGCATCACGTGAGAATACACATATTCGTGCCAACGTGTTAGAAATTTTCCTTAAGACACCACGTCAATTTTGCATACTCGCAATTGTTGGTGAAATTCTAAGCCTAATCATTGGTTTATGGCTCACATACTGGGCTTGGGATTTTACCAAATATTCTTGGCGTGTCTGGAAAGAAAGCCCAACTCTATATATCCCGACATTCTACGTTGATATCGCCCTGCTTATCGGTCTCATGCTGATGATGCTCTACACTGCCATTCATCTTTGGCATCATATCCAAAGCTTATCTAAGCAAGAGGAAAACACAAATGGTTGAGATTGCACTTCTATCCGTTATGATGCTTGTTGTTTTATTAACCCTCGGCTTGCCTTTGCCTTATTGTTTTGGTGCGGCATTGATGGTGATGTATTTCATGGGCGATGTTGTTATGGTCGGAAATATGCTATGGGGTTTCCAGCAGCTTGGTAACCCTGTTTTACTTGCTATTCCTCTATTTGTTCTTGCTGGTACGATCATGAGCGTCAGCGGTATTGCCGCCAGTCTTCTAAATTTTGTTAATATCTTCATCGGTCATTTACGTGGAGGCTTAGGAGTGGTGGCAACAATCAGCTGTGCATTGATTGGCGCTATTTCTGGCTCTGGTCTAACGGGTGTTGCCGCAATAGGGCCCTTGCTAATTCCTGAAATGGAAAAACAAGGTTACCCACGCGCTTATGCAACAGCGCTGATCGCTAACGCATCATTACTTGGTTTATTAATTCCCCCAAGCGTTACCATGATTGTTTATGGTTGGGTAACTGACACATCAATTTTGGCCTGTTTCTTAGCCACATTAGGCCCAGGACTGTTAATAATGATGAGCTTCTCTCTCGTTAATATCTGGATGGCGCGCAAATTTCCGCTTGTTTTAGAAGAGCGCTTGCATGGCAAAAAATTTGTCAGCGAAGCAACATCTCGTGGTTTCAAAGCAATACCTGCTCTTTTAATGCCAGTAATCATTCTTGGTGGGATCTATGGTGGGATCATGACACCAACTGAGGCAGCTGCCGTCGCTGTAATTTATGCAATTCCTGTTGGTTTCCTTATTTATAGGGGGCTTAATATCAAAATATTCTTATCCGCTGGCAAAGAAGCGGCCACATCGGTTGGCGCGATAATGCTAATGATTTTATTTTCTATGATTCTATCACAAATGTTCGTACTTAAAAGCATTCCTCAGCAATTAGTCGAAGCAATTTTTGACATCACCGAAAATAAAACCCTACTCCTTATCATGATCAATATCCTACTCTTCCTCGTTGGAATGGTGGTCAATGATGTAACAGCAATTATCTTAATTGCCCCCCTACTTTTACCATTAATGCAGGCCATTGGAATTAGCCCTATACAATTTGCCGCAATTATGGGCGTTAACACCGCAATGGGTGGTGTAACGCCACCATATGCTTCAATTCTTTACCTTGGCGCACGTATTGGCAAAGTAAAAGTTACCGAAGTCATCAAACCTGCAATGATATTGATTGTTACAGGCTACTTGCCAGTCGTCTTCCTTACCTCATTCTGGGATGATTTATCACTTTGGATGCCGCGATTTTTCGGCTATTAAGATCAGCCATAATTCATAAAAACAATAAAAAAACTTCCTTCAAACCCTAAATTATTTCAGGAGAAATTAATGAAAACCTCTATATTTAAAACAACTATAAGCGCAGCTATCATGATAGGCGCACTAGGCGTTAGCTCTTACGCAGGCGCAACATCTCTTAAAATAAGTCATATCCGTCCACAAGGCGCAACTATTGATGTTGAATTAAAAGATTTTGCCAAAATAGTTGATGCCGCAACAGGTGGCGACGTAAAGATTAAAATTTTTGCAGCAAGCGCCCTTGGTGATTACACAACTGTTCAAGAACGCATTTCTATTGGCGCTATAGATATGGCAGTTCAACCAGCCGCTACTGCAGCGTCTCGTAGAATGCAAATCAGTGCATTCCCTTATGTTGCTGAAAACTGGGAACAAGCACGCAAAATTTATGGTCCAAGCGGTGCTATTCACGGGGTCATGAAAGATTTATATGCGAAACAAGATATTACAATGCTTGCCGCATATCCTGTATATTTCGGCGGTGTCGCTCTAAATACTGATGCTGTTTCACCTGGTAACCCTGATGTAGCAAAAGGTATTAAAGTCCGCGTACCTGGTATTAAAAGCTTCCAATTGACGAGTGATGCACTTGGTTATATAAGCTCTCCCATTCCATTTTCCGAAGCCTTCACTGCTGTTCAAACTGGCGTTGTTGATGGTGTGATTGGTTCTGGTGCTGAAGGTTATTATGCCTCTTTTCGTGATGTAACAAAGACATATATTCCCATTAATACACATTTTGAAGTTTGGTATATGATTATCAATTCTGCTTCCCTTGCTAAGCTGGACATAGAAGATCAAGCCGTTTTGCAAAAAGCGGCTCTTGAGTTCGAAGCAACGCGCTGGGATAAAGCTCAATCAGACCAAGCTGCTTATGAGCAAAAGCTGGCTGACCATGGGGCAACAATAGTGAAGCTTTCAAAAGCTGAGCTTGCTGCATCTGCCAAAAAAATTCGCGAAGTAGTATGGCCGCAAATATTGGAAGATATTGGTGTTGAGTGGGGTCAAGAAATCTTGAAAAAGATCTCTAACTAATCTATATTAGGTAACAATAAAATTTAAAAATGTTACTAATTTGTTGGAGGGTATGGTGGTTTTTATAATATCCACTACACCCTCTTTCTTCTATTATTTGAAGAATGAGTATATATAATGTTTCGCCTTTTATGTGATATGGAAGCAGATAAAATAAAAATTAAAATCAATGGCCAAAAATTTAATGTTCCAAAAGGCATCACTGTATGGACAGCAATGGCCATTAACAATGAAATAATAACGCGTCTTTCCCCCGTTGCAGAACAAGAACGCTCCGCATATTGCGCCATGGGAGTTTGCTTTGAATGTCTGGTTGAAATTAACGGGCTACCAAATCAGCAAGCATGCCTGATAAAAGTAGAAAATAATATGCGTATTAAATGCCAAAATATCACACAAACAACCATCCAATCAGAAATAGTTTCGCCCTGAGAGGTTAAGCAATGCAAAATAGTTTTGACATAGCCATCATTGGTGCGGGCCCTGCTGGCATGACTGCGGCCATTACTGCAAGTGAAGCAGGTGCAAATGTTATTATTCTTGATGATAAATCAAAAGCTGGAGGGCAAATTTATCGTAACGCCAACTCAAGCCCGTTGCGTAACCCATCCGTATTTGGTCCTGATTACCAAAAAGGACAGCAGTTAATTAAATCTTTTGAAGCATGCAAAGCACGAGTCATTTACGAAGCCAATGTCTGGCATGTTAGCCCAAGTGGTGAAATATTATTTTCACAAAATAAAGCAACCAAAAGCCTGACAGCCAATGAAATTCTAATTTCATCTGGTGCTATGGAGCGGCCATTTCCCATTTCTGGCTGGCACTTACCTGGTGTAATGTCCGCAGGCAGCGCACAGGTGATGCTTAAATCCGATGGTTTAGTAAAAGATAATGCTGTTTTTATTGGCACAGGCCCATTGCTATATTTAATTGTTGCACAATATTTGCGCTTTGGTGTGAAAGTGAAGGCCCTTGTAGATACAACGCCAAAAGATGCATATCTACGCTCGTTTGCTTATTTTTCTGGTATATTATATCAACTACCAACTTTAAAAAAAGGAATTGGCCTCCTTAGAGAAATTCATAAATCTAGAATTCCAATCTATAAGCATGTAAAAAATTTAAAAATCACAGGGGAAATCCGTGTAGAAGTTGTTGAATTTTTATCAAACGGGCAGCGTCATAAAATCAATACAGAACATGCATTCCTTCATCAAGGTATTATCCCTAACTTGAATTTAACCCAGTCAATTAATCTGGAACACAGCTGGAATACACAACAACTAAGCTGGCAAGTTACATTGAATGAATGGGGGCAAAGTTCGATTAAAAATATATCAGTAGCAGGTGATGCTGGTTCTATTATTGGTGCTGACGGTGCAGAACTTACCGGTAAAATTTCTATTTTAAACCAATTATATCGCCTTGGATATCTCTCGGAAAATGCAAGGAATATTCGGTCTAGCCCTTTGCTAAAAAAAATGGATAAATTAAATAAATTTCGCCGTTTCCTTGATGAGCATTATCGCCCTATTATTGAAAATCGCCAGCCTGATGACTTACAAACAATTGTCTGCCGCTGTGAAGAAGTTACAGTAGCAGAATTAAAAGAAGGATTTAATAAAGGCGCTCATGATCCGAATGAGCTTAAAAGTCTAACCCGTTGCGGAATGGGACCATGTCAGGGTAGGCAATGCGGACATACCGTCAGTGAACTTTTATCCAAATGGCAAAATGAACCTATTGAAGGCATTGGTTATTATCGGATTCGTTCCCCGTTGCGTTTGTTAACCCTTAGTGAGTTTGCCGATTTTAATAAAATCACACCAAGCCATTCCCCACTTAAAATAATAGAAGAAAAACAATGAACGCAGATGTTATTATTATTGGTGGTGGAATCCAAGGCTGTGCAACGGCATATAATCTTGCCAAACAAGATGTCCGTGTCATTATTTTAGAAAAAGATAGGGTCTCGCGCCATGCATCTGGTGTCAATGCCGGCGGTGTACGCCTGTTAGGTCGCCATATTTCAGAAGTAGCCTTAAGCAAAGCATCTATGGAACTTTGGCAAAATCTAGATGAGGAATTAGAAGCTGATACAGGGTTCCTTACTCGTAGCATTGTAAATATTGCTGCTGATGAGGCTGATCTAGAAATATTAAAAGAACGCCAAATCCAAATGCATAAATTTGGCTATACCCACGAAAAAATAATTGATCAAAAAGAATTGCGGGAACGCCTCCCCCATGTTGCCGGTTTTTGTGTTGGGGGATGTGTTAGTGAAGATGATGGATATGCTATTCCATATAAAACAACCCTTTCGTTTAAACGCGCAGCTATAAAACACGGGGCTAACTTTTTTGAAGGTGAAATTGCCAATAATATTCGTCACATAGGGGGGAAATGGCTTGTTACCACCAATAAATCAAAATATGAAGCCATGCATCTTGTTAATTGTGCTGGTGCTTGGGCTGATAAAATTGCCATTTTAATTGGTGATAATGTGCCATTTTCATACAGTGCACCGATGCTGATGATTACCACTCGCATGCCACATTTTGCCACTCCCGTAATAGGAGCTGTCAGCCGCCCGCTATCTTTCAAGCAATTTGAAAATGGTACCGTTCTTATTGGGGGGGGGGCTAAAGGTTATGGCGATAGGGATAACAATAAAACTTGGTTAGATTATGCAAAGCTAGCAAATGGTGCCAAAAATGCTATAGATTTTTTTCCTATTATGAAAACGGCTTCCATCAACCGTATGTGGGCAGGATTAGAAACTTATATGCCAGATAACCTACCAGTTATTGGACCTAGCGTTACAGAAAACAATGCGTGGCACGCCTTTGGCTTTTCAGCCCATGGCTTTCAAATGGGGCCAATTATAGGCAAGGTTATTGCTGATTTGATCATAAATGGCAAAACAGATTTTTCACTTGACGCTTTTAAGATTAATCGATTTGAACGTAAATTACTTTAATACAGGAGTTAAAATAAATGACTATAGAACATATTGGATCTACTGATCGCATGAGCAAAATCGTTAAACACAACAATACTGTTTATTTATGCGGACAAACAGCTGGAGAAGCAAAATGGGATATTACAGAACAAACTAAACGTTGTCTTGGAAAAGTTGAACAGCTTCTTAAGGAGGCGGGATCAGATAAAAATAAAATTCTGTCTACAACCATCTATATTAGCGATATGAAATATTTTACTGCTATGAATAATGTTTGGGATGCTTGGATTGCTGATAGCGAAAAACCAGCTCGCGCATGTGTTGAAGCTCGTATGGCCCGTCCTGAGATTTTGATTGAGTTAAGTGTTATTGCGGCAGTTAATGAGATTTTATGAATTTATTAAGGATAAATTGCGATATTATTTTGGATATATGAAGAAAACGGCATGGCTTTGTTAGCGCATATTAGTTAAAGGCAAGTTAAATAAGATTAGTAGATTACAAAATAAGTATATTTATTTCCATATAATTCAGTTGATTACAATAATAGCTTGTGAAAAACACCATCTCAAACTAAGCTAATTGTGTTAATTAATTTAAATAACACAATATAAGCTGGATATAGCATGGAATATAGAAAAAACTTTACTGATGCCATTGGCAACACGCCATTAATTAAACTTAAAGAAGCATCAGAGAAAACGGGATGTCTTATTTTGGGCAAGGCCGAGTTTTTAAATCCAGGTGGTTCAATAAAAGACAGGACGGCAAAAGCAATTATATTAGATGCAGAAAAAAAGGGGCAATTGCGCCCCGGCGGCGTGATTGTTGAAGGAACAGCAGGCAATACAGGTATTGGCTTGGCATTGCTTGGCAATTCACGCGGTTATCGCACAGTTATTGTTATTCCTGAAACCCAATCACAAGAAAAAAAAGACATGTTGCGCCTTGCTGGTGCAGAATTAATAGAGGTCCCTGCCCTGCCTTATAAAGATTATAATAATTATGTTAAATATTCTGGTAGGCTAGCCATAGAAATTAATGAAAAGCAAGAAAATGGCGCAATTTGGGCGAACCAATTCGATAATATTGCCAATAAGCAAGGCCATTATCAAACCACTGGCACCGAAATATGGCAACAAACCGATGGCAAAATAGATGGCTTTATTTGTGCGGTTGGAACGGGCGGAACATTGTCTGGTGTATCGCAATATTTGTTAGAAAAAAATAGAGATATTAAAATTGCTATTGCCGACCCCGGCGGCGCGGCCTTATATGAATATTATAAAAATGGTCAATTAAAATCAGATTCAAGTTCCATAACCGAAGGCATAGGACAAGGACGCATAACAGCAAATCTTGAAGGTCTTAAAATTGATATGCCATTTAGAATTGAAGATAATGTTGCATTACCAATTTTATTTAATTTATTAAAAAATGAAGGTCTTTGCCTTGGCGGATCATCGGCAATTAATGTGGCAGGGGCGATTTCCTTGGCAAAAGAAATGGGACCTGGTCATGTGATTGTAACTATTTTGGCTGATTCTGGTATCCGCTATCAATCAAAGCTTTATAACCCTGAATTTCTACGGCAAAAATCATTGCCAATTCCCGATTGGATTTGTTAACTAAATATTATTTTGCTATATAGGTTCAATATATAAAATAATTGATATTATATGGGAAATAAAAATGACCAAAGCCTTATTCACTGATGATGCCTATATGCAGCAATGCCAAGCGACAATAATATCTATCAATGCCGATGGCGGTATCATTCTTGATCAAACGGTGTTTTATCCAACTGGTGGTGGTCAACCTGGTGATTCTGGGGTGCTAGTTACCAACGACGGTATTGAAATAAAAATAAACACTGTGATCAAAGACAAGATAAATGGTGAAATAATTCATATACCCGAAGAAAATCAACCATCCCTTGAAATTGATGCAAATGTTACCGCCAAAATTGATTGGGATAAACGCTTTACATATATGCGAATGCATTCCGCCATGCATATTTTATGTGCGGTTGTACCTTGCGGCGTTACTGGTGGTCAAGTTGGTTATAAAAAAAGCAGGCTAGATTTCGATATTGGCGAACATACCCTTGATAAAGTAGAAATAACTGCTGCGATGAATGAAATTATTGCTGGCAATCATGATATAACCGCGCAATGGATAAGCGATAGCGAATTAGATGCAAACCCAGATTTAGTGCGGACAATGTCGGTTCAACCACCAAGGGGTGCTGGTAAAATTCGGTTACTTAAAATTGGCGGTGATATTGATTTACAGCCATGCGGCGGCACGCATGTTATTAACACATCGGAAATTGGCGAAGTGATAATTTCTAAAATTGAAAATAAAGGTAAAAGAAACCGCCGCGTTAATATTATTTTTGCGTGATTAAATTAAATTTATCTGGTCGTAACATGATCATAATATGGGGTTAATAATGTTAAATTACAAAAATCAACATGCGCTTGTTTCGACCAATTGGCTTCATGATAATCTGAATAATGTTACTGTGATTGATGCCACATGGTATCTTCCCGATATGGGTAAAGATGCCAAAGCAGAATATGACAAAGCCCATATTAAAGATGCAATATATTTTAATATCGATGATTTGCGCAATAAAAATAGCGACCTGCCGCATATGTTACCCACAGCCGAAGAATTTTCTCAGTCTATTGGCAAATTTGGCATTAATAATGACGACCATATAGTGGTTTATGATGCTCATGGTTTATTTTCTGCTGCCCGAATATGGTGGATGTTTCGTATCTTTGGTCATGATAAAATTTCAATATTAAACGGCGGTGGATTTAAATGGAGAAATGAAGAAAAACCAATGGATGATGATATTGTTAATATTCATCAAACCAGCTTTCAGGCCGAAATTCGCCCCGAACTTATTTGTCATATTGATGATATTTTTACAAATTTAGAAAATGGTAAATCACAAATATTAGATGCAAGACCAAAAGCCAGATATGACGCAACATCACCCGAACCACGCCCGGGAATGCGTTCTGGTCATATTCCAAAATCAAAAAACCTACCATTTAGCTTTTTACTTGATGCAACCAGCAAGGAAATATTACCTGCAAAATCATTATTAGAAAAATTTGATGCTGAAAATATAGATATCAACCAACCAATAATTTGCAGTTGTGGCAGCGGCGTTACCGCATGTATATTGGCATTTTGCCTATATTTAGTGGGTAAAGATGATGCGGTTATATATGATGGATCATGGGCGCAATGGGGAAGCCTTTCCCATACGCCAATTGATAGTTAAAATATAGCAGTAACATAAATGAATATCAAAAAGGCAAAATTTGATAATATCAATGACTTAATTTCATTATGGCATGGATGTGGGTTGAGCAGACCATGGAATGACCCAACAAGCGATATTATGCTGGCTTTTAATGCCAAGGAATGTGAAATTTTTATCGGTGAAATTAATTCAAATATTATGGCCTCTGCCATGTGCGGATTTGACGGTCATCGTGGCTGGATATATTATGTCGCCGTTGATGAAAAACACCGAAAACTAGGATATTCAAAACAAATGGTTGCCGCTGCTGAACAATATTTAAAATCACATGGTTACCCAAAAATTCAATTAATGATTAGAAATGATAATATTAATGTTCAAGATATTTATGCAAAGTTAGTATATAAAAAAGAAGACTGTGTATTAATGTCAAAATGGTTAAAACCACCATCAGCAGAGCATAAATATAATGCAGACACTAATTTAAACGTAGTTATTACTTATTTAAAATTGACCAATCGCCATATGGATAATGAATTTGAATTACCAGCTGGAATGAATAATGCCATATTAACGCATGTAAGTAATATGGATGTCGGTTTTTTTCGATATCTTTATAATAATGTTGGGGAGAAATATCTATGGTGGGAAAAACGCATAATATCTGATCAAGAATTATTTAAATATATCAATCGTAATGGCATGGAATTTCATATATTGAATATTGGCGGCATGCCTGCTGGTTTTATAGAGTTATATTTTGACCCTGTAATTAAAGACACCGCAGAAATAAGCTGTTTTGGTTTATTACCGAATTTTATCGGTAAAAAAATTGGTTCCTATTTGCTAAATAAAGCAATTAATATATGTTGGGAACATAATAATAAACCACAAAAAATATTACTAGAAACATGCACATTAGACCATCCGATGGCCTTATTAAATTATCAAAAATCTGGTTTTAAAATTTTTGATAAGAAGTCCATAACTATTAAAGATCCAAGATCACGCGGAATAATTCCACGGGATATTATACTTGCACAGCCTGAAGCAAATATTGAATAACATTAGTAAATATAAATTAATAAGGATATATTACATATGCCAATGATTATCGGAGTTCCAAAAGAAATAAAGCCACAAGAAGGCCGTGTTGCCTTAATGCCAGAACAGGTTAAACAGCTTGTCGATGAGGGCTATAATATTTGTGTTGAAAAAGACGCTGGGTCATTTTCACAGGCCAGCAATGATGAATATATCGCCGCTGGTGCTAATATGATGAATAGCATAAATGATATATATGAAGCATGTGATTTTATTATTAAAGTTAAAGAGTTCATGCCAGATGAATATTCATTAATTCGTGAAGATCATGTGCTTTTAACTAATATCCATTCAGCTGGCAGTCGCGAGCTAACTGATATTTTGCTGGAAAAAAATTGCACCGCAATCGCCGCCGAAGACACCCATCAATTCGGCTCGCCAAATTGCGCTTTGGCTGGTGAAGTTGGCGCATTCGAAGGCATAAGACTTTGTTTTGCCTATAATGGCGGTACGGGACGCCATTTTTATCCACATTTTGGATCCCCTGCCATGAAAGTTGCGGTTATTGGCCTTGGCAATGTGGGGCGCGGCGCGTTGCGGGTTTTATTATCGCTAGGTTGTGATGTAACGGGGTTTGATATCAGCGACGGCATTATTTATCGCACTGAACAAGATTGGGATTCACGCAATTTTACAGCGGCAAAAATTGACAATTTTTCAAGCCAATTACCTAAATTTGATTTAGTGATAAATTGTGTTATCTGGCCAAAACATCGTAACGATCATTTAATCAGCCGTAAGGATTTAGGGCACATGAAAAAAACCGCAGTCATTTGCGATATTTCATGTGATGAAGGCGGTGCAGTTGAAACTTGCCGCTCAACAAATTGGCAAGACCCCACATATAAGGTCGACGGCATAACCCATTTTTGCGTTGATAACATCCCTGGCAGCGTACCAGTTGCAGCCAGTTCAGGATATGGCAGATCATTATTAACCCATATTAGAAATATCATGGAAAATGGCTGGAAAAAAGCATGTATCAATGATCCATATTTAGCGCGTGGACTTGTATGTCATAAGGGCATTTTAATTCACGAAGAAACAGGCAAAGTGCAAAATCGCACGGTTACTAATTTACATGATTTCCTAATCGATTAAATATTTTATGAGAGAATAAATAATGGGCGAATTTAATAATAAAAATTTTAAAGATGATACAATATTAATTCATGCGGGGCGAAACCCACATAAATATGATGGTATTGTCAACCCACCAGTTTTTCACGCATCAACGGTTTTAGCGTCAAGCCTCGATGATTTTTATAATTTTGATCAAAAACGAATATCATATGGAATTCATGGCACAGAAACCAGTTTCGCCCTTGAATGCGCCATCGCCGCATTAGAACATGGCGCGGGGACAATTTTATGCCCAAGCGGACTTGCCGCCATAACCACCACGATAATTGCCTGTGCAAAATCAGGTGATCATATATTAATAACCGATAATACATATGGCCCGACAAGAGTTTTTATGAATAAATTAATGGCAAAATTTGGCGTTGAAGTTGAATATTTTCCACCAATGATTGGTGATGATATCAAAAATATGATAAAGTCAAATACAAGTTTAATTTGGATGGAAAGCCCTGGGTCGCAAACATTTGAAATATCCGACATTACCGCCATTTGTAAAATTGCCCAAGATAATGATATAATAACCGCCATCGATAACACATGGGCAGCAGGTTATTATTATAAACCGCTTGATTTTGGCGTTGATATTTCGGTTCAGGCGGCGACAAAATATATTTCTGGTCATTCCGATTGCATGTTGGGGGTAATCACTTGTAATCAAAAAACCTTGAAAAAAATTCGCCAAACTTGGGATTTACTTGGTCAAGCAGTCGCACCAGATGATGTTTATCTGGCTATGCGCGGATTGCGAACAATGGCGGTAAGATTACGTCAACATAGCGAGAATGCTATTAAATTTGCCAATTGGTTAAAATCAAGGCCGGAAATAATAAAGATAATGCACCCTGCCCTCGACACCGACCCGCATCATAAATTATGGCAACGTGATTTCACTGGATCATCTGGGTTATTTGGCTTTGTCATGCAAGATATGGGCAAAAAAACATTGGCTAAAATGATGGATGGATTAAAGATTTTTGGAATGGGTTATAGCTGGGGTGGGTTTGAAAGCCTGTTAATTCCATGTGATCCATCTTTGAATAGAAGCGTCAGCAAATGGGATAATAATGGCGGTCAGACCATGCGTATTCATATTGGCCTTGAGGATATTGACGATTTAATCAATGATTTTGAACTTGGGCTTGAACGATTAAAAACTTAACTGTTTAATGGTGCTATGGTAACAGAGATAAGCTTTAGAATTAAAATATATTTTTTTATATTAGTGTCTGTGGCAATATTCCCAACTATGGTGATGGCTGGTAAGCTTTATGATCATAAACCAGTTATAATTTTTGCAGCCGCTAGTTTACGTGGAATTTTAAATGAAGTTATTGAACCATTTCAAAAAAACAGCGACATTAATATAGTAATTTCCTATGCAAGCAGCGGTATTTTAGCGCGGCAAATAAGCCATGGCGCACCTGCCAATATTTATCTTTCTGCCAATCAAAAATGGGCAGATTGGCTTGAGGATAAGGTTAATATTGCCAAAAATAAAATTTACCTATCAAATCAACTAGTTTTAATCACTAATATAAATCAATCAAAACCTATATATTTAGATCAAAGCCTCGCAGGTAATTTAGAAAACTCAAGATTGGCATTAGGTGATATCAACCATGTACCAGCAGGCATTTATGCCAAATTTGCATTGAATAATTTAGGGTTATGGCATGATATTAAAGATAAAATTGCTCAAACAACAGACGTAAGGACAGCATTAATGTTGGTAGAACGGGGCGAGGCAATCGCAGGCATAACATATAAAACCGATGCAATTGCTAGTGAAAAAGTTAAAATAATTGCATATTTTCCAGAAAACTCCCATCCAAAAATTATTTATAAGGCATTGTTGCTTGAAGAAAATAATAATCAAAATGCTAAAAAAATATTTAACTGGCTGCTTTCTAATGATATAGCCGATATATATATAAAACATGGATTTAGCATAACCTCACCATAAGTTGGCATGAATGGGCGATATATTAACATTTTTGGAATTAACGGCCTTATTATTAAGCCTTAAGATTTCTATGATCAGCGTGATTATCGCCATGCCATTGGCCTTAATCGCCGCTATGATTTTGGCTAGATGCGATTTTTTTGCCAAGCCATTGTTTGATGCCATAATACATTTACCACTTATCGTACCACCAGTTGTTATTGGCTATTTGCTGTTATTAAGCCTTGGTCGCAATGGGTTTATTGGCAGCATACTTTACGATTATTTTGAAATATCCATCGCTTTCACATGGCAAGGCGCAGCGATCGCGGCGGCGGTTATGGCATTTCCATTGATGGTACGCGCCATGCGACTTTCGATCGAAGCAGTCGATTATAAATTAGAAGATGCAGCAAGAACATTAGGCAGCAGCAGATTAAAGACCTTCATCACCATAACAGTACCGTTAATTTTACCTGGAATTATCACCGCAGCCATATTGGGTTTTGCCCGTGCCTTGGGTGAATTTGGCGCGACCATTACCTTTGTTTCAAATATCCCAGCGGTAACTCAAACCTTGCCATTGGCATTATATTCATTAACGCAAACACCAGGCGGCGAAACAGGCGCATTGCGATTAACAATAATTTCCGTCATTGTTGCCTTACTGGCATTAATTGCATCAGAATATTTTGCAAGGCGCATAAAGTCAAAACAACAAATAAATAATATTAATAATGATTAACATTGATATCGAAAAAAAACTTGGCCGCATTAATATTAAGGCAAAATTTAAAAGCGATAACGGTGTTATGGCAATATTTGGTCGTTCTGGCTGTGGTAAAACCACAATCATTAATATGTTGGCGGGGCTTGAAAAACCAGATTCAGGTATGATTAAAATTAATAATAAATTGATGTTTGATAGCCATTCTAATATCAATATTGCCACCGAAAAACGCAATATAGGTTATGTTTTTCAACAACCAAGACTTTTCCCACATTTAAATGTTGCCAAAAATTTAAAATATGGCATTAAAGCAAATAATCACGGCAATATTTCATTTGATCAAATGGTTGAAATTCTTGATATTGCGCCGCTTTTATCACGAAATATTTCACGGCTTTCGGGTGGTGAACAACAACGTATCGCAATTGGCAGGGCAATTTTAAGCAACCCCGATATTTTATTGATGGATGAACCATTGACCAATCTTGATATGACAATTAAAGATGAAATATTATCATTAATTAAACATCTTGCGGTGGAAATATCATTGCCAATAATTTATGCCAGCCACGCAATGGATGAAATTTTAAAGCTGGCTGATAATATTGCCTTGATCGATAATGGTAAAATAATTGCCTATGATAGTGTAGAAAAAATTACCAGCCGCATGGATTTATACCCCATGACAGGCAAAAGCCATGCGGGTTCAGTTTTATCGGTGATTGTCGCATCTCATGATATTAAAAATTCGCTTAGCCATTTAAAATTTAATGCTGGTGAGGTTATTGTGCCATTAATTAATGATAAAATTGGCAAAAAATTACGCATAAGAATTCGCGCCAATGATATTATATTAAGCCTTAAAAAACCAATAGATGTTAGCAGCCTAAATATATTGCAAGGAAATATTAAGGAAATTGATAAACGTAACGATAGCAACAGCCCACATGTTAATATCTTGCTGGATATTGGCCAACCATTATGGGTAAGGATAACTAAATTATCGGCAAATCGATTAAATATAACTGAGAATATGAAAGTTTTTGCCATGATAAAAACCGTTGCGATTGAACGTAAAACCATTGGCTAACTTATAAAATATCGCTATAAGATAATATAATTGCATATCAGATATTTGGATAGAATAATAGGAATGATTATGGCTAATAATGATATATTTAATATTAAACGGCGCGGATTAATGTTAATATTATCCTCGCCATCTGGTGCAGGTAAATCAACAATTGCTAAAAAAATATTGGCAGATGATGATCATATAATCATGTCTGTTTCGGCAACTACTAGAAAAAAACGCCCTGGTGAAACCGAAGGCGTCGATTATCATTTCATCAGCAGTGAAGAATTTATGATAATGCGCAACAAGGGTGATATTTTAGAACATGCCAAGGTATTTGATAATTATTACGGCACGCCCAAGGCCGCGGTTATGAGTATATTAAATAACAGCAGCGATATTTTATTCGATATCGACTGGAAAGGAACGCAACAATTAAGCGATAATTGTGAAAATGATCTGGTCAGAGTTTTTATTCTACCGCCATCAACTATTGAATTGGAAAAAACGCCTTAAATCACGCGCTCAAGACCCAATAGATGTGGTCGCCAAACGGATGGAAAAAGCATCGGATGAAATGAGCCATTACCCTGAATATGATTGGGTAATTGTTAATAATGATATCGAAGAATCGGTCGCTTCGGTTCGTTCAATTCTAGCATCAGAACGCCTGCGCCGCCAACGTCAATCTGGACTTGGCGATTTTGTTAAACAATTACGTAACGGACAATAATTATTTTTCATATATTTAACCATTAATATTAATGTATAAATAACAAATGGTTAGAGCGCTTAAGCGTTTAACCATTCATCGAATATGGCGGAGACGGGGGAAAAAGCTACTGCATTTCCAATCCCCTTATATATCAATAAGTTACAGATCAGCTGCCTTCTTGCATTGCCAAATCTTGTACCATATTCCTGTACCAGTCCAGTGATTTTTGAGAATTAATTACACAGCTTTTTTTATTACGCAAACACGTATCTTTTTATCGTTGCACTAAGCTGTGGCTCTCGCGTGCTCACGCTTGTTCGCTCTCGCATACTCTTTTTTATTAGTACGCAAACACGTCGTCGCAACTTCGTTGCTCGGGGTTTGCTAGAACGATATACGCAAGCTACATAATTAAAGGCAAACTTAAACCAATCACGCAAGTGATTGGCAAGGGCGACTGCCCGCCGCGCTTATGCGCGTAGATATAAAAAGAGGGCGACCGCCCGCCGCGCTTAGGCGTAAAATAGATAACCCCACAACCATCACTTGAAAAATTAAAGTTTTTATTACATAATATTAATCATATTGGGAGAATTTAATGCGTCTGATTAATATAATTATCACTGTTATCTTATTTATGGGAAATGCAGCATTTGCCGAAGAAAGTCCAGTCGAGCATAATTTGGGTGAAGGTTCGATCACTCGAATGATAAAAGGTAATGAAGTTACAATATATGATTGGCAAATGTTAATGGGCGACGGCAGTAAAATGACCAGCAGCTGCATCGGCGAGCTTTCATCACCAAAATGCGTCGCCGATACCATACTGGCATGCGAAATTTGGACCGATCGAAGTTATGAATGGAGCGATAAACATCCAGGTTTTTGGCATCCAATTTGTGACGGAATATTTTTTATTACTAGCAGTGATTATCGAAGGCCGCACCAATTTAATTGGCCACCATTGGGTTTTGTGCCTAAAAAGATTATGATTGAATATCGCATTGCCAGCTTTAAATTAACCGCTGAAAATACTAAGACATTTAGCACATATGGCAGTTATCGTGATTGGGAATTTACTCATAAATACAACTCCTTAGAAGCAAAAGGCGATATCGGCGATACTGCGGTGGTTTTATATGTTAAAAAATGTTGGTTAAAAAACAAATCTGAAAAAGAAGACGTTACCCATATAAGTAAAGACAATTATCAAGTTTCAAGTTGTAATTATAGTAAGGGTTTTGCAAATACTCCTATGGCCTTTATAAGACAGAAGAAAGAAGGCGGCTGGAATATATTATCCAGCCACTCCCCCCCTCATCGCCCCTATAGAAATGGTCATTGGGAAACCGCCACAGATATCCATAAATATCTTGTTGAATTAGGGGGGCGATAATGGTTATTCTTTAGGGATATAATAATAAATTCGCGCCAATTCGCCTTTGGAATTTTTATCTCCTGTCCATTTTTCAATTTTTTCATTGGATATATTATTTAAAAATATTTTTGTTTGTTTGGTGTGTTTGGCAATTTCTTGCAAGGCTCTATAGGTTTGTGAACCAAATATGCCGTCCGCTTTCATTTTTTTATGACTTGATGAAGCGTCAGAAAGCCTGTTTATAGCATCCTGTATAAATTTAGTTCCAGTTTCTTGCCCTTCCCGAAAAATAGGGTCGGCAATAGCAGACAAAACAGGCTATATTTGAATATATCGAAGTTTTTTATAACTAAACCAGAATGCATTTAGCAAATAATTACCGATCACCAATAGAATATGAAAACCGTACAAAAGCAGCTTAACAAGCTGTCCTAAAAAACGTTGACATATCATTAGAAGCAAAGCAAATGCCAAAGGATAGTATCCACGCAAAAATATTACGAGGATTACGCTTGAACATTTAATTATAATTTATATTATTTAAAGATAATATGATCTATAGCAAAATTATTTTTTAACAATTGAATCAATAATTTTTGATTCTGCCAAATCACCATAACCATCATCGGCAAGTTTATTAAAGGCCATCAATGCCTGTTTTCTAAATTGGCATCAATGTTAAATTTTTTGGCTAAATCCATACCATAGCGCGTATCTTTAAGACGTAATTTTCCATTAAATAATATATTCTGATGATGATTGCGCGCGTTTTATTATATTTAAATTTCCACCAAGGAATAATGTTAATTTACCAGAAGCCGCCGCATCTGGAAGTCCTGTTACTGGGCTATCCATATAACAGAATCCAGCCGCTGTTGCTTGTACGGATACTTGCATCACCCAATCATGGGAAAGCGTCGACCATTCAATCTCCAGCGAACCAGCCTTGATATCGCCATTTAAAATTCCATCATCACCGCACCATACGGATTTTGATGCATCGTCATCGCTTAACATTATAAATATTGCATCAACACCAGAAACCGCTGTTTTTGGATTATCATGAACCACCGCGCCAAGCGATTTAAGTTGCACTAATTTTTGGTGATCACGGTTATAAATATGCATTTCATGACCTGCGGCAATTAACCGATACGCCATGCCAGCGCCCATTTTACCCAAGCCCAAAAATGCAATTTTTGCCATTTCAGCCATCCCTTAACCGCTTTGCAGCATATGGGGCAAAATAGCTTAAAATACCGTCGGCACCGGCGCGTTTAAAACATATAAGGCTTTCCATTATCACCTTATCTTGATCCATCCAGCCATTATCAAACGCACCGCGCAACATGGAATATTCGCCCGACACCTGATATGCCAAGGTCGGCATGCCAAAATGGGCTTTTACTTGTGATAAAATATCAAGATATGGCATTCCCGGTTTTATCATTATCATATCCGCCCCCTCGTGAATATCTTTTGCCACCTCGCGCAAGGCCTCATCACTATTGGCTGGGTCCATTTGATAGCTGCGCTTGTCGCCATTTAATGCCTGTTTTGAACCGACCGCATCACGGAACGGTCCGTAAAAGCCAGAGGCATATTTAGCAGCATAGGAAATAATATTAATATCATCCAAGCCCACCTTATCCAAAGATTTACGAATTGCCCCAATACGACCATCCATCATATCTGATGGCGCAAGCATATTACATCCCGCTTCGGCTTGGGCGATTGATTGTTTTATCAATATATCAATAGTTGGATCATTTAAAATAACGTTGCCGTCAAGCAAACCATCATGCCCATGGTCGGTATATGGGTCTAATGCCACATCACAAATTATTATTAATTGTGGAAAGGCGGCGCGTAATTTACGAACCGCAGTACAAATAAGATTTTCTGGGTTATAGGCCTCACTTGCATCATGAGTTTTATTAGCAGCAGCAGTATAGGGGAAAATTGCAATTGCATTTATGCCAAGTTCAACAACCGTACTGACCGCGTCAATGATAAGGTCGCCACTATAACGATATACCCCCGGCATGGAGGCGATTTCTTGCTTAATATTATCACCATCAATGACGAAAACGGGCCATATTAAATCATTAACGCTAAGGCTATTTTCTGCCGCCAATTGCCTAATGGCATGATTACTGCGGTTGCGCCGCATACGGCTTTGCGGGTAATGGCCTAATGTTGGGTTAATCATTATTTAATCCTAAAATATTTAATCTTGAAATATTAGCTATTATAACAAAATTATATAGGATGCGGCAATTATATTAATCAAACCATAAAATCAATTGGTTACATAAAGAGTTAGCTCCAACCCCCAATGATGATGTTGGCGTAAATATAATTTACAATCGGGCATAAATTCTTTAATTTTATTGGCGAGTACCCATATATCATAATTTTTATGATAAATTGCGACGGCCATATCTGTCTTATTTGATTTTATTAATTGTTCTGCACCATTTATCGCGTCTAATTCACCGCCTTCAATATCCATTTTTATATAATTTATCTTATATTTATCGCCTAAATATTGGTCTAACGATACTATATCGACCTCTATACCGCCTTTCTCAATAATTTTTGCCGAAGAACCGTTGCTCACATCTAATCTTGCCTTGCCCGGTCGCAAACCTGCTGCATATTTATGAATTAAAATATTCATATCAGGATATTTAGTATTTATTTTTATTTTTTTGCTTCAAGATGTTGGATGCTATCTGGATCAGGCTCAAAACAATGGAAGCTATGGATATTTTCACCATAGCCATTGCCGATCATAGCATATGGGTTTACTGGCATTACCAAAATTGCGCCAAAGATAGCCATCAGAAATCAAATCGCGCAAGACATTGGGATATTCGTGATCAATTTCCTTTAAGCATCGAATATCTTCAAACCCTAAGTCACCTATAATCGCAGTCATTTCTTTTGGCTATTATCATATAATACTTTTGTCGTAGCGCTATTATAAACAATATCGCCTTTTTGTGGTTTAATATCATCTGGTCTGCGCACAATGACACCACAAATAAATTTTTCTGTTATAAATTTATCAATAAATTCAAATTTTATTTTTGACTTAATAAATATATTACATAGTGCTTGCCCCAACGACGCAGCGTCGTATCTATATCATAGAAAAACCTTCAAAACTTAACAAAGTAAATCCCTCGCATTAATAATACAAGGGCTTTATGTATATTTTAAATTTAGCTCTGTGAAACAGCGAGAGCTTGAGCTATATCGGAGATAATATCGTCAATATGTTCAATCCCAATCGACAGGCGAATATAATTATCACTTACCCCTGCCGCCAATTGTTCTTGCTTATTTAATTGTGCATGAGTGGTGGTGGCGGGGTGAATTGCCAATGATCTGACATCGCCAATATTTGCCACATGATAAAGCAATTTTAAATTATCAATGAATTTTGCCCCCGCCTCGATACCACCTGCAATATGAAAACCAACTAATGCGCCATAGCCATTTTTTAAATATTTATCGGCACGTGCCAAGGCTTGACCGCTTTGCTGGCTTGGGTGAATAACTTGTTCAACTGCTTTATTTTTTCTTAGAAATTCTGCAACCGCCGTGCCATTTTTACAATGTTCACGCATTCTTAATGGTAATGTTTCAAGGCCTTGAATTATTTGAAAGGCATTGAACGGGCTAAGCGCAGAACCAAGATCGCGCAATAATGTTACCCGCGCCTTGATTATATAGGCAATCGGCCCTAATGGTTTTACTGCCTCTGTCCAAATTGCGCCATGATAACTTGGATCAGGCTCGTTTAAATATGGTTGGCGGCTGGCATGTTTTTCCCATGGGAATTTACCACTATCGACAATTATGCCGCCAATTGATGTGCCATGACCGCCAATATATTTAGTGGTAGAATAAATAATAATCGCCGCGCCATGATCAAATGGGCGACAAAGTATGGGCGATGCCGTATTATCCATGATTAATGGAATGCCATATTCGAAACCAATATCTGCTACTTCTTGAATTGGAAATACTTGTAATTTTGGATTAGGTAAGGTCTCGGCATAAAATGCCCGTGTTTTATCATCGATGGCTTTACGAAAATTTTCTGGGTCGCTTGGATCAACGAAACGTACTTCGATGCCCATATCTTTCATCCGATTGGCAAATAAATTCCATGTGCCGCCGTAAAGATCGGTCGAACTTACGATATTATCGCCTGCCTTGGCGATATTCTGCACTGCCAAAGTTGATGCGGCTTGGCCCGATGCAACCGCCAATGCGGCAACACCGCCTTCCAATGCGGTGATGCGTTTTTCTAAAACATCAAGCGTTGGATTCATTATGCGGGTATAGATATTGCCCAATTCCTCAAGCGCGAATAATTTCCTTGCATGTTCCGCACTTTCAAATTGATATGATGTTGTTTGATAAATTGGCACTGCAACCGCACCAGTTGTGGGATCAGCCCGATAACCTGCATGTAGGGCAATTGTCTGTGGGTTTAAAATTTTATCAGTCATAATTTTTTCCTTAATTTAAATTTTACCATTTGTTTAAAAGCCTAATTTAGAAATATTTATCTATTATGGTTAAGATTTTATGTTCGTCAAGTCGAATTTATATTTTTTATATCGAACAATAATTTTAGCAAAATAAAAATATTTTTATAAAATATATTGCAACCAATCAAAAATTAACTTGATGCCAGTAAAAAATAATAAAGAATAACAAATTAAATAAAATAAACTTGGCGATACTCTATGATGCAATTTTATACCGATAATAATGCCGATAGGCGCAAGCGGTAATAGGATAAGAGAAATCCATAATATATCGCCATTAAACTGCCCCATCATTGAATATGGGATTAATTTAACAAAATTAACAAAGGTAAAGAAAAAAACTGTTGTTGCTTGAAATATGGTTTTATCAAGCTTTTGTTGCAATAAAAATACCCCGACTGGTGGCCCCCCTGCATGTGCGATAAAGCTTGTAAAGCCTGCAACCCCACCCCAGAAACCACCAGAAATATATTTTGGCATTTTAACCATTATTGGTGCTTTTGAAGTTTTTGATATTTTTATTAAATTAAATCTATTTTTAAAATATATGCCTGAAAATATCACGGCGATTAACCCAGTTATCAATCTTATATTTGCCTCATGAAGATGTTGAAAACTTAACATGCCAATGATTATCCCCAGAAATGATGCGGGGATTAATATTTTAAGTAAATCCACATTCCATTGATTACGATATGCAAAAACCCCAAAAATATCCATCAAGCATAATATAGGTAGCATAATAGCCGCCGCCATATCCGCAGGAAGAACCAAGGCAATCATCGGCACAGAAATAACGCCTAAACCACCAGCAAAGCCACCTTTGCTTATACCCGCAATTAATATTGCCGGAATTACTGCCAAATAAAAATATGGGTTAGAAAGAACTTCTATCATTAAATATGACTAGATATCATCATAAGATTTGCAAAATTCTTCATCTAATATTGGTTGTTCAACCATATTATTAGAATAATATCCCTGCCAAGATTTTGCTTTTGCATCGGTTAATATATTTAATTTATCGATATAATCTTGCGCCATATTTTTGATGTCATCCAACATTTTTTGCCAATCAGGGTAATAGGAAAGTGTATCTAACCAATAGGCACGCCCCGCCAAATATCCTGATGAACCCGCATGATAGGCATGGGTCATAATTTTATGAAATTGCGCCATATCGGCACCCATCGATAACATTACCCAAGGCCGCGCCGCATATTTTGCTAATTTATCAAATTCCAACTGCGCTTCTTGCCAACCTTCTTCACCAACGACCATAATATCTGTCGCATCAATTGGGCTTTCAACCATAAAAACATCAACATTATAGATTGGTTTGGCAAATTCTTTTACCGACCTTAAAACAATATCGGCCTTGTTTTTACAACCATCACCATCATCATAACCCATTGGATATGATAATAATTCCAGAATGAATGGAATATCATATTTAATGCAATCATCACCAATTTGTTTAACTAATCGCTGTTGATGCAAATTTATAACCGCATCGCCATCTGGATGATACCATATTAATAATTTAACACCATCACCGCCAATGCGTTTTATTTTTGCAACCGACCAATATTTTATTGCAGATGTTATGATTGCCCCCGATGGCATTTTTTTTGAATATGGATCTTCTAACGATATCAATAGCCCTTTTTTAGCATCCAAAGCATCCAAACAGCCTGCAATTGCAAATGACGGATCAAGCAACATCGCCGATGACTTATCCTGAAATGCCTTGATCAGTAATTGTTTGAATTTAACAATTTCCATATTTAAATTATCACTTGATGAAATTTTTTTGGAAATTGGTTCTTCAATTGGTGGGCGTTGATCCAATGATACCATTTTAAAAAAACCATTTTCATCACATAGCTTGCGAATTGACCATTTTTTTGCAATCGATATCATCATTGATAATTCCTTAGTAAAATGGCCTGTTATAATATGTAACAGGCCATTAGTTCAATAAATTTAGAATTAAAATATCTTGGCTTAAGGTTTAAACGCCTGATCATTAAATTTACAATAAACAAGCCGTGGAATAGCAAGTGGATTTTCATTCTGCAATGCCATTGGTAATAGATCATCAGGGATATTTTGATAGCTAATTGGCCTGACAAACCGTTCAATCGCCAGTGAACCAACCGATGTTGAACGAATGTCCGTACTTGCAGGATAAGGACCGCCATGAACCATGCTGTGGCAGACTTCGACCCCTGTTGGGAAACCATTGATCAAAATACGGCCTGATTTCTTTTCAAGATGTGGCATAAGGGTTGATACGCTTTTTGTATCAGCCGCAACCATATGAACCGTTGTGGTTAATTGACCGATGAAATTACGGGCGACTTCTAACATTTCCGCCTCATTTTCACATTCAATGATGATTGCAGCAGGGCCAAAAACTTCTTAGCTTAAATCCTGATTATCACGCCATATATCATAAGATACGCTATAAACACCAGGTGCAGCACAAAATGGATTATCATTATCCACCGCCGCCAACAGGCAATTTAATCTATCGTCATTTTTATGCGATTTAGTGGTTTGATGATATGCCTTGGCAATACGATCAGTCAACATGGCAGTTGGCGTTACTTGTTTTAAAATTTCAACCGCTGTTTTTTTGAAATCATCCAATGCATCACCTTTTATGGCAATAATAACACCGGGATTAGTACAAAATTGACCAACGCCCATTGTTAATGATGCTGCCCAAGATGTGGCTATTTCCTTTACCATTTCGCTCAAAGCATTCGCCATTATAAATACGGGGTTATTACTGCCAAGCTCGCCATAAAATGGGATAGGTTCTGGCCTTGATGTGGCAATATCAAATAATGCCCGCCCGCCGCCTAATGAACCAGTAAAGCCAATCGCCTTTATTTCTGGATGTGCCACCAAAGCCTGACCGACGCTGCGATCACCGCCTTGGACCATTGAAAAGACACCCGCTGGCATTTTGTATGATTTTATTGCCGCATCGATGGCTTGGGCTACTATTTCTGATGTGCCAGGATGTGCGCTATGTGCCTTAACAACCACAGGGCAACCCGCCGCCAAGGCCGATGCCGTATCACCACCCGCCGCCGAAAAAGCCAATGGGAAATTTGATGCGCCAAACACACCAACAGGACCCAATGCCTTGTTACAAACACGAATATCTGGTCTTGGCAATGGTTGACGATCTGGCATTGCGCTGTCAATTCTGGCCTTTAACCATGATCCTTCTTCTATCCAATCGGCAAAGAAACGCAATTGACCAACGGTGCGACCGCGTTCGCCATCAAGACGCATGGCGGGCAATGCGGTTTCACTTTGACCAATCTTTGTTAAATCTTCGCCCCTTGCATCAATTTCATTGGCTATTTCACGTAAAAAATTAGCACGTTTTGATATTGCCATTGATGCAAATTCTTCGGCACAATTACCAGCAGCAAGCGCCGCATCGTTAATTTGTTCGACAGTTCCATTAAAAAATGATACATTATTTTTGGAATTAGTAGTAGGATTATCAGCTTGAAAGCTGCTATCACCACCGATCCAATTGCCATTGATAAAATGTTTTCCTGTTATTGACATTATTTTATTTCCTTAAAATTATAACTAAAATTAAATTTGACTTAAAAATTATATAGCTGTGAGGGATTATCGACAAAAATCTTTTGGCGATTTTCTGTGCTGCCAGCCCATTGATTGACTAAATTCAACAGATGCACATCATCAGGATAATTTTCTTTTGAAACTGCCATATTATGTGGCCAGTTCGATCCCCAAATAATTCGATCTGGTGCATGTATTATAAGGGCTTTCGATAATGCTGCAACATCCAAATAATTAGGAAACCCATTTTTAGATGTTTCATAACAACCAGCAAGCTTAACATAACAATTGCCACGGTCAATAAGCCTTAACAATGCGGCAAATTCAGGGCTATCAACGCTAACTGGCTCTAAAAATTTACCTGTATGATCGATGACATAATTGCCTTTTATTTTTTCTAATAGCGGAATATGCTCTAAAATATCACACCCATCAAATTGCACTATCATGCTCCATCCAAATTGATTAATGCGGGCATTTATATCCAGCATTTTATCTAAACCAGCCGCACCTTGTAAAATATTCATGATACGTGCGCCGCAAACGCCAAGTGCCGTCATGCGATTAATTTCATCATCACTTATGCTTGCTGGCACGGCAACTATAGCGCGTGCTTTATTGCCGAAATGCGATAAAGCATTCAAAATGCATTCATTATTAAATTGGTAAGCGTTACCTTGAGCTATTACAACTTTTTCCATACCCAGCCAATTTTGGACTTTTTTATAATGCGAAATTAAAGCATCAGCAGGTAACGCGGGGCCGCCATTTTGATGTTTAAATCTTGCACTATCAAAAATATGGATATGGCAATCAATACTACCGCTTGGCAAGGTTATTTCTGGCGGTTTACCTTCCAAAATTCTAAACATTATTTAATCCTTTTATAACTTTATTTTTTATTCAGGCGCAAATTCTTTTAAGGCCGCACGATTAATTTCAATACCAAGACCATTACCATTTGGCACGTCAACCATACCATTTTTATGCAAAATAGGTTGCTTTACTATTGCCTGTCTAAATGGGTTATATGTTTGGTCAAATTCTAATTTTGGCGATCTTGCCTCATGCGCCAATGGTGATGGTGGAATTATTGCATGAAAATGCAACCCTGCTGCCAATGCAACGGCGGTTCCCCAAACATGTGGCACAAGGCGAACATGATATATATCGGCAAGGGTAATAATTTTTTTAGCCTCGCTTAATCCACCAATACCACAAACATCGGGCTGTAATATATCAACACATTTTTTTTCCAATATATCGGCGATTGCAAAAGATCCATGCCATGTTTCACCTGCGGCGATTGCTATTGGTTGTTTTTTCCTTATATCTTGATATGCGCATAATGCCTCTGGAATGACGGGTTCTTCAAACCATTCAATATTAAATTTATCTGCCATTCTGCCAATTGTAACCGCGTCGATTGCATCATAACCGTGGTTAGCATCGATCATCAATTCAATATCATCACCAATCGCCGCACGAACCGCCTTAATGGTTTTTATATCGCTTTTTATGCCATAACCAATTTTAATTTTGACGGCTTTAAACCCTTCGGCTACATAATCAGCCATCTCCTTAGCACAAGTTGTAGCGTGATCTTCGCCAATCATACGAAAACCACCAGTTGCATATGCTGGTATTTTTGTTCGATATGCACCGCCCATTAATTGATAAATCGGCATTTCAAAAAATTTGCCCATAATATCCCACAAGGCAATATCAATGCCGCTTAATGCCGTATGAATAGGACCACGTTGGCCTTGATCGCGATATTGATTATAAATATCGCGCCATATTGGGTCAATATCAAGCGGGTTACGCCCAATAATCATCGATGACATTGACTTAACAATTGTCGCATTAATATCCGCAGGCCCCAAACATTCACCCCAACCAACAAGACCATTATCGCAAATGACCTCAACCAAACAATGATGCCTTGCCTTAAAAATTGAAAATGACGATTGAAATGGTTTTTCCAATTGGTGATAAAGTAAATGGGTCTTGATTTCAAAAATTTTCATAACAGCGCCTTTATTAATGACTATTGATAATCTTTTACTAATTCCACAAGGCGTTCCATTTCATCATTACGCAAATCAGACAATGGTGGACGAACCGCGCCACCATTACGCCCAACTGCCGTTACACCCGCCTTTATAATTGATACCGCATAACCAGGTGCAAGATCACGAATTTCCATGAATGGATAAAAGAAATCGCGCAATATTCTATCTATAGTTATTTTATCTTTTGCCCGCATTGCCCTATAAAATTCTAATGCTAATTCTGGGATAAAATTAAATACTGCCGATGAATAAGTGCTGATACCCATCGCATCATATGCCTCTGCAAACATCTCATGGGTTGGCATTCCACCAACATATGATAATCTGTCGCCACATTTAACGATAATTTCACGGACAAGATTAATATCGCCTGTACCATCTTTAAAACCAATTAAATTTGGGCAGCTTTCAACAAGCCTTAATATGGTTTTCGCCTTTACAATTGAATTTGCACGATTATAAATAATAACACCAATATCAACCGCATCACAAACAGCCTTAATATGGTTAAACAACCCATTTTGCGTGCCAGCAATAAGATAATTAGGTAAAAGCAATATCCCATCAGCACCAACCGCCTGCATATTACGCGCAATATCAACGGCCATTTTCGTACCATATCCACAACCTGCAATTATTGGCATATCACCAGATACCTGCTTTGCCGATTTTACAACCTCGATTATTTCATCTGGCGTTAATGAAAATAATTCACCCGTGCCACCTGCGGCAAATAATGCTGCCGCATCATATTGTGATAACCATGCTATATGGTCTTGATAGCTAGATTTATCAAATTCCAAATTATCATCAAAATGGGTAACAGGGAAAGAAAGAAGTCCTGATGCTATTATTTTTTGTAATTCAACTGGCTGCATTATATTGACTTTCTATATGGCAAAATTCTAAATTATATGAAATTAACAATAACTAATAAAAAACTAATGTCAATATTTGTATGATGAATTTTATTATTGATATGTTAAATAATTTTAATCTAAATTGATTGCACAACCCGCGCTAAATCACGGTAACGTTTTCCGCCCTTTGTTAAATGCTCATGCATAGCTATCCTTGCAGCATCAACATCATGGCTTGTTATTGCCTCCATGATTGCCTCATGCTCCAATAAAATTCTATTTTCTACAGCCATATCTTGCGCTAAATTTGCCTCAACCCGCAATTGCGAGCGCGGAATAATATTACGACCAAGCAATGTTAAAAAATCAACAAATTTATCATTATTTGCGGCCTTGGCGATTGAAACATGAAAGGAAAAATCCTCTTTTTCAGAATTTTCTTCCGCAAGGACTTTTTTCTTAAAAGACCTAAAACATTGATATATATCAGCCTCTTGCGCTGGCGAACATCTTTCTGCTGCCATAATAGCTGCGCCAGTCTCTACTGCAGCACGTAATTCCAATGATTCAATAACATCTGATATTGTTTGTGGGCTTTCGCTTAACAAGGCAAGAGTTTCAATTTGTCGGGATTTCTTCAATACAAACACCCCTGAGCCTTGTCGTGATGTTAATATACCATCGGCCTTTAAACCTGATATAGCCTCGCGGATAACGGTTCTACTAACCGAATATTGATTAATTAACTTTTTTTCGGTTGGCAATTTATCGCCTGGCAAAATATCCCCACATTTAATACTATCACGTAACTGGTTAATCACCTGCTGTGTTAAACTTAATTTTTTATCAGACATTATATTTTCTCATTTAGATAATATTCCTAACTAACATCATATTTTAACCCTATAAACAATAAAATATATGACCATAACAGCAATATAAAATAAATATATTTAATAATTCATCATATGAATATTGACAATTGATATGATCATATGCAACCATCATATCGCCACCGCATGTAATTTGCAATGATTGGCATAGGGTAAGAATTTATTTTAAATATTTTTGTTACATAAATATATCAATGATCGGGAGAATATAATTCATGTATAATTTTAAAAAAATAGCTATAAAAATAGCCGTAACCACAGTAATTTCAACCTCTGCATTCATGACACAAGCAGCAGAATGGAAAGGATGGAATATCCATGGTGAAGGCTATCCTAATACTGTTGCAATGGGAAAATTTTCATCTCTTATTGCGGAAAAAACTGAAGGCCGTATAACTTTGAAAATGTACAATGCTGGAACATTGGGCAACCAATCAGATGCCATTGAACAGGTACGCATTGGTGGGCTAGCTATTGGTAATTTTAACCTAGGCCCCATTGGCCCAATGGCAGCAGAAGCAAATGTGGTCTCATTACCTTTCATATTTAAAAATATGGACCATATGCATCGGGCATTAGATGGCGCAGCAGGTGATGAAATTAGTGCAGGTATGGAAAAAATAGGGCTAACAGCATTGGCATGGTATGATTCTGGTGCAAGGTCATTTTATAATTCAAAGCACCCGATAATGGTTCCTGACGATCTGAAAGGTTTAAAAATAAGAGTGATGAATAATGATCTTTATTCTGGGATGATATCCGCATTAGGTGGCAATCCTTCGCCCATGGCTTTTTCAGAAGTATACCAATCATTAAAAACTGGTGTTGTTGATGGTGCCGAAAATAACTGGCCGTCATATGAGGCAACGGGTCATTTTGAAGTGGCAAAATTTTATTCTCTATCACAACATTTAATCATTCCAGAATGCGTTTGTATTAATACATCTGAATATAATAAATTATCTTCTAAAGATAAAAAAGCAGTTAAAGAAGCAGCACGTATATCCGCAAATTTGCAACGTCAATTATGGAAAAAACGCGCAGCATCCAGCAGGAAAAAAGTTATGGCTGGTGGTGTTAAATTTAATGAGATCCCCAATAAACAAGCTTTCATGGATGCAATGAAGCCTGTGCATGCTAAATATTTAGCTGATAACCCTAATTTAGTGCCATTAGTTGAATTAATTAAAAACACCAAATAAGTTCTAATTAATTTTAAATTACTACCAATGGTCATACATAGCCATTGGTAAGTAATTATTACAATCTGATTTGATTGGGAATATTATGTCAGGAAAAAACATCAAAGCAGGCAAATCCATATATGATCAAATTCTTGATCGCATATGCGATATTTGCGTATTGACTACGGGTATAGCATTAGTTTTTTTAACAGTAATTTTTGGCTGGTTGGTTTTTGGTCGCTATATTTTAAATTCAACCCCCACATGGGTTGAACAAATAGCATTATTATTGGTGGTTTACATTGCATTTTTAGGAGCAGCTGTTGGAATTCATAGAAATACCCATATGGGTGTGTCATTCTTTAGGGAAATAAGCCCACCATTAATAAGGCGGTTATTTGAATTAATATCATATATTTTCTTGTTAGTTTTTGGCATTTTAATGGCGATATATAGCAATGATTTAGTTTTGTTTAAATGGACAACAAAAATACCACTAATTAATTTACCAGAAGGATTACGCCCCATACCAATAATGCTTTGCGGAGTATTTGTCGCATTATTTTCAATTGGTCATTTGATACCTTTCTTCAAAGGTGAGCTAGAAATTTCAGATCCACTAGACCAATAAATCTAACAACCAGATAAAATGAGAATCTCCTGACACTTGATAATAACAGCAAATAACAGCGGTATATATAACATAAGGAAATTATTCATGGGCTTATTAGTAGTTTTTGGAATGTTTGCACTTTGTGTGGTTATTGGCATTCCCGTAGCATTTGCATTGGGGATTGCCGCAGTATCAGCATTCTTTGTCGAAGGGTTACCGCTTATTATTGCATTTCAACGCATTACATCTGGTATTAATATGTTTGCTCTTTTGGCAATACCGTTTTTTATATTTGCTGGCGAATTAATGTTTCAGGGTGGCATTGCCGCAAGGTAAGTGCGATTTGCCTCATCGGCTGTTGGAGCAATGCGCGGTGGGCTTGGCATTGTTAATGTTTTTTCATCCATGCTATTTGGTGGTATTTCAGGCTCAGCCGTTGCCGATATATCGGCATTAGGATCAATTTTAATTCCTGTGATGAAAGAAAAGGGCTATGATGATGATTATGCGGTCAATGTAACTGTGACATCATCAATTGCGGGCATTATGATACCACCCAGCCATAATATGATTTTATTTGCCGTTGCTGCTGGTGGTGGTGTATCGATAACCCAATTATTCATGGCTGGTGTTGTTCCTGGAATTTTAATGTGTATATGCCTTGCCGTGTCTGCCTATGTTGTTGCCGTGCATCGTGGCTATAAGTCTGAAGTATTTCCCGGTTTTACATCATTATTCATTTCCTTCATAACCGCGCTTCCTGGGCTATTCACTGCGGTTATTATTGTTGGTGGTGTGTTGTCTGGCGTATTTACAATCACAGAATCTGGAGCTTTTGGTGCAATATATGCATTTTTTGTAACTATTTTTGTCTATCGCGCCTTAACATGGAGAAAATTTAAACTAGCCGTAGTAAGCTCCGTTAAAACCACTTCGATGGTATTAATTCTTATTGCCTGCGCTGGTTCTTTTGCTTATTTATTAACATATTTTCAAGTGCCAACAAAAATGATTAGCTTCATGTATGGTATTTCTGATAATCCTATTATCATTATATTAATGATTAATGTAATGTTACTATTTCTTGGAATGATGATGGATATGGCAGCACTTATATTAATATGCACGCCAATTTTTCTTCCTGTTGCCACATCTATCGGTATGGATCCTGTGAAATTTGAGATGGTTTTAATGATGAATTTAGGTCTTGGTTTATGCACACCGCCAGTTGGTTCATGTTTATTCGTTGGTTGTGCTATTGGTAATGTTCCAATTGAACGAGCTGTTAAGAGCATATGGCCATTTTACGGCGCAATCCTTGCTGCATTGATGTTAACATCATTCATACCCGCCGTGTCATTGGCTTTACCAAATTGGTTGGCGCAATGATAATATGAAATATTACCGTTTAATAGTTTTAAAAAATTTAGTTCGGAAATTATAATGTCGCGTGTTTTATTAACTGGTGCTGCGGGTATGCTTGGCACTATTTTGCGTGACAATTTAAATGGCTGGCAATCAATTTTGCGCCTATCTGATATTAAAAATTTAGGTAAGACACGTGATGGCGAAGAAATAATAAAATGTGATTTATCGAATATTGATAAAGTCATGGATTTAGTCGATGGTTGTGATTATATAATTCATTTAGGCGGTATTTCCATCGAAGATAGTTTTAATAATATTTTAGAGGCAAATATTAAAGGCGCTTATAATATTTATGAGGCAGCAAGGAAAAAAGGTGTGAAACGCATTTTATTTGCCAGCTCCAACCATGCAATTGGCTTCCATAAACGTGAAGATATGCTTGATGCGAACTCACCAATGCGCCCCGATAGTATTTACGGTCTTTCAAAATGTTTTGGCGAGAATTTAGCCCGCTATTATTTTGATAAATTTGGCATTGAAACTGCCAGTATTAGGATTGGTTCATCTTTTCCCAAACCGATTAACAGACGAATGTTAGCCACATGGCTAAGTTTTGATGATCTTACCGATTTGGTTAAAAAAATATATCAAATTGACCGCCTTGGCTATGCGGTAATTTATGGCGTATCAGATAACAAGCAAAAATGGTGGGATAATAGTTTAACCAGCTATATTGGCTGGAAACCCAATGATAATTCGCAACAATTCGAAAATGATGCCAAATTAACAGCAGAAATCAACAATCATGATGATCCTGCGATACGGTTTCAAGGCGGGGCATTTGCCGCCGCAGGACATTTCGAAGATTAATTACTGCCCAATAATATATATTAATAGCTAGCCTTTCATATGAGGCTAGCTATTTAGCTTAATAACATAAATATATATTTTAAGAGCGCAATTGCTTATTCTCAGGATCATAAGGGCTTTCAGGGATAATTTTTGCAGGTCGCATTTGATCTAACAACCTTACTTCGCATTCCAACCCATCAAGCGCATGTTCAGATTTGACATAGCCCAAAAGCAAGCTTTTCTTGACATAATGACCATATCCACCCGCCGTAGCACGACCAATTACCTCGCCATTTAAATATATTGGTTCATTACCAAGGCAATCGGCATCATCGGCATTAACCTCGATTGTGCAATATTTATAGGCTATGCCATCGGCAAGTTGTTTTTCTAATGCTTTTTTACCCGTAAATTCACATGGTTTATTGATTTTAACGAAACGATCAAGCCCTGCTTCAAGCACTGAATTTTCCGCATTTAAATCTGTTCCCCACAGGCGATAGGTTTTTTCCAGACGCATGCTATCCATCGCCCGCAATCCCACATTACCAATACCAAATTCGGCACCCGCATCCATTAACGCATCATATAAATGATTTTGAAATTCGATTGGATGATGTAATTCCCAACCAAGCGAGCCAACAAAATTAACCCGCATCGCCCGTACACCAGATGCCCAGCCAACGGTTATTTCCTGCATGCTTAACCAAGGGAAAGCCGCATTAGACATATCAGCATCGGCAAGTTTCTCCATCACTTTGCGTGAGCTTGGCCCCGCCAATACGAATACGCCATATTGGGTTGTTACGTCATTTATTGTAACCGAACGATCATTGGGCAAGTTATTTTTCATGAAATCCAAATCAAAATCATGTGCAGCACCGGGTCCAACTATCCAAAAGCTATCTACAGACATTCTGGTGATTGTCCATTCGGAACGAACCGAACCCGATGGGTTTAAAATATGACAAAGGCTCATCCTGCCATTTTTTTTCGGCAAGGAATTAGCGATCATTTTATCAAGATAATTTTCAGCCCCCGGCCCTTCGACTTCATATTTGGCAAATGATGATAATTCCATAATGCCGACTTTTTCACGCATTAATTTGACTTCGTTACCCACATGGTCAAACCATTTATTATCGCGACGATATGAATATTGATCAACTGCCTTGACCCCTTCAGGTGCGAACCAATTTGGCCTTTCCCAACCAAAACGCACACCAAACACCGCCCCTGCGGCCTTCAACCTATCATATACTGGTGGCATTTTTGCTGGCCTTGCAGCTTGGCGTTCTTCCATCGGGAAATGATTGAAAAACACATGGCTATATGCTTCTTCATTTTTAATCTTTGTATAGTTTTTATTGGCATATTTGCCAAATCGTCTCGCATCAACACCAATCATATCAACGGTTGGTTCGCCATTTATCATCCATTCAGCCAATTGCCAACCCGCACCACCAGCGGCGGTTATGCCAAAGCTATGGCCTTCGGATAGCCAAACATTTTTAACGCCGGGTGCTGGCCCTACAATCGGATTACCATCTGGGGTATAACATATGGGGCCGTTGATTATATCTTTAACACCAGCATTTTCAAATGACGGCACGCGTTGCATACAACCTTCTACATGTGGCATAAGCCGTTCAAGTTCGCCTGGGAAAAGTTCTTGCCCAAAATGACTTGGTACACCATCAACGAAACGCGCTGGTGCGCCTTGTTCATATGGGCCTAATATCCAACCGTTGCGTTCTTCGCGTAAATAATATTGACTATCAGATTCCCGCAAAACTGGTAATTCATCATGCCCAGCATCACGATATTGTTTTAATATCGGGTCGACATCAGTTAAGATATATTGATGTTCAACGGGGATAGCAGGAATATCATAGCCAAATAATTTTGCCGTTTGTCGTGCATAATTACCCGTAGCACAGACAACATGTTCACATGTTATTACACTGCCATCATTTATGGTTAAAACCCATTCATCATCATCATTTTGTTTTGCCGATATGACTTCAACATTGCGATAAATTTTTGCCCCATTAGCCTTTGCCCCCGCCGCCATGGCATTGGTTAGATCCACGGGTGCAATATGTCCATCTTCTGGATGCCATAACGCGCCTGTTAAACCTTCGGTATTTATTTAAGGCCAAAGCCGTTTAATTTCATCAATATCGATCAATTCATATTTAACACCAATTGTATCTGCCGTTGCGCCATAACAACGATACTCATCCATGCGGTGGCGATTGCGTGCAAGTCGTAAATTACCATTAACATGGAAACCAACCGCTTGACCTGTTTCTGCCTCAAGTCCTTTATATAAATCAACTGAATATTGGTGTAATTGACCAACGGAATAGCTCATATTAAATAACGGTAACAAACCCGCCGCATGCCATGTAGAACCAGAAGTCAATTCGCCACGTTCAAATAAAACTACGTCTGACCAACCCATCTTAGCCAAATGATATAATGTACCAACCCCACAAACACCACCGCCAATAACTACCACCCGTGCCGTTGTTTTCATAATTTAAATACCCCCCCCTAAATCATGCTGTTATAAATTCAGCAATATTATAATAATATATTTCAAAATTATATATTTCAAAATACCATTTTTACAAAAAATTATCTTATGGCTTTTCCCTGTGCGACTTTATTATATATATTTTACCTCATAGATATTTTTTTACATATTAATATGTAATTTTATGGTGATCTATTCCCGAGATATGTTATATTGTAAAAAATTAGCATGAATTAGCAATCATCTATTAATTAAATATTAATGCTGATTTATTAATATTTAATCGCAATATTATATATTATAACAATATATCTAGAAATATTTATTACGATATCGCGCAACAATCAGGCTTTAAATTAAAATGGTAATTAATGATAACAATGACGACATGGTTTCGTTTGCTGATGAAGCTACAGATGATGAATATAAGGATGATGATAATAAAAAAAGATGGAAAATATTAGTCGTTGATGATGAAGAATCAATTCATGCTAGCACTAAATTTGTGCTGGCTGATTATGAATATAACAGCGCATCAGTTGAATTATTACACGCATATTCATCAAAAGAAGCAAAAGATATTCTAATCAATGATGATACTATTGCAATTATTTTGCTTGATGTGGTTATGGAAACAGATAGGGCTGGCCTTGATTTTGTTGGTTATGTCCGAGAAGATTTAAACAACAGCAATATCCGTATCATTTTGCGTACTGGTCAAGCTGGGGCTGATCCAGAATGGGAAGTTATCAGTAAATATGATATTAATGATTATAAAACTAAAACTGAATTAACCCAAGAACGGCTATTCACCACGGTTACAGCGGCATTGCGATCGTTTGAACAGATAAAATATATCTCGTATAGTACCATGTCATTGACACATATGTTAGAAGGCGCACCAGAGTTTTTTAGAATTCGTGATACAGATAAATTTGCCAAATATATCTTAACGCAATTTAATTTAATATTAGAAAATATTAAATACGGCTTTGTATCAATGGCGCATAACAAAGTTGACGCCGATGAAATGATAATAACAGCAGCTATTAATAATGCTGAAAATTTAGCTGGGAAAAGATTATTTGGCTATGCCAAAGAAAAAGCACAAGATTTAGTTCTTTTGGCATTAAAAGAAAAAAGCAATATTATTGAAAAATCTAGTTTATGTATTTATGTTGAGACATCACAACAGCATAAAATAGTTATTTATATGGAAATATCAGAAACAATTGAATCTTCAAAGATTCAATTATTGGATATTTTTTGTATTAATGTAACAATTGGCCTTGAAAATCTTGACTTAATTTTAAACTCAAGAAAACTAGCATATTATGATCGCTTAACTGGTATCGGTAATCGTAGCCTATTCATTGAAACGCTCAATAAAGTTATAAAATCCATTGATGTTGAAAAAGGCGATGAATTTGTTGTCATTGCTATTGATATTGATCATTTTGATGAAATTAATGACCTAGTGGGACAAAGCAATGCTGATAGTGTAATTATCGCCTTTGCCGATAGATTGGTTTATACAAATCCACATAGCTTAGTCGTTGCCCGCATATCTGGTGATGAATTTGCCCTTATTTATAAAATTGCTGGTGATAATGCATCTGGTGTTAATGATGAATTATTATTACGCAGTTTTGACCAACCATTTTATGTATTAGATTACACAATACCATTAAAAGCCAGTGCAGGCATATGTATTGTTAATTCACCAGATACCACCGCAGAAGAAATAATTCGTAATTCATGGATTGCATTGCGCCATGCCAAAGAAGAAGGGCGCGCCACTTTTCGTTATTATAATGAAGAAATGGATGTTATTATTCGCAAACGCGCATCAATGGTCAGTGATTTACGCCGCGCATTACAAGAAGGTGAATTATCAATATTTTATCAACCCCAATATGATTTAAACAGCCATAAATTAACTGGGGCTGAGGCATTATTACGTTGGATAAAACCAGATGGGACATTCATTCCACCCGACCAATTCATACCAGAAGCCGAAAGATCTGGGCTTATTATACCGATTGGTGAATGGGTTTTACGCAATGCTTGCGCTAGCATGGCAAGGTGGCATGGTCATGGTGTAGAAAAATTTCCTATTGCCGTTAATATTTCGATGGAACAAATACAAAATGCTGATTTATTAAAATTAGTAAAAGAGGTTTTAAAAGAAACAAATATTGATCCTGAATTATTAAAACTTGAAGTCACCGAAAGCATGGTGATGGGAGATGTGGAACATGCAATACATGTTTTACGAGAATTAAAAAAAATTAATGTGAAATTACCAATTGATGATTTTGGCACTGGATATCCCTCGCTTGCATATCTTAAACGTTTAGATGTTGATCAATTAAAGGTTGATAAATCATTTGTTCATGACATGACAGTTGAAGGCGGCGATGCCTTAATTGCTGAAGCGATAATAACCCTAAGCCATTCTTTAAACTTATCAGTTATTGCCGAAGGTGTTGAAACCGAAGCCCATGAAATTATTTTACGCAGCTTTGGTTGTGAAGAAGCACAAGGTTTCTTATATTCAAGACCACTTCCAGAAGATCAATTTCTTGCGTTTGTTAAATCAAAACAGCAACAATAATTTAAATTTTAAATAAATATATGGCGCTATAAATATAACTTCACGTCGCATATAGGCACGTTTAAAATCTTCACAGACCGCATAAAGATTAAAAATATAATATCTTTATCAAATTGGGGGGCATTTATATTGAGCGTAATAAAACAAAATACTAAAAAAAAACAATACGCAGAGGCGGACGCGCGGCGCGTAAAGCAGCCGCATTAAACGAAAGTTCAACCATAATAGCATCACCATATATAACAAGAAATATACCATATTTTAATTTATATAATGATGAGCAATTAGAAATAATAGAAGTAAATGCCGATATAATTTTACAAGAAATAGGTATTGAATTTCGTGGTGATGCAGAAATATTACAAATTTGGCGCGATGCAGGTGCTGATGTAAAAGGTGAGCGTGTTCGCTTTGAAAAAGGCATGTTAAGGCAAATAATTACCAAAAATGCACCATCACTGATAACTCAACATGCAAGAAACCAAAAAAAAACCGTTAAAATAGGTCAAGATAATATGGTAATGGCACCGGGTTATGGTTCGCCATTCATACGCAGTCTTGACGAAGGCAGACGTTATGGAACAATTGAAGATTTCCGCAATTTTGTTAAATTAACCTATATGTCGCCAGCATTAAATCATTCTGGTGGCACGCTTTGCGAACCGGTTGACCTTCCCGTTAATAAACGCCATTTAGATATGGTTTACAGCCATATTAAATATTCTGACAAGCCGTTCATGGGTTCGGTTACCGCACCAGATCGCGCCCAAGATAGCATCGATATGGTGAAAATAGTTTTTGGTGATGATTTTGTCGATAAAAATTGTGTTTTGGTCAATTTAATAAATGCTAATTCACCGATGGTATTTGATGATACAATGTTGGGTGCATTGAAAATATATGCAAAAAATAATCAAGCATGCGTCGTATCACCATTTATTCTATCTGGCGCGATGAGCCCAGTTACCGCGATTGGCACATTGACGCAAATTTTGGCAGAGGCAATGGCAGGCATCGCCTTAACCCAATTAATACGACCGGGCACACCGGTTATATTTGGAACATTTGCCTCATCCATATCAATGCAATCTGGTGCGCCAACTTTTGGCACGCCGGAACCATCATTAGTGCTTTATGGTGCAGCCCAGCTTGCCCGAAGATTAGGCGTGCCATTTCGATCTGGTGGCGGATTAACGGCATCAAAAATTGCCGATGCACAAGCAGCATATGAAGCGGCAAACACCATGCAGGCAGCGGCACTGGCAGGGGTCAATTTCATGCTACATACTGCGGGTTGGTTAGAAGGTGGCTTGACAATGGGTTATGAAAAATTTGTCATGGATGCGGACCAAGCGGCAATGATTGGGCGTTTTCTTGAAGGGCCTGATATGTCAGAAAATGGTCAAGGCCTGGCAGCGATTAGAGAAATAGGCCCCGGCAATCATTATTTAGGATGCCAACATACGCAAGATAATTTCAAAAATGCATTTTATCGTTCGTCATTGGCCGATAATAACAGCTTTGAACAATGGCAGGATGAAGGGTCAAAAGATATGGTAGAACGCGCCAATATATATTGGAAAAAGCTGCTTAATGAATATCAAGCACCAAAAATTGACGAAGCCATTGACGAAGAATTATTAGAATATATGGCAAAGAAAAAAGCCGCCACGCCAGATTCAAATATTTAAATTAAAGGTTATAGCTTAAAATCAATATTAAAAATTAATGCTGGACGGGCAGTAAAACCTATCCAGCATTTTAAAATTAATTAATCAATCGTTGCAGCTTTTTCAACGAATGATGCAATTTTATCAAAGCTCATATAACGATAAATCTCATCAGCCTTGGCATTTATATGTTTTACCTGTTCTTGATATTCATCATTCGTCGGTATTTTACCAGTCAAGGCGCAAACGGCGGCTAATTCTGCTGACGATAGATATACTTGCGTGTCTATGCCTAAACGATTAGGGAAGTTACGGGTTGATGTGGAAATAGCAGTTGAACCTTTTCTAATTTGCGCCTGATTACCCATACATAATGAACAACCAGGTGTCTCCATCCTTGCGCCAGTTTTGCCAAGGATTGAATAATATCCTTCCTCGCTTAAAATCGCTGCATCCATTTTAGTTGGCGGTGCAACCCACAGCCTTGTTGGTAGATCAGATTGTCCGTCAAGTATTTGCCCTGATGCCCTGAAATGACCAATATTTGTCATGCAAGAACCTATAAACACCTCATCAATTTTAACGCCCTCAACATCTGACAATGTTTTGACATCATCTGGGTCATTAGGGCAAGCCAAAATTGGTTCTTTAATATCATCCATATTAATTTCAATGACAGCAGCATATTCTGCATTTTTATCGGCCGACATTAATTCAGGCTTTGCAATCCATTCTTGCATGGCGGTAATACGCCGACGTAATGTGCGTTCATCATGATAACCTTCGGCAATCATCCATTTCATCAATGTTATATTTGATGTCATATATTCAATGATTGGCTTTTTATCAAGTTTGATACTGCATGCCGCAGCCGATCTTTCAGCCGCACTATCGGATAATTCAAATGCCTGTTCAATTTTCAAATCTGGCAAGCCTTCAATTTCCAAAATCCGACCAGAAAAAATATTTTTCTTACCAGCTTTTGCCACAGTTAGTAAACCAGCCTTGATAGCATAAAATGGTATGGCATTGACCATATCACGTAATGTTATGCCTTTTTGCAATGATCCAGAAAATTTAACTAAAACAGATTCAGGCATATCAAGCGGCATAACACCAGTTGCAGCGGCAAATGCCACCAAACCAGAACCCGCAGGGAATGAAATACCAATTGGAAAACGGGTATGGCTATCACCACCAGTTCCAACGGTATCTGGCAATAACAAACGGTTAAGCCAGCTATGAATAACACCATCCAACGGTCTTAATGCCACACCACCGCGATTTTCAAAAAAATCTGGTAAGGTTTTATGGGTATCTACATCGATTAATTTTGGATAGGCCGATGTATGGCAAAATGATTGCATAACCAAATCAGCCGAGAAACCTAAACATGCAAGGTCTTTTAATTCATCCCTTGTCATTGGTCCCGTTGTATCTTGCGACCCAACCGTAGTCATTTTTGGTTCACAATATGTACCAGGGCGCACGCCTGTATTTTCAGCCATGCCGCAAGCCTTTGCCACCATTTTTTGTGCCAATGTAAAGCTGGCATCGCTATCATCAGCAGTGGCAGGAGTGCGGAATAATGTTGATATGGGCAGACCTAATGCTTCCCTCGCCCTTGCGGTTAATCCACGACCAATTATCAATGGTATCCTACCACCCGCACGTACTTCGTCAAAAACAACGTCTGATTTAACGGTAAATTCGGCAATGATTTTGCCATCTTTTAATGCCTTACCATCATAGGGGCGCAATTCTATCACATCACCCATATTCATTTGGCTAACATCAAGTTCAATTGGCAATGCGCCTGCATCTTCCATAGTATTATAGAAAATTGGTGCGATTTTACTGCCAAGACAAACACCGCCAAAACGTTTATTTGGCACGAATGGAATATCTTCGCCCATCCACCAAAGAACCGAATTAGTCGCAGACTTCCTTGATGAACCCGTGCCAACCACATCACCGACATAGGCAACCATATTGCCTTTTGCCACTAATTCATCGATAAATTTAATTGGGCCACGTACGCCTTTTTCTTCTGGTTCAATATTTTCACGCCCATTTTTCAACATGGCAAGCGCATGTAAGGGAATATCGGGTCTGGACCAAGCATCTGGTGCGGGTGATAAATCATCGGTATTGGTTTCGCCAGTTACCTTAAAAACCGTAAGTTTTATAGATTCTGCAACTTCTGGTTTTGCCGTGAACCATTCGCCATCTGCCCATGATTGCATCACCGACTTGGCATTGACTGATCCTTTATCGACTTTTTCTTTAACGTCAAAGAAATAATCAAATACCAATAAAGTTTTCTTTAATGCTTCTGATGCTGCTGCGCCACATTCTTTATCCTCGATTAATTTTAATAACGGTTCGATATTAAATCCACCAAGCATAGTGCCAAGCAACTCGGTTGCTTTGACTTTTGAAATTAGATTACAATTAATTTCACCAGTGGTAATTTGCGCCAAAAAACCGGCCTTAACCCGTGCGGCATCATCAACACCAGCTGGCACACGATTGGTCAATAATTCAACCAAATTATCGCCTTCTCCCGCAGGTGGGTTTTGCAATAACCCAATCAAGTCTGTTACTTGTTTTGTTGATAATGGTAATGGTGGAATACCAAGTGCTGCGCGTTCATCCACATGAGATTTATATTTTTCTAACATTTTAACTACCTTCCGCAAATGCGAATAATCAGAATGGCCCTATACAGATAAATAGAGGATCATCCCGCCAAAATTTGACCCATATAGACCATATGGCATGGCAAAAGTCCAGCCATGATTGCTGCATTGCAGTAATTAAGAGGTTAATATATGAAAATAAATTTTAATATTCGAGGCTTATTTTAAGAACAGCTACCGCCGCCAAGCACACAAAATTTAGCGCAATAGGAATGATTAAGAGGTATTTTTTTATCAGCATCTTTAAGACTTGCCCCTAAATCAAAGCGTAAATCATATGGTAATAAAGTACAGGCAACGACGCTTGGTTTATCGGCATTGAAACGTTTAACCACCATGCGTGATTTGGCGCACATTATATCATCTGGGCTTTTATTCAAAATCCCCCAACAATCGGTGGTAATTTCTGAAACTTCACTAATCGCATCCATTTCAGGAAAAATCACCAACCTCTTATCATCAAAAGCATCAATTTTTATATTTTCCGCTATAAATAGCTTTTTAAAACCAAGACGCATTTTATCCGCGTCTTCGCTCCACATGCTGCGCCCTGCAACATGGGTGTTAAAGCCATTTTGGCTAAGCCATTTAATTCCATCTATAGTTGATTCCCAGCTATTATTACCACGTTCTGCTTCCTGCAGTTCACTGGTATAATGATCCACCGACACACGGATAGAAATCTTATCGCCATATTCATGATATAAATTTAATAAATCATATTTTTTATGATGCATCGGTTTCATGGCATTGGTTAAAATTAACACAGCATGGCCACGCGACAAACAATCATCAAGCATGGCAATTATATCGGGATTCATGAATGGCTCACCACCAGTAAAAGCAATTTCGCTGGTTGGCATATTATTATCATTAATTTCATCAAGATATTTTGCGACTTCACCATCAGAAATATAAACCAACCGGTCATTGGTAGGGCTTGATTCTATATAGCAATTTTTGCAAGTTAAATTACAAATAGTACCAGTATTTACCCATAATATTTCAAGCGATTTTAAACTAACATGGGCGCGCATTTTACCATCATTAGTTAGTTTTGGATCGATGAATTTATTAAAATTTATCGGTCGTATATTATTCATCAATAACCACTCACCCACGTAATTTTAAGGTAATTTAACTTATCTTTATTATTTAATAGTAACAGCAGTGCCACTGGCAACCACCATCAACATGCTTGATTTATCACCAATAGCTTCATAATCTAAATCACAGCCAATAACAGCATTAGCCCCCATATCCAATGCGCGTTGTTTTAAATCTTCAATCGCCATTTCCTTACCATCGGCCAAAACTTTTTCATATGTTCCTGATCTGCCGCCAACCATATCAGTTATATTGGCAAAAAAATCCTTGATAAGATTTGCACCCAAAATAACTTCGGCACTGACAATGCCGTGATATCTGTCTATTTCTTTACCAGAAATTGTATCTGTCGTAGTAATTATCATTATATTTCCCATAATATTATTTATTTTTAATTGTTATTTATTTTGATTAGCGGCGGCATCTATTCGCGCCAATACATGTTTTCTGGCATTACCATTTTCAATATCACTAACGCCAATCAACCCACCAACACGGCGCAATAAATTTGCTTCATAATGGTGTAATTTTCCATCAGCATAAACAACTTCCCATAACATTTCTAATAAATTTATGCGTTCTTCATGATTGAAATGTGGTAAAAACCTACGGACAAAGCTATGAATATCAACAGCATTTTTTTGCCGTTCGATTGCTTCATTAATTATATTATGAACATCATCGCCATCTATTTTTAAATATTTAGCGCAAGCACACGCGATAGCATTGCGTTCATCATCGCCAAATTCATCATCTAACAACGCTGCCTCAACCAATAATGCCGTCGCGGCTATATGTAATTCGTCAAGATTATGTTTGCCATCACTTGATTCTGCAGCACCTTCATCATCAAATAAAAAAGATTTAACTTTTGCCCACATGATATTCATATCCTTTAAATAAAATTTTTAAGCTTGTCGGTTTCACGGCGTTGTTTTTTGGTTGGTCTGCCGCTGCCTCTTTCGCGTTGTGCATTTATTATTTTATCATTTAACCCTTTCGGCATTGGTGGATCAAGGTCATTATAAAATGTTTTTGCAATAACAGCTGATTTACGATTTTCAGGTAGAAATTTAACTTCTATTAACCTTAGATAATCGGCTTTCGGGAATATCAATATATCGCCAATTTTTACCATATTGCTTGATTTTCTCATATTCATATCATTTATATATAACCTTCCTTTGCTTATCATATCATTAGCAGATTTTCGATTTTTAAAAAACCTTGCGTAATAAAGCCATTTATCAATACGAATTTTATCAAAAGATACAGTCATATTATCTTTTATTAACCTTATTTTCTTTTGATAATATCGCAAGCAGGCTTTTATCGATTTCATTCATTTTATCAATATGGTCAATTTTTAGGCCAAAAACATTTTTAACATAAAAAACATCTACCACCTGCTCACCAAAGGTTGATATTTTTGCCTTGGCTATCGTTAAGCCTAACCTAGTTAAACAGATAGTTAGTAAAAATAATAAGCCAAGCCTATCACGACCATTAACTTCGATTACCGTATATGTATTTGATGCGTTGTTATCGATTAATACCCGTGGTTTGACTTTAAATATCTCACGGTATTTTCTAATTGATGATGCGGCTGTTAAAGCCTTATTTTCAAATTCTTCTAATGGTTTTATTTCACCTGCCATTATTTTTTTGATATTATCATGTAATTTTTTAATCTTGCTTTTTTTAATAAAAGCCCCACCCTTGGCATCTTGAATGATAAAACGATCCAATGCCATGCCGCTTGATAATGTATGAATTTTTGCCGTCATTATTGTGCCACCCGACAATGCAACTGCACCTGATAATCTTGAAAAAAGCCCAGGATGATCAGCAGTATATATCATAAGGTCGCTTGCTTGCGATCCTTCCATTTGTGATAATTTTATACTTAATTGTTGTTTTTCTAATTCCGCATTATGTATAAATTCCGCATGCCGCACCATATTATCAACATCATATGACAAAAAATATGAACCGCGCCCACGGGCAATATGGGTTTCAATATCATCTTGCGCCCAACCATTATCATTTAATGCTTGGCGTAGATTTACCTTTGCCCGCTCCTGCATTTCTGTCTGGCCTTCAGATGCTAACCCGCCTGACATATAATCTTGTGTATGGTTATATAAATCGCGTAATAATGTTGCTTTCCAGCCATTCCACACATTAGGGCCAACCGCCCTGATATCAGCCACGGTTAGACAAAGTAACAAGCGCAATCTTTCTGGTGACTTCACCTGTTCAACGAATTTCTCAATGGTTCTTGGGTCGTCTAAATCGCGTTTAAATGCGGTATTTGACATTATAAGATGATTTTTAATCAGCCATGCCACCGTTTCTGTCTGTTCATCATTCATGCCAAAGTTTGGGCATAATTTTTCGGCAATTTTTGCCCCTAAAACCGAATGATCGCCGCCACGCCCCTTGGCAATATCATGCAAGAATACTGCAAAATATAAAACTCTACGGCTTAAAACCTTGCCAATTATTTTGCTAGCAACAGGATGGTCTTTTTTTAACAGGCCATTTTCAATACGGTTAAGCAAGCCAATTGCGCGAATAGTATGCTCATCGGTGGTATAAACATGATACATATCATATTGCATTTGCGCCACCACACGACCAAATTCAGGGACGAATCGCCCCAGCAAGCCACATTCATTCATATGGCGTAAATTTATTTCGGGATCATCATTTGAACATAAAATTTTACGAAATATACGGTTTGCCTGAAAATCTATACGTAATTTCTTGGTAATATATTTTAAATTGCGCGTTACCGATTGCATGGCAAATGGATGTATTTCAAGCCCGCTTTCTTGTGCAATTAAAAAAATACGCAACATATCAACCGGTGTGTCATGGAAGTGTTTTTTGCTATTTATGTTTAAACGATCATCATCAATAGAAAAACCATCAATATTTTTACGAAATATTCTAAATGGGATATGTAATAATTTACGACGTTGAGCGTTGGCTTCAAATGCCGCACAAAAAATACGGGTAAGATCGCCTACTTCTTTAGCTATCAGGAAATAATGCTTCATAAAACGTTCAACGCCAAGGCTACCCACATGGTCCTTATAGCCCATTAACATTGCCAATTCAGGCTGCACATCAAAACTTAAACGTTCTTCTGGGCGGTTGGTTAAATAATGTAAATGACATCGCAATGTCCATAAAAAACCTTGCGCCTTGGTAAAATTATTTGCTTCCTTTTTGGTTAATTTACCCATTGAAACCAATTGCGATATATCCTGCACCAGATATAAAAATTTAGCGACCCAATAAAGGGTATGCAAATCGCGCAAGCCGCCCTTGCCATCTTTTATGTTTGGTTCAAGCACATAACGGCTATCACCCATACGCTGATGGCGTTGGTCGCGTTCTGCAAGTTTTAATTGCATAAATTCTTTGGCTTTGCCATCCACAATTTGTTTAATAAATTTTTTACGTAATTTATCAAATAATGTTGCTTCGCCACAAATATACCTAGCTTCTAAAATTGATGTTGCGATGGTGTTATCTTGCTTTGCAAGTCTAATACAATCATCAATTGATCTGGTTGAATAACCAACTTTCAAACCTAGATCCCACATGGTATACAATGTTTCTTCGACTAATTGTTCAATTCTTGGAGCTTGTTTATAATCATGCAAAAATAATATATCCACATCAGAATGCGGGGCCAATACACCACGACCATAGCCACCGACAGCGGTAAAACATATGCGTTCTGATGTGGTTGGGTTGGCCGCAGGATATAAATAACGTGATGCCATGTGATAAATTACCCGCAGAAGTTGATCGATAATAAAACAATTACCCGCCACCGCCAACGCGCCATTTTGATTCGCCATAAAACGTTGTTTTACCTCAAGAAAAGCATTATCGAGAGTTTGTTTATAAATTTTTATGCATAAGATACGGCGTTGATTTGGTTTGATATCTTGTTTAAAAATATCTTCCAACGCAAATTGCAATATTTGACGATTAATAATCTTTCGTCGCGATATCAACTTTTGCCATGATTTTAAAATTTCAGCCATAATTTATTCTATAATAAATATATTTAATCACGCAATTGTTTTAATTTATATAAAATTTCCAAGGCCTCGCGTGGTGACATATCATCGGGGTTTATTTTATCAATTGCAATATCTATTTCGGAGTTTATTACTTCAACTATTTCTTGTTTACCACCACCTCTCCCGTCATTAGCCATATTATATTTTTGATCTATCGTCTTAAATAATGGTAAATCATTGGCTAATTCTGCTATCGCATCAGAATATTGGCCTTTTTTCTGTCCCTGTTGCAAATTTATCAAGACCTGTTCAGCGCGCGCCACCACCGATTGCGGTAACCCTGCCAATCGCGCCACATGAAAGCCATATGACCTATCAGCGCAACCAGCCACCACTTCATGCAAAAAAATTACATCTCCCTGCCAGTCTTTTACTTTCATCGCATGCGGGCTTAAACATTCAAGCTTTTTATCAAGGCTGTGTAATTCATGATAATGGGTCGCAAAAAGCGCCCGCGATTTACATATTTGATGTAAATGTTCAACACAAGCCCAAGCAATTGACAAGCCATCAAATGTGGCTGTACCACGACCTATCTCATCCAAAATCACCAGACTTTTATCGGTCGCTTGATTTAAAATTACTGCGGTTTCGACCATCTCTACCATAAAAGTTGAACGCCCCCGAGCCAAATCCGCAGCAGGGCCTACCCTGCTAAATAATCGATCAATTACCCCAATATGCACTGCGTTTGCGGGGACAAAACAACCAGATTGTGCCATTATTGCAATCAAGGCATTTTGCCTTAAGAATGTACTTTTACCCGCCATATTTGGCCCAGTAACCAACCATAGATGTTGCTTTTGACCTAAATTACAATCATTGGCGATAAATATACCATCTTGATTGTTTTTCAATGCATTTTCAACTACGGGATGACGACCAGCCTCGATATTAAATTCACGGCTATTATCAATATCTGGCCTGACATAATTATTTTCACGCGCCATAAACCCCATGGCACTTGCCCAATCTAACCTGCCAATAGATGCCGCTGCCTTGGCTATATCGCCTGCATCTTGACAAATAAATTGGATTAGCTCATCAAATAACTCACACTCCAATGCCACTGATTTATCCTTGGCTTCGGTAATATCACGCGATAATTCATTAAGTTCAATAGTTGAATATCGCGTCGCATTCATCATTGATTGGCGGTGAATGAATGGCTCTTCCATTTTACCCGCATGTCTTGCTGTTACCTCAATAAAATAGCCAAGTATATTATTATATTTTATCTTAAGGCTATCAACGCCGCTTTGTTTTTTATAATTACTTTCAAGCGCAAGAATAAGCCTTTTTGATTCTGATGATAAAAGACGTAATTCATCTAATTTTGCCGAATATCCTGCACAAATATAGCCGCCATCACGGCTTTGGACAGGTAATTCTATTTCCAATGCTTTTGTAAGACGTTCAACCAGAATATCATGCAAACCTAAATCTTCAAGCGCAACACAAACGTCATTTGGGATATTGATATTTTCGGCCTTATTATGAATAGCGCGTAAATTATCATTTGATGATAATCCACCTGCAATTGCCGCCAAATCCCTTGGGCCGCAACGACCCAATGTTATGCGGCTAAGCGCACGTTCCATATCAGGAATTTCACGTAGTTTTTGTCGCAAGTCATCGCAACAAATATCATATTGATGATAAAATTGCACCATATCAAGACGCAAGTTAATTGCCTTAACATCGGTTAATGGTGCCGAAATTCTGCTGGCAAGTAATCTTGCACCACCGCATGTGATTGTTTTATCTATCACGCCAAGCAGGCTGCCCTTGCGATCACCGCTCAAGGTTTTGAACAATTCCAAATTGCGTCTGGTGGCTTGGTCTATTTCCTTCATCGCACCGCTTGATAATCGTGATAAATTGGCAAGACGCGGCATATTGCCAACTTGGGTTAATTTCACATAATCAAGCAAGCGTCCAGCCGCCTATAATTCCGCACGGTTAAAATGAACAAAAGCATCGAGCGAGGCCAAACCATAAAATTCCTTTAGGCGGATTTCGCCATTATTTGAATCGAATCTGGAATTTTCCTGAAAATTTATGATATCACGCCAATCATCGAAAAAACCATCTAAATGTTTATCCTGATTTGATCCATCAAAGCTTGATTTTTCAATGGCTAAGTTATTTGGATTTAGCTTTTCAGGGCATAATAATTCACCGGGTGCAATGCGTGATAACACGGTCGATAATAATGCCTGATTGATCGATTGAACATGAAAATCACCTGTTGACATGTCAAGCCAAGCCAAGGCCATATCTTTGCCAATTTTTGACAATGCCGCCAAATAATTATGCGATCTGGTATCAAGCAATTTATCTTCGGTTATTGTCCCCGGTGTTACGATGCGAACCACATCGCGATTAACCACCGATTTTGCCCCGCGTGCCTTGGCTATGGCGGGGGATTCCATTTGTTCGCAAACTGCGACTTTAAACCCCTTAGCAATTAATTTATGTAAATAACTTTCATGGGAATGCACGGGAACGCCGCACATGGGAATATCTTTATCAAGATATTTACCGCGCTTTGTTAAGGTAATATCAAGTGCCGCCGCCGCATTTATCGCATCATCAAAGAATATTTCATAAAAATCACCCATGCGATAAAATAATAAACAATCAAGGTGATTATCCTTGATGGTTAAATATTGCACCATCATTGGTGAAGTCTTGCCGATAGTATCTATTTGTTTAGTCGTCGCCATTAAAATTGTTACCGATTAAGTTTATTTGTAATTATATATTATTCTATTTAAAATGGTAGTTTATTGATATAAGTAATTATAGATAATAACCTTAATTAAAAATTGAACAAGATTTATAAATATGACAATAAAAATTAATGAAAAAATAAAATACCATAAATTGGATAATGATATTTTGGATCAAATGAAACAAGTTTATCTTGATGATATTAATCCCAATGAGAATATTTGGGTTGTTGGTTATGGCTCGTTAATGTGGAAACCTGGCTTTAAATTTGACCGTAAAAAATCTGCATTATTCCAAGGATGGCAACGATCATTTTGCATATATTCCCATTGTTATCGTTGCACAGCGCAAAATCCAGGACTTGTATTGGGGTTAGATCGCCCTGAGCCGGTTGAAAAAAATAATGACTTAAATTGCCATGGCATAGCATTTCATATCAAAGCAGAAAATGTAAAGCCCACATTGGAATATTTATGGGATCGCGAGATGGTAAATGGTGTATATGAGCCAATAACCGCAACCATAAAAATAAATAATAAAGATTTTAAATGATATACATTTGCGGCAGACCCTCAGCACCCACAATATGCAGGTATTTTAATCGATGATGAAAAATTAAAGATAATAAGAAAAGCATATGGCTCAACTGGTACTAACCGCGAGTATCTTATAAATACCGTTGTTCAATTGGATAATATAGGTATCGAAGATAGTTATTTGCACCGATTGACCGCAATGTTATAATTAATGCGCCAATTCTAATTATTTTAGAATTTAATCACTGGTTTTGAGAAAACCGATAGAAAGTCGGATTTTAAAATTGCATATTTCATATGATCCTGCCATTTGCCATTAATACAAAGATACTCTCTCGCTATGCCTTCTTCGTAAAACCCGCTTTTTAATAATAACTTGCGGCTAGGTTGGTTATCAATAATACAACCTGCCTCTATTCTGTGTAAATTTAATTTAATAAAGGCAAATTCAAGCGTCATGGAAATAGCTTCTGCCATATATCCTTGTCTTGCATATGGCGCACCTATCCAATAGCCAATGCTGGCCGATTTAACCACCCCATAACGCACATTTGCCATGGTGATACCGCCAAGCAATTGATTATTTGTAGAATTAAAAATAAAAAAACCGTAACCATTGCCTTTGATCCAGCTTAATTGCGCTTGGGTTAAACGGCGTTTAAATGATGTTTTTGCCGCCATGCCATTGCCCCATTTTGGTTCCCACGGGATTAAAAAATCACGACTTATATTACGCAATGCCACCCATTCTCTACAATCCCATTTACATGCGGGACGTAAATAGATTAAATCACCATCAATGCGATATTTAGAATTATGCCGATTAAAATAGCTAAAAATTTATCACCTGTTTGTTATAATTAATCGATTAATAAAAGAATATTTAGCTTTATTTGCAACCATTATTATCTAGAACTAATTTTTTAATTTGATCTATGGAAAGATCCATAACTATATATTCTTCTTTTTTGTCATTAAATCACCTAAAAATTAGGCAATTGAGGATATTTACCCGTTACTTTATTTATCTCATCAGGAAATTTTGCATGATTTTATCAAGCATGACCCCATCGCGCCCTATTAAATCAAATAATAATCTTTCAAAATTGCTTGATATTTGAATATCCATTGATGGCAATAATGATGGCTCAACTAGTTTAACGCTTATATCATTATCTTTAAAAAATCTAGTTAAAATGTCATTTTTATTTGAACCAATTATTAATTGACCAATTTATTGAATTAACCGATGATAAATTAACCTCATCACAAAATTTTTGATTATTAAATAATGATTTAACAATATCTTGGCAATCATCAAAGCTGCCATTCATTGCAATATTTTTAACATTTTTGCTATTAACCGTAGCCATTTGCCGCCGCTGCACATCGGATATACGCCCATATGCGGGTGCAATATAAATATCGCTGCAATCGCTATCTTTACAGGCCTCTATCGCCGCAGACCCAGTATCGCCAGATGTTGCGCCAATTGTTGATAATTCATTAATTGCATATCTCGCAAATCATTATGGTAAATTTTGACCAAAAAGCTGGTACATATAACCCGCCAAGCCCGTTAACAACATTTCGCAAAAATTCAATTCGGGAGATTTACCCATTGTGCTTATATAGCGCATTTTAAAATATATCTTTAAATATTTTTATCCATCTTATGCATATAAACATCTTGTTGTGGATATGGTATAGACATACCAGCAGCCTCTATCCCTGCCTTTGAATTTTCGGTCAGATCAAATAATACAGCCCAATAATCAGCAGTTTTAACCCAGCAACGCATGGCAATATTAACCGAACTATCGCCAAGTTCAGTTACCATTGTTTGCGGTGCTTTATCATTTAAAATACGATTATCTTTTTCCATTATGCCAAGCAATAAACCACGCGCCTTTGCCATATCATCATCATATGAAATACCTATGGTTAAATTAATACGCCTTATTGGGTTTCTTGAATAATTTATAATGGTTGAATTCCATAATGAGGAATTAGGCACCGCCATATAAATACCATTGATTGTTTCCATATCGGTTGTGAAAAAATGCACGGTTTTAATCGTACCACCAATATCACCCGCTTCGATATAATCACCAACCCTGAATGGTCGCAATACCAATAACATAATACCAGCCGCAATATTTTGTAATGTTCCTTGTAACGCCAAACCAATTGCCAAACCAGCCGCACCAAGCAGGGCAATTATGCTGGTGGTTTCAACGCCAAAGCGTGATAAAACCGCAACCATTGTAAATATCAAAATCGCATATTTAATTATGCTGGCGATCATTGGTTCCAATGTGTCATCAAGATGAGGAATTTTAGCCAAGCTTTTCTGCGCCAATGATTGCGCCCAACCAGCAACCACCCAACCAACAATTAATATAGTAATTGCCGCGACAACATTAGGGCCATAACCAACAATAGAATTTTGCATTGTTACAAAAAATTCTAATAATTGTGTTGCCTGTTCTTCCATAATATTTCCTTATTTTTTCTTGCGATGATAAATCAAAAATATCACTAACAATATAAATGCCAAACTATACCAAGTTATAGCATATTCAAGATGGTTATTTGGCAAGTTAATTTTCCATCTGCCGCCAATCGGTAAATTATTCATATCGCCATTATTATTTGCCATGATATAATAATCGATAAAATCATATCCCGTATGGCTTGAGATTTGTTCAAGATCAATAAAATACCATTGATTTTTTGCCGCCATATTATCGGGAATGAATGATGTTTGCCCGGTGGGAAAACGAACTACACCTTCAAGCTTTATAATATCATCAATATGGCTATCCTTATGAAATGGCCCATCAGTTTTTGCAAATGGCAGCCATCCACGGTCGACTAAAATTGCCTTATTAATGTTTGTATTATTAATTTTATCGCTAGCAGTTATAATGAATGGCGTTAATAAATGCATGCCCGCCTGTTTTTCGTAAGTGCGATTTTGCAATAATAATTCATGACTATAATCAAATTTACCATAAATATAAACAGGGGTAAATTCGTCATTTACTTTATTGATATCATCAAATGATAATTCAACAGCATTTCTTGATGTGCGCTCCATTAAAATATCGATTAACTGGCTTTTCCATTTCAATCTCTCTATTTGCCAAAAGCCAAGCATCAACATGAATATAATTGCGGGAATAGTAATCAGACTTGGTAATAGTCGGAATTTAAAAGCCATGGCATAGCAATCCCATATAATTAAACATAATGAATTTACAATCGATCACCGTCATTATCGCCCGATTGATGCGTAAATTGCAAGGCAATCATCAAGCCTTTAAGCGGCTGCATTGTTGCTAACACTAAAATTATTATAATGGGAAAGCTAACCGCGAATTGAACCCACATGGGCGTATTCATTACAAGTTGCAACCATGCGCCAACGCCGACACCGATTGCACTTGCAAATAATATTATTAAGGGAATTGCCCCATCGCCCACATCTTCTTTTAATAAATCAAGCTCACAATGGCTGCATTTTGGCGCAATGATTAAAAATTTTGCAAAAAGGCGGCCCTGCCCACAACGCGGGCAGAGCCCTTTAAGTCCTGTTTTATAAGCTGATAACTTAATGTAATCATTCATAAAAAATATTCTAGTTTATTAACTATCCTTTAGTTAAGATAAAATGACGCTTATGCGCCGCCCCACCAATAAACAAAAACAAACAAAAACACCCATACGGCATCGACAAAATGCCAATACCAAGCGGCGGCTTCAAAGCCAAAATGTTGTTCAGGGGTAAAATCACCCTTAATCGAACGAACCAAGCAAACCGCAAGGAAAATTGTACCGATAATAACATGGAAACCATGAAAACCAGTCGCCATATAAAAAGTCGATGAATATATGCCATCGCTAAAACCAAATGTCGCATGACCATATTCATATGCTTGCAAAATAGAAAATAAAAGACCAAGCGCAACAGGTAACGCTAAACCTTGAATTAATTGTTTTCGCTTTCCTTCACGAAGGGCATGATGCGCCCATGTAACGGTACAGCCCGATAATAATAAAATCAATGTATTGATGAACGGCAAATCAAAAGCATCAAAAGGAACAACCCCCCCTGGCGGCCATGTGCCACCAGTTGCCTCAAGACGTAATACTTGATTTATCGCATCAAAATTAAGGCTAGCGTCAAAAAATGCCCAGAAGAATGCAACAAAAAACATAATTTCTGAAGCGATGAATAATATCATGCCATAACGCAAACCAAGCCTCACTACGGGTTTAAGATGGCCTTCATGGGCTTCGCGGATAACATCTTTCCACCAAAAAAATACCGTGGCTAAAAGGGCGGTAACCCCTGGTGCAATTGCCCATATGCCAAGCGGTGCTAAACCTTCGATAAAATCTGGATGCATAAATATAATCAAGCCAAAGGCCAGTAAAAAAGCCGCAATAGCAGCCAAAATTGGCCATGGGCTCGGATCGATTAAGTGATAATCATGCTGGGGTGCGTGGTTCTCTGCACTCATAATATTACCCATCCCTTTCATTTTTTGCCCTATTGGGCTTTGGTTATAATTTAAAATTAAATATTAATTATATTGGTTAAATTTAATATAAATAAACGGTATTAATTAGAAATATCAGCCAGCTTATCAAACTTGTTTTTTTCTAATCTTGCTGCATTTTCTTTTTCGTAATCTTCATATTCTTCCGCATCGGCTTCAAACATGCTATATGATAATGTTATGGTTTTTACATCGTCCAAATTTGGATTATCAGCAATCGAAGGATCAACAAAAAATGTTACTGGCATGTCGACTTCTTGACCCGGATTTAATCTTTGTGAGGTGAAGCAAAAACAATCTATTTTAGTAAAATACTGCCCCGCCTTTTGTGGCGTTACGTTAAAGCTTGCAGTGCCAATGAATGGTTTCGTGCCATTATTTTTAGCACGATAAAAAGCCAAGCCAGTTTCACCAACACGCATTGACATTTCTAATTGTTCTGGTTTAAATTGCCATGGCAATGCACTATTCGTTGATGCATCGAATCTTATTTTAATCACTCGATCTAAAATTACATCGGGCAGAATATCTGATTGTTGTGTCGTGCCGCCAAAACCAGTTACACGACAAAATAAATCATAAAGTGGCACAGATGCAAAAGATAAACCAATCATTGAAAAGGTGATAAAAGTCAAAATTATAGACAATCGTCTATTTTTTTTCTGTATATCACTATTTACAAATGACATTAGCTAGCCCCACTCATACGTACGATAGAAATCACATAAAATAATATACATAAACCTATAATTGCCAAGCCAAGGGCAATATTTTTTCGCTTTTGACGCTGTTTGAAATCTTGACCAGTATTTGATGCTTTAATATCAGATATTTGTTTATCACTCATTATATACCCTAACTATTTATAATATTTATATTATTCATATTATCTGCAATCATTACGTATTATCTGCAATCATTACGCCAAAAATTGTAAAAAGATATAAGATTGAATAAGCAAACCTTCGTTTGGCCTGCTTATCGCCTTTATCAAACCATACGGTTATATATGCGGCAATGAATAGCATGCTCAACAAACAAGCAGTTATACCATATACTATTCCAGCTATACCCATAAAATATGGAGCAACAGAAATAGGCAGTAATATCAATGTATATAGTATTATTTGTTTTTTGGTTTCAATGATACCATTAACGACGGGTAACAGAGGTATATTAGCCTTTTTATAATCATCACAACGAAATAAAGCCAAAGCCCAAAAATGTGGTGGTGTCCAAAAAAAGATAAGCCCAAACAACATTACGGATTCTATAGAAACACCGCCAGTTGCCGCGGCCCAACCGATCATTGGCGGAAAAGCGCCCGCAGCACCACCAATAACAATATTATAAGGCGTGCGGCGTTTTAAACCCATTGTATATATGAAAACATAGAATAAAATTGCCCCAAGTAATAGACTTGCAGCAACCCAATTAACCGCCACACCCATTAAGAATACAGCGGCAAAAGATAGCACGATGCCAAAGCTTAATGCCTCATCAGGATTGACTAAACCAGCAGGGATTGGGCGATTTTTTGTTCGCGACATAATCGCGTCAATATCACGATCATACCACATATTAATTGCACCCGCCGCACCAGAACCAACAGCAATACATAAAACAGCCACGGCGCCAATCAATGGATGAATTGATATTGGTGCGATATAAAGCCCTGCAAAACCTGTAAAAACCACTAATGACATAACACGTGGCTTAAGAAGCGCGAAGAAATCGCCAACATCGGCCAAATAAGCAATATTTTTGCTTTTATCAATCACTGTTTCAGACATTATCGACGCTCCTTTAAACCTAAGTTCATTATCAAAATTTAAGCTTATTTTATTTTTGGTAATTCATTAAATGTATGGAATGGTGGTGGTGAAGAGATAGTCCACTCGAGAGTATTTGCACCCTCACCCCAATAATTATCCACAGCACGCTTACCATATTTCAACGACCAAGCCAAAACTATGATAAAGAATAATGAAGAAACACCAGAAATAAACCCGCCAATTGATGAAACATAATTCCAACCCGCTTAACCCTCGGCATAATCAATATAGCGTCTTGCCATACCAGCTAGCCCAAGGAAATGCTGTGGGAAGAATAACATATTCACACCAAGGAAAGTCGTCCAAAAATGTAAATAGCCACACCAGTTAGGTATCAAACGACCAGTCATTTTACCGAACCAGTAATACATGGCCGCAACGATAGAAAATATTGCACCAAGCGATAACACATAATGGAAATGGGCAACCACATAATATGTATCATGCATTTGTAAATCCATACCCGCATTAGCTAAAACAACACCTGTAACACCGCCAACGGTGAATAGGAATATAAAGCCAAGCGCCCACATCATTGGCACAGTGAAACGAAGAGAACCGCCCCACATAGTTGCAATCCACGAGAATATTTTAATACCCGTTGGAACAGCAATTATTAATGTAGCCATGGTGAAATATGCCTTGGTATCCACATCAAGGCCAACAGAATACATATGATGCGCCCAAACGATAAAGCCGACAAAACCGATGGCAACCATAGCATATGCCATGCCCAAATAACCAAATATTGGCTTATTAGAAAATGTGGATATAATATGCGATATAATACCAAATCCCGGCAAAATCATAATATAAACTTCGGGATGACCAAAGAACCAGAATAGATGTTGGAATAAAATTGGATCACCGCCGCCTTCAGGTTTAAAGAATGCCGTGCCAAAATTACGATCAGTCAATAACATGGTAATTGCGCCGCCAAGAACAGGCAATGACAATAAAAGCAAGAATGCAGTAACCAATATTGACCAAGCAAATAAAGGCATTTTATGCAATGTCATGCCAGGCGCACGCATATTAAAGATAGTTGTAATAAAGTTAACCGCACCAAGAATTGACGAAGCACCCGCTAGATGAAGGGCGAAGATAGCCATATCAACTGCAGGCCCAGGATGGCCTGTATCCGATGATAATGGCGGATATATCGTCCAACCAGTGGCCGCACCACCGCCAACAACGGCAGATAATATCAACAGAATTAATGACGGCACTAATAGCCAAAAACTGATATTATTCATACGCGGGAATGCCATATCTGGCGCACCGATCATAATCGGAACAAACCAGTTACCAAAACCACCGATAAGGGCGGGCATAACAACAAAAAATACCATCAAAAGACCATGGGCAGTAACAATCATATTAAATAAATGACCATCTGGATTGCCATCGGCATCAAGCATATATTGCACGCCAGGTTCCATTAGTTCCAAACGCATATACATGGAAAAACCACCGCCAATAAAAGCGGCAATAATAGAAAAGATAAGATACATCGTACCAATATCTTTATGATTAGTAGAATAAAGCCAACGTTTTAAACCAGTTGGCGTATGACCATGATCATCATGGTGGGCTTCGGCTGCATTGGATGCATTCATTATATAATCTCCCTTGCCCGTTATTCAGCAGCAAGCAACCATGCGGTACGAATATTCGCGTCGCTGGTTGGTGCTGAGTTGTTGTTATTTAAGGCAAATTCTTCTTGGGCATTTTTAACCCATATTTCAAAATCTGCTTTGCTTACTGCTTTTACCATTATCGGCATATAGGCATGATCTTTACCACAAAGTTCAGAACAGAAACCATAATATGTACCTTCTTTGCCTTCTGGCACCATAATGGGGGCTTCGTTCAAACGACCTGGCACAGCGTCAAGACGCACGCCAAATTCTGAAACAGACCAGTTATGAATAACATCATCAGAAGTCAATAATAGACGTATTTTTGTACCAGTAGGAATAACCACTGGTAAATCCGTATCCATCAAACGCCGTTGACCATCGAGCAATTCATCTTCGGGAACCATAAATGCCTCAAAAGAAAAATCGCCATGATCGGGATATGAATATTCCCAATACCATTGATGGCCTGTAACCTTCAATGTCATTTCCGCATCGCTGGCATCATCTGACATATATAAAAGACGTAATGATGGAAATGCAATTGCCACCAAAATCAACACAGGAATTAATGTCCATGCGACTTCTAATAATACATTATGAGTAGTTTTTGATGGAACTGGGTAACGTTTTGCTGCAAACAGCCAGCAAACATAGGCCATTAACAATGTAAACAAAACAGTAAAAATAGTAATAACAGTCAAAAAAAAATCATTATAAAACCAAACTAGTTCTATTTAAATTGGAGAGACAGGCTCGCTAAAGCCTACTTGCCAATTAACAGGATCTGCGGCACGCGCTGCAAAGCTCGTAATACCAAGCGACCCAACAGTCCATGCGAGCAGCCGCATAAACATCGTCATATTTCCCATCCCTTCTTTATGCCCTGATTATATATTCAGGGAAAATTTATTTAAATTTATGTTAAAATTTTAACAATAAATCATAATTTGATGAATATTTTATAAAATATAACATCATATATTAAAAATATAATGAATATTATTTATATTAAAAATAAGGCAATTTAATTGATGATATAATATATACCACAATTGATATATATCAATTTATACATAAAAAGCTATAAAAATAACACTATATAGCCGCGACAGGTTGTCGCACCCACAAATTTATATTACAAATTCAAATATAAAGCAGCATCAAAATTTAAACAGTGAATTATTAATTTTACTTTCAACTTATTTGTTTATTAAATATAATAGATGCAAGATTATAAATGATATTTCTGATAAATAATATTTAACGAATAGGAAATTAAATGTCGAATCTTGCCAAAACCGACGATATTTTTTTTAATAATAGCGATCTTGATAAGACACGTGTTATGGACATAGTTAATAATGCGCTGCATGGCATGGATGATGGTGAATTATTTTTAGAATATTGCCAATCTGAAAGCATTGCCTTTGATGATAATAAAATACGCAATGCAAATTTTGATACCACACAAGGATTTGGCCTGCGTTCTGTCATTGGCGAGATCAGCGGCTATGCCCATGCCTCAAATATGGATGAGGCAGCATTAAAACGCGCTGCAAATACCGTGAGAGCAGTGAAAAGTGGCAATTCTGGCATATTTGCCGATGCACCAATTTTAACCAATCGCGCCCTTTATATGAATGATAACCCAATTAATAGCGTCAGCTTTGATGCAAAAATACAATTGCTTGAGGCAATGAACAGCTATGCCAGAGCAAAAGACCCTAGAGTAAGCCAATTTAGTGCAGTTATCGCAGGTGAATGGCAGGCCATACAAATAATCAGACCAGACGGGCTATGCGCCGCCGATATAAGGCCATTAGTAAGGTTAAATGTATCAATTGTATTAACCGATGGCGATAAGATGGAAACAGGCAGCAATGGCACGGGCGGGCGGGTCGGTTATGGTGATTTCATGATCGCAGAAAATTGGCAAAAACAAATTGACGAAGCATATAGGCAAGCATTGGTTAATTTAGATTCGGTTGCCGCACCTGCGGGCGAAATGACCGTAGTTCTTGGTTCAGGATGGCCCGGTATTTTATTACATGAAGCCATCGGCCACGGCCTTGAAGGCGATTTTAACCGCAAGAAAACTTCAGCTTTTTCTGGTTTGCTTGGCGAACGTGTTGCCGCAAAAGGTGTAACCGTGGTTGATGATGGCACGATCACCAATCGCCGTGGATCATTATCGATTGATGATGAGGCAACGCCATCACAATATAATATTTTAATCGAAGATGGAATTTTAAAAGGCTATATGCAGGATCGCATGAACGCAAGATTGATGGGCGTTAAACCAACTGGCAATGGCAGACGACAATCATTTTCACATATGCCAATACCGCGTATGACCAATACATATATGTTAAATGGTGATAAACAGCCTGAAGAAATTATACAATCGGTTAAAAATGGCCTTTATGCGGTTAATTTTGGCGGTGGTCAGGTTGATATAACCAATGGTAAATTTGTTTTTTCATGTACCGAGGCCTATATGATCGAAGATGGTAAATTAGGCGCACCATTCTAAGGCGAATCATTAATTGGCAATGGGCCCGATGCCTTAAACAAGTTTTCAATGATTGGCAATGATATGCGCCTTGACCACGGAATTGGTACATGTGGTAAAGATGGGCAAGGCGTACCAGTTGGGGTAGGACAGCCAACAATGAGACTTGATGGTTTGACAGTTGGCGGCACACAGGCATAGATAAAAAAATTATGATATAATAATATTATTTATGAGTAATGATATGAATATTATAATATTTATTATTTTTATATTACCAAAATATATAAACTATAAACTATCATAAATATCACCATAACCAAGCCCCCTGACAGGATGTCCATCAATAATGAATGGCGTACTGCTATTTATTATTCCTGTAGATGTTGATGGTTGATCATCTAATAAAGCTTCACCTTCTTTTTCTATCTTATTATCATTTGCCGGTTTATTAGTTGCGTTTTTGCCTAAATTATTTACTGAATTACTATTTACTGAATTACTATTTACTGAATTACTATTTACTGAATTACTATTTACTGAATTGCTATTTACTGAATTGCTATTCAAATCATCAATATTTAGAAAAACCGAAGGCGATTCTATAATATCCCTATATGGGGGAGTTCTGTTAGCAATCAAATTTTTAAATTTATTTTGAAAATGCTGGCTCGCATCCAGAATTTTATTTCTATAATATTGATGACGGTTCAAAATATTATTGCCAAGCGGTTGAGTTGATGTTGCCAATAAAGGCACTAAGCCTATGAATGCCACGCCCTTGGCAATGGTGCTTGAACTTTCATCCTCAACAACATTATATAACGCCGTGGCAATAGTTATCCCAATACCATATCTAATCGTATCTTCAATCGCCCCTTTTAAGGCTAACCTTGGTCTATTAAAAAATGTCTCTTTTATTGAGGCCGCAAATCCACTGGATACTGAACCATCGACATTGCTTGAAATTTTTTCATCTTTCAATTCTAATTTGCCATATGAATTTGCTACAAACGAGGTTGCAACCATTCTTGCCAAATTATCTTTTCCTACAAATAATTCAAATACGGGATAGTCCCTTGCTTCGGTTTCACCACGATCATAGTGAAGATTTTGAGTGCTAGGAATTATCCTTTCATTATTACGTAAGGCTTCATTTGCCATTTCATGATTAATATTCACGCTAAGCTGCTCAAAGGCATCTTGGCTTTTCCTATCGATTGGATGTGCGCCATAATCGGCTTTTTTTGCTTTTGGATCCCATTGTGTGATGACAAATCTTTTATGATCGGCAAGCGTATCTTTTGGTATGGCGATAATCCGATATTGGTTATTGGTGTAATCATCTTTTATTGATCCAACTTGATTACCAACATAATCATTTCGCAATGCGCCCGTGCTATATTGGCGAATAAAATTGCCATCTTTATCAATATTTAAATTAATCGACACGCCTTTTGCGCCAAATTTTATAAGATCTGCTTCAGAATAGCTTGTACTCATCGCCGTTCTAAACCCTAAATCACCCATAGCAATCTGAATCGGCGTTTTAATTAATTGTGTCGCAGCACCCGCCAATGCCCCTGCGGCGGCATCAACACTTTCAACCGCGACTAAACTAAGCCCGCCACTTAATGCGGTAAACCCAGCCTTAATACCGCCAAAAGCAACGGTTGCGGGAACTATATCAACGATACGCCGTGAAACAGATTTAACAAACCCACCAGGCGACACAACATCAGGATCATCGGCTGACTTCCCCGGTTTTAACGCTTTTATACGGTTTGGATTTATTATTTCAGCCTGAAATTTTATATTCATTTTTGTGCCAATTGCATGTTGCAACGGCTTTGCAATGTAATTTTTTGCAACGGCAAAGATAGATGACTTTAGAATTGATTTTACATGTGATAATCCAGTCGACGACAGGCCATCCTCGCCCGCAGCGGTATCAACAAGTTCAGTAGGGCCAAAGCTAATTAACGATCCAAGGCCAACTGCGCCAACATTAGAAAAAGCCAGCCCAATTTTGGCTTGTTTAGGGTTTCTGGCATAATAAGAATATTGATTTTCTTTAACCGCATCTAAGCGTAATTTATTGCCTTGGGTAATATTATATATACCATATTTATCAATCTCAACCGCAGGGTCATTATCATCAAATAATTTCAATGATGGGTCATTATGTGGCATAATTTCATATTTAAGGGTTGAATTATATTTATCACTTTCTGACTTTGCCAAGGCATCAGACGCATCTGCTACTCTGTTTTTAACAATCTCCTTACCTTGTTTTTCCAATATTTGTTGCGGTGATAACATATTATTTTCTGTTATTTTATTATCATTTTCCATTTGTTTTTGTGAAATATAGCTTTGTTCCGCAAGGCTATAAAAATTAAGCGTAGCAAGGCGTAAAATACTTTTTGCCATCACATCAATTTTTTGGAAATCAATTTTCCTGCCCTGCATTAATAATTGATGAATTTTTTCAGGAGTGAATAATATTTTCGGTCTGGCAAGCAGATGTTGGATAACCTCAATTTCTTTCTTTGCATCGTGATATTGATTGCCTTTATCAACCAAGCTGGCATTAAGAATTTTCTTAACTTCGCTTTTTAACATATATCTTGGCTGCAATCCATTTTGATTTAGATTTTTTATTTCCTGTGCATATTTTGCCTTAGTAAGAATACCATTTAATAAACGTCTTTTTGTCATTGATGGGTCAGAAAAATGATCATCGTAATTTTTTGCAGCAAGCTTTTCTGATATTTGACGATCGCCTGTGGCCGCATCAATCATCAATAATATTGAATTAATCGCCGCCACATCGCGTTTATAAACAAGATTATGGCGATTTTGTTGTTGATTACGTTCAATTATAACCAATTTATCTATTTCATTAACTGTTTTTTTACTTAATTTACTTTCAATATTTTTAGCCAAAATATCTTGGATTTTCCTGTGATTATCCTTATAAAAAACCTTTTCTAATTCGTTAATTATATTTTCCTTTTTATAACCATCACCTTTTAATGTAAATTTATGCTGTTTATTTAAAATTCCTTTTACAGTCTTTAATATTTTATCCTTTTTACGAATTTTACCATTCCAGATAAAATTACCATTTTTATCTTTGATTGGGCTGTTAACATCACCATTCAAGCCATTTCTTAATTCGGGTGAATTTATGCCAAAATGCTTTGAAACAAGCCTCATTAACTCCGCATCGCCAGATTTTTCACCAACTTTTTTGATAAGATTATCTTTTAATGCTTCTCTGGCATTAGTTGATGTTATTTCAGATATTTTATTGATATAGCGATTGACATAATACCAAGCTGTTTCCTTGTCAAAAGACTTGGCAAATAAAGAATTTATCTCGTCTTTTTCTTTTGCATCCAAGCTATCAAGATTAAAATCATGCCCATATTGGGTTAATTTTTCCTTAATATCTATGCCCGTATCACCGCGATTCCATGCGGTATCTATTTCGCTTTTTAGTTGATTATATAATGTGAATGTTTTTTTCAAATTGGCAAAATCACTGCTATTTAATAAGCCATCGGTTATTATTCTACTTAATATATCAACTTTTCTAAGACTACCGGGGAAGTCAGCTTCAATAGGTGCAAGATGATCGCTGCCAACCATGAATTTATCTGGGTTTCTTGCAAACATTTTTATATAATTACGTCCATTCAGGCTGCTGGCATATCCGCCTTCATCTGAACTTAAGGTTAATTTTCGTAACACCCCTTTGACCGCTTCATCGGCAAGTATAGTTTGTATTTCTAACTCATCTTGTTTCATTTTTTTGAATGTTTTATCATCGACACCACCATTTTTAGAACCTTTTAATAATGATGTTGAAAAGCTGTCTAATGATTTTATTAATTTAACAATTCCGATTTTTTCAGCCTTATTTAAATCTTTTCTTTTAACCAGCCTGCTAAATGTATCGATCATGCCCGTAGTTAATTTATGGCTTGTATATGTCCATGATAAATCACCTTTAATTCCTGCCTTAATCGCGGGGACAAATTCTGCTAATTTTTGTTTTATTTGGATTTTATTAAAGCCTTGACCCTTTAAATAGGCCTTTAATTCATGCTTAATTGCCTTGCCATTATCATTAACAATATCATCAATTAGGCTGGCATGATTAATTGGCGAGCCAGAGGTTCTATTCATGCCTAAATGCGCCCAAGACATTAAATATTTTGCATCTGGCACATCAATCTTTTGACCATCATTTAATTTTACAATAATTTCATTAATTGCTTCTTTATCTTCACTGCCAATGAATGAATTTGAGTTATTTAATAGATCACTGGCAATTTTTATCATATCAGCTCTAAGATTCTTATCATTGACCCCTTGTTTTAAATGATCTTCTCCAGCAAGAGTTTTATAGCCCGTAATGGCAAGATATTTAACCATCGTGCGGTAATTTGCAGTGCTATTATTCCTATCAGTTCCAAACGGGTTATTTGCCTCGACCGAAAGCTGTAATGCGCTTCTTGCAAGGTCATCAGGCGATAAACCAATATCATTATGGGTTGTCATTGCCATGCCTGATAATTGAGTATATGAAATATTAGTAGTGATTAATTCTATCCGCCCACCTGCATCTAATGGTTGTTTTTGATTTCTGGTAACATATTCCTTATCCAAATTAACTTCGCCAATCGCCTTATGTATTAATGATTGGGCAATATTTATCGCATCAAAGCTATCTTTCATGCTGGGTGAATGTATTTCTAGACCAGTTATTGTCGATCTTAAAATCGGTAAATTCTGTACGGTTATAAGCTTTCTTATAATATCGCCTTGACCTGGACGATTAAGAAAGCCTGGTTCATTAAGCTGTTGTAATAGCTTTGTTGGCACAGGGACATAATATGTTTCACCATTAGCAATGGCAGAACTTGGCGTTACCGCAAGATAAATCAAATTCATGGTCGATTCAATCACACCAGCCTGCATCGACTGTCTTATGACCTTGATTAATTCATTAGATGTTGCAGCAAAATTACTCACATGTAGATGTGAATCCTTATAGGGTTGATTGATTATATTTAACCTTATATCAACATCCTTTGGCAATTTAATTTCTTGTGTTTCACCATCTGCCTTCGCAATAACAAGCGTTTCTTTATCACTAAAATTAATTTTCACATCACTTAGACTATATTTACCATCTTCGCCTCTTTTATATAGCTGATAGCTGCTTTTATTTAATTTTTCGCCCATCTTATTGACAATACGCTTGACGACAAAATCTTTACCAGCAATTGATATAACACTGGCATCAACGGGAGCATTCTTTGCATAATCGATTGATCTACCGATTAAACCGCGCTGATTATCTGGATCATTATTTTTTAAAATAAAATTGGAAAGATGCTTATCATCCCAAGATTTATAATATATTTCTTTTGGCTTAATAAGATCGCGTATTTTACCAGTTTCAACTAATTTAGACCTTGGCTTATAGATTTGTGCTGGGGTTATTTCGACCTCACCCGTAATTTTATATTCTGGTAACTGTTTGGTGGCATCAATAATATCGGTGAAGCGATAAGAATAATCTGTTCCATCAATTTGTTTCGGCCTATTGGCAGTTTTAGGAATATCTGGGGCTTTTCTTTTTATTTTACTTATGGGTTTCGTTGGTTGCGTTAAATCAATCGAAGGAATAGCGATGGGCGTGATTTCTATTACCGCAGGAAATAATGGCCTATCAGATAGTGATGAAATATCAGATAGTGATGAAATATCAGATAGCGATGAAATATCAGATAGCGATGAAATATCAGGTCGTAATGATTGTTCATATTTTTTAACCATCGCGACCACACCATTTCTACCAACGGTTGATCTGCCTGCCAAATCTACTTTCATGTCTTTTTTAGCATTATTATTCAATGCGGGGATATTAGGTGCTTTTATTTTCTTTTTTGCAATATCAGCAATTATAATTTCTTTTTTACGATCTAATTTGGGGCGCATTAAATCATCTTTTTTATCTTTGCCAATCAAATCAAAATTATTTCTTACAAAATTATATGGCATGATATTTTGATTGATTGATGAAGATGAGACAACAGTTGTATCTGTTGTATTTTCGCTTGTTTCTTCGACTCGGTTACGCGTTGCGCCCATGACAAATTCGGTATTTTTCAAAACAGCAGGTCTCATAGTTGTAAAATTTAAGTTTTTATTTTTTAATTTAGATTTAATTTTTGTAAGATACTGCGGTGATATATAAAGATTGATTGATTAAGATGAGACAACAGTTGTATCTGTTGTATATTCGCTTTTTTCTTAGACTCGGTTACGCGTTGCGCCCATGACAAATTCGGTATTTTTCAAAACAGCAGGTCTCATAGTTGTAAGATCTAAGTTTTTATTTTTTGCAATATCGGCAATTATAATTTCTTTTTTACGATCTAATCTGGGCGCATTAAATCATCTTTTTTATCTTTGCCAATAAAATCAAAATTATTTCTTGAAAAATTATACGGCATGATATTTTGATTGATTGATGAAGATGAGACAACATTTGTATCTGTTGTATTTTCGCTTGTTTCTTCGACTCGGTTACGCGTTGCGCCCATGACAAATTCGGTGTTTTTCAAAACAGCAGGTGTCATAGTTGTAAGATCTAAGTTTTTATTTTTAATTTAGATTTATTTTTTGCAAGATTATGCGGTGCTATATTTTGATTAATTGCTGAAGATGAAGCAGCAGTTGTATCTGTTATATTCTCGCTTGTTTCTTCAACTCGTTTACGCATCGCCCCCATGACAACTTTGGTATTTTTCAAAACAGCAGGTCTCATAGTTGTAAGATCTAAGTTTTTATTTTTTAATTTAGATTCATTTTTTACCTTAGTTTTTGATTTTTTCTCCGCTGTAAAAATTCCCTCAATATCTTTAGGATTATTTTTTTCAACTATATTATCTGCTGTATTAACCACAGATTCATTCCAATCGCCTTTGGCAATTTTTGCAAAATCTGTATATGTTTTCCTGCCATTATCATTTAATGTGATGCCAATTTTACCAGTTTTAACATCCTTTGAATATACGACTGAACCATCGGTTGCGGTGATTCTTGCCTCGATCCCCGCATCTTTTATTATACGTTCAAAATCTTGCTTACCACGGCTGCATGAACCAAAGCCACAGGCAATAAGTTCAATATTTTTCACTTCACCTGATTTAATATTATTTTTATCAAAGAATGTTACAATTTTTTTAGCTATTTCTTTGGCATCACCAGTTTTTGATAGCGATGATTTGGCAAATTTACCTTTATTATCACCATCACCATGCCCCGTTATAATAAAACGACCATTGGTTTTTGCCAAATTAGCAATTTTTTTATTATTGGTTAATTCTTTTGCATCAATCATTTGTATCTTTGATGGGTTTTGTTCAGCAATTTTATTGATTACCGATTGCTCAATCTTGGATTTACCGTCTGTTTTTTCACCGAACATTGATATCATAGTTGTTACAGCTTGACCGTCTTTGGCGGTGGCTACGGATTGCTCTGCACGAATGCCCGCTGATGCCCTTGCGGCATTATTTTTATTTGAATTTATTGAATTTAAATTTTCTGAATTTGAATTTGCAGACATATATATTGCCGCTGGGGTTGCTTTTGATTTCACCCTATTTTTTATCTTGTTCTTCATGGTTTTAAGGCCGCCAATGTCAACGGGACTGCTAATATTAGCTGCTTTATTAATGCCGTCATAGCCTGCGGCACTTTGAATTGTGCCACGGATTGTTGTTTGGCTGGAAGATTGTTTTTTACGAGTTTTTATTTCCCGTGAACTAGTTTTACCCGCAATCTTTATTTCATCTTTATCAAGCGCCACCGATGCAAATTCTGCGTTACCAGCTACAGAAATTTTATTACCGCCAGAAAATCCACTTTTTTCCGCAACAACCAAATTATCTTTTTTTGATGATTTAAATTTGACAAATAACCCACTGCCCGCGATTGAATTTGCCCCTTCAAACCCTTTATCTGATTTACTACCCGCTGATGTTGTTGGCGTTGTTAGGCCAATGGTAAATCTATTATCACGAATAGTTTCCTTAATTTGATCAACTTGGCTGATAATTTTTAAATCACCGCCAACCGTACCTGTTGTGCCGCCTTTGATGACTGCCCCCGCCATCACCATATCGCCGTTAATTTTTAAATTAGTGCCGGATTTGGTTTTGATGCTGGCATTATGATTTATGATATTATCGCGTTTTGTGATTTTATCTTCAAAACCAACATGGAAATTTGCGCCATAACTGCCTTTCATTGCCGTTGCGCCTAATTCCACATCTAAACGAAATTTTTTGCTATCTTCCCATATGGTTGATTTGGCAGATTGCATTATTAATTTATCTGCCTTTATATTGGCGGAATCTGCCGTTATATTTGTTCCCACAAGGCGAATATCTTTTGCAGCAATGATGTTAAGCACTCCGCCGCTTGTGATTTTCATACCCTCGCCAATATTAGCTTTGCGATTAACTCTCGTACGTTCCACACGAAGGCCTATATTTGCTGAACCGCCTTTTGAGCTGCCATAAAAACCAAGATCAAAGCCGCCGCCATCCACATGACCTTTTGCCATGCTTTTATGTCTAAGTTCAGTAAATTTGATCGAACCATTTGCCGATTTTAATGTTATATTTTCTTTTGCCGCAATATTTGTTGCCGCAAAATTAAGATCGCCTAAACCAGTCTTAACAGTAATATTGCCACCAGATTTAATATTCGCCGCAACTCCCCTTACTTCTGATGAAGAATGGCGGGCATTACGATAATTTGCACTTAAATTCATACCGCCACCGGTCAAGTCGGTTGATATGCTAACCCCGATATTATTGCTTGAATGCCTGCTTTTTCTAATTTCGCTATATTTATTTTCGGCTTGATAAAAATTAATATCGCCATCAGAAGCAATCAAAACATCGCCCCCTGCCTCAATATCTGTTCCCGTGAATGACATACTAGCTTTTGTTTTTATGCTGATACCATTTTTTGCTTTAAAAATACCAACTATCGCGGTTTCTTTATCTGTTTCTTTTGATGATGTTGAATATTGACTAGATATATTGGCATTAACATCGGCTGTTGCATCAAGGCCAAGCGATGAACTAACGCTAAATTGTTTATTAAATTGCTTTGTCTTCTCGCTATCAATTGCGGTAATATTCTTATAATCATTCGCAGCAATATTTATGCCACCACCCGCAGTATATTTTGTTGCCTTGTCAAGAAAACTACCATCAATATCAATATCAATATCGCCACCCGCAGTAAACATAGTTACGATAGATTTTATTGATTTGGTTTCATTCTTATTTATTTCATGAGAAAGGCTAAATTTAGCCTGTAATTCAGGCGGGGCAATGCTAATTGATATTTGCGGATCTTCTTCTGTGCCTTGTTTAATTTCATTCAAGGCTTGGCGGCCTGTTTTTCCCGTTACATTTGGTGCATCTTGTTTTTTATCGCCTTCGCCACCTTTACCTTGCTTGTCTTTAAGCTCGGTTATATTTTTAATCGATGAACCAAGCCCATTATTAGTTACCCCGATGCCATAATCAAGGCGGGTTATTTTTTCACTATGAAAATAATTATTTTCGTTAATTGCCGCCGTATTTTCAACTATCGCAGCCTTTATACTAATCCCGCCCAAGGCTTTAATATTCGTGCCTTCATTATATAATTTACCCTTGGTTCTTATAATAATATTACCGCCAGCAGTTAAACCACTGACCACAGCATTTCTTCCATCCATCAAAGTTTTCGATGCTGAATTTTCATAACCAAGGCCACCGCCCGCATTATCAATATCTGCGCTTAATTTTATCGCAATAGAATTAACAAATTTACGATTTTGTTTTTTATAATCATCATATGCCGCTTTAATAGTTATATTTGCACCATTAAGAAATATAGTTCCCGTTTTACCACTTTTAATATCAGAACCAATGATTGTTAAATCTTTTTTGGCAATTATGGCAGCATCATTACCACCACGAATAATTGATCCAATATTGGTTGTTTTTGCACTTATTTCTGATGCTGAACTGATATTATAGCCGATGCTGGCACTTCCTGATAATTCCTTTTTATTGGGTAAATAAGTCGATTTATTAGCCTTAATAAATTTTTTAATCGCTTTTGCTTGATCGATTGCCGATAAATCATCGATTGAGCGTGAATAATCGGCTATTGCTTCTTTAAAGGCGCGTTCCCGCGTGGTTTTACTGCTTTCAATCCTTATTCCTGCACCAATTTTTTTCCATTTTTTAAGCTCTTTCAATTCTAGGCCTGCGATTTTTATATCACCTTTTCTGCTGACAACTTTCGCATCCTTGCCCGCCGTTATATATGCCCCTTTCATGTCAATATTGCCTTTGGATATAAGGGTCAAATTACCGCCAGATGAAAGGCCAGATTGTGCGGCAGTTTCACGATATAATTCTTTACTTTCTAATGTTGCACCAAAGACACCATCGCCATCAAAGCTGAATTTGCTACTATATTTTTTAAGAATGACAGCGGTTATTTTTGTCACCCCACCTACATTAAGTGTCATGTCTTTAGCAGATGAAATTACGCTGCCTTCAAGGGTTAAATTATTGCCAGAAACAATATCTATATTACCATTTGACGATATATTTGACCCGATACTTACTTGTGTCGATGATTTGCTTTTATTAAAGCTTATCTTTGGCGCGACTAATATCAATGCCGCAGGCCCAAGCGCAACAGCAGTCACTGCCGCCGCAGTTAATCCTTTTTTATCGGTAGAAATTTTTAAACTTGTGGAAGATTTCTTATAGTTAAGTTTCAAATTCTTCATAATAATATTATTACCAGCTTGGATCAATGAATTGCCTGATCTTGCTAATATTTCTACGCCGATAGATTTAATATCACCAGTCGCAATTATCTCAAATTCATTACCGATAATTTTACTATGGGCGATGGCAAATTTATTTGCCGAACTTTTATTATATGATGCCCCAGAAGAATTAATGCCAAAACCATATTTGCTATCTTTTGTTTCAATCGCAACAGTTTCAAATATTGCATTTTTTGCCTGAATTCTAATATTATTATCACCAGCAATTGTTGCGCCTGTTTTATTGTCAATTTTATAATCGCCAACACTGCTGCCTCTATTTATAAAATCACCTTCGGTTGCAATATTAATATATTTGCCGCCATCGACATTCTTATTACCAATTATTTTTATCGTCGAAAACCCAATATTAGTTTTAGTCGAAGTCCCACCCTTGCAAGAAAAACTCATGCAATTAAGCCCATCAAATATTTTATATGTGCTGGTTAATATATTTTGTTCGATACCAGTTTTACCATAAATATCAATTTTAGTTTCAGCGGTTAAATCACTGGCAATATTTTTAATTCCACCCGATTTTGCGATAACTCTAAGATGGCTGCCAGCATGAATAGTCGATTTTGTAAATTTTTGCCCAATATCATAAGATGCCTTGCCTAATAAAGCACCTAAATTACCGCGATTCCATTTGGCAACAATATCCGTAGCCACAGCCTTATTGGTTATATTGCCATTTTTACTAAATATGCTTGTAAAGCCTCTCGATTTTATCGTTGCACCAATATTGTCAATATCGCCCGTTGTTGCGATGGTAATATTATTTGCACTAATCTTGCCGCCTTGTAATAAAACCTTGTAATCAACGATTTTTGTGCCGCCGCCAATTCCCAAAAACCCAGTATTTTTGACCCTGGTTTTAGCCCAAGCGGTACGCCTAATATTTTTAAAGCTTTTCGCCCTAATATTTATATTATTAACGGCGCTAAATATGCCCGAATTATAGCTTTTACCAGTAATATCTAAATTAATATCAGCTGCGACAATACTGCTTTCATCATTATATCCATATTTGGCAATGCTGTTTTTTGGTAAAATAAGTTCTGGAACTAGCTGTTTTTTTCCATCTATTATTTTGACAACATACCAAAGAATTGGCTTATTAAGTATGGCAATTTGTGATTGTGTCAGACCTTTACCTAACTTGATCTGTTTATTTGAACCGATAAATTCTAATAAATTATCTTGCAATATTTTTTGTTGCTTAATGGCATTATTAATTGTTGGCGAAAGATAATGACGGCCTATTTGATCAAGTAAGGCTTTTTTTATTAATTGGCGTTCCTTTGCAACATTGACAATATAATTAAGCTCGCCACCGACATTACCACGAATATCACCAATTTTTTTAAGGATCATATCCGCATTTTTATTAACAGCCATCACAACATCTTTGGCATTTTGTTTGATTTTGGCTTCGTTTTTCTTAATATTATTAAAACTCACATCATCAGCATTAAAATTTTCTTGCGAGTTATTTTGGCTAAACTCCCTATCATTACCTTTTTTTACATTATTGGCTGGTTGATTTTCCGCATTATTAGTTTTTAAAAAATCTTTATTAACAGTTGTTCCATCGCCAGAAAATGGACTATTCATGTTTAAAAGATTAGCAAATGAATAATTTAAATTAACCGCATCTTGCCGGCTTGCATCATCGTCGCCTGCGACAAAATAATCTAATAAATTTATTTGTTTTTGTGCCATGCCAGTTGGTGCGGCAACATCAACAAAGACTTTTGTATATTCGTTATCACGCCTGCCATTTACAAAGCTACCCGCCTTGATTGAGGCTACACCACCGACAACAAGCTGTCCTAACTGGTTATATTCACCTTTTATTAACGCGGTGAAGTTACCTGCAACAGCAATTTTTGACTCCTCGACCCCATTATATTTTTTTTCAAATCGCCAGACACTCTTATTACCTGCTACAGCCCGTCTTTTGCGCCTTTCAATTTCAAAATTTATAAATAAATCATTTTGTTGCTGTTTATAGCTATCTGCCCGCAGATATAAATTGCCATCAACGATTATATCAGAACCAAGAACCGACATATTATTAACATCAATCAATAAATCGCCACCAGTTTCAATTTTTGCCGCACCAGATGTTGATCTATCAATATGCTTGGTTATATAATCATCATGAGTGCAAAAACCAACGGCTCTTCGTACGCATTTTTTCTTAGATTTCTTAACTTCACTTTTTATGGCCGTGCGTCTTATTAATAAATTAGCCGACTTAATCTGCATATTTCCACTGGAAAATACCCTTGATGCGTTATTCACAATATTCTTTTTAGCCAATAATGTTAATTGACCATTGGCAGTAATATCGCCGCCGCCTGGTTGCCCGCGATAATCACGACCAATCATAATTGAATTTTCTCTGGATTGTAAAAGCAGGCTTTTCGTAGTTAATGCTGAAAAAATTCTGATAAATCCATTAGTCCTAAGGCTTAAATTGCCATCAAAAACCAACTTTTGATCAAATGTTAAAGTATTTTTTGTATTAAAAGATAAAAATACTGTTTTTGCATCAATCGTAGCCGTTAATAAATCGATGATTTTTCTTGCGCCAATATATTCGGTAGTTAATGAAAAACCATTCTCTGTAATAATTTTACTATTATTTTCTGTGGTAAATTTACTACTGGCATTTATCACAGCATTTTTTGCAGTTAATTTTTTATCTGCTAATAAAGTAACATTTGCAGCATTAATCATTAATAAATCACCAGCATTTAAATTAGTATTTAATACAAGCAATGCATTATTATTTCTTAATTTAATCTTAATATTTGTTGATGTTAAATCTGAAATAGTTGTAAAATTTGATGCCGCATTAAATGACATCCAATTAACAGCAGTTAATTCGCCTATGTTTATAATAGAAGAGCCTGCGAATAAATCTAAGAAATTATTGGCCCTTAATATGCCAGAATTTTTTATTGCCGCCCCCGCATTAATTTGAATACCCCATGTGGATTGAATATCGCCTTTATTAATAAAATCAGCCGTATTTTCAAATTGGGCATGACCCGCAATTAATGTGCCGTGATTAATAACATCATGTGATTTGATATTTAAAATACGCGCAGCAGTAATAGTTCCTTCATTCTTAAACAAGCTATTTTCTATTTGGATATCGATATTGCCGTTGGCCTTAACCTCGCCAAAATTAGTAAAATTAGCATTGCTTTGAAATGTAATATTTCCATTACTAAGCAAGCGGCCTTGAGATTTATTTTCCATATTAGCAGTTAAATTAAATTTTTGACTTCCACCATAAATAACCCCATGATTAACTAAGCTGCCACCAGAAACATCGATCAAGCCTCTTGCTGCTATGGTTTTTCGGTTAACTAAGGATGCAACATTGCGAATATTAATATTTTTGGCTTTGATTGCGCCGCTATTAATCAATGTACCATTTGCAAGAATTATATCTAAATTAGATTTTGATAAAAAACCACCTGCATTAGAGAAACCACCAGTAAAATTTGCCACTCTATTACTGGCTATAAAGCTACTATTATTCGATGATATCTAATTTTTTGCGTTAATAATAGCATCAGCTATAAATTCTATATGACCATTATTAGTTAAATCACACGCAAGATTTAATTGTTGTTGGCTAAATAAAATACCGCCAGAGCTGTTTATATTTAGCCTATTAGAAATATTATATTGAGAATTTCTTACATTAATAATCGAATTAACGCTCAAATCATTGGCGCTTACTATTAGTCTATCTGTTGCCAGTAAAAACCCAGTATCTAATTTTATAGTTTCGGCGGCTAATGATGTTATATTTCCACCAATTCCGCCGTTGATATCTATATTATTAACAGCCTTTAATATTAAATCACCCGATATTGCCGATATAATTCCATGACTGGCGATTGATGCGGCAGAAATTTCAATATTATCATTAGCATAAAAATTTCCTGAATTTATGAAATTTAAATTTCCGCCAATGATATTTGCTTGGCGCGATATTTCAAACCTACCCTGATTATTAAATATTTCACTAATTCTCATTTCAAGATTTCTGGCTGAAAAAGAAGAATTTTCACGGGAAATAAAGCTATTTGCCGATATATTAGCATCGGCAGTAAAGTAAATCACGCCGTAATTATCAATTGTATTATTGATATTTAAATTATTCTGATAAAATGCAATCGCGCCATTGTTTAATATGGTTAGATTATTAACAATATCATATTGCGAATTTTCAATATTAATGACAGAATTTATTGATAAATCATCTGCGCCCAATGTTAAGTTTCTAACTTGGAAAAGCACATTTTCATTTATATAAATTTTTTGTGCCGTCGCTGTTAACTGATCACTAAAAGCAAGCGTGGATTCGGAAAATTGCAAATTATTCGCAGCAGTTAATATTCCATTTTTTGCAAGAATTAATGATTTATTCAATAAAATATCATTGCCTGCATCCATATTAATTGCATCTTGTGCTAATATCCTACCCAGATCAAAAAATGCAATATTCCCATGGGCATTTAATGTTATAGATTGATTTGAATGTATTAAACTAGGCAGCATTATGCTGGCCCTTGCATTAATGGTTACGGCTTTGTTAGAACGTATTTTACTATTTACCGCCATATTAACATTATGCCCATCAACAAGCATTTCACCTCTAATTGATTGGTCTTGATTGATGGCAATATTACCCGTTGCCAAAATTTTCATATCACCATTGCTATTTACCCCTGTTATGGATATATCGCCCGATGAAGATAGGTCTATATTGGTTTTTTCTGCTGTTAAACCGCCCAATAAATTAATATTTTCATCATGATTAACCGCCTTAAGATCAATTGATCCCGCTTTAATATGACCGCTATTGTTAGATTTAATTACATCTGATTCAGTGATATTTGATTTATCTTTAATATTAATATTATCACCAGCTGATTGATATTCAAAATTACCGATAACGGCCTTGATTCTACCCGTAGTTTCTATTTTTGAATTGATGGTTAATTGGCGGCTAAATAAATTTAAATCAGCCGCAGAAACGCCATTACCTTCAAAGGTTATTTCGCCTTTATTGACGTTAATATCGACCGTAGCATTGGTATAATCTGGTGTAACAATGCCTGTTGTTATGGTTACTTTGCCAGCATTAATAAAATCACAACCATTGCAAAATACACCATTAGGATTGGCAATAATAACATCTGCTTTATCACCGAAAACTTCAGTTTTACCCAGCATATCTGTTTTGCTGCTGCCTGTAACTTCATTTAAAATAACTTTCGCAGAGCCGCCGCTAATAAGGTTATTATTAGCATTAACACTGCCGCCAATTATTGAAACCCCGCCGCTTGTTGAGTTATTTAAGATAACGCCACTGGTATCTATATCATAGCTTTCAAATTTATTATGCGACAAACCACCGCTTGATGGGGCCGTTATATCTATTTGTTGCGTTCCATTGGCGGAATTTAATATTCTTGGCTGAAATCTAATGGCTGCTTTTGGATCAACAATTGAACCAGCATAGGAATATTGCACGGGTGCCAGATGTAGGAGTATTAATGAAAATGAAATTATTAATCGAATTAATAAATCCAATTTAACTAATATCCTACCAACGGTCATTACAATATCCTTCATATATTTAAGTTATAAATATTCTATATAGTTCAATCAGTTATCACTTATTGATGTGATTTTATTTATTTTTTACTTGCCATGTAGCCGCGAGGCTTTGTGCTTTTGCAAGTTTTTCTGCAGTTAATAATTTTGTTATAGATGCAACATGATTCGCTGCTTTTGCATGCTGTCTTGCACTGGCCAAATTATAATACATATGCGCATTGATTAAATCTTTGGGTAGGTGAACGCCTTCTTCCAATAATAATCCTAAATTATACAATCCTATAGCACTGCCTTTTGCAGCAGTCTTTTTGTAATAAAATATAGATTTTTTAATTCTTTTTTCACCAAAACCACCCGTTGCATAATTATTGGCAAGCAAATTCATCGCCCCGACATATTCTTGTTTAGCCGCCATTAAAAAATATTTTTCTGCTTGTTTTATATTTCTTTTGACACCCTTGACTTCAAGGAATGATGCGGCACAATTAAATTGCCCTTCGACATCTTTTAAATTGGCTGCTTTACAAATTAGCTCATGTCCCTTGACATAATCTTGCAAAACCCCACCACCATCATAATGCATAATGCCCATACGGTTTAATGCTTTAGAATTCCCCTCATCGCCTGCTTTTTTATAAAATTGAATGGCTTGGGGTAAATTAACAGGAATACCAAGCCCCAACTCAGAAATTCTACCAAGATAAAATCCTGCCGTTGAGTTGCCTTTTTGAAATTCCTTATATAAAATATCGATACCTTTTTTTGTATCGCCCTTATCCATAGCATCCAAACCATCCTCTAGCTTATTAGCTAAAGATAGGCTTGGCAGTTGTGATGCGACAATCATTGTGATTAAAAAAAATATAATAAATTTATTCATATTATTCTCCTTAAAAGTTAAAATTTTATAATTGAGTTTATTTTAAATGTCGGTTTCTTTGAACCATTAATTCCGCCAAATATTACTATTGGTTTGGCAATCGATATTTCAAAATTTAAATATTTATTTTCAAATTTTAATCCACCACCGATTGATTAAGCATAATATTTACGGGCATTTGCAATATTTTTACCTGCCGAAGCATCCAAAAATAGATAGGGTTCAAATTTAGCTAAAAAGCTTGAAAAAAGCGGTGATGACTTGCTACTAAATCGAAAACCAATTTGATGTTGTGTCGCAATACCAATATCTGCATTTAAACCAGCATGACCCGTTCCCCTTGTTGCAGAAACATCGCCTAAATTTAATTGTTGATCAGAATAAAGCGCATCTTGAGACCATTGAAAATTCCATTTTGAACTGATGCTTGCTATATTTTTAAATACATAATTAAGGCTGGCATTAGCAGTTAGAAGAAAAAATTGTGCCCTTGGTGTCGATATTGTCGCGCTTGCTGGGTCTTTTTGTGCGCCAAATAAACTAAGCCCTTTGGAAAAGCCTATATGACTGATTAAATTTAAATTCTTAATGCTTTTAATATGCTTCAAGCCAATTTTTAATACAGAAAGCCGTTGCGGCGTTAAATGATTATTATTGATATAGCGGTCAGACATTCTTTTGCTAATATTAAAATTTGCAATTAATTTATCATTGGGGCTGCGCGATAATATATAATCCATATTGGCGGCTATATTATAACTTTGACCAAATAATTCTGTCGTCTTGGTAAGTACCGATAAATATTCTGAATAATCAGATGTTAATGTAAAATCGACCCATTTTATTGGCGCGGTGATAGATGCATTCAGGTTGTTGCTATTATCGCCACCACCACAGGATAATATAAAGCCGTCATTAATGCCGACCATATTATCACATTCAAAGGCAATATCATTAGTTTTTCTTTTGACGCCATGATAATACAATTATATTGGATCATAACTAAGTCGCCACGGAAGTTGATCAACTGCCGATATTATAACTTTTGACATCGCCGCTTTATTGCCTGGCAGTAGTTTTAGTGCTACATTTTTTGAAGGTCGTTTTTTTATATTATCGATACCCTGTTGTAAATATTCTATATTTAAAATATCACCTGTATTTACAGGAAATGCTAATGCTACTTGCCGCTTATATAATGGTTGATTTTTGTCAATTTCAATGGATTCTATTCTTCCAGCAACCACTTGCATTTTAAATATCTTGGTTGAAATATCTTGTTTAGGTATATAAACTTGCGTAGTAACATAACCATCATCGGCATAGGCCTTATTTAAATATCCCATCATAGTTTCAATTAAAATATTACTTAAACATTTATAGGCAAATGGCCGTATTATATTTTTAATTTTTATATTTTCAAAAATTAAATCACCAATGATTTCTATGCGTTTAAATTCTTTGCATTCACCATATTTTGGAATTAATTTGGTTGAAATATTTTCATGAGTTCTAATAATAACAATTTGTTTTAAAGATGCTGCATTTGCAGCGACTAAACTGGTCGATATAAAATAAATTATAATTGGGAAATAAATTATAAATGTATAAATATATGGAGAGTTAAATAACATTATGGCAACACCCCCCATAAAACATTCATTTGATATTTACCAACCTGGTTTAATACAGGTTTTTTATAAATTTCTTCAATTTTATAATCAGAATATAATTTTTTACCCCATGAAATCAAACCGGCCGTTACCCTAATTGGTTGCGCAGTTTTAAAATATAAATCACCAAAATTTGCAGCTATTTTTCCACCTAAGTCTTCTTCATAGATCCATGTATGGCGACCAAATAAATGGAATAAGCCACCTGGTCTGCTAATGATCACTGGTAATCTTTTTGCTGTGGTTTCAATTTTTGGGCTATTAATACGTAAATTGTTATATGCATTAACTTTTCCCCCATTATTGGTAAAGTTTTCTGTCGCATATATATTAATATTATTACTGGCATTCACTATCCCTGCTAAAAGCTTTACATTTGATCTGCCCTTCGAATTACAAATAAAAACCCCACAGCTTCGGGTTGATATTGCCTCTCCTATCATCACTCCTTCGGTTAAAAATATTTTACTTTTTACGGTTATATCGCCGTCATTAGCATTAATTTCACCACCAATATTTTCAATTATATCGGCTTTTAAATCAATTGAATCGCCAATGATATAGCCAAGTTGATTTTTTATAACGGGGGTTGCATATTTTATCTTAAAGCCAGTTTCCTTACGTTTTAATTGCCATAAGGAATACCAAAGCCTTTTTTTCTTACGGTAAAATGTTTTTTTAATGCCCGTATTTTCATTTGTGATGACATTAGTAATATTGGCAATTTTATTTCCTGCTTTTAATGTGGTTTTACCATTTGATATAATTCGCCCCGTGTTATTGATGATATTATTTTTTGCCTCGAGATATGTATCGCCATTTGATGAAAATAAAATAGCCAGTTTTTTTGGATCACGCGAAGTTAATATTATGTCATTGCTTGCGTTAAGGTGAACTCCACCTTTTATGGAAATATCACTATCATTGGATTTTTCACCATAAATAAGTGCATCAGTGATATTGATATCACCAGCATTGGCATTCATATATACGCTGCCATTAAATGCTTCAATTTTTATTTGATTGTTATTGTTTTTATCAGAACTCACAGCAATTTGTTGGGCATTAATCTTTATATGCTGATTAGAAGAAATATTACCCGATTTTATTTCGACATCACCCATAGCCAGGATATCAAAATTACCAATATTCGCCATGCTTGTACCAGCGTAACTTACCCCCGCGCCATTTGTTGTTACTTCAATGGCAATTTGTCCCGCAGTTATTTTACCATTTGCGGTAATATCAACCAATATTACTTCATCAATATTGCTATTATCATTAGTAGTAATATTATTATTTGTTATTTTGCTAACCCATTGTTGTGATGCATTAACAAGTACGCTTGATGAGTCAAATTCAAATTTATTATGACCTGCAATAATTTTAATGTCAGGTATATAATTAGCAAAATTCATTATTTTATTATTGTTTAATATTCCATCAATTTTTATTTTATTGGCAAGCAATTGCAAGGAAACTATATTGCCAAATGCGCCATCATCTTTGATCTTTATATCACTGCGAGTATTTAAAATTGCATTTGCGCGGCGCGTTAACGGGGAATTACCATAATTTTTATATTCTACTGCCCCTGCACCAAGGACAACACCGGATGTATTTATAAATTCAACACCATTTGCAGTTATTCCATTTGGATTAGCGATAATTAAATTAGCATTTAAACCTAATATTTCTATTTTTCCCGCTAATATCGATCTTTTATTTGATGTTACTTCGTTAATGATAGTACGAGCAAAAATATCGCTATTATCAAGCTTCACCCCATGCGAATTGACCGAGAATTCATCATATCTATTATGGCTGATGGAATTTATGTCTTTTGGCGCAATGCCAATCAATGTCGCACCATTAACATTAATGGAAACAGTCGTCGCAGTTGTACCATCAATAATAATATCCGCATTAATTGGATTGATGGATAATATTAAAAATATTGTCATTATGATTAATTGAAAAATTATCATTGCAAATTATAAATTATAAATTATCTACAAACCAAATTAATGAATATTCTATCTAACCTATTCATATAATAAGATATGATAAATAATTTACCCTTCCGACCTTTATATTTTTTATTATTTTTCCTTATGCTCATGAAGTGATATATTTTGGTTCTTCACTAATTCAATAGCTAGTTACAAAATATAATAAAAATATAACAGCGTAAGCCGCAGTTTAGCTGCAAAGCTAGAGAATAAATATTTGCTAATATAAAGTTATTTATGTTTTTAAAACATTGACTTAACAATGATATATTTTGCTTATTTTGTTTGATGATTTATTATTATTCAAGCAAGTAATAATGGTAAAAATAAATTAGACGGCAGACTTCACAGCCGCCGCCCAATCAATATAATTATATTATTATTTATGCGCTTGTCCACGCAAGGCCTTATTATGCGCGTTCCACGCACATGGCAATCCCCATACCGCCACCAATGCAAAGTGTCGCAAGGCCATGTTTAGCATCACGGCGTTGCATTTCATGCAATAATGATACAAAAATTCTTGTACCAGATGCGCCAATCGGATGCCCAATGGCAATTGCGCCGCCATTAACATTCACCATGTCAGTATCCCAACCCATATCGGCATTAACAGCCAATGCTTGGGCGGCGAATGCTTCGTTTGATTCAACTAAATCCAAATCATCAACGCTCCAGCCCGCTTTTTTCAATGCGGCGCGTGATGATGGTATTGGCCCCGTACCCATTATCGCAGGGTCAACGCCAGCTGTTGCCCATGATTTAATGCTTGCAAGTGGCTTAAGCCCGCGTTTTTTTGCCTCGCTCGCGCTCATCAAAATAACCACAGCGGCACCATCATTGATGCCAGAGGCATTGCCCGCTGTAACGCTGCCATCCTTGGCAAAAGCAGGGCGTAATTTACCCAGTTTTTCGGCGGTAATACCCGCCTTTGGATATTCATCCGTATCAACAACCACATCACCACGACGATTTTTAATTGTAACTGGAACAATCTCGTCATTGAATTTATTAGCAGACATTGCCGCCTCGGCTTTTTGTTGTGATTTAGCCGCAAATTCATCTTGCATAGCACGGCTTAAATTCCATTAATTGGCAATATTCTCTGATGTATTACACATATGATAACCATTGAAAGCGCAAGTTAGACCATCATCAATCATCGAATCGACAAATTTAAGATCACCCATTTTTTGACCATTACGTAAATGAGCCACATGCGGTGATTTGCTCATATTTTCTTGCCCACCCGCAATAATAATATTGGCATCACCGGTCATAATTGCTTGATATCCAAGGGCGATTGACCTTAGTCCAGAACCGCATAATTGATTGATTTGCAACGCGGTTTTACTATCAGGAATGCCCGCATTAATGGCGGCAATACGGGCTGGATTTTGCCCTTGTCCTGCGGTTAATACTTGACCTAAAATAACTTCGTCAATATCTTCTGGTGCAATATTGGTATTTTCCAACGCAGCCTTGATTACAACGCTACCTAAATAATCGGCGCTGACACTGGCAAATGCGCCATTAAATGCACCAACGGGTGTTCTTAGCGCACTAACTATAACAACTTTTGACATATTTTGGACTCCTATAATATAAATATTGTTTCATGCTAAATTAAATTATAATTAATATTATATATTTTTAATATTCATACAATAGCTCGTTGATATTTTGAATGTTTGATTATTCTTCATTATATAAAAATTACTGTAAAATATATTCCATTATTGATCTAATAATATATTAAATCATATTAAATAATCTGGTATTATTTTAGGAAATGAAAGCAATGATAATGCTGCTCTTAATTCAGTATTTAAGCTATTACCAAGACTAACCACTGGGATATTTTCTGGTAAACCACGGCTTTTCAAAATGCAATTATCAAAACTTGACAATAACATAACATTAATTTCATCAGATGATGTTATTGATTGTATTACACGTAATAAATTAATTCCACTAAGCCCCTCTAATTCTTCCGATGCAATAACTAAATTTGGTTTTAATTTAACTATCGATGTCAAAGCAACAAATGGATCTTTTTCAATTATGATATTAAACCCTAGATTTAATAATTCAGTTTGTACCTTTAAGGATATTGTCCGTGAATGACTTACAAGTAAAATATTTGCTGCATCAGCAGAGTTTTTTAATATTTTATTCTTAGTATAATTAGGCAGAGAAGATAAAATTTCTTTTGCCATAAAATCATCATATGGAATAGATGAATTAATGATTTTTTCAGCTGTATCAATATACATCTGCGCATCTTGCCATTGAACAGTCGTATTAAATGGTGCAATATCTAAATAATCTTCTAGCTGGTGCATTATTTTTGAGACTATTGCAAAATCAAAGGTATATGAAATTCCTTTAATGTTATGCGCCTCTCTTTTTATGATAGTTAAAGCATCCGCAACCGAACTTGTATTATCATGCAAGCTATTTAAAACTTCTTCCATAAAGCCAAGACGTTCACGCGTATCATCAAGAAAATCATTCATCAAAGCTTTGACTATTTCTTTAGAAGTTTTTTTTACTTTTCCCCCGACTACATCATTATTATCAATCATCGCATATTGCCCTAAAAATTAAAAACAACTAATAGCTATATAGCATCATTCAAACTAAACTATATTGATAATATGTTATAATCGCCACAATAATAAATTATCTGGTTTATACTTGCAATCAAGCATTGCCTTAATATCCATAACCATACTTGATGTGCCATTTAACATTGCAAGAACGGCTGGCCAGCCATTTTCTTTATATTCTTGATGCGGCACAGCAATTATTAAAATATCTGCTGGTTTAAGGTTATCCATTTTGGCTAAGCTTATATTAAATTGATTTAATGCCTCGATTGGGCAAGCCAATGGATCATGTATTTGAACATTAACGCCAAAATCTAGTAATTTTGACATGATATCAACAACCTTGCTATTTCTTATATCAGGAACATTTTCTTTGAATGTCAGCCCTAATATTACAATATTAGCATCATTTATTTTATTTCTTATAATATGACGAATGGCCTGCATAGCAATATGTACCCCCATACCATCATTAACCCGCCTTCCCGATAAAATCACATCGGGTTGATATCCTAATATTTCTGCTTTATAGGTCAAATAATAAGGATCAACGCCGATACAATGGCCGCCAACTAACCCTGGAGTGAATGGTAAAAAATTCCATTTTGTCGCTGCTGCTTCTAAAACCGCATTGGTATCAATGCCAAGCTTTGAAAAAATCAAAGATAATTCATTCATAAAGGCAATATTTAAATCACGTTGCGTATTTTCAATAACCTTTGCCGCCTCTGCTGTCATTATTGTTGGCGCTTGGTGAATTCCCGCATGAACCACACTACCATATGTTTGCGTGATAATTTCTAATGCTTCATTATCACTTGCCGATACGACTTTTTTTATATTTTCAAAACGATGTTGTTTATCACCAGGATTTATTCTCTCTGGTGAATAACCAATTTTAAAATCAACGCCAACTTGCAACCCTGAGAATTCTTCTAATATTGGCGCGCATTCATCTTCAGTAGCACCAGGGTAAACGGTCGATTCATATACTACAATATCACCTTTATTTAATGCTTGCCCGACTGTTTTTGATGCTGAAAATAATGCACTTAAATCTGGCCTATTGGCGCAATCAATTGGTGTTGGTACGGTAATAATAAAAAAATTAGCATTTTTAATATCTGACATATCACAGCTATAACAAAGCGTTGCATGAGTAATATCGTCAATATCTATTTCATTAGTACGGTCATGATTGTTTTTTAATTCAGAAATTCGGCCATTATCAATATCAAATCCAATCACCATATAGCCAGCGCGGGCAAAAGACACTGCCACGGGCAAACCAACATAACCAAGCCCAATGACGGCAATAATGCGGTCTGTTTTTGCAATAATATTCATTTTAATCTCATTAAAATTTTGCTAAATATAATCTGCTAATTATTATTTATAATTAATCACCAATGCGCGGGTCGCCACCGCTATTTGTTTGGCTTGGTCCAAATGCCTTATCCAAAATCTGTGTTGAATTTTCGGCTAATTCAATTGATTCATTTAAAAAGCCAAGAATATTTACATTATTGACTAATACATGTTGGGCTTCTGGGCGGCGATCATCAGTAATTTTAACACAACGCAATATAACATCTTTGCGTAAGGCAGTAAGAATATCTTCAAGGCGAAAGCCTTTTGGATTTTCATCAGAAATTAAAAAATTTGTCATTAAATAATCCTTCTATTTTAAATTTACATCAAGCTCGATGCATTATATATAACATATTATAAATTTAACAAAATATAGAGTATAGTATATAGAATATAGAATATGTTTAAAACACCCGAATTACCAGAAATTCAAAAAAAGCTAAGCCGCATTACAAATGAAATGTTGGAGCTTATCCATAAATATAATTTAAACGCACAATCGCCATTTGAATTAATCAGTCATGCAAAATTAGCCATAGATAATCAAAAAGATTATATCAGGTTTTTAGAATTATCGCTTGAAGGTCGAATTTATGGTGATGCGGGGGCTGCATGCAAAAAAATTACTGAACAGAGAAATAATAAAAACTAAAATACCGCAGCCTTCAAACCACAGTATTTTAAATTTTATAATATATTCAACTAGGCTAAATATATTAGAATAAACCCTGAATAAGCCCCTCATCGTCCAAATGAATAGAATTTGCTGCGGGAACACTAGGTAGGCCAGGCATAGTCATAATCGCACCACAAACCACAACGATAAAACCAGCACCCGCCGATAATCTTACCTCACGGATAGGAACGGAATGTCCCGTTGGCGCACCTAATAATTCAGGATCCGTTGAGAAGCTATATTGAGTTTTTGCCATACAAACTGGTAAATGACCATAGCCCTCATCTTCCCATTGACGTAATTGCGTGCGAATTTTCTTATCGGCAATCGCACTATCAGCACCATATATTTTTTTAGCGATCGTATTAATTTTATCGAATAATGATGTATCATCCTTATAAAGCGGCCTAAATTGCGCAGCCCCACTATCGGCAAGTTCAGCAACTTTTATCGATAATTCTTTAGTACCTTTTGAACCATCGGCCCAATGATTACATTCTATTGCTTCAACACCAAAATCTTTTACATATTCTTGAATTACCGCAAGTTCGTCATCACTATCTAATGTAAAACGATTAATGGCAACCACACAAGGCACACCAAATTGTCCTATATTGCGAATATGTCGGCCTAAATTCTCTAAACCTGCCTTAACTGCCTCTATATTTTCACCGTTAAGTTGTTTTTTATTAACCCCACCATGCATTTTCAATGCACGAATTGTCGCCACCAAAACCACAACTTTCGGCTTTAAACCTGCTTTACGGCATTTAATATCAAAGAATTTTTCTGCGCCAAGATCAGCGCCAAACCCAGCTTCGGTAACCACATAATCGGCCAATTTTAATGCCGTAGTCGTTGCCAAAACCGTATTGCAACCATGGGCAATATTGGCAAATGGCCCGCCATGAATGAAGGCAGGGTTATTTTCTAATGTTTGTACTAAATTTGGCATTAATGCGTCTTTTAATAAAACCGTCATCGGCCCATGGGCATTAAGGTCTTTTGCATATATAGCCTCTCTTTGGCGGGTGTAGCCAATAACGATTGATCCCAAACGTTGTTCCAAATCTTTAATATTTTTTGCCAGACAAAAAATTGCCATAACTTCGGATGCAACTGTGATATCAAACCCTGTTTGGCGCGGAAAACCATTGGCAACACCACCAAGCGAACAAACAATATCACGCAATGCGCGGTCATTCATATCAACCACCCGCCGCCATGCGATGCGCCTTTCATCAAAACCTAATTTATTACCCCAATAAATATGATTATCGATCAAGGCCGATAATAAATTATGCGCCGCACCAATGGCATGAAAATCGCCAGTAAAATGAAGATTAATTTCTTCCATTGGTACAACTTGGGCATAGCCACCACCTGCTGCACCACCTTTCACGCCAAAACAAGGGCCAAGACTTGGCTCGCGCAAGGCCATTATGGTTTTTTTACCAATGGCATTTAATCCATCGCCTAAACCAACCGTGGGTGTGGTTTTTCCTTCACCTGCTGGCGTTGGTGAAATTGCTGTAACCAAAATAAGCTTGCCATCGGTGCGATCTTTGATCTCTTCGATAAAATCAAAGCTTAATTTTGCCTTATCTGGGCCATATTGACGCAATGCACTAGCAGGGATAGAAAGCTTCTCAGCAATATATGTAATTGGTTTAACATCGGCTTCGCGGGCGATATCAATATCAGATTTTACCATTATTAAATTTTCCTCAGATAACTATTAAATATTATATTTATGACATATATTAAAAATTGGTTATAAATTTATTTTTTATAGCGATTATTCTTGTCAATAAGACGACAAAAATTAAATAATATCTAAAACAGATTCAGGCGGACGACCGATTTTAGCCTTGCCATTGGCGATAACTATTGGTCGTTCAATCAATATGGGGTTATCGATCATTGCCTGCATTAAAATATTATTATCGTTAATATTTTTAAGGTCAAGATCTTTATATATTGCCTCGCCCTTACGCATTAAATCTTGTGGTTTGATTGATAGCTTAGCCAAAATATCGGTAAGCTCAGCTATATTAGGTGGATTTTTCAAATATTCTATTATTTCTGGTTCAATTTTATTTTCGCGCAACAGCTCAAGTGTCTGGCGTGATTTTGAACAGCGCGGATTATGATATATACTTATTGTCATTATTTTGCCTCCGACCATTATCATATTATTATGTCAATATTCGCACAACAGTTAATTCAATTTTCAACTTTTAAAAAATTACATTTACATATAATAATATTCATATAAGCCAATCATGTAAAATATATTAAAGGCCGCAATGAAATATAATTATGACTTAAGCGATAATATAACTGGCATGATATGGATGTTGGCAGCAACCATTATTTTTTCAATAATGCATGTTCTTATCCGATATGTTTCGGCAGATATACCACCATTTGAAATTATTTTTCTTCGTAATTTATTCGGTATAATAATATTAACCCCCACCATTATTAAATATGGCATTGCCCCGCTTCAAACCACAAAATATAAATTGCTTGGTGGTCGTGCCATTGTTAATGCAATCGCCATGATGTGTTATTTCTCTGCGCTTGCAATTTCACCATTAGCCGATGGTACCGCTCTTGGTTTTAGCGCACCAATATGTGCCACTATTTTAGCAGTTATATTTTTCAAAGAGATTATCCATCTAAGACGATGGGTTGCAATTGCAATTGGATTTTTAGGCACAATGGTAATATTGCGCCCCGGTATTATTGAAACCGATATAGGCATGATGTTGGTTCTTTTTTCTGCCGTTGCATGGGCGATAACCTTACATATGATAAAAATATTATCAAAAACCGAATCAAGCCTTACCATCACCATATATATGGTCGTTATGATGACACCAATAACATTAATTCCCGCAATATATGTATGGGTATGGCCCAGCATGACACAAATATTATGGTTAATGTTAATTGCCTTGCTTGGCACGGTTGCCCAATTTGCAATGACACAAGGAATGAAGCTTGGCGATATTAGCGTAGTTATGCCAATAGATTTCTTCCGCCTTATATGGGTGGCAATATTGGCATGGTTAATATTTGCAGAAATACCCGATCTATTCACATGGATTGGTGGTGCAATGATTTTTGCCAGTGCCACATATATTGCCATTCGTGAAAGTAATAAGCGTAAAAAATAAACCAAAAATATAAAATAATATTTATAATTAATTTTTGCTAATGACCCTGAAACCATCATATTTATCATTGATAATAAAATCACCATTTTGCACGCCATTTAACCATTCAACCGATTTAATCAAGCTACCCAATGGATAAAGATGAGTTTGCTTTATGCCGCATTCAGGGTTTTTTGCACAATATATTGCCAAATCATAAACCAATTTATCTGGTGTTTTAACATTTAATAATTTTGTAATATTGGCTGCCTGTTTAGTCAAAACCCGTATTGAATTACCAATACCACAGGCTTGGGCATGACGAATAAGCGTTTTAATACTGGCAAGACCTGGAATGCCAATATGAATAGGTAATTTATTGCCATATTCTTGGCGCATATATTGATCCCATTTGATTATTGGTTCTGACTCAAAACAAAATTGCGTTGTAATATAAAAATCTATTGGACTTTGTTCTGCATATTTATTTTTATCACGAATAGCCTTTGATAGTTTTTGTTTGGAGAAATCTGGCGCGCCTTCTGGATGTCCCGCAAGGCCGACTTTCTCAATGCCATATTTTTCAAATAACCCCGTCCGCAATATCTCTATCGAGCTTGAAAAATCACCAATTGGTTGAGATAACGCGCCACCGATAAGCAATATTTCATCAACGTCATATTCACCTTGTAATATCTTAAGATTTTCTTCTAAAAATGCTTTATTTGGGATGGCTCTTGCCGCTAAATGCGGCACGGATCGCATGCCATCATTATGCAATTGTTTAACCGTCTTTAAGGTATCGTCAAAGCTTGACCCTGATAGAAAGGTTACAAACATAGTTGAATTTTTATCTAATATTTGTTGGAAAGAATTTATTTTCTTGGCTGCATTTGGGGTTACCTCCAAACTGCATTGTTTCATAAAATCAATTACAATATTTTTTTTTGTAATATGTTCTGACATAACAACCATCTCCTAAAATGCCTTTACGGCAAATCAATCGATGCCGTTATTTATTATGTTTACGCCTTCGTCTGGACCTACGACCATCGGCCCTTATACCCGTATCATCACTATTTTCATCATCTATGCTTTTAGCGGTTGGTAATTCGACAATTTTGGCTAAATTTTCATATTTTGCTACCTTATGAGGAATTGCCATCGCACCGATAAAATGTTCTTGAAACTTGCTCTCAATTGCTGTTTCTATCTTTTCTATGCGCGGCACTAAACATTCAATTTCCGCCCGTAATGATTTATTTAATAACGCAATCAACGCGCCCGTACCTGCGGCATTACCCGCCGATGTTACCATATCAAGCGGGCAATCGGGAATAAGCCCTAAAATCATTGCATATTTAACGTCAATATGACTGCCAAATGCTCCTGCTAATATTATGCGCTCAACGGGCTTACCCATATGTTCGATCAATAATTGCGCCCCTGCCCATAATGCACCTTTTGCCAATTGAATGGCGCGTATATCGGCTTGGGTTATTCTTATTTCAACCGTACCAGCATCTAAACCAGTACCAAAATGCAGGATATAATCAAATACACGACCATTTTTAACTATGCGGTTGCTTTTTTCGGCTAATTTACCATTAACCACCCCATCGGCATTTATAATACCAGATAAAAACATCTCTGCCACTGCCTCGATAATGCCAGAACCGCAAATGCCCGAAACTCCAGTTTTTTTGGCTATCGCAGAAAAACCTTCTTCATCTGACCATTTATCACAGCCAATAATGGCAAATCTTGGCTCTAATGTATCTTTATTTATTCTTATGCGTTCTATTGCACCAACGGCGGCGCGCTGACCTGACGATATTTGCGCCCCCTCCAATGCGGGACCAGTTGGACTTGAACAGGCAAGTAATCTGTCTTTATTACCAAATATTATTTCAGCATTAGTTCCAATATCAATAACAAGGGTTAATTCATCGTGATATTGCGGCGTTGTCGATAATATAACCGCGCTGGCATCTGCACCCACATGGCCTGCAATACATGGCAGAAAATATGCGTATATATCTTGATTTAATAATATGCCTATATCTTTTGCCAAGATTGTAACACTGTCATTTGTTGCCAATGCAAATGGTGCCCAGCCAAGTTCAATAGGATTAATACCCAAAATCAAATGATGCATAACGGGATTACCAACTAGAACTATTTCTAAAATATTATCGCAATCAATATTGGCTTCGGCAGCAACCTGTATCACCATTTCATTTAATTTTTGTCGCACCGCATTGGTCATTTCCATATCGCCGCCTTCATTCATCATTGAATATGAAACGCGGCTCATTAAATCTTCACCAAATCTTATTTGTGGATTCATCGCACCAACTGAATTGACAATCTTACCATTGGTTAAATTGGTCAAATGCATGGAAATTGTCGTTGAGCCAACATCAATGGCAAGCCCATATGATTGATCGTTAAGCCCAGCCCAAATAGCAATAATTTCATGATTTAACCTAACCCCAACGGTTATTTTGAAATCATCCTTACGCAATATTTTCTGAATTTTGCTGATAAGATTAATGGAAATTTTATCAATATCGATATTCCATTGTTCTTTAATCGCCTTTATTACCCGTTGGGTGTCGCCCGATGGTTTATGCATATCGGGTTTATCGACCTCAATATAATATAGCGATATAATTGGGTCAATTTTAATATCACGATCTTCGGCTGATTTTCTGATAACTTGTTTATGTAATTGGCTTTCTTCGGGAACATCAATCACCATATCGCCATTTACCACACAAGAACAGCTTAATCTTCGGTCAAGTTTAAGGCCGCGTCTTTGTTTATACTCTTCTTCTTTACTGCCAAATGGTGATAGATTTTCAAAAGTGCTTTTTATATTATATTTAGGGAAATCACCGATTGTTTGGCTAACTTGGCAACGGCCACAAATGCCACGCCCACCGCAAAGCGAGTCAATATCTACGCCAATTTTACGCGCCGCCTGTAATAATGGCGTACCCACGGCAAATTTTCCACGTTTACCTGATGGCGTAAAAATAACCATTGCATCTTTTGAAATTGTCGATGTCATAATCTTATACCAATGTTATTATTTTACGCCGCAGAACGCCGCCGTCTGCCGCCACCACGACCGCCACGCGCGCCAGCACCACCAGCAAGCGGATCACGAAAGCGTTTGATCCAACGACCACAATCTTTATCAACCCCATTGATTACATCGGCACCCCAAACCGCCTGCATATCTTGTTCATGCAATGGATTCATAATTGCCGATGTCATGCCAAAACCAGCGGCCATAGAAAGGAATGCCGCGTTAATTCCATGTCGATTAGGCAAGCCAAAGCTGACATTGGACGCGCCACAAGTTGTATTAACCTTTAACTCTTCACGCAAGCGTCGGATTAAATTTAATGCACCACGCCCTGCAGCACCAAGCGCACCGATCGGCATTACCAACGGGTCAATTACCACATCGCAAGCAGGAATGCCAAAATCAGCAGCGCGTTCAACAATTTTTTTTGCAACTTCAAATCGCACATCAGGGTCTTCGGAAATACCCGTTTCATCATTAGAAATACCAACAACGGCACAACCATATTTTTTAACCATCGGGAATATTACCTCCAAACGATCTTCTTCACCAGTAACCGAATTTAACAAGGCCTTGCCTTCATATGCCGCCAAGCCTTTTTCCAAGGCCTCGAGAATGGAGCTATCAATTGATAATGGTACATCGACCAATTTTTGTACTAATTTAATGGTATCGGCTAAAATTTGCGGTTCATCAGCTAATGGAATGCCCGCATTAATATCCAGCATACTAGCACCCGCCGCCACCTGCGCCATGACATCACGCTCGACAATAGTGAAATCACCCGCCTTCATTTCGTCAGACAGCCTTTTACGCCCCGTAGGGTTTATCCTCTCGCCAATCACACAGAATGGTTGATCAAAACCAATGGTTAATTCTTTTGAATGTGAGCTAATTATCGTTTTTGTCATAACAGTGCCTTTTTAAAAATAAAACTGGCTTCATATTATTAAAAATAAAACCATACCTATTGAGTTATATATTATTGGTCACATTAATCGCAAATTTAAAATAACAATTAAATGACTATTATATAATACCTTGTTGCGTCTAATTTAATTATTTTTGCGCCATTATGATATATTAATTATTATTCAAATTCGATAATTTTTTGATCAACCATTAGATTATCACCTGCATTGGCATGTATTTCCGCAACGATACAATCGGATTTAGCACGTAAAATATTTTCCATTTTCATTGCCTCAACCACGGCTAATTCACCACCAGCCTTAACATTATCGCCTGCCTTAACCGTAAGTTTTACCAATAAACCAGGCATTGGTGATAATAAAAATTTTGACATATCGGCCGGTTGCTTATAAGGCATCAAACGCACCAAATGCGCCAAACGTTTTTCAATCACCTGCACCCTAATACGTGCGCCGTGATGGCTTAAAATAATGCCGCTATCATGTTTATCAATTTGAAACACCATCATTTCATTATTAATAAAACCGCGTAACAATGGCTCCCCCGGAAGCCAACCGCTTTGAATTTCCATATCCGTATCGCCAATTTTGACCCGCACGCCCGCATCATCCTTGGTAAAATGCACATCAAATTCATCGCGATTTTCATCCCCTAAAAATGCAACAAATTCTCTATCATGAATTTTTGTCCGTTCAATCAAACGATTAGAAATATTGCCTTCGCCTTTTAACATTCTGACCTGTATAAGGGTAGCAACGGCGGCAAATAATTTCATATCCTTGGGCATAAGATGTTTTTTTGTAACGCCTTCGGGATAATTATCACCAATAAAATCGGTGGTCATATCGCCATTGCGGATATCTTTATCCTGACAAAGCAGGCTTAAAAAACCAATATTATGCTGCAAACCACGAATATAATATCGATCCAAGGCATCAATCATATTATCCATTGCCTCTATTCTGGTTTTACCACTGGTGATTAGTTTTGATATCATTGGGTCATAAAATATGGAAATTTCCGCGCCTTCGCTAACGCCGGTATCAATTCGAACTTTTATGCCGTCGCTTTTTGGTGCAATATAATTGACCAACCGCCCTGTTGATGGCAAGAAACCACGTTCTGGGTCTTCGGCATATACTCTGGCCTCCATCGCCCAGCCTGTTAATTTAACATCATTTTGCGTAAAGGGTAATTTTTCACCATTGGCAACTCTGATCATTAATTCAACCAAATCAACGCATGTTACAATTTCCGTTACTGGATGTTCCACTTGCAATCTGGTATTCATTTCTAAGAAATAAAAATTTTGATCTTTATCAACAATGAATTCAACCGTACCAGCGGAACAATAATCAACGCTTTTCGCCAGTAAAACTGCTTGTTCTCCCATTTTTTTACGAGTTTTAGCGTCTAAAAATGGTGATGGTGCTTCTTCTAATACTTTTTGATGTCGGCGTTGTATTGAACATTCACGTTCGCCTAAATAAACTATAGTACCATGTTTATCGGCGATTATTTGAATTTCAATATGGCGCGGTTGCTCGATAAATTTTTCACAAAAAACCCGATCATCGCCAAAACTGCTTCGACCTTCATTCATGGCCGATACCAAGCCTTCGCGGCATTCATCATCATTCCATACAAGGCGCATGCCTTTACCACCACCACCGGCGGATGCCTTTAACATCACTGGATAGCCAATATCATTGGCAATTTTTACGGCTTCTTCTGGGTCAGTTATCGCCGCCAAATACCCAGGGACGGTTGATACACCCGCATCAAGGGCAATTTTCTTTGATTCTATCTTATCGCCCATTGCCATTATTGCCCGTGGTTCAGGGCCAATGAATGCAATATTTTCCTTGGCTAACGCTTCGGCAAAGGCTTTATTTTCTGATAAAAAACCATATCCAGGATGGACTGCCTCTGCCCCTGTTGCTTTTGCCGCTTTAATAATATTATCAATAACTAAATAACTATCGGAACTGGCGGCTGGTCCAACATTAACTGCTTCATCAGCCATACGCATATGCATCGCGCCATCATCAGGATCAGAATAAACCGCAACGGTTTTAATGCCCATTTTTTTTGCCGTCTTTATAACTCTACAGGCGATTTCACCACGATTAGCAATTAAAATTTTCTTAAACATATTTATACCTCTTGCATTCTATATTTCTTATATATCATATAAAATATACGTTAGATAATAAGTTGTTATTATATAATAATGATTTTTAGGTTATTCTTATCCCAATTATAATGGCATGGTGTCATGTTTTTTCCATGGGTTTTCTAGTTTTTTATTGCGTAGCATCCGCAGAGATTTGGCAATTCGCATTCGAGTATTTTTTGGCCTTATAACATCATCGATAAAGCCTAATGACCCCGCAACGAATGGATTGGTAAATTTACGACGATATTCCTCAGTCCTTGCATTAATCTCGTCAATATTACCTTTATCGGCTCTAAATATAATTTCAACAGCACCTTTTGGCCCCATAACAGCAATTTCCGCACTTGGCCAAGCATAATTTATATCACCGCGTAAATGTTTAGATGCCATAACATCATATGCACCGCCATAAGCCTTACGCGTTATTAGGGTTATTTTTGGCACCGTTGCCTCCCCATAAGCATATAGCAATTTCGCACCATGTTTAATGATACCGCCATATTCCTGCGCTGTACCTGGTAAAAAACCTGGTACATCGACCAAGGTTACAATCGCGATATTAAAGGCATCACAAAAACGGACGAAACGCGCTGCCTTGATCGATGATGCAATATCAAGACAACCAGCAAGAACCATAGGTTGATTGGCAACTATGCCAATTGAATGCCCGCCTATTCTGGCAAAACCCGTTATTATATTTGCCGCATATTCTGGCTGGGTTTCAAAGAAATCACCCTCATCGACCATCTTATAGATCAATTCTTTCATATCATATGGCAGATTTGGGTTTACAGGAACAAGCGTATTTAGACTTTCTTCGACCCGTTCTATCGGATCATATGTTTCCCTAATTGGTGCTTGTTCACGGTTATTTGACGGGATAAAGCCCATGAAACGGCGTAATTGGCTCAATGCCTCCACATCATCTTGAAATGCCTTATCGGCAACGCCAGATTTTGTTGTATGGGTTATCGCCCCGCCTAATTCTTCTTGGGTTACCTCTTCATTAGTAACGGTTTTAACCACTTCGGGGCCCGTTACAAACATATATGAAGAATCTTTAACCATGAAAATAAAATCAGTCATCGCAGGCGAATAAACCGCACCGCCCGCACAAGGCCCCATTATCATTGAAATTTGTGGCACGACCCCCGATGCCAAAACATTATTTTGGAAAACATCGGCATAACCAGCCAGCGATGCAACGCCTTCTTGAATACGCGCGCCGCCAGAATCATTAAGTCCAATGACTGGTGCGCCAACTTTCATGGCATGGGTCATTATTTTATTTATTTTACGCGCATGCGCCGCCGATAAAGAGCCGCCAAAAACCGTGAAATCTTGTGAAAAAACAAATATTTGTCGCCCATTGATAGTGCCATAGCCAGTAACCACACCATCACCAGCAATTTTATTATTTTCCATACCAAAGTCATGGCAATCATGCTCTACAAACATATCCCATTCTTCAAAAGAATCTTCGTCAAATAAAAATTTAATCCGCTCACGTGCGGTTAGCTTGCCTTTTCCATGTTGCGTTTCAATACGCCGCAGACCGCCACCAAGCCTTGCTTGATTGCGTTTTTCTTCCAAAATTTGGATAATATCTTCCATGGTTCAACTTCCCTAATTTTATTTTGCGCTATCTATTATTTTACGATTAATCTGCAGTTATTTTATATTTAATATCTTAAGCCAATATATAACAGACAACATATGCATCAATTAATTGATAGTTATATTGGCTTGGATAGCAAAAATCAAGTAAAAACATACGCATGCGTATGGAAAGACAAGTATAATGATTGAAATCAATAAATTAAATCTATTAATTCTATTCTAAATATTGATAAAATTTATCAGCATCAAGGAATTCAGCCATCCTCTTTTCATTACGTATCACAGCATCCATATCTTCGCCCCATGTTTCTGCCTGATAAATATCATCGATTATGCTATTTAAAAACCCATCTTTTGCAGATATTTCACCATCCATGACAGCTAATGCAATTACTATTGAGCCTGATAATGTGGTTAATTCATGTAAGGCGGTAAGTTTAAACGCATCAAATTTTTTAGTAATATTTTTAAATTTTACCAAACTATCATTATCTTGTGGCACATGAATTATACCCGCCGCGATGATTAATTTAATGTCATATTTATTATCTATCCACTGATGCAATGGTTGCCAAGCCTGATGTTGCTTCTTTATCAATATCTCAGGATATTCCGCCATATAACATATAAGATCACTATCGCCATAGGCTGCTAAATTAGCAGCTATTAAATCTTTTTGTGCCATGACGCTATCGATTGCTGTACAGGATAAGCGCATAAATGGCATAGTGTCTGGCTTGATAATATCACCTTGATTTTGCCATTCTGCAGCTATTTTTTCCGCTAATATGACGGTTGGTAAATGTAAATCGCGTTTACTGCGCGTTTTAATAGCTTTGCCATCCAGCAATATTTGATAACCACCATCATTCAATGATGCTACATTAGCATTTTTATAAAATTTTTTCACATTATATCCTGAATATTAACCATTAATTGATTATAAAACTTTGCTGCTAGAACAAACCTTTAAACAAGTTTTTCAATATTTTTTCTGGATCTTTTCTTAATTCACGCAATATTTGCTTTTGGTCTATTTTTTGTTTTTTAAGCATCGATGGCCGCAGATTAAGGCATGGAGACTTCTCACTACGCAAATTACCACCCATTATTTTGGATTGTACAGCCTTTGATAATGAAATATTTGCCAAGCCATTATTATCATTGGCTGTGATGTTAGAACCACCACCAAGCAATGAATTTGCTAGTCCTAATAGCGCATTAGTTGAGCTAAGCCCATATTTTGGAGATTTGAAATTACCGCTTAATAAAATTGGCGCAACCGTTGGTAATTTTGCCCCTGTGCGATGCGGCATTAGAGTTACATCCAATATTTCCTTAGCTAGATTTATATCACCCTTGGCGCTAATAGTCGTAATTTTCGTATCGATCAAGGCGGTATTTAGATTAACAATACCACTGTTAATTTGGCTATCAAATGCCATGCAATATATGGAATGTATTTTATCCTTGCTTCTACCTAATAAAATATCAGTTACCATATTAATATTAATACCAATTAATTTACGTAGTTTTTTATTATCCACAAGGCTATTTTTACTAAAGGCCAAGACCGTACCATTTAAATTTGCAGCAAATTCATGAGCGCTTTTTCCTGATGATTGCACCCTAAGATAAAGGCTCAACATTCCGACACCCATCACGGGGTTAATTGTCATTAATAAGATATCGGCTATATTAAATTTATCGGCTTTAACCGATACCATAAAATTTGGTTTTTTATGATCACCATCCAAAGATAAATTTAACAATGCAACATTGTTATCACGATCTTTAATTTGCATTTGATCTATCGTTAACTTGCCATCATCAATGGTTATTTGGGCTTCAACATCATTCAATATGGAATTATTAAAAATAACTTTTGCCAGGTCAAACTTCATATCCAGATTAATTAATTTTAAAATTTTAAAATCAATTGGTGCGTCTGATATGATAAATTTATTGTTTGAAAATTTCTCACCACTATTTTTTATCTTCACGGTTGAATTTCTACCGCTATCTATTTTGAAATCTGCTAAGCGCAATATATTTGATGATAATTCACCATTTATGGTTATTTTATCGCCATTTGGTGTAAAAACTAAATTGCCTGCGATATCACTATTGGCAATTTTAACCATGAAATCATCCAGTCTAATATTTTCATTGATCGATCCAGTTATTTTACTGGCAATTGAAAATTTACCCATTGGTTGCATTTCAAATAAGAATAATTTGGCAATATTTGATATTTCATTACCAATAATATTAATTTGTAAATCAATACCAGCACCAGCAATTGGGTCTTTTATATTGCCATTAATATTAATATCGAAACCAGCAACATTACCATTAACATCAATATTCCATGTTTTAGATGGTGATAATATTGCGGCAATAGAACCCAATGCACCATTTATATTTGCGCTAATATTATCATCACCAACCGCATCAAATATAAATTCTATTGGCGCATCCTTGCCATCGCTTGATAATGCTAATTGCTTGATATGAAGCTTCTTTGCTGAATTTACTTTAGCATCAAAAAATGTAATTTTAATATTATCTAATGATATTTGCCGCAATATTGGTAATTTAAATTGCTCGATAAATTTATCAATATCGTCGTTGTCGCTATTGCTATTATCATTAGAAATATCATTATCATCATGCTTTTGTGTCATATTGAAATCATAATTATAAATTCCCGATGGCGCTTGTTCTAATAATAAGTTAACCCCTGAAATCTCAATATTATCAATATCAACTATGCCATAAAATAATGATAACAAATCAAATTTTAACATCAAATTATCAATGGTTAACATTTCTTTATTACGACCCCATTTGGTATTATCAAGCGTAATCCCTGATGCCTTAATGGTTGGATGCATCCCAATATCAATTTCCAAATTATCAGTAATTTTAAATTCACGACCAATGGATTTAGAAATTTCAGCGGCAATATCTTTACGGTAATCATTAAAATTTAAATTTACTAATATGGCAAATGATATGATTATAGCAGCAGTTGTTAATGCCACTATACCGATGATTATTTTAATAAATTTTACCATTATCAATCTTTCCATATTTGATTTAATGCCGCAGGCAATTGTTGGTAATTATCAATAACCATATTTGCCCCCGCGTTTAATAATTCTTCAGTTTCATGATAACCCCAGCTGACTCCAATTGATGCGATTTTAGCATTAACCGCCGCACCAATATCAAAGACCGTATCGCCAACCATCACCGTTTGGCTAGGACTTGCACCGACCTCTATCATTGCATCCAGTAAAATATCAGGGCTAGGCTTGCCAGGACCATCATCAGCAGTTTTTAAATTTTGAAAATATTTTCCAATTCCATGCCTATTCAATGTTGATTTCAAGCCACGCAAACCCTTGCCCGTCGCCACCCCTAATATAATATTCTCATCAAATAGTTTTTCTAAAATTTCAATACAATCTGGGAAAAGCGGTTCATCCTCAAAAATTACAGCTGTAGGGTTAGTAAATGAGTAGCGGTAATTATCCGCCATGCGCTGATGTTGTATAATATCACCATCTGGCAATAATATTGCAATTGCCTCAACCAATGGCAAGCCAACTTGACGGAGCAATTCTTGCCTATTTGGCACGATTAACCCTTCTTTTTGCCACGCATAGTCCATGCCTGCGCTGATTGCATGTTGTGAATCAACCAGCGTGCCATCACAATCGAATATTACAAATTTTTTTAAAACAGCCATCAATTAACCTTATCATATGATATATTTAGATAATTATTTTACATTTTCAAAAACAAATATTTTTTCGGCTTCACGTTCATCAAATCCCCATAAATCAAAAGTTATCCGCATATGTTCGGGTAATGGAGCCTTCACCCTTGGGCCATCGGGAATATCAATTTCACGGGCATATAGATGTAATTTTCGTGATTGTTTTTCGCCAACCCCGCCAAAATCTGTTGCTTTTTTACCACCATATTTGCCATCGCCAAGAATTGGGCAACCAATGGCCGCCATATGTGCGCGTAATTGGTGTGTTCTTCCCGTTCTAGGCCATAAAGCCACCAGCGAAAAATCCATACCTGCGCGTTCTAAAATTTCAAATTCGGTGATGGCGTTTTTGCCAAATTCCTCATCACCAACCATTTTTTCCTGCCCTTTGCCACCCGCTTTTGACAATGCAAGTTTTATCGTGCCTGATGTTGACTCTGGCACACCAGTTATTATCGCCCAATATATTTTACGGCTTTCATGCATTTTAAAGGCGCGGCCTAATTTAGTTGCCGATTTACGATTGCGCGCCAATAACATGATGCCGCTGGTATCACGATCAAGTCGATGCACAAGGCGCGGGCGTTCAACAGCATCAAATTGCAAAAAATCTAACATGCCATCTAAATGTCGCTCGGTTTTTGTTCCGCCCTGAACCGCAAGCCCGTATGGCTTATTAATTGCAATAACATCGTTATTTTTAAAAATAACCATATTTTTAACTATCTCTTCATCCTTTGGATCAACCATATATTGCCGTTTTTGTGATGTTAATTGTTTTTCAAAATCACCTAATGGCGGCACACGTATTTTCTGTCCGCTGACAATTCTGGCATTGGGTTTAACCCTTTTACCATCAAGCCTGACATCGCCTTTACGCATTAATTTTTGTAATCTTCCATAGCTTAATGCTGGATAATGGGATTTAAACCAGCGATCAAGCCGCATGCCATCCTCGTCAGAGGTTACGTCGCATATAGCACCAGCAGCCATTATTATAATTCCTTCAAGTAAAAAACCCACGCACCAAAGCCATACCTGCAAATAATGCGATTATCGCACCCGCGACCGATATTAATATATATAACATTGCCGCCATCATTTGCCCGCGTTCAATCAATAAAAACGCATCAAGCGAAAAAGTTGAAAATGTTGTAAATCCACCCAACATGCCAATGATTATAAATGCCCGTAATTCAATCGATGGTGAATAGAATAACGCAAAGATTGCAACCATCGCTCCCCTTAAAAACGAACCAAAAATATTAACTACAAGTATGCCCAACGGAAAATTTACCGCGTCATTTATCACAAAATTTGATTGGGAAAAACCCATAAATCTTGGCAATAAAAAGTCATTAACGGCTTGTGCCATATAATGTCTTCCTGCCGCGCCAACAGCACCACCAAGCATGATTGCAAATATCATTTTCATGTGGCGCAAGTTAATCTAAAATATATTTCTTTGCAACAATTTGCATGAATTTAAGGCCATTAATCATTACGCCTTTGACGCAACCGTTGCCAATATTGCAACCGTTTAATTATATCACGTTCAAATCCACGTTCAACTGGTTGATATATTTCTTCGCGTGCCATATTTTCGGGGAAATAATTCTGGCCAGAAAAACCATCTTTTGCATCATGATCATAGCTATAACCATCACCATAGCCCATATTTTTCATCATATTTGTTGGTGCATTTAAAATATGTTTTGGCGGTGATAATGAACCAGTTTCACGCGCCAGTTTATTGCTTTTTTTATAGGCCTTATAAACCGCATTTGATTTGGGTGCAGTTGCCAAATAAATCACCAACTGCGCTAATGATAACTCACCTTCTGGGCTGCCAAGCCGTTCGTAACTATCCCATGCCGCAATTGCCTGAATGGCAGCATTAGGGTCAGCCATACCAATATCTTCATAGGCAAAACGTAATAATCGCCGTGCAATATATAATGGATCTTCACCACCAGCCAGCATCCGCCCGAACCAATATAATGCGGCATCGCAATCAGAACCGCGAAATGATTTATGCAACGCACTGATCAAATTATAATTGATATCTTGGCCTTTATCGTAAATCGGCAAACGCCTTTGAACAATTTTTGTTAATTGCTCCCTATTTAATTTATTGCTGATACCTTGGGCATATATGGCCTCCACCATATTTAGAAAATAACGCCCATCGCCATCGGCTAAACCGAATAATGCTTGTCTAGCATCATCATCAAGCGGTAAAGGCCTTTGTTGCATTTCTTCTGCTCTTACGAGTAAACTCATCAAGGCCTTTTCATCCAACCGATTTAAAACAAAAACTTGGCATCTTGATAATAGGGCCGCATTTAACTCGAAACTAGGATTCTCCGTAGTAGCACCGACTAATATTATTGTGCCATCTTCAACATAGGGCAGAAAACCATCTTGTTGAGCCTTATTAAAACGATGAATTTCATCGACGAATAAACAAGTCCCCTGCCCCATTTCACGACGGCTTTTGGCACGTTCAAATATTTTACGTAAATCGGCAACACCTGAAAAAACAGCGCTTAATGGTTCAAATGCTAATTGGGTATTTTCCGCAAGTAACCTTGCAATCGTGGTTTTGCCACATCCAGGTCCACCCCATAAAATCATAGAAGTTAATTTTGATTGCTGTACCATCATGCCAATTGGTGCATCTAGATCGAGTAAATGCCCTTGGCCTACCACGTCTTTTAATATTTTTGGTCGCAATCTATCGGCCAGAGGATTATTGCTATCATCAGAAAAAAGGCTTGAATTTTGGATATTATCAGATTTTACTTTGCCGCTCATCAGCGAACATCCAACACCAATTTTCGACCATTGCGATTAATGACTAAATGCCATTCTGAAGGTGGGTTTGAAATAATTCTTCTTAAATCTGCAACCATATTAATTTTAATAGCATTTATACTGATAATTTTATCACCTGCCTTAATGCCCAACCGCTGCGCCGTCGATCTTTTATTAATTGCAACCACCATAACCCCAAATTGATCGGTTGGAATTCCCAATTCATCGCTTAATGCAGGCGATAAATTCATTATTTTAGCACCTTGTAATGGGCCGCTGCCATTAACATTAAACTCATCACGCATAGGAATTTCGGGTGGAGCAATTAGTTCAAATGTAGCTTTTTTTATTTTATTTTCACGCATATAGCGCACTAAGACATCATTTCCTATACCTTTTGTCGCCATACGATAACGTAAATCCTGTGCATTTTCAATATCATGCGTTTCAATGCTTAAAATAATATCACCAGCCATCAAACCAGATTCCCCCGCAGGGCCATCATTATGCACCGATTCAACAATTACGCCCATTGGTCGTTCCATTGCCAAGGCATCGGCAATATCTTGTGTTACATCACGACCAGAAAAACCAAGCCATGGGCGAATAAGTCGCTCGCCCTTGATTGCACTTTCTACTACTATTTTCACCATATTTGATGGCACGGCAAAACCTATACCCAATGAACCACCGTTTTTTGAAAAAATCATGGTATTAATACCAACCACATCGCCATTCAATGCAATTAACGCACCACCAGAATTACCAGGGTTTATCGCTGCATCAGTTTGAATGAATGACTGAAAATCGGAAATACCAACCGATGAACGCGCCAGACCTGATACTATGCCACTGGTAATTGTTTGACCAACGCCAAACGGATTGCCAATTGCCAATACCAAATCCCCAACAAGCAATTTATCAGAATCACCAAATTTTAAAAATTTTAGTTTCTTTTTAACATTGCGTATTTGCAAAACCGCAATATCACTTCTTTCGTCAACCATCACCACATCGGCATCAAATTCACGACGATCAAACATAACAATGCGTATTTCATCTGCACCCTTAATCACATGATTATTGGTAACAACAATACCAGACGAGGTAACAACAACACCAGATCCAAGGGAATTTTGTTCACGTTTTTGCGGGCGATTAAATCTAAAACTATCGCCAAAAAATCTTTTAAATATTGGGTCATCAAATAAATTACCAAGATCAGAATGCGACTGAATCATGGTTTTTGTATAGATATTAACCACGGCAGGCGATGATTTTTTAACCAACGGTGCAAATGAAAAATTAATCTGTACTTGTGATTGCGGTAATTCGGAAAAACCTACATTAACCATACCAAAAATGCTAAAAGTTAATGCAAAAAATATATATTTTATTTTATAAATCATATTAAATAATTATTCGCTAAATATGTCAAATCAATGGTAAAATTATTATAAAGAATTATAAATATAAATTAAATATTAATCGACATTTATTTTTGAAAATTTAGTTAAAAGATAATTAATATTCTCAATACCATATTCTTCTAGCATATCCTGATTTGCGGTTAATACCCGTTCTAAAATACGGCGCATTTGCATTTCAGGGTCATCATCTGATTTTTCCGATAATGTTTCCATAACCAAATCAAATGCGGAACGGAATGCTGGATAAATTTGCTTTGGCATACCCGTTTTTTCATATAATGATTTCAAACCAAGCGCACCGCCGTCATATATTAATGTTCGAACATTGTTAAATTTTACATTGGCAAGTGCAGCCAGAGAAAATTCAAAAAACTTCAAATCGCCAATGCATAATGCCCGCAAAATTATTGACGGTGTAAGGTTATTCTTACTTAATAACTGCTTAACCAAAAGTTCAATATCTTCTTCACCGCCATCAGAAATAATCGATAACGTTGCTTTTTCTCTTGTTTGCAAAATTAGATCACTAGCAGTTTTTTCAGATAAATTATGATTTAAAACTAAATATTGTTGTAATTTTGCCGAAACCTTAGCAACCAATCGCTCCGCAATTGTAACTGGAAGCTTTGCACGATGTACAAGTGATGAATTTATATTGTCGACATCACCATATTTATCGATAATTTTACCAAGAACTCTCTCGCTTATATCGATAACATTATTTTCAACCAATGCGGAAACTGCTTTTTTATTACCAGAAGCAACTAAAATATCGGCAATATTTTCTGTGACATCACTTCTGCCCGCGATTATTACTTGTCTATTCGTTGATTGGCTTGAAATTATTTCTATCAGGTCATCTTCGCTAAGTGCATCAGAAAATTGTAAAATTGGCATTGCAACATCATCACTTACGTCTTTTGCCAGCATCGCCGCAACATCATTAGACAATCCATCTGCATGTTTTAAATTAATTGAAAGTGCCAGTCTTACACGTTTTTCAGCATCCTTAACCATTAACCTAAAAATTTCTTCGGCTAGAATTCGTTCATTACGTGATAATTTACCCGACTGAAACTGTTCTGCCAATTTTTCTGCTGTTTTAGCGCGGTTCGCCACAGATGGATCAGCCATCAACCTTGCGACATCATCATAATTAAGATTATTTATCATAAATAACTACACTCCAATCTCAAAGAAAACTAGAAATTGCACAGGCCTCGCTTCCACCCAAAATATAATAAGCACAAGCAACAAATAATAATATATCAAAATTATCATTGTTAGACCATATTATAATGAATATAATTGCATAAAAAAGATTATATTATAGTAAAATTTTTTATAATTCTTTGCTAAAGTTCATGCGTATTGTTATATTTTGAACAAGCTATAAAAAATACTAAAATGTTAATTATATTAATTTCTGTGTGAGATATAAAGCAAATGGTAATCAAATACCACAAAATAAAGTATAATATATTATTTTTTTTAAATTTAATTATTGTCTTTTTTATTACGACACTAGCAAACAATGTATATGGCGAAAATATAGAACAAAATATTTCCGCGCCGATGGCTTATGAAAAGCAACAAAAAGGTAAATTAACAATATTCGATATAAGAACTATCGAAGAATGGCATAATACTGGCGTTGCCACAGATGCAAGGTTAATAACTATGCATCATCCAAAAGGCCCATTGGCATTTCTAGATTCCATAAAAACATCGGTAAAAGGAAACTTAAACGAGCCAATAGCCGTAATCTGCGCTAGTGGCAACAGATCAAGCTGGGCGCAAAAATTTCTTACCGCAAATGGCTTCACAAATATTACGAATATCGAAGGAGGAATGTCTGGTCGAGGAAGCAAAATAGGGTGGATTGCAAAAAAACTTCCAATTACTATATTACCCAAAAAAAACTAACTAAACTCAGACTAAACCCTATTTAATATAACATAATTTAAATATAATTAAGCACAATATATATTATGCAAAACGCTCATGATTTTCTTTACCTCTTCACTTTCTAATGAATAATAGATTGTTTGCGCATCCCGCCTTGTTTTAACAAAGCCCGCATGACGTAATCGTGCTAAATGTTGAGACAAAGCCGATTGACTTAAATCAACTATTTTTTCCAATGCCCCAACAGACATTTCATTTTCAACTAAATGGCACAAAATCAAAAGCCGTTTTTCATTGCTCATTGATTTAAGCAATTGACTGGCTTCTACTGCATTATTACCAAGTTCTTCTGGTTTCATTATAAATCCAAATCATAAATAATTTTGCTAATAAAACTTTACGATGCATTCTATATACTAACATTAATTATAAATACATAGAAAAATAATTATTTCAATAGCAATTTAAGGGTATCACCGTATTAAACTTACTGATTTCAATTAAAGGTGAAAGTAATATGATGTTAATATAAAGATATTAACATGATGCTAACAAAATATATTTTATAAAGATATTATAATATCTAAAAATTGAAGTTATATAAGGCATAATAAATATTATATTGATTTATAATATTTTAGTATAATTTGATTATTAAATATTAATTTTATTAATGACTGCGAGTAATAAATATTACATTATATATTTAAGAAATATTATATTAGTTATTTAAGTGTCTTATTTAAAATATATCTTATTAACTATATTATTAAATATATTATAATTAATAATTATAAAACAAACAAAACATCAACTTAAGATAGATATTGGAATTAAGATTTATAATTTAATAATATATTAACATGGGCAGCAGTTGATCTTGCCAAAGCGTCCAAATCATACCCACCTTCAAGCGATGATATTATTTTACAACCACAATATTTAGCGGCAACATCCATTATTTTTTTTGTTATCCATATATAATCATCTGCATCAAGATTTATGCCCCCTAATGGATCATCCACATGCGCGTCAAATCCTGCAGAAATTAATATTAAATCTGGATTAAATTTTACTAATTTTGGTAATAATATATTACTTACCCTTGTGCGAAACTCCTTTGAGCCAGAATTAGATAAAAGCGGAATATTAACAATATTATTATTAATACCAGTTTCAGAAACGCGTCCTGTCCCTGGATATAATGGCATTTTATGGGATGATGCATAAAATAAATGTGGATTATTTTCAAACATCGCCGCTGTGCCATTACCGTGATGCACATCAAAATCAATTACCGCCACATTATTAATGCCATATTTATTTCGCGCATATGCGGCGGCAATTGCCACATTATTAAATAAACAAAAACCCATTGCTTGTGAATTTTCCGCATGATGACCAGGCGGACGTACAGCGCAAAATGCATTATCCGCCTTTCCCGTAAGAATATCGTCAACAGCGTCAACAACCGCACCAACAGCCCTTAGCGCAGCCTCGCCCGAAGCAAAATTAATAACCACATCACTATCAATATTTACATAGCCTGCATTTTTACTTGGCACAGCATCCAATATTGATTTTACATAATCTTCATCATGCATCATTGTGATAACATCAATATCGGCCTTTGGTGCATCTTTTCTTATTAATTGATCAAATTCTGGCCTCGACAACGCCGCCATAATTGCCGCCAATCTTTCGGGGCATTCTGGGTGCCCTTCACCCATATCATGTTGCATATATATTGGATGGCTATATAAAATTGTAGTCATGATATATTACCTGTATCGTTAATTTTAATTTAAAATATAGATTTTACTGTTTAAAAACTAAAAGCTTTACTTGCCTAATATATCATAGCAATTAATATCACGATAATAATAAAGGATAATCACATGACGATCAATAAGCCTGTAAAAATTACAAAATTATCTTTTGAAGATGCCATGGGCGAATTGGAAGAAATAACACGCGCCCTTGAAAATGGCGATATATCACTCGATGCCTCAATCATATCATATGAACGCGGTGCTGCATTAAAATCCCATTGTCAATCATTGTTAAGCGATGCAAAAATGCGTGTTGAAAAAATAAATATTGCCAATGATGGTAACATCACAAGCAACAATATATCAGACCAATAACAATATATTTCGCATTTAGGGCATTTAATATAATGAATGAATTAAAACTGGCAATGCAAAAAAACTCCGATATATTAGAAACCGCATTGGCAGCATTATTATATATCGAGCCAATAAATTTAGATGATGATAAGTTAAACGCAACCATAAAAGCCGAAGCAACATTAATTGATGCAATGCGTTATGCAAGCCTTGGCGGCGGTAAACGCCTTAGGCCTTTTTTAACAATGCAGGTTGCAAAGCTATTTAAAATTCCCCATCAGGCCGCATTAAAGACTGCTTGTGCCATCGAATTAGTGCATTGTTATTCATTAGTTCATGATGATTTACCAGCCATGGATGATGATGAATTGCGCCGTGGCAAACCAACTTTGCATATTCAATTTGACGAGGCAACGGCAATTTTAGGCGGCGTTGCATTTTTGACCCTTGCCATTGATATACTTACCGATATTGATATTCATAAAGATCCAGAAATAAGATTACGGCTTGTTAAGCAATTGGCAAAGGCATCGGGAAGCCGTGGCATGGTTGGCGGGCAGATGATCGACCTTAACGCCAATGGTAATTTTGATATTACCACGATTAGCAGGTTACAACAGCTTAAAACCGGATGTTTAATTAATTTTGCCTGTATAGCACCCGCAATTATAGCAAATACGCCGCAACATCATATGGATGCGTTAATTAACTATAGCCATAACCTAGGCCTTGTTTTTCAAATAACAGATGATATTTTAGATATTGAAGGTTCGGCAAAAGAAATGGGCAAAGCCGTTGGTAAAGATGGCGGTCATGATAAAGCCACATTCGTATCCATATTAGGTATAGACGGGGCAAAAGACAAAGCAAATGCCCTATGTGGAAAAGCCATAGATGATCTTGCTATTTTCGGTGAAAAAGCCGACATTCTTTGTCAGGTCTGTAATTTTGTGATGAAACGTAAAAATTAAAGTTGAAAAATAAAATAAATCCCCGCAGGAGCATTATAATTTGCCAATATCAACCCCATTATTAGATCAAATAAATTTTCCAGCTGATTTGCGTAAATTGCCTGAGGAAAAATTAGATCAACTTGCCGATGAATTACGTACAGAAATGATCGATGCGGTATCGACAACTGGCGGGCATTTGGGTGCTGGGCTTGGTGTCGTTGAATTAACTATTGCCATTCACTATATTTTCAATACCCCTGATGATAAATTAATATGGGACGTTGGTCATCAATGTTATCCCCATAAAATTATCACCGGCAGACGCGATAGAATTCGTACTATTCGCCAAAAAGGCGGGCTTGCAGGCTTTACCAACCGAGCAGAAAGCCAATATGACCCATTTGGCGCGGGGCATAGCTCCACATCTATTTCCGCGGGATTGGGCATGGCGGTTGCCAACAGATTATCAAATAAGAATAACATATCCATTGCCGTTATTGGCGATGGCGCGATGAGCGCAGGCATGGCCTATGAGGCGATGAATAATGCCGGTGCCAGCAAAGCCAAAATGGTGGTAATTTTAAATGATAATGATATGTCAATTGCCCCTCCCGTTGGCGCGATGAGCGCGTATTTATCAAAATTATTATCGTCTAATTCATATCTTTCCTTACGTGAAGCCGCTAAAAAAATTATTAATAAACTTCCTGAACCAATGGAAAAAGTTGCTGCAAGAGCCGAGGAATTTGCCCGTGGCATGGTAACGGGAGGCACATTATTTGAAGAATTAGGATTTTATTATATCGGCCCGATTGATGGTCATAATCTTGATCATCTTTTGCCAATTTTAAAAAATGCCCGCGATTCTAAACGCGACGGCCCTGTGTTGGTGCATGTGGTTACAAAAAAAGGCAATGGCTATAAACCAGCTGAAATGGCAGCAGATAAATATCACGGCGTATCAAAATTTGATGTAGTTACAGGAACGCAAGTAAAAACTGTGGCAAAAGCCCCTAGTTATACCAGTATATTTGGTCAAACATTAAGTAAATTAGCCGAAAAAGACGATAAGATAATTGCGATTACTGCCGCAATGCCCTCTGGAACTGGTATTGATATTTTTCAAAAAAACTTCCCCGATCGAACATTCGATGTGGGCATTGCCGAACAACATGCAGTTACATTTGCCGCAGGAATGGCATGTGAGGGTTTCAAGCCGCATGTGGCAATTTATTCAACATTTTTGCAACGCGCATATGATCAAATAATTCATGATGTGGCGGTGCAATCTTTGCCAGTGCGCTTTGCCATCGATCGGGCGGGATATGTCGGTGCTGATGGTGCAACCCATTGCGGTTCATTTGATATTGCCTATCTTTCATGCTTGCCAAATATGGTTATTATGGCCGCATCAGATGATGCCGAATTGGCAAATATGATCGCCACCGCCAATCAAATTAATGATCGCCCTTGTGCCTATCGCTATCCTCGTGGTGAAGCGCTTGGCGTTGAAATTCCTGAAATTCCAACAATTCTTGAAATCGGCAAAGGCAGGGTTTTACAACGCGGCAAAACTATCGCTATTCTTAGCTTCGGCACAAGGCTAGAACATAGCCTAAAAGCCGCGAAAACATTAACTGCAAAAGGATATAGCACAACCGTAGCCGATGCCAGATTCGCCAAACCGCTTGATTGTCAATTGGTCGAAGAATTAGCAAAAAACCATGATATTTTAATAACTATCGAAGAAGGATCAAGCGGTGGGTTTTCCGCTATTGTTGCTAATTATATACTGGAAAATGACCTAACAGAATCATTAAAAAACCGCGCCATGCATAAGCCAGATGAATTTTATGAGCAAGATAAACCCGAACAACAATATAAGCAGGCAAAACTTGATAGTGCAGCAATAATTGATGTGGCATTAGCAGCCTTAGATGTTGATGATAGTCGCAATAAAAGTGGTGATATTAAACCATCAAATATTCATGCCTAATTTATAATATTCATGCCTAATTTATATATGAAATAATGATATGAAAATAACCACTGTTCGATTATTATATTTACTGCTTGGCTTTATCGCCATAGGACTTGGTATCATTGGCGCATTATTGCCTATTATGCCGACCGTGCAATTTTTAATTGTTGCATTATGGGCATTTTCAAAAAGTTCAAAAAAAATTCATGATTGGCTATATTATCATAAAATATATGGCCCAATGTTACGGGATTGGGATAACTATAATATCATACCAATTTGGGGTAAAATATGGGCCTGTGTTGCAATGTTATCGAGCATTATAATAATTACATTCGTTGAAAATATTCCCCATTGGTTATTATTAACCACGGCGGTAACTATGTTTTTTATTGGCTTTTATATTTGCTCAACCCCAAATAAAAGACCAGACTAAACCATAATAAAATTGCTTCCTGTTTAGCAATTGGTAATATAGTATTTTAATTTAATTACCCCATTTTTAAGGTATTTATATTGCAATCATTTAATATTATCGCTTGTAAAAATTATAAAACAAGGTGGGTAAAAGAAATAACCGCCTTATCAATACAGGCATGGCCATTAAGCCTATCTTTTTTAGGCCATATGGCGATGGGAATAACCGATAGCATAATGGTTGGGCGCTTGGGATCAATAGAACTCGCCGCAGCATCACTTGGTGCGACTATATATTTTGTTATATTTTTAGTTAATTTGGGTATCGTTATTTCGATAACACCGCTTGTCTCGCAATATTTAGGGGCAAGAAAGCCGCGCATGATAAGACGTGTAACCCGCCAAGGAATTTGGGCAGGGATTTTACTATCAATACCAGGTTTGATTATTCTTTGGTATATTGAACCCATATTAAATTCAATTAATCAGCCCGAAGAAATAACCAAATTGCTTGGCATATATATGCGTGCCAATATGTGGGGATTAATGCCGGGGATTATTTTCGTTGCTGTGCGAAGCTTTATGATCGCACTTTGTGCAGCAAAACCAATCATGTTAATCACAACATTGGCATTTTTAACCAATATCACACTAAATTATATTTTAATATATGGTAATTTTGGTTTTCCACGTTTAGAAATATTTGGCGCAGGCTTGGCAAGTGCCATCGTAACATTATTGGAATTTTTGCGAATCGCCATGATAGCTTGTTTCATGCGACCATATAAAAAATATAATATATTTGGCAATATATGGCGCAGCGATTGGCCAATATTTCGCCGCATTTTCACCCTTGGAACGCCCGTTGCCATTGGCTTATTAATGGAAGAAGGTTTTTTTCTATTTTGTATTTTAATGATGGGATATATAAGCACAACCGCAATGGCAGCCCATGCAATGGTGGCAAATTTAGTCATCATCGCCTATATGATATCACTTGGTATCGCCACGGCAGCAAGCGCAAGGGTAGGTCATGCCTTTGGCCGAAATGATTTTGACGCGGTTAGGATTGCGGGTTGGGCAGCAACCCATCTAACATGGATGATTACCGCGACCATAGCCATATTACTATTCATATTTCCTGAGGCGGCAACACGCATATTTCTTGATGGCGATATAGCCGAAAATCGCGATACCTTAACCCTTGCCGCAGGGTTAATTGCCTTTGCCGCATTCGTACAAATAACCGATGGTACGCAGGTTGTCTTGGTACAATCCCTGCATGGCTTATCCGATACTAAAATACCAATGATATTAAATTTTGCGGGTTTTTGGTTGATCGGCATAACGACGGCCTATCTTTTTGCTTTCACATTTGATTATGGCGCATATGGCATTTGGACTGGATATTATTTTGCGTCGATCTCAACGGCAATATTATATATATTAAGATATTATATTGTATCAAAAAATGCCCATAAACGCCAAATTGGTTAAAGGTTAAATGAATTTATGGCTGATAAAATTAAAAAAATACGTGTTGATCAATTATTGGTAGATCGCGGATTAGTAGAGAATCGCACAAAAGCTCAAGCCCTAATTATGGCGGGCAAAGCATTTAGCGGCGAACAACGAATTAACAAAGCAGGTGATAAAATTGCCAGCGATAAACCGCTTGAAATACGCGGTCAAGCCCACCCATGGGTAAGCCGTGGTGGGTTGAAACTTGATGCGGCAATAAAGCATTTCAATATTGATGTTAAAGGCTTAACCGCAATGGATGTGGGGTCATCGACGGGTGGGTTTAGCGATTTATTACTTCAAAATGGTGCAAAAAAAATATATGCTATTGACGTGGGGCGTGGACAATTACATTGGAAATTACGTAGCGATGACCGCGTCATTGTTATGGAAGGAACAAATGCCCGACATATAACAAGTGATGATATTAAAGATCCAATTGATATAATTACTTGTGATGCAAGCTTCATTGGCTTGGAAAAAATACTTGAAACACCGTTAAAATTTGCCTCCGATGAAGCATGGCTAGTAGAATTGATAAAACCACAATTTCAAGTTGGTCAAGGCGTGGTTGGCAAAGGCGGCATAGTGCGCGACCCTGATTTGCATAAACGCACATGCGATGAAGTATCAAACTGGATAACATCGCTTGACGGATGGCAGGTCGAAGGCATAATTAAAAGCCCAATTACTGGTGCGCGTGGCAATATAGAGTTCCTGATTACCGCAAAACGGCATATAAAATAGATATTTTAGCTATTTATTAATAAGAATTAATTTTTGTTAATAATTTATAAAGTTTTTGGTGATATTAATATTTACTAAATAACTATTCATTTATAAATTAGATTTTCATTATAAAAAGAATAGGATATTACAGGAAAATATAATGGTCATTAAAACAAATAACAATAACCTCTCGACCAATGATGGCGCGGTTATTCTTGCTATTTTAAAATTTGCACAAGAAAATATTTCACCTAAAAATATTATAAAACAATCAGGTTTTATTGCATATATAACGGGTAATATCTTAAAAAGAGATTTAAAAATAGGCATATCATCAAGGTTAAATCCAAAACGCCTTAGATTGAAAAAACATATTAACAATTGTTGCCAGATATTATTTGATGCAGAATTAATAATTATCGACAATAACAGCGGCTTTAAACTAAGCCCACAAGGAGTGGTTGTATTAGGCAATATTGAAAATGGTTATGAAATATTTATAAACTATGGTGATAAATATATATCATATATTATAACAAAAACAGCTCAACATAAAAACAACAAATATTATGATGAAGGCTTTGATGCATATAGTGATGGCGATAATCACAAAGCCAATCCATATAATAATATTGATCAATATGACGCATGGCAAACTGGCTGGGTGGAGGCATTAAACCATGCCAGCAAATGAAAAATTATCTGATTACTATTTTATTGACCTGCAATATGCCAGATTTTGGCTTAAGTGCGTTGATATAATCAATATCAACACCAATATAGGCTGCTATTTTATTTAGAATATAACTATTTAATAAAAAATCACCGCCACCAGATATTAATTGTTGAAACTGTTCATATGAAGATATTTCCGTTGGCAGTTCTATCAAGTTCAAACTATCATTTTCATTTAAATTCAATATATTACGCATGGCATCCTTTGCCTCTACCATACCGCCAAGCTCATCAACAAGGCCGATTTGCAGCGCATCAACGCCGCTAAACACTCGACCGCGCGCAGCATTATCAATCGATGCTTCATCCATATTTCTGCCTTTGGCGGCTTTCTTTGTGAAATCATCATAAATAAAATCAATTGATTGTTTAAATTTATTCATTTCATCAGGGCTAAATTTATTAATCATGCTCCACATACCAGAATTTTTACCAACCTTAATCCCATCCCAATTTATGCCAAATTCTCGCCAAAACTCTTTCGTGGCAAATTTTCCTGAATAGACACCGATTGAACCAGTTATTGTTGCAGGATTGGCGATTATATGGCTCGCGGCCATGGCAACGAAATATCCGCCCGATGCGGCATAATCACCCATCGTTACTACCACTGGCTTACCCGCGTCTTCTAACAATACAACTTCTCGCCAAACCATATCCGATTGACCATATGCACCACCAGGGCTATCAACACGAAAAATAACTGCCTTGATCGCATCATCTTCTCGTGCCTCTTTTAATGCTTCAGCTATTATATAAGGGGAAAAATCATCGTCATCACTCCCCCCTGTTTTACCGCTACCAATAGCACCAACCCCATAATTTAATGCTACATCGGTGATTTTGCCTTCACTATCAACACTGTCGATTCCATTAAATTCACTATTAACAAATAAATAATCCATTATAGATATATCGGCGTAATCATCGCCCGCGATTTCATTTAATCTTGCATCAAGTTGATCTAAATAACCAAGCCTATCTATCAATCCAAGGGTAACAGCCTGATGACCTAAATATGGTGAATTATCGATTAAAATATTAACCTGACCAACCAAATTAGGTTTATTTTCTTCAACCTCTGCTACCACTTGTTTTAACCATGAGTTAGCTAAATTTTGTAAATTATTTTTAACTGAAACAGGCATTTTATTTTCATTATATATATCAATACCGCCCTTATATTCATGGCGTTGTTGAAATTCGGCGGTGATATTAAATTTATCCAACGCATCTTTAATATATGGCATTTCAAAATTAAAACCGCTAAAACCCAGCCCACCAGATGGCTGCAACCATATTTCATCGAATGAGCTTGCCATATAATAATCGACCATACCGCCTGACATGCTGCCTAAATCTTTGGCATAGACGATGGTAGGCTTGCCTGAAATTTTAAATTTTTTAATGGCGGCAATGATTTCTTGTGCCTTTGCCATGCCAATATTGCTATTGCCTAATTCGACCACGACCGCCTTTATCTTTGTGTCAGTTGCCGCTTTATCCAATGCCTTTAAAATATCTTGAAGTCGAATTGCCACATCAAAAAAACCAACGAAATGTTGTTTTTCGGAAATTTGTTGATTTAAATCCAGCCGTAATATGGAATTGTCCGTAATATCTTGATGATTATCTTGAAAATTAAACATTATGATGCTAGCAGCAATCACACCAATAATAATAAAGCCACCAAAAACTGCCAAAAGCCCAATAATTATTTTTGAAAATCTACGCATTGATAATCCTTTAGAAAAATTAGCGATTCATCTGGTGATATTGACTATTAGGCATCATATCAACCCCATGCGCCATGCGATTTGTCATGTTAAAAAAGGCCAAAGTTTCGCATATGTCAAATTATTCCTCATTACCAATACCCACATCAAATAATGCTTGGCGGTCATCATCACTTGTATGTGCGGGGCTTTCGCTTAAATTCCATGCAAAATCCAAAACTGCCCGCATTCTATTATCAAGCTTAGCAACGCGGTAATTCATGACCAGCATTTCACCCAATTCTTCATTATCGCTAAGCTGCCTTACGGCTTGACCATGCGCTACGAGGCAATAATAGCATCGGTTGCAGCTCGACACGACAACGGCTATCATTTCGCGCTCTAATTTCGTTAATTTTGATTCACCCAACATTATTTCATTATAGACATCGATAAATTTACGCAATCGATTGGGGCGCAGGCTATATGCCTGTAAAACATTTGGTACAAGACCAAGTTTCTCTTCACATATTTTGAAATATTTTTGTAAATCTTCGTCCAAATCATCACGCTTTGGCACTGGTAAAATATGGATATCGTTATTTTCAGTCATGATTATTGCCTAACTTTATAATTAATAATTTACCCGCACTGCGCCCGATTAAGTAAAATATGATCAGCGATGACGCAAGCCAACATAGCTTCCCCAACTGGCACCGCCCTGATACCTACGCATGGGTCATGGCGGCCTTTGGTCAATATTTCAGTATTTTCATCTGATATGGTGATTGTTTTACGTGGAGTTAAAATGGAGCTGGTTGGTTTAACAGCAAAACGAACAATAATTTCCTGCCCCGATGAGATACCGCCTAAAATACCACCCGCATTATTTGATAAAAACTCTGGATTAAGCTGTGGCTTTAATTTATCTCCCGTATCAATGCTTTGGCGCATTTCATCAGCATTTTCTTCACCAGTTAAGGCGGCAACGTCAAATCCCTCGCCAATCTCAACGGCCTTAACCGCATTAATTGACATTAATGCCTTGGCAATATCCGCATCGAGCTTGTCATAAACTGGTGCGCCCAGCCCTGCGGGAATACCGCTTACGCGCAATTCAATTACTGCACCACAACTCGACCCTTTTTTACGAATATCATTTAAATATTCTTCCCAGACAACTGCGGCTTTTGCATCGGGACAGAAAAATGGGTTATCACTGGTTATATCCCAATTCCAATTATTATAATCAATTTTATGTGGTCCCATCTGCACCAATGCACCACGCAATTTGACCTCGCCATCGATTAAATGGCCTATAATTTTTCTGGCAATGCCGCCTGCGGCAACCCGCATTGTTGTTTCACGCGCCGATGATCTGCCGCCGCCGCGATAATCCCTTATGCCATATTTTTTATAATAGGTATAATCCGCATGGCCGGGGCGAAATTTATTTGCAATATCGCTATAATCTTTTGAACGTTGATCAGTATTTTTAATAACCAAACCAATGGGAGTACCAGTAGTCTTGCCTTCAAACACGCCCGATTGAATTTCTACTATATCGCTCTCTTTGCGTTGGGTGGTAAAACGATTCTGCCCCGGTTTTCGTAAATCAAGCCAAGGCTGTAAATCTTTTTCCGATAAATCGATTAATGGCGGCACACCATCAACAACACAACCAATGGCAATGCCGTGGCTTTCCCCCCATGTGGTAAAGCGAAATATGCGACCAAAAGAATTACCCGACATGCAAAAATCCTATTTTAATTTAACTATTTTTAGCTTGGTTATTTTTGGCTTTTCGCTCTTTCAAGCTGGTTAACATTTCCGCCACCTCTTCGGCGGCGTCAACTGCGACCATACCAACCGTGTGATAACCGCAATCCACATGATGGATTTCACCGCTGACCCCTGAACCAAGATCAGATAATAGATACAGCCCAGAACCGCCAACTTCGTCAATGGTAACATTGCGTTTTAATGGTGAATTAAGTTCATTCCATTTAAGAATATAGCGAAAATCGCCAATGCCCGATGCTGCCAAAGTTTTAATTGGACCTGCGGAAATTGCATTGACCCTGATGCCGCGTTTTCCAAGATCAACGGCAAGATAACGCACGCTTGCTTCTAATGCTGCCTTGGCAACCCCCATAACATTATAATGCGGCATCACACGTTCCGCGCCATAATATGTTAATGTTAAAATTGAACTGCCTTCGTTCATAATTGGCGTGGCGCGCTTGGCAATCGCGGTGAATGAATAACAAGAAATATCCATAGTACGGAGAAAATTTTCACGGCTGGTATCTAAATATTCGCCTTTTAATTCATCCTTATCGGAAAAAGCGATGCCATGAACTATAAAGTCAATTTTGCCCCATTTTTTTTCTAATTCCTCAAAAACCGCATCAATACTATCCATATCGCTAACATCGCATGGCAATATTATTTCAGAACCGATAGAAGCCGCCAATGGCCGTACGCGTTTTTCAAGCGCACCACCTTGAAAAGTGAAGGCAACCTCCGCCCCTTGATTAGATATAGCCTTGGCAATACCCCATGCGATTGATTTATCATTGGCGACACCCATTACTATGCCACGTTTTCCAGCCATTAATCCTGTGGGGTTATTCATATTTTTCTCTATCCAATTGTTGCTTGGTTTATTTACTTATATGCAATATTAATTTTAACCATATCATATATATAGATAGTTATGCGTCAAAATATTAATGGTCAAATTTTATTTCAAAATATTTTAACATAATATAAATTCAATATAACAGTAATGATTATAAATAGATGGATAATATCTTGATAATTTTATATCACGTCAAAACCTGCTTTTTTACGCACATCATAATCAAAATCTTTTGACCATCCATCAATAAAATCTATTTATTCTTTATCGATTTTTTCTGGAAGCATTATTTTTAATTTGGCATATTGATCACCATTACCGCTCTTGCCACCGTAAATACCCTTGGCCTTTAAACGAAGCGTTGCACCCGTATTACTGCCTGCAGGTATATTAAGATAAACCCGACCATGAATAGTTGGTACAGGTATTTTTCCGCCTTTGACTGCCTCAGCCAAGGTGATTGGTACATCAATGAATATATCATAACCATCGCGTTCAAAATATGGGTGTGTTGCCACATGAACCTCTACAAAAGCATCACCCGTTTGGCCACCACCAATACCTTCCGTGCCTTTATTTTTAAGCCGTAATGATTGCTCGTTTTCTGTTCCTGCGGGAATATTTAATTCAACCGACTTACCATCGAATAATTTAATACGCCGTTTAACCCCAAGTGCAGATTCCATAAAAGAAATTGAAATGGTATGATTAACATCCTTACCCTTGGATCTAATCGGTTGTTCCGCATTGCGTCTGCGACCAAATAAATTAGAAAATATATCATCGGCATCTGCACCACCAAAACCACCAAAACCACCACCCATACCATTTTCATTGCGGCGATAACCAAAACTAGCCGATTGATTACCGTCATTGTCAATTTCTCCACGATCAAACTGCGCCCGTTTTTCTTTGCTTGATAATATATTATAAGCTGCAGTCACTTGTTTAAATTTTTGTTCAACGATTGAATCATTAGGGTTTAAATCAGGGTGTAATTTTTTTGCCAGCTTACGATAGGACGATTTTATCTCGCTCTCTGATGCATCTTTTGATAAATTCAGCATATCATACGGGTTGTTTTTATCCCTTGTCGCCAATTTAATAATCCTTAATTTAATATAATATTTTGATATAATATTTTGATATAATATTTTGATATAATATTTTGATATAATATTTTGATATAATATTTTGATATAATATCTTATATAGTATGAATTTTCTAAAAATACTAGAAGCAGCTTATTATATAATTTGTAATCATAGAAAAAACTGGTGATAATAAATATAAAATAAAAAATAACTATGAAATTTTTGTACTTTATTATAATATAATATAATATTTTTCTAAAGATTAAACATCCGCTTGGACTAAAATATATGTCTGATATAAAAAGTAAAAACCCTATTGAACTATTCAATCAGTGGCTTGATGAAGCCAAGAATCTTGAAATAAATGACCCCAATGCTGTGGCATTGGCAACAGCAAATAAAGATGGGCAGCCATCGCTACGTATGGTTTTATTAAAACATGTCGATAAAAATGGCTTTACATTTTATACTAATCTTGAAAGTAATAAAGGCCTTGATCTGGCTGAAAATCCAAAGGCGGCGATGTTATTTCATTGGAAAAGTCTACGCCGTCAAATACGCATTGAAGGCAGTGTAACAATGGTTAGCGATGAACAAGCCGACATTTATTTTGCAAGCCGCGATAGACAAAGCCGCATTGGCGCATGGGCATCGCAACAATCACGCCCGCTTGAAAGCAAATTTGCATTAGAAAAGGCGGTTGCAAAAAATACTTTAAAATATGGCATTGGTCATATTCCGCGCCCCAAATATTGGTCTGGTTTTACAATAGCACCAATGAAAATTGAATTTTGGCAAGATGGTGCATTTCGCTTACATGACCGATATTTATTTACAAAACCAAATACCAACCCTAATAAAAAAGATCGAGATGAAAATTCACAAAATAGCCTTTGGCAATGCCAACGCCTATACCCATAATAATATAATTTTATAATGACCGATATAATTGACAAAAAGTTACATAACCAAAAATTAGTTCGCATGGCTGGCTATGCCTCAAGCGGTACTGCAATAATGTTAATAATTGTTAAATCATGGGCATGGAGCTTATCAGATTCGATTGCATTATTATCAAGTTTGGTTGATTCATTAATTGATGCCTTTGTATCGATCTTAACATTATTTGCCATTAAACATGCCCAATCACCTGCTGATGAAGAACATCGATTTGGACATGGCAAGGCCGAAGCATTGGCTGCGTTAGCACAATCGGCATTCATTACCGCATCGGCATTATTATTAATGTTACATGCGCTAGGCAGGCTTTACCAACCACAATCACTGAAATCAACAAATATGGGTTTAACCATTATGGGCGTTTCAATCATTGCCACCGTAATATTAATTGCCTTCCAACGTTATGTTATTTCAAAGTCAAACTCTATCGCTATTAAGGCCGATAGCATGCATTATGTAACCGATTTAGTAACTAATATCGCGGTGATAATTGCATTAATTTTAACAGGTATATTGGGTTGGGTTTATGCTGATCCAATAATTGGTGGCTTAATTGCTATTTATATTTTAAAATCAGCATGGACCATTGGCCGTGAAGCACTTAATATGTTGATGGATTCTGAGCTTCCAGAGGAAATGCGCAATAAAATTAAAAATATAGCCATTGAACATAAAAAAGTTTTAGGCATACATGACTTGCGCACTAGACAATCAGGATCAGATTATTTTATACAATTACATTTAGAATTGCCAGATGACCTTAGCTTGTTAGAGGCACATCATATCGCCGATAATGTCGAGAATGAAATTATAAAAAACTTCTCAAATGCCGAAGTTATTGTCCATCAAGATCCAGTTAGCGAAAAAACATCGCAGCAATAGGAGAGTAAATTTGAATAAATATAAAGAACAGGAAAATTTAAGTGAGAATCGAAGGGGCGACACTGGCGACAGAAGAATATATAAAGTCGATAGGAGAACAAATCGCGGTGATAGAAGGTCAGACCCAAGCGACGATAGAAGAGAAAATAATATCGATAGAAGAAAAAACAATATCGATAGAAGAACAAGTAGCAATGATAGAAGGAAAGATGGTGGTGATGCTTGATCGCTGAGAAAAAAACAGTTATTTTAACGGGAGCTAGTCGTGGCATCGGTCATGCAACCGTACAAAAATTTTCCAATGCTGGTTGGCAAATAATCACATGTGCCAGAGGCGATATACCAGATAACTGCAAGGCAGATACAAATTGGACGCATCACATACCAACAGATTTATCCAATAACAAATCCATTAAAGAATTTATCGTTAAAGCCAATGCAATATTGGCTGGAAAACCATTAAATGCCGTAGTCAATAATGCTGCCCTATCGCCAAAGACTGATTTTAAAGAACGGCTAGGCTGCCTTAACGGCGATATTGATGGCTGGCGCAAAGTATTTGATTTAAATTTCTTTGCCCCACTTGAATTATCACGTGGCTTTGCTGCTGCATTGGGGCGTGGTGCAAAATCTGGTGGTGCGGCAATTGTCAATATAACTTCGATTGCAGGTCATGCAATTCATCCGTTTGCTGGTTCTGCATATTCAACATCAAAGGCTGCATTATCTTCATTAACCAGAGAAATGGCAGTAGAATTTGCCGAACTTGGCGTGCGTGTTAATGCGGTCGCACCAGGTGAAATTGCCACAGAAATGATTGGCGAAGAATATGAAGCATTAATTGCACGTATACCACTTAAACGTATGGGCAGCGCCGATGAAGTAGCTGGTGCAGTATTTCAATTATGTAATAATGATTTCAGCTATGTAACTGGTACAGAGGTTTTTGTAACTGGTGGGCAACATGTTTATTAGCCATATTTATATTAATATCATAATTTAAATAAATGCCAATATAATCATTCAAGCAAGCTATCAAACCATATTATTTTATCTCGCGCATGACTGATATCCATATCCAAGGCCTTGCGCAAATAACCATCACCATATGTTTTTTGTAAATCTTCAAATCTGGCTAATTCGCTTATGGCTATTTCCCGCAATAAGTCAATTTGATCAAGCTTATCATCCTCATCTAAAAAATTTAAAAAACGTAATTTCAACGCATAAACCAGACGGCTGGCATCATCTGGCGGTGTCCGTAACATACATCCCATTAAATCATTAAATATATCTTTGCCCGATTGGGTTATCGTTAAAATATTTTTTTCCAAATTATTATCAGTCGTTTTATTTTCAATCAGGCCTTCAAGCCGTAATATTTCCAATGATGACCCCAACAAATCAAGCGAAGGACCAACTACGCGTGCCGCAAAATATCGTATATCACGCGCCAAGCTGGCATAGCTTAAATCGCCAGACATCACCGCACCTAAAGCCGCCAATTTAACCGCATCACTGGGCGTTAATGGTTTATCTTGATACATTTAAAAGAACACCTACTGTAAAATATTAACATAAGAGCACATTATTAATAGTGAAATAATATAATTATAAATATAATCTAAAATATATTATTTAGCTATAGTTATTAAGATTCACTCGCAACTAAAATAGATATTATTTAAAATCTAATAAATTGCTATTATAAACTTCCCATACTTCAGAAATTGGTTGATGTTGATGGTTAAATAATAATGCCCGATGTTCAAAAATATTTTTGCCAAATTTTTCTTCTGGTATATCAATATTATGACCACTGGTATTGGATAATTTTTCCAATCCATTGGGTTGAAACCCATATAATAAACGCGATGAAAAAGTCTGTCGATAAAATCCAAGCTCCTCAACAACCTTGCCAAATGGTATATTGGTATTTTTTAACATATCATGCATTTCAACCGTTAAAAGATTTTCTACATACCAATTACGGGCTTCTGATACCGTGGCATCGCCCCAATTAAGGCATACATGGCGAAATTTAACTTCACTTATATTGCTGACGGCAAGCCTATCTAATTGTTGTTGATTTGGAATTTCAAAATCATATTTAACAGTAGAAGCAATTATTTTATTTCCAGATATTGTATTTAATTGATTAGATAATTCATGCTTCACACACCATTCCTCTAATGCCATTGTCGCACTTTTAGAAGTAAGTATAGCCACATTAAGCGATTGAATTACCGCCAATTTTTCTAATCTTAATAAATATTCACTATCTTTGATAACAGACATTTTAACATATCATATGGTTGGTTGTTAGATTATTTTTTAATATAAAAATCAAATATTTGCTTATTTTTTAACATTAAGCGATACTATATATTGAGCGATACTATATATTAAGTCAAATAATTTTAGGGGTAGGAATAATGAATGTGGCATCACTTTTAAATGATAAAATCGGCGAACTTATAACATTAAAAATTTCGAATAATATAAATGACGCAGTTAATATTTTATCGACCAATAAAATTGGCGTTGTCATTATCGTTGATGATAAAAATAAATTACAAGGTATTTTATCAGAACGCGATATAATTCGTGGCATGGGTAAATCGGGTGTTGATATTATGCAATCATCGGTTACCAAGCTTATGACCGCATCGGTTCAAACCTGCGCTGCTGATTCTTCGGTTGATAGCATAATGAAAAGCATGACCGAAGGCCGTTTTAGACATATGCCAGTGATGGATGGTGATAACATAATTGGTATGATATCAATTGGTGATTTAGTAAAATCCCGCATGAAGGAACTTGAAGGCGAAGCCAATGCAATGCGTGATTATATCGCAGGTTAAATGAAAAATGTCTGATTTATTATCATCATAGCGGTAATAAATTAGGCCATGATGATACCCATATTTTGCTATTTTATGATACTATGGTCAAGACCTATTAATTTGATATAATTCTGTTTATCAGTAAGCTCTGATATTGTCGAAAAAACTTGAAAACCAGACGGTTTGCTGCGTCTTTTCTCCTATCCATAGCAAGAATATTACCTCCGCAGAACGGATTAAATTAATAGGCCCTGACCCCTAGCAACCTGTCTCGTTAAAATCTTCCATGCTTTATTTTAACCTATATCCTCTAAAAAAGCCCCTCATTTATAAATGAGCTGATTTAAAGGGTTCAGGTTAAATCTATACGACCAATTCAAGCCACTCTATGTTATTTTTTTAAACATTTAAAAGCTTTCTATTGCATCAACCAAAACACATTGCTATATAGCCTCTATAGCCGCGGTAGCTCAGGGGTAGAGCGCATCATTGGTAATGATGAGGCCAAAAGTTCAATTCTTTTTCGTGGCACCAAAAAACTAATAGCTACAATAATCTATATATCATATAATTGGAATATTAAAAAACCCCGAGGATGTTTCCTAGGGGTTTTTATTTATTTAAGTCTATTAAAAAACTATTTTGTAAGCACTGTTAAATATTTTGTGGGAATAGATATCCAAAATTTTTCATCATTTAGTGAATGAAGCGTTTCGGCGTCAGTTAATATTTGCATTGTAATATCACGTTTTTCACCGATACTGATATTCGCAGATGAATAGCTTCCTTTAAATATTCGTTGGGTGATAGATGCCTCTATTCCAACATCATTGCCGGGGTCATTTTTATAACAAACTACTTTTTCTGGGCGAATAACCGCATCCACATTTTGGCCAATTTCTGGTTTATCAGCCCTATATTGACCGCATATCCTCTGTCCATACCAGTCCAAAATTACTTCATTGCCATTGATCGCCACAACATTGCATGACAAAATATTGGCCTCGCCAATAAAACTGGCAACAAATTTACTGACTGGGTGGAAATAAATTTCCTCAGGTGTTCCATCTTGTTCTAAACTACCATTATTCATAACCAAAATACGATCCGACATGGTAAGCGCTTCTTCTTGATCATGGGTAACAAATATAAATGTTTTACCTGTCCGTCTTTGAATATCTTTCAATTCAATTTGAACTTGACGGCGCAATTTTGCATCCAATGCACCCAATGGCTCATCTAATAATAAAACCTTAGGTCTTGGTGCAAGTGCGCGTGCTAATGCAACACGTTGACGTTGCCCACCAGATAATTCATTTGGCTTACGTTCACCGTAACTGTTAAGTTCCATGAAATTTAACAGATGTTTAACCCGTGCAGTTATATCGCTTTTTGTTTCACCTTTTAATTCCAACCCAAAGGCGATATTTTGATATACTGTCATATGTGGAAATAATGCATAATCTTGGAACACCATATTCTCATCACGTTTGTTGGGTGGTATATTAGTAACATCATCTTTCCCAAGAAAAATTTTCCCACTGGTTGGTTGTTCAAACCCACCTAGCATACGCAATGTCGTAGATTTACCACAACCAGATTGCCCTAACAGGGTAACGAATTCACCTTGTTTTATTGTTAAATTTAGCTTGTCAACAGCTTTAACATCACCAAAATGCTTACTTAGGTTAATAATTCGAACATCATTTTGTTCATTGCTCATTTTAACTATCCTTTGATCTGCGTTTTATTATACGTTCTGCAAACAGCCCCATGGCTGCTGATACCAACAAAACGATAGTAGAAATTGCATTTATTTCAGGGGACATCCCTGTTCGTAATTGTCCAAATATATAAACCGGCAATGTAGGTTGATATCCGCCTAAGAAGAAGGAACGAACAAAATCATCAAAACTGGTAAGCATGCAAAATATACCAGCACCGATAAGGGCGGGCATTAAATAAGGGATTGTTACACGAATGAAGGCGATAATATCATCAGCACCCAAATCCCTAGCTGCTTCAATATAGCTAATTGGTTGTGAATTAAGACGCGCCATAACTACTAATGCCACAAAGGGTACATTATGGATAGTGTGGCCTAGTATAATCGCCCAAAAACCCGGATCAATATTAATTGCTTGGGAAAAAATACGTAACGAAATTGCCGAAATAATTCCTGGAATTACCGCAGGCAAACATATCAAGGCAAAAATAACAACTTTTCCCCTGAAATTGCTATGGCCTAGCAACATCGCGGCCCATACGCCAATGACTATTGCAAGAACAGTTGATATAATTGCAATTGCCATAGAATAGCCAATAATACCCAAAAGTTCAGTATTATGGAAAACTTCGATATACCAATCTAGCGTCCAATTTGTTATCGGAAAACCAATGAATTTTGAATCCTTGAATCCCATCAAGATCATCATCGCCAAGGGTAAAAGAACATAAGCGATAAACGCCCAATAGATTACAGATAATAATATACGTGTTTGGGTCGTCATTATAATAACCCTTTCGAGCCACGGCCCATAAGTTTGAGGAATATAGCAGAAATTGTTAACGTGCTAAGAAGCATGATAACTGAAAATGCTGCGCCAACAGGCCATCGATCAGCCGCCACATGGAAGAAACCTGCGATTGTTTCGGCAAACATAGTGCTACTTGTACCGCCAAGAATAACAGGCGTTGCATAAAAACCTGTCGACATTAGAAACACAAGGATGCAGCCTGATGCTATGCCATCTTTTGATAATGGCAAGGTGATACGCAAGAATCTTTTCCATGCACCAGCACCCAAATCAGATGCGGCTTCGCCAAGTGAATGTGGTATTTTTTCCAATGCGGAATATAATGGCAATAACATGAAAAGAGATGTTAGATAAACTATACCCATTCCAAGTGAAAAATTTGTATACATAAAAGGTATAGGACGATCAATAAGATCAAAATAACGTAATACCATGTTGATCAAGCCTTTATTGCCCAGTAAAATCATTATGGCATAGGTTCTGACGATCTCACCCACCCAAAATGGAATTAAAACCAGCATCATATACAGCATTTGTTTATTTTTTGGAACATGTCGTGCCAGAAAATAGGCGACTGGATATACAAGAATTAATGTTACTATTGTCAGTATGGCTGAAAAAATAATTGTTCTTAAAAACGGTATATAAAATACACTAGATTTAAAAAAATGTGTCCAATTATCGGTTGTATAATGCATTTCCTTGCCAATAGTCAGCGGATAAGCATTATAGAAACTAAGGTCAATCATTTTTAATATTGGACCTAGATGGGCAAATAAAGCCCAAAAGACAGGCAGGGAAGCCAGAATGAAAAACCGGCTTTTATTTGTTGCTAACAAGGTATTTGTTATAATCAAATATACCTTGTTATTTACAAGCCGTCCCCAGAAATTAATAGCCCCATGCGTAGTGGCAGTTTGATTTTTCATATCACTCAACATTTATTTAAAGATTAAAATAAAAACGGAGAAATATTTTATAACTTCCCCGTTTCAAAAGCGATATTAGGCTGCTTTTACGATTTCAACAGCAGGATCGACAAGATCATATTTCATCTTATTTGCGTCTGCGCGGAAAAACTGAAGATTTTGAAGTTCTTCTTCAGTGAAAGAGGCTGCTTTTTTCTCTAAATCAGTTAAATATTTAGCTGCTCCATTGAATGTTGAGATAAAACCAGATTCTTTTGTCATATGAGCGCCAATTTCAGGGCGGGCTAATAATGCGTCAAGAAGTTTATAGGCATTATCGGCATTTGGTGCGTTATTGGCAACATTTAGATTATACACGAAACCGTAAGAACCCTCTTTGGGAATGGTCATCGCAACATCAAGTCCGTCCATAATCAATTTGGAAATAGAACCCGACCATGCATGGCCGACGACAATATCTTCATTAATGAACATTTGCTGAATTTCTGCACCTGCATCGTAATATTTACGGGCCTTTCCTTTATGTTTGATTAAGAAATCGCGTGCTTCATTAACAATTGCAGCCGCTTTTACAGGGTCATCCATATATTTAATCATATTACCATCATAGCCTAAATAAAGCATGATAATTGAGAACATATCCTGAAGAATTAAGGCAGAACGACCCGCATATTTTTCGTTAAACATAATATCCCAGCTACGCGCTTCGTCTGCAGAAACTTCATTCGTGTTATATGCCATAACTTCAGCACCAGATAAAATCGGCACACCCCATTTATGCCCATTAACAACAGTCCAATCAGCATCAGAATAGACTTTGTTTAAATTACTCCAATTCTTTAAACGATTAACATCCACTGGTGCAATCAATTCAGAATCAATGAATTGACGATAGCGATGCCCAGCAATGGTGACAATATCAACCGTTGTTTTACCAGCCTCAGCCGATAAAAGATTAAATTGTTTACCTTGGGCATAGACCAAACGATTACGTATTCTTATGCCCGTTTCATTTTGAAATTCTTTAACAAAATCTTTAGGAATAAAATTGGCATATGTCCAAATATTAACAACTTGTTCCTCTGCAAATGCACTCGACCAAACTGAAGGCGCAGCAAGTACAGCAGATGCGGCTACGGTTGTTTTTAAAATATTTCTTCGGCTTATATCTTTATTTAACATTTTATATTCTCCCTATAATTGTTAACCATTGAAAATTATTTCCAATTTCTTTCAAAATACTCGACCCTGTCCAGAATCAAATATCGTAAATTTGTGATTTTACTTCCCAGATGTAAAAACAGATGTCTTGGCAAAATCTTTAAGCTCTGCCAGTGACATTTCATCCAAATTTAATGCCTGAATTAAATCATTTTCCTGCATGAAATCGCGACCATATAACCCCCCCATTAAAACTATACCAGCCTCATGTAATACGGCTGGTTTTCCTACAAGCTGCCCTAACATAGCCGTCGGCACTAATCCGAAAGGAACATCTTCCAACACATAGCGGCTATCTGTGGTTTTAGGTCCAAAGGCGCTGCTGCCATTATCAAATATAGCTTGGTTCATATTGGCAATGCTGTCTTTTTTGATATGGAAAGATAGATGAAAATGTTCAAATATGGTTCTGACTTGAACACCAACCGCAGCAGCTATCGCCAAACGTTCTTTATCAAGAGCCTCTAAAAGCCTTCCAACTGTTGGGGTTACATTTTGTGATTGCGCCCAAACCTCACCACGCTCCATACGGGTTAAATTACATAATGCAATTCCAAGATGATTTTGCGGGTTTAGATTGCTAAGCGATATGGCTATCAACCCATCACGAATGACAAAATTATCACCAAACAGACTTGTGCAAAGGGCCTTACCCCTCTCAGCAGTCGACTGTGGCACTGTTGCAATATCGACCTGATCACGAATTGTATTAACCATTACATTAGCAGGTGAATTTGACGATCCAGATACAATGGTTGTACCCCAAGCAATAATATTTGCCTGAATCCCACGATGGGTTAACAGCTGCGAAATATAAAGCGCACCAAATGAGGCATGAGAAGAAATAATAATAGTTTGGTTATTTGTTACATGCGGTGCTATCGCGTCAAAAACGGCTTTATGACCGTAAGCAGGAACAGCAATTAATATTGCATCCGCACAATTTATAACAGTCGGCACATCCGATAGAACTTCAAGTGCAAAATTTTCGTTAACAGCACCTTTTGAACATAACAAGCCGTCTTCACCTGCATCTTCTTTAAAAGATTTAGCACCAGTACCAGTTGGCGACCATAGGACAGGTTTATGCCCACGCGAATAAAGCAGAGCCGCACATACTTTAGCTATAGAACCAGTACCAGCAATGGCTACATGGTAACTTAAATCTTGTTTACCCATTTTCCCCGTCCATGCATATATTTAAAAAAACTCGCAGCTTTTGTATGAACTACCTTGCTATTATGCTGACATGTTACACTGTAATAGTATAATTAAATCTAACATACCAGTATTTTTTTAAAAATTTTAATTTTTTATTACTTTTATATATGTAATTTCACTAATATTTTAAAAAAATCAAAGATATAGCCTATTTATCAACTGTTGTAGTTTTTGTATTTGGCCATCTTCTATGATGCTCATCTATAACGAAAGGATGGCTATGCGTTTGGTTAAAATGCGTATGAGGCATTGATGCAACATCATAATTTCTAGTCATTTTGGCCATATCTAAATCGTGCAATTCGTCATGTGCGTGAAAATGATCATGCATTAAATTGCCATGTTTATGCGGCACCACCAATGGATCCGATGCTGGCCAAACAAATAATAACGCTAATATTGCAATGATTGCTAAGCCCGACAGAATCAACATCGCATCGACAACCCCGATTTGCGTAGCCAGATAGGCAGATAAAGGATATGCCACCAACCAACAGGCATGCGACAGGGAAAATTGTGCGGCAAAAACCGCTGGCTGGTCCATGTTATTAGATGAAACACGCAACAGTAAGCCACTTGAGGTGGTTATAATAGATATGCCAAAACCAATGGCAAACCATATAATATAAAATATCTGTAGATTATCATTAAATGCCATTAAAAAAGGAAAAAACGTAAGAATAACAACGCTGATCAAGCACCAAGTCCGTATTCGCATTATTTTACCTAAGAGAGGTAATATTAAAGCACCAAAAATTGAACCAATTCCAAATATAAATAGTAAATCCAGATATAGCTGTTCGCCACCTTCCAAAACATCATAAGCAAATATAATTGAATTAGTAAAAATATTTGCGCCAACTAGCGATATGGCAATATTCAATAAAAGCAAGCCACGCAATCTAGGGGTTTTAACAAATATATTTAATCCATTTAATAACCGTTGGCCTATTGGCGCTAATATTTTTATTTTATTGGGCGTTAAAAGACCCGCATTCCATATAAAAATACCTGAGATAATAAAACCAATAGATGTTAAGCCAAACAGCCAATGGAAGCTGGCAAATGAAATGAATAGGCCCGCAAAAACTGGGCTGGCAATTGTTTCAAAATTAAAAACCAATTTGGATATGGATAAGGCCTTGGTATAATTTTTTTCATCAGTAACAATATCTGAAATCGTAGTTTGAAAAACTGGCGAAAAGGCAGCGGTAAATAAATTTAATAAGAAAATCAAACCATAAATTTGCCAAATTGCATCGACAAAAGGAAGAAATAAAACAATCACGGCACGAATGATATCCAAAGTCAGTAAATAATTTCTACGTGAAAATTTTACTGCTAATGCCCCTGCAATTGGTGCAAAAAAAACATAGGCAACCATTTTAATAGACAACACCATGCCAATCACAATATTTGCCTTATCGCCTACTATTTCATAGGCTAGTAAAGCCAAAGCTACCGTTGCAACTCCGCTTCCAAATAATGAAAATAATTGTGCCAACAACAAATGGCAAAAAGGTCTGTTAGCTAGTAATTCCCTCATTTATTTATCGTTTTATTAGCATCAGAAAGGTAACAATTTATCAATGCCTGAATGCCATATTCACCACCATAATCATCGGCAATTTCCTGATATCGCCTTTGCGTTTCTTTTGCTCCACTTAATATTACTCCGCCTGCTTCACCGCTTTTAATGGCGATGTCTAAATCCTTGATAAAATGGTTAATCATAAAGCTTGCTATATTATCCCCATCAAGCATTTTTTTACCTATCCTTGGCAAAAGCGCACTTTCCGCAGTGCCTGTTTTTAAAATTTCTAATATTTGTTCTGGTTCTAAAGCTGATATTTTTGCACAGGCTAATGCCTCAGCAATTCCTGTTAAAATACCCGCAACAGCCAATTGATTACACATTTTAGCTGATTGCCCAGAACCAGCAGAGCCAGTATGAAAAATCATTTTACCCATGGTTGATAACTCAGGGCGTACAGCCTCAAGGATATCTGCATCTCCCCCAACCATGAATGTCAGTGAACCATTAATCGCACCTGTTGCACCGCCAGTAACGGGAGCGTCCAATATTCGTATATCACGCTTGCTTCCTTGTTGATGTAATGATTTGGCTAATTCTGGTGAAGATGTTGTCATGTCAACCAAAATACTACCCGCCGCCGCATGAGCTATTAACCCATCAGAACCACAATATAATTCTTCAACATCACTAGGACCACCAACAATTGTAAAGATTTTTCTGCATGATTTGGCTAGCTCAGCCACATTTTTTTGCAAGGATATATTTTTACCGATTAATCCATGGGCAGAAGCTGGATTTCTTGCAAATAGGCATATGGAACGACCAGAATTAACAAGGCGTTTAACCATAGAACACCCCATAGTTCCAAGCCCAATGAAACCAATAATATCATCCTTTACTTGATACGCCATACTACCTCTTATTTTATAAAGCTTCAGCTAGCAACCAAATCAGATGGCTGGTAAATTTTTGCTTTGATTTAATCTTGATTACGATTGGCCTGCTCACCTTCGCTTTGACTCGATAAAAATTCTGATATGGAATCGTCATTGACCTCGCCACCAAGCCCATTGACAAGTTTTAACACATCGCCGATATCCTTTGTGCCAACCAACCCATCGGCAAATTTTAAATCATTATATTCTTTATTTTTATTAGGGTGGTTAGTAGATATGTTGCTGTCTAGATTAAAGTCCATCAATTGAAATCGACTTAACAGGCAGGCCAAAATTAACTTGCAACCACGACGCAAATGCAATTTTGTAAGATGAGCAGCATCTTCTGATCGTCCTTCTGCCAAGGCTTCAACAAGGGCTGAATGTTCGGCAATGCTTTCTGCCTGCGACATACCAGAGGCCATGGCAATATGGCGAACACGCTCTGTATCTTCCAATAAATTTGTAATCTGCCCAGCCAGACGCTGATTACCAGAATACTGTGCAATGGCGCGAGGGAATTTTGAATTAGTGCTTAAAAATCCTTGCACGGCAACTTGGTCTATATTTTCAATTGGTATTGAACAATCTGCTGCCAATTGGCGTAATATTGGTTCGTCTATTTTACCAGCTGCCATTCCAGCAGCAGCAGGCTCTAAAATCAACCGCATTTCGGTAATTTCGATAAACCCCCTGATGGTAATAGGAGAGATAACATGGCACTTACGTGGTTGTGATGCAACCAAATTTTCATGACATAAACGTGCGAGAGCATAACGAACCGATGCTTTTCCACATCCATATTTCGCAGCCAATTTGGCCTCGCTTATTGCCATTCCAGGAGCTAAATTACATCGAATGATATCAATCTTTATGCTGGCATATATTTTGTCTTTATTTTTTAAATTACTACCAGAACTTGCCGAGTTGGTAAGATCAAACTCCAAGAGGCTGTTATCAAATATAGTTTGTGTCATATTATCATTATTCCACATAATCACCATAGCATGTCAACCAAAAATATATTTTACTATTCAGTTTTAAATACCCTATAAATTAATCTACTATTCAATTAATAAAGCTTTGGCATAGCCATTAAATATAGCCGTTAAAACCGTCTAGTTAGATATATTATAATATATAAATTAATATATAATTATGAATGTAATCTTAAAATATTATAGCCAATCAGCCCTGACCTCTATAGCTGCCATAACCCAAAGTTACATGAAAAAAATAATTGGTTAAGACTAAAAACAGATTAAATACCTAATCTAAGCTCAGGATCCATAAATTTAATCCGTTCTGCGGCGGTAATATTCTTGCTATCTACAGGAAAAAGACGTGGTAAACAGTCTGATTTTCAAGTCTTTTCGACGAAGCCAGATCTGAATATTGCCCCGCCCAGCAGATTTATCAGTAAGCGTTGCATTACTCACAAAAACAATGCTCAAATATGCGAGCATATCCTTAGCCCTTGTTTTTTTTGTATCTACAAGCTTACTGATAAACAGAATTGCATCAAATTAATGGGTCCTGAGACTAATCACCTCAAACTCTTAATTAATTTTTTAAAATTATTTTACAAAGCAATTCGTCAAATTTTTGCAAAAATGCGATGATGTAAACATGGTGCAAAGTAAAATTAGTATATAGTTGACTATATTAGTAAATATAAACTTTAGTTATAAATAATATACTACTTGTAATTTTTATCTGATAATTTTACACTAAGCAAGATTTAGGGTGTTTTTAAAAAAGGGAATAAATCATGAAAATGGGCAAAATAATAAGCGCATACGGATTGAGAATTAGACGTTATTTTGCGTTCACAGCTGGCTTATTAATAGTCTTGTCAGCGACTGCTTATGCTCAAAATGTGTCCCCATCACATGTATATCAGGTTGTGGACAATGTGGTTGCTGAATTATCTCTGCTAAATGAAGCTAATTCCTCAGTTGCCAATAAAGACAAAAATGCCCCTGAAATTTTGCCGAGAAAACCCCGCCATGTGATTCAAAAGGCCAAGGAAGTTCTTCATAAAATTCAAATATTGAGAAAACTAAACGGTTTGATAGAAAAAGACTTACCAAATTTTCCTGTGTCTGAAGTCAAGCCAGCAGATGTGAAGCTTATGGTCAATCGTATCCTAGACGACTTGACCGATTTGCGTGGTAAATTTAGCGTTACAGCGCCAGCGTCAAATGCAACTCTAGGTGCAGAAAAAACACCTACAGACGTATATAAACATCTTCAAACTGCAAATCTTTTAATTGGTGGTTTGGGGATTCCAAAACCTGTACCCAATGATGTTTATCGTATTGCACTAACAATTATAGGCGATTTAAATTTGGTTAGAGAAGCGCAAGGTAAACCCCATAAACTATACATGCCAGCAACTGGTTCCAAAGATATCAAACCAAAGGCTGTGTTAGAAAAATCAATTGAACTTATTTCCGTTCTTAAGGCTAGAAGTGAAGCATCAGGTGATAGGCTCAAAGTCCCTGGTGGGGTTATTGTTCCAAATATGCGTAGTGGAAAAATTAGCTCTGGTCATGTTCAAGGTGTACTTAATAATGCCTTGGCAGAAATTGCAGCAATGAAAGTTGCCTCAGGCAGCACTAATTACACAGTTATTGCACCGCCACAATCTGGTAAAACTCCATCTGATGTTTATTATGCCGTGTTAACAGCACTTGAAATTGCTCGAGACCTATAATTAATCTCTTTAAACATACTTCGACTAGCTACTTAAATATACTCGACTAGCTACCCCCCTGCAAAAACATAATATTTAGGGCAATATGATGAAAAAATTATTAAAAATTTTAAAAGGCGTTAGTGGCAAAATATTGTCTCTAGTTATTTTACCGATATTGATAATGGCAGCGATTAATGTATTTTCAGCCAATATTGCTTTATCTCTTTTTGGAGAGAGCCAATCCCTGCAAAATAAGGCTATCGAGGCTAGCGATAGAATTATGGAGTTTAATAATACACTGAAAGGTGAGATGATTGTAACAGGCAATATAATAAATATTTTTTTACAAATGCATCAAATTAGCCTTCTTTCTAAAAATTCCGATATGCTAGAGAATAATATTGCAGCTCGTAATGAATCGGCACTCATGATAGATAATTTTGCACAAAAAACCAATGAGTTTGAAAGGTTATTGATGACAACAGTCTTTGATAAAAATAAAGAAGATATGATTTCTCGTGCAGGCAATGTTGAAAATGCAATAATGGCTAAAACAGCCCAGGACTATTTATCAGCTTTACGTAACTTGAAAATTTTAAGCCGTGTAGCCAATAGCCAAGTGCATGTTTTCGATTTATTCAGCCAATCTAACAAAGCTACAATGAAGTTGATTGAAGAAAAAGAATTTAAAAATGCAAATTCAAACTTTATATATGAGGAAGCAGCTAGACTTGAAGCAGTAAATATTGCCAGCACCAAAATCATAAGAAACCTAAACCAATTAGTCGTTTATTTATCAAAAAATATTAAAATTAGCCGGATGGAATTAAACGCTAATCAAAATACCAAATTGGAGAATTCGTTTAATATGATTTTCATAGCATTGGCTGTGCTATCAATTACCTTAATTATAATTGCTGGTATCTATGCCGCGCGCAGTTTAACAGGTCCCTTACAATTTCTTGCTAAAACATTGGGCCAATTGGCTGCAGGTAACAAAGACAATGAAATGCTTGCCCCTAGAAGTGATGAACTTGGAGAGATGACAGTTGCTATGCAGTTGTTACGGGAATCCTTACTAGAAATGGATGTTCTGCAAGCTCAAAAAATCATCGATGATGAGAAGAATGAAAAAGAAAAACGAACAATGATGATCAGCCTAGCGGATAATTTCCAAAGCAAAATAGGTGGATCAATCGCAGGCGTGTCTAGCGCTGCAACGGAAATGTTTGCATCTTCAGAACAAATGTCTTCTATCGCTGAAGACACTAGCGAACGTTCATCAGTTGTCGCAAATGCCGCGTTAGAAGCATCCGCTAACGTACAAACTGTCGCAAGTGCAACTGAAGAATTAAGCGTTTCAGTTAGAGAAATTGGCGAGAAAGTAAAACAGTCATCAGATGTGTCAAAAGATGCTGTTATCATCGCTACTAAAACAACTGAAACTATACAATCATTATCTCAAAGCGTTGAAAAAATTAGTGAAGTTGTTGGGCTGATTAATGATATTGCAGAACAAACCAATCTTCTGGCTCTCAATGCAGCAATTGAAGCAGCCCGGGCCGGTGATGCAGGCAAAGGGTTTGCCGTTGTTGCCAGCGAAGTAAAAAACCTTGCAAGCCAAACCGCAAAAGCCACAGAAGAAATTGGCTCGCAAATAGAGGCTGTGCAAGTGAATACAAACAGCGCGGTTACAGCTATCGATAGTGTGTCAAAAACAATTGAGGAAATTAATATTATTTCTGCAGAGATATCTGCTGCTGTTGAACAGCAATCAACGGCAACGCTTGAAATTGCCAAAAATATCGAAGAGGCATCGGCTGGTACAAGTTCAGTAACAGAAAATATTCAAACTGTAGAAAAATCTGCCACTGAGACAGGAACAGCAGCCAATGGAATAAAAAATGCTGCTTCAGAGCTCTCTGAACAAGGGCTTTTACTACAATCAGAAGTCGATAAGTTCCTACATGAAATTAGAACTTCATAGAGATATAAGATAAACAATATTATAGATATCAAGCTATTGCCTAAGATCATTCTAGAAGAATTACAGGCATATATTGATAGGCATTAATATATTAGATGCTTTGAAATTTATCTAAATATCTTCTTTAAAATTCTAATGAAGTAATATTTGTTATAACATTATCAATCAAAAAATGGTGAAGCCCAAAAGGGTTAGCGTGCGACACTGCCTATGTGTCATACTGTTTTCCATTGTATGGGTGCTTGTCATTAACGCTTTCAAGAATGAAACAATGAGCCGTCATGAAATAGATTTTACGCCTGCAACAGATTCCCCTACACACAAACTCGCGCGCTTGTTAGGGAAGTGATTGGCTACACGGTAATCCCCCCATTTATAAGTAGGGTGGATTGGTAATACCCCCATTTATAATGGGCGTTATAAGTAGAACTTTATTGTTTAATTAACTATTGAGCATGCTCAATAGTTAATTTTTGATTTGGTGTTATACCACCAAGTGCCATATTAGGTCTTTCATTATTGTAAGTCCAGAGCCATTTTGTTGTGGCAATTTGAACATCTGTAATCTCCTTAAAAATATATTGGTTTAATAAATCATAACGGACAGTTCTGTTGAAGCGCTCCACATAAGCATTTTGTTGCTGACCTGCGCCCCAACTTTGTACCAGTTAGCCGTAGAGTCCTTTAGTTAAGTTTTTATCAATTATTTGATCATTTGCAACCATTATGGGGGCATGCCCCCATAATGGTTGGTCGTTTTTATTTTGCAAAGCTTGTATTGGGCTTTGCCCATCCAAGGCTGAGTGCGGCCTTACATGATTATAATCATCGCGCCAATCTGCTAATATCTTACGAACATGATGAAGGTCTTCAAACAGTGTTTCATTTAAACATTCATCACGTAATTTACCATTGAAGCTTTCCACAAACCCGTTTTGCATCGGCTTGCCTGGTGCGATGTAATGCCAATTGATGCCCATGTCGCCTTGCCATTTTAGTAGGGCATTTGATGTCATTTCCGTGCCGTTATCGCTGACTATTGTATCTGGCTTGCCACGTATTGCTATTATGTTATCTAACTCACGGGACAAACGATGACCACCGATAGATGTATCAGCCACCAGTGCCAAACATTCTCGGCTGCTATCATCAACAACACATAACATTCTAAAACGCCTGCCATCCATAAAACTATCACTGACAAAATCAAGCGACCAGCGTTCGTTGACCTTAGAAGGCACTGCAATCGGTAATCTTGTGCCAATAGCACGCTTGCGACCATTCCGTTTGCGAACTGCCAAACCTTCTTCTTTATACAAACGCCGAAGCTTCTTATGGTTAAGGTGATAACCCTCACGTGCCAATAAAATATGCAGACGGCGATAGCCAAAGCGTTTACGTAAATGCGATAATTCGCGTAATCTGCTGCGTAATACCGCATCATTGGGTCGTACGGATTGGTACCGGATTAAAGATCGTTCCACGTTAAGCATTAAACACGCCCGCCGCTCACTCACCATAAAATTTGTTCGAAGGTGAGTGACAGCATCTCGCTTGCCAGCGGGCGTTACCATTTTTTTGCATTCACATCTTTCAACATCGAAATATCCAAATGGGCATCCGCCAGCAAAGATTTTAAACAGCGGTTTTCATCTTCAAGCAATTTTAATCGTTTAGCATCACTGACTTCCATGCCGCCATATTTTGACTTCCACTTGTAAAATGTACTTTCTGCAATTCCGTGTCTGCGGCAAAGATCTGCGGTGGTAATGCCAGATTCCTGCTCTTTTAATATACGAATAATCTGTTCTTCGTTAAATCTACTACGTTTCATTCTGATCTTCCTCCTGTTGAGAAAGACTCTACTTATAAATGGACTAATTTAAAGGGCGCAGGTCAGCTGATAAAAGAGCGTGGAAGCATGGCAAGCGTCCAAAACTATGCATATGTCTCATGAAACGATCTATAAAAGCTTATTTATTCAAACGCGTGGCCTGTTCCATAAGGAGATGCGTAATTATTTGAGAATAAAAAGAAAGTTTAGGCATGCTAGAATCTACAAGACAGGATCACGAGGCAGGATCGCGAGGCAGGATTGTAGATGCCGTCGTTGAAGGTCAGTCTCGTTTTACCATTTTTGTAAAGATAGATGGTCGAAAAACTGAAGCCGTCGTATCAGCACTGGTTTGGCAAATGAGTAAACTTCCTAAGCTTTTAAAACAAAGCCTTATTTGGGATCGGGGAACAGAATTAGCAGCTCATAAAAAATTTTGCTCGAACCCAATATGGATCTCTATTTCTGTGCCCCTAGAAGCCCGTGGCAGCGAGGTACCAATGAAAATACAAATGGATTGTTAAGGCATTTTCCAAAAGATAGTTGCTTATCAGATCACTCCCAAAACGAGCTAAATATTATTGCAAATCAGCTAAATTCGCTACCAAGAAAAACACTGGACTTCCAAACTCCAGCACATAAACTAGAGACGTTGTTGCCCTGACCCATTGAATCCATTCCCATTATAAATGGGGTATTACCCCACCAGTTACCCTGTCAAATTCTAAAATACCAGTTTTCAACCTTGGTGCTCGTGTATGATTACCTTTCAGCGGGACAAATTCTATTTTCGAACTATGCCGTTTAGCATTTGCCGCCCTACCGCCAACGGGGGCATTATCATTTAATTCTTCAGTGATTGAATTCTAACCACCACAACCATCGCGTATGTAATGTCCCGCAGGCAACCAAATAAATTGTGATTTTCCCCTAAAATAATCATAGAAACTAATTTTTCATACCCGCTGAAAAAACAGTTACAAATAGATGTGATATTTATTAAAAATTGATAAATAAACCCTATTATTCTAAATCACTTTGAACTTCATTACGCAGCCATTTTATGAATGCTGCGACTTTTGCTATATCTTTACGATTATTTGAACAAACAATATAATAGGCAAAATCAATCGCTAATGACCTACTAAATATCCGAACTAATTTACCTTTTTGCAAATCATCCTTAGCAATATTCCCCTTGGCAAGGGCAACACCGCGCCCTGCTATCGCCGCTTCTAATGTTAATTGGGTAGTGTTAAAGTGAATTCTACGGGAATTTTTTGGTAAAATAATATCAACTGCTTTTAACCACATATGCCATTGTGGGCAGCTTTCATCTTCGAGCGATGAATCATCATGAATAAGGGTTATATTGCATAGATCATCATATGATTTTACGCCATCCTCACCCATAAGCAATTCTGGCGCACAAACGGGAAAAACTTCTTCTTTCATTAATTCTTCCACATAAAGATCGGGATAATTGCCACGTCCATAACGAATTGCCAGGTCATAATCACTATTTTTAAAATTAACCAATGCCATTGAGGCATCAACCCTGACGGTAATTTCTTGGTGTTTGTCATTAAAACGGCCGATGCGTGGAATCAACCATTTAGAGGCAAAAGACGGCGATAACGATAGCCGCAGATCATTATCCTTATGGCTTTCTTGTAATATATCAATTACCTGTTCAAAATTTTCAAATGCCTTGGTCAAAATTGGTAATGAAAGTTCCGCCTGTTTTGTTAAACGTAAAATATGTTTATCGCGAATGAATAATTTAATAGATAAATATTCTTCAAGGCTACGTATTTGCTGGCTTATGGCGGCTGGGGTTACGGATATTTCTTCGGCGGCATTTTTAAAACTTAAATGTCTTGCTGCGGCATCGAAAGCTCTCAAAGCATTTAAAGGCAATAATGCGCGTTTCATTCTATCCTCGAATATGTTATTTAGGTCTATACACCTAAATAACATATTATAAATAATATAATAGCTAAATTTATTTTTTATGAATACCGCATTCGGTTTTCTCAACACCGCGCCATCTGCCCGATCGTGGATCTTCGCCAAATTTAACCGCCGTGGTGCATGGTTTACAACCAATTGATAAATAATTATCTTTTATTAATGGATGGGCTGGCAATTGATATTTTTTTACATATTCCTGCAAATCATATGCGTTCCATTCCGCCAGCGGGTTGACCTTGATGCGTATATCGTCAATTTCAAATATATCAATATTTGCCCTTGTGCTGGATTGAAAACGCTTGCGGCCTGAAATCCATATATCGCAATCATCAAGGGCGCGTTCAAGCGGCTCAACCTTACGAATATAACAGCATATATTGCCATCCTTAATATGCGCTACACCATCAGGATCATGTTTTTGTAACTGTTTATAGTCTGGTTTAAATATTTTAATATTCTTTAACATTAAAGTTTTTTCTAACATATCTTTATATTCGATGGTTTCTTGAAAAAGCTTACCTGTATCAATAAAAACAATAGGTATTTCCGTATCGACCCTTGATATTAAATGTAATAATACTGCTGATTCAGCACCAAATGATGAAACTAGGGCTAACTTAGGAAAATCGCGCCATAATTCTTCTAACAATGAATATGCACCAATATCATCATATCTATTATTTAATTCATTAACCAATTCTAATCTTTGCAAATAATCCATATCACGCCATATCCTTAATATATTTATATCGTTAATATATTAATATCGTTAATTAAATTTTAAATAAGATTATTTTTATGCAAATATTTTATAATTAAATCGGCACAATCCTCGATATTTGCATAATGGCTTTTAATATGAATATCTGGGTTAATTGGTTTTTCATATGGGCTATCTATACCTGTGAAATTTCTAATTTCACCAGCTTTGACCTTTTTATATAGCCCCTTTGGATCACGCTGTTGACAGATAGCAAGCGGCGTATCGATGAATATTTCAGTATATTTTATGCCGAGCATTTTTTTTGCCATCTGACGATCACTGGCAAATGGTGAAATGAATGATGTTAGAACAATCAAACCAGCATCGCTCATTAATTTTGCCACTTCACTTATACGACGAATATTTTCCACCCTATCATTTTGGCTAAAATCTAAATCTTTGCTTAATCCATGCCTTATATTATCACCATCCAATATAAAGCTATGTTTGCCCAAGCCATAAAGCTTCTTTTCCACTATATTTGCAATGCTCGACTTGCCCGAACCAGATAGACCAGTGAACCATAATATAATTGGTTTTTGTGATTTCTGACGGGCATGATCCTCTGCATCAATTGATGTTTTTTGCCAAAATAAATTATTATTCTCAGATTTAATTTGATCGATAATCATACCACAAGCAACGGTTTCATTGGTCAGGCGATCGATCATAATAAACGCCCCTGTGGTTTTATTATCATTATAACTATCAAATGCCAGTGATTGATCCAATTCTATATCGACCATACCAACTTCATTTAATGACAGATTTTTTGTATTAATATGGCAAAAATCATTAATATTTATTTTATGATTAATTTTTCTAATATTACCCGATATTATTTTATTGCAACTTTTAAATTGATAATTTTTATCAACCAACATTTCATTATCATTCATCCAGATAATATGCGCTTGAAAAGCATTATTAACCATTGGTCTCGATGCAGGGTTTACAATTATATCACCGCGAGAAATATCAATTTCATCATTTAATGTTATGGTTATTGCTTGACCAGAAAATGCAGTTTTCACTTCATTATCACCAACCAATATTGATTTAACTATGCTGCTTTTACCGCTTGGCAAGGTTACTATCTTATCGCCTGTTATTATTTTACCCGATGCAATCGTGCCACAAAAACCCCTAAAATCTAAATCAGGGCGATTTATCCATTGAACAGGCAAACGAAAATTATTATTTTTATGGCTTGGTATAATTGACGATATAGTTTCAATATTTTCCAAATATTCGATCAATGGCGGCCCATTGTACCATTTCATATCCATCGATTTTTTTACAATATTATCACCCTTTAAGGCGGAAATTGGTATGAATGATAAATCATCAATGCCAAGATTATCGGCAATTAATTTATAATCATCTTTTATTTCATCAAAGATATCTTGGCTGTAATCGACCAAATCCATTTTATTAACCGCAACCAAAATATGCTTAATACCAAGTAAATTTGCAATGAAGCTATGGCGTTTTGTTTGCTGCAAAATAGATTTTCTGGCATCAATTAATATTATTGCTAAATCGGCAGTTGATGCCCCCGTTGCCATATTGCGGGTATATTCTTCATGGCCTGGAGTATCTGCAACAATAAATTTACGTTTATCTGTAGCAAAAAATCGATAGGCAACATCAATGGTTATGCCTTGTTCGCGTTCGGCTGCCAATCCATCAACCAGTAAGGCAAAATCAATTTCACCATTTTGCGTACCAAATGATTTGCTTTCTTTGATCAAGCTATCGAGCTGGTCTTTTAAAATAAATTTTGCATCATATAACATCCTACCAATCAATGTTGACTTACCATCATCGACACTACCACAGGTTATAAAGCGCAATAATGATTTATTGGTATTTTTTAAATTTGATTTAACATCCCCATCATTAATATTAATTGGCTCATTAACCGTGCCATTATCATTGTTATATGGCTCTATTTCCTCATTACTATTGACGTTTAAACTATTCTCCATATTAAAAATACCCTTCCTGTTTTTTCTTCTCCATTGATGCGCCGCCATCATGGTCGATCACACGACCTTGGCGTTCGGAAAGGTTAGAGCATATCATTTCTTCGATAATAGCGGCAATATTATCAGCATCTGATAAAATAGCACCCGTTAAAGGATAACAGCCAAGGGTGCGGAAGCGAATTTTACGCATCTGTGGTATTTCGCCATTATTTAACGGCAGTCGATCATCATCAACCATTATTAAATTGCCATTTCGCTCAACCACAGGTCGTATTTTTGCTAAATAAAGCGGCACAATTGGTATGTTTTCTTGATAAATATATTGCCATATATCAAGCTCCGTCCAATTTGACAGCGGGAAAACCCTGATAGATTCGCCAATGTTAATATTACTATTGTAAATATTCCATAATTCTGCCCGTTGTTGCTTTGGGTTCCAACGATGATTTTTATCACGAAATGAAAATATTCTCTCTTTTGCCCGTGATTTTTCCTCATCACGTCTTGCGCCGCCAAATGCCACATCAAAACCATATTTATCCAATGCCTTTTTCAAGGCTTCGGTTTTCATAATATGGGTGTGCGTTTCGGCACCATGGGTGAATGGCCCAATATTGTCGTTAATACCATCAGGGTTAATATAGGTTAATAAATCAAGATTATATTTTTTTACCAATTGATCACGAAAGCGTATCATCTCAGAAAATTTCCATCTAGTATCCACATGCAATAATGGCAATGGAAGCTTGGCAGGATAAAATGCTTTGCGTGCAATATGCAACATTACCGCGCTATCTTTACCGATGGAATATAGCATTACAGGTTTTTTGACGTTGCCATAACCTCGCGCATGATATGGATGCTTTCTGCTTCCAACCGTTGCAAATGCGTTAATTTATTCATAAAATTTCCATGATTATTATAATTCAACATGGAATTTATGGGTTATGACAATTAAAGCAAACAAGCTTTTCTAAGGTTACTGCTTAGAAAAACTATTGCTATAAATATGTAAATATTATGACGGCGAGAAATCTGTCGGCGTTAATATCTTATTTTCCATTTTTGATAATAATGGCAAAGCATTCTTTAAAAACTCCTGCCATTTTTTTGACTTGGCAAGTTCTGCACGCCTTTTGGATCTATCTTCAAGGCTTTCATACCCCCAAAGATGAATGATTTGATTAAGTTCACCGATATCCATTGAAACATAATAACCGACAAGATTGCCAAGATTTTCCCGCTGAACATCCAAACCCAATTCCTTATATATTTTAAGAAATTCAGGCAATTTACCAGGTAATATATTATATGTGCGATGATCAATTATCATTATAATTTTGTCCTTATGTAAGTTTTTATGTATAAATACTATCTTTATAAGCTATAGTTCTATTCGACAAAGAAAATCTTAACCATTATGGTGTTTTCTTAGTGAATAGTAATAGTTTAATTATTAATTTTATAAGGTAAGATTATTCATGCGCTATCATGCACATATTCTGGTTGCCGACCCTGATAATGCCACCACGAATAAAATTGTTAGTCATTTAGATAAGGCTGGATATAAAGCATCATCCGTAAATGATGTCGCAAAGCTAGTATCAATAGTTGAAAAAACCATGCCTAATTTAATTATAATTGGCAATTTTCAAGACCAACAAAGCCTTGATATCGCGGAAAAATTAAATGCCGATAAAAATTTAAACAATATTCCTGTATTTCTATATGATTGTGAGGCCAATTTTCAATATCGCAAGCGCAGTATTGCCGCTGGTGTTGAAGATATGATTGAGTTACCGCTGCCCGCAGAATTAGTTATAAAACGGTTACCAGCATTGGCGCGCATATCAACCATAAAAAATGAATTGAATTTAAGGGTTGAAACTGCCAACCATCTTAATAGCAAAATAAAAATATCGCCGAACCACGCCGAAATTAAAAAACAATATCGTGTCATGATTGTCGCACAATCATCAGCAGCAGAAGCCGATATTCAAACAAATTTATTAAAACGTAATATTGATACATTAATGGAAATAAATGCCTTTAATGCGGCGGATAGGCTCGATCAAAAAGATTGCGAAGCATGTATTATCACCCTAAGGCCCGAGGATGATGGAGATCGCGCTTTATTTTTATGCCGCCATATTCGTAATAACCCGCGTTTATTCAACTTACCTGTGCTTATACTTGCGCCAAAATCTCTTTATAAAAATATTGATGAAATTTATAAAAGCGGTGCAAATATCGCATTAATTGATAATCGTGATTTAGATTTAATTGGTACTTATATTGAAATACTTGTGGCCAGCCAACGGTCAAGAATGGCAATGCGGCAATCATTTTCTGCAAGTCTTAATAATAAAACCTGTGATAATATCGAACAAATATATTCTCGAGAGTTTTTTGAAAACCACCTGCAACGCGTGGTTGATAATTGCCAATCACGTAATAGTTATATGTCATTATGCATTTTTTCCATAAAAAATGCACCTGATATATTACAACGTTTTGGTAATGAATCCCATAAGATTCTATTAAAACAAATGGCAAGCTGGATAAAGGGATTACTGCGTATCGAAGATACGGTCGCACGAATTGGTGATGATGATTTTGCAGTTATATTAACAGGGTCAGAATATAACGAAGCAAGCGCCGTATGCAACCGTATCGCAGGGATATTGAATCATTCAGAATTCCATCTTACCGAAGAAATAATGGAAATTATTAAAGTATGGGTCGAGGTTGGCATAGTTGAGATCAAAGACGGTGATAATGCTAACACTATGTTAAAACACGCATATAATAACCTTCAATAAAGGAATATCAATATATGCGGCTTGATATTTTTTCTGATTTCATCTGCCCTTGGTGCTTCATTGGCAAGAGGCGGTTGGAAACAGCATTGAAGGCAAGAACAGATGCAAAGTTTAATATCAATTGGCAGCCATTTCAATTAAACCCTGATATGCCAGTCGATGGAATGGATCGCCAACACTATCTTAGCCTTAAATTTGGCTCGCCCAAAAATGCAGATGATATTTATAATAATATCAAGCTTGCGGGCAATAGCATTGGCATCTATTTTCAATTTAAAAAAATAACTCATACAGTAAATAGCAGCAACGCCCATCGATTGGCAAAATATGTCAAAGATATTGATCCTAATGCTGTAAATAGTTTAGTCGAAAACCTATTCAATGGTTATTTTATCCAAGGTAAGAATATTGGTGATATTAACATATTATCGAAAATCGCCGCTTCTGTTGGCATAGATAAAGCCGCAGCATATGATTATTTACAAACAAATGATGATGTTGAACATATAAAAATATCCAGCCAACAGGCACGGCACGAAGGTATAGGCGGTGTACCATATTTTATTTTTAATGAAAAATATAGTATCTCTGGCGCACAAGAGGCCGAAGCATTCTTTCCTATATTTGATTTATCATTACAAGATAGTATGATTAATAGCGATTTGAGATAATTAAATAACATATAAATATTAATAACAAGTAACCATGACAGGCAATCATCAATGCGCCCTGAAAGTCTTTTTCCCTATTTTGCAGCAATTACCAACCTGCCAGGCATTGGGCCGCGCATTGGTAAATATATTGAAAAACTGGCAGGCCCACATATTATCGATCTATTATGGCATTTGCCGCGTGAAATAACCGATAGGCAATATTGTCCAAAAATTATTGATGCGGAAATTGGCCGAATAGCCACTTTGAATGTTAAAATTATCAAACATCATCCATCAAATGGTCGCAAACGCCCATATCGTATAAGCTGTGGTGATGATACGGGGGAAATAACCTTAATATTCTTTCGTGGAGATAAAAAATGGTTTTTAAATCAATTACCCGAAGGCGAAACACGCATAATAAGCGGCAGATTAGATTCCTATAATGATATCAAGCAAATGGCGCATCCTGATTATATTTTACCACCCGATCAAATAGGTGAAATGCCAAAGATAGAGGCCGTATATCAATTAATGGCGGGGGTAACGCCAAAAACCTTGTATAAAGCAATTTGTTCATCATTAAAACATGTTAAACAATTACCAGAATGGCAAGATAGCGACTATGTAAAACAACAAAAATGGCAGTCATGGCATCTGGCATTGTTAAGCACCCATAATCCACAAAATATTCTCGATATTTCAAGCGATAATCCCGCAAGGCAACGTTTAGCATTTGATGAATTACTGGCTAATCAATTGGCATTGGCAATCATGCGCCAGCAAGTAAAAAAACAATCTGGAATAATAATCGATGGTGATGGAAAATTACGGCAAAAAATATTAAACTCACTGCCATTTGAATTAACTAAATGCCAGATAAGATCATTGGACGAGATTTATCAAGATATGAAACAACCGAGCCGCATGTTGCGTCTACTTCAAGGCGATGTTGGCAGCGGTAAAACCATTGTTGCATTATTGGCTATGTTAAATGCCATTGAATGCGGTGGACAAGCAGCATTAATGGCACCAACAGAAATCCTCGCCAAACAGCATTTTAAAACTATTGCGCCACTTGCCAATATCATCGGCATTAATATTGGGCTATTAACTGGACGTGATAAGGGTAAAGCCCGCGATAAAATATTAACTGACCTAGCCAATGGTAAAATATCAATTTTAATCGGCACTCATGCCTTATTTCAAGCTGATGTTAAATTTAAATCACTAACATTAGCAATTATCGATGAACAACATAAATTCGGCGTTCATCAACGGTTAGCATTGGCAAAAAAGGGCAATGGCATTGATATGTTGGTAATGACCGCAACGCCAATTCCACGTACATTAATGATGAGCGCCTATGGCGATCTGGATGATTCAAGATTGCTTGAAAAACCAGCAGGGCGCAAAGAAATTGAAACTATTGTTATTAATAATAATCGACTTGATGAAGTGGTTAACGCAGTCGAGCGTAAAATAGCACAGGGTGCAAAAATATATTGGGTCTGCCCATTGGTGGAAGAATCAGATATATTGGATCTAGCCGCCGCCGAAGCGAGGTTTTTGCAATTATCAAAGCATTTTGGCAAAGATAAAGTCGCATTGGTGCATGGTAGGATGAAGGCAAAAGAAAAAGACGATGCCATGAGCAGTTTTAGCGATGGCAATGTTAATTTATTAGTATCGACAACAGTTATCGAAGTTGGAGTTGATGTTCCCGCCGCAACGGTTATGGTTATTGAACATGCCGAACGTTTCGGCCTTGCCCAATTGCATCAATTGCGCGGCAGAATTGGTCGTGGGGCAGCACAATCCACATGTATTTTATTAAGGTCAGAAAAATTAAGCGATACGGCGAGGGCGCGATTAAAAATTTTAAGTCAAAGCAATGACGGCTTTTTAATTGCCGAAAAAGACCTTGAATTACGCGGCGCAGGCGAGGTTCTAGGAACAAGGCAAAGCGGCCTACCAAATATGCGCTTGGCTGATTTTGCCATTCATGGTCATTTGATAAAGGCCGCTGCCGATGATGCCAAATTAATATTATTAAAAGACCCAAAATTGACCAGCGAACGCGGGCAAGCATTGCGCATATTGCTGTATTTATTTGAACGCGATAGCGCAATTGCCAATTTACAATCTGGTTAGCTCTAAATAATATTTCAGACAGTATATATTATGTTATATATTATTTAGAAATTATATTTTACCCCAATAGCTATCTGAATATCTTGCATTTTAATATCATAATTTTCACCGTCATTTTTATCATTATTATAAGAATCACTAACCGTGAAACCTTTTAAATCGGCATTAAAACTGATATTATCGGTAAAGCTACGCGAATATCCAACGCCATAAACTATACCATGTAAATCATGGAATGCACCACCAGTTCCACCTGTATCACGAGGGGAAATATTAACATCGCTTATACCTACGCCAATTCTAGTGTATAAAGTTTCAATATTAGATAAATCATAGCCGATTAATGCCGTTAGATCTAACCTGTTAGAATATTTAATTGTGACCTCATGTGCTGGCGTGGTTTTAACTATGGTTTCTATTGGATTTAAAAATTCAGAATATCCAAGTTCAATCGCCGTGAATATATCATTTTTCCAATGATGACCGTAACCAAGATTTATGCCGACAACAGCAGCAGAATTACTTAAATCAAAATTAGTTCGTTTCTTCGCAGCATATAACGGCGGGAAAGTTTCTGCAAAACCAGAAATATTACTGTTTAAATAACCAGCATCCACACCTATAAATACCCCAGACATCGGTTTTTTCTGAGCATTTGCCGTTTGTGCTGATATTAATATAGTGAATATAGATAATATAACATATCCAACCCGCATTTTTTTTAAATTTAACAAATCAATTTCCAATCATTATATAAGTATGGTTTTAATAATATCTAATTTTAATAAACAAACAAACAAAATATTAAACAATTCTATAGTTAGAATATATTAATATAACAACCATACGCTGTCTATCATAAATGCTAACTTTACCTTAAAATGGAATATCATCGTCCAAATCAGCACTATAATCTGGTGAGCTATTGCCGCTATTGTTATTCGACTGGTTATTATTTGATTGACCACCGCCATAACCGCCGCCGTTATTGGATTGGTTATTATTCGATTGACCACCGCCATAACCGCCGCCGTTATTAGATTGACCATCGCCACCGCCACGACTATCTAACATGGTCATACCACCATTAAATCCCGAGACCACGACTTCTGTCGTATATTTATCATTATTATTTTTATCAACCCATTTTCTGGTAACAAGTTTTCCTTCGATTAAAACTTTTGAGCCTTTTTTTAAATATCTTTCGCAAACTTCGGCAATTTTACCAAATATCACCACCCGATGCCATTCGGTTTTTTCTTGCCTATTACCATCACGATCTTTCCAGTTTTCCGATGTGGCAATATTTAAATTTGCCACTTTATCACCATTTTGCATTGATCTTATTTCTGGATCACGCCCAAGATTTCCCACAAGAATTACTTTATTTAAACTGCCAGACATTTATCACTACTCCGTTATAAGATATTATTTCGATATTTACATAATTACCCGATAATAAATTAAACTAACCCATAAAAGCAATTAATTTTGCTTTATAATTTAAAATAATATAGCTTGGCTAATTCCATAGCTTACGAACCCCATTATCAGCGATATATGAATAGGTCTTAAAAATGGTATCTTCAATCCGTGTACGCGGCGCACTCGAACATAATTTAAAAAATATTGATGTGGATATACCACGCGATAAGCTGGTGGTGATTACTGGACAATCTGGTTCTGGTAAATCTTCACTGGACTTTGATACCATATATGCCGAAGGCCAACGCCGTTATGTGGAAAGCCTTTCGGCCTATGCCCGGCAATTTTTGGAAATGATGCAAAAACCCGATGTGGATTCGATCGATGGTTTATCACCTGCAATATCTATTGAACAAAAAACCACATCAAAAAACCCTAGATCAACAGTTGGCACAGTAACCGAAATTTACGATTATATGCGGTTATTATTTGCCCGTGTTGGCATTCCATATTCACCAACAACTGGTCTTGCCATTGAAAGCCAATCGGTAACGCAAATGGTTGATCGTATTTTAGAAATGCCAATCGGGACTAAATTATATTTACTTGCGCCAATCATACGCGGTCGCAAGGGCGAATATCGCAAGGAATTTAGCCAATTACAAAAAAATGGCTTTCAACGGGTCAAAGTTGATGGCGAATTTTATCTTATCGAAGAATTACCTTCGTTAGAAAAAAACAATAAACATAATATTGATGTGGTGGTAGACCGCATCGTTATCAAAGAAGATAATGCCAACCGATTAGCCGATTAGATTGAAACAGAGCTAGAATAATCAGATGGTTTATTATTCGTTGAAAATTCCGATACTGGTAAACAAGATATTTATTCTGCCAAATTTGCCTGCCCAGTAAGTGGTTTCACGATCGAGGAAATTGAACCGAGATTATTTTCATTTAACAATCCATTTGGCGCTTGCCCCGCCTGTGATGGGCTTGGCACTGAAATATTTTTTGATGAAGATTTGGTTGTACCAGATATATCAAAATCAATAAAAGACGGCGCAATCGCCCCTTGGTCAAAATCCCCCGCGCCATATTATCGCCAAACATTAAAGGCGGTGATAAAACATTATAAGGCATCGATGAATGATGCCTTTGGCGATTTAGACAAAAAGTTACAACAGATAATTTTATATGGCAGCGATAGGCAAGAAATAAAATTTACCTATGATGATGGTAAAAGAACATATAGCACAAAAAAACCATTTGAAGGCGTTATAAGCAATATGCAGCGGCGTTACCGCGAAACCGATAGCAATTGGGCGCGCGAGACCATAGCCAAATATCAATCGGTGCATTCATGCCATAAATGCAATGGTTATCGGTTAAAAAAAGAAGCATTGGCGGTTAAAATAAATCATAAACATATTGCCGAAATAACTGAATTATCCATTAGTGCCGCAGCAAAATGGTTTATGGATGTGGATAAATATCTAAGCGAAAAACAAAGCATAATTGCCAAAACAATCCTAAAAGAAATCAACGAAAGGCTTGGTTTTTTAAATAATGTTGGTTTGCAATATTTGGCATTAAACCGTAATTCAGGTACATTATCAGGCGGTGAAAGCCAACGCATTCGCCTTGCCAGCCAAATCGGTTCGGGCTTAACGGGGGTATTATATGTGTTGGATGAGCCATCAATTGGCCTGCATCAACGCGATAATGACCGTTTGCTTATAACCCTTAAACGATTACGCGACCTTGGCAATACGGTGATTGTCGTTGAACATGATGAAGAAGCAATAAGGGCGGCTGATTACTTAATCGATATGGGGGTTTTGGCGGGCGTTAATGGTGGCAATGTAGTGGCGGCAGGCCTTCCCGAAGAAGTATTTAAATGTGAAGAATCACTAACGGCGCAATATATTACAGGTCGAAGAAAAGTTGAAATCCCCATAACTAGACGCAAGCCCAAAAGGGGTAAATATATTAAAATATTCAATGCCAGCGAAAATAACCTGCAAAATATTGATGTTTCATTTCCGCTTGGGCTTTTTACATGTGTAACGGGCGTATCAGGCAGCGGCAAATCATCATTGGTGATCGAAACATTATGGAAGGCATTGCACCGTAATTTAATGGGGGCAAATGCAATCCCGGGCAAGCATGGCAAGATTACTGGCATCGATAATTTGGACAAGGTGATCGATATTAACCAATCGCCAATTGGTCGCACCCCAAGATCAAACCCCGCAACCTATACTGGCGCATTCACACCCATACGCGAATGGTTTGCCGCCCTGCCAGAGGCAAAAATACGTGGTTATCTTCCGGGAAGATTTAGCTTCAATGTTAAAGGTGGTCGGTGCGAGGCATGCCATGGCGATGGAGTTATAAAAATTGAAATGCATTTTCTACCCGATGTTTATGTCAAATGCGATCAATGCCTTGGCAAGCGTTATAACCGCGAAACATTGGAAATATGTTATCGTGATAAATCCATTGCCGATATTTTGGATATGAGCGTTGACGAGGCGGCAGTATTTTTTAAGGCCGCACCCAATATTCGCGATAAAATGGTTACTTTGCAAAAAGTCGGGCTTGGTTATATCAAGGTAGGCCAACAGGCAACCACCCTTTCTGGTGGTGAAGCGCAACGGGTCAAGCTTGCCAAGGAGTTATCACGACGGGCGACGGGGCGAACCCTTTATATTTTAGACGAGCCAACAACAGGATTGCATTTTGAAGATGTTCGAAAATTATTAGAAGTCTTGCAAGCATTGGTCAATGCGGGTAATAGCATCATCGTTATTGAACATAATTTAGAGGTAATAAAAACCGCAGATTGGGTGATAGATATTGGGCCAGATGGCGGCAATAATGGCGGTAAGATAATTGCCGAAGGAACGCCAGAAGATGTGGCAATGACATCTGAAAGCCATACGGGATATTATTTAAAAAATTATTTAGATATGAAAGGTAAGTTAATTGCTAGTAACGCTTAACATAATCAAATAATGGTGAAAAGTCGCATTTCTTTACTGATATTTTTAAATTTATATAGCCCAAGATCTTGCCATTTTTGCTTAGTTAATTTACTTGAAAATTTTTCTGATACCAATATATCATAACCTAATTCATTGCATTTCCCCTCTATACGGGCAGCCTCATTCGCTGCTGCGCCAATAACGGTAAATTCCAATCTTTCGGGCGTACCGATATTGCCATACACAACCTCCCCCATATGTAAACCGAAACCAGCTGATAGCTCTACTTCGTTTGATTTTTTCAATGACTTGTTGGCTTCAATCGCTGAATTTAATGCCTTCTGTGCCGCAATAATATCACTATCTTTATCATCATTAATCGGGAATATAGCCAAAAATGCATCACCAATGAAACGCAAAACATCGCCGCCATTATTTAAAACCACGCCTGCGGTACTGCTAAAGAAGTCATTTAATATATGGATGAATTTTTCTGAGCCATATTGTTCTGCTAATAATGATGAACGCCGCAAATCACAAAATAAAATCACCGCATTGATTTTATCGCTATCGCCTAAATGTATTTTACCTTTTAATATTCGCTCCCCCGTGCCACGCCCCACATTAGCATTAAGGCTGTTCTTTGCCACACGATTTAAGGCAAATATTTCCACAATCCTTGCCAGCGGCATTCTTATTTCTTTAAATATTGTTAATTCGGCGTCAGAAAAACCATCTTTCACTGATGTTGCATAGCTTATCGCCTCTATATTACCGCCCATGAATGGTAATGCTTGAATAAAATAATCGCGCATTCCATCATTGCGAAGCTCACCATATACGCTATATTCACCATCTAATTTTGGCGCATCCAAATCAAAATGAATATCATAACCTTTATGGCGCACCTCATATACGGGGCTGTTTATATATATATCAAAACGGCTAGTGGCTTGTGGCGCATCGATTATTTTTACGCCCTTTCCTTTTTGCCAGACAAAACGCCTACCAAATACGGTTGGGTGCGGCGTAGTAACAAAAAGCACCATACGGTCAATTCTAACACCAGCTTGCAATAATCTATCGGCAAAATCAGTAAAAAATATATCGGTAGGCTGACCATTAGGTAAATAATTTAACAACCATTGACTTATAGAATTTATTTTCATAATTACTTAATTATAACCTTAAGATATGCTTAATTACCAATTATTAATATTAGTTACGATTAAGCTCTATTATTAGTGTTTTTACAATATTTATCACCAAATTATAAAATGAGTATTTGCCATTTAATTGTAATCCAGTTATTTAACAGATGTAACTTTTTCATTATTAAATTTGATAAATGACAAATTCAACCAAACGCACGCTTGATAAAGATTTAGCAAAAATTGTAACCATCGAACAATCAACGATATCTTTGTCGCAACGGTTATTTGCACCTGGCTTGGCGTTTATTTTTTTATGTATGGCTGCAACCTTCACCAGCTATTTTTTTGGTGCGGATCCCAATGCAATTATAATTATTATTGCCGCGACCATCGGCGGTTATATGGCGCTTAATATTGGCGCAAATGATGTCGCCAATAATGGGGGTCCTGCGGTTGGTTCACGGGCGATGAGCCTGACAACAGCGCTTATAATAGCTGCGATTTTTGAAACTGCGGGCGCATTAATAGCTGGTGGTGATGTGGTATCAACCATATCCAAAGGCATTATTGATCCATCATTAGTAGGCAGCAGCGATATTTTCATAATGGCAATGATGGCGGCATTATTATCATCGGCCATATGGGTTAATATCGCCACCTATATCGGTGCGCCCGTTTCAACAACCCATGCCGTTGTTGGTGGTGTCTTGGGTGCGGGCATTGCAGCGGCTGGTTTTTCTGTGGTCAACTGGTTTACCATGTCGGCGATTGCTGCAAGTTGGGTAATTTCGCCATTGCTAGGCGGTATTATCGCCGCAGTTTTCTTGGCATTCATTAAAACCAATATTATTTATCAAGATGATAAAATTGCTGCTGCAAAAAAATGGGTGCCATTATTGCTTGCCATAATGGGTGGGGTTTTTGCCTGTTATCTGGCGATGAAAGGCCTAAAGCGCATATGGAAAGCCGATGTGATTTCAATAATTGCAATTGGTATTATTTGTTTTATTTTGACATATCTAATTTCAAAACCATGGGTTAAAAGACAATCTAAAGGTTTGGAAAACCGCAATCAATCTTTGCGTAAATTATTTAATTTACCGCTTATTTGTTCAGCTGCATTATTATCATTTGCCCATGGCGCAAATGATGTTGCCAATGCGGTTGGCCCATTGGCGTCAATCCTGCATTCATTAGAATCAGGCGATATCGCCGCCAAGGTTGAAATACCCATATGGGTTATGATGATTGGTGCGGCGGGTATTAGTTTAGGCCTATTCCTATTTGGCCCAAGATTAATCCGCATGGTGGGCGAACAAATAACAAAAATGAATCCAATGCGTGCCTATTGCGTTGCATTATCGGCGGGTATAACGGTTATTATTGCTTCCACCCTTGGTCTGCCGGTTAGTTCAACCCATATCGCCGTTGGTGCAGTTTTTGGCGTTGGTTTTTTTCGCGAATATTACACGAAACACAGCAAAAGACGTAAAAAATATATTAAACCATTTGAACATCAGCATAATTTTTCCACAAAGAAAACTATATCCGATAATGTGATTAAAAATCGTAACCTTGTCAGGCGTTCACATTTTCTAACCATAATTGCCGCATGGATAATAACCGTTCCCGTATCAGCCATATTGGCGGCAATAATATTTTACGCTCTGCATATGGTTTGGTAAAAAAATTAATTTAGCTTATATATCATATCATCAGATTTTATCTTTTTCTTTGGCTAATTTTGCCAAAATGCGCATAAAATTAATCACGCCAGACATGCGTTTTTCCAATTCTTCCCATGGCCTTTGAATGACAAGCTTTTGATCTGGGCGCAATTTTATGCTGCCTAATTGTTGCTGTAATAAACCAATCAAGCCAAGCGGGTTAGGGAATTTATCATTACGGAAAGTTATAACCGCACCTTTTGGCCCCGCGTCAAGCTTTTCAATATTGGCTATTTTAAAAAGATGTTTTATCCTAAAAACCCGCAATAAATTATTGTCCTCATCTGGTAATGCGCCAAACCGATCGACAATTTCAACCGCGAATGCATCTATTTCCGCAAGATTGATTAATGAAGAAATACGACGATATAAATTAAACCTAACCGATAAATCACTAACATATTCTTCGGGAATAAGAACAGCGCAACCAATATTTATTATGGGTGAATAAATACCTTCGGCCGTAATCGCCATAACATCATCTTTGGCGGCAACTACTGCTTCTTCTAACATGCGTTGGTAAAGCTCTACCCCAACTTCTTTTATATGACCAGATTGCTTATCGCCCAATAAGATACCCGCACCACGAATATCCAAATCATGGCTGGCAAGGCTGAACCCCGCGCCAAGGCTGTCTAAGGTTTGCATAACTTCAAGGCGTTTTTTCGCGCTTGGGCTTAATATTTTCCCCGGTGGCACGGTTAAATAACAATATGCCCGTATTTTTCCACGCCCAATACGCCCGCGCAATTGGTATAATTGCGACAAGCCATACATGTCTGACCTGTGCATTATCATAGTATTTGCGGTTGGAATATCAAGCCCGCTTTCGATAATATTTGTCGCTAATAATAAATCATACTGCCCGTCCATAAAGGCTTCCATCACATCTTCTAATTCGCTTGGTGTCATTTGACCATGGGCGGTGGCAATTTTTATTTCGGGTACTAAATCTTTTAATTTTTTACGCATTCGCCCTAGATCTGCAACCCTTGGACAAACGTAAAACACCTGCCCACCACGGTAATGTTCGCGCATTATGGCCTCACGCAAAACCACGGGGTCATATGGTAATATAAATGTTCTGATTGCCAATCTATCAACTGGCGGGGTCGCCATTATGGTCATTTCCCGCACACCAGAAAGCGCCATTTGTAATGTTCGTGGTATTGGTGTTGCGCTAAGCGACAATACATGAACATTGGTTTTTAACTGTTTTAAACGTTCTTTTTGGGTAACGCCAAAATGCTGCTCTTCGTCAATTATCAACAAACCAAGATTTTTAAATTGAGTAGCTTTTGCTAACAAGGCATGAGTGCCGATGATTATATCGACCGTGCCATCTGCCATGCCTTTTTTGGTTATGGTCGCGTCTTTTGCCTTAACCAGTCTAGATAATTGCCTTATTTTGACGGGCATATTATTAAATCTATCGCAGAAGTTTTTAAAATGCTGGCGGGCAAGCAATGTGGTTGGCACGACTACGGCAACTTGTTGTCCGCCCAATGCGGTAACGAATGCGGCGCGCAAGGCCACTTCGGTTTTACCAAAACCAACATCGCCACATATCAGGCGATCCATCGGCCTGCCGCTTGCCATATCATCAAGAATATCGGCGACAGCTTGTAATTGATCTTCGGTTTCAACGAATGGAAAATTCACACAAAACTCATCATAAAGCCCATCGGGCGGGGTGATAATATCACCTTTGCGCAACTCCCGTTCGGCAGCAATTTTTAATAATTTATCGGCAATATCTTTAATGCGGCCTTTAATTTTTGCCTTACGCGCCTGCCATGCGACCCCGCCTAGCTTATCAAGCTGCGCCTTGGCATTTTCTGAACCGTAACGCGATAATATATCAATATTTTCAACAGGGACAAAAAGCTTGTCATTATTTAAATATAAAATACGCAAACAATCATGGGGCGCAGATAATATACTTAAGGTTTCCAAGCCATCATAACGACCAATTCCATGTTCTAAATGCACCACCAGATCTCCCTGATCAAGGGCGGCTGCTTCGGTTATAAATTCTTCACCACGGCGTTTACGCCTTTTTGGTGCACGGGCCAATCTTTCGCCTAAAATATCTTGTTCGCTATAAAAAATATGGCTATCAGTTTCAAAGCCGCGTTCCATTTCAAAAACACAAAATGCTACATCGCCATTTTCAAGCAGGCATGCGCCGCGCCAATCATCGATTGTGCCGAACATTGCCAATCCATGCTCGCTCATTAAACTGGCAAGCCTTGATTTAGAGCCTTCGCTATATGCCGCAATGATTATTTTTTTACTCTTATTACCGCCACCTGCTTTATGTTTTATCAGTCTTTCACTAAAGGCATCAAACAGGTTTTTGCTGGGGTTAGCCCTTGCTTCGGAAAAATCATCAATCATACGACCACCCGCATCGATGATATTAATTTCATCGCTATCTGGCATGATGAATGGTGTGAAATTTAAAACTGGCCTTAAAGATAATCTTTCATGCCATTCATCTTTTGATAAATATAAAAATCTTGGTGGCAAAGCATTATATAATGGGGTTATTTGATCTTCACCTGCGGCATGGCGATTATTTGCCCCCATCATCGCAACCCGTGCATTATAATAATCGTCGATTGCGGCAAAACGATTACCCAAGGCTTCTTTTGCCTGATAATCCAATATTATTGTCGCATCGGCTAAATAATCAAAGATGCTATCAAGATTATCATGAAATAATGACAGCCAATGTTCCATACCGACATAACGCCTGCCCGTGCTTATGGCCTCAAATAAATTATCATTATCGCTGATAGATCCAAAAATCTGCCGATAAGCTTTCCGAAAGCGTTTTATATTATCATCGGTTAAAATAACCTCGGATACGGGTTGAAATAAAACCACGTCAACTTTTTCCTTGCGGCTGCGCTGATTGACTGGGTCAAAATACCTGATCCGTTCGATCTCATCACCAAATAAATCAAGCCGTACAGGTTCCTTAACGCTGGGCGGGAAAATATCGATAATGCCGCCGCGCACGGCAAATTCGCCTGCTTCGCGCACGGTTGATCTTTTATAATAGCCATTGCTATTTAAAAATTTAAAAAATTCTTTTTCATCAAAAACACCACCTGTTTTTAATTCTAATGATGCGCCTTTAAGGCTTTCCTTTGCAGGCACTCGTTGTTGTGCGCCATTTATTGTGGTTAATAATATGGTTTTATTTGGATTATTTATATTTGGTGAATTCAACGGGCAGTTTGCAAGGCTCGCCAAAACCGTAAGTCTTTGGGCGACAATATCGCTTAATGGCGACACCCTGTCATAGGGCAGGCAATCCCATGCAGGGAATTGATGAATTACAATCTTTGCAGCTTTAGAAGATTTTGCCTGTTTTGGCGTAAAAAATTCTAAGGATTTTGCCATGCGAACCATATGTATTTCATCACGCGCAATGAAAATAACCGCGCCAGATTCGCAAGCGTCTAAAATATCTATTAAAATTTTAGCGTCAAATGCCTCTGGCACGCCAGATACGGTGGCCTCCCCTGGCACATTGGCATATTTTTTAAAATCAACCATCAATTTTTAACCAAACTTTAGGGTTTCAAACTATTATGTGTATAATCAATGATTGATTGCATTAATTTACCTTCGAATTGCTCTGGTACGACCTCATCCCGCAAAAGAATTGAATAAAATTTTTGATCATCAATACTCAACATCACTTCAAATAAATCTAAATCGGAAATTGGCATTTTTTCGATATTTTCACGTGTATAGCCACCAAGCAAAATATCCATTTCCTTAATCCCACGATGGGTAGCACGAAATAAAATACGCCGTAATCTATTTTCATGCGCCCCAATTGCTTTTCCATCAATATTACCGCTCATAAAACCACCTGCAATCCGTATATAAATATCGATTAATCATATGAATGTCTGATATACGATTTTAATTCTTCAAGGTAAATCAACAAATGATAAAAAACTTGCTTGATGATGGTTAAATAGCAATATTTAATTGGTCTGATAGTAAAATATATGTTAAAAAATACGATATATTGATAAATGACAGTTTAGTCACAAAATATTTAATAACAAAAAGATAAATAATTGACCGACATTACATCAAATAATACTGCAAAAGACATTTCATTCGTAACTATCGAAGATGAAATGAAAAAATCATATCTTGATTATGCCATGAGCGTGATTGTCAGCCGCGCATTACCAGATGTGCGCGATGGGCTTAAACCCGTGCATCGACGTATTTTATACGCCATGAAAGATGGTGGTTACGATTCGACCAAACCATATCGCAAATCGGCACGAATTGTCGGCGATGTTATGGGTAAATATCACCCGCATGGCGATCAGGCAATTTATGATGCAATGGTCAGGATGGCGCAAGATTTCTCGCTACGTTTGCCGCTAATTGATGGACAGGGCAATTTTGGCTCTATGGATGGTGATCCCGCCGCCGCAATGCGCTATACCGAAGCCCGCATGGCAAAGCCAGCCGAAATGTTACTCGATGATATTGATAAAGATACGGTTGATTTCCAACCTAACTATGATGAATCTGTGTTTGAACCAATGGTTTTACCATCAAAATTTCCAAATATGTTGGTCAATGGTGCGGGCGGTATCGCCGTTGGTATGGCGACAAATATTCCACCACATAATCTTGGCGAAGTAACCAATGCTTGTCTTGCATATATTGATAACCCTGAAATATCGATGGAAGAATTATTAACAATCGTCCCTGCACCTGATTTCCCAACCGGCGGAATTATTTTAGGCAGGCAAGGCAGCATATCGGCATTATCAACAGGGCGCGGTTCAGTTGTCATGCGTGCGCGTACGCATTTTGAAGAAATACGCAAAGGCCGCAACGCAATCATTGTTACCGAAATACCATATCAGGTCAATAAATCCCGCATGATTGAACGCATGGCGCAAATTGTCCGTGATAAACTTGTCGAAGGAATATCCGATCTGCGTGATGAGTCTGATCGCGATGGTGTACGTGTGGTTATTGAATTAAAACGCGATGCTATTGCCGAAGTTGTGCTGGCACAATTATTCCGTTACAGCCAATTACAAACCAGCTTTGGCGCAAATATGTTGGCGCTTGATGGTGGCCGACCAAAATTAATGAATTTACGCGATATTATCGTCGCATTCATAACATTTCGTGAAGAAGTAATAACCAGACGCACAATGTTTGAACTACGTAAAGCTAGAGAACGTGCCCATATATTGGCGGGTTTATTGGTGGCTATTTCAAATATTGATCCAATCATCAAACTTATCAGAAATGCCAAAGACCCTGCCACGGCACGCGAAGAATTAATGGCGACCCATTGGGAAGCTGGTGATGTTAGTGAGTTTATCAAATTGATTGATGACCCAGGGCATGAGGTCATTGACGGCAAATATAACCTGTCAGAAACACAGGCACGGGCGATTTTAGAATTACGCTTGCAACGCTTAACAGGCATGGAACGTAACAAGCTTAGCGACGAAACAGCCGAACTTGCAACCAGAATCAAGGGGTTATTAGAAATATTGCAATCGCGTCCTGTCAGGATGGATGTTATGCGTGAAGAGCTTATTTTTGTTCGCGATAAATTTTCTACACCGCGCCGCACAACCATTGAAGAAAATGAATTTGAACATGATATCGAAGATTTAATCCAGCGCGAAGACATGGTGGTTACCGTTACTCATGGTGGATATATCAAACGTGTGCCATTATCCACATATCGGGCGCAAAGGCGCGGTGGCAAAGGGCGTTCGGGCATGGCAACAAAAGACGATGATTTTGTCGTCAAGCTTTTCGTTACTAATACTCATATACCGCTATTATTCTTCTCTAACAAGGGCATGGTTTATCAATTAAAGGTCTATCGCCTGCCATTGGGAACACCGCAAGCCCGTGGCAAAGCATTAATTAATCTATTACCTCTTGATAATGATGAAAATATCACAACCATCATGCCATTGCCAGAAAATGAAGAAACATGGGGTGATTTATTTGCCATGTTTGCCACCGCATCGGGCGGGGTAAGGCGTAATCGGTTATCTGATTTTACCAAAATTCAACGTAATGGTAAAATCGCTATGAAGCTTGAAAATGGCGATAGCTTGATAAATGTCCGTACCTGTTCTGAAGATGATGACGTTATTTTGGCTACAAAAAATAGCATGGCAATGCGCTTTCCTGTAACTGCTATTCGTATATTCATCGGTCGTAATTCCAAAGGTGTACGTGGCATAAGATTAGCTGAAAATGACCTTGTAATCTCAATGGATATTTTACGTCATAGCGATGCAACAGCCGATCAACGCAAAGATTTTTTACAAGCATCAAAGGCTAAGCAACGGCTATTAAATGTAGATTCCGAACGCAATATTGACGATATTACCAAGGATGAAGAACGCGTAAAAATATTGCTTGAGCCACAGTTTTCTATGATGGAAGAAAATAAACAATATATCATAACCGTTAGCAGTAACGGCATGGGGCAGCTTTGTTCAGCTTATGATTACCGTGTAACGGGACGTGGCGGTAAAGGTATCGGCAATATGGTTATCGATCGCGATAATAACGTTAAAATTGTTGCCTCATTCTTGATCGAACCACAAGGTGAAGAGGTAATGTTGGTAACCGATGGCGGGCAAATAATTCGCATGCCAGTATCAGGGATCAGAAATGTATCACGCAATTCCAAAGGGGTGAAGTTATTTAATATTGGTGATAAAAATAAAGTTGTCTCCGTTGCACAGATTAGCGATGTTGAAGGCGATGATGAAGAAAATGAAGCTGATGATGAAAATAGCAGCAGCGAAAATGATACTGATAATGTTAAAAAAATAGATCAGCCAGATGAGTGAGAGTAAATTTCGCATTGCGATTTACCCGGGAACATTTGATCCAATAACAAATGGCCATTTGGATATAATAGCCAGAGCGGCAGAACATCTATGCGATAAATTAGTTATATCGGTGGCTGTCAATGCGGGTAAATCGCCGTTATTCACGCTTTTTGAGCGAGCCGCAATGGTTGAAAGCGAGGTTGCAAATTTAAAAGACAGCGTTAAATGTGAAATTATTGTCGAACCATTTGAATGTTTATTGATGCATCAAGCGCAAAAATTTAATGCTGATCTTATTATTCGCGGTTTACGCGCCATATCCGATTTTGATTATGAATTTCAAATGACGGGCATGAATGCCATGCTTAACCGCGAAATTGAAACAGTTTTTTTAATGGCAAATGGTAAGAATCAATTTATCTCAAGCCGCTTTGTTAAAGAAATATGCCAACTTAATGGCGATATAGAACAATTTGTCAGCCCGCAGGTTAATCAAATATTGAACAAAAAAATCAAATAAATATAACTTGATATAAAAATTTCGCTATTTTATTTTGATCACTTTTTTTGGCTTTTAACCAGTCATAAATTATTTGCATGAACTATTCCTGTGAATAAAAAATCTATTTTCTCGCAGTGACTATTTCAACTTTTTTTATTGACACTATATTACATAAACTCCACAATATGCGGATAAAGAGTTAAAAAATTTAAAAAGGTGATACATGAATTTCAGTGAATCAATTGACCAAATATCTTTGATTTTTTCTGGCATCGCTAATTATTCGGTAATACCCCCCATTTATAAGGGGAGTTATAAATATAATTTTATTGTTTATTAACTATGGTCATGCATAAAATCCATCGCCTTTAACATTATGCAAATAAAGAAAGCATAATTTAAAGCCACAGTTTCGATGGCGGTTTGTAATTTCCAGCAATAAATTGGCGATATTATCATTTTCATTGCGGAGCTTTGGCTGATAGCGATAACAAGCATCACTAATATTAAAAATATAATAATCCTATCGAATATTTAACCGTTTCTTTAAAATAAAACTTTATGCCATTCTATTTCGATGGAATAGGCCTTACCACTTTTTTGACGGCTTCCTTAATCACATCATTTTGCAAATAAAGATCGGCACAGATCCATTTAAGGCGGGTGTTTATGCCTCTAACTGCTTCATTCGAGACATCATTGGCTACATGCCACTGATTTTAATTAAGATTAAGTGAATGCAACCTCGCTTGGCAGCTAATATTGTCATTTTAAATTAACGACTAAGCATGAAAATAAGCAGTAAATTAATTATTAATGCAAATTATTTAACCTTAATTCGGCCTTCGATTTTGCTATCAATGACTTTGATTTTTTCGGCATAATCCATCACCATTGTCGCCATTAATATGGCCCCACTGGCATCTATTAATCTTTTTGCCGATTTTAATATTTTAAAACCATCGCCGCCATTGGCGATATAATCATTAGTGGCGATTGTATATATTTTTTGTTTATCGATTGATTTGCCATCTACCAAAACTTTAATGATTCTTTTCCCGACTAAGGCCTTTGGATCATAGCTAAATTCAAGGCCAGATACTTGCAAGAAACGCCCTGCTTTATCTTCAATTTTTGATAATGAATGTTCAAGCACGCTTACTATATCACTGCCCGATAATTCTAATAAAACGGTTACATTACCAAAAGGCAACTCGCTTAATATATCTTTACGGGTAAGTTCATGCCCCGCCTCATATTGGCGATTACCGCGAATACCACCGCCATTTGACAAGGCAATATCGGCATTAACGCCGTCACGTAGCGCATCGGATATGAAATTACCCATCGATGTTTCCTCAACCCTTATTACCGCCTTGCGGCTGTCGAGCGGGCTTTCTAATTTTGCCACCACATGATCTAGTTTTTCATCCAGCATCGCCTCGTAACCAGCAACCATTTTTTCAACTATGGCATCTTTTTCAATATTTTTAACCAGCCGCATATTCCATGATGGGGTAACATCAATATAATTACCTTTGCGGCCTTTTTTGGTTTCAATAGCCAAAGTTACAACCCCAAGATATTGGGCATCAGAGCCAGATTTATGTAATAAAACTCTGCCATCATATAATGTTAGCGGGTCATGATCATGTCCACCTAAAATAAGATTTATGCCTTTAACTTTCATCAATGATAAATCATCGGCATAATCATTATGGGTCAATGCGATTATAACATCGGCACCAGCCTGTTGTAATTTTTTAACTTCACGCCTTGCCGTATCAACTAGCCCTGAAAATTTTATTTTTTCACCCGGGCTTGATAAATCTGGCGTATCAGGAGTTATTAAACCAAATATACCAATTTTATAATCATCAATTGTAATTAATTTATTGGCTATAACCGCGTCGCTGCCGCTTAAATTTGCCGCTAACCAAGGGAAATTTGATTCTTTTAGGCGTTGATTAAAAATATCTGCACCAAAATCAAATTCATGATTTCCCGGCACGGCAAAATCAGTACCAATAGCATTCATAAATTTAATCATATGCTTGCCATCGGTGATGCCAGATAACAACGATGGCGATAATAAATCACCGCCAAATGTTACCAAGGTATTTTTATTTTTGCCACGTTCATGTTTGATCATGCTTGATAATTGGGAAAAGCCACCAATGCCATCCCGATTGGGCGATATTTCATAAATATCATTAATATGCAAAAAAGTTATGCTGGTCTTATTTTCCGCATTAACCGATGCTATATTGGCAATGGTCAGTAATAAAATTGCAATTATCGATGTTATATATGGCATGTTAATCCCCTAATTTTAAACAGCTCTATCTAATCATATTGATCCAAATCGCGTACCGCACCTTTATCCGCCGATGTGGTGAAATGGGCATAGGCCCTTAATGCTGTTGATATCTTACGTTGGCGCGGTTTAGTTGGTCGCCAAGATTTTTCATTAAGATTTTCCATATCTGCACGGCGCGTTGCTAATTCTGTTTCACTTAGATTAACATTTATTGTTCGATTGGGAATATCAATTAATATTTCATCGCCTTCGATTAATAACCCAATTGCCCCGCCTTCGGCGGCCTCTGGTGAAACATGACCGATTGATAATCCCGATGTGCCGCCTGAAAATCTACCATCGGTTAATAAAGCACAGGCCTTACCCAAACCCATTGATTTTAAATAGCTGGTTGGATATAGCATTTCTTGCATCCCCGGTCCGCCTTTTGGCCCTTCATAACGGATAATAACCACATCGCCCGCGATTATATCCCCTGCTAAAATACCAGCCACAGCGTCATCTTGGCTTTCAAAAATTCTAGCGCGGCCTTTAAAGGTTAAATTATCCTCGTCAACGCCTGCGGTTTTAACGATACAACCGCGTTTTGCAATATTACCAAATAAAACCGCCAAGCCGCCTTCTTTGCTATAGGCATTATCGATCGAACGAATACAACCATTGGCGCGGTCATTATCAACCTCATCCCACATTTTACGTTGTGAAAATGCCTCGATAGTGCGAATTCCACCGGGTGCTGCACGATAAAATTCATTCACTTCCTCGCTATTATTACGCATTATATCCCAAGAGTTAAGCGCATCCATAATGGTTTTTGAATGCACGGTCGGACAATCGCCATGTAACAGGCCGCCACGTTCTAATTCGCCTAAAATTCCCATAACACCACCGGCGCGATGCACATCTTCCATATGATATTTATCAATTGATGGCGCAACCTTGCAAAGATTTGGCACGATGCGTGATAATCTATCCATATCTTGCATGGTGAAATCAATCTCGCCTTCGCTGGCAATTGCCAATAAATGCAAAACCGTGTTTGTTGATCCACCCATGGCAATATCCAATGTCATGGCATTTTCAAATGCCTTGAAACTGGCGATAGCGCGCGGCGTTGCGGTTATATCATCTTTTTCATAATATCTTTTAGTTAATTCAACGATACTGCTGCCAGCTTGTTCGAATAATTTGCGACGGAATTTATGGGTCGCCAACACCGAACCATTACCGGGAAGTGCCAAGCCCAAGGCCTCCGCCAAGCAATTCATAGAATTTGCCGTAAACATACCCGAACATGAACCGCAAGTAGGGCAAGCCTCATCTTCCAAGGCCTTAACATCGGCATCGCTTGTCGCGGGGTTGGCGGCTTCGACCATGGCATCGACAAGATCGGCTTTCCTTGTGCCAATGCTTAATTTAACTTTACCTGCCTCCATCGGGCCACCAGATATAAAAATTGCCGGAATATTTAATCGCATCGCCGCCATTAACATGCCGGGAGTTATTTTATCGCAATTTGAAATACATACCATAGCATCGGCGCAATGGGCATTGACCATATATTCGACGCTATCGGCGATTAAATCCCGTGATGGCAAGGAATATAACATGCCATCATGCCCCATAGCGATACCATCATCGACAGCTATCGTGTTAAATTCTTTCGCAACGCCACCAGATTTTTCAATTTCTCGTGCCACTAATTGGCCTATATCTTTTAAATGCACATGGCCTGGGACAAATTGGGTAAAGCTGTTGACCACTGCAATTATTGGTTTATCAAAATCTTCATCAACCATCCCAGTTGCCCGCCAAAGGCTTCTAGCACCAGCCATATTACGGCCTTGTGTTGTTGTATGCGAACGGTATTTTGGCATGTTTGGCCCCTGATATTTTTAAAATTTTTATAAAATAAACAAATTGTTATATTAGTTTAAATATTAAACTTGGAAAATAATCTTTTATTATAACCATATTAATATTGATTATTCACCCTAATTATTTTTTCCTTTTTTACCAATTCCAGTAATTTTTTGAATTTCTTCTTCAATAATCCTCTCTGCCAATATGGCAAGATTTTCATCAAGCCAATCATGCATCATAGGTTTTAAAAGCTGCCTTACCATATTTTCTATATTTTGATCTAAATTTCCCATACGGACAGTATTATCTAGATCACCCAATAAACCAGCGTTAATATTATCAATAGAAACCGCATCAATAATTGATGGCTGTGTCAATTGCAAAGCCTTACTTTCTTCGCCTTCGCCTTCATCATGATCAGCAATTTCAATTTCATCAAATTTATTTAAAGCCTGATCAATCTCGGCGCTAACATTTGATATCTCTGGCTCTGGCTCTGGCTCTGGCTCTGGCTCTGGCTCTGGCTCTGGCTCTGGCTCTGGCTCTGGCTCTGGCTCTGGCTCTGGCTCTGGCTCTGGCTCTGGCTCTGGCTCTGGCTCTGGCTCTGGCTCTGGCTCTGGCTCTGGCTCTGGCTCTGGCTCTGGCTCTGGCTCTGGCTCTGGCTCTGGCTCTGGCTCTGGCTCTGGCTCTGGCTCTGGCTCTGGCTCTGGCTCTGGCTCTGGCTCTGGCTCCGGAGTCTCCTCCATAGATATTGGCTGTTTTATTTGCTCTTTTAAATTAATATCATCGGTATTTGAATCTGCAATATTTATCTGCGGTTGCTTAGGCTTTTTTTCCATATCATCAGCAATGACTTGGCGAATTGACGCAAGAATTCCCGCGATAGATAATTCAGGATCAATATTTTCAGGCAAGTCGCTCATTTTTATTCCAATATAATTTTATAGCGACCATAAATTTATAACAATAATATGGCTGCTATATTAATATTAGCACATTAATATAGCCAGTATAAAATAATATATAATATTATAACAAACCAACAAGTTTAAATATTATTTTATTCGCCGACAAGAACGTCATCAATACCCCAAATATTATCCTTGATATCATTATAATTCGATATTTCATCATAACCATTATAATTAACGCCGATAGTTGTAATATTTAAGCTGCCTATCGCATTTAAAAGTTCAAATTTTGCAACAATTTCATCACGTTTAGTACGAACAAGGTTAACTCTCGCATCTAATAATTCTTGTTCCGCGTCAAGCACATCAAGCACAGTCCTAGAGCCAACCGTTGCCTCTTGCTCTACACCATCAAGCGCAATTGAGCTGGCGCGGACTTGGTCATTAAAAGAAATTATCCTTGCCTGTTTTGTTTTTAAAATTTTCCATGCGGCTGTTGCCGCCTCAACAACTTTATTATTTGCGTCTTGAAACTGATAATTCGACATCTCAAGCAATTGTTTTGCTTGGCGTATTTGACTTTTTGCTATGCCAGCTTGATATAAGGGTATTTTAATGGCTGCGGTAAATTTTAATTCTTTACCGCGTAAATTATTGCCCGCAACATCATGATTATAATTGGCATCACCACTAAGGCTAAATGAAGGTGATAGGCCTGCCTGTTGAATTTTTAATTCTTGTTTAGCCACATTAAGTTCATTAAGCGATATTTTAATATTTGGATGATTATTTATAGCAAGGGATACGGCTTCTTCCAATGAATTTGGTAAAGAAAAGCTTGTCTTTGGTGATGATAATTCGGTCGGCTCAACACCAACAAGCTGTTTAAATAATGCCCTGCTTACATCTAACTGACCTTCTGCAGAAATACTATCAGCCTGTGCGCCTGATACCCTAGATTCTGCTTGCGAAAGGTCGGTACGAGTTACCTCTCCCACTTCAAAACGATCTGTTGTTGCTTCTAATTGTCGATAAAGGCGGATTTCATTTTGAAAATTTAATTCTAATACTGACTGATCGCGTAGCATATTCATATATGCCGTAGCCGCCTTTAATAAAATTGATTGGACTGATGATTGCAATTTTGCCCGTACAACCATTATATTGGCATCAGCTTTTTTAACCGATGCAGTTGTACCGCCGCCATTATAAATATTTTGCGTTATGCCAATACCCATCGAATAAAAATCACGTGAATTGCTATTCTTATTATAATATGGCTTAAGCCAGTTGGCATTGCCGTTAACATTAACGCTTGGCCTAAAACCACCACTGGCCTGCGCTAAACCTTCATCCGCGCTACGTAACATTGACCGCTGTGCCTGTAATGCAGGGTTATTTTTATAGGCAAGCGACAATATCTCATTCAAAGGTTGCGCCGCAAGCATTCCATTATTCAAGAAGATTAAGCCAGTGATAACAAAAGCAGCCTGTAATATTTTATTTTTATTTTGCATATTTCAAAAATCCATCTGCCGATTGGCTAGTAATTTATATTATGATATTGATATCATATATGGTTGCTAAAGTTAACTGCGGCAACTATTTACTGAAAATATTTATAATGTAAAAACATCTTCACGCATAAATTGATTTAAATTTTCTAAATTAGCATCAAACATTTGAATATTTGAAATATGGCCATTTTGTTTTTTGAAAATAGTCGCAATCCCAATTAAATCATTTTGTTTAATAACCGCAACCATACGCCCATTTTCAGCCATTTGTTCGGTGATATCAGCGGGTATGAAATCAACCGCACCATCGAATATAATAACATCAAATGGGGCTTGTTTTTTCCAGCCATTAAGAAGTTTATCATTCTTAACAACCACATTATCCATTGCCAATTCTGTTAAAAGAGCCTCCGAAGATGTAACAAACCCCTCATCCTCCTCAACGGCAAAAACTGAAGATGCCAAACGGCTCGCAACTGCGGCGCTATATCCCGTGGAAGAACCAATGATAAGTATGCTATCGCTATTTTTAATTTGGCAAGATTGTAAAATACGAGCCAAATCCATTGGCGACATCATAAAACGATCATTGGCAATCTCGATATTTTTATCAATATAGGCAATATCACGCAATCTGGCTGGTACAAATTTTTCACGTGCAATTTCACGCATTGCCGTAAGAATTTTTTCATTGGTTACTTTATTGGTGCGAAGTTGACTTTCGACCATATTTTCTCGTGATTTGGCGAAATCCATAAAATATTCTCCTGCTATGAATAGATAACCTGATAAAGATATAATCAGCATTGGCATATAATATAATTAATATCTGTTTATAATCCTAATTAATATTTTTTTCAATTAATCAAATTAGTATGATCGATTTTTATTTTATCACGCCATATTTTACAAAGCATATCTTGACCAGCCATCATAAGGGTAATATATAGTGGCGGTGGTTTATTGTTACGAATTTGACGATAATATGGCGCGGTGTCAGAGTGGTCATGTCGCGGATTGCAAATCCGTTCACGCCGGTTCGATTCCGGCCCGTGCCTCCATTTTTTAATTATTTTTAAAATCTGGTAAAATTACTATTGGCAAATAGAATTGAAGTTGATATAAACCGCGCAATTAAAGATTATCAAATTAATTTGGTCGTTATGATTTAATTAATTGTTATGATTATTTTAATTTATATCTTTAATAAATTGATCCGAAGTAGCTCAGTGGTAGAGCAGTCGGCTGTTAACCGACTTGTCCGGGGTTCGAATCCCTGCTTCGGAGCCATTTTTTAAAAAACCCTGTATATTATACGGGGTTTTTTTATGGGTTTTTATATTACGCAAAACACGTCGTCGCAATTTCGTTGCTCGGGGTTTGCTAGATTCTTTTTATATTACGCGCATAAGCACGGCGGGCGGTCGCGCTTACAATCACTTGGTGATTGGCGTGTTTGCCTTTAACTATGTCATTTATTCATATAAGCGAGCATTTATTTTAAATGCGAGAGCGAACAAATGTGAACACGCGATAGCTACAGCTTAGTGCAACGATAAACAGAATCTAACCACCATCGTTGCTGTAATATAAAAAAAGCTCCTCCTATTTCCTTTGATAATTGCCATATAATATTATATTCTGATATATTCGTTCAATATTATAAGGGAAATATTATAAGGGAAATATTATTTTGGTGGCAAATGTAACAAAACCCAAAGCTGAAATTTTTGAAAAACCAAACGGATGATCTAAAACCACGGGCAAGGCAAAATGTCATTTTGGAGCTTGGCTATTTCACAGGAAAATTAGGTCGCGATCGTGTTTTTATGCCTTATGATAAAGATATTGAACTTCCAAGCGATTATCATGGTATTGTCTATACTCCTTTAGATGATGTAGGTGCATGGAAAGTGAAGTTATCTAAAGAATTGAAGAATGCTGGATATAATGTAGATGCAAATAAGCTGTTTTGAGTATTCTTGATTATAAATAATACTTAATGATTGCCATCACTAAATAAAATTTTTATTAAATTTTCAGCCTTGCTGTGATTTAATCAGCTATTTTCATATGTTCCAAAAATTTTAATTTCACCATCGCATATATGCCAGTTACCACGCGCCATAACATCTTTGATATTATTATCATCATCAAGAACAATTAAATCTGCGTCATTGCCTTGTTTAATCATGCCTTTTTTATTTAAACGTAATAAATTGGCAATATTTAATGTTAATGCTGGTAATATATCTTCAATTTTAATTCCTGCGGCAAGCAATTCTTTTAAGGTAATAATCAAGGTTGAGGAATCGCCGATACCAACATGTAATAGCTCGCCAAATTTATCGAAATGCGGTAAACAGCCACCGCTATCAGAACTAATGGTCATTTTATCCATTGGATAACCGCCATCACGATATTTCATAAATGCCTCAGATGCAGAAAAGCCATCACCATTATGACCTTCTGGAAAGGCGGTAATATCCACATTGCAACCTTGCTTGCTTAGATCTAAGGCCTCAATGAATAAATTTTGATTGCGGTTAATATGGGTCGGGTTAAATATACGCGGAGGTATTTCTGTGATTGATAACGCATCACGAACTAAAGAAAGCCCGCGTTCACCATCTCCCATATGAATATGCAATATACCTGCCTTGCCCGTCATAATGGATGCCACATGGGCTTGGCTGGCAATATTAAAAAAATCATCTTGTGTTATCTGGCTTGATCTATGATCACTTAATGCCAATTCACCAATGCCAATTATCGGGTCAATAAAAACTATATCGCTTTTTGCATTTCCCATTAATGTGGTTAATGGAAAATGATAACCACCCGTATAGCACCATGCAGAAAGACCTTCGGCGCGCAAGGCATAGGATCTCGCCACAAGGCTTTTAGTATCCTTGACCAAATCATCAGTGCCAAGCAATCCAACCACACTTGTAACACCTGCACTGGTAAATTTTGATAAGGGAACAGGCGGTATCGGGCTGTTATATCCTGTTTCACCACCACCGCCAATTATATGGGCATGGGCATCGATAAAACCAGGGATAAGCGTTGCCCCACATAAATCTTTGACCTCAACATCCAAATCAGATGACAGGTTTGGCATATCAGAACCAATATAGGCAATGACTTTGCCAACGATTAATATATCGCAAATACCAAGATCTTTTGGTGAATATATATTAGCATTTTTAATTATTTTAAATATAGGCGATGTCATCTTAAACTGTCTTAATTATATGTGATAAATCAATAATATTAAATATTATATTTTTATTAAGTTTAAGTAGATTTTTAAATAAAACTGCTAAATAAATAACTATAATATATTAATGATATATTAACAACTTTAATATAGAAAATATTACTAAGTAAAATATTATAAAGGCTAATTAATGTCACCTAAACAAGTTTTTTTAACGGGTAATGCTCGATATTTTGATGAAAATGAAATTATTGTTTCAAAAACCGATTTAAAAGGCTGCATTACCTATGTTAATGATATTTTTCTTCGCATCTCTGGTTTTCCTGAAAAAGAATTATTAGGAAAACCACATAAAATAATACGCCATAACGAAATGCCGCGCGCTATCTTTCAAATATTATGGGATGGGTTAGTTACTGGGAAAGAAGTTTTTGCATATATTGTTAATCGCTCAAAAAATGGCGATCATTATTGGGTGTTGGCGCATGTAACGCCGTCGCGTAATTCTGCTGGTGAAGTTATAGGTTATCATTCAAACAGGCGTGTTGCAAAAGAACAAGCGCTTACAGAAACTATAATTCCTCTTTATAAAAAATTGTTAAACGAAGAAAAAAAATATGACAATAACAAAAGGGGATTGGAGGCATCAATGCAAATGGTTAACAATATTTTGGCTGAAAAAAATATGTCGATTAACGAGTTTATATTAAGCATTTAACCTAAAATTATAAAAATAATTAATGAAAAACAATATTTTTATTAGGGGATAAATATGTTCAAAATTTCTAAAATAAGTGGAACCAACAAAAATATTACAACAGCAATCTCCATTTGCAATGCAGTAGCAAATGGAGACTTTGAAGCAAGAATTACCAGAATTGATCAATGCGGTGAATTAGGCCCATTATTTAATGCAATAAATAATATGATAGATAGAGCCGATGCTTATATAAGAGAATCATCTGCGGCAATGTCGCATGTGGCAGAAAAAAAATATTTCCGTAAAATATTATTAGACGGCCTACCTGGTGCCTATGAACATGGCGCAAGAACTATTAATAGCTCCATAGATAAAATTAAACTGCTTGATGGACAGTCTTTAAATCTGGCCAAAACAGTCGATAAAACCGTAGCAGTCGCAAAAGATAAATCGTCGGAAATTTCCACAGCGGCTAATTCTTCGATCAAAAAAACATATATAACCACAAGCAAGTCGCTTAATGTTGCTAATTCCTCCTTAAGGTCAGCTAAAAATATAAATTCGGTTGCCGTTGCGACAGAAGAAATAGTCGCCTCAAGCAATGAAATTGCAAATCAAATGGGGAAAACAGCACAGGCGGCAAATGAAACATTAGATCGAACTGAAAAAACGGCAGCTATATTAGCCACATTATCAGATGCAACACAAAATATCTCATCCGTCGTCGATATGATAACGGCTATCGCCAGCCAAACAAATTTGCTCGCCTTAAACGCAACAATCGAAGCGGCAAGAGCGGGGAATGCTGGTAAAGGCTTTGCCGTTGTTGCTGGTGAAGTAAAAAACCTTGCTGGACAAACATCAAAGGCAACTGAAGACATTATTAAACAAGTGGCAAATATACAATCTGCAACGAATACAGCAGTCGATGAAATTAATGGTGTAAAGAAAATATGCCTCCACCTTAACCAATCAAGTCAAAGTATTGCCGCAGCAATTGAAGAGCAAAATGCCGCTCAAGCAGAAATTTCTGAAAAAATAAGTTTTTTATCTAACGAAGTAACTAATATTTCTGAAAATATTACAGATATTGTGCAAATGTCGATTAATTCATATTCATCATCTATTCAAGTCATATGGTCTTCAGATGATTTATCTGAACCAGTTAATGAACTTGACAAGCAAATGGCTAAATTTATGGAAATAATTAATGTCGAAAAACAACAAAATAAATAGGGTTTTAAAATGGAATATACAACATATGCAAATAATAATGAATATGAAGTTCTTTTGTCTGGTAAACTTCTCTTTGATGACATGCCGCTATTCAGAAAAATAATAGCTGATTTCTTATCATCAAAAAAGGCATCATGGATAGTTGACTTAACAAAGCTTGATTTTATAGATTCAGCTGGTTTAGGGCTATTATTATGTATAAAAGAAGCAGCGGATAAAGGAAAAAATAAAATTTCTCTACGTTTAGGCACTGATGATAAAATTAATGAAATAATGGAAATATCAAAATTTAATCAATTAATACCCTTTATCGAATGAATAAAATAAAAAAAACACTATATTACCCAAAGACTGGCCTAGACTCAGGACCTATTAATTTGATGCAATTCTGTTTATCATTAAGCTTGTAGATACAAAAAAACAAGGGCTAAGGATATGCTAGCATATTTGAGCATTGTTTCTGCGCTAGATGAAAGTTTACTGATAAAAGCCCTCTGGGCGGGGTAATATGTAAGCTCTGACATTGTCTAAAAAACTTGAAAACCAGACGGTTTGCTGCGCCTTTTATCCTATCCATAGCAAGAATATTACCGCCGCAGAACGAATTAAATTAATAGGTCATGAGGCTAGTTCTATTAAGTTATTATTCAGTGTTACTTAAATAAAAAATAATAGCATTTTTGCCAAAGATTTTATTTTTTTGCTGTTGTGTCATTTTGTCGGTTAACTTCTTGCAAATTGACAGCCATTTCTGATAATCACTAACCAGATTAACCACAGGCCAATCGCTGCCAAACATAACGCGATCTGTGCCGAATATATTTAAAATATGTCTCGCATAAGGCATTATATCATCGATTATCCAATTATCACCCGCTTCATTAACTAAGCCAGATAATTTGCAATATATTTGCTTATGTTCGGCTATTTCTGCCATTTTATCTGCCCAAGGTTGAAAAATATTATTTTTAATATCTGGCTTGGCACAATGATCTATTACTATTTTTAAATCTGGATATCGGATAATAAATTGTTTAAATATTGATAGATGTTTTGGTAATAATAATGCATCAAAAGTCAGATTTTGCTCAATTAACATTTTAATAGCGGGTTTTATTGCCGCATTCATCATCCAATCATCATTTTTAATACCCTGTATCATCGGGCGAATACCAATAAATTTAGGGTTTTTGGCAAATTCTTGTATTTTTTTACAAGCATGATCAGATTGCATATCAACCCAACCGACAACACCCTTGATCCAATCATTCTTAGCGGCAAGCGATAACATAAATTCGGTTTCGGCCTCCGTATCGGTTGCCTGCACAAGAATTGTACCAGTTACGCCATTAGACTTTAAAATTGGCTCAAGGTCTTTGGGTTCAAAATTTCGATATATGGCGGCTAAATCATTTGTTAGCCAAGCATAATCGCCTCTTTCCAAACACCAGAAATGTTGGTGCGAATCAATAATCATTTTATTTTCCATGACATGGATTTTTAATTGGAGTTGGTGCGGCGGCGGCTAATGGAATATCAATTTCATTAACGCCAACTCCTATAGCCTTGGCTAATCCAGATTTACGCAAATTTGATAATGCCAGATAACCATCATCATCAAGCATTTTAAAATATTCATCATTATCATCACCATGAGTTATTTCCCCAATATCACGGACATATAAAATATCGATATGATCCATACCAAGGCGTTGTTGGCTATCTTCAAAAAACCGCATAATACCATCATATGAATAATTAAAAACTGGGGTAAATGGCAAAGCACCTGGCCAACCAAGCAGTTCTGGGTTTGGCATTGCGCATGGCTTTAATATCCGTCCAACCTTGGTTGCTACTGGTTCAAAAAGCCCGCCAATTGCCGCCGTCCCGAAACCTAAATTTGATAGTGAAATACCCGTATTACCAATTTTATTATGAGTAAATTCTAAATTACTCGTCATTAACTTTATACCTTTATACCTTTATATTTCTTAATATTATGTTTCTTGCCCACCATATAATTTAGTCAAATTTATTGCCATCTGACCAAATATATCGATTGCTTGTTCTATGGTTGATATTTTAAAATCATCTATTCTTTCTAAATAAGGGCAGCATAATGCTGCGGTGGCTTTACCACATGGATCAAAAATTGGAAATGCAATATTTGTAACGCCAAGAACCGTTTGCGAAGGCATTCTATCATAACCTTGTTTGCGTATATTGCTTAATTGTTTAATGAAAGATTCGCGTTCAATTTTTGGCTCTCCTAATATTGGTTTATAGCTTTCCAACATTTGGTCAATTTCATCTTTGCTTCTAAAGGCAGCCATAACACGCCCCGTTCCTGTATTTGCCAAACCGATAATCGAACCAGGGTGAATTGACAAGCTCCACTGCCCAGGTGAGTTTATCGAGGCAACAACAATTATATTGCCATTATTTTCCATGCCTAAATGACATGATTGCCATGTTTCGCGTGTGGCCTCGCGCATTAAAGGTGTTGCCATATCGATAAGACGGCTAACTGGTGGATATTTTTGCGATAGCCAGAACATTTTCAAACTTAACATGTAACGGTCATTATGAAGTGAACGAATAACATAATCACGACGCACAAGCGTACTCAACATTCGATATATTTCATTTGATGTCTTGCCAAGCGATTGGGCAATATAACCTTGTGATAAACCATTGCCATGGCTAGCTAATAATTCCAAAATATCCAACCCTTTTTCAAGTGCAGGGGCGCGATAACGGTCTGTTATTCCAGTTTGTTTGTTTTTAATAGTCATTAAAATCTCCTATCAAGATAATCTGGCAGCATTGTTATTATGTCAATAAAATATTTGTATATAAAAACTATTTTTATATATGAAAAAACATTGTTGATTTATTGTTGAATAAATGTTTTATATATGAATAAGGTTAATTTATACTAAACAGTCTAGGGTTAGCTATATTGGATTTCATAGTTAAAATGCTTAACATCGAAAAACATTTCCCAGGGGTTCATGCCTTGAAAGATGCGCATTTTGATTTAATGGCGGGCGAAGTGCACGCCTTGATGGGAGAAAATGGTGCTGGTAAATCAACCTTGATGAAAATTCTTTCTGGAATTTATGACAAAGACAGTGGTGAAATTTATATCGAAGATGCTAGGGTAAATATTAAAAGCCCGCGCCAAGCACAAGATTTAGGAATAGGAATAATTCATCAAGAATTAAGCCTGATGAAAGACTTAACAGCGGCACAAAATATATTCATAGGTCGAGAGCCTTTATTAAAATTTGGTCGTTTAGATGAAAATGCCTTAAATCAAAAAACAGCCATAATTTTCAAATCAATGAATTTATCGCTTAGTCCAAAAGTCATCGTTGAAAGTTTAACTATTGCCAAACAACAAATGGTAGAAATCGCCAAGGCAATATCAAATAATTCAAAAATTTTAATTATGGACGAGCCTACTGCCGCTTTAAACGATGCAGAAATAGACGAGCTATTTATAATTATAAATCGGCTTAAAAAAGAAGGCGTTGCAATCATATATATCAGCCATAAAATGGATGAAATAAAACGAATAACTGATCGTGTAACAATTATGCGCGATGGCGGATATATTGATACATTAACCACATCAGACACAAGTATAAAAGAAATTATAGCCATGATGGTTGGTCGTGAAATTACCGATGAAGCGATCACCATTCCTGATCTATCCAATGCGAAAACGGCCCTTGAGGTTAAAAGATTAAATCGTAAGAATGAAATAAAGGATGTTAGTTTCTCACTTAAATATGGTGAAATATTGGGCTTTGCGGGCTTAATGGGCGCGGGACGAACCGAAGTTGCACGGGCAATATTTGGTGCCGACCCGCTTGATAGTGGCGAGGTCATGGTCCATGGAAAAAAATGTAATATTAAAAGCCCATCTGATGCCGTAAAGGCAGGAATAGGATATTTATCCGAGGATAGAAAGCATTTCGGAGTTGCCGTTAATATGGATGTTCGTGCCAATATTACCATGGCAAGCCTTGATCGATATATTAATAAATTATCCATATTAAATGAAAAAGAAATGCGCGATATTTCACGCGACTATATTGAACAATTATCTATCCTTACACCATCAGATAAACAAGAAGTAAGGTTTTTATCTGGCGGCAATCAACAAAAAATAGTTATTGCCAAATGGTTATTGCGCGATTGCGATATTCTGATTTTTGATGAACCAACAAGGGGCATAGATGTTGGGGCAAAATCAGAAATCTATAAATTATTAAAGAAATTAGCATCCCAAGGGCGCGCAATCATCGTCATATCGTCAGAATTACCCGAAATAATGAAATTAAGTCATAGAATCGCAGTGATGTGTGAAGGAAAATTAACAGGGATTTTACCAGGTGGTTCAACCACAAGCCAAGAAGATATAATGCATTTGGCAACGCAGCGCACTGCTGCGATGACACCAATGGAAGTAGAATAATAACTATGTCAAAAACAATTAATAATAAGATATTTGCTCGACTTATTGATACTGGTGCTTACCAAAAACTATTAGCATTTGCCAGTTTGATAATGTTGTTAATTGGATTTTCCATTGCCTCGCCAAATTTCATGCAAATTTCAAATATGCTTGCAATATTACAGGCAACATCGGTTAATGGTGTTTTGGCCATTGCCGCAACACTTGTCATTATCACTGGTGGGATTGATTTATCGGTTGGCACATTAATGACATTTTGCGCGGTGATCGCGGGTGTTGTGTTAACAAATTTTGGCATGCCATTGCCAATTGGTATAATCGCGGCAATTGGTGCAGGCGCATTATGCGGGCTTTGTTCTGGTAGCTTTGTTGCCAAAATGAAAATACCACCATTCATTGCTACCCTTGGCATGATGCTGATTTTAAAAGGCATGTCCTTGGTTATTTCAGGCACAAGGCCAATTTATTTTAATGATACACCGGGATTTGATGAAATATCTCGCGGGTCATTAATTGGCGAGATATTTCCAATTTTACCCATACCAAATGGGGTTTTGATTTTATTTCTTGTGGCTATTTTTGTTGCCTATATTTTAAATATGACACTCTTGGGGCGCTATACATATGCGCTTGGTTCAAATGAGGAATCTGTTCGTTTATCTGGAGTTAATACTGATGCTTGGAAGATGGCTGTATATGCGCTGGCAGGCGGAATTTGCGGCATAGCTGGCATTTTAATCGCCTCCCGTCTTAATTCTGCCCAACCTGCACTTGGCTTGGGGTACGAACTTGAAGCAATCGCCGCAGTGGTAATTGGTGGAACATCATTATCTGGCGGTCGAGGAACAATAATGGGAACATTAATTGGTGCATTAATAATGTCCGTATTAATTAATGGTTTGCGGGTGCTTTCCGTTGCCCAAGAATGGCAAACGGTTGTAACGGGGATAATCATAATTTTGGCGGTATATGCCGATATGATGCGCCGTAAAAAAAGTTAGTTAACAAAATAATTTAGAGAGAACGAACAGCGTTCCAAATTAATATTTTTCAACCATAATGGAGATACTTATGATTAAACGTAATATAATTGGCGTAATCAGTGCCGCCGCAATTTTGGCTACGAGCACATTTGCCACGGCAGAAGAAATATATATCCCATTGATTTCTAAAGGCTTTCAACATCAATTCTGGCAAGCTGTCAAATCTGGTGCGGATAAAGCCGCCGCAGAATTTGGTGTTAAAGTTACGTTCGAAGGCCCCGACAATGAAACAATGGTCGATCGTCAGATTGATATTTTAGCGGCTGCACTTGCAAAAAACCCAAAGGCAATCGGCTTTGCTGCCCTTGATAGCCAAGCTGCAATCCCGCTTTTAAAGAAAGCAAAAGACGCTGGAATCCCGATTATTGCCTTTGATAGCGGTGTCGATAGCGATATTCCAATGGCAACAGCATCAACAGATAATGTGGCTGCTGCATCATTAGCAGCAGATAAAATGGCTGAAAAAATCGGTGGTTCTGGCAAGGTTGCAATTGTTGCCCATGATCAAACAAGCCGTACAGGCATTGATCGCCGCGATGGTTTCTTAAATCGTATAGCTGCAAAATATCCAAATATCGAAGTTGTTACCGTGCAATATGGCGGTGGTGATCAATTAAAATCGACAGAGCTTACAAAAGCAATTTTAACTGCGAACCCTGATTTAAAGGGTGTTTTTGGCACTAATGAAGGTTCGGCAATTGGCGTTGTTAATGGAGTGCGCGAAATGAGACGAAAAAATATTATCATTATCGGTTATGATTCTGGTAAAGCACAAAAAGATGCGATACGTAGCGGCCTAATGGCTGGTGCTATCACTCAAAACCCAGTGGGAATTGGCTATGAAACAGTGAAGGCAGCATTGATGGCTTCCCAAGGTAAATCAGTCCCAAGCATGATTGATACAGGTTTCTATTATTATGATGCATCAAATATTGATGACCCTGTTATCGCTGCTGTTCTATATGACTAAAATGTTTTGGCCTAGCGTTAATACCGCTAGGCCATTGTTATAATTACAAAATATGAGTTATTAAAATGCAGAGAATAGCTATGATTATCGGTATAAAAGCCAATAAGATAGATAATTATAAAAAATTACATGCGACAGTTTGGTCAGATGTTCTGGCACAAATTAAAAATAGCAGTATCCAAAATTATTCAATTTTTTTACGTGAGCCAGAAAATTTACTTTTTTCTTATTTAGAATATCATGGCACAAATTTTGAGTTAGATATGAAAATAATGGCACAAGATCCAAAAACAATTGAATGGTGGCGCATCACTGACCCTTGTCAAACACCACTTTCTTCTTCTAAAAATGGTGAAAAATGGTCAAACATGCAAGAGGTTTTTCATTGTGATTAATATATCCGCGCTTAATATAAAGTTTTCAAATGCAAAATATTAAATCTTCGACAAAGTTAATTTTATTATCGCCAAATGACAATATTTATATTGTGTCGAGAGATATTTCGGCTGGTGAAATATTGCTTATTGACGGTGATAAAATTTCATTATCGGTTAATGTATCTATGGGGCATAAAATAGCCCGCCAACAAATTAATAAGGATCAAGAAATTATTAAATATGGTTTCCCAATTGGTATCGCCACCATGGATATTGAAAAAGGCACGCATGCCCATATCCATAATATTCGCAGCAATCATACAAAAACATATGGTTTAAATCAAACAAGCGATGGTGGTAATTTATGCAAGGATATTTAAGATCAGATGGTCGTAAAGGCATTAGAAATAGAATAATTGTCGCCTATTTGGTCGAATGTGCCCATCATGTTTCAAGATTAATCAGCAGTAAATTTAATGATGACGATGTTCATTTAATTGGCTTTCCCGGTTGTTTTCCCAATGAATATGCACAAAAAATGATGGAGCGACTTTGCACGCATCCCAATGTGGGTGGGGTGTTATTAATATCGCTTGGCTGCGAAAGCTTTGACCGTTTTAAGTTGGAACAAAAAATCGCGGCAAGTGGCAGGCCAGTTAAAATATTAGTTATTCAAAAAAATGGAGGCACAAGAAAAACTAGTGAAGATGGTATCGCATGGATTAAGAATGCAATTAAAGATTTAAGACAACAAAAAGCTGTTCCAATGGATCATAGCGAGCTTATTATCGGTACAATTTGTGGTGGATCAGATGGAACAAGCGGCATTTCTGGCAATCCTGCCGCTGGCTATGCATTTGATAGATTAGGTGCGCTTGGCTCTATATGTATTTTTGAAGAAACTGGTGAACTTATCGGTTGCGAAGAAATAATGGCAGAACGCGCCGCAACTGGTGCGCTTGGCAATGAATTACGCAGCGCGGTTGATAAGGCAGCAAAATATTATCAAACATTAGGCTTCGGAAGCTTTGCTGCTGGTAATGCCGAAGGTGGATTATCAACAATCGAAGAAAAATCTCTTGGTGCATATTCTAAATCAGGCTCGGCACAAATTATCGGCATCATAAAACCGGGCGATATTCCAAAAAAGGGCGGGCTATATTTAATGGATGTAGTGCCAGATGGTGAAGTTAGATTTGGCTTCCCTAATATTTCTGATAATGCCGAAATTATTGAAATGATTGCCTCAGGCGCACATACGGTTTTATTCGTTACTGGACGTGGTTCTGTGGTTGGATCGGCCATATCACCGGTGATAAAAATTTGTGCAAACCCTGATACCTATGATATGTTAGCTGATGATATGGATATTAATGCAGGCCGCATAATTAACCAAGGTGCAACAGTCGAAGAAATAGGTGATGAGATATTTAACCTTGTGGAGGATGTTGCCACAGGCACAAAAACCGTTTCTGAAGAAATGGGACATAGCGAATTCATATTAACATATAAGAAATTTGAGCCAATTGGCCCATCTTGCTTACCAATTTAAGGATAAAAAATGAAACGATTAAATGGCAAAAAATGTCTGATTACCGCAGCTGGTCAAGGTATAGGCAAAGCAAGTGCCATCGCATTTGCTAATGAGGGTGCCGATGTTTATGCAACTGATATTAATCAAACTGCACTTGAAGAATTAAAAAATATCGCTGGCATAACAACTATGAGTTTGGATGTCTTGGATGGTGAAGCCATAAAGGCTACCGTCGCTAAAATTGGTACATTAGATGTATTATTTAATTGTGCTGGTTTTGTCGATAGCGGTAATATTCAACAATGTGATGAGGATGCTTGGGATTTTTCTTTTAATTTAAATGTCAAATCCATGTATAGGTTAATCCGCGCCACATTGCCAAAAATGTTAGAGAATGGTGGCGGGTCAATTATCAATATGTCGTCGGTCGCATCGTCAATAAAAGGCGTTCCAAACCGTTTTGTTTATTGCACCTCAAAGGCCGCAGTGATCGGAATGACCAAAGCAATTGCCGCCGATTATATAACCCAAGGAATTCGTTGTAATGCCATATGCCCGGGAACAGTCGACAGCCCATCGATGCATCAAAGATTGCGCGATACAGGTGATTATGATGCAGCATTAAAAGCTTTTGTTGCAAGACAACCGATGGGCAGGATAGGCAAATCTGAAGAAATAGCCGCCTTAGCCGTTTATTTATCAAGCGACGAAAGTGCATTTACAACAGGACAGTATCACGCAATTGATGGCGGCTGGTCAGTATAAAATATTAATAATATTTAATCAGTATAACAGAAAGTATAAATCATGAAATTAGTTCGTTTTGGCGCAGTTGGTCAGGAAAAACCCGGTATTATTGATACCGATGGTAAAATCCGTGATCTTTCAGAAATAGTTGCAGATATTGCAGGCGATATCTTGTCTGATGCTGGTCTTGATAAAATAAGATCAACCGATTTATCGTCGCTACCGATTATTGATGCCACAACCCGTATTGGTGCTTGCGTTGGTCAAGTTGGTAAATTCCTTTGCATCGGTTTAAATTATGCCGATCATGCCGAAGAAGCAGGCATGGAATTGCCAAAAGAACCCGTAGTTTTTGCCAAGGCTACTTCGGCTATTTGCGGGCCGAATGATGATATTGAAATACCAAGGAACTCTGTTAAAACCGATTGGGAAGTAGAGCTTGGCGTGGTAATTGGCAAACATGCAAAATATGTCGATGAAGCAGACGCAATGAATTATGTCGCAGGTTTTTGCCTTGTTAATGATCTTTCAGAAAGGGATTTCCAAATTCATCGTTCGGGGCAGTGGATCAAAGGCAAATCATGCGATACTTTCGGTCCGATTGGCCCATGGTTAGTTACCCGTGATGAAATCAAAAACCCGCATAGCTTAGATATGTATTTAAAAGTTAATGGTCATAAATACCAAAATGGTTCGACTAAAACTATGGTATTTGGCGTTGAAAAAATAATATCGCATCTATCACAATTTATGAGCCTGCATCCCGGTGATGTTATTTCAACAGGCACACCACCCGGCGTTGGTTTTGGTCAAAAACCCGAAATATATTTAAATATTGGCGATAAAATGGAATTAGGCATTGAAGGCCTAGGCGTTCAATATCAAACCGTCGTTTCTGGCGAGTAATAACATTAATTAAAATATATCCACTATCCTTTCTCAATATATTTGACGGGATAGTGGATTATTTTAACTAATCGCTGTATCTGGCAAAAACTATCCGATCTTTCCATTTTTCCTCATATTTAGTTTTTGAGTTTATGCTCGTTACATACACAAACTACAAAGTTAAAGGCAAACTACAGCCAATCACGAAGTAATTGTAAGGGCGACCGCCCGCCACCGTTAGGCGTAAATAGAAAAAGAATCTTTTTATCGTTGTACTAAGCCGCGCTTCGCGTGCTCACACTTGTTCGCTCTCGCATACTCTTTTTTTATATTAGTACGCAAATACGTCGTCGTGGCTAAAGCCACTCGGGATTTGCTAGAACGATATACGCAAATGACATAATTAATGGCAATCTCTACCAATCACGAAGTGATTGTAAGGGCGACTGCCCGCCGCGCTTAGGCGTAAATAGAAAAAGAAATCTAACCACGACGACGTGTTTGCGTAACGATAAACAGAATCTAACCACCCGCCACCGTTGGCGTAATATAAAAACCCCCCTCATAATTTCCTTTGATGGTAATACCCCCATTTATAATGGGCGTTATAAGTAGAACTTTATTGTTTAATTAACTATTGAGCATGCTCAATAGTTAATTTTTGATTTGGTGTTATACCACCAAGTGCCATATTAGGTCTTTCATTATTGTAAGTCCAGAGCCATTTTGTTGTGGCAATTTGAACATCTGTAATCTCCTTAAAAATATATTGGTTTAATAAATCATAACGAACTATTCTGTTGAAGCGCTCCACATAAGCATTTTGTTGCGGATTGCCTGGTTGGATAAATTTTAATTGAATATTATGTTTTTTGGACCATGATTTTAACCTATCGCTGATATATTCAGGCCCATTATCGCATCTGATTGCCTGTGGCTTGCCACGCCATTCAATAACCTGATCAAGGGCGCGAATAACCCGCAAACTAGGTAACGATATATCGACGTCTATCGCTAATGCTTCACGATTAAAATCATCAATGACATTGATTATCAATGACATTAAAAGTTCGATAGCTGCGGCCATCTGATAATTGATCATGCATAAAATCCATCGACCATGTTTTGTTAATAGATGTTGGCACTAGCAACGGTTCGGGCTTCTCACGTTTAAGCCGTTTATTGGGTTTTATACGTAAATTTAGCTCTAACTCACGATAAATTCTGTAAACTCGTTTATGGTTCCATTTTAAGCCCTTTACATTACGTAAATACAGATAACAAAGTTTAAAGCCCCAGTTACGATGATGTCCTGTGATCGCCAGCAACCAATCGGCGATAATATCATTTTCATTGCTGAACTTTGGCTGATAGCGATAACAAGTTTCGCTAATATTAAAAATATAACAAGCCTGTCGAATATTTAACCGTTTCTTTAAAATAAAACTCTGTGCCATTCTCTTTCGATGGAATGGCCTTACCAGTTTTTAACATGGCTTCCTTGATAACATCATTTTGTAACTGAACATCAGCATACATCTTTTTTAAACATGTATTTTCAGCCTCAAGCTCTTTCATTCTCGTCATCATTGATGCGTCCATGCCGCCATATTTAGAACGCCATTTATAAAATGAAGCACTGCTCATGCCATGTTCTCGACAAAGGGCTGACACAGGCGTTCCTGCTTCTGCTTGTTTCAAAATATTAATAATTTGGCTGTCTGGGTAACGTGAATTCTTCATGTAAAATCTCCTGATTTAAATTACGAGAAAATTCTACTTATAAAAACTATTATTTTTAGGGAGCATTACCTGATCACTAATATCATATTATATTATCTACAGCATATCCAAAATTACCCTTATTTGTAGGGTCTATTGATCCAATAATTATTTTAAAATGATTTTCTATTGGTAGTACAATTTTTTATAAAGTTTTCTATTATTTTTGATATTCTTTTACTATATTCTGTTTTATTTAAGTTCTTCTTATTTGATCTCAAATTTATAGATAGGCAATCAATATTTTCACGGTATGTATATATGATAGCTGTTTCATCGGTTGGAATTTTTAAATATACGCTAACCAATGATAAAGCCATACTTTCAAGGTTTTTTTGTGTATCAATATCAAGATTTTTTGCATTTGTTAAATCCAATAAACATTCAACTACAGTTTTTATCAAATATAGAATATCAAAAACTAACGAGCTTTTATTTTCAATTGATAATAATAATATTTCTCTGCTATCTTTATCAATATCCACCGCCCAAGATTCAATATTTTTAACAATATTTAATGCCTCGTCATTTTCATATTCTCCCAACAAAATTTCATTTGTTATACGTGAAAGAAAATTAATGAAGCTTTCTGAATTATTTTCTGAATAATATGGCGCAAGTTGATAACGGTGTGTTTTTACAAATGCTAATTCTTCAATTGATAATGCTTTTTGGGTCAGAAGTTTAATATTTGAATTTAATGAATTAAAATCACAACGTTTATCGCCGTCATCGTGGAAAATACGATGCATTTGAAATTTAGAAATAGATGTTATCCCTGTTTCGATTAGATTACTATATTCAATTTTCATCGCAGATGTAGAATAAATTTCAGCAATATTACCAATTATATTAGCCATATTTTGGATTGCATTTTTTTCCAATGCGTCGATGGCAATTTCCTCTAAATACCCAATACCATCCATCAATATATCGGGCATGTTATGCGGGATTACTTTCATCATGGTCGCGATTAAGTAATCCGATGCAAGGGCAGCGTGATGTTTCTTACATGAATATTCATCGCCATAATCAATATTGATATATGCTATTGCTAGTGATTTAAATGTCTCGAAGCAATTTTTTAATAAATTTTCATCACCATTGTTAATTGCCTGCCTGCTAATTTGACGTAAGCTTTCTAAACTATGGGTTATAAAAGCATCTGTTACTAAATTATTTTCACTTAATGGATAACTATTATAAAAAGTTTTACCCTTAACTTTGATATAAGCTTCATTTATTTCATAGATAGATAATAAGGCTTTTAGGCTAATTTGATGATCATTAGATTCAGCCAATCTTTTGGCTATGGCTGCGACGTTATCTACAGTATTTTGTAATTCATCTGACCAATACTCATTATGCACTAAAAACTTTTGTCTTATTGGGTCAATTCCATTGGGTGTTTTATTTGATGGTTTAAAATGATTGGCAAGCAGCATAAAGTTTTCCGCATATTTTTGCCATTTCTTGCCATATTTATGTGCATCTGATATTATTGCGTCAAGCTGATCCGTCGGGCTAATCAAATATAGCATCCGCTTGTATGACCATATAAAACATATTATTATCATGCTGGTTGCATAAAGCCCAAATATTCCGATAAGGGCCATAAATTTGTTATCGGGCAATGCAGATAAAATAATAACTATAGTCGCAAGTACAAATGATATAAGAAAAGCGTAAATAAGCTTATGATCAAAGCCAACATGTTTAAATATCTTATGCGGCAATTTTTCCACATTAACTTGAATAGCAAAAAGAATTAGGGAAAACATCAATAAAGATGCGCCCGCAAGTGCGCCACCAAGCGTAGAAAATATATTAAAATATCTCTCTATGCTATCGGGTTTAATATATTGTTTTTCGATAAATTGTTGAATATCTGAACTAAAATTCACTCCTGTTGCCATTATGACGCTGGATAAAATCACATAAGTAAACACACCCATACCAAAAAACCATTCACCTAATCTACGGTTAATGCGCCATAACTTAATCCTAATTATGGCTATTTTCTTTAATAATGATCGTTTAATTTTTTCTAAAAATTGTTTAATATTCTGCACTATTTGCAATACCACATACATCCCATATAATATCTAAAGTTATTTTTAATGGTATTATTATACCATAGGTTAGTATATGGTGGTTCTATTCATTTATGCAACTATATATAGTATATTTATATCAGGTTAAATAAGAACATAACATAATTCACATCAAAGATATTCGTACTATGGTGAAATATTTAAATTATCTGGATATTATGGCGCGTGGGAATCTATATCAATGCTTGGCTTTAAAACTATAATATCCACTATCCTTTATCAATATATTTGATGGGATAGTGGATTATTTAACTTAATAAAAATAAAGTTATATGGCGATCGATTTACCCGTTGATCCAAGATCGTTACAGGCTTCGTCCAGCCGTTCAACCATGCTTAATTCTGCTTGGCGCAACCATTTTCTTGGGTCATAAAATTTCTTCAAAGGTTTGCCGCTTTCAGGGTGAATTTGATGGAAGAACGCTTCATTATGCGCCGCAACATATTTACCAACACCATTGGCAGTGGCAAATTGCGTATCCGTATCGATATTCATTTTAAATACGCCATATTCAATCGCTTGGCTTATTTTATCTTTTTCTGAACCAGATCCGCCATGAAATACTAAATTCAATGGGTTTTTATCCGAATTTATTGCATTCATCACCATTTCTTGCGAGGCCTTTAAAATTTCTGGCCGCAATTTTACATTCCCCGGCTTATAAACCCCATGCACATTACCAAATGATGCCGCCAAGGTATAATGACCAATTGGCGCAAGGCGTTTATGGGCGTAAAGCACGTCTTCTGGTTGGGTATAAAGCTTTGAATTATCAGCGGCTTCCATGTCGATATCTGACCCAACGCCATCTTCTTCACCGCCAGTAACACCCAATTCAATTTCCAATGACATATCAATTTTTGCCATGCGAGTTAACATTTTGGCGCATTCATCAATATTTTCCGTTATTGGCTCTTCGGATAAATCAAGCATATGAGATGAAAATAACGGCCTGCCATTGGCTTTAAAATATGCTTCGCCATGATCCAATAATTCATCAATCCACGGGATTAATTTTTTATTGGCATGATCTGTATGTAAAACGACACAAATACCGTAATGTTGCGCCAATAAATGCACATGTTGTGCCGCAGATACTGCGCCAATGACCTTGGCCTTTGCGCCGTCCGCCATGCCCGCACCCGCATAAAATTGCGCCCCGCCATTGGATAATTGAATAATGATATCTGATTTATTTTTTGCCGCCGCTTCCATCACCGCATTAATCGAACTTGTACCAATCACATTAACGGCGGGCAAGGCAAAGCCATTTTCTTTGCAATTTTCAATCAATGTAATATATTGATCGCCACTAACTACGCCTGCTTTTAATCCTACTGACATTATATTCTCCTATGGTTATTTGTTAATGGTTTAAAATATGTGCTAATATTATGCAAGCATGATAAATTTAAACATAATATATCAAGCAACCTTTATAGGCAAAATATTACCCGATAAATTTGCTAAGCTTTGGGCTTTGAACTCCACCCCCATGAATGTAAGCGGCGTTACATCACCTGGCAATTTAAGCCTATCAACCACATCAATATTAAAACCAAATGGTGCGTAATATATGGGATCGCCAACAATTATTAAGGCATTAAATCCTTGGGCTTTAACCGCATCAATACCATATTTAACCAATGCGCGCCCAACGCCTTTACCATGCCAATCGCTATCCACGGCAAGCGGGCCTAATAATGGTATGATCTGTTGATTGGGTAATTTAACCGGCCAAAATTCTATTGATCCGACAAGTTTATCTTGATGATTTGCAATGAAACAAAGATCGGGTAGATGTGCAATTGATTTACGAAATTTATACACAACCCGCTTATGCCGATCAATACCAAAGGCATTTTCGATAAGCAATTGTATATTTTTAACATCCAAAGATGATTGTTTAGTGATTATAAAAGGCATGATAACTTCTCTGACAATATATATTATTCATTGTCGCTAAATAAGCTATGAATAAGCTGTTTTAAATATAATGAAATATATTGAACTTTATATAAGCTTGCGACAACAATGGTTGCGGCCATAATTGATATGCGGCATTTTAAATTATTTGTCGTCGTCGTTCGATATGAGTTACCACATGGGTTGCCGCCATATCATATTGTCTAATGAAACTTTGCATATTAATCATCGCTTGTTATAAATTATATATTTAGGGTATCATGATGCCATTAAAATATACAACTATTATTTAACCCGTATTATTTTAGCCGCGCGCCCTTAACTATCCTCCGTATTTAAGTGATATGCAGGATGCAGGCTATTATGGCTATTCATTTCAACACCCAAGTCATTTAAAATGCCATCTTCAAGGCTGTAAACCCAACCATGCAAGGTTAACGATTTACCCCTGTGCCATGCCCTTTGCACGATTGATGTTCGCGCCACATTGCTGACTTGAGTAATGATATTTAAATCACACAGACGATTAGCGCGCTTTTCATCATCTTTTATCATTTGCAATTCGTCATAATGTTTACGATAAATATCTTTAATATGCACCAACCAATTATCAATTTGACCGTGATATTCATTGCTCATCGCAGCAGCAATACCGCCACAACCATAATGACCTGCGACGACTATATGTTCGACATTTAATATTTCAACTGCATATTGTATAACCGATAAACAATTTGGGTCGCCATGAGGGACAATATTTGCAATATTACGATGGACAAACATTTCACCTGGCGGCAAGCCAACAATCTCATTGGCGGGGACCCTACTATCAGAACAACCAATCCATAAATATTTTGGGGTTTGAGCTTTGATCAGACGGCTAAAAAATTCTGGATCAATTTCTGTTTGTTCTTTTGCCCATTTTTTATTGGCGACAAGCAGCTCGTTTGTTTCATCTTCCATATTCATATCCTGTCATAGTCTTTATATTCTTAATGAATATATGGAATAATTATAATAGTTCAATTATTTTTAATATTTATTTTATTTTTAACAATTGAATTATCCAATATATTTAAAAACAATGACCTGTCTTTATTGCCAAATGGTTTGTTGTAGCCAGTTATTTCACCACTATCACGTAGATGGCTGTTTAAATCACGCATGGCAAGCGACATACCTATGGTGTTACTAGTAAATATTTTACCCGTGTGATTAATAACAACAGCACCCGCCTTTAGACATCTATCAGCCAATGGAATATCTGCGGTTATGGCAATATCATCTGCCTTGATATTATCGGCAATCCAATCATCGGCGGCATCAAAACCATCGCTTACCACCATTAATTCTATCAATGGTGATTGCGGTAATCGAAGATAGCTATTTGCCACCACATATGATTTTATCCCATGCCTGCCTGCGACCTTGAAACATTCATCTTTGACGGGGCAAGCGTCTGCATCAATATAAATATTAAACATGTATAATTTCAATCATATTAGCTGCTATTCTGGGCTGTCATTGATCAATAATTGCGGGTCAATGCGTTTGTTAAACCAATTCATGCGCCAATCAAGATGCGCCCCTGTGGCACGACCAGTTGCACCGATCGTTCCTAATTTATCACCTTGATTGATAAACTGCCCCTCAACCACTGATAATGATTGCATATGTAAAAATGCCGACATTAAGCCATGCCCATGATCAAGCAAGATTGTGCCACCAGAATAATACATATCTGGATGTGCCACAACAATAACACCACTTGCAGGGGCGATTACTTGATCACCTGCATTCGCGGCGATATCAACGCCATAATGAGGCGATTTTGCAATGCCATTAAGTATGCGTTGTGATCCATATACACCTGATATCTTACCCCGCGCAGGCCAAATAAATTGATCTAAAAACCATATTTTATCGCGGTCAATTAACCGCGCCGCCTTAATCAATGCAGAATCTTCGCCGATGCGTTTTAATATGGCAGCTGCCGCAGGTGATTTTTGTGGTGATACTTGGGCTGGAGCTAATCCATTTATGCGTTGAATATTAAATTGGCGTGGCTTTATTTCAATGCCTCTTGTTTCAATATGACCATCTTTAAATTTAATATTTAACTGCTTTATGCCAATATCATCACGATGGAAACCAATGATAAAGACCCCGTCATTAGAAACGCGCAAATCACGACCATCAAAATTAACCTTTGCATCACCAGCGGTATGACCAATAGCAATGCCACCTTGGGTGAAGTTACCATCAAGCTGCAATCGATTAGCATAAGCAGAATTAGTAGCTATAAAACCAACAAAAAGGCCAAATATTAAAATATATAATTTATACATTATGATGATTTTCCTTAATCCAATTTCTAAAATAATTTTTGTTGGCGGTCGTCTGTTTTTTTATTTATTTTTGCTTTTTTAATTATATTTCCAGCAATAACGGCAGCAATCGGCTTTTGATCACCCAACATGATTGATATATTATCACCATTTTTTATTGTTGCGGATGATTTAATCACATCGCCTTTATTGTTACGCACCAAGGCAAAACCACGCTTTAATATTTTAATATGCGATAGATTCTCTAAATTACGCCATATTTGCGATAATCCATATGCCCGCTGTTTAATTATTTTATAAATATTATCATGTAATCTATAATCCAGCTGCGCCGAACCATATCTAGTTCGTTTAATTTGATATATTTTTTCAACAGCCATACGCGTACGCTTGTTCAAATTATCCAGCTTAATATTATGACTATTTAATATTTGCGTAGGGCTGAGCAAAAGGTTAGATAATATATTTAATCGCTGTTGAATGGATGAAAAACAATTATTAACCGCATTATTTAATCTATCGCTATGTTCATCAAGCCGTTGATTGGCATTGGCAAGAAGATTATCGGCATTGGGCAACCCACGCGATAAATTTTCAATATGGCGATATTGATTCTTAAGCTTAATATTAATGACATTGACGGTGCGACTTGATAGACTTGATAATTGCGCCATTAATTCAATGCGTACGGGTACAGCCATTTCTGCTGCTGCTGTTGGTGTCGGCGCACGCTTATCACTGGCAAAATCAATCAGGCTAGTATCTGTCTCATGACCAATGGCAGAAATTATAGGGATTCTGCTATTAACAACCGCACGTACAAGCATTTCATCATTAAAACACCATAAATCTTCTAAACTGCCACCGCCACGGGCGATTATTATTAAATCTGGCATTATCATATTATTCAAACTTGCCTCATTAAAACCATTTATAGCGGCAATAATTTCACTTGCCGCATTATCGCCCTGGACATTAACCGGCCATAATATTACATGGCGTGGAAAACGATCATTTAATCGATGTATTATATCGCTGAAAACCGCACCTGTTGGTGATGTTATAACCCCGATAACCTTTGGTAAATATGGAATTTTTTGTTTTTTTGCATCATCAAACAACCCTTCGGATAAAAGCTTTTTCTTGCGGTCTTGTAGTAATTTTAATAATGCGCCCTCACCCGCTATTTGCATATGATCAATGATTATTTGATATTTTGAACGCCCCGGATATGTGGTAATTCTACCCGTTACGATTACTTCTAATCCATCTTCTGGTTCAACCCCTAATCTTGCTGCCTGCCCGCGCCAACAAACCGCATCAATCAATGAATTACTATCTTTTAATGCCATATATAAATGCCCCGATGTGGCGCGCTTAAACCCCGATATTTCACCACGTACGCGTACATAACCATAAGCGTTTTCCACAGTCTTCTTCAAAGATTGTGAAAGCTCGCTAACGCTAAATTCTGGCATATTACTTGTATTATTACTATTCATATTTATAACCGACTATATTATTGATGATTGGTCAAGTTTGATATGGCTTTGATAGCAGATTTTGTTATGTTAGCCATATGAATATTAAAAAAGGTCAAAGAATGAAAATTTTAGTGGTTGGTAGTGGCGGACGTGAGCATAGCCTTTGTTGGGCGATTGCCAAATCAAAAAAATGCCATCAATTAATATGTGCGCCCGGCAATGCGGGCATCGCCAATCTGGCACAATGCGTTGATATTAATGCCGAAAATATAGATGAGATAGTTGAATTTAGCATATCTAAAAAAATTAATTTAGTAGTTATTGGCCCTGAAACCCCATTGGTTATGGGTATAGTCGATAAATTGCGTCAACATGGCATCAAAACATTTGGCCCCAATATGGATGCGGCAAAGCTTGAAGCATCAAAAGGCCATATGAAAGATTTTCTGAAAAAATATAATATCCCGACTGCCGAATATGCCAGATTCAGTGATATTAAGGCGGCAAAAGATTATATCACCGATAAAGGCGTGCCAATCGTTATTAAAACCGATGGTTTGGCGGCTGGTAAAGGGGTAACCGTCGCTACTGATATGGATATGGCATTAAAAGCCGTCGATGATGCGATGATTAATGGTATTTTTGGCGATGCAGGCAATGAAATTATCATTGAGGAATTTATGAGTGGCGAAGAATTATCATATTTTGCCATATGCGACGGTAAAATTGCCATGCCATTTGGTTCTGCCCAAGATCACAAGGCCGCATTTGATGGCGATAAAGGCCCTAATACTGGTGGTATGGGTGCATATTCACCGGCACCAATATTAACCCCCGCTATGGAAAAAATAATAATTGATGATATAATAACCCCAACTATTAACGGCTTGATTAATGAAGGCACGCCATTTAACGGCATTTTATTTGCTGGCCTAATGATTACCGATAAAGGCCCAAGATTGATCGAATATAATATCCGTTTTGGTGATCCAGAATGTCAGACATTAATGTTGCGTTTAAAATCAGATATTGTCGATATATTTATGGCTGCCGCCGATGGTAATTTAAATAAAATAACGGTTAACTGGCATGATGATTGCGCCGTTAATGTGGTTATGGCAGCATCAGGATACCCTGCTAAATATAAAAAAAATACAGTTATTAAAGATATTGAAATGGCTGAAAATATTGATAGCTGCACAGTTTTTCATGCGGGAACAAAATTAAATAATGATGGTGAATTAACCGCAATTGGCGGGCGAGTATTAAATATCTGTGCCACTGGTAAAAATGTTACACAGGCACGGGATGCTGCATATATGGCGGTTGATAAAATAAACTGGCCCGATGGTTTTTACCGCCGCGATATTGCATGGCGAGCAGTGGCGCGGGAAAAGATGCAAAAATAATTTACGACTGGATATAATTTATGAGTAATGCAGAAATGCTGCGCGAATATTCATGGGCTGTGATATTACTAGTAATGATTATTTATGCCAGCCTATCAATATTAAAACGTTGGTTAGCAGGCCAACGCAATAATAAGGATAAAGTAAGTTCAACATTATCACCAGAAAAGCAACTTTTACGAATGCGCTTATTGTCTTTTTTTGCTGCGCTCGCAATCATTAGCTTTACCTTGATTGCAATAATCAATAGTTTCTAAGATAGAATATAACAATGGTCTATATTTATTTTTCAGGAGAAAAAAATGCCCGCCTCAAACAATGATAACAATGATAATAATCTTGATCTATTGGATATATTAATAAAAAAAGCATTAAAATCTGGCGCAGATAGCGCTGATGCCGTGGCGATTAACGCAAGGTCAATTTCCCATGCACAGCGGCTTGGGAAAATGGAAAACCTTGAAAGTTCAGAGAGTCAAGATTTGGGCTTGCGGGTAATGATTGGCAAAAAACAAGCCATCGTATCAAGCAATGATTGGAACAAAGACAGGCTTGATGATTTGGTTAATCAGGCCATATCAATGGCAAAATCAGTACCCGAAGATGAATATATTGGCTTGGCCGAAACTAATCAATTACATGATGGTAACCTGCCAGAATTAGATAGCTTTGACATGGTTGAGCCAACCGCAGATATTTTAATTGAAAGGGCAAAAATAGCCGAGAATGCCGCGCTTGAAATGGATGGAATTACCAATTCAGAAGGTGCAGAAGCCAGTTGGGATAGTTGGGATGTTAGCATAATGGCAAGCAATGGTTTTTCGGGGCAATATCGCAATAGCAACCATTCGATTAGCGCCATGGTGTTAGCTGGTGAAGGCGTTAATATGGAAAGCGATTATGATTATTCAAGCTGTGTTTATGCCGAAGACCTTAAGGATTGCGCCGCAATTGGCAAGGATGCCGCAACCAGAGCCATTGCCAAATTAAACCCGCGCAAGGGTATAACCACGCGATCTTCTGTAGTTTTTGACCCAAGGGTATCAGGTGGTTTTGCAAGACATTTAACCAGCGCAATTAACGGTAACAGCATTGCAAAAGGCACTAGTTTCTTAAAAGATAGCCTTAACAAACGGGTGATGCGTAATGGTGTTAATTTAGTAGAAGACCCGCATCGCATAAGAGGGCTATCCTCAAAACCATTCGATGCCGAAGGATTGGCAAATAGACGTAAAATTTTGATTGATGATGGTATTTTAACCACATGGGTTTTAGATTTACGCAGCGCCAGACAATTGGGGATGCAATCAACTGGCAATGCATCACGCGGCACATCTTCGCCACCATCGCCATCGGTTAGCAATCTATATTTTGAAAATGGCGATATGTCGGTTAAAGATTTAATCAGCGATATAAAATCAGGATTTTATGTAACCAGCATGATGGGCATGGGTGTTAATATGATCACCGGTGATTACAGCCGTGGCGCGTCAGGTTTTTGGATCGAAGACGGCAAAATTTCATATGCGGTTAGTGAAATGACCATTGCCGGTAATTTAAAAGATATGTTCATGCAAATGCATCTTGCCAATGATCTTAAATTAGAACATGCAACTGATGCGCCAACATTGCGGATTGATGACATGACCATTGCTGGAATTTAATATCATTATTTTTAAATAGATAGTTGCCAATAGGCTATTATGGTGTTATTTCCCAATAATCGTAAATATACCCGTGGATGAAATTCATAATATTAAATAATAATGGGGCCGGTAGCTCAGGCGGGAGAGCGCTGCATTGACATTGCAGAGGTCGGAGGTTCGATCCCTCTCCGGCCCACCATTATCACATAAATATTATTATGAATAAAAGACTTAGTCTATTTATCTTTTCCATATCTTTTTCTGTATGTCCTATAATTGGGCTTTTTAGTATATTTTAGCTGATAATAGTATTTAGAATAGTCCGTTCGGCGGGCATTATGATGATGATACTTGTTCCAATATCGACTTCACTTTCAATTCTTATCTCTCCATTGTGCAATTCTATTAATGATTTTGTTAATGATAAGCCAAGCCCAACGCCGTCATGGGTGCGTGAGAAAACATTATCGACCTGGCTAAATGGTTCTAAGACATATTCAATTTTATCTTCTGGTATGCCAATACCTGTATCAGTTATTGATATGATAATATTATTGCAAGCATCTAAATATGCAATAATAGTAACCGTACCGCCATTATTGGTAAATTTAACAGCATTTGTTAAAATATTAAGAAATACTTGCCTAATGCGCAATTGATCAGCAAGTATATCAGGAAAATCTGTCGAAATATTATTATGCATGACCAAACCACGATTTTCCGCAGCAACATTTAAGGTTTTAAGGCATGCTTCCATCAATTTATATAAACTAAATGAACTTTCCGCTAAAATAAGCTCGCCAACTTCAATTTTTGATACATCAAGAATATCGCCAATAACCTCCAAAAGATGAGTGCCTGATGAGTTTATATCACCGCTATATTCTATATATTTTTTATTGTTCATTTTGCCAAATAATTCATCCTGCATGATAGATGAAAATCCAATGATAGCATTTAACGGTGTTCTTAATTCATGGCTCATATTTGCAAGAAATTCTGATTTTATACGACTTGATGATTCGGCCGCTTCTTTTGCTTTTATTAATTCTATTTTATCACGTTTACGTTCTGTAATTTCGGCTTTTAACTCTTTGGTTCTCTCGTCAACTCTTTGTTCCAAATTTGCATTGGCATCTTTTAATTTATTCTGTACATATTCACGCTCTAATACTTCACGTTCTAATTCTTCAGTTCTTTCTCCAACACGAATTTCTAATTCATCGCGGGCTATTATTAATTCAACTTCATTCTTCTTGCGTTCCACCAATAATTGTTGGATTAATGCAATAAAATTATTTGTGGTATTTGCTAATAATCCTAATTCATCATTTCGATGTTGCTTGGCAACGGTTATGCCGTTGCTATCAAGATCTTCTGGGTCAATACTATTTATTAACTCCGTTAATTTAACAATTGGTTTGGTCAATTGTAAATAAAATGCGATGAATAGTAACAGCACCAAGATCATATTGCGAATTAAATCCACAAGTAAAATAAAAAATGAACGTTCAAAAAATGATGCAAAAGCCCAATTATTATTAATCACAACAATTAATTGACCATGCAATGATGATTTAGAATTTATCATCGGCAATGGCACGGTATAAGTGCGGTATTCATCGATAATTTTATTTGATATCCATCTTGATCTTGTGCCTTGTTTTGGTTTCGTGCGATGCGATAAAACTATGCCAAAATCATCAACCACGGTGGCCGATTGTATGAATTTATTGTTTAAAAGTCCATCTACTACTTCTGAGGCTAGATCTATATCTAAGATATGAATCGAACGTGATGCAGCAGACGCAAGCGAAGTTAAAAAATTGCCAACACCAGCATTAAGTTTTTCTTCTTCATATTTAAAATTACGATAAACTTGAAAGCCGCTGAATGTTAATCCAATGATTAATGCTAAGATAATACCTGTCTGGGCAAGCTTGAATGATATTCTATGTCGCAAAGGAATTTTAATCAATATTTTTGCCTATCATTGAAATATAAAATTTAAATTAACCAACCATTAATATAAATATGCTTTGATTAGAATATTATAAATTATAATCGATAAAATTAACTTTATCCTTCTGATGCTATTACGCGTGCTTGGTTAGATATTATATGCTCGCAATTTTTGCTTGCATATTGCAAATATAATTTTTTTGCTAACTTTGTAACGCCGCCTAACTGCATATCTTTATCCTCAAACTTACTACAATGCCTAACTTTTGCATAATTTCCAGTGCTAAAAATCTCATCCGCATTGTATAAATCGTCAATATTAATACGACATTCTTGTATATCATAGCCATTCGAGTTTAATAATTTTATAACACGCTGGCGGGTTATGCCATTTAGAAAGCTGCCATTGGGGGCTGGTGTTGATATGACACCATCTTTTACAATAAAAATATTTGATGTTGTATATTCAGAAATATTACCAAGCATATCAAGCATCACCGCATCTTCAAACCCGCGTTTTCTTGCCTCAGTTAATGCAAGCCCCGAATTTGTATATAAACAAGATGCCTTCGCATCTGTTGGCGCGCATTCAGGTGTTGGCCGTCTCAAGCTTGATAAACATGCGCTAAACCCTGTTTTTAACATCGGCATTGGAATAATATCCACGGCAAATTGCGTGCTATCAATTTCTGGAGTAATAAAACCCGCGTCTGCCCAAAAAGTGGGTTTTATATAAAGATCAATATTATCTTCATATTTTTTAATTCCTTGCCATGCAAGGTCATATATATCATCAAGATTATATTTTGGTTGCATACCTAAAATCTTGGCAGATCTGATCGATCTGGCACAATGCAAATCTAGGTCAGGGGCGAAACCATCAAAATATCTTCCGCCGTCAAAAACCGATGACGCAAACCAAACAGCATTAGAAGTCGAAGTTATAATTGCCGTATCGCCTGAAAGCCATTGATCTTTATACCATGTAAAAGAAGACATTATATAATAATTTCCTTAAAAATAATTGAACTAGCATAAATTAATATCAAATATGAGTAAATTACATCATTAGATCTATAATTTATTTATCGATATGCCAACTATTATATGAAAAAATTATTGCATTGATGAAAAGTGTAATATGCCTATAATCTTATAAATTATTATATTTATGTAAATATTCAACATAGAATTCCACAATTAAGGATTAATTAAGAATGTCGCAAGAAATAAAAAAAGTTGTTCTGGCCTATTCAGGCGGGCTTGATACTTCAATAATTTTAAAATGGCTAAAAGAAACTTATAATTGTGAAATTGTAACATTTACCGCAGATTTAGGTCAGGGCGAAGAATTAGAACCAGCCCGCGCCAAAGCAGAAATGATGGGCATTAAGGAAATATATATCGATGATTTACGTGAAGAATTTGTTCGCGATTTTGTCTTTCCAATGTTTCGAGCCAACGCATTATATGAAGGTACATATTTATTAGGGACATCAATTGCAAGGCCCCTTATTGCCAAACGCCAAATTGAAATTGCAAGACAAACTGGTGCAGATGCGGTTTGTCACGGCGCAACAGGCAAAGGAAATGATCAGGTAAGGTTTGAACTTGGTTATTATTCATTACAGCCCGATATTAAAATTATTTCACCTTGGCGCGAATGGGATTTAAATTCACGGACAAAATTAATAGATTATGCTGAAAAACATCAAATCCCCGTATCTAAAGATAAACGCGGTGAGGCACCTTTTTCACAAGATGGTAATTTATTACATATTTCCAGCGAAGGATTAGCGCTTGAAGATCCATGGGTAGAGGCGGAATTAGACCATATATTAACGCGTATGGTATCACCATATAACGCACCAGACAAACCAACTGAAATAACCATCGATTTTGAACATGGTGATCCAATTGCAATAAACGGTAAAAATATGTCGCCTGCGACTTTATTAGAAAAACTTAATCAATTGGGCGGCACAAATGGTATCGGCTGCATTGATATTGTTGAAAATCGTTATATTGGAATGAAATCAAGGGGAGTTTATGAAACCCCAGGCGGCACAATATTACAACATGCAAGACGCGCCATGGAATCAATCATACTTGACCGTGCGGCTATGCATACCAAAGATGAATTAATGCCAAAATATGCAGAAATGCTCTATAATGGTTATTGGTGGGCACCGGAACGAGAAATGTTGCAAGCGGCGATCGATAAGGCCAGCGAGAATGTAACTGGTACTGTGCGAATGAAATTATACAAGGGTAATGTTATGATTACAGGGAGAAAATCACCTTTTAGCCTGTATAGTGAAGCAATGGTTACTTTTGAAGAAGATGATGTTTATGATCAGCATGATGCCGAAGGTTTCATCAAATTAAATGCATTACGTCTTCGATTAGGTAGTAAAAATAATGGCTATTCATAATAGCCATATAAATTATAATTATATTTATCGTTGATATATTCTACAGAGAATTAATTTATACTGGCTAATATCAATGTAATTTAGATTTTTATTGTTTAATATCCTATAATATATATATTATAAACAGTTGTTTTTTTAAACTGCTAATTTACTAATCTTATAATTGGCTATAATTATGTTTATTGGAATATTATATGTCTGACCGCCGTCAATTAGTTGATATTAACCAAAAAACTGCTACTAAATGGTGGGAAACACCAATATATTTTTTAAATTCAAAAACTATAAAACAAAATAGATTACAACGTATATTAGAGCATGACATTTTACCCATTTTACAAAATATTGAAAAATATTATATACAGAAAAATTTAAATATAAAGCCAAGAATATATGGTAAAAGCTTTACAGAAGTTATCCAAGATGATGTGGCTATTGAAGCAGCAGTATATTTATTTGACTTGGCAGTCAGCGAAGGTCTTATAACCTTTGGCGAACAACAAGAAAGAAAAAATGAAATATCGCAACATATTGCGGTTGGTTCTTGTGGTCGAAGCATCTCACAAGTAAAAAAACGTTATGTTAAACGTGCAACATATTTAATTGTTAAAAAGACTGGCGCTAGCAATGCAGTTTTAAAAAGCATTTTAATTGATGATATATCTGATTTAAATAAAATAAGAACATTCAGTAAATTTGGCATTGCCAATATACGTGAATTAAACACGGGCTTGAATAATGATTTAAAGCCTCTTTTAGCGCGCGACAAAGAATATTTAGACGCTCTATATCGTTGTTGTGAAATGAAATATTTACGTGCAGTCCGTCATGCGCTGGGTAACAATTTTTCTGCAATATTGGAATGGCAAGCACCATTCATTCGATCTATTACCGATGACTTAAGTCATAAAGCACAAATTATAGCATTAGGAAATAGTTTGAATCAACAACCTGCAAGCGACGTAATGTCAGCATTGGGGCGGTGGCGAATGGAAGAAATGCCATATAGTAGAACAGGCGATATTGAATTAATAGATGTTAAAAAAACTCGTATTGGACAAATAAAAAACCTATTATCTGAAGATTTTGATAAAATATTAAGCTGGCATGGCTCTACATTAGATGTATTTGGCAATTGGCCTAATCATGATATTATATTATTAAAACCATATATAAAGTATATTGATAGGAATGTAATGTCATTTCTAAGTGTATTACCATCAGATAATGCCATCGCAATAATCGAAGGGTTATGGGTTAAAGCTGGTAAGATGTTTTTTAAAAATTATATCAACACTAGAGATGGTGAAAATATAATTAAAATAATTTGCAAATCTGTCAACGGCATGAATAAGCGGAAATCCACTCCTAACAATTTAAAAGCTGCAATAATCGATTCTGGTATATTTGACGATCATGTAAAAATATATACAGATAGTTCTTTATTTAAAAACAAATAAAAAAAACAAGCGATTTCAACAAACCTGCCTGTATTTAACCCGAACACATCACCAACATTAGCTAAAAATAAGGCTAATTCTTTTATAACAATATATTACACTAATTTCATAGGGTAAAAAAATAGCAGGATGTTTTTTGATGTAATTTCAAGATTTGGCAAAAAAACCGTTCTGGCAACCTTCGACGGTGGTGAGATTACATCAGATGCGGGTTTTACTATTATCTCCAGAATATGCACTAACCCAGCTATATAAACTTTTGGGTGGCACGCCAAGTTAACGGGCTGATTGGCTGTTTGGTTTCCAATCTAATTTAACTGAATATTCCCTGAATTCCGCTGGATACTGTTTGTGTTTTCTTGATGACATTGTTTATATTTCTTATTTTAGACTTTTATACATTTTATGTCCAGAATAGTGTAGCCATATCACATTAGAACTTCACCATTGTATAAAAGGCAAGAGCTGAAGCATTGGGACGTAAGGTAAACTCCTTATTGGAACCTCCATATTTCAGGCTACCGTAAAGTCCCGCAGTAACATTATCGGAAAGCGGCAATTCAAACCTAGTCCCAATACTGCCAGAACCATCGTCTAAACTGTGTAATAAAGAAAATTCGGTTACCAGATCAAAATCAGCAAATTTATCATGCGCCAAACGGATAAAACCGTAATTTTTCCGTAACATGTAATGATCAAGCAAGTTATTAAGTTGTCCAAGGGAACGTTCCATGACAGCAGAATTTGCTGGCGTAATGATTGCAAGTGCCTGCTCAATACGCCCCCACTCACCAGATGAATAGCCGCCGCTATCATGGGAATATTCTAGATTTACTGACCACCCATTGTTAAAGCTACGCCCTGCTCCAAATGTAGCAAAGGCAATAATAGCATCTTCATCCGCCGGAATTATAGACAAATTTCCTGTCCCATCATATCCAGCGATGCTTTTTTTCTCTCGACCATAACGCACTGAACTATCGATGTATAACACCGTCGCCTCATTCAAACCATAAGATGCCAATAGCACTGACCTGCGCCCCAACTTTGTACCAGTTAGCCGTAGAGTCCTTTAGTTAAGTTTTTATCAATTATTTGATCATTTGCAACCATTATGGGGGCATGCCCCCATAATGGTTGGTCGTTTTTATTTTGCAAAGCTTGTATTGGGCTTTGCCCATCCAAGGCTGAGTGCGGCCTTACATGATTATAATCATCGCGCCAATCTGCTAATATCTTACGAACATGATGAAGGTCTTCAAACAGTGTTTCATTTAAACATTCATCACGTAATTTACCATTGAAGCTTTCCACAAACCCGTTTTGCATCGGCTTGCCTGGTACGATGTAATGCCAATTGATGCCCATGTCGCCTTGCCATTTTAGTAGGGCATTTGATGTCATTTCCGTGCCGTTATCGCTGACTATTGTATCTGGCTTGCCACGTATTGCTATTATGTTATCTAACTCATGGGACAAACGATGACCACCGATCGATGTATCAGCCACCAGTGCCAAACATTCTCGGCTGCTATCATCAACAACACATAACATTCTAAAACGCCTGCCATCCATAAAACTATCACTGACAAAATCAAGCGACCAGCGTTCGTTGACCTTAGAAGGCACTGCAATCGGTGATCTTGTGCCAATAGCACGCTTGCGACCATTCCGTTTGCGAACTTGCCAAACCTTCTTCTTTATACAAACGCCGAAGCTTCTTATGGTTAAGGTGATAACCCTCACGTGCCAATAAAATATGCAGACGGCGATAGCCAAAGCGTTTACGTAAATGCGATAATTCGCGTAATCTGCTGCGTAATACCGCATCATTGGGTCGTACGGATTGGTACCGGATTAAAGATCATTCCACGTTAAGCATTAAACACGCCCGCCGC
>JARFVT010000013.1:0-347500 GCA_036677425.1 Alphaproteobacteria bacterium | reverse complement strand
CTACCATCCCACCTGTGTTGGTTTGGGGTACGGTCTATTGTAGAGGCTATTTCCTGGAACAAATTCACTGCATCTTCAATCCGATAAGGAGATACAATTTACTTCATCCGTCACATCTCTACAGGCCCACGAATATTAACGTGGTTCCCATCGCCTACGGCTTTCGCCCTCGGCTTAGGGGCCGGCTGACCCTGCGTGGATTAACCTTGCGCAGGAAACCTTGGGATTTCGGCGAGAGTGTTTCTCACACTCTTTATCGCTACTCATGTCAGCATTCTCACTTCTGATATCTCCAGCTGCCCTCGCGGGTCAACCTTCACAGACTTACAGAACGCTCCGCTACCACTCATATGTAAACATATGAATCCGCAGCTTCGGTGCATAGCTTTAGCCCCGGTACATCTTCGGCGCAAGACGGCTTAATTAGACCAGTGAGCTATTACGCTTTGTTTAAAGGGTGGCTGCTTCTAAGCCAACCTAGATGTTGTTTTGGTCGTCTCACCTGCTTTCCCACTTAGCCATGAATTAGGGGCCTTAGCTGGAGGTCAGGGTTGTTTCCCTCTTCACTACGGACGTTAGCATCCGCAGTGTGTCTGCCAGATATTACTCACCGGTATTCGGAGTTTGGTTAGGTTTGGTAAAGCTCGCGCTCCCCTAGCCCATCCAGTGCTCTACCCCCGATGGTATTCGTCTGACGCTCTACCTAAATAGATTTCGCGGAGAACCAGCTATCTCCAAGTTTGATTGGCCTTTCACCCCTAGCCACAGGTCATCCAGTAATTTTTCAACATTATCTGGTTCGGTCCTCCAATGCATGTTACTGCATCTTCAACCTGCCCATGGCTAGATCACTTGGTTTCGGGTCTAATCCAACGAACTCAGTCGCGCTATTAACACTCGCTTTCGCTACGCCTACACCTATCGGTTTAAGCTTGCTCGTCAGATTAAGTCGCTGACCCATTATACAAAAGGTACGCTGTCACACCTTAAAGGTGCTCCAACAGATTGTAAGCATTCGGTTTCAGGTTCTATTTCACTCCCTTATTCAGGGTGCTTTTCACCTTTCCTTCACAGTACTTGTTCACTATCGGTCATGCAGGAGTACTTAGGCTTGGAGCATGGTCGCCCCATATTCAGACAAAATTTCACGTGTTCCGTCCTACTCAAGTCCTAAATCTGCACTGTATCCATACGGGACTATCACCCACTACGGTTCGCCTTTCCAAACGATTCTGATTGTACAAATTCAGGCACTGGCCTGGTCCGCGTTCGCTCGCCACTACTAACGGAATCTCGGTTGATGTCTTTTCCTCCGGGTACTAAGATGTTTCAGTTCCCCAGGTTTGCCTCGACATTCTATATATTCAAATGCCGATACCCTAAAATGGGCGGGTTCCCCCATTCGGACATCCCGGAATCAAAGCTTATTGGCAGCTCCTCCGGGCTTTACGCAGCCTATCACGTCCTTCATCGCCTCTGTGTGCCAAGGCATCCACTAAATGCTCTTAACTTACTTCACGCTTATCGTCGCCTCATGCAGTGATAAATATCAATTTTTTCCTTCTTAACGTTGCACTAAGCTTATCGCTTCGCGTGCTCACACTTGTTCGCTCTCGCATTTAAAAAATGCTCGTATGAGAACAAACTACACAGCTAAGGTAATCACACCAACCAATTACAAAATAATTGGCAAGGGCGACTGCCCGCCGCGCGTTAGCGCGTAAAATTAAAAAGTTCTTTTTACAACAAACTAAACAGCTAAACTAATCACTCCAACCAATTACAAAGTAATTGGCAAGGGCGACCGCCCGCTGCCGTTAGGCGTAAAATTAAAATAGATATCACTAACCAATGGCTAAAGTGGGCCATCAGCTGCATAAAACGAATAAACTGCAAAGAACTCTATATCAACGCAAACACAACAAAGTTTTAAAAAACAATTTATAACATCAAGATATAAATATTAAAAATATAAATATCTTGAATATCACAAATCACTTCCCACGACTAAAAATCTAAAGATTTAAAAAAAATCAAAAAGACCTCTAATCTAAGATTAGGAATTTCACTTCCTAAAATATATAAAAACAGTGTTCTGTTTCATTCACTTACATATTCACAATGTCAAACAACTCGTGACCTAAGCCACATCTTCGATATAAACAACTAAGTTGAATATATCAAATTCTTTTTTCTTCTCACGATATTAATTTAATATTAGCTAAACAGATAAAGTAATCACTCCAACCAATCACGAAGTGATTGCAAGGGCGACTGCCCGCCGCCGTTAGGCGTAATTTAAACAAAGGGCGACTGCCCCCGCCGCCGTTAGGCGTAATTTAAACAAAGGGCGACTGCCCGCCGCCGTTAGGCGTAATTTAAACAAAGGGCGACTGCCCGCCGCCGTTAGGCGTAATTTAAACAAAGGGCGACTGCCCGCCGCCGTTAGGCGTAATTTAAACAAAGGGCGACTGCCCGCCGCCGTTAGGCGTAATACATAATGGTGGAGGCAGACGGGTTCGAACCCACGACCTCATGCTTGCAAAGCACGCGCTCTCCCAACTGAGCTATGCCCCCTTTTTATATAAATGGTGGGCCTGACTAGATTCGAACTAGTGACCTCACCCTTATCAGGGGTGCGCTCTAACCGACTGAGCTACAGGCCCTTAATTTTATATATAAATATATAAAATATATTAATATCGTGGAAGGAATATGTAGACGGCGCAATCATTAATCATTGCCGCTTGTATTTTATGTTAAGTGATAGATCAGAATATTAATATAAAATATATAAATATATAATATAATAACATTGGCCGATCATATCCTTTGAAAGGAGGTGATCCAGCCGCTGATTCCTCAACGGCTACCTTGTTACGACTTCACCCCAGTCGCTGACCTTACCGTGGTCGGCTGCCTCCTTGCGGTTAGCGCACCGGCTTCGGGTAAAACCAACTCCCATGGTGTGACGGGCGGTGTGTACAAGGCCCGGGAACGTATTCACCGTAGCATGCTGTTCTACGATTACTAGCAATTCCGACTTCATGCTCTCGAGTTGCAGAGAACAATCCGAACTGAGACAACTTTTTGGGATTAGCTCCTCCTCGCGAAGTGGCTGCCCTCTGTAGTTGCCATTGTAGCACGTGTGTAGCCCAGCCCATAAGGGCCATGATGACTTGACGTCGTCCTCGCCTTCCTCCGGCTTGTCACCGGCAGTTCCTCTAGAGTGCCCAGCATAACCTGATGGCAACTAAAGGTGAGGGTTGCGCTCGTTGCGGGACTTAACCCAACATCTCACGACACGAGCTGACGACAGCCGTGCAGCACCTGTGTGGTAGCCAGCCGAACTGAAAGAAAGTGTCTCCACGATCTAAACTACCCATGTCAAGGGCTGGTAAGGTTCTTCGCGTTGCGTCGAATTAAACCACATGCTCCACTGCTTGTGCGGGCCCCCGTCAATTCCTTTGAGTTTTAATCTTGCGACCGTACTCCCCAGGCGGTGAACTTAATGCGTTAGCTGCGCCACCAAATCCGAAGACCTGACGGCTAGTTCACATCGTTTACGGCGTGGACTACCAGGGTATCTAATCCTGTTTGCTCCCCACGCTTTCGCGCCTCAGCGTCAGTAATGTGCCAGTTAGTCGCCTTCGCCACTGGTGTTCCTCCTAATATCTACGAATTTCACCTCTACACTGGATATTCCACTAACCTCTCACATACTCTAGATCGCCAGTATGAAAGGCAGTTCCAGGGTTAAGCCCTGGGATTTCACCCCTCACTAAACAATCCGCCTACACGCCCTTTACGCCCAGTAATTCCGAACAACGCTTGCTCCCTTCGTATTACCGCGGCTGCTGGCACGAAGTTAGCCGGAGCTTCTTCTATAGTTACCGTCATCATCTTCACTATTGAAAGAGCTTTACGACCCAAAGGCCTTCTTCACTCACGCGGCGTTGCTGCGTCAGGGTTGCCCCCATTGCGCAAAATTCCTCACTGCTGCCTCCCGTAGGAGTCTGGACCGTGTCTCAGTTCCAGTGTGGCTGATCATCCTCTCAGACCAGCTAAAGATCGTAGACTTGGTAAGCCATTACCTTACCAACTATCTAATCTTACGCGGGCTAATCTTTTGGCGATAAATCTTTCTCCAATGATATCACTATCAAAGGACTTATGCGGTATTAGCAGTCGTTTCCAACTGTTGTCCCCCACCATAAGGCATATTCCCAAGCATTACTCACCCGTCCGCCGCTGTCCAGCACCCGAAGGCACCTTATCGCTCGACTTGCATGTGTTAGGCACGCCGCCAGCGTTCATCCTGAGCCAGGATCAAACTCTCAGGTTCATGATAGCTCACGATTACATCAAAGACATAACCATAAACAAAACACGAAAAAAGATCCTATACTCAATTACTCTTATACTGACATATATTAAAAAACTAAATTCAAAACATATATAAATTGACTAGGCTCACACCAAATAAATGGTGTTTGCTTATCTTAAAGAATATTTGAATGGTATCTATCGCTAGCAATAACCAACAATAAACGCCGTCCGCATATTCCTTCCATTTTGCATATTCACAATGTAAAATAACCAAAAAACATTTCTAAAATAAAATTCCAAAATATGCTTTTTTAAACTTTATGACCGAACCAAGTAGCTAGCCCGTGTCTCTTGATCGGGGTTATAGGGCTACATAACCACACTGTAAACAACTTTCTGCATTTAATTTAACTAAATATGTAGTTAAATTAACTTATGCATATAAATCAAAAGGTTAGCTATTTAAAAAACTTTATAATTTTATTAAAAAACATCAAAAAAGATGATTAACTTATATGAAGATGACCAAGTAGAATTCAATTAGGCAATCATTAAATATTGAAATATTATCAATGCTGTTATTATCGCCTAGATAAGCCCCATATTTTTTAAATCTACTGCCATTTCCAATGGTATTTCATCTTCATCATCAATGTCGCCATCCATATCTGGTGGTGCATCTTCAACTTTTAAATAACGCCAGCCCTGAAATGGTCGATGCGGCCATGGTTTAGTCAATATAAGTTCTGGGGCAAGCATGATACGGCAATAAGGTTTTTTATTAGCCTTTTCATGATTTTGGGCAATTTCACTGGCTGAGGCTTCGTCTTCCATAAAGCCAATGATTTGTTGCCTTACCTGTATCACGCCCTTTATAATCCAATATATTGAGCCACCATCTAATAATTCATCACGGCGTTTAGGCCAATTTCTGGTAATATGCCATATTCTACCATTACGTAATTTTTTATTTTCCTGCTGCCAAGCTTGCAGACTTTCAATATTTTCAGAACCAACGCTTAATTTACGAATATTTATCGACATAATGCCTGCGCTACCTTTGATGTTGCTGGCCTGCCAATAATATTTGAAATATATGAACTGGCCTTCAACATTAAATCAAAATCTATATTGCTTTCAATATTACAACCACGCAACATATATAAGACATCTTCGCTGGCTACATTACCGCTTGCGCCCTTTGCGTATGGGCAACCGCCAAGCCCCGCGATTGATGTATCAAATATTGCCACCCCCATTTGCATCGCTGCAAAAATATTAGCCAATGCCTGTCCATAGCTATCATGGAAATGGCCTGCGAGCTTATCAATGCATATGATATTTAAAAGCGCATCGATTAATTTTTGTGTTTGCAGCGGTGTGCCAGTTCCAATGGTGTCGCCCAATGATATTTCGTAACAACCCATATCCAATAATTTTTTAACAACATCAACGACTTTGGCAATTGGCACATCGCCTTCATAAGGACAACCCATAACACATGATACATAGCCGCGAATTTTAATATTTTTGGCAAGGGCTTGTTCGCATAAGGGCATGAAGCGCTGCATGCTTTCATCGATGGAACAATTAATATTTTTTTGTGAAAAGCTTTCCGATGCTGCACCAAAAATTGCTACCTCATCAACCCCTGCAGCAATTGCCAGTTCAAAGCCTTTAATATTTGGCGTTAAGCATGGATAGCTAACCCCTTGCTTGCGCTTTATCTGTTGTAATATTTCGGCACTATCGGCCATTTGCGGCACCCATTTTGGTGAAACAAAGCTCCCTGCCTCAATAGATAAAAACCCCGCCTCGCTTAGCATATTTATCAATTGTATTTTTTCAGCAGTAGTTATCAAAGTCTTTTCATTTTGCAAGCCATCACGCGGCCCGACCTCCACCAGTTTAACAAATGAAGGTAGATTAGATTGCAGTCGCGTGGTTAAATTATTCATCATCGATAAAACACACTAATTGCGCCCCATCTTCTACTTGATCGCCTTTGGCATATAAAATTTCGCTTATCACGCCATCTTTTGGCGCAATGATGCTATGTTCCATTTTCATTGCCTCTAAAATCAATAATGGCTGGCCTTCTGTTACCATATCGCCAGCCTTCACATGTAGCATAGTTATTTTACCCGGCATTGGTGCAGTCAGGTTATCGTCATTAACAATAATTTGATCAGCATTATCCATCGGATCGATTATTTTTAAAATTTTTGTCCGCATATCCATTGTTACGGTAACGTTATTATCGGTTATAATAACATTAGCCGCAATGGTTTTACCGTTTAATTCGGCCTTTATATAGCCATCATCATAGCTTTTTAATATTATATCGATTTCAATATCACCATCAGTAGACAGCAGTAATGAATATTTATCATCTTGTTGATAACATTTAACAATAATATCTTTAATGCCATCATTAATAGTTATATCAAGATGGGCACGGTCATTTATGCGCCAAGAATTCATCATATTCCATGGTGAATATGGGTCATTAGAGCGGGTCGCAGCCGATAATATTTGCCGTTGTTGGTCTTGTATGACAGCAATTACCGCCATCGCCAATATATCATGATCCACATCAGTATCTTTTTGCAATATATCATCTTTAAATTTTTCAATGAAATCTGTGCCAAGCTTGGCCTTGGCAAAGGCATCATGATTAAGGATGCGTAACAAAAAATCACGATTGCAGTTTAGCCCCGCAATATGAGTGTCTTTAAGTGCCATAATCATATGGCGTAACGCCGCAGGGCGGTCTTCGCCCCATGCGATTATTTTGGCAATCATCGGATCATAATATACGCTAACCTCATCGCCCTCGACCACCGCAGAATCGACCCGAATATTGCTGGTTTCATTAGGGGTTGAAAAATGATCTAGCCTGCCGCTTGACGGTAAAAAATCATTATCTGGGTCTTCGGCATAAAGCCTTATTTCAATGGCATGACCATTGGCAGTGATTTGATCTTGTGTTAGCGGTAATTTTTCGCCGCCAGCCACCCTAATTTGCCATTCGACCAAATCTTGATTGGTTATCATTTCGCTAACGGGATGTTCGACCTGTAACCTTGTATTCATTTCCATGAAGAAAAAATTGCCGATATCACCATTGTCATTGCTGGCGACAATAAATTCAACCGTGCCGGCGCCTTGATAACCAATGGCCCGCGCCGCATTTATTGCTGCTGCTGCCATTTTATTGCGGATATCATCACTCATGCCAACTGCGGGGGCTTCTTCCAAAACTTTTTGATGTCTGCGTTGGATTGAACAATCGCGTTCGAATAAATGTACTATATTGCCATGATTATCGGCGAATATTTGCATTTCAATATGGCGTGGCGATGTGATGAAACGTTCAATTAACATTTTATCATCGCCAAAGCTATTGATCGATTCACGCTTGCAAGCCGCCAATGCAGCTTTAAAATCCTTGGCTGTATCGACCATGCGCATGCCCTTGCCGCCACCGCCAGCCGAGGCCTTTATCATCACAGGATAGCCAATTTCATCAGCCATTTCTGCCAAATAACCCTCATCTTGATTATCGCCATGATAACCTGGAACTAATGGCACATTTGCTTTTTCCATCAAGGTCTTTGCTTCAGATTTCAATCCCATCGCGGTTATTGCGCTTGCTGGTGGGCCGATGAATATCACGCCTGCATCGGCGCATTTCTTGGCAAAAGCTGCATTTTCTGATAAGAATCCATAGCCGGGATGAATAGCATCAGCACCAGCGGCAATGGCAATTTCAATAATTTTATCACCACATAAATAACTATCACTAGCCGCTGCACCACCTAACAAATAAGCCTCATCAGCCATTTTAACATGCTGGTTATTGCTATCTATTTCCGAATAAACAGCAATAGTTGCAATGGACATTTTTTTTGCGCTTTTAATTATACGACAAGCGATCTCGCCACGATTTGCAATCAGAATTTTTTTTAACATATTATTATTTTTCTCCCTTATGGGAATTTGCTTCAAGCTTATTATTATCTTGCTGCCCGCTTGGCTTTAACCAGTTTGGTTTGGTTTTTTGTAAAAATGCGTTAAGTCCTTCTCGGCCTTCATCACTGGCGCGGATATCACATATTATATTGGCTGTTTTGGCGATTAATTCATCGTCAATTGGCCTATCAACAATGGTTATTAATTGCTTTGCCGCCGCAATTGCCTTGGGGGAGTTTTTCAATAATAATTCCACAAGCTCTCGTTCTTTTGTTTGTAATTCCTCGGCTTCGACTAATTCATGCACCAAGCCAAGATCAAAGGCGGTTTTTGCATCAAAATTTTCTGCGGTTAAAAAATAACGCCTTGCTGCCCTTGCGCCAATTGCCGCCACCACATATGGGCTTATCACTGCGGGTACTAAGCCAAGCCTTACTTCGGATAGACAAAAGCTTGCCTTTGGGCTTGCAATGACAATATCGCAAACCGCAGCCAATCCAACGCCGCCGCCATATGCCGCACCTTGAACCACACCAATTAATGGCTTTTTCAAATGGTTCATTAAACGTAATAATTCCGCCAATGCCTTGGCATCGACTAGATTTTCATCGCGGTCATAACCCGCCATGCGCTTCATCCATTTTAAATCAGCACCAGCAGAAAAAATTCGCCCCTCCGCTTTAAGTACCACCACCTTTATATCGCTATCATTATTTATTTGATTAAAAATTGCGGTTAAATCAGCAATTAATTTATCATCAAAGGCATTATGGTTTTTTGTATTAGATAGGGTTATTGTTGCCACATTATCTTCACTACTAAATTTATAATATCGATCTTCAGTCATATCAAATCCACCTTTACATTCTAAATAAGCCAAATTTAGTTGGCTCTATCGCCGCATTAAGCGAGGCCGAAATACCAAGCCCAAGCATATTTCTGGTTTCGGCGGGGTCGATTATACCATCATCCCAAAGCCTAGCCGTCGCATAATATGGGTGGCCTTCTTCTTCGTATTTTTTACGAATTGGCTGCATAAATTCTTCGCGTTCATCATCTGACCATATTTCACCAGATTTTGCCATATTATCGGTTTTTATCTGCGCCAGAACATTTGCCGCCTGTTCGCCGCCCATGACCGAAACCCGGGCATTAGGCCACATCCATAAAAAACGTGGCGAATATGCCCTGCCACACATGCCATAATTACCCGCACCAAATGATCCACCAATTATCACGGTAAATTTTGGAACTTTACTAGTCGCAACCGCCGTTACTAATTTTGCCCCATCGCGCGCAATACCAGCCGATTCATATTTACTGCCAACCATAAAGCCCGTGATATTTTGTAAAAATACCAATGGAATGCCGCGTTGGCTGCAAAGTTCGACAAAATGCGCGCCCTTTAATGCGCTTTCGGAAAATAAAATACCATTATTGGCAATGATTCCCACGGGATAACCCCATATATGAGAAAAACCACAAATTAATGTTGTGCCATAAAGCTGTTTAAATTCATCAAATTCTGAACCATCGACTATACGCGCAATAACTTGGCGCACATCATATGGTTTACGCAAATCATCTGGCACTACACCATATATTTCTTCAACTGGATATAATGGCGGTTTTGGTTCGCGAATATCTAAACCTACTTTTTTGACTATATTTAAATTAGCGGTTATTTGCCTTGCCAATGATATGGCGTGATAATCGTCAAGCGCATAATGATCGGCAACGCCTGATGTGCGACAATGCACATCGGCACCGCCTAAATCTTGGGCGCTAACCACCTCGCCCGTTGCCGCCTTAACCAATGGCGGTCCGCCTAAAAATATTGTGCCTGTGTCTTTGACGATTATTGCTTCGTCGCTCATCGCAGGGACATATGCGCCGCCTGCGGTACAAGAACCCATAACCACGGCGATTTGGGCGATGCCCTTGGCTGACATATTGGCTTGATTATAAAAAATTCGTCCAAAATCATCCTTATCGGGAAATACCTCATCTTGATTAGGTAAATTTGCACCGCCAGAATCGACTAAATATATGCATGGTAAATTATTCTCTTGGGCTATTTCTTGGGCGCGCAAATGCTTTTTAACGGTTAATGGATAATAAGTGCCACCCTTGACCGTTGCGTCATTGGCAATTATCATCACTTCCCGGCCTTTGACCCGACCGATACCCGCAACTATACCAGCAGAAGCAATATTATCACCATACATGCCATATGCCGCCATTTGCGAAATTTCAAGAAACGGTGCGCCTTGATCTAAAAGCTGGCGAATACGTTCTCTTGCTAGTAATTTCCCACGCGATAAATGTCGTTTGCGGGATTTATCACCGCCGCCTTGTTTTATTTCATCGACCCGCATTTGCAAATCATCGACCAATATTTGCATTGCCTTTTGATTTTGTTTGAATATTTTTGTTTTTGCATCGCATATATTTTTAATTATCGCCATCACAACACCCATTTCTTATATATTTATTAACCATTAGTTTTCAAGATCAAGTTACCAACTTTGCAAGTTACCAGCCGCCCGTTGCCAGCCATTTTTCCATTTGCGGAAATCTATCTATACCCCAGAATGCTTCGTCATTGATGAAGAAAAAAGGCGACCCAAAAACCTTTCGTGCAATCGCTTTTTCCACTTCATCATGTAGAATTTTCTTAACCGCAGTAGTTTTTATTGCAGCCAACATGGCGTCGGCATCAATATTTACCGATATTGCCAGCTGTGCTAATATATTTAAATCGGCTATATCTTTACCATCGACAAATGCAGCGCGATAAATCGCCAGTGATAATTCTTTATCTTTGCCATTATATTCATCTAGATCACTATTTTTAAGCCAATAAATAGCGCGCGCCGCATTAACCGCCATGATGGGGAATTTTTCAGGCCAGCTAAATTCAAGGCTATAAAATTTTGCTGAACGCGCCATATCATATTTAGAATATGCGCCCTTCATTGGGTATTGGGTTAAGGATTTTGTCCCTTCAAGCTTAAACACCGCACCAAGTAAAAACGGTTTCCAATTGACTTTATAGCCATATTTTGCCGCCATATCATCAATAAGTTCCGCCGCCATATATCCATAGGGTGAGGAAAATTCATAATGGAAATCAATTATCTTTATTTCATTATTATTTATCATTATATGCCCCTGTTTTAATTACTATAAAACTGCTATTATCTAAAGTTACACTCGCAAACTTCTGGCGATAACCATGCGTTGAATATCGCTTGTTCCCTCGTAAATCTGGCAAACCCGAACATCGCGCGCGATACGTTCGACGGGATAATCATTTAAGTAACCATAACCACCATATGTTTGAATGGCGGCAGAACAAACTTCTTCTGCCATTTGGCTGGCAAAAAGCTTTGCCATTGATGCTGCAATCATCGCAGGCTTGCCCGCATCGCGCAGGCTTGCCGCTTCATGCGTCATCAATCTTGCTGCGGTTAGCTTGGACAACATATCAGCCAGCCTGAAACCCACCGCTTGATGATTGATAATGGTTTTACCCATAGTTACCCGTTGATTGGCATAATCAATGGCATGATCAAGCGCAGCACGTGCCATCCCGACCGATTGCGCCGCAATACCAATGCGCCCGCCTTCAAGATTGGATAGGGCAATTTTATAGCCCTGGCCTAATTTACCCAACATCAAATCAGGGGTTAATTGCATATCTTCAAATATAATCTGGCAAGTATCGGAGGCATGCTGCCCCATTTTATTTTCTTTTGCGCCTATAATATAGCCCTTGGTTGTGGTTGGCACAATGAATGCGGTTATGCCATTTTTACCCTCATCCTTATCAGTTACGGCAAAAATAATTGCTATATCGGCAGTTGAGCCACTGGTGATAAATTGTTTCGTGCCATTGACGACCCAATTATCACCTTGTTTTACCGCCGTGGTTTTTAAATCAGCCGCATCCGACCCCGCTTGCGGTTCGGTCAAACAAAAAGCCGCCAGCATCTCACCGCGTGCCAGTGGTTTTAAAAACCGTTGTTTTTGATCCTCCGTACCAAATTTCAAAATTGGCATACAGCCGACCGAATTATGCACGCTCATAATAGTCGAACATGAACCATCACCAGCGGCAATTTCTTCTAAACAAAGGGCATATGATAACATATCCACGTTTGATCCATCATATTCTTCTGGCACTAACATCCCCATCATGCCAAGCTTGCCCATTTCACTTATGGCATCTTTGGGAAATTGATGGCTGCGGTCCCATGCGGCAGAATTGGGGGCAAGTTCATTTTGTGCAAATTGCCGCCCCATATCGCGGATCATTTCCTGCTCATCGGTTAAAATCATTTAATATCTAATTTTACCATGGTAAAATACCTCCTTCATAATTGCGATAAGTACCATTAAATTCATTTTGCCTGTTAGGAGTTATTGTCTCCACCAGCTTTTTCATTGCAATCACGCTTGTCTGCGCGCTTATATCCGCCCCATCACCGCCCATATCAGTTCGCACCCACCCTGGGTGAATAACCATTGCCGATGCGCCATCATCTCGAATATCCATCGCAAATTTACTAACAGCCATATTCAATGCTGTTTTTGACGTGCGATAAGCATATGACTGCATGCCAGGACCAGCAATAGAGGCCATTGAGCTGCTGGTATAAATAAATAGCTTGCGTTGGCTAGCAATAATATTTTTACGCAACAATGATGATAAGCGCATCGGAGCGATTGTATTAACTAAAAAACTTTGCATCCAATCACTATCGCTTAGCATTTCAAGGCTGGTATTTTTATCGTTAAAGATACCAGCATTATTCCATAAAATATCGATGGGGATATCACCTAAATAGTCTTTTAAGGCCGCAATAGATTGTGCATCGGTTAAATCCAAATGAATTTTTTGACAATCAAGATCACAATCATTTATATTACGCACCGCCGCAATCACATGCCAACCATCAGCCATGTATATTTTGGCCAAAGCCTTGCCAATACCACGATTAGCCCCAGTTATTAATATTATGCCCATGTTTTTTCTTCTATTTTGTTTGTTCAAATAATTCGCGACCAATTAACATGCGCCTTATTTCTGATGTGCCTGCACCAATTTCATATAATTTTGCATCACGCAATAAACGCCCCGTTGGATAATCATTAATATAACCATTACCGCCAAGAATTTGAATGGCATCTAACGCCATCCATGTGGCTTTTTCCGCTGAATATAAAATTGCCCCCGCCGCATCCTTGCGCGTTATATCACCACGATCACATGATTTACCAACCGTATAGACATAGGATTTTGCCGCATTCATTATCGTATATATATCAGCAATTTTACCCTGCATTAATTGAAATTCGCCAATGCTTTTGCCAAATTGCTTACGTTCGTGAATATATGGCATGATAACATCCATACATGCCTGCATAATGCCAATTGGTCCACCGCTTAAAACCGCACGTTCATAATCAAGACCGCTCATCAAAACATTAACGCCGCGCCCCAACTCACCAAGGATATTTTCCGCTGGCACATGGCAATCTTCAAATACTAATTCCCCCGTATTTGAACCGCGCATACCAAGCTTGTCTAATTTTTGTGCGACAGAGAAACCTTTGTAATCTTTTTCTACCAAAAATGTGGTTATCCCACGCTTTCCCGCCTTCATATCAGTTTTGGCATAAACAACCATGACATCCGCATCAGGGCCATTGGTTATCCACATTTTACTGCCATTTAGGACATAATTATCGCCTTTTTTATCGGCGCGTAATTGCATTGACACCACATCAGACCCCGCCCCCGTTTCCGACATTGCCAATGCGCCTATATGTTCACCAGAAATTAATTTTGGTAAATATTTTTTCTTTTGTTCAGCACTGCCATTACGGTTTATTTGATTGACACAAAGATTAGAATGCGCCCCATAACTAAGCCCAACAGAGGCCGAAGCCCTGCTTATTTCTTCCATCGCGACAATATGTTCTAAATAGCCCATACCCGCACCACCATATTCTTCAGAAACGGTTATGCCAAGCAAGCCCATATCGCCCATTTTACGCCATAAATCCATCGGAAATTCATTTGATTTATCAATATCGGCGGCGCGTGGTGCAATTTCATCACTGGCAAATCCCATGACCGCATCACGCAGCATATCGGCGGTTTCACCTAAATCAAAATTCAATGTTGGGTAACTATTCAATGGCATTTCTTAATCTCCCTAATCATTATTTAGTATATTTTCTGTTACGATATCATCGCTATGATTTTCCATCCTCATCATGGTGCATAAACCTGTCGCACATAGCTTTCTTTTACCAGATTTTTCTATCAAAATATCAACATTGCAAATGGTTAATCTGCGACCAGATTTTTTAACCTCGCCAATTGCAATTAATTTATCGCCGTCGCCGGGCGACATCAGGTTGAGTTTATATTCGACACTAAGCACAGAATCTTTGGCTGACATCAATGAAAAAGCGGCATAACCACCGGCATTATCAACCAATGTGCCGATAACTCCGCCGTGGAAAAAACCATGTTGCTGGCAAAGAGATTCATTAAAATCCAACTCCATAACAACCATACCTGCCTTAACATCGGTTAATTTAACCCCTAATGTTTTCATAAAGGCCTGCCTGTTAAAACTATCATTAGTGCGCTTTATAAAATCCGGATTTCTCAGTTTTAACTCAGTAATCACTCTCTCCATATCTTATTTTACCTCGCTGTTTTTATTTAATTCGCCCAAACGCTGCTGACAGCCAATTGTTGCTTTTTCTAGCTCAAGTAATATTTCTTCTATATCGGCTTTTTTTTGCAATAAATCTTGCTTGCGCTCAGATATTTTGGCAATGAAAGAGTATATCTGCCCCTCTTCACCTTGTTCTGCCCCATACATATCGATCAAATCACGAATTTCATAAAGCTTAAAACCAAGTCTTTTGCCACGCAAAATTAATTTTAATCGCACGCGATCACGCTGAATGAAGATGCGATGCTGTCCGCGTCGCTCTGGCATAAGCAGGCCTTGATCTTCGTAAAATCGTAATGTTCTGGTGGTAACGGCAAATTCCTTTGCCAATTGCCTTATGCTGATTTCCTCTGCCAATTAACATCTCCAGTGATTATAATTCCTTAACTTATAAGTTACCCTTACGTTAACGTAAAGGTAATTCATTTATAAATCTATATAATAAGATAAATATTTTTATCGTTGCATTATGATATGTCAACGTTTGTTTAGGACAGTTTATTAAGCTGCTTTTGTACGGTTTTCATATTCTATTGATGATCGATAATTATTTGCCGCCAGTGGAGTTTGAACAAATTCAGAATGTTGCTTAAAAATTTGCCCGTAAAACTGTTGCCAGATCGCATCGCGCAAATGATCGTGATTGTTAAAATCTTCATAGACCAAAGCTATTCCCCAAGGTGATACCAAGACGCGCTGTGATAATAAATCGCGTATGGAATGACGAAGGCGGTTTGTTTTTCGATAATCAAAAAAATGGCGGTCATGCGTGGAAATAAATTCAACTTATCCGATGCTTTAAGAAGTAATAAAACCCCGCATCTGATGTAATTTCGCCACCGTCGAAGGCTGCCAGAACGGTCTTTTTACTAAATCTTGAAATTTCATCAAAAACACCCAGCTATTTTTTTAATCCTATGAAATTAGTGTAATATTTTGTTATAAAGGAATGAATTTTATTTTTAGCTAATGACAGTGATATATTAGGGTTTATGTTAGAGATAGTGCAGCCACATCAATATATTTTAATTAGTAAGAAATTTAAATGGTTTTAAATGGGATTATAGTTAAATATACTTGAAAAGGATTATGAATATAAAATAGAAATTAATGACGAATGAAAACAAAAAACAAAAGTAAAGAGTTCAAAAACATGAAAAAAATAGCAAATCTTAGAGATGACTAAAAGAGGTTTAATCTACAAGAAACACATACGCCTGAAAAATGGGAAGAAGGCATGCGTTCTACTGGTAAAAAGGGGACTTATGAATGGTGGTATTTTGATGCTCATTTGGAAAATGGCAGTATATTAGTTATAGTTTTTTATACTAAGGATATTACCGACCTAAATAGTTCTTTAAGTCCTAGAAGTACTGTAACCATTAATAAGGCTGATGGAACAAAGATTGACAAGGATATCAGATTTAATGCAGAAAAATTTTCCTCAGCAAAAGATACTTGCGATGTAAAAATAGATAAAAATTACTTTACGGGAAATTTAGAAGAATATGAAATTCACGTTGAAGATAAAGACTTCAACTTGACAGCAAAAATTAAAAGAACTGCTGAAAGTTGGAGGCCCAAAACAGGGCATATGACTTTTGGACCAGAAGGGGAAAAATTATTCAACTGGGTAGTAGCTATTCCACAAGGGAGAATTGATCTTAGTTACATAGATAATAAAGTTTCTATCTCCACTTCAGGTTGATGTTATCCAGACCATCATTGGGGGAATATTAGCATGTCAAAATTGTTCAATAATTGGTATTGGGCAAGAGCTGAAGTAGGTCCTTATAATATAATCGCATCTGAAATGATTTCTGAGAAAAAATTTAACAATGACAATATAGTTGTGTTCAATATTTCAAAAAATGGAAAAACAATTGCAGATAATGGCGAACAAGTAAAATTATATAGAACTTATGGCAAGATGCATCCCACTTTAAATAAAGATATAAGCGATGATTTGATTTTTATATATAATAATCCTGAAGATGAATATAGATACGAACTTTACCTTTTCAAAGAAAAGATAATTGAAGAATGGGATATTCTTGAAGATTCATTAGGTGGTAAAGGTCTTGCATATATAGCAGCCAAAGCAATTACTGGTTTTGACGGAGCATACTTTAGATTTGCAGGAAAATCCGAAGTTAAAGTATTTAAAGCAGATAAATTAATAGAAAAGCATTCTAGTTCTACTGCAGTTTGGGAGTTGATGTATTTTGGAAAACCACATGGAATGTAAATAAACCATATTATTAACGATAGATAAAGCCATAGGTGATTTGAATTATGGCTTTATCTAAAAATTTGGATGAGTAAACTAATGGAACGGTGTGCCTATAACATATTGTAATAATGAATCACTCCAAAAAAATACCCGTTCATAGCTTAAAATATCAAATTATGTCAATAAATTATAGAATTCTAAACATGAATAACACCTATGGTAGTAAATTATATGGTCAAGAAAAACAAGGAAAACAGCCAATTTTAATTGATCGAAAGCTTTCTGTTGCCCCAATGATGGATTGGACGGATAGATTTCAGCGTAGTTTTATACGCATAATTACGAAACATACTTTATTATATAGCGAAATGATAACATCGGCGGCGGTGGTCAATGGTAATCAGCAAAAATTATTGGGCTTTGGTAATCATGAAATGCCAGTTGCCTGCCAATTGGGTGGATCTAACCCTAATCAACTTGCAGAGGCAGCAAAAATAGTCGAGAATTTCGGTTATTGCGAAGTTAACTTAAATATCGGTTGTCCTTCTGATCGCGTGCAATCGGGTAGGTTTGGCGCATGTTTAATGGCACAACCAGATTTGGTGGCGCAATGTCTAAGCGCGATGCAAAATGCGGTTTCAATCCCTGTAACCATAAAATCACGCATTGGAATTGATGATCAAGATAGCTATCAATCACTGCATAATTTCATTAAAATAATTTCAGATGCGGGCTGTCAAACATTTATAATCCATGCCAGAAAAGCCATACTTAAAGGATTAAGCCCAAATGAAAATCGTATGATACCGCCGTTAAAATATGATTTTGTCCATACTATAAAAAAAGATTTCCCTGAGTTTGAGATAATAATTAATGGCGGCATTCAAAATCTTGACGAAGCAATCACTCAATTAGAAAAGACGGACGGGGTAATGATCGGTCGTGCTGCATATCAAAATCCATATATATTAGCCAATGCCGATATGGATATTTTCAATGATAAACAGGCAATAGTTAAATCCCGCCATCAGATATTACGTGAATTTATGCCATATGTTGAAAAAGAAATACGCGATAATAAAACACAGCTTAAGCATATTACCCGCCATATTTTAGGTATTTTTGCAGGACAAGCTGGCGGCAAGCAATTTCGTCGTTATCTAAGTGAAAGTTCTTATCACAGTGATGCGGATCACAAAATATTAATGCAAGCCATAAAATTGGTAGAAGAAACCTAAAACGGTTTGTCTTTGAGATGCCCCCTAACACGCAAATCTTTTCCTGTAATCTCCAGGGCTAATACCGAAATATTTGCGGAAATGGTAACGTAGATTTTCAACATTAGAGATGCCAACGGCCTTGGCAATATCATCCATCGGTATTTTTGAAATTTCCAATAAGCTGCACGCGCTAGCCAGCCTTTCATGAGTGACCCACTGTCCTACAGGTAATCCAGTAAGTGCGACAAATTTTCGCTGAAAGCTGCGAGAAGACATGCCTGACAGGCTAGCTAGCGAAGACACGCTATGAGATTGATTAAGATTAGAGCGCACATAATCCAAAATCACAGACAGGCGATGGGCCTCATTTTCCTTTGGTACCGGCTGTTCAATGAATTGCGCCTGTCCGCCTTGTCTATGGGCATGCATAACCAAGCGGCGAGCTACGGAATTGGCAATTTTTACCCCATAATCTTTCCGCACCATATACAAGCATAAATCAATTCCAGCTGAACTTCCAGCCGAAGTCATAATATTGTCATCATCGATATAAAGACTATTCGGCTCTATGCTCACGTCGGGGTATTTTTTTTTAAAGTCATGAATAAAACGCCAGTGTGTCGTGATTTTACGACCCGTTAGTAAACCCGCCGCCGCCAATACATAAATACCAGAACATATGGTTACGATGCGCGTTCCCCTTCGGCTTGCATCTTTTAAAGCCTTGCAGATAATTTCAGGCACAAATTCATCTTTTCCACGCCAACCAGGAATTATAATGGTATCAGCTTGTTCAAAATCTTTTAACGAACCCGATGCCGAGAACTCCAAACCGCCCGCAGCTAAAAGTGGGCCTATTTCCAACGACACCGATTTGAATTTATACCACCCACCATTTATTTCAGGGCGAAACAGGCCGAATATTTCTGATGCTATGCCAAATTCGAATGTACATAAACCATTATAGACAAGCGCAACAATGTTATGCGATTTTTCTTTATTTGTCATGTTTGATTGTTTTGGCATTTTTTCCATCTTTTTTGGCATTACTTGATCTAGCATTTTTATAGATTTGGCATTATAGCTACGCACATCGAATAAAGTCAAAACAACGGAGAATATAATGAAACTAATATCCGAATTATCCGAAGCCATTTCAGTCTATCTTGACGCTATATATTATTGTGATATGGAAAAACTAGATCAAGTTTTTCATCCAGCATCGAGCCTATTTGATGCCGATGAAGGAAAAATATTTGTTGATCCAATTGCAAGTTTTCGTGCCAATGTCGCACGCAGACCTTCTCCCGCAAGTCGGAATCAAGTAAGGCGTGATGAGGTTATCTCAATTGATTGTCTTTCCGCAATCAGTGCCGTGGTGAAGCTGCGATTACAGTCGCATGAAAATATATTTGCGGATCATTTATCATTTGTTAAAGGCCCTGATGGTTGGAAAATAGTTTCAAAAATATGGCATCTAGAAGGTAAGCGTGATGTGGTAAGGCAGCAAGAAATATAGCATATTTTACAATCAGAATCATTATAACCTTATACCCGACAGCAAAAATAAATAATATCAATGGTAGCAGAGCATTAATTAAAATGGTTAAATAATTTCATCATTTTCTAATTTTTACAATCAACATATTGTAAAATAACAACAATTATATAATTTTACAAAATTACAGACAATTAACTGTATTTTACAGATTTTGTAAAGATTTAACAAAATATGCCAATTTATACGGTAAATAGCAATTTAACAGCAATTAGCATATTGTAGTAATAGAATATTCGTAACATTATACTGGTGATAATAAACATCTAACAGAGAGTTTTTACCATGTCTGATAGCCATAGCTTTCCCGTACCAGATGATCTTGCAAAATCCGCATGGATTAATAATGAAAAATATCAAGCAATGTATAAACAATCCATCGATGACCCCGAATCTTTTTGGGGCGAGCAAGGCAAAAGCCTCGATTGGATGAAGCCCTATACAAAAGTAAAAGACGTATCATTTAACGAAAAAGATTTACATATTAAATGGTTTGAAGATGGCACATTAAATGTATCGGTCAATTGCATCGATCGACATTTAAAAGATAGGGGCGATCAAGTTGCAATAATTTGGGAGGGCGATGACCCAAGCGAAGATTTAAAAATAACCTATAATGAATTGCATGAAAAAGTTTGTAAACTTGCCAATGTTTTTAAATCCCAAGGGGTTAAAAAAGGCGATAGGGTAACCATTTACATGCCAATGATACCCGAAGCATCATACGCGATGCTGGCCTGTACAAGGATTGGTGCTATCCATTCAATCGTCTTTGGTGGTTTTTCACCCGATGCATTGGCGGGGCGTATCGAAGGTTGTAAAAGCCAACATGTGATAACTTCTGATGAAGGATTGCGCGGCGGTAAAAAAATACCTCTTAAGGCCAATGTCGATGCGGCAATTAAAATTTGCGGCGGGGTTAAATCTGTAATCGTTGTCAAACGTACTGGCGGTGATATCGATTGGGTCGATGACCGTGATATTTGCTATAATGATGCAATGGAAAAGGCATCGGCTGATTGTGCCGCCGAAGAAATGAATGCCGAAGACCCGATGTTTATTCTTTATACATCTGGTTCAACAGGTAAACCAAAAGGCGTATTACATACAACAGGCGGGTATTTATTATATGCGGCGATGACCCATAAATATATCTTTGATTATCATGATGGTGAGGTATATTGGTGTACTGCTGATGTGGGCTGGGTAACGGGTCATAGCTATATCGTATATGGGCCACTAGCCAATGGTGCGACTACATTAATGTTTGAAGGCGTACCAAACCATCCAACTATTTCACGGTTTTGGGATATTTGCGATAAACATAGCGTTAATATATTTTATACTGCACCAACTGCTATTAGGTCATTAATGCGTGATGGTGATGAGCCAGTAAAACGTACCAGCCGCAAATCTTTACGTTTACTGGGTTCAGTTGGCGAGCCAATTAACCCTGAAGCATGGATGTGGTATTATAATGTTGTTGGCAATGGCAAATGCCCAATTGTTGACACATGGTGGCAAACGGAAACTGGTGGTATTTTAATTTCACCATTACCAGGTGCAACCGCGTTAAAGCCAGGTTCTGCAACAAAGCCATTCTTTGGCGTGAAGCCATTGATGGTCGATAATGATGGCAATGAGATTTCTGGAGTTTGCGAAGGTAATCTTTGCATTGCCGATAGCTGGCCTGGGCAAATGCGGACATTATATAATGACCATGAGCGTTTTTATCAGGCTTATTTCTCAACCTATCCGGGGTTATATTTCACCGGCGATGGGGCAAAACGTGATGAAGATGGTTATTATTGGATAACGGGTCGGGTTGATGATGTTATAAATGTATCGGGTCATCGCATGGGTACTGCCGAAGTTGAAAGTGCATTAGTCTCCCATAAGGCGGTTGCCGAAGCAGCCGTAGTTGGCGCGCCCCATGATATTAAAGGCCAAGGAATTTATGCCTATGTTACTTTGAATAAAGGGCAAGAACCAAGCGACGCATTGAAAAAAGATTTGGTCAAATGGGTACGTAAAGAAATTGGCCCAATCGCCAGTCCAGATTGGATGCAATGGGCGCTGGGGTTACCAAAAACACGTTCGGGTAAAATAATGCGGCGGATTTTACGTAAAATTGCCGAAGATGAATTTTCTAACCTTGGCGATACCTCAACATTGGCAGACCCTGCCGTGGTCGATGATTTAATCGAAAACCGTCAAAATCACCTATCGTAATATTCTATAATTTTATAGATATAATTAAACACCAGCGTTATATCCCAACATTATATGGATGACGCTGGTGTTATTTTTATTATCTATTAAGTGCTATTTTTTATATATTAGCCTAGGCTGCGAGCTTATCAAGTTCGGCAATTATCGCATTTCCCATGCCTTTTGTGCCAAGCTGCGTGCAGCCTTTTGCCATAATATCACCAGTGCGATTGCCCGCAATCAAGGCATTCTGCACCGCCGTATCGATCATATCGGCATCATCAATCATATCAAATGAATAACGCAACATCATCGCGAAACTAAGCAACATCGCCGATGGGTTGGCTAAATCCTTACCCGCAATATCGGGTGCTGAACCATGCACAGGTTCATACATTCCCATAATATTACCATTATCATCTTTTGCGCCCAAGCTGGCACTTGGTAACATGCCCAATGACCCCGTTGCCATTGCGGCGGTGTCGGATAATAAATCACCAAATAAATTATCGGTAACGATCACGTCAAATTGTTTTGGATTACGCACCAATTGCATGGCGCAATTATCGGCAAGAATATCTTCGAGCTTAATATGCGAATAATCGCCATTATCATATAACTCATGAATGGTTTTACGCCAAAAAGCACCCGTTTCCATAACATTTGATTTTTCTGCTGAATGGACAAGCCCGCGTCTTTTTGCTGCCAGATCAAACGCAACTTCGCCAATGCGGATAATTTCATCACGGTTATATGCTTGGGTATCGATGCAACGTTCTTTGCCTTGATAAATTTCCATGCCGCGCGGCTCGCCGAAATAAACCCCCGATGTTAATTCACGAACAATCATTATATCCAAGCCTTTAATCACCTCTGGTTTTAATGATGATGCATCCAGCAAAGCATCAAAAGTTATCGCGGGGCGCAAATTGGCAAATAAATCCATTTCTTTGCGTAATCTTAATAAGCCCGCTTCTGGCCTTGCATGGCGTTCAACATTATCATATTGCGGGCCACCGACTGCGCCAAATAATACCGTTCCCGCATCAAGCGCATCTTGCATGGTTTTATCGGTAATTGCCTGTTTATGAATATCATAACAAGCACCACCAACAAGACCATGCTTCACGTCAAAAGAAACATTGCGGCGTTTATCCATCCAATCGATAACGCGCATAACTTGGGTGAAAACTTCGGGGCCAATGCCATCACCAGGAAGCAACAACAGGTTTTTTTTAGATGCCATAATATTATTCGCCTTTAATTATTAAAATGATTTTAAAATAAATTACCGTTTGTTTAATGGTAAATAAGCGATAAATCCAGTTTTTTATCAAAAATTAACTGCTTGTTTAAATATGGCTAACATAAAACGCAATTTGACTTTATCTCAATATATGCTTAGTAAATCATATCAATGCGACAAGCAGCAATATATTATAAACGGCCTAATGGCTGAGTGAAGAAATTAAAATGGAAAAATTTAATGAATTAGACCTGCGGGATGCTATATTGCGTGCCGTTGTTGAAAATGGTTATGAAATTATGACCCCGATACAAAGTCAAGCCATTCCTGCGATTTTAGCAGGTAAAGACTTGATTGCCGTTGCCCAGACGGGAACGGGTAAAACGGCGGCATTCTCGTTGCCGATCATCCAAAAATTATTAAAGGCCGAAGGACAGCGCAAAGCAAAATCCGCACGCGCATTAATAATTGCCCCGACCCGTGAATTGGCAATTCAAATTGGCGATAATATTAAAAGTTACAGCAAATATGTCCATTTAAAAACCATGTTGGTATTTGGCGGTGTATCGGAAAAACCACAAATAAAGGGATTAATGAGCGGCGTAGATATTTTAATTGCTACCCCTGGAAGATTATTGGATTTAACCAATAAACGCCATATTGATTTATCACATGTGGAGTTTTTGGTGTTGGATGAACCCGATAGAATGCTTGATATGGGTTTCATTCGTGATATTGAAAAAATTATTAATTATCTACCCAAAAAACGTCAAGGCCTGTTATTTTCGGCAACCATGCCCCGAACAGTTAGAAAATTGGCGGCGGGGCTATTAAATGACACAATGCATATTGAAGTCGCACCAGAGGCCACCACCGCAGAAAAAGTTGAACAGCATATATTGATGGTTGCCAAGGGTCGCAAACGTGATTTACTGGCGCATTTAATGGCTGATAGCGCCATCGAACGGGTGCTTATTTTCACCCGCACTAAACATGGGGCAAATAAAGTAACTAAATTTCTTGATAATATTGGCGTTACTGCCAGCGCAATTCACGGCAATAAATCACAAAATGCCCGTCAAAAGGCGTTGAAAGAATTTCGTGATGGTAAAATCCGCGCCTTGGTTGCAACCGATGTGGCGGCGCGTGGCATCGATGTTGACGGGGTTAGTCATGTTATCAATTATGAATTACCTAACGAGCCTGAAAGCTATGTCCATCGCATCGGCAGGACGGCACGGGCGGGCGCATCGGGAATATCATTATCATTTTGCGATCATGATGAACGGGCATATTTAAAAGATATTGAAAAAATTATCCGCCAAACCATTAATATAATGGATGACCACCCATATCACGGCGAAGGAATTGCCCCGAAAATAGGCGGCGGTGATCAAGATGGCGGCGGCAGGGCAAATCAACGTCCAAGGAATAATAAATCACGGCGCAGCCCGCAAAATAAACCAAATGCTAATCGTAGCAATAATAGGTCAGGCAATAAATATTCGCGGGCGAAAAATTCAACAAGATCAAGAGCAAGTTAATTTTTTTAAAGATATTTGACTATAATCCATTAAAATAGTAACTAAGATTATGGCTATAATATATATGGTCATAAACGGGCGGTCCCGTAGCTCATCTGGATAGAGCACCTCATTCCTAATGAGGGGGTAACAAGTTCAAGTCTTGTCGGGACCACCATTTTCTTTGTTTTCGCCCCATTCTGGGCTTGCCAATTCCTCCAGCAATTCATCAAAGCTATTGACTACTTCTTCGGTATCAGCTTTGGCAGCGGCGGTTATTTCGACCATTTTAACATCGGGTGTTAGGCTGGCACTAAACGGGGTTGTTGCCATAACGACAAAATCACCCCGATCTTCGGCATTGATTGCGGAACGTCTTGTCATCCGCCACAGGGCAAAAACTGCGACAGTAACAAGCATAAGCGCGATTAAACCATAAAAGGCTTTGGGGCCAAATTTTGCCATGGCAAAGGCGGTAAGCGGCGCACCAACCGTTGCCCCCGCCGCATTGACAAGCACCAAAGTACCACTGGCTGCGACCATTTGTGTCGGTGTTAAATAATCATTGGTATGTGCACCGCATAAGGAATATAATGGCATAACCATGCCGCCAACTGTGGCTGCAACAACATAAACCATGATAATATTACCATCAAAATTCATGGCAAAACCAGAAATAATCGCACCACCGATACAACAGTCAATAATTATTACCCTGCGCCCGATTAAATCCGATAGCCAACCAAGCGGATATTGAAATATAAAACCACCAACAATTAATGACCCCATGAAAAATGATACTTCTTGCACCGACATATCAATATATGTGGCATAGACAGCACCCATACCAAAAACGCTACCCATGGTAATTCCCGTTATAAACATGCCAAAAACACCAAGTGGGGATACGCGATATAATTGTAATATGCTGATATTTTCTGTTGCTTCAAATTTTGGTGCTTTAGTGGCAGAAACTAAAATAGGGATCACCGCAAGGCTAACCATGATGCTAACAAGGATGAATAGCTCCATCCCCGTTGGAGCAGCGATATTAAGCAGTAATTGCCCGCCTGCCATGCCGCCTAATGATACCAACATATAAAGACTTAATAGCTTGCCACGGCTTTTATTATCAGAAAATTCATTAAGCCAGCTTTCGGCAACGATATAAAGACCAGCATATGAAAAACCAGTAATGATTCGCATTAAACCCCATGTCCAAGGGTCAATAAAAATTGCCTGAACCAAAATTGCCGTGGAAGCCAGTGATGCCAATGCACCAAATATACGGATATGGCCGACCCTAGACACCATTTTTGGCACGATTAGACAGCCAATAATCAGGCCGATAAAATAACCCGACATAACTAAACCCGTGCTTGTTGTGCCAAACCCTTCGATTGAAGCGCGCAGCCCAAGCAATGTTCCTTGCAAGCCATTGCCCAGCATGATTAAGCCCATGCCCAAAAAAAGCGCCCAACAATTTGAAACAACGCTAATCATTTAAAAACCCTCACATTTAAAAACAAATCACAAGCTTTATATAACCCATATATATTCATTTAAAGCATGTAAAATCATTTAACCGATTTTCAAGTCTATGCAATCATAATTTTATAAATAAAGTAATAATTTTATAAATATGCTTGACCATGACTTAATGCCGCATTAGCCTATATTCATGATAACAATATTTATTAAACTACTGCTATTCATAGATCTGTAATGCGTCACGAAAATTTACTTTCGTTTTGACGCCTTCGGCGTTTTTTTTATGCCTTTTTATTATAAATTTTAATATGCTTTATATTGCTGGAGACTAAAATGTCCAATATATCAAAAAATACCATAACAAAAAAAACTATAGTAAAAATGCCATTTGAAAAATATAAGCCATTCCCTACATTGGATTTAAAAAACCGTCAATGGCCGAGCCAAACCATTAAGAAAGCCCCAATATGGTGCAGTGTTGATTTGCGCGATGGCAATCAGGCATTAATCGAACCGATGGGTGCAGATCGCAAACATCGAATGTTTAAAATGTTGGTTGATATGGGTTACAAGCAAATTGAAGTTGGTTTCCCCAGCGCATCACAAACCGATTTTGATTTTTTACGTGACTTAATCGAAGGCAATTTAATCCCCGATGATGTCAGCATCCAAGTATTAACCCAAGCGCGTTCACATTTAATTGAGCGCACATATGAAGCCATAAAAGGCGCAAAAAGGGCAATTGTTCATTTGTATAATTCCACATCGACCATTCAACGCAATGTGGTTTTTAAAAAAGATATGGCAGGGATTAAGAAAATTGCCGTTGATGGCGCAGAATTATTAAAACAACATACCGCGAGAATTAGCGAAACAGAAATCACCTATGAATATTCGCCAGAAAGCTTCACCCAGACAGAAATGGATTATGCGCTTGATGTTTGCGAAGCGGTGATGGATGTTTTCGAAGCTAGCAGCAAAAAACCAGTTATAATTAATTTACCAGCAACTGTCGAGGTATCAACCCCCAATATCTATGCTGATCAAATTGAATGGTTTTGTAATAATCTACGCGATCGCAGCCGCGCTATTATTTCAATTCACCCGCATAATGACCGTGGTACAGGCATTGCCGCCGCAGAATTTGCGTTGATGGCGGGTGCTGATCGTATCGAAGGCACATTATTTGGTAATGGCGAACGTACTGGTAATGTTGACTTGGTAACATTGGGCATGAATATGGTTAGCCAAGGAGTTGATGCCAAAATTGATTTTTCAAATATCCGTGAAATTGTTGCAACCGCTGAATATTGCAATCAATTACCAGTCCACCCACGTCATCCATATTCGGGTGAGTTGGTTTTTACCGCATTTTCTGGCAGCCATCAAGATGCAATAAAAAAAGGCCTTGATGCCATGCAATCATCTAATAGTGGTCAATGGAATGTGCCTTATTTGCCTATCGACCCCGAAGATGTTGGCGCAGATTACGAAGCTGTGATCAGGGTTAATTCCCAATCGGGCAAAGGTGGTATCGCCTATATTTTAGAAAAAGACCACGGGTTGAAATTGCCGCGCAAATTACAGGTTGAATTTAGCAAAATAATTCAATCTATTACTGAGGCAACTGGCAAAGAAATAAGTGCTGATTTAATCTGGAATAGCTTTTTAAATGAATATTTAGATAATAAAAACAGCTATCAATTTATAAACCATCAAAGCATATCATCAACCCATGCGTCAGAAATTCGTAAGATTACTGCAAAGCTTGAATATGATGGTGATATGATTGAAATTAATGGCACTGGCAATGGGCCTATTGATGCTTATGTCAATGGTTTAAAGGAAAAATCTGGCCTAGATATAAAGGTTTTGGATTATTCCGAACATGCGGTGGGCTCAGGTGCTGATGCTATTGCGGTTGCATATGTTGAGGCGATAACAGGTGATGGACGGGTATTATTTGGCGTTGGCCGTGATTCAAATATTGTCGCCGCATCATTAAAGGCGGTTACTTGCGTGTTTAACAGGGTGATAAAATAGCTATTTTAAGATATTAATTTTAACCAGCAACCCAACGATTCGTTGTGAATAGGCTATATGGTTTGCCGTTATTATCCATTGTTATGACAATCCAACCAAGGAAAGGCTATCGATCTTCACGCCTGATTGCCAAGATTTAACCGACTATATCCCTGATATTGGACTATCAGATGGTAGAAATGAACTTGTTGATCTTGTTAATCCTAAAGTGGTGTTCATCGATAATATTTCCACATTCATTCGTACTGGTCATGAAAATGAAGGGGATAGCTGGTCACCAGTGCAGGGATCTGTGCAACTACACAAGCGCGGCGCTACCGTTTCTTTCAACCCTGTTATATTAACCGTTATTGGTATCAGTGCGGCTGATTATGCCCTATATGATATTTTCTGTGAAAAAAAAGACACCGAGGATAACCCAGGCCAACCCCATATAGGGGATGAACGGTTAGATGAGACGTTTAATACCGTTGATAACACGGTATCATTAATGGATGGAGAAGCGATAAAAAAAGAAATAATTCGCCAAGCAATGTCCTAACTTGGAGAAATAAGTGCGGCAAAAATAAGGTTGAAGAAATAATAGGGATAATTTTACGTGAATGTAAATCTAGAACAGCAGAAAAATATAACCAACCTTCACATGTCCAAATATAACTGATATCTACCACCCATTTCTGATTGGGTTTATCGGCTGTAAAGTATTGGTTTAGCAAGTTTGGTGCAATGTTAAACTTATGATTACTGTCTGTTGTAACCTTGTGTTTGCGGGTTCTGATTACAGATATATTGTTCTGGCGCATTAACCCTGCCAATGCGGTGATGCCAAACTTTTAGGCCTTATTATTTTATCTCTGCTGTCAGTCGCGGGCAACCATAACTATTTAGATTTTGACTAGATTGATCTCGAATTTGAGCCAGTAAAACCATGTCTTTGGTTGCCGCAGGCTGATTGGACGGCGATTAAAAGCCCGAAGATCGCGAGATGTTACGCCTAATATTTTGCAAAGATGCGCGACCCTTGATAATGATTGATAAAATTAAACCTCACCGCTTTTCTCCGGCGAAAAAGATTGCTGCTTTTTTTAATATGTACTTGCTCCTCACGAAGCAAGTACACTTGTTTGAATTCTAGTGTAACTTTGCTTCCCATTTATTTTCTCCTTTAATGCAATATATGCGAGTTAAGGAGCGGCATCAAACCGTGACATGACCAATATTACCATATGCAAAATTTTCTAATTTTTCACAAACAAGTTCGTATTGGTTACGGGCTTTGCATCCTTGTATATTCATTGAATGTGATGACTTTATTTCAAAAGGATATTGAATTTTGATCATTTTATCGAACCATTTCTAAAATTCCACGGTGGATAAATAGATATTTATATAAATAATCTACTATAATTGCCATAATTTTATATGATAATCTGTGAAACTATAACTATTTAGAAAAAAATTTGGAGGATTTTTTTTAATTTAAAATAAAATGGTGGGCCCGGAGGGATTCGAACCCCCGACCAATCCGTTATGAGCGGATTGCTCTAACCAACTGAGCTACAGGCCCCATTTTATTAAGCATTGTTCAGCCACGCAATGATTAAACTGCGACAGCCAATAGTGCAAGAGTTGAAATCATTAAAACAGCCAAAAATTAAAAATAATTTATGTATATACTTAATAATCTAAGAAACTACGCAATTTACGTGATCTGCTTGGGTGTTTTAATTTACGTAATGCCTTTGCCTCGATTTGGCGAATACGTTCCCTAGTAACAGAAAATTGCTGTCCGACTTCTTCTAGGGTATGATCCGTATTCATACCAATGCCAAATCGCATCCGCAACACTCGATCTTCACGCGCCGTTAAACTTGCCAATACTCTTGTGGTGGTTTCACGTAAATTTGACTGTATCGCCGAATCGGATGGCAATAATGCATTTTTATCTTCGATAAAATCGCCTAGATGGCTATCTTCTTCATCGCCAATTGGCGTTTCAAGCGATACTGGTTCTTTAGCAATTTTAAGAACTTTACGAACTTTTTCCAATGGCATATGTAATTTTTTTGCCACTTCCTCTGGTGCTGGTTCGCGACCAATTTCATGCAGCATCTGTCTGGCTGTACGTACTAATTTATTAATCGTTTCAATCATATGTACGGGTATACGTATTGTACGCGCTTGATCGGCAATTGATCTGGTTATTGCTTGTCTTATCCACCATGTGGCATATGTTGAAAATTTATAACCACGGCGATATTCAAATTTATCAACTGCCTTCATAAGGCCGATATTGCCTTCTTGAATTAAATCAAGAAATTGTAAACCACGGTTAGTATATTTTTTTGCAATCGATATAACCAAACGTAAATTTGCCTCTACCATTTCTTTTTTGGCGCGGCTGGCCTCGCGTTCACCTTGTTGCACCTGTTGATTAATACGCCTGAATTCGGCAATAGGCATGCCAACATTACTTGCCATATCGGCAATATGTCCACGATATTGCTCGACCTCAACACCGCATGTAGCTGCAAATTTTGCCCATGCATTGGTTCTGTCTGACATTTCTTCCAGCCAATTTGGGTCAAGTTCCCTGCCATAATAGCTTTTCAAGAAATCTTCACGTTTAACTTTGCATTTCAATGCAAAACGTAGAAGCTTGCCCTCATATGATAGTAATGTTTTATTCATTCCGTATAATTCTTCGACCAATTCCTCGATTCGTTGATTATTCAAATGAATAGATTCCATCAATTCGATTAAATCTTTTTTATGTTTATCATATGTACGTTCGGTTGAACGTGATACCTCTGCACCCTTGCTTAGGGTAGCGACACGTTTATCTTGTGCGCGTTGTAACTTTATATATGTGGCTGATATTTCTTCAAAAGTTGCAATAACAATTGGCTTTAAAACCTCTTCCATCGCCGCTAAAGACATATTAGTTTCATCATCCGCCATATCATCAGTGTCGGTGGAATTATTAGTATTTTGTTGTTGGTTAGTGGCATCATCATTGCCATCAGCGCCTTGACTAACGGCACCTTGACTAACGGCATCATTATTACCCGTATCAGTTTGGGTGTTTGCCTGATCTTTAAGGTTATTAGTCACATCTTTAAGTTTATTAGCTGCAGCAACTTTTGCAGCTTCTACCAAAGGGTTTTTGCGGTCAACTACAGGCTCAGATGGTTTTGGCAACTCGCCATTCTCATCTAATTCGCCCTCAACTTCGCTAATATCTTCTGCATCTGGGCCACTACTCATGGTGGCATCAAGATCGATAATATCACGCAGCAAAATATGTTCATCGACCAATTCATCATGCCAAAGTGTGATGGCGCGCATGGTAAGCGGGCTATCACATAGCGCCCCGATCATTTTTTCACGCCCGGCTTCAATGCGTTTTGCAATGGCTATCTCGCCCTCACGCGATAATAATTCAACCGAACCCATTTCACGCAGATACATACGTACGGGATCGTCCGTACGTCCAACATCATCATCATTTAAATTACCGGCTGCGCTGCTACCAAATGTTCCGCCACTGGTTTTTGACGGTTTACCGCTTTCTGGTTCTGCCTCTTCATCATCAATGACATTAATGCCCATCTCAGAAAGCATGGTCATTGTATCTTCGATTTGTTCAGACGAAACATGTTCTTGTGGTAATGCCTCGTTAAGGTCATCAATTGTGATGAAGCCTTTTTCTTTACCTTTAGTTACCAGCTTTTTAATTGCCAAATTTGCACCATCTAAAAGCGGCCTATCGTTAGCTTCTTCTTTGCTTTTTGGGCTTTCTTTTGCCTCTGCTTTTATAGCCATTTAAATGATTATCCTTAAACCAAACATATGTTAAAATAGTTTACTAATATTAAATAAAAATAAATTAAGATTAAATAAGTTAAAAATCAACCAACTATATAGAATATGCCATAAATATACATTTTATAAATAACATTTGCCAGATATTATTGATTATAATATTAATTCAGCCTAAATCTTCTATATTGTTATTTTTCTTCTGTATCGCTACTTTCTTCTATATCACTATTTTCTGAGGGCAGTAACTTTTCTTCACCCTCAATAAACTGGGCATGCACAGCTAATTTTCGTATTTCCTTATCATTATCCAACTGCCCGTTATCATCATGCCAATCAATCGAAATTTCATCAGCTATCTTAATTTGCGTTTGCAATAACAATATATGCTCCAACAATTGACAAGCATCATCGTCTGTTGCACTAGCTTTTGCCTGTGGTGCTAATAAATAAACTTGTTCATTTAATACATGCGCCAATAAATCGGCATTACCATTATTTATAAAATAGTCACGCAAGCCGACAATATCAAGACTAAGCCCAGAAGATGTGATCTCTTGAAGCTGCAGACGTATTTTGTCAAGCTTTGTTTGAAAGTTAAATTGTTCAAAAACTTCTTCATATCTATCAATAAGCTTAGGATGATTAATTAAACAAGCCAAAAGAATCTGTTGCTGCCTTTCTGGCATTTTTTGTTTTATTAATAATAATTGATTACCCGATGGTGCATCGGCCTTTGGTGCGGAGCTTTGTCGATCGTATGTTTTTTTATATGAGTTTTTATTTTTATTAATATTTAAGAATGAAATTTTCCTAAATCTCTGCCATAATTTATCGCTAAATGACTGGCGATAATATTTTGCTAATATTTTATCGTCAATGCGACCGACATATTGCATTATATTTTTTTCTAATAATGCCTTCGCCTCTGGTGTATTAATATTTACCTTTGCCAGTTCGCTTTGCCATATGAATTGATCCAAACCAATCGCTCCATCGATTAATTTTTGCATTTCAACCTGACCATAAGCAGCAAGAAAGCTATCTGGATCTTCACCATCTGGCATGAATATAAATTTTAAAGACTTGCCAGTTTCCAATATATTAAACACATGTTCGGCGGCACGTATTGCGGCTTTTTTACCCGCGCTATCGCCATCAAAACATAAACAAGGTGTTGCATCAATGCGCCATATCTCGATTATTTGATCTAATGTTAAGGCCGTTCCTAATGGTGCGAGAGCAGCATTAAATCCTGCTTTTGACAGAGCGATAACATCCATATAACCCTCGACAATAATGACTGTTTCACCATTATGGGCAAATTTTCTTGCCTCCGCCATGTTATATAAAATTCGCCCTTTATCAAATAACGAGCTATCTGGAGAATTGATATATTTACCAACCTGCGCCAATTTGGCATCGCCCATGAAACGCCCACCAAATGCAATAGTTCGCCCACGGCGATCACTTATGGGAAATATTATCCGCTCACGAAAAAAAGCATAGGGTTTGCGTCCATCATTTGACGGTCGAAATATGCCCGCATCTTGCATTTGTTGATCGCTATAATCATTATTTTTTAATTTTGCCTTTAATTCATCACCATTTTTTGGCGCATAACCTAAACGAAAATTGGTGATCATCGCATCATTAAGTCCACGGTTTCTTAAATAATCCAACGCAGGTTTGCCCGATGGGTGATACAACATAGTTTGAAAATATTTACATGTTTCTTCTGCCAAGTCATATAGGCTAAGACGATTACGTTCCTTTGCCTGTTGCTGCGGGGTTTGCTGTGGTATTTCAAGCCCAACCCGCTCGGCTAATTGCTCTACTGATTCAGGAAAGCTTAACCCTTCCATACGCATTAAAAATGTAAAAATATCGCCATGTTCACCACTGGCAAAACAATGGTAGAAACCCTTGTCGTCATTGACAGTAAAGCTTGGAGTTTTTTCTGATTTAAATGGGCTAAGCCCCACCCATTCACGTCCACGTTTTTTTAACTGCACATGCTTTGCAACTATTTCTGAAGTTGAAATACGGGCGCGAATATCATCAAGAAAACCGTGTGGATAGGCCATAATTATCTTTAAAATTATAATTTTTAATTAATAAAATTTTAGCTAGTAAATAATGAATTAGTAATCATAATAGTTTTTGTTTAACGATAATTGACGCTTTAGAAAAATCCATCTGCCCCGCATAACGTTGGCGCAATGAAGTCATAACAGCGCCCATATTTTTCAAACAATTTGCTTCTAATTCAGTAATAATATTGCTGACCACCTCAATTATTGCGGCCTCGTCCATTTGTCTTGGTAAAAACTTTTCAATTACAACTATTTCTGCTCTTTCGCTTTCAGCAAGCTCAAGCCTGCCGCCTTTTTCATACATAGTAATGCTTTCGCGGCGTTGTTTAACCATGGTTTGTAACATTTGTAATATTTCTGTTTCATCGATGCCATCACCCTGCCCTTTAGACCTAACGGCAATATCACGATCTTTTAACGCTGCTAAAATTAATCGTAATGTTCCTAATGCCTTGCCTTCTTTGGCACGCATGGCATCCTTCATCGCAGATTTAAGCTTATCACGCAATTCATGCGCTCCTTATATAATGATATATACTCGTTCCATATTTAAAAAAGAATATCGCAAAGTGATTATTGATGCAACATATTTAAAAGATATAACATATTGAAATAAAACAATAAAATATTTTTAAAAAAACTTGACGCTAGCATTTATTTTGCGTAAATATTGCCAAACATTTTATTATGGGCTAAATTTGATGAATAAAGTAATTTGCAACATTACCCCGCCAACAAGCGCCACTGGTGCTGTTATACTTGATGATGGCAGTATATTTTGGGGGCATGGTGCTGGTAAAATTGGTAGTAATATTGGCGAAATTTGTTTCAACACATCAATAACTGGATATCAAGAAATTTTAACCGACCCTTCTTATGCGGGACAAATAATAAATTTCACATTTCCGCATATTGGTAATGTTGGCACCAATAATGATGATATGGAAAGTTCTTCCCCTGCTGTTCGTGGTTGCATTTTCAAAGCGGATATTAGCAAACCATCAAATTATCGTATGGAAAAACATTTAGACGATTGGTTAAAACAACGCAATATAACGACAGTTTGTGGTATTGACACAAGGCAATTAACCAGACGCATTCGTGATTCAGGCGCACCAAATGCGGTTATTATCCACGCCCCCGATGGAAAGTTTAATATTGAAGAATCAATGGCTGAAGCCGCCAATTGGGCAGGGCTTGAAGGCATGGATTTGGCAAAAGATGTAAGCGTCAAACAGAAAATAAAATGGGATCAAACCACATGGCAGCTTGAAAGCGGTTATGGCAAATTACAGACACCAAAATTTCATGTGGTCGCGGTTGATTTTGGTATAAAACACAATATTCTACGCAATTTAGCATCATTGGGTTGTGCCGTAACCATCATGCCAGCCAACAGCAGCGCCGATGAAATTCTTGCACTTAATCCAGATGGTATATTTTTATCAAATGGTCCGGGCGATCCCTCTGCCACGGGAAAATATGCCGTGCCAATGATTAAATCATTGATAAATAGCGGCAAACCAATATTTGGCATTTGTTTAGGCCATCAAATGCTTGCCTTGGCAGCTGGCGCAAAAACCAGCAAAATGCATCTTGGACACCGTGGCGCAAACCACCCAATAAAAGATTTAACCACTGGCAAGGTTGAAATTACCAGCCAAAATCATGGCTTTGTTGTCGATAAAGATAGCCTTCCTGATAATGTTGAGGCAACGCATTTTTCATTATTTGACGGCACATTGGCGGGTATAAAATTTACTGGAAAACCTGTGTTTTCAGTACAATATCATCCAGAGGCATCGCCAGGACCACAAGACAGCCATTATCTTTTTAAGCGTTTTGTCGATATAATGACAGATCATATTTCCTAAAATAACCGCCTTAATAAATTATATATTCGGGCAATTGTCTTATCTTTGCCTTTATTAAATCTAGTGATAAATCATCCCTAATCGTGCCTGAAGCTTCCGCCGTCAAGCTGGCTACTGCCATTGCCTGTTTCATGGCGGCAATCAATATTGTTTTTTCACTGTCAGGGTTTTTTATTCTATTATTATTGATATTATAATAATAACAAAAACCCGCGAAAAATGCATCACCAGCCCCATTGGCATCGACAATATTTGTTGGTGCAATGGGGAAATGAGCGGTTAACTTATCGTTATTTATAACCGCACCATCTGCCGCCATGGTTATAATAGTAATTTTTGGCATTTTAATTTGACTATTCTGACTAATTGCCAAACCAGCCACAATGGCCTGATCAATATTTTCAACTGGCAAGCCCGTTATTATGCTGGCTTCGCGTTGATTACCAATGAATATATCGATATTTTTAAGGGCATCAATTAAATGTAGCGATTTTGACGGTGATACGGGTGCTGCAAAAACCGTTGCATCACCTTTGTTATTGACTAAAAAATCGATGCTATCCTTTGATAAATTTGCATCGATCACCCATGTGCCATATTGCCGTATTTTATCAAGCTTTTTTTTCAAAAATTCTGATGTTATATGCGTATAAATCTCGCTATCAGAAAGTCCAGTTGCCAAATCGCCATCATGATCTAATACTGCCGTATAGCTTGCACTATTAAGCGTCATATCCCTTGTTACCAAGTCGATATTAAGATTGCTTTTTGCTGCGTTGATTAATATTTCAGCCCCATCCGCATCGCCACCAACTAAGGATAAGATGGCAATATCACCGCCAAGCTTTGCCATATCGCACGCAATATTATGCGCCACACCACCCGGCGTTATATCATATCTAACCGGATTTGATGCCTTTGGCTGATATGGGTATAAACAATGGGCTAAACGGTCAAAATGCAATGCACCAATACATAATATTGCCTGTTTTTTATCATATATTCTACTATTAATTTTAACCATTAATATTAAATGTGCCTTAATAAGCTTGCTGTCAAATATTTTAAACCAATGATCAATGATGATTGCTGCTTGACCATATATTATTTTAATTGTATGAAAAAATACGGTTTTGGGGTCGGGACTATTATCCCGTTCTTTATCTATTCGCCCAACACAAAGGTTTAAAATTATGAAATATATTTCTTCTATTTTTAATATTAGCATATCTGATATTACCAAACTTATACCTGCCATAATTGCCATGGCTTGCGTTATTCTTTTATCTAATATACTCGTCCAAATACCCGTTGATCATATGTTATTAATCGCTGGAAATAACATTAATCTTGCCAATATATTAACTTGGGGCGCGTTTAGCTATCCGATTATATTTTTAGTAACCGATGCCACAAACCGTATCCACGGGGTAAAATCGGCGCGTATAATCGTCTATATAGGTTTTATAACGGGCGTTATTTTATCATTAATTTTTGCAGATAAACGTATCGCATTGGCATCTGGTACGGCATTTTTAATTTCACAAATGCTCGATATATTTTTATTTGATAAATTACGCAATGCAAGCTGGTGGAAAGCCCCAGTAATTTCAAGTTTTACGGCATCATTTATCGATACAATAATATTTTTCAGCCTCGCTTTTGCAGGGACTGGCTGGCCATGGGTCAATTGGGCCTTGGGCGATTTTACCGCAAAATTAATAATGATCGCAATCCTGCTTTATCCATTTAAATTATTAGTTACATTTTATCCCAAACCATCAAAAGCCACGCCATGAATAATATATAATGGATGAATATCCAATAACCAAAGCCGTTAAAATATGAAGGTTGATTTATTTGACTTTGACCTTCCCCGCGATAATATCGCCCAGCATCCTGCCTATCCTCGTGATAGCGCACGGATGTTGGATTTATCAGATGATATAATCGTTAAAGATAGCATCGTTAGCCAGCTTGTCGATATATTACATGCTGGTGATTTATTAATTTGTAATGATACCAAGGTGATACCGACAAGATTAACCGGCAAGCGCGGGCTTGCTACGGTGGAAATAACCTTGCATAAGGCCATTAATGATAATAGCTGGCAAGCATTTGCCAAGCCTGCAAAAAAATTACGCATCGGCGATAAATTTACCATTAATGATAAATTCCATGCAATTATAACCGATAAATTACCAACTGGTGAGGTTATAGTTGAATTTAATTTATCGGCGGATAAATTGCGTCATGCCCTGTGGCAATATGCCATCATGCCATTGCCGCCATATATTAAACGCACCAAGGGCGGTGATATGGTCGAAGAAGATAAAGACCGCCAAGATTATCAAACCATGTTTGCCAAGACCGAAGGCGCGGTTGCCGCACCCACGGCAGGGTTACATTTTACCGATCAAATGCAACAAGATTTAATCGCAAAAGGCATCAATTTTCAGGCAATAACATTACATGTGGGCGCGGGTAGTTTTTTACCAATCAAGGTCGATAATACCGATAATCATATAATGCATCATGAATGGGGCAAGATTACCAAATCCCAAGCCAAGCGCATTAATGACACCCATGCCAAGGGCGGACGAATAATCGCCATTGGCACAACAAGCTTGCGTTTATTAGAAACTGCCGCCAATATACTTGATGATGACAATAGGATAGATGATAGCGATATAATCGCGCCATTTTCTGGCGATACGGATATTTTCATAATCCCCGGTTATAAATTTAAAGCGGTCGATATGTTATTGACCAATTTTCATTTACCAAAATCAACTTTATTCATGTTAATATGCGCCTTTTCTGGTATGGAGCGCATGCAACAGGCATATAAACATGCCATAAATGCTGGTTATAGATTTTATTCCTTTGGCGATTGCTGCCTACTTAGGGTCAAGACCCGTGAAAGAAAAGATAATAATGACAAGCCAGTTTAAATTTAACCTAATCAAAAAAAATGCTAATGCTAGGCTTGGTCGCATCGATACCGCCCATGGATCTATTCAAACACCGGCATTCATGCCCGTTGGCACGGCGGCTACAGTAAAGGCGATGTTACCAGAATCGGTCGCAGCAACGGGTGCAGAAATAGTATTGGGCAATACCTATCATTTAATGTTGCGACCAACAGCAGAAAGAATAGCCGATTTAGGCGGATTACATAAATTTATGAATTGGTCAAAACCGATTTTAACCGATTCTGGTGGTTATCAAGTGATGAGCCTAACAGATTTACGCAAATTAACCGAAGAAGGCGTGCGCTTTAGATCACATATTGATGGTAGTTACCATATGTTAACACCAGAGCGATCAACGAAAATTCAACATTTGCTTGGCGCAACAATAACCATGGCATTTGATGAATGCACGCCATTTCCATGTGAAAAAGACGTGGCAGAAAAATCGATGCAGCTTTCCATGCGATGGGCAGGGCGGTCCCGCGATGCCTTTATAAACCGCAAAGGATATGGTCAATTTGGCATTGTTCAAGGCGGCATACACGAAGATTTACGCGCCATATCAATCGACAAATTGAACCAAATGGATTTTGAAGGCTATGCCATTGGCGGGCTTGCGGTTGGTGAAGGCCAAGAATTAATGTTTAAAACATTGGATTTCACCACACCGATGATGGTTGATTGCAAACCACGTTATCTAATGGGGGTCGGCAAGCCGCCTGATTTAGTTGGCGCAGTGGCGCGCGGCGTTGATATGTTTGATTGTGTTTTACCGACAAGATCAGGGCGCAATTCCCAAGCATTCACCAGACGCGGCACGGTTAATTTACGTAACGCAAGACATGCGAGCGATAACCGCCCATTGGACGATCAATGCCCTTGTCCAGCCTGCGCAAGTTACAGCCGCGCCTACCTGCATCATATGGTCAAGGCGGGTGAAATTTTGGGCATGATGTTGCTTACTTGGCATAATTTACAATATTATCAAATTCTTATGCAAAATATGCGCGATGCCATTCAAAATGATAAGTTTAGTGATTTTCAAACCGCATTTAAATTAGAATATGAGGGCGGCGATATAGCAGCGATATAAAATATGATAAGCGATAAAATCACACCCGAGGCATTAGCCAAAAAAATTACTAAACAAGCAAAAGCGGCTGGCTTTGACGTGGTTGCATTCACGGGCGTTAATATGGCAGAACGCGATAAAAATGCCTTGTTTGAAATGGTCGATGAAAATCGTCATGGCAAAATGCAATGGATGGAAGATAAAGCCGATTGGCGTAAATCGCCCATATCCTTATGGGATGATGTTAAATCGGTGGTTATTCTTGGCATGAATTACGGTCCCAAAATCGACCCGATGCTTAAAAATAATTTGCTAGATATAGCCAATATTTCCGCCTATGCCCAGAATAGAGATTATCATGATTTAATCAAAAAAAGACTTAAGCAAATCGCCCGATGGTTAGTTGAAGAAACCAATTGCCAGTTGAAAGTATTTACCGATACCGCACCCGTGTTGGAAAAAGCATTGGCAGCGCGGACGAGTATCGGCTGGCAAGGTAAACATTCAAATATCGTCAGCCGCGAATATGGCAGTTGGTTGTTTTTGGGCGAAATTTTCACCACATTAGAATTACCCATAAGCGATGTTGAAATTGATAATTGCGGTAATTGCAGCGCATGTATTGATATTTGCCCAACCAAGGCGATAATCGCCCCATATAAGATCGATGCAAGGCGATGCATATCATATTTAACCATCGAATATAACGGTCATATCGCCGAAGAATTTCGCAAGCCAATTGGCAATCGCATTTATGGTTGCGATGATTGCTTGGCGGTTTGCCCATGGAATAAATTTGGACAAATAACAACCATGCCCGATTTCATCCCGCGTGATGATTTAACAAATAAAAAACTGACAAGTTTTTTAATGCTTCATGATCAAGAATTTCGAACATTATTTTCAAAATCACCTGTGAAACGCATTAAACGTGATAAATTTATCCGCAATATTTTAATCGCAACTGGTAATAGCGGTGATAGTTCAGTTGCTACTATTAATAAAATAATCTCACTTATTAATGACCCCGCAGCGATAGTTCGGGCAATGGCGATCTGGGCATTAAAACAGCTTTTACCCAATCAACAATTCATCAAATTAAAAGATAAATATATGGCACGCGAAAATGATTATGATGTCAAAGCGGAGTGGCATATATAAATATTATCGCAATATCACCTGTTGTTTACCAATCAGGCTATTGGTAATAAATATTTGATCGGCCTTATATAAATCATCAATCTTTATAGCCGATTGCTTGACTGGAATATTGGTATTTTCCGTAATATCAATGATATTTTTACGCATTACACCCGGCAATGCGCCCTCTGATAAAGATGGTGTTATTAACTGCCCATCAATATTTATAAAAATATTTGCCACCGTGGCGCAACAAATATTTCCCTTGGAATTTAACATTATGGCATCGTCAAACCCTGCCATTACCGCCTGATTTCGCGCCATGATATTATCAAGATAATTTAATGCCTTAATCTGGCAAAGCGGCGAATTTTCATTGCGGCGATATTTGCTTATCATAATCGATAATGGTTTTTGATTATCGCGAATATATGGCGCAATAGTTATCATTACCGTTGGGTTAAGATTATCATTAATGCCGATACCGCGTGCGCCGCCCCCACCTGCATATCCCCTTGTTATGGTTATACGAATCGATGCATTCTTAAAGCTATTGGCAGTTAATATTTCAATCACTGCCGCCGATAATTGCGCTATTTCATAAGGTGCTTTTATATATATGTCCTGCATTCCCGCGTATAGACGCTTAAGATGCGCGTCTAAAAATTCCACCTTGCCATTTTTTACTAATATAGTTTCAAATAACCCATCACCCAATAAAAATCCGCGATCACTTGGTGAAATTATTGCCTTATCTTTATTAATCAGCTTGCCATTTAGCCATAACATCATATATTCGCCATTTTCAAAAAATTTGCCAATAATTGATGACCATATTGACTTAAAATAGCCTCTGGATGGAATTGCACGCCAAAAACTGGATATTGCTTATGACGCAACGCCATGATTATACCCTCATCGCTCGTTGCTTGAATTTCCAATGGCGTAGTTTCATCACTGATATCAACGATTAATGAATGATATCGCGCTACCGTCATTGGGCTTGGTAGTTTTTCAAAAATTCCTTTACCATCATGATTTATCAGTGATATTTTACCATGGACTGGCCTATCGGCACGAATTATTTTACCGCCAAAGACCTGACCGATGGCTTGATGTCCAAGGCATACGCCAAGCATCGGTATAGTTTTTGCAAATTTTTTGATTAAATCCAAGCTAATACCCGCCTGATTAGGGCTGCATGGCCCTGGTGATATTATTATCGCATCTGGTTTTAAATTTTTAATATATGATAATGGCTTAGCATCATTTCTAATAACATAAATTTCATGGCCTAATTCTTCAATATAGCGCGCTAAATTATAAACAAAGCTATCATAATTATCGATTAATAATATCATGACTTATTCGCTAGCCCTTGACCAGAGAAAGCCGCGAATATACCTTTGGCCTTAATCAGACTTTCGTCATATTCACACGCAGCATTGGAATCGGCAACTATACCACCGCCCGCATGAAAATAAGCCCGATTAACATTAAAACAAACTGTTCTTATTAAAATGCTTAAATCCATTGCACCATCACAACTGATAAAGCCCAGCGAGCCGCAATATGGCCCACGGCGATATTTTTCAAGTTCGGCAATGATTTCCATCGCCCGAATTTTTGGTGCGCCCGTGATTGAGCCGCCGGGGAAAGCCGCCATTATTAAATCAATCGCATCAAAACCATCTTTTAATCGCGCCGTTACAACCGACACCAAATGATGAACCGAGGCAAAGCTTTCAAGCTTGCAAATTTGCGGCACATCAACACTATGTGGCTTGGCTAATTTCGATAAATCATTTCGCAATAAATCAACAATCATGATATTTTCAGCATGATCTTTTTCACTATTAATAAGCTGCTCCGCCAATATTTTATCGCTTTTTATATCAATTCCCCGCTCTCTTGTACCTTTTATTGGCCTTGCTTCTATATTACCATCACTATTTAATTTTAAAAATCTCTCTGGCGAGGAAGAAGCAATCACCATATTATCTTGTTTATAATAACCGCTAAATGGTGCAGGATTAATTTTTTGTAAATTACAAAAAAAAGCATATTTATCAAAATTGATAGGTAGTTCCGCATTGAAACGCTGGCTTAAATTTGCCTGAAAAATATCACCCGCATGGATATATTCGATAACTTTATCGGTTTTTGTTATATATTGCGCTCGATCATCGCTATATCGCCAATTTAAATTAATACCCACATATGGTGCAGGGGTTTTATTTGATTGCCGCATATATTTTTTTGCTTTCGCCAATTTAGATTTAAACCATGCTAAGCGTGAATTTGCATGAATTAACCTTGATTCTTGATCCAATATGGGAAAACCAGTTGAAATTATCCAAGATTTTTTTTGCTTTAAATCGAATGCTAATATTAAATCATAGAAACCAACCGACATATCTGGAAAATCCATATCGTCTATTTGATACTCTGGTAGTTTTTCCATTTGCCAACCAAGATCATAAGAAAACAACCCCGCGATACCGCCTTGAAATGGTGGCAAACCAGCAATAGTTGGTATTTTCTCTTGTCTTCTAAAATTCCGTAATATTTCAAATATTGAACCATTGGCGGGCTTATTATCGACCATATTAACGCCAGATTTTGCCGTGATGACACGATATGGATCAATTGCAATATAGCTATAGCGGCTATGTTGATCATTATGGTTATTATCATTATTGCCAGAATCTAATAATAATGCCCCATCATCATTGGCAAAATATTTAAATATATCGATGGCTGGAAAATATTTTTCTACCTCGAAAACTGATGTTATTTTAATATTATTTTGCATTGAACAGCCAATGGAATAGTTTTTATTTTAATATTATAATAATTTTAATTTTATATATATTATCAAATAAAATCAAAAATAATCTTATTATAGCCAAATTATTTATGATATATTGCCAGTTTATAAGCATTTTTAAAATATGATTTATAACTACCGTCTTCATGTATGGCTTGCAATGCCCCATTAAATTTTATTGATTGTTTTTTACCAATATCGCTTTTAGGAAAGATTATTTTAATATTTCTTTGCCAGATTGGGCTTTTTTTCTTATATGCAATCGGTGTAAAGTTTTTATTTTTCATTATGTTAAGGCCTGAATATTCCTCCATAATCACTGCGTCAATTCTGCCTTTATATAAATTTCGCATTATGGTGGCAATGGTTATGCTTCTTCTTATTTCTATTTTATTATGATTTAATATATCCATAAAACCAAGATCATCATCATAATTAAAACTCATGCCCACATCATGTTTTTTTAAGTTATAGATGCTATTTATTGGTTGGTCGCCTTTTTTGTAAAATGCAAATATTTTATGCGTGAATATGGATTTGCTGTAATAACCAGAAAAATCTGAGCCGCGCCCAGGTATGGTTATTATCGCCATATTATCTGCAAATGCCTGCGCTATTCTTTCATTTTCGGTGAATTTTAAATTTATTGGCATTTTGGCCCTACGGCCGATATATTTAATTAAATTTACCAATAGACCTTGATTAGGGTTTTCCATCAGAACAGGCATTTTATATGCGACAATATCAATTTTATCGGCATGTGATAAATATGGCATAAAAATAACCATAATTATCAATGGATAACACCGATAACATTTTAATTTATTATATAATAAACTTATCATAAGTGGATAGTTATATATTTTTATCAATCATGCAATGGTAGTATTAAAAAATTAATAAAATATAATTATGATATGGCAAATCGCAATAAAACCACTGATAAAACCCCACCCGTAATTGCCACAAGCAACGTCGCACGCAATGCCAAAGCCATTGTAACCACCGTTGCAATGGCTTCGGCAATTCCACTTGTTAATGCGGTTGGCGCAACGATCGATAATAACACCGCCCCCGGCATAACTTCTAATGCGACTTTTACCCTGCCCGACAGGGTAAATTTTGAAATAAGCCAATAGCCACTAACCCGCGTCATAAATGTAACGATTGCCATGCCAAATATGGTTATTTCAACCGCCCATATATTTATATCCATGATATTTATATCCATAACATCTAACGCTAATTTAATTCTTCAGGTTTTACCATGATTGCCGCCGTTATTGTCCCTAATAACCCGCCAATGAATATATGCCAAACACCGCCGATATAATGATAACTTAAAACCGCGCTTATCGCCGCAACAACCAAGGCCATGCTGTGGCGATTTGCCTGCCAAAAACCCATTGTCATGGCGATAAATACGGCGGTAAAAACAAAATCAAAACCATATTTTGCGGGATCATTAATAAGATTGCCAAATGCCTGACCAATTAATGATGAAAATACCCAAATAAAATAAAATGGTATTAAAACTCCCAGTACATAGGCGGGGGTTAATTTATTCTTTGCCGATGCCTTAATACCCGTCGCCCATGCTTCGTCCGACATTAAATATATATATGGCCATTTTATATAGGATGGCAGGTGATATATATGCGCTCTCAACGCCGCGCCCATCATAATATGGCGTAAATTTATCAATGCGGTTGCACCAATTACTGCCCATATGGCAACAGGGGTTGACCACATATCAAGTGCCATAAATTGTGATGCACCAGCATAGACAAATGCGCTCATCATTAATATTTGCCAGCCATCGAGGCCTTTTTGTGCTGCCAATGCGCCAACCATCAAACCAAATGGAATAGATGCAATGGTCATCGGCAACATATCAACGAGGCCATGTTTAAAATTTATATTTTTATCCATCGTTATTGCTTTTATTTTCTTGATTATTTTTATTCTCGCGCATTCGCGACGAGCGTAATTCCCCTGCCTGTTCCAAAATTGGATAAGCAACCGATGTTAAATGCGAATTGATGCGTTTTAAATCACGAATTATATCCAAATGCAATGATGATGTTTGTAATGTTTCGGGCTTACCTTGTTGAAACCGCGCCATATGGCTATCAGAAGCGCTATGTTCTAATTTTCTAAAGGCTTCTTTTTCATGCATCAATTTACGCGCCATATGTTTTTCACCAGAAATAAATACCGCCATGGCAAGATGTAAATTCTCATGGACGCGTTGATGTATAGCTTCTAATTCCTTTAAACCCTCGGCAGAGAAATTTAATTGCTTACGCATACGTTTTGCTGCGGTATCAAGCAGGTTTTTATCAATAATATCGCCAATATGTTCCAAATTAGTACAAAAAGCCATGATATCGCCGCAACGTCTGCTTTCCGCGTCGTCTAATGGTTCTTTTCTTATTTCATTTAAATATATTTTTACTGCTTCATAAAGCGCATCGACCTTATCATCATATAAGGCAATTTGCTGTAATTGCGCCTTGTCGCCGCTATGCATCATTGCAAATGATTGGCGCAACATATCATCAAGAACATCACCCATGCGTAGAACTTCACGCGCCGCATTGCCAAACCCAATTCCCACATCGATTGGCATCGATATATCCAGATAGCGCACGGTTAATTCGCCCGCATCATTTTTTTCATCCACAATTAATTTTGTCATTAATTTACCAATAATGCCCGTTAGCGGTAGAAAAATAATAGCAATGGCAATATTAAAACCCGTATGCAAATTAACCAAAGCACGCACGGGGTCAGGGTCAAAATCAATCAAAATAGGTTGAATTAACCCTAATAATGGCAAGGCCATTAACACGCCACAAATTTTAAATAAGCCATTGCCAAAGGCCACACGCTTGCCCGATGGCGCAGCGTTAAGCGTTGCGATGATTGGCGGCAATGCCCCGCCGATATTTGCACCAAGCACAAGCACCATCGCCAATGGTAAAGCAATTGAACCAGTCGCCGCAAGCGAACAAACCAGCAAAACAATCGCCAGACTTGAATGCGCCGCCCATGTTAAAATTGCCGCAATTATCAATGCCAATAATGGTTCACCGTCAAGGGCGGATATAACCATTAAAATGGTTGGCGAATCCCGCAACGGTTCAGAAATTCCAACGATTAATTTCAATGCCATCAAAACTAAGCCAAGCCCTAAAATAACACGGGCAATGCTTTTATTCTTCTTAGTCTCGCTTGATGAGAAAATAATAAATCCCAATAATATTAATATGGGCGATAGCCATGAAATATCTAAGCTGAATATTTGAGCAACGATGCTTGTCCCCACATCTGCACCCAACATTATCGCCAATGCAACCGATAAGCCAACAAATCCTCGCGCGGCAAAATCCGCCGTCATAAGACAAGTTGCCGTACTGCTTTGTAATAAGCTGGTAACGCCAAAACCCGCAACAAATGCGGCAAATCTATTGGATAACCAGCGGCTTAAAAATTTCCGTAAATGCCCACCATATGCACGTTGCACACCCGTACGCACCATCCGCATACCCCATAACAACAGGGCAACGGCCCCAAGTAGATTTATGAGAATCATGCTGGCTGACATTACGCAATCTTTCTTAATTTTTAAAAATAGAAAATATATATTTATAGTCAATTTATATATTTATAATTAGTTTATATATTTCATATATAAGTAAAATTTAAAAGATTTAAATAAAAGTCGCTTGCAAAATTGACTATAAAGCAAATATCACATATTTAACCATATGATTTACGTTAATATTTTGTTGCATTTAAATGGTGTGATTAAATTTATATGATCAATATTATTTTGAACTATTAAATTGGGCTATAATTTATGGATTGGTTATTTATATTTGCAGGCTTGATTGCGCTTTTTATCGGCGGCGAAGCATCATTACATGGCGCGGTTAGTCTTGCAAAACGCTTGGGCGTATCACCAGCAATAATTGGTTTAACCATTATTGGTTTTGGCACATCAGCACCGGAATTAGTTGTAACAATTCAGGCAACCCTTTCAGGTCAACAAGGGCTTGCCATTGGTAATGTGGTTGGCAGCAATATTTCCAATTTATTGTTAATATTGGGCGTTGGCGCAATGATATGCCCATTAATTTGTTCACCAGAAGCATTAAAACGCGATGGGTTAATGATGCTTTTTGCCTTTAGCATATTATTTATATTAGCTAGAATTGGTGTGATACAGCCATGGCACGGCGCAATCATGCTGGCGATATTAATAATATTTATCGTCTGGTCATATTATTGTGATAGAAAATCATCTCAAGCTGCTAAAAATAATATTGCTATTAATAACGAAACTGCAGATTTACATATCCGCGAAGCCGAAGAAATAAGCGGAAAACCCGCCACCACAATGATGTCGATATTTTATATCATTACTGGCCTTGTTTTGCTTGTTAGCGGGGCGCATATATTGGTGCTTGGTGCGGTTAATATCGCCCAGTCATATAATATTCCTGATACTATAATTGGCCTAACAATTGTTTCCATTGGCACATCATTGCCAGAATTGGCCACAACCGTTGTTGCCGCCATGCGCCGCCATACCGATGTTGCCATTGGTAATATTATTGGTTCTTGTCTATTTAATATATTCTCTATTCTTGGCATTACCGCCATGATAAGCCCAATAGAAATCGCTACAGATATTAGAGATTTTGATATTTGGGTGATGATGGCAGCAGCATTAGTTCTTATTCCATTATTAAATAAAAATCGTAAATTATGCCATTTTGATGGTGCTATATTAATCACATTATATATGGCATATATGACTAGTTTTGCTTGGCGAATGGGCTATATATAAAAAAACACTCATTTATAACAAAATAATAATTCGCATAACTTATCCAGTTATGGTTTAATAAATATGACCATGAATAATCATAGATAGCAAAATAATCAATTGCAAAAACAAATAATGCTTTTTAAAATTGGTCATATAAATTTAACAACAGGAAAAATTATAATGAAATATAATAAACCAGTTACAAATATATTGCTTGGAATTGCGGTAATATCTGCTGCGGCAACAATATCAATTACAGCCGTGATTGCCGAAACATTAACCGTATATACGGCGATTGAAGCTGAAGATCTTAAAAAATATGCCAAGGCATTTAATAAGGTCAACCCAGATATTGAAATTAAATGGGTTCGTGATTCAACGGGCGTTGTAACCGCAAAGCTTTTAGCAGAAAAAAATAATCCACAAGCCGATGTAATATGGGGTTTGGCAGCCACATCACTAATGTTATTAAAAGCCGAAGGATTATTAGATGCATATGCACCCGAAGGCGTTAATAATTTAAGCAAAAAATTTGTGGATAGCGCAAATCCGCCATCATGGGTGGGAATGGACGCATGGATCGCCGCTGTTTGCGTTAATAGGGTTGAGGCGGAAAAAAATAACCTGCCTATCCCCACAAGCTGGCAAGATTTAGCCAAACCAATTTATAAAGGCCATGTGGTCATGCCTAATCCCAGCTCGTCTGGAACGGGTTTTCTTGATGTGTCATCATGGTTGCAAATATTTGGCGAGAAAGATGGCTGGAAATTCATGGATGGCCTGCATAAAAACATCGCATGGTATACCCATTCTGGTTCTAAACCATGTAAACAAGCAGCAAGCGGTGAAACAACTATCGGTATTAGCTTTGCCTTCCGTGGCGCAAAATCCAAGGCAAAAGGCGCGCCGATCGATATAATAATACCAACCGAAGGCGTTGGTTGGGATATGGAAGCAACGGCAATTATTAAAGGCACTAAAAAATTAGCTGCCGCACAAAAACTGGTTGATTTTACCATCACAAAAATCGCCAATGAAATGTATAATACAGGCTATGCAGTTGTTGCATATCCTGGCATTGCCAAACCAGTTAAATTCTTTCCCGCAAATATAAGCGACGCAATGATCGATAATGATTTTGAATATGCGGCAAGCAATCGTAAAAAGATTCTTGCCGAATGGCAAAGGCGTTATGACGCAAAATCAGAACCAAAAAGCTAAATTAAGCCTGTAAGTTTAATGGTTTTTAGCATCTCCGAATATATATTTATATGAATATTATATTCGGGGAGCTATTTTTAAAATAATATCTTAATTAATTGTTAAACAGGAAATATTACATGTCGGGCAATGAATATCTAAAAATTAAAAATATAATAAAGAAATTTGGTGATTTCACCGCCCTTAACGATGTATCAATCAATGTTAATGAGGGTGAATTTATTTGTTTTTTGGGGCCATCTGGCTGTGGTAAAACCACATTATTACGCGCCATTGCTGGTCTTGATATTCAAACCCATGGTAAAATATTCCAAGCTGGCAAAGATATTTCATCCCTGCCCGCCAGCGAACGTGATTTTGGCATTGTCTTTCAATCATACGCATTATTTCCCAATATGACGATTTATAAAAATATCGCCTATGGCTTAGAAAACCGTAAAATGCCAAAGGGTGATATAAAGATCAGAGTTAACGAATTACTATCGACCGTTGGCCTACTAGATCAAGAATTAAAATATCCTGCTCAATTATCTGGTGGGCAACAACAACGGGTCGCATTGGCACGCGCCATTGCCACCAACCCTGGTTTATTATTATTAGACGAACCATTATCGGCATTAGATGCCCGTGTCCGCACTCATTTACGCCATGAAATTAAACAATTACAACATAAGCTTGGCATCACAACTATCATGGTTACCCATGACCAAGAAGAAGCCCTGACAATGGCAGATCGCATCGTTGTTATGAATGATGGAATAATCGAACAAATTGGCAGCCCGATAGAAATTTATCGTAAACCAGCAACCGCATTCGTTGCTGGTTTTATCGGCAGGATGAATTTTATTGATGGGATAGTTACCAACGATAACATGGTAAAAATAAATGATAGCACCAATATATCTTGCCAGACCGTTGGTTTTAAAATTGGTGATAAAGTTAAAATTGCCATCAGACCCGAAGATATAACCGTCATTGAAGATAATAATTATAGCGATAATGCCGTTAAGCTTAAATTAGATGAAATTGAATTTTTAGGCTCATTCTTCCGTTGCGACTTATCGGGTGCAGCGTTAAATGATCATATTATCGAGGCTGATTTTTCGATAAATCTATCAAGACGAGTCGAATTAAAAATTGGCAATAAAATTTATATCCGCCTGCCAGAAAGCAATATAACCCTATTTGCAGCGGAAAATAAATGATATGAGCCATATAACAACAGGCCATAATAATATAAAGCCCAACATAATAAAGCCAAAAATCGTAAAGCCAAAAATAAGCCGCGATGATTGGATAATGCGTATCGCCATGGGCATTATTGGACTTTTTTTATTAATAGCGATAATATTACCGCTTTATACCATGTTATCAAAATCATTTGAAGATAAGGATGCAACATTCATTGGTTTTGCCAATTATCTAGTATTTTTTAATACTCCCGCACTTTTCAATTCAATATATAACAGCTTTAATATTGCCATTATATCGTCGATTATAATTTTAATAACCTCGTTTTTATATGGCTATGCCTTAACTAGAACCTGTATTCCATTCAAGATGTTTTTTAAATTAATCGCCCTTATTCCGTTATTAACACCATCATTATTATCTGGTATATCACTGGTTTATTGGTTTGGTAATCAAGGCGTTGCCAAAGATTTATTAATGGGCAGTAGCATCTATGGCCCGATTGGCATTATCATTGGGTCAAGCTATTGGATATTTCCGCATGCATTAATGATTGTAATAACCGCATTGGCAATTACCGATTCAAGGCTGTATGAGGCCGCAGAATCATTACGCACCAGTAAAATTAAAATATTCTTCACGGTTACATTACCGGGGGCAAAATATGGCCTGATAAGTGCCAGTTTTGTCGTATTCACATTGGCCTTTACTGATTTTGGCGTACCAAAGGTAATTGGCGGAAATTTTAATGTCTTAGCTACCGATATTTATAAACAAGTAATAGGCCAGCAAAATTTCCAAATGGGTGCGGTTGTCTCGGTGGTTTTATTATTACCTGCAATCTTAGCATTCTGGGTCGATCGATTAGTACAGAAAAAACAAGTGGCATTATTATCGGCAAAGGCGGTTATATTAATTCCAAAACCCGATAAACAGCGCGATAGAATTTTCTTTATTTTCTGTTCAATCATTGCCACAATAATAATTGCAATGATCGGCATGGCGCAATTTGCCGCATTGATCGAATTTTGGCCATATAATCTAAGCTTAACCTTGGCAAATTACGATTTTGATTTGATGGATGGCGGCGGCTGGGATGCCTTTTATAATTCCATAGAAATGGCATCATATTCGGCATTCTTCGGTACTATTATAATATTTTTTGGTGCGTATCTTACGCAAAAATCCAATGGCTTTGAACGCGGTCGAGCGATTTTCCAAATGATTGCTATTATACCGCTTGCCGTGCCTGGCATGGTATTAGGTCTTTCCTATATCTTTTTCTTTAATAACCCCGATAATCCATTTAATTTTATTTACGGCACAATGGCAATCTTGGTTATTGCCACCATAACCCATTTTTATACGGTCAGCCATTTAACATCGATCACCGCATTACAACAGCTAGATAAAGAATTTGAATCCGTATCCGAAAGCTTAAAAGCACCATTTTATAAAACATTCATGCGGGTAAGCGTGCCAATTTGTTCACCCGCAATCATGGATGTTGCCATGTATATATTTCTAAATGCAATGACGACCGTATCTGCCGTGGTATTTATTTATTCAAGCGATACAACCCTTGCATCATTGGCGGTATTAAATATGGATGATGCGGGTGATATTGCACCCGCCGCCGCCATGGCAATGATGATTGCCTATTGTTGTATTGCCGCACGTATCCTACATATGATAATCAATCATATTATGGCAAAATATTTTCAGGCATGGCGCAGATAATTAAATTGATTAGAAGAATATTATGAATATACCCAGAATAATTGCCCATCGCGGCGCAAGCGGCAACGCACCCGAAAACACCAAATCCGCATTCATGATGGCATATGATATGGGGGCAAGATGGCTTGAGACCGATTGCATGTTATCGATGGATGAGCAAATAATATTGCATCATGATGATGATTTTATGCGTTTGGCAAATGATAAGCGTTTAATCGCCACAACAAGTTTAAATGATATAAAAACTATCGATATAGGTCGTAAATTTAACCAAAATTTCATTGACGAACGAATAATGAGTTTGGATGAATTAATAATATTTTTGCAAGAAACTGGCATGGGGGTTAATTTAGAAATAAAGCCTACCAAGGGAATGGAAGATAAAACCGCTAATATTTTTGCCGAATATTTAAATGATTTAACATGGCCTGAAAATTCACCCGCGCCAATAATTTCAAGTTTTTCCTATGATGCCTTAAAAATATCAAAAAAAATGCTCCCGCAATATGAACATGCCATATTATGGAAGAATATCCCCGTTAATTGGCAAGATATAATGCAGGAAATTAATGCGTGTTCCCTGCATTGTAATGCCGCTAATTTGGTTGAAAATATGGCCCGTGATATTGCTAAATTATGCCCGCTTCGTTGTTATACGATCAATGATAAACCAACTGCGGGAAAATTATTTAATTGGGGCGTGAATGCTATATTCACCGATTACCCAGAACGTTTTATTTAGATTGCCTTGCCTTTATAATCATGACATCTGCCACGGCAGGGAAAAGCTTTTAACATTAGTATAGCTTTTCATCGCCTCAATCACCCCTTCTTTATACCCAAGGCCAGAATCTTTAATGCCGCCAAATGGGGACATTTCTATTCTATATCCGGGGACTTCCCATATATTCACTGTACCAGTTCGCAATTCAGCAATAAAACGGTTGATATGATTTAAATTATTGGTACAAACGCCTGTTGATAAACCAAATTTTGTACCATTGGCAATTTTTATAATTTCATCAATATTCTTGCATCTGATAATGGGAATAACAGGACCAAATGTTTCTTCCATCACCAATTGGCAATCCCACGCCACATTATCCAATACGGTAGGCGAATAAAGCGCGCCATCGCGAATATTACCATAAAGCAATTTTGCACCATGATTATCAACCGCATCATTAACACGGTTTTCAAATAATATTGCCGCTTCTTCATCAATTACCGTGCCTAAATCCATATTCAAATCCATTGGATCGCCATATTTAATTTTACTGGCTTTATAGGCTACTAATTTTGCAAATTCATCGGCGATATTCTCCATAACCAAAACCCGTTTAACGGCGGTACAGCGTTGTCCAGAATTTTTTGTACCGCCCGCAACTGCCATTTCTGCGGCTTTATCTAAATCGGCATCATCCATGACTATCAATGGTGCATTGCCGCCTAATTCCAAAATTATCCGGCGATAACCAGCATTCTCCGCAATATATTTGCCAAATGGCACACCACCAGTAAAGGTTATTAGCTCGATATTTTCATTTCTAATAAATTCATCACCTAAATCACCGGGCAGCCCAGTTATGATCGATAACATTTCTTTTGGTAAGCCCGCATCATAGATAATATCCGCCAATAATAACGCGGTTAACGGGGTTTTTTCAGCTGGTTTACAAATGATGCAATTATTTGTGGCAATCGCTGGTGCAATTTTATGGGAAATCATATTTAACGGGTGATTAAACGGCGTTATTGCCGATATTGCCGTTAATGGTTCACGCTGTGTAAAAATTTTACGGTTTTTGCCCTGTGGAGTTATATCGCATGAAAAAATCTCGCCATCATCAATTATGGCTTGTTGTGCGGCAAGGCTATAAACATCATAGGCACGGCCAACTTCATACAGACTATCTTTTTTACAAAGACCAGATTCAAGAGTGATTAAATCTGATAATTCGTCTTTTCTGGAATTAATAATATTGGCAATTTTAAATAAAATTTCTTGCCTTTCATACCGGCTAAGACTTGGCTTATAATCAGCGGCAATTTTAAATGCTGTGCGGGCATGGCTGGCATTGCCACGCGGCACTGTGCCGATAACTTGATTCGTATATGGATATCTTACCTCTAAATAATCGATGCAATCGACTTTTTTGCCTGCTATTCGCATCTGTTCAATTTTTATTTTATAGCTCATTTTAATCTCCAATTAAATTTAATCAATCATATGGTTGAGGCCGATGAAAAAAGCATCAAAATTCCTCAACCCATCATCATTGGTAAGGTCGCATTTCTTGTTTGATAACATCGGTATATTTTGTTCCGATACGCCGCCATGTGATCGCAATGGTTGTTTAAGCCCCGAAAGATCATGACGTGATATTGTCGTGCCGATAACTTTATTTTTTGCCGCAACAATCACCAAATCACCAATACGGTCGATTGGTAATTGAAATTTTACGCTGGCTTGTTTGGCGGTTAATACATCGTCAATTCCATTGATAGATTTAATTTTTACCAATATTTCATTAACATCAATTTCACCAGCTAAATAAACCGTTACATAAGAGCCTAACGCCCCATGATGAAGCACATATGGATCGGTTATTGGGCATATAACCCTTGTTGCACCAGCACCATATTTATCATCAAGAACATCTTGCAGATAAATTACATTCGGGCTGCCATCTTCGTTATATTTATCATTCATGCCATGATCGGCGGTGATAATGATTGTGCATCCCATTGCGTCTAGCTTGGTTAAATATCGATCCATCATGATATAAAAATCATTGGCGCTTTTTGTGCCTTCGGCATGTTTATGTTGAATATAATCGGTGGTCGATAAATACATTAAATCGGGCCGATCACGCGCCATAATTTTAACCCCCGCATTGAATATCATTTCTGATAATTCCGCCGAATAAACATTTGGCAATGCCATTCCCGTCATGGCAATTATATTATCTATGCCATTATTTTCAATTGAACATTGGTCGGTTTTCTCTGCGGAAAAGCCACAAATATTGCCTTCCAACATGGTTAAGCCATCGCATAACAGGGCGCGTAACTTATCTTTTGCAGTTATAACGGCAATTTTATAACCCGCATCTTGAAATGATTTAAAAATTGTTGGCACAAGCAATAATGATGGGTCATTCATCATTATTTCCACATCATTTTCTTTATCATAATAAAAATTACCGCAAATGCCGTGGATATCTGGTGGTCTTCCCGTTACAATCGACATATTATTCGGGTTGGTAAAGCTTGGCACGACGCATTTTGCCTTGAAATTCATACCATTTTTCATGGCATTGGCAAAAAATGGCGCATGGTTGGTTTTAATTGCTGCCTCAATATATCCGGGTTCCGAACCATCAATACAAACCACCACCAATGGGTTAGGTGATTTCTTTGGCTTGTTATAAATTCGATCATTAATTGTGATTGTCATATTTATTAACCTATTATTACGATATTATTATATTTTAAATTTATTAAATATTATGGTTATGCGGCACCGCTTTTAACATCCATTTCCGCCATAACTTCACCAACGGCAGTTAATGCAACCCGCATATGATATTCATATAAATCACCAATACAACCCATGCGAAAACTATCCGCAACGGTTAATTTCCCCGGATATATGATGAAACCCTTTTGATTTAATTTATCATAAAATATTTCAAAATTAAATTTAGGATCGCATGGCATTTTAAATGTAATTATTATTGGTGCTTGCAAATCATCATCAAGCAAAGTTTCAAAACCCATTCGCCGCATGCCGGCAATTAAAATATCGGCATTATTTTTATACCGTGCCAACCTGCCCTTCTGCCCACCCTCGTCAAAAAATTCATCGATTGCTTTATTCAATGATATAATAACATGAATTGGCGGGTGAAGCGCCATTGCCCATTGGCGCTCATAGCTTTATTTTGGTCAAATAAATCAAGACTAAGACAAGTTGCATTCCCTTCGCATTCGGCCAATGCAGCTTTACGACAAATCACAAAACCCATGCCCGGTATGGATTGCAAGCATTTATTTGAACTAGCAGCCAATGCATCATAATAAACTTCGTTACCATTAATTTCCAATGCGCCAAATGCGCTCATGCTATCAATTAATAAACGCCTGCCACAAGATTTAACAATATCTGCAATCGCCTTTATCGGGTTTAATATGCCGCTAGTAGTTTCGCAATGAACGGCAAATACATGAGTTATTTTAACATCATCATCAAGAATTTTCTTGACTATATCCATATCAGGCAGAATATCTTCTGCGGTTTCATAAATGCAAAAATCATGACCAGCAATTTGACATATTCTTGTGGCGCGAACACCATATGCACCATTGATTAAAATTAATATTTTACCATTTTGGGGCATGAATGTTGTCAACATTGCCTCAACCGAAAATGTGCCACTGCCTTGCATGGCGACGCAAATATGGCTATCACCAGTTGCCGCGATTTCAATTATGCGGCAATGTAATTGTTGATTAATTGCAATAAACTGTCGATCACGCGAACCCCAATCATGCAACATCACCTGTTTAACTGCCATTGATGTGGTTAATGGACCCAGTGTTAATAATATTGGATCAGTCATTTCCGTAATATTATCTTTTATATTTATCGTTACTTCCATTCCAATAATTAGCAAAATTATAAAATAATTAAATTATTTCTCGCTTTAACCTTGGCAGCTATTTATTTCACACTAGATATCAAATATAACAATATATAAGTCAAAGTGATATTTTCTATATCAATAATAGACAAAATCTATATTAACTAATAACAGGGATTTAACCATGAATTATAGCCAATTGCGCGCTTTTCATATGGTGGCAAAAGAAGGCAGCTTTACAAAAGGTGCGCGTACATTACATGTGTCGCAACCAACGTTATCTGCACAGGTAAAAGAGCTTGAAGAAACATATGGATTGCGTCTTTTTGACCGCAGGGGTCGAGGGGCGCATATGACAACCATGGGTGTAATGTTGCAAAATATCACCAATAGATTGTTTGATTTAGAAGGCGAGGCAGAAATATTATTGTCTGGTGCAAAAGATTTAACCCGTGGTTATTTATCGGTTGGTGCAGATAGCCCATTTCACGCAATGCCTATTTTATCAGAAATAAAGAAACAATATCCAAATTTGCGCTTATCTTTATCGATGGGCAATGCCGATGATATGTTGCAAGAATTATTGAATTATAAAACCGATGTGGCTATTTTGGCAAAAAAACCTAAATCCAAAAAAATATATTACATCCCTTACAAAACAGAAAATTTAATGGCTTTCATGCCTAGGGATCATATTTTAGCCAAAAATAATTATATCAATCTTAATATGCTACAAGGCGAAGATATGGTCTTGCGCGAGGTGGGTTCAGTAACACGCGAAATATTGGAAGAGGCATTGAATAAAATCAAAATTAAAACTGGTGCGATAATAGAGATTCAAAGTAGAGAAGCAGTACGCGAAGCAGTATTAGCGGGGCTTGGCATCGGTGTTGTTTTTGCAAATGAATTTGGCAATGACCCAAATTTAATCGCCTTGCCGATAAAACAACCTGAATTATTGGTTGGCGAATATGTTGTTTGTTTGCAAGATCGAATGCGACTTGCCAATATTAAGGCTTTTTTGAAGATTGCTAAATCCACCATAATGGAAGCCGAAAAACAGCCGATTAGGCAACAGCATCACAATAAAATATCCCATAGTTACATAAAATAAGCTTATATAAAATAAGGCCTGTATTAATATGATACAGGCCTTAATTAACTCAAAAAAATCTAGGGTCAGGACCTATTATTTTGCATCATCGCCAAAGGCCAAATGAACGCCAGAGGCAATCCCCGAAGGCCAGCGTTGTGAAATTGTCCGTAATTTAGTGAAGAAATTAATGCTTTCTGGACCATACATTTGCGTATCACCAAATTTAGAGCGTTTTGAACCGCCAAATGTATGGAAGCTTAATGGCACGGGTATAGGCACATTAACGCCAATCATACCCACATCAACTTTCTTGGTAAAGTTACGCGCCGCATCACCATCGCGGGTAAATATAGATACGCCATTGCCATATTCATGGTTATTTACCATGTCAACCGCCTCGTCATAGGTGGCGGGTTTCATCATCGATAAGACAGGACCAAAAATTTCCGTTTTATAAATATCCATATCGGTTGTAACATTATTGAATAATGATGCGCCGACAAAATAACCATTTTCATAGCCTTGCAAACACACGCCACGACCATCAACCAAAAGATCAGCCCCCGCATCAACACCAGATGTTATTAAGCCTTCGACCCGTTCTTTGGCCTGCATAGTGATTAATGGGTTTATATCGGCTTTTGGGTCATCATAAGCACCAGTTTTCAATGCTTCTACCATCGGTGTGATACGTTCAATCAATGCGTCTTGCGTTGCCTTGCCAACAGGAACTGCGACCGATATGGCCATGCAGCGTTCGCCCGCTGAACCGAAACCAGATGACACTAATGCCTCTGCTGCTTGATCCATATCCGCATCGGGCATAATGATCATATGGTTTTTTGCACCACAAAAAGATTGCACCCGTTTGTTATATTTACAGCCCTCTTGATAGACATATTCGCCAACGAATGTTGATCCAACGAATGATATTGCCGCAACATCAGGGTGGCGCAATAACGCGTCGACAACTTCTTTATCGCCATTAATAACATTCCACACACCATCAGGAAGACCAGCCTGTTTCCATAATTCCGCCAAGAATAACGAGCTAGACGGATCGCGTTCCGATGGTTTATTAACATATGTATTACCACATGCAACCGCCATTACGCCCATCCATAATGGTATCATTACAGGGAAATTAAATGGGGTAATGCCGCCAATAACGCCAATTGGTTCACGCACGGAAAAAATATCAATATTACCGCCAACATTGCTTGAATGTTCGCCTTTTAATGCCGCAGGGATACCACAAGCATATTCGACAACTTCGACACCGCGTTGAAATTCACCAGCTGCATCTGGCAATGTTTTACCATGTTCAAGCCCCATTAGCTCGCAAATTTTATCTTTATTTGCCAATAAAATTTCACGGAATTTAAATAATATTTGTGAACGTTTAGGCGACGGGGTATTGCTCCATCCTTCAAAGGCATCAAGCGCAGACTTTACCGCTTTATCGACTTCCGCCACCGTTGCATATGGGCATTGGCCTGTTACTTCACCAGTCGCAGGATTAAATACATCGCCAAAGCGACCACTTTGACCGCTAATTTTTTCACCATTTATATAATGGCATATTTCGTTACCCATATGTTAATTCTCCTAATCATTATATTATATATTAAAAAATCATCAGATAATAATATATAATTATAAATCATAAAGAGCCAGATTAAATTTATCGGGAGTGCCAGAATAACCGATAGATAAGACAAGCAATATAGCATTATGGCTTTGATTTTGCTTGTATTTCAACAATATTATCAATAGTTATGTAAATAAATTACTTATAGAATATCAACGTCAAGCCATATATTGCTATATTTTTGAATTTACCCGCGCGGTAAATGCGGCCATGTCAACGCGGCGGCGTTTACGCCCCCAATTGCCAGCATTACCGTCAAATCTGCCTGCAATTTGACTATTACAATTTTGACAATAACCATCTTGAGCTAAATTATAACCAGTAACTTCATACCAATCTCTGGCTATTAATATAGAACTACAATTAGGACAATATGTGGCATCGCTTTCTTGATGATGAATATTGCCGCAATAAACATGATTTATCCCTGTATTCTTGGCAATTTTATAGGCACGCAATAAGGTCGCCATCGGGGTTTTATCTTTATCGGTCATTTTAAAATCCGGATGAAAAGCCGAGAAATGTATCGGCACATCATTGCCTAAATTATCAAAGACCCATTGGCAAAGCTGCTCTAATTCTTGATTGCTATCATTTTCACCGGGGATTAATAATGTGGTGATTTCAAACCATATATCGGTTTCATGTTTTAAATATTTACATGTTTCCAATATCGGTTCTAATTTTGCCGTGCATAATTTATAATAAAAATCCTGACTAAATGCTTTTAAATCGACATTGACCGCATCCATTTCTTTAAAAAATTCTTCACGGGCTATTTCTGAAATATATCCCGCCGTTACCACGACATTTTTTATGCCCCTTATGCGGCATTGATGCGCCACATCAACCGCATATTCAAGAAAAATTATTGGGTCGTTATAAGTATAAGCAACAGATTTACAGCCTGCCGCCTGCGCCGCCTTGGCTATCATATCTGGCGATGCTTGATCTTGCATTGCATCCATCTGCCTCGCCTTTGATATATCATGATTTTGACAAAATTTACAGGTCAAATTGCATCCTGCAGTACCAAAACTTAGAACAGATGTACCTGGATAAAAATGATTTAACGGCTTTTTTTCAATGGGGTCGATACAAAAGCCGCTTGACCTGCCATAGCTGGTTAATAAAATAACATCGCCCTGTCTTGCGCGGATAAAACATAATCCACGCTGCCCCTCATTTAACTTGCATAATCGCGGACATAAATCGCATTGAATGCGACCATCTTCTAATTTATGCCAATAACGACCAACTACACCGCTTATAATATCCTCAGCCATTATAACATACCTTAAAATTTGATCAGTTTAAAATTTTATTGGCTATTTAAGCTGTATTCAGCATAAAATAGCTTATCATGAAATTAACATAAATTTCAGAAAAATTCAATATTAGGATTAGTGAAATGACAATAGCTTCAACATCCAGCACTAAGCAACTAATTCGCCCTGCGGCTATTGCGGGGCAATTTTATTCTAGTGATAAACAAAAATTATCCCATGATATTGATATTTTTTTGAATAATGCCAATATTACCGATTTAGGGCTAGCCAAGCAAATACCAAAGGCAATAATTGTCCCCCATGCGGGTTATATTTATTCGGGTCAATGCGCCGCCAATGCCTATGCAAATATAATCGGAAATAGCCATATCATAAAAAATGTTATATTATTAGCGCCCTGCCACCGCGTCGCCATTCAAGGCATAGCCAGTAGTAATGCCGATTTTTGGAATACTCCATTAGGTGATGTTAAAATTAATCAGAAAATAACCTATCAGCTAAACCAGCTTGATTTTGTCAATCCACATGACGAGGCCCATTCTCAAGAACATTCACTTGAGGTTCATTTGCCATTCTTGCAAAAAATATTAGATGATTTTACATTAACACCATTAGCAGTAGGCCAATGTGAAGCCAAAAATATTGCCCATATGTTAGATAAAATATGGGGTGGGCCAGAAACATTAATTGTAATCAGCACCGATCTTAGCCATTTTAACGATTATGATAATGCGATAAAAATCGATAATAATACTGCCAAAAATATTATGGCGATGAATTGGCAAGAAATTAGTGGTAATGATGCCTGCGGTCATGTTCCCATGTCTGGATTATTATATTATGCCAAGTCAAAATTTATGCAGATAAAGCAACTGGATATTTGTAATTCTGCGGCGGTAACTGGTGATAAATCGCGTGTGGTCGGTTATGGTGCATGGGCAATTTATGAAAATAAAATCGAACCAAACGACGATATGATATTAATGCAAAAATATGATGAAGAATTTGCTGATTATGTTACCAGAAGCATAAAATATGGCCTTGATAATTCGCAACAGATAAAGGTTGATTTACCAAGCTTTGCCAAAGATTTACAAGAAACACGCGCCACATTTATAACCTTAACAAAAAATGATCAATTGCGCGGTTGTATTGGCAGCGTAATACCCCATCGACCATTGATAATTGACCTTATCCATAATGCCTATGCAGCGGCATTTGAAGACCCGCGATTTAAAAAACTTACAATCGATGAATTGCCGCAAATCAAATATGCCATTTCCCTATTAAGCCCAATGCAAAAGATGAGTTTTACTGATCAAGATGATTTGCTTTGCCAATTAAGGCCAAATATTGATGGATTATTGATAAAATGCGATGGCAAACAGGCGGTGTTCTTGCCGCAAGTTTGGGATGATCTGCCCGATAAAAATCATTTTTTAAACCGCCTAAAACAAAAAGCTGGCATAGATATTGATTATTTTTCCGATGGTTTTAACGCATGGACATATCAAGTAGCAAAAACAGAACCACGTAGCTTTAAATAAATTAACAAGAAAGATTAAATAGATGCCAATAGATTTTGATGCGAAATCATTATTAACCGCCGCCAGAAAAATTGCCAGAGAAGCAGGCGATATTATTATGGAAATATATAAAACAGATTTTGATAGCCAGCAAAAGTCAGATCAATCACCAGTTACCAAAGCCGATATAGCAGCCGAAGAATATATAATTCCAAGGCTTGAAGCATTAACCCCAAGCTTTAAAGTCATTGCCGAAGAAAAAGCCAGCCAAGGTAAAATTGACAGTATAAATGATATTGGCAGCGAACCTTTTTGGCTAGTCGATCCATTGGACGGCACCAAAGAATTTATTGCTAAAAATGGTGAATTTAGCGTCAATATAGCCCTAATCGTCGATAAAAAACCACTTTTAGGTATAGTCTTTGCCCCCGCCAGCAATGAAATATATGCGGCAATCGTTGGCTTTGGCACGGTTATGCGGCTTGATGGTCAAAAAGCCAAAAGCATATTTGTTAAAAAACCCATCGACAATGCCATAACCATGATAACATCAAAACGACATGGCGATAATAAACAATGCGATGAGTTGATAAAATCTCTTAGCGAAAATTACAAATTAAATGAAACAATTCATATGGGTAGTTCGTTGAAATTTTGCGAAATAGCCCGTGGCAATGCCCATATCTATCCGCGATTTGGCACAACTTGCGAATGGGATACCGCCGCAGGACAGGCAATCTTAACCGCCGCAGGTGGGCGGGTAACGCTAATTGATGGCACAACCCCATTAACATATGCCAAACGTGACGATTTTATCAACCCTGACTTCATCGCATGGGGCGATATTAATATATCCTGAGTCTAGGTTATTGATTACAAATAACTGTTGTTACTACAATTACATATCATCAAACTTGACTGGTTTATAAAGACAACATAATTAATTAATATGATTAGTATAAAATTTGGTGAATAGGCAAATGGTTAAAAAAAACTCTACGCTATCAGAAACAACAAAAGGCTATGTCTTTGCACTTACTGCCTTTGCCATATGGGGCGCATTCCCGCTTTATTGGAATATGCTTGCCCATGTGGATGCAATTGAAATTTTATCCCATCGCATCATATGGACATTGCCAATTTGTATTGCAATTTTATTATGGTCAAAAAAATTTAAATCCAGCCTGTTGGTTTTCAAACAACCACAAATAATATTGCTGTTATGTTTTAGCACAATTTTCATTGCCAGTAATTGGGGTATTTATATCTGGGCCGTTACCAATGATGCAGTGGTACAGGCCAGCATAGGATATTTCTTAAACCCTTTAGTTAGTGTCATGCTTGGATTGGTTATATTCAAAGAAAAATTACGGTTGTGGCAATGGGTTGCCATTGGCATTGCATGTTTTGGTGTTATATTTGCAGTAATTTATGGTGGTCAAATACCATTCATTGGCATGTTTTTAGCAGTTAGTTTTGGGCTTTATGGTGCAATTCGTAAATTTATCCCTGTCGGATCTGTTCATGGCCTTTTTATCGAAACATTATTGATAAGCCCAATTGCCATTGGTTATTTAATCTGGCTCGATATAAATAATATTAGCAGTTTTCTTAATATAGATATTAGAACTGATATTATTCTAATTGGCGCAGGGATGCTTACTGCAATACCATTATTTAGCTATGTAGCTGCGGCAAGAATTTTACCCATATCAACCGTTGGCATGTTATTTTATATTACACCAAGCATATTATTTTTTCTTGCAATATTTTTATATGGTGAAAATGTTACGTTAAGCGATTATATAGTATTTGGCTGTATTTGGCTAGCAATTGCAATTTTTACTATTGAACGCCATAATAATGCCAAAAAAAACCGCGAAACAGTTATTTAATAATTAGCATATATAATATTTAATAAATTATTTAATATTATATATTAAAAATATAATTTTATTCATTGTGTAATATAAATTTTAAATGTTTAATAACCTAGGAACATTATAATTTAATTATGTTACCTAATATTTAAATTAATTTTGCGGGAGCTGTATATGCCTAATGCCAATGATAAATATCGTTTAGTCACTAGAAGTGATTTTGATGGGCTGGTATGTGCGGCATTATTAAGCGAATTGGATATGATTGACGAAATAAATTTTGTCCATCCAAAAGATATGCAAGATGGTACGACTAAAATTACCAATATGGATATAACTGCTAACTTACCCTTTGTCGAAGGGGCGCATTTGGTTTTTGATCATCATCATTCAGAAACCGTACGCATTGGCAATCGCGACAACCATATAATCGATGGCGACGCGCCATCGGCGGCACATGTTATATGTCGATATTTTGGCGGCGCAAAGAAATTTCCAAATATTGACCATGCATTGCTTGATGCGGTTGATAAAGGCGATTCTGCACAGCTTGAAATGTCAGATGTTACCAATCCCAACGGCTGGATGTTATTAAATTTTATTATGGATGCAAGAACTGGACTTGGTCGATTTAAAGAATTTAAAATATCTAACTATGATTTAATGATGCAATTAATCGATTTATGCCGCAAGAAACCCATCGAAGAAATCTTGCAAATACCTGATATTGCTGAAAGAGTTAAATTTTATAAAGATAGTCAGGCTAAATTTATTGATCAGATAAAACGCTGTGCAAAGGTTGAAAAAAATATTATTTCACTTGATCTACGTAACGAAGATATAATATGGCCAGGAAATCGTTTTTATATCTATACAATTTTTCCAGATTGCAATATTTCAATGCATATTATATGGGGCAAGGATAAACAAAATACAGTTTTTGCCATTGGAAAATCCATATTCAACAAAACATCAAAAACCAATGTCGGTGAATTATGCCTTGCATTTGATGGTGGTGGACATGAGGCCGCTGGAACCTGCCAAGTGGATAATCAACATTCGTCAAAAGTGCATGAGGCATTAATTGCCAGAATGAAAATGGATGGTTAATAAAATATTATAAATTAATTATATTTTTAGATTTATTTAACCGCAGCCATTCTTCGTATGATTTCCCATCGTCAATATCTTCTAATTGATCTAATATCTTGATCTTGTAATATTTTGGCAGACTATTGATGCTATCTTGTAAGGCATGCAAACTTGAAAAGCGGATATTTTTCATAAAACTACTAGGCAATGGTAGTAATCTTTTTAATCCAACTAACCAATAACCACCATCGATTGATTTACCAAAAACGCAATCATTATTACCCAATGATTTAAATGCCTTATTAATATGTGATTTTTGAATGGTTGGAATATCACTTCCGATTATTACCACTCGCCCTGGAGGCAATATTTCATCACCAAGAAACCGCAACATTCTATCGCCTATTCCACCATTTCCCTGCGGGATAATATGTAAGTTTTTATGATAAATATATCGGTTATACGAATATCTAGCCATTAATTTAACCGCCGTATCAGGTGTGATACAAAACCAAATTATCCATTTTTCATTACCAAGACGCCGTAATAGATATTGCAGCTGGCTACGATAAAAATGTAGTGTTTTAGCTTTACCAATATCACGGGCCAAACGTTTCTTAACATTGCCATAACGTGGCTCTCTGGCAAAAACAACTAAATGATTATCCATTAAATCACATATTATCCATATATTTTAACAATAAATTTTATAGGCAAACCAATAAAATATAAAAACAAACAAAATAAATGTAAACAAGCACGTCGATAATAACCAGATTTTAAATATCGAACCGCACTTGTTATGGCTTTGCTGTTAAAGGCATATAAATTTTTTCGCCCTATTCGCCGAACCATATCCACATCTTCCATCAATTCTATTGGCGAAATACCACCAATTTTATTTAATAATTTTCTACTGAGAAAAAATGCTTGATCACCATATGGTAATCCAAATACCCGTGCGCGCCATGCAACAATTTTTGCCATTTTTACGGCCTTTGGGTGGTTATCATCTAATGAAAATTTAAAATAACCACCAATTTTTTTGGCATCATCGCGCTGGATAAAATTATCAATTTCCAATGCCCAGCCATGATCTAATGACGTATCACCATGAATTAATAAAATCCATTCACCATCACTTTTCATCACCCCATGCGCTATTTGTCCTCCGCGACCTTTTGGCGCAATAATAACTTTAATATTTAAATTTTTTGCTATTTCTAGGCTCGCATCACTTGACCCGCAATCAACCATGATTATTTCTTGGTTAAAATATTGATTGCCAATCGATAATGATACGATTGTATTTTCAATAGTTGCCGCAACATTTAACGTGGGAATTATTATTGATAATTTAACTGGAACAGGCATATTAATAACATTCGATTATTTTTATTATTCTTGATCGCTATATTTATCTGGCATTAAATCATCTGGCACGGGGTCATAACCATGCCCACCCCATGGGTTGCAACGCAAAATACGTTTAATTGCAAGATATCCTCCTTTAATACCGCCGTATTTTTCTATTGCTTCTAATCCATATTCAGAACAGCTGGGCGCGAAACGACAATTACGACCAATAAAGGCTGATAATGTATAACGATAGAATAAAATAAATATTCGTAATATAAAGGCAATGGGATCACGCATTCATAATATATTTTCTGCCATTTCTATGGCAATTACTATTGCATTAAATGGTAACATAATTGAACCATGACGGATTTTAAATTTACTTGCTGATTGTAAAATATTCAAATCAGACCAGCAACCATCGGGAAGATCATCGCCGCCATTTAACATAGAATTAACTTGTGATTGTAATTTTAATAATTGCAATTTATTTTTCCCAATTACATTTGCCATCATGATAGCAGCAGCAGCCTGACCTAATGTACAGGCACGAACTTTATGACCATAAGCACAGATAACATCATCATTCATTTTAATATCAATGGTTATACTGCTACCACAAACAGGGCTTCTTAATATGGCACTACAGTCTGGATTTGATATGCGAATATTTTTATTAAGCCCAGATGCTAATTGCAATATTTTTTTATTATATAAATCATCCAGCATTCTATAAATCAACCGTTATATTAATCTTTGGTAATATATTAAATTGTAATTCAATATTCATGCTATAATTAATATAATAATTTTGATAAATATTATATTTTTAAATTTAACAACGCCGTTATTATTGACTTGCGTGTTGCTATCAACAATATATCACATATAACATATGATTTTGCCTTTAAAATAATTATACTATAGCATATATTTATGAAATCAGTAATATTTATATTGCCCACATCATCGAAAGAAATAATTTTATGCTTGATACCGTCAAACAGCCAAAGATAACAGACAATCGGCCATCGCGTTCCGAAGCCGAAGCCGCCGTACGTATATTACTCGCATGGAGCGGTGATAATCCAGATCGCGAAGGGCTAAAAGATACCCCTGCACGCGTGGTACGTGCCTATGATGAATATTTTCAAGGCTATAAAATTGACCCAATGGCAGAGCTTAAACGCACATTTGAAGAAACAGAAGGCTATGATGAAATGGTGATGTTGCGTAGCATACCATTTGAATCCCATTGTGAACATCATATTGCACCAATAATTGGCGTTGCCCATATTGCCTATATGCCAAATAATCGTGTTGTTGGAATATCAAAACTTGCCCGCGTATTGGAAATTTATGCAAAACGTCTGCAAACACAAGAAATAATGACAGTGCAGGTCGCTGATACTATTCAACAGGCATTACAACCAAAAGGAGTTGGAGTTATAATTGATGCGGTGCATCAATGCATGACAACTCGTGGCATTCATAAGGCGGGCGTTGCAACAATTACCAGCAGAATGTTAGGTGTATTTAAAACCGATAAAGAAGTTAGACGTGAATTTTTATCGATGATTAAATAGCAAATAAAAATATAGATGTCGATAATTAACCCCGAAATGAAGCATATATTATGAGTAATATTTTATTAGAAACTTTAGCAAAAAAAACCATATTTAATTGCAGATGGCGCAATGGGAACAAGTCTGTTTAACCTTGGTTTACAATCTGGTGATGCGCCTGAATTTTGGAATGTCAATTTCCCAGAACGGGTCGAGGCCGTGCATCAAGAATATGTCGATGCAGGTTCAGATATTATTTTAACTAACAGTTTTGGTGCTAATGAATATCGTCTTAAATTACATAAATCCGCAGATCGTGTTTATGAATTATCAAAGGCGGCGGCTGCTTGTGCAAAAAAAATAGCCGATAAAACCGAACGTCAGATAATAATTGGTGGCTCAATTGGCCCTACGGGTGAATTATTTGAACCATTAGGACCATTAACCATTGCGGAGGCAACTAAGGCTTTTGCCCTAACTGCACAGGGCTTAGTTGATGGTGGTGCTGATATTTTATGGGTTGAAACCATGTCAAGCCGGGAAGAGAGCGAAGCCGCTGTTGCTGGTGCGGCAACAACGGGAAAACCAATTGTGGTTACCATGACATTTGATACTAATGGTAAAACCATGATGGGCATTTCCCCTGAAGAAGCATATAAAAATTTAAATAACTTAGCTATAAAACCAACAGCAATTGGCGCAAATTGTGGCCTTGGCCCAACTGAAAGCATCATCAGCATATCGGCAATAACCGATGTGATGGATGATGATGCGATTATTGTTGCCAAGGCAAATTGTGGTATTCCTGAATTTAGCAATGGCGAATTTAAATTTACTGGTACGCCTGAACTTATGGGAAAATATGCACGTATGGCGTTGGATTGCGGTGCGCGTATCATTGGCGGATGTTGTGGTTCAGATGGGGTTATTGTCAAGGCGATAAAAGACAGCCTTGAAGGTTATATATCTAATGACGGCAAAAAACCAACAAAAGAACAAATAATCGAAAGCCTCGGCCCATTAACAAATGCCCCTTCACCGCATTCACATAATGGCGATAATGAACCAAGACGAAAACGCCGCCGCAGACGTGAATAATAAGGTTAAGCCATATTATTTTGATCTAGTTTTTTATTTGCTAAATGCGACTGCCAGCCTTGTGCCTCGATAAAAATTCTCTTTATGGCAGGGTGTTTTTCCCTGATTGATATTTCAAGCTCGCTTACGGCAATTTCTACCTGATCTGCCGTGGCATTATTATTAAAATCAATACTTAAATTTACCAAAATATCTTGCGGGCTTAGATGCATTGTTAAAATATCATTGATTTTAGCCACATGTTTATTGGCTGTGATAAACTGCTTTATATCTTGTAAAACCTGTGGTGATGCCGCCTCCCCAATCAACAACGCCTTGGTTTCAATCAATAATAAAATTGCTGCAATTGCCAGAATAATACCAATGATTAATGATGCTATACCATCAAATATCGGCATATCAAGCCAATGACCAATTCCAATCCCCAATAAGGCAACCGCAAGCCCAAGCATGGCGGCGCTATCTTCTAATAATACGGTAAATAATGCGGGGTCTTTGCTATCGCGCATGGCTTTAAATAAGCTATCATCGCCTTTAATTTTATTAAATTCCTTAAAGGCAATCCACCATGCGCCACCTTCAAATACCATCGCTAAACTTAAAATAATATAATTAATATATGGGTCGGTAATTGGGCTTGGATCACTTATTTTATGAATGCCTTCATAGATCGATACGCCAGATCCAGCGGAAAATATCAATAATGCGACAACAAAAGCCCAAAAATATAATTCCTTGCCATAACCAAATGGATGAGTAGCATCAGCTGGCATTGCCGCACGCTTTATACCGTATAATAATAAACCCTGATTACAGGTATCGACCAGCGAATGCACCGCCTCGCTAAACATTGCCGATGAACCAGTATAACTGGCAGCAGAAAATTTACAAATAGTGATCAAACCATTGCCTATCAATGCCGCTATAACAACTTTTACTGAACCAGATGCCATTTTATAAAACCTATTATATTAAAATTATAAAATTATATAGCCTAACAAAGCAAACATATCAAACAACAACAAAACCATGCGCATAGGGGTCGCGATCATCAATAGTAATAATATTATAACCAGTCGATTGCGCCCAACCTTCTATGCTTGGAATAATTGCGTCATATTTACCAAGCTCGGTCATGCTTTCGACCCTGCCCTTAAATATTGACCCTATAATGCTTTCATGAATAAAATCATCACCGCATTTCAAATCACCCCTTGCGGCAAGCTGCGCCATGCGTGCCGATGTACCCGTGCCGCAAGGCGAACGATCAATTGCCTTATCACCATAAAAAACTGCATTTCTGGCATCGGCTGATTTGTCAATTGGCTTGCCTGTCCATTGAATATGACTAAGCCCGTTAATGGTTGGGTCATCTGGATGAATAAACTTATATTTATCATTCAAAGCATTACGCAATTTTGGACTTATTCTAACCAAATCAAGCGCGGAAAAATCTGCCATATCGGCAAAGTTTTTTTGTGGTTCAATAATTGCGTAAAAATTACCACCATAGGCCACATCAACCTTTAATGCCCCCAATTCGGGGCAAATAATATCCAGTTCTTGTGAATGTAGAAATGACGCAACATTTAAGATACGTACCGATTGAATGAAACCATCTTTTTCCAAATAATTAGCAATCACCAATCCAGCAGGGGTCTCTAACCGCAATTGACCATTTTTTTTTGGTATTAATAATTTATTTTCCAAGGCAATCGTAACCGTACCAATAGTACCATGACCACACATAGGTAAACAACCACTGGTTTCAATGAATAATATTCCAGCATCATTTTTTCTATCGCATGGTGGGTATAAAATCACCCCCGACATCATATCATGACCGCGCGGTTCAAACATTAATCCCGTCCTTATCCAGTCAAATTGACACAAAAAACTTTGTCGCTTCTCCGCCATGTTATCGCCTGAAAGAATTGGCGAACCAGATTTAACAACCCTTACTGGGTTACCGCAAGTATGACCATCCAAGCAATGAAAGATATGTTTTGCCATCACTATTATTTCCGTTATGTTTATATAATTAAATGTTCTGAGACATTAATATCATTGACAATAATCGATATGCTTTATCAGCAAGAACACCATTTTAATATATATTTAAATTTGAATAAATATTCAATTTCGATGTTGAAGAATAAAGATTAGGGTCAGGACCTAGTCACAGCATGTTTCCACCATATGTTATCACATTAAATTACTAATTAATGAACAAATAATAAATTACAGTCAAATATTTTTCTTTTTACTTGCAATTAATCGACATAAGGATATTGTTATATCAAATTAATATGGATATAAAATGGATAAACTATTAAAATCTTTACGCGCAATTGCCGAGCCAACAAGGCTTAGAATATTGGCTATTTGCGCCCATGCGGAATTAACGGCATCCGATATTGTTGCCATATTAGACCAAAGCCAACCACGTGTATCAAGACATCTTAAATTATTGGTAACAGCGGGCTTGTTAGAGCGCAACCAAGAGGGAAATTGGGCATATTATCAAACACCATATTCTTCAAAAAATATGGAATTAGGCCGAATAATCGTTGGGCTAATACCAAAAAATAGCCAAATTCTAATTAATGATCTTGATAAGCTTAAAAAAATAAAACAATCACGTTCCAAGCTTGCCGATGAATATTTCTGCAACAATGCCGCCGACTGGGAAATATTACGCAAATTACATATTGATAATGATAAGATCGATGCCGCTTTGTTAAATAATATTACCATTGGTAAAATTGGCTCATTATTAGATATTGGCACAGGAACTGGTCATATTTTAAAAATTCTATCACCCAAAGTAGATAAAGCGATTGGCATTGATAAATCCCATGAGATGCTAACAATTGCACGGGCAAATATTGATAAAACTCAATATCCTAATGTAGAGTTACGTCATGGCGATATGTATAACATTGCATATGATAATAATTATTTTGATATGATAACCATACATATGGTGTTGCATTATGCCGAATATCCAGATCTACTTTTAAAAGAGGCAAGCCGGTTATTAAGACCAAATGGCAAGGTTATTTTGGTGGATTTTGAACCACATACACAAGAATATTTACGCGAAGACCATGCCCATAAATGGTTGGGTTTTAACGATGCAAAAATCAAAGCATTAATGAAAAATGCCGAGCTTGATTATCAATGTTTATTGCGCATTAAAAGCCAATCAATGTCCATTGGCATTTGGCAAGGGGTAAAAAATAATTAAATCGATATAAATAATATAGCATACCAAATTTAAATAATAAAATACGAGTAATATAATGCCACGTTCAGATTTAAATATAAGTTTTGAATTTTTTCCACCACGCGGGGAAAAAAGCGCTGTTAATCTTTGGCAAGCCGTTGGTAATTTGGCTAATTTAAACCCTGAATTTGCCTCGGTAACATATGGTGCGGGCGGATCAGAACAAGATGGAACGGATGAAACATTAAAAACCATTAAATCCAATTATGCTTTAGATGTAGCGGGACATTTAACCTGTGTTGACCAAACAAAAGCCGATGTTAATGCCATTGCCCAATCATGGTGGGATAACGGTATAAAACGCATAATTGCTCTGCGTGGCGACAGCAGGGTAGAAGGTGGCGCATATATGCCGCATCCAGATGGTTATATTAATGCTGCAGATCTAGTATCAGGAATAAAAAAAATTGCTGATTTCGATATATCAGTCGCGGCATATCCAGAAATTCACCCAGATTCAAAAAATATAGAAGATGATATTAATAATTTAAAATCAAAATTTGATGCCGGTGCAGATCGCGCCATAACCCAATATTTCTTTAATGCCGAAGATTTTTTACGCCTACGTGATAATATGGACAAAATAGGAATAACAGCACCACTGGTTGCAGGCATATTGCCCGTTGTTAATATCCGCTCATTAAAGGCATTTTCCGCAAGATGCGGCGCGACTTTACCAGATTGGCTGGTTAAAAAATTTGAAAAACTACAGCCAAATAGCGAAGAGCATATTAAAATTGCTACTGATACCGCCTTTGAACTTTGCCATAAGTTGCGCCAAGAGGGCGTTAAGGATTTTCATATATATACATTAAATTCATCAATATTATCTTTAATGCTTTGTAAAAAATTGGGCTTATAAAATTATAACAATGTTATTTTTACGATGGTATTTGCCGCCCTAAAATAACCACCATGATGGCGCGCGCGGTAACACCCGTTTGATTACTAATAATATGCAACTCATCGGCGGGATAGCGTAATGTTTCGCCCTTGATGGCGCTATCTTGATGATCACCCGCCTTAATATTCATTTGCCCATCGATTATGGTTAAATTCTCCAATGTACCAATATCATGACCATCAGATACAAGCTCCCCACCTGGTAAAATTGTTATATCATACCATTGCAACCAATTAACCGTTGTAATAGAACCCAAAATTCGTAACTCGCATTTACCATCAGCACTTTTGATAATTGGCGTTGCGCCATTGGATAAATGATCAAAAACCCGTGGATCAGTATCCGATCTGACTATTTCCTCAACCGTAATATTCAATGCTTGGCAAATACGCCAAATAGTCGATAATGTGGGGTTATTTTGATCACGTTCAAGCTGTGATAACACTGATTTTGATACATTTGAACGTGATGCTAAATCATCAAGGCTCATTTTATAGGCCTGTCGTAAGCGTTGCACTTTTTTACCAATTTTTGGCATTTCATCATTATTTTTCATATATTAATAGCCCGATTATAATTCATTGCTATATATTATATGGCATGGAATGGATAAGCGACGCAAGCAACCGTCTTATTTGTTGATTTTATTTGCAAAGTTAAATATTATATAATATATATTTGTTCGATATAAAATATATATAACTAAATAATCAAATAGTTGGAATTTAAAATGGAATTTGAAAATTTACATATTCATAGCGATACGGCATTAATTCATAGTGGCATTGATCGAACAAAATTCAATGAAACATCCGAAGCTATTTTTATGACATCGGGTTATATTTATGACAATGCCGAAGAAGCAGAGGCAGCATTCAAGGGCGAAAATCAACGTTACATCTATAGCCGTTATGCCAATCCAACCGTTAATATATTTCAAGACCGACTTAAGATACTTGAGGGTGCCGAAGGTTGTTTTGCTACCGCAAGCGGCATGTCAGCGGTTTATACTGCATTAATTTCATTATTAAAATCTGGTGATAAAATAGTTGCATCCAATGCGTTATTTGGTTCATGCCAATTTATTTTAACGGAAATACTTCCAAGATTTAATATATTTTGTCAATTTGTTGATGGCAAAGATTTGAAAGCTTGGGAAATTGCTCTTGCCAAGCCAACAGCCGTGGTTTTTTTGGAAACACCATCAAATCCAGCATTAGAAATAATTGATGTCAAAAAAGTTTCACAATTAGCCCATGCCGCAGGTGCAACCGTTATTGTTGATAATGTATTTGCAACGCCATGCAATCAAAAACCATTAGAATTAGGTGCCGATGTTGTAGTTTATTCTGCCACCAAGCATATTGATGGGCAAGGACGATGTTTGGGCGGGGCAATATTAGGCAGCGAAGAATTTTGTAACGAAAAAATCATACCATTCATTCGCCATACTGGGCCGTCATTAAGCCCGTTTAATGCGTGGGTATTGTTAAAAGGTCTTGAAACATTAAATTTACGCGTAGAGCGACAATGCCAAAATGCTGAAAAAATTGCTAAATATTTTGAAAATCACCCATCAATCAACAAAGTAATATATCCGCATTTAAAATCACATCCGCAATATGAATTGGCAAAATTGCAAATGAAACAAGGCGGCAGCATCGTTACTTTTGATTTAAAAAATAATAAAGAACAAGCATTTAAAATGTTGAACGCCTTTGAAATAATTTCAATTTCTAATAATCTTGGCGATGCAAAAAGCCTTTCAACACATCCTGCGACAACAACACATCAGCGTTTAGACATTGCACAGCAAAAGCAAATGGGCATAACCGATGGCATGATAAGAATATCCATTGGATTAGAAAATATTGATGATTTAATTAAAGATATAGACAGAGCCTTGCAGATTTCAGTATAATTAAATTATCATTAAACCATTATAATAATAAATTGTAATTTAATTTTAGGATATAAAATGACAAATATTGAAGTTAAATCTCTAACACCACAAATTTGTTATGAGTTGCTTAATCAAGGCAAGGCCATTTTAATCGATGTCCGCGAGAAAAATGAACATGCCGCCGCAAATATTGACGGGGCAATTCTTTTGCCATTATCAAATTTTGCAATTGATAAGTTGCCCGATGATAAAAATAAAATCGCCATATATCACTGCCGCAGCGGTCAACGTACTGCAAATAATTTTTCTATGTTTATGCAAACAGGGTTTAACGAAATATATCATATGGAAGGCGGCATAATTGCATGGGGAAAGGCTGGCTTACCAGTTAATACTGCATAATAAATCTGTTATATATGAAACCATTAACCATGCCAATCATTGGGTAGTAATTAATTTTATTTAACTATTTAATTGATAATTCAACATTACTTTCTAGTTATAATAGCTATAATAAAATTTAATTATTAAATAATATTTGATCTGATGTGGTACCCTATTTAAGACAAGTAAGTTACAATAAACCTTAGTCTTAAGGAGGCAAACCACATGTCAAAACGAAATGTTACGAAATAGAGATCTTAATTCAGATAAAACGCCGTTAAATTGGTTCTTCAAACGGATCAGCCTTCCCACACCGTCGATAATTTAGGTTAATGTCAACATCCTGGATGCATGGATCAATGAACAAAAACCCAAATATTGCGTTTCATTATTATGCCGTCTTTTTCATATTGTTTATGTTCAAATGAACCACGAGCCATAACATATTTACCTTTGACTATGAAACCGCGTTCAATTCCACTTATTATAAAATCATTCCATATGATGATTTGTGTGAAATTAGGTCATGTTCTTTAATTATAAGTGATAGCTAAATTAACAGATAAACATATATTTTTAGGTGATATAATAGCAAAGGATATTTGTAATAGTTATATTGAAAAAATAAAAAAACATACAAATAAGCTTAAAATGCAACTTACTGCTATTGATACTGCATTTGTTATTAATGACTTAAACTTACCAAACTATAGGCTTCATTCGCTAAAAGGTAATAAGTCTGGGCTTTGGTCAATCACAGTCAATGGAAATTGGCGCATTACCTTTGGGTTTTTAGATGGCAACGCATATATTTTAAATTACGAGGATTATCACTAATGAAAATGTATCAACCGCCTCACCCCGGTAAATTTATTGAAGAAACATATTTAATACCATTAAAATTAAGCAAGGCTGAAATTGCTAGACGGTTAGATGTAAGTCCATCGACATTTAATCGTGTAATAAATGCCAAGGCCGATATTTCCCCTGAAATGGCCTTACGATTAGAAAGGTTATTTAATCGTACTGCTGAAAGCTGGCTTTTAATGCAGGATAACTATACATTAAATAACATTAGAAAAAATATTGATTTATCGATGCTACAGCCTGTTAATATGAATGGTTAATTAAAAACTATCATTAATAATCTCGGCTAATATAGCTAAATCGTCATCAATATATTTTCGTTTTAAAATATAATAGTAGAATATTTTTAATAATGAATATTTTGCATTTTTTAATTGATCAGATGCAATCATAAAACAAAGTTGGTTATTTTGATTAAAACGACCAGTTACTTCCCACCAAAAATTTATTTTACCGCCAGATTGAATTGCACCTAAGTTTTTTTCAATTTCTGCGGCAATTGCAACATCTTATGGGGATAAAATTCAACATATAGCTAATTTTTCTGTTATTAAATTTATGACGGTTTAATCTTGCTCAACTATTTCATTTAGGTATATAATATTTAAAAATCAACTATCACGAGCAGATCCAGAACATATCATGGTCAAAATCGATCAAAAAAGATGATGACAACCTATCAAAATTTATTGATATGTAGGATAAAATCAAAAATAAATTACTATGGCATGAAAATTATAATAATTTTATCGATTTCGGGGTTGATAAATATTTCGTAACTAACTATAAAAACGCTCCAAAAAGCCCTATTAATGCGCTAATAATTAAAAGAACTCCCAATATTTTAATCATATATTCTATAACTGCACCGTTTTTGAATATTTTTATAGATGCAGCGCCGCAGAGCGAATAGAAGAATTAAACCCAGAAATAAATGTCATTCAACATCGCGATCGATTATCGATTAATAATGCCGCCGCAATAATATCTCAATATGATATGGTGGTCGATGGCAGCGATAATTTCGCCGCCAGATATTTAATCAATGATATTTGTTATTTCTTAAAAAAAACATTAGTCAGTGCAGCATTAATAAGATTTGAAGGCCAAATATCCACCTATAAAGCATATCAAAGCGGGCCATGCTATCGCTGTTTATTTCCACAAGCACCAGCAAAAAATTTAATTTCACGATGCGACACTGTCGGTATATTTGGCTCAATCGCGGGCATATTAGGCACGATGCAGGCAACAGAAATATTAAAAGAACTGCTTAATATTGGCACGAGCTTATCGGGACAGTTGATCTTATATGATGCGCTTGATGTCAATATGCGAAAGATTAAAATAGTTAAAAATCCTGATTGCGCTCTTTGTGGTGAAAATCCATCAATAAAAACAATAGATGATGCGGGGAAGTAATATATAAAATAACATTTAATAAGAACAAAACATAAAAATTAATTGACAATCAGTGAATATATGTGTATATAGATGTATTATTACGCAAACCCCGAGCGAATTTTTTATATTTTACGCCTAACGGCAGCGGTCGGTCGCCCTCTTTTTATATCTACGCGCATAAGCGCGGCGGGCAGTCGCCCTTAATTATGTAGCTTGCGTATATCGTTCTAGCAAACCCCGAGTAACGAAGTTACGACGACGCGTTTGCGTTAAATATAAAAGGCTAAAACCCCGAGTGGCTTTAGCCGCGACCGTGATTGACGCAATTTGCGGGAATTTATTTGATCTCAATCACCCAAAGCTTCGTTTATCCTGCCGCAATGAAGAATGGTATCATGGGAACGATCTTAACTCATTAAAAGATGTTGCAGGTGATGAAAATATAGTTGTTTTACAAATGCAGCCGTTAAATGAAGGCGATATAAAAGAAATCGCCGCGTCAAAAATATCCAATCCAGATAATTTTTTGCAAAAGGTTGATGATCGTGATTTAGGGCAGATACTTGGTAACCCTCAATCGCTTGAGATGTATTTACAAATATATAAAGATGATGGTGGTTGGCCTAAAAATAAATCAGATTTGATGAAAAAATCTGTACTATCTTTGCTAAAAGAATATAACGACAATCATATAAGATCATCTAGAGAGGGATATTATGAACAAGATATGGTCAATGCCGCCGAAGATTTATCGGCGATAATTACGCTTAGTAATATTGATGGCATCGCATTAAGCAGAGCGGTTGAAACTGAATTATTTCCCTCCATCGCGCAAATTCCATCTTTAGATTTTGAAATAACAAAAATTACTGCCAGTAGCAGATTATTTCCATCTGAAGGCGCACAGAAAATTAAATTACCGCATAAAATAATTGGCGATTATTTGACTGCTAAATCATTACATCGGCGCATTAAAGATGGCTCATTGTCATTAGATAGAGCGCTATCCCCGCTTATTGGGCATGATGGCGTACCATTATCTAATTTCCGTGATGTCTATGCTTGGCTGATTGCATTATTGTCACTCAACAAGGCAAAGACCATGGTTAAAAAAGACCCATTTGGTTCAATTATATATGGCGATGTTAATTTATGGCCGGATGATCTGTGCCTATATGCGTTAACTTGCCTAAGCGAATTTGCCAAAAATATTGATCCGCATTTTCGAGTGGTTTGGCAAAATACCCCTAATTTCAAACATCTAATTCGTGAGAAGTTGGTTCCAGATTTTAGAAAAATAATAGATAATGAAACTAACCCCCATGTTCTAAGCATTATTTTTTCTGCAATTGAACTTGGCCCCATATTTAGTTGCCTCGGTGAAAATTTATTATCATTCATCGAAAATAGGAATGGGAAAGACTTAATATGGGTGAAGGATAATGCTTTGAGAGCATTCTGCCGTTGCTGTCCCAATGATAAAAAAACCTTACGAAAATTATTGGATGATATTTATAATGAAAAAATTCAAGATGATAATGATATGCAGCTATATTTATTAGAACAGCTATATCCTAATCATATGACGGCAGAAGAAATTATCAAATATTTAAAATCAACAGATATATCATATTCTATTGATAATCTAATTTGTAAAACTATAGTTGAATTAACCCCGCGCGATGATTTACCCATTTTGATGGCAGCAGTGAAAAAATATCATAATATTATTGCAAAAATAGCTTCTGATGGTCGCCAATCCCTTTATGGAAATTTGCTCAATCGTATATTTAATGAATTAGCCGATCAAGCATCGATAGCTGAAATATATTCATGGCTGGATATCTGCCTTGTTCGTAATGAAGACCTGATATTAAATCAAAATTATCTAGGCTATATCAGAAATTATATACTCGAGCGACCAAAATTATATATTGGGTTATTTGATCATTGGATAGAAATAATTAAGCCTAAAAAAGCAACAAAACAATTTTATCATGAAAGACATGGTATTTTTATTCAACTAACGGCAAATATTTATCCACCAACAGAATTTATTAAACATTTATTATGCAAATCAAATTTAGAAAAATCCGAAGTCAAACGGGAATTTATGTTTTCTCTCGCATTTAAATATGCATGTGGCGATCATGAAAATAACAATGATATAAATATTGAATTATTTTATAATTTTGTTAAAAATAACCCTAAATTTAAAAAATGCTGGGATTGTATCAAATCTGAAGAAATATCTGCTTCCAGTATGAATAATAGCAAAAAAGTAAAAGATCGCGAAGCCATGGGAAAAGCAAAAAATATTGAAAATTTAAATATTTTAACTAACCAAATAGATAGTTTAAAAAATGGTAGCTCGTTACATAATCTTAATTCTGGCGCTAAAAAATATATTAACCAAAATATATTTGATTCCACAGATTGCACGGTTTTTGAATATTTGCAGCATGAATTTGGTGATGATATCGCAAATGCAATGCTAGATGGATTTTTAAGTCTGCTAAAAATTAATGAACCTATTTCAGTGATAGATATTGCAACTGTCTATAGCAATGGGAAAGAATATTATATAGAAGCATGCCCAGTTTTAATTGGTGCGGAGATTTTATATAAAAAGTCACCCAGTAAATTATTGCAATTACCAAAATGCAATCTAGAAACTGTTATAGCATATTGGATTATTTGCAATCATACATTACCGATGGAAAAGGCATATGAAGCTATAATTAAGTCTCAACCAGAATTAACTGCGGGTATATTGGCAATAATTTGGCGAAAAAAATTAGAATTTGGGGAATTAGAAATATTGCCAAGATTAAACTCTAATATGGATGGAAATATTCTTACAACTATAGTTGCATCCGAGGCTATAAAATTACTATCCGAAAAACCAAACTTACCAAATGATATTTTAGAAGCATTATTTGGTATGATAGTTCGACATGGTGATATTAATGCTCTTCAATCAATATCCGTTGCGGCATTGGCAAATAACTCCGCTAGTGAGCTTAATAAAGCCCAGTGGATGAGCATTGCTATGATTTTTGAGCCTGCCTTATTTGCTAAAAAATTAAAGAAAATTATAACCAATGAAAATAATATATTTGCAGTTTATAAAATTTTCGATTCTGCCATTGTTAATAAAGATAGATTGCCATTTCCAGAAAAATTTATTTTTGAGGTAATAGCTTTATTGGGTAGCTTTTTTACTAATAATGATGACATTAATAGTGGCATAACAGGGCGTAATAGCGATGCGAATATAGTCCGTTCAATTAGATCAATGATTGAAAATTTGGCTAATTATCAAAGCGATATCACGGCAGAATTATTTGATAAATTAATTGCTAACAACTCTTTAATAGAATGGAGAGATGATATTAGGCATATCCAGAATATACAAATTACCATATCGCGTCAGGGCAGATATAAAGCCCCAACAGCAATAACTATATGCGAATTATTATCCAATGGCGCACCGATAAATATGCAAGATTTTCAAGCTTTAACCATCGATAGGCTGCAAGATTTAGCCGAGGATATACGCGGTGGCAATGACAATAAATGGAAACAATTTTGGAGGTTGCCTAAAGGTAAAAAATTAGGCGAGCCTAAAATCGAGAATGATTGCCGTGATGCGTTGCTTGGTTGGTTTCGTCCAATAATGAAGAAATCATCAATCACCATTGAGCCTGAAGCGGCAGCGGCTGTTCAGAAAAGAGTCGATATACGCTTAACCAAATTCGATGTTGGAACATTACCGATTGAGGTAAAGCTAGATAATAGTCGTGATTTATGGACGGCTATGGATGATCAGCTCGTTGTTAAATATACAAATGATCTAAAGACAGATGGATATGGCATATATCTTGTTTTTTGGTTCGGTGATAAAGGCATTGGATGCAAATCGCCACCAAAGGATTTTGGCATATCAAAACCAAAGACTGCGCGCGAATTAGAATCTATCGCACCATCTAATAAAATTCGTATTTGCGTGATAGGTGTTCGTAAACCGCATGTCTAAATTCAAAAAACTAACAATAGAAAATTGGAATGAACCCGATCCTGTTGCTGGTTTATGGAAAAAAGTGATGTTAAAGGGAAATATATTGATTTAAATGGCGGTGATTGGGTTAAAAAAATCCTTAGGCCTGCTTTAAGCAAAAAAACACCAAAGGATGTTGCCTATCTTTTTGAAGTTGCTCGTGGAAGCATGTGTTACGGCTTTTACTTCTATCCACTTTTTTCTATGGCAAGTGAGCAATTACATGATGTGTCAACGTTTTTTAGGACAGTTTATTAAGCTGCTTTTGTACGGTTTTCATATTCTATTGGTGATTGGTAATTATTTGCTAAATGCATTCTGGTTTGGTTATAAAAAACTTCGATATATTTAAATATAGCCTGTTTTGCCTGCTGTTGGTTTTCAAATTTATGATGATGCGTTAATTCTGTTTTCAGCGTATGAAAAAAGCTCTCCGCAACATCATTATCCCAGCAGTTTCCTTGTTCACTAATGCTTTGAATAATATCATGATTTTTCAATATGTTACTATGACTATCTGATGCATATTGGCTGCCACGATCAGTATGCCAAATCAAATTTTCTTCTGGTTTTCGCTTCCAAATAGCCATCAATAAAGCATCATTCACTAATTCCGCCCTCATATGATTTGCCATTGACCAACCAACAATTTTTCTTGAATAAAGATCAATCACAGTCGCAAGATATAGCCAAGCTTTCTTGGTCGCAATATAGGTAATATCACCAACCCAATATTGATTAATATGATCGGTATTAAAGCGTCTTTTCAATAAGTTAGGTAAAATTTATTTGGCATGATTAGAATAAGTTGTCAATTTAAATTGGCGTTTGGTTTTGCAATATAAGTTAGCTTTTTTCATCAATTTTCCAATGCGTTTTCTGCTAATAAACTGGCCTTTTAACCCAAGCACCTGTTTAATTCGCCGCCCGCCATATGTCTTGCGGCTTGCTTTAAATATAAGCTTGATATCTTGTGCCAACGCCATATTCCCTTGGCAAAATATGCCGCTGCTTTTTTTTACAAGTCACGCTTCTGAGCGATTTGTGATAATTGTTTCTTTAAACGCTTGATCTCGTCAAAATGATGTTGATTAAATGCTGTTCTATCTGAATTAAGATGTGTATTTAGTAACATTTCGTTTTGACATGTGGTTTGCCTTCTTAAGACTAAGATTCATTGTAACTTATACTTGTCCTAAATAGGGGTAGCCACATCAGTAGCACGGTTCGAGCTTTGGCGCGCTATAAGTTGAAATCCAACGTCCACTTGCTTTGGTTCTCTAAAATTTCCATCCAACCGTTGGAGTATATTTTTAATTGCTAGCTGGCCAATTTGATATCTATTTGTCCGCACGCTGGAGATAGATGGCACACAAGCCGCCATCATTTCCAAATCATTAAAACCCACCACCCCCATATCTTCAGGAATAGAAATACCTTGATCCATACATTCAAAAATAACCCCTAGCGCTAAATCATCATTTGAACAAAAAATTGCATCGGCATCTGGGTTGGTTTTTTTAAAAGTCCGGAATAATTTACGCCCAAGCCCAACGGAGGATAATTCTAAAGTTGTTATCTCAAGTTGTTTATCATATATACCGTTTTTCTGCATCTGTTTGCGATAACTATCGCGCCGTAGAATTGACCTTCGATCCATACGCGCCGCCATATAGCCGATGCGAAGATAACCTTTTTCTATTAAATGCGTAACAACCTCCTCCGCAGCTAAAATACTTGAATACCCTACCTTCGTGTCAATGGCTTTGCCTTCAAGCTCCATAATTTGAACGATAGGTACATTAGAATTTTTTAGTAATTTACAAGATTTTTCAGACGTACCCAAACTTGTTAAAATCATTGCAGCAGGCCTTTGACGGATAAATAAAGATACTAGCCTGTCCTCTTCGTCGAGGCTGTAACGAGTATTGCCAATTTGAATTTGATACTGTGTATTTTTAATCATATCGTGAATGCCACGTAATGTATCAGAAAACACATTATTGCTGAGTGAGGGGATTAAAACCCCAATAACATTTGATTTGCCCGATGCAAGTGCGCGTGCTTTTGGATCAGGCACATAATTGAGATTAAGAATCGACTTAGTGATGCGTTTTTGCAATTTTATGGATACTTTTTTTGGTTCACGTAGAAACCTAGAAACAGTAATTGATCCAACTTCTGCAAGTTTCGCAACGTCATTTATCGTTGCATATCCTGATCCTTTTCTTTTTGCCAATTTACTTTCTTTCCTTTGATTATTAATAGTGAATACCAAAATATCATTATAAATGAAAGTGCCAAATATCATTATTTATCTAATTTAATTCCTATTGACAAACATGGTTGCGCCATTATTATGGTAGCGCTACCATAATATGTAAATACTATAAAATGCAGATACTATAATAGTAGCCAACAAAAAAATAACATAAATGGAGATGTATCTTTATTCATCCGCCATAAGTTAAAGAGTTCACCATGCGGAAGGTTCTTTTTATAGTATCTTTCGCATATAAAAATATACAACTGCGGGAAAACTGCCCAGCAGGTATTCGGGAGAATAATATATGTTTAATAAAATTAAAACGGTCATGCTGGCAGGTTTAACTGCTGCGGTGATTTCTACGGCGGCAAATGCTGCCGATTTTACAATGAAATTTCAATCTAGTGATCCAGCAGGAAATCCAAATTTTATACTTAAACAAGAATGGGCCAAACGTGTTGATGTCATGACCGGTGGACGTCTTATAATTGAGATAATGCCTGTTAACTCTGTAGTTCAGCATTCTGAAACACAAGATGCTGTCGCTGCTGGTATTTTGGATGGTCATATTACCGATACCAGTTATTTTTCTGGTAAAGACCCTGCCTTTGGATTGATTGCCAACCCAGTGGGCGCATGGTCTGACCCATCTGAAATGCTACGTTTCATTAACTATGGTGGTGGCGCGGAATTAATGAATGATATTTTGTCACCTTATGGCCTGCATTTCATTGGGGCAACAACACCAGGGTTAGAGGCCTTTGTTTCTACCGTTCCTTTGGATGGTGTTGCTGATCTTAAAGGATTAAAAATGCGCGCCCCTGAAGGCATGGTGCAAGAAGTATTTGCAGCAGCAGGCGCTAGTCCAGTTAACCTTCCAGGTTCTGAAGTTTTTACCTCACTTGATAAAAAAGTGATAGAAGCTGCTGACTATACTGTTTTTTCAACGAACCAAGCCCAAGGTCTTCATGATATTGCGAAACATCCTGTTTATCCTGGTTTTCATTCAATGCCGCTTCTTGAAGTATCTATGAATCAAGCAAAATGGGCTTCTCTGCCAGCAGATATCCAAGAAATTCTTACTGTATCTGTGCGTGACTTTGCAATCGAGATGACTTCAAAGCTTGCTATGAAAGATTTGGCTGCTGTTGCTGAAGCACGTAAAGACCCTAGCATTACAATCCATAACTGGTCATCCGAAGAACGTGCTAAATTCCGTTCTATCGCCATGACACAATGGAAAAAAGTAGCTGGGCGTTCTGCTAATGCTCAAAAAGTATATGATGCTCTCATAGAATATCTTAACAGCCAAGGTATGTTGTAAGCTTAAAAAAAACCGCTGCACGGGGGCTATATGCTCTCGTGCTAATTTTATAAAGGTGTAAATCTTATGACTCATCAAAACTCTAAAGATAATATCGCTAGTCAAGAACAAGAGAAACCTATTCATCACCTAGTAGCCAAAGTGCCAGTTGAGGCAATGTGGTTCGGTCGAATGATAGATCGTCTGGGCATAATATTTGCCTTTGGTTTTCTTCTAAGTATGACAGTATTGATGATTGAAATTTTCATGCGTCACTTATTTAATGCTCCCACATTATGGGCGCATGAAACAACCACTTTTTTATGCGCCATAGGTTTCGTTTTTGGCGGGCTTTATTGTGCTAGCCATAACAAGCATATCCGGGTTGTTCCTTTGTATGATTATGTAAGCGCCAAAACACGCAGGCTGCTCGATATTTTTATTTACATTACTTGTGCGGGCGCAACGGCCTTTTTCTCCTATGCAGCTTGGACAAGCGTAAAGCGTGCCATAATGATGCCGGATGGTAGTTTTCGCTTTGAAACCAGTGGCAGTGCATGGAACCCGCCTGCGCCGGCTCTTTTGAAAATATTTTTATTTATCATTTTAATTGGGTTAACCTTGCAATTCATTGCATATGCAATTTCCCATATCCGCAATATATCATCAGACTAAAATTTTTACCATCAGGACTTACAAATGATAGACTTATCCTTATTAGGCATTGAATATGGTACACTTGCTATGTTTGCCACGTTAATTATATTGCTTTTAACAGGAATGCCATTAGCATTCGTAACGCTATTGGTTGCGTTAATTTTTGCCCTTGGTTGGTTTGGTCCAATGGCAGTGCCATTAATTACCAGCCGTGTTTATTCATTTGTATCTTCATTTGTATTTGTGTCGGTTCCAATGTTTGTATTGATGGCAGCATTACTTGATCGATCGGGTATTGCCAAAGATTTATTCAACGCCATGAAATTAATTGGCGGGCGATTGCGCGGCGCTGTGGCTATACAAACAATATTTCTAGCTGTCGTCCTGGCTGCGATGAGTGGTATTATTGGTGGTGAAATTGTCCTTTTGGGTATGCTTGCATTACCGCAAATGCTTAGAATGGGTTATGATAAGAAACTTGCCATTGGGGTAGTTTGCGCTGGTGGTTCATTAGGAACCATGGTGCCGCCATCAATTGTTCTAATCATATATGGTTTGACGGCAAATGTATCTATTGGTGATTTATTCACATCGGCCTTTATCCCTGGCTTGATGTTAGCAAGCTTCTATGTCGCCTATATTTTGATACGTTGCTATTTAAACCCTTCTCTGGCTCCAGATACCGTAAAAGACGAAAGCTCCTTGGCTGATAAAATTAAACTTTTAAAAGGAATTGTTTTACCAATAATGGTTGTCGCTTTTGTTTTAGGCTCAATATATGGTGGCATTGCATCGGTTACCGAGGCATCCGCAGTGGGTGTTGCGGGTGTATTATTGTCTATTATTTTACGCGGTGAATTTAATTTCAACATGATTAAAGGGGCTGCAATCCAAACATTATCTACTTGTGGTATGATTGTTTGGATTGGTATTGGTGCTACTGCTTTGGTGGGTGTCTTTAATCTAATGGGCGGGATAAATTTTGTTTCTGGCCTTATTACGGGTATATCTGATAGTGGTATTATTATTATTTTATTTATGATGTTAATATTATTCATTTTGGGCATGTTCCTTGATTGGGTTGGCATTGCCTTATTAACTATGCCTATATTTGTTCCTATTGTGATTTCCCTAGGTTATGATCCTGTTTGGTTTGGCGTTCTTTTTGCCATGAATATGCAGGTAAGTTTTCTATCGCCGCCTTTTGGGCCTGCCGCTTTTTACTTGAAAAGTGTGGCTCCTCCAGATATTTCGCTAGGCGATATTTTTCAATCATTGCTACCATTCATTTGCATTCAAGTATTTGCTGTTGCTTTATTAATAATGTTTCCTGGCATTACAGGTCATTGAGGTAAATAATATGCTAAATAAAAAAACTACGCTTCGTTCTCGCGCTTGGTTCGACAATCCAGATAACCCAGATATGACGGCATTATATTTAGAACGATACTTAAACTATGGCTTAACACGTGAAGAACTGCAATCTGGCAAACCAATCATCGGAATTGCCCAAACTGGATCAGATTTATCACCCTGCAATCGACCAAATATTGAACTTGCCAAACGTATACGCGAAGGTATTCGTGAAAAAGGTGGCATTGCAATGGAATTTCCTGTCCACCCAATTCAAGAAACAGGCAAACGCCCCACGGCATCGCTTGACCGAAATTTGGCTTATTTAGGATTGGTTGAAATTTTATATGGCTATCCAATAGACGGAGTTGTCTTGACCGTTGGATGCGATAAGACGACCCCAGCATGTCTGATGGCGGCGGCAACAGTAGATATACCAGCAATTGTCTTGAGTGGTGGCCCTATGTTGAACGGCTATAATGACGGTAAACGTTGTGGTTCTGGCACTGTAATCTGGGAGGGTCGTGAAAAACTTGCCACTGGTGATATTGATTATGATAAATTTATTGATATGGCAGCATCATCGGCACCATCAATTGGTTATTGCAATACGATGGGGACGGCATCGACTATGAATTGCTTGTCTGAAGTGCTTGGTATGCAATTGCCGGGTGGTGGGGCGATTCCTGCTCCTTATCGGGAACGTGCGCAGCTAGCATATGAGACAGGCCGTCGTATCGTTGATTTGGTTGCAGATAATATTTGTCCATCTGATATTATGACACGCAAAGCGTTTGAGAATGCTATTGTTGTGAATTCTGCCTTAGGTGGATCAACGAATGCTCCCATCCATATAACGGCTATCGCGCATCATATGGGCGTTCCTATGACAATTGAGGATTGGGAAAAATTTGGTTTAGACATTCCTTTGCTTGTAAATTTACAGCCCGCAGGCGAATATTTAGCTGAAGATTTTCATCGTGCAGGTGGCGTTCCAGCGGTAATTTCAGAATTATTAAAACATAAAAAACTACATGAAGATTGCCTATCTGTATCAGGGGGAACTTTAATTGAAAATTGCCGTAATGCACAAGTTTTGAATAGTGATGTTATTCGTAATTTTGATACAGCTTTAACTAAGAATGCTGGGTTTAAGGTTTTTAGTGGAAATATATTTGATGCCGCAATTATGAAATTAAGCGTTATTTCAACGGAATTCCGTTCGCGTTATCTGTCTAATCAACAAGATATTGATGCCTTTGAAGGCACAGCAATTGTTTTCGATGGACCAGAAGATTATCACAAGTCAATCGATAATCCGGCCTTAAATATTACGCAAAATTCTATTTTATTCATGCGCGGCACTGGCCCTATTGGTTATCCTGGGGCGGCGGAAGTCGTCAATATGCGCGCACCAGATTATTTGTTAAAAAAAGGTATTTACATGCTGCCATGCATTGGTGATGGTAGGCAATCTGGTACATCTGGATCGCCTTCGATCTTAAATGCATCGCCCGAAGCCGCAATTGGTGGCGGACTAGCAATTCTAAAAAACGGTGACCCAATTAGAATTGACCTGCGTAAAGGCACTGTAAATATATTAATATCGGATACAGAAATATCACTTCGACGAGAAAAACTGGCAAACTCTGGTGGCTATTCATATCCAGAATCACAAACACCATGGCAGGAATTGCAACGTAATGACGTTGATCAATTGTCAAACGGCATGGTATTGAAAAGCGCACTTAAATATCAAAAAATTGCCAAAACCAAAGGCATCCCTAGAAACAACCATTAATCAAGAGTTAAATGACAAAAATATTATCAATTGGCGAAGTCATGTTGGAGTTATCTGATATTGGCAATGGACTATATAAAAAAAGCTTTGCTGGCGATACATCTAATTTTGCTTATTATATTAATGTGACTAGTGGTGGTTCCATTGTTGTCGACTATTTAACTGCTATCGGATATGATATGAACAGTGATGATTGCCTAAAGTTTTTGATCAAATCAGGTATCAGCATCTCACGGTGTTTGCGTTCAACAGAACATACAATTGGCTTATTCATTCTATCAAATGATGCCAAAGGTGAAAAACAATATGGCTATTGGCGCGGACAATCTGCTGCCCGTCATATTTTTGATCAGATACAAGATCTAAGTGGATATAATATTGTATATTTTTCTGGAATCACGGCTGCGATAACGAAAAATAAAAACAATCTTATTAAATCAATTTTATTAATTAAAAACCAAGATGTAGAAATTGTTTTTGATTTTAATTTTCGAAAACAATTATGGTCTCCAGACGATGCAAGAAAATTTGCAACCCGTATTTTACAACATATAAGTATAATAAAAATTTCAGATGAGGAATTTGATATTTTATATCCTACGCAAAGTATTGAATCTCTTTCCAAAGAATATCCAAATGCTGAATGGCTGCTTACTTGTTCTCGGAATAAGGCTGAAATATGGAAAAATGGTAATATTATTTTCACTTACCAATTTGAACCGATAGATGATATCGTCGATAGTTCGGCCGCTGGTGATGCTTTCATTGCCGCTTATTTAACGGCGAAATTAGCGGGTAATAAACCGCAAGAATGTTTACATAAAGCCCACGTAATAGCCTCGCAAGTTGTTTGCGCTAAAGGCTCAATCATACCCATTGATATGCTTAAATTGGAATTAAACCATGCTTAAAATTTTTAAATCTAAAATTAAAAAAAATCCTTTGATTGCAATTTTACGCGGTATTGAACCCGCAGATGCTGCGACTGTATCAAATGCATTGGTTGAAAATGATTTCGTCTTTATGGAAGTCACTCTTAACAGTCCAGATTGGCAAGAAAGTTTAAAAATAATAAAAAAATGCCATGGCAATAATATTATTCTTGGTGCAGGAACGGTATTAAGCGTTGATGATGTCAATAAAGTTCATGCTGTGGGTGGGCAGGTAATTATTTCCCCTAATATGGATATTGATGTGATAAAGCGAACGAAAGAACTTGGACTTGTATCAGCACCAGGATGCGCTACGCCAAGTGAATGTTTTTCCGCCTTAAAAGCTGGTGCAGATATTCTAAAAATTTTTCCAGCAGAAACTTTAGGCGTGCCATTTATCAAGGCCATATCAGCAGTTTTACCAGCCAACACATTAATTTGCCCAACAGGTGGAGTTAACCTTGATACGATGGGTGATTTTATGGATGCAGGCGTATATGCAATGGGGTTAGGCTCTGCACTTTACAAAGCTGGTAAAAAACCTTCAGATTTAGCCGCATCTGCGGCGGAGTTTGTTGCAAAATATCATGAATTATCTAGGGGAAGAACGAATTAAATTAATTAAGCCTAGTTATGTATCTGTCTTATTTATGACCAGAAAATTCAAATAAAGCTTAGGGTCAGGACCTATTAATTTGATGCAATTCTGTTTATCAGTAAGCTTGTAGATACAAGAAAACAAGGGCTAAGGATATGTTAGCATATTTGAGCATTGTTTTTATGAGTAATGCAAGTTTACTGATAAACCCGCTGGGCGGGGCAATATTTAAGCTCTGTCGTCATCGAAAAAACTTGGAAATCAGACGGTTTACCACGCCTTTTCTCCTATCCATAGTGACCTGCGCCCTTTAAATTAGTCCATTTATAAGTAGAGGCTTTCTCAACAGGATGAAGATCAGAATGAAACGTAGTAGATTTAACGAAGAGCAAATTATTCGTATATTAAAAGAGCAGGAATCTGGCATTACTACAGCCGATCTTTGTCATCGTCATGGCATAGGTGAAAGTACATTTTACAAGTGGAAGTAAAATATGGCGGCATGGAAGTCAGTGACGCTAAGCGGTTAAAATTACTTGAAGATGAAAACCGACGTTTAAAGTCTTTGCTGGCGGATGCCCATTTGGACATTTCCATGCTGAAAGATATGAGTGCAAAAAAATGGTAACGCCCGCTGTCAAACGAGATGCAGGCACTCACCTTCTAACAAATTTTGATGTGTCAACGCTATTTAGGGCAGTTTATTAAGCTGCTTTTGTACGGTTTTCATATTCTGTTGGTGATTGGTAATTATTTGCAGTATGCATTCTGTTTTGGTTATAAAAAACTTCGATATATTCAAATATAGCCTGTTTTGCCTGCTGTTGATTTTCAAATTTATGGTTATGCGTTAATTCAGTTTTCAGCGTATGAAAAAAGCTCTCTGCAACCGCATTATCCCAGCAGTTTCCTTGTTCACTCATACTTTGAATAATATCATGATCTTTCAATATGTTGCAATGACTATCTGGTCGTGTCCTGGTATTGTGCCGCTCCTATTCTCATTTAAGCAGCCATTCGTTCAAAAGCCAATGGGCTTTACAACCTAATGCAGAATGCCTTCTCCTTGGGTTGTAAAACCCATTGATATATTCAAATATAGTAATTTCGGCCTGACGTCTAGTTTGCCAAGTGTGTCTCCATATCAACTCAGCTTTGATGGTCTTAAAGAATGTCTCCATCGCTGGGTAATACCCCCATTTATAATGGGCGTTATAAGTAGGACTTTATTGTTTAATTAACTATTGAGCATGCTTAATAGTTAATTTTTGATTTGGTGTTATACCAGCAAGTGCCATGTTAGGTCTTTCATTATTGTAACTCCACAGCCATTTTGTTGTGGCAATTTGAACATCTTCAATCTCCTTAAAAATATATTGATTTAATAAATCATAACGAACTATTCTGTTGAAGCGTTCCACATAAGCATTTTGTTGCGGATTGCCATGTTGGATAAATTTTAATTGAATATTATGTTTTTTGGACCATGATTTTAACCTATCGCTGATATATTCAGGGCCATTGTCGCATCTGATCAAGAGCGCGAATAACCCGCAAACTGGGTAACGATATATCAACATCTATCGCTAATGCTTCGCGATTAAAGTCATCAATAACATTGATTATCAATGACATTAAAAGTTCGATAACTACGCCCATCTGATAATTGATCATGCATAAAATCCATCGACCATGTTTTATTGCGACCATGTTTTATTGCGACCATGTTTTATTGATTGACCTCGGCATCTGTAATGGTTCGGGCTTTTTACGTTTAAGCCGTTTTTTGGGCTTTATACGCAGGTTTAACTCTAACTCACGATAGATTCTGTAAATCCGTTTATGGTTCCATTTAAAACCCCAGCTACGATGACCTTCTGTGATCGCCAGCAACCAATCGGCGATAATGTCATTTTCATTGCCGAGCTTTGGTTGATAGCGATAACATGTTTCGCTAATATTAAAAATATAACAAGCCTGTCGAATATTTAACCGTTTCTTTAAAACAAAACTATGTGCCATTCTCTTTCGATGGAATGGCCTTACCAGTTTTTTGACCCTTACCAGTTTTTAACATGGCTTCCTTGATAACATCATTTTGTAACTGAACATCAGCATACATCTTTTTTAAACATGTATTTTCAGCCTCAAGATCTTTCATTCTCGTCATCATTGATGCGTCCATGCCACCGAATTTAGAACGCCATTTGTAAAATGAAGCGCTGCTCATGCCATGTTCCCGACAAAGGGCAGGAACTGGTGTTCCTGATTCTGCTTGTTTCAAAATATTGATAATTTGGCTGTCTCGTGTAACGTGAATTCTTCATGTAAAATCTCGTGATTTAAATTACGAGAAAACTCTACTTATAAAAACTATTATTTTTTGGGGGTATTACCATTCGATCAAATAAATTTTGCATGGGTTATAAAATTTTTAACTCCACAAGATAAAAATAATATCTCCATAAACAAAGAAATACCAGAATGATAGACTATCACCTCAAAGACAAATATTCAAAATAGGCTTTTTAGGTCATATAAAAAACTTATTATATAACCGTGTTAATTTGTTTTAAAAATTCATTAATAATATTATCAAGAATATAGCGGGCATGGTGCATGTTATTAATGGTGATCTTAATAATTTAGAGAATAAAAATAAAACTGTGATTATTTGCGAAGGTTTTTCAACTGGAGCATCATTAGCTAAGGCAAGTAAAAAACCGTCATTGTTGCCTTTGACAAAGGTAATTTAGCACCAGTTGCAGAGCAAATACGCGATAAATATCCAGATTTGGATATTATTATCGCAGCCGATAATGATCATAAGCAAGAGAATAATACCAAGATCGACAAGAACATTGGTATCGATACCGCAAATAAAGCGGCAAAATCTGTTAATGCAACGGTGATTATACCACCACTTACCAATAAAAAAAATCATATACCAAAAAACAGTCAAACGAAATGACATTGTGAATTAATTAAACTGGATAATGGCAAGGCAAAGGTCTTGTCATTATTATTTGAAAGATAAATCAATGAAAAAATCTGAAAGATTTATGATATATATAACCAGTGATGATAAAGAAAAGGTAAAATCTGGAGCGGCTTCATTGTCATTATCCATGTCAGAATATATCAGGCGCGTAATAACTGGTACAAGATTACCAGTTTTAGGCAACGCCAAAACCGTAACAGATTTATTAAAGGTTAATGCTGATTTGGCGAGGCTTGGTAATTTATTCAAAATGGCATTAGATAATGATGATCCAAAAATATCAAAAAGATTATCATTGGATATGGAACAAATGATTGCTAAGATAGCAACGACTAAGCAAATATTAGCAACTAAAATTATGGAGCTGTAAAATGCCTTTAAGCGAACAAGAAAGAAAAGAAAGCATTGAGAATGGCAAAGCCATGTTAGATGCATTTGATAATGGTGATGATGATGCTTTCTATGCAGCAGCACGAGAAATGAAAGCGCCAGCCGATGCCTTAATGGCTTGTAAAAAAGTCAATGGTGCTGATTGGATCAGAGAAATGGGCTTAGACACATCGAGGGCGGATCAAGAATATGGTAAAGACTGGCTTAATAAATAAACTTAATTTATTATCACTTAAACAAAAAACAGCATTAGACGCAGAACGTCAAACACCCGAAGCTGAATTAAATAAACAAGTGAATATTAAAATTCACCAGCAGATAAAAGAAATCGGCAAGGATGGCGATATTGACACAATTCTTGCTGCTGAGTTGAAAATGCTTGAAAATGAATATGCATTACATAGCAATAATAGGGTTATGGATGGCAGCCTTGAAATAGCAATCATAGAAGCCAAGGCCACGGTTGCATTATTGCCCAAGGTTAAATCAATGGAAAGCTATAAAGCGGTCAATGAAACGCTTTCATTACCAAAAAACCGCTTGAATGACATACCAAGGGATGAGGCAAGGCAGTTTTTTAAGTCTCATAATGCCAGATTATTAAATTTAAATAAATCGCGCTTATCGCCAGAAGAAAAGAAGATTATCGATATTAGACGTAATAACATTCGCATCGCAGGCAAGATTTATATAGCGCAGCAAAAACAAATCTTGGGCATTGCAGCAAAAACTAATAAAAAACTCGATAATCAACTTGGTTTATAATTTAAGCCATGATTGCAAAACATATTCATCGCAGTCAAAAAAGCAGTTTTTCACTGCTGGCCAATTATATCGCCGCTGCCAAAGATAAAGGCGAGAAATTACATAAATTATGGATTGAAACTTGTAATGCTGGTCAATCACCAGACAATTTAGATTTAGCCATAAAAGAAATCATCGCGACACAAGCGCAAAACACAAGAACAAAACTTGATAAAACATATCATTTATTGATTAGCTTTCAAGATGGCGAAAAGCCAAGTGATCAACAATTAATCGATATTGAAAAAGCCTATGCTAAGGCTTTAGGCTTTGAAGATCATCAGAGAATTTGCGCCACACATCAAAATACTGATCATTATCATATTCATGTGGCTTATAATAAAATTCATCCACAAAAACTCACCATGCTTGAACCGCATCGTGATTATTTCAAATTAGAAAAAACATCACGCGCCTTAGAGAAAAAATACGGCTTGAAGATCGATAACGGCAGGCAGGATAAATTAAGCCATGATCGCAAGAATGTTAAAGCCAATGATTATGAAAGCCACACATGGCAACAAAGCTTTCAAAGCTATGTTATCGGTGAAAAAGAGCATATGATAAAAGATTTGCAAGCATCAAAAAATTGGCAAGAATTTCATCAAAGGACCAGGGACTATAATATCAGATTTAAGCCAAAGGGCGCAGGGCTGGTTATTGAAAATTTAAAAGATAAACAAACCATAAAGGCAAGCTCTCTTGGTCGTGAGTTTTCTAAAGCATCACTGGAAGCTAAATTAGGTCGCTACAGCCCGATGCTGGAAGAAAAGCAACCGAACATCATAAAATCTAAAGATAAGCCACACCATACTAAAGGATATAAGCCACGGTCATTAATTAAACAAAAATCGATAACACCAATGTGGAATAAATTTAAACAAGCTAAAAAGAAAAACCCTCTAACCAGTAGTTTCAAACAATTTCTAATCTATCAGGCTTTAGAAATTAATGACCCGCTGGCGATGACATTAATATATTGGCATAATAAGATTATTGGTGATTTGATCGGCACTGGTAATCGATCACCTGTTAAGCAAAAATCTATTATGCAAAAATCAAATTTTAATATTAATAATCCGATAAAACAGAATCTAGATTTTAATATTAAAGAGCCAATTAATCATCAAAGTTATAAAACAATGATGGCTGCTGATTTTATATCACAAATGAAAAATAATATTTTACCTTGGCAAAAAAACCAACAAATTAGAAAATATCAAGGCAAGCCAATAAACCCAATTACGGGTAAATATTATTATGGTGCTAATGCCAGTATTTTAGAAAATAAAGGCTATGATGATCCAAGATTTATCACAAGAAAGCAAATAAATCAGCATGGCTTAACTATTTTACCCAATCAAAAACCAACCATAATTGAATATTGTAAAAAATCCAAAGACAGTGATAAAAACGAGTTTTTTTATGGTCAAATATTCAATGCCAAACAAATTAAAGATTTTGATATTTTTGCCAAATCATTAGCTAATAATAAAGTTACTAAAATTGATAAAGCTAATTCTATTGATCGCATTAAAAAAATCATCGACCGTTCGAATGATAATGTTATTTTAGATAGTGATAGCGGCGCATTCATCGATGAAGCCACAGCCGAAGAAATGGGTTACTTTAAAGAAGATGCTATTTCCAGTGATGATGCCATAAAAAGCAATTATCAAAATGATGATCTATTTTATTCAGATATGTTAAAAAATATCTGCGCGGCAAAGTTTGATGATGAAAACAAATCAAATGACAAGATGTTAATCAATCAGGAGTTAAAACCACTCGCGGTTTTAATGGCGCATCATAAATTATCACAAGAATTAGGCATAGATTATCAAACTGACAAAGCAAGTAATGATATTAGGTCATGGTCAAGATCAATCAAAAATGATGATGATAACCTATCAAAACTTATTGATATGTCGGATAAAATTAAAAATAAATTATTATGGCATGAAGATTATGTCTATTTAGATGTGCCATTTAACGAAAAGAACGAAGCGGTCAAACTGGGCGCAAGATGGGATGATGTGGCAAAATCATGGTGCGTCAAAAATGATGCTGATTTATATTATTTACAAAAATGGGATGGCTCATATTTTGATAATGATATTGCCGAAGAAATGGGATGTTTTAAGGAAGATGCTATTTCTTATGATGATATTATGGAGAGCCTTATTAAACCTGAAACTAAAATCATCAAGAAAAAAACAATAACACCGATCGATGATAAAACCAAAAAAATCATTAAAAAATCTAATGATATAGAAATATCGAGATAGTTGTTGTTTACTTTTTAATATTAAAAATGTTATATTTTTATTCACTAAATTTAGGGATTTAATATGACTCAGGTTGCCTGCATCCACAAAGTTTGTATGTAGTTTTATTCTATAAGGAAGCGAGGCAGTAATGGCAAAAAAAAAGTTTGATAAAGCCTATATTGATGCGGCAGAAGAAATCATTGCTGATTATTCGCGTGCTGTTAAGTTCTCAATAATAGATTATACTTTTGAATTCCTTGTTGAAAAACTAAATAAGGAAAGATATTATGTTCCTTCTTATCAACGGAAGTTAATCTGGAATTTAAATAAACAATCAAAATTCATTGAATCTATTTTTATGGGTTTACCTATTCCATTCATGTTTTTCTGGCAAGCTGACGATGGGCGTATGGAAATAGTAGATGGCTCTCAAAGGCTTAGAACTTTGAGAGACTTCATGGGTGATAAGTTTCCTTTAAAGGGATTGCAAATTCTGTCTGCTGCTAATGGTTTGAAGTTTTCTGATTTTTCACAACCTCAAAGGTATAAATTTTCTGAGAGTTCGATCAGAATTATTATTCTTGATAATTCGACAGAACAATCAACCCGCACAGAAATGTTCGCCCGCATTAACACTGGTGGCACTAATGCAAATGAAGCGGAAATTAGACGAGGTAGCTTACCTGGCCCATTTATGAACATGATCACTAAATTAGCAGAGACGGATGAGTTCGTTAGCTTAACCCCTATTAGTCAAGGGCAAATTAAACTTCGGGAAAGAGAAGAATTAGTTACTCGGTTTTTTGCTTATTTAATGAGTTTTGATCCAGCTCTTAAAGACGGCACTGGAGATATACCAAGTTACAAAGAACAACCAAAAGTTTTTTATTTTAATTTCGTTGGCGAAACTAATAAAAAAACTAATTTGGAGATTAAGGAAAACGGGACTTCAAAAACACTGAAATCCATGGAAGAAGAATTTATGAAAATGATGGTATTTGTAAAAAAAGTTTCTCCAAACGGCTTTACTAAAACAGCAACAGGAAAGCAAGTGCCACGTGTTAGATTCGAGGCTATAGCTGTAGGATTGGCTTTGGCTCTACGAAATGATGAAAAGTTACTTGAAACGGCTTCACAAATAACGGATGTTTTGGATAGTGATGAATTTGAAGTTGCTACTAAATCAGACGCTGCAAATGTGAGAAGTAAACTTTTGAAAAGAATTACATTACTACGAGATTGGTTTGCACGATAATGGATATTATAATTAGATATCTTGATGAACGAAATAATGAATTTATGCGTCACTACGATATAGCAAAAATGTTAGAAGCACGAGTTGATATAGCTTCTACCGATGGTGAAATTAATATTGAAGTGCGGCATATAAATACAATGAAATCTGGTTTACTTATTCACCTGTATAATATTGTTGAGGCTGTTTCTACCCAAACTTTGGAACATGTAGGAGAGATTTTGGCATCAGAAAACCCACGATTATGGACTGAAAAGTCACTGAAAGAGTGGGTTAGGTCTGAATTTAGGAACTCAGAAGCTAGGCTTGGAGATAAAGCGTTAAAAAATCTAACAAAACTTAGTGGCCAACTAGTTTCTGGTGAAAAAGTAAGCCCTTTTACCGTCAAGGGCGTGCCTGGAAGCTGGGACGATAATGCTATTAAGAAAATAGCTAGTCGTTTAGGGTGTGAGTTGATTTTATCTACTGACATAAAAAAAATGGTCGATGAAAAAGTGTACATAAACAGAACAACTGCAATGATGTATTTGGCTTCGCGTCGGAATGATATAGCGCATGGCAATATTACATTTGAAGATGGTGCTAAGGATCTTACTCTTGCAGAGGTTAAAAAATTGTCTGAGCGAGTGCTGCCGTTTTTAGAAGCTGTAACGCTGTCTTATAAAAAATTTCTTGACGAAAAGATGTATTTAAAGTCAAAAGAAGCTGCTGCATGACTGAACTAAGAAAAATTGAAGCAGTAGATTTATTCTGTGGTGTTGGAGGGTTAACGCATGGCCTTTCAAATGCTGGGGTTGACGTAAAATTAGGCGTTGATCTTGACCCAGCTTGCCACTATCCAATGGAGAAAAATAATAATACGAAATTCCTTCAAAGTGATATATCCAAATTAGACCCTTCAGATATTCATAGCATACTTAAAAATGCGAGTGTGTCACTTATAGCTGGTTGCGCTCCCTGTCAACCTTTTTCAACTTATTCTAGATCAAAAATAAGTAAATCTCCTCACAAAGATTGGGCGCTATTAGATGCATTTTCTTCATTGGTTATGGATGTTAAACCAACATTAGTAACCATGGAAAATGTCCCTCCACTTGAAAAACAATCAATTTTTAAGAATTTTGTCAACGATTTGAAAAAGAACGATTATTCAGTTTCTTATCGTATTGTAAATGGCTGTGAAATCGGTCTTCCACAAAGTCGGAAAAGACTTGTTCTAGTAGCTTCTTTGCTAGGTGAAATTACGTTACCAAAGTTAAATTTACCAAAAGTAACAGTAAGAGATGCTATTGCATATTTACCTGCGATTGAGGCTGGTTCCAGCGACCCATGTGACCGTCTTCATGTATCAGCTTCCTTGAGCACTTTGAACCTTGAGCGCATTAGGCGTTCTATACCTGGTGGAACTTGGCGTGATTGGCCTCAGAAACTTGTAGCTAAATGCCATACAAAAAAAACAGGCCTAACTTTTTCATCTGTTTATGGTCGTATGAAATGGGACGCACCTGCACCAACAATAACCACTCAGTGCTATGGCTTTGGAAATGGTAGATTTGGACACCCTGAACAAGATAGAGCCATTAGCTTGCGTGAAGCAGCAATTATTCAGGGGTTCCCTAAAGACTACGCTTTTATATCTGACGATAAACCAGTCAACTTAAGCTCGCTTGGGCGGTTGATCGGTAATGCTGTACCAGTTAGATTAGGCGAGTATATAGGTGAAGAGCTAGTTAAGCATGTAAGTAAAAGAGTTACTTTATAATTTTTAAACTGGAAAAACTATACCACAGCGTATATTTAATTTTTAAAAATAATATCTAACAATCAAAAGCACATTAAATAAAATTTATATAATTACATTGTACAAAGCTTTATTAAAGCAGTGCAATGTTTTTGTATGTCGTATCTGACCTGCGCCCTTTAAATTAGTCCATTTATAAGTAGAGTCTTTCTCAACAGGAGGAAGATCAGAATGAAACGTAGTAGATTTAACGAAGAACAGATTATTCGTATATTAAAAGAGCAGGAATCTGGCATTACCACCGCAGATCTTTGCCGCAGACACGGAATTGCAGAAAGTACATTTTACAAGTGGAAGTCAAAATATGGCGGCATGGAAGTCAGTGATGCTAAACGATTAAAATTGCTTGAAGATGAAAACCGCCGTTTAAAATCTTTGCTGGCGGATGCCCATTTGGATATTTCGATGTTGAAAGATGTGAATGCAAAAAAATGGTAACGCCCGCTGGCAAGCGAGATGCTGTCACTCACCTTCGAACAAATTTTATGGTGAGTGAGCGGCGGGCGTGTTTAATGCTTAACGTGGAACGATCTTTAATCCGGTACCAATCCGTACGACCCAATGATGCGGTATTACGCAGCAGATTACGCGAATTATCGCATTTACGTAAACGCTTTGGCTATCGCCGTCTGCATATTTTATTGGCACGTGAGGGTTATCACCTTAACCATAAGAAGCTTCGGCGTTTGTATAAAGAAGAAGGTTTGGCAGTTCGCAAACGGAATGGTCGCAAGCGTGCTATTGGCACAAGATCACCGATTGCAGTGCCTTCTAAGGTCAACGAACGCTGGTCGCTTGATTTTGTCAGTGATAGTTTTATGGATGGCAGGCGTTTTAGAATGTTATGTGTTGTTGATGATAGCAGCCGAGAATGTTTGGCACTGGTGGCTGATACATCGATCGGTGGTCATCGTTTGTCCCGTGAGTTAGATAACATAATAGCAATACGTGGCAAGCCAGATACAATAGTCAGCGATAACGGCACGGAAATGACATCAAATGCCCTACTAAAATGGCAAGGCGACATGGGCATCAATTGGCATTACATCGTACCAGGCAAGCCGATGCAAAACGGGTTTGTGGAAAGCTTCAATGGTAAATTACGTGATGAATGTTTAAATGAAACACTGTTTGAAGACCTTCATCATGTTCGTAAGATATTAGCAGATTGGCGCGATGATTATAATCATGTAAGGCCGCACTCAGCCTTGGATGGGCAAAGCCCAATACAAGCTTTGCAAAATAAAAACGACCAACCATTATGGGGGCATGCCCCCATAATGGTTGCAAATGATCAAATAATTGATAAAAACTTAACTAAAGGACTCTACGGCTAACTGGTACAAAGTTGGGGCGCAGGTCAGGGGAGCATTCTTCAGGAGCATCGCCATCACAACAAATAGCCTCCATTATAACTTGGAGCTTTTCTTTAGACTTCCCAAGTTTTTTCTGACGCTTCATATCTTTTTTGAAGCTTGTCGTTAATATTGCTATTTTCATGGATTAAAATATTCACTCACTATCCCATATATCCGTAAAAGCTTCATTCACATCTTTATATGAAGTTAGATTTTTAGGATTTTTTGCCTCTTCAAAAGAAAGAATAGTTTCATCATTTGGAACTTTTGGTAAGCCTTGGGGTGTTTAATAGCTCCATAATGAATGATGCGGTTTATAAATTTAAACGTTATGAAGATTCCAGCTTAAGTTATACGGGTATAAATAAGCATGAAGGCGAAGATATTGGCCTATATGACACAACAATAGAAGCCGAAGCGAAAATTATATAAAAATACTTTTGGTTATAATTTCAAACCTTAATCAAAGAAATCTTCATCGAGCTTTTTAAGGCGCAGGACCTCTTCCTCCCAACATCATATTGAATCATCATTTTGGTATGAATTTTTATTAACAGATATAAAATAGGCATAAATAGCATTAATTTAAATATTATGCTCCTCGACTAACAAATGGAATTTTAAATTGTCAATCACAAGATATTATCATCAAATTGACCTGCGCCCCAACTTTGTACCAGTTAGCCGTAGAGTCCTTTAGTTAAGTTTTTATCAATTATTTGATCATTTGCAACCATTATGGGGGCATGCCCCCATAATGGTTGGTCGTTTTTATTTTGCAAAGCTTGTATTGGGCTTTGCCCATCCAAGGCTGAGTGCGGCCTTACATGATTATAATCATCGCGCCAATCTGCTAATATCTTACGAACATGATGAAGGTCTTCAAACAGTGTTTCATTTAAACATTCATCACGTAATTTACCATTGAAGCTTTCCACAAACCCGTTTTGCATCGGCTTGCCTGGTACGATGTAATGCCAATTGATGCCCATGTCGCCTTGCCATTTTAGTAGGGCATTTGATGTCATTTCCGTGCCGTTATCGCTGACTATTGTATCTGGCTTGCCACGTATTGCTATTATGTTATCTAACTCACGGGACAAACGATGACCACCGATCGATGTATCAGCCACCAGTGCCAAACATTCTCGGCTGCTATCATCAACAACACATAACATTCTAAAACGCCTGCCATCCATAAAACTATCACTGACAAAATCAAGCGACCAGCGTTCGTTGACCTTAGAAGGCACTGCAATCGGTGATCTTGTGCCAATAGCACGCTTGCGACCATTCCGTTTGCGAACTGCCAAACCTTCTTCTTTATACAAACGCCGAAGCTTCTTATGGTTAAGGTGATAACCCTCACGTGCCAATAAAATATGCAGACGGCGATAGCCAAAGCGTTTACGTAAATGCGATAATTCGCGTAATCTGCTGCGTAATACCGCATCATTGGGTCGTACGGATTGGTACCGGATTAAAGATCGTTCCACGTTAAGCATTAAACACGCCCGCCGCTCACTCACCATAAAATTTGTTCGAAGGTGAGTGAGCGCATCTCGCTTGCCAGCGGGCGTTACCATTTTTTTGCATTCACATCTTTCAACATCGAAATATCCAAATGGGCATCCGCCAGCAAAGATTTTAAACGGCGGTTTTCATCTTCAAGCAATTTTAATCGTTTAGCATCACTGACTTCCATGCCGCCATATTTTGACTTCCACTTGTAAAATGTACTTTCTGCAATTCCGTGTCTGCGGCAAAGATCTGCGGTGGTAATGCCAGATTCCTGCTCTTTTAATATACGAATAATCTGTTCTTCGTTAAATCTACTACGTTTCATTCTGATCTTCCTCCTGTTGAGAAAGACTCTACTTATAAATGGACTAATTTAAAGGGCGCAGGTCACCATAAGAAGCTTCGGCGTTTGTATAAAGAAGAAGGTTTGGCAAGTTCGCAAACGGAATGGTCGCAAGCGTGCTATTGGCACAAGATCACCGATTGCAGTGCCTTCTAAGGTCAACGAACGCTGGTCGCTTGATTTTGTCAGTGATAGTTTTATGGATGGCAGGCGTTTTAGAATGTTATGTGTTGTTGATGATAGCAGCCGAGAATGTTTGGCACTGGTGGCTGATACATCGATCGGTGGTCATCGTTTGTCCCGTGAGTTAGATAACATAATAGCAATACGTGGCAAGCCAGATACAATAGTCAGCGATAACGGCACGGAAATGACATCAAATGCCCTACTAAAATGGCAAGGCGACATGGGCATCAATTAGCATTACATCGCACCAGGCAAGCCGATGTAAAACGGGTTTGTGGAAAGCTTCAATGGTAAATTACGTGATGAATGTTTAAATGAAACACTGTTTGAAGACCTTCATCATGTTCGTAAGATATTAGCAGATTGGCGCGATGATTATAATCATGTAAGGCCGCACTCAGCCTTGGATGGGCAAAGCCCAATACAAGCTTTGCAAAATAAAAACGACCAACCATTATGGGGGAATGCCCCCATAATGGTTGCAAATGATCAAATAATTGATAAAAACTTAACTAAAGGACTCTACGGCTAACTGGTACAAAGTTGGGGCGCAGGTCAGCTGTACTAGTGCTAAGCCCGAGAGATTTCAGAATTGCCTCTCCTTTTGCTTTTAATTCTGGCTCCATACGCGCTTTTACAACTGATGTTTTTGACATGGCTATCATACTCGATATATTTAAATGATAATGACATTATAACTAATTGTATGCCATTTGGGACACATGGTGTGTTTTATCTTATATTTGCTAATGTTGAAAGTTGGACGCATTCAAGCACGCGTTGTTTTGGCTATACAGCCAAAAGGTAACTATGTGTTTGATTTATGTGATCGCGTGATGGTAATAAAAAATGGTAAAAATCTTGGGTCATTTAAAATTAAAGAAGTAACTAAAGATGATACATTAAGCTTGATTATAATTGGTAAATTAATATAACCAAGTAATTATACTTAATTCGCTATTTTGATGAAGATCAATAGTAGATTTTATTTGATTTGTTATGAATTATAATCATTAATATATATTAAAATAATTTTCAGTTATAATGATTAAATCAATATGGAGCAACAAAATGGCTTTGGGGAAAAATCCTAAAATTATAAATATTAAGCAATTAATTGCTCTAGCCAATAGTTATCAAAGTCAAGCTGCTATTAATTATGATCGACTAACCGTAAAAATGCGTCGGCATGAAAATATAGAAACTGCTGATTTATTTACAAAGCTTGCAAAAGAAAAACGGCAACATCAAAAGTTAACCATACAAATAGGTCATGATATGGATGATCAACGATCAATTGATGATTGGAAATTACCCCCAGAAATTATATTAACCGAAATGGCAAGTCATGATAATATTATATATAACGCCAATGATAAAGATGCGGGCGACCCATTTTTATTAACTCCATATAATGCCATATGCTTTGCCTTACATAATGAAATTAATAATTTTGATATTTTCACCCATATTGCCGCAGCGACAAATAATGATAATTTACGCCTTATGGCAGAAAAATTTGCCAAGCAAGAGTTATCCAATATTGCTTCATTGCGGCTAGCAAGGCTTAATGCTAACCGCAATTTGCGTGAATTACGTAAAAATCTTGGTTGGTGGCAAGATATTAATAAGATCACTAATCACGGGGAATTGCTCAAAATATTATTGCATATGGAAAATATAACCGCATCGACTTATGATAATGCAGCGCAAATATTATCAAAAATGGGTGATGATGAAAATAGTAATATTTTTAGGGAGCTATCAAAATCAACCGAAGAATCAATCGTTGATATTAAAATAATTAGCCAGCATAATCATGATAATAAGCAAAAAATAGTAAAAAACTCATTTAATTTGAGTGAAGAAAAAACCCCCGCTGCAATTTTGCTATTATGTTTAAAATATAGCGACCAAGCATTGGATTATGTTATTTTTATAGCTGAAAAATCGACCAATCATGAAATTTATACTATCGCATCTCAAATGTCAGAAATATTATTTAAACGCCTTGGTATAATAAGGAAGCAGCTTAAAATTGCCTTTGATTAAATGGTACTATTTTAATATTATCATGCAATTATATCAGAAAAACTATCAAGCGCGTAAAATTTAACCTTTACATCACGACCATGAATGATAATTTCATATGGATCTATATCGGTTATATTTATCTCTGCCGCATCAATTGCTTCCTTTAAAATAATTATTGGCTGCCCATATTGCTTTATATGGCACATCGACCCATAAGGCGAATATCACAAAATTATAATTGGCGGTTATACCGAATGATTTTTCCAAGCCATCGCGGCGATAATATGCCCCGTTAATAAAAACGGTATCAATAATCAGCTTAATAATTACAACCATTGCCAATTAGCTAATTTATATGTTCTGCGTATAAAAATTAATTTTAATGCGAGAAATATATGAGTTATCACCGCAATTACCAACAAAATATTAACGGATGGATAGCGCCAAGACCCAAGCAAATAAACATGGGCGTCATCCATTAATTCAATCGAATATAGGACGAATATATGGCTAATAATATGGCATGTTACAAATGCAAATAATATTAATTCATTTATCAAATGAAGTTTTAACAGCATTAATTAACCTTCATATTTAATATTAAAAATTAACCTTATATAATTATCTTGCGGTAACTGCCACATAAACCTTGCATTCGGATGTGCCATCATTTTCAAACATATATGCTTGTTTGGACCCAATTCGGTTATTAGGATCGAATAGATTTTTACCGCCAGAATCAATAAAGCCAAATTTTTTCTTACGACCGTTAGGCATATCAACCATTACATAATAGCGTTGTTTTCTTTTTTGATTAAAATTACCAAGCACGCAGGAAGTTGATAGTTTTTTTGACATTAAACCTGCCATTTCCTCGCCCTTAAGAAAGAAAAATATTCTATGAGTTCCCGAATATAAATGTGGATAGCGATGTTTTTTTGGTGTCAATTGCTTTAAACCACCACCTAATGGCAGCCATCTTGGCTCTTCACCTATCATCGGATGGCTATAAAATATTAAATAAAACATGCATGTTAATGATGCAATTATTGGCTTGCAGGTTATTTTAAAATAATTATTTATCATTGTAATTTTTAAATATTTTACCCCAACAAACTTATTTGATATTAATATTTATAGATATGTTATCATATATTTTGTAATATTGATATTTCTAAATTAAACGGTTAATGCAATGCCAAATAATCATAAAAATCAAAAAGCTATCACTAATGGCGTTATCTATGAATATATTTCCCAAGGGCAATATGTTAAAGTAAGCGCGATTGATATTGCAACTGGAACGGAGATATCAATCGTTGGCAACCCTGCCATTGGTAAGGCTGCGTTGCAATCAGAAGCCAATAGAAAGCTATTACGAATATTAAATAAAACCAACAGCAAACAAACCACAACTAACAAAAATATGGCAAATATTTCACGACAAAAAGATCCACCAAGCGGGTGGGATTTATAATAGCGTAGAATCAAACTTTAAATTAATCAAGATAATCAAAGTTTAGGCAATAAAAAACCCACCACAAACGGCAGGTTTTAAAATATCTATAACCAAAGCTGTAATATTAAATTATGCAGCCGCAGCAGCCGCAGCCGCACGTTTAACAATGCGGCGTTTTAGCCGACATGCCGCATCAGTCAATTTACGATTTGGTGTACCAAGCAAGAAACTATCAAGGCCGCCTTTGACTTCGATGGTGCGAATTGCCTTTGTGCAAAGACGCATACGAACTTGTTCACCAAGTATATCGCTTTGAACACGGGTAGTTTGAAGATTAGGAATAAACCGGCGGCGAGTTCTATTGATGGCATGACTAACGTTATTGCCGCTCATTACACCCTTACCAGAAATCATACAACGTCGAGACATAATGCCCTCACAAAATACAGAATATCTTAGATATCCATTTGTTAAAACACATTGCTAAAATAGTAATCTATCAAAATAGCAATGCGCCAAAAATAATATTAATATTTAAATAAATATATAACCGCGCTCTTTTAATCCTGTTATAAGGGCTACGTCAAGGGCTAGACAAAAATATAGCCGATTTTCTTGCATATTTTGACAAATAAATATTATTCGCAATTCTTGCCCATTACTTCTAACTGCTAATTCTTGCCAATTATTCACTCATGTGGAAAACTAGCGCTAAACCAATCGCCCAATATTTGCCTCTCTTCCAATGTCATGTTTGGGGTTACCCAATGGAATTGCCGTGATTTTGACGGCCTGTATCATTATATGTTCAGCATTTTTTCTAATTTGATCAATATCATCAAAATCTTCATTGATGGGGAATGACGAATGACAATCATTACAATGTTTTCTAATAATCCCAAAGGCCTGATTGGCGTGAATAATCACATCATTAGTCTTATTGTTAACATTAATGATTGCTGCAAAAACCAACCATAAATATTGATTGGCAAAAATCATTGGAAAATGATTTGAGACCATTATTAATAATACGGGCAATATTAAATAGCTGTTATGCAATGATCTTTATTTGGCTTCCATGGCTAAATATGCGGCGGGTTTTTACCCGCAATAAGTGCCGCCATGCACTTGCCAGTAAATCTATCCAATCAATTATATATGGTGTCATCCATTGCTACCATTAACATAAATATCTATTTCTTTAAGATGGTGATTAATATCATCATCGCTTAAAAATGATCCGCTAAAGCTGTTTTTTGCCAATGTTATTAATTGATCCATGCTTAAATCTAATGCCTTGGTAACGGCAATATAATTATCATTGAGATAACCACCAAAATAGGCCGGATCATCAGAATTAATCGTTGCTTTTAAGCCTAAATCCAACATAGTTTTTAACGGATGGTTTTTCATATCATCGATAACACAAAGCCGTAAATTTGATTGCGGGCAAACGGTCAATGTGATTTGATCGCGCATCAATCGCTTGGTCAACTCATCATCTTCCAAGGCACGGTTGCCATGATCAAGCCGTTCAATCTTTAAAATATCCAAGGCATTATAAATATATTCTGGCGGGCCTTCTTCGCCCGCATGGGCAACCAGCTTGAGGCCTGATTTTTTTGCCATTGCAAAGACATTTTTAAATTTCTCTGGTGGATTATTAAGCTCAGACGAATCAAGCCCGATGCCATCAATATATTTTATATATGGCTGTGCTTCCTGCCATGTTTTAATCGCATCTTCCTCGGGTAAATGACGCAAAAAACACATGATTAATTTAAAACTTATATCCAATTGCGTTTGACCGTCTTTTAACGCATCATATATGCCATTAAACGCTGTTTTGAATGAAACTCCGCGTTCCATATGGCCTTGTGGGTCAAAGAAAATTTCCACATGGCGGGTATTATCAAGCTTGACACGTTTTAAATATGCCATGGTTAGGTCATAAAAATCTTGGCTGGTTAATAATACCGACATGCCTTGATAATATATATTTAAAAAATCTTGTAGATTTGTAAAATTATATGCTTGGCGTAACTGTTCCACATTATCATAAGCCAATTTAACATTGTTACGCTTGGCAATTGCAAATATTAATTCTGGCTCAAATGTGCCTTCAATATGTAAATGCAATTCTGCCTTGGGCAGATGGCTAATAAAATCGCTAAGATCATTCATGCTAATTTTCCATAATTATTATTAATATACCATGCCCCAATATCCAATCCTATAGAAGGCTTAAACTATCAGGGCTTAATATATAATATTCTAAATTATTTTGGTATTTGTCCGTCTATGCCTTGGACATAGAAATTCATGCCTGCAAGCATAGCATCCTCTGGTTTATCACCCGCCTTGACTATCACTTCGCCCGCTTGATTAATTATTGGACCCGCGAATGGATGGATTGAACCATCAGTTATGCCTTTGCGAATTGATGTTGCCAAATCTTGCACATCTTGTGGCATCGCATCATTATATGATGACATTTCAACCATACCAGATGCAAAACCACCCCATGTATCACCACCACCTTGCCATGTGCCGTCCATTCCCGCCTTAACACGTGAAATATAATATGGGGCCCAATTATCAACGATTGATGTTAAATGGGATTTTGGACCAAAAGATGACATGTCTGATGCTTGACCAATGGCAAAAACGCCGCGTTTTTCCGCTACTTGAACTGGTGCGGGGCTGTCGGTATGCTGCATAATTATATCCGCACCTTGATCGATTAAGGTTTTTGCCGCGTCCGATTCCTTACCTGGATCAAACCAGCTATTAACCCAAATAATTTTAATTTTAATATCAGGATTAACTTTTTTTGCTCCTAAATATGCGGCATTAATGCCACGAATAACTTCGGGTATGGGGAATGAGCCAATATAACCAATGACATTGGTCTTGGTCATTTTACCAGCAATATGACCAGCCACATAACGGCCTTCATAGAAACGTGCTGAATATGTCGCAACATTTTCTGCCTGTTTATAACCTGTCGCATGTTCAAACATAACATTTTTATTGCGTTTTGCGGCCTTTAATGTTGGATTCATATAACCAAAGGATGTACTGAAAATCATATTATGGCCCGACGCAGCCAATTGATTTATCACCCGCTGCGCGTCTGGTCCTTCGGATATATTTTCAACAAAGCTAGTTTTAACGCCAAGCGCCTTTTCAACCGCGATGCGCCCTTGGTCATGTTGATATGTCCAACCATGATCACCTGGTGGGCCAATATAAACAAAACCAACCTTAAAATCTTTGGCGGCAACCTCACCTGCTATTGCCGAAACATTGCTATATATATAACCACCAACGGCAATAACCGCGACGGCGATTACGCTCGTGATTATTTTACTAATATTGCCCATTTATAACCTCCTGTTATGTTTAAATAATTTAGTATATTTTAATTAATTTAAATATCACCTTATGAATTTGGATGAAATGCCTTGCCCAAGCAAGCGGGAGCATTCATTTTTACTAATATTTTATCGCGTGAAATTATAACCAGCACCAAAATTGTTGCCAAATAAGGTAACATTGAAAGATATTGCGCGGGTATATTCACACCAAATCCCTGAATATTCAACTGTATGATGGTTATGCCACCAAAAATATATGCCCCAACCAATGCCCGCCACGGTTTCCATGTGGCAAAAACCACCAAGGCCAAGGCGATCCAGCCGCGCCCAGATGTCATTCCTTCCATCCACATGGGTGTATAGGCGATGGATAAATAAGCCCCACCAAGCCCCGCCATCGCACCGCCAAATATCACCGCCATATAACGAATTTTAATCACCGAATAGCCAAGTGAATGAGCCGCATCATGATTAGTTCCAACAGCGCGTAATATTAAGCCAGCCTTGGTCTTTGTTAGAAATATATAGCTCAAAAAAACCAATCCAAATGACATATAAACCATTATATCATGACCAAATAACAATTGACCAATCAATGGTATTTCTTGCAATAATGGAATGCCTTTTGAAAGGCCGTCAAATGTTATACCAACATAGCTATGACCAATTAATGCGCTTAACCCAAGGCCAAAAATTGTAATTGCAAGCCCCGTTGCAACTTGATTTGCCAATAATGTTAAGGTTAAAAAGCCGAATACTAATGCCATGAACGCACCAGCAAACATGGCGGCAAGCATGGCTAATATCACGCTATTAGTTGCAATTGCCGTGGCAAAGCCTGCCATTGCACCCATTATCATCATGCCTTCAACGCCTAAATTTAACGTGCCAGATTTTTCAACGATAAGTTCACCAATCGCGGCAAAAATTAATGGCGTTGCGGCGGTGGCGATTGTTAAAATCGCTGGAATGATGAAATCCATTATTTTCCCCTAAAAATGCTAAACGGATTATTAAATCGCAAGCGAAATTTAATTAAAACATCAAATGCAAGCAAATAAAATAACAACATACCTTGGAATACTCCCGTTATGGCACTTGGCATATTCAAGGCAATTTGTGCTGCCTCCCCACCTAGATATGTTAATGACATTAAAAGCCCCGCCAATAAGATACCAATTGGATGCAAGCGCCCTAAAAATGCAACGATAATGGCGGTAAAACCATATCCTTGTGGTATTGATGGCACTAATTGCCCATATGGCCCTGCAACTTCGAACATACCCGCAAGCCCCGCCATGCCGCCACCCACCAATAGCACAAACCAAATAATTTTATTTTGATTAAACCCTGCAAAGCCTGCGGCACGCGGTGCCATGCCAACCACGCGAATTTGAAAACCGATAATATGACGGCTTAATAATATCCAAATGGTGATGATTATAAAAATCAATATCAATGCGCCAATATGCAGCCCCGTACCGTCCCAAATTATTGGTAATAGGGCGGAATCATGAAACATTCGCGATTCGGGGAAATTAAAACCATCGGGATCACGCAACGCACCATGCACTAACAGGCTTAATAATAAAGTGGCCACATATGTTAACATTAATGATACCAAAATTTCATTAGCGTTAAATTTAATCTTTAAAAATGCGGGAATAGCCGCCCAAAGGCCCCCGCCAATAATTCCCGCAACTATCATTAACGGAATTAAAAAAGGCGTTTCAACATCATAAAATGCCAATGCCACTGCACCGCTGGTAATTGCGCCCAAAACCAATTGCCCTTCGGCACCAATATTCCATATATTAGCCTTGAAACCAATGGAAAGGCCAATGGCACAAAGGGTTATCGGCATTGCCTTTATTAATAATTCAGAAATTCCATATGAATTTGTCATCGGTTGAATGAAAAATATATATAGCGCATTCATTGGTTCTGCGCCCATTATGGCAAAGAATATGCCGCCGCTAATAAAAGTTAGAATAACGGCAAAAATAGGTGTTAAATAAAGCATATTTTTGCTAATTTCGCCGCGTGGCTCTAATTTTAATATCATATTGAATGCCCTATTTTATTATCAACACCACCCATCAATAATCCAATTTCTTCAACGCTTATATTTCCAACATCCATCACTGATGACAGCCTACCCGCCGCCATTACCGCGATGCGATCACAAATTGTGAATAATTCATCCAATTCATGGCTGATAATTAATATTGCTGCACCATTATTTGCCAAATTAATTATTGCTTGATGAATCGCCGCTACCGCCCCCGCATCGACCCCCCATGTGGGTTGGGACACAATAAATACATCTGGCTTTTGCATAATTTCCCGCCCAACGATAAATTTTTGCAAATTACCACCCGATAGGCTTTCGGCATTGCTATCAATATTTGACGCTCTAACATTAAATTTATCGATAATATTACGGGCATATTTACCCGCCTTTGCCATATTAATAAAACCATTTTGCAATAGGTTTTTTGCTGATATGGCGCTTAACAAAGTATTTTCATGCAGGCTCATGCTTGGCACAGCACCATGACCAAGCCTCTCTTCGGGCGTGAATGCCGCGCCCAATTTTCGCCTTTGATCTGGTGGCAACAACCCCACAGGGTGATTATTTATCATTATTATTTCTGGCGATGGGCATAACATTTCACCGCTAAGCACCTGCATTAATTCCATCTGGCCATTACCCGCCACACCAGCAATTCCAATAATTTCGCCACCATGAACACCAAGATTTATAGCGTGTAAATCTGTGCCAAACTGTTGATCTGACATTATGGTTAAGTCATTTATCAATAAATTAGGTTCTGGCGATAATTTATTGATCTTGGATTTCTTAGGCGTGATTAAATCTTTGCCAATCATCATTTCCGCCATTGATTTCGCCGTCTCCTGACGTGGATCACATGATCCGACCAATTTGCCGCCGCGCAATATTGCCGCATTCTGGCAAATTTGTTTAATTTCTTCTAATTTATGAGAAATATATAAAATTGAACAACCCTCATCCCGCAGGCGGTTTAATGTGATGAATAACTGCTTGACCTCTGACGGGGTTAAGACCGATGTCGGTTCATCCATTATTAATAATTTTGGCTGCTGCAATAAACAACGAATAATTTCAATGCGTTGTCTCTCACCAACTGATAAATCATGGACAAGATGATATGGCTCAAGCGGCAAGCCATATTTTTTAGAAATATTGACTATTTGTGGCGCTAATTCCGCAAGACTGGATGAATTTTCCATGCCAAGGGCTATATTTTCAACAACATTCATCGCATCAAATAATGAAAAATGTTGAAAAACCATGCCGATGCCTAAATTTCTAGCAAAATTTGGGCTTATGATATTAGTTTTTTCACCATTCCATAATAAACAACCACTATCGGCCTTGATCACCCCATAAATATATTTAACCAATGTGGATTTACCAGCACCATTTTCACCCAGCAAAGCATGTATTTCGCCATGCATTATTTTAAGATCAATATTATCATTGGCAAGGCAACCAGGGTATTTTTTACTGATTGCTTGTAATTCTAATAATGGTATTTGGCTGATCATATCTATATTCCCCGCTTATTCATTAATTTTTCCATTAACTTTCCCATAAAATTAATATAATAGTTTATTGAATATTTGATGTGATTTCTATAATTTCAGCAGCAATTGCAATTTCTGCTGGTTTTTTGCTATTAATATTACCAATATCAATGGGGCAGGTAAAATTATCAATTGCGCTACTGCTTATACCCTTTTTTTTAAAGCGGTTAATAAAGCTTCTGCATTTCGCATCCGAACCGATAGGACCCAGATATATATGATTATTTTGTCTCAATAATATCTGGCAAATATCAAAATCAATTTGATAGTCATGGGTTAAGATAATATGAAAACCACGCAGTTTTGATGATTTGGCAATGGCAATATGATTAAATATGTTAATTGATGTATCCATGGTTAATAATCACAATTTATAGTATATATTTCAAGATTTATATTAGACATATATATTATATTGATTAGCTAATTTACGAATTTTAGTTAATTTCTTTAAAATTTATTCGGCAGTGGCAGGCGCATTTAAATCTGGATATATTTTATAATCACCCGTTCCATGCCTTGGGGGCCACCAAAGCTGCGATATTAGCAAATAATGATGGTTGTTGTTTCTTTGCCACCAAAACCGCCACCGCCGCAGTCATTGCCCAATCCATATATTGGCAAGAATTATTGCCGCCACAAAAATTATCAGCAGATAATATTTATATATTCACTAAGGAAATCAATAATATGGATAGCATAAGTCATATTCGACTTAATATTTTCCCCGATGTGGGGGTAAGTAGGCTTCGATTATTTGGCAAGCCAAAGCAATAATATTTCAATCTACCCAAGGTCGCAATTATGATAATCCTTAAGCCAGAGCCATTAACTGCGGAAGACTTTACCCCTTATGGTGATGTTATTGAAAATAGTGATGTTATTGAAAAAATAGAAATATTATTTTAAAAATCTCATAAATATAGCTAAAAATATATATGCAGCCATTGAAAACAACCTATTGTAGTGCAATATAATTGTTTAACAATAAAAAGATTAATATTACATTTAAATAATAAAACTACTTGAATTATTTTCTAGATGTGGCATATAGCATGACATATAGATAGTTAACAATTAGTAAATGATATTTAATATTATTTATATAAGCCAAACATTAGTGATATTATAACTTGCGCCTATTAGGTGCCATTGCATCGGTATTTTGATCATAGCCATTTAAATATTGCTTATGAATTTAAAAATATCTTAAATTAAAGGCCTAAATTTGGAAGGATCGAAGAGTGAGCGATTCAGATAAAAATAAAAAACCTGTTTCTGACCGTCAATATGAAGCAAAAGCCCGTAAATGCCTTATGTGCGGTAATGATTTCAAAAGCTCTTGGCCTGGCGAGAGAGTTTGTTCCAATTGCAAACAAACCAGCGCGTGGAATGATTCATCTCTTGCTGCTTAATATATATTATATTTAGATATATAATTCATATTTAATTATCAATGCTTTGCTGCTGAGCTGATATTGCGATTAGACTATATTTTATAAGCTCCATTAATTCGCTGCTGGCACTGATATATCCTTGTTGTGCCGCAATATACGGGTCAAGATATTCAGATTTTTCCTTGAACATTTGGGAAATTTCTTGATAGTCATAACCATTTAATATGGCAACAGATTGTCTGGCTAATCCTAACCAACGCAATGCTTTGGTTAGGTTCTTATGCGTACCTATACCTTTTGAAAAACTAATCGCCAAATTATATCTTGCTGCTGCATTACCTTGTTTTGCCGCAATGAATAACCAACGAAAAGCTTGGCTTCTATCACTCTCATTAATTGACGACATTAGATGCAGCCCCAATAGATTTTGTGCCTCAACATAATCATTATTTGCCAATTGATTCAATTTTAATATTGCTGATTTAAAATTATTATTGTTATAATTACGACGGGCATCAATAAAAGATATCTGTATATCTTTTTTATTAATTATATTTGGCCTTATATAATTATCTTTATCACCATTGGATTTTGATATTGCGTATGATTTATCGTCAAATGATATTATCCTATCCAATGCCATCAATTGAGGCTTGGCATCATCTATTCCTGCGTCTGCAGCTTTTAAAAACCAAATATATGCTAATATATTATCTTTTTTGCCACCATAACCATTGGCATACATCCATGCCAAATTAAATTGTGCCATGGCATGATCTTGAATTGCTGCACGCTTAAACCATAATCTTGCCTGCCAATCATTTTGCTTAACGCCATCACCACGTTCAAACATAACGCCAAGTTGATATTGCATATTTGCATCGCTAACATCCAAATATGGTGTAATATTTTCTGCAAATGCCGTGATTGATAATAAATTAAAAAAATAGAACAGAATAACCATTATATATAATGATTGGCTTATATTATATAATTTCATATTATTTTTTAATTTACGCATATATTATTGCAACTCATTAATTATATATCTGATATATATAACATAAAAATATAATAAAGCTGACGCAATAAGATAATTAATGTATCAACTATATATGGTTTTTAATTTATATTTTAATAATGGAGGCAGTCATAATGCCAATTGATGATGATGACGATGATATGGATATGGCGGCAGCCATGGGCGGTGAACCATCGCTAGCTGATTCTGGGGCTGATTCTGGGGCTGATTCTGGGGCTGATAATAATGACGATGATATGGATATGGCAGCGGCCATGGGCGGTGAACCATCGCTAGCTGATTCTGGGACTGATTCTGGGACTGATTCTGGGGCTGATAATAATGACGATGATATGGATATGGCAGCGGCCATGGGCGGTGAGCCACCGCTGCCGAATGCTAATAATGCCCAGGGCAATAGCGTAAAAATATCAGAAACATTAGGCGGCCGCCGGTCGATTGGCATTACAAGTGCCGCACAAGATATCGGTGTTGATATTACCGCAGTGCTTGGTGTTGCTGAAATGAAAGTTAGTAATTTATTAAAAATTGGTCGTGGCGCAGTCATTGAATTAAACAAAAATGTTGGCGATACAGTTGATTTAGAAGTAGCAGGGCGTTTGGTTGCATCGGGCGATGTGGTCGTAGTCGATGACAAGCTTGCCATTTCCATAACAGAAACATTCAACAAAAATGTTTCTGATATTTAAGATGCCATTCCTAGTAAAATTTAACCATTAGCTATAAAAAAACGATCCGCCGAAACGGATCGTTTTAATAGTGGAAAATAATCCAACAGTTATTAATCTAATGTTTTATATTCGCCCACATACGGCGTTTTACCGCTATAAATAAGCCCAACAGAACGAATAAGAATAAAATAGCCTTAATACCAACTGATTTGCGTTTTTCCAATTCTGGTTCTGATGCCCATGCAAGGAATGTAGCTATATCACGGCTAACTTGTTCTTTTGTGGCTTCAGTACCATCTTCATATTCAACCGCATCATCATCAACTGGCGCCACCATTGTGATATTATGGCCAGGAAACCATTTATTAATGCTTTTGCCTTCAACAAGCTCAAAATCATGAGGAAGGTCACCAGATTTAATAGCTGCCTCCAGATCATCTTCATCAATATATCCAGTTAATAAATGATAGATATAATCAGCACCACTGGCAGTACCTCGACCAGCCATCCATTTTATGAAATTAATGCCAATATGACCTTCACCACCAGCCCGTGCCTTGACAATCAATGATAAATCAGGTGGCAAAGCGCCATTTATGGCAATTGCTTCCTCATCATTGGCAAATGGACTAACGAAACTATCTGATGGCTTTGCAGCGCGCATGAACATTTCACCTTCAGTATTTGGCCCATCTTCAACTTCATATTCAGCGGCAAAGCTTTTTATATCTTCAACTGAATAACCAAGATCGCTTAGGTTACGATATGCTATCCGCTTGAGCCCGTGGCAACTGGCACATACTTCTGCATATACCTGTAACCCACGTTGAGCAGATGGCCTATCAAAAGAGCCAAAATAACCAGTCCATGACCATTCTTCTGCAGGTGGCTTTGCAGTCTCAGACGCATTTGCTTGCGTTGCTAAGCCCAAGCTTAAAATAACAACTGAAGTCAGGGTAATAATCGTTTTTTTCATAATTTCAATCCTCCCTATTTCGAACTATCAGTGTCTAATACTGGTTCAGATATACTTGTAGGTAATGGTTTTGGCTTTTCGAACCAACCAACAAGCGGTGTTAAAACAAGAAAATGGACGAAATAATAAAATGTTGCCCATTGCGATGCTGGCACATACCAACCTTCGGCTGGTTTTCCACCAAGATAGCCCAAGAAAATAACATCAAGAACAAATATTATCACCAACCATTTATAAATTGGGCGGAAGCTACAGCTTTTAACCCTAGATGTATCAAGCCAAGGTAACACAGCCAATAGGCCAAGGGATGCAAACATTGCCAACACACCCATAAGTTTCGGTGTCATTAACCATGCAACAGGCCAATAGATAAAGGCATCAGCAGTGAATGCGCGCAAAATACCATAGAAGGGTAAGAAATACCATTCAGGCACAATATGCGCTGGTGTTGAAAACGGATCAGCAGGAATATAATTATCGGGATGGCCCATATAATTTGGTGCATAAAATACGAAAAACGCCCAGACTAATATAAAAGCAATCAATGCAACGGTATCTTTTGCTGTCATGAATGGGTGGAACATGACTGTATCTTGCGGGCCTTTTGGCTCAATGCCTTTCGGGTTATTTGAACCAGAAACATGCATGGCGGCAATATGTAAGATCACCACGCCTAAAATGGCAAAGGGTAATAGAAAATGCAGAGAGAAGAAACGGTTTAACGTTGGGTTATCAACGGAAAATCCGCCCCATAACCATGTTACAATCGCATCACCAACCACGGGAATAGCCGAGAATAAATTGGTAATAACTGTCGCGCCCCAGAAGCTCATTTGCCCCCAAGGAAGCACATATCCCATGAAAGCAGTTGCCATCATAAGAATGAATAAAACAACGCCTAAAATCCAAAGCAATTCACGTGGATCTTTATATGACCCATAATAAAGGCCACGGAAAATATGGATATAAACCACAATAAAGAACATTGATCCGCCATTCATATGGATATAACGAATTAACCAGCCCCAGTTAACATCGCGCATAATTCGCTCGACACTATCAAAGGCATGATCCACATGCGGGGTATATTGCATTGCCAGCATGATACCGGTTAATATCATGCCAATAAGCGCAACCATTGCCATGCCGCCAAAAGACCAAAAATAATTAAGATTTTTTGGTACTGGGAAACCACGATATTCATGGTGCATAAAAGTAAAAACTGGCAGACGAACATCTATCCAGCGAACAATTGGGTTTTTAAATTCTGGTGCAGGACCACTCATAGTTAAATTTTCCTTCTAACCAACACGCACGACATCGTCGGACAAAAATGAATATTTAGGAACGGGCAAATTCGTCGGCGCAGGCCCCTTACGAATGCGACCAGAGGTATCATAATGCGAACCATGACAAGGGCAGAACCAACCGCCAAATTCACCTTTAGGCTCACCATCTTTATTACCAAGTGGAATGCAACCAAGATGAGTGCAAACGCCAACCATCACAAGCCATTCAGGTTTTTGCACACGCATATCGTCGCTTTCTGGGTCGATAAGTTCGCTTAACGCGACGCTTTCGGCTTCGGCAATTTCACCTGCAGTACGATGGCGAATAAAAACAGGCTTGCCTCGCCATTTAAGCGTAATGCTTTGCCCTACTTCAATGGTGGATATGTCAACTTCGGATGAAGACAAAGCCAAAACATCGGCCGACGGGTTCATCGAATCTATAATAGGCCAAATAAATGCACCTGCGCCAACGGCACTGGTGGCTAAGGTCGCAATGCCAAGGAAATCACGACGGCCTACATCTTCATTTTGGTCATCCGATTGGCTTATATCTGCCATCATTATCCCCTTATCTCTATATATAAATACCATATTTTACGGCATTAAATTTAAAATATTAACGTATGAAACGCTAGATGAAATAATATTGATGAAAAAACAAGTTAAAACTTGCCTATCCTTGTCAATATTAACATAAATATTACTCCCCATCTATAGGATAAATCATCGCCTATTGCAAAGGCTCTATATTACTTTATTTATATATCATGATAAAAATTGCATTATACCAACCAGATATACCGCAAAATACTGGTTCTATCTTAAGATTAGCCGCATGTTTAAATATTACCGTTGATATTATTGAACCATGCGGCTTTGTTTGGAATGAACGCAAAATGCGTCGCGCTGGCATGGATTATTTGGATAATGTGGCGATCAATCGCCATTCTTCATGGCAAGAATATGATAAAATTCCGCGCCAAAGATTAATTTTAATGTCAACCAAGGCCAGTATTAAATATACTGATTTTAATTTTTTAGCGGGCGACACATTGTTAATGGGGCGCGAATCAGCTGGCGTTCCCGATGATATCCATAATATGGCGGATGCGCGAATAATAATACCAATGGCAAATCAAATGCGATCTATTAATGTCGCTATGTCGGCGGCAATGGTTCTTGGCGAAGCATTACGGCAATTAAATGCCTTTCCTGATAACATCTAAATAGTTGCTAAATTCATAATTTGTAAATCAACTAACTTCATTTGGGCTTTTGGTAGTAAGTGATAGCGCATGGATAGATCCGCTTAATTCATCTTTCAAAATATCATGAACCATGCGTTGCCGTGCCAGTAAATTAAGATCGGTGAATTTATCGCTTATTATCGTTAACCTGAAATGTGAAACACCCGTATTAGGCGATGATGCGTGGCTGGCATGTAAATGAGATTCATTGATAACATCAAGCGTCGCGGGGCTTAGCGCCTTGGTTATTTTTTCTTCAATTATCGTAACCAAATCCATATTATTAACATCCATCATCTATTGAGGTGAAATATATTTAACATATATATCTAATTGATTAAATATCATTAAAGCAAGCGATCTATCAATTATTTATATTTTATGGAGTGATTATCTTGCTAGATTTCATAATAAACACCATAATATTATCATGACTATTAAGCAAAATATTGACGCAGATATTGGTATAAAGTTATGCGACCACCATGAATGTAATGAATTGGGGGAATTTATAAAGTTATGCGACCACCATGAATGTAATGAATTGGGGGAATTTCGCGCACCTAAATCAAAGGCTAAATTGCGTGATTTCTATTGGTTTTGCCTATCACATATCCGCGATTATAATGCCAAATGGAATTTTTGTGAAGGCATGGATATTGATGATATGGAAAAGGCGATAAAAGATTCTTATTGTTGGGAACGCCCCACATGGCCATTTAATGCTGGCTCGGTTGATTCTAGAAAATTTTATTCCAAACCTGACATAAAAGATGGTTTTAATTTTGACGAAGATATCGCAACTAAACGAAGACAACGCCAAAATAAAAATAGAGCATATCTCAGCGAAGAGGAAAAATCATTAGAAATAATGGGTTTTAATGAGCCACCATCTTTAATTGGCTTAAAAAAACGCTATAAACAATTAGCAAAAGATTTACATCCCGATATAAATGGGCAAAACAAGCAATCCGAAGAACGCCTAAAAATAATAAATCAGGCATATACAATATTAAAGAAAATTTTGTTATGATAGTTAAGTTATAAATTGACGTTAATATAATTATATATATGAGTTATATTAATATATATAATTATAATTAAATTACAGTAATATAAAGGTGATTAATAATGAGCATGGTTAATAATGCGATAAAACAATCAAACAAACTTGATATGCCAGATATGGAAGTCTTAGCAAGCGAGGCCTTTGGCATTGATAGCAAAATGATGGTTCCCGCATTCTCCATTACAAGTGACCATGTACCAGAAATTGATCCAACCTATCAATTTGACCATGATACAACCATGGCTATTTTAGCAGGTTTTGCCTTTAATCGCCGTGTTATGATACAGGGTTACCACGGCACGGGCAAATCAACCCATATAGAACAAGTAGCTGCTAGATTAAATTGGCCTTGCATCCGTATTAATCTTGATAGCCATATCAGCCGTATCGATTTAATCGGTAAAGATGCAATTATTTTACGCGAAGGCAAACAAGTAACCGAATTTCGCGAAGGTATTTTGCCTTGGGCATTACAACGACCAATGGCCATATGTTTTGATGAATATGACGCAGGCAGGCCCGATGTTATGTTTGTTATTCAACGTATTTTGGAAATTGAAGGCAAGCTTACCCTGCTTGATCAATCAAAGGTCATAAAGCCACATAAATATTTTCGATTATTTTCAACGGCAAATACTATCGGCCTTGGCGATACATCTGGGCTTTATCATGGCACACAACAAATCAACCAAGGGCAAATGGATCGATGGTCGATTGTTGCCACATTGAATTATTTACCCCATGATGACGAAGTTAAAATTGTTTTGGCTAAAACCCCTGCTTATGACAATAAGGAAGGCCGCGCCGAATTGGCGGCAATGGTACAATGCGCCACATTAACCAGATCAGGCTTTATGGCTGGTGATATTTCAACGGTGATGAGCCCGCGTACAGTTATAACATGGGCCGAAAATGCCAAGATTTTCAATGATGTGGCTTTTGCCTTTCGCGTAACATTTTTAAATAAATGTGACGAGACCGAACGCAGCATTGTCGCAGAATATTTCCAACGTTGTTTCGGTAGCGAATTACCAGAATCTTCGGCTATTCAAATCAATTGATTGCAAAGATATGAGTAAAGAAAACAATCCATTAGAAGAATTTAAACTTGCCAATGCGGCGGCATTCAAGGCCATTGCAGGCCAGCCCAAAATCGATGTGGATTATGGAACTGAACCGGCCCATATGGCAGGCGACAAGGCAAGAATTCCATACCCAGCCCGCGATTTACCAGCAGTTGAAATCGCCAGAACCCGTGGCGAAGCAGATCAACTTGCCTTGCGCCTACGTCATCATGATGCAAAAATTCATATGCAACGCATACCAACAGGCAATAATGATAGTGATAAAGGCGATCTTGCGTCATTGATTTTTGATGCCTTAGAAAATGCACGGATAGAAGCCTTTGGTGGGCGTAATATGGTTGGTTCACGCAATAATATCGCCGCAGCATTGGAACAACGCTATCAACGGCTTGGCTATAATAATATATCTGAACCAAGCGATAATACCCTGCCAGAAGCATTACGTTTATTAGTGCGGGAGAAATTAACAGGGGCTAAAATACCACATTCGGCGGCAAATATTGTCCAACAATGGCGGTCATTAATCGAAGATAAAATCAGCGATGATTTAAACAAGCTTGCAAATGTGATTAGCGATCAAAATGCCTATGCAACTGCTGCACGGCAATTGATCAGGGATATGGATATTGATATTGCAGCCGATGATCCAGCCAAAAATAATGATAATGATGCCGATAATGATGCTCAAGATATGATGGATAATCAGGCTGGTGATGATGGTGATGCCGAAGGTGGCGAACAGCAACATGGCGATGAAAGCTCTGAAATGGAAGAAGGCGAAAGCCAAGATCAAGCCGATGCCAATTCATCAGATAACCCCGATCAAACTATGGAAGGTGAAGGGCTTCCCGGTGAAGGATCAGAAGAAACCAGCGAAATGCGTAATGGTCAAAGACCAGAACATGATTTATCCAATATAACCCGCGAAGATTTCTACCATGTTTTTAGTCTTGGTTTTGACGAAGTAGTAAAAGCAACGGAGCTTTGCGATGGTGAAGAATTAGCAAGATTGCGGCAAGTGCTAGATAAGCAATTATCACATTTACAAAATATTATTGGCAGGCTAGCCAACCGATTACAACGCAGGCTGATGGCACAACAAATACGCGGCTGGGATTTTGATTTAGAAGAAGGTTTATTGGATACGGGAAGATTATCGCGCATTATTACCAACCCAACTCATTCACTATCATTTAAACATGAACAAGAAACCGATTTTCGCGATACTATCGTTACATTATTGATCGATAATTCTGGCTCAATGCGCGGCAGGCCAATTTCCATTGCTGCGATGAGCGCCGATATATTAGCACGAACCTTGGAACGTTGCGGCGTTAAAGTCGAAATTTTAGGCTTTACCACCAAGGCATGGAAGGGTGGCAAGGCACGCGAACAATGGGTTAAGGATGATAAGCCCGCCAACCCTGGGAGGTTAAATGACCTGCGCCATATTATTTATAAATCAGCCGATGACCCATATAGACGGGCAAAGAAAAACCTTGGTTTGATGTTACGCGAAGGGTTGCTTAAAGAAAATATCGATGGCGAGGCAATTTTATGGGCGCATAACCGCTTGATTGGGCGCAGTGAAGACCGGCGCATTTTGATGGTTATTTCCGATGGCGCACCAGTTGATGATTCGACCCTTTCGGTTAATCCTGGCAATTATCTTGAACGCCATTTGCGCGATGTTATAGAATATATTGAAAATAAATCACCAGTGCAATTGGTGGCAATTGGCATCGGTCATGATGTTACCAGATATTATAAACGCGCCGTTACTATTATCGATGTTGAACAGCTTGGCGGCACGATGATGGAACAATTGGCAGATTTATTTGACGAAAAAAATATAGCCTAATTTCAGTGGTTTTTCAAGGTCATAACCTATTGATTATACTGAAATTATCCACCAGTCATCTGCAATAGTTTTTTTTGCAATATATCGATTAAACCCGAAAATCCATTGGCTTGAATTAGCCCGGCAAATTGTTGACGTTCGCTGCGTAGCATGCTTATTCCCTCGACAATAACATCAAGAACTTTCAGATTTTGATTTTTATTACTTACACGCCAGCTGATGATTACAGGCTGATTATTGGCAGTAATAATTTTAACATCGACTAATGCGTCGCTTCTACCAATGCGGCTAGAATTTATCACTTCAACAGTTTTTATATCATATCCACTTAATAATTTTGCATATTTAAGGCTGATATAATCATGGGTAATCGAGTTATATTCTGCCTTTTCCTCATCCGAGGCCTTACGAATTGCGCGGCCAGCGATCAATAAATTAATTCGCTCTATATCCAGATTATTGATCAATAAAGATTGCATTTTTGCTTCTTTATCACTTTTTAACATATCGCTGGTGATTATAGCCATTGTTCGTTGGCTTAATTCTTCGATAAGTAAAACCGAATCTTCTTGCGATGTTAATTCCAATTCCGCCGCATTAATATTAATAGGTAATATCAATAGCATGGCAACAGCGCAGATGGATAAAAATTTATGATAATGCTTTCCCACCAGACAACCTCCTAAAAATTACAATAGACAATATTAATAACTTTATATTTATGGTGTTTTTGAATAGCTTGACAATATTATAAGCAACAGCATAATTATTATAAGCAACAGCATAATTTAACGCAATAAATTAACATATATTTCACTAATGGAAGATTGCTATTATAAAAATAAAAAATATTGATCGCCTTTTACTTGTTAATATTGCGATATTTGCAAGCATATGGTTCTTCATTCCCAAACAATTATTTCCAACGATTGAATTTGCTGCGATCAACCTGTGGCAAATATTACCATATTTATTGGTATCAATTTTATTCGCGGGCTATATCAAGGCAACGGGTGCTGATAGCTTGATTGCGCTGGCCTTTGGAAAAAATGCCAATATGGCAATTATGATCGCCGCAATCGTTGGTGCATTCGCACCTTTTTGTTCCTGTGGTGTTGTGCCATTGATTGCCGCATTATTGGCATCGGGCGTGCCGCTTGCCCCTGTTATGGCTTTTTTATTATCATCGCCAACTATCGACCCACAAATGGCGGTTTTAACAGCGGGGGTTCTTGGCGTTGAATTTGCCGTTGCAAAGATTCTTAGTGCCATATGGATCGGCCTTATGGGTGGCTATATTGTTGTTTTAATTCAAAAAATGGGTGGATTTAAGGATTTTTTAAAGCCTGAAATTATGAGTAATAATTGTGGCGATAGCAGTTGCAGCGATATAAATATTAACGATAAAAGCCTGAATTCTGTTAATGTACAGTGGAAATTTTGGCAAGTTAAAGGTAAAATATATAGTTTCCTCAAAGAAAGTAAGGCATCAAGCTTATTTTTGGCAAAATGGCTAAGCTTTGCCTTTATTCTTGAAGGGCTTATGATAAAAAATATCCCAATGGATGATGTTGGAGAGTGGCTTGCAGCATCAGGTAATTGGTCAATTCCCGCCGCTGCATTGGTTGGTGTTCCCGCCTATATGAATGGTTATGCGGGAATTCCTTTGGCTGATGCCATGATGAAAATCGGCCTATCACCACCTGCGGCATTATCATTCATGGTCGCAGGCGGCGTTACATGTATTCCCGCCGCAATTGCCGTTAAAGCATTGGTAAAGTTACCCGTATTTTTTGCCTATCTTGGGGTCGCAGCCTTAGGTTCGTTAAGCGTTGGTTTTATATATGCCGCTTATCTGCTATTATAAATGGTCTCAATAAACATATCCACATGATCCTCTCGCGTATTCCATGCGGTAACCAAGCGATAACAATCATCACCGCCAAGCGGATATTGATAAAAGCTAAAGCCTGCATCTTTTAATTTTATAAATATTGGTTTTTCAAGATAAATAAATAGCTCATTTGCCGCCACGGGATAACGAAATTTAATATTTGCCTTTGATAAGCCCGCAAATAATTTTGCCGCCATTTGATTGGCATGAAGCGCATTTTCAAGCCATAAATTATCTTTTAAATATGCCTCTAGCTGTGCCGATAAAAATCGCATTTTAGAAAATAAATGTCCGCCGCGTTTGCGCTTAAACCCTGCTAATTCTGCCATTAAACTATCAAAAAATATTACGGCCTCTGCGGCGATTGCACCATTTTTCGTCGCACCAAACGACAATATATCGACCCCTGCCCGCCATGTTATATCACTGGCATTACAATTAAGGCCAACCAAGGCATTGGCAAATCTTGCACCATCCATATGTAATTTTAAATCATGTTTTTTACAAATTTCAGAAATCGCCTTAACTTCGTTAATTGTATATATTGTTCCAGATTCGCTGGCTTGAGTTATTGAAATAACCGCTGGCTGCATGTTATGAACATTACCCGCCCAACCCTGTGATAGATAATTTTCAAGCTCCAGCGGGCAAAGTTTAGAGCCAACACCATTGAAAGGCACAAGTTTTGCCCCGCCAGTGTATAATTCAGGTGCTCCACATTCATCGACATTAATATGACTTTCTTGATGGCATAATATGGCCCCATGGCTTGGGCAGTAAACCGATAATGCCAAAACATTTGCAGCAGTGCCAGTTGCAACGGGCAGCATCGCCAAATCACAATCAAAGATTTTTTTGAAATCTTGTTCGACCCTTGCAGTTACCATATCATCGCCATATGGCATGGCAGGGTCATTATTAACGCGAATGATATTTTGTAAAATCGCATCGCAAGCTATGCTGGTATTATCGGAACAAAAATTCATTGATTGCCTTCGCTATCATTCGCTTTATCAAGATATATAATCCCCATATCATTGCCATTAGCCACATTAATAACCTTTATAGCGCGCAGTTTGCTAGAATTTTGATAAATTATTAATAGCCTTTGTCCATTGGCAATAAATTTTATTATTTTTGCGCCTGCTGGTAACAAGGCATCGACCTCGCCAAAAACTTCGCCTGCCATATTTGCTGCGGGTATAATATTTAACATATCAGCCGATATAGGCATGACTGGTGCTTTTTCCACATCATTATTATTTTTGTTAAATTTCACCATTAACCCATAGGCCAGCCCGCCCATACCAATGACGATTAATATGCCCATGAAAATTACTAATGCTTTTAACGCCCGCATATTAACATATCCATTATTTAATTATGATTTTTAAAATTATCTAACTTTTAAAATAATGCCCAGCATTGTAAAGATATCATATGGACAATATTAAAATATATAAATCAATTGTAGATGACAAGCAATCAACCATAAGAATCGATAGATTTTTAGCCATTGCTTATCCTGATATTTCACGCAGCAGGATTAAATCGTTATTATTAGATCAACAAATACGCTTAAATAACCAATTGATCGCCAATCCTTCATATAAGGTAAAGGCGGGTGATGCCATTGAAATGACCATTCCAGAAACCAAAGATATTGATATTGTCGCCCAGAAAATGGATTTAGATATTATTCATGAGGATGATGATTTAATAATCATTAATAAAAAGGCGGGTATTGTTGTCCATCCGGCACCTGGTAATTATGATAATACCTTGGTTAATGGTTTAATGTATCATTGCGGCGACAGCCTGTCTGGTATTGGCGGCGTTAAACGCCCCGGTATCGTCCACCGTATTGACAAGGATACCAGCGGGCTTATCGTGGTGGCAAAATCTGATACAGCCCATAGCGGCCTATCAGAATTATTTCAAAAACATGATATCGAACGCTTATATCAAGCAATAATATGGGGCCGACCAAACCCGGTTGATGGCTCTATCGAGGGTAATATTGGTCGCCACCCCGTTCAACGCAAAAAAATGACAGTTGTTGGAATGGATTCTGGCAAACATGCGATCACCCATTATAAAATAATTAAATCCCTAAGCATGGCGGCAAGCCTTATAGAATGCCGACTTGAAACAGGGCGCACCCATCAAATTCGCGTACATATGACCAGCATGGGACATCCATTAATTGGCGACCAAACATATGGCAACCCCACCAAAAATCGACTGGCTAACCTGTCAAAAGAAACACAATTATTTACAAGAAACTTCCCAAGGCAAGCCTTGCACGCCAAATCACTGGGGTTCACTCACCCAGTCTCAGGCGAGAAGCTACATTTTGAAGCAAAGATTCCTGATGATATGCAGGGGCTTATAAATATATTGCACCAATAATTATTGATTAAATTATTCTTAGGACTCGGTCATTATTATAACATATTTATATATTATAATCACATAAAATCAATTGTTGGCTAATTACCTAACCATTGAATATTAAAATTTAATGATTATCTATATATTAAATAAAAGAAATACTTAGATGGCTAATTTATTTTAGCCAATTAATTTAAAGGTTCTATTTATATGACAAATATTGCAACTATACCAATGCTTACACCAGAAAGCAACCTACAACGATATATGCAGGAAATTCGTAAATTTCCAATGTTAAGTGCCGATGAAGAATTTATGTTGGCAAAAAGCTGGCGCGAACATGACGACCGCGATGCTGCGCATAAAATGGTTACCAGCCATTTGCGGCTTGTCGCAAAAATAGCCTCTGGTTATCGCGGCTATGGTTTGCCAATGGCGGAATTAGTATCCGAAGGCAATGTCGGTATGATGCAGGCAGTAAAAAAATTTGATCCTGATCGTGGTTTTCGTTTGGCGACATATGCCATGTGGTGGATCAAGGCCAGCATACAAGAATATGTTCTGCATTCTTGGTCATTGGTTAAAATGGGTACAACTGCGGCGCAAAAGAAATTATTTTTTAATCTTCGCAAAATAAAAGGACGATTACAGGCATTTGAAGAAGGCGATATGCGCCCAGAGCATGTTACACAAATAGCGACAGAGCTTTCTGTGCCAGAACAAGATGTTATTAATATGAACCGTCGTATGTCTGGTTCTGATAATTCGTTAAACAGCCCAATTGGTTCAGATGGCGATGGTGCAAGCCAATGGCAAGATTGGTTAGTGGATGGTGCCGATAGCCAAGAAACTGTATATGCAGAAAGCGAAGAATTAAGCCTACGGCGTAAACTTTTACAAAAATCGATGGCTAATTTAAATGACCGTGAACAAAATATTTTAACCCAACGCAGGTTAATTGATAAACCACGCACATTGGAAAATTTAAGCCAAGAATATAATATAAGCAGGGAAAGAGTGCGCCAAATAGAAGCGCGGGCATTTGAAAAACTACAAAAATCTATGCGTAATCAAGCAATAAAAAACAAATTATCAATCGCAGGTAATATTATTTAATTAAATAAATAATATTATAATCTTAATATAATTTATAATAGTTGAGCTTTATATAGAGGCAAATTGTAACCCTAACCTGGGGGGAAGGGTGGTTAGGGTCACATTCTGTTATCTTGAAGCAATGCTTCAAGAACGATTAGGTCGCAATAGATTGGCTGCAACGACCTTATCATATATCTAAACTTATATACAACTATCATGCCATTTTTTTAAAATCATAGATATATTTTAATAATACCATGAAATCATTAATATTTTAGTAATTATAATTAATATTTAATTAATATTTAATTAATATTTAATTAGTTAAATCGCATAATGCAAAATATAAATCGCAAAATAAAAATAATATTGTGATTATCGCAAATTGCAACTTATAATAAGATAATTTTAATTACCCCATAACTGCCTAGATGCTGGCATCATTAAACTGCCATCAAATTCGATTGGGTTTTGGCAATCTTTGGCAAGTAATAATGGCCCGTCTAAATCGACCATATGGGCATTTTCGGCAATCAACATCGCAGGAGCCATAGAAAGAGAGCTTGCCAACATACAGCCCACCATGACCTGCATATTATTGGCGATTGCCATATCCCTTAATTTTAGCGCTTCGGTTAGACCGCCAGTTTTATCAATTTTAATATTAATCATTTCATATTTGCCTATTAATTTATTAAAATCAGCACAGCCATGGGCAGATTCATCGGCACATAAGGCGATAGGATGGTCAAAATTTGCTAGGATATCATCTTTATCGGCAGGTAATGGTTGTTCAATCATTTCAACGCCAAGCTGTTTTAACTGCTTTGAAAATGGCACAACTTGTTCATCTGACCAAGCTTCATTGGCATCAACTATTAATCTGCAATCAGGTACGGCATTATGCACCGCGCTTACGCGTTCCATATCACCATTACCAGTTAATTTTAATTTCATCAATGGCCGGTGGTTATTTTCCAGCGCTTGTCTTGCCATCGCATCTGGACTGCCTAAGCTTATGGTATAGGCGGTTATAATCGGTTTTGGTAATTTCAAATTGGCCAATTGCCAAACAGGTCTTCCCGTTAATTTTGCCTCCAAATCCCACATGGCACAATCAATGGCATTACGTGCTGCCCCTGCCTTCATTATATTTTGCAAATCATCCTTTGTCGCACCATCGGCAATATTCTTGGCAAAAGACATTATTTCTGCCAATGTATTTTCAATATTTTCACCATACCTAGCATAGGGTACACATTCACCGCGCCCTTTTATATCGCCTTTAGTTATTTCAGCAATAATAGTTTCGCAACTGGTTTTTGTGCCGCGTGAAATTGTAAATCTGCCCGCAATCGGCCATGATTGATGCTTTGCAGTTAAAATCGCCATTATATTACCTTTAATTTAATTTAACTAATCACCTGAAGCTATTAATTATGTTAATTATTTTAGATGATTAAATTTTAACTAATTGATCCACAAGCCTTGCTGCACCATGACGAAAAGCATCAATTGCCACAAGGCCAGTTTCATCTTCTAACTTTTGCAAATATGAATTTGCCTCGTCATCATTAAGCATGGAACTGTTAACAGAAATGCCGATAACCTTGCAATTAGGATTAGTTCGTTGCCCAAGATTTTCGGTAGTTTTTATACAATCCATAATATCAGGCAATTGATAATCAGGCAGACCACGCATATGATCGCGTTTTGCCACATGGCACATGATCAAGGCATCGGCTTGTGATCCATGCAATAGGCCAAGACTTACCCCCGCATATGATGCATGGAATAAAGATCCCTGCCCTTCGATTATATCCCAATGATTAGGGTCGGTATTTTCTGGTGATAAGATTTCCGCCGCGCCAGAAATAAAATCGGCAACTACCGCATCGACAGAAACACCGTTACCCGCAATGAATATGCCCGTTTGTCCTGTGGCGCGAAAACTGCAATTAATATTACGTTCCTTCATTTCTTTTTCTAATGCAAGTGCGGTAAACATTTTACCAACAGAACAATCAGTGCCAACACCAAGAACGCGTTTACCTGTTCTTTTAATGCCGCTTGCCACCGCAAAATCTTCAACTGGGTGGCGCACGTCGAACATTTGCCGTCCATTTGCCGCTGCGCGTTCGGCTAATTCAGGGATATCAGACAATCTGTTATGCAATCCACTTGCAATATCAAGTCCTAAATCCAATGCAGTTGCCAATATTATCCGCCAGTTTTCGGCGATAATACCACCACGATTGGCAACACCAACAACCAAGGTTTTACAGCCCGCAGCCACTGCTTCTTCTAATGTCATATCAGACAGACCAAGGTCGGCCTTGCAATTCGGCAAGCGAAATTGACCAATACACCATTCAGGCCGCCATTTTGCTACGCCGTCGGCAACCTTTGCCGCCAAATGGTCTGGCGCATCGCCAAGAAACATCAGATATGGGTGTTTTATATTCATTATTATAATCCCTAAAAAAATAAATATCTAAATAATTTTTAAACTATTAATAAGTTAATTTCATTTATAAGCTAATTCAATTATAATGATAGCAAGATTTATTAAAATTAAATATATTCGCCAATATGGCTTTTAATTTAGTAATATGGCTTTTAATTTAGTATAGTATTATTTTCTAATAACTGGATTATTTTACATATTGATATTTAAACAAAAGGATTATTATTAATGGTAAGGGACTATCCGGAAAAATTCCCCCCGGAAATTAAAGCCGCCACAATTGCCGCTAATCGATTTGGTTACGGGCTAAAATCAGGGTATTTACAACGCATAGCCGAAGATGGTGCAAAATTTTGGCTGATACAACAATTAAAACCACAAAATATGCCAGATATTTTTAATGACTTATCTGATAGCTCAGCCGCATTGAATGATCTTATAAATATTCGCCAGATGAGCGTTACAGCAATTCGTAAATATAATAATGATGTGATGATAAAATCCCGCAGTGAAGCGGCTATTCATGCCATGGCAACCTTAAATTCACCCGATCCATTTCGTGAAAGGTTAATAAGATTCTGGTGTAATCATTTTACCATATCCATCAAAAGACCGCGCATAGCTGGTGTTGTCGCCGCATTTGAACGCGAAGCCATCAGGCCATATATTGACGGTCCATTTGCAAAAATGCTATTGGCGGTTGCCCGCCACCCTGCAATGCTTATATATTTGGATAATGCCAATTCAATCGGTCGGCACTCAGCCGAAGGACGACGCAGGCGCAAAAGGCCAAATGAAACATATGCCCGTAAATTATTGGAATTACACACATTGGGGGTTGGCCTTCATTATAGCAAAAAAGATATTAGGGAACTTGCCAATATTTTAACAGGATGGACATTATCAAAAAACAAAAGCGATGGAAAAGTAGGCTTTGCATTCAATGAAGAATGGCATGAGCCGAATACAAAAACCTTTATGGGCAGGATATTTCCTGAATCAGGTGTATTAGAAGGTGAGGCAGCTATTGATTATTTAGCCAATCATAAAATAACGGCTCGGCATTTAGCAACAAAAATGGCTCGACATTTTATTTCTGATAATCCATCAATCAAATTAATCAATGCGATGGTTGAGGAGTTTAATAAAAGCCAAGGCCATGTTATGAGCTTGGCCAAAGCAATGATTGATTCAAAAGAATCATGGCATGATATACCAGAAAAAATAAAAACTCCTGAAGATTTAGTGTTTTCCACATTGAATGCCTTAAATATACGACCAAATAATGGTAAAATGATTGTTCGAGCATTAGAATTTTTAGGGCAACGGCCATTTGCACCATCTACTTCTGCTGGTTGGCCTGATACGGGCAGCAGTTGGATTAATGCCGATAATATATTTAATCGATTAGAATGGGTCGCATCTATTGCCAAAGATAATAATATTGATATGAAACCAACCGATCAAGGGCTTGATATTTTAGGGTCATATATGACAAACCACATATATAATCATATGTTAATTGCCAAAACGCCATATGAAGCCATTGCATTAATGTTAATGTCGCCAGATTTCCAAAGAAGATAATTATTATGAAAAATAACGCAATATGATCGATTCAAAAAATATCAAAAGACGTGATTTCTTAACTTCTGCGCTTGGCGTTATTGGGGCGGTTAGCACATCGGTTATTTTACCGACAAGCCTTAGCTTAGCCGCAACACCAACCGACAAACGTTTGATCGTTATTTTATTGCGCGGTGGTATGGATGGGCTTGGTTTATTTCCGCCATTTGGTGATAAAAATTATCAGGAAATGCGCGGTAAACTAGCCCTATCGCCGCCTGAAAAAAACAATGGCATGATGGATTTAGATGGCTTCTTTGGACTGCATCCTTCGGCGGCAAGCCTTATACAATTTTGGCAGCGGCAAGAATTAGCAATCAGCCCCGCAACCGCAACCACTTATCGTGGGCATTCACATCTTCATGCACAAAGAATATTAGAAAATGGTAGCGATACAATCGATGGGGCATCTGATGGTTGGTTAAATAGAGCCGTTAAAATAATGGTAAAAAATAAAGTTAATGACCAAAATATTAAGCCTATAATTACAGTTAATACGCCGCAAGCAAATAGTAAAACGCCTTTCATCATTCAAGGAGATATAGCAATAAATATACTAGAATTAAACCAAATACCCGATAATATTTTAGGGTTTAATGAAAAATTACGCTTAATATATAAAGATGACTTAATGTTGGCACCAATATTAGCCCAAGCAATAGATAAACGTAAGATAATCGATAAAATATTAACAATGGATGATATAAATTCAGCACAATCAGCCAGCAATATTGAAAATCTATCGGCAATGGCAAAGATTGCTGCTGCTAATTTAATTAAAGATGATGGCGCAAAGGTCGCTATTTTGGACATATCAGGCTGGGACAGCCATTATCAGCAAGGACAAGAGAGCGGTACGCTTGCAAGAAAAATTGCTGCATTATCCTCTGGCATTGATGTTTTATACGAAGAAATGCATGATATATGGGATAAAACCGTAATAATCACCGTTAGTGAATTTGGTAGAAGCGTCATTAGCAATGATTATGGCGGCACGAATAATGGTACTGCGGGCGCAATGATGATATTAGGCGGCGCGGTTAGTGGTCAAAAAATCATTGGCAAATGGCCGGGATTAGCAAAAAACAATCTATATAAATCCCGGGATTTAATGCCAACTATTGATAATCGGGCGATATTTAAAGGCATATTGAAAAATCATATGAAAATATCACAAAAAGATATAGAAGAATCTATCTTTCCCAATAGCAAACCCATCACGCCAATAGAAAATTTAATTCGTTAAATTTAAGACTGTTAAAATCATGCTTTATTCTTGCACCGCAACATAATAAATATATATAATAATTCATCAATCAATAAAATTTAGCCACCTTAATGAATTTAATTATAATATGGATTTTAACCAATGAGCATAGCCAGCAAAATAACTGATAAACGCATAAATATAGCCGATATTACAGCGCGAAAAAATGGCAATCCTATCATTGCATTAACCGCATATAGCACACCAATGGCACGATTGCTTGATCATCATGTGGATATATTATTGGTTGGCGATAGCTTGGGCATGGTTTTATACGGCATGGACACCACGCTTGGGGTAACGCTTGATATGATGATAAATCATACCAAGGCGGTTATGCGCGGTTCAAAAAACGCGCTTGTTGTGGTTGATATGCCTTTTTCAAGTTATGAAGAAAGCCCCGCTGTGGCTTTTAGAAATGCCGCAAGGATAATGTCAGAAACATCGGCCCATGCAATTAAGCTTGAAGGTGGCATAGAAATGGAAGAGACCATTAAATTTTTGGTCGAACGCGGTATTCCCGTCATGGGGCATGTGGGTTTAATGCCACAATCGATGAAGGTTGATGGCGGTTTTAAGGTTCGTGGTAAAAATAATGACGATTATCAACGCATATTAAATGATGCCGATGCGGTTTGCGATGCGGGGGCTTTTTCCATAGTGGTGGAGGGGGTTATCGAGCCATTAGCACGGGAAATAACCGCAACCATCGCCTGCCCTACCATCGGCATCGGCGCATCGATGCATTGCGATGGTCAAATTTTAGTTACCGACGATATGATTGGGCTGTTCAATGAATTCACACCAAAATTTGTTAAAAAATACGCTGATATTTCTAGTAATATTACCAATGCAGTAAAAAATTATGCCGATGAAGTAACCACAAGAAAATTTCCCGATGATAGCCATTGCTTTGGCGTTAAAAAATGACAAGCGATAAATTAACAATCATTTATACGGTTGAAGAATTACGTGAAGCCATTAAATTTCATCGTGGTAATGGTAAAAAAATTGGCCTTGTGCCAACAATGGGTAATTTGCATCAAGGTCATATCAGCCTCGTTAAAACAGCACAACAATATGCCGATATTATTATTACCAGCATATTTGTTAACCCAAGCCAATTTGCCGCCAATGAAGATTTATCAAGCTATCCACGTACATTAGATAGTGACGCCAAAATGTTAACCGCAGCCCATTCGGAAATATTATTTCTGCCCAACGTAGAGAGCATATATCCCGATGGTTTTGCAACAACAGTTAACGTTGCTGGTTTAACCGATTGCCTATGTGGAATTAATAGGCCACAACATTTTCAAGGCGTTGCAACGGTGGTCAGCAAATTATTAATCCAATCAATGCCCGACATTGCAGTATTTGGTGAAAAAGATTACCAACAATTACAAGTCATACGCCGCCTAACCAAGGATTTGGATATCCCTGTTGCAATTATTGGATCTAAAATATGGCGCGAAAAAGACGGCCTTGCCATGTCATCGCGCAATGGTTATTTAAGCGATAAAATGCGCGCTATCGCCCCTGTTCTTAATCGAGCTATTAATCAAATTGCCGTAAAAATTTATGCAGGTGAAAAAATTGCGCCATTATTAGCGGCGGGCAAAAAAACCATATTAGATACGGGCGTTACATCAATTGATTATTTGGAAATCCGTAACAGCGATAATTTAGAACTTATTGATGATAATAACAGTGATAACATTGCCACTGGCAAGGCACGTATTTTTGTCGCTGCTAATCTGGATAAAACAAGGCTGCTTGATAATATTAAAATAGACATATAACTGCATCTTAAATTAATAAACCAAAATGCGCCATTTGCAATTCAATTTGTGCCTGCCCCATATCTGCACCCGTTATCACCATTGCATTTTTATCCATTGCCAATTTAATAAATTTGCTGTTTGAAATATTAGTTACCACATCACAATAAATGCCTTCATTGGTAATTAAAGATATATCAAATGGCAAAGCATCATTTTCATTAATCCCTAAACATGTGGCATTAATATAAATATCGGTTATGAAATTATCGTCATCAATAATTTTCACATTTGGAAAATAATCTTTAACTAATTTATAGCTTGCGAGCAGCCTGTTATTATTTATATCCTTAAGGATTAAATGACTAATACCTGCAATGCAAAGAGCTTCAACTATTGCAATGCCTGAGCCACCACCAGCGCCAATAATCATTGCTTTTTTATTGTTTAATCTAAATCCAGTTTTTTTATGGCTCTAATCATAGCCTGTCCATCGGTCATTTCACCAATTAATTTACCATTGGATTCTCGTTTGATGCTATTAACAACACCAAGGCGTTTTGAACTTTTTGTGGTATCATCTATCTTTTCAAAAGCTAATTGTTTATAGGGAAATGTTATGCTGCAACCAATTAAATTATTCCAAAAAGGAAGAGAATCAAAAAAACCGGCCGCACCATCTGGCGCAATATCTAAACCCAACATCAATGCATCAATTTTATTATTACTTAACCATTGATTGACTGCTGGCGGGCTAAAAATATGAGAAATTGGATTACCAATTATTGGAATAAATTTTGTATTTCCAGTTATATTCATAATATTGCTTTGGTGGTTTTTGTGTATTTTAATTGGTTATTGACGTATTTTATAGGATAATATACAGAATATTCAACATTTTAAATAATTAGGCATATAAATTCTTTTTTCCCAGAGAACATCCGAAGATAAAACGGTTGTTTGCGATGCCAGCTTCGGCATTACGGCGAGATGTTTCTTTTAGAATATTACACCCCGATGAAAAATTGAAAATTGAAACCTTGCGTCAAGGCTACGGTGGCTCAAATCATTCCATGCGTGAGGCCTGCGGATGCTTGATTCTGAAAGTCTGGTAGAGGCAACGGCGCAACGTGGTTTTCGTGTTACTTCGGCAACCGAAGAAGATTTAAAAGACGTTATGGCTGGTCCGTATTGAAATTGAAAAAATGGGTTTATCTTGGGCGATGGAAAAAGGCGATGTGCATTGGGAGGGTCGCGTTATGGCGGCACATCATGCCTTGCGCAGGTCGGAAGAAGTTGTTTCAGCCGAAACAAATGATTTAACTGCATTGGAATGGGATGAGGCCAGCCGGGCATTTTATGCATCCCTACTAGAAGCATCGCAATCAGCACGTTTAATAGATTTACAACAGAAATTTTTTGATCAATCAAGGCGCTATCGATTGGCATTATTATGCGAAGGAAAATTAAATTTTCCCGCCCGTGCTAAACGACAAAAAAAGCTTCTGGATTTTATCTTAGCACATAATATTAAAATGGCATTACAGGTTTTAGAAGCAGAAATAGAGGCGGAAATTAAAGGTGAATAAAATAATAAAAATAAATATATATTAAATAAACAAACAGGGGAAATATTATGATTAAATTAAGCAGACGTAATATGTTAACATTATTGGGTGGCACAGCCGCCGCATCATTAATTGCATCACCTGCGATTTCTTTAAACCGTAAAATAAAAATTGGTGCTTTACGCTTTACCAGCCATTCCGCAAGCTTTGTTGCCCTTGAACGACAATATTTCAAAGAAGCTGGATTAAATGTTGAATTAAAATTTTTCCAAGCAGCAACACCAATGGCAGTTGCCATTGCCTCTGGCGATATTGATTATGCGATTACCGCAATTTCTGGCGGCCTTATTTCCTTGGCTGATAAGGGCGCAATTAAAGTTATTGGCGGCAGCCTTTCAGAAGAAAAAGGCATTGATGGTCAAAAAATACTGGCTTCAGATATTGCATTTAAGGCAGGATTAATATCACCTGCACAGCTTAATGGCAAAAAATTTGGCATGACCACAGCTGGATCTTCTTTTCATTTCATGGGTTCAAAAGTTGCTGCTAAAGAAAATCTATCGGTTAAATTTAAACCATTGCAAAAAGTTGGTACAATTATCGGCGCGCTTAAATCGGGGCAAATAGATGCATGGTCAATCGTGCCGCATATCGCCAAGGCCTTATCCAAATCAGGGTTGATCCATATAATTGGCAATATCGCCGATTATTTACCAGATTATCAGGTAACAACTGTGTTTACTTCGGCAAAAAATGCTGCAAATGAGCGCGGCATGACCAATGATTTCCTCAGCAGCTTTTCACGTGGTGTTGATGATTTTAATGCTGCCATGGTTGATAAAACCCTTGGTCAAGACGGCATCAATGATATGGTTAATATAATTCATAAATATGTCTATGCATCACGACCTTTAGAAAAAGCCGCACCGTCAATCATTAATGGATCAATGCGCTTAAACGCAGGGGCAGCTTTAAATATTAGCTCAATAACAGAACAATTTGATTGGTTCAAATCAGAAAATTTGATTAAAAATCATATCACGTTAGATAAATTGGTTGATCAAAGTTATGTCAAAATTATTTAATCCTTATAATTTGAAAATTTAACAAATATTCGGGGTGTATTGCCTCAAATATTCCCTCAAATTATTTAAGGACATGACATGGACATCCAATTATCTAATATTTGCCATTCATATGGTGACTTTCAAGTAATAAAAGACCTATCCTTAAACATTGAATCTGGCAAAATAATTTGCATCGTTGGCCCATCTGGTTGTGGTAAGTCAACATTATTACGGTTCATTGGCGGGCTGGAACGCCCGACATCGGGTGAAATATTACAATTGGGCTCACCGCCAAAAGATTCTCTAAATCCAATGACTTTTATTTTTCAAGATTTTGCGCTATTACCGTGGCGCAGTGTATCTGGAAATATATCGCTGGTTTTAGAAGATCATGGAATTGGCGGCGCAAAAGCACAAGAAATTATCGATGATGTGCTTACACGCACCAATCTTATAGATTTTAAAGATGCACTACCAAAACAATTATCTGGCGGCATGAAACAACGCGTTGCAATTGCAAGGGCGTTAGCGGTAAACCCAGCAGTGATGTTAATGGATGAACCATTATCGGCACTTGATAGCCAAACCCGTGAATTGCTTATCGATGATTTGGGCGGTCTATGGACAAAGAAACCATTCACCGCAGTTTATGTAACCCATAATTTAGAAGAAGCGGTTCACCTTGGTCATTCAATTTTAGTATTATCACGTAGGCCGGGTGAAATTCGCGGAATTATTTCAATTGATATTCCATTGTCCGAACGTGAATATGGAAATATTGAGTTAGAAAAATACCGGAAATATCTATGGGATATTATGCGTAACGAAGCAGTAGCTGCAGATTCGGAGTTGATAAATGCCTGAAAAAATCAAAAACACAGAATCATAAAATACAGAATCTAAAGCAGTGCAATATAGAGGCGGCGGTTTTGTGCCAGAACATCACCGTTGGGTCGGGTTATTAGTATTTATCATTTTAATAGCAATAGCAGAAATCGGCACGCAAACAGGCTTTATTTCCAATTTAACATTACCAAAACCATCGGATATATTAATATCTTTTGGTGAATTATACAGCTCTGGCTTACTATGGAAGCATTTATTACCAAGCTTATCAAGGCTAGCTGTTGATTCTATAGTCGGTATAAGTTTAGGTATCAGTGTCGGCATTGCCATTGGTTTATTTTCTTATGTAAGGGCGGGGCTAGTGCCATTGGTTGCCAATGATGACGGTGTTTGCGTAGTGCGACGTGATGAAGCAGCCCAAACCCTTAAAGCAGCCAAGGAAAGAATAAAATTAGAGGAAGAAAAACACAAACGGATGGCCAATGCGAATTGGGCTTGGATATATATAATATGCGTGAGAAGCTTAAGAAAAAAGGCCTGAAATATGTCTGATATTTCATCAGCCAAATCTATGTGGATGCGTGGTGGCACATCAAAAGCGGCATTTTTTCTTACCGAAGATTTACCAAATAACATTGAAAAACGTGATAAATTTCTGTTACAAATCATGGGGTCGCCAGATAATCGACAAATCGATGGCATGGGCGGTGCTGATCCATTAACAAGTAAAGTCGCAATGGTGAAAAAATCTAACCGTAGCGGCGTTGATGTGGATTATTTATTTTTGCAAGTCATGGTTGATAAGCCGATTGTTAGTGACGGGCAGAATTGTGATAATATTTTGGCTGCGGTTGCGCCATTTGCCATTGAACGTGTTTTGATTGTAGCAGAAGATGGGCAAATTGACGTTACAATTTATATGGAAAATATAGGCCAAATTGCCATTGCTAAAGTAATGGTAAAAGATAAAAAAGTAATATATGGCGGCACAGCACATATTGATGGTGTTCCTAAAACAGCAAATGAGATACCAATAATCTTCAAAGATACGGCTGGATCAAGCTGCGGTGCCCTGCTGCCTACGGGCAATGAGCTTGATATTATTGATGATATTGCTGTTACTATGATCGATAATGGCATGCCGATAGTTATCTTACTCGCATCTGATCTTGGTATTAGTGGCAATGGTTAGTCCTGCCAACCAATGGCGGCAATATATCAACACGCAGCTTCATACCCCATCGATGCCATGCTTCAATTGGGGTTTTGGCAGCATTAAGCGTTGCCACAGCGCGTATATTACCAAATAGTCCCGCCTTTAATATTACCGATATACCAACTGGTGATAATAAATCCATGTTAATCGAACATCCAACTGGTGCAATGGGAGTGAAAATTTCGCTAGGTAAATATGGTATGGTTAAAAATGCAGCAATAATTAGAACAGCGCGTAAATTATTTGATGGTGAGATTTTCGCAAGAGCTTAACCCTAGATAACGGTTATTTAAAATTTAACAGGAATGGTTATGGATAAAGATTATTTGAAGCTTTCTATAAAACCAAGTAAGCCAAAATTTACCATGCCAGATGGGGCGATTGATGCCCATTGCCATGTTTTTGGCGATAGGGCAAATTTTCCATATCATCCCATGCGCAAATATACCCCATGCGATGCACCAAAGGATAAATTATTTGCATTACGTGACCATTTAGGGATAAGCCGCAATATTATTGTACAGGCATCTTGTCATGGCAGCGATAATTCGGCCTTGATTGATGCGCTAATAACGGCGGGTGACCTAGCACGCGGTGTTGCGGTTGTAAAGCCAGTTATCAGCGATGACGAACTAAAATTAATGCATGATAATGGTATTCGTGCAGTGCGATTTAACTTTGTAAAACGTTTGGTCGATGTAACGCCACCAGAAGTATTTTTAAACATTGCTAACAGAATTAAAAAATTGGGCTGGCATATAGTTGTTTATTTTGAATCTGATGATTTAAAGGATATTATTCCATTTTTAAAACAGCTAGATTACCTGATTGTCATTGATCATATGGGTCGTCCCGATGTTACAAAAGGCGTTAATCATAAAAAACTTCAAAGCTTTATATCATTCATGGAAGATAATGAAAACATATGGGTAAAGGTAACTTGCCCCGAACGTTTAACTGCGCAATTACCCCAAAATGGAATATTACCAAATTATAGCGATGGATTCAATGGGACACGACCACCCACCCTATACATTAAAAAAATGATAAAGCCCCAAATCAGAAAAAGCAGTATATTAGAAGGTGGTATATATTCCGTCATATCCTCGTCTGGCCCTTTGATGGAAGCATAAAATTCGTTAAGGTCTTCGGTGTGGGCAAAATCTGTAATTTTACTTTCGGCTCCGTCATCCGCCTCTGTTTTTTTAGGGCAATTTTTGGCATTAAAGCTTAATGATATGAAGGCTTCTTCATATTTTTTTCACCGATGAGCAAGGATATTTTACCATCATTGAATGTAATCTGATGAATATTTGGCGTAGGCGATGGCTAAGCCTTGTTTGACCAACCAAGAATTATGTTGATATTTCGTCCGTAACATATGGCTATGAGGCGTTTATAACGATCACGGAATTTGCTAATGCATTTGATAATAACTTTGTTGGTGAAAACACGTAAGGCCTTTGTGGCGGCTTTACCACAGGCATAGATAAACCCAAGCTTACCCAGACAATTTTGCTTATTTTCTGGCACATCAATGCCATGCAATCTAATGCGCTGCCCGTTAATATCTATCGTGTCGCCGTCGATAATCCGTGCGTATCCTGTAATGATAGTTTCTGCACAAATAGATTTCGAGACCATCGCCAATGCGATAATAACAAATAAATATCTAAATGCCCAATGAAACGCATATATGCAGTGCGCCCACTATGCATATGCATAACCTTAATCTTGGTGATCGGGGAGTTAGTATACCGTAGCAAGACGGTCCCTGCTGCCTTCAGTCCGAGAACCTGTTGTATAACAACAGCCCCCGACCATAGGTCAAGATGTGATGTCTTTACTGGTAAATACCAACCACTTAGTAGGAGGTTACGACACCCTGGAACCTGCATCTTGGTTCCAACCATTACGTTAAAGGGAATTAATGAAGTTGGAAAGATTTAAATTAAAAAAGTGATGGTTTTTAAGGATTGCCTTAAAGATCGTTTGAGGTGAAATTTAATCATAAGACACATTAAATATTGGTTTATAAGGTAAATAATACATAAAAAAATTAAAACATCTATCGTCCATTCTGATAAGCTATGTCCTTACTGAAAAACTGATAGTGCTATTGGTAAATGATCATAATTTTTCTTGTGCTTTCGGTATTTGCTTACCTTTCAGGGGAAATTTTGCGGCTTTCCATCTATCTGCTTTTAATTTTTCAATTAAAACTGTCCTATTTATCTTACCATCTTTAAAACTAGTGTGATAAAATTCAGTGTTTTGGTAACTATTTGTCCATAACGTATCATATGCTGGATCACCGCTATAAAAAAATCTGAAAGTGAATTTTCGTTTTTTATTTTTACTTTCGTAAGGAACAAACTTTCTTAATGTGAGTAGCATATATGGAAGGTCATTCACGGTAAGATAGACATATGAATAGGCATTTAATTTATGTGCCTCATCTAAAATTTTTAGAAATTCAATATAATCTAAAAATGGCAAATTTCTACCGATCTCGCCGAATAAAAGATTTATGTTTTTTGATGCAAAATCTTTTAACATGATTGCATTTGCGGTATTGGGTTTTCCCATTGGTAGATTATAGTACGGCTTAGATTGCTCATCTTTAGACCAGCAATAGTTTTGAGCCTGCGGCCCGTGGTAAAAATGTTTCTTTCCTTTGTTTTGACCAGCACGAGTAAGTAAATTTTGATTGCACATAGGACATTTAGCTAACATTGGATTATTTGGGTAACCATAATGCCCTGCTGTAACGTTATTTTCATATTTATTTATCGTTATAAGCTTTCCTGTCTTTGGGTCGAGGGCATCATGCATTAATATTTCTCCATTTAGTTTAAAAAATAAGATAGGATAATATGTAATTAGTCAGTCTAATATCTAATTACAAATAAGAATGATTAGTTAAACCATCCCTTTGCCATTATGTTTTATAATATAAAAATATTTTTTGGTTTAAACTTGATAAGGCATAGCCTATTTTAGAATAAAAATTACTCCATGAATAAAATGATAATAACAAGATAATACGGGAAAGCGCAATAATGATAAAAACTAAACAACGGGTTGCCGATCATGGAGAGGTTTTTACATCGGCGCGTGAAGTTAATGCCATGTTGGATTTAGTGGCACAAGAAACATCGCGAATAGATTCAAGATTTTTAGAGCCAGCATGCGGCAATGGTAATTTCTTAGCGGAAATTCTGCGCCGTAAGTTAATAATAGTCGAAAGCCGTTATAAAAAAAGCCAACTCGAATTTGAAAGATATGCAATAATAGCGATTTCAAGTATATATGGTATAGATATCTTGCAAGATAATGTTGAAGAATGCCGCGATAGGTTATTTGATATTTTTGACAAAAAATACACTCAATTATTCAATAAAAATTGCGCCAATGATTATCTTGATAATATTCGGTTTATTCTAAGCCGTAATATTTTATGGGGTGATGCGCTAACCTTAAAAAGCGTCTGCGGCGATGAAAAACCGATTGTATTTTCCCAATGGTCGGCGGTTAATGGCAGCATGATTAAAAGAAAAGATTATACATTGGCTAATTTGCTGGCATATCAACCGATGGAACATGAGGAAATGGGCGGCAATCTTAATCTTTTTTCTGATTTGGGTGAACAGGCATTCATTCCCAAGTCGATAAAAGAATTTCCCGTAACGCATTTTTTGCAATTGCAAAAATATGCCTGATATAAATTATAATCCAGATGTGCTTAACTGCCTTGCTAATCTAAGCAATGACGAGGTCTTTACCCCGCCTGAAATCGCCAATCAAATGTTGGATATATTACCATCAGAAATATGGCAGGATAAAAATGCCACTTTCCTTGATCCCGTGTCAAAATCAGGTGTGTTTTTGCGAGAAATTGCCAAACGTTTAATGGCGGGATTGGAAGATCAAATACCCGATCAACAACAACGCATCAATCATATTTTCAAAAACCAACTTTATGGCATTGCCATTACCGAATTAACCGCCCTGCTTTCACGGCGCAGCGTTTATTGTTCAAAAAAAGCCAATGGTAAATATTCCATTTGCGAGATTTTCGACGATGAACAAGGCAATATTTTATATGGCAAAATAAAACATGATTGGAAAAGCGGTAAATGTATATATTGCGGCGCTAGTGAAGAAAATTATGATAGGGGCGATAGCCTTGAAAGCCATGCTTATCAATTTATCCATGTGGAAAATCCAGAGGAAATATTTAATATGAAATTTGATGTTATCATTGGCAATCCTCCTTATCAGCTCGGTGATGGTGGTCATGGAGCTAGCGCAACCCCGATTTATCAAAAATTTGTCCAACAAGCGATCAAACTTAAGCCGCGTTATTTAACCATGATTATACCATCGCGTTGGTTTGCAGGCGGCAGGGTCGGCGATTTATCTAAATTTCGTGATGAAATATTGAATGATGATAGGCTTAGAATCATTCACGATTTTATTAAAGCCAGCGATTGTTTTCCAGGTGTGGAAATAAAAGGCGGGGTTTGTTACTTTCTTTGGGATCGGGATAATAGCGGGCTATGCAAAGTTATTTCTCATGATAAGGGTATAGTAAAATCGGTGTTGGAAAGGCCATTATTAGAGAATGATTTAGATATTTTTATTAGAATAAATGAAGCAATCCCAATTTTACGGAAAGTCTTAAAATTTAAGGAAGATAGTTTTAGTAAAATAGTTAGCGCAAACGATCCCTTTGGATTTGATGTTCGTGTCAAAAACAGCATGAAAAGAGTTAAGCCTAAATATAAACTTCAGTCATTTAAAGAAAGCGTATCATTTTACTATTACGGGTGGCAAGAAAAGGGATTAGGGCATATTGATAAGAAATATATCAAAAAAAACTTAAAATGGGTGAACTTGTACGCTGTTTATATAAGTAAGGCTTATGGTGCTGGTGAGGGATTTCCTCATCAAATTATAAACAAACCATTCTTAGGGATGAAAAGAAGCTGTTGTTCGGAAACATACATAATAATTGGACCATATAAAACGGAGCAAAAAGCAAAGAATGTCATCAGCTATATAAGAACTAAATTCTTTAGGTTTCTTGTTTTACTAAAGAAAAACACCCAAGAAGCGAGACGAAATGTTTATTCATTAGTCCCAATGCAAGATTTTAACGAGGATTGGAGCGATGAGAAGCTTTATAAAAAATACGGGCTGACAAATGATGAAATTGCCTTCATTGAATCGATGATAAGGCCAATGGAGTTATAATATGCCTAAAGATTTTTTTCCTGCACCAACAACAGCTAAACCCGTAATTTATGCTTATAAAATATTAAATTCCCCCGATAAACAAGGCCTTATCATGGTCGGTTATACCAGCCGCAACGCCAAGCAACGGGTTAAAGAACAGCTTCAAACCGCAGCAATAAAATATCAAATTATATTGGAAGAATCCGCTATGCGTAATGACGGTAGCGCATTTAGCGATCATGATATCCATAGGTTGCTTCGTGCCGATGGGGTGCTTAACCCCGTGGGTGAATGGTTTAAATGCGATATTGATAAAATAAAGTCGGCTGTACATGCCGTAAAAGATGGCAAAGGATATATATCTGACCGTACGCTTGATTTTAAAATGCGTCCCGAACAACAAGATGCCGTCGATAAAACCATCGGCTATTTTAAAAGCTATAATCAGGAAAACCCCGATAAAACTCCGCATTTTTTATGGAATGCTAAAATGCGTTTTGGCAAAACCTTTGCCGCATATCAACTTGCCAAAAAACAAGGCTGGAAAAAAATACTGGTTCTTACCTTTAAACCTGCGGTGCAAAGCGCGTGGCAAGATGATTTGCTTTCCCATGTTGATTTTAAAGGCTGGCAGTTTTTTTCCCGTTCATCTGAGATAGATTTTACTGATTTGGATATGAATAAACCCATCGTTTGCTTTGGATCATTCCAAGATTACCTTGGTAAAAATTCTGCGGGTGGTATTAAGCCTCGCAATGAATGGGTTCACGCCACCAATTGGGATTGTGTAATATTTGATGAATATCATTATGGCGCATGGCGCGAAAATGCCAAAGATCTTTTTGAAGCCGAAGATGAAAAAGAAATAAAACAGGCCGAAGGCGAATGGATCGACGATTTTGATGAAGATATAATGCCCATTACTACAGATGGTTATTTATATCTTTCTGGTACGCCGTTTAGAGCCATTGAATCTGGTGAATTTATTGAAGAACAAATTTTCAACTGGACATATTCCAACGAACAAAAGGCCAAATCCGAATGGCAAGGCACGGATAACCCATATTTATCTTTACCAAGAATGGTGATGTTAACATATAGATTGCCCGATGATATCCGTGAAATAGCCAATGATGGTGAATATAACGAATTTGATTTAAATGTATTTTTCACTGCAAAAGGCGAGGGTTCATCTGCCCGTTTTCAATATCAAGATGAAGTGCAGAAATGGTTGAATTTAATCCGTGGCGCGCATATGGAAACCAGCCTTGATAATCTTAAATTAGGGGCAAAAAAACCAGCAATGCCCTTTTCCAATAGTCGGTTAATAAATATCCTAACGCATACATTCTGGTTTTTACCGAGCGTCTCAGCTTGTTTTGCCATGGAAAATCTATTTACACAAAAACAAAATATATTTTATCATGATTATAAAATAATCGTTGCCGCAGGAAATAAGGCGGGTATGGGTGTTAAGGCATTGCCGCCAGTTCTAAAGGCCATGGGTAACCCATTGGAAAGCAAAAGCATCACACTTTCATGCGGTAAGCTTACCACGGGCGTATCAGTCAAGCCTTGGTCGGGTATTTTTATGTTGCGTAATTCTTCAAGCCCTGAAACATATTTTCAAGCGGCATTTAGGGTGCAGACCCCTTGGGCAATTAAAAATATAGATGGTAAATCGCCCAATAAGTTGGAAATCATAAAAAAAGAATGTTATGTGCTGGATTTTGCCCCTAATCGTGCTTTGCGGCAAATTGCCGATTATAGCTGCCGTCTTAATATTGGGGAGACAAATCCAGAGGCAAAAGTTAAAGAATTTATCAATTTTTTGCCAGTTCTAGCCTATGATGGCAGCTCTATGGAACAAATTAATGCTGCTGGAATTCTCGATATGGCGATGAGCGGCACTACTGCAACTCTTCTTGCGCGGCGTTGGGAAAGTGCTTTATTGGTTAATGTTGATAACAACACGCTGGCGCGGTTAATGAATGATCAACGCGCAATGGATGCCCTTATGAGCATCGAAGGATTTAGAAGATTAAATCAAGATATTGAAATGATCATCAATAAATCGGAATCAATTAAACAAATTAAAGAAAAAGCCAACGAACAAGATCTTACAAAAAAAGAAAAAAAAGAATTATCGGCTGAAGAGAAAGAATATAAAAACCTAAGAAAAGAAATCCAAGAAAAACTCATTAAATTTGCCACAAGAATACCCGTATTCATGTATCTAACCGATTATCGTGAAAAATGCCTTAAAGATGTAATAATGCAACTTGAGCCAAGCTTATTTAAAAAAGTAACGGGGATATCAAATAAGGATTTTGAACTTTTGGTAAGCCTTGGGGTGTTTAATAGCTCCATAATGAATGATGCGGTTTATAAATTTAAACGTTATGAAGATTCCAGCTTAAGTTATACGGGTATAAATAAGCATGAAGGCGAAGATATTGGCCTATATGACACAACAATAGAAGCCGAAGCGAAAATTATATAAAAATACTTTTGGTTATAATTTCAAACCTTAATCAAAGAAATCTTCATCGAGCTTTTTAAGGCGCAGGACCTCTTCCTCCCAACATCATATTGAATCATCATTTTGGTATGAATTTTTATTAACAGATATAAAATAGGCATAAATAGCATTAATTTAAATATTATGCTCCTCGACTAACAAATGGAATTTTAAATTGTCAATCACAAGATATTATCATCAAATTGACCTGCGCCCCAACTTTGTACCAGTTAGCCGTAGAGTCCTTTAGTTAAGTTTTTATCAATTATTTGATCATTTGCAACCATTATGGGGGCATGCCCCCATAATGGTTGGTCGTTTTTATTTTGCAAAGCTTGTATTGGGCTTTGCCCATCCAAGGCTGAGTGCGGCCTTACATGATTATAATCATCGCGCCAATCTGCTAATATCTTACGAACATGATGAAGGTCTTCAAACAGTGTTTCATTTAAACATTCATCACGTAATTTACCATTGAAGCTTTCCACAAACCCGTTTTGCATCGGCTTGCCTGGTGCGATGTAATGCCAATTGATGCCCATGTCGCCTTGCCATTTTAGTAGGGCATTTGATGTCATTTCCGTGCCGTTATCGCTGACTATTGTATCTGGCTTGCCACGTATTGCTATTATGTTATCTAACTCATGGGACAAACGATGACCACCGATCGATGTATCAGCCACCAGTGCCAAACATTCTCGGCTGCTATCATCAACAACACATAACATTCTAAAACGCCTGCCATCCATAAAACTATCACTGACAAAATCAAGCGACCAGCGTTCGTTGACCTTAGAAGGCACTGCAATCGGTGATCTTGTGCCAATAGCACGCTTGCGACCATTCCGTTTGCGAACTTGCCAAACCTTCTTCTTTATACAAACGCCGAAGCTTCTTATGGTTAAGGTGATAACCCTCACGTGCCAATAAAATATGCAGACGGCGATAGCCAAAGCGTTTACGTAAATGCGATAATTCGCGTAATCTGCTGCGTAATACCGCATCATTGGGTCGTACGGATTGGTACCGGATTAAAGATCATTCCACGTTAAGCATTAAACACGCCCGCCGCTCACTCACCATAAAATTTGTTCGAAGGTGAGTGACAGCATCTCGCTTGCCAGCGGGCGTTACCATTTTTTTGCATTCACATCTTTCAACATCGAAATATCCAAATGGGCATCCGCCAGCAAAGATTTTAAACGGCGGTTTTCATCTTCAAGCAATTTTAATCGTTTAGCATCACTGACTTCCATGCCGCCATATTTTGACTTCCACTTGTAAAATGTACTTTCTGCAATTCCGTGTCTGCGGCAAAGATCTGCGGTGGTAATGCCAGATTCCTGCTCTTTTAATATACGAATAATCTGTTCTTCGTTAAATCTACTACGTTTCATTCTGATCTTCCTCCTGTTGAGAAAGACTCTACTTATAAATGGACTAATTTAAAGGGCGCAGGTCAAAGGTGATGCTTTTGAATATTTTTTAGAAAAAACTACATCCACAGAGAACGATCTGGGTGAATATTTCACACCTAGAAATATTGTTAAAACTATTATAAATATTATTGATCCAAAATTTAAAGAAACAATCTATGATCCATTTTGTGGCACTGGTGGTTTTCTAACGGAAACTTTTAATTATATTAAAGATAATACAATTATAAAGGACGCTTATGATTTGAAAACATTAAAGCACAGCACTTTATACGGAGGAGAAATAACTACAACGGCAAGAATTGCTAAGATGAATATGATTTTGCACGGAGATGGTCATAGTGGCGTTAAAAACATTAACAGCCTTTCAAATCCAGTTGATGAAAAATATGATGTTGTTGTTACTAATATGTCATTTTCTTTAGATATTGTTCGTAAATTTCAAGAAAATGGAAGAGCAGTAAAAGTAAATACAATAAGCCCATTATATTATAATGGTATTGCTAAAAACAGTGGTGATGCAGTTTGTGTGTTGCATTGTTTAAGGGCGTTGAAAAAAGGTGGTAGAATGGCATTAGTCGTGCCGAAAGGTTTTTTGTTTCGTAAGAATCTTAAGAAAGTAAGAGAGTTTTTATTAAGCAAAGCATCTTTAAAATGTATTATATCTTTACCATCAGGAACATTTTTACTCCTATACTGGAGTCAAAACTAATATTCTTTATTTTACTAATGCACATGAAGAAATTACAAACAAAGGATATTGGTATTATGATGTAAAAAATATTGGTTTTACGCTTAATAATCAAAAAAACAAAATCAAGGGCTATAATGATCTAAATAAAATTGATGCCTCTGATATTAGCAAAATAAAACCTAATAAAGATCACTTGAAAGAGTTAGGATTTGAATTTATAGAAATTGAGCAAGTAAAAAATAATGATTATAATTTGGTAGGTAGTGTATATATATCGCAAATTGAAATTGACGGACATGTTAAGACATCAGAACTATTTACTTTGGAAGAGCAAGGGAAAATTACTTTTCTAAGGGGTAAAAATCTAGCAAAAAAAGATTTGTTAGATAGCGGTTTAAATGAGTGCCTCCATTATGGAGAATTATATACTGTATATCAAAGTCCAATAATAAAAGGTATAAATAGTTTTACCAATATTGACAAAACATCATCAGTATTATCTACTAAAAATGATGTGCTTATTCCCGCTACTACAACTGCTGATAAATATGGCATTGCAATAGGTAGATCTATTAATAAAGGTAATGTAATATTAGGAGGGGATATAAATATATTAAGAATACTTGACACTAATTTTCTCTGCCCCAAGTATATAGCATATATATTAAGTTACACTTTAAAAAAGGAATTAGCCAAATATGCCAAAGGAACAAATGTTTTACATTTAAGCAATTCTGATATTAAGAAACTTCATATACCTTTACCGCCTATTGAAGTGCAGAACAGAATAATTAATGAAGTCAACGGTTATCAAAATATAATAGATGGTGCAAAGCAAGTCATAAAAAGTTGGAAACCAAGCATTGAAATTAATGAGGAATGGGAAGTTGTAAAAATATCTGATATTGCGAAAACTATAAAAGCAGGTGGCGATGTTCCTAAAAGCAGTTTTTCAAAAATAAAAACAGATAAATATAAAATTCCAATTATTGCTAATGGTGTTACGGATGAGGGACTTTATGGATATACAAACATTAAAAAAGTTAAAGAAAAATGTGTGACAATATCTGCAAGAGGGACAATAGGGCATTGTGTATTAAGAACACAACCCTTTTATCCTATTGTAAGGTTAATAGTGATTATACCAAATGAAAAAATCAATGTTTCTTTTTTACAATATTCTATAAATAATATTGAAATTATAAAGACTGGTTCTAGCATACCACAACTAACAATTCCACAAATATCAAATTATGAAATCCCATTACCGCCTATTGAAGAACAACAAAAAATAGTAGCTCAAATTGAAACAGAAGAAGCTATAATAAATGAAAATAAAAAATTGATTAAAATTTTCAAGCAAAAAATTGAAGAAAGAATGAATAATGTGTGGAAAATTTAATGATAATAACACAAAAACTTGAAAACTTATTAAATAAGGTGATTGATTATAAGCCTAATGAAGCACCTAAAAAAACCTATCAAACAGCCAAGCAAGGCTGAATTGAGTGAGGTTTATGTTTTTGATGGTGAAAAAATTAATGTTAATTAGATTTGAGCAACTAGGGGCATTAAGTATATAAGTCCCTTAATAAAACCATCTATTTTCTGAATGTAAAAATGTATGATTTGGTAAATCTCGATGAATCTACTCAAATATTTATCGGGGAGATGTTACGCAGTCTCACCCCGCCAATTGATAGATTTTGCCCAGTGATAAAATGTGCGTCGATGGAGAGCAACCAAATTGTTGTTTTAACCACATCGTTGGGGGCTGCGATTCGTCCGCTTGGATTAGATAATGCGTCTTCTTTTTCGTCTCCTCCGTATGTTGCGCGCTCTAATTTAGTCATTGGTGTTTCAACCAGTGACGGGCAAACGGTGTTGATACGAATGTTATTTCTTGCATAGCTTAAAGCCAAAGATTTGCTTAACCCAACAACGGCATGCTTAGAGGAAGAATAAATTGGATAATTTTTCGATCATCCGCGTATGCCAGATGAAGATGCATTGTTCACAATTGCGCCTACGCCATTCTTCACTAAGTGATTTAAGTGTAATTGCAGACACTTCCATAAGGCAAAAAAAATAATTTCCATAACTGAATTAATTTCGGAACGATCTACATTTAAAAAATTCGATCTTGCTCCTAAAACTCTAGCATTGTTGAAAAATTTATCAATATTATCAAATTGAGAAACGGCTTTATCGAAAGCATTGGTTAGCTCGCCTTCATTAGTTAGATCGACATTGATATGGTGTATGTATTTTGAGAATTGTGCATTGCAAAGTTTATTTGGAAAGTCAGTAATATCAAATGTGACACAATTCATTTTAGATTTAGCAATTTGACATGCAAACTCTAAACCTATTCCAGAAGCGCTACCGGTCACTAAGTAAGTATTACTCATGAAATTGCTCATCTAGGTTCGTCTGACTTGTACCAGTTCGTGTGATCAAAAATGAGCTAAATAAAATGAGGATACTTCCTGCGATCATGTTTAGTGTAACAGCCTCATCAAATATAATGGCGCCAATTATAGAGGAACTTACAATTTCAAGATAACCTAAAGGTAATACAATTGAAGCAGGTGCAAGTTTTAACGACAAAATCACCATAATTGCTGAAATCGTTCCAATTACTCCTGCTGGAACCAAAATAAAGATCCATTGGAAAGACGGACTATGTAGAGCAATTGGTATCTGTGTCATCATATAAAAATTAACAAAATTGGCAGTGTGATGAAAACACCGACCGTTCCATCAAACAATAATAATTGTAATGAAGTATATGATTCCTCAATATATTTAGTAGATATAATATAAAATGAAAACGTAATAGCAGAACAGAAAGGGTAGATGAGGTATAAATTAATATTCACGTTTGGTAATGCACCCATTATAAATGGGGGTATTACCGATTGAAATAAGATTTAACTCAGCTTCTGAACTTTCTTGCAATTGTGCGCCGCCAATATTTTTTCATTATAACTTTTTATTTTATCTTTGCTGTTTTTATCTGAAACGCTGCATTAAAAGGATGAATAATATTTGCTAATTGCTTTATTTCAATGTTTTTAATAAGCATATCATAAGTGTTTTTAATAAGCATATCATAAGTGTTTTTAATAGGCTCAAACGCATATATCATCTGGGCAGATTTTTCAACTGCCCAATAGATGGAGTAATTTCCAATATTAGCGCCAATATCTAATAGTGTTGCATTCTCTGGTATATAACGATCAATTTTATGCAGTAAATCAATTTCATAATAATCTTTTCTACTCATAATAATTCTTTGAATATAATCAGTTTGGCATAAAGGCAGGCATAATTTAGTACCATTTTTCAATGTTATAATGTCATCTTTTGATTGATTTTTATGCATTAATATTAATATAGAATCTTGCATATTTTGAACAACTTTTGTACGCATTAATAATGCTATTAAAAGCTTCATTGATGCTTTTTTCAAGTTTATTAGATGGGACAATATTAATGCTCTTTAATTAATCCATTTATAAATAATATATGGTATAAATACAATATTATAGTCCAGTAGTATTTTTATCTAAAAATATAAAGGCTGTTCGAACCTAGTTAAATTAACTGTTTAAATAAGATATATAAGCAAAATTAAACAGTGGTAGCTGCATAATTTTTACTATAAAAAGGTAGAAATAATTTATAATGAATCTATTAATTACAAACAAATATTTTTGGATAGTAAAATAAATGGTAACTAATACAGATCGCATTCTTCGTCTTATCGATCCACAACTTTTAGACGCAATGACATTTGACCCATCAGACCCTGATCTTACACTGGGACAATTGATAAATGACCTACCAATTGAAAAGATTCGCGATATGTTTAGTCAACGCTTATCTTATTGGAATAAACAAACGCCACAGGTCGATAGAATTGTTGATTTAAAGGTCGATGGCTCTGTTGGAAAAATTCCTGTCAGATTATATTATCCATCTAATCAGCAAAAAAAACTACCGATACTTATATATGTACATGGTGGTGGATGGGTTAAAGGTGATTTATATACCCATGATGATATTATGCGTTATCTTGCGATTAATGGTGATGTGGTTGTCGTTGGGGTTGATTATTCTTTATCGCCTGAACATAAATTTCCAGTTGCAATTAATGAAATTTTGGCAATATTAAGCTGGTTGCAAAATCAAGGCAATCTTGATGGCCTTGATACAGAAAATATCGGCATAGCTGGTGATTCTGCGGGGGGCAGCATTGCAATGGGCGCGGCAATTTCATTAAAAATGCAAAAACTGCCGCAATTTTCTTATATGTTATTCTATTATGGTGTTTTTGGATTACGAGACTCTTCATCTTATCGATTATATGGCGATAGTAATTTAACATTATCTACGCGCGATATGGATTATTATTATGATTGTTATTTACCTGATGATCTTAAAGAAAATGATATCAGGTGGGATATTATATCAGCTACTGACCTTTCGGACATGCCGCCAACTTTTCTTCTTGCGGCCGAACTTGACCCTCTTTTAGACGATAGCATTGCCCTTGCTGCTATGTTGAAAGATGATGGTGTTTCGTGCCAGTTGAAAATTTATAAAGGAATGTTGCATGGCTTTCTAAATTACAAAAATATGGTTAGTGAGGCAAAAGAATCATTGGAAGATAGCGCCGCTTTTATCCGTGCTTCAAATTCTAAAATTATGTGATAAAAATATAATATCTGTAATTAACAGCGCCAATTTCAACTTTATACGCTTATCTTAAGCTTGCCTCTATATTGCCGCCATCAATGGTTAAAATATGTGCGCTAGTGCGCTCGCTTTTGGCAAGCATTATAAAGCCTTGCGCCACATGCTTTGCCTCGACTTCGCGTTGTAATAAATTGCCTGACATATAGGCTTTGGTATCTATACCTCTGGCTTTTGATCGGCTTTCAATAAAGTTATCATCTAATAGGCCAGAGCGAATTCTATCAGCATTAATGCCGTTAACTCTGATGCCATATTCGCCAAGTTCAAGTGCTAATTGCTTTACAAGAAATAAAGTTGCGGCTTTGGGCAGGCCATATGCACCGAATTCTTTGCCAGGATTGACGGCTTGTTTTGAGATATTGAATAATAATTGCCCACCGAACCCCTGTATCTGCAATATTTTAGCAGTGGTTTGGGCTAATTTTTGATGGCAGAAGAAATTTAACTCAAAACTTGATCTTAATGTTTCATCATCCATATGGATCATAAGTTTTTGCCATGCTGCGCCTGCATTACTGATTAAAATATCCACTCCTCCAAAGCGTTTAATGCATTCGTTTAATATTAAATTTTCAGAATTAGCTTGAGTTAAATCGCAAATGATATGGGCATGGTCATGACCAAATTTTTGTTGAATATTACGAAGTTTATCCCCATCTTGATCGACCAAAAACAAAGTTGCACCTTGGTCATTAAATGCTTCTGCTGTGGCAAGGCCAATAGCACCAGCAGCACCCGTAATAATTACAACTTTACCTTGTAAATATTTGGATTTTGCTGTGCCTAGCTTGGCCTGTTCAAGCGACCAATATTCCATGTCGAATAAATCTTTATTGCCAATTGGGTGAAATCCTCCATTGGCCTCTGCCCAGCGCATAACCTGTCGGGTTTGTTCACCAATATCAGCGGCAATGCGTGCGGCACTGGCATTTTTACCAATTCCTAAAATACCGAAACCTTCTAACCAAGCTAAATTAGGTGTTGGGCATAACATGGTTTTGCCATTGGGGTGATGTTTAACCTGTTGTTTAAAATAGTCTTTATAATTTTGTACGAATTTGGCTATTGCGGTTTTTATGCCCGACTTCCCTTGGGATAAAATATCGGCCGTAAGTAATAGCGGATGGCCTTTGGTTCTAATAACATGGTCTGGCGTCGCGACACCGCGCTTAGCTAATATTGCTATATCTGTTCGGTTTAGGAATGCCAAATTTTCAGTCGAACCACGCAAATCAAATATTGGTGCTGCTTGGTCGGTGTTACCAGTATGATTGCTAATTTCAGCAGTCAATAGATTACGTAAAAGCGGTAATATTTCTTCTATATTTAAGGGGTTTTTCTTAGCTGCAGTATCTGGTTTAATATTTTTATTTAGCCAATCTTTGACCATATTAACATGGCTTATCATTAAGTCATAGGATTTTTTGGCAGTATCGGCAAAAGTGAAATGACCGTGATTGATTAATAACATACCTTCGATATTTGGATTATTATTGAATATATCTGCAGCAGATTTTGACAATAAGAATCCGGGCATAATATACGGCACTAAGGCAATTTTATCACCAAAAATTTGCTTAACTATATTTTCAAAATATGGTAAATTGGCTAAGGCTATCATCGAAGTTGCATGGGTGTGGTCGACAAATTTATGCGGGATATAAGCATGCAATAATGTTTCAACTGATGGGTTGGGGGATGTGCTGTCAAGCAGGTTTGAACGCTGGATATTAACCATATCTTCATCGGATAAAAATTCTAAATTTCGTAATTTTGCCAATGGTGTTATATTCACTGCTGGCAATCCAGCTGCTTCTATTGTTTCTAGATCCCAACCGCTACCTTTAACATGTAATATATCGATTTCATTGCCAAAAATATCATTTCGTTTGACTTTAACTGATGTATTGCCGCCGCCATGCATAACAAGATTGGGGTCTTTTCCTAACAATTGTGACGTGTAAACGCGAAGCGCTAATTGCTGATCTGCTTGGTTATCAAATGCTTGGCTTTGAAATATTTCCGCTATTTTATCATCCCATAAATTTTTAACCATTTTACCGCTCCAAATCTAGTTATTAGTTACCTTATTTGACAAATATCACGGTGTCTTGTCAAATGAATAATGCTATTTATTTATAGATTCAATCGTTGAGTATTTCTAAACAAAAGTTTAATAATAAAATTATAATAATGTTGGAGAATTTTCACAATTATGGCAATTATTAGCAAAAGACGGTCATCGGGACAAGTTAGCGGCGATGATATTGTGGTAGAGACCGCATGGTTTTATTATCATGATGAATTGAATCAGATAGAAATCGCTAAAAAACTTAATGTTTCACGCGCGACGGTGGTTAATTATTTGCAAGAAGCGCGGGAAAAAGGCTACATAAGGATTACATTGTCGCCAACAGTTTTTTCAGGCCATAAATTATCACATATTTTACGAGATAAGTTTAACTTAAAGTCAGTTCTGATAATTCCCGATGGTAATAAGCAAGAAGCACAAAAAATTGATCGTGTGGCACGTGGTGCGGCAGACTGGCTGCCAAGTTTATTAGAAAATGGTGATGTTCTTGGTGTCGCATGGGGGCAAACATTATTTCAGGTCGCCAGCCAATTAGTGTCGGAGCCATTTAACGATTTAAAAATAGTACAATTAACTGGTTCTATGGCAACACCATATGGATTTGATGCAGAAATTGTATCGGCAAATCTCGCACTTGGATTAGGCGGGCAATGCATTAATTTACATGCGCCTGCAATTTTAACCAATATTGAATTAGCCGAGAAATTGCGCGCTGAGCCAATTATTTTTAGGCAATTAGAAGCACTTAAAAATTGTAATAAGGCTATTTTTGCCGCTGGTTCTTGCACAAAAGAAAGCCATGTGGTTAGCGGTGGTTTGGCGACCTTGGATGATTTAAAACATTATACCGCGCAAGGTGCAGTTGGCGTGCTTTGCGGACGATTCATTGATGCCGATGGCAAGGCGGTAAAAGGCCCGCTTGAAGCGCTAATGTTTGTCATTGTATTATAACATTTAACACGGCTAGAAATGGGGCTATTGGTCTCAGTCGGGCTTGATAAAGCCTAAGCTATGCATGCGGTCTTGCGTGGTGGTTATGCCACGCATTTAGTGACCTATGCGACAACGGCAACCAAAATTTTAGGCTTGGCTGAAAATATGTAAATATCTTAAGCATGTTCAGGAAATAATTTAATCATTGCTTGATTATTTGCTTCGCAGACACCGCGTTCGGTGATTAAGCCCGTTACTAAATTTGCAGGGGTTACATCAAATGCAGGATTACCACCATTGGTGGCGTCGGGAGAAATTTGTACTGAGGTTACCGTGCCATCGGTCAATTTACCATATACATGGGTAACTTCTTTGCCTGTACGCTCTTCAATTGGAATTTCTGCCACCCCATCATTTACACTCCAGTCGATGGTTGGAGAAGGCAGGGCGATATAGAATGGTACGTTATTATCCTTGGCAGCCAAGGCTTTTAAATATGTGCCAATTTTATTACATACATCACCGCGTGCGGTGGTGCGGTCGGTGCCAACAATCACTAAATCAACCTTACCATGCTGCATTAAATGCCCGCCAGCATTATCGACAATTAACGTATGTGATAGGCCATGACCAGCCATTTCCCAACAGGTTAGCTGCGCTCCTTGGTTGCGGGGTCTGGTTTCATCGACCCAAATATGGATGGGTATGCCAGCCTCTTGCGCTTGATACATAGCCGATGTCGCCGTACCCCAATCGACTGTGGCAAGCCAGCCTGCATTGCAATGGGTTAGGATATTTATGGTTTCGCCCGGTTTTTTCTTGGCGGCAATATCGCGAATAATAGCAAGGCCATATTCACCAATTTTGCGGTTAATTTCAATATCTTCATTGCAAATTTTAGCTGCTAAGTCATAGGCAGACTCTTGTCGCTTGCTTGGTGATAGTGGTAATAATTTGGCTTTAACGCGGTTGAGTGCCCAGCGTAAATTAATCGCGGTGGGACGAGTTTTATTCAATGCCTCCCACGAGGCTTCTAAATTCTTATCGCTGCTATCTTCGGTCATGGCAAGTGCCATGCCATAAGCAGCGGTTGCACCAATTAGCGGTGCGCCACGGACAATCATATCGGTTATTGCCACTTCGGCATCTTGGCGTGTTATCAGATCTATAATTTTAAATTCATGGGGCAGCAAGCGTTGCTCAATAATTTTAACGGTGCGATTGTCATCTGCAAGCCAAATTGATCTGTAATGTTTGCCTTGAACTTTCATAATCTACTGTCTTTCTCTATTTGTTTGGCTAATTTTATAATTCTTGATATATTATTAAATTCTGATTGTTGGACGATTAATTTGCGCCCCATGATAAGGCATCTTTTTTCTATAATTGTGCGAATATTCACATCTTTTATCAAGTCAACTTCGATAATATGGGCAAGACCAATGGTGCGGCGGATCATTTCTGCACCTGCAAAACCGCAACAATCTTGCCAAATGGATTTAAGCTTTTGTTCCAAGGCTTGTCTGCTACCTGATTGATGATTTTGTTCCTCAAACAGGTTCTTATCAAATAATATTCCATTGCGTTCGCTATACCAAAGCCTAGAAAATTCTTGCTCGAAATTTTGCCAAATATTTGCCGTAACGCCTAAAATCCAATCGCGATAATCCTCCCTATTATTATTTGCTGATTGGTGTCCTTGTTGCGCAAAATATGCCATCCAAAAATTGGCTAATAACATGCCAATATCAAAACCCATCGGGCCATAGGTTGCAAATTCTGGATCAATGACCGAAGTATCATTTTCGGTCACCATGATCGAACCAGTATGCAAATCGCCATGTAGCAGAGTTTCATTTAGGGTGCAAAATTTGGCTTTTAGATGTTGTACGGCAACTTTAAGTATAATGTCTTGACGAAGTTCGTCTACCAAATCATTTAGTGCTGGAGAATTTATATTATTGGTATCGGCATTATAATAAGGATCGGTAAACACTAAATCTTCAGTTATCTTGCACAGATCAATATTATCAGCAAATATTGCAAGATCGGATTTTTTAACGCTGGCATCTAACGAAAGATCAGATCCGCGAAATAATGTTTGAGCGCAAAATATCCCCATGTCTTTGGCTAAATTATTGTGTTTTATACCGTCTTTTAAGCTGTGACGCAAAATGATATGTGGCTGCATAAACTCCATGACTAAGATTGCTTGCTGTGCATCAAAATAATAAATTTCTGGCACCATATTGTTGGTATATTTAGCTTGTCGTTGCAATGCTTCATGTTCAAAGAAAATACGCTTTAAGCTTAGCGGCCAACTTTCCCCTACTACTCGTACATAAGGCAAAGCTTGCTTGACAATAATATTGCCCTTACTGCCTTTTACTATAAAAACTAAGTTTAAATTACCGTCGCCAACTTCATTACATAACCATAAATTTGGCTCATCACCCAACTTTTGCCTTAATATGTCAATATTTCCCAACCGTTCGCTGAGTGTTTCAATGGTTAGTGGTTCATAGTCTTGCAACATATCAAATTCCTTGAATATTGAATGCGATAAGCAGATTAAATTATCTATATTTAATCAAGATTGACAAATATAAGTTCAATTGTCAATATCATTTGACAATTGACATGTTTTACTTTTAATCTATGGTAAATTAAGGATGGTTTAACCAAATGAGACATGAAAATTCATCAATAAAGCTGTGTGCGATCCAAAAAAAATTTGGTTCTAACCAAGTTCTACGCGGCATTGATTTAGATATTCCTGCGGGTGACGTAACCATTTTGATGGGTGCAAATGGTGCGGGTAAATCTACTTTAGTAAGGATAATATGCGGTGTTCATGCTGCTGATTTTGTTTCAATGACTTTGTCGGGTGTTGATTTTACACCCCAAAATCCTGCTGATGCGCTTAAAGCTGGTGTTGTGACGGTGCATCAAAATATAAATGATGGCGTAGTGCCTGATTTAGATGTTGCGTCTAATTTAATGTTGGATATGTTGGCTGACCCACGCAGCCCTGCTTTGTTATGGCCTTCAAAAATCAAAAAAGATGCACAAAAATCTGCGGATCATTTAGGGTTGAAACTTGATATGGCGGCGCCTGTGCATAGTTTATCGCTGGCTGATAAACAGCTGGTGGCTATCACCCGCGCGATGTCGCATGAGCCTAAATTATTGATTTTGGATGAGCCAACATCGTCATTGTCGTTATCGGAAACCCAACGATTGTTTCATCTGCTCGACATGTTAAAAAACCGTGGTGTAGCGATTTTATATATTTCGCACAGTATGTCAGATATAAAACGCATGGCTGACCGAATTGGTAGTATGCGTGATGGTGAAATTAGTGGCGTATTTGAAGGTAAAGATTTGGATTATAATGGCGCGGTAAATGCAATGCTTGGGCGGAAAATATCTGATGTTAAAATTGGTATTACTGATGCTGGCGAAGCTGTTTTAACGCTTAATGATATACAATTATTAGCAGAGTCTAAACCATTTTGTTTATCTGCCCATAAAAATGAAATTATTGCAATTGTTGGTTTAGTTGGGGTTGGCAAATCGCTGCTTGCATCAATTTTATTTGGACAAGCTATTCAGTATGCTGGTGATATATTTCTTAATGGGAAAGAATATGCACCGAAAAATACTAGATCCGCGATTCGAAAAGATGTATTTTTATGCTCTAAAGATCGCGGTATCAATGGTATTATTCCTGAATTTAATATCGATCATAATATTTCGCTGCCATTTTTATCACAGCTAAGCAAATTTGGTTTTATCAATCGAAAAATGGAACGTAAATTAACGACAGATTTGATCGATAATATGGAAATTATTTGCCAGAGTGGAAAAGATAATATTGGAAGACTTTCGGGTGGTAATCAGCAAAAAGTAATGGTTGCTAGATGGCTGGGTAGAGATTCGGATCTGTTGATTTTAGATGAGCCATTTCAAGGCGTGGACATTGCCGCAAGGCGAGATATTAGCGATAAATTACGTGAAACGGCAAAAGACCGCGCGACTATAATTTTTGTTACTGAATTGGATGAAGCATTTGAAATTGCCGATAGGATTTTGGTGATGACAGATCATACATTAGTTGGTGAACATAAAAATATTTCTGTCGATGCGGATTTGATTCTAGCGCAAATTCTAGGCACAAATATGGATAACAACAGTCAACCACATGCGATTATACAATTAAATAAGGGGCTAATATGTGATGAATGCTAGCTTGAAAAAAGATAAGATGAAATTATTTGCCATTCGCTATGGTTTTTTGACTTTGCTTGCGGGTTTAGTACTGTTCTTTGGGTTTTCTGCACCTAGTTTTGCAACACCATTTAGCGCAGTGTTTATTTTTCAATCAGTCGCAATTACTGGTATTTTGGCGTTGGGCGTTACCGCCACATTGATCGTTGATGGCTTTGATTTATCGATTGGATCTATTGCAACATCTAGCTTGATGCTATCGGCCTATGTCATGGTTGTACTTGATCAAAATGCCTTTGTTGCCGTGGCGGCATGTTTGGCAATGGGGGCATTCATTGGTTTAATCAACGGGTTTTTGATTGTTTATATGCGGGTCCCTGATTTATTGGCGACCTTGGGCATGATGTTTTTATTGATTGGATTACAGCGTATTCCAACCGAAGGTAGGTCAATTGCACAAGGCATGACTTTACCAAGCGGTGAAACTGCAACGGGCGTGTTTTCGAAAACATTTCTTTCGATTGGGCGGCATAAATTCGATTTTTTTATTGAGAATCTTATTCCATTTTCGGTAATTATATTTGTGGTTATTGCCCTTGTTATCTGGCTGTATTTTGAATTTACCCGCTATGGTCGTGTGATGTATGCCATTGGCTCTAATGAACGTGCCGCTGGGCTTGCTGGTGTGCCAGTGCATAAATATAAAATTGTTGCTTATATGATATCGGGTGTTCTGGCATCGGTTGGCGGTATATTATTAGCGGCGAGGCTTGGACGTGGAGATATCGCATCGGGAAATAATTTATTACTTGATTCCGTTGCCGCCGCATTGATTGGTTTTGCGGTGCTTGGTGCGGCAAAACCCAATGCATTTGGCACTGCCATTGGCGCGTTATTTGTCGGTATTTTATTGCAAGGGATGACAATGATGAATGCACCATATTATACCCAAGATTTTGTTAAAGGCGCGGTATTAGTAGTGGCATTGGTATTTACATTCTCGCTTTCAAATAAGCGTTAAATATTAAGAAAAATATCAAATATGACCAATTTGATATTCAATATATGGTCATTAAAAAAGGAGAGTATAATGAAAACAGCAAGACGTATATTCACTTCGATGGTTGCAGTTGTTGCATTGGCGGCAACTGGGATTATTGGCAATGTTTTCGCAGGGGACATGCCAGCACCATTTGACAAAGCTGGTGATGTCAAAATTGCTTTGGTGCGGTATTTGTCAACAGGTGATTTTTTCCAAGCTTATTTGGCGGGTGTTGAGGCGCAATCAAAAGCTTTAGGTGTTGATTTGAGGGTGTTGGATAGCCGCCAAGACGCTGCATTACAAGCCGATATGGTTGACCAAGCCATCGCATTGGGTGTGAATGGTATTATTGTTCAACATGGCCTGACAGAATCGATGCAAGAAGCGGTTAAACGCGCAGTTGCAGCGGGAATTAAAGTGGTGGCATTTGATGTTGATGTTGAAAATCCTGATGTTCCACAAATTGAGCAATCTGATTATCAATTGGCTAAAATGGCACTTGATCAAGCAATCATTGATAATGGGACAAGCTTTAATGCTGGTTATGTTTATGTTCCAGGCATTGCACCGCTTGATCGTCGTGATGTGGCATGGATAGAAATTAAAAATGCTAATCCTGGTATTAAAGAATTGGCGGTGTTTGGTACATTAGATAACCCAATTGCCAACTCGGTTGCCAATCAAGCACGTTCAGTTTTAGCAGCAAACCCAACCATTAATGTGATGTTCGCACCATTTGATGAATTTGCTAAAGGTGTTAAAATTGCAGTCGATGAAGCCGATATGAGCCGTCAGGTAAAAATTTATTCGGCTGATGTTTCAACCGCTGATATTTCAGCAATGCGTGAAGAAGGTAGCGCATGGGTTGCAACTGCTGCGACTAATCCTGCTGTGGTCGGTGAAGCCTCAGTTCGTGCGCTTGCAATGTTGTTAGCTGGTGAAAACCCGGGTAGTAGTGTTGTTGTGCTGCCAACTTTGATTACACAAAAATTACTGAATGATGAAGACATCAAAAATATGAAAGAATTATCTGCAAAAATACCAGCATTCGCCCATGCTGATGTCGCTATACCTGCTTGGATGCCATTGCCGCCACGCTAGTATTTTTTAATATGACATTTAAGGTCGATAGAGTTTGATATTCTATCGACCTTTTGATTGCCTTAATCTAATTATATCAAAATTAGATTAATCTATTTAGGAAATATGATGAAAAATGCCAAAACAACTGAACAGATAGCACAAGGTATTAGCATTCGCGTATATGAACATACCATCCGTACAGCTGGTGGTTATTTAAGCCAAGCTTGTTCTTCGGCAGAACAATTAGCATGGTTGTATAATGAAGCGTTAAACCTTGGCGAGCCAACTTTACCAATGATACCGCGTGATTTTTCAGGTGTGCCTAGTGTCTCTAACCCTGAGTATGTTTCGGGTTCAGGTTACAATGGCCCTGTAACGCCAGAATATGACCGTTTATTCATTGCGCCTGCCCATTATGCCTTGGTGGCTTATGCGACCTTGATTGAAGTCGGCAGAATGGCACCAGAAGGACTTGAACTATTCAACAAAGATGGATCGTCAGTCGAGATGATTGGCGCGGATCATTCACCTGGTATGGAAGTTCATAATGGCACATTAGGTATTGGATTATCAACAGCATCAGGGCTTGCATATGGTCGTAGAAAACGCGGCGATACTGGTAAGGTATGTGTGTTTATGTCAGATGGTGAAGTGCAAGAAGGCCAGACTTGGGAAGCAGTTCAGGCTTGCGCCCATCATGGTATTGATAATGTCTGGGCGATTATGGATGTGAATAAACAGCAATGCGATGGTGCGATGTCGAGTGTAATGGAAGTGCGTGATATTGCTGTAAAATTTAGATCTTTTGGTGCAGTTGCAGTGGAAATTGATGCCCATGATTTAGATGCTATGCGCCAAGCAAAAGCCGAACCACATGAAGGCAAACCACTTATTATTTTAGCCTATTCATCACCAATGAAGGGTATGAAAAAACTTGAGGAGAGATTTCCTCGGCTACATTATGTGCGGTTTAAAAATGCTGCTGAGCGGGATGAATATAATATATCTATCGCTGCGGAATTGGGTGTTGAGCCTATTGATTATGAAATGCATTAAGGAAGTTGATGATGGTTGAAATAGTAACGCGCCCTTATGCGGGTGCTTTTGAAAAATATGCAGTGGAAAACCCAGATGTCATCTGTGTTTCAGCCGATTTAACCTCATCTTGCGAGATTGATGGATTTAGAGACCGTCATCCAGATCAATTCATGTCGATGGGCATGGCGGAACAAAATATGATGAGTTTTGTCGGCGGTTTAAGCATGGCTGGTTATCGACCATTCGTGCATACATTTGGGGTGTTTGCCTATCGCAGGCCATATGATCAACTTATGGCTTCTATCGCTTATGGTCGCAGAAAAGTTAGAATTATGGGGTTCTTGCCAGGGATTACAACACCTGGTGGCATGACCCATCAAGCGATTGAAGATATTTCAGTAATGCGCGCTATGCCTAATATGACTATATTAGAGACAGGAGATGCGACCGAAGTTGAATCGGTTTGTGCCGCAGCAGACAGTATCGATGGCCCAATATATTGCAGAATTTTGCGCGGCAATGTAGCGCGATTATTTGATACACCAATTAAAGTTGGTGAAATGCGCGAATTAAGTTCTGGCTCTGACATATTGGTGGTAACTGCGGGAATTACTACCGAAGAAGCGATGCGGGCAAGATCGGCATTAAAAGATGCTGGCGTATCAATTCGTCATTTGCATTTAAATACATTAAAGCCATTTGATGCGGCGGTTTTATTGGATCATTTACAGTCGGTTAAATATGGGGTTATTACTCTGGAAAATCATGTTGTCACTGGTGGTATTGGTACGATTGTTGCCGAAACTATCGCTGATGCTGGCATTGCCAAACGGTTGATTAGATTGGGGCTGCAAGATACCTATGCACATGGTGGCTCTCGTGCTTATCTTATGCGTTATTACGGTCTGGACGCGCTGGCTTTGGTGCATGCGATTGATGATATGTTGGGCAGCCCAACGGGTATTGATGAAGATGACTTAAATCTTGCGCGGGTTGATGCGGTGCATTCTTTAGCTAAAGCCGAAGGATTATAACATGCAGCGATTCACAGTAACTTATCAGATCTATTGCGATAATGAAAAAACCGCTTTGATGCGGGCGGAAAATATCACCTTGGAACAGACCGTTGAAATACCGCGTGATATCGTACCTAAAGGTTATATTGAAGATGAAATTATTGGTAAAGTTGTAAATTTAAGTAAATCTGATGACAGCTATTTGGCAAAAATAAGCTATAGCCCCGATAGTGTTAGCAATGAATTACCACAATTATTAAATGTAATATTTGGCAATAGCTCAATCCAAAAAGGCTTGAAAGTAGTAGATTTAGAATTAGGAAGCATACTTGAAACACGTTTTAAAGGGGCTAAATTTGGTATTGAAGGTGTGCGGAAAAAAATTGGTCGTAGCGAAGGTGCATTAATTGCCGCAGTTATCAAACCACAAGGATCAAGCGCCGATGACTTAGCATTGATCGCCTATCGCTGTGCATTAGCTGGTGCTGATATTATTAAAGATGATCATGGTTTGACCAATCAACATATGGCACCTTTTAAACAACGGGTCGATAAAATTGGTGCGGCAGTAGAAAAAGCAAATATTGAAACTGGGATGAATTGCTTATATTTCCCAAATATTGCGGGGCATAATAATGATTTAGAAGATTTTGCCAAATATGCCGAAAAATGTGGCGCAGGCGGTGCATTAATCATGCCTGGTTTATTTGGCTTTGGTGCGATTTCACGCTTGGCTCGATCGAAAGATTTTAACTTACCAATCATGTCCCATCCCAGCTTTTTAGGGCCATATGTATTATCCGACACTATGGGGTTTAGCCATTCTATGATGTTTGGTAAATTGCAACGGTTAAGCGGTGCTGATATCTCTGTTTTTCCTAATGTTGGTGGGCGGTTTGGTTTCAGCGCGGATGAATGTCAATCGATTACTGATGAATGTAAAACTAATAAAAGTATTGGCAAACCAATTTTACCTAGCCCTGGTGGTGGCATGACTAAAGAACGTGCCGCCGATTTAACGCTTATGTATGGCGATGATGTTGTATTATTGCTTGGCGGATCATTATTACGTTATGGCGAAAATATTGGTGATGGCATTAAACAAATGCGTGCTGCTTTAACTTTAGCAACAAAACCATAATTCATATTTTGTAATTTTTTATGGTGATCATAGCATTATCAAGCTGGTATCATTGATAGCATAAACTGGAGCTATGGATCTATTGATTTTTCCGCTTTAAATGGCATGAACAATTAATTATTTGTTAATTTATAAAAAGCCAATTAATAAGGATGATATATCATGAAAATGAACACGGAAGAAGCATTTGTAAAAACATTGCAAATGAACGGCATTGAACATGCTTTTGGCATAATTGGTTCGGCTTTCATGCCAATTTCCGATTTATTCCCACAGGCAGGAATAAAATTTTGGGATGTGGCCCATGAAACCAATGGTGGTTTAATTTGCGATGGCTATACAAGATCAACTGGTAAAATGGCGATGGCTATTGCCCAAAATGGCCCGGGTATAACCGGTTTTGTAACCCCTGTTAAAACCGCATATTGGAATCATACCCCCATGTTATTGGTAACACCGCAGGCCGCCAATAAAACCATTGGTCAAGGCGGTTTCCAAGAGGTCGAACAAATGGCGTTATTCCGTGATATGGTTTGTTATCAAGAAGAAGTCCGCGACCCATCACGCATGGCAGAGGTATTAAACCGCGTGATTGAAAAAGCCCGCCGTGGCTCTGCTCCCGCACAAATTAATATCCCGCGTGATTATTGGACGCAAATAATCGATATTGATTTACCGCAAATTGTTAGGCTAGAGCCACAATCAGGTGGCGCATCTGCAATTAAACAAGCATGTGAGCTATTATCAAATGCAAAATTCCCCGTTATATTATCGGGTGCTGGCGTTGTTATTGGCGGCGCAATCCCCGAAACAATCGCCTTGGCTGAACGGTTAAGCGCACCAGTTTGTTCAGGCTATCAACATAATGACAGCTTCCCTGGTTCGCACTCATTAGCCGCAGGGCCGCTTGGCTATAATGGTTCTAAGGCTGCGATGCAACTAATCGCCAAGGCCGATGTTGTTTTGGCATTGGGTACAAGATTAAATCCATTTTCCACGCTACCTGGTTACGGCATGGATTATTGGCCAAAAGATGCCAGCATAATTCAGGTTGATATGAATTCTGATCGCATTGGCCTTAGTAAAAAAATATCAGTCGGCATTTGCGGTGATGCGGTATTAGTTGCAAGGCAAATTCTAAGCGGGTTAAGCGCAACGGCGGGCGATGCGGGCAGAAGCGAACGCGAAGCCCATATTCATCAAACAAAATCTGCATGGTTGCAAAGCCTAAGCAGCATGGATCATGAAGATGACGACCCCGGCACAACATGGAATAAAGATGCCAGATCACGCGATAGCGACCGCATGTCGCCCCGCATGGCATGGCGCGCTATTCAAGAAGGCTTGCCAAAAGATGTAATTATCTCAAGCGATATTGGTAATAATTGTGCCATTGGTAATGCATATCCAACATTTGAAGAAGGTCGTAAATATTTAGCACCCGGCCTGTTTGGCCCATGCGGTTATGGCTTTCCATCGATTTTAGGGGCAAAAATTGGCTGCCCTGATACACCCGTTGTTGGTTTTGCAGGCGATGGCGCATTTGGTATCAGCATGAATGAAATGACATCATGTGGACGCGATGAATGGCCCGCCATAACGATGGTTATTTTCCGTAATTATCAATGGGGTGCGGAAAAACGCAACACCACATTATGGTATGATGATAATTTTGTTGGTACTGAACTTGACCCGCAATTAAGCTATGCCGAAGTGGCAATTGGTTGCGGCTTAAAAGGCGTTAAGGTTCATAGCCAAAAAGAATTAACCGAAGCATTAAAATTAAGTTGCGCCGAACAAAAAGACGGCATCACCACATTTATCGAGGTGATTTTAAACCAAGAATTGGGCGAGCCATTCAGGCGCGATGCCATGAAAAAACCAGTAAAAATAGCAGGCATAGACCCTGCCGATATGCGGCCACAAACGGGTGCATAATATCTGATGATATGAATGTTTAAGGCTGTCATATCCTAATGGCAGTCTTTTTTTAGTTAAATATAATAATGATAAAATTTCTATTGAAATAAAATAAACTCATGCCAATATATTATATAAACTTAATTTAATGAATAATAATATTGGAACAAATAATGTCAGAATTGCATTTAATAAGTTATGAGTTATGCCCATATGTACAGCGTGCGGTTATTGTTTTATTGGAAAAAAATATACCATTCAAACGAAGTAATGTGGATTTAGCCAATAAACCCGATTGGTTTTTAAAAATATCCCCATTGGGGCGTGTGCCATTATTGCAAGTCGAAGATACAATATTATTTGAAAGCCAAGTTATCGCCGAATATCTTGATGAAATAACCAATGATAGCATGCATCCCAAAGATGCGCTTGAGCGTGCTAAACATCGTTCATGGATAGAATTTGCATCGGGTCTTTTGATGGTTATTTATCAATTATATAATATAAAAGACGAAGCAATATTTAACGATAAATGTGATGAATTGCGCCGTAAATTTAAATTAATCGAAGCAGAAGTCAAAGGTTCATATTTTGCAGGTGAAGATTTTCATATGGTCGATGCGGTATGGGCGACTGTGTTGCGTTATTTCGATCTATTAGACGAAATTAAGTCGTTAAAAAATATTGTAAATATTGGTAAAATAACTAAATGGAGACAGGTTCTATCGGCACGTGAAAGCGTTAGAAATGCTGCGCCAGCCGATTTTAATGATCAATTTAGAGAAAGAATTCATGCGGGAGATTCATATCTAGCGAAATTAGTCGATGATATTTAGCTGTTTTCTTTAACGCTTTGCATCACCACAAATGTTGATGTTTGCGCCACATGTGGCAGCGCAGATATTTTTTCAGCCAAAATAATGCGGTAATCATTAATATTTTTGCTGCGGACTTTTAATAAATAGTCAAAATTGCTGGCGATCATATGGCATTGCTCAATCTCGTCTATTTTTCTAACCGCATCATTAAAATCATCTAAAGATTTTGAACTGGTATTATTCAAGGTAACATTAACAAATGCAATATGGCCATGATCGAGCTTGTCATGGTCAAATACCGCCTTGTAACCCAAAATATAACCGTTATTTTCAAGGCGTTTCATTCTTATTTGACATGGGGTTTTTGATATGCCCGCCTGCTGTGATAATTTGGTTATCGATATGCGACCATCATTTGATAAGATATTGATTATTTTTTTATCGATATTATCCAAATTCACTAAAATATACCTTCATTATAGGTTTTATTTAAATATTATAGCATAAATATAGTTTTTTTAGCTAAGTTATTTAATATTATGGTCAAAAATACTATTAATATTAATATATACTGCTGGCAATATAATATTTAAATAAATATCAATGATTAGCAGCAGGTATGAAATATGTCGAAAAATACAGTGATTGCAGATAAAATTACCGTCATCCGTGATGAAATCCGTCAAAATACACTGGTTGAAGAGGCTGTGGCAGTTAATAAGCTTGTTAAGGATGCTGATTTATCGCCTGAATTACGCCGAAAAATATCATTATCGGCCGTATCATTGGTTGAAGATATAAGGAAAAACGCCACCCCCAGCTTGATGGAAAGTTTTCTGGCTGAATATGGCTTATCAACCAAAGAAGGTGTGGCTTTGATGTGCCTTGCAGAGGCATTATTGCGTGTGCCAGATGATAAAACAATTGATGCCTTGATCGAAGATAAAATATCCACGGGTCGGTGGGCAGTGCATCAAGGTAAGTCGGGTTCTTCACTGGTCAATGCCTCCACATGGGCCTTGATGTTGACGGGCAAGGTATTATTGCCGCGTGAAGAAAAAACCATAATGTCGCAATTAAAAGGCATGGTTAAACGCATGGGTGAACCAGTTGTTAGAAAGGCGGTAGCACAGGCCATGCGCGAGCTTGGCACACAATTTGTCTTGGGAAGAACCATAGGTGAGGCATTGAAACGCGCCAAAAATATGCAAAGGCGCGGTTATAGCTATTCATATGATATGTTGGGCGAGGCCGCCAGAACCGATGATGATGCCAAGGGTTATCATTTGGCATATTGCGATGCAATTTCACAATTATCTAATCATTGTGATAGCGATAATATCAGGCTTAACCCCGGCATATCGGTTAAATTATCTGCCCTGCATTCAAGGTATGAATATGGGCAATATGATCAGGTGATGAGCCAATTAATGCCACGCGCCAGATCATTGGCAATATTTGCCAAATCCGCCAATATGGGTTTCAACATCGATGCGGAAGAGGCCGATAGGCTCGATTTATCGCTTGAGGTGATTGAGGCAATATTAAGCGATGATTCCCTTAAAGACTGGGATGGTTTTGGTGTGGTGGTGCAGGCATTTTCCAAACGTGCCATATATATTATTGACTGGATTTATCAATTATCGATCAAGCTTGACCGTAAGATTATGCTGCGTCTGGTCAAGGGCGCATATTGGGATAGCGAGATTAAACGCGCTCAAACTCTTGGTCTTGACGGCTTTCCCGTATTCACCAGAAAAATAAATAGCGATATATCATATATCACATGCGCTAAAAAATTACTTGGCATGACCGACCGCATATATCCGCAATTTGCCACCCATAATGCCCATAGTGTGGCAGCAATATTAGAAATCTCCAATCATATGCAAATTGATAAAAATAACTTCGAATTTCAACGATTGCATGGCATGGGTGAAAGCCTGCATGATAGCGTTTTAAATAAATATAAAACCAATTGTCGTATCTATGCCCCCGTTGGCGCACATCAAGATCTATTGGCATATTTGGTGCGGCGGTTATTAGAAAATGGCGCGAATAGCTCATTCGTTAATCAAATTGTTGATGTGAATGTTAGCCCAGAAGAAATAGCCAAAGACCCGTTTAATGCATTAAGTGAATTATCAGGAAAAATCGCCAATAATAAAATAACTAATCCCGTTGATATATTTGGTAAAGACAGAATTAATGCCAAGGGTTGGGATATAACATGCGTTAAAACTATTGCCAAAATAAATAAAGGCCGTATGAAATATGCTAAATATACCTGGGCCGCAGCGCCAATTATAGCAGGTAATATTAGTAAAGATAACAATAAAAACCCAGTCGAAAAATTTAATCCTGCCGATAATGGCGATCTGGTTGGGTCTGTGGTTGATGCCAGATTAGAAGATGTCGAAATAGCGTTCATTGCAGCAGAAAAAGAATTTGCCATTTGGTCAAAAACTACGGCTAAACACCGTGCTGAGTGCCTAAATAAGCTGGCGGATTTATACGAGCGCGATGCGATAGAAATATTCACCTTAATATGTCGTGAAGCGGGTAAAATATTATTGGATAGCGTCGGTGAATTACGCGAAGCAATTGATTTTGCTAGATTCTATGCGAATGAAGCGGTCAGGCTGGATATTGCTAATCAATCAAACGGCAATAATCATAGTCCACGCGGCATTATAACTTGCATTTCCCCATGGAATTTCCCCTTGGCAATTTTCACAGGCCAGATATTGGCGGCCTTGGGCGCGGGTAATGTTGTTTTGGCAAAACCCGCCGAACAAACCGCATTAATAGCCGCAAAAGCAATCAGTTTGATGCATGAAGCAGGCATTCCCAAGGGTGCGGTGCAATTATTACCGGGCGCAGGTAATATAATTGGCGATGCGATAACTAAAGATAAAAGGGTCAAGGGCGTTTGTTTCACTGGCTCAACACCAACCGCACAGTTAATCAATAAGGCGATGGCAAAAAATATTGATATTGATGCGCCTTTAATTGCCGAAACTGGTGGGCTTAATGCGATGATTATTGATTCAACTGCATTACCAGAACAAGCGGTGCGTGATATATTGGCCTCTGCCTTTCAATCGGCAGGGCAACGTTGTTCGGCATTACGTATATTATATGTACAAAAAGACATATCGGTAAAAATTATAAAAATGTTAAAAGGCGCGATGGATCAATTATCCATTGGCAATCCATGGCAATTATCGACCGATATAGGTCCAGTTATTGATAAGGCTTCACAGAAAAAAATTAATGACCATATTGCAAAATTTAAGATAGATGGAAAATTAATTAAACAATTGCCATTGCCCGATGATTTGGCTGATAAGGGTATATTTATTACGCCAACATTATTACAGGTTGCTGGTATTGAGGAATTAACCGAAGAAATATTTGGCGCAGTTTTACATATTGCCACATTTGTCGCCGATGAAATTGATGATGTGATTGATGCGATCAATGCCAAGGGTTTTGGCCTTACTTTTGGCTTGCATAGCCGCGTTGACGCGCGCGTTAACCATATAGTAGAGCGTATAAAAATGGGCAATATATATGTTAATCGCAATCAAATTGGTGCGGTTGTCGGGTCACAACCATTTGGTGGTGAGGGGTTGTCAGGCACAGGGCCAAAGGCGGGTGGGGCGCATTATATGGCGCGTTTTTACAAGAATAATAGCTTTCATAAAGTTATAAATAACCGATTGCAAATTGAGAATGCTGAAAAAAACCATATCGCATTGAACATAATACAGGATGAAATTGATAAATTAAATAATATCAAGCCGACTGAGAAACCTGCGGATTTAACAATTTTAAAACAATATTTAAGTGATGACGCGGAAATTTCCACCGCAATTAATTTGGTTGTAAAAAAACCACATGAATTGCCGGGGCCAACGGGTGAATTAAATCAATTATCATATCATCCGCGTGGCATAATCCTATGCTTAGGGCCAGATTTACAAAGCCTTAAAAAACAAATGCTACAGGCTTTGTTAACTGGCAATAAAATATTATGCATATCAGATGAAAATGCGGCATTGATTGAAAGCTTGGCAAAATCTAATCTTCCTATTGCTGGTATAGAGGCAGAAATCAACGCAGATATGTTAATATCAATAGAAAATATAGACGCGGTTGCAAGTTTTGCTAATATGAAAATTTTGCGTCAATATAAATTGGCATTATCCATGCGTGATGGGGCGTTATTACCATTGATTTGCGACCATATTGCCCCTGAACGCTATATTTTAGAGCGCCATTTATGCGTTGATACTACGGCGGCGGGTGGCAATGCCAGCTTGCTGGCGCAAAGTTAAATAAAAATATAAAAACCATGTTAAATCCATTGACAGGATAGCTTTTGTAGATATTATGCGCAAATGTAAGGTTGTTGATAGATTTTATCTATTCTGGCCTTTTTTGCGCTGCTTGAGGTTGTATATGCTTTTATTTGAAATCATATATAAAAGTTTCTTTTATTTAGAACACCGTAAGGCGCGTGTAATTTTAAGGAAATAAATATGTTCGCAATAGTTAAAACCGGTGGGAAGCAATATCGTGTTGTCGCCGATGATATTTTAAAAGTTGAAAAACTTGATGGTGAAAAAGGTGATAAAATCCTTTTAACCGATGTTTTATTAATCGCCAATGGTGATAAACAAACAGTCGGTGCGCCAATGATTGCTGGTGCTGCGGTTGAAGCCGAAGTCATAGCCCAAGGCCGGGCTAAGAAAATTATTGTTTTCAAAAAGAAACGCCGCCAGAATTATCGTAGAAAACGTGGTCATCGCCAAGATATTACAATTTTACGGGTAACCAACATTATTGAAAAAGGTGCAAAGGCAGCAACGCCAGCAGCAAAAATCGATAATGCTAAACCTGCCGCTGTGAAAAAAACAGCATCTAAAACAGCATCTAAAACAGCATCTAAAACAGTGGCGGCTAAAAAAACAGTGGCTAAAAAAACAGCATCTAAAAAAGTGGCGGCTAAGAAGCCTGCTGCTAAAAAATAATTAAGGAGCAATTGAAATGGCACATAAAAAAGCAGGCGGCTCCTCAAATAATGGTCGCGATTCGGCTGGTCGTCGTTTAGGCGTTAAAAAATTTGGTGGCGAAAGCGTTGTATCTGGAAATATTATTTTACGCCAACGTGGCACAAAATGGCATCCGGGTGATAATGTTGGCATGGGCAAAGACCATACAATTTTTGCAAAAGTTAATGGCAATGTACAATTTCGTAAAACCAGATTACGCACATTTGTATCTGTTACTCCACTAGCGAATGCTGCTGAATAGTAAAACAATTCCCTAAAGGGTTTAAAATTTTAAGGGAATGGCAGCTGTCATTCCCTTTTTTAATGGTTCTATTTTGATATTAAGGGTTAATAGCCATGAAATTTCTTGATCAAGCAAAAATTTTTGTAAGAAGCGGTCATGGCGGGCCGGGTGCAATGTCATTTAGGCGAGAAAAATATATTGCCCTTGGCGGGCCAAATGGCGGCGATGGCGGTCGTGGTGGTGATGTGATTGTCGAGGCTGTGCCAGGATTAAATACCTTGATCGATTATCGCTATCAACAACATTTCAAGGCAAAAGCAGGAATGCATGGTGCAGGCCGCGATATGAGCGGTTCTAAAGGCGATGATATTCTTTTAAAATTACCAGTTGGCACGCAAATATTATCAGATGATAAAGAAATGGTTCTGGTAGATTTAGATAAAGTCGGCAAAAGGGTGGTTCTATTAAAAGGCGGTGATGGTGGACGCGGTAATGCGGCATTTAAAACCGCGACCAACCGTGCGCCAAGAAAATCAGAGCCAGGTTGGCCATCAGAAGAATTATGGATATGGCTAAGGCTTAAATTAATCGCCGATGCGGGTTTGGTTGGACTTCCCAATGCTGGAAAATCAACATTTTTGGCAGCAACCAGCAGGGCAAAACCTGAAATTGCCGATTATCCTTTTACAACTATTCACCCAAATCTTGGCGTGGTTTATATCGATGAAACTGAATTTGTTATTGCCGATATTCCGGGTATTATCGAAGGCGCACATGAAGGCAAAGGATTGGGTGTTAGATTCTTAGGCCATGTGGAGCGTACGCGTATCTTGTTACATTTAATCGATGGATCAGATGAAAATGTAGTCGATGCTTATAAAACTATCCGTGCCGAATTAACCGCATATGGCGGTGGTATTGATGAAAAACCTGAAATAATTGCTATTAATAAAAGCGATGCCTTGATCCCGGAAATTATGGCCGAACAACGCCATGCCTTGGAGCAAGTAACCAATAGCCCAATTTTTGATTTATCGGCTATATCGGGTGATGGGGTTGATAAAATATTGCGGGTAATGTTAAGCGAGATCGCAAAATTTCGTCCCAAAAGAATTGGTGGTGAATATATCATTGAGGATGAAAATGGATCATCTGATGATGGTTTAGATGATGAAATATGGTCGCCAATTTAACCATATTTGGAAATATAAATGTTATTATCATTAAAGACGGCAAAACGTATAGTAATTAAAATTGGCTCGTCATTATTGGTCGATGCGCCAAGCGGTGCAATAAAAAATAAATGGTTGGAAGCATTAGCAAGCGACATTGCAAATCTTAAATCAAATGGTGCCGATGTTATTGTGGTTTCATCTGGTTCAATCGCTGTTGGTCGTTCGCATCTTAATTTGCCAGCTAAAATCTTGAAATTAGAAGAAAAACAAGCCGCTGCGGCAACGGGGCAGATAAAATTAGCCCATGCCTATCAAGAAGCCTTGGCAAAATATGATATAACCGTTGCCCAGATTTTATTAACCCTGTCTGATACTGAACAGCGCGATCGCCATTTGAATGCCCGCAATACGATTTTGCAATTATTAAAATTAAATGCTGTGCCAGTGATCAATGAAAATGATACTGTTGCCACCCAAGAAATAAAATATGGCGATAATGATAGGCTGGCGGCGCGAGTAGCAACAATGATTTCAGCCGATCTTTTAATATTATTAAGCGATATTGATGGGCTTTATTCTTCTGATCCACGCAAAGATGCAAATGCAAAACATATATCCGAAGTAACATCGATTAATGATGATATTCTGGCGATGGCGGGTGATGCGCCATTGGGGATTTCAACCGGTGGCATGATAACAAAATTGGCAGCGGCAAAAATTGCATTATCTGGCGGTTGTAATATGATAATTGCCAAGGGTGAAGATATTCATGCCATTAAAAATTTAATGGATGGGGCAAAATCCACATGGTTCAGGCCGTTTGATAAACCAAAATTGGCGCGTAAACGTTGGATTGCAGGTTCATTAAATATATGCGGCAATTTAATATTAGACGCGGGGGCAAAATTTGCATTGTCAAAAGGTAAAAGCCTGCTTGCAGCGGGAATAGTTGAAATTAATGGTGAATTTAATCGCGGTGATGCGGTTGCTATTTGTGATGTTGACGGTAAAAAACTAGGCATTGGCTTGGTTGCATTTGATGCCAATGATGCAAAATCTATCTTAGGTAAAAAATCATCTGAAATACGTGATATTTTAGGCTTCGATTGTCGATCTGAAATGGTGCATCGTGATGATATGGCACTTGATTATGAATAATTGATAGTGAATAGGTAATGAATAATATGCGCGACAATATGGAAAATGAAATTTTATTAATTGGTGAAAATGCAAAGAAAGCGGCAAAAAATATTGCATTAGCCAGTAGTTTTTCTAAAAATATCGCATTAAATGCGGCGGCAGCGGCGATTGATAATGGCATCGATGAAATATTGCGGGCAAATGCCAAGGATATGCAATTTGGTCGCGAAAAAGGCCTTAATGATGCAATGTTAGATAGGTTATTTTTAGATGAAGAACGTATCGAATCAATGGTTAAATCGATCAAGGCAATTGCCCAATTGGATGACCCTGTTGGTGCTATCATATCAAGCTGGGTAAGGCCGAATGGTTTAGAAATTGAACGTGTACGCGTACCCTTGGGCGTGATTGGAATTATCTATGAATCAAGGCCGAATGTTACTGCTGATGCAGCGGCATTATGTATTAAATCTGGTAATGCAGCAATTTTGCGGGCGGGTTCTGAATGTTTAAATTCGGCGATAGTCATTTGCGAGCTTATACAATCTGGATTAAAAATTGCAGCTATAGATTGCAATGCTTTACAAATTATCAAGACCAGAGACCGCGCCGCAGTTGGGCAATTATTATCCATGCGCCAATATATTGACGTTATCGTGCCACGTGGTGGACAATCATTAATAAAACGTGTGATGGATGATGCAAAAATGCCAGTTTTTTCACATTTGGCTGGCCTATGTCATATTTATATTGATCAATATGCCGATGCAAAAAAAGCAATTGAAGTAACATTAAACGCAAAAATGCGCCGTACTGGTATTTGTGGCGCGGCAGAAACATTATTAATTAATAAAAACATTAGCGATGATTTAATCATTGAAATTATTAACACATTAACGACGGCAGGCTGTGAAATAAGGGGTGATGAAAAAATATGTCAGCTATTTAACAATGCGATTAACGCTGTAGAGGATGATTGGCATTGCGAATATTTAGATAAAATTATATCGGTAAAAATTGTCAATGATATTGACGGGGCGATAGCCCATATTGAAAAATATTCATCGCATCATACCGAAAGCATCATTAGCGAAGATAAAGCCAATGTGGATAAATTCTTAACCGAGGTCGATAGCGCCATAGTCATGCATAATGCATCGACGCAATTTGCCGATGGTGGTGAATTTGGTATGGGTGCAGAAATTGGTATTTCAACGGGTAGAATGCATGCCAGAGGACCAGTTGGCGTGGAGCAGCTTACATGTTTTAAATATTTGGTTCGTGGCAAAGGCCATATAAGGCCATAGCTCTGGTCTATATCAATTATTAATGATAGAATTATTAAATGAAATATAAATCTTTTAAACGCATCGGCCTGTTGGGTGGGTCATTTAATCCCGCGCATGCGGGGCATTTGCATATTTCAAAACTGGCATTAAAAATACTAAATTTAGATGAAGTTTGGTGGTTGGTAACACCGCAAAATCCACTTAAATCCACGTTAAATATGGCAAGCTATTCAGATCGCTTGCAATATGCGGAAATAACGGCTAAACACCCGCGAATTATAGTTAGCGATTTTGAAAAACAATCTGGTCTATGTTATAGTGCCGATACGATAATGCGATTAACGCAAAAATATAACAGCCACCGTTTTATTTGGTTGATGGGGGCGGATAATCTTTGCCAAATACATCATTGGCTCGATTGGCAATATATTTTTAATCGACTTCCTATTGCGGTTTTTGCAAGGTCAGGCTATAATCAAAGGTCATTTGCAGGTAAGGCAGCATTAAAATTTGCCAAAAACAGGATTAATTTAAATCTTGCCAATGTTATCGTTGATTATCAAGCACCAGCATGGGTTTTTTTACCTATCAGGCGTAATAAAATATCGGCAACTTTTATCAGAGAAAAAATATAATTGCTTTCATAAAACATATTTAATATGGAGAAATAACATCGTTAAGCAATCTGGGAAGAATATATCTTCTTCGGCTTTATTAAAATTGGTTGAGGCATCTCTCGACGGTAATAAAGCACAAGATTTAATCACCATTGATTTGGCAGGTAAATCAACAATCGCCGATTATATGTTAATTGCAACCGGTACATCATCGCGGCAAATTTCTGCAATGGCAGATTATTTGGTGCAGGATTTAAAGGGCGAAGGCTATGAAAATATCATCATCGATGGGCAAGCCCAAGGCGATTGGGTCTTGATTGATATTGGCGATATTATCGTTCATTTATTCCGTCCTGAAGTACGTGAATTTTATAATTTAGAGCAAATGTGGACGGTAGAGATGGTCGAAAGTGATGTTAAAATTACATAACAATCATTTAAATAACCAATATAATAATCATATATTATGAAATTTCATATAATCGCCATTGGTCGGGCAAAACAAGGTGTAGAACTTGCGCTTTTTAACCATTATAAAACCCGCATAAGATCACCATTTTTATTGCATGAGATTGAAGATAAAAAGAAACGCAATGGTATTGAACTAAAAACAGCCGAGGCAAAATTATTAATCGCTGCCATACCAAAAGGCGCGATAGCCATTGCCCTTGACGAGACCGGGCGCGATTTTGGCAGTATCGAGCTTGCCAATAAAATACAGGCATGGGATGATCAGGCCAAGGGCGAAATTGCTTTTATCATTGGCGGTGCCGATGGTTTGGCAAAATCGGTGCATCAGCGCGCTGATTTAATCATTAATTTTGGTAAATTAACATGGCCGCATATGTTGATTCGTGCCATGTTGGCTGAACAAATTTATCGTATTGGTCAAATTCACGCTGGTCATCCTTATCATCGGCAATGATTGATATAAATAAATTAAAACTAAATATAAATTGTTGACCCTAATCAACGCAATTAATTTATTGATAGAATATATTCGCAGCCTGTTATTTTGATTTCTGCTGTGAAAGTTTATCAATCATGCTTGCATCTATCCCCTCTACTGACAAATCTTATAGCTCTCCGCCATTATCACCTGTTTTATTGGCAGGCTTTATATTAAGGCCGCTGCCACTTGGTGTTTTGCAACCTATGTTAAAAATTGCCATGGGTTTAATGGTTAAAAAATATAGTGATATTTTTCAACGGTTACAAATATTAGACGATCCAATATTTTTAATTGATCCGATTGATTTACCATTTATTTTTATTCTTGAACCATGCGCCATAACACCAAAATTAACCGTCAAGAATAAATTAACCGATGATATTAAGCCAACAGCATGCATTAAAGGTTCAATAGCGGCATTAATAGAGCTTCTTGAAGGGCGTATTGATGGTGATGCATTATTTTTTAGCCGCGATTTAACCATTGAAGGAAATACAGAAGCCATATTAACATTGCGTAACGCTGTCGATGGCGCGGATATTAATCTTATAGATGATATTTTGGCAAATCTTGGTATTTTCAAAAAGCCAGTAAGTAAAATTCATGATAAGATCAGCAATATTGCAAAATGCGCAGCGAATGATTTACAAATATTGCGCGGCGCGATGGTTGCGCCAATTAATAAAAGGCTGAATATGGAAATAAAAAATCGCAGCAGGTTAGAAGATAAAATAGCGGTAATGGAAAAAGAAAATAAACGCTTATCAAATCAAATAACAAGAATTTGTAAATGACAAAAAAATTAGAACTAATTTGCCCGGCTGGCACGCCTGCGGCATTACATGCGGCTATTTCTGCGGGTGCTGATGTGGTCTATTGCGGTTTTCGTGATGAAACCAATGCTAGAAATTTCCCTGGACTTAATTTCAGCCGTGATGAATTAAAACAATCATTGGCTTATGCCCATTCTAATAATGTTGAAATATATTTGGCAATTAATACATTCCCACAGGCGGGTAAATGTCATATATGGCAAATGGCGGTGGATGATGCGGCGGCAATTGGCGTTGATGCGGTTATATTGGCTGATATTGGCTTGTTAGATTATGCAACGCGCAAATATCCAAAATTACGCCGTCATTTATCGGTGCAAGCATCGGCATCAAATCCACAGGCAATTAATTTTTATGTCCAAGCATTTGACGTTAAACGTGTGGTTTTACCGCGTGTTTTAACTATCCCTGAAATTGCTGCATTAAATAAGCAAATAAATGTCGAGACAGAGGTGTTTGTCTTTGGCGGGCTTTGCGTAATGGCAGAAGGTAGATGCGCTTTATCATCTTATGCAACGGGCCAAAGCCCAAATATAAATGGTGTTTGTTCGCCTGCATCTCATGTGTTTTACCAAGATGAGGATGATAAATTAGTATCCAGACTTGGCGAATTTACTATCAATGCTTTTGAGATGGGAGAAAAGGCTGGCTATCCAACCCTTTGCAAAGGCCGATTTAAAACCGATGATAAAATATCATATCTATTTGAAGAACCAGTCAGCCTTAATGCCGTATCGATGTTACCAGAATTAATGGCGGCGGGGGTTTGCGCTTTGAAAATTGAGGGTCGCCAACGGGGTAAGGCATATATTGCACAAGTAGTTTCAAATTTTAGAAAAGCCGTGGATGCGGTAAATAACGGGCAACCAATACCGCCACTTGATTTAGATCATATAACCGAAGGTGGTAATAAAACCGCTGGTGCATATGAAAAAACATGGCGTTAAAAACATGGCGTTAAAAAAATATGGCACAATCGATGTTTTAAAATAATATTCATGGATATAAAATGACTAGTTTAGAAATTTCAATAAAAAAACCAGCTGCTGGGCATATAACATTAGGGCCATGCTTATTTAATTGGCCTGCCGATTATTGGCGCGATTTTTATTTTAAAATGGCTGATATTGACGCTATCGATCGCATTTATTTAGGCGAGGTCGTTTGTTCTAAGCGAATGCCTTTTTATCAATCTGTTTTACCAGATGTGGTTGAAAGATTACAATCATCGGGCAAGGAAATTATCTTGTCCAGCCTTGGTTTAATAATGAATAAGCGTGAAATGACTATGGTTGAGGAATTGGCCGAGAATGATGATTTTATGGTCGAGGCAAATGACGTTTCAACAATGTCATTATTAAAAAATCGCCCACATATGATTGGCCCATATGTTAATATATATAACGAAGCAACATTGGATTATATGGCAAAAAACGGTGCAATATCTGCATCATTACCAGTTGAATTGTCATTTCAATCCATAAAAATATTGGCAGTGAATAAAAATATTGATTTGGAAGTTCAGGTGTTTGGCAGGTTGCCATTGGCATTATCGGCGCGTTGTTATCATGCAAGACATCATGGATTGAGCAAAGATAATTGCAAATTCGTCTGTGAAAAAGATTATGATGGTATGGATTTAAGCACATTGGATGATCAAAAATTTTTAACAATAAATGGTATTCAAACCATGTCATATACATATGTCAATTTGTTGGGCGAATTGGATTTATTGCGCCAAGCAGGCGTAAATCATTATCGATTATCCCCGCATAGCTGTGATATGGCGGCGGTTGCCATGGCTTTTCGTGATATGTTAGATGGAAAAATTGATTTAAAACAAGGATATGCCATATTAAAAAATCAAATTAATGATATTCCTTTTTCCAATGGTTATTTTTATAATATTGAAGGGGTTAAGGCGCATGATGCGCTAAATCTTTTATAAGTAATTTTCAGTAATTACCCATTCATAGGTTGGTTCATTTTTTAATTAATTATTAAACTAAAGCTTGCTCATATGCGCTATTTACATCATTAATATGGTGTATAAGACGCAGTTTATTTAAAATTATGAATTTAAAAAAAGGGTTTGATGATGACTGATGCGGCGCAAACTGATACAGCAGAATTTGATCTAGTTATAATTGGTGGTGGCCCCGGTGGTTATGTGGCGGCTATCCGTGCGGCGCAGCTTGGATTAAAGGTTGCTTGCGTTGAAAAACGGGGCAAGCTTGGCGGCACATGTTTAAATGTTGGCTGTATTCCATCAAAGGCATTATTGCAATCATCAGAATTCTTCCATGAAGCATGTCATGGTTTCGATAATCATGGAATAGAGGTCAAACCAAAACTTAATCTTGCAAAAATGCTTGGTCGTAAAGATAAAATAGTTAGCGATCTAACTGGTGGTATTGAATTTTTATTCAAGAAAAATAAAATCACATATATCAAAGGCAGCGGTAAAATTGACACTGCTGGTAAGGTATCGGTTACATCTGGTGATGATAAGGGTAAAATATTAAATTGCAAAAATATAATCATTGCCACAGGTTCAAAATCAACCCCAATCCCCGGTATTGAAATAGACGAGAAACAAATTGTTACCTCTACTGGTGCATTAGAATTTGAAAAAGTTCCAAAACATTTGGTAGTTATTGGCGGCGGCGTTATTGGCCTTGAATTAGGTTCGGTTTGGATGCGTTTAGGGGCAGAGGTAACGGTGGTTGAATTTCTTGATCGTATTTTACCATTTGCCGATGGTGAAATATCAAAACAAATGATACGTACCCTTAAAAAACAAGGCATGAAATTTAAACTTAAAACCAAGGTCATGGCGGCGACAGTAACGAAATCTGGCGTTACCCTTAAAACCGAAGCAGCCACAGGCGGCAAAGATGCGGGAATAGATTGCGATGCGGTATTATTGGCGGTCGGTCGTGTTGCTTATACTCATGGGCTTGGGCTTGATGCTATTGGCGTTGAATGCGATCCGCGCGGTATTATTCAGGTCGATAGCAATTATCAAACAAATGTCGCAGGAATTTATGCCATTGGCGATTGCGTACCTGGCCCAATGCTGGCCCATAAAGCCGAAGAAGATGGCATAGTTTGTGTCGAGCGATTGATGGGACAAAAACCGCATGTTGATTATAATCTTGTGCCGGGCGTGGTTTACACTTGGCCTGAAGTTGCCGATGTGGGTGCGCGTGAAGAACAATTAAAACAACAGGGCATTGATTATAATGTCGGTAAATTTCCTTTTCAGGCCAATTCAAGGGCGAAAGCCAATGGTTATGTTGATGGGTTTGTGAAAATATTAAGCGATGCCAAAACCGATAAAGTTTTAGGCGCGCATATGATTGGCCCCGCAGTTGGTGAAATGATCCATGAGATTGTTACCATCATGGAATTTGGTGGCTCTGCCGAAGATATCGCCAGAACATGCCATGCCCATCCAACATTTTCTGAGGCAGTAAAAGAAGCGGCGATGGAAGCGACCAATGCGGGCCTAAGCGCAATTCATAAATAATGCTCTTTTTTTTATAACGCCTAACGGCGGCGGGCGGTCGCCCTCTATTTATTAGGACGCAAACACGTCGTCGCAACTTCGTTGCTCGCTTATAATATAAGCGTCGCGCCTCACTCCTAGAGAAATTTCCAAACATAGTAATTATATATTATGGTGGTTTTTTTATATATTTACCTAATCACTGCATAATCGTGTAATGGACGATAAAAATACCGTTGATGCGGCCCCTGAAAGTTCATCTTGTAGACCAGGTCTGCCCGCTCGTAGATTTATTTTTCTGTCGCCAATTACCAGTGAGTTTTTTGGTAATTGCTCGTTAACATTTTTTGTAAGTTGAGAGAAGATGTTTCCATTTTGAGCAAAAGGCCCTGTGACGATGAATTGATCTGGCGATAATGCCAAGCACAAGTTTCTAATTGTTATTGCCAAAAGTTGAATAGGGCGATTCCAAATATTTAAATTAGAGTTGTCTTGCAGATATTGTGCAAATTTACATTCTTCTGTTGGAATATTTTTGTCATTTTGTATCTTTGCAATTGCCCAAATTCCTGCTTCTGCTTCAACGCAACCTGTCATGCCACATTTACATAAAGCTGTGCTGGCTGGATCAACGCAACTATGACCAACTTCGCCAAATCCTTTTTTTTCTAAAATAAACATATCATTTCCGCTAGTGAATGCGGCACCAATCCCTAAACCCCAATGCAATAATAATATGCTTTTTGAATTTAAACAGCCGTGCCTAAATACGCGTGCTCGTAATTCACAAACTAAGTTTTTTGAAAGTGTTATTTTGCATTTGAAACGTTTAGATAATCGACTAAGGTCAAGATTATGTAAATGGGGCCAATGAGAAGAATAAATCCATTTACATTTCTTTTCATCTACAATTCCAGGTAAGGAGAAGGCCAGTCCAGAAAGTTCGGAATCTAGTGAAATATGTTCTTTGCATTTTGTAAAGAGTGTTGTGATGATTTTAAAAAAAGTAATAGGATCTGTCCGATCAACTTTGGCAACATGGCGCGTTTCATACAATATATTACCAGCTAAATTAATTAACGTGCAATGAACAGAATAGGAAACCAAATGGCAGACGATGGCGACCAAACGGTTAGGGTTTGGCCTTAAAATAATTTCTGGGCGGCCTTTTTGAAGACTGCGATCCGGTCGTTTTTCTACTACTAACCCATCGTTTATAAGCTCAAATACTATATTAGAGACGGTTGCAGGCCTAATTTCCATTTCGTTTGCAAGCTTTTTGCGCGTTGGTTTTTCTAGCTCGCAGAGTCTTGAAAATATCCGTCCTTTTCGCCCTGTTGATATATTTAGGTGATTATTTTTAAACTGGCGCGTATAAAGATCAATCATTGCTATTGGTTGCAAAACTAGGTTTCCTATATAAAATAGCGCGGATAAAATTATAACATATCTAGGTTTAATATATTTTCCTAACAGTTCCAAATAATTTATTTTTTGATTAGTAAAAATATTTATTGATAAAATTGTATTTAATAACTTTAATGTATTTAATATGAAAATTAAACTTTCTGGGATGTGGCATGAAGGTTTTGATAAATCAAACAGGAAAAATATCAAGCGTATGTGCCGCAATAAAAGGGGCAGATTTAGTTTGCGATGCCATTGCGGAAATAGGTGAAACAAGAATAATTTTAGCGACAGGTGCAAGTCAGTTTGAATTGATTGAGGCTCTTGTCTTAAGAAAAGATATTGATTGGTCTAAATGCACAGTCTTTCATCTTGATGAATATATTGGTCTTGACAAGAAATATTCCGCCAGTTTCGTAAATTATCTCAATCATCGATTCATTGAACAAGTTCCAACGCTACGACATTTTGAAATGATAAATGGCGGGAGTGATAATATCGGCGGTGAAATCAACCGCTTGAACGTAGCGATTTCTTCAGCATCAATTGATGTAGCATTCATTGAAATTGGTGAAAATGGGCATCTTGCTTTTAATTATCCCCCAGCGGATTTCAGGACGTGCCAACCCTTCATACGTGTGGAGCTTGATGAGGTTTGTCGTAAGCAACAAGTATGAGAAGGGTGGTTTAAAGATATTAGTGATGTCCCAACCGAAGCTATCACCATGAGTATTTGGCAAATTTTAAAATCAAATTCAATTATTTGCACTGTTCTTGATGAACGTAAGTCCAATGCGGTTCAACAAGCCATCGAGGGGCCTTATAGCCCAGATTGCCCCGCATCAATATTGCGCAATCACCCCATACATGGATGTATTTGCGGCTCCCAAGTTAAGTAAGGATGTTGCAAATGCTTAACATTGATATGAAATCTTGTGAATTGTTACGACGCACAGAACTCAAAAAATTACAGATATATTCTCCTGTAAAAAATGCAGTTTTTGATTGTAATATGCTGCCAGATGGTCGCGCCAATTTAGAAGAGCAGGTGTCGATTTCAAAAATAGATTTTACCAAGGTTTTTACAACTTGGGGGCTAATTGATCTGCAAGTGAATGGCTTTGCGGGTATTGATTTCAATCGCCAAGATATGAGCGCAAAACAATTTAATTTTTCTTTGATGGAGATTGCCCGAACGGGTGTGACATCAATATTGCCAACCGTTATTACTGACCATGCAAGCCGCATGATCGCAACATTGCGTAATCTTGATTTGGCGGTTTCACAAAGTCAACTGGGTTCCTTGATGGTAGAAGGTTATCATATTGAAGGTCCATTTTTATCGAAAGAAGATGGTTTTTCTGGCGCTCATGACCCAGAATATATGTTGAACGCAAACATTGAACTTATTGATCATCTACAACAAGTAATTACACGACCAATACAGATTATGACGGTAGCGCCTGAGATTGACGGAGTAATTGAATTAATTCCCAAATTGATTGCCCGTGGCATTAAAGTGGCGATAGGTCATTCGGCTGCTAATTTGGCACAAATAAAAACCTCGATAGAAGCTGGTGCGTCTTTATCTACACATCTGGGCAATGCGTTGCCTGCATTGCTGCATACAACAGAAAATCAAATTTTTTGGCAGTTAGCGCAAGATGAATTAACGGCTATGTTCATTGCAGATGGTGTTCATATTTCTAAATCCGCTCTTAAAACAATGTTGCGTGCTAAGGGTTCTGCTAGGACGATTTTAACGACAGATGCAGTCGCAGCGGCGGGCTTGAAAACTTTGCCAGGAAAATACACGCTTGGCTCCGCTCAAATTGAATTATCAGTTGATGGTAAGGTGCGTATTCCAGGTTCAAACTATTTGGCTGGCTCATCAGCTACGATGGATCAACTGTTTCGCAATTTGATCAACTGGTATGATTACACCAGTCCACAAATTTTAGAGATAACACAGATTAATCCAGTGCATTTAATTGATGCTGGGCAACATAGTTGCGCCGTTAAATATCCCACCAGGTTTGTTGAATGGCGACAAACGGCAGAAGGGCCATATGTTTGCAAAACACATATTGGGCCTTTTACTATAGAATAATATAGATTTAACTATTTATCATCTAGCAGGAGAAAAAAATGAAACAGACAAATAAAAAACTAAAAGCATTAGTTGTCGGGTGTGTTTTTGCATTATCGGCGCAGATTGCATCTGCTGAGACCGTATTACGCTTAGCTGAAAATCAACCCGATAACAATCCTGTTGCAATCGCCATGCATCATTTTGCTGATTTGGTGAAAAAATATTCAAATGGTGATGTGAAAATTAAGGTTTATACTGGGGCGCAGCTTGGTCAAGAAACTGAAACTATTGAACAAACACAGGCCGGCATCATAGATTTTACACGCGTTAACACTGTTACGCTTGCCAATGTAACACCATCTGTTGGTGTATTCACATTGCCGTATATTTTTAACGGGACAAAACATAAATATAGCGTATTAGATGGTGATATCGGTATAGATGTAAGAGCTGAAATGGGTGAATTTGGTTTGGTTGGATTTGATTTTATGGAGGCTGGATCACGTAGTTTCTATACCCGTGAAGATATTCCATTAACAAGTCTTGCTGATCTTCAAGGATTAAAAATTCGTGTTCAAAATTCACCTATTTCTATTCGTATGGTTGAATTGCTTGGCGGTGTTCCGACACCGATGAATTATGGCGAGGTATTCTCGTCACTGCAAACGGGTGTGATTGATGGCGCTGAAAATGATTTTGTCAGTTTCTTGACTTCGGGGCATTACGAAGTATCAAAAAGTTATTTGGTTGATGGACATCTTAGCCCGCCTGCTATTATTGTCATGAATAAAGCTAAATTTGATGGTCTTTCAGAAGAAATACAAAAGGCGATTTCACGGGCGGCTAAAGAAGCGGCGCTTTTTGAACGCGATTTAATGTTTAAGGCCAATGATGAAGCGAGGCAAAAGGTAATAGATGCTGGTGTGATTGTATCGCCAGTAGATAACGCACCGTTTCAAAAAGCAATTTTACCTATTTATTCTGAATTACCGCATCTACTTGATTATATTGCAAGAATTAAGGCAATTAAATAATCTATAAATTTTTAAAAGGGCTGGCAATTTTATCAGCCCTTTTAAAGTTTGGAAAAATATGTTGATCTTGAAAAAATATGTAAAATGGTTGGTGCAAATTATAGATGCGATAAATCTTGTCGCACAATGGGTTTGTTATCGACTTTTAGAAATTATTGTAATTGTCATGCAAGTTGTCTTGCGGTTTATATTCAACAGCCCAACCAAATGGTCTGAAGAGGCTGCTATGATAAGTTTAGTGTGGTTCGGTATGTTAGCTGTTGCTATAGGTGTGCGTAGACATACGCATATTTCAATCATGTTTTTTAGGGATCTTCTGCCACCTTTTGGTGGATGGATGCTTGATATATTAGCGCAATTATTAATTTTAACATTTGCATTTATCTTATTTACTAATGGGTCCGAATTAATGATGCTTGCGGGTAAAACTAGGTTGCCAGCCTCTCAAATTCCCAAATATTTACTGTATTTATCAGCAATGACTGGTGGTGGATTAATGATGTTGAATGCGTTGGCTAACCTTGTTGCTGGGCCGCTAAATGTAGCAAATGATGCAAGTTTGGAGAGTTTATCATGACAGAACAGGGGATAGGCATCGCACTATTGCTTGGCAGTTTTTTGGGTTTAATGTTGATACGTGTGCCGGTTGCCTTCGCACTTGGTATTTCTTCTGTGATCACTGCGATTTATTTGGATTTACCGCTATTGTTAATTGGTCAAAGAATGGTTAATGGCCTTTATAGTTTCACATTTTTGGCAATACCCTTTTTCATTTTGGTCGGAAATATTATGACCGAAGGTGGTATTTCAGACCGACTGGTGAAATTTGCGGATGTATTAGTTGGGCGTTTTCGTGGTGGCCTTGCTCAAGGTAATGTGGTGGCAAGTACTTTTTTTGGTGGTATTTCTGGTTCGTCAGTTGCTGATGTTGCATCTATTGGCTCATTCTTAATTCCTGCAATGAAAAAACGAGGCTATCCAGCTGAATATTCTGTAGCGGTTACCGTTACTTCTTCAGTACAGGGTGTGCTTATACCACCCAGCCAAAATATGATTTATTTTGCACTGGCTGCTGGTGGCTTGCCGATCAGCAAATTGTTTATTGCAGGTTACATTCCAGGTTTGATGCTTTCTGGATCTTTATTATTTCTATGTTGGTTAATGGCGGTGCGCCACAATCATCCCACGGGAGACTCGTATGGTTTTCGTGAAGGGCTTTCAGTTCTTGTCAAAGCTTCTTTAGGTCTATTTACGATTGTTATCATTATTGGTGGAATTCTGGGCGGAATTTTTACCGCAACAGAATCTGCGGCTGTGGCTGTTGTTTATGCATTATTGGTAACAATATTTGTTTATCGTTCAATGGACCGCCGTAATGATAGCCGCATCATGGCGGGTACACTTAGAACGCTTGGTATGGTGGTTGCAATAATTATGACATCCTCGGCTTTTGGGTATTTGCTGTCGCTATTACAAGTTCCAACTACATTGGCTAATTTTATTTTGGAATTATCATCTAGCCCAATTGCTATATTGTTGATGATTAATCTATTGGTGTTGATATTGGGTATGCTCATGGGTATGGGGGATTTGATTTTAATTCTAACCCCCATTTTGTTGCCAATTGCTGTTAAAATAGGCATTGATCCGATCCATTTTTGTATTATTATGATTCTTAATCTTGGTATTGGGGTATGTACGCCACCTGTGGGTGTTTCATTGATGGTTGGCTGCGGTATTGGTGGTGTCAGCATTGAACAAACTATTAAAAGTTTGCTGCCGTTTTATTTTGTAATGGTCGTGGTTTTAGGCTTGGTTACTTTTTTTCCAATATTGCCATTGGGTTTGCTTGAACTGCTGTAATAAAATTTCTATGCTTATTATATTTTATCGTTGACTAATATCTCGCTTTGCATATTTGCATTTAAAAAGTTCTCGCTACATATACAAATGATTGCTTGTATCGGTAATACCCCCATTTATAATGGGCGTTATAAGTAGAACTTTATTGTTTAATTAACTATTGAGCATGCTCAATAGTTAATTTTTGATTTGGTGTTATACCACCAAGTGCCATATTAGGTCTTTCATTATTGTAAGTCCAGAGCCATTTTGTTGTGGCAATTTGAACATCTGTAATCTCCTTAAAAATATATTGGTTTAATAAATCATAACGGACAGTTCTGTTGAAGCGCTCCACATAAGCATTTTGTTGCGGATTGCCTGGTTGGATAAATTTTAATTGAATATTATGTTTTTTGGACCATGATTTTAACCTATCGCTGATATATTCAGGCCCATTATCGCATCTGATTGCCTGTGGCTTGCCACGCCATTCAATAACCTGATCAAGGGCGCGAATAACCCGCAAACTAGGTAACGATATATCGACGTCTATCGCTAATGCTTCACGATTAAAATCATCAATGACATTGATTATCAATGACATTAAAAGTTCGATAGCTGCGGCCATCTGATAATTGATCATGCATAAAATCCATCGACCATGTTTTGTTAATAGATGTTGGTACTAGCAACGGTTCGGGCTTCTCACGTTTAAGCCGTTTATTGGGCTTTATACGCAGGTTTAACTCTAACTCACGATAGATTCTGTAAATCCGTTTATGGTTCCATTTAAAGCCCCAGCTACGATGACCTTCTGTGATCGCCAGCAACCAATCGGCGATAATGTCATTTTCATTGCCGAGCTTTGGTTGATAGCGATAACATGTTTCGCTAATTAAAAAAGAAGCACAGGCCGACTTAATACTAAGCCCTGTTTGTTGAACAGCGGCTTTAGCCAAATCACGATGATCAGCCGGCCTTACTACTTTTTTGACCCTTACCAGTTTTTAACATGGCTTCCTTAATCACATCATTTTGCAACTGAACATCAGCCATACATCTTTTTTAAACATGTGTTTTCAGCCTCAAGATCTTTCATTCTCGTCATCATTGATGCGTCCATGCCACCGAATTTAGAACGCCATTTGTAAAATGAAGCGCTGCTCATGCCATGTTCCCGACAAAGGGCTAACACAGATGTTCCAGCTTCTGCTTGTTTCAAAATATTAATAATTTGGCTGTCTCGTGTAACGTGAATTTTTCATGTAAAATCTCCTGTTTTAAATTAAGAGAAAATTCTACTTATAAAAACTACTATTTTTAGGGGGTATTACCACGCCAGCGGTGGCGGGTGGTTAGATTCTGTTTATCGTTACGCAAACACGTCGTCGTGGTTTGATTCTTTTTCTATTTATGCCTAACGGCGGCGGGCGGTCGCCCTTACAATCACTTCGTGATTGGCTGTAGTTTGCATTTAACTTTGTAGTTTGTGTATGTAACGAGCATTTATTTTAAAATGCGAGAGCGAACAAGTGTGAGCACGCGAAGCGCGGCTTAGTGCAACGATAAAATTTTCCGTGCCATTTCTAAATTAGCTTGCGTATCAACCCCTAATGGCATGGTTTCAACCAGCCTTACGTCTATTCGCAAACCCAACTCAAGGGCGCGTAATTGTTCTAGTTTCTCACGCATTTCCAATATGCTTGGTGGTGAAGTAATGAATTTTTTTAATGCCGCGTGGCGGTAAGCATAAAGGCCGATATGATGATATAATGGGCCATCGCCAAATGGTGCGGTTGTTCTGGTGAATGTGAGGGCGCGGGCAATTTTGCAACCATCTTTAAAACCAGTAAATGCCTTGACGACATTGGGATTATCGCGTTCTTTGTCATCGGTTATTTCAACCACTAATGTGGCGATATCCACATCAATATTGTCTAATGGTTCAAGCGATAATTTAATTATTTCTGGTTCAATAGTCGGTAAATCGCCTTGTAAATTAACAATAACATCATATTTTTCTTCCCTGTCATAGCTTAATAACGCCTGCCAGATGCGATCTGACCCTGAAGGGTGCGATTTGTCGGTTAAAATGGCCTCGCCGCCTGCTGATTTTATTATATCAACAATTTCCACATCACCAGCGGCAATTATAACGGGGCCGATATCTGCTTCCATAGCGCGTCGCCAACAATGAATAATCATCGCATCGCCATTAATATCGGCTAATGGTTTATTGGGTAATCTACTGGCAGCAAGCCTTGCGGGTATGATAATTATCGGGCGCATTTTTTAAAATCATCCGTATGTTTGAAAAAATTGATAAAGAATTTTACTGAATATTGCTTTCAATATTAACGCAATATATACTTGCAACATCAAGTATGGCTTGAAAAGTTAAATTTTAAGTGTTTTTTAAAAATACTATTTAAAGAGAAGGTCAAATTATGAGCAAAGACACACTTTTGTTTTACAAAATTGCAGCTAGTGTCTTGGCTGCCAGCCTGTTCGCGTTGGGGCTTGGTGTTTTATCTAATGTAATATATTCCAAGCATGATATGGTTAAAGCTTCATATAATATTAATCAAAATAGCGATGGGGTTGCTGTGGCTATTGCCCCTATTGCCCCTACTGCTGTGGTTGAGGTGATTATGGTATCGGATATGCTGGGCGATGCAGATATTGCAAAAGGTGCGAAAGTAATTAAAAAATGTGCTTCATGTCATAGCTTTAACGAGGGCGGTGCAAATAAAGTCGGACCAAATTTATATGATATTATCGGCAGTGATATTGCAAGAAATGATAGCTTTTCATATTCTGCACCGATGAAGGCCATTGGCGGTGCATGGGATTATTAAAGTTTAGCATTATTTTTAACCAAGCCGAAAAAATTTATTAAGGGTACAAAAATGCAATTCGCAGGTTTGAAAAAACCAGCCGATAGGGCAAATTTAATCGCCTATATCCGTACGCTTAGTGCCAATTCTGTGCCGCTACCATAAGGTTAGAAAAATTTTAAATTTTATCAATTTAGCTAATCGCCTTGCAGATAAAGTAAGGCCAATTGCACGACAATATTTCAGGCAACCATTAGAAATTATCAGTAAATATGATGATAGCCCCGTTACCATTGCTGATCGTAATTGTGAGTTAGCCATGCGTGAAATGATCGAACAAGAATTTCCAGATCATGGCATATATGGTGAAGAATATGGGGTGGTTCGTAAAGATGCGGAATTTATCTGGGTTCTTGACCCCATCGATGGCACAGCGGCATTCATAACCGGCATGCCTGTATTTGGTACGCTTATTGCGCTCTGTCAAAATTCTAAGCCAATATTAGGAATTATAGATCAACCAATATTGAAAGAACGTTGGCTTGGTGGTAAAGGGATCGCGACAACACTTAACGGCGTTAATATTCATGTTAGCGATTGTGATAATATTAAAAATGCCGCGCTTTATATCACAACCCCCGATATGTTAACTAATGATTATGAGCGTGAAGCTTTTAATAATGTTAAAAATAATGTTAAAATGACCAGATATGGCGGTGATTGTTATTCATATGGGCTATTGGCAGCGGGGCATGTGGATTTAATCGTTGAAAGCCAATTGCAAGCTTATGATTTTATGGCATTAGTTGGTGTCGTTGAAAATGCTGGTGGTGTGATTAGCGATTGGCAAGGAAATATGCTTGATATAAATTCAAAAAATCAAGTTGTTGCGGCGGCAACTGCCGCATTGCACGCCCAAGCTTTGGGGTTATTAAATAGTTAGAATTGTTAAATAGCTGAACTTAAAGAACTAGTCGATCTATAATTATATATAGGATTGAAATTTGAAATATTTAGCCATATTGGCATTTGTCGCATTAATTACCGTAAATAATCCACTGTTAGCAGCAGAGGCTAATGATATTATAATTAATACGGATAATGGAAAAAACATAAAATCAACGCCAAAATGGGCGCATGGTATTTCCATGCATGGTGATTTGAAATACCCTGCTGATTTTAAGAATTTTGACTATGTTAATCCAAATGCGCCAAAATTTGGCATGGTTAAACGCGCAACTATCGCCGATGGTTATGATAGTTTCAACAGCTTTATCCCCAAAGGCAATGCGGCCAGTGGCATTGGATTAATTTATGAAAGCCTGATGGTTGGCGCTGGTGATGAGGCATTTAGCCAATATGGCTTACTAGCCCAATTCGTTAAAATGCCAGCTGATCGAAGTTGGGTTGCCTATCGATTACATGAAGATGCAAAATGGCATGATGGTGTTAAAATAACCCCCGAAGATGTGATTTGGAGCTTTAATATCCTGATGGAAAAAGGCAGTCCCATTTATCGATATTATTATGCCGATATTGTTAATGTGGAAAAAATTGGCGAGCGCGATGTTAAATTTACCTTTAAATCTGGTGATAATCGTGAATTACCATTAATAATTGGCCAATTAAGCATTTTACCCAAACATTACTGGCAAGATCGCGATTTTTCAAAAACAACCCTTAAACCACCACTTGGCAGTGGCGCATATAAAATCAATAAATTTGAAGCCAACCGTTATGTAACCTATCAACGGGTCGAAGATTATTGGGGTGCAAATATCCCCGTTAATAAGGGTAAATATAATTTTGATAAAATACGTTATGATTATTATTCTGACACGACAATCGCACTTGAAGCATTAAAAGCCGGTGAATATGATTTTAGAATTGAAAATTCAGCAAAAAACTGGGCCGCTGGTTATGATAGCCCTGCGGTTAATGCGGGTGATTTAATCAAACAAGAATTTGCCGATAATACCGCCCATGGCATGCAGGGCTTCATTTTAAATCAACGCCGTGATAAATTTAAAAACCCATTGGTGCGCAAGGCATTGGCAGCGGCATTTGATTTTGAATGGTCGAATAAAGCATATTTTTATGGTCAATATCGCCGCAGCAGAAGCTATTTTAATGCTTCAGAGCTGGAAGCAAAGGGCTTGCCAGGTAATCGTGAATTGGCAATTTTAGAAAAATTTCGTAAAGATTTGCCAAAAGAAGTTTTTACACATGAATATAATCCGCCCAATACTGGTGCAGGGCGCAGCCTGCGTGATAATTTGCTATGGGCCGTTGATCTTTTAGCGGATGCGGGATGGGTGATTGATAGTGATAATTTAAAGCTTCGCAATCTTGAAACGGGGCAGTATTTTACCATGGAATTTATGGTGTCATCGCCTGCGATGCAGCGGGTGGCCTTGCCAATGGTTAAGAATTTAAAACGCCTTGGTATCGATGCCAATGTGGTAATGGTTGATAGCTCGCAATATACAGAGCGATTTAGAAAACGCGATTATGATACAATGGTGATGAATTATGGTCAATCCATGTCGCCAGGTAATGAGCAGCGGTCATTTTGGGGCAGTCAAGCTGCCGATGACCCCAGCAGCTATAATATCGCTGGCATGAAAAATAAGGTTGTGGATAGCCTGATTGAAAGCTTAATAACCGCCAAAAGTCGACAAGATTTAATCTCATACACAAGGGCATTGGACAGGGTGTTGCAATGGTTATATATCGCCATACCGCAATATTATTCGCCAAATAACCGTGTTGCCTATTGGAATAGATTCGCCATACCAAAAATAAAACCAACTAGTGGTATCAGCTTTTCCACATGGTGGATTGATCCTGCATTAGATCAAAATCTTGATTTACAACGCGGTAATAACAAGAAAAAATCAACTATAGAAAAGGATGATTAAGCCATGCTTTCCTATATTTTTCGCCGTTTGGCATTCATAATACCAACATTATTTTTAATAATATTAATCAATTTTATCATCATTCATGTGGCGCCTGGTGGGCCAGTGGAACAGGCCATTGCCGAATTATCGGGCAGTGCCAATGACACGGGCACAAGATTTGGCGGTGGCAAGCAATCGGATATGAAAAAATCTGTTGGCAGTGGCAATAATAATGGTGGCATGTCGGATGGCGGTTCAATTTATCGTGGCGCGCAGGGGCTTGACCCTGAATTTATTGCTGAAATAGAAAAAAGATTTGGTTTTGACAAGCCATTGCATGAGCGGTTTTTCATGATGATGAAAAATTATTTGATGTTTGATTTTGGCGATAGCTATTTTCGTGATCAGGCGGTTATAGATATCGTGTTAGATAAAATGCCCGTATCGATCTCGCTTGGCCTATGGACAACATTATTAACATATTTAATATCCATACCGCTTGGCATTAGAAAGGCCGTACGTGATGGCAGCAAATTTGATATTTTAAGCAGTGCCGCAATAATTATTGGCAATGCCATACCATCATTTTTATTTGCGGTTTTATTGATCGTTCTATTCGCTGGTGGACGTTTTCTCGACTGGTTTCCTCTACGTGGTTTAACATCCGATGGATGGGAGGATTTATCATTCTGGGCGCAAATAACCGATTATTTTTGGCATTTATTTTTGCCAATAGTCGCGATGGTTATTGGTGGTTTTGCCAGTCTGACAATGTTGACAAAAAATTCATTTTTAGATCAAATAAATATGCAATATGTAACTACGGCGCGGGCAAAAGGTGTTAGCGAAAACGGGGTGTTATATGGTCATATATTCCGTAATGCGATGTTGATAGTTATTGCGGGTTTCCCTGCGGCCTTTGTCGGTATTTTATTTACTGGCTCATTATTGATCGAGGTAATATTTTCCCTTGATGGGCTAGGTAGATTAGGGTGGGAAGCATTGATAAATCGTGATTATCCAATAATCTTCGCCAGCCTGTATTTCTTTACCTTGCTTGGTCTGGTTATGGGAATAATAAGCGATATTGTTTATATGTTTATCGATCCGCGTATCAATTTTGACGCAAGGGGGGCGTGATTGATGAATGGAAGTTATCGCTTATGCGGCATGGATATCACCCCAATCACATGGCAGCGTTATTTGCGTTTTAAGAGTAACAGGCGTGCATGGTGGTCGCTATGGCTTTTTTCTGGATTATTTCTAATTAGCCTGATGGCTAATTTTATCGCCAATGATAAACCACTGATTATATTTTATGATGGTAGTGTTTACAGCCCGGCAATTTTTACCTATCCAGAAACAATATTTGATGGTGAATTTGCCACCGAAGGCGATTATAATGACCCTGTCTTGATCGATTTAATCAATCAAAAAGGTTGGATGTTAAAACCAATAATCCCTTATAGCTATGATAGTTATGTCGTTGATTTAGAAAATCCTGCACCATCATCACCAACATTAAAAAATTGGTTGGGAACCGATGATCAAGCAAGGGATGTTACCGCCAGATTGATCTATGGTTTTCGTATATCGGTTTTATTTGGCCTGATTTTAACTGTTATAAGCTCTATTATCGGTATTGCCGCTGGTGCGGTGCAGGGTTATTTTGGCGGTTGGTTTGATCTAATTGCTCAAAGATTTATCGAGGTCTGGGGTAGTATGCCGGTTTTATTCATTTTGATGATCTTGGCATCGGTAATAGTACCGGGATTTTGGATGTTATTGATAATCATGCTGTTATTTAGCTGGAGCGCGCTTACTGGTTTAGTTCGCGCCGAAGTTTTGCGTGCTAGAAATTTAGAATATATTCGCGCTGCCAAGGCTTTGGGGCTTAGCGATTATAAAATAATGTTCCGTCATATCTTGCCAAATGCGATGGTTGCGACCATTACATTTTTACCATTCATCACGGCGGGTTCACTGATAACCTTAACCTCGCTTGATTTTTTAGGATTTGGAATGCCGCCAGGATCAGCATCATTGGGGGAATTATTGCAACAGGGTAAATCTAATCTATATGCGCCATGGTTGACCTTCACTGCGTTTTTTAGCGTCGCAATAATGTTATCATTATTGGTTTTTATTGGCGAAGGGGTGCGTGATGCCTTTGATCCGCGCAAAGCTTGGGTTAACCAACATGAATAGCGGTAATAAAAATATTATTTTAAGCGTAAAAAACCTTTCGGTTAAATTTAATATGCCCTCCAGCATAGTGAGTGCGGTAAAATCAATTAATTTTAAAGTCGAACGCGGTAAAACATTGGCAATTGTTGGTTCTTCTGGCTCTGGTAAATCGGTTGCGGCTTTATCCATATTGCAATTATTGCCATATCCCATTGCCGAACATGATAGCGGGTCATCGATAAAATTTAATGGTGAGGAAATTATCAACGCCTCTAAAAATACTTTACGCCATATTCGCGGCAACCGTATTGCAATGATTTTTCAAGAACCGATGTCGAGCTTAAACCCATTACATACAATTGAAAAACAAATTAGCGAGACCTTACTAATTCATCAAAGCCTAAAGGGTGATAAGGCGCGTGCTAGAGTGATCGAATTATTGGAAATGGTTGGTATTGGTGATATTAAAAATCGTTTAAACGCATATCCGCATGAATTATCTGGTGGGCAAAGACAACGGGTAATGATTGCAATGGCGCTTGCCAATGATCCTGATATTTTGATTGCCGATGAACCGACAACTGCACTTGATGTTACTATTCAAGCGGAAATATTAAAATTATTAAAGGATTTGCAAAATAAATTTGGCATGGCAATAATTTTTATTACCCATGATCTTGGTATTTTGCATCAAATAGCCGATAAAATATGTGTGATGCAAAATGGCCATATTGTTGAATATGGCAGCCTTAATGATATTTTTTATACACCAAAACATGATTATACCAGAAAACTGATCACAGCCGAACCAAGGGGGCAGAAAATCCCTGTCGCAAAAAATGCGCCGTTAATCATTGAAGCTAATAATTTAAAGATATGGTTTCCAATTAAAAAAGGTATTTTTCGTATAGTAAAAGACCATGTGAAGGCCGTTGATGGGGTTAATTTTAAAATTCGCCAAGGTGAAACATTGGGCATTGTTGGCTCATCTGGTTCTGGAAAAACCACATTGGGATTAGCCATTTTAAGACTAATACCATCAACTGGATATATTAAATTTTGCGGTCAACCGATTAATAACTTAAACGAGCAATATATAAGACCTATGCGTTGTCATATGCAGATAGTTTTTCAAGACCCGTTTGGATCACTTAGCCCGCGTATGTCGATTGGTGCAATAATTGCCGAAGGATTAAAAATTCATGTGAAGGGTAAAACACCAGCGCACTATCAAGAAATGACGCTGGCGGCCTTGGCCGAAGTAAAGCTTGAAGGCGATATAATTAATCGTTACCCCCATGAATTTTCTGGTGGGCAAAGACAACGTATTGCCATTGCAAGGGCATTGATTTTAAAACCAAAATTAATAATATTAGACGAACCAACATCGGCATTGGATATGATGACACAGGCAGATATTATCGATTTATTACGCGATCTTCAGGCAAAATATAAATTGGCCTATATGTTCATAAGCCATGATTTAAAGACTGTCCGCGCCATGGCGGATAATGTTTGTGTGATGTGCAATGGTAAAATAATTGAAACTGGTAATGTTAATGATATCTTTGATAACCCACGCCAAAAATATACAAAAAAACTGATGGCTGCAGCAATTGGGATTATTCATAAATGAATATTAAGTTAGGGCAATGAGCCGTCAATAATTCTGGTTACTAATTCATGGTCAATATAGGCTTCCCATTGTATAAAACAGGAAGCCTTAAGCCGATTAAATAAATTTATTCATTAGCCTTAAAATTACTTTTATTGATCATTTGCAAATAAATCGACGGCATAGATATTTAATGCTGGCACATGTTTAATCATGCCATTTTGTTGCATGAATGAAGCAAATTGTTTATAACGCCCATGATCAAGTGCAGCGGGGCGTAGTGCCAAACGTGGCAGTGTATCTTTCCATGCACGACGATTTAATTCGTTATCCAATATTTTATCTGTTGCGATAAACATCGCCAGCGCCGCGTCATTATGGTTGATTATATAGCTAGTTGCATCTTGTAGAGCCATTAAAAATTTAGGCAATCGTGGATCAGTTAAATTATCTTTTGCGGCAACAAGTATTAATTCGTCATAAACAGGAACGCCTTCTTCTTCAACATAAAAAGCCCGCCCAGGCCGCTTGATAATATCCATTTGATTTAGCTCGAAATTTCTGAATGCGCCAATAACGGCATCAACTTGACCCGATATTAATGATGGTGAAAGCGAGAAATTGACATTCACAAGCTCTACATCATCTAAGCCTAGCCCATATTTGCCTAACATTGCTGATAAAAGCGTATCTTCAAAGCCGCCGACTGAAAAACCAATTTTACGGCCCTTTAAATCACCAATTGATTTTATTGGGCTGTCGGCTAGGACCACAAGCGAGTTAAGCGGTGTTGCGACCAAAGTACCAATACGCACCAATGGTAATCCTTTAGATATTTGAACATGCAGTTGCGGTTGATATGATATGGCTAAATCTGCTTTACCTGCCGCAACTAATTTAGGCGGCATTGAAGGATCAGACGGGGCGATAAGATCCACATCCAATCCGTATTTTTCAAAAAAACCTGCCTCTTTTGCGATTACCAAGCTTGCATGATCTGGATTGACAAACCAATCCAACAAAACGGTTAATTTTTCATTTGCGCTAACGGGAGAGTTTAATAAAAGGATGAATAAGCAAATATATAGTGATTTTGATAAAATTTTCATAAAATAGTCCTTGTTGTAAATTAATGGATATGATGCCAAGCAGTTGCATAGCGTAGGGATTTATCAATGATGAAATAGAAGCATACGGCAAAAATAGCGAGCAGCAGCAGGGCGGCAAACATAAGGTCGATCTGCATACGGGCATTTGCATGTAACATTAAAAAGCCTAACCCTTGTGAAGAACCAACCCATTCGCCAACGATAGCCCCGATAGGAGCGACGGCGGCGGCAACACGTAGCCCTGAGGATAATGCTGGAAGGGCTGCTGGTATTTGAATATATTGAATAATGGTATTTTTTTTCGCACGCATAACAAAGGCAAGATCAAGCCACCCTTTGCGTGTTTGTTGTAATCCATCATAAAAAGATGCGGTTACAGGGAAATATATAATCAAGCTCGCCATCGCAATTTTTGAACTAAGGCCGTATCCTAACCATACGACAAGTAATGGTGCCAAGGCGAAAACGGGTATAGCTTGGGAAATAATGAATATTGGTAGTAGCCATTGTCGAGCCGATTTAAATGAAATTAATATTAACGCTGATACACATCCAAATATACTACCAATTATCATGCCCATAATAATTTCAAAAAAAGTAATCGCGGCATGGTCTATTAATATTTCATAATTATCCCGCAAGGATAATAAAACAGCAAACGGAGTTGGCAAAATATAATATGGTACTCCTGATATTAATATAATCAACTGCCATAACCCTAATAAGGCTGCGCTGATCACTATCATACGAAATAATTTCATACGAACTAATTTCATTGTGAAATCCTTTCTGCATTGACCAGCTTATTCATTAATATTGGATAATAATGATCGATAATTTTATCGCCAATCATGCGCGGGGCGGCTTCACTTATCTCGATCGGTGGCATGACTTTTGCTGGTCTGCCTTCAAGCACATAAATTATTTTGCCTAACCTTAATGCTTCTAGCGGATCATGGGTTACAAGTAAAACCGTTTTATTTTTTAATAATTCATAGGTTAGCATCTGCAATTCATGCCTGCTAACTGCATCCAACGCGGAAAAAGGCTCGTCCATTAAAATTACATTTTGGTTTTCAAGTAATGTTCTGGCTAACGCACAACGTTGTCGCATCCCGCCCGATAATTGCGCTGGCATTAGGCTTGATACATCATCTAGCCCGACTTGATGAAGCATTTTTAACGCGGCTTGTTTATCCGCCGTCTCGCGGCGCAATTTACTTCCCAACATGACATTTTCTAAAATATTTAACCAAGGCAGTAAATATGCCTCTTGCCCCATATAGGCGACATGATGATTGTGCGAGCTAAATGAAATATCCCCCATATGCTCGCACCCATCATTTATACCAGCAATAGCCCGCAATATAGTGCTTTTTCCAACGCCACTTTGACCAAGCAAACAAGTCCAAATACCAGATTGTATAGTAAATGTCAGGTCATTGAATAATTCAATTTCATCAAATTTTATTTGTAGTTTTTCAATATATATTGTTGGGGCTATGCTCATTTAAAGTTTACTCGCTAAATATCTATCGGCTCGACATGAATGGTTTTCGGCTAACATTTGCCCATTGGCGTGCATTTTTTAACGCAGCGCGATATGATATTAAAATATCAGATGCCAGTTTATCGCCCGTAACAAAACCATCTAAAATTCCAGATGATAAGGCTTTGGCTTGATCTAATATATCGGTTGGAAATTGCCGCAATTTGACATTTTTATTGCTGGTAAGCTCGTTTAAATAACGTGAATTTTGCCAGTCAGATTCTGATAAAGCAAAGGCATTTTCCGCCGCGCAAGCATTTGTAACAATTTTTTGTAAATCAGTCGGAAGATTTGCTAAAGCTTCAGAATTTATGAGGCATTCGGCGCTGCCATTTGGTTTATTAAATGTCGGCCAGTAATAATAAGGGGCGGCTTTATAAAATCCAAAACCGTGATCGCTCCATGGGCCTAGAAATTCTGCCGCATCGATTAAACCGCTTTGTAGGCTGGTATAAATTTCACTGGGTGGAAGAAATATGGGCATTGCCCCTAGCTGTTTAAATATCTCGCCGCCAAGGCCTGCTGATCTAATTTTAACACTTGCGAGATCATCAATCGAATTGATTTCCTTTTTAAACCAACCGCCCATTTGAATGCCAGTGTTGCCCGCCATAAAGGCCTTAATTCCAAATGGCGCGTAAAGTTCATCCCATAAAGATTGTCCGCCGCCATGATTTATCCATGCCATATGTTCCAATGCAGTTAGGCCAAAAGGTATTGTTGTAAAAAATACACTGGCTTTTGCTTTGCCTTGCCAAAAGAAAGACGCTGTATGTGCCATATGGGCTTGACCACCAGCAACCGCATCAAAAACTTCTAATGGCGGTACTAATTCACCAGCAGCAAAAAGCTTAATAGTTAATCGCCCACCGCTCATTGATGTAATGCGATCAGCCAAACGTTGTGCAGTTATGCCAAGTCCAGCTGAATTTTTTGGCCAAGAAGTAACCATTTTCCATTTTATTTTATTAATTGTCGCAAGCGCAGGGCTTTGTAGTACAGTAGATAAGACCGTAGCAGATGCTGCGATGCCAGCCGTCTTTAACATATTTCTGCGAGAGATTAATTTTCCAGTCATTATTTTTCAGTCCAAAATTTATAAAAGTGATGAACAGGCCCATTCCCTTGTCCAATAGAAAGCTGGTCTGCGGCTATGATTGCTTGCATCAAATATTGATGTGCATTTTTAATTGCCGTTTTTATATCCTGCCCCTGCGCAATGAATGCAGCGATTGCTGCTGATAAAGTGCAACCTGTACCATGAGTATTTTTAGTATTGATACGGTTTGATAAATATTCTTTGGCTTTACAGTTTGTTCTGATTAAAAAATCATGGCACTTATCACCCGATAGATGACCGCCTTTCATCAAAATATTTTGGCAGCCAAATTCTAACAATTTATTACCAGCAACTATCATTTCTGTTTGGTTTGAAATCTGTTCGCAGCCTGTTAAAATTTCGGCTTCTGGTAAATTTGGTGTGATTAAAGTTGCAAGTGGTATTAGCAGCTTTTTTAAAGCCCCGACTGCATTTGATTGTAATAACATATCACCGCTTTTTGCCACCATGACGGGATCAAGTATGATGGGTATATTTTTAGCGCGATCTTTAAGCCTATCTGCGACGGCCTCGATAACATTGATCTGGCTAAGCATTCCAATTTTTATTGCACCGACTTCTAAATCGTCGAATATGGTGTCGATTTGACAGGCAATAAATTCCGCAGGGACATTGTTAATTGCGCGAATTTCACATGTATTTTGCGCGGTTAATGCGGTAATGATGCTTGCCCCATAAACACCCAATGCTGACATTGTCTTTAGGTCCGCTTGAATACCAGCACCACCACCGCTATCTGATCCTGCGATGGTTAAAGCTATTGATGTTTTTCTCATTATAAATGCCTTCTATCCACGGCATGATTATCCATGATATGGTTAATTTTATTGCAGATGGATTGTGCGGTTTTTTTCGGTAAATGTCTTTTACATTTGGATGATATGAGTGCAATGCGATTCACACCGCATTTTGCATCCTCTTGTAAATTATTTTCATTGATCCCTGCGATTGCCGTTGTTTTAATATTGGAAATTTCTGCTATCCCTAAGACAATTTTACGAAGCCCATCAAGACCAAGTGAAACATCGGGGTTATTTTTGCTATTCGTTGGGAAAACACCACCGATACCAAAATAATCTAATGATTGGATCGCGGCTTGATTTACATCTTCCATATTTTTAACTGTCAGGCCGATGATCGCTGCCTCACCTAATTTTTCACGGGCTAAGCTCGCGTTAATATCGCCTTGACCTATATGAATTCCATCCGCTTTAGCCGCCAATGCCACATCAATATTATCATTCACAAGCAAGGGTATTTGTTATTTTTTAGTTATGGTAAGCAGAGAGTTAACATCTTGAAGCTGTTCAAAAAAGGACGCATTCTTATTTCGATATTGGATAAGAGTTACACCGCCTGCAAGTGCTTCACTAACTAGATGTAACATGCTATGATTTTGACAATTTTCAGGACCAATAACCAAATATAAACATGGATTAAACGAATGCCGCATATTATATTTGCCTTTGTGATTCATGGTAAAGTTCATCTAATAAATTTATTTGAAATTGCCCTGGCCCTCGGGATTTTTTTCCTGCTTTTTGCCCAATATCACCAAATAATTCAATTGCGGCGATCGAAGTTTTAAAAGGGTTTTCGCCTAAAGCGATAAAAGCCGCCAATACAGCCGTGCTGGCACAGCCAATACCCGTAACAGAAGCCATAAAATGATGGCCTGCTGTAACTTTATATGTCTTTATACCGTCTTTAAATAGAACATATTTTCCCGTTATAATGACAATCGCCCCGGTTTGTTTTGCAAGCGATTGTTAATCAATTTTAAATGTGGCAATTTCTTGTTGGATAGTGCGAATAACAGTTGGATTTAAGGCAAGTAATTTACGAGTAAATTCCAACCTAGATGGGGCGCGGTTAATAAATACAGGATCTAATATCCAAGGAATTTTATTTTTATTGGCAACATCAATTGCGGCAAGAATAGATTTTTTGGCGATGGCTGTTAATGTCCCTAAATTGACCAATAAAGCATCTGCGCTTGTGGTGAAGTCAGCAATTTCATTAATATCATTGGACATGGATGGCAATGCACCCGCCGCAAGTAACATATTTGCAGTCAGATTTTGGACGACTGTATTGGTTAAACAATGCACTTTTATCGCGCGTGTTTTAATCAATTTAAAATAAAAACTTAGATCAATCGTACACATTAAAAATTCTCCGCCGTAAAATTAGAAGGCGGAAGAAATAAAAACAGTGTTTATAGAATAATGCTTGTAAGCAAGATAGCACTGAACTCAATTCCTACGCTGGTTCTAACCAGATCAGGTTCGACGGGTCAATGCGATGCATCTCTCAGCCAGTATGGCACCCCGTTGAGATATTGTAATTATATTCTAAAAATAAATTAATGCAATAAAATTTCATGTGGATAGTTTAATCATCGCCCGATGGGTTTTGACCATTGCCAAAGTGTCAAGCTTGCAATAAGCGAGCAGAGCCTTACGCCATTTTTTACAATCATCTTTATTTGAAATTCTGCCTGCGGAAATCAATGCAAAAGATGATGATGCCGCATTGCCATCGGCAATTAAATCTAATTTTTTATAATTGACGCTTGGTGCTAAAGCTGGTGCAACATATTTGATGGAAAAAGAACCATTATAGCCTTTTAAATATGTATAGCCCCGCGCCACGGGTAAAAGATCTTTCAAACGGGGAATGATTGCGTGCAATCCTTCTTTTAAATCAGGATATAACACGGCCATTTCATTGATTACGCTTAGTTCAAATGCCGAATATACTATTATCGGTAAAACATTATTGCACAGCGCTTTAATAAGACTTTCACAAAAACTACGCCTTGGGTCGATGTCATTACTGCCTAAATATTCATAGTGCAAAAGATCGCCTGTGCCGTCATCAAAATGGATAGACCATTGAAAGGGCTGTCTTTGATATGGGCGCGTTCCTTTATAAATAGGGATTGCAGACGACATGGTTTCAAAATCTAAATAATATGCTGGCGGGCCAAATTGCCGTAACCCGGTCGCTAAATCAGGAGATATAAAATCTATATCCGTTACCCATGTTTGGCGGATGGTTTCTTGAGTTGCATTTAATGGAAAACCGTCGGGAATATCTGAAATTTTATCAATTTTTAAATCTTTTAACGCGTCTTCTTGTTGCTGTGTAAAGCGTGGCAAGCTGTTAACCCATTGATCTTTTGGTTTATTTATACGGCAAATATCCCAATAGCCACAATATCTCGAACAATGTTTGCCAGCGTCAATTTTTGGTTTTTTTGGTGATTTTAATATATCAAATAATATTTTAACATGGTTAGGAATTTCAGCTAAGCGCAAATTAACAGCGTCAAAACAATCCGCCCTTGTAAAGAATTTTTGCCAATCAATATCCTTACCATTATGGATATATTGATTGTTAATATGGATCAGCTCGATTGATGTGATATCAAGCCCATTTCCTTGTAATATATAAAGCTGGATCGCCAAATCAAATATATAATTATCTTTGACGCGGCTGCTGGATTTTACTTCCCTAATGCCCCAGCAACCATTATCTAGCCGTTGTAAAATATCGGCACGAATGCGGATATTATCAAATTCAAGGGCGGCCTCATATATGGCAGGAATATCTGGATCATCGATTAATTCTTTGGTGCGAATAATGGCTTGTTGATGCTGCCACCCTGCAATTGCTACTTATTTGAATGTCTTAATGACTCTTTATAATAATAGTCTTAACAGATGTCAAGTAGTAGATTGCTCAAGGATCGCCTCAACCAGAGGGGATGACTATAAAAACATCCAGTTAGAAATGCAAAAACTCACAAAGCGTGAACTTTGTGAGTAGCAGAGGTAAACCTCATAATAGGCATTATGTAACCGCCGTTTATGATCATATCTTACCTCAACCGTCAGCTAAGTCAAGTAAAAATGCGTTTTTCGTAAATAATTTTTGATATGCTGATGGCTGGATAAGTCATATAAAATATGATGGAAAATCAACATGTTAGCAATATTAACGGTAGGCGTATATATACCAAACTATTGCGGAAACAACTCGAGTATTCAAAAAACTTTCAAGGGCTACCAGAAAATATAACTCATTATGATATTTTGCGGTTAATTAAGAAAGTTGGTCGCAAGATCGGTTTTAATTCTGTTTTAATATCGCATTTAGAATATTTATTAAATCACACCAAAAATCATGACTGGATCGATGGCGGTAGGCCAATAATTTATAAAACAGTGCAAAAAACCGCATTGGAATTAGGCTTAAGCGAGCGGCAAGTCAATAATCGCGAGCAAAGCCTGCATAAATTGGGCGTTCTGGTTTGGACTGATTTTGGCAATCACCGCAGAATGGGCAAGCGTGATGACCGAGGCAAGATTATTTTTGCCTATGGTGTTAATTTATCGCCAATGGCTAAATTATACGATAATTTAATAATGTTATCGGCTGAACAAGATAATTTTGAACAAGAATGGCAATTTTTACGCCGTCAACATTCGGCTATTAAAGGTGAAATTCACTGTAAATTAAATATTTTGATCGAATATCAAGATAATGATAATTTTAATCTGGACGAATTTATCAATATCAAAGATCAAATTGCAGAAATGCCGCCACGGATAAGAGTATCAATTGGCATCGATAAAATCAGTGATTTAATCGAGCGGTTAAAATCAATTTTAATGGCTGTGGATAACTTATTATCATCAATTGAAAATAGCCTTAATAACCCCCCATGGCAGAATAAAACTTCTGCCTTGGCAGAAGCAGACTTCCGACCCAAATACTATACAAATAAAGATAATATATCTAAAGATAATGGTAATGATATATTAATGCGGACTAATTCTGACGAATTAGCGGTTGAAGAAGATATTAACTTCGCTAACGCTCATCAAGATGGCTTACCAAATAAGCCTGTACGTCAAATTCGGCCTGTGCAAGCAATAAAAAACATAATTCCACTGCAAAAAAACCGTAGTGGCATTGCCGATAGCGGTGTTCAGCATATTTCCATGGGCAATGCCTTGGCAATCGCCAGCCGCCAATTCAAAAGTTACATACCTGATATTGAAAATTGCAATTGGCGCGATATTACCGAAGCAGCAGAATATTCATGCCATGATTTAGGAATAAATCGCAGTGCATGGGTTGATGCCGTGGCTGTTATGGGCAGAAATGCCGCCGCGATTGCGGTTTTAATCATTGATGTTAATAAAAACCACCCCACCCATCCGATAAAATCCGCAGGCGGCGTATTGCGCGGCATGACCATTGCCGCCGAAGATGATAAATTACATCTTCATCGGTCAATTTTTGGCATATTACAGCGCGAAAATGCGGGAGATATGCAATGAAAATCACCATATTCATAATGATGATATTTACATTGCAAATAACATCGTTAGCCGCAGAAAATATAACTATCAGCAGACAAACAATATACGTTATTGATGGCGATACTATTATTTTAAAAGGTAATATTCGCATTCGCTTGATTGGCTTGCATGTGCCAGAATTAGATACATCGGCTGGGCAAGCCGCCAAGCTATTTTTAACAAAATTTCTAACTGGCAAAAAGATTGTTTGTCGATTATCGGGTAAAAAAAGTTATGATCGTTATCTTGGCAGATGCTATTTTAATCAATTAGATATTGCCGCCGTTATTATTAAAAATGGCCATGGTCGTGATTGCCCGCGCTATTCAAACTATCGCTATCGCCAGTTTGAAACTAATCATGTTAAAAATTGGCCATTGCCAAAATATTGCTTGTAGGTGTGATTATGAAACATCAATTACAAATAAAACCGCAAAATGCTTTTATTGACCAAGCGATATTTGAATTAGTAAAATCATTGAATAATGATGATTTAAATATTCATACGATTGCGTGTTGCCAGGGTCATTATAAATTTATGAGCCATCCATATGTTTATTTTACCTGTCCAGTTGAAATTGCCGCAGAAATTGAAAGAAATTTAGGCGTAATTCAATCTGGCTGTAAATTAAATTTTTGGTGGGAAGTAACTGGTCGTTTTAATCAAAATAACCAACTTTGTTTTTCAATTGAATCTGATCAATTAAAACAAGCAAAGCATTCATTATTAAAAACATTCTATTATTATATTTTAAAACGAAAATATATTGATGATGATTTAGCTGCATTAACCGAAATTATTAAGGATATTCAAAAGGAATATAAAAAATGAATTATGCGGAAAGACTTAATTTAGTTAGAATTAGAGCAAAAATGTCGCAAGTTGAATTTAGTAAAAAAGTAGGTATTTCTGTTCGTTCTTATAAAAATTATGAGACTGAGCTAAGGTCTATGCCTTCTTCAGTAGCACTAAAAATTCATTCAGAGTTTGGAGTGAATATTCATTGGTTATTTACTGGTGAAGGCTGGATTAATGCCGTAGAGCTAGACAAAGTAATTAAAGTTGCAGTCATTGAAACTAGAGAATTTTTTGATAATGCGAACATTAATTTAACTCCTGAAAAAGAAGCTCAAATTATATGCTCTTTTGTAGGTCTAATGATGGAAAATGGCTCAATGTCAGATATATTAAAAAATAGTTTTTTCAAAGCTGTCATGTAATTAAAATATATTGATGACGTTTTAGCAGTATTAACCGAAGTTGTTAAGGATATTCTTGTCGTTAATTAAAATCATTTACTTGGATAATGATTATTTATATTAGCTATATTTTCCTGTTTTATCAATATAACTATTACTAATATGCTTTGCTATTATATCGCCTAAAAATAGTTATTTATCTGTTAATTTAACTATCACTTATAATTAAAGAACATGACCATAATTGCGAATTGCTGGGCAATTCACTCATATTAAAATGGTCATTAAAATTATAGAAAAACAAAAAAAACGGTTTTCACATCAAGCGATGTAAAGCTTCCGTTTTGTTTTATTGATCTAAATTTTTCTTAAATTCTTTGCGTGTCGTAATTAACATAAATCTATTTAGGAGAAATATAATGTATAGCGAAGCAACATTTTCAGTAATCGGTTTTATTAGTAAAACAGAAGTAAAAACATTAGCTGGTGATAAAAAAATAGCGATTATTTCAATAGCAAATAATATTAACGGCAAAGAAAATAAAGAAACTAAAACTCGTGAAACGCGGGCTAGTTTCACACAAATGACCATATGGGATAAATTCATAATATCAGGAATTGAACGTGGCTTTATTGTCAAAGGTAAATATGTTATGGCTCGTGGTTGTTTTGAACATAAACAATATGAAAAAGACGGCATAAAGAAATATACAACCGAATTTATAGCTAAATCTATCGATATTATGGAACGTAAAGCCGACTAAATATAACTAAATCCTTCGTTTTTTAACGGAGGATTTTTTACTTTATTATAAATATTTAAACCATATCTTTGTAAAAATAATGAACCAAATTTTTAAAATTATATCGAATATCAACGATATAGTCTTTTTCTTTTGTATTTAAAATCTTTGAAATAAATATTTTATCAAAAAACTTATGAATTATATCGATATTACTTTGCTCATCAGGGTTATCAATATGTGCTTTTAAAAGCCTATGTAATTTTTTATGGATTAAACCTGCCTCGGCTTTAGATAATATAATAGTTTTTTTCTTTGATAAATTTAAACCTTTGATTTTATAATTTATTCGCTGGCATTCCAACTCCATATTATCAAGAAATTTAATGGTTTCTTTGCCTTTGGATTGTTTAAGCGTTAATTTTGATAATAAAGCAGTTATTTCTTGTTGTTTATTTGATAATTCTTCTTTGTAAGCAATAATTTTTTCTGATCTATCTATTAATATTTTTTCTTGCTGTTTGTTAAACTCATTTAAATTATCAATATCAAATTCCAACATTTTCATGATAACTGTATAAATTATTTTTTGCCTATGAAGATTACGATTAACGCAAGTTTTCTCCTTGCAGCCATAAACCGCATGTCGCAAAGTTGTTATTTTTGATCCATGAATAGGGCAGAATAACCTGCTATGAACTAAATACATCTCACGTTTTTTTGGTTTTTTTGCACGTTCTTTTGCTAAAAACTTTTTTGTTCTTTCATTGGCACGTTGTTTTTTTTCTTCATCAGATGCTAATTTACGAATTTTATATAAAGTTGATCTTTCTTCGATCATTTGCTGCACATCATTAAAGTCTTTTTCAGAAATAATTGCTATATCAGGACTAGGTCCGCTAATACATTCTGATCTAGGATTAATAAGTCAAAGTGGCTTGCCTGTTTCAGCATGCATGCGCTATTGGTCCTTATTTATATTAAATACGACTTTAGATAATGTTTGGCGTAAAATCCCTGTTTGTTGTGCTAAAGTGCCAATTAATACTGTGATTTGCCATTTCTTACCCTTAGGCGATGGAATTTGTTTTTTATTTAAGCTAGCGGCTATTTCTGATAGTTTTTTATCTTTTAGATACTCATCGTAAATAAATATTACGACATTTGCTTGTTCTTGATTTATTTTACGCAGACCAGGAACAATTTGATTATTTCTAAAAATTTTATGAATATCATAGGCATATAATTTGCCACCAGGAACAGAACCCTTTAAAACAGCAGCAATTGCGCCGCGCCGTGATTTTTTTGCTAAATCACTTATAAAAATTGCATTCATTGTACCTTTTAGGCCAATATGTAATGCATTAATTGAACCTTCGTTTAAAGTTTCAATTTTTATATTTAAAAATGATAGTTTTTTATGGAAATTGGCTATATCGCCTTGATCACGTGATAATCTCGATAAATCTTCGCAAATTAGTTTTTCAAATTCACCAGCAACCGCCGCATCGATTAAATCATTTATACCATCACGATTAATCATTGAAGAGTCAGAAACAGCCTCATCAGAATATATTTCTGTTATAAAATAATTATTTTGTTCACACCATTTTTTACATATATCGATTTGGTCATTTGTACTATGTTCTTGCATATGTGTGGAATGTCTGGCGTAAATTGCAACTCTCATTTATGAACCTTAAAAAATTGTAAATTAAAACCAAGTCTATGATATATGTTAGATTTTAATTTTCAAGCCCAAGAATGGCATTAAATTAGAATTTCTGTAAATGCAATTAATAGTTTAATTTCATGTAAAGTATTTATAGTTTTAGGTGGTTATTGCTCTAACTTTCTCTAAGATTTAACCATAAATACTCTATTTCTCTAACTTTCTCTAAGATTTAACCATAAATACTCTATTTCTCTAACTTTCTCTAAGATTTAACTATAAATACTCTATTTCTCTAACTTTCTCTAACTTCTTTCTCTATCTTTACCTGTCGTTAAGACGGCAGGATAGGTGAAGTGTACCCACTATCACACCTGCCATTATCCAATGGTCTTATTCGCATTACATGCTCAACAAATTTGAATTGATGATTTTGGTTAATTTTAACCAAATAGATATGACCTGCGCCCCAACTTTGTACCAGTTAGCCGTAGAGTCCTTTAGTTAAGTTTTTATCAATTATTTGATCATTTGCAACCATTATGGGGGCATGCCCCCATAATGGTTGGTCGTTTTTATTTTGCAAAGCTTGTATTGGGCTTTGCCCATCCAAGGCTGAGTGCGGCCTTACATGATTATAATCATCGCGCCAATCTGCTAATATCTTACGAACATGATGAAGGTCTTCAAACAGTGTTTCATTTAAACATTCATCACGTAATTTACCATTGAAGCTTTCCACAAACCCGTTTTGCATCGGCTTGCCTGGTGCGATGTAATGCCAATTGATGCCCATGTCGCCTTGCCATTTTAGTAGGGCATTTGATGTCATTTCCGTGCCGTTATCGCTGACTATTGTATCTGGCTTGCCACGTATTGCTATTATGTTATCTAACTCACGGGACAAACGATGACCACCGATCGATGTATCAGCCACCAGTGCCAAACATTCTCGGCTGCTATCATCAACAACACATAACATTCTAAAACGCCTGCCATCCATAAAACTATCACTGACAAAATCAAGCGACCAGCGTTCGTTGACCTTAGAAGGCACTGCAATCGGTGATCTTGTGCCAATAGCACGCTTGCGACCATTCCGTTTGCGAACTGCCAAACCTTCTTCTTTATACAAACGCCGAAGCTTCTTATGGTTAAGGTGATAACCCTCACGTGCCAATAAAATATGCAGACGGCGATAGCCAAAGCGTTTACGTAAATGCGATAATTCGCGTAATCTGCTGCGTAATACCGCATCATTGGGTCGTACGGATTGGTACCGGATTAAAGATCGTTCCACGTTAAGCATTAAACACGCCCGCCGCTCACTCACCATAAAATTTGTTCGAAGGTGAGTGACAGCATCTCGCTTGCCAGCGGGCGTTACCATTTTTTTGCATTCACATCTTTCAACATCGAAATATCCAAATGGGCATCCGCCAGCAAAGATTTTAAACAGCGGTTTTCATCTTCAAGCAATTTTAATCGTTTAGCATCACTGACTTCCATGCCGCCATATTTTGACTTCCACTTGTAAAATGTACTTTCTGCAATTCCGTGTCTGCGGCAAAAATCTGCGGTGGTAATGCCAGATTCCTGCTCTTTTAATATACGAATAATCTGTTCTTCGTTAAATCTACTACGTTTCATTCTGATCTTCCTCCTGTTGAGAAAGACTCTACTTATAAATGGACTAATTTAAAGGGCGCAGGTCAAAATTAGTCCAGAAACTAAGGATTCTGATTTAAAACTATTGGAGAGCTATAACAACGAAAATATTGTGGTTACCTTGGCTGAACCGGGGATGGGGAAAACTACCGAGCTTAAAAAATTTGCAGATATAGATAGCAATTCATCCATTTTTTCTACTGTTAGCAAGTTTCTAAGTTGCTCAATCAATCGTTTTAAGGGTAAGATTATTTATTTAGATGCACTTGATGAATGTCGTGCTAGACAAGGTAACGGCCCGACGACGCGTTTGCGTACTAATAAAAAAGAGTCTGCGAGAGCGAACAAGCGTGAGCACGCGAGAGCCACAGCTTAGTGCAACGATAAAAAGATACGTGTTTGCGTAAAATAGAAAAGAAGCAAGGGCGACTGCCCGTAGCTTAGGTTAGCGCGTAGATATAAAAAGAGGGCGAATGCCAGAAATATTGAATTTGATCGAGCATTAAAATCGGCAAATATTGACCAAACAAATCCCGCTGCAATTAATAAGTTTTTTACTAATAATTCAATCGCATTGCAAAAAATCAAAATGGAGCATTCAAAAATGGTTGGCTTGAGGCAAATTATGATTGAAGCCGTTAGTGGTAAAATATCGGGGTCTATTGCCAAAAAACTATCAAATGACGATGCGATAGCGGAGAAAATTTATGAAAAAGCAATAGAACAAACAAAACAAAGTCTCCAGTACTAACTTGGTATGCTAAAGTTGTGGCCAGTTATTTACTAGCCACAACTTTGCCTCGTGCATTTGTTTATCCAACATTTGTGCCAAGCCTTCTTCTGCTTGAAATATAGCAATTGCATCTAATGCCAAAGGATACCCTAATAAACTTGCAATACATATCCAGCGCATACCGATCATCTTTGTTTTAAAGTCATTTTGTTTTATTGAGTATAATTGTCCTAAAGAATAAGCTGCGCTAGGATCTCTATGTAATGCTCCTTTAATAAACCAAATTTCAGCTTTTTTATAATTTAGACTAACAAATTTGCCATACCAATATAAATGCCCTAGGCCAACTTGAGATGGGATATTACCCGCCTCTGCCAATGGTAACCACTCGTTATAAGCAGTTTGATAATCGCCCGCATCATAAGCGGCTTTTCCCGCTTTATAATCGGCAAATGCTGTATTCCCCATAAATAAAATAACAGCGATAATAATATTAATCAGACGCATTAAATTCTCCCAATATGATTAATATTATATAATAAAAACTTATATTTTTCAAGTGATGGTTGTATCTTTTTATCGTTGCACTAAGCCGTGGCTCTCGCGTGCTCACGCTTGTTCGCTCTCGCATATTCTTTTTATATTTACGCCTAACGGCGGCGGGCGGTCGCCCTCTTTTTATATCTACGCGCATAAGCGCGGCGGGCAGTCGCTATCTTTTTATATCTACGCGCATAACCGCGGCGGGCGGTCGCCCTTACAATCACTTCGTGATTGGTTGGAGTTTGCCTTTAATTATGTAGCTTGCGTATATCGTTCTAGCAAACCCCGAGCAACGAAGTTGCGACGACATGTTGCGTACTAATAAAAAAGAGTATGCGAGAGCGAACAAGCGTGAGCACGCGAGAGCCACGGCTTAGTGCAACGATAAAAAGAGTGATTTTTATAAAACTATCGGTGCCATTGATGATAAAATACCTACGGTAGAAAATGAAGACGATGGTTATAGTCTTGGCAGTAATAAAAATCTTCAAGATGCAGAAATAACAAAGAATAAATCTGTAAATATTATAAAATATATAAAAAAATATCAAAAATTACGATTAGATGGTATTAATCTTGATTCTGCAAAAAAATCTAAAAAACAAGCTATTGATATTATTAATAAATCTTTTCCCAATGGCGGCATTATCAAGGATAATCTTTTATATCAAATCGATCCTAATAAACATCTTGTGCCTAAAAAAATATTAGATAGTTCGGAATTAGAATCCAATGAGTTGCACCAAAAAATAGCTATGAATGAAAGATTTAATGCAAATTTAGCTCCTGAATATATGGAAAATCGCGGTAAAACCGTTCGAGATTATAAGATGGCTCGCGAAAATATGCTGGAGCTTGGCGAAACCTATACCAAGGCTAAACGCATTGAAGAAATTGCTGGTGAAATCGATGATTTAAGGTCAAGCGGCCTCCCGCAAAGAGGAAAAAATACTAAAATTCGTAATCTGGAAGATGGGCGGCTTATGCTTTGGAAAAATCTACGTCCTCATCAGGAAAAATTACAATTACAAGGCATAAAATGGAATGGGTCATCGGCACAAATGGGAAGTATTTTACAGAAATATGCAAAAAAATATTCAGATATTTATATAGATATGCTGGAAAAACCAGGCATTCCCTTTGCCGACTATGACCCTAAACGGGCTGCTATTCAGGATAAATTTGAAAAAGATAAGCTTCAAAATGCCTTGGAGCTAGGGTTTGATATTTTATATATATAACGCAAACGCGTCGTCGCAACTTCGTTGCTCGGGGTTTGCTAGAACGATATACGCTAACTATAAAGTAAAACTCCAACCAATCACGCAAGTGATTTGCAAGGGCGACTGCCCGCCGCCGTTAGGTGTAGAATATATAAAAAAAGCATTAAAATCGGCAAATATTGATCAAACAAACCCAGTTGCAATTAATAAGTTTTTTACGAATAATCCAACCGCATTGCAAAAAATTAAAATGGAGGGTTTGCGGCAAGTTGGGGTTGAAGTCGTTGGTGGTAAAATATCGGGGGCTATTGCCAAAAAACTATCCAATGGCGATGCGATAGCGGAGAAATTGTTGGAGAAATCATTAAGTGAGATAAAAGATATTTTTTTAGATTAAATAATATACAAAAAATACTGTGGTTAGTTGTTTTCTAGCAACAGTATTCCTAACTGCTTTCCCTTAATAAATAAATTTGAGATAGTTTTGTTTGCGGGAAAATATTTTTGTTTTATCAACTCAATTGAGTTGGATGCTTTTATATTTCCATTTTGCGATGCAATATACATCCACTTTACGCCAAAATGATAGTAGTTTATCATTGGTTTTTTTTCAAAAAATACTAGTGCTAATCTTGCCTGCGCCTCAGCATCACCCAACTCTGCTAATGGTAGTAATTGATTATAAGCAGCTTCATAATCGCCCGCATCATAAGCGGCTTTTCCCGCTTTATAATCGGCAAATGCTGCATTCCCCATAAATAAGATAACAGCGATAATTATATTAATCAGACGCATTAAATTCTCCCAATATGATTAATATTATATAATAAAAACTTATATTTTTCAAGTGATGGTTGTGGGGGTATATTGCACGCAACATGTCGTCGCAACTTCGTTGCTCGGAGTTTGCTAAAACGATATACCAAACGCTAGCTTTAACAAAGCTAGTACCGAGCTTATGATTAATAAAACACCTAATATTTGAATAAGATATTTTATCAAGTCCTTATTGGTGAAAAATTTTATTGATGCGCTTCCAAAAAATCCGTAAATCATAAAACAAATGAATGCGATGCTAGCAATCGGCATGAATATATATAAAACCTCAGCTGATATACCCATATTGGTATTTGATATGAATTGTGGAAATATTGCTATAAAAAATAATATAGCCTTTGGATTAAAAAAGGCGATTAGAAATCCTGTCTTAAATCTAGCAAAAAGTCCTATTTTATATGTATTTATTTGGTCGTCGCGGAGTGAAAACTGGTCGGAATAACGGATGAATATATAACCAATGTAAGATATATATGCTGCGCCGAATAGTTGTATTATTAATAAAAAATAATCATTAATAGATATGAAAGACTTAAATGCTAAATATGCAATCATTGCTTGGGTTAATGATGCAAATACATTTCCCAATGCTGCGGGTATCACGCCTTGTAATTTATGAGAAATACCTTGTGTGAAAGCAAATACCATACTTGGCCCCGGCACTATTGATATTGCAAAAATAACAGAGCTATATAATAAAATTTGTTCAATATTCATTTAGATTATATCCAAACTATTAATATATAAATTATCACTGCGCCTTTATAACTTGTCCATTTTCCATATAATCTGCCATTGCCAATTTGACAAAAATATCGCTAATATCTTCGGGTTTTAATAATTTATTTTGATCTTCACCCGGATATGCCTTTGCCCGCATGGAGGTGGCGATTACTCCCGGATCTACTATATTTGCCTTAACATTTGTTTTGGTGATTTCACCAGCATAGGATTTAACCAAGCCTTCTAATGCCGCCTTGGTCGCGCTATAAACCCCCCAATATGGGCGATTATTTTTAACCGCGGCGCTTGATGTGAAAATTGCCCTGCCCGCGTCGCTTTGGCGTAATAATGCATCAAAGCTTCGGATCAAGCGATAATTGGCAGTTACGTTAATTGCGAATGTATCATCCCATAATTTCGGGCTGATATGTGATATGGGCGATAATTCGCCCAAGCTACCCGCATTACCAACCAAAATATCAAGCTTGCCAAATCGTTTAAAAATCGATGCGCCCATGGCATCAATCGTGGCAAAATCGCATAAATCAAGCTTGGCAATGGTTGATTTGCCGATGCCATCTTGTTTTATTAAATCGTCTAATTCTTCCAAGCCACCGATGGTGCGGGCGCAGATTATCACATGTGCGCCTTCCATGGCGAATTTTCTGGCAATGGCAAAACCAATCCCACGGCTTGCGCCAGTTATAACTGCCAAGCGGTCTTTTAAACGCATGGCTGGCGCGGTATTTTTTATGCTTATCATGCCTGTTCTTTCATCAAAGTTAATTTATCAACAATTTTACCGTTAGCATTTTTTAAATCGGCAATTTTAATTGGATAATCGCCAGAAAAACAAGCATCGCAATATTGTGGTTGCTTATCATTCCTGCTTTCCTCGCCCATAGCTTGATAAAGCCCATCCATCGAGATGAATGAAAGGCTATCCGCGCCAATATGCAAGCGCATTTCTTCGATGGTTTTGGTCGCCGCCATTAATTGGTTACGATGCGGGGTATCGACACCATAATAGCATGAATTTATCGTGGGTGGGCTGGCAATGAATAAATGCACTTCTTTTGCACCCGCATCACGCACCATTTCAACAATTTTTTTCGATGTAGTGCCACGAACGATAGAATCATCAACTAAAATAACCCGTTTACCCGTTATATAAGCGCGATTGGCATTATGTTTTAATTTAACGCCAAGATGTCTAATCTCGTCGCTTGGTTCAATGAATGTACGCCCCACATAATGATTGCGAATTATGCCATATTCAAATGGAATACCAGATTCTTGAGCATATCCAACCGCGCTTGGCACGCCGCTGTCTGGTCTGGGTACAATAACATCGGCCTCAATATTATTTTCTTGCGCCAAAATTTTACCAATATTTTTACGCGCCTCATAAACCGATTTATCCTCGATTATGCTATCTGGTCTTGCAAAATAAATATATTCAAAGATACAGAATTTGCTGGGTGATTTGCGAAAAGGAAAATGGCTTTCAATGCCATCTTTGCCGATAACCACCAATTCCCCTGGTTCAACATTGCGGATCATTTCCGCACCAATAATATCAAGGGCGACGGTTTCGGATGCAAAAATATAGCTTTTGCCCAATTTGCCCAGAACTAATGGCCTAACCCCCAATGGGTCGCGCACGCCAATTAATTTTTTCTTGGTAAGACATACCAAAGAATACGCGCCTTCGATTAAACGAAGCGCGGTTATAAGACGTTCTGTCACAGGGCCACGGCTGGTTGCCAATAAATGAATTATGACTTCTGTATCGGTGGTTGATTGGAAGATGCTGCCTGATTTAACCAATTCTTTGCGTAATTTAAGCGCATTAGTCAAATTACCATTATGGGCCAATGCCAAACCGCCAAATTCAAAATCTGCATAAATTGGTTGAATATTGCGAATACCTGTATCACCCGATGTGGAATAACGATTATGACCGATGGCGGCATTGCCGATCAGGCTTTGCATTATATTGGGGTCGCTAAACACATCGCCCACATGACCGACTGCCTTATGTTGCATAAAATCAACACCATCACAGGTAACAATGCCGGTTGCTTCTTGTCCGCGATGTTGCAAAGCATGCAGGCCAAGCACCGAATGGGCAGCGGCATCACCATTATCACAAATGCCAAATACGGCGCATTCTTCATGAAATTTATCATCATCGAAGGGGCTGGTTATAATCATTTATTTTAGATCCTGAATGCTGTTATCGTTATAGTCATAATCATCTGCTATCATCAATAAGATTTTCTAATTGTAAACGTTCAAATTCACCATATGATTGTTCGACTTTATTTTTTACTGGTTCTGGTTTCGGATTGCTAAGCTTTTCATATTGTTGTTTAAATTTGTTAACATCATTGATTTTTTTCTTTGCATCATTAATGAATATATTACTGCTATCGCCATATTCGGTTGGTAATATATCGAGTAATTTGGCCGATGTTACTTTTATAATGGGGAAACTTTTGCTTGATTTAACCATATTTGGCATGTTTTCTTCTTCCCAAACAAAGCTTGCGCCAATGAAAATTAAACAAACCAGAAAAATACCGCGACCAATACCAAATAAAAAACCTAATGCCCGATCAAGCGGCCCTACGGCACTATCTTTAACGCCGCTTGATAATATATTGCTAATAATGCTTAAAATTGCCAAGCTAACAATGAATAATACGATTGCCGTACCTGCATCGGCAAATAATTTAATATCGGTCAAGCTGGCAGCATATGGCTGTGCATATGGATAGCCATATACGGCAATTAACGCCGCCCCTGCCCATGATAAAATGCTTAAAAATTCTCTAACAAAACCGCGAACAGCGGCTAAACCGCCCGATAATATAACTATTATTAAAATTATAATATCGATTAATGTCATTTGAAGGCCATCAAGCATTATATATTTTTATACCTTTATTGTTACTGTTATCATTTGCTATTTTGATTTATTATTGGCTTCTTCATTACCCAATAGCATATCAAGACCATCTAATGTTGAAATTTCCATTCGTTTGATATTTTTTATATCATCTTTTGTTTTGCTATGCCTTTTTGGCATTAATGCCGCATGGAAGCCTAATTTACCAGCCTCTTTTAATCTTGCCTCCATCTGGCTAACGCTGCGGACTTCACCGCTTAGGCCAATCTCACCAAAAACCACCATATCTGATGCAACGGGAATATCGCATAGGGAGGATATAAGGGCGGCGGCAACCGCTAAATCTGCGGCGGGTTCTGATAAACGAATACCACCTGCGACATTTAAATAAATATCATTACCCGAAAGGCTAAATCCTGCTCTGGCCTCTAAAACCGCCATTATCATTGCCAGGCGGTTGCTATCCCAACCAATAACAGCGCGGCGCGGCGTTGCCAATGGTGATGGTGCGACCAAGGCCTGAATTTCAACTAATAATGGTCTTGATCCTTCCATACCCGCAAAAACCACTGCGCCAGAAACGCCGTCTTTGCGGTCGGCTAAAAATAATGCCGATGGGTTTGGCACTTCCATTAAACCTTTTTCCGTCATATCAAATACGCCAATTTCATCGGTTGCGCCGAATCGATTTTTAACACCGCGTAAAATCCTAAATTGATGCCCGCGTTCACCTTCAAAATATAAAACCGTATCGACCATATGTTCAAGTATTCTTGGGCCTGCGATATTGCCTTCTTTTGTTACATGCCCGACCAATAAAACACAAACACCATGCTTTTTGGCGCATCTTATTAATTCCTGTGCTGATGCGCGAACTTGACCAACTGACCCCGGCGCAGATTCTAACCCATCGACAAACATTGTTTGGATGGAATCGATCACCACCACATCGGGGCCTGATTTATCTTCAAGGCTGGATATAATATTTCTGACATTCGTTGCGGTGGCTAATTCAACCGGGGCATCAGCAACGCCAAGGCGGCTGGCGCGCATTCTTATTTGATCGACTGCCTCTTCACCCGATATATAGGCGCATTTGGTTTTTCTGGCGATTGCGGCGGTAACTTGTAATAACAAGGTTGATTTACCAATTCCAGGATCACCACCAATTAAAACGGCTGAACCCTTAACCAAGCCACCACCAGTTACCCTGTCAAATTCTAAAATACCAGTTTTCAACCTTGGTGCTTGTGTACGATTACCTTTAAGTGGAACAAATTCTATTTTCGAACTATGCTGTTTAGCATTTGCCGCCCTACCGCCAACGGGGGCATTATCATTTTATTCTTCAGTGATTGAATTCCAACCACCACAACCATCGCATCTACCAACCCATCGCGGGTGTAAGGAGCCGCATGACGGGCAAATAAATTGTGATTGTCCCCTCGCCAAACTACGACCTTTCATCCTTATCTGATTTAAATTAAACTATTAACAAAATTGTTAATGATAAAATAGAATATATGATAATATCAATATAATGTAAAAAATAATATATTACAGATAATAAATAAAAGGCAGGTAAAGTGAATATAATTCCCAATGAAATGTTCAATAATCTAATTATGATTTTAAATTTGCACATCTAACAATTTTTAAAAATTCACTTGCTGATGGTGAAAGGCTTGTCCCTGACTTCCATATTATGCCAATTCGCCTTTTAAGGCCAAAGTTACTTATTTTTCTGTAAATAATATTTCTTGTGCCTAATACTGATAAAGTCATTGTGGGTAAAATTGAAACACCAAGCCCCTGAGATACCAACGCCCCTGCTGTAGTTAAATGTGAAACCTCAAAACGTGGTTCAAATGTAATGTTTTTTTGAGTGCAGGCGGCATCGACTATTTCTCTCACACTGGTACCTGCTGCCATTGCAATGAATGGGTGGCTGATAATTTCTTGTAAATAATATTTTCTATTATCGCTCAACACTCCATTCATAGCCCCACAAGCAACAAATTCATCCTCTAATAATGGTAAGAATGACACTTTTCCTTGCGTAGAAATTATCCCTGCTGTAAATCCTAAATCAGCCTCACCTTGCGAAACATTATTAACAACATCCATAGAAAGTGCGTCTCTAATCTTCACATCAATATTTGGGTATGATTTAGAAAATTGAGCGAGGAGCGACGGCAAAAAACCAGCGGTTACCGAAGGTAGACCAGCAATTGTCAGTTGTCCGCTGCTTGATGCTAAAAAAGCTTCAAACTCATGTATTGCTTGTTGAGAGACATTATTAATTTGTTCTCCCATTCGTAAAAATGCACGCCCCTGTTGGGTGATGGAAACATTCCGTGTGTCGCGGTCAAATAACCTGACATTTAATTCGGTTTCTAACCTTCCTATAAGGCGTGATAATGCGGATGCAGAAAGATTCAACTCAGATGCTGCTGATCGAAAACGACAAAGTTTTTGAAGAGTTAAAACCGCATTATATGCCTCATAAGTATAATTGTTGCGTTTCATGCATTAATTATATCAACATTAGCTATTTACGCAACAAATAAAAAAATCACATATTTAATAATAAGTAATTAAAATTGGGGAGTTTTTATCCCATGCTTAAACAAAGAAAAGGGAAACAAAATGAATATTAAAAAAATTGCACTCGCAAGCATAGTATTTATATCATCTTCATTCACATTAAATCTACAAGACGAAGATTTATTAATTGGTTCAACATCCGCTTCATCAAGCCATTATGGCTATTTTGTTGCAGTTGGTAAATTAATCACAGAAAATGCAAAAGGCATCAAAGCCTCGATCGTTGAAACTGGCGCTACGATTGATAATATTAATCGGATAGGCAGAGGTCAGTTAGACCTAGGGTTGGTTACGACCAATGTTGTGCAACATGCAACTGTGGGCAAAAATAAATTTAATGGTAAGCCTCAAGATTTACAGCTTTTATGGGTATATGTTGGCGCGCCGCAAAATGTTGTGGTTCGCAAGGATTCTCAAGTCAAAAATCTAGCTGGCCTTGCTAATGTTCGTTTTAACCCATGTATTAAAGGTTCTGCGACCGAAGCAACAACCGAAGCCGTTTTCAAAACATTGGGATTAACTGCAGATTTTGTGCGTGGCTCTACGACTGATATTGTTGGATCAATTAAAGACAATCGTCTCGCAGGATATGTTAAGTCTGGCGCTGGGCAACGTTTAGACGGCTCATCACTTGATATTGCATCATCAATTCCAATCAGCATATTAGGCTTATCCAACAAACAAAAAACAACTTTGATAAAAGAAATGCCTGATATTTCAGTGGTTGATATTCCTTCAGGTGCTGCTGAAGGCTTACCCGCTTATTCAACATGGAGCTTTGGTGTTGGTGTTGCTGCTTCATCAAAATTATCTGAAGATGCTGCATATAAAATTGTAAAAGCGATTATGGAAGATAAAACAGCTCAAGGCGAAGCGATGGCAAGTGTTAAGGGTGCTAATTTAGCAGAGCGCACATTAAAATTTGGGACAATCGCACTGCATCCAGGCGCAGCAAAATGGTTTAGTGAAAATGGTTATAAATTACCTGTAAAATTACAAAGTGCGCAATAGAAAATTAATGGCTTGGGAGGAATAGGCATGAGTCTTGTTAAATTACAAAAAATATTAGCGCTTGTATTAGGTTTTTTTGTTTTTTATACGGCCGCAACAGGGCCATTTGATAGTTTAATTCAGCGTGCTTTGTTTTTAACATTGGCTGTTTCCCTCGGCTTTACATTATATCCTTTGGGTGTCGATAAAAATTGGCGCCCAATAGGAATAGTGATTGATTTGGCTCTAACTGCTATTACCTGTGTTGCTTGTGGGTTTATCATTGTAAATTATGACGAAATAATGACCACATTACCTTGGGCAAAAACCACAGAAATTATGCTAACTATTGGCTTGGTTGGTTCGATTTTAGAACTTGGAAGACGTACTGTCGGGCTTATTTTTCCAATTCTTGTTTTGACAGGCATAGCATATGCTTTATTTGGTAATTTTTTACCAGGTGCATTGGGACACCGTGGTTTTGATGTTGCCTTTGTTACTGAAACTATTTTTCTAGGCGATCTTGGTATATGGGGAATGCTAACAGGAATCGCTGCAACTATTATTGCCGCATTTATATTGTTTGGATCGCTATTATTACATTCTGATGGTGGACAGAGTTTTATGGATTTAGCTACGCGCTTAGGCGGGAAACAACCAGGTGGTGCAGCTAAAATTGCCACGATTGCAAGCGGTTTATTTGGGATGATTTCTGGCTCTGCTGTGGCGAATGTAGCGACAACGGGCAATTTTACTATTCCAATGATGATACGTTTGCGCTATCCACCCGCTTTTGCCGATGCTGTCGAAGCTGTAGCATCCACAGGCGGGCAAATTGCACCGCCTATCATGGGTGCTGCAGCCTTTGTAATGGCTGAAATATTAGGGATTTCATATACAACAATCATTTTTGCCGCAATCATTCCTGCTGCATTATTTTATATGTCGGTGTTTATGACTGTTCATATGGTTTCATTAAAACAAAATTTAGCAATTGTCCCTGAAAATGAAATTCCTGCATGGCATGCAATAATCGCCTTCAGGCGCATTGCGCCCATCATTGCGGCATTAACTGGGCTTGGTTTTGGTATATATCTGGGGCGCTCAATCGCCACATCGGCCTTTTACGGTATTGCTGGACTTATCATCGCTTATTTAGTTACACAAATTGGTCAAATTTCAAATAAAAAATTAATTTTAAATTTAGTTGAAGGCATTGCAGATGCTGGTAAAGCTATGGTTATAATTGGTGTGTTATTGGCTGGTGCGCAAGTGTTGGTATCAATGATTAATTTAACAGGTGTAGGCGTTGCGCTTTCTTCATTCATTGTCTCATTTGCAGGAAATTCTGAAATTTTGATTGCCATCGTTGTTGGCTTTGTATGTTTAATTATGGGCATGGGTTTACCAACAACTGCTGCTTATGTCTTGGTGGCCGCAGTATTAGCACCTGCAATGACAATTGTTGGCATCAATGCCTTATCCGCGCATTTATTTGTATTTTACTTTGCCACTATTTCGGTTATAACGCCGCCAGTTTGCGTTGCCGTATTCGTTGCTGCTGGCATTGCACAAACAAATTGGATGCCTGTTGCATTTGAAGCTGTTCGTTTGGGCGCTGTTACATATACTGTGCCATTTTTATTATTGCTATATCCAGGCATGACGATGCAGGGCGGTATATTGGCAATATTAGAAGCAATAGCAGCTGGTTTGATTCTAGTTGTGGCGATACCAGCATTATTAAGTGGTATCAATTTAACAGGGAAAAGGCCGATTGATATTGTCATTTATATGGCGGTTATTATTTTGGTTTTAATCCCGCATCCAATAACTAAGCTATTAGCGGCATCTATACTCTTTGTCGGTTGGTATTTTCGTTCGACAAAAACCTCCATGAAAGAAAGCTTATGAACGTGCGAAACCATAAAATATTACGAATTGGCACGGGTGCAGGTTTCTCTGGGGACAGAATAGAACCAGCGGTTGAACTATGTGAAAAAGGTGATATTGATTATTTAGTTTTTGAATGTTTGGCAGAACGTACAATTGCATTGGCTCAGCTTGAAAAACTATCCAACCCCAATGGTGGTTACGACAAATTATTAGAACAAAGAATGGTTGCCGTATTACCTATTTGCCAACAGAAAAATATTAAAATTATAACCAATATGGGGGCTGCAAATCCACTAGCCGCCAGCAAAAAAGTACAAAAGGTTGCAAGGTCATTAGGCATTCACGGTTTAAAGATAATTACAATTATTGGTGATGATATTGCTGATAAAATTGATAAGGAAAACTGCTTATTAGATGTAACGCAAGCTTCTATTTCTTATCTTGGCGACAGATTCATATCAGCCAACGCTTATATTGGGGCAGAAGCTATTGTCGAGGCATTAGCGCAAAATGCAGATGTCATTATTACTGGTCGTGCATCAGACTCATCGATGTTTTTAGCACCACAGATTTATGAATTTGGTTGGGCGATGGATGATTGGATTAAATTAGGTCGTGGCACGATTATTGGACATATGTTAGAATGTGCAGGGCAAGTAACTGGCGGTTATTTTTCCGACCCAGGACAAAAAGAAGTCCCGAATATAGCCAAGCTTGGTTTTCCATTAGCGGAGATAGATTTTGAAGGTAATGCGGTTATCACTAAGGTTAAAGATTCAGGCGGCATTGTAAGTGAAGCTACTTGCAAAGAACAATTGCTATATGAAATCCATGATCCAAAATTTTATTTACAACCCGATGTTATTGCTGATTTTTCAAATGTAATGATCCAGCAGGTGGGAGAAAATAGAGTGGCAATAACAGGAGGAAGTGGACGCGCGCGAACTGGTAAATTAAAAGTGTCTGTTGGTTATGATGATGGTTGGGTTGGCGATGGGCAAATTTCTTATGCAGGGTTAGGATGTGTTGAACGCGGAAAGTTAGCCATTAATATTATTAAAGAGAGGATTGATTTGACGGCGATAAATTGTACTGAAACCCGTGGTGATTTAATTGGGGTCAATTCAATTTTTGGTGAAGATAGTAATGGTTATGAAAATAATTCTGAAATTAGAATGCGATTTGTAGCCAGATGCCAAGATAAATTCAATGCCCAACGTATTTGTAGAGAAGTTGAGGCATTATATTTAAATGGCCCCAGCGGCGGTGGCGGAGTTGTAACAAGTTTTAAAAAAATCATTGCAGTTGCATCGACCCTCATTCCAAAGCAACTTGTTGATATAAAATTAAAAATATTAGAAAGTTAAACATGTTATTAAGAGACATTGCTCATTCCAGAACTGGTGATAAAGGTAATATTTCAAATATTTCTGTCATTGCAAAAGAAGATAAATATTGGTCAATAATTAAGAAAGAGATTACAGAAGAAAAAGTAGCAAACCATTTTAAAAATATTGTCTTAGGAGATGTTAAGCGGTTTATCTTACCCAATATAAAAAGCCTAAATTTTGTATTATCACAAGCCTTACATGGCGGTGTTACCCAATCCCTCGCACTGGATGCACATGGCAAATGTCTTTCTTCTGCTATTTTAGAAATGAAAATTTCTGAAAACTACTAGGAAAAATAAAATTATAATAGCAAGAAATGGGTGTCATTATGATTAAATTAATAATAATATTTACCCATGAATGATATTAATAAAATTAATGCTGATAATTATAATAAAATTAGCGACGGATTAAATTACATCGTTGATAATTGGCAATCACAACCTGATTTAACTACAATAGCCAGTAACAGCGGCTTAAGTGATTTTCATTTTCAACGCATATTTTCTAATTTAGTCGGCATAAGCCCAAAAAAATTCTTGGGCGTAATCACCCTTGAAAAAGCAAAACTAATGCTGGATGATAATCAAAGCATAATGAATGCTAGCTATGATAGTGGATTATCTGGTGCATCGCGGCTGCATGATTTATTCATTAAACAAGAGGCAATGTCGCCGGGGCAATATAAAAAAATGGCTGATGGCATGGTTATACGTTATGGCTGGCATCAATCAATATTTGGCGATATTTTACTGATGATAACTGATAAAGGCTTATGCGGCCTGGCATTTTTGGATGACAGAGGGGGTGCGGCTTGTTTTAAGGATATGGCAGATCGCTGGCCACGGGCAAAAATTGTTGAAGATATTACCGCAACCGCAGTTTATGTAACCCAAATATTTAATCGAGGCCATGGAAATAGCGATAATAGGGCAAAGCCATTACGCATATTGCTTAAAGGTACAGATTTTCAGATTAAAATATGGCAGGCATTATTATCATTACCCGCAGGGTCATTAAGCAGTTACGGAAATTTAGCCAAGAATATCGGTCTTAAGCCAAATGCCGCGAGGGCAGTTGGCACGGCGGTTGGCATGAATCCCATATCATGGTTGATACCTTGTCATATGGTGATCAGGAAATCGGGCGCATTGGGTGGTTATCGTTGGGGTTTAGCGCGTAAAATTGCCATGTTAGGTTATGAGTTTGGTTATAATTTAGATTATAATTTAGATTATAATGATAAAATATGAATAATGTTTAATCCTGCCAAAAATGTCTAGAAAATAAAACCAAGACGGTGAAAATTTCTAATCTTCCCAATAACATACCAAAGCTCATCACCCATTTTGCCGCATCGGGCAGGCTTGAAAAATTGCCAGATGGGCCAATTATAGGTCCAAGCCCTGGGCCAACATTTGCCAATGCGGCGCCGGCACCGCTGGTCGCAGTTATAAAATCAAGCCCCAACATACCAAGGGCTGCCGCCAATAAGCAAAATATCACCGCGAATAAAAAGAAAAAGCTCATCACCGAATCGGCAACGGAATATGGTATGGATTTACCATTATAATATGCAATGAAAACCCCATTTGGCTGTAACAACCGCCTTAATTGCCGCCTTGCGGTTTCATACAACACTTGAATACGGAAAATTTTAAGACCACATGTGGTCGAACCAGCACAGCCACCAATGAACATTAATAAATAAAACATTATTATAGAAAACGAGCCCCATTGCCCGTAATCAGCGGTGGCATATCCTGTGCCAGTCATGACTGATGTTACATTGAAGCTGGCATAGCGCAAAGCCATCCAGAAATTCCAATCATTTTTAAGCATTAAATTAACAATAACGAAAATAATTGCGATGCTTAATATGGATATAAACCACCTAACTTGGCTATCTTTCAACAATGGCCTTATGCTGGAATGAATTGCTTGAAGATAAAGTAAAAATGGCAATGATCCTAAAATCATGAATATAGTAGCAATAATATCAACGCCCGTATTATCAAATAATCCCATTGAATCATCATGGGTTGAATAACCGCCCGTTGCAACGGTGGTCATTGCATGATTTATTGCGTCAAATCCGCTCATCCCCACCATCCAATATAGGGTCGCACAGATTATGGTTAATATCAGATATATGATTGCTATCCATGCACCCATCTGTGTGGCACGTGGTAAGGCCTTTTCAACGCGTTCGGCAAATTCCATTTTAAATAATTGCATACCGCCAACTTGCAACATTGGCAGGATGCTAAGCGCCATAACAATGATACCAATACCGCCTAGCCATTGCAGCAGTGATCGCCATAATAAAATACCAGGGGGCGCGGTATCAAGACCGGTTATTACGGTTGATCCTGTGGTGGTTATGCCGCTCATCGATTCAAAAAATGCATCGGTATAATCAAGATCTAATTCGGAAAAAGTGAATGGTAATGCGGCAAATATTGGTAATATTACCCATGACATAGTGGTCAGCAAGAATGCTTGACGGATTGATAGGCTTTTAAATTTTGATCTTGTCGTTAAAATAAACAATATACCGACAAATAATGTAAATCCTGCCGATGAGATAAACACCTGCCAATCATGATTGCCACTGGCCAGATCGATAATTGTTGGCACAAGCATAGCAATGGCAAGGGTTGTCAGCAAAATACCTAGAATAAAAAAAATCTGCCTAAAATCACGCAAGTTATATGGTCTCTTATATTATTAAATTAAATTTTTCATTGCCATAATTTATGTTTAAAGCACCCAAGTCCAGTAACTTTTAATATTTAGACTAATAAGCTATTAAATACACTTTAAAGCTGATAAAAAATAGATATAGTTGAATAATATTAATATGGCATAATTTAAACAAAGAACATATCAAATGTTAAATAGAAATTTACTAACTGGGTCTGATGCAAAGGCATTTTATATTCATAATATTGATGCAACATCAAATATTGTCATTATTTGCGACCATGCTAGTGATAAAATTCCTAAATCCTTGGGCTATTTAGGGTTAAATAATCAAATAATGGATAGCCATATTGCTTATGATATTGGTGCAGCCAATATTGCAAAAATTTTATCAGAAAAATTAAATGCACCGTCAATATTAGCCGGATTCTCACGGTTAGTGATTGATATAAATCGCCCAATTGATGATTTTACATTAATTCGGGAAATAAGCGATGGCATTGTCATTCAAGGCAATCGACATATTACTAATATTAACAAACAACAACGTATTGATGAAATTTACGCACCATATCACCGAGCGATTAAACAAATAATTGACAAAAAACATTGTGGTAAAAATTTCCCTGCAATTATTTCTATTCACAGCTGTACCGATAAAATGAATGGCAAAGCCCGCCCATGGCATATTGGTGTATTAATGAATAAAGATCGCCGCATGGGCGAAAAATTAATGGCAATATTGGCGGCACAAAATCCTGATATATATATTGGCGATAATAAACCATATTCAGGGATGGACCCTTATGGTTACAGCATAGAAACCCACGCTATACCCGCAAAATTACCGAATGTTTTATTGGAAATAAGACAGGATTTAATTCGCTCTGCTTTGGGGCAGCAAAAATGGGCCAAAATAATCGCCAATGCAATGATAGAGGTTATAGATAACAATAGCTTATTTAAAGCATTTTAAATATAATATACAGTAACTAGGGTATAATTTTATGGCAAAGCATGACATATTCACAATTGGTATTGAAGAAGAATATTTGCTGGTTAATAAAGAAACCAGATCATTATCAGATAGTGTCGAAGCACAAGAAGCAATAATTAATGATATAACATCTTCAATTGATGAAGATATTGGTTTTGCTACGCCAGAATTTTTAAAATCACACGTAGATCTTAGCACAAGTATTTCTATTTCAATTAAAGAATTATCGATAAAGTTAAAAAAAATGCGTATGGCGGTGGCCTGTGCCGCTGATAAATATAGTCTTGCACCAATTGCGGCATCAACCCATCCGTTGGCAAATTGGAAGGATTTGCAGCATACGGATAAAGAAAGATATAATAATTTGGCAACCGACCTACAACAGGTTGTAAAACGCTTGGCTATTTGTGGCATGCATGTGCATGTGGGCGTGCCGAACCAAGAGCATCGCATTGATTTATTAAATCAAATCGCATATTTTTTACCGCATATGTTGGCATTATCAACCTCTTCACCATTTTGGAGTGGCCAAAATTCTGGATTAATGAGCTATCGCCTTGCGGTATTTGATGAATTGCCACGAACTGGGCTGCCAGAGCGTTTTGAAAGCTGGGCCGAATATCAACGCCATTTAAAAATTTTAGAAGAAGCCGAAATAATGACAGATTCTACTAAATTATGGTGGGATATAAGACCACATTCTAGCTTGCCAACTTTAGAAATGCGTATCGCCGATATTTGAACAACCGTTGATGATGGTATTACTATTGCCGCAATTTATGCCTGTTTACTTTCCATGTTGCAACGGTTGCGCCGTGATAATCAACGCTGGCGGGTTTATAATAATATGCTGGTTTATGAAAATAGATGGTTGGCACAACGCCATGGTATAGATAAAGGTATGATAGATTTTGGCAAAGCAAAAATTATTCCTTATGATGAATTATTAGAGGAAATCATCGAATTAACCAAAGAAGACCAAGAAAGGTTAGATTGTATTGCAGAGGTTGAAAATGCCAGAAATATCATTAAACGCGGTACAAGCGCACATAGACAGATTTCTATATTCAATGATGCGATTGACAATGGAAAAAGCCAAGATGATGCGTTAAATAGCGTTGTCGATTGGTTAATTAGCGAAACCATGCGAGGCATTAGGGTTTAATTAAGTTATTTATATAATCATTAAGAAATATTATTATATTTGGTGTAAAACTTTGCTTCTAAAAATAAATTTAACGCATTTGATACGGTTGAAAATAATTATAAACAAATATTATTATCCGAATTATCAGTATCAAAATTATTAATTGATGCTGATAGTAATAATCCTGTTAATATTTTAACCATTGGCGATATTAATATTAGTAATCTTGATATAGAAAATAAAAAATTACAAATAAGAAAACATCGCTTAGGTGATGAATTTAGTTATGATAACCAAAGCTTTGATGGGGTTATTTTAAAATCTTATTTATATAGGACATCAAGCCCGATTGATCTAATCGCAGAAATTTTACGCATATTAAAACCTAGCGGACGGCTAGTTATATTAGACCCTGCAATATCATTAGTTAGCTGGTTATCGTATAGCTTTGCAAAAGACAGCCATATTAATATGAATATAAACCCTTTCAAGGTTAGTAATAATGATCGAAATAATAATATTGCTTATTTGACCATGCTATTCACCAAACAGGAATATAGAATAATATTCATGGAGAAATTTCCTGAATTTAATATGAAAAAACGCAAATGGCTTGGCATGTTTGCCGACCCTATATCATATATTATGCGCTCTAATGGGTTTTTACCCATATGTTCAATTAGGGTTATATTAAAACTTGAAGAAATATTAAATCCATTTTTGGCACGTTGGTTATCGCATAAGATGCTAATAACATTAGAAAAAAATAATAAGGTTAAATAATAACTAATATCTAAATAGAAGCATATATTAAATGGACTTTCAATTTTATGGTTAATTGGCTCTGTTTAATTTTATAATAACAGTATATTTTAAGTGCCATTATAAATATAATTATGTCTGTATCATAATGAAAAGCTTATTAAGTATTAATTTAAATAAAATTGCATTATTACGCAATCAACGTGATGTGGGTTATCCATGTCCTGTTGCAGCGGGACGTGCAATATTGGCAGCTGGTGCCGATGGCTTAACCATTCATCCGCGCCCTGATCAACGGCATATAAGATATAATGATGCTTATGAAATTGATAAGATGTTACGCGATGATGGGTATTATTCACGTAATATTGAATTGAATATCGAAGGTAACCCATTTGATGATTTCATGAAAATTTGCCGTGATATAAAACCACAACAAGTAACGCTTGTACCTGATGATCCTATGGCTGCAACATCGGATAGCGGTTGGGATGTGTTTGCTAGCGAGGCAAGGCTTAGGCCAATAATTACCGAATTAAAATCATATGGTTGTCGTGTAGCATTATTCATGGATTATGATAGTGAAAATTCAATGGCAAAAGTAAAAAATATTGGCAGCGATAGGATAGAACTTTATACAGGACCCTATGCCGCTGGATTTGATGGCGATAATAAAGTTGCAATCATGGCACAATATATCAAAACTGCCAATATGGCACATGTCAATGGCCTTGGCGTTAACGCGGGACATGATTTAACCATTGAAAATTTACCATATTTTAAATCATCGATAAAATATTTAGATGAAGTATCAATCGGTCATGCCTTCACCGCCGATGCCTTATATATGGGGTTTGATACGGCGGTGAAATCATATTTAAACTCTCTTTCACGCTAATTAACCAAATTATTTAAATAAAGTTGATTATAATCAAAGTATTTTGATAACCTTATATATATATTAAATATTATAATGATGAATATAAAGGGAATATCTTATGTCTATTAAGTCAATTTTGCTGCATATGGATAATAATGGTAGGTCAAAATCATGCTTGGATGCTGCTTTGTCTTTAGCTGATCGGTTTGATGCACATGTAACTGGCCTTGCCAATCGTTTACCAGCTTATATCCCTGCCTATGCAGCGGCACAAATTCCACCCGAAGTCTTTACAAATTTCGATGCAGCGCAAGCTTCTATGCTTAAAACATCAAAAGCTGAATTTGAAGATGCTTTTAAAATTGTAGGCAGAATAGGGCGTTGTAGTTGGGAGATTGGCGAAGGAAATTTAGCAACCACCATATCTACGAGGTCAAGATATCATGATTTAATTATCTTACGCCAAGAAACAGATAATAGCAGTATGAATGGCTATGAAAATATTCCTGATGAAATTATATTAGCGGCAGGCAGACCAGTTCTTATAATACCATATATTAATCATGGTGAGACATTTGGCAAATCAATCTTGGTTGCATGGGATAATAGTAGAGAGGCAGCACGGGCGGTTAATGATGCCGTACCATTTTTAAAATATGCCGATAATGTTAGTATTTTTTCTGGCAATCCAAAAGGCGATGAAGAAGTTCCAGCCGCAGATTTAGCACGCTATATGTCAGAACATGGCATAAAACCCGAAGTAAGCCGAACAATGACATCTAAGATTAGTATCGGCGATATGCTGTTAAATGATGTTGCCGATAATGGCCATGATATGATTGTTATGGGTGGTTATGGACATCAACGGTTGCGTGAAATGCTATTGGGTGGAGCAACCAGATATATTTTGCAACATATGACCGTACCAGTATTATTTTCACATTAATGGCTTGTCATTAATTATCACAGTTAAATATGCTATTTTTTTTAAGATATTGTTGATGATAATCTTCCGCCATATAAAATATATCAAATGGGCTTATGGCAGTTACTATTGGTTTATTATATTTTTTACTTGCAGTTAATTTTTGCATTGATATATTGGTAAGCCGTTGTTGTATAACATTAATATAGAATATTTCTGATCTATATTGCCGACCAATATCAATTTCTTGGCGGTTTAACTCTGTTGGGTTATGGCAATGCCAAAATATATCTAATAATTTATCATAAGATATTATTTCAGGGTTAAAAATTATCGCCACAACCTCCGCATGGTTGGTTGTTCCAGTACAGATTTTTTGATAATTGGCATCTATGCCATCACCACCGCTATAACCAACTGCGGTGTTTATTATGCCATTGATATTATCAAAGCTTTTCTCAACACCCCAAAAACAGCCAGCTGCAAAATATGCTGTTTCTTCCATTATTAGCATCCGTCTGTTATTTTAATAATATTATATTGCAATATTGGTTTTTATGTTATCATGCGATGATAATATAAAATTAAACCATGGTTGTGCAAGATGAATATAATTATCAGATCAATTGAAAAAAATGACAGGCCGCAATGGGCAATATTATGGCAAGGATATTGCGATTTTTATCAAACAGAAATTGCCAATGATGTAACTGAACATACATGGCAAAATTTTTTAAATAGCAATGTTGATATGAATGGCTTTGTCGCAGTCGATGAAAAAAACAATCTTATGGGCTTTGTTCATTTTATCACTCATGATAGCACATGGCGAAAAAATAAGGTTTGTTATCTGGAAGATTTATTCGTGGTAAAAAATGCTAGACGTTATGGCATTGGCAAAAAATTAATTATTGCACTTGCTGATGAGGCCAAAATAAATGGCTGGGAAGGGGTTTACTGGCATACCCACCATGATAATTATAAAAGCCGTAGCCTATATGATAAAATTGCGGGGACATCCGATTTCACCCATTATTCTATCGATTTTGACTGATTGGTTTTGCCAGCGGAGCTATATTTTTAATCGGGCAATTTTATGCTTCCATCCTTGGTAATTTCCATATATGGGTTAAATGCCACCTCCCACACATGATTGTCTATATCTTTGAAATATCCCGAATAACCACCCCAGAATACTTTACGCGCAGTTTTTAAAATTTTTCCACCAGATTTTTCTGCCAATGCTAAAATATCATTAACTTCTGTCTCGCTGCGGGCATTATGGGCAAGGGCAATGCCACCAAAACCATTACCGCTATTGATCTTTAAATTTGCTTCTGCCGCCAACATTTCACGATCATAAATCGCCAAGGCAATTCCACCCATTTGAAAAAAGCTTATTTCATCCTTGCTGGCAGCCTTTGATTTTATCCAACCAAGCCGTTGATAGAATTCAGTTGAGTTTTTTATATTATTGACACCTAAAGATACCATGCTGAGGCGTTGTTCCACATCAAATCCTTTTATAATTTAACAAAAAAAATCCACCTGCAAATATTGCAGATGGAAAATAAAGTTCAATAATAGCAGTAATATTTATAGGTGAATAATTTAACTTTGCACCAAGATTAGTAATGGCAGCATCAATTAATTTATTACCATTTTTGCCGCTCATTTGGCTAATTAAAATATTACTACTAGCAGCGATAGCTTGATCAACAGCCAATCCGCGAATTTCCGCAATGACTTGCGCTTCGGCTTGAGCAATTTTATCCATTGCTTGGGCTTCGCGTCGTTTCAAACTTTCATTTAACTTATTTTTTGCACTAGCCTTTAAATTTTTAACTTCAGATTTTGCATGTTCGACAATATCTTCGGCTTGTTTTAATGCTGCGCGTTGTTGCGATTTAATTTCACCAAGCGTTGCTTCGGCTTGATTTTTCAATGCTTCACAAGCATCTAATTCAGCACGAATAGCATCTATTCGTCCCATAACAGCATTTTTAACGGCTGGTCTTGCCTTTAATATAACAAGCAAAACAAAGATAACAAAGGCCACAGCAGTCCAGAAAGTTGCATCTTGTAAAATAGAATGTTCGGCCATTGATTAAGCCTCCTTCGCGGCAGCATCTAATGCTGCGGCAATAGTTTTATCATCGACAATATTGCCAGATAATTTTTCAACAACGGCCTGTGTTGCTTCACTTGCCACTTCAGAAATACCAGCGATAGCGGCCTTACGTGCCAATTCAATGCGTTTTTCAGCCTCAGCAGTTTTAATATCTAAATCTGCCATAAAAGCATTAAGTTTCTTTTCTTGATCCTTGGCAATGGCCAAATTGGCTTTTGCAATAACTTCTTGTGCTGTTGATTTTGCAGCAGCAAGGGTTTCTTCTAGCTCAAGATTTATTTTTTCGGCACTGACTTTTAATTGTTCGGCCTTTTCAATATCAAAAGATATTTTTTGTCGGCGTTTATCGAGTGTCTCGCCAACCCGTGGCAGGGCAACTTTCCACATAAGAATGAAAAGAATTGTAAATGTTACAACCAGCCAAAAAACCTGACTTGCAAAAGTTGAGACATCGAATTGTGGCATGCCGACTTCTGATGCAAAGGCATCTAAAGGCAAAATCAAAATAGCCAACAGAAGCATAAAAGTTATTGGTGTAAGCTTTTTTATATATTCACGCATCGATTGATCCTAATCTGCATAGATTTAAATATTACCAAAATAGCAATTGCCATTATAATGATGACAAAAGCTATTTTGGAGAATTAATACTTAGATCATTAATACTAGGCGAATAAGATCAAGAAAGAGATCAATAACGCATAAAGCGCAACGGCTTCAACAAGTGCAAAGCCAAGCATACCAAGTGGAAAGACTTGTGGGCGTGAAGCAGGGTTTCTTGCGATTGAGGCAATTAGTGAAGAAAAGATATTACCAATACCAATACCAACACCAGATAAACCAATAACAGCTAAACCAGCACCAATCATTTTTGCAGCATCAAGTTCCATAATTTATATTCCTTAAAAGTAACCAATAGACAGGGGATTTTTTATAGGCCTGACTATTTAGTGAAGATGCAAAGCATCATTAAGATACAAGCATGTTAGAACAGTAAAAACATAAGCCTGTAAGAATGCCACCAGAACTTCAAATCCTGTTAGCACAACATCCATCAACAATGGTGCTGCACCTGCAACGCCCAATGTAAAAACAAAGCCTGCGAAAACTTTCATCATGGTATGACCCGCCATCATATTGGCAAATAACCTGATTGAAAGACTAACAGGGCGTGATAAATAAGAGACAACTTCGATTGGTATCATGATAGGCACCATGACGGCGGGAACGCCTGAGGGTACAAAGAAGCTGAAAAAATGCAAGCCATGTTTGGCAATACCAACAATTGTTACACCAAAAAACACTACCAATGCCATTACAGCAGTTACAATAATATGACTGGTGAAGGTAAAGCTATATGGTAATAAACCCAACAGGTTACCAAATAAAATAAACATGAATAATGTGAAAATAAATGGGAAAAACTTTCGTCCTTCATCACCGACATTATCTCTAATCATATTGCCAATAAATTCATAGCTTGCCTCGGTCAATGATTGCCAAGGGCTTGGAACTAATTCACGTTTTCGCATGCCAACAACCATGAATATAGTTATTACTACAGCAGTAATTACCATCCACATAGCAGAGTTGGTAAAAGATATATCGAAACCTGCCGCAGAAATTGGTGCGATTGGTTTTACTTGAAATTGCGCTAATGGACCGGCCACGGGTTACCCCACTTTCACTTTTATTATTTATAATTCTACATCATCATCTTTTATATTTTTAGAACCATAACCAACGGTAATATCAATGCCGTTAGCGGCGCGATAAACACTGGAAATTCCAGAAGCTGCACCAAGCAAAAAAAATATGATCAAAAACCATGGTTTGCTATCAAGCCAATAGTCCAATAACATTCCAAAACCAACACCAACGATAAGAGACGCTACCAATTCCGTACCTAAACGAAAAGCAAATCCAATGCCTTGATTATTGGCATTACGGTTATTTCCACCATTACCATCTCCAAGCGCCCCTTTGCCACCATTACTGCCTTGCGACTTTATACGCGCAGCCCTAATTTTTGCATCCAGTTCATCTAAAGAAGACGTTTGCTTATCTTCGCCCATAGCATTATCCTCTTAACGCATAGCGTCAAATTAAGGCGGACAATACTTATCAGCCGCAATCAAGTCAAGACCCTCATCGGTAAATTATCATTATCACTAATCTATTACCGCCATAGCTCTTGACGCTTTGATATATTAGGGCATATTTTACATTATCTATTTATAATGGGTAAAATTTTATAATTTTAAATAACAACATCGGGGCCATATGTATATTTCAGTTAAAAAAATAAGTGAATATCCGCTGTTCACCCGATTATTTTTTTGGCGACAACGGCAAAAATACGGTAAAATTCTTGATCCATGTTTATTATGGGCTAGGTCGCCATGGGTATTTACCACTGTTGCCATGCTATATGGTGCATTAGATCGTAAATCATCGCCATTAACGCCCGCCTTGAGATCGATTATAACAGTGCGCGTCAGCCAGATTAACCATTGTGAATTTTGCATTGATATTAATAGCGCAACATTAGTAAAACGTGGTGTTACGCTTGAGAAAATTGCAGAATTATCGAATTGGCATCAATCACCAGAATTTAGCGATATTGAAAAAACAGCACTGGAATATTGTGAAGCAATTACCTATAGTGATCGTGAGGTAACACCAGAAATAATAGCAAAATTAAAAGACTATTTTGATGATGATGCCGTTATTGAATTAACGGGATTGATTTGCTTTCAAAATCTATCGAGTAAATTTAACGCGGCCCTTGATGTTTCTGCACAGGGTTTTTGTCAAAATCCTGATATAAAAAATAAAGATACTAATATTTAATAGCCGTAAAATTATGATTAATAATTAGCTATTAAAAACAACTTTATTACGGCCACCTTTTTTTGCTTTATACATATTATAATCGGCAAGCTTTACCAAGCTGTCAAAAGACGAGGCATCATTTGGATATAACACCGCCCCTATGCTTGCACTTGTTTGAATTTGTTGTTTGCTATTCGGGATATTTATATATAAATCCTCACGAATGCGATTTGTAATTTGATTATATTTTTCTTTATCTAGCATAGATTGAGAATTTAAAATCACTGCAAATTCATCGCCACCAAGTCGTGCTGGCATATCGTTATCTCTTGTGTTTTCTTTTAATTTAGCTGCAACATCTAATAATAATTTATCGCCTACATCATGGCCTAATGTGTCATTGACCTGTTTAAATTTATCTAAATCAATGAATAGTAAACAAATAGAGTTTTTTTTCTCTGCCGCATTTTTAATTGATTGTTTAAGAAAATTATAGAAATATCTACGATTAGGTAGATTGGTCAGCGGGTCATGCAATGCTTGATATTCGCTTTTACGTTTTTGCACGTCTAATTCTTCTGCCATATGAACCACATCAGATGCATGGCCTTCTAATAACTGGTGATTATGTTCCAAATCTTCCATATAGCGTCGTATTTCTTCTTCTGTTCGCAGGCGGTTTTCAATATTTTTGATTATACAGCAATATTTAATACTGCATCCTTCATTTAATATTCTAACGATTAATTCTACTCTGAAAAATTCACCTCTACGATCACCATAATTATGCTCATCATTTTGATAATTAATATTCCATGTTGAATCTAAAAATGATGATAATTTTTTATCTGACAGATTTGGGATTAATTTGCTAATATTTGTAGTGTGTAATTCTTTTCTTGATATTTGAAATTCATCCAATGTCGCAGGATTGGCCTCTAAAATATATCCATCGCTATCCAACATTAAGACACAGTCAGGAATGGCATTTAAAAGCGACTGTAGTCGTTGTTCACGTATTTGCGCCGATGCGGCATGTTTTAAATATTTTGTTATTTCACGGCCTTCTAGTAAATAAATATTATTACCTATATCCAAAGACTTTACCCAAATATGAATATCAATTCCACTTTTGTCCATATGGATAAATTTAACAATTAGATTGTCATCATCAATTAAATCATCAAATTTTAATAAGGCAATATCTTTGTAATTTGGGTGTAAAATATCAGCAAAAGACATTTCTTGGGATATTTCTTTATTGCTAAACCCAAGCATATTTACGCCGGTGGGGTTAATATATATAATTTTGCCATTGGAAAATATCGCAATAAAATTATGCATAGAATCACAAATTTTTGTGATATAATCTATATTTCTATCCGATGACAATGTATCGCCTATATATTGTTTGTTAATTGTAGAGCCATTCATAGCTATCCTATAGCCCTTATCGCAAATATATTTTAGTAATTATGAATCGTAATCAATACAAGTGAGATTTTTTTGATCTACAATATAATTTTACTTATTTTGATATCTTATATTATTGCGTAAGTAATCTGTTATATTTCATCATCTCATTGCTATAGTTATATAGATTAATATTAATAATTTAATAATTTCCTTAATATTTCATCAAAATCTTCAATAATATTTCATCAAAATCTTCAATTGGTGCAGATCCTTCAATTTTTTCATCATTTATTATGAAGCTCGGCGTTGCCCGTATTTCAAATTTTTTCACACCATCAAGTCTTCTTTCTAAGATGCCGTCAAGAATTGCCTCGTTAGTTATGCATGCGTTAAAATCATCTTCGCCCATGCCCGCCATTTTTGCCATGCTAGCCAATGCCCGCATGGATGCTTGTTCATCATTGCTTGCCCATTGTCGCTGGGTTTTAAAAAGCACTTCGAGAAATTTAAAATAGCGTTTAGGTTCAACGCAACGCGCTACCATAGCTGCCCTTGCGCTGACCGCATCAAATGGAAAGTCGCGGAAAATAATTTTCACCTTACCATTATCAATATATTTTTTCTTTAAATCAGGCAGGGTATCCGCATGAAAACTGGCGCAATGCGAGCAGGTTAGTGATGAATATTCGATTATTGTAATCGGGGCATTAACATCGCCAAGAATTCGTTCTTTAATCGCATCTTCAGTGGAAATTGGCGCGGCCATAAGATTTGACGAGAAAATAAAAAACAAACTTGAAATAATAATTATACTATAGCGCATGGCGATTTATTTATCCTTTTGATATTTGTTTATCTTGTACCATTTATAATTAATATTGCTTAGGCTCAGGGCTTATTAATTTGATGCAATTATATTTATCAGTAAGCCTGTAGCTACAAAAAAACAAGCGCAAGGATATGTTAGCATATTTGAGCATTGTTTTTGTGAGTAATGCAAGCTTACTAATAAACCCGCTGGGCGTGGCAATATTCAGCTCTGGCGCGTTGTCCAAAAACTTAAAATCAGACGGTTTCCCGCGTGTTATCTCCTATCCATAACAAGAATATTGCCTCCGCAGAACGGATTAAATTAATAGGTCATGAGCCTAATCGTCAATAATGCCTTTTTGACGGCGTGATATGGCTGTACCAAGTTTTTTTAAAATTTCTTTCATGACTGGATCTTCTATATTATTTAATTTTTCATCTAAACTATTTGCATCATCTTTAGTTATCGGGGGTAATATCTTTTTAATTTTAATTTTTTCCCTTGGCAAGGATGTTTGCATTAACCTTATTTCCGCCACGGCTTTATAACCAAAATAGCTATTAATTCTTTCTATAACCATGCCTTCCATATGTTGCATTTGGGTTGCCAATGCGCCTTCGACCCTTATATGTAAAATAGCATCATTACGCTTATTCTTTGGAAATATTAACCGATCTGGCTGTGAATATCGTGCCAAATCTGCGCCAATTATATTTGGCCAATCTGTGATAATCGCCGCATTAGTAAGGCCACGTTTTGCAAATATTTTTTTGGTTAATTGTGGTACTAATTGCCCAACTGGCCTTAAAAGGCCAAAACGTTTCTTTTTTTCATATGGTTGTTTTTTAAAAATTTTATTTTTATCGGTCATTATATGCAAACTATATATTATCAAGCCGCATATTATATACGGGTGTCGCATCATTGCGTAATTTTTGCCGCAATATATCAATTGGCATGCCTTTATCGCCATTCATTATCCAATATGTCCAGCCATTACAGCTTGGCGCACCTTGAACTGCTGCGCCTACTTGATGGATTGAACCCTTATGTAATGCGGAAATAATTGTACCATCCGCCCGTATTTTTGCCGTATGTCTTTTGCATGGGCTTTGCAATATATCACCCGCATTAAGCAATCCTTCTTCGACTAACCTGCCAAATGGAATGCGCGGCTCTTTGCGTTTTGGTCTTGTTACTTCGATTGCTTCTAAATCAGCTGCGACGGGTATAAGGCTTAAGCGCTTTAACGATATATCAACATATTTCTTTTCTCGCTCTAAGCCAATAAACTTTCGTCCTAAACGTTTTGCCACGGCGGCGGTTGTCCCTGTCCCTGAAAATGGATCAAGGATAATATCATCGGGATTAGTCGATGCAACAATCACCCGATGCAATAATGATTCTGGTTTTTGTGTTGGATGCGCTTTTGTGCCATCTTTGCCTTTTATACGCTCATGACCAGTGCAAATAGGCAAAAACCAATCGCTGCGCATTTGCAAATCATCATTCAATGCTTTCATTGCTTCATAATTAAATGTGTATTTGCTTTTTTCTGATTTTGAAGCCCATATCATGGTTTCATGGGCATTGGTAAAACGCTTACCCCTGAAATTTGGCATTGGGTTGCTTTTTGTCCATATAACATCATTTAATATCCAAAAGCCTAAATCTTGTAATTTAGTACCAACCCGAAAAATATTATGATAACTGCCAATCACCCATAATGCGCCATCGGGTTTTAAAATTCGCTTTGCCTGTTTTAACCAATTGAATGTGAAACGATCATAGGCGGCAAAATTATCAAATTTATCCCAATCATCATCCACAGCGGCAACTTTTGTATTATTTGGGCGGTGTAAATCGCCTTTTAACTGTAAATTATAAGGTGGGTCAGCAAAAATTAAATCAATAGAACCGTCGGGTATAGTTTTCATTAATTGTATGCTATCGCCAATTAATATTTGATTGATCGGCAGGGCTTTTGTCATGTTAAATACTTTATTTTATGATTATTGAATTCAAACATGATTCAATTGGGATTACCCGTCAACTAGTTAAATTTCCATACCAGATATAGCCTAGTAACAGTGATAAATTCTCAATATATGGATATGTTAATTTTTTGCATTGTAACCCACAAGTTATCCACAGGTTAGTCACTATCTTATTCACAAATACTTATTAGAGAATAATTGCCCGCAAGGAGTGTATATATTTCAATATATTATGAACTTACAAGTTTTTTTTATAATATTGTGGTAATTTTGCTTCTAATTATCTATTCCTTAAATGTAATTTATCATTTTAATCTGATGATAAAACTTTATTTTTACGAGGTAAAAAATGTTTCAAACGCTAGATGATTTTGATGCAAAAGGAAAAAAAATAATAATCAGGGCCGATTTAAATGTGCCGATGAGTGATGGGATCATAAGTGATAGCACCCGCATCGATCGCCTGTTACCAACGATTAATGATTTACGTGATAAAGATGCTAAAATCATTATTATTAGCCATTTTGGTCGCCCTAATGGTGTTAAAACACCTGAAATGTCGTTAAATCCGGTAACAACCGCCTTGGCAACCGCATTAAATGCCGATGTGGTTTTTATCGATGATTGTATTGGTGATATGGCATTTAACGTTATTGATGCTATGAAAAATGGCGAGATTATTTTACTGGAAAATTTACGTTTCTATGTGGGTGAAGAAGAAAATTCTCAAGATTTTGCGGCAAATTTAGCCCGACTTGGCGATATTTATGTTAATGATGCTTTTTCATGTTCTCATCGCGCCCATGCCTCAACCCATGCCATTGCCAAATTATTACCCGCATTTGCAGGGCGTAATATGCAAAGTGAATTAACCGCGCTTGAGGTTGCGCTAGGCGCGCCAAAGCATCCCGTGGCAGCAATCATTGGTGGTGCCAAGGTATCATCAAAATTATCGGTATTAATCAATTTAATTGATAAGGTTGATATATTGGTGATTGGCGGTGGCATGGCAAATACATTCTTACATGCCATTGGTACTGATATAGGCAATAGCCTATGTGAGAAAGATTTAATCGATGATGTATTAAAAATTATGGCAAAGGCCGATGCGGCAAATTGCCAAATAATATTACCAAGCGATGCCGCCGTTGCCAAAGAGTTCAAGGCCGGTGCAGCGATGGAAATACGCCCAATTGGGGCTATTCCAGATGATGGCATGATACTTGATATTGGTGATGATAGCATCAATGCAATTTGTGCCAAGCTTGAAGAATGCAAAACCGTCATATGGAATGGCCCCGTGGGGGCGTTTGAAATATCACCATTTGATAAGGGAACGGTTGCCATTGCCAATAAAATTGCTGAATTGACCAAAAATAACGGCCTTATATCAATTGCTGGTGGCGGCGATACGGTGGCGGCACTTAATTTGGCAGGTGTTAGTGATAAATTAAGCTATGTTTCGACTGCGGGTGGTGCTTTTCTTGAATGGATGGAAGGGCGCGAATTACCAGGGGTCAAAGCATTAGAAAGATAAGCTATAAGAGTTAATTAAATATCCAATAGGATTAATATATAATGCAAAAAATAAAAATTGGTATAGTTAGTGTATCTGATCGTGCCAGCCGTGGTGAATATAAAGATTTAGGCGGGCCTGCAATTTATGATTGGTTGGAAAATACCCTTGATTGTAAGTGGGATAGCGTGCGACATATTGTCCCAGATGAACAAGAGCAGCTGGAAAAAACCTTAAAAAATCTATGCGATATTGAAAATTGTTGCTTGGTGGTAACAACTGGCGGTACAGGACCTGCGGTGCGTGATATAACACCAGAGGCAACCATGGCGGTGATTGATCGCGTCATGGATGGTTTTGGTGAATTAATGCGCCAAGAATCATTAAAATTTGTCCCGACTGCAATTTTATCACGGCAATTAGCTGGCACGCGCGGTAAATCATTGATAATCAATTTACCTGGCAAACCTTCGGCAATTTCTGATTGTTTAAATGCGGTATTTCCTGCCGTGCCATATTGCATTGATTTAATGGATGGTCCTTATTTAGAAACCAAATCCGAAATTTTAAAATCTTTTCGGCCTAAACATGCAAAAAAGCCAATTAATTAACTTTAACTTTTTTGCTAATGTTTAATATGGTTATGCCATCGCGGATCAGGTTGAACTGCCCTTGATAAACACCCTTGGGCAGTGATTTTTCTCTGTTGCTTTTACCACCAGATACATGCCGCACCACATAGGCGCGATCAAAATTACTATTGCCTTCAAAAATTGGCGTTACCCCATCTGGGGAAATTATCTTAATGTTGAATTTATCACCAGGACTAATTCCAGCTAGATAGATATTATATAGAAAATTTCTGCTATTTGCCGATATTTTATCTTCGTATAATTGATATTCGACCGCATTGCGATTTAATTTTACACTAGAAAAACCAGCATTAATAATGAAGCTTGGTTGATATCTTAATAGTTTTTTTGCCGTATCATTCCAATAGCTATCGCCCGATTTACCACATCCATAGCCAGAAACTTTGCCGCTATAAGGGTCAATAATTTTACGACCACGGCGCAATTCAAAATGTAAATGTGGATATTCGCTTAAACCTGATAATCCGACCTTAGCCAATTTTTGCCCTGATTTTACAATATCACCAACGGCACCTAAAAGGCTGGCACGTTTCAAATGGGCATAGATTGTCATATAACCATTATCATGTTTTATTGCAACCCGATTGCCATAACCGCGGTTGGTTACCACATCATATGTTACTAATTGCGAACTAACATCGGGCATTTTATCCCTAATATCATTGACTTTACCAGCCGCCGCAGCAAAAACATCAACCCCTGCTTCCATCTCGCGATAGCTTAATAATCTAATGTCGGTGCCTTGATGTCCATCGGTTGATAGGCTGCCACATTTAAAATATCTGGTATCTTTTGATGCGTCCATATCGACATATTTCTGCGTGAAACATGTTTTGCCAGGAATGCAATCGATAGGCATAGCAAGGCTTATTTTATCATCGGCAAAGCTTTGATTATTTACCAATATTATAAATATAACGATGATAATCAATACAGCAAATGAGTGCCGTAGAATATTTACCATGCTAAATATCGCTGTTATCAATGATAAGATTTAATATTTTTGCCGCTGCATCGGGAATATTTGTGCCAGGACCATATATCCCCGCAACCCCTGCAGCATAAAGAAAATCATAATCTTGTGGTGGGATAACGCCGCCGCAAACCACCAATATATCATCGGCATCTGCGTCTTTAAGTTCGTTAATTAATTGCGGAATTAATGTTTTATGACCTGCGGCTTGTGATGACACGCCAATCACATGCACATCAGCCTCGATTGCTTGTCTTGCCGCTTCTTTTGGTGTTTGAAAAAGCGTTCCAATATCCACATCAAAACCAATATCGGCAAATGATGTTGCAATAATTTTTGCGCCCCTATCATGACCGTCTTGTCCCATTTTAACGACTATCATTCGTGGCCTGCGGCCTTGGTTTTTATTAAATTCTTCAATATCATCACGAATTTTCATGAAATCCTTATCGCCCGCATATGCCTTGCCATAAACGCCCGATATGGATTTTATTTCCGCCCTATGACGGCTAAAAGATTTTTCCATCGCATCAGAAATCTCGCCAACGCTAGCGCGCGCCCTTGTGGCGGTTATTGATAATTCTAATAAATTACCGCTGTTATCTTTGGCGGCCTTTGCTAATGCGTCTAATGCCGCATCACATGCCGCTTGATCACGATTTTTCCGCATTTTATTTAATCGATCAATTTGTTGTTTACGAACCTTGGTATTATCTATGCTTAAAACATCGATTTGATCTTCCTTATCAAGACGATATTTATTAACACCAACGATGACTTCTTCGCCACGATCTATCTTGGCCTGTTTTTTGGCGGCGGATTCTTCAATCCGTAATTTTGGCATTCCCGTTGCGACTGCTTTTGTCATGCCGCCCAGTGCTTCGACCTCGTCAATTAATTTTCCCGCTTTTTCGATCAATGATGCGGTCAGACTTTCGACATAATATGAACCCGCCAGCGGGTCAACGCATTTGGTTATGCCTGTTTCTTCTTGTAATATTAATTGGGTGTTTCTGGCAATTCTTGCCGAAAAATCGGTCGGCAGGCCAACCGCCTCGTCCAATGCGTTGGTATGTAATGATTGCGTGCCGCCAAGACTTGCCGCCAAGGCCTCCACCGTTGTGCGAATAATATTATTATATGGGTCTTGTTCGGTTAATGATACGCCAGATGTTTGGCAATGGGTGCGTAGCATTAATGATTTTTCATCCTTAGGATTGAAATGTTTTTTCATTAATACTGCCCATAGATAACGTGCGGCGCGTAATTTTGCCACTTCCATAAAGAAATTCATACCAATGGCAAAGAAAAAAGATAGCCTTGGGGCAAATTCATCGACCTCTTGGCCTTTTGCCTTGGCCGCGCGGACATATTCCAAACCATCGGCAATGGTAAAGGCCAATTCTTGTACCTGATCGGCACCAGCTTCTTGCATATGATATCCTGAAATAGATATGGAATTATAACGCGGCATATTTTTTGCCGTATAGGAAATAATATCGGCAACGATACGCATGCTTGGTTCTGGTGGGTAAATATAGGTATTACGAACCATGAATTCTTTTAAAATGTCATTTTGAATAGTGCCAGATAATTGATCCTGAGAAACGCCTTGTTCTTCGGCAGCAACGATATATCCTGCCAATATAGGTAATACTGCACCGTTCATGGTCATTGATACAGACATTTTATCAAGCGGAATATCGTGAAAAAGAATTTTCATATCTTCAACGCTATCAATGGCAACGCCTGCCTTACCCACATCGCCTTCAACCCGTGGATGGTCGCTGTCATAACCACGATGGGTTGCCAGATCAAATGCCACGGATAAGCCCATTTGTCCTGCCGCCAAATTGCGTTTATAAAATGCGTTGGAATCTTCCGCCGTAGAAAAACCCGCATATTGACGAATTGTCCAAGGACGACCAGCATACATAGTGGCACGCGGGCCACGGGTATATGGCGCAAAGCCTGGCATGCCATCTAATTGTGGTAAATCTTTTAAATCTTCGGCGGTATAAAGCGGCTTTACATCTATGCCTTCGGCGGTATGCCAGACAAAATCATTTAATTTTTTTCCTCTAGATTCTTTAACAGCCTTTTCTTGCCAATCATTTAGAGTATTTTTTTTAAAATCGCTCATCGCCTATTCATCCCATGAAGTTGCAATCAATATCTTAGAGATATATTATACATACTATTATATATGATGTAATATAATTTGTCCATACGCTTGCGTATGGTTAGTTGTTGTTATTTTTTTTTGTAAAACACACATAATTATAAATTAATATTTGGTTAAATAATATTTCAACCTATATTGGCTATAGGTTTCAATTTCACAGTTAAATATATAAGGTTGAATATGGTTGTAATTAGTTTCATGCCTGCATTAGAAGGTTTTTTTCTTGGTGCGGGTTTAATCATTGCCATTGGCGCACAAAATGCATTTATTCTGCGTCAAGGTCTGCGCGGGAAACATGTGTTTATCCTTGCGACAATATGTTTTATATCGGATGCATTGCTTATAACTGCGGGGGCTTTAGGTGTAGGAAGTTTGGTTGCAGCGAACCCTGAAGTTACAAAAATTGCCGCCATTGGTGGTGGTGGATTTTTAATAATTTATGGCATATTATCTTTTAAATCTGCCTTTAAGGCCGAGGCATTAACCATCAGTGATAATGATAAAGATATATCATTAACCAAAGCTATTTCAGTGGTTTTGGCACTTACATTTTTAAATCCACATGTATATTTAGACACGGTAGTTTTAATGGGCAGCATCTCAGGACGCTATCTTGGTAATGAAAGATTATTATTTGTAATCGGTGCGGTTATTGCCTCCGCCATATGGTTTTATGGCCTTGGTTATGGCGCAAGAATATTAAGGCCAATATTTGCCAAAAAAATAGCATGGCGAATTTTGGATATATTGATCGGGGTAATCATGTGGATGATCGCCTATGCAATCATCGCCAAATTTATTTTTAATTAAAGTTTTTCAATACGATAACGGCAATAGGCATCGTCAATATTATCCATTGATTTTGCCTTCCATTTTGACCTTGCTTCTTCTAAATCATCAAAAGGCCCAATGCGTTCTTCCTTACCGCCATCGCGGATAGTTTTAAAATCGGTTTCGGTGTAACGCCCGCCAACGACCCAATATTCATCATGGCAATTACGTTCAATAGAAAATTTGGCATAGGCTTCATCAACGGTTTCCATCGCCTTTGCCCGCCAAACTGCTTGGGCTTGTTCATAATTATCAAATGGTCCAAGCCTTGTAATTTTTTTGCCGCCTTCGATGACATCAAAATTTGTATCGGTAAAAAGCCCGCCAACTACGAAATATATCTCTGACATTGTTATCTACTTTATCTGATTGGTGATTAAATCATACATAGACTAAACTATTTAGGCATCATTAAAAGCTTTTTATTTCTTCCCAAAACTCAATTTTTAATCCTGATTACATCAGATGCGGGGTTTTATTGCATCACAAAACAATCGGATAAGTTGAATTTATTCCCACGCATTGCCGCCAGTTTTTTTAACTATCTTAAGGCAAACCTCATTTGTCATTCCCGCCCGATTTATTATCGCGTGCCATCATAAAATCACATCTGGGTTCTGGTTAGTTTTTTATACCAGCCTAAATAGAAACGAATGAATATAGCGCAAGATATTATTATTGTTCCGATGATTTTTTCCATTGATAAACTTTCATCAAAAAATAACATGCCTCCTATTATCCCTAACATTGGCGTTAAAATAAAAAATGAACTTGCGCCAATCATTGTCATATCGAATAATAGCTTGAACCATAAAATAGTTCCCAATATTGACCCAAATAAAACCAGAAATACGATGGATGCGATTGTCTCTATATTGCCATTTATATTTGGCATAGGCTCTATATAAGCCGCTAAAAAAACCAATATTAATCCTGATGTGAAAAATTGCAGGCAACAGAATTCTAATATTTTTTCTTGCGATAGTTCTTTTTTTGCTAAAGCATTGCCAAATGCAAGGGATATTACAGAAATTAATAATAGTGATATTGATATGATATAATTTATATCAATATTGCCTAAATTATTTATTTTACCCGACAATGCGACTGCTACACCAAAGATACATATGGCAAATGATATTAATTCATATGGCTTAACATTCTCTTTCAAATATAGATATGCTATCGGAATAGAAACCATTGGCACCGTTGATACTACTATATTTACAATTGATGTTGGTAAATTTACAAGCGACCAATAGCTCGCACCCAAGTAAATAGCTTGAGTGAATAACCCTGCGAGTAATATTTTAAAATTATATTCAATGCGTGTTTTTTTGTAATATCTTATAATAATAAATAATATTAATCCTGAGAATATTAATCGAGTTCCTGCAAGCCATAAGGGTGGAAAATCTTTTAACGCTAATTGTGTGAAAATAAAAGATAATGCCCAAATAACAGCAAACCCGACACCGAAGATAATATTTTTATACAAAATTATTCTTCTTTACTAGTTTTTTCTTTTCTAAAACTCTATCATTAAACCGTTTAGATTTAATGCTTTAATGCAACACCATTCTAATAGGCCGACCATAAATCCTGTAGCAAATACCTGTGGCATTTTTTTGTATTCTTCAGATTCAGGGTAAAGATATGGAACGGTTTTATTAATGGGAATAACGTATTTATGTTCATATTTATCGCCAAGTTTAATCGTGCTTTTCATTATGTTGCTCTATCTTATATTCCATTTTTTCTTTTAGAAACAAAGAAGATTTCCTCCATAATTCTTTTCTTTTGAATATCCCCTGTTCCTGAAGGTGGCCTTGTCATTATAGCATCTATATATAACTATGCTATTTCATATTCTTTTATTCCAGCTCTAGCTCCAAATATTTCAGCTGCAATATTTGCTGATTTGCAAACATTATCCCCGCATAGATATTTAGCCATTGCAAGAGGTTGATATGCATCTTTTCCATTATCCAGCTGATATGCGGCTTCATATGCCATTTGCCTACTTTGTTCAAAGCTCATATATACTTCAAATATTTTATTTTTAACATCATCTAAATGGCTGATAGATTTACCATATAGTTCGCGATGAATAGAAAAACTATATGATAAATCTAGTATTCTCTGATGAATACCTAATGCTAAAGACATCAAGCTTGGCCTGCCATGATAACCAATTATATAATATGCAGCCTTTAGCCCTTTCCCTAAAGAAGAGAGACAATTTTCTTTAGGAATTTCTACATTATTCAACTTAAGTTTTCCTAAAGGAAAAGCCCTCAAGCCTAATTTATCATGAAGCTCCGAATTATCTACGCCATCACGCTCGCCTTCTACAATAAAAGCACTAAGTTCACCGCTATTATTATTCTTCGCATAAACAACATGCAGATTTGCGATGCTGCTATTTCCTATGAACCATTTCTCTCCGTTTATAATATATCGATCACTCTTTTCTACATAAGATGTTTCCATGCCTAAAATATGGGAACCAGATTTTTCCTCTGTGATTGCGATCGTGCATATTCTATCACCAGTAGCAAGAAGAGGAAGCCATTTTTTTAATGGAAATAATTTTTCAAGCATAGCAGCTACCTTATGGGGATGAAATTCAACATATAGTTAATTTTTTTGTTATTAAATTTATGACGATTTAATCTTGCTCAATTATTTCATTTAAACATATAATATTTCAAAAGTCAACTATCACGGGTATATTGCCAATATACAACCATCACTTGAAAAATATAAGTTTTTATTATATAATATTAATCATATTGGGAGAATTTAATGCGTCTGATTAATATAATTATCGCTGTTATCTTATTTATGGGGAATGCAGCATTTGCCGATTATAAAGCGGGAAAAGCCGCTTATGATGCGGGCGATTATCAAACTGCTTATAATCAATTACTACCATTAGCAGAGGCAGGTGATGCTGAAAGTCAATTTTTAATGGGAAATATGATACATGTCAGTAGAGAAGATCGCTCCAATATTGATGAAGCAATTAAATGGTATAAAATGGCAGCAGAGCAAAATCATATGAAAGCACAGCATAATTTAGCTCGTCTATATGCTTCCAAAAAACCTAGTTTAGAATATGGGCACTTGATGGTTAAATGGCTTTATATAGCAGAAAAAAATAATGATCCAGAAGCAAAAAAAGCCCTTCAATTTCTTAAAAAGGAGTTACCAAAAAAAATGTATGAACGTGGAATAAAAGAAGCCATTAAAGTTGATAAATACATAAATTAATATTCATCAACTTTAATAATATACACTAGTATTTTGTTAATATATCTTTAGCTTTCTCCAAGGACTTATCCAATATTTTCTCCGCTATCGCATCGTCATTTGATAGTTTTTTGGCAATAGACCCCGATATTTTACCACTAACGGCTTCAATCATAATTTGTTTGACCTGCGCCCTTTAAATTAGTCCATTTATAAGTAGAGTCTTTCTCAACAGGAGGAAGATCAGAATGAAACGTAGTAGATTTAACGAAGAACAGATTATTCGTATATTAAAAGAGCAGGAATCTGGCATTACCACCGCAGATCTTTGCCGCAGACACGGAATTGCAGAAAGTACATTTTACAAGTGGAAGTCAAAATATGGCGGCATGGAAGTCAGTGATGCTAAACGATTAAAATTGCTTGAAGATGAAAACCGCCGTTTAAAATCTTTGCTGGCGGATGCCCATTTGGATATTTCGATGTTGAAAGATGTGAATGCAAAAAAATGGTAACGCCCGCTGGCAAGCGAGATGCTGTCACTCACCTTCGAACAAATTTTATGGTGAGTGAGCGGCGGGCGTGTTTAATGCTTAACGTGGAACGATCTTTAATCCGGTACCAATCCGTACGACCCAATGATGCGGTATTACGCAGCAGATTACGCGAATTATCGCATTTACGTAAACGCTTTGGCTATCGCCGTCTGCATATTTTATTGGCACGTGAGGGTTATCACCTTAACCATAAGAAGCTTCGGCGTTTGTATAAAGAAGAAGGTTTGGCAGTTCGCAAACGGAATGGTCGCAAGCGTGCTATTGGCACAAGATCACCGATTGCAGTGCCTTCTAAGGTCAACGAACGCTGGTCGCTTGATTTTGTCAGTGATAGTTTTATGGATGGCAGGCGTTTTAGAATGTTATGTGTTGTTGATGATAGCAGCCGAGAATGTTTGGCACTGGTGGCTGATACATCTATCGGTGGTCATCGTTTGTCCCGTGAGTTAGATAACATAATAGCAATACGTGGCAAGCCAGATACAATAGTCAGCGATAACGGCACGGAAATGACATCAAATGCCCTACTAAAATGGCAAGGCGACATGGGCATCAATTGGCATTACATCGCACCAGGCAAGCCGATGCAAAACGGGTTTGTGGAAAGCTTCAATGGTAAATTACGTGATGAATGTTTAAATGAAACACTGTTTGAAGACCTTCATCATGTTCGTAAGATATTAGCAGATTGGCGCGATGATTATAATCATGTAAGGCCGCACTCAGCCTTGGATGGGCAAAGCCCAATACAAGCTTTGCAAAATAAAAACGACCAACCATTATGGGGGAATGCCCCCATAATGGTTGCAAATGATCAAATAATTGATAAAAACTTAACTAAAGGACTCTACGGCTAACTGGTACAAAGTTGGGGCGCAGGTCACATTTTACCAATAACCCTCGGGCATTGCCAAGAAACTATCAAATAGGCGATGAGGTCGCGGAGAAAATATTGGATAAAAGGCTGCCTTCTATAATAAGAAATACTACTTATGGAAAAAATGAATAATTGGAACTGTTATGGGATTGTATTTTTATTAACCCAATCCCATGTTTGTATAGGTTACCCATTCCAATACTTGCATCTAAGTCACCTGCTTCAGCCAGTGGTAACCACTCGTTATAAGCAGCTTCATAATCGCTCGCATCTTCCACTAATTCCGCCCTCATGTGAACTTGCCATTGACCAACCAACAATTTTTTTTGAATAAAGATCAATCACAGTCGCAAGATATAGCCAAGCTTTCTTGGTCGCAATATAGGTAATATCACCAACCCAATATTGATTAATATGATCGGTATTAAAGCGTCTTTTCAATAAGTTAGGAGAAATTTATTTGGCATGATTAGAATAAGTCATTAATTTAATTCAACGCGCTACATATGTCTTGCGACTGGCTTTCATAAAACGGCATAATAATGAAACGCAATATTTGGGTTTTTGTTCATTGATCCATGCATATTTTTAAGAAGCCACACTCTTGAGTAACTTGTGATAATTGTTTCTTTAAACGCTTGATCTCGTCAAAATGATGTTGATTAATGCCCGTTTTATTACCTGATGCAGGACCGTATTTGCTAATCCAAACATGCAGAGTGTTGACACATTAACGCCTAAATTATCGGCGGTGTGAGAAACTGGATAATCTGCTTGAAGAGCCAATTTAATGGCGTTTTATCTGAATTAAGATGTCTATTTTATAATATTTCGTTTAGACATGTGGTTTGCCTCCTTAAAACTAAGATTCATTGTAACTTACTTGTCCTAAATATAGTAGCCACATCAATATAGGCAATAATATAAAAATATACTTAACTAATTTTTATCGGTTTTCTATTAAGTCTATTGACCATGTTTGCGAATAATTACATTGTAAAACTCAACGGTTATTAACTATTAATTTAATATCTAGAATATGCAGTAATATGAAATTAATAAAAAAACGTAATCCAGAAAAAACTGCAAAAACAATTCTTGCAGCGGCAACAACTGAATTTGCAAAATTTGGCTTTGGTGGTGCACGCATAGATATAATCGCCGATAGGGCGCAATCAAATAAAAGACTGATATATCATTATTTTGGCAGTAAAGAAGATTTATTCTTGGCAGTGTTAGAATATGCTTATTCCAAAATACGCCACCATGAAGCCAATCTTAATTTAGAAAAGCTTTCACCAAAAGATGCAATTAAGAAATTAGTTAATTTTACATTTAATTATTATCTAAATAATCAAGATTTTATACGGTTGCTAAATAGCGAAAACCTATTAAACGCAAAGCATTTAAAACAATCAAATAAAATTTTAAAGATGCAGATGCCATTATTATCAAAATTGGATGCAATATTAATAGACGGCATTAAAGCAGGTGTTTTCCGCCATGATGTTAAGGCAATCGACCTTCATATAACTATTGCCGCATTAGGTTATTTTTATTTATCAAATGCCAATACATTGGCGGCTGTTTTTAAGAAAAACTTAAAATCAAAAAACTCTTTAAAACAACGTTCTCAACATATTGAGGATGTGATCTTAGGATATTTACGACCATAGATATATTATATCTATATATAAAATACATAAATATTAAACTGATATTGCTTTATATATGTTAAAATATAGCAATATCAGTTTTATATCATTATATCTTTAGAATGGAATATAACTTCCATTACTAATGGTTAATGCACATAATATTGCACCAATCACAAAACCAACACTGATATTAACCATAGTCATAAAATTTAATCCTAATGAATAGCGGTTCTTCACCCCATTTGCGATAACTATTAGTTACTAGGTATCCCAGCTATATAATGTGATATTTATCACATTAATTGTGAAAAATATTATTTTACTTTATTATTGCTTCGCGGGCTTATTTTATGTAGATATGTGCCATTTTTTTTAAGCCATTGGCGTGATTGATGGTAATTTTCAACGATCATATCAACTATATGCCAAAAATCTGACGAGTGGTTCATCTCAATTAAATGCGCCACTTCATGGGCTATTACATATTTTAAGACATGCTCAGGCGCGAACATTAATCGCCAGCTAAAGGATAGATTACCCTTTGATGAACAGCTTGCCCAGCGACTGCGTTGATCTTTAATGGTTATACGACCAAGTTTTTTATCGCATGATAATTTTTGGTTGAGTAAACTAATTTTTACCTTGGCTATATTTGTAATTTTCACCTTGGCCTGTTTCTTGATAAAATCACTTAATCTTCGTGATAGATGTTCTTTTGGTGCAGCGATTAATATTTTTCCATCGGTAAATTCAATATCGAATTTTTTACTTTCATCATATAAAATTTTAAATTGCTGCCCGTCATAGGGAATAACGGCCCCATATTCAAATATAATTGACGCAGGGGATTTGTTTAAATTTTTAAATATCCAACCTGATTGTTGATTTAAAAAATTTAACGAATTTGCCCGTTGTGATTTTGATGGCATCGATAAAATGATACCATTACCATCATGGCTTAATTTTAAACTGATACGCTTAGCACGAGGGTTATAGCGTAGACGCAATGATATATCGATATCATTTAGAGAATATATTATATCTTCATTTTTGATTATTTTTTTGGATTTTTTATTTTTGCCTGTTATAAAAAAAACCATATATTAAAGCTTTCTCATTAAGCTGTTAATTTTCAAAACAAAAATTCATATACCCAAATAATATTGCTACTATATAAGAATTTATACGACATTACCTGCTACATATCCAGATGACCATGCCCATTGAAAATTATATCCACCTAGATGACCTGTAACATCAAGACATTCACCGATAAAATATAAATTAGGCGATAATTTACTTTCCATGGTTTTTGAATATATCTGATCAGTATCAATACCGCCTTTTGTGACTTCGGCAATTCTAAAACCTTCGCTGCCACTTGGTATTATTTGCCAATAATTAATGTTATCACCAAGCTTTTTTAATGATTTGTTACTGACCTCGCCAATTTTATTAGTAATACCATTATTTTTAACCATCATTTGTGCTAATTTTTTTGGTAAAATATCGCTTAATATATTATGTACTGCTTGTTTTGAGCGGCTATCTTTCGCAATTTTTAAAAATTGGTAAATATCTATTGTTGGCGCGAGATTCAAATTTATTGCCATTCCTAATTGCCAATAGCTAGATATTTGCAAAATTGCGGGCCCGCTTAAACCTTTATGGGTGAATAATAATGCCTCTTTAAATGACATATTGCCGCATTTTACTGATATATCGAGCGATATTCCCGACAGATTTTGCAATAGTTCCAAATCATCACTGCCATATGTTAATGGCACAAGGGCGGGCATTGGCTCAATAATATCATGACCAAATTGTTTTGCGATATCATAGGCAAAACCAGTTGCCCCCATTTTTGGTATAGATTTGCCGCCCGTTGCAATAACCATTGATTTAGCAGCAAAATTACCATGATCACTGGTTATTTGATAACCATCATTAATTTTTATCATATCGTCAATATTACATTCCAACATAATATCAATATTTGCCTTATGACATTCCGCACTTAACATTAATATGATATCATTGGCGGTTTCATCACAAAATAATTGCCCCAAGGTTTTTTCATAATAGGAAATATTATAGCTGATTAATAGGCCGATAAAATCTTGTGGTGAATAGGCATTTAACGCCGATTTACAAAAATGCGAATTTTTAGAAATAAAATTATCGGGGCTGGTGTGAATATTGGTGAAATTGCATCGCCCACCACCAGAAATTCTAATTTTCTCACCAATTTTTTTATTATGATCTATGATTAAACTCTTGCGCCCGCGTTGCCCCGCCGTTATCGCACACATTAAGCCCGCCGCACCTGCACCAATTATAACCGCATCATAATTTTCCATATTAATACCCAAAATTTAAATTAAATAGTAAGCATTTATAGATCATGATTAGATTGAAAAAAATATTAAAATATTTATTAATTGACTATCGATGTATTTTTTAATTAATGGCAGAGAATATAATTAAATTTTAAAATAAAAGTAGGATATAAAAGTGCAGTTTAATAGCGTATCAATTAAAAAATATTTTAGCCTTTCATATATAAATTGCTATAAGGTTGAAATATTATCTGGGCTTACCGTGGCACTGGCATTAGTTCCAGAGGCAATTGCCTTTGCCTTTGTCGCCCATGTCCATCCGTTGGTTGGCCTATATGCTGCCTTTATAGTTGGTATTATAACCGCATTATTTGGTGGCAAACCTGGCATGATATCTGGTGCAACTGGCGCGCTTGCCGTTGTCATGGTAAGCCTTGTCGTTGTGCATGGCGTTGAATATCTATTTGCCGCCGTTGTTTTAATGGGCATAATTCAAATTACCGCTGGCATATTGCATTTAGGAAAATTCATTCGCATGGTGCCATATCCAGTGATGTTAGGATTTGTTAACGGTTTGGCAATTGTGATTTTTCTGGCGCAACTGGAACAATTTAAAATGAAAGATATTGCTGGCAATGTGATATGGATGAATGGTGAAAGCCTTTATATTATGTTGGGATTAGTATTAATAACCATGGCAATATGTTATTTCATGCCAAAATTAACCAAGGCAATACCAGCGCCATTGATTGCCATTGCATTTGTTTCTGCTGCTGTGATATTTTTTAATATCCCCGTGCCGCGTGTTGGTGATTTGGCATCGATTGCAGGAAATTTACCAGAATTTCACCTGCCTGCTGTGCCGCTAACATGGCATACATTACAAATAATATTACCATATTCATTTATTTTGGCAGCAATCGGATTAATCGAATCTTTATTGACCCTCAATCTTGTTTCAGAAATCACCGAAACCAAAGGCGGGGCAAGTAAAGAATGTGTGGCGCAGGGTGTTGCCAACAGCATAACTGGTTTTTTTGGTGGCATGGGCGGTTGCGCCATGATTGGGCAAAGTCTTATAAATGTTAATTCTGGTGGCAGGACAAGACTTTCAGGCACGGCAGCGGCATTATTTCTATTGGCCTTTATTTTATATGCTTCTGATTTAATCGAACTTATCCCGCTTGCGGCACTTGTTGGCGTTATGTTTATAGTGGTCATTGGGACTTTTGCTTGGTCTAGCCTAAGGATCATACATAAAATACCTAAATCTGATGCTTTTGTATTGATATTGGTATCTGCCGTTACCGTTGCCAGCGATTTGGCGATGGCGGTGGTGATTGGCGTTATTGTCTCTGCATTGGTTTTTGCTTGGGAAAGTGCCAAAAAAATCATAGTTCATACTAGCATCAATAAAAAAGGATCAAAGATATATAAGCTTTCTGGGCCATTGTTTTTTGGTTCAATTGCCAATTTTCAAGAAATATTTGACCCTAAATCTGACCCAGATGATATTATTATTGATTTCATCGATAGCCGCGTTGTCGACCATTCTGCTTTAGAAGCTATCGATAGCTTAGCCACGCGCTATATTAACGCCAATAAGCGTCTGCATTTATTACATTTAAGCGATGATTGTAAAAAACTTCTTAGCAAAGCTAGCGGTTTGGTTGAAATATCAACTATTGACGATCCGCATTATGGTATAGTCGTTGATTACTCTGAAAAAATCAATCAATCCAAATAAACTTAAAAAATAGCTTTTACAAAAAAAATTATGGCATCAAGGTTTAAAATAAATGTCAAGAAATGATTATATGGATATATCGAAAAAAGTTAACGCTGCACTTAATAATGCTAAGCCAATTGTTGCCTTAGAATCAACAATAATTTCCCATGGTCTTCCTTATCCAGAAAATAAAATATTGGCATTTAAACTGGAACAAACAATTCATAATGCGGGTGCGGTTGCGGCAACTATTGGCATAGTTAATGGCCGCATTAAGGTTGGTATGGATAAAAGTGAAATTGAACTTTTTGCCAATAATATAAATAACAAAGATACTACACTCGAAGTAATAAAAACCAGCCGCCGCGATATGGCAAATATAGTTTCATTGGGCAAAAATGGTGCAACTACAGTTGCGGCAACCATGATGATCGCCAAAATGGCTGGTATTCGTATTTTTGCAACTGGTGGCATTGGCGGCGTGCATCAGCAATATGGAACAGTTGAAAATAACATGGATATTTCTGCTGATCTATTAGAATTTGCCAAAAGTCAAGTTGCAGTAATATGCGCGGGGGCGAAATCTATTTTAGATATCGCAAAAACATTAGAAGTCTTAGAAACCAATGGCGTGCCAATTTTGGGCTATCAATGCGATGCATTCCCTGCATTTCATAGCCGTGATAATGGGCATAAGGTCGATATTAATATAGACAGGGTTGAAGATATTGCAAAGATATTAAAAACCCGCGAAACACTTGGCATTGAGGGTGGGGAGCTTATCGCCAACCCTATTCCCAAAGAATTTGCCATGCCGATAGATGATATAAATATCTATATTAAAGCCGCATTAAAAATGGCAGATTCAGATAAAATAGCAGGCAAAGAGATAACACCTTACCTTTTAAGTAAAATCGCAATATTAAGCGGTGGCAAAACCATAACCGCAAATGAGGCATTAATCATCAATAATGCAAAATTAGCCGCAAAAATAGCGATTGCATATGAAAAATTAAAATAAAATCTATTTTAAATGATAAATATTGCGCTATATCAATTAATGATAATTATAACCATTCTAAACTGTCTTAATAAATTATTAACAAATTAACTTAACAGTTATGGATAATCATATGACATCAAAAATAAGGCCATATACCATTGTCTTACATAAATTAGAAAAGGCAGGTTTACGGCCAACAAAACAACGTTTAGCCTTAGCAAAAATTTTACATGACAAGGGTAATTGCCATATAACAGCGGAAAGTTTGCAGATGATGGCATGTGCTATCAATATCAAAATATCATTGGCAACGATCTATAATACATTGCATCAATTTAAGGATGCAGGCATTTTAAAGGAGGTTATTGTCGAGGCAGGACGTTCATATTTTGATACCAATATTGAACAGCATTATCATTTTTTTAATCAAACAACTAATCAATTATCGGATATACCAAATGGCGCAATCACAATTAATAATTCGGCAATCATACCCGATGGAACATCACTTTCATCAATAGATATAGTCATTCGCGTCGCTTGATTGATATATTAACTATATTATTTGCAATAATAGTTAAGTAAATTTTTAGAATAAAGACCTTTTGGCAATAACTATTCCATCGGCATCACAATAAACCCAATTTTGTGGGTTGAAGGTAACATCACCAAAATTTATTGTAATATTTTTATCACCAATTCCATCTTTACTGCTTTTTGCAGGGTTACTGCCAAGGGCCTTTACGCCAATTTTCATACCAGAAATTGCAATGCAATCACGAATCGGACCATTTATAATAACCCCTGACCAGCCATTTCCAATGGCGAGAGCTGCGATTATATCCCCCATAAGTGCGCTTTGCATATTAGCGCCACCATCGACCACTAAAACCCCACCATTAGATGGGCTTGATAATATTGATTTTAATAAAGCATTATCATTCTTGCATTTAACCGTTGTTATTTGACCATAAAATTTTTCAATGCCACCCATATTTTTAAATTGAGTTGAACATGATTGCAGTTCAGCAGCAAAATCATCAATTAAATCAGCCGTATTAAAATTTCTATTATTATCGGTCATTAGTATATTTCACTTAATATTTTTGACATTTAAATATTTAATATTATTAATTAATAAATATTTTATTAGCAAATCATAGTTTTATAATTTAATGCTATATTCAAAAGGAATTATCTAATTTAATCAGTTCTTGCCCGCCAGCCATTAGATTTTGTAATTCTTCTTGTGATATTTCTCCACGTTTGGCTGTGCCTAAGGTCTTGCCACGATTTAAAACCGTAAAGCAATCCCCAACAGCCAATGCGTGACGCACATTATGGGTGATGAATACTATCCCAATACCAGCCTTGCGAACCTTGTTTATCGTCGCAAGTACATTTGCCGTTTGCCGAACACCAAGAGCCGAGGTTGGTTCATCTAAAATCAAAATTTTTGCACCAAAATAAACTGCACGGGCAATGGCAACTGTCTGGCGTTCACCACCAGAAAGTGTTCCCACCGCCTGGTCTGGCTCACGCAAATTAATGCCCATGATATGCATTTGTTCCATGGTTACTTTATTAGCATATTTATGATCAAAAAATGAAATTCCTGCAATTTTTTTAATTGGTTCATTGCCCATGAAAAAATTACGCGACACTGACATTAATGGGATCATGGCTAAATCTTGATAAACCGTTGCAATGCCTGCTGATATGGCATCGCGAGGGCGTGAAAAGCTTAGTGGTTTACCCTCAAATAATATTTCTCCACGGGTTGGTTTATGAACCCCCGACATTGTTTTAATAAATGTTGATTTTCCGGCACCATTATCGCCAAGCAGGCAATGGCATTCACCAGGGAAAATATCGACCGATACACCCGCAAGTGCAATTACAGAGCCAAAATGTTTCTCGATATTTTTCATCTGAATGATGGGGGCGGTCATATTATCTCTCCCCCGTAATTATACGGCGTATATATGTATTTAATATAACGGCAAATAATAAAATAATACCCAAAAAGACACGGAATAACGAACTTTCAACACCAGCAAAAAACAACCCTTGTTGCACTACGCCAAAAATCAAAGCACCAAGTGCTGCGCCGACAACAGAACCATATCCACCAGTTAGTAATGCACCGCCAATAACGACTGAAATAATTGCTTCAAATTCTTTTAATAACCCCCGATCAGCAGAGGCAGAACCAAATTCCATAACCTGACAAGTTGCAAAAACGGTTGCACAAAATGCAGTAAAAACAAACATAGAAATTTTTAGCCTATTCACTGGAACGCCGGCATAACGCGCCGCTTGTGCATCACCACCTGTGGCGTATATCCAGTTACCGATTTTTGTATGTGTAAGTAAAATATGACCAAAGATAACTAATCCAATCGCCCAAATAATAAGCATTGGCACGCCATTGACAATCGGCTCTCCTATCCTTGTGCCTCTGCTATAGGTTTCAATTAACCCAATATCAGCAAACCATTGGAACAATCCCGTAAAGACTTTGCCGCCAAATAGCGGTGCCAACCAATCACCTTCTGCTGCTTCATGCACCCCGCCAATTATGGTTTTTCTAGTTGTAGAAATTGCAGCAAAAATAGTCAAACCGCGTAAAATATATAAAAATGCTAAAGAAACAATAAAGGAAGGAAGGCTAGTTTTTATGACCAAATAACCATTTAATGCACCAATGCTCATCGCCAAAATAAACGCTGTCATTATGCTAAGCCATACGGGCCAGCCCCAACTAACAGATGTAATTGCAATGACTATACCCGCGAAACCAATCATCGACCCTATGGATAAATCAAATTCGCCTGCAATCATTAACAAACATGCACCAACGGCAATGATTATAAATTGTGCTGAAACCGTAGACCATGTCATTGCACCTTCGGGAGAAAACATCCCCGTATCACCAGCGAGGGCAAAGAAAAACATAAAGACAAGTATTGTTCCAGCAATCGCCCCTAATTCAGGGCGAACCATTGCCTTTCTAAGTGATGAAATATCCTTCACTCGCTCATCTTGTTGATTTTTACCCGCCATTGTATTTTCCCAAATCATAATAATTGGGTAGAAATAATATAACTATATTATCTCTACCCATAGTTATATTATCGATATTCGCCAGCATATTTTTCAACCAAGCCAATATTTTCTTTTACCACAAACCCTGGACCTGAATTAATATGCCCCGATGGTAAAACACCATATCGAGATAGATTGGTTAAAATAACCACCGATAAATATCCTTGTAAATATGGTTGTTGATCAATTGCAAAGCTGATTATATCGCTTTTTATTGCTTTGGCAATTTCACCAGATAAATCAAATGTTCCAAAATGAATTTCGCCTGCCATGCCATTTTCTTTTAATGCGGCCAAGGTTGGATGTGCCGATGTTGGACCCAAAGTTAAAATTCCGTTGGTTTTAGGATTGACACGAAGATAGGCCAAAACCTTATTTTTAATTTCTGATGGATCTTGCCCAGAATCAATCATTTGCGCGGCAAGATCACCACCGATTGCATCAGCATATCCTTTACAGCGCTCTACGGATGCGGGGTTGGTGATATAATGGTTAACACATAAAAAATTGGTAACTCCAGCTGCTTTTGCTCTTTTTCCTGCACCAAAACCCGCATCATATTCTGGTTGACCAATATGCAATAACGCGCCCATGCTTTCAGATTGTTCATGAGTGCCAGAATTAATGGTTATAACTGGAATCCCTTTATCAACTGCATTTCGCACAGGACCAGACAAAACGTCAAAATCGGCAATGGTGAGTATGATGCCATCGGGGTTAGAGGCAGCAGCCTGTTGAACTATACGTCCCATATCCGCCAAATCACCAGTAGGTGGATTGCGATATTCAACTTCTACATTCATTTGTTGAGCAGCAATCTTGATGGCATTTTTGATGGTATTCCACCAAGAATCAGAATCAGGGGCATGACTAATAAGAACAAATCTCTCCCCATCTGCATTGGCATCCATTGGAACAGCGGTAACAACCCCCATGGCAAACATACCACCGATAAGACCCATCGTTATTTTTTTTATATTTAACGAAAACATATTAACCTCCATTTGTTCAGATTATTAAACTATATGAAATCAGCTTGATATTTAATGTTAATTTAATATTAATTTAATGTTAATTTAATGTTAAATCCAAAACGACTAATTTATTTTATTATTTTTGATTAATGAAATTAATATTCTATAAAGCAAAGAAAGTCAATAGAACTTGTCATGTGATAATAAATAATTTAGAAAATATATTCTTTTAGATAGAAATAATATTTCGAATTTTAAAGTTATTTGAAAGATAATTTTGCTATGACTGAAAAACCGTTACCGACAACATATGATGATTTGGTTGATATTATTTCTGCTAAATATGAAAATCTTAGCAAACGTTTAAAGCAAATTGCTTCTTATGCTTTGGATAACCCAAGTGAGTTTGCCATCGATACCATCGCTGAAACAGCTGATAAGGCAGCAGTTCAACCATCGGCGCTTGTTCGATTTGCCAAGGCATTTGGATATGATGGTTTTTCCGATATACAAAAAATTTTTCAAAAGCGGTTATTGGAAAAGGCCCCTAGTTATGCCACACGCTTGAAGGCAATTCGTTCAGGCACAAGAAACACTCCATATGATTTGCTTAATCAATTTGCCGAAGCAAATATTAGGCAACTTCAATATTTACAACAAGAAATCCAACCAGAAAAACTTGCGCAAGCTGTACGGTTAATGGACAGGGCCGATACGATTTATATCTTTGCTATGCGGCGTGCTTTTCCATTAGCAGCCTATATATATTATTCACTTTCATCCATGGGACGTCGCGCGCAATTGATCGATAATACTGGCGGGTTATATATGCAACAGGCACAACAAATCAGCAAAAATGATATGCTGATTGTCGCAAGTTTTGCCGAATATACACCATATGTGTCGCAAGTTTCTGCCGATGCCCATAATAGAGGCATATCAGTTGTCGCAATTACAGATCACCCGCTTAGCCCGCTTACCCCTGTTTCAAACATTTGCTTTCATGTTAAAGAAGCCTCGGTTTATGATTTTCGCGCCCTCAGTGCTTCGATGTGCCTGGCCCAATCATTAGTTATCGGGCTTGGTGTTAAAGGATATATATCTAAGGAAGATATATATCCTGATAATGGTTAAATTTTAAGTGTAATCGCTTTTCCCGTTTTTAAAGATTCTTTTGCTGCCAATGCTAATGCCAATGCAATGCGCCCTTCATGCATTCCAATAAACGGTGTTGCTTTTCCTTCTATACAATCGATAAAATGTTCCATCTCTTTGCGAAAGGCTTCCACATAGCGTTCTAAAAAGGAATACATAGGTTTTTTTCTTGTTATGCCTTTTGCATTCCATGTTTCAATTTGCGATGATGTATGATTTTTTGCCATAATCATTCCATCTGAACCAAAAGCCTCAATACGTTGATCATACCCATATGTTGCGCGCCGGCTGTTTGATATTTGGCATAAAGCTCCCGATTTCGTAGTCATTGTTACCATTGCGGTATCAATATCGCCTGCCGCTCCAATTGCAGGATCAATAAGATTTGAGCCACGAGCAAATATTTCAACTGGAATTTCTCCCAATATCCAATGCGCCATATCAAAATCATGTATCATCATATCCAAAAATAATCCACCAGAATGGGCAATATAACCAGCAGGTGGCGGCACGGGGTCGCGGCTTATTATACTAAGCATTTCCAACTGCCCAACATCGCCGCGCAATACAGCCTCGCCAACACTGCCTAGGCTAGGGTCAAATCGACGATTAAACCCTAATAATACGGGAATGCCTGCATTTTCAACTGCACGCAAAGCTTCATCAGCACGTTTTAAGTTAAGGTCTATGGGCTTTTCACAAAAAATTGCTTTGCCTGCTGCGGCGGCGGCCTCGATAATATCAGCATGGGTATTGGTAGAGCTTGCTATTATAACGCCATTTATCTCGCTATCGGCTAATGCTTGTTCAATGCTAACGACAGATGCACCATATTTATCGGCTAACAACTGTGCCGATTCTTGGTTAACATCTATAATATATTTTAATTTTGCCCTATTATTTGATGTAACATTCGCCGCATGAATATGGCCTATTCTTCCTGCTCCGAATTGACATATATTAATCATTATTATCTCCAACTATATTAGTATATTCATTATAAAACCTATTTAATATAAATAACCCAGCCTATAATTATGTGATATTAATTATAACAGCCTTGCTATTTCAGAAAATATATTCTATTTTTTAATAAATGTGAAACGTTTTTTATTCTAAATTAATGATTAGAGATAAAACATGAAAAATTATGAATTTGATGTTATCGCCATTGGCCGCTCTTCAGTTGATCTTTATGGTCAACAAATCGGTGGAAGATTAGAAGATATGAGCAGCTTTGCAAAATATATTGGTGGCAGCCCTGCCAATACATCAATTGGTGTGTCGCGTCTTGGTTTGCGTTCTGCTATGATAACTGGGGTTGGTGATGAACATATGGGGCGGTTTATCCAGGAACAACTGATACGCGAAAATGTCGATATACGTGGTGTTAAAATATTTTCAGATCGTTTAAGCGCATTGGTCCTACTAGGCATTCGCAATAAAGAACAATTTCCATTAATTTTTTATCGTGAAAACTGTGCCGATATGGCGTTAAGTGAAGATGATATTGATGAAGATTTCATTAAATCATCAAAATGCATATTATTGTCAGGGACACATTTTTCCACAGAAGATGTATCTGCAATGTCTAAAAAAGCCGCCGCTATATGTCGTGAATCTGGTGGTCAGGTTGCGTTTGACATTGATTATCGTCCAAATCTTTGGGGCATTGGTGGTCATGGTGAAGGCGAAGAGCGTTTCGCCAGTAATAACAAAATCACCGCACATTTGCAAACCATCTTGCCATTATGTGATTTAATCGTGGGAACTGAAGAAGAAATACATATTGCCGGCGGCAGTGTCGATACGATGAATGCTATTCGTAATATTAGAACATATAGCGATGCAACCATTGTTTGTAAATTGGGCGCTATGGGCTGCGTAGTTTTCCCTGATGCGATTCCAGATAATATTGAAGATGGAATTCGTGGTTTAGGATTTGAGGTCGAAATATTTAACGTCTTGGGCGCTGGAGATGCTTTTATGAGCGGATTTTTGCGCGGCTGGATAAAAAATGAGCCATTGGAAAATTGTGCTAAATTTGCCAATGCTTGCGGCGCATTTGCCGTTTCTCGACATGGCTGTGCACCCGCAATGCCAACATGGATAGAGTTGCAACATTTTTTGAATAATGGTAGCCAACATTTGGCACTTCGCGATGATATAACCCTTAACCATCTACATTGGGCAACCACTAGACGCAAAGAACAAAATATGATTTTGGGGCTTGCAATTGATCATCGTGCACAATTTGAAGATATGGCGGGGAAGTCAAAAGATAGTTTGGCGCATATAGGAGATTTTAAAAAACTTGCGCTGCAGGCTTTGCGCTCAGTTGCTGATGGAAAAACTGGTTTTGGTATTTTATTAGATGATCGATTTGGTCGTGATGCTTTACATTCGGCTATGGACGGTGATCTATGGGTCGGGCGACCAGTTGAGTTACCAGGATCAAGGCCATTAGAATTTGAAACTGGTCTTGATATTGGTTCAGAATTAATAGAATGGCCGATAGACCAAGCAGTTAAATGTTTGGTATTTTATCATCCAGATGATGCCGATGATTTAAAATATCAGCAAGAACAAAAGGTTATTCAACTTTCCGATGCATGTAGAAACACAGGCCATGAATTATTGTTGGAAATTATATGCGGCAACCATGGGGATATGAAAATCGATACTGTAGCGCGTGTTTTATCGCGGTTTTACGATCTTGGGGTCAGGCCTGATTGGTGGAAATTAGAACCGCTAGATGATAAGCAATCTTGGCAGAAAATCTGTGATGTTATTAATCAGAACGACCCTTATTGCCGTGGCATTGTTCTGTTAGGTCTTGATGCCACCATCGATAAATTGCTATCGGTATTTAATATTGCGGTACAATATAAATTGGTCAAAGGGTTCACTATTGGTCGTTCGGTTTTTGGCGATATTGCCAAATCATGGTTTAATGGCAAGATTGATGATGATGCTGCACGCATTAAGATGGCAACTGGATTCAGCATATTAGTCAATGCGTGGTTAAATTCGCAATTGAACCATACCAGCCAAAAGGAAAATGCTAAATGACAACTATACGCTTAACAGCAGCACAAGCAATGGCGCGTTATATGACATTGCAAATGGTGCGTATGGACAATGGTGATATAATGCCTTTATTCGCTGGTATATGGGCAATTTTTGGTCATGGAAATGTTGCTGGTCTGGGGGAAGCATTTTATAATATCCAAGATAAATTGCCAACATATCGTGGACATAATGAACAAACGATGGCTCATGCTGCTATTGCTTATTCTAAATCACTAAACCGTAAACGGGTAATGGCGGTTACATCTTCGATTGGACCTGGTGCAACCAATATGGTCACTGCGGCGGCGTTAGCGCATGTTAATAGATTACCCGTATTATTTTTAATTGGCGAAGTATTTGCAAATCGACGCCCTGACCCAGTGCTGCAACAAATCGAAGATTTTTATGACCCAACCATTACCGCCAATGATGCTTTTCGCCCTGTTTCAAAATATTGGGATAGGATAACACGTCCTGAACAGCTTTTAACTAGCTTACCAAGGGCAATGGCAGTTCTTACAGATGCAGCAGAATGCGGGCCTGTAACATTATCATTATGCCAAGATGTTCAGGCAGAGGCATATGATTATCCTGAAGAATTTTTCATAAAATATATATGGGAACATCGCCGTATGCGACCAGATATAACAGAATTAGAACATGCTGCTGCTTGTCTTATGCAGGCTACGCAACCATTAATCATTGCTGGTGGTGGTGTGATTTATAGTGGTGCAAGTAAAATATTATCAGATTTTGCCAAGCGACATGCAATACCAGTTGCCGAAACGCAAGCGGGTAAAAGCGCGTTGCCATGGGATCACCCATTAAATGTTGGTTCAATTGGCGTTACCGGTTCTGATGCAGCAAATATGCTAGCAAAAAATGCCGATGTTATATTAGGTATCGGTACGCGTATGCAAGATTTTACCAGCGGTTCACGTGCGCTTTTTTCTAAAGCTAACCGCATTATTATCCAATTGAATATTACGGTTTTTGATGGTAAAAAACATGGCGCTAAACCATTGATATGCGATGCCCGCGAAGGAGTTAAAGAATTATCACAAGCCATTGGTAATTATACCTCTTCGCAATCATGGCGTGAATATACCAAAAGCTTGATCAGCGATTGGGCCATGGCAAGAGATATTGTTATAACAGCAACAGATTCCGCATTACCATCCGATGCTCAAGTCTTAGCTATAGTTAATGCATCATTAAATGAAAATGCCATTATCGTTGCTGCTGCTGGTGGTATCCCTGGTGAATTACACAAGCTTTGGCGCGCGTCTAAAATCAACAGTTATCATGTGGAATATGGTTATTCTTGTATGGGATATGAAATTGCGGCTGGGTTGGGAATTAAAATGGCTCATCCAAATTCTGATGTGGTTGTAGCTATTGGCGATGGCAGCTATATGATGGCAAATTCTGAACTGGCTACATCGGTTATGTTAGGCCATAAAATTATTTTAGTGATTTTAGATAATCGTGGTTTTGGTTGCATCAACCGTTTGCAAATCAGCTGTGGGAACAAGCCTTTTAATAACCTTCTTGATGATACATTGCATGATAAGGCGTCTAATATAAATTTTGTTAAGCATGCTGAAAGTCTTGGCGCAGCAGCTGAAAAAGTCATATCGCTTGATCAACTAGGAAAAGCCATGACACGCGCCATTGCGGCAAATATTAGCTATGTTATTGTAATTGATACCGACCCAATGATTTCTACCAAAATAGGCGGTGCATGGTGGGATGTGGCTGTGCCAGAAATATCAGAAAATAAAAATATTCGTGCCATGCGCAATAAATATGAACAAGCCCGTAATAAACAACGATTAGGGAATTAAAATCATGTCCATAAAAATTGGAACTAACCCTATTGCATGGTCCAATGATGATATGCAAAATTTAGGTCAACATATCAGCCTTAATACATGTTTATCACAGGCCCATGACGCAGGTTATCAAGGCATCGAACTTGGGCATAAATTTCCTCGCGATGCTGCTAAACTTAAACTTATTTTACAAAAATATAATATTGATTTAATCGGCGGTTGGTATTCGACGGAACTTTTAAGGCGAAGCGCCGATGATGAAATTGCCGCCTTGCAAGATCATATTAACTTGCTAAAAAATATGAATTGTAAGATTTTCATACTAGCAGAAACATCAAATGCTATTCATGCTGCACGTGATATTCCACTAGCAAAAAGTCCATGCCTAAGCGATGATCAATGGAATATATTTACCGATCGTATGAATATAATTTGCGCCTATATCCGCGATCAAGGCATGGAAACTGCTTACCATCATCATATGGGTACTGTGATAGAAAACAAAGATGAAATTGATCGTTTCATGGATATGACAACCGACGATGTTGGGCTTTTGATGGATGCTGGTCATGCTGCTTTTGCTGGTATTGATCCCGTGGCATTAACCACCAAATATGCAACAAGGATTACCCATATACATTGCAAAGATATACGCTTAAATATCTGCCAGAAGGCTATTAATAAGGATTATAGTTTTCTTGATGCCGTATTGGAAGGCGCATTCACAGTACCAGGCGATGGCAATATAAATTTTCCCGATATATTGAAACAATTAGCAAAAATTGACTATAATGGCTGGTTAGTGGTCGAAGCAGAGCAAGATCCTGAAAAATATGATCCGCAGATATATGCAAAACTTGGTTATGATAATCTTTTACAAATGGCAAAAGATGTAAAATTAATTTAGGAAAAAACATTATGATCGATTTAAAAGTTAGCCCAAAAAAACCTGATCAAAACGGGCGTGTTATTAATATTACGCCGCAAAATGCTGGTTGGAATTATGTTGGTTTTGATCTTTACCATTTATCTTCTGGACAGACATTAACAAAGGATACTGGCGATTGTGAAATTTGCTTGATATTAGTTTCTGGTCTTGCGGATTTAATTGGTGGCGATAAAAAATTTGCAAATATTGGCGGACGGCTTACCCCATTTGATGATATATCTCCTGGTGCTTTATATATACCTAATTCTTCATTTTTCAGCGTAACAGCATTAACAGATGTAGTATTAGCCGTATGTTCAGCACCAGGGCATGGTAACCACCCCGTACGGCTGATCGCCGATATTGATATGGCTAAAGAAACTCGCGGCACAGGGGCAAATACCAGATATGTGCGTAATATTTTACCAGATACAAAAAATTATGCCGATAGTTTGTTGGTAGTCGAAGTCATCACACCATCGGGAAATTGGTCAAGCTATCCCCCACATAAACATGATACTGATGCATTACCAACAGAATCATTCCTTGAAGAAACATATTACCATCGGTTAAATCCAGAACAAGGATTTGCCTTTCAACGAGTCTATACTGATGATCTATCCATAGACGAGGCAATAACAATTGAAAATGGCGATGTGGTTATGGTTCCAAAAGGCTATCATCCCGTCGGCACTCCATTTGGATATGACCTGTATTATTTAAACGTTATGGCTGGGCCAACTAGGAAATGGGTATTCAAAAATGATCCCAAACATGAATGGATATTGCAAAATTAAAATATAAATACTAATAAAAATAGTTACTAATAATAATTTTAAAATTCTAACTTGTATTTTATTATTGTTATAAACTTAATTGATAATTTCTTCTGGGTATAACCCCCATGTGGCCTGACGGCTTATCCAACCAGTATGACCGCGAATATTAATATAACACCATGCAAGGCGGCATTCCTTAATATTAACAACCATTCCCTTGGCAAGCCGTGCAATCGCAGGCGATTCATTATTATACTGCCCACGAATGGTTTTTTCTTCGCTTAAAATAATTAAACTACGTCTGGAACTTAACATTGCCCGATGCACCCATCCCTCTGCACCTTCCCAATCACGTATTTTGCGCCATGTATCATATTCAGCAATTATTTCAACGGGCATATATTTTCGTTGAAAAACCCATTGTATTGGGTATCTAATACCGGGGCCTGATCTTACATTAACCTCATCAGCACGCAAAGATACCATGCGCGGGATTGACCCACCGCCTGCGAAGCTTACGCTTAGATTTAATAAAAATAATGATGATAGCAAAATTAATATTATAAGGATATTTTTTTTACGATTAAATGAATATGACAATTTAGCTGATATTCCATTTTTTGTTCACTCTATTAGATTATTTATTATATTATATCATGTTATGTATAAAGCTATTATGTTGTTAAATGCAAATAACAGGCAATAAAATATTTTAATATTGCAATTTATGATCTGTATTTGGAATAAATTAGGATAAATTAAACTAATCATCCTACTGTAACATATAATGCTTGAATAAATTGAATAAACACGGATATTACTGTAAATTATTAATATAATAGGGGCGGTTAATTATGAGCTATAAAAAACCATTAGTAATAATCACGCGAAAATTACCTGATATCGTTGAAACACGAATGATGGAGTTATTTGATTGCAGACTTAATTTAGATGATAAACAATTTAGCCATGATGAACTGGTTGCCGCCGTAGGCGAAGCCGAAATTTTAGTACCAACCGTTAGCGACAGGATAGACCGTGAAATTTTAATGGCGGCTGGATCACAATTAAAATTAATCGCGTCATTTGGCACAGGAATAGATCATATAGATTTTATTGCTGCCAAGGAGCGCGATATTATCGTATCCAATACACCCGATGTTTTGACCGAAGATACGGCTGATATGACCATGGGCCTTATATTGGCACTGCCAAGAAGATTATCAGAAGGGGAGAGATTGGTCCGCGCTGGTAAATGGGGCGGATGGTCGCCAACATCAATGTTAGGCCATCGCATTTGGGGTAAAAGGCTTGGCATAATTGGCATGGGACGCATCGGTACAGCAGTTGCCAGACGCGCCAAAGGCTTTGGCCTATCAATACATTATCATAATCGCAATCAATTGCATGACGAAATAGAACAAGAATTAAATGCGACATATTGGGAAAGTCTAGATCAAATGATCGCCCATATGGATATAATTTCCATAAATTGCCCACATACGCCCGCAACATTCCATTTGTTAAATGCGCGACGATTTAAATTAATGAAAAGCCATGCCTATGTGGTGAATACCAGCCGTGGCGAAGTTATCGACGAGGCAGCATTATTAAAAGCATTAACAAATAAAGATATTGCTGGTGCGGGACTTGATGTATTTGAAAATGAACCGCGCATTAACCCTAAATTATTAAAATTAGAAAATGCAGTTTTATTACCGCATATGGGTTCGGCAACTATCGAGGGTCGCGTTGCCATGGGTGAAAAAGTCATTATAAATATTCGTACCTTCATTGATGGTCATAATCCGCCTGATATGGTTATTGATGCAATGTTTTAATTATTAAAATATCTAGGATCAGGACCTATTAATTTAATCCATTCTGCGGCAGTAATATTCTTGCTATATATAGGAGAAAAGGCGCAGCAAACCATCTGGTTTTTAAGTTTTTTTAGACGAAGCCAGAGCTTACATATTACCCCGCCCAGCTGGCTTATTATCAGTAAGCTTGCATCTAGCGCAGAAACAATGCTCAAATATGCTAGCATAGCCTTAGCCCTTGTTTTGTTGTATCTACAAGCTTACTGATAAACAGAATTGTATCAAATTAATAGGTCCTGACCCTAAGCAATGCCAAAATTAAAAAAACGAATATCAAATAAATTTATATGGTTCAAGCGAATTACCGCCTTATTGATATGGGCAATGGTCAGTATGATCGCAGTAACATTATGGTTGATATGGGATATTCCAAACCCTGAAGATATAATAACAACCACCAATCGCAAGCCAAATATTATCATATTAGATAATATGGATAATGAAATTATAAAAATTGGCGGCGTGCATGGCAATGCCATCGATGTTAGAAAATTACCAATTAATATATCACAAGCATTTCTGGCAACCGAAGACCGGCGATTTTATCACCATATGGGCATTGATTTCATTGGCCTGTTACGTGCCGCATGGGTTAATATTCTAAGCGGTGAAATCCGCCAAGGCGGCAGCACATTAACCCAGCAATTGGCAAAAAACCTATTTTTAACCAGAAGAAAAACCATCAAGCGCAAGGTTCAAGAAGTTTTTTTAGCCTTATGGTTAGAAAATAGATTCACTAAAGATCAATTATTATCACTATATCTAAACAGGGTTTATTTTGGCTCTGGTGTTTATGGAATTGATGCCGCAGCGCATAAATTTTTCAATAAAAAACCTAAGCATCTTTCATTATATCAGACTGCGGTACTTGCTGGTTTACCAAAGGCACCAAGTCGATACAACCCGATTGCTTCACCAAAAAAAGCAGCCAATAGGGCTAATCAGGTGTTGGATAATATGGTTGCCGCAGGCTTCATTACAAAATCTGTAGCAAAATCGCAAAAAAGAAAATTAGTCAAGGTCGCTGGTATTGCCGCAATGGGGGCAAATAGGCGATATTTTACCGATTGGATAATGACAAGACTAACGGGATATTTAGGCCATATTGACCAAGATATAAGCGTTAAAACTACATTAAATTTGCGTCATCAAAAAATTGCCGAAAAACATATCGCAGGCATTAAAAATAAAATGAAAGCAAGAAATGCTGATGCCATTGCTTTTTTATCCTTAAAACCAGATGGGGCAATAACCGCAATGCTTGGCGGTTATTCATGGGTGAATAGCAGCTTTAACAGGGCAACACAGGCATTAAGGCAGCCAGCTTCCGTCTTTAAACCTATCGTATTTCTTGCGGGGCTTGAAGCTGGATTAAAGCCTGATAGCAAGGTTGATGACCGTAAAATAACCGTTGACGGCTGGTCGCCAAGAAACTCAGGCGGCGAACATCGCGGGCAAATGACCTTGCGCGAAGGTGCGGCAAGATCAAGCAATTCCGTCGCCGTTGCCGTATCAGAATTAGCAGGCCGCAACAAGGTTTTACAAATGGCTCGAAGGCTTGGTTTATCATCAAAATTACAAGCAAATCCAGCCATCGCCCTTGGTGTGTATGAAGTTAACTTACTTGAAATGACAACAAGCTATGCGGTTTTTGCTAATGGCGGTCATAGCGCAAATGCCTATGGTATCATTGAAATAACTAACGGTAATGGTGAAATTTTATTTAAGCGCGATCAATCCATTGGTGAAATTATGGTCGAACAAAAATATATCAATGATTTAAATAATTTACTAACCGCAGTGATAACATGGGGTACAGGCAAGGCGGCAAAAATAAATCGCCCTGCGGCGGGGAAAACTGGTACATCACAAGCATATCGCGACGCATGGTTTATCGGTTATAATAAAGAATTAGTGGCGGGTGTTTGGATCGGTAATGATAATGCAACGCCAACAAAAAACATCACAGGTGGCAGTTATCCAGCTCGAATTTGGAAATCATTCATGCGCGATGCCTTAAAAGACATTGCTGCAAAAAAATTATAATATAGATATTTTTAATTAGCCATCGCCTTGTGGATGATATTTTCCATATTTCTATTACGGCTATTTCTGGCATAATCCAATATACCGCGCCCTGTATAATCTTTTAAGTCAAAATCTATATTATTTTTCAATAATAAGTCCAATATATTATTGCGACCAATAATTGCTGCATTCATCGCTGCGTTAACGCCGCTTTTATTTTGAATATTAGGGTTGGCATCATTAGCCAATAAAAATTCAATAATTTCATATGATGATTTATCAATTGCATAAAATAACGCCGTATTACCCAATTTATCTTGCCAATTTATATTGGCATTATATTCGACCAATAATTCCAGAATATCGATATATTCTCCCTTGGCGGCGATTATAATTGATGTTTCTTTTTTACTATTGGTCCGATTAGGATTAATTCCCTTGACCATCATAGCCTTTATTGCATCATAATCGCCAACCTCTACCGCTCTAATAATTTTTGCATCTTGAAATAATACGGTTTGTGCCAATGTTGGCCCCGATAAAAATTGCATTGATAAAAATGTTAATAAAACCGTTGCTATAATTATTATATTACGCATTTAATCTACCTTATTATAAATATTACCTAATTATAAATATTATCGAGCCATGTTATCACATCACCTAATTTATTCACCCTATAGATAGGTACTAAATCGGGGCGGTCAATCATAATCACGGCAATTTTTAATTTTCTTGCGGCGGTAATTTTGGCTATGGTTGCATCACCACCGCTATTTTTTGTGATTATAACATCAATATTATATTTAACTAACAGCTTTATTTCATCATTAAGATTAAACCCACCTCGCGCAAGAATTATATTAATATTTTCTGGTAACCGAATATTATCAGGCAATTTTATCATACGTGCTAATATTTTAGCATGTTTAATTTTTAAAAAGCGATCTAGATTTTTACTGCCAGTGGCAATGAATATTGATTGCCCTAATTTTGGTGCAAGTGTAATACTATCTTCAATATTTGCCACATGATGCCAAATATCACCTGCCTGTTGATGCCATTTTGGTCGATCAAATCGGCATATTGGAATATTTAAATTATTGCTAGCAATGAATGCATTACTGGTTATTTGATTGGCATATGGATGGGTAGCATCAATTATCACCGTTATATTTTGATTTTTTAAATATATTTTAAGCCCCGCCACACCACCAAAACCACCATAAATTATCTCTATGCCAGATAATTTATTTTTAATTACAGTAGGAATATTTTCCCCTGCCAGCGATAATATTATTTTACCATCAATATTACTGTTAATTTGATGGCTTTTAATTGCCAAAGAAATTTTATTGGCATCACCCGTGCCGCCCAAGATTAAAATTGTGTTTTTAGCCATTGATATTATTCTTAAACATTTGCCGTATTGGCAATGATTTTACCATGACGATCAATGATCATAACATCAATCATTACATCCCCCGATAAAGTTGCCAAGGCGCATTCTCTGGCTTGTTTGGCAATTATATCTGCAATTGGTAAATTTAAATCATTGCAAATATCCAACACATATTTGGCAGTATTGGCATTTATCACATCTATAACCTGTTGATCATTGCCACCCAATTTTTTAACAATTTCCGATAATTTTTTAAAATCAACTTGTGACCTAGATGAATGTAGATCCAAATTACCTTGGGATAATTTTACCATTTTGGCAAAACCGCCACATATGGTTAAGCGTGGCAAAGGGTTTCTGCGTAAATATTTTAACATACCACCAGCAAAATCGCCCATATCGATCAATGCGCTATTTTCTAAATTAAATATTTTTTGAACTATATCTTCCGATGTCTTGCCCGTTGCTGCCGCCACATGGATAATATTATTAGCACGCGCAACATCAATACCACGATGAATTGATGCGATCCATGCGCTGCATGAATATGGAATAACCACGCCTGTTGTCCCTAAAATCGATAACCCACCAATTATACCAAGCCTGCCATTCCATGTATTTTTGGCTAGCAGCTCGCCATTTTCAACACCAATTATTATTTCCACATCAAGCTCACATTGATGTTTACTTGCAATATTTGCCATATTAGAAATAATCATTTGCCGTGGTTTGGGATTTATCGCAGGCTCACCTACATCCAACATCAACCCTTGTTTTGTTACGATGCCAACACCACTACCTGCCTTGAAAATAACGCCATCACCCGATTTTAATTTTTTAACCATAACGCAAATTTTTGCCATATGAGTAATATCAGGATCATCACCAGCATCTTTAATAACGCTGCATGACGCATGGTGATTTGTTAATTTGCAATCGATTATTTTAAAATTGACTATTTTTTCTCGCGGTAATTTAACGGTTATATCATCAGTGAAATATCCAGATAATAACGCATCATATGCCGCCGCTGCTGCTGCCGTAGCGCAAGCCCCAGTCGTCCAGCCTTTTTTTAACTGGCCAGTTTTTAAGTTAGCTTCTGGTTTTCTAGTCATAAAATATAGTCTATAGGTTAATTTGATTTATATTGTTAATTAAAATATCGGTTAACTCAAAATATTATTTACACTTAAGGCATAGATTTATGAATATGCAAAATATAAAAATAAAAAATATCAATTTACCAAAATTTATCGATGGTTGGGTTTGGTTGGTGGGCGCAGGGCCAGGTGATGCGGGATTGTTAACTATTCATGCGCTAAACGCCCTCGATCAGGCCGATGTGGTTATTTATGATGCATTGGTCAATCAAGATATTTTAAATTTGGCAAATAATGATGCAGAGCTTGTTTTTGCGGGAAAACGCGGCGGCAAACCATCACCCAAACAACAATCAATCACCAAAAAAATAATCAAATTTGCCCGCCAAGGCCATCGGGTTTTACGACTTAAAGGCGGTGATCCATTCGTATTTGGAAGGGGTGGCGAAGAAGCATTAGCCTTGGTTGGCGCAGGGATTAATTTTCGCATAATACCAGGGATAACCGCCGGTGTTGGTGGTTTGTCCTATGCGGGAATTCCCGCAACCCATCGCGATGCAAATTCGGCAATAACATTCATCACAGGCCATTCGGTAAGCGGTAATATTCCTGAAAATTTAAATTGGCATAGCCTTGCCACTGGTGCGCCCGTTCTGGTATTTTACATGGCAATAAAACATATGCCATCCATCGCCAAACGATTAATAACGGCGGGTCGTAAAGATAATGAACCAGTTGCCTTCATCGAAAATGCCTGCACCAATAAACAACGGGTTGTAACCACTGATTTGGCTAATGCGGGAATGATTTCAAAGGATATTTCTCCACCAGCAATCGTTGTTATTGGCCCAGTGGTCGATTTACGCCATGCGCTTGATTGGATGGGGGCAATCGAAAATAACAAGCCATTAAATTTTGATAATTTGCCCGACCATCTTTTGCCAAAAGATTAATGACAATGAACAATCAAATCTTGGCAAATCTTGATAATATAGACGGCGTTAATGGGGTTTTTATTGCTGCGCCCGCATCATCATGCGGTAAAACATTGATCACATTGGCAATTTTGCGTGCATTAACATCATCGAGCCAATTATCAGGTAAAAAAATTGCCTCAATAAAAACTGGCCCTGATTATATCGACCCCGCATTTCACCGCGCTGCCAGTGGTAATGACTGCATCAATATTGACTCTTGGGCAATGCGTCCCGAATTACAAATGCAATTAATGCAAGATTTAGCAACCAAAAATTATTTACTAATTGCTGAAGGGGTGATGGGATTATTTGACGGCGCATTGGATGGATATGGCTCAACTGCAGATTTAGCCGCCAAATTTAATTGGCCAATAATAATGATAATGGATGTAACAGGCCAAGCGGCATCGGCGGTGGCAAGCCTGAAAGGTTTTTACCAATTTCGCCAAGACGTTAATATCGCAGCGGTTATTTTTAATCGGGTTGCCTCAAAAAAACATCAGGCAATATTAAAAAATACTATGGAAAAATATTTACCACAGATGGAAATATTGGGTTATTTACCAAAAAACAATGACCTGATAATGCCCAGCCGCCATTTAGGCCTTGATTTAGATATTCTTCAAGCTAGGGATAACAAAAATATTGAGGTTTTTTTAAATAATACCGCTGCTTGGCTTAATGATAATATTGATCTGGATAAATTAATAAATATTGCCAAATTGGCTGGTAATATCACAATTCATAATAAAACTAATCATATTGCAATTAAACCATTGGGACAGAATATTTGCATTGCCAAGGATGCGGCCTTTAGTTTTTTTTATCAAAGCATGATCGATGGCTGGCGGGCGATGGGGGCTAATATTTCATTTTTTTCACCGCTTAATGATGATGCACCAAATGATGATTGCGATGCCATATATTTACCTGGCGGCTATCCAGAATTATACGCAGGCAGGCTTAGCAATAACAAAAATTTCATCAATGGTATAAGATCACATGGGGCGAAGGGAAGTTTTATTTATGGTGAATGCGGTGGCTATATGACATTGGGGAATAGCCTGATAGATGGTGATGGTATCAGCCATAAAATGGCAGGGTTATTACCCATATCCACCAGTTTTTTTGAAAAAAAGCTGCATTTAGGTTATAGACAAGCGGAGCTTTTAAGTGATTGCCACTTAGGCGTTAAAGGCACAAATTTCAAAGGCCATGAATTTCATTATGCCAGCATTACCAGTGGGGAAGCAGGTAATAGTTTATTCAATCAACGCGATGCGTTTGGCATGAATATTGGTGATAATAACGGTAATATTGGTTATATTAATGGTAATATTTGCGGCTCTTATCTGCATCTGATAGATATGGTTAATGATTAATAAAAATACCAACAGGCCATTTTGGCAAGTTAAAAAATTGAACCAAATGACGGTGCAGGAATGGGAAAGCCTATGCGATGGTTGCGGTCAATGTTGCCTGAATAAAATTGAAGATATAGATAGCGGCGAAATAGCCTTTACCAATGTTGCTTGCAAGCTATTGGATATTAAAAGCTGTCGTTGTAGCGATTATAACAACCGTCAAGATAAAGTCCCAGATTGCGTCGCATTAACCCCCGATACTGCGGCAAATTTACCTTGGTTACCTGAAAGCTGCGCCTATAAACGCCTTGCCAATGGATTGCCGCTAGAAAACTGGCATCCATTGATATCTGGCAATATTAATTCAATTCACGAGGCGGGTATTTCAGTGAGAAAAAATGCCATTAGCGAAGAAGAGGCCGGTGATTTAGAAGAATATGTTACCAGTTGGCTAAATGCCGGCAATAATCCATTTGTTAAAGATTGAAACATAATATAATTAAACTTAAATCTATATTATTTAAACTATAGGATAATTATTCCCTAAATGCTCGCTCGCCAACCTTGGATAATGGCGCAAGAATATATTCCATGATTGATTGTTTGCCAGTTAAAATATCCAACTCAACCACCATACCTGGCATAATTTCTAACCGTTGATCACCATATTTGATAGAGCTGCTGTTGGTGATTGCCTGCACCGCATAAGCGGTTTCCGTATCTGATATCTGCACCACATCGGCACTGATTGTTATTAATTTGCCGTCAAGCCCGCCATATTTAGCAAAATCATAAGCGGTAATTTTAATTTTAGCTTTCTGCCCTACATGTAAGAATGCAATATCTTTAGGGTTAATATTGGCCTCAACAATCAACGTATCATCAAGCGGCACAATCTCCACTAATGGTTGGCCCGGTCTTGCAACACCGCCTTCAGTATTTATCAATATCCTATTAACAATACCGCGTACTGGCGATACTAATTTTGTTCGGCTAACCCTATCTCTTAATATGGGTAAAGTTTGTTGCAATTCAGACATATCATTAGTAACAAGGCTTAATTCTGTTAAGGCATCTGATCTATGTTTTTCCTTTGTTGCCGCAACCCTGTCTCTTGCCTCTTGGATTGCTTCTTTTTTACCTAAAATTGCATGTTCTGCTGTTTGCCTACTGCCTTGTAATGATGCCATGCTGCGTTTAAGCTTTAACAAGTTAATTTCAGGTTCTAAACCATTTTTAACCAGTGGGAGTAATATATTAATTTCACTTTCGACTAAAGTAATGCCATTTTTTGCAGTTTTTAAATTAACGCGATTTTCTAGTAATTCTTGCTGTTTTTGTCTTATTTGTGATTGCAATAATTTATTTTGTGATAGAAATTCTTTTTTACGTCCATGAAATAATTGCCGCTCAGCCGCTACTAAATTTGGCGCTTCCTCCATCAAATCAGCGTCAAATTTTAATTCTTGATAATTAACTTCGGCGGTTAATCTAGTGATCTTTGCCCGCAATGCCAATTCTTGTTGATGCCCTTGATTAAATTGGCCTTTTAGCGTGGTTTTATCCAATATAAGCAATATTGTCCCTGCTTCGACAACCTGGCCCTCGCGCACAAGGATTTTTTTAATAATACCGCCCTCAAGATTCTGGATGATTTGCATTTGTTGCGATGGCACAACCCGCCCAGTACCCCTTGTTACCTTGTCTAATTTTGCCAATGATGCCCAAATGATGCAAATAATAAAAAAGCTAACGATTAGATACATCAAAATATTTGATTTAGCCTCGGACCCAATAGCTGTCGTGCCAATTAAATGGCTTTTTGAATGCCCCGCATTGGTGCGTTTAAAGGCTAGTTTTTTTATTTTATCCATAGATCAAATCATTTCTAATTATAAATCAAGTTGGTGATTTTGTTGCGGCAATTTCCGCAGCTTTTTCATTATTAAGCTTCAATGCAGCATCTTTTTGCGATTGATAAAAGTCTTCTTTGCTGCAATCGACAACAATGCGTCCATTATCCAAGACCAAAATACGATCTACCAATGCCAATAATGATGTGCGATGCGTGATAACCACAAGGGTTTTATCTTGAGAATGATTTTTCAACCGTTCTAATAACGCGCTTTCCGTATTATTATCCATGCTGCTTGTCGGTTCATCCATCACTAAAACAGGGGCGGCACTTACCAATGATCTTGCAATGGCAATGGCTTGTTTTTGTCCACCCGACAACCCTTCCCCGCGTTCTTTTAACATCAGATCATAACCATTTGGATGCTGGCTAATAAAATCATGCACCCCTGCAATAACCGATGCGTCGGTTACTTGCTCATCGGTTGGACGAATGCCGCCAATGGCAATATTTTGTCGAACAGAGCCACTGAATAAAAATACATCTTGTTGGGTATAGCCAATATTGCGCCGCAAATCGGCAGGATCAATTTGCCTGATATCGGTGCCATCAACAAATATGCCACCATCGGTTGGTTGATATAGCCCTAATAATAATTTGGCAATGGTACTTTTACCAGAACCAATACGCCCTAAAATTGCAACTTTTTCGCCTTGCCTTATTGAAAATGAAGTTCCTTCAAGTGCATTACCCACTTGATCAGGATAGCTAAAACTGACATTTTTAAATTCAATTTGACCATTAAGATTAGGCCGTGAAATAAATCTTCTACCTGCTGGACGTTCACTTTTTGCCGTCATGAATTTATTAATTGCGCGGTATGCCATACGCGATTGATTTATCCGTGTCATGGTTTGTGCTAATTGCGCCAATGGGCCAACTACGCGCCCAACCAAAATAACTGATGCGATCATTGCACCCATAGTGATCGTGCCTTCGGCAATCAAAAACACACCATAAAATACAATTAAAACCTGTGTTACCTGTTGCGCCATACCAGTGAAATTAGTTGCAAATTGCGTAATTCGGCGGCTTTTTTTGCCATCTTCGGCACTTGCTGCGACCGAATCTTGCCATCTTTTACGCATCATCGGGGCTGCACCAATGGATTTAATAGTCTCAAGCCCGTATAATGTTTCTACTATAACGCTTTGCTTTTGTTGCGCCTGATTAAAAGACTTTTCAGCAATATTGGCCAAAATAGGTTGAATGACCAAACCAACAAAAATTACCACAGGCACGACAATTGCTGGCACGAGTGCCAATGGCCCTGCGAGAAAATTAATCACGAAAATAAACATAATAATGAATGGTAAATCAACCACCGCCACCAATGATGCCGATGTAATAAAATCGCGTAATACTTCGAATTCACGCAGCATATTAGCAATTGAACCAGTTGATCCTTTTCTCGCTTCCATTCGCATGTCTAATATTTGATTGAAAATACGTTGCCCCATAGCCATATCGGCACGCCTGCCCGCATTATCAATGAATGTGGCACGCAGTGTTTTAATGACAAAATCAAAACCAATAACAATACCAATACCAATTGTTAAGGCAACCAAGGATTCAGTGGCATTATTAGGCACAACGCGATCATAAACCACCATGATGAATAATGATGTTGCCAAACCAAAAATATTAGTCATTGCAGCGGCAATTGCCACATTTATATATGTGGATTTATTATCACGAAATGGTGTCCAGAACCAATGGCGCATATCCGATAGGTTAAGATCGCTTGTAGCATCCGAAACCAACATGATTGGCCGCAATAATACAACTTCGCCCGAAAAATGATCGACAAAGCTGTCACAATTAATTTTTATTTCTTTTTCACCAAAATCAGGATTATAAATGGCAAAATCATTTTCGCCAACCATATCGGTTATTATCACCGCATGACCACTGGTTAAAATTGCCATCATCGGCAGATCAGTTGCGTTTATATCTTCTAATTTTATCGATAAGAACTTACTGGCAATGCCTGCGCGTTCCGCCGCTTGCGAAAACTGCCCAAGGCTCAAACCATCTTTTTCACCAACAAGCCCATTTAGCACGGCTTCTTTTGATATATGCAAATCAAAAAACCTGGATACATATAATAAGCAGCTTTCGATAGAGCTTGATATTTCTGCATCAAATTCGATGCTTTCTTCATCTAAGATTTCAGCATCATTAATATTTGCATCGATATCGATATCATTGATGCCATCTTCGGCTTTCAGCGTATATTCTTCTTTACTGGTGGAGTTATCATCATTGGTGATGCTATCTTTACCTGATGGCTTATTTGCCTCGATTTTATCTTCCATCTTAATTAATCGCCTTATTATTCATTGATATATTATCAATTCCAATATCATCATTTGCCATATTTACATTAAAATATTCAAGTAAACCGCCCATATTCAATAAAACATCAAATTGTGAATTAACAACATCAACCCGCCCGCCATAGAACCCAACGGCGGCCTTATAATGGTTAGCCTGTCCATCTAATAAATCCATGATACCAAGGCTGCCAATTTTATATTTTTCTATATTAGCATTAACTGTATTCTTGCTTGATTCTAAGGCTAATTGCAACGCATTTAGTGTCAGTTTAGCCGCATTGGCATTGGCATAGCTATAGCCAATGGATTTGCCTGCCTCTAATCTTGCCATATCACGTTCACTAATTATTTTGGCAAGCTTATGGGTGGCACTACTAATCCGTGCGACACCAGCACCACCATCAAATATATCATAAATAATATTTAAATTGACCACTGCGCCATAAGGTTCATTTTTACCTCTAGTATGTTTTTTATCATAGGTTGGTAAAATATCATATTTAGTTAAATCCAATTCAAGCATAAATTTAGGTAAATTGCTATTTTCTGCTGATGATTCGCCGTGCCTTGCTGCCTCTACCAACATATTAATGGCCTTGACCTTCGGATGATTATTAATCGCAATATCCACTATATTTTGGGCATTAGCTGGTAATTTAATATCAATAACGGGGAATAAAATATCACCAGCAGCCTTATTATATATTTCTTTGAAGCTGGCCTCCGCCCGACCTAATTCTCCAATAAAATTAGCTAATTGCGCTTCGGCTATGGCTAATCTGCTTAATGCTTGATCCAAGTCAGAAACAGATGCAATTTTACCTTCGATACGGTCAATAACCATGTCGATAATGGTTTCATGGCGACTATAATTTGCTTTGGATAATTTGACCTTATCGCGCAATGTTGTAACAGCTAAATAGGCATTAACCGCCCTAAGGGTTAATTGTTTAACCGTGCTAATACCGCTAAAGCGGCTAGATTTTTCAGTGAATCTGGCTGCGGCAATATTATCATTGGTCGCGCCAAAATCATATACCAATTGTTTTGCACTTAAGACCAAATCTGTACGACCAATACTATCAGATGAATAAATGCCCGTTGGTTTTTTAAATTCTGTACCACCGCGCACGAACATACTAACCCGTGGATATAATGCGGATTTGGCAATATTAACCGCATCATTATCAACGGCATTAGCGCTTTTCACCGATGTTAATAATGGGTTTTGATTGACTGCTTGTGATACATTCTCAATAAATTTAACTAAACGACGTTCGATTTCCACAGCATCGGTTGGTAGAATAGTTATTATATTTTTTTGTGACAAACGACTAAAGTTATTATTATTTTCCTGTGCGCTGACCATATTAAGCCCAGCAATTAAAAAGCATAAAATGCCAATAATATTTATATATCTCATAAAAGATCCTACCATGATAATGTCATCAAACCACTGATTAAAACATATTAATAATCAATAGCAATATTAGGCTTTACTTAGCAAATCTTTAAGTCGAATACAAAGATTATTTTTATATAACACATAAGCGGTATTTTATATACAATATACTATCAAGGCTAATCCATTTGGGGTTTGTTTAGTTTTTATATTCTACGTAAAATATGTCGTCTCAACTTCGTTGCTCGGGGTTTGCTAGAACTATATACGCTATGGTTTGTATATGTAGCGAGTATTTATTCTAAATGCGCGAGCGAGCATACGAAGCGAGACATAATGCCGTAATAAAATATTATTTTATTAATTAGGCAATAAAACCGTTGCTTATTATTGTACCAAAATCCTCTAACACAGCAATGAATTGAATTTCACCAGCTTGAATTTCTTTATTATTGCCATCTGCGTGCTTAATATAGAAAAAGCCCATATCAGCGACACCATCAATCCCCGCATCATGAATGGCAATAAAACCCTTAATTGCCAGATTAGCCTGCATCGTGTCATTATTTTGAATTATATTAAGTGCTTCTGTTATCGCCGCAAGATTAACCTTACCATTACTATCTAACCAATCGACGCTTAATGCGCCATTATGATGTAAAAAACCATTTGTAAGCATACCCGTTGTAATCGCGCCTAATGCAGTTAAATCCGCCGCATCTGCAACCCGTAAAGTTGCAGTTGCCGATGCGGATGTTAAATCAATCACATCACCCGTGCCATCGCTGTTTAGTAATCCTTTTATAATATCGCCCGATGCTGCTAAGGCAGCGATATCGCTACCATCATATGCTGCACCAAAAGTATCAGTGGCAATAACCACCTTATCACGACCAATGCCAACATCAATTATATCCGCACCGCCGCCACCACCGACCACATCATTGCCTGCCCCAGAATTAATTATATCATTACCAACACCAAGCATGATAACATCGTCATTTTTGGTGCCATTAATTATAAAATCGCCACTCCTTGAATGGTTATTAATAGATAGCTTTCCCTCCTGCGTACCTGTCAGCGTAAAGACAGCACCATTAATGGTTGAGGCTTGAAGGTCTACTATATTATTATCATTTATAGATATCATATTGGCATCTATCAGCTTTCCAGACTGCATCACATTTTCGATTGATTGTAAATTGGCAGAATCAATATTATCAGTAATAGTAATATTATGGGTAAATTTAATAAAACCAGGCTCAGCCATCACAGCTATAAAATTCACGGCAACATCAGATATTGTCCCTGTTAATTTTATATTACCGCTATCAATCTTTGTGCTTGCCGCATTAGAAATTTGTAATAATTGTGCCAAACTAGCATCACCAGATATGTTAACTATTACCCCAGGCTTAACATATCCGTCTGCATTTATCACTAATTTAGCCACAGCTCCCGTTATTTCATCATAGGAAATAATACCGCTGGTCAAGCCATCGATGGTTTTCAATTGTGTTAAACTTACATTATCAGTTATATTTACCTTAATATCATCTTTAACATAGCCAGCAACATTCGCGGATAATTCCGCTGCGGTCCCATTTATCTCAACCGCGCTAACTATACCAGTAGTCAAACCAGCAATAGTTCCCAATTGCGTCAAACTTACATTATCAGTGATATTTACATTAACATCGCCTGTTATATGGCTTTTACCACCATTTATATTGGCAATATTATCGCTAACTTGTGCATATTTAACGTTTACTATGCCTGTTATTGCTTTAAGCGTGGTTAATTCAGCAATAGTTATCTTGTCAGTGACCTCTATTTTTTTAACACCAGATGAATTCACCACTGCAAGCCCAGAAGATGAGTTAATATTGGCAATATTATCTTTTATCACCACATTACCAGTGGCAGAAACCTTTGCTGCTTGATCAACCGTTAAATTTAACGAGCCAATTGTGATTTTAAACGATGTTATTCCCATATTGACCAAACTATTAAAATTGGCTTCAACCTTTGCCCCATCAACCAATTGGGCAAGGCTTATATTAATATTTTCAATCATATCACCATTAACAAGTTTACTGGCATTATGTGCGGTAATATTACCATTACCATCTTTACCGTTAAATCCATCAATATCTTTAAATGCCTCGGTTGCTTTGGTTGATTTATAACCATCACTTTTAACCGCATCGATCATTTTTGTCATTTTCTTGGCTATTATCATGCCAAGAACATCTGCATGTTGATCAGAAATCGCGCTATTCCCAGAATTAACTAACAAGCTTTTTAATGTGTCGGCATTCGCTAAATCCTTATTCGTAATGATTTTATCATAGATTTTATCAAGGGCGGTTGTAAAATCCATCCCCCCTAAATCCATTAACATATCAATCGCCATAATAATTTTCTGCCCAATTGCGATAATATTATTGGCGACAACACTATTACTTGCAACGGTCGGGTCGTAATTTAATATATCAATGTTACTATTAATGCCAAGCTTACCCTTGATAATATTAGCGGCAGTCGCAGCATCACCGCCATTTTTGGCAATATATTTATTAATCATTGTTGATATGGGGGAAATTATTTTACTCCCCTCAGGGGTTGACATTGTAATAGAGCTAAATTTTTTACCAGTTACAACATCAGTCCCGCCTTTGGACGTATAGCTTCCAGAATCGCCAAGACTGCTAGGGTTAAATGAACCATCGCTGGCAGTTAGAACGCTTTTTTCCTGCGCATCATGAATACCATTGGAATTGGCATCACGCCAAACGGTGGCGCCCGAAATTGCCCCATCGATAACCCGATGTGCATTTACAGGCGCAACGGGGGTAGTTGGGTTGCTGGGGGGCGTTATTGCTGGGATATTTGTTGGGGGCGTTGGGCTGCTGGGGAGCGTAGCAGTTGGACTGGTGGGGCTGGTTATAGCTAATCCATCGCTACTAACACAGCCAGTAAATGATAATAACAGCAGAGGAATAAGCCCCCGCTGTTCATATTTAACTAAAGCTAATTTATCAGATTTATTAAATTTAGTGGAAAATATAGCTTGAAATAAGGGTTTTTTGTCAGATGATAAAAACAATTTTTATACTCCAATAAGATTAATTCAAGAATAACATGAACCATACTATCATATTGAAATAAACAATAAGTTAATTTTTGAAAAGATATTCTACTTACTGTTGTGTTGGTTTTTTTATTGTCACACAAGCCGCTCCGCATACTCACACTTGTTCGCTCTCGTATTTAATGAATGCTCGCTATATGAAGAAACTACATAGTTAAAGATATAAGGCTACACCAATCACGTAGTGATTGTAAGGGCGACCGCCCACCGTGCGGTTCGCGTATATCATGATAGCAAATACCGAGCAACGAAGTTGCAACTACATATCGCGTAAATATAAAAAAATAGCAAAAAAAAGCGCAGCCGAAGCCGCGCCCTTAATTTAAGCAATTTTATTTTAGCTAATTACGTAATGAAACCATTGGTCATTGTTGTGCCGAAATCTTCTAACACATTAATGAAATGAATTTCATTAGCATCAAATGTACCGTTGTTATTGCTATCTTTGACATAGAATAATGCAATATCGGTAGTAGCAGCACTATCTTTACCAAAGATCAAGATAAAACCTTCCGAACCGTGGGTTTTAACAGCATCAGTAGTTTGGATTACCTTAAGTGCAGCAGTCATATTATCTATATTTATAGTATTACCAGAAACCCATTCATTAGCCATATGAGTTTCATGAACCAATACAGTATTAACACCAACAAAAGTCATTGCATCAACTGCATCTAACTTAGCCTCAGCCTTAATAGCCCCCGGATTAGTCCACAAATCGACTTTATCAGATGTAGCTCCACCATCACCATTTATCAAGCCTCTGATGATATCACCAGTTTTGGTAAATGCGGCATCACTGCCCGCTGCATCACGATTATCATTAAGATAAGTCTTTGGTATGTAAATCGTATCATAACCACCAGCAGAAGCATTGATTATATCAGCACCTGTACCACCAGCGAGGAGCTCGTTACCTTTACCACCGTTGATAATATCGTTACCAATATCACCAGCGATGGTGTTGCCATCACCATCACCACCGTGGAGAATATCGTTACCAGCGCCACCATTAAGAGTGTTAGTGCCACCATCACCACCATGGAGAATATCGTTACCAGCGCCACCTGTAATAGAGACACCAGCAGCATCGCCACTGGTTAGGGTATCGTTACCAGCAGTACCAATAATGTTTATATTACCAGCCTCAGATTTATCAGTGATATTAACATTAGAAGTCTTATCGGCCATTATAAAAGTAAGGTTCGCAGTCGTATATTCAGCAGCGGTGCCAGTGAATGTCTTACCAGACGCGACAATGATATTAATATTTTGACCGCCAAACTGTTCAGCAGTAACAGTACCAGTTGTCATATCAAGAATTACACGTAATTGCGTATGGGTTATAGAGCCAGTGTCAGTGATATTAATTTTAGTAGCAGAAGTGATATATTTACCAGTATTGGCAATAATATCATCCGCAGTGCCAGAGATAATAGTATCCTTACTAACAGAAACAGAGTTGCTACTACCATTTTTGGCATCAAGCGCAGCAAGTTGGGTTAATGTAGCAGAACCAGTTACCACCAAATCATGACCCTTGATATAATCGGCATTAGTCGCGGTTGATTTAAGCGTGAATGTAGAAAACACATCATCATGAGTTAATGTTAAGACACCACCATTAGCAGCAGCAGTAACATCGCCAGTGCCTTTATTAATCACATCTCTTAAACCAGCAGCAACATCGCCAAGACTAGTAGTAGTAGTAGTAGCCATATATTCATAGGCAATACCATCGATAGTAACGCTAAATTTATCACCAAGATCGATTGCACCAGTGAAAGTAACTGTTTTCACTTGTTGTGTGCCAGCTGCGTGGGAAATTGTTGCAGTTTCACCAACAGTACCAGCATTAACATTAGTAGCGGTTAAGGCGGTAAGAGTGAATGAACCAGTAGTGCCAGCAGTTTCAGCGGTTAATGTTAATACACCAGCTTTGTTATTCGCAGTAATCTTGCCATCAATCGCCGCCTCCTTACTAGCATTAATTAAAGCAGTAAAGGCATCGGTGATATCTGATGCGTTAAGTTTGCCAGCGATAGCAACATGTGTAAATTTAACACCCGCTAATGTCATAGTGAATATATCACCAGCATCAATTTTACCAGAAAAAGTAACCGTTGAAACTTCTTTGATAGCACCAGCAATAGTAGAGTTAGCTGTTACTTCTGTTATAGTAGCTGTGTGATTAATAGGAGTAGTATTACCAGTAGCATTAGCAGTAGTTTTTACAACAGTAAAAGCAGTACCAGCTATGTCAGCAGTTAATATTAAGGCACCGGCAGTATTAGTAGACGCGGTAACAGCGCCAGAACCAGCATTAATCGCAGTAACCAATAGAGCAGTAATGCTAGCAGCTGTAGTAGCGGCGGCAGTAACAGTGTAGTCGGTACCAGCGATTGTAACAGTGAATATATCACCAATGGCAATAGTTCCAAAAACAACCTTTGATATTTGCGCAACATCAACAGTAACAACATTTTTAGCAGCAGTAGCTTCAAGACCCGTAATAGCTTGAGTATTATCAGTAGAAGCAACAGCGTTGGCAGCCGTTGTTTCCAGATTAAAAGCCTTGCCAGAAGTTTTAGCGGTTAAAACTAACTTAGCACCAGCGCCAGTGCCAGTTACAGCAACATTAACAACGGAAGCAGTGTCAGCAAGAATCAAAGCCTTAATGGCATTAGAAATAGTTTCTGCAGTATCAGTATTAGCCCTAGCAGCATATGTATAGCTAGTATTGCCAATTTTTACAGTAAATACATCGCTTGCATCATTTTGTGTGAAAGTGATGGTTGATTCCTGCGTAACAGAAGAAGCAGCAACTTTAGTTGCTTCAGCAATCTTTGGCGCGATATTAGCGTTACCACCAACTTCAAGATCAGTTATAGAACCAGTAACAGAACCATATTTCAACAGGCCACTGCCATTTGCTTTATCGATTGCTATCAATTGATTAATCGTTGCAGTACCTTTGAGGTTAACATAAGTACCAGCGCTTACATAAGTACCAGCGCCACCGTTGGTAGCAATATCTTTGGCCAATTCTTCAGCGGTATCGCTAACACCTTTATATGAAAGTTGCTTTACTTTAACCGCAGCAGAGCCATCCATATCACCAGTGATTTCTTTCAATTGATTAATTGTCGCCAAATCGGTTACTTCAACTTTGACTTTAGTAGTATCAGCCTTATCGATATAAGCAGGTTTAGGGGTGGTACCATCGGCCGCTTTAAGATTTGCATCTTTTGCAAGATTAGCAGCGGTATCTTTGATAGTACCACCAGTAATATCGACAGAACCAGTATCGCCATTTTTTGCGTCCAATTTGGTTAATTGCGCGATAGTCATATTACCACCAGTGACAGTAACATCAACCGAAGTACCGAGATCAGAATCAGCCAATAGATTTTCGATATTATCGCTTAATTTTTTATCACCATTAGTGAGTACATTGCCAACCAAGGCAAGAAGTTTATTATAATCAGCAGCTGATGTATAATCGGTATAGATAACTTCGCTAGCACCCTTAAGCACAGCAAGGTCAGCTTTGATTAAATCAACCAATTTACCAGTGACTTTATAGCTTGTAGTGCCGCTATTAGTTAGAGCCAAAATAGCTTTTGCCTGTGCAATAGTTGCAACACCAGTTGCAGCAACATTAGTCGCGTCATTACCATCAGAACCAGATGCCGCAAGCTTAGCTGCAGTATCTTTGATAGAATAAGTTAGATCACCAGTTGTATTAGCATTGATAGCTTTGATTTGTTCAACGGTTACGGCATCGGTTACGGTAACGTTAACTTTACCCTTAATGACCGCTGCGTTGCTGTTTAGAATAGAGCCAGTAACACCATCGACAGTAGTAAAGATATTTTTAGCTATGTCGGTTATTTGTGTATAAACGGGGGTTACAGTAGTAATAGCATCAATTTTTGTCAATTGCTCAACAGTTGCAGCATCTTTTATAGTTACTTTACCTATGGTTGTGATAAGGTCAAGATCAGAGGCCGTCTTTGCAGTCAATTCAATATCTTTATTATCTTTAACGACAAGAGTTTCAATACCAGATGAAGCGATCTTAGCATCACCAGCAGTGATATTAGCGGCGGTATCTTGAATAGAAATATTATCGCTATTTTTAATAGAAACTTTTACAGCCTGTGCAACAGTTAGCTTCAAGCTACCATTTGTAATGGTGAATGCGTTATGCCCAGCTTTTATCAAGGCATCGAAATTAGCAGCAACCTTTGTTCCATCAGCAAGATCAGCAGTTGTTAGGTCTTTACCAGCAGCATCTTTAACACCAGTTTTACCAGCCATAAGATCTTTTGCAGCTTGACTATTATTATATGTGTCCGCAGTCTTAAATGCAGTAACAGCAGAAGCAGAAGTGTAACCTTTGGTTTCAACAGCATCTTGCATTTTTGCAATGTTACTAGCGACCTTAGTAGCGATTGCAGCAGCTTCACCAGCAGAAATGCCTTTTTCGCCAGCAACCTTACCGTTAGTTGAGCCTTCCAATAAAGACTTCAATGTGGCAACAGAAGTGATATCATTACCACCAGCACCAATTTTGGCTGCGACTGCCTCAAGAGCCTTAGCATATGACATGCCACCGATACCAGTTAACATATCAAGTGCCATAACGACAGCCTGACCAGCGGCGATGACTTCATTACCAAGCTTTGTATTGGTTGTGGTTGTCGCATCAAACTTTAATAAATCGACTTTTTTAGTAGCTGTATCAGTACCAAGGCCCAAGGCTGCTTGCACTTGTGTTTCTGCGGCTTTAATTCTTTGCTCAGCAGTGCCAACAGTACTAGCATCAGCTATTTTTTGGATCATAGTAGTGATTGGCGAGATAATCTTGCTTCCAGCAGTAGTAGTCATTGTGATACCAGCATAGCTTTTACCAGTTACGACATCAACACCACCAGTTGTGGTTAATGTACCAGAATAACCATCGAGCTTTGACATATCAAATGAACCATCAGCAGCGGTTAAAACGCCTGGTTCATTTGCATCTTGAACGCCATTACCATTGGTGTCTTTCCAAACGGTTGCGCCTTTGATTGCGCCATCAAATACACGGTAATCACCAGAAGCGCCAGTTTTAACAACAGGAGCAGCAGCAGTACCGCTCCCACTGCTTCCACCACAAGCGGCAAGTGGGATAAGCAATAATGTTGCAAGGCCAAGCTTGCTTGTTGATTTTGCCTTTGCTTCCCATTTGGCAACGAATTTTAAAAACGCACTTCGATCAGCAGGCATTGCATATGTCTTACCAGATGCGTCACGCAATTGTGCATTTGGTGTGTTATCAACACGCACATTGGTTAATAATGAACCAGCAAAATATGCAGGCGTAGTCGTTTGATTTAAGATTTTTTTATCAGATAAAGAATCCACGTTTTTAACTCCAGTATGGTTAATTTAAAATAACAGCTTAATTAAATTTGTATATGTTAGTAGTTATTGTATCAAAATAGTTATAAATTATCAATTAATAAGTTTGGGTTAATGTTTCGTTATATTCCACGCTTAGACAAAACGCAGCCACACGTAAAATATAGTCCAGTAGTTGAATAGACTATATTTGATCATTTGAACATACCCTTTTTGCCTTATTTGCAATTTATTTTATATAAATGCAGCCTATATAATATATTATTAATGGTTAATTTTAAAGTCAACCCAAAATAATACAATAAAAACAAATAGATAATATAGTTTACACCTGTTTAGTTAGAATATTTCGAAAATAGGATTATATTTGCTATATTTCACTTTTTTATACTAGTGATGCAAATATGCAACATATTTAACTGTTGAATCGTTATTTGTTAAGCTTTTGTTAGGCTTTTGGACCTATTTTAAGATTAAATTAGAAAACTTGCCTAAAATAATTTAGAATCAGGTTAATTTAGATATATGCTAAATTAGTTACTTCTGTTTTTTTGAGCCATCATTAGCAGTTATATTTGATGATATTATACATAATATTTCCCACATCATGGTCATGGCGGTTAAGGCGGTTATGCCGCTGGTATCAAATGGCGGTGATACTTCGACCATGTCTGCGCCAATTATATTTATACCTTGGAGGTTGCGAATCATTGATTGTGCCTCATAGGTAGAAATGCCGCCAATTTCTGGTGTACCAGTACCGGGGGCATAAACAGGGTCAAGGCAATCGATATCAAAGCTTAGATAAGTTTTACCGCTGCCTACTATATCTTTGGCTATTTCTATTACTTTTTCATGGCCTAAATCAAAATATTCTTCGATTTCTATCACTCTTATTCCTTGTGCTAAACCCCAGCTCTTATCGTTCTTTGTATATAGCGCACCGCGAATGCCGATTTGTACCGTGCGTTTTGGGTCGAGCAGCCCCTCTTCAATTGCGCGGCGAAATGGTGTGCCATGGGTATATTTGCTATCGCCAAAATATCTATCCCATGTGTCGGTATGGGCATCAAAATGCACCATGCCCATTGGTTCAGGCTTTCCAGCAGAAGATTTATCCACGATAGCCCGCATGATTGGCAAGGTGATTAGATGATCACCACCCGCCGTTAATGGAATTATTCCCGCGCCACATAGTTTTTTATAATATCCCTCCACCAGATCCATTGTCTCTAGCAGGTCGATTGGGTTAACGGGGCTGTCGCCTAAATCTGCGACATTTATACTGTGAAACGGCCTTATGCCCGACATATGATGCACATTACGCATCATTGTCGACATATCGCGCATTTGACGTGGCCCGTGCCTTGCGCCGGGGCGATTGGTTGTGCCACCATCCCAAGGAACGCCAACGATACCCACATCAATATCAGATTTTGCCGCATCGTCTTCGGGGCTTAAATTCCTTAGGCGCATAAAAGTTGGAATACCCGCATAACGCGGTGTTACTTCGCCTGAGACGGGTAGATATTTATTTTTAGACATTTTTATACCTTATATATAGGGGGGCTATTACATATCAAAAATTTTCTTAGGATTCATGATGTTTTTTGGATCGAGAGATTTCTTTATCAAACGCATTATATACATCGCATCACCATGTTCATGCGCCATGAAATGTTTTTTGCCTATGCCAACTCCATGTTCACCAGTGCAAGTGCCGCCAAAGGAAATTGCCCGCATATTCATACGATTAATCAATGATTTTGCACATTTGAACTCTTCACCCTGCCCCTTATCAACCAGAATTAACAGATGAAAATTGCCATCGCCCACATGACCGACTATCGGTGCAATTAAGCCTGTTTGTTCGATGTCTTTTTTGGTTTCAACTAAACATTCGGCCAGATTGCTGATCGGGACGCAAATGTCGGTTGCGATGCAATCCCTGTTAGGTGATAATGACTTACCAGCATAATAAGCATTATGACGCGCTTGCCGTAATTTATTGCGATCTTCGCTATTTGCCGACCATTTAAAATCGTTGCCACCAAACTCATTGGATAGCTCGCCAACCATTTCTGATTGTTCTTTGACGCTGTTATCGCTGCCATGAAATTCAAAAAACAATGTTGGTTTTTCCATATAGCCTTCAAGCTTTGAATATTGAATTGATGCTTTCATCTGTACATCGTCTAATAATTCAATCCGGGCGATGGGGATTGCCGATTGAATGATGGCAATTGCCGTATCAACCGCCGACTTTAAATCAGGATACTGACAAACTGCGCTTGAAATTGCCATTGGTATTGGATGTAGTTTTAGTTGTATTTCACTGATAATACCAAGCGTGCCTTCTGAACCAATGAACAGTCTTGTTAAATCATAACCAGCAGCAGATTTTTTAGCACGCCCACCAGTTCTTATAACCTTACCATCGGCACAAACAACAGTTAACCCAAGGATGTTTTCGCGCATAGTTCCATAGCGCACAGCATTTGTGCCGCTGGCTCTGGTTGCTGCCATGCCGCCAATAGTTGCATTTGCCCCAGGATCTATGGGAAAAAATAACCCTGTTGTACGAAGGTCGTGATTTAATTGTTCACGCGTTACACCCGCTTGCAACCTGCAATCCATATCTTGTGGATTAACTTGCAATATTTCATTCATCTGGCTTAAATCAATGGTAACACCGCCATCAACCGCATTTACATGACCTTCAAGCGATGTGCCAACGCCAAAGGCGATAACTGGTATTATATATTGATTACAAATAGTTATAATTTGCGATATTTCTTCGGTCGAATTAACAAAAATAACCATATCGGGCGGCATCGATTGAATATAGCCTTCGCCATGACCATGATTGGCGCATATATTAATATCGACACAGGCGCGATCACCAAATATTTCTTGTAAAGCTGCCAAGCCTTGCGAATAATCGCGACGCGAATTAACAGATGAATCGACCATTGCTACTACCTATATATAATATGTATTATTTAATAATGTTTTATATATTTAACGATGCAAAATATTTGATTTTTTCCACCATTGAGACTAAACCATTACGCCTATTGGCACTTATATGATTATCGAGATCAAGCTTTGATAAAATATCAACAGCATCAATATTAACAATAACATTGGCAGGCTTATTATTATAAATAATCATTAATATGGCAACTAAACCCTTGACGATAAAGGCATCACTATCAGCATTAAATGACAATATGCCATTATTATTATGGCATGTAAGCCATACTTGACTAATACAGCCATTAACCTTGTTTGCCGCAATTTTTTCAGATTCTGGAATTAGTGGTAATTTTTTACCAAGATCAATAATATATTTATATTTATCTTCCCAATCATCAAATAGTTTAAAATTGTCAATCAAATCATCAATAGCCATTATTTCACCTATTAATATTATATGCTGTCTATGCTTAACTACTATATAACATTAGATTTTTAATAACAATATGCCGTAAATATCAAATTTAGTAATAACCATATATAAAATTAGATAGATATAAAATTTTAATGAAAAACACTTTAAAACAACCGATTACCTAATATAATAAATAGGCAATCTATAAATTATCTTTAATGATTATATTCTTTTTTAGTATATATTAGTGAATATATTTTATTGTAATTATAGTTATATTTAAATTGATGGCATTATATAATGGCAAAAAAACTATTCTAGGAATTTTAAATAACAACAAAATATTAAATGATATAAATCTGGCGGGGCTTGATGCTGTTTATACTTAGCCTTTAAATATAAATTATTCGCATAATGCAATTAATATTTATTTATAAAATAAAATATTTACTGATAACCATCTTATAAATAACAATAAATTATACTTATTTAAAATTTAATCTAAATTGTATGCAAATAAAGCAAAACTTATTGAAATAATATTTAAGCAGCATTATATTGAGGAATATAAAGACTGGACCATTTAACATAAATATTAGGAAATATATAATATGGCTGAAAATATTAATGGAAATATTATTGAAACTAGTTCTAAAAATTATAATGAATTAGCATCAAACGCAACCACAATCACACGCCCCGATGCATCAACCAATATTGAACATACGGTAATTTCAGGCAAGCCATTACAATTTGAATTTTCATTAAAAGATGTTATTGTCGCCCAAGATGGTAACGACATTATATTAACATTCACTGATGGTGGTCAAATAACCTTTACATCAATGGTTGATGCAGCATTTGGTGAATTGCCGCCAATGCTATTATTCCCTAACGACCAAGTGCTTGAAGTTGGTGACTTGGTTTTAAATGCCGGTAATATTGATGATCTAGCAGCAGAATTAGAAAATCTAGAAACCGCTGCTGGTGGTGATACTGCACCGGGATCAAATTACCGTAGCGGTGAATATGGCGAAGGTAATTTAGGTACATATAAACAAATTACCGATATTCCCCCATTAACGGACGCCGCCTTTTATCAAGGGCAGGACCTTCCCCTACCAGAATCAAACGAGCCAGCGACTGTGATTGGTGAAATTCCACCAGTTACTCCTGCTCCTATAAACACAATTGCAGACTCAGAGTTAACTGGAACTGTATCAGGATCTAGTGGTGGATCTAATAATGAATCAGGATCTAGTGGTGGATCTAATAATGAATCAGGATCTAACGGTGGATCTAATAATGAATCAGGATCTAACGGTGGATCTAATAATGAATCAGGATCTAGTGGTGGATCTAATAATGAATCAGGATCTAGCGGTGGATCTAATAATGAATCAGGATCTAGCGGTGGATCTAATAATGAATCAGGATCTAGTGGTGGATCTAATAATGAATCAGGATCTAGTGGTGGATCTAATAATGAATCAGGATCTAACGGTGGATCTAATAATGAATCAGGATCTAACGGTGGACCTGACAAAACTGCCTCAGATCCAATTGGAGGAGGAGGAGCTGTTGCACCAATAATGGATGTTAGAAATTGGGATGTCAGCGAAGACCATAACATTGGAAAAGACAAGTGGATTCAAATTGCTACAAATATAAAAACTGGTGATACTAGTTCTGATAATGACGATACATTATCACTTACCATCAAAAGTAATAATGGTGAATCATTGGCTGGCACAACGCTCTATATTTATAATATAAGTACTGGGAGTTATCAACAAATCGGAAAATACGACAGTAATACCAATACATGGAGCTTAGATAGCGACAATTTAAGCCATATTACACATATATCGGGGCTTTCTTTTCCATTATTCCTTCTGCCTGCGGAAAATTCAAATGTTGATTTAAATTTAGAATTAACCTTAACTGCGACCGATCCCAATGGCGGCACAAAAGATACTGTAGAAAATGTCAAAATCGGTATTACTTCTGTTGCTGATAATGCCGCAGTTGATTTTGGCGCGCAAACGGGTGCTCGGGTGAATATTCTCGGCGAAACTATCGATAAATCTAACAATATAAACGGCGAGACAATATATGGTGGTGGTGGTGGTGATAATATCAAGGGTGGATCTGCTAATGATATAATTTATGGTGATAGCTATGCAAGATATGAAGTTTCAATCGATATAAAACAAATATTAACCGATAATGATGGCTCTGAAACTATTGCACTTAGAATAAGTGGTGATAATATTCCAACTGGAGCTACGGTTGTTGGCGGCGTAGAACAAGCTGATGGCAGCTGGACAATTGTACTTGCAAAAAGCCAAACAGAATTGAAACTTGAATTAAATGGCAATGATGAAAAAAGTTTTGATATCAAAGTCCAAACTATGACTATCGATCATGATAATGATACTGGAGAAAAAACCTTAGGTAGCTGGAGCAGCGAACAAACAGTTACGGTCGATGTGAATGCAAGAACCAAGGATGGCGATGATACCATTGATGGCGGTGCTGGTGACGACACCATCTATGGCGAGGGTGGTGATGACCAATTATGGGGCGGTACTGGTAATGATACATTCGTCTTTAATAAAGACAGTGGCAATGATACCATCAATGATTTTGAAATTGGAAAAGATAAAATTTCCATTGGCAATCATGATGCAATTGGCGTTGCCCAATCAGGTGATGACATAATAATCACCTTTAGGGATGATAAAGGTGATACAACTGGCGATACAGTAACCATTAAGGATGTTACGATTGATGACGGTGCTGATAATAAATTTAGCTTCGATGAAGTAAAAGATTTATTTAAGGATATAGATAGTAGCAACTTTATACCCGAGTAATAAGTCATAAAATAGTATTAAATTATAAGGCTGGTAGCCTAATGGCTGCTGGTCTTTATTTTACCAAAATGAAATCAAATATTTATTAATTTAATCATTGGGAGAGGATTATATTATATGAATTTTCAGGATGATAGGCATGGACAATTATATCAATATTGGTTAGAGAAAAAACAAAATAAAATCGCACCCACCAGAGACAACATCGACCCAATAGATTTTCCAAATCTTTTACCATATATATTTCTTGTAGATGTTAAATGGAACCCAACAATATATTCAATGCGTTTGGTTGGCGATCATATAGCCAAAGAAATAGGCAGGGATTGCAAGGGCCTAACATTGGATCAAATATTTAAAGATAAACAACATGTAGAAATAACACTTGCCGATTACAACAGGGCGGCAATATATTGCCAGCCCGTATTTTCTATGTTTAAATCTGGATTAATAAATAAAGATTTTAATGCATATAACAGGCTATTATTACCACTTTCACAAGATGGAAAATGCGTTAATATGCTTCTTGGCATTACAATATTTAGCAATGAAACAAAATTAGGTGCGTTAATTTAAATAAATATTTTAACATTAGTATTTTAAATGATAAGATTTAATCAAATGATTGATTTAACAGGATTAGATATTGATAGATATGAAGATTAGAGATCTTATCATAATTTACAGATTCTTTACATAATGTAATTAAGCTTTTATATATGTTTAATTTGTTAAAAAATAATGCATATGGATGATTGATATGATATGGCTTGTCTATGGATAGAAATATAACTTTTGATCTGCATTATCACAGTAATATTTTCCGCGCATCACCGCATAAACGCCGGGCGCGATTACAACAGCATATTAAATTTTTAAACCAAAATAATATCGATCATCTGGCATCAACAGAACATGCATATAAACAACCTTTAGATGCATTTTTATATTTGCAAGATGCCGCCAAAGATTTAAAAACAAATATTATCCCTGCGGTCGAAGCCATAAGCAGCGAAGGGGTTGATATTATATTTCTTTATGCTTGTGAAGATGATTTAAAAAATGCCTTAAAAATTATTCGCCCATTTGAATGGAATTTGGATGATATGAATAAATTGCGTGATGATAGCGGCGCAATAAATATTATACCCCATCCATTTTCGCCTGGCAAAACGGGCATTGCCAATGTCATGGGCATTGACTATTTCATGAATTTACAAAAAAATGCCGATTATGTCGAAATTCATAACGGCCTTAGTCTGCATTTCTTTGATAATGGCTTTCGCAAATATAAAAGTTTTAAATCTGCCAAGTTAAAAAAATCCGTAGACCATTGTTTCTGTTTACCAAAAAAATACCGTCTTAATGATGTCGGTTGGGCGGTTAGTTCCGATGCCCATTACCCTGCACATCAAAATATTATTGGCAGCGTTAAACATGATGGTAAATGCGATGACTGGTTTGGATTTTTACAACAAAAACAAAGGTTCGAACGAAAATCTGTTGCTATTAATCCTCATAAACAAGTCGATAAAATTTGGCATTTATTGCAAAGCGGCGGTTGTTCAATGATTGAAGCAATAGAGAAAAAAGCATTAAAATTAAGACAAGCAATTAACTAAATTAATAATTAAAGACATATAATGGACTATTTTAACGAAAAAGAACGTATAAGCCAGCGCAGCTTTTCTAAATGGCGCGACAAGACCCTAAACCCGCTAATCAATATGCTGATTGGCATGGAAATAACCCCTAACCATATAACAATATTAGGGGTTATTTTCTTAATGGTTGCATGTATTTTACCAATTGATTTTTATATTATTACCGCTATATGTTTATTATTATATTGTATTGCCGATGGCATTGATGGCCCATTGGCACGATGCATGGGTAAGGCACATCAGGGCGGTGCAATCATCGATATTTGCGCTGATCAAGCGGGCGTTGTTTTAGTGGCTGCGGCTTGCGTTTATCACATGGGTGCAAATGGTGCTTTTGCCATATTATTTTCCAGCAGCTATATGGCCTTTATAAGCTTGGCTATCTATGCAAATAGCCATAATATCGCGCTTTGGGGCTGTGTGCGTATTAAATATTTCTTTTATTTTATCTATATTATCTCGCTTTACATGGATTATGACTTAATAAGCTATTTAATGGCTGTATTTAGTTGCTATTATATCATATATATTGCCCATAGCTTACATAGGATTTATTATCATTATGAAAAATTAGATGCTAGAAATTAAGATTTAATGGAAATTGGCAATTAATGAATATAATTAAAAAAAACGAAAGCTGGTTTACTAAACAACGCCATATATCAAATAAACATAATGCCATCGGCAAAATTTCTAGGCTGATATATTATCGGTTGATAATCCCCATGCGGCGTGAGGCTGGCGACCCTAAATTCATTGCATATGGCGTGTTAATTGGCCTTATAATTGGCTTAACGCCAACTGTTGGTGTGCAAATGCCCCTATGTTTCATATTTTGGTGGCTGTCAAAAAAGCTTTTTAACTTTCATTTCAGCCTGATTTTATCAATTGCATGGTCATGGGTATCAAATCCCGCAACTACGGTTCCTTTATATTTTTTATATCACGAAACAGGCCAGATAATATTAAATTTTGATAATGACAACGATTCTGATTTTGATAAATTTAACCAATTATTTGCTAATGCAGATCTATCTGGCATCGATGGCGCATTTAATTTTCTGTTGTTTTTGTGGGATGAAATTGGCATCAGCATCTGGATCGGCTGTATTCCATATGCCGCCATATTCAGCCTGATTGGGTATTATATGTCAATTGCTGTTGTTAAGCGATATAAGAATAAGAAATCTTAATTCACGTTAAATTATAACTATGGTTTATACATCGTCGGGCAAGCTAAATTCACCAAATTCAATATCATCGCTTACCTTGATTTGACAAGAAAGCCTTGAAGTTTTTGTTAATCCCGATGCTAAATCAAGCATATCTTCTTCATTTTCTTCTATATTACCCAATTTATCATAGGTCTTTTGATCTAGAATCAAATGACAAGTGGCACAAGCAAGCACACCTTCACAAGATGCCTCTATATCTATATCATTATTTATTGCCACCTCCATAACAGTATCGCCATTGGTGGCATCAACGGTAAGGCGTGAACCATCACGATTAATAAATGTTATTTCAGACATTAGATAATTCCCAATTTAATAAATTCTGATTATATATCCACTCGTATAATCTATAGTTGTTTATTATGCTAGATTATTATGTAAATTTTAAATATATATTTTATTAACTTTGTAATTTTTTTATTGCAGTTATTATTTGATTTGCCGCATTTAATATTTCATCATCACCTGTAAAACGACCAAAACCAATGCGTAATGATGCCACAGTTACAGCAGGGTCATGGCCTATTGCTTGTAAAACATGACTATAATTATTATTATCTGAACTACATGCGGACCCACTAGAAATTGATAATCCAGTTAATGAAGCCATCAATTCGGACGTATCAATGCCATTAAATGTTAGATTTAAATTACCCGCAACCCGTTTATCCATCGAACCATTGGTTATAATATCTGGTAATTGCGCTTGTAATATTGATAGAAACCTATCGCGCAGTTTTTTTAATCGATCTGCCTCATTAATCATTTCAATATTTGAAATTTTACAAGCTGCGCCAAACCCAACGCATAATGCAGGCGATAATGTACCAGAGCGCAGCCCCCTTTCTTGTCCACCACCATCCATCAAATGATCAATTGCAATGCGATTTTTACGGTTTATATATAATGCGCCTATGGCCTTTGGCCCGTATAGTTTATGGGCGGATATGCTGATTAAATCTAAATTCATTGCCCGCATATCTAAGGTAATTTTACCTACAGCTTGGGCGCAATCGCTGTGGAAATAAACATCCATTTCTTTACAAATAGCACCAATTTCAGCCAGTGGCTGTATCACGCCAATTTCATTATTAACCGCCATAATACTAACCAATGCGGTATTTTTATCTATCGCGCCACGTAATATATTTAAATCCAACAAGCCGTCAATCTTGACAGGCAAGATTATTATTTCAAACCCTTCTGATTTCAAGCTATCTGCCGATTCTAGAACGCATTTATGTTCGCTTGCTAAAGTTATAATTTTATTGCGTCCGTCTTTGCGTTTTCGCGCTCTTGCACAGCCTTTAATGGCTAAATTATTAGATTCTGTCGCCCCTGAGGTAAAAATAATCTCACGCTTATTTGCGCCAATTAATTTTGCAACCTGCGCCCTTGCCCGTTCAACCGCATCACTTGCATCCCACCCATGCTTATGTTCAGCCGAATGGGGATTACCAAAATTATCGCTAAACCATGGCAACATTTGGGCCAAGGCGCGTTTATCCATCGGTGTAGTAGATTGATAATCCAAAAAAATTGGATATGATGATCCATTATTACTCATGATTCATGACTTATGATTATTAACAAATTTAATATAGGCAGCAATGAATTCATCCACATCACCAGCATTGACATTCCAACCAAGGCTGATCCGAATTGCATTTGATGCCACATCATTACCATAACCCATTGCGGCAATAACATGGCTTAATTTTACCTTACCAGATGAACATGCCGAACCTGCACTTATGGCAAAGCCTGCTAAATCCATTGCCATGACTTGGGTTGCGGCGGCAATATTTGGCACTGAAATATTGCATGTGGTTGCAACACGCGGTGCATCACCGCCAATTATCATCGCCCCTGCAATATCCTTGCACAGACGCATTTCCATTTTATCGCGCATTTCTTGATATATTTGCCAGCGTGAAAATTCTGTAGAAGCAAGTTTTGCCGCAGCACCAAAAGCCGCGATACCAACCACATTTTCCGTACCTGCCCGGTCGCCTTTTTCCTGTCCACCGCCGCATATCATTGGCTTTAATTGCAATGATCGATTGACAATCAACGCACCAACACCGCGCATACCACCAATTTTATGGGCCGATATACTTAACATATCATAACCATCATCATTAAAATTAATTTTAATTTTATCGGCCATTTGGACCGCATCACAATGGTAAATTGCCTTATATTTTTTTGCTATTAACTTAATGCTATGATGAGGCTGTATAACGCCAGTTTCATTATTAACCCCCATTATTGAAATAAGAACTGGTTTATCATTTGGCTCTTTAAGCATATTTTCCAATGCTACCAAATCAACTATTCCTGTTTTTAATACGGGTATAATTTCAATATCAAATGATGATTTCAAGATCGAATCATGTTCAATTGCGCTAACTAACAAGCAATGACTTTTTGCAAATGATACTAAGGCAAGGTTATTTGCCTCCGTTGCACCACTGGTGAATATTACTTGATTTGCCCTTGCACCAAGTAAATTTGCAATATCAAATCTGGCATCTTCGATTAATCTTTTTGCAGCCCGCCCTGCCCCATGCACCGATGATGGGTTACCTGTGATAAGCATGGCATTGGATGCAGCCGTCAATGATTCTGGCAAAATATCGGTTGTCGCATTATTATCAAGATATATCATAATATCATAGCAATAATAGCACCGAGCAATGATTGCAAAATATTTTTTATTACATGTATTAGATTATGCGATTCCACATGGGCTATATATGCGCCTGTTCCATATGATTTTTATGGAATACACCACTTGAGCCAAGTATTTTATTTTCACAGACATCCGATATGGTAATTGAATTTAAATATAAATTGATATGATTAGTAAGCTCGCTCCATAAATCATGGGTGCTGCATCGGGATTTATTATTCATACAGCCAACTGATGATGTGTTTTTACATCTTGTTGCTGATACAGGCTCATCAACGGCCATAATAACGTCTGAAATACGCATAGTTGATGCTGGATAGGCAATTACATAACCACCACCTGGTCCTCGCACCGATTTAACAATGCCTGATTTACGTAATTTGGCAAATAATTGTTCAAGATATGACAGTGATATTTCTTGACGTTCAGCAATCTCCGCCAGACATATGGGTTCACCATCACCCATTTTTGCCAAATCAACGACAGCCATCACTGCATAGCGCCCTTTTGTATTCAACCTCATAAACCATACCTCGTAATTAATATAACTTAATATTTATTGCGGTAATATATTATATCCCCTAATTAATTGTAACATATATATATTAAAATAATATGATAGAGATCAAAATTGGTATAATTTAATTAGTTATAGCCATTTTAATTATCTTTTTTTGCTGAAACTATGGTGTTATTGCTATCTGTAGCATTAAGCTTAGCGTTAGCTTCTAAGATTTTAATCTTACCTTCTAATTTTGATATTTTTATGGTTAAGTTGTTTATCATCTTGGTTACGGGGTCTGGTATTTTGCCATCTACCACGGCATAGGGAACAAAATCATCCGTATTTTGACTAGCCCTAGATACTATTTTCGCTGGTATACCAACCACAGTTGTTCTTGCGGCGACATTACTAACTGCCACAGCATTTGCGCCTATTCTGGCATATTTGCCGATAGTTATCGGCCCTAAAACTTGTGCGCCAGAACCAATAATAACATTATCTTCTAATGTTGGATGACGCTTAACACAACGTTGCATATTTGAATTTTCCGAAGGCGATACACCACCCAATGTTACATCATGATATAAAGTAACATTATCACCTATGGTTGCGGTTTCGCCAATAACCACCCCCATGCCATGATCAATAAAAAGCCCTTTACCAATAACGGCTCCAGGGTGAATTTCAATACCAGTAAAAAACCTTGATATTTGTGAAATTAACCGTGCCAATAAATACCATTCTTTGCGCCATAACATGCTGTTTAATCTGTGTATTATAATGGCATGAAAGGCAGGGTAACATAATATCACCTCAATACGTGAACGCGCGGCGGGGTCTCTGGCAATCATTATATCAATTTCAGCTATTATATTATTGGATATTTGATGTATTTTGCTGAACATTCTTCGGCCTTTGGTTATATGAATATGAATAAATCTTATAAATTAAACTTATATTCACATAAGATAAATTTTCTATGTCTATGCATATTTTATGAAGATATTAGAATAGTTTTGCAAGTTTTCAAGTTATATACTTGAATATATTTGATTTTTCATTTAGTTAAATAATAAGTAAAAAATTATTAGCTATTCTATTTAGCCATATAATATTTTACATATATCTTAAATATATCAAAGGAATAACCATGCCTGAAGTAATTGTTAATGGTCCTGAAGGCCGTATCGAGGGTCGTTATACCCCAGGCAAGTCGCATGATGCACCGATTGCTTTAATTTTGCATCCGCATCCTCAACATGGCGGCACGATGAATAATAAAATTGTATATTCGATGTTTCATAGCTTTGCACGGCGTGGTTTTGCTTGTTTACGATTTAATTTCCGTGGTGTTGGCAGATCACAAGGCAGGTATGATAAGGGTGAAGGCGAATTATCAGATGCCGCAGCGGTGCTTGACTGGTTGCGGGCAAAAAATCCAAATTCACAGCAATGTTGGGTTGCTGGTTTTTCTTTTGGCGCATGGATCGGCATGCAATTACTAATGCGTCGCCCAGAAATAAATGGCTTTATTTCTGTTGCGCCACCGGCCAACCTATATGACTTTAATTTTTTAGCACCTTGCCCTGCATCTGGTTTATTCATACAGGGTGATCAAGATAATATCGTACCTGTTGATGAAGTTAATAAACTGGCGGCAAAATTAAACCAACAAAAAGGCGTGATGGTAGAAGAAAAAATAATTTCTGGGGCTGATCATTTTTTTGCTAGTAAAATTGATAAAATTGACAAGCATATAACCTACTATTTAGATAAAAACACTGATAGATAATTATTAAGATTTTTAAGATATCCGCAAATTAATATTGGTTAAGCACATAGTTATGAATGCGCCTTTTCTTTAATCCCACCTTGTAATGGCATTGCAACGCCTGTAGTTTTGGGAAAGCTGATCGGAAGATTTTTTTGATGACGCAAGGCCATATATGCAAAGGCTTGTGCCTCGATTGCATCGCCATTAAATCCTTTGTTTTCGACCGCATAAACCTTTATGTCCAACGATTTAGATAGCATATCCATCATATATTTATTATGCCGCCCGCCGCCACATATTAAAATTTCATTTGGTTTATCTTTGATATTTTCAATCGCTAATTTAATTGCGGCAACACTTATAGCACATAGGGTTGCCGCACCATCTTCCAATGAGATATCAACAGGCAGGTCAATTACAAACTGATCACGATCTAAAGATTTAGGTGGGATTTTATTAAAATATTCATGACTTAAAAATTTATCAACAAAATTATAATCAACCTTACCAGCGGCGGCAATTTTACCATCCTCATCAAATTTTTTACGCGTATGTTTAAATATGAAATCGTCAATTAGCCCATTGCCAGTACCCGTATCAAAGGCAAGCAAGCTATTGTTTTTATCAATGACCGTAATATTTGCAACACCGCCTATATTTATAAAAGCCAATGGTTTTTGTAGATTATTCGCCAATGCTAAATGATATATTGGTGCCAATGGTGCGCCTTCACCGCCATGTTTTACATCATTGCTACGAAAATCATAAATCACATCAATATTGGTTTTTTTCGCCAATAATGCCCCATCGCCCAATTGCCATGTTTTATTTATTGATGGGTCATGAAAAATTGTTTGCCCATGAAAGCCAATAACATCTATATCCGATGCTTGCATATGGCTGATTTTTAATAACTTCTCAACCGCATCAACATGATATATTGTCAATTGCTGTTCCAGCTCACTTATTTCATCGTTTTTTATAGTCTGTCCGAATATTGCCCGCAGGCGATTACGAAAATCATCGCTGTAATCAATAGTTATAGCCTTGCCAAATTCACTTATATTTATCCCGTCGCTTTTAATCAATGCGGCATCAATTCCGTCTAACGATGTTCCGCTCATCAAACCTATTGCCCATTCGTTCATTTTATGCCCTTAATTTATTAATCTAAGCCAAATATAATGCATAAACATCAAGATCCATTGTTGTTTATTTATTTCTATGCTACATGCAATCACTATAATTTTCTATATAGCTTATAATATAATTTACATTCAATTAACCATATTTAAATCGGTAATATAATGACAATTAATGATGCTCGCCAAAAAAACAACAGCCAAATATATGAATCTGACTTTATAAGTACAATTGTAAATCGCGGTTTTTTACATCAATGCAGCGATATAAAGTCATTGGACAAGCTTGCCAATGGTCAAATTATAAATGCCTATATCGGTTTTGATGCAACGGCAGATTCACTACATGTTGGGTCATTAGTGCCGATTATGTTATTACGAAAATTACAACAATCTGGTCATAAGCCTATTGTTCTAATGGGCGGTGGCACAACCAAAGTTGGCGACCCAAGCGGCAAAGATGAAACAAGAAAATTATTAGATGATGCGGGCATCGCCAAGAATATTGCTGGTATTAAAGGCATATTTGAAAATTTCCTTACCTTTGGTGATGGTCCAACTGACGCAATAATGGTTAATAATGATGATTGGCTAAAGGGTATAAATTATATCAATTTCTTGCGAAACTATGGCAAATATTTTTCTATCAACCGCATGTTAGGGTTTGAATCTATTAAAATAAGGTTGGAGCGCGAACAAAATTTATCATTCCTAGAATTTAACTATATGATATTACAGGCCTATGATTTCTTAGAATTATCAAGACGTAATGATTGCCATTTGCAAATGGGTGGGTCGGATCAATGGGGCAATATTATAAATGGCATTGAACTTACCAGACGATGCGATGACAAACAACTTTTTGGCCTTACCGTACCATTGTTAACCACTTCATCAGGTGCAAAAATGGGTAAAACTGCCAAGGGCGCTGTTTGGTTGAACAATGAACGTCTACCCGCTTATGATTATTGGCAATATTGGCGCAATACCGAAGATGCCGATGTTGGGCGCTTCTTACGGCTTTTCACCGATATGCCATTAGCAGAAATTAAAAAACTGGAAAAATTAGAAGGCAGCCATATTAATGATGCCAAAAAAATACTTGCATTTGAAGCAACAAAATTATGCCGAGGCAAAGATGCGGCAAATGCAGCAGCACAAACGGCACAAAAAGTATTTGAACAAGGTGGAATTGGTGATGAACTACCGATGATTGAAGTAAAAATAGCCACTCTAAACACAGGTATTGGCCTTTTAGAAGCCTTTACCAATGTGGGCTTAACCACCAGTAATGGCGAGGCAAGACGTTTTGCTAACCAAGGCGCAATTAAAGTTAACGATGTTAAAATTACCGATATAAAACACACCATCACCAAGAATGATATAAATAAAGATGGAATAATTAAATTATCGCTGGGCAAGAAAAAACATGCAATAATAAAGGCCGTATGAGGCTATATATGATATCGTAATTTATAATTTATTTTGACTTAGAACGCAATAATATATTTTCACTTTCAAAGATATTGAATATATTGCGTAATATTCCTGGCGTTAATATTGATATAGGATTAATCGATAAATCGGGGTCATCAATTGCGCCAGCAATGCTATAACGTGCGGCAAAAATACCTTCATCACCCGATATTATTTTACCTAAAATAGGCAGCCATGACACGGCGCGTGATAAGCTATATGCGGGTGCTAATGTTCCTTTTATTGCATATTCTTTATGTTCAATATCGATTTTGCCGTAAGCGGTGACGCCAATGGAATTGCCAAATGCCAAGCCATCCTTAATATCGACAACACCGTCATTATATTTAAAATTTGCATTCAAACTATCAAATAACAACCCCTGTTTTCCCAATGCAGATGCAATGCCAGTTAACGACATAAATTCAAGTATTTTAGCGATAGCTGGTGCCTTTATTAACGTGAATTCCCCAACCGAGATTTTACCCGATAATGGTTGGTCATGATTATTTCTGCTGGCTATGATTTCCATTTTGCCACCGCTTATCTTACTTGAAATGTCAAGCTGATCCAAAACCGCGCCCGCATCGCTTGACCTTATCAATAATTGATTGCCATCATTACCAAATTTACCATATTTTATATTAAATGGCGCATTACCAGCAAATGAATTTAAATTAAACATCTCCATTCTATCGTTATCATATAATAATTTTAATTTGACATCCCTTAACTGGCTTTCTTCACCATCGGTTAAAATATCAAAATCGGCGACTATTTTAACTTTGCCATATGGATTCTTAACAATGGCATTTTTAGTATCTGCTATGCTGTTCTTATAAAATTGCTTAACCCCTGCCACATCAAATTTATTGCCAGATAATTTAATATCAAAACCGTTATTAACAGTTTTAGTCATTACACCAGAAATATCATTATCATTAGTTTTTAAATTATATATGGTTAATTTTTCAATATTATAATCTATATCATCATTGATATTTGTTAATATTACTTTACCGTCAAATTTAAAATTATCGCTTTTAATTTTCAACGAATTAATATCAATTTCACCAGATTTTGATATTGTTGAATTTAATTTTAAAATCGCCGCTTCGCCCGCTGGCTTATGCCAATTAACCAATGGAACAGTAATATTTGCATCGATTAAATCAATATCACCAGTTAAAATTCTATTACCATCGCGCATTTGTACTAGGTTTAAATTTAATTTGAAATTACCATCATTATCATCACCAATATCTACCCCCATATGCGATAACGCCTGTTTATCCATAACAGTATCAATGATAATTTTATTTTTTATTTTACTAGAAACAGAAAAATTTTCCTGTAATTTAATGTCGAAAATACTATTAACACTATTAATACGACCATTAATATTCATTCGCTCATTATTAAGATCCAATGATAATTTCTCTGCAACAGCCATTTGGCCGTTATGAATATTTGGTAATTTTACATTAAAAACATCCGCCTTAAGCTCAACTTTAATTTGTTTTTTACTTAAATCATTCATCAATGGGAATTTTAATTCAAGATTAACATTACCGTCACCGCTCACCCCTTCACGTTTAAACCCAACCATATCCAAAAACATTAATGGCTTTTTATCCAAATGCGAAAGGAACTCTTCCATTGGCCCCAATAAATTTAGACTACTAATAAAATCGTCGCTTTTGCCAATATTGCTAATTTTAATATAGCCATTATCAAGTTTAATATTCTCTGCATTTGCTTTTTTAATATATATTTCTAACCAGTCATTACCAAATTTTATACTAGCATCAACATTTGTTGCTTCTGGCATAGGTGATAAATAATTAACCCGCATATTATTACCGATAATTTCGCCATCAATGCTGCCAATATGAAATTCACCTAATGCAAAATCGCTACCCGTATCATTACTAATATCATTATGCAAGATACCGTTAATATTAATATTGGCATTTTCTATATCACCATATTTGATATTATTAACTACCCAATTTCTGGCATCTATGGCTAAATTATTTGGCCAATAACCATCAAGATTTTCCATATTAAAATCATATATATTTGCCGATAGCTTCACATCACGCATATTATTTTTTTGGCTTATTTTACCCTTAAGCGATATAGTGGCATCGCCAATATCTATTTTGGCCTTTTCCACGGCAATATTGGTTAAATTATCATCGGCAATGATTGTTATATCAGCAGATTTTATATGTACATATTGCTTATTAATATCTGGACTAATATCTTGTAAATTTAACTTTCCATTGGCAATTTTAATATCAAGGCGCATATTATTTTCAGTATATATATGATTAATATCAATGTTACTATAATCATCATCGCCATTGATACTAAGATTAGCTTTTAAACTGCTTGTAGTTTTTCCATCTAAAATATTAATCTCAAACCCTGCATCGGGGAAATACCAGTCAATATTTTTATCCTGATCAATAAATTTAATATTAGCATTTTCCACATATAAATTATTTAAATATGGCAGGGTAGTTTTAAATATTCCCCCATTAAATATCATTTTATAAATGGCTAAAATTTCATTATTTCTTAATAGCATATCATCGGTAACAGTTTCTACACTGCTAAAGTTTAAACTATCATCATATTTTTTTATAATATTTAATTCTGGTGATATTATTTTTAAATTTTTAAGTGAAATCTCACCCCCCGCTAAGGCTTTAAATGAAACACCCAATATTGTTTTTGGCAAAAAAGCAATTCCAATACCATGTTTTTGCTTCACAACAACATCACGGGCTATAATATCTATTGCTGTTATATTTGATAATTTTGCCCCACCACGCCAAACTAAACTAAGTCCTGCAATATCAATATCTATTAAATCTTGATTATTATTAATATTATCTTCAATAACCGCAGTTAAATAGTCAATATTTAATGGTCCTTTTGATAAAAACCAAAGTCCTAACGCGCAAAGAATAACCATGCCTGCGATTAATCCAGCGATTAATTCAATAAAAATCTTTGTTGTTTTTTTTACCACTTGAGTGATAGTCCATATCTATTAATTTTTAATTTTGTCAATTTTATTATATAGCATATAGAATAACAAATAATATTACTTTTACATATTAAAGCGGCTTATCATGAATATTTTTAAATTTACCTATGATATTAAAAACTTACCACATAATTATAATGCAAATAAGGCCGCAACTGGGCTTGAGCGATGGCTTGGTAATATCAAAAATAATAATGAATTAAGCATATTTTGCAATGATTTTGTCAATAGTAAAAAAGGCCCCAGTTTATTAAATGCCATATTTGGCAATAGCCCATATCTAAGTCAATCCATGCTGCGCGAACATGGTTTTTTTAGATCAATCTGTATCAATGGCCTTGATGCGGCATTAGATGATATTTTAACCGATATAAATAAATTACATTCCATTAAAATTGATGAAGCAAGTTTAATGAGCTCATTGCGTATTGCCAAAAGACGCGCCGCATTGTTAATCGCCATTGCCGATATAACAAAAAATTGGGATTTGAGTAAAATAACCACAAGCCTAAGCCATATTGCTGATCAAACATTAGAAGCCGCCGTTACATATATTTTAAAATCAATGGCAAAAAATGAACAGATAAAATTACCATGCAATGATATTAAAGATAGCATATATGAAAACGGTCCCTATATTAATCATGGTTTTTTTATTATTGGCATGGGTAAATTAGGATCAAGAGAGTTAAATTATTCAAGCGATATTGATTTAATAATTTTATTTGATCCACAAAAAATACAAGCCACCGACCAACAAGAAATAAGGCAAGCCTGCGTTCGGGCGACCCGTGATTTAATGCGTATCATGGATTCACGCACTGCCGATGGTTACGTGTTTCGTACTGATTTACGCCTAAGACCAGACCCAAGCGCCACATCATTGGCAATGACAGTAACAGCAGCAGAAACATATTATGAAAGTATGGGGCAAAATTGGGAACGCGCCGCCATGATCAAGGCACGAATTGTCGCGGGTGACCAACCCCTTGGGCAGCAGTTCCTAGACCATATCAAGCCATTTATTTGGCGCAAACATCTGGATTTTGCTGCCATTCGTGATATTCATTCGATAAAGAGACAAATTAATGCTCACCGTGGTAGCGCCAAAGTTGCAATCAATGGTCATGATATAAAAATTGGTCGTGGTGGCATTCGGGAGATTGAATTTTTTGCTCAAACTCAACAATTAATATGGGGTGGACGTGATGCAAGCCTGCGCGTAAAACCCACATGTGAAGCTCTGAAATCCTTATATGATATTGGCAAAATAACAAAACAGGCCCTTAACGATTTAACTGCAAGTTATCAATTTTTACGCCGCCTAGAACATCATTTACAAATGGTCGATGATAAACAAACGCAAAAAATGCCCGATGATGATGCAACAATTGATGCCATTAGTGGCTTTATAGGTTATAATGATGGGCCATCATTTCGTAATGATCTAATGAAATATTTACAATTAGTAGAAGGCTATTATGCCGATTTATTCGAAGATTCCCATGATGAAAATATTTCAGGATCATTAATATTCACAGGTAATGAAGATAACCCCGACACCATCAAAAATTTACAACAAATGGGCTTTACTGATGCGGCAAAAACCTCAAATTTAATTCGCATATGGCATACGGGTCGTTATCGTGCAACCAGAAGCGAACGCAGCCGGCAAATTTTAACCGAATTAATGCCAAGCTTATTAAAGGCCCTCGCCAATAGCGCCAGCCCCGATGAAGCATTTATAAAATTTGATGCTTTTCTCGAGGCATTACCATCGGGAATACAGCTATTTTCATTATTTCAATCCTATCCCGCCATATTACAATTACTGGCAACCATAATGGGCGATGCGCCACGGCTGGCAAAATGGTTGGCAAAATCACCAATATTGCTAGATTCGGTTTTGACATCTGAGTTTAACAAGATTTGCGATAATTTACCACAAATGCAGGAAAAGCTTGAATTGTCATTGCAACAAGCCAATGATTTCCAAGATATGCTCGATATAATAAGGCGTTGGGCCAATGATTATAAATTTAAGCTTGGGGTCGATATATTACATAATAAGACGACTGGATCAAATATTGGCCAGCATATTTCTAACATGGCCGAAGCCAGCATAAATGGTATTATGCCGTGGGTTATAAAAGAATTCAGCCATGCACATGGCATGATTGATGATAGCAGCATAGCCGTTATTGCCTTTGGCAAATTAGGCGGCATGGAGCTATTACCAGAATCAGATTTAGATTTGGTTTTCACCTATGATATAGGTGCAAAGAATATATCCGATGGCAATAAACCGCTTAGCCCCAATTTATATTATGTCAGATTATGCCAAAGAATAACCACCGCCATATCATCGCAAACTGGCGAGGGGCAATTATTTGAAATCGATGCAAGATTACGCCCTGCTGGCAATGCGGGGGCATTGGCAACGCAATTTGAAAGTTTTAATAAATATTATGACTTGGCAAATAATGGTAAAGCATGGACATGGGAGCATATGGCCTTAACAAGAGCAAGAGTAGTTTTTGCAATGCCAAACTTAAAGAAAAAACTTGAAAATTTAATATATAATGCCCTTACTCAATCAAGAAATCAGGAAATTATAGTTCAAGATATTGCAAATATGCGCCAACGCATTGCCAAAAAATATCCGGGTAAATCACCATGGGATATAAAATATCATGCGGGTGGTTTGGTCGATATAGAGTTTATTTGCCAATATTTACAATTAATTCATGCTAATCAATTTCCACAAATTTTATCAACTAATACCAAACAAGCATTTAATAATATCTATGATGCGGGGCTTATATCGCAAAAAATGTTGGATGACATAATAGAATCATTAACCCTTTGGCAAAACTTACAAGCCATGCTACGCCTAACATTATCGGGTAAATTTAACGAAGAAACCGCCCCCATCGGCCTTAAACAAGCATTAAGCAAAGCCGCAGGTGTTTCTAATTTTGATATTTTAAAAACTTTGATGCAAGAATCATCTAGCAAAAGTCATGAATATTTCAATCAGATAATAACCAAGCCTGCGGAAATATTAATAAAAAAAACCAGCTGATATACTCAACTGGTTTTAATTTAACTATTATAAACTATATCTAATAAAATTCTAACCTTGGCGTTTAACCATTAATTTTTTAATCTCCGCAATTGCCTTTGCAGGGTTAAGGCCTTTTGGGCATGTATTGGTACAATTCATAATTGTGTGACAACGATAAAGCCTGAATGGGTCTTCTAAATTATCCAACCGTTCGCCCGTATATTCATCGCGGCTATCGGCGATCCAACGATATGCTTGCAATAAAACTGCTGGCCCTAAATAACGATCACCATTCCACCAATAGCTAGGGCAAGATGTGGAGCAGCTAAAACATAAAATACATTCATAAAGACCATCCAATAGCTTGCGATCTTCGGGTGATTGCAAACGTTCTTGATCTGGTGGGTTTGCACTTTGGGTTTTTATCCATGGCTCAATCGATGTTAATTGTGCATAGGCATGGGTTAAATCAGGCACAAGATCTTTAACAACATCCATATGCGGCAATGGATAAATATTAACATCGCCCTCCACTTCGGTGTTATATTTAGTACAAGCCAATGTATTTGTACCGTCAATATTCATGGCACAAGAACCGCAAATTCCTTCGCGGCATGATCGCCTAAAAGTAAGCGTTGCATCTTGTTCATTTTTAATTTTAATCAAAGCGTCCAAAACCATTGGCCCGCATTCATCCATATCTATTTCATAGGTATCAACCTGTGGCGTTTGACCATCATCAGGTGTCCAGCGATAGACATTAAATTTACGGATATTCTTACCATTTGAATTACCATCTGCATTAGGCCATTTTTTGCCTTTGCGTATTTTGGAGTTTGTTGGTAATGAGAATTCAGCCATTATTTTTACCCTTTAGCTTAATATACCCGCGCCTTAGGCGGGATATGGTCAATGTCATTGCTCATCGGTTGCATATGCACGGGGCGGTAATCAAGCTTGACATTGCCCGCCGCGTCAATCCAAGCGACCGTATGTTTCATCCATATTTTATCATCACGATCTGGAAAATCCTCGCGCGCTTGTGCGCCACGGGATTCTTTTCTGGTTTCTGCACCAATTATCGTTACCATGGCTTGTGCCATAAGATTTTCTAATTCTAATGTTTCGACCAAATCGGAATTCCAAATCATTGAACGATCAGAAACCTTAATATCTGAAAGTTTTTTCCAGATCATTTTCATTTTTTCAATGCCTTCATTCAGGCTGTCACCAGTTCTAAACACGGCGCAATGCTGTTGCATTACCAGCTGCATTTCACCACGAATTTCTGCGGTGCTGCTATTACCTGATGCGTTACGTAATTTATCAAGCCTTTCTAAGCTATCATAACCTGCATCATCGGCAAGTGGTCGATGGGCTGCGGTTTTATCGATGGTTTCACCACATCTTATGGCAACGGCACGCCCAAACACCACCAAATCAAGTAATGAATTTGAACCAAGGCGATTTGCCCCATGCACAGAAACACAAGCAGCTTCACCAGCCGCCATTAACCCTTCGACCGTGGCATCTGGGTCACCATCACGAATGGTTAATACTTCACCATTATAATTGGTCGGAATACCGCCCATATTATAATGACAAGTTGGAATAACCGGTATTGGTTCTTTTGAAACATCAACATTAGCAAAAATTCGCGCAGATTCGGCGATACCCGGCAAACGTTCTTGAATAAGTTCAGGATCAAGATGTTCAATATGTAAATATATATGATCACCCTTTGGCCCAACGCCGCGCCCTGCATTTATTTCCATAGTCATCGAACGACTAACCACATCGCGTGATGCTAAATCCTTGGCCGATGGTGCATAACGTTCCATGAAACGTTCGCCTTCAGAGTTGGTTAGATAACCACCTTCGCCGCGCACACCCTCGGTTATTAAACAGCCAGCGCCATAAATTCCCGTTGGGTGAAATTGAACAAATTCCGAATCTTGTAATGGTAAACCCGCACGTAATACCATGCCGCCGCCATCACCAGTGCAAGTATGCGCCGATGTGGCAGAAAAATAAGCACGACCATAGCCACCAGTTGCCAAAATAACTTTTTTAGCACGAAAACGGTGAATAGTCCCATCATCAAGATTCCATGCCATAACGCCGCGACAAACACCGTCTTCCATGATTAAATCCATGGCAAAATATTCAATATAAAATTCTGCTTGATGCTTTAATGATTGTTGATAAAGCGTGTGCAACATGGCATGACCAGTGCGATCCGCCGCCGCGCATGTGCGTTGCGCTGGTGGGCCTTCGCCATAATTTGTTGTCATACCACCAAATGGACGTTGGTAAATTTTACCATCTTCTGTTCGCGAGAATGGAACGCCATAATGTTCTAATTCAATTATTGCTGGCACTGCTTCACGCACCATATATTCAATAGCATCTTGATCACCAAGCCAATCAGAACCCTTGACCGTATCATACATATGCCAACGCCAATCATCTGGCCCCATATTGCCAAGTGAAGCCGAAACGCCGCCTTGGGCAGCGACCGTATGTGATCTGGTGGGGAAAACCTTGGTTATACATGCGGTTTTTAAACCCTGCTCTGCCAAACCAAATGTTGCGCGTAACCCAGCACCACCAGCCCCGACAACAACAACGTCATATGTATGATCAATTATTTTATAATCTTTAATAGGCATTTATATCAGCCTCCAAAAGCGATTTTTAAGATGGCAAAACATCCAGTAACAGCGAGGGCGAAGTTTAAAAATTTAATGCCAATTAAACTGCATATCTTAATAATTTCGCAATGGATATAATCTTCAATTACCACTTGCAACCCTAACTGGCTATGATGAAAGGTGATTATAACCAACATTAATAACAGAACAGAATTATGTGGTTCGCTGGCCCAGATAATTGCCTGATTATAATCAGTTGCGCCAAATGATAATATGGAAAATACAAACCATAATGTAAGTGGAATAAGGGTAACCGAGGTTAAACGTTGCACCCACCAATGATGAGTGCCATATTTTGCAGAACCAAGGCCGCGAATTTTTTTAAGTGGTGTAGTAACATTCATATCATGCGCCCCCATAATAACTGCCGCCATAATATGCACAAAACCAAATTACAGCAGTTATAACTATTGAGGCTATCATGACTAAATGACCAGATATTTGAGCAGCCTTTAATTCTAACATTGCCCCAGCATCCCATATAATATGGCGAATTCCAGCACATAGATGATAAATCAATGACCATGTCCAGCCAAGCAACATAATACGCCCAATATATGATGTGATAAAATCTTGTACAGTTTGAAACTGATCAAATCCAGCACCAAGAGCCACTAACCAGCAAGTTAAAAATAACGCCCCAACCGACAAAGCAACACCAGTTGCACGATTTAGAATAGAATATATCATCGTCCATTGCATGCGGTAAACTTGCAAATGTGGCGATAACGGCCTGTTATGCATAGCCATAAATTTTCCTATTAGTTTTTGGTTATATTAATATTTAATAATAATTATGCATATTTATATAACAACATTCATGGTTTTGCAATTGTAACCATAATTAATTATTATAAAATATTTTCTATAAGTAAACTTATTATTTAAAGGTTAATCACTTATTATAAATTTGCAATTACCGCTGCCATTTTTAATGTTTTTTCTGCATTTCTTGCGTGCAAGGCCTCGATCAGCTGCCCATCTGGCAATGCAACTGCCCCATCACCGTCATTGATGGCTGTTTTTGAAGCTGCAATTATTTGTCGCGCCCTTTTTATATCATCATTGGAGGGGCCAAAAAATTTATTGGCCAGGGCAATGGTTCTAGGATGAACAAGGCTTTTCCCATCAAAGCCAAATTCACGTCCCTGAATACATGCTTTTTCAAAGCCGATGTCATCATTTATGTTGCTATGAACCCCATCTAAAATCACCAGACCATATGCTCTAGCTGCTAATAAACATATGGATAAGCTGGTTAATAATGGTTTGCGATCATGGTTAGCGCGCACATATAAATCGGCACCTAAATCATTTGTACCCATTATAAACCCTGCCAGTCTTGGGCTTGATTTAGCAATTTTTTCGGCATGTAATACACCCATTGGGGTTTCAATCATCGCCCATATAGCCATATTATCTGGTGCGCCAAAATATTTCATCAGCGCGTCCATTTGTTGAATATCACGGGCATTATCAACCTTAGGCAGAACCAGCCCTGATGCACCGCTTGATGCCATTATTTTAACATCATCTTTGCCCCATATAGTTGAATAACCATTAACACGCACTAAAATTTCACGGTTATTAAAGCCACCTTCTTTAATAACCTCAATTATATTATCACGAGCAGATATTTTTTGCGCCGGTGATACCGCATCTTCTAAATCCATGATCAGCATATCGCTGGCAAGATTGCGTCCCTTTTCCAAGCGATATTTATTTGAAGCAGGAATATAAAGCGCCGATCTTCTTGGCCTTATATCAATAGAATCAATATCAGTAATCATAATAAAATTCACTCAATTAAAATTTAAATAGGCTCTTAAAATAAAAACAAACCCCGATTAAATATCACGATTTGTTTTTATCACATATTAAGATACATAGGCATTAAATTGCTAAATATTCATGGCGTAATTCTTCATTATCCAAGACCTCTTGGGCTGTGCCATCAAATGCAACCTGCCCCATATCTAAAATTATTGCTCTATCGGCCAAATGTAACGCGGCGATTGCGTTTTGCTCAACGATTATTGATGTGATGCCAAGGTTTTTAATTTCTTCAAGTATTTTTTCAATCTCATGAACAATCACTGGTGCCAAGCCTTCATAAGGCTCATCAAGTAATAATAACTTAACATCGCGTGCTAATGCCCTTGCCACCGCCAACATTTGTTGTTCGCCACCAGAAAGTGTTACACCTTCCTGCTTGCGTCGTTCTGCTAATCTTGGGAAATGATCATATAATCTTTCAATTGACCAGCCCTTTGGTTCCGCAATCTGAGCTAATTCAAGATTTTCCTCAACGGTTAATCCGGGGATAATACAACGGTCTTCTGGCACAAGTCCTAAGCCATTTTGCGCCGCTTCGAATGATTTCATTCCATGCAATGGTTTATGATCAAGCCAAATTTCACCGCGTGTTAACATTGGGTCTGTCATACGGCTTATGGCACGTAAAGTTGATGTTTTACCCGCACCATTACGACCAAGCAATGCCAAAATCTCACCTTCACGAATATCAAAGCTTACCCCTTGAACGATATAGCTTTCACCATAATACGCATGCATATCCCAAACGGAGAAAAACGCAGGATCGCTACCAACACTCTTTTTGGGTTTAATTATATTTGTCATAGATGCGCTCCTCCAAGATAGGCTTCTTGAACCCGTGGGTCGGTTTTAATTTCTTCTGGTATACCTTCGGCAATAACCGTTCCTTGTGCCATAACACTAACCTTAGTTGCCAGTGAAAATACCACATGCATATCATGTTCAATTATGATTTTGGTTATTTTACGTTCGCCAATTTTTTTCAACAGGTCAATAATATTATTGGTATCCGCCCGTGACATTCCCGCCGTTGGTTCATCCAATAATAATAATTGTGGTTCTTGCACTAAACACATGGCAAGTTCCAAACGCCGTTTATTGCCACGCGACATGGAACCAGAATGATCATCCATGCAATCAACCAAACCAACATCATGCAGGGCATGTTCAGCCTTTTCACGTATTTCCACATCCATATCAGACCGCTTCCACGCATTAAAATTAAATGCACCATCACGTTTAGCATATGTAGGGATGATAACATTTTCCAAAATTGTCAATTCTTCAAAAATTTCTGGTGTTTGAAAAACTCTTGCAACCCCATGCTGATTAATCTCATGCGGGCTAAGACCAAGCAATGACGTGCCATTAAAAATAACACTACCAGAATCTGGGACTAACCGACCAACAAAGGCGTTAAGTAAAGTTGATTTACCCGCACCATTTGGCCCGATAATCGCATGGACAGATCCTTCTTCAATATCAAGATGGACTTTGTTTAATGCCTGCAACCCAGCAAAGTTTTTATTCACATTGCGTACTTCAAGAATACCCATAATTATTATCCTTTACCAGCAGAATCATTGTTGACTAAATCATCCGCATCAGATTTCGCAGTATCAGATGGCTTTATCTTGTTCTTAATATAAACATAGAAACGTTCAAAACCTTCGACTAGGCCGCCTGGTAAGAAAATAACAATTCCCATGAATAAAAGACCCAAGGTTAAATGCCAGCCTTCACCAACAAATTCTGATGAAATTGCAACGGCAATATCCGCAAGCCATGTTGGCATAAAATCAAACATTTGTTGTAAAATATCATGGTTATAAGCAGAGAAAATATTTTCAAAATATTTAATTATGCCAGCACCAATAACTGGTCCTAATAATGTGCCAACACCGCCAAGAATTGTCATTAGAACAACCTCGCCCGATGCAGTCCATTGCATGCGCTCCGCGCCAGCCAAAGGATCGGTAGAAGCCAATAATGCGCCAGCAAGCCCCGCATACATACCCGATATAACAAATGCCACCAATGTATATGGCTTGGTATTCAATCCAGTATAGCTCATTCTATTTTGATTGGATTTAACCGCCTTTAACATCATCCCAAATGGCGAACGAAAAATACGTAGCGATATATAAAAGCCCAATATTAATAATATGGCACAGACATAAAACCCCGTATATCCACTCATCAATATACCAAATAAATTGGTTGCTGGTAAGCCTGCTGTGCGTTCAACACCAACGGCGGCATCAAGAGCGCGCGGATCTTGCAATGATAATTGCAACCCTGTTTCACCATTGGTGATTGGAGTTAATACGGAATAAGCAAGGTTATAGCTCATCTGAGCAAAGGCCAGCGTCAGAATAGAGAAATAAATACCCGAACGGCGCAAACAAATAAAGCCGATTAACAAGGCAAATGCGCCTGCAAGTAAAACGGCAAAGATAACACCAGGAATTATATTCATCGTCAGAAGCTTAAACGACCAAACAGCCGCATAAGAACCAATACCCAAGAAAGCTGCATGACCAAAGGATAAATATCCAGTCAAACCAAATAAGATATTAAAACCAACCGCAAAAATACCGTAAATTGCAAAGCGTTGCAAAAGATCAGGATAGCCCGCGCCAATTACCCCAAGCCAAAGCGGCATGGTCAAAACAGCAAGTGAAAATGCGACCATTAGGGTCATATCACTTTTAGATGTAATTTTACTCGACATGTTCTTAAGACTCCATCACACCCTTGCGCCCCATTAAGCCACGTGGACGAACCAGCAGAATAACAATAGCAACAAGATAAATTATAATTTGATCAATTCCAGGAATAATTGCCGTAACTTCTTTCATCGATGCAAAAGATTGCACCATGCCAAGCAATAAACCTGCGGCAACCGCGCCACTCAATGACCCCATGCCACCGACAACAACGACAACAAAAGATAGGACAAGAAAATCCATCCCCATATGATAATCAGGCGGCACAATTGGCGTATACATCACCCCTGCCAGCCCTGAGACCACAGCAGCGAGACCAAAAATAATGGTAAAGCGGCGTTCAATATCGATACCTAATAATCCAACCATTTCTCTATCCGCCATGCCGGCCCGCACAACCATGCCAAAGGTAGTAAATTGCAAGAATGCGAACACCCCCCCAATAATAAGCCCCGCAAAGCCCAGATAGACCAAACGCCACCAAGGATAAACAACATTTTCACCGAGGCCAAATAACAAACCAATATTAGCACTACCACTTACCATATCTGGCGGTGGCATTGGTATCGGGTTTGCCCCAAAAAATGATTTTATGATTTCTTGCAACACAATTGCCAGACCGAATGTTACCAAAATCTGTTCCGCATGGCTGCGGTTATAAAAATGCCTTATTAAGCCACGCTCCATTACAAGACCAATAAGCAACATGATTGGTATAGAGATTATGATCGATATGGGCACTGCAAAATCTATGATAGCTTCGCCAGTATCGCCAAACCATGATATTAAATAAGGTTCATCCTTATAAGCATCGAAGAATGTTATACTTTCATCTTTTATTTTTTTTGAAAAAGTAAGAAGTTTTTTGACAGTTACGGCGCAAAAAGCACCCAACATAAACAATGCCCCATGGGCAAAGTTAACGATACCTAATGTGCCAAAAATCAGCGTTAGACCAAGCGCAATCAATGCGTAAGCCCCGCCTTTATCCAGCCCATTTAAAACTTGAAGAAAGATTGCGTCCATAGCCTCATATTTCTGCTGTATGTTAATTTATAAATTTTAAAACTTTACAATCGAAATTAGTAAAATTATCTATTTCATAGGAATAAAGTTAAATAATTAAAAAAACTGCTGGCTGCGACTTTATTTGCAGCCAGCAAAAATTTAAGAGATATTATACTTTATACGGACCTAATTCGCCGCCAAAAATAGATGCATCATATTCGACTTGTGCCCGTGGAACAACCTGCTCAACTTTCAATAGGTCGAATTGACTTGATGGGTTTTCATTACCCTTCACAACAAGTACATCTTTGAAACATTGGTGATCTTCGCCACGATATTCTGTTGCACCATTACCCATGCCGTCAAATTTATGACCTTCAAGCGCCTTAATAATTTCAACAGGATCGAAGCTACCCGCCCGTTCGCAAGCATCGGCAAATAACAATGCTTGGACATAGCATGTATGCGCCGCCATTGATGGTGGGAATCCATATTCTTGACCAAATGATTTAACAAAAGCTTGTGAGCCAGCATCTTGCAATGACCAATTCCAGTTGGTTGAGCCAAGGATACCCTTGATATTATCACCAGCACCTTGGGCCATTAAACGCGAGAATAACGGTACAACAATTTCAAAGTTTTTGCCGTTAACTTGTTTATCACGTAAACCAAATTGAACCGATTGAGTTAGCGAGTTAACCATGTCTTTACCATAATGGTTAAGAATCAACACATCAGCGCCAGAGTTCAACACAGGAGTAATATATTGTGAGAAATCACCAGCACCAACAGGTGTCAAAACAGTATTAACAGTTTCCCAACCAATGGCTTCTGTAGAATTTTTTATGCTTTCTTGTTGTGTCCAACCCCAAGTATAATCAGAGGTCAAATGATAGGCGCGACGATCAGCACCATAAGCATCTTTCAATACTGGGGCTAATGCAGCACCAGACATATAGGCATTGAAGAAATGACGGAAACCATAACGTTTTTTATCTTTACCCGTCGTATCATTAGAATGGGTCAAACCAGCCATAAAGATAACGCCCATTTCTTGACATAAACCTTGCACAGCAACAGCAACGCCAGACGATGAGCCACCAGAAATCATTGATACGCCATCTTTTTCCATCATACGTTTTGCCGATGCGCGAGCCGCATCAGATTTAGTTTGCGTATCACCAGTTACATATTTAACTTTTTTACCAAGAATACCATTGCCCTTAAGACTAAGTGGCTTCATAGTATTCATCATGCCGCCGTCGCCGCCGCCATTTAAATGCTGAACAGCAAGCTTATAAGCACGTAACTCATCAGCACCTTCATCGGCATATGGACCAGTTTGCGGCACATTAAAACCAAGTATAATAGATGATTTAGTGGTTGGATCATTACGGAAAGCCGCAGCATGCGCGCCTTTAACAAAGCCCAAAGGTGCCGCCAAAGTTGCAGCACCAGCGCCAACAGCAGCACCAGCCATCAATTTACGACGTGAAATTTCAAATGTCATAATATAATAAACTCCCAAAAAATATTTAAAAACAACCAATAGAATATGCCAAAATAAAAATAGTCATATATAAATGCATATAAATTAGTTAATTATGTGCATTATGCACGTTAGTTCAATCTTATGCGTTGCCGCATTAATTTTTCGACCTTAGATTAATAAGTTTTTTCTAAACCCCATTTGATCGTTAGCATAAGATTACACTAAATAAATAAAGCATTTCAATAAGTCATTGAACATATTGCAATATCTTGTTAAAGATTAATCTTGCTAAATTAACATTTTGTAAATTTGTAAATATTTTATAAATATAGTGAGAAATATTAAATGCAACGCACATCATTAATAGGCCATCGGATAAGAACCATAAGACGCAGCAATGGTCATACACAAGTGGCATTGGCAAAGGCAGCGGGCATATCAGCGGCATATCTAAATTTAATTGAACATAACCGCCGCACCATTGGTGGCAAAACACTTTTACGCTTAGCAGAAGAACTTAATGTCGCGCCATCAGAATTAACGGGCAGCGAAGAAAATCGTATTTTAACCGATCTTGACGAATTATCATGCGACCCATTATTTGAATCTACCACATTAAAAAGAAATGACCTGACAACAATTTTGGGAATAGCGCCCAATGCGGCCAATGCCATGATAACGCTTTACCGGGCCTATAAATCCGCCGTGGAGCGAATAGATTTATTATCAGAGAGACTGAGCCATGACCCATTTTTATCACATGCGGCCCATAATGTTGTTTCACATATTACATCGATAAGGTCATTTGCCGAAATTCTTCAAGACCATGATGATTTATCAAATCAACAACGGGATAAATTTATCCAATCGCTGACAAAAGAAAGCCATAGACTATCCAATGCAGCAACAGAAATATTTAGCTTTTTAGATAGTCGTGATGTTAATAGACAAGATATCGACCCCGCCGATGAGGTGGATGATTTAATATATGATTACAATAATTATTTCCCATCAATTGAGGCAAGAGCCAAGCATATATATCCAAATATAGCGCATAATGAAAGTATTTTTCTGACCGATCTTATTCATTATCTTGAGTGCAAATATAACATCATAGTAAAGCGAGTAAAATATGAAGAATTAGATCTTGAACGTTCAAAATGGGATTATAAGAATAATGTTATATTGTTATCAAAAAGCCTACCTCATTCCAGCAACCGTTTTGAATTAGCACGTATTGTGGCAAAGTTTGAAGCAAAAGACGAAATAGAGCATATTATTAAATCTACCAGACTGACCACTGATATATCCAGAGATCGCGCCAGAGAAGCATTATATAGTTATTGTGCCAGCGCATTAATTTTTCCATATGAACAATTTTTACAGGTTGCCGAAACAGAGAGATATGACATTGAAATAATTAAACAACAATATTCTGCCAGCTGGGAGCAAATTTGCCATCGGCTAACCACATTACACAGGCTGGATAATAAAAGCATACCTTTCCATTTAATAAGAACCGATATAGCAGGAAATGTATCAAAGAGATTTTCCGCATCAGGATTACAATTGCCACGTTATGACGGCGCATGCCCAAGATGGGTATTGCATCACGCCCTATTATCCCCTGGAGATGTAAAAACACAGATTGTCGCAACGCCTGATAATGCAACTTATATATTCATTGCCAAAAGCATCAGCAAAGGACACGGCGGCTATAATCAACAACGCACTATTCATTCGATAATGATTGGCTGTGATGCAGCATATGCTAAGCGCATCATTTATACAGATAATATTGATATAAACCATCCTGAAACCGCAATTCCTGTTGGCATCACCTGTCGAACTTGCCCAAAAGATAATTGTAATCAACGCGCATATAAAAAATCAAACCCTAGCGTGATATAGAATTTCATATTAATAGTTGAAAAGAAAATAAAATTATCACATAATAAATCAAGATAAAGATCATCAAAAGCAAAATAAAAATTACAAGAAAAGCATGAAATAAATGCTGAAGGTCAAACAATAACAGGAGTAAGAATATTGGGACAATCAGTGCTTGTTGTAGAAGATGATAACAGCATCGTTGAGGCTTTATTTTTTTTAATGAATAAGGCAGGATTTGATGTTCGTATTGCCAGAACAGGAACACAGGCCATTAAAATGGTTAAACAATCAGCCCCAAAACTTATATTGCTTGATATTATGATGCCTGGTTGTGATGGTTTTGAGGTAACAAGAACTATTCGTGAAGATAAAAAATTTTCCAATATTAAAATACTTATGCTAACGGCAAAAAATAGGGCCGTTGACGAGCAAAAAGCATATAATCTTGGCGTCGACATATTCATGACAAAGCCATTTTCAACAAAAGATGTGGTCGAACGCGCCAAACAATTGCTTGATATTGATATAGGCAAATAATATGAATATAGGAAAAATATTTGGTAATATAATATGCAACGCCTAAAAGAACGTGCCTTTATATTGCCCATTGTTGCATTTATTTTACTAACTCCACCCATATTACTTATATTTAACTCCGTATATTTTTTTATATCAATGCCTATACTTTATATTTACACATTTTCTGTCTGGATAATTTTGGTAATATTGGGTGCAATATTAAGTCAAAAGTTACAAAATAGCCAAGATACAAAACAATGAATATGCGATAACATATGCTATCAACAAATATAGTTATAATTGTTTCCCTTTGTTATGTAGGTATTTTATTTGCCATCGCATGGTGGGCTGATCGTTGCGCCAAACAAAATAAAAGCATGATAAACAACCCGGTAATATATACATTATCGATTGCAGTATATTGCACCACATGGACATTTTATGGCTCAGTTGGTTATGCAGCTAGAAGCGGTTTAGAATTTTTGACAATTTATTTTGGCCCAACTTTTATATTTTTAGGCTGGTGGTTTTTATTGCGAAAAATGGTGCATATCACCAAAACCCACGGCATTACATCTATCGCTGATTTTATATCATCAAGATATGGTAAAAGCGGTAAATTATCGGTTATTGTAACTTTAATTGCCGTTATTGGCATAACCCCATATATCGCATTACAATTAAAGGCCGTCGCCACCAGTTTTACCGTATTAACAGGTTTTGGCATTGAAAAGGCAAATGATTTAATGATAGACGGGTCCAATACCACAAGCGGTATTTTAACCGACACAGGGTTTTGGGTTACATTATTATTGGTAATATTTGCAATTTTATTTGGCACAAGACATATTGATACTGACGAGCATCACGAAGGAGTTGTTGCCGCAATTGCCTTTGAATCCTTAATTAAATTAATAGTTATACTAACAGTTGGCATTTTCGTAGTATTCTTTGCCTATAATGGATTTGGCGATTTATTTACCACCGCAAAACATATACCAGCCGCCGTAAAGGCATTAACATTAGATGAAAATGTCGGGCCGCGCTGGTTAACATTAACATTACTATCAATGGCAGCAATTTTGGCATTGCCACGCCAATTTCAAATGATTGCCGTTGAAAATGTCAATGAACGCCATTTGGCAACCGCATCATGGCTTTTCCCCGCATATCTTATTTTGATGAATATATTTGTCCTGCCCATTGCCTTGGCTGGGCTTGATTTATTACCCGACAACAGCGACCCAGATTTTTTTGTTTTAACGGTTCCATTATTTCTTGATCAAAAATTTCTTGCATTAATTGCTTATGTCGGTGGCCTTTCTGCAGCCATAAGCATGGTCATCGTTGCCGTTATTGCCTTATCAACCATGGTGTGCAATGATTTGGTCGTACCAATATTATTACGTCGACATTGGCTGCATACCCGCGAAAAAACCGATTTAACAGGCATGTTATTAACCATCCGCCGTTTCAGCATTTTTTTACTGCTTTTCATGGGATATGCTTATTATCGCGGTGCAGGGACAAGTAACGCCTTGGTATCAATTGGCCTTATTTCTTTCACCGCCACCGCACAATTAGTGCCCGTAATGATTATCGGCTTATTTTGGAAAGGCGGCGCGAAACATGGGGCGCAAGTTGGATTAATTCTTGGTTTTTCTATCTGGATATATACGCTACTTGCGCCATCTTTTGCCAGATCAGGATGGATCGATACATCATTCATCATTCATGGCCCATGGCATATTGACTGGTTAAAACCCGAAGCACTTTTTGGCTTATATGGTATGTCACCACTTACCCACGCATTATTTTGGAGCATGCTTTTCAACATTGGAAGCTTTGTTATTGTCTCGGTATTTAGTCGCCAAAATTCATTAGAACGCATTCAAGCGGCCTTATTTGTTGATAGTTTTCGCGTCCCCCTATCCGATGCACCAGTGTGGCAAGGGAATGCCAGCATCGATGATTTATATGATCTAGTGCAGCGTTTCCTCGGTGGAAAGCGGACTATTAATGCCTTTAAAATATATGCAAAAACCAGAGGCGAAAAATGGCGACGTGATGGTGCGGCCGATTCTGATACTATTGCCTTTACTGAAAGATTACTGGCGGGGACAATTGGTGCTGCGTCGGCTAGAATTGTTGTATCATCGGTTGGCAAAGGCGAAGTCATGCGCTTTGACGAGGTTATGGCAATGTTGGAGGAAACATCACAAGTTATAGAACATAGCAATCAGTTAGAACAAAAATCACAAGAATTGGAATTAGTAGCGGGCGAGCTTCGATTAGCTAATGAAAGCCTGCGTGAATTAGATTTAATGAAAGATGATTTTTTAACTGTGGTTAGTCATGAATTTAGAACACCCTTAACTTCCATACGTTCTTTTTCAGAAATTTTGGCCGATAATTCTGATTTAGATGCAAAACAAACAAGTAAATTTCTTAATATAATCATTAAAGAAAGTGAACGTTTAACAAGATTAATCGATGAACATCTTGATTTAGCAAGAGTTGAAGCAGGGCAAAGTAATTGGCGCATTGAAGCAATTGATATGACAAAGGTCATAAAAAATTCTATCGCCGCGATTGATGGCATGTTAAGGGAAAAACATGTGCAGTTATCGCTCGATATACCGAACAAACCAATGATGATGCAAATTGATAATGACCGTATGATGCAGGTTTTTTTAAATTTATTATCCAACGCCATAAAATTTTGCAATGCCAATGATCCGCAAATTTTAATAACCGCTAAAATACAAAAAAATGGCTATTTATTTTCAGTTATCGATAATGGTCAAGGGCTGCCCGAAGCTGAATTTATAAATATTTTTGATAAATTTGCACGGGTCGATGAAGATACCCCAAACAGGCCAACTGGCAGCGGTTTAGGCCTGGCAATTTCAAAACGGGTGGTTGAATATTTTAAAGGTAAGATATGGGTTGAAATAAAACCAATGCCAATGAAAAGTATAACCGCAAAAATTATAAAAACAAAAATTAAAAAAATAAAACCAACCAATGCAACGTTTTTTAATATATTCCTGCCGCTTAATTAATTTTAAAAAATTCATTTTTAATAAACAAAAAACCAGCGGGGCAGATTTCGACCGCCCCACTGATTTGCCTGTAACTATTTAATTAAGATCAAGGCCTAAATCAACCGATTAAAATTGATCTGATTCGGTCGATTGACCCATGGCAGTAGTGGCAGATTTACCACCCGCAGTGGCATTATTTACCGCGTCAAAATATGAAACACCAACTTCATGTTGATGTCTTGTGGCGGTAAAACCATTAACTTCGGCCGCAAATTCTGCCTGTTGCAATTCAGAATAACCCGCCATACCACGGTCATTATAAGCACGTGCCAATTCAAATGTTGCATAATTAAGGCTATGGAAACCTGCTAATGTAATAAATTGGAATTTATAACCCATTGCACCAATTTCACGTTGGAATTTCTCCATAGTTACCACATCAAGATGTTTTGCCCAATTGAAAGATGGTGAACAGTTATAGGCCAACATTTGATTTGGATATTCTTTGCGAATTGCCTCGGCAAATTTCTTGGCTTGATCTAAATCTGGTGTTGATGTCTCCATCCATATTAAATCTGCATATGGTGAATATGCAAGCCCACGGGCAATGCCCATATCAACACCACCAGTTATACGATAAAAACCTTCGGCGGTGCGTTCACCTGTTAGGAACTCGTGATCGCGTTCATCAATATCTGATGTGATTAATCTGGCTGATTCCGCATCGGTTCTTGCCATTATAATGGTTGGAACACCCATAACATCGGCAGCAAGCCTTGCAGAATTTAAATTACGTACCGCATTTTGTGTCGGCAATAAAACCTTGCCACCTAAATGACCACATTTTTTTTCTGATGCCAATTGATCTTCAAAATGCACACCCGCAGCACCGGCTTTTATCATTGCTTTCATTAATTCAAAAACATTCAAAGGACCGCCAAAACCAGCTTCGGCATCAGCAACAATTGGTGCAAACCAATCAATATCACCAGTTTTATCACCGTTTAAACGTTCCATATTCTGGATTTGATCTTGACGTTGAAACGCATTATTTATCCGTTCCACTACTGCTGGGACTGAACTTACTGGATAAAGCGATTGATCAGGATACATTTGACCCGCATTATTGGCATCGGCCGCAACCTGCCAACCTGATAAATATATTGCACGTAAACCCGCACGCACATGTTGGACTGCTTGACAACCAGTGAATGCACCAAGGGTATTGACATAATCACTATTAGTTATTTCATTCCAAAGCTTTTCCGCGCCCATTTCGGCTAATGTGTTGCGAATTTGCACTGAACCACGCAGCTTATTAACATCTGCCTTAGTGTAATTACGGCTGGTCGTTGCCCAACGATCAGGCGCATATGCGGGTGCGTCGAATTTATCATTAGATGGCGTATCGCTTAACGCCCATTCATATGTTGATTTAATATTATCTGCCATGGCCTTAATCCTTATAAATGCTATTATTAAAATTTATATTTGATATATAATACCAATGGGCAATTAATATGCTTAAAAATAATAATACACAATATTTTCAAATATTACATCCATGCAATCATCTTTTGTCTTTAATTTACTAATTGTAAATTTTGTAAATATAAACTATAATAGTTATAAAATTAATATTGATTTGGAATTATATAATGGTAAAAGAAACAGCGTCTAACTCTAACATTAGCAAACTTAAAATTGGCGCAAAAATAAGACGCTTACGCCGTGATGCAGAAAAAACACAGGCGCAATTGGCAGGGCAAATGAATATTTCCGCCAGTTATTTAAATTTAATCGAACATAATCACCGCAAGGTAACGGTGGCAATGTTATTAAAATTATCGGAAATTTTTAATCTTGAATTAGCAGACTTAGCCGATGGCGATGAAAGCCAATTGCTGTCCGATTTAATGGAAGTCTTATCAAATGATATGTTTGAAGATTTAGATTTAACCAATATTGATGTGCGTGAATTGGTAAGCGCCAGCCCCAATGCAGGCAAGGCATTATTATTATTACATGATGCATATCATAAAACCATAATTGATGCCAGATCAATGGCGGCAAAAATTATCGATGAGGATGGCGACAATGATCAATTCACCAGCTTTAGCGTTGCAACAGCATCAGATCAAATATCAGATTTTTTCCAAAATAATAATAATTACTTCCAAGATATCGAAGATGAAGCCATAAGAATCGGGCGTGAAATTAATATTATAAGCACCCAATCAAATGATATTTTAGTGGATTATCTAAAAGCCGCCCACGAGGTGCATGTGGCAATCATACAAGCATCAAGCGAAGAAATATTTCACCGTAGATATGATCCAAGCCATAAAATACTTGAATTATCGATCATGAGCAGCGCCAGCAATCGTAATTTTCAGCTGGCGCATCAAATCGGCTTATTATCGGCTAAACCAGTGATCGATATGTTAATAATGGAGGCAAATATTCGTGATAAACCTGCTATTAGTCTAGCAAAGATTGCGCTTGCCAATTATTTTGCCGCCGCATTATTGATGCCATATGACCAATATATCACCGATGCCCGTAATTTACGTTACGATATAGAGCTTTTACAACATCAATATAATGTAAGTTTTGAACAAGCGACACAGCGGTTAAGCAGTTTAAATGCACCAAATAACAAAGGAATTCCATTACATTTTTTACGCATTGATATGGCGGGAAATATTTCAAAACGCTTTAGCCTGTCAGGCTTGCCAATTCCACGCCATGGCACCGCATGTTCAAAATGGAATATATATAGTGCAGCAATCAACCCTAATTTCAATATAAATCAAATTAAGGTGCAATTATCACGGCTTCATGACGGTACGGAATTTTTATGTATTGCAAAAACCATTCGCAAAGGCGGCATAGGGTTTGGAGTAGAAGAAAATTTTTTAACAATCGGCTTAGGCTGCAACGCTACCCATGCAAATGGCATGGTATATTTTGATAATTTAAATATTAATAACAGCCATAAATATACTGAAATTGGAGTAAGCTGTCGAATATGCGACAGTCAAAATTGCATTAAACGCGCATTTCCCCCAATGCATAATAGATTCCATATCGATGAAAACCATCGTGGCGCATCACCATATATATCAAATATTAATAATGATACTGGTGGCACTAGGCTCAGGACCCATTAATTTGATGCAATTCTGTTTACCAGTAAGCTTGTAGATACAAAAAAACAAGGGCTAAGGATATGTTAGCATATTTGAGCATTGTTTTTATGAGTAATGCAAGTTTACTGATAAACCCGCTGGGCGGGGCAATATTTAAGCTCTGTCGTCGTCGAAAAAACTTGGAAATCAGACGGTTTACCACGCCTTTTCTCCTATATATAGCAAGAATATTACCGCGGCAGAATGGATTAAATTAATCGGTCCTGAACCTAGATAAATTTAATATAAATTACAAATTGAACTGGTCCTACTTTTTAGGACAGTTTTGCTGCTCGGTTAAGATGTATTTTGATTATAGCCATGCCACTATTTTTGCTTTGATTATTTTGAAGTATGGCTCATCTGGTGTGCCTTTATCAAGTGTAGTGTGCGGACGACCTGTATTATAGATCTGTATTATAAGATCTCATCCACTCATCAATGATTTTATTTGCACGGAAACCATCTATCATTTCATGCAAATAAATGGCTTTTTGCTTCAGAGATCGCCATAAATGCTCAATGAATATATTGTCCAAATAACGCTCTGCCATCCATTGATATTTTAATGCTAGCATCACTTAAAACCTTTACCGATTCAAAGCTTGTATATTGGCTGCCTTGATCGGTATTCATAATCTCAGGCTTCCCATATTTGGCAATGGCCTTTTAAATGCCTTGATATATAAACTTGTATCCAGCCTGATTGAAATCCGTCAAGACAAAAGCTTTCATATGGCCCAATCCATAATCGCAACCAGATATAAAAAGCCATGCTTCATAGGGATATACAGGATGATATGGATGCTTTTTACTGATGTTGGGCTTTTTATAAGATGTTGGGCTTTTTATAAATTGTCCGCAAACCCATAATGCGCATTAATCGACGAACCCAATATCGACCCGCAGAAAAACTATTTCTCGGAAGATAAGCCGTTATCTGGCGGCTATCAAATAATGGGTGTTTGGTGAATATCCTATCAATCTCATTCATCAGATAAAGCGTAGCAGGATTAAAGCCAACCTGTCGATAATAGACAGAAGATCGACTTAACTTAACTTAACATTATCTCGCTTGATCATATCTCGGTGTTTAGACTTGCTCATCGCTTCAGCCCTTGTGGCAAAAAATCATTTTCATGGATAAGGTGAGCAATCTTAGCATAAATATCTCTTACATCACTATCTTGAACTCCAGTTTTCTTTGTTTGTCGGTAGAAATGCCTTGACCTGCGCCCCAACTTTGTACCAGTTAGCCGTAGAGTCCTTTAGTTAAGTTTTTATCAATTATTTGATCATTTGCAACCATTATGGGGGCATGCCCCCATAATGGTTGGTCGTTTTTATTTTGCAAAGCTTGTATTGGGCTTTGCCCATCCAAGGCTGAGTGCGGCCTTACATGATTATAATCATCGCGCCAATCTGCTAATATCTTACGAACATGATGAAGGTCTTCAAACAGTGTTTCATTTAAACATTCATCACGTAATTTACCATTGAAGCTTTCCACAAACCCGTTTTGCATCGGCTTGCCTGGTGCGATGTAATGCCAATTGATGCCCATGTCGCCTTGCCATTTTAGTAGGGCATTTGATGTCATTTCCGTGCCGTTATCGCTGACTATTGTATCTGGCTTGCCACGTATTGCTATTATGTTATCTAACTCACGGGACAAACGATGACCACCGATAGATGTATCAGCCACCAGTGCCAAACATTCTCGGCTGCTATCATCAACAACACATAACATTCTAAAACGCCTGCCATCCATAAAACTATCACTGACAAAATCAAGCGACCAGCGTTCGTTGACCTTAGAAGGCACTGCAATCGGTGATCTTGTGCCAATAGCACGCTTGCGACCATTCCGTTTGCGAACTGCCAAACCTTCTTCTTTATACAAACGCCGAAGCTTCTTATGGTTAAGGTGATAACCCTCACGTGCCAATAAAATATGCAGACGGCGATAGCCAAAGCGTTTACGTAAATGCGATAATTCGCGTAATCTGCTGCGTAATACTGCATCATTGGGTCGTACGGATTGGTACCGGATTAAAGATCGTTCCACGTTAAGCATTAAACACGCCCGCCGCTCACTCACCATAAAATTTGTTCGAAGGTGAGTGACGGCATCTCGCTTGCCAGCGGGCGTTACCATTTTTTTGCATTCACATCTTTCAACATCGAAATATCCAAATGGGCATCCGCCAGCAAAGATTTTAAACGGCGGTTTTCATCTTCAAGCAATTTTAATCGTTTAGCATCACTGACTTCCATGCCGCCATATTTTGACTTCCACTTGTAAAATGTACTTTCTGCAATTCCGTGTCTGCGGCAAAGATCTGCGGTGGTAATGCCAGATTCCTGCTCTTTTAATATACGAATAATCTGTTCTTCGTTAAATCTACTACGTTTCATTCTGATCTTCCTCCTGTTGAGAAAGACTCTACTTATAAATGGACTAATTTAAAGGGCGCAGGTCAGCCTGATAAGCCTTCTATGGCTTGGTGCTTCCATATACTGACCTGAATTGGGTGGATGCAACTGGTCATGGCGCCATACGATATAAAGCTTTTTAGAAGGAGCACAGCGTATGTACAGTTCAAATCCTATGGATGAATATAAGAAGTCGATAATTTGGTACAAGTCGGGAAGTCAAAAAGAATGGAGGTCGTCAAGCGATATCGAGCACTAATTGCTGATAAAAGAGCGTGGAAGCATGGCGGTAATACCCCCATTTATAATGGGCGTTATAAGTAGGACTTTATTGTTTAATTAACTATGTGCATGCTTAATAGTTAATTTTTGATTTGGTGTTATACCAGCAAGTGCCATGTTAGGTCTTTCATTATTGTAACTCCACAGCCATTTTGTTGTGGCAATTTGAACATCTTCAATCTCCTTAAAAATATATTGATTTAATAAATCATAACGAACTATTCTGTTGAAGCGTTCCACATAAGCATTTTGTTGCGGATTGCCATGTTGGATAAATTTCAATTGAATATTATGTTTTTTGGACCATGATTTTAACCTATCGCTGATATATTCAGGGCCATTGTCGCATCTGATCAAGAGCGCGAATAACCCGCAAACTGGGTAACGATATATCAACATCTATCGCTAATGCTTCGCGATTAAAGTCATCAATAACATTGATTATCAATGACATTAAAAGTTCGATAACTACGCCCATCTGATAATTGATCATGCATAAAATCCATCGACCATGTTTTATTGCGACCATGTTTTATTGATTGACCTCGGCATCTGTAATGGTTCGGGCTTTTTACGTTGACCTGCGCCCTTTAAATTAGTCCATTTATAAGTAGAGTCTTTCTCAACAGGAGGAAGATCAGAATGAAACGTAGTAGATTTAACGAAGAACAGATTATTCGTATATTAAAAGAGCAGGAATCTGGCATTACCACCGCAGATCTTTGCCGCAGACACGGAATTGCAGAAAGTACATTTTACAAGTGGAAGTCAAAATATGGCGGCATGGAAGTCAGTGATGCTAAACGATTAAAATTGCTTGAAGATGAAAACCGCTGTTTAAAATCTTTGCTGGCGGATGCCCATTTGGATATTTCGATGTTGAAAGATGTGAATGCAAAAAAATGGTAACGCCCGCTGGCAAGCGAGATGCTGTCACTCACCTTCGAACAAATTTTATGGTGAGTGAGCGGCGGGCGTGTTTAATGCTTAACGTGGAACGATCTTTAATCCGGTACCAATCCGTACGACCCAATGATGCAGTATTACGCAGCAGATTACGCGAATTATCGCATTTACGTAAACGCTTTGGCTATCGCCGTCTGCATATTTTATTGGCACGTGAGGGTTATCACCTTAACCATAAGAAGCTTCGGCGTTTGTATAAAGAAGAAGGTTTGGCAGTTCGCAAACGGAATGGTCGCAAGCGTGCTATTGGCACAAGATCACCGATTGCAGTGCCTTCTAAGGTCAACGAACGCTGGTCGCTTGATTTTGTCAGTGATAGTTTTATGGATGGCAGGCGTTTTAGAATGTTATGTGTTGTTGATGATAGCAGCCGAGAATGTTTGGCACTGGTGGCTGATACATCTATCGGTGGTCATCGTTTGTCCCGTGAGTTAGATAACATAATAGCAATACGTGGCAAGCCAGATACAATAGTCAGCGATAACGGCACGGAAATGACATCAAATGCCCTACTAAAATGGCAAGGCGACATGGGCATCAATTGGCATTACATCGCACCAGGCAAGCCGATGCAAAACGGGTTTGTGGAAAGCTTCAATGGTAAATTACGTGATGAATGTTTAAATGAAACACTGTTTGAAGACCTTCATCATGTTCGTAAGATATTAGCAGATTGGCGCGATGATTATAATCATGTAAGGCCGCACTCAGCCTTGGATGGGCAAAGCCCAATACAAGCTTTGCAAAATAAAAACGACCAACCATTATGGGGGCATGCCCCCATAATGGTTGCAAATGATCAAATAATTGATAAAAACTTAACTAAAGGACTCTACGGCTAACTGGTACAAAGTTGGGGCGCAGGTCACAAT
>JARFVT010000012.1:0-400452 GCA_036677425.1 Alphaproteobacteria bacterium | reverse complement strand
AAAAAATGGTCAAGACAAACACTTGTTGGTGCATTTGCACGGCAAACAGGAATTTTACGTCAAACATTATATAAAGGCGTGGTTACTTTTAATAAGGTGCAATATCGTAAACATCCTGAAACTGGCAAGCGAGTCTGTTTAATTAATCCCAGATCAGATTGGATAATTGTACCAATTCCTGAATTAGCCATCATTTCTGAAAAGAAATTTGATGATGTGCAAAAAATGATCGAAGAAAGATCAATTTTATATAAAATTAGCAAAATAGCATCCGATGAAGAAAAAAAACAACGTGCTAATGAAAGGACAAAAAACTTTTTAGCAAGAGAGCGTGCAAAAAAACCAAAAAAACGCGAGATGTATTTAATTCATAGCAGGCTATTCTGCCCTATCCATAAATCAAAAATAACAACGTTAAGAACTGCGGTTTATGGCTGCAAGATAAAAAATTGCGTTAATCGTAATCTTCACAGGGAAAAGATAATTTATAAAGTTATTATGCAAATGTTGAATTTTGATATTGGTAATTTAGATGAATTTAACAAACAGCAAGAAAAAATATTAATCGATAGGTCAAAAAAAATTATCGCTTACAAAGAAGAATTATCAAATAAACAACAAGAAATAACTTCTTTATTATCAAAATTGACGATGCAGCAATCCAAGGGCAAAGAAACAATTAAATTTCTTGATAATATGGAGTTGGAATGCCAGCGAATAAATTATAAAATCAAAGGTTTAAATTTATCAAAGAAAAAAACTATTATATTATCTAAAGCCGAAGCAGGTTTAATTCATAAAAAGCTACATAAGCTTTTAAAAACACATATTAATAACCCTGATGAGCAAAGTAATATCGATATAATTCATAAGTTTTTTGATAAAATATTTATTTCAAAGATTTTAAATACAAAAGAAAAAGACTATATCGTTGATATTCGATATAATTTTAAAAATTTGGTTCATTATTTTTACAAAGATATGGTTTAAATATTTATAATAAAGTAAAAAATCCTCCGTTAAAAAACGAAGGATTTAGTTATATTTAGTCGGCTTTACGTTCCATAATATCGATAGATTTAGCTATAAATTCGGTTGTATATTTCTTTATGCCGTCTTTTTCATATTGTTTATGTTCAAAACAACCACGAGCCATAACATATTTACCTTTGGCAATAAAACCGCGTTCAATTCCACTGATTATATAATCTTTCCATATAGTGATTTGAGTAAAACTAGCCCGCGTTTCACGAGTTTTAGTTTCTTTATTTTCTTTGCCGTTAATATTATTTGCTATTGAAATAATCGCTATTTTTTTATCACCAGCTAATGTTTTTACTTCTGTTTTACTAATAAAACCGATTACTGAAAATGTTGCTTCGCTATACATTATATTTCTCCTAAATAGATTTATGTTAATTACGACACGCAAAGAATTTAAGAAAAATTTAGATCAATAAAACAAAACGGAAGCTTTACATCGCTTGATGTGAAAACCGTTTTTTTTGTTTTTCTATAATTTTAATGACCATTTTAATATGAGTGAATTGCCCAGCAATTCGCAATTATGGTCATGTTCTTTAATTATAAGTGATAGTTAAATTAACAGATAAATAACTATTTTTAGGCGATATAATAGCAAAGCATATTAGTAATAGTTATATTGAAAAAACAGGAAAATATAGCTAATAAAAATAATCATTATCCAAGTAAATGATTTTAATTAACGACAAGAATATCCTTAACAACTTCGGTTAATACTGCTAAAACGTCATCAATATATTTTAATTACATGACAGCTTTGAAAAAACTATTTTTTAATATATCTGACATTGAGCCATTTTCCATCATTAGACCTACAAAAGAGCATATAATTTGAGCTTCTTTTTCAGGAGTTAAATTAATGTTCGCATTATCAAAAAATTCTCTAGTTTCAATGACTGCAACTTTAATTACTTTGTCTAGCTCTACGGCATTAATCCAGCCTTCACCAGTAAATAACCAATGAATATTCACTCCAAACTCTGAATGAATTTTTAGTGCTACTGAAGAAGGCATAGACCTTAGCTCAGTCTCATAATTTTTATAAGAACGAACAGAAATACCTACTTTTTTACTAAATTCAACTTGCGACATTTTTTCTCTCACTCTAACTAAATTAAGTCTTTCCGCATAATTCATTTTTTATATTCCTTTTGAATATCCTTAATAATTTCGGTTAATGCAGCTAAATCATCATCAATATATTTTCGTTTTAAAATATAATAATAGAATGTTTTTAATAATGAATGCTTTGCTTGTTTTAATTGATCAGATTCAATTGAAAAACAAAGTTGGTTATTTTGATTAAAACGACCAGTTACTTCCCACCAAAAATTTAATTTACAGCCAGATTGAATTACGCCTAAATTTCTTTCAATTTCTGCGGCAATTTCAACTGGACAGGTAAAATAAACATATGGATGGCTCATAAATTTATAATGACCCTGGCAACACGCAATCGTATGAATATTTAAATCATCATTATTCAATGATTTTACTAATTCAAATATCGCTTGGTCAATAAAAGCATTTTGCCATTTGATTTGTAATTGATGTTTCATAACATTAATCACAAGCAATATCTTGGCAATTGCCAATTTTTAACATGATTAGTTTCAAACTGGCGATAGCGATAGTTTGAATAACGCGGGCAATCACGACCATGGCCATTTTTAATAATAACGGCGGCAATATCTAATTGATTAAAATAGCATCTGCCAAGATAACGATCATAACTTTTTTTACCCGATAATCGACAATCAAGCCTTTTGCCAGCTAGAAATTTTGTTAAAAATAGCTTGGCGGCTTGCCCAGCCGATGTATCTAATTCTGGCACATGCAAGCCAATCAATCTAATGCGAATATCATCATCTAAAATAATAGTATCGCCATCGATGACATATATATTATCACTGCTGATAGTTATATTTTCTGCGGCTAACGATGTTATTTGCAATGTAAATATCATCATTATGAATATGGTGATTTTCATTGCATATCTCCCGCATTTTCGCGCTGTAATATGCCAAAAATTGACCGATGAAGATGTAATTTATCATCTTCGGCGGCAATGGTCATGCCACGCAATACGCCGCCTGCGGATTTTATCGGATGGGTGGGGTGGTTTTTATTAACATCAATGATTAAAACCGCAATCGCGGCGGCATTTCTGCCCATAACAGCCACGGCATCAACCCAGGCACTGCGATTTATTCCTAAATCATGGCATGAATATTCTGCTGCTTCGGTAATATCGCGCCAATTGCAATTTTCAATATCAGGTATGTAACTTTTGAATTGGCGGCTGGCGATTGCCAAGGCATTGCCCATGGAAATATGCTGAACACCGCTATCGGCAATGCCACTACGGTTTTTTTGCAGTGGAATTATGTTTTTTATTGCTTGCACAGGCCGAATTTGACGTACAGGCTTATTTGGTAAGCCATCTTGATGAGCGTTAGCGAAGTTAATATCTTCTTCAACCGCTAATTCGTCAGAATTAGTCCGCATTAATATATCATTACCATTATCTTTAGATATATTATCTTTATTTGTATAGTATTTGGGTCGGAAGTCTGCTTCTGCCAAGGCAGAAGTTTTATTCTGCCATGGGGGGTTATTAAGGCTATTTTCAATTGATGATAATAAGTTATCCACAGCCATTAAAATTGATTTTAACCGCTCGATTAAATCACTGATTTTATCGATGCCAATTGATACTCTGATGCGTGGCGGCATTTCTGCAATTTGATCTTTGATATTGATAAATTCGTCCAAATTAAAATTATCATTATCTTGATATTCTACTAAAATATTTAATTTACAGTGAATTTCACCTTTAATAGCCGAATGTTGACGGCGTAAAAATTGCCATTCTTGTTCAAAATCATCTTGTTCAGCCGATAACATTATTAAATTATCGTATAATTTAGCCATAGGCGATAAATTAACACCATAGGCAAAAATAATCTTGCCTCGGTCATCACGCTTGCCCATTCTGCGATGATTACCAAAATCAGTCCATACAAGCACGCCCAATTTATGTAGGCTCTGCTCGCGATTATTGACTTGTCTTTCGCTTAAGCCTAATTCCAATGCGGTTTTTTGCACTGTTTTATAAATTATCGGCCTACCGCCATCGATCCAGTCATGGTTTTTGGTGTGATTTAATAAATATTCTAAATGCGATATTAAAACAGAATTAAAGCCAATCTTGCGACCAACTTTCTTAATTAACCGTAAAATATCATAATAAGTTATATTTTCTGGCAGTCCTTGAAAGTTTTTTGAATATTCAAGCTGATTACGCAATAGCTTGGTATATATACGCCCGCCGCTTGCATTGCTAACATGTTGATTTATCTGCATATTTTATATGACTTATCCAGCCATCAGCATATCAAAAATTATTTACGAAAAACGTATTTTTACTTGACTTAGCTGACGGTTGAGGTAAGATATGATCATAAACGGCGCATTTCATATTGCCTATTATGAGGTTTACCTCTGCTACTCACAAAGTTCACGCTTTGTGAGTTTTTGCATTTCTATCTGGATGTTTTTATAGTCATCCCCTCTGGTTGAGGCGATCCTTGACCAATCTACTACTTGACATCTGTTAAGACTTTTCTTATAAAGAGTCATCAAGACATTCAAGTATGTAGCAATTGCAGGGTCGCGGCTAAAGCCACTCGGGGTTTGCTAGAACGATATACGCAAGTGTTTGTATTTGTAGCGAGCATTTTTTAATGCGAGAGCGAACAAGTGTGAGCACGCGAAGCGTAAGCTTAGTGCAATGATAAAAAGATACGACCGCCCGCCGCCGTTAGGTGTAAAATATAAAAAATTCGCTCGGGGTTTGCGTAATAATACATCTATATATACATATATTCACTGATTGTCAATTAATTTTTATGTTTTGTTCTTATTAAATGTTATTTTATATATTACTTCCCCGCATCATCTATTGTTTTTATTGATGGATTTTCACCACAAAGAGCGCAATCAGGATTTTTAACTATTTTAATCTTCCGCATATTGACATCAAGCGCATCATATAAGATCAACTGTCCCGATAAGCTCGTGCCAATATTAAGCAGTTCTTTTAATATTTCTGTTGCCTGCATCGTGCCTAATATGCCCGCGATTGAGCCAAATATACCGACAGTGTCGCATCGTGAAATTAAATTTTTTGCTGGTGCTTGTGGAAATAAACAGCGATAGCATGGCCCGCTTTGATATGCTTTATAGGTGGATATTTGGCCTTCAAATCTTATTAATGCTGCACTGACTAATGTTTTTTTTAAGAAATAACAAATATCATTGATTAAATATCTGGCGGCGAAATTATCGCTGCCATCGACCACCATATCATATTGAGATATTATTGCGGCGGCATTATTAATCGATAATCGATCGCGATGTTGAATGACATTTATTTCTGGGTTTAATTCTTCTATTCGCTCTGCGGCGCTATTCACCTTGGCAATGCCGATATTATCGGTTGAATGAATTATTTGTCGTTGCAAATTACTTTCATCGACCAGGTCAAAATCAATAATGCCAATATTGCCTATGCCAGCCGCAGCGAGATAAAGCAACACGGGCGAGCCTAAACCACCCGCGCCAACCACTAATATTCTTGCTGCCAATAGCTTCAATTGCCCCGCCTCACCTACCTCGTCCAAAATAACATGGCGGGCATAACGGGATAATTGCTTGTCGCTTAGCTCTGTTTGCATATGGCTTAGATACCTAATCATTGTTTAATCTAAAATAAACTAAATACCGTCAAATAATGCGGTTGATAAATAACGTTCGGCAAAGCTTGGAATTATTACAACGATGCGCTTACCTTTCATTTCTGGTCTTTTACCTACCTCGATTGCCGCAGCCAACATTGCCCCCGATGAAATACCAACTGGCAAGCCTTCGATTTTTGCAACATTTCTGGCGGTGGCAAATGCAGTTTCATTGGCGATACACATAACTTCGTCAATTAAATTCATATCAAGGACTGCTGGCTTGAATCCTGCCCCAATACCCTGAATTTTATGTGGTCCAGGATTACCGCCCGATAAAACGGGGCTATCTTCTGGTTCAACTGCGACAATATGGAAATCTGGGTTTTTTGCTTTTAGAAAGCTACCAATGCCGGTTAAAGTTCCACCTGTGCCGACTGCGGATATTAAAACATCCACATTACCATCACTATCGCGCCAAATTTCCTCCGCCGTGGTTGCGCGATGGATAGCGGGGTTAGCAGGATTTTCAAATTGCTGCGGCATCACTGCATCTGGTAATTTTTCTACTAATTCTTTTGCTCTGGCTATTGCGCCATTCATACCCTTGGCCGCAGGGGTTAATTCTAATTCTGCACCCAGCAGTTTTAACATTTTACGTCGTTCGATCGACATGCTTTCAGGCATTGTTAAAATCAAGCGATAGCCCTTTGCCGCCGCCACAAATGCCAAAGCGATACCAGTATTGCCCGATGTAGGTTCGATTAAAACCGTCTTGCCCGGCGTTGCCTTGCCCGATTTTTCCAAATCTTCAATCATCGCATTACCTATTCTATCTTTGACACTAGCTAGTGGATTAAAAAATTCTAGCTTGGCAAGAATTTCTGCGCCGATATTTTGATTTTCCATGAATCGCCCTAACCGCACCAATGGTGTTGCACCAATAGTTTCGACTAAATTATTATAAATTTTACCACGAAATTCTGATTTTGATTCTAGTTTTGATTCTGGCATTTGATTGATCCCTATATATATATGGTTATATGGTAAAATTAAATTGATTATGCGCCACCGATGCGATGCCCGCTTGCTGTGCGCTATGGCATAAATCGGCAACACTGGTTTTTGATAGATATTCGACTGCTTGCGCTTCTAATTCTTGCCATAATGGTCGTAACACCGTATGGCCAAGTTCTGAACCTGCGGGGTCGGTTAATGGGTCGGCACCGCCATCCATTTGATGCACCACCGCGACAATATCGGCGACCGATATATTGCGTCTTTCGCGCGCCAAACAATATCCGCCACGCGCACCGCGCAAGCCGCGTAAAATATCTGCACGTACTAATTGTTGTAATACTTGTTCAAGATAACGCCGTGGGATACCCTGCCTTGATGCTATATCCTTGCTTTGCACTGGCAAGTCAGTTGCATGATAGGCAATGTCTAAAACCGCCTCGATCGCAAACATAATTTTTTTTGTTAAACGCATTAAGCCTATCCTTTAAATACCCGCTATATTAAATACCAGTAGAACCAAAACCAGCAACGCCACGATTACTATCGGGCAAGTTATCGACCTCATTCCATGTTAATTTTGCCACTGGTGAAATTACCAATTGGGCGATACGCTGGCCGCGTTCTATGGTGAATTTTTCATTACCATGATTAATTAAAATCACGCCAATTTCGCCGCGATAATCTGCATCAATTGTACCAGGTGCATTTAAACATGTTATGCCATATTTCAATGCCAAGCCCGACCTTGGACGGATTTGCGCCTCAAATCCTGATGGCAATGCAATGGCAATACCTGTGGCAATAAGCCCACGTTCACCCGCATTTATTACATATGACTTGTCTATTGCCGCCATTAAATCAACACCTGCACTATCAATAGTACCATAGCTTGGCAAATCGATATCAAGGCCATTTGCTAATCTAACAACTGCAACCGTAGTATTTTCTATCAATATTATCTCGCTTTCAAAAATAAATTCAATTTGGTTAAAATATATGACCAATAAATGGTAAAATAATATAGTGAATCAAAAAATATAAAATATTAACCCTATTCATTCACCTATAAATTCTGTTAAATATTCCTCAACTTTTGTTAATAATTTATTCGCAACATCATATTTTGTCATTTCTGGCCAATCCTCACTGCCCAAAGCTGTGATTAAAGAAATCTTATTATTTGAACCACCAAATACGCCAATATCAGTTGAGACATCATTTGCTAATATCCAATTACAATTTTTGCGTAATCTTTTTGCAATTGCATTTTCAAGCATATTTTCTGTTTCGGCGGCAAAACCAATAACTAAATTTGGGCGGTTGTTTTTCATCATTGAAATGGTCTTTAATATATCAGGGTTTTCAACCAAATTTAACTGCGGCAACACCCCTTGTTTCTTTTTTATTTTTTGCATATTTGCACCATCAACCCGCCAATCAGCAACCGCAGCAGAACATATTACTATATCTACCTTAGCTTGTTTTTTACGTTCAAGCTGCATAATACAGCTATCATACATCTGCACGGCAGTTTCAACATATATAGTTTTTATACCATCAATGGCTGGCAAGTTAACTGGTCCTGAAATTAATATAACATCTGCACCAGCATCGTGAAAAGCCTTGGCAATTGCATATCCTTGCTTGCCTGAAGACTTGTTTGCGATATATCGCACAGGGTCAATTTCCTCATGGGTTGGGCCTGCTGTGATTAATATTTTTTTGTTTTTCAGTAAGGGTTGTTTCGTTATAGCATCTAAATTAACTGTTAATTTATCTAACATATATTGCAAAATATATTCTGGCTCAGCCATTTTACCAAAACCATATTCACCGCATGCCATATCACCTTCAATTGGATCGATAACATCAATATTACGTGCCCGCAATATATTGATATTAGCCCGTGTTGCAGAATTATTCCACATATGCATATTCATTGCAGGGACAACTACAACGGGTTTATTGCTTGCAAGCAATGCGGTTGTTGCCAAGTCGTCGCAAAGGCCATTTGCCATTTTTGCCAATATGTTTGCGCTGGCTGGTGCTACCAATAAAATATCGGCTTGGCGTGATAAATTTATATGTCCCATTTCCGCTTCGTTGGTTAATGAAAATAAATCCTGATATACCTTATTTCCACTTATTGCTGCCACTGATAATGGGGTAATAAATTTTGAGCCGCCACTGGTTAAGATAACACGAATATCAATATTATATTCACGTATACGACGAATAAAATATAAAATCTTATAGGCAGCTATACCACCGGAAATAATTAATAGAATACGCTTTTTCATATTAAATTTCAATTCTGTAGAAATAATTTATTCACATGTTATAAATGTAGATTAAATTATTTAAACCAATATGGAAAGATTTAAAAATAATTTTTATGAATATTTAATTTCTGTGCGGTATCGAATTGTTTTAAATAAGATTAACCGCATTCGTAGTAGTTTATTATTATTTTTATCTAATTTGATTAATTTTCTGCATAATTCAAAACTTCAAGCGAAGTTATTTGGCAAAAATGCCGCATAATTTATATTTAATTTTATATAAAATTTATTAAAATCTGATATTAAAGCTATATATTAATTAATGCGATTAATGCGATGGTAATTGCTGCTGCTGATAATATTATATTATATGGAAAATATGAATATATTTTATTTTTGCCAGCTGGCTTATTTTGATTATGCCTTATATCATTGAGCATATTTTCGGCATTATCCACAAGCCGTGTTATACGTTTAAATGATGATATTGCATCAATTGCAAAGTCTTTTATTCTGGCATCTGGGCCACGATTGGCAATCATCCAATCTTCGATTAATGGCCTTGCCAATACCCACATATTGGCATCGGCATTAAGTTTGCGACCGACGCCTTCGGCTACCAACATTGTTTTTTGTAATAGCAATAATGACGGCTGCACTGGCATATCATATTCATCCGTAGTCTGAAGCAAATGCGATAATAATTTACCTACAGATATTTCATTTAATGGTCTATCTAATAGTGGCTCACCGATGGCGCGTAATGCCTGACAAAAAGCATCGCGGGATTTATATGGTGGTACAAACCCTGCGTCAAAATGCACATCGGCAACCGCCTTATAATCGCGCCTTAAAAATCCTATTAGCATATCAGCTAGAAATAATCTGTCTTTCCAGCTAACCCGCCCCATGATGCCAAAATCAACTGGGGCTAATTTACCTTGTTGGTCAACAAACATATTTCCAGGATGCATATCGGCATGGAAAAAACCATCACGAAATACTTGTAAGAAAAATAACCGTGACGAATTTTCCAAGATCACATCAATATCATGCCCCGCATTGATCAAGCCATCGATATCATCAATACGCAGCCCATATATCCGTTCGGTAGTTAACACCCGTTCGGCGGTATGTTGCCAATAAACCTTTGGCACATGGAAACCATCATCACCGATAAAATTTTCTGCCAATTCCGACGCGGCGGCGGCTTCGAGGCGCAAATCCATTTCGACCCTTACCCATTCTTCGAATCGCGCAACCACATCAACCGGTCGCAATCTTTTCATTATGGGTTTTGTGCGCTCAATCATTCTGGCCAGCCAATAGAATAATTTTATATCGCTGCTGAATTGCCTTCTAATATTTGGGCGGAGAATTTTGACCGCCACATTATCGCCATTGATTGTTGTGGCAAAATGCACCTGGGCAATCGAGGCGGCGGCAATTGGTTTGTGATCAAATTTAGCAAATAATTCGCTAAGTGATGCCCCTAACTCTAATTCCAAGATTTCAACGGCGATTTTGCTATCGAAAGGATCAAGATTATCTTGCAGCATGGTTAAATCCATCGCCACTTCTTCACCAATGATATCTGATCTAACCGATAGTATCTGCCCCAATTTTATGAAACTAGGGCCAAGGGCGCATAATGCCTTTGCCAGTTTTTCGCCATCGCGACCTTGATGTTTTTTACGCCATAAAAACTTTGCAAGCCTGATTAATGGCTTTGCCACACCAAGCCGTTCCAGCGGCCAAAGCGCGTCATTATTTGCCAAAATTCTGGCTATTTGTATTAATCGAAGCAGGTTTTTGCTATTATCCAGCATATTTATTTATACCTATATTTATAACCGCTATCTACAGCCGCCAACCAGAATGAATGGCGGCGATACCACCAGATAAATTGCAATATTTATTTTGCTCGAACCCGGCTATATCCATCATATCAATTAATTTTTGCTGATTAGGGAAGCGGCGAATACTTTCCGCCAAATAAATATATGAATCACGATCCTTTGCGACTATTTCCCCAATTTTTGGCAAGATAGAAAATGAATAGAGATCGTAGAATTTATCCAATATGGGTAAAACCACCTTGCTAAATTCCAAACAAAAAAATCGCCCTCCGGGCTTTAATACTCGTTTTGCCTCTTTTAATGCTATATCAGGCCTAGTTACATTACGTAAACCAAAGGCAATTGTATAAATATCGACCGAATTATCAGGCAATGGCAAAAATTCTGCATTGCCTACCGTCCAGTCAATACCAGTCAATATAGCCTTATCAAGGGCTCTATCACGCCCAACCCGCACCATGCCTTCGGTTAAATCACAAATTGACGTGCGCCCACCACCAGCCTGTAAGAATCGAAAAGCAATATCACCCGTGCCACCAGCCACATCCAATAAATGATGATTAGATCTTGGCCTTATCATATTTATCAATGTATCTTTCCACAACCGATGAACCCCTGCCGACATAAGGTCATTCATCAGATCATAATTGCCAGCAACATTTTCAAATACGCCTTGCACAAGGCTAGATTTTTCTTTTATGCTAACATCTTTATAGCCAAAAGAAACCTTATCTGTTATTATTGGATTTACTATTTTTGGGCTATTAATATCTTTAATTTTATCACTCATGCTTTTATCCTCATGGGGCAGAATATAGCCTAGACGATTGTATAGGTAAACATATAGTCGTCAATCATCGTAAAAACATTATATATATAATAATCAATGAATAATAAGAGGGTATGAATGCCAGAATTACCAGAAGTAGAAACCGTTAAACGCGGTTTAATTCCGCATATGGAAAATCAGATAATAAAATATGTCGAACAACGTAGGAAAAATTTGCGCTATCCTTTCCCTGTTGATTTTGCAAATCGCTTGGAAGGCTGTCAAATAATAAATATCAAACGGCGGGCAAAATATTTACTAATTGAAATAACAGGTGATTTAATTTGGATGGTACATCTGGGCATGTCGGGGAAATTTACAATTATAAGGCCAGAATTTAATAAAGAAAATAACAGTAAAATTGGCCATAATAGCAAATATTATACACCAGCTAAACATGACCATTTAATCATTGAATTAGATAATGGCGCATTGGCGGTTTATAATGACCCAAGGCGATTCGGCTTTATGGATTTATTTGCCAAATCCGAACTTGGCGATAATAAACATCTTAAAAATATGGGGCCAGATGCCACCAGCGATGAATTCAATGCCAAATATATACAAGAAATCATGAAAAATAAAAAATCACCGATCAAAACTGCATTGTTAAATCAAAAAATAATCGCAGGATTGGGCAATATATATGTTTGCGAAGCATTATGGCAGGCGGGAATTTCACCCTTACGTAAAGCAAATAATATAGGAAATAAAAAATTAGCCGAATTAGTGCCAATCATCAAAGATATATTAAAAAGGGCAATTGCCGCAGGTGGCTCAAGTTTAAAAGATTTTGTCAATGCAGAAGGCGACCTTGGTTATTTTCAAAATAGCTGGGCCGTTTATAATCACGAAGGCAAAAAATGCGGTAAAGATGGTTGTAATGGAGTTATCGAAAAAATTAATCAGTCTGGCCGGTCTAGTTTTTATTGCGCTAGCCATCAAAAATAACTAAGTCTATAACTATGAAAAAAACTATACGGCTGTTAGTAATAATATTTAGTCTGCATATATCAAACATGGATATATCCGTCATGGCCGATGGCTTTATTGCGGGGTTCAATGATATCCCTGCTATGGACGGCTTAATAGTCGCCGACGCGCCAAATATTGAATTTGATTCAGCAGAAGGTCGTTTTGTCGAGGTTCAAGCCACAAGCTTACATATCAATCAAGATCAAATAAGTAATTTTTATCGCCAAGCATTGCCACCATTAGGGTGGGAAAAATCAACCGACAATATATATATTCGTGATGGGGAAAAATTCACTATCGATTTTATTAATGGCGATAATAAATTAATAATATATTTTATACTTGCACCAAAATAATGAACTTAATTAATATCAATATAATATCTAAAAATATAGGAATAGAACAGCATGACTTATGAAAATATCCTAGTTGAAACTCGAGATAAGATTGGCATCATCACATTAAATCGCCCAAAAGCATTAAATGCATTATGTGCAGAATTAATTAAAGAATTAGCCCAGGCATTGGATAATATGGAAGCCAATGATGATATTGGGGCGATTATTTTAACTGGCTCTAAAAAAGCATTTGCCGCTGGTGCTGATATAAAAGAAATGGTCAATAAATCATATATGGATGTTTATATGGGTGATTTCATAACCAAGGGATGGGAGCATGTAACCAAATGCCGCAAACCAGTTATCGCCGCAGTTGCAGGATATGCGCTTGGCGGTGGTTGTGAAATGGCAATGATGTGTGATTTTATCTTAGCTGGTGATAATGCAAAATTTGGGCAGCCCGAAATAACCATTGGTGCGATCGCTGGTGCAGGCGGCACGCAACGCTTAACGCGGTTTGTTGGCAAATCTAAAGCGATGGAAATGAATTTAACTGGTCGCATTATGGATGCTGATGAAGCCGAAAGATCTGGCCTTGTCAGTCGAATTATCCCCGTTGATGATTTATTGGACGAAGCCATAAAAGTTGCGACACAAATTGCCAATCTTTCACGACCCATCACCATGATGGTAAAAGATGCGGTCAATCGCGCCTATGAAACAACCCTTAGCGAGGGAGTGCATTTTGAACGCCGACTTTTTCATTCAGTATTTGCCACCGAAGATCAAAAAGAAGGTATGCAGGCATTCATTGAAAAACGCACCCCTAAATTTACAAATAAATAAATTAATGAAATTAAAATTAATCACTATATATTAAATAATCAACTAAGGCTTGACCTATCCGCTTCACGGACTTATAAGCCACGCAAAATATATAATATTAATTATCAATATTGATGAATGGAATAAAAATTATGGCTAACAACAACCAAGCCAAAAAGCGTATTCGCCAGAATATTAAGCGTGCGGAGCGTAATCGTTCTCGCATTAGCCGTATTCGTGGTTTTGTTCGTGTATTTGACGAAGCAATTGCTGCAGGCAATAAAAATGATGCCCAAATAGCTTTTAATGCTGCTATGCCAGAAATGCATCGTGGTGTTACAAAAGGCGTTTTAAATAAAAAGAATGTTTCACGCAAATTAAGTCGGATGTGTGCCAGCGTAAAACTACTTTAATTTATTAAATATTCCAATAAAAGGCCGCCAAATTGCATGGTGGCCTTCTTGCGTTGAATTTATATTATGATAATTAATTTATAAAATTTTATTAAATAACTTGATAGATTTCACCAAGCCATTGAGTTCAAATAATATTTTAAGAGTCAATAATTTTATTATCTTAATATGCATTTTGTTTTCTTGAAAAGCCCCCATCTAAAGATTAAACTTCCAGCGAACTTAATATAAATATTTTATACATAAATAAATTATTTATATATAATATCTAATATAAGCGCATATTATTTTTAATAAAACTTTTGAATATATGAAATAATAAAAACTTAAATCAATATATTTCTAAGTATATATATTTCTAAGTATATTGATGGCTTATATATAGCCAAAAATAATGAATATAGAAAAATATAGAAAACTGAACAGATAATTAGGGTTAGACATATAATGGAACAGCGGCTGGCAACACAATGGGCACGAATTCGTGCAAGACTGCGCGCTGAATATGGAGAAAGCGCATATAAAAGCTGGTTAAAGCCATTAATGATGACAGGTGCAGAAGCGAATATAATAAATCTTAAATTACCAACCATTGCCATGTGCGATTGGGTAAATTCACAATATTCTGACCGTTTATTAGATCTTTGGCAAAGCGAAAAGCCTAATTTAACTGCAATTAATATCACCTATGAAAATGACGGGAACCAACAAGATAAAAAATTAAGATCTTCTTCAATTGCAATCAAACCTAACATGTTTAATTCTATTGATAATGATGATTTTGACATAAATTTATCTGCTCCGATTAACGAAAAATATTCATTTGATCAATTCATCGTAGGAAAACCAAACGAGCTAGCTTTTGCCGCCGCAAAACGAGTATCAGAAGCCGATAACGTTCCGTTTAACCCTTTATTTCTTTATGGCGGTGTTGGTTTGGGTAAAACCCATTTAATGCATGCAATAGCTGGGCAAATTCGGCAAACACAGCCCGAAAAACGCGTTATATATCTTAGTGCCGAAAAATTTATGTATCAATTTGTGCGTGCACTTCGTTATAAAGATATGATGTCATTTAAGGATCAATTTCGTTCAGTTGATATATTAATGATTGACGATGTACAATTCATTGCGGGCAAAGAAAGCACACAGGAAGAATTTTTTCATACATTTAATGCCTTGGTTGACCAAAATAGACAGGTTATTATTTCTGCTGACAAATCACCTGCCGACCTTAACGGTATTGAAGAGCGTATGAAGTCACGGCTTGGTTGGGGGCTTGTAGCAGAAATTCATACCACTACATATGAATTACGCTTGGGAATATTACATTCAAAGGCAGAGAATATGGGCGTTCATATTCAACAAAAGGTTTTAGAATTTCTAGCGCATAAAATAACTTCGAATGTCCGCGAATTAGAAGGCGCACTTAACCGTCTTGTTGCCTATGCCAATTTGGTTGGTCGCGAAATATCATTGGAAAGCGCACAAGATGTATTGCGCGACTTATTGCGCGCCAATGACCGACGGGTAACAATCGAAGAAATTCAAAAGCGTGTGGCCGAACATTATAATATTAAAATGTCAGAAATGCATTCTGCAAGACGCAACCGCGCAATAGTCAGGCCACGCCAAGTTGCAATGTATTTAGCCAAACAATTAACCATGGGTTCATTGCCAGAAATTGGTCATAAATTTGGTGGTCGCGATCATACCACCGTAATGCATGCGGTCAAAAAAATTGATAGCTTATGCAGTGAAGATAAAAATTTTGCAGAAGATGTGGAATTATTATCAAGAATGCTATCGGATTAAGAATATTAATATAGTTGCAAATACGTAACGCTTTTAATATTATATTATATAATATAATATTACGTAGATATCAAATCTTTGGCATTTAAATGGATTGATAAATTATCATGAAAATAACGATTGAACGTAGCGAATTGCTTAGGGCATTAAATCACGTACATAGCGTGGTCGAACGTCGCAATACTATACCTATTTTATCCAACGTTTTAATAGAAACAATTGACGGCGGCATTAATTTAACCGCAACCGATATGGATATTGCTATTGTTGAAAAAGCAATCGCAACCATCAATATAGAAGGCGCAACCACTGTACCAGTTCATACCATATATGATATCATACGTAAATTACCCGATGGCAGCCAAGTTGTTTTTAACACAGAAGAAGATAATGATAAGCTGGTTTTGACTTCGGGTCGATCACGTTTTAGCTTGCAAACATTGCCTTCTGATGATTTCCCCACCATGGCAGGCGGTGATATGCCACATAGCTTTAAAATTGGTGCTAGTGAAATAAAATCAATCATTGATCGAACAAAATTTGCAATTTCAACCGAAGAAACACGTTATTATCTTAATGGTATTTATATACATATAACCAGCGATAACGGCGTTACCCTTCTGCGTGGCGCTGCCACCGATGGTCATCGCTTGGCACGTGTAGAAATACCTGCTCCCGATGGATCAGAAGGCATTCCTGGTATAATCATCCCACGCAAAGCAATCGGCGAATTACGCAAATTAATTGATGAAACCACCGATGCTATATCCATATCATTATCAACAACTAAAATTTGTTTTTCATTTGATGATGCGATTTTAACTTCAAAACTTATCGATGGCACTTTCCCTGATTATGAACGCGTAATCCCAACTGCTAATGATAAATCTATTGGCTTTGATTGCCGTAATTTTGCCGCTGCAGTTGACCGTGTAGCCACCATTGCAACCGAAAAAACACGCGGCGTTAAAATGCAAATGGAAAATAATGTCATGACATTATCGGTCTCAAGTCAAGATAACGGCACGGCACGTGAAGAAATTTCAATTGATTATGATGGCGAAGCTATTGAGGCTGGTTTTAATTCACGTTATTTATTAGATGTCGCGCAATTAATCGAAAGCGGCAATGCAGAGTTTTTAATGGCTGATGCAGCATCACCAACCATTGTCCGCGATGTAGAAGATCTTAGCGCATTATACGTTCTTATGCCGATGCGAGTATGATTGTTATATAATCGCAATAATATATATCGCAATAGGCATATATATGAATAATAGATTGATATCAGCCAACCAACCATTGATGCAAACGGCGGTAACAAGCCTTCGTCTTTATAATTACCGCAATTATCAATCGGTAAAATTATTAACAAATAATAAGCCTGTTTTGCTAACTGGGCTTAATGGTGCTGGCAAAACCAATATATTAGAAGCCATATCCCTGTTAACACCAGGGCGTGGATTGCGCCAAGCAAAGATCAATGAAATAGAAAAAATTGGCGCAACACAGCCTTGGGCAATTTCTGCCGAAGTTAATTCATCTTTTGGTGCAATAAAAATTGGCACTGGTCGTGATTATAATAGCGAACGCAGGTTAGTTCGCATCAATGGCAGCGACCTAAAATCACAAAGCCAATTAGCCGAATATCTATCTGTTGTCTGGCTAACACCACAAATGGACCGCCTATTTATCGATGGCGCATCGGCAAGACGAAAATTTCTCGATCGACTTATTTATGGATTTGACCCTGCCCATGCGGGGCGTTGCTATGCCTATGAAAAAGCTCTGCGTCAGCGGCGTAAAATTTTACGTGATAATATCGGTGATGATATTTGGCTAAATGCATTAGAGGCACAATTAAGCGAACGCGGCATCGCCATTGCCGTGGCACGGCGTGAAATCGCGGGCAAGCTTGATTTGGCCTGTAAGGATAATGAAGGTTCATTTCCGGGTGCCAATATTAAAATAATTGGTAATCTTGAAGATATGCTTGATCAAATGCCCGCGTTGTCTGCTGAAGAAAATTTTCGCCGTAATTTAAAAGATAACCGCAGGCATGATGCACAAAGCGGTGGCACGAGCACCGGCGCGCATAAATCAGATATGCTGGTTCATCATGTGGAAAAAAATATCCCAGCTTCTCTTTGTTCAACTGGCGAACAAAAAGCCTTATTGGTTGCAATAATAATTGCCCATACAAAGTTACAAATTACCGAAAAAAATCAAATGCCTATATTGTTATTAGATGAGGTTGCCGCCCATTTGGATGCAACCAAACGAGACGAGCTTTTCAGCACATTATTAGGCCTTGGCATACAGGCATGGATAACTGGTACTGATATTGCCTCATTTAACGCATTGCGTGGCAATATTAATGCTTTCCAAGTGGAAAATGCAGGGGTAATATCGATTGAGTTTAATTAAGCTGCATGATTTTAATTTACGAGTGAGAAAACTTGAATATGAATGATGAAATCACAAATATCACTGTTGATGCTGAATATAGCGCTAGTTCTATTAAGGTTCTAAAAGGTCTTGAAGCGGTCCGAAAACGCCCTGGAATGTATATCGGTGATACGGATGATGGTTCAGGCTTGCATCATATGGTATATGAAGTTGTCGATAATGCCATTGACGAAGCATTGGCAGGTCATTGCGATATCGTAACTGTAACATTAAACAGCGACGGTTCGGTAACTGTAACCGATAACGGTCGTGGCATTCCAACCGATATTCATGAAGAAGAAGGCATGTCGGCGGCCGAGGTCATAATGACCCAATTGCATGCGGGCGGTAAATTTGATCAAAATTCATATAAGATTTCTGGCGGGCTGCACGGCGTTGGCGTTTCAGTGGTAAACGCCCTATCAAGCGTGCTTGACCTTAAGATTTTTAGAAATGACAAATGCCATGAAATGCGCTTTGCCCATGGTGATGCGGTAAATTCATTGCATATAACTGGCGATGCTAATGGTCAAAAAGGTACTCATGTTACATTCACCCCATCGACTAATACATTCACCATGGTTGAATTTGATTTTAAAATTTTAGAACATCGCCTGCGAGAATTAGCATTTTTAAATAGTGGCGTTCGCATAAGACTTACCGATGCAAGGAATGCAGAAATCATTGAAAGCAATCTTCATTACGAAGGTGGAACGGAAGCTTTTGTCCAATGGCTTGACCGTTCAAAACAGGCATTGCACGATAAAACCATCAATATTATTGGTGAAAAAGAAGGCGTAATCGTCGAGGTCGCCATGCAATGGAATGATAGTTATCATGAAAATACATTATGTTTTACCAATAACATCCCCCAACGGGATGGTGGTACCCATATGGCAGGTTTTCGCGGCGCATTAACCAGACAAATAAATAATTATGCCGCCGCCTCAGGCATCGCAAAAAGGGAAAAAGTTAACCTAACTGGCGATGATGCACGCGAAGGCTTGACCTGTGTTTTATCGGTAAAAGTACCCGACCCTAAATTCTCCAGCCAAACCAAAGATAAATTGGTTTCATCTGAAGTACGCCCAGTTGTCGAAGGCGTGATCAATGAAAAGCTGGCTGAATGGTTCGAAGAAAATCCAGCCGAAGCAAAAAAAGTAGTACAAAAAGTGGTGGAGGCCGCCGCCGCCCGCGAAGCCGCCAAAAAGGCGCGTGAATTAACCAGGCGTAAAGGCGTTATGGATATTTCATCGCTACCAGGAAAATTAGCCGATTGTCAGGAACGCGACCCAGAAAAGTCTGAACTATTCATTGTCGAAGGGGATTCTGCTGGTGGTTCAGCCAAGCAAGGCCGCGATCGTAAGAATCAGGCAATTTTACCATTAAAAGGTAAAATTCTCAATGTGGAACGCGCCAGATTTGACCGCATGTTGCAATCCCAAGAGGTCGGCACCTTAATTACTGCACTTGGCACTGGTATTGGTCGCGATGATTTCAATATCGAAAAAACCCGTTACCATAAAATTATTATCATGACCGATGCCGATGTGGATGGCAGCCATATCAGGACATTATTATTAACATTTTTCTATCGTCAAATGCCCGAACTTATCGAACGTGGTTATTTATATATTGCCCAACCGCCATTATATCAGGCAAAACGCGGCAATGAAATTGTCTATCTTAAAGATGATGATGCAATGGAAGAGTTTTTAATCAATAATATAGTTATAAATGCAAGATTTAATGATGCCGAAGGTGCAATGCATACAAGTGAAGATTTACGATCAATCATCAATCAAGCCAGCAAGACGCGGCAATATCTTGAAAAGATATGCATTAAATCTGGTAATTTGGACATTATCGAACAAGCAGCTATTGCAGGAATATTAACGCCAGCTATATTAGATGATAATGATAAAGCACAACAAGCAGCAGATCTAGTCGCTGAACATTTAAACCGTATCGCAGCAAAGAATGAAGGCGGCTGGGTTGGTAATGTGATTGAAGATTGCGGCATTGGTTTTGAACGAACATTGCGCGGTGTTACCGAGCGGGCTGAAATTAACAGCCAAATATTGCAATCTGTCGATGCAAGAAAATTAACCGCAATCACGGGTGATCTAAAATCATTATATGCAAAACAAGCTAAATTGGAAATTAAAGACAAGCCTTTTGCAATTACTGGCCCAATATCATTAATAAAACATGTGATGGAACAAGGGCGCAAAGGCCTTTCCATGCAACGTTATAAAGGGCTTGGCGAAATGAATCCTGACCAACTTTGGGAAACAACGCTTGATCCAAATCAGCGTTCATTATTACAAGTTAAAATTGGCCATAATGACGAAGCCGAAACTATTTTTTCCACATTAATGGGCGATGTTGTCGAACCAAGACGCGAATTTATCCAAGAAAATGCCCTGAAAGTATCTAATATAGATACCTAGGCTCAGGACCCATTAATTTAATCCGTTCTGCGGCGGTAATATTCTTACTATATATAGGAAAAGACGTGGTAAACCGTCTGATTTTCAAGTTTTTTTGACAAAGCCAGAACTGAATATTGCCCTGCCCAGCGGGTTTATCAGTAAGCCTGCATTACTCACAAAAACAATGCTTAAATATGCTAGCTATATCCTTGCGCTTGTTTTTTTGTATCTACAAGCTTACTGATAAACAGAATTGCATCAAATTAATAGGCCCTGAGCCTAAGCTATAGATATCTACAGTTCAGAGCATAATAAATTACTAAGAAATATTTTAATGGCACAACCTGATCAACTTGCAAATAATAACAGCAATCTACCAGCCATATTATATATGTTGGCGGGTATTTTCACATTATCGATCATGGATGCGGTGGCTAAATGGTTAGTTACCGCCGATTATTCTGTTTTTCAAATTTTAGCGATCAGGGGTTGGATCATAACGACCGTATTCATTGCCTATCACAGCTATCGCGGCACATTAAAAAGCCTTAGAACATCACGCATAAAAGACCATATCTTCAGGGCATTAATTGGTTTTTTAGCACCATTTTGCTTTTTTACCGCCATCGGTCAAATGCCACTTGCCGATGCAGTTGTGATTTTTTTTGCCGCACCATTTATAATGTCGGCATTATCATTTTTTCTGCTAAAGGAAAAAGTTGGCGCCCACCGTATAGGCTCAATGGTCATTGGCTTCATCGGCGTTATGATCGTTATGGAACCCGGTAAGAACGGCATTCACCCTGCGGCTATTTATGCCATAATCGGTTGTGTTGCATATTCAATAATAAATATAATGACAAGATGGATGAGCAATAGCGAGCCACCGCATCGCTTTGTATTTTACTTTAATTTAGGCACCGCCATAATAGGATCAGCATTCTTGCCATTCGTGTGGAAATCAATGCCATTATTTGATTTAGCAATCTTATTTGCGCTTGCCGCCATCGCTCTAAGTGGTCATTTATTAATTACCAAGGCTTTTTCAACTGCGCCAGTTAGCGTCATTGCCCCATTTGAATATAGCGGCCTTTTATGGTCAACCTTACTTGGTTTTTTTGTTTGGGGCGATTTCCCTGCTGAACATATATGGTTGGGGGCGGTTATTATATTAACCAGTGGGCTTTATTTATTGCATCGTGAAAATAAAGGAAAAATTAAATTTATCAATAAATTAATATCACGTCGCTAGAGTTTACATATCTAGCAAATATTGAATATTTTATATTTATACTTGATTTTTTATTTTCCATAATCATCATATAATAGCAATATATTATATTGGCATCTTACGGTCATATCTGGCATAAGATAAAGTAATAATAAAAAATTAGTTTTTGGAGAGAGCATTGTTAACAGCCACGCAAATACCTGATACGAAAATACATACCCATCGCAACAGCTTTGATTATGATGAATTAATTCAATGTGGGCATGGCGAAATATTTGGCGCTGGCAATGCCTTATTACCACTACCCAATATGTTAATGATGGATCGTATTGTTTCGATCACCGAAGATGGTGGCGAATATGGCAAGGGCTTTATTCATGCAGAATTAGATATTAACCCTGACTTATGGTTTTTTGATTGCCATTTTAAAGGTGATCCCGTCATGCCAGGCTGTCTTGGGCTTGATGCCATGTGGCAATTAACTGGTTTTTTCCTTGGTTGGAAAGGCGCACCTGGAAAAGGTCGTGCCATTGGTGTTGGCGAAGTAAAATTAACCAATCAAGTTTTACCAACCGCAAAAAAAGTTACTTATGAAATTACCATGAAACGTGTTATCATGCGCCGACTAGTGATGGCCGTTGCCGATGGTAAAATGTTTGTTGATGGTGAATTGGCCTCAGAAGCAAATGATATGAAGGTTGGCTTATTCATACCACAAGATTGATAATCTGGACTGGTAATTTTTATTGATTTTATTGCTAATAATTTAAAGGGGAAGAACCCATGCGTCGTGTTGTTATAACTGGTATCGGTATCATATCAAGTATCGGAAATAATCAGGAAGAAGTTTTAAATTCATTGAAAGCTGGTAAATCTGGCATAAATTTTTGCCAAGATTATAAAGATCGTGGCTTCCGCAGCCATATTCACGGTGATATTAAAGGCCTTGATATAAAAGATCATATCGACAAACGTAATTTGCGTTTCATGGGTGAAGGTGCGGCATGGAATTATATTGCCATGCAACAGGCAATTACCGATTCTGGCCTTGATGATAGCGATGTTAGCAATGAACGCACTGGTATTATTATGGGATCTGGTGGTCCAAGCACACCAAATATGTTAAAATCATGGGATATTGCACGGGAAAAATCCGCCAAACGAGTTGGTCCTTTCATGGTACCACGTATCATGTCTTCGACAAATTCGGCAACATTGGCAACACCATTTAAAATAAAAGGTGTTAATTATTCAATCTCGTCTGCTTGTTCAACCAGCGCCCATTGCATTGGCAATGGTGCTGAAATGATACAATGGGGCAAACAAGATATTGTTTTTGCTGGTGGTGGTGAAGAATTAGATTGGACAATGACCGTGGTTTTTGACGCTATGGGCGCGTTAAGCTCTAAATATAATGAAACACCTGAAAAAGCATCACGCGCTTATGATAGCGCAAGAGATGGTTTTGTTATCGCAGGCGGTGGTGCCACCGTTGTTTTAGAAGAATTAGAGCATGCCAAGGCGCGTGGGGCGAAAATTTATGGTGAAATTGTCGGTTATGGTGCCACATCCGATGGTTATGATATGGTCGCGCCAAGCGGCGAAGGTGCGGTCCGTTGTATGCGTATGGCAATGCAAAATATTGGCGGTAAAATTGACTATATCAACGCCCATGGCACATCAACTGGCGTTGGCGATACCAAAGAACTTGGCGCGATTAAACAAGTATTTAACGATGAAATTCCTGTGATTGGCTCTACCAAATCATTAACAGGCCATTCATTAGGGGCAACAGGCGCGCAAGAAGCCATCTATTCCATGTTGATGATGAAAAATAACTTCATCGCCGAATCGATAAATATTGATAATCTTGACCCAGATGCAGTTGATATGAATATTGCGAGATCACGCATTGATAATGTGGATATGAAGCTCGCAATGTCTAACAGCTTTGGTTTTGGTGGCACTAATTGCACCTTGGTTATTAAAAAATTTGAAGGCTAAAATAGAAAGCTAAAGCATATGAACAAAGGAATAATGGCGGGTAAACGCGGCCTTGTTATGGGTGTTGCTAATAACCATTCAATCGCATGGGGCATTGCCAAAACATTGGCAGAACAAGGGGCAGAAATTGCCTTTAGTTACCAAGGTGATCAATTTAAAAAACGCTTATTACCATTGGCAAAATCCATTGGCTCAGATATTTGCATCCAATGCGATGTGGCAAATGATGGCAGCATCAATAATATGTTTGAGATTTTAAAGAAAAAATGGTCAAGCATCGATTTTATCGTTCATGCCATTGCCTATTCTGACAAGGACGAACTTAAAGGCCGCTATGTTGACACCACGCGCGATAATTTTTGCCGTACTTTAGCTATCTCATGCTATAGCTTCACCGCTGTTGCTTGTGCGGCTGAAAAAATGATGCCAAATGGCGGTAGCATGATTACCCTAAGCTATTCTGGGGCGGAGCGTGTGATGCCATCTTATAATGTTATGGGTGTTGCCAAGGCGGCATTGGAATCATCGGTGCGTTATTTGGCAACCGACCTTGGCAGTAAATCAATCAGGGTCAATTCAATTTCCGCAGGACCAATGCGAACCTTGGCTGGGTCTGCCATATCGGGGGCAAGATTCGTTTATAACTGGCAAGGGGAAAATTCGCCACTTCGCCGCAATATAAATCTAACCGATATTGGCGGTTCGGCATTATATTTATTATCAGATCTAAGTTCGGGCGTTACCGGTGAAACCCATCATGTGGATTCTGGTTATCATGTTATCGGCATGGCGGTTCCAGAATAATATTGTATAAATAAGAGGTTTAGCCATCCATTTATTAAATGCCATTCCAGGTGCAATTGATGATAATACACAGGCGGTTGATCTTAATCAGACCGCTGGTGATATTATTATTTTAACCGCTGCCGATACGGAAATTGCCGCATTGGCACAGGCACAAAAAACACGGCTTGATAGTGATAAAAACACCCCTAGCCTGCGCGTTGCCAGCATTCTACATCTAAGCCATAATTATTCCGTTGATCTATATGTGGAAGAAATCATTGCCAATGCGAAAATTGTCATTATTCGCTTGCTTGGTGGTTACAGCTATTGGAAATATGGCATTGATGAAATATGTGCGATTTGTAATGAATTCAATATACCATTGGCATTATTACCGGGCAATAATCAAATTGACCAAGAACTTGCATCATTATCAACCTTAGATGCAAAAACCCAATATCAATTATGGCAATATTTTACCCATGGCGGCATTGAAAATTGTAAAAATCTTCTTTGTTACGCTGCCGATTTAATATCGATAACAACCGATTGGCAACCAGCAATCGCATTATTAAATGCGGGTATTTATTATCCCAATATGACAAGGCCCAGCATCGATCAATTGCCTTGGAAAAAAAACCAACCCGTTGCGGCAATTGTATTTTACCGTGCCTTGATGCAGGCGGGTAATGTGGCAGTTATCGATCAATTAATAAAATCATTAAATGATGTGGGGGTTAATGCCCTGCCAATTTATGCCAGCAGCCTTAAAGACCCCATATCAGCCGCGATTACTTCGGAAATTTTGACCAATGCCAAAACCAGCATCATATTAAATTCGACCAGCTTTGCCATCTCAAAACCAGGGGCTGATAAGTCAGAAACTCCATTCGATGCGGCAGATTGCCCCATATTGCAGGTGGTTTTTTCCAGCGGCAATGAAGAAACATGGCGTAATAATAAGACTGGTTTAAATGCACGCGATATTGCCATGAATGTGGCCTTGCCCGAAGTTGACGGCAGAATATTATCACGGGCGGTGTCATTCAAAGCTTTAGCCACGCGTGATGACAATATACAAGCCGATATTGTTAATTATCAACCCGTTATCGACCGTTGCCAATTTACCGCTGCATTGGCGGCTAATTGGGCAAAGTTACGCAACTGCCCAATTGATAAGCGGAAAATTGCTATTATTTTGGCAAATTACCCCAATCGTGATGGCAGATTAGGCAATGGGGTTGGGCTTGATACACCAGAAGGAGTTATAACCAGCCTAAATGCCATGCAAGCAGCAGGTTATAAATTAACTCAAAGATTTCATAACGGTAACGAATTGATTGAATATATCGCCGCAGGCCCCACCAATGCGGGTATGGTTGACCGCGACATTCGCCATATATTAAAATTATCCGACTATCAGATCTTTTTTAATAGCCTTGATAAAAAGGTCCGCGATCTTGTAACCACAAGATGGGGTGCGCCCGAGGATGACCCATTTTTCCGCCCAAATATTCACCAAGCAAATAATAGTAGCGAACCATCAGATTGTGGCGATTTTATTTTACCCATATTCACAATGGGTAATATCGCCATTGGCTTGCAACCGGCGCGCGGTTATAATATCGATCCTGTGGCTAGTTATCATGATCCTGATTTAGCACCACCGCATAATTACCTTGCCTTTTATGCATGGTTGCGATTTAAATTTAACGCCCATGCAATTATCCATTTTGGCAAGCATGGCAATTTAGAATGGTTACCTGGAAAATCCATTGCATTGTCAAAACAATGTTTTCCAGAGGCTATATTTGGTGCAACACCGCATTTATATCCATTCATTGTTAATGATCCGGGCGAAGGCAGCCAAGCCAAACGCCGCGCCCAAGCGGTGATTATCGACCATATGACTCCGCCATTAACAAGGGCAGAAAGCTATGGCCCACTTAAAGATTTAGAAGCATTAGTCGATGAGTATTTCGAAGCCGCAGGCATTGATCCAAGGCGAATAAAAATTCTAAAAGTTAAAATTTTAGAGCTTGCCCGCCATATTGGCCTTGATAGGGAAGCAGGGGTTAATTTATCCAATAATGATACCGATGCCTTGGCGCAATTGGATAATTACCTATGCGAATTGAAAGAATTACAAATCCGCGATGGGCTGCATATTTTTGGTAAAGCACCAGTGGGCGAACATCTACGTGATTTATTAGTGGCATTATTACGGGTCGAACGCAATAAAGGTGCGGGTGCAGACGCATCATTATTACGCGCAATCTGCAAAGATTTCGGTTTCAAAACGTCTTTTGATCCGCTTGATTGTCAAATGGGCAATATTTGGCAAGATAAAAAACCACAACAATTAATCGATATGGATAAGCAAATCTGGCGTAGCAATGGCGACACTATCGAAAGATTAGAGATATTTTCACAAATGCTGGTTACTGGTAAATCACAACCACCGGGAAAATATAGTGCCGCTGTTATAAAAATGCTTAATAAAAAATTACGACCCGCTGTTGAAAATTGTGGTGAGGCTGAATTAAACGGCTTGTTAACAGGGCTTGATGGACGATTCGTTGCCCCCGGCGCATCGGGCGCACCAACCCGTGGCAGGTTGGATATTTTACCAACTGGACGCAATTTTTATTCGGTCGATACCCGCGTTGTGCCGACCCCATCGGCATGGGAGTTAGGTTGGAAATCAGCCCAGCTTTTGCTTGAAGCCTATGCCCAAAGCCATGGTAAATACCCGCGACAGTTAGCTATTTCTGCATGGGGTACGGCGAATATGCGAACTGGTGGCGATGATATAGCCCAAGCCTTGGCCTTGATGGGAGTGCGCCCAACTTGGGATAATTCATCAAGACGGGTTACAGGGTTTGAAATAATGCCGCTTGATTTGCTTGATCGACCACGGGTTGATGTTACCTTGCGGATATCAGGGTTTTTCCGCGATGCCTTTCCAAATTTAATCGAATTAGTTGATAATGCTGCCCGTGCCGTGGCTGGCTTAGATGAAAGCCCGCTTGATAATCCACTTGCCGCCAATGTCAAAGCCGAAATTGCTGATCTTGTTAAAAATAATATTGGACCTAAAAAGGCCGCGATTCAGGCAGGTGCAAGAGTTTTTGGTTCAATGCCGGGCGCATATGGTGCGGGGTTACAAGCAATGATGGACGAGCGGTTATGGGATAGCGATCAAGATATAGCCGAGGCATATATAACATGGGGCGGCTATGCATATGGCAGGGATAATGACGGCAGCCCTGCCCATGAAATATTTAAAAAGCGATTAAAAAAGATTGATGCAGTCTTGCATAATCAAGATAACCGTGAACATGATTTATTAGATTCCGATGATTATTATCAATTCGAAGGTGGAATGACTGCTGCGGTTAGGGTATTGTCAGGTCAACAGCCCGTTGTTTATCATAATGATCATTCCCGCCCCCAATCACCAAAAATTAGAACATTAGAAGATGAAATCGGTCGCATAGTCCGCGCCAGAATGGTTAATCCAAAATGGATAGCAGGGGTGATGCGGCATGGATATAAAGGTGCATTTGAAATGGCAGCCAGCGTCGATTATTTATTCGCCTTCGCCGCCACCGCCAATTGTGTTAAAGATCATCATTTTGACATGGTCTATGATGCCTATATTTATGATGCTGAAATATGTGATTTTATTCGCGATAACAACCCCGAAGCATTAAAAGATATTGCCGATAAATTGCAAGAAGCTATTCACCGTAATCTATGGCAGCCAAGACGCAATGATATTCATCAGATATTAGCGAAATTTGGTCGCAACCTTGATTATGGTAATCGTAAATAGCCGCCTATATTTAATATAATGGCTTTACTTGCATCGCATCGGGAATTTCCAAACCCATCAAATTTAATATGGTTGGGGCAACCGATAATTGATCGGCAATATCATCCGCAACACCTGGATCAGGATGACCAATATCATAAAATGCCACATATCGCACATCATCGGTAGTGCCGCCATGATGACCAAAATCGGTGAAACCATAATCCGCCGTGATTAAAACCCGATAACCCATATCGCGCCACTGGGACAAATGTTGGGCGAATAAATCATCAATGCGCCAAGCAGATTTTTTATATTGCGGCGCATCACAACCAAAAACATGACCGACGGAATCGCAACTACAATTATGATATAATAAATAATCTGGGCTGTAACGATCCATTAATAAGCCAACCATATTGAATGTATCAATATCCGACGGCAGGCCGATATTATAGCTGCTATAGTTTTTATCATCGTAAAATCTGCCATGCTGTATCGCAAGATTCTTATCGTTAACTTCCATATGCTGCTTATGAATATATGGATGATTATTATATAGCGATGAAAAATAAGCATTGGCAACCGCCGCCGTTATTTTACCTGATTTAACAATTTCATCGAATATATTAATGCTGTTTGAACGTTGACGATTATCATTACTGGTAATGCCATGAATATGTGGCGCAAGTCCCGTATGCAATGTTTCATAAATTGGTGCAGATAATGTTGGTAAAACAGTCCGCATTTTCCATCGCCGCGCTTTACCGCCTTCGGCTAAGTTTTCTAAAAATCCACATTGATCAACCGCTGTTTGAAATTGAAGCCCATCAATTATCGCCAAGATGACCTTATTTGCCATGCTAAATTCCCAACCATCAATGAATATATATTAAGCCGTGTGATAAATATCACATTATCTTTACTACAAACATATTATTAACTATGATATAAATACAATATATTTATATAATTTACATTAACAGTTGATTGGTAATTTAATAATGGTAAATCAAGTTATTTCATCGGCAATATCGGGGCTTAATGCGGCAGGGCAAAGGTTAAATGTGGCAGCAAGCAATATTGCCAATGCCCATGTTGTTGGAAAAACCGCAAGCAAACTACCATCAGAACAAGCATATCATGCAAAAGACATTCAACAAATAACCGATGTTAATGGCGCAGTTAAAACCAATATAATGGATCGCACCCCACCAGTGGTCATCGCCTATGATCCAAAATCACCGCTTCGCAATGAAACTGGTATGATTGATGTTCCAAATGTGGATATTGGCGAGGAATTAGTCAATTTAATAACTGCGGAAAGTAATTATAAAGCCAATGCAAAGGTTATATCTACACAAAATGATCTTGAAAAAGAGTTAATAGATATTATTTCTTAAAGATATTCAGCCGTGCTATCATGAGATTTATAGTGGTTTTTTGCAATATATTCTGATCCAACCGCATAACAATAAACGCAACCATGAACACAGCTTTCATAGCAGCCAATATCAATAGAACCATCGCAAAGACATCCAGGGCGATTCGCCTTTAACCGTGATTTAAAAATCTTACCGCCAATTTTTGCTATCCTTCTTGCATCAATACAACGCGCAGCGGGTGTTTCATCTGATATAAGCTTGGGTTGAGTGCATAATGTTAATTTAAAGCCATATGATTTGGCTATTTCTGATAATTTTATAATGATTTTTGCTTTTTCATCACTGCCATAATTACTGTATTTTATGCCATTTTTTATCATATTACGTTCTATTTTTTTATAATATTGCATGAATGAAATTATAACCTCATCGGCAATTCCGCTTATATTTTTGGCTAAATTTGAAAAATTATTTAAATGCCAGTCAATAGTCATAGCAGGGGCCATATTAGGTGAGAGGAAAATTGGATCATATCGCCAAACCACTGTTTTATCGCCGTATTTATCATTAATTTTTTTTAAATCTTCAATGGCATTATGGCTTGATATAACCGACTTTTCTAAGCTAGAAGGGTAATTAGTGATAGTCATTTGAATATTAAACGGTGCAATTTCCCTTATTTCATCAAGATATGGCATCAAAGGTCCAATATTTCTTGTCCAAAAAACAAAGCCATCTACATCTTGTTTATGCAAAGATACTTTATTTATTTGCCCACCATATGGGTTTTTCACCAAACAATATTTAGCACGCAAACGATTTATAAACCACTGGCTGTAAAATGCGGGAATATCGGTGCGATAACTTGCGGAAATAATCATATCTTAACTTATCATAAATTATTCTTTTTTAATATAAAATAAGGGCGGCCCTAATATAAAAGACCGCCCTTATTAATTTCAATTATATTAACGTTTACGTTTATTTTCGCGTGGTTCAACGTCTAATTCTTCACCAGTTTCCTGATTAACACAACGCATGGATAAACGCACCTTGCCACGGTCATCAACGCCTAAACATTTGACCCAAACTTCGTCATTTTCTGAGCATATATCACTTACTTGATTTGTTCTACCTTCCGCAAGTTCTGAAATATGCACAAGACCATCACGCGCACCCATGAAATTGACAAAAGCACCAAAATCAACGGTTTTCACTACTTTGCCACGATATATTTTACCTGGTTCTGGCTCTGCAACAATACCCAATATCCAATTATAGGCTGCTTCTCCAGCATCACCATCAACGGCTGCGATTTTGATTGTGCCATCATCATCGATATCAACCTTTGCACCCGTAGTTTCACAAATTTCACGAATAACCTTACCGCCAGTGCCGATAACTTCACGGATTTTTTCCCGTGGTATTTTCAATGTGGTGATGCGCGGCGCATTTTGCGATACTTCTTCACGACCAGATGTGATTGCCTTTGCCATTTCTGCCAAAATATGCAATCTACCGTCGCGTGCCTGCGTCATGGCTTGTTTCATAATATCTTCGGTAATGGAAGTAATTTTAATATCCATTTGTAACGAAGTAATGCCATTTACCGTGCCTGCAACCTTGAAATCCATATCGCCAAGATGATCTTCATCACCAAGGATATCCGATAGGATAGCCACATCATCGCCGTCTTTAATCAAGCCCATGGCAATACCCGCACAAGGGTTTTTTAATGGTACTCCCGCATCCATCAAGGCCATTGATGTGCCACAAACTGATGCCATTGAAGATGAGCCATTCGATTCGGTGATTTCTGATACTACGCGAACCGTATAAGGAAATTCTTCCTTGCTTGGCATCATTGGATGGATAGCCCGCCATGCAAGTTTACCATGACCAACCTCACGCCTGCCTGTAAAGCCCATACGACCAGCTTCGCCCACTGAATATGGTGGAAAATTATAATGCAGCATGAAATGTTGGCGGCTTTCACCTTCAAGCGCATCAATTATTTGTTCATCTTGGCCTGTGCCTAATGTTGCAACGACCATTGCCTGTGTTTCACCACGGGTGAATAATGCAGAACCATGAGCGCGATCAAATATACCTGTTTGACAATCAATTGCACGAACATCAGTTGTTGAACGGCCATCGATGCGAACGCCCGTTTTATGCAACTCGCCACGAACTATTTTGCTTTCAAGCTTTTTAAATGCCGTTGCGCCAAGACCTTTATCTAATTCTTCTTCGGCTAATTTATCCATTATCATTGATCTAACTTCGCCGATTGCTTGTTGGCGTTGTTGTTTAATGATATTTTTATAGGCAGCACGTAAAGCTTCTTCGGCCAATTCTTGTACCCGGGTTTTAACCGCATCAGTTTGCGGGTGGGCTTCTGGCATTTTAAATGGTTCTTTTGCAGAAGATTCGGCTAAATCAATGATTAAATCAATCACCGGTTGGAAATTTTTATGGGCAAACATAACCGCATCCAGCATAGTTTCTTCGGAAAGTTCTTTTACTTCCGATTCGACCATCAACACGCCTTCTTGTGTGCCAGCAACCACTAGATCAAGTGCCGTATCGTCCATTTGTTCTAATGTCGGGTTAAGGATAAATTCTTCGTTAATATAACCAACACGTGCCGCACCAATTGGTCCCATGAATGGCGCACCAGATAATGTCAAAGCGGCCGATGTACCAATTAATGCAACGATATCAGGGTCATTTTCCATATCATGAGCCAAGACCGTACAAACGACTTGTGTTTCATTGCGGAAGCCTTCTAAAAATAAAGGCCTTATGGGGCGATCAATTAAGCGTGATACCAATGTTTCTTTTTCAGATGGGCGGGCTTCGCGTTTAAAAAAGCCGCCTGGGATTTTACCCGCTGCAAAAGCTTTTTCTTGATAATTAACTGTAAGCGGAAAGAAATCCAATCCTTCTTTGGCTTTTTTATTATAAACGGCGGTACATAAAACCTTTGTGCCACCATATGTAACCAATACGGCACCGCTGGCTTGTCTAGCAATACGACCAGTTTCAAGGGTTAACTTACGTCCGCCCCATTCCATTTCGCGTGTTTGTACATCAAACATATTTTAATCCTTCTATCTTCATTGCAAAACCCTTAAATAAGCCCCTATGGCTGATTCAAGGATATTACTCAATAATATCAGTAATAGCCTATAAAACGGCAATCATATTATTCATAATTTTTAAATAATTAGGGGGCGACTTACATCTGCACCCCCTTAATAAGCTTAGCGCCTGATGCCAAGTTTTTTGATAATTTCTTGGTAACGAGCGACATTTTTCTTTTTTGTATAATCAAGCAAGCGACGGCGTTTACCAACCATCAATAATAATCCACGTCTGGAGTGGTTATCTTTTTTATGTATCTTAAGATGTTCCGTTAAATTAGTGATACGTTCGGTTAAAATAGCAATTTGCACTTCTGGTGAACCAGTATCGGTTGAATTTGTGGCATTATCTTTAATAACTTCGGCTTTACGTTCAGTAGTAATTGACATTTATTGTCATCCTTTTAACAGTATCTATTGATTTAAAACACGAAAGGGCTTTATTTCGGCCTTGTCATAGATCACCAAAGCAATCACTTTGCCATGGTTCAATGCCGCCGCCACATCGCCTGCCTTAAGGCCATTAATGCGATCTAAATCCACCTTTCGCAATAAAGATACCGCTTGCCCATTTTTAATGCGCACGGCTTCTTCATTTGATAAAGCCAACGCCGGGATACCGGCCAGCGCAGCCTCAATTGGTTGTAATATATCATTATCAACGGCGGGGTTATGCGCCATTTTTTCAAGCTCCGCAAGGGAAATCGCATGACTTTCATCAAACATGCCAAGCTTTGTACGGCGCAATTGGGTTAAATGACCTAATGTACCTAATTCCTTGGCTAAATCACGACCGATTGCACGTATATAAGTGCCCTTGCCGCAATCTATTTCAAATATGGCATTATCTTGATCAATAATTTCAACAAGATGTAAATTATCCACATCAACTTGTCGCGATTTCATTTTAATATCAGCCCCAGAACGCGCCAGGTCATATGCCCGTTTGCCATTGATTTTTATGGCAGAATAAATTGGTGGTATTTGTTCTATGCGTCCAATAAATTTATTAAGGGCGGCCTTAATCGCAGCTTCATCGGGGCGTATTTCTGATTTAGCGGTTATTTCACCATCAATATCATCACTATCGGTAGCAATACCCCATCGAATGGTAAAGCGATATGTTTTTTTACCATCCATAACAAAACTAACGGTTTTTGTGGCTTCACCCAAGGCAATTGCCAAAAGTCCGGTGGCAAATGGGTCTAACGTGCCGCCATGTCCCGCCTTTCTTGCCTGAAAAATATGGCGAACCTTGCCAACCATCGGCGTAGAGCCAACATCCATAGGCTTATCAAGAATAACCCAGCCATTAACGGGATTGCCTTTTCTTTTCCGTGCCATGGTTATCCTATTCGCTTAATTTTTATAATTAAGATCATCAATCGAATCTGATAAATCAACATTATTATCTAAATCTTTAGCGACTTCGGGACGGCGTAAAATAAGATCAATATGGCTGGCTTCGTCAAATGAATTATCATGTTTAAATGAAAGTTTCGGCACATGTTTAAGTTTGATTTTTTTGGCTAATCTACCGCGTAAAAACGGGCTAGCCCGTTTTAAGGCCGCCAAAATTGCCGCATCATCACCGCCGCCTAAAGGGATAATAAAGGCGGTGGCATTTTTTAAATCAGGGCTGACCCTAACCTCGGTAATTGTGATATTAACATCGAAAAAATCGGGATCGCGCAATTCTTGATAGGCCATAACCTGTGCCAAGCCATGACGAATTTCTTCGCCAACACGTAATTGCCGTTGTGATGGTTCTTTTGATATTGTCATATTTCAACCTGCGATTTCAACCTGCGATATAAGATTAAGTTAAAGTTCACGAGCGATTGATTCAACATCAAAACATTCGATAACATCACCCGCTTTAATATCATCATAATTTTCAAATGCCATACCGCATTCAAAATTATTTTTAACTTCTTTAACATCATCCTTGAAACGACGCAGGGTTTTTAATGTACCAGTATGAATTACGATATTATCGCGCAACAACCGCACCTTTGCGCCACGTTTAACTTGACCCTCGGTTATATAACAACCGCCAATTTTACCCGTCTTTGTAATATTAAATACTTCGCGTATTTCCGCATAACCAAGGAATGTTTCGCGAATTTCTGGGGCAAGCAAACCACCAAGCAATTTCTTTAAATCATCGATTAAATCGTAAATTACCGAATAATAACGAATATCAACACCATCACGCCTTGCCATTTCGCGGGCTTGTGGATTGGCACGAACATTAAAGCCAAGGGCAATACCGCCCGTTGATGCCGCCAAGGTTATATCAGATTCAGTTAAACCACCAACGGCACCCATAAGCACCCTAATTTTTACTTCATCAGTTGCCATTTTTGCCATTGCCGCCGTGATTGCCTCAAGCGAACCTTGGACGTCGGTTTTAATAACAACAGGCATTTCTTTAATTTGACCAGCCTTAATTTGACTAAACATTTGTTCCATCGTGCCGCGTGCGCCAACGGCTTGTTTGATTTCTTTGGCTTTACGCATACGATATTCGGCCACTTCTCGAACTCTGGCTTCGTCATTCATCACGACAAATTCATCACCAGCACAAGGCGTGCCTTGCAAGCCTAATACTTCAACTGGCATTGATGGCCCTGCTTGTTTAAGCTTACGGCCCTTATCATCGAGCAATGCCCGAACGCGCCCCCATTGGCTGCCCGCAACAAAAATATCACCAATTTTAAGCGTTCCACGTTGAATAAGAACGGTTGCCACCGAGCCACGACCTTTTTCAAGTTTTGATTCAATAACCGCGCCATCTGCCATGCGATTTGGATTAGCTTTTAATTCTAATATTTCTGCCTGTAATAAAATTGCTTCTTCTAATTTATCTAAATTCATTTTTTTGGTGGCTGAAACTTCGATGGTTTGAATATCACCGCCCATTTCCTCGACAACCAATTCTTCTTCTAATAATTGCGTTCTTACCCGCTGTGGGTCAGCACCTTCTTTGTCGCATTTATTAATAGCAACAATTATTGGTACACCAGCCGCCTTTGAATGGGCAATGGCTTCTCTGGTTTGTGGCTGCAAACCATCGTCTGCGGCCACTACTAGCACGACAATATCGGTAACTGCCGCACCGCGCATCCGCATTTGTGTAAAGGCTTCATGGCCTGGCGTATCTAAGAAACTAATAACATTTCCGCTGGCTAATTTAACTTGATATGCACCAATATGTTGGGTTATTCCGCCTGCTTCGCCTGAGGCGACATCGGTCGAACGCAAGGCATCAAGCAACGATGTTTTGCCATGATCCACATGCCCCATAATCGTTACAACAGGTGGCCTTGTAATCATATCAGCATCACTATCAGCACCACCTTTTATGCCAAGCTCCACATCGGAATCGGCAACACGAACATGATTATGACCAAATTCTTCGACCACAAGTTCGGCTGTATCCGCATCGATGATTTGGCTTTGCGATGCCATAACACCCATTTTCATCAATGATTTAACAATATCGGTTGAACGTTCCGCCATACGATTTGCCAAATCACCAACTGTGATTGTTTCTGGTATGACCACTTCACGGATAATTTTTTCATTGCGTCCGCGTTGTTCAAGCGCATTCATTTTTTCTTTTTCACGCTGGCGTTTTAATGCCGCCATTGAACGCCCACGATCAAATTCATCATCACCTTCTAATGCCTGGGTGATGGTTAATTTACTTTGCCTACGGCGTGGCTCTCCACGGGCTTTTGTAGTTTTTTTAACTTCAACTTTTTTAATTTCAGTCGCAACTAATTTTGTCTTAGGCGCAGATTTTGATTTCGTGCCGCCATCATCAAGCTTGGCGGCTAGTTTTTCTGCCGATGCTTTGGCAATTTCTTCATCTTCTTTGCGCTGCTCATCTTCGACTACGCGCTGCTTTTCAATTGCCTCTGATGATTTTTTTGCCTCAATATTTTTTTCCACATTGGCATCAGATGTTTTTTTAGCTGCCTCTGTCGCACGCTTTGCCGCTACTTCTTCAGATCTACGTTCCGAATTTGCCAATTCTTTATTGCGACGTTCTTCTTCTTTTTCTCGACCAGCCAAGGCATCAATGCGTCGTTGGCGTTCAGCCTGTGATAATCCATCACTTAAATTATGTTTAGTGGTTTTTATGCTCGTAGCTTCGGTTTTGTTATTTAGAACCTTTGCAACGCCACCGCGCTTGACGATCTTCATATCACCGCTATCACCGCGTTCAAACATACGTTTACGTTTAACTTCAACCGTTACAGTTTTAGAACGACCATGGCTAAAGCTTTGTTTGACTTGCCCCGCATCAACAGACTTATTCAACTCAAGCGTTAGCGGCTTGCCCAAAGTAAGTTTTTTGCCGCCCTTATTATTGGTCTCGCTCATTTTATGACTTTCTCTATACAAATATCATTGCAACAAATATATTGCACAGGGTTTGATTATCTAAACCCTGCTAACCTTCTTACATCAACCAAAAACCCAGTAGCTATACCACCAGATTGCATTAAAACATGTATCACATTGTCTTTTGCAAAAGACGGCGATAAATCCTCTGACGATAAAATCGAAATAATTGGCAGCTTGCGTGCTAAAGCCATTATTTTATCTCTACCATCTTTTGCCCCGTCGCTGGCGGATAATATTACCGCGCCGCGCCCTGAGGTCAATTCACTTTTAACTTTTTCAAACCCTGCTACGGCTTGGCCTGCTCTTCTTGCCTGTGAAAGCCTATCTTTTACGCGTCGCAATAAAAGATTTTCTATCAATTCACCTAACCCATCGGGAATTTGCACCTTTGAGCGCATTGCCTTGGCAAAAAGATTACGCTTCACCGCAATTTTTAAATTTTCTATATCTGACGAAACCCATATACCACGCCCTGGTAACACCGCCTTTAAATCTGGAACTAACACCATATCAACCCCAACTACAAAGCGTATCATTTCCTTTTGCGGTCGATTATTACCAGTAACGACGCAATATCGCATAATTTCTTTAGGCTTAATAGACTTTTTGGTTTTAACAACAGGCCCATCATCCATCATATGACTAATATCATCATCCATATGGCATATTCCACATAATATAGCTATTTAAAGATTTATTTTATATTGGATCACATCCTTAGTTATTTTCTGCATCATTATTTTCTATTTCTGTTTCTTCTTTATCTTTATCCGCTTGGCGCATTTCTTCTAATTCTTCTGCGCTAAACCAGCCAGCAGTAACACGCGCATCCATAATTAAATTGCTTATAACTGCTTCATCTAGCTTATACTCACGTAATATACCATCAATATCACTGGTTAATTCATCAGCAGCCAAATCGGCAAAATCCTCAATATTTTTAACATTATTTTCCGCTAAAACAACCAACATTGCATTATTAAAAATTTCAATTGCGCGCAACTTATCATCGACTTCTAACTCATCAAGCCTTGCTTCTAAGCGTTTATTTTCTGCCTCGATAAATGTCTTGGCACGATTAGCCAGCTCAACTGCAATATCTTCGTCAAATCCCTCGATCGAAGATAATTCTTCGGTTGGAACATAAGCAACCTCTTCAACAGAAATAAATCCTTCGGTTACTAATAATCTGGCGATAACATCATCCACATCTAATGCTTCGATGAATTTTTCACTTAACTGGCTAAATTCTGCCTGACGGCGCTGCGATTCGACCTCTTCGGTTAAAATATCAATATCCCAACCAGTTAGCATAGATCCAAGGCGGACATTCTGTCCACGCCTGCCAATGGCAAGGCTTAACTGGTCATCGGCAACAATTACTTCGATTTTACCTTTTTCTTCATCTAACACAACCTTTGATACTTCGGCTGGCGCTAAGGCATTTACCACATAATTGGCATCATCATCGCTCCATGGAATTATATCTATTTTTTCTCCTTGCAATTCAGCAACCACCGCCTGCACCCTTGATCCGCGCATACCAACACATGCACCAACTGGGTCGATCGAACTATCATTAGAATAAACGCCCATTTTTGCTCGGCTTCCAGGGTCTCTGGCACAGCCACGAATTTCTATAACACCATCATAAATTTCTGGGACTTCTTGTGTGAATAATTTTGCCATAAATTGCGGATGGGTACGCGATAGAAATATCTGTGGCCCGCGTTGTTCCTGCCTAACATCAAAAATATATGACCTTATGCGATCACCACGTTTGAAATGCTCCCGCGGGATAATCTCATCGCGCCGCAAAATTGCCTCTGCTCTACCTAAATCAACCGTTACATTGCCAAATTCAACCCGCTTGACCGTGCCATTGGCAATTTCACCGATGCGATCTTTATATTCGCTATATTGACGTTCGCGTTCGGCATCACGTACTTTTTGAACTATTACTTGTTTTGCAGTTTGCGCCGCAATGCGACCAAAATCAATTGGCGGCAATCTATCAATAATAAATTCGCCAATTTGGGCATCTGGATTTTTTATTTTTGCCTCTGCTAATGTAATCTGGGTTACTTCATTTTCAATATCATCGGTTACTTCAATATAACGCGCCAAAATAATTTCACCAGTTTTGCGATCTATTTGTGCCCTAATATCATGCTCATTACCATATTTTGAACGTCCAGCTTTTTCTATTGCCTGTTCCATCGCATCTAAAACTTGTTCACGGTCAATATTTTTTTCCCGCGCAACCACATCGGCAACGGCCAGCATATCAGTTCTTGTAATCGCCAAACTTTCCATCGTTTGTATCCGTCCATTTTGTAGATATTCAATATTGAATATCGGGATTTTAATATGGCGAAGGTTTACCCTTCTATTTCATTACTTTTATCACATAGCCAGCCTAAACTTTAAGACAAACCCTAAGATGTTGCCTTAATCAAAGAATCAGACATAACTAATTTAGCTTGTTTAATACCATTTAATGGCAATGCAATTTCAACATCATCACCATTAAAATTAATTTCTAGATGGATATGTTGATCAATAAAGCCAAGCAGCTTACCCTTAAAGCGGCGCTGTCCATCAATTGATTCTTCCATATCAACTTTTATATTATTACCTGCAAATCTTTCAAAATCCCGTGGTCTTGTTAATTGCCGGTCAATTCCAGGCGAGCTTACTTCCAGCACATATGCCGCCTTTATAGGGTCTTCCACATCCAATATGGCCGATATTGCGCGGCTTGCACTGGCGCAATCCTCAACATTAGTTGCCGTCTCATCGGAACATTCAATAGTGATTGACAATATTGGTTCTTCGCCACTAGATATTTTCATATGAATAATATCATAGCCCATATCGGCCAAAGATGGCGCAATTAATTTTTCCATATGGGTAATATTGCTACTCATCAAAAATCCGTTATAAATATCCGTTATCACATTAAAAAAGGCGGGCATATAGCCCACCCCCGACAATTCCATCGATGTTAAGCCACCAGTTTTTAACGATGGGTTATCTAAGGTATTGGGGTTTTAATACAAACTAGGTAAGATCACAAGGCTTTTTAATCAAACGCAGTATCTATATTTAGTATACATGAATAATATATTTAAATTTATCAAAATTTTATATCTATGCCCTTTCAAAACGCAGGTAATGCGATCGACCAGCCAAGGCCTTTGTTTCATATCTGGTGGCGGGCCAATCATCTTCGCGATTATACCAATCACGCGGGCTTTCATCCAACCAAATAAAATTATTATCATATATTAAATGACGAATTATCCAACGAACATAATCTCGATGATCACTGGCAATACGCAAAACAGCCCCTGATTTTAATATGCGCGCCAGCCTAGATAAATTTTCAACATTAATGATACGGCGGTTATTATGGCGGGTTTTTGGCCATGGGTCAGCGAATAATATGAATGCCTTGTTTATGGAATCGTCGGGCAAGGCATCCATCAATGGCCTTGCATCATCGGGGCAAATTCGCACATTGGTTAATTTATCATCACGAATATCACTTAACAAACGACCAACGCCATTCATATAAGGCTCACATCCAATTATATTAATATCGCGATGATTTTTGGCCTGCCATGCCAGATGCTCCCCCGCGCCAAAGCCAATTTCCAGCCAAAGGTCGTTAGTTGGAATTTCAAAAACATCATTTAAATTAATTTTATCTGAACCACCATTAATGGTTATTTCAGGTAATAAATTATCGACTAAATCTTGTATACCTGCACGCAATGGTCTGCCTTTACGGCGACCATAAAAACGATCAGTAGTATCAAATTTAGACTTTTCACTATTAAATTTAGATTGACTAGACATTATATTGCTTTTTCATATTTAATATTAGAAGGCTATATGTTTATTAATCTATGTAGCCGCAGCTTTTAATGCATCTATTAAGTCTATTTTTTCCCAACTAAACGCGCCATCATCACGCGGATTACGACCAAAATGACCATAGGATGAGGTTGGTGCATATATGGGGCGGCTAAGGTTAAGATGTTGGCGAATGCCGCGTGGACTTAAATCCATGACTTCTTGTAACATTCCCGCCAATTTTTGTTCTGCAATTTTTGCCGTATTTGCCGTATGCACATAAAGCGACAGCGGTTTTGATACACCAATTGCATAGGCCAATTGTATGACACAAAAATCGGCTAAACCCGCTGCAACAATGTTTTTTGCCAGATATCTTGCGGCATATGCAGCCGAACGATCAACCTTGGTCGGGTCTTTGCCTGAAAAAGCACCACCGCCATGCGGAGCCGCACCACCATATGTATCAACGATTATTTTACGTCCCGTTAAACCAGTATCACCATCAGGCCCGCCAATGATGAATTGACCCGTTGGATTGACATAAAATTCATCTTCGGGACACATCCAACCAGCAGGCAAAGCATTTTCCACATGCGGCCGAACTATTTCACGAATTTCATCTTGATCTAAGCCTTCAACATGTTGAGTTGATACAACTATTGATGTGGCCTTAACTGGTTTGCCATCAATATATTGCAAGCTTACTTGACTTTTTGCATCGGGTAGCAAGCCATAATTTGCATTTGCATGACGGGCCTTTGCCAAACTGGATAAAATAGCATGTGAAAAAGCAATTGGTGCGGGCATATAACTTTCGGTTTCACGACAAGCATAACCAAACATAATGCCTTGATCCCCTGCGCCTTCATCTTTATTGCCAAGACTATCAACACCTTGGGCAATATCAACCGATTGGCTATGAACATAACAATCAACATCCATATTTTGCCAATGAAAGCCATCTTGTTCATAACCAATTGATTTAACAGCTTGGCGTGCAACATCAATCATCTGGTCTTTGGTTATTTCCTGACTACAACGCACCTCCCCCGCTAATACCATTTTTTGGGTTGTGCATAATGCCTCCACCGCTACACGGGATTTATTATCCACACTTAAAAACATATCTACTATTTCATCGGATACACGGTCGCATATTTTATCTGGATGTCCTTCAGATACGGACTCGCTCGTAAATAAATAATCGCCTGTTGCCATGAACAAATCCTCTAATAGTCGCATATAATTTAAACATGCATCAATATACAATATAATCTATTCAATATCAACGACATAAAGATATCAGCATATAGTTTTTTATATTAACAACAAGATATTTAGATGAAATAACCAAGGGGAATAAAAACTTTAAATATATTTGAATATAAAATTCCTACCGTTAATTATATTTCCACTTGTTCGGCATTACCCATAGCTTTGCAAAGCTCAAAAATACGCTTACGAATAACGGGGTCTTTTATACGATAATAGGCACGAACTAATTCAAGAGTTTCACGTTTTGCCATTGGATCGACATCAAATTCAATAGTTGGCGCTTCGGCAAGGCCAGCTCGCAACCTTGGGGCTTGATCAGATACTTCGGTTGCCATATCATCAAAGAAAAATTGCACGGGAACATCTAAAACACCAGATAGATCGAATAAACGGCTTGCACCAACCCGATTAGTTCCACGCTCATATTTTTGTACCTGCTGAAATGTAAGGCCAATAGCATCACCTAGTTTTTCTTGGCTCATACCAAGCAAGGTGCGGCGTAACCTGATACGGCTGCCAACATGTATATCAACAGGGTTTGGAATCCCTGGCCTGCCCGCTGGAATTCTACCTTTAGGTACTAAATTATCTGCAACCATTAATTATACTCACTTAATGTTAACCTAACCGCAGCAATAATTACTGCGGCACTATTACTGGACAAAATATATCAAATATTAATTCTATAAAATATTTTTTGATCTCGCTCAACATAAAGCAAAGATAATATAAATGCAAAAAAAATCAACCAAATAAGCAGTTTACCATATATAGAGTAATATGTTGATTTAAATAATCGCTCTGGTAAGTATAAATCTATAATTCCCATTTTATTTAACTTTAAGCTACTAATTTCACGACCATATGCATCAAAAGCCACCGATATACCAGTACTTGCAACACGGATAAGCGGCATACCTTCTTCTATGGCTCGTAATTTAGTTATATCCATATGTTGATATGGGCCTGCAGTTTCTCCATACCATGCATCACTAGTTAAATTTAATAACCAATCAGGCTTTTGAAGCTCGTTAACAACCGCGCCAGAAAAAATAACTTCATAACAAACCAACGGGCTGAATAATGGAATTGAACCACCAATATTAAGAGTTCGTGCGCCTATCCCTTGTGTATAATCTTTTTTTCCATGGGTTATTTTATCAAATGGCAAAATATCACCATAGGGCATATATTCGCCAAATGGCACAAGGTGGGATTTGTTGTAATTATCACGAATTTCACCTTGATCATCAATAATAACCACACCATTATATATGTTATAATCATCATTTAATATTTCTTTACGTGGTGCACCCGTTATTAACATCATATCTTTACCAAGCATATTTTTAATATATTCAAGCGCCAATGGCGCATCTTCTAAAAAAAAACTAGCCGCAGTTTCGGGCCAAACCACAATATTTATCCATTCTGGCCTGTTTTCCTGACTGAGCCTTAGATATCGTTCAAAATTTCTTTTTTGCAAATTGCGTTGCCATTTTTCATTTTGTGGAATATTACCCTGCACCAAACGAATACCAATACCCGTGCCGATATTCACATCTTGTTCAAGATATTTTTCAACTACTGGTAAATTTGCCAAGCGCATCATGCCATAAATATGACTGCTTAACGGTAAAAATATAATGAAGATAATCAAGCCTATACGCATTTTACCTTTTAGATATGGTAATGCGGCAAGCATAGATGCAGATAATAATGCCAATAATGTAACACCATAAATTCCGATAATGCTGGCGATTTGAATTGATGCATCTGACCAAGACCAGCTTTGACCAATCAAATTCCATGGAAAGCCTGTGAACATATGACCACGTAACCATTCACCCAGCCACCAAAATAATGCTAAAGCCAAGGCACGACCAAATCCCGTTTTCATATGAATAGTTATAATAGTAGCAAGCCCACCATAAATTGATAAGACTGCTGGTAAACCAAGGGCGGCAAAAGGTACAAGCCACCATAATTTTTGGGAATAAACCAGCAGTGCAAAGCTTATCCAATAAAGGCTTGCGCTAAAATAACCAAAGGCAAAAAGCCAGCCAATTAAAAAGGCTTGTTTTCTTGTCGTAACATTAATTAATAACCAACAAAGCACTGGAAAGCTTAAATATATCACGGCAAAAAAATAAACAGGAGGCAATGAAAGCGTTGCAATAACACCCATAGAAAAGGCAATGATTAAACGTTGCCAACCCGATTGCTCACCAAAAAAAACTGCATATTTATTTATAAAACCATCGTATAATTGCTGTTGCACAAAATATTTAGCCGTAGTTGTTGCAATCATTAAAATTCCAGTTAAATTATATTGAGTTTTTATTGTTAGTTTGTTTTTGCTTAATAAGCCTTTTATTGATATCGGTTACTTCATCGGCAGATTTATTGGCTAAATTTCTAATTTGGATAAATTTAATGCGGCGTGGATCGGCTTCGATCACTTCAAATTCTATGGGTTTTATGCTATGTGCGATGACTTCACCGCGCGATGGCACACGCCCTGCCAAATGAAAGACAAGCCCGCCTAAGGTGTCTATATCTTCATCATATTCATCATTAGATATGAATTTTCCAAATTCTTTTTCTAAATCTTCGATGGAAATTCGTGCATCGGCCTTGTAACTGCCATCTTCCATTAAATATAATTTTGGGCTATCATCCACATCATATTCATCTTCTATTTCACCAACAATTTCTTCGACCAAATCTTCGATAGTTACCAAGCCATCAATGCCGCCATATTCATCAACCACCAAGGCCATATGCAAGCGCATTAAACGCATTTCCAACAATAAGTCTAATGCCCTCATACTTGGTGCAGCAAATAAAACATCGCGTAAAATTTCTTCAAGCGAGAATTTAGCATTTTTCTCAATCGTTGCTTTGAAAATATCTTTAATATGAACCATGCCAATAACATTATCAGAATTATCACGATATAAAGGATAACGTGAATGCGGCATTTTCATCATAATATTAACTATATCATCAAGCTGAGTATCAATATCAATATCGGTTATATCAGCGCTAGGCACCATCACATCTGATACTGTTTTTGCGCCAATTTTTAAAATATTTTCAAGTAAAATGCGCTCATCAGATTCTATGGGCATATCACCATTATCATGTTCTTCTAAAATTTCCGCAAATGTATCGCGTAATGTTGGTTCTGCTGCATTATTAAAGAATTTATTGAATATAGATTTTATACCAGCAGGCTTTGCTTCACCTTCAAAATTAATTTCTTCATTATTGCTTTTGTTATTCTTATGATTGTTTTTATCTGATATCGAAGTTGTTATTGGAATATGACCATCAGCCATTTTATGTTTCTTTCCGCCTATTATTATATGTTAATATTATTTATCATTGATATGGGTTTTTTATATTTAATTTCGCCAGTAATTTAATTTCCAAAGCCTCCATAATATCTGCCTCATCATCTTTAATATGGTCATGACCTTGCAAATGTAACAGACCATGAATTATTAAATGGCTAAGATGGTCATTAAATGATTTATTTTGTGTATATGCTTCGTCTTTAATGATTTCTAATGCTAATATAAGATCACCTAATAATATAGGCATTCCACTAATATCATTATTTATGCCATCATTAGCTTGGTCATTATTTGCAGGAAAAGATAAAATATTGGTTGGGTGATCTATCCCACGCCATTTGGCATTTAAATCCTGTACCATATTATTATCACCAAGAACTACACTTAATTCGCTACCAGCTCGATTTAATTTGCTATTTTGCCATGTGGTTAATGCGGCTTTTTTAACAATATTTTCAATATTATCTGGCCATCCAGACCCGTGGTTTGATATATCAATTATTAATTCAACCATTATATGAATTTTCATCATAGCGATCATAGGCATCAACAATTTTTGATACTAATGGATGGCGAACTACATCTGCTGAACTAAATCTTATAATGCTTATATCATCAATATCTGATAAAATTTCCACCGCCTCAGCCATGCCAGATTTCTGACCTTTTGGTAAGTCAACCTGACTTAAATCCCCCGTTACTACCATGCGGCTGCCTTCGCCCAATCTGGTTAAAAACATTTTCATTTGCACTGTTGTGGTATTTTGCCCTTCGTCTAATAAAATAAAGGCATTTTTTAAACTTCGCCCACGCATAAAAGCCAATGGCGCAATTTCTATAATATCGCTTTCTATTTTTCGTGCTACCTGCTCATCTGGCATCGTATCATAAAGCGCGTCATAAATTGGCCGTAAATATGGATCGACCTTTTCCTTTAAATCACCAGGTAAAAAACCTAAATTCTCACCTGCCTCAACCGCAGGGCGTGATAAAATAATTTTTTCAACCTGCCCAGACATCAACATGGATACGGCTTGGCAAACTGCTAAATATGTTTTGCCAGTACCCGCAGGGCCAATAGCAAAAGTCAAATATTGATGATTTATCGCGTCAATATATTCTGATTGTAATATGGTTCGCGCAGTTAATTGTTTACGTGGCGTACGAATGATATGTTTTTTTATTGCTTGATTTTTTTTGCTTGATTTTTTTTCTGAATTTATTTTTGCTGGATTAATCTTTGCGGGTTGGGCCATTCTTACCGCAGCATCAATATCAGCATTTTCGATAAATTCATCATTTTTTAATCGCCGATAAAGCTGTTCTAATGCTATTTTAACTATGGCGATATCATTATTATTACCATTTAACATTACCTTATTACCGCGAGTTATTATGGATATATTTAATAGTTTTTCCAGTTTTATCAGGTTTCTATTATGCTCCCCGTATAATTCAGGCAATAAAAGATTATCGTCAAATTCAATTAAAATAGAAATATTATCATTATTCATATTATTTGGGCTTATTTTATCTTTAACCATATCATATGATTTACTCAACCGCTATTTCTCCTTCAGGTAACTATATTATTACCATAGCATATATTATTTAGAAGTATCAATAATATCACCAAATAGGCTATATCCATGAATTTTATTAATATGGCAATCGGCAACCGTACCAATTAATGACATCGGACCATCAACATGCACCGGTTGTAAATATGGTGATCTACCGACTATTTGCCCATCTAGGCGGCCCGATTTTTCAAATAATACCAAAAGAGTTTTTCCCATTTGCGCCGCATTAAAGGCCTCCTGTTGTGCCTCTAATAATTGTTGCAGGCCTTTTAGCCGTTCGACCATAACTTCTTCTGGGACTTGCGCCTCCATTAATGCCGCTGGTGTCCCTGGGCGAGGGCTATATTTAAATGAAAATGCCGCTGCATAGTTAATTTCAGTAACCAATTTTATGGTATCAGCAAAATTTGCATCGCTTTCACCAGGAAAGCCAACGATAAAATCTGAGGTCATGGCAATATCTGGCCTGACATTCCGCAATTTTTCAACTGCACGGCGATAATCATCAACGCTATGTTTACGATTCATTGCCTTTAAAATTTTATCCGACCCCGATTGGATAGGCAAATGAAGATAGGGCATTAATTGCGGTATATCGCCATGGGCCTGAATTAAATCATCGCTCATATCGCGAGGATGGCTGGTGATGAAGCGAATGCGCTCCAAACCATCTATATCGGCTAATTGCCTAATAAGTCTTGCCAAGCCCCATGTTTTTCCGCCCTCACCCTCGCCATGGTAAGCATTAACATTTTGACCTAACAAAGTTATTTCACGCACACCACCTTTGACTAAAATATTTGCTTCGCGCATTAAAGAGGCAACAGGACGCGACATTTCCGCCCCCCTTGTATAAGGAACAACACAAAAAGTACAAAATTTATCGCAACCTTCTTGAACCGTTAAAAATGCGGTTACATTATCGCCAGAAGTATCAATCGGTATATGGTCGAATTTATCTTCAACGGGAAAATCTGTGTCAAGAATTTTAATACCCGCTTTCCTTGATGCTTTGGCAACCATTTCTGGCAAGCGATGATAAGTTTGCGGGCCAAAAACCATATCAACCATTGGCGCACGGCGCATTATTTCATCACCTTCGGCTTGTGCAACACAACCCGCGACGGCAATTAACATTCTACCGCCATCGGCGGCTTTTTTTTCAATTTTTGGCTTTAATCTACCTAAATCTGAATAAACTTTTTCAGCAGCCTTCTCACGAATATGACAAGTATTTAAAATAACCATATCGGCATTATCGGGTGTATCTATAAGCTCATAACCAATTGGCGATAAGACATCGACCATTCGCTGCGAATCATAAACATTCATCTGACAGCCATATGTTTTAATAAAAAGTTTCTTTTTATTACTTGGCTTTAATATATTATTGATAACGTGATATCCTTGACGAAATAATTTTGGGCATAATAATTAAATTGGGTTGAAATAATTGCTTTTAAGGTGAAAAGTCAAATTAAAAGGTAAAAATAATTATTTTTTAACTATATCACTTTTTAATGGTATGGCGTAAAGTTCCAACCGGTGATCCATTAATTTGAAACCTAATTTATTTGCAATTTCTTCTTGAAGTTTTTCAATTTCTTCATTTTGAAATTCGATTACTTCGCCATTTTCAATATTAATTAAATGATCATGGTGATCGCCTAAAATTTCCTCATACCGCGCACGACCATCGCCAAAATCATGTCTAGTTAAAATGCCCGCTTCCTCAAACAAGCGCACAGTACGGTAAACAGTTGCAATGCTTATACGTTCGTCAATATTACTGGCACGGCTATATAGAATTTCCACATCAGGATGGTCGCTTGATTGCGACAATACACGGGCAATCACACGGCGTTGCTCCGTCATTTTTAAGCCTTTTTCAAGGCATATTTTTTCAATTCTATCAGAGTTATTTTTAACAGATTTAACTGATGGTTTATTATCAGTCATATGAATGAATAGGCATATATTTGGACAATCTTGATTAAAGTAAATTATAATTAGCTTAAAAATAACCTACAATTATTTATTGCGTGTGCCAAGGCCAATTTCTTTTGCTAATCTTGATCGTTGCTTGGCATAATTTGGCGCAACCATCGGATAGTCTGTCGGTAAACTCCATCGATCACGATATTCTTCGGGCGACATATTATATGCAGTTTTCAAATGGCGTTTTAACATTTTTAATTTTTTACCATCTTCAAGACAAATAATATAGTCATCGGTTACTGATTTTTTAATACTAACCGCAGGGGTTGGCCTATTGCTTGTAATATCACAAGGCGCGCTAAGGGTTGAAAGGGCGGTATAAACTTGTTCTATTAATTGTGATAAATCACCAACACCGACCGTATTATTCGATACATGCGCTGCAACAATATCCGAGGTTAGATTTAAGATTTCAGATGAACTTAAATCATGGTTTTCTATTAGATCAGACATGCTTTCTCCCATAATATTTGCTTATTATAAATATCAACTCTCTCTCCTTCATATTAAACACCAAGTAATTAAACAATAAAAGAGAAAAAATCGACTATTCATAATAATTTTATATTAATTAAGCTGTATATCTTAAGAAAGACATAGTTAAAATTTATAAAAACATAAATTTAATGGCCTTTATTAAGAAAATGTTATTATTAATCGTATTAATTAGCTTTTTGGTTCTTAATCTTAAAGTAAAAATAAAATATTACTTGCAATACTGATGAACTACTACCTATGTAATTTTAACTTAAAATTTAGCGCGTCTATCCTGCTGCCATCAGATTTTATATAATATCCCTTACGTCTACCAATGACTTTAAAGCCTAATTTTGCATATAAGCTGCGGGCTGGATTATTATTTTCTGCTACCTCTAAAAATATATTAGCCCCATTCCTTGATTTTGCCTCTATTATTGCTTGCTGCATTAATTTTTTTGCTAAACCAAGCCGTAAATAGTCATTATCAACACCGATTGATAATATTTCCGCCTCATCCATAATTGACCTTGCAATTATAAAAGCTACCGCAATTGAGTGGTTTGAATTTAATTGATTAATTTTGGCAATATATGCCCAAGATCCAGTAGTTTTTAATAGATTATTAACCGATATAGCCGCTTGCTGGGCATTAAAGGATTTGCCATAAATTTTGGTGATTATGGCTTTATCTACCATTTTAGCTTTTCTGATATGTGATATTATCATTGCCGCGGTTAATTTATAATTATGCAAGGTCTTAATTTTGGCAAGCTTGCATCAGGTGGTCGAATATATAATGGCTTTGGCTTATCTGCAAAGGCCTTTGCACCATATTTTATAAAATCATCGATTGCTAATTTTGCAACCACTGCTGGATCAGGGCATATATTCTTCCGCGCATGAATATAATTAATGCCCGCCATATCCAATATTGGTTTTAGCCGCGAGACACCATCACCGCAAATTAAAATATCTTCAGTATCAGCTATTAATTTTGCAGCAGCATCTAATAGTAACAATTTTGGTTGTGTTTTAGAAATACCATCTGGTGATAATATATCCACATAAATATCTGCCCGCTTGCTATCAATCGCCACCAATATATCTTTCATTTGTGGGTTAGGTTGTGCCATTGCAATTGATCTGTTTGTAGTTATGCCGACAACGGGAATATCCAATGCCAAGCCAAAGGCACACGCGCTAGCAATCCCAATCCGAATGCCAGTAAATGCCCCAGGTCCTGTGGTAACTGCGATCATATCAATCTCAGATGGTTTTAATTTTGCAACTGTTAATGATTCTTTTATCATTGGCATCAGCCATTCAGATTGACCACGCAACATTTTTTTATAAAGATTAGCTAAAATTTCTTCCCCATCATATAACGCGACCGAACAAGCCGCAGCAGAACAATCAAATGACAATATATTCATATTAATTTCCAATATTATAATTTAGTTTAAAAAATTGCCATCTTTTAAGCGTAAAATATGTTATATTATATGCCTAACGAATAATTTGGTAAGTGTATATTATATATTTATATATTCTAAATTAATATATAAATGACAAATGATAATATCAATATAATAAAGGCATTGATAATTAACATGATAAAATCTAATAATCATATGTATATATCATACTTATGGGCAAGCATAATATGCCTTATTACCGTTACATTAATTTTTCCAGTGAAAGCGCAAAAAAATAATATACACGATAAACTAATTAAGGAAGATTCGGTTGTTGGATTAATATACCACCGTTTTGGTGAAGATAAATATTCCGCGACAAGCGTTAGCCTTGAACAGCTTGATATGCAAATTAATGAATTAACTAGTGGAAAATACAATGTAATACCGCTTATAACAGCGGTAAATTCAATATTAGCTGGTGAAAAATTACCACCACGCAGCATAGTTATCACCGTTGATGATGCATTCACGTCATTTTACGAGGATGGCTGGCCAAAATTTAAGGCGGCAAACCTTCCTGTTACATTATTTTTAACAACATTCCCCATTGATAACAATTACAAAGGTTTTATTTCATGGGACAATTTGCGTGAAATGAAGCAACAAGGTCTTGATATTCAAGCCCATAGCCATAAGCATTATCATTTAACAAATCTTGATGATAATGCAATGAAATATCAAGTAAAAACATCCCAACAACGCATAAAACAAGAACTGGGCATCGATAGCAAGGTTTTTGCATATCCATATGGCGAAGCATCATCAAAATTAATGAAGCATATTAAAAATGCGGGCTTTATTGCCGCATTTGGTCAACATTCAGGCGGCATGACAAGCCATAGCAATAAATTATATTTGCCGCGTTTTCCCATAAATATGTCATATGGTGGCAAGAAACATTTTCAACAAGTTATTAATTCCATTGGTTTGCCAGTTGCAGATATGATGCCAGTTGATCCATCTTTGCAAAATAACAAATATACCAACCCGCCATCAATTGGCTTTACAATTGCTGACAATATTGAAAATGCTAGAAATATAGCCTGCTATCATTCAAAAATTGGTGTGATTAAAGATATGCAATGGTTAGGACAAAGGCGTATTGAGCTTCGATTCAGCCAAGCGTTTAATCATGGGCGGACACGAATAAACTGTACAATACCTGCTAAGAATGGTCGCTGGTATTGGTTTGGAATGCAATATTATGTTCAATGATATTGAATCATTAACTAACCAGCAGTAATATTGTTTGGGCGGGCAAGCTTGGTATTATCAAACGATTTCAAGCCATTTGCCTTGATTATTAAACGTATTAAATTAACATATTCCATACCTTTTTCAGAATATGCAGTCAGGGCAATTGCTAAATAGCTCCCATCAACTGGCTTTAAGTTTTGCCTTGCGGTTTGGCGAAGCTGCCTAAGCTTATTATATGCCTGATGGGTGTTTAAATTTTTAATATAAGCATTAACCGAATCTAACGGTGTTTTAAACGATTTAATTTTATGAGTTTTTTTTGCATCACGCGTTTTTGGCACAATACCATCGCCATCCCATGTCCATTGCCCATATAAGGCATTTCCTTCTCTCGCAAAACGCGATGTACCCCAACCGCTTTCGATTGCCGCTTGTGCCAATGCCAATGATGGTGGCACCATATCAAGGCGTTTTAATAAAATATCAATTGATTTATTTTTAACTTTATAATTGGTAAATTTTTTATCGAGCCATTGCTGTTGGATAATATTAATTTTTCCATTGGATTTTTTATTAGCAATTATTGCCAATAGTTTTTTGCGCTCCATCATAAGTCTTTCATTAGCGATCAAAACCAATGGTAACATCATGCCAATGAATAGGTCTTTTTTCCTGCTAACAATTTCAATATTGCTCATATCATATGGTATCGAATCGGCCGATATACGCGGCACATCTTTATTTTTATTGCGTATATCATTTAAATCATAACCAATCGTCCGGAACCTTGCCTCTAATTTTGCGACCGTATGGCTTCTAATTTTTTTAGGTGGTAAAATTCTTAAATTATTTTGCTTAACTACAATGGAAATATGGTTATTCGGTATTATATTTTGGGTAAATATCCAAATAATTGCCATGCTGGTGGCAAGAAGCATCATAAGCGCAAATATCCACGCGCGTTTTGCTTGTCTTATAATATTATAATTAACCATATAAAAAAACTCCGCGTATATATTATACCAATTTACAGATATATTTAATATATATTTATAAATAAGTTTAGCATAGTTATTTATAAATTATTACCTTTATCGGTTATTATCTTTACCTATTATTCTGCGGGGCGAACTTCTATCACTTCGGGAATATAATGGCGCAACATATTTTCAATACCCATTTTTAAGGTCGCCGTTGCACTAGGACAACCAGCGCAAGCACCACGCATAGATAAATAAACAATCCCCTTTTTAAAACCCTGAAAAACAATATCACCACCATCTTGGGCGACGGCTGGCCTAACTCTCGTATCCAATAACTCTTTAATTTGATTAACTATTTCTTCGTCATCCGCATCATATTCTTGATTATCAACATGACCTTCCTCCTGCGTTATGTCATTTGCCATAACATCATTACCCTTGGTAAAAAATTCCATTATTGCACCCAGAACCGATGGTTTTAATATATACCATTCCATTGCATCGGTTTTTGTAACCGTAATAAAATCTGAACCAAAGAAAATTGCGCTGATACCTTCTATGGCAAATAATTCTTCTGCCAAAGGTGATTTTCCAACTGCAGATTCGCTGTTAGGAAAGTCCGCCGTACCCGTTTCAAGCACAGCTTTGCCCGGTAAAAATTTTAACGTAGCGGGATTTGGCGTTTGTTCTGTTTGTATGAACATATTAAACCTTACTTAATTATATGTAATAGTTAAAAATTAGGAAATAGCCTTTATTTCCTTGTCTGATAAGCTTCCTGGTACAATAGTGAACGGCACTTTCATTTCACTTTTACGTTTACCAGTTATGGCATTTATAATTGGGTCTGAACCATGCGAATCGGGGCTTGTAGCCAAAACCACTACAGAAATGGAACTTTCTTCTTCTAATAATGCAAAAAGTTCTTCGGCAGGATTGCCTTCTTTGATATATACAATGGGGAAAGAATCAGAAAGCCTATGGGCTTCGCTTGATAATTCTTGCATTAATGCCTCGCCTTCATCTCTGGCTTCTTCGCGCATAATTTCACCAACACCAAGCCAATGTTGAAAATCTGCTGGTTGTTGAATATAAAGCATTGCGACCCTGCCGCCCGTGCTTTTTGCCCGTAAGCTGGCGAATAAAAGTGCCTTATGCATTTCTTTTGATGCATCAACCACCACCAAAAAAATACGCGCAATGCTATCTTGCCCCGTGGTCGTTGGTGCAGAACCATTCGTTATCTCTGTCATATAAATGTCTCCCATCTAATATTCAGTGATTATATCATCCATCGATTTAATAATATCACATATTATCATTTAAGCAAAACATTGGATATTTCGCGTATTTGTGTTCTGGCGCGTAATAGATAAAACCCTTGCGCTGCCAAATGGCTTGGCATGATAAAGCTATCTGGTGCAGCATTTAATATTATCAGCGGATTCATTGCGGCGGCTTGGCGTAAAGATGACAGGGTTTGCTGCCATATTGCATCAAGCCTTTTTTCCGCCAAAACTTCTTTAAAATCATGCCCCATTTCGCGCATCAACAAATAATAGGCATAAAGCCTGCCTTTATTACGATAAAAAACATCGTCGCTATCAAAAGAAAATATTGATAAATTAGATATGGCGCTATCTAATACTGCCGATGCCGAACCAAGATCAGCACTAAAACGATCAAGTGTTGCCAATAAATTATCGGCACGACGTTCAAATACCGCCTTATCATTGCCAAGACGTTGATTATAACGACCAAAAGCATCGGCCCCAAGTCCATATTGCTGTGCTGAACTACGTTGCGGCAATAATGATTCCGATAAATCATATATCCATATATCGCCCTTATATTTCAACAGCCCAACCGCCTTATCCAAATCATCATCTACCTGTGATGAACCGCGAACACGACCAATTTGATCAGACATTTCGATAGCAAAACGACTCAACGCTGCCATTATACCCTGTTGAAAATTGGGCATATTATCAAGCATATGACCAGGGAAGAAAAATGGATCCATCGCCGTCCAACGATTAATCCGCACTTCGCGGTTTATTAACGCCTGTGATACGGCAATTGCACGGCTTTGATTAGGCTTAGTTTCCACATTGTTAAAAAAATCAACATCATCATCGATATTATTAACTAATGCCATGCCAATTGGATAATAGAATATTAATATGACCATAATAGCCGCAGCAATAACGCCAAATAACTTGCCGCGCCACCATCGGGGCATAATAGTAAGCCTAAAATTTGCTAAAAATATTTTAAACTTGCAAAATATTGCTTTGAAATAACTTAAAATAATCATGATCTATAAATATGGCCTATTTTTGCAGTTACAATATATTATTCATTATGTGCGTAATAATCCAACCACATCATATATATCATCTATGATTGGTTTACTCATCGCCCTTGCACGGCTTGCACCATCGCACAACACATCATCAATATGGCTTTGATCTGCCAATAATCGCTGCATTTCATCGCCTATTGGCGCTAAAATATCAACTGCCACATCGGTTAGTCTTTGTTTGAAATCTTTAAATTGCATTCCGCCCACGTCATTTAATGCCTTATCAATATCAATATCTAACAAGGCGGCATATATAGCTATTAAATTTTCTGCTTCTGGTCTGGCTTTAAGCCCTGCAACTTCGCTTGGCAGGCTTTCAGGGTCAGTTTTTGCCTTGCGTAATTTTTGGGCAATGGCATCCGCGCCATCGGTTAAGTTAATGCGGCTGTAATCTGATGGATCAGATTTTGACATTTTTTTTGTGCCATCACGCAATGACATCACCCTTTTTGCTGTTCCTAAAATAAGCGGTTCGGTAAGTGGGAAAAAATCTGGGACATTCCAATCATTATTAAATTTTGCAGCAATATCACGGCAAAGTTCTAAATGTTGTTTTTGGTCTTCGCCAACTGGAACATGGGTCGCCTTATATGCCAAAATATCCGCCGCCATTAAATTTGGATAGGTGAATAAGCCTGTAGAGGCATTTTCACGTTTTTTGCCTGCTTTTTCTTTAAATTGAGTCATACGATTTAACCATCCCATACGGGCAACACAATTGAATACCCATGCAAGTTCCACATGTGATGGATTTTGCGATTGATTAAATAAAATATGTTTTTTGGCGTCAACACCACAGGCAAGCAAACTTGCAGTTACTTCGCGAATTGATTTTACCAATTCTTTTGGATCTTGAAATACGGTGATTGCATGTAAATCAACCACACAATAAATACATTCAAAATCTTGTTGTAAATTTACCCAATTGCGTATCGCCCCTAAATAATTGCCAAGATGTAAATTACCCGTTGGCTGGACACCTGAAAAAATTCTATTAACGGGATTGTTAAAGCCATTATTCGGATTAATGCCCATTGCCTAATTCTCCGTTAAAAAATAAAAATATATATTAATAGCTTATGCAGGGCGGTTACGAATAGGTCAAGATAAGGGGAAAATTATCCATTGATTTTAGATTAATTATATATTCGTAACATTATTATTTAATCACGCTATTTCACCGCAACATCGACTTTATTTGTTTTAAACCCGCCCCGCCAATTGCCTGTAATAAAGCAAAATATAGCAATATTGCCCCTATCACCATCATTAATAATATCATCAATGATAGCAATGTTCCACCAGTGATTAAATAAGATAACCAATGGCTTACCACCCATAAGCTAATCCCTATAATTAATGATGCTATTACTATCCTTGGCAAGGAATGGCTTAATTTTGCATCCATTTTATAATATTTTCGTTTTGACAGTATAATGATGAGTAAAAATAAGTTGATCCAGCTACTAATCGCCGTTGCTAAGGCAATACCAACATGGGATAAAAATTGCATTAATATCACAGCTAAAATAATATTAAAAATAACAATCAATGCCGCAATCTTAACGGGGGTTTTCGTATCTTCCCTTGCAAAAAAACTGGGGATAACTGTTTTTATTAATATATATGCGGGTAAGCCAATGGCATAAGCCCGCAAAGCATTTGCCGTCATTATTGCGTCATTAGAACTGAATGATCCACGTTCAAATAACACGGATATTATCGGCAAAGGCATGGCGATTAAGGCGGCGGTTGCAGGCAAGGTTAATAACAAAGAAATTTCCATCGAACGATTGCAACTATTCATCGCCGCATCATTATCGCCAGCGCGTAATTGTCTTGTTAATAATGGTAATAACGCCACTCCGACCGCAACACCAATCACCCCAAGCGGTAATTGATTAACCCGATCAGCATAATATAAATATGACACTGCACCATCGCCCATATGGGATGCCAAAAAATCGCCAACCAATATATTTATTTGTACAACACCCGCCCCCAATACCCCTGGTGCCATTAGGACGAGCATATGTTTGACATCTTTATTCAATCTTGGCTGCCATAACCGCACCATTATATCCGAATCATAACAAGCCCAGCATAAAAACAAAAACTGCAACAAACCAGCTAGCAAAACCCCATAGGCCAAGCCATATTCTGGCAATGCAATAATATCAAAAAATGCCAATAATAACGATGTTATAAGAATAATATTTAAAATAATTGGTGCGGCAGCCGCTGCCCAGAATTTGGCATGGCTGTTTAACATACCCGATAAAACCGCCGCTATAACCATGAATAATAAATATGAAAATGTTATTTGTGAAAGTGCAACGGTTAGGTCAAACTTTGCCTGATTTTCCAAAAACCCGCGCGCCACCATCGACATTATCCATTCCATGCCCCAAATTGATAATATGGTAAATATTGCCATGAATGTTAATAATATGCTGGCTATATGGCTGGCGAATTCTTTTGCCGCTATAATCCCTTCTTCTTCAAGTTTTCTGGCGTAAAGCGGGACAAAGGCGGCATTCATCGCCCCTTCACCAAATAGCCTTCTAAATAAATTCGGAAATTTAAATGCCATGAAAAAAGCATCACTGGCCATACCCGCACCCATCACATTGGCGATAAGCAAATCCCTTGTGAAGCCTAAAATACGGCTTAACATTGTCCAGCCACCAATGGTTGCGATTGATTTTAATAAAGCCATGGGTTAAAAGTCTCAAATCGTGAAAATATAATTAATAGTCATAAAATAATATATTTATTTATTATTAACCATAAACATTGATTAAATAAACATTCTATTTATAACTACCCTTGCAACAAGCAAATATATTTAAGGAAATTTAATGCTAAGCGCAATTTTTAAGGCTATCGGTCAAGTCATTACTGATCCTAAATTACGGTCTATCGTATTTAAGGGTATTTTTGGCGCATTTAGTATTTTTATAATATTATGGTTATTCAGCGCCTATGGTCTATCAAATATTATTTGGCAAGACTTACCATATATTGGGTCGCTGTTAACATGGATTACTGATTTTAGCTGGCTGTTAAGCGCCTTGGAAACTTTATCATTCTTTGCCTTTGGCAGTGTGATGTTAACGGTAACATTCATATTATTTCCACCGATAATGACTGTTATTATTGGTATTTTTCTCGATGATGTTTGTAAAGCTGTCGAAGCTAGGCATTATCCCAATGCGGGGGCAACTATCGAACAAAGACTACTTGATTCGATTTATAATGCTATTCGGTTTTTATCCATAACCATTACCATAAATATTTTGATATTACCGTTATATATATTAACATGGTGGTTTTTTGGTTTTGGATTTTTGGTTTATTATTTGGTCAATGGTTATTTAGTTGGCCGGGAATATTTCGAACTTGTTGCATTAAGACGCATGGATATGGCATCGGCGGCAGGTTTACGTCGCGCCCATCGGGGCCGTATCATGCTGGCAGGTGTTATTACAGTTTTTGCCATGACAATACCAATTGTTAATTTAATCGCCCCCATATTATCCGCCGCCGCCATGGTGCATATATTCATGAATTTAAATCGCCGTGATGAATTTAGCCGCAAACAATCTAACGGTAACCCCAATCATTCTATCACTATGAAACCCCAAATAACTGACAATGAATAAATGACAATCAAAAAAACACATTTAATAATCATAATCGCCGTATGTATGTTAATTTCTGCCTGTGGTAATGGCAATGGTCAAAAACCATTGGCTGATAATAATAATCTACCAAGCCTAAATGCTGCTGATACTGTTATGGCGGTAGAAGATGTTTCCGAACCATTAATCAAAATAACCAATGCTAAAAAAATAGCAAAAGCCATAATAAAACCAATAATTGTTGACGATAATCCACAACAATTTATTAATTTAGATATTTTTCAACTGGCAAAATTATTAGGCACGCCAATATTAGTGCGGCGTGATGGCATGGTAGAAGTTTGGCAATATAAGGGCGATAGTTGTATTTTAGATATATTTTTATATCAGGTTAATAATATAATGAAAGTACAATATGTGGATTTACGCGGCACTAAAACCCACCATCAAAACCGCCAATGTATGGCGGCAATATTACGTCAGCATATAAAATATATGAGTTAATATTTAAGTTATTTAAACGGTTTTATCCTTGAAAGCACAAAGATCATTAACAATACATTTCATGCATTCAGGTTTGCGTGCTTTGCAAATATAACGCCCATGTAAAATAAGCCAATGATGGGCATGTAATAGCCAATGTTTTGGTATTTTTTTCAAAAATATTGTCTCCACCGCCAATGGAGTTTTACCCTTTGCCATACCGGTTCTGTTGCCAAGTCGAAATAAATGCGTATCAACGGCAATTGTCGGTTGACCAAATGCCATATTCAATACCACATTGGCGGTTTTACGCCCTACACCCGGCAATAGTTCTAATTCTTCCCGTGTTTCTGGCACAATTCCACCAAATTGATAGACCAAAATTTCTGCCGCTTTGATTATATGCTTGGCCTTAGAATTATATAAACCAATGGTTTTTATATGGCCTTTCAACCTTGATTCGCCAAGATCAAGCATTTGTTGCGGTGTCGTTACAACATCAAATAATGGCCTTGTTGCCTTATTGACACCAATATCAGTGGCTTGTGCTGATAGGGCCACCGCCACCAATAGGCTATATGGATTAACATAATATAGCTCCCCTTGTGGGTCGGGATTATCATCGGCCATACGATGGAAAAATTCTTCTATATTTGCTTTTTTCATAATATATTATAAGCTATCAAATGTTATAAATTCAACCGCATTAATCTCATTAATTCCCATATCTAAATATAGTTGTAAATATACTGATATTGCCAATATTAGAATAACCATATAAGGGTGATATTAGATATATTTATTAAATTTAGTTTTATTTTAGGATAGAATATGGAAATTAATAACAATAGCACCAGTAAATACGGTCTTATGGATTATTTTATTATTTTATTTCTTGCCGCCACTTGGGGAGCATCATTTTTATTCATAAAACTTGCTGTTGAAACCATACCGCCATTAACAATCGCCGCAGGGCGCATAACATTGGCGGCAATAATACTTTATATTGCCATGAAAATTGCCAAGCAAAATCGACCTACTGGTTTTAAAAATTGGCTGTTAATATGTGGTTCGGCGGTATTTGGCAATGTGTTGCCTTTTACCATGATAAGCTGGGGAGAAATCAGTGTTGATAGTGGCTTAGCGGCAATTTTAATGTCATTAATACCATTAACAACCATGATTTTAGCACATTTTTTTACTCAGGATGAAAAATTAAATCAATCAAAAATCATTGGCATTATGGTTGGGTTTGTTGGCGTGGTTATTTTAATTGGCCCCAGCGCATTAAGTAATTTAGGCAATGAAACATTGGCGCAAATCGCCATTGCCTGCAGCGCAGTTTGTTATTCCATATCGACCATATTTAATAAATATATGAATAAAATGCCAGGGCGAATGCTTGCCGCATGGATAATGATTATATCGGCAATAATAATATTACCATTAAGTTTAATTTTTGACCAACCATGGTTGTTATCACCCGAGCCAATTGCTATTGGTGCGGTTGTTATTTTAGGTATTTTTCCAACCGCATTGGCGATGTTATTATTATTGGTAATTTTGCGCCGCCATGGGGCAAATAATCTGGCAATGGTAAGCTATATTATACCGATTTTTGGTGTTATTTGGGGTGTTGTATTTTTGGTGGAACAGCCAAAAGCGGAAAGCCTGATTGCATTGATATTTATTTTAACTGGCATTGCCATCAGCAGGCGCAAACCATCGGTTAAGCGATAAGCCCCAACCGATGATATCATAAATATGCTTTATTAACCCGTTATCAGGCTTCGTAATTCGCGGCTGACAACAGCCAACATTGCTAAATCCAATTGGGCGAAACCACCCAATTCACCTAATAATTGATCAATTCGTTCAACTGCATCATTCCGATCTTCGATCCATGAGTTAATTGCCGTTTCGCCAAATTTTTTATCTGCTAAAACCCGACCAACAAGATCACTTTGTAAACCCCATAAATCATCAATAATTGCCCCCAATGCCATCCTGTTCCATTGACTATCGGCTGTTATTTTATTGGCTGCAGAACGCAACCAATCAAAACCGAATCTTGTGCCGACCGATGTATAGGTAACACCCACATCAAGCACTGGCATATTAGTTGTTTGCGCCAAACGCACCACATCGACCGCACTTGATAATAATTTTAACTGTCCGACACTATTGGCTAAATCCTGTGGCACACCTTTTTTCATGAAGCGTTTTGTGCGCTTTTCCAAATTACTCAAGGTAAAATGACCTAAAACATCACCAAGATTATCTTTTAATATTTCCACACCTGATTGATATGTTTCAATATTTTTTGCAATATCAAGTGGATGAGCTTCATTTCGCAAGAACCATTCGGTCATGCGATTAATTGTTCGCCATGTTTCTTGCAACATTATATTTTGTGATGCTGATGATGCAATATTATCCAATGCCTCTATCTGCACCCATATGGGGCGTAATTGGAAAACTTCACGGGTTATTGTATAAGCGCGTGCAATTTCCGACGATACCATACCAGTTTTTTGTTTCATTTCATTAACAAATGCCGGCCCCGTTCGGTTAATCATTGAATTTGTTACAACGGTTGCAATAATTTCACGGCGTAATTTATGATTTTTAATATTAGCAAGAAAATTTTCCTGCAATGCGGGTGGAAAATAGCGAATAAGATCTTCTGATAATAATGGATCATCAGGTAAATCTGATTCCAATAATTCCTTATAAGTAATGTTTTTTGCATAGGCAAAAATCACCGATAACTCTGGACGTGAAAGCCCTTGTTGAGCTTGCAAGCGTTCGCCTATTTCCTCATCATCGGGTAAAAATTCCAATGCTCTATTTAAATCACCTGATCGTTCCATCGCCCTTATAACCCGTTGATGGCGATCTAAATCGGTTACGGCTCTGGCCTCGATCATTGATATGGATTGGGTTTGTTGATAATTATCGCGCAGGCAATGCTTACCAACATCATCGGTCATTTCAACTAATAATTTATTGCGTTGTTTTTCTGTCATATCACCAGCAGCAACCACATCACCCAATAATATTTTAATATTAACCTCATGATCTGAACAATCAACACCAGCCGAATTATCGATGGCATCCGTATTGCAACGCCCGCCATTTTGGGCAAATTCAATTCGTGCCAGATGGGTCATGCCAAGATTTGCCCCTTCGCCAATCACCTTGCAATTAAGTTGGCTAGCGTCAATTCTTAATAAATCATTGGCTCTGTCACCAACTTCAGCATGGCTTTCATTGCTATGTTTTAAATAAGTACCAATGCCACCAAACCATAATAAATCGGTTTTGGCCTGTAATAATTTTTGAATTAGCTGATTTGGTGTAAGATTATTTTCTTCAATATCAAAGGCTTGTTTAATTTCTGATGTTAATTTTATTGATTTTGCCGAACGATCAAAAACCCCACCGCCTTTTGAAATAAGTTTGGTATTATAGCTATCCCAGCCTTTAACATCATCAAATAAACGTTGCCGTTCAACAAATGTTTTGCCAGCATCGGGGCTTGGGTCAATGAAAATATGTAAATGGTTAAATGCTGCCTTTAGGCATATATATTTTGATAACAACATACCATTACCAAAAACATCACCGCCCATATCGCCAACACCGATAACATCAAAATCTTTCTTTTGGATATTATGATCCATTTCACGAAAATGCCGTTTGACCGATTCCCATGCGCCCTTTGCAGTTATACCCATTATTTTATGATCATAACCAACCGAGCCACCAGAGGCAAAGGCGTCACCTAACCAAAAACCATATTCAATAGCCTTTGCATTGGCAAAATCAGAAAATGTTGCCGTGCCTTTATCAGCGGCAACCACCAAATATGGGTCATCCCCATCTTTGCGGATAACCTGTTTTGGCGGAATAACATCATCGCCAATTAAATTATCGGTTATATCCAACATGCCCTGCATGAAAAGACGATAACATGCGATGCCTTCTTTCATGAATGCTGCGCGATCAGAAGACGCAGGGGCCTTTTTCAAAACAAACCCCCCTTTTGAGCCAACCGGTACTATAACTGCATTTTTAACTTGTTGTGCCTTGACCAATCCCAATATTTCAGTACGGAAATCTTCGCGCCGATCAGACCAGCGTAGCCCACCCCGCGCCACCAAACCAAACCGCAGATGGATGGCTTCAAATCGCGGTGAATATACAAATATTTCTCGCAATGGTGCTGGTTGTGGAATCTCATCAATTTCCCTGCTGGCAAATTTAAGCGATATGTAATTTTTATTATTGCCCGCATTATCCAATTGATAAAAATTGGTTCGTAATGTGGCTTGAATAATATTAAGGAAACGGCGTAATATTCTATCTTCATCAAGGTTTTCAACCATATCAAGCTTAATGCTAATAATATTGATTAAGCCTTTTTCACGTTTTGCCGCATTATCGAGATTAATATCAGGGTCGAAACGAACCTTGAATAATTCAGCAATGATTGATGCTAAGTCAGAATTTTTAGCAAGAGTTTCTTCCATATAATTTTGTGAAAACGGAATACTTGCCTGGAGTAAATATTTTGAATAGGCGCGTAATACGACCACATCGCGCCAATCAAGGCCAGCCATAAGAACCAAACGGTTAAAACCATCATTTTCAATTTCACCGCGCCAAACGCGTTTGAAACTTTCATGAAAAACATCACGCACCGCATTAAAATTAATATCTTTACCTGTGGTGGTTTCCAATGCAAAATCATGGATTGTTACATCATAATCTGCATCAATTATTTTAACATTAAATGGGCTTTCTTCTATCACCTTAAGCCCCATATTCTCTATCATTGGAAGAATATCACTTAAAATAACTGCACCACCTTTATTATAAACCTTAAAGCGTAATTGATGCGCTTCTGCCTCAATAGGATGATATAAATTTACCCCTAATTCATTACTATTAATTATTTTTTCAATTTGTTCGATATCAAAAATTGCCGTTTGCGCACTAAAGCTTTCTTTGTAATTAATTGAGAAACCTTCCGCATAACGCCGCAATAAAGAAAGGCCGGCCTCTTCACCTTTATTTTCGATCAAGGCTTGGCGTAATTTATCTTCCCATGTGCGGCCTGCCTCGATTATGCGGGATTCGACTTCTTTTAAGCTATATTTTGGAACTTTCCCTGGTGTTGTTTTAATAATAAAATGAACGCGGCTTAATGGTTCTTCGGACATATGCGTATAATGCGCTGCCACCGAACCATCAAAACTATTAGCTAAAACTCGCCCAATATATTGACGTAATGTAGTTGAAAAATTATCACGTGGCACATAAACAATTGCCGATATGTAACGTTGAAAAGGATCAGGGCGCAAGAATAAAGAAATGCGTTGGCGCTCTTGTAATTGCACAATAGCAAGGGCGATATTTTTTAACTGCGGTACGCTTATTTGGAATAATTCATCGCGTGGATATGATTCCAACACATGACTTAATGATTTTGCATTATGTCCGCCTGCAACAAAACCGCTTTCATCCAACACCTGTTTTACCTTAGAGCGCAAAAATGGAATTTCACTTGGGCTTTGATTATATGCAACCGATGTTAACAGTCCAATGAATAAATGTTCGCCGATTGCCTTACCTTTATCATCAAATATTTTAATAGCAATAGTATCCATATGCACTGGACGGTGAATTTTTGATCTTTTATTGGCTTTTGTAATACGTACCAAATCTGGCTTCATAACGGTTTGCCTGATATCATCGGGTAAATTACCAAGGTTTCTTAGGCCTTCAAATACCTGTTCTTCTGGGTCACGCAATATGCCAAGCCCTGATTTAACATCAATCTCAAAAATGGCTTTTTTACCCTCACCTTTATATTTCCATTTACGATAACCTAGGAATGTAAATCTATCTGCATGTAGCCAGCTTAAAAACTCGCTGGTTTCATTAATTACTTTTTTAGCAACCCCTTTAGGCGGTAGTTTTTTTAAATTTACAATTAAATCTTCGGCAGTGTCGCGCATTTCCTGCCAATCTTCGACGCTTAATCTTACCGCATGCAATATATTTTCCAAGCCATCTTTTATCGCTTTTAATACTGTTAATGCTGATTGTTCATCAACCTCAACATGCATGAAACTTTCGACTATGCCATCTTTGGGTGCTTTATTATGCAGGGGGAAATCTATTGCTTTGCCATTATCATCACGCGATACACTAAATACGGGGTGGGCGGTATAATGAACCGATAAATTTTGCCTATTCAGCTCCATTCCAATGGAATCAACTAAAAATGGCATATCATCATTGACAATTTCGATGACAGTATGGGTTGAATGCCAACCGTGTTTATCAAAACGTGGGTTATAAACTCGTATTTTAGGCTCGCCAGCAACCCTTGCTAAGCCCCAGTTCCACATGGATACTGCCTCGCCATATAAATCTTCAATATCGCGTTTTGCCATATCGCCAAGGGAAACGTTACGAAAATAATGATTAACAAAGTTAACCGCCATGTCAGATTTTGCATCCGACATACGCTTATTGATAATTTTATGTATTTTATCTAATATTTCTTGCTTTTGTGCTTGTTCTAGCTTGCTCATTATACATCCCTTGATTATTTATAATGCCAATTTAAGAGCATTTATTTATAATATCTATTTTTATTGCCTAATTATAATGGCAATTATATAGATATATTAAAATATATACTAAAATAAATATTTTTAATATAAATATTACGATAATATGAATTTATTTATATGATAATAATATTCAATTTTAACTAACATTAGAAATATATAAATAATGCCTGATTTTTCACTGGAAATTGAAATGCCATTGCCGGTTGCAGGAATAGATGAAGTCGGGCGTGGTCCTTGGGCTGGGCCTGTTTTAGCCTGTGCCTGCATTATTAACCCGCTTAATTTTTCAGATGAATTAGCAGCAAAATTAGATGATTCAAAAAAACTTACCGCCAAACGCCGCCAAGATTTATACCAACCATTATTGCAATCTTCTATTGTTGGTATTGGTCAAGCATCGGTAAAAGAGATTGATAAATATAATATTTTACAAGCAACATTCATGGCAATGCGGCGTGCCTTGGCCAATTTACCGCAAATGGCCAATAGCGCATTAGTCGATGGCAATAAAGACCCCAGCCTTGGAATTATGACAAAAACCATCATAAAAGGCGATAGTAAATCATTTTCCATTGCCGCCGCGTCGGTTATTGCCAAGGTAACCCGTGATAAAATCATGCAGGATTTAGCGATAGACTTTCCCCATTACGGATGGCAAAGCAATGCTGGCTACGGTACAAAAGCCCATATTGATGGATTGGCAAAATTTGGCATAACCCCACATCACCGCAAAAGCTTTGCCCCCATCGCCAAGCTGTTATAATAGCTTTATATAGCAGATAATTTTATAATAAATTTTGCACCAATTATTTTGCCGTCATTATTTTTGCGATTCTCTGCCTTGATTATGCCATTATGGGCTTCGATAATTTGTTTTGAAATTGATAAACCAAGCCCTGAATGCTGACCAAATGCCTCCCCTGTTGGACGTTCAGTATAAAAACGGTCAAAAATTGTATCAAGCTTATTATCTGGTATGCCAACACCCTCATCTTCTACGGTCGTTTCAATAAAATCATCTAACTTGCCGATGGTGATTTTAATATTGCGGTCAACTGGAGAGAAGCTAACCGCATTTGAAATTAAATTGCGATAGACTTGCACTAACCGATCTGCATTACCAGACACCATATATATAGCATTATAATTTTCAGTATTACCGCATATTATTAGCTCAATCATTGATTTTTTCTGCTCTATTGCCGTTGCGTTATGAATATTGGCGATGGTTTTTAATAAATCGCCTAAATCAATACCATTGCTATTAACCCGCGATAATTCCGCATCTAATCTAGAAGCATCGGAAATATCGCTAATCAAACGATCTAGCCGTTCCACATCGTCATAAATTATATGCATTAATTTTTGTTGTTGTGATTCATCTTTAACTAACTGCATAGTTTCAACCGCGCTTCGTAAACTAGTAAGTGGGTTTTTAATTTCATGACTGACATCAGCAGCAAATCTTTCAATTGCACTAAGCTTTTTACGTAACGCAGCTGTCATGTTTCGCAATGCTGCCGATAATTCGCCCAATTCATCGCCACGATTACTAAAATCTGGAATTTCTTCATCATCACGACCGATGCTATATTGCACCTTTTCTGCGGCATTGGCTAATTTAAGTAAGGGCCTGGTAATTGCATTTGCCAAATAAATTGATAAAAGAATAGTTATTATCAAAGCAATGGCAAAAATATATAAAATATTAGATCGTATTTCGCGCAAGGCAATTTCTATTTTATCGCCGCTTGATGATAACATCAGCGAGCCAAATATGCGATAATATCGTTGCACGGGCAAAGCCACCGATAAAATTAACCGTCCTTGGTTATCTTTACGGACATAACCGCTAATCTTACCATTTAATGCGTCTTTTGCTTCGATATAATTTAAAATAGTCACTTTATTATCATCTAAATAACGGGAATAATGCGGCTTGTTGAAAATAGATTCGATTAAATCTATCATCGATAATATGAGGTTTAATATTACTTGGTCATTATCATCATCCATTGATAAATCTTCAACCATTACCGTATTTTCTTGACCATTCAAAATCTTGCTATCGGCGACTAATCTGCCATTGGGAGCAAATAATCTTGCCCGTACATTGGTTGGTTGTGATAAACGGCGTAAAATATGCCGCGCAGGGACTATATTTAAAACATACTGCCCTGTATTTAAGACTGAAACCGCACCTTCGCCCAATGCGCCTGAAAAAATTTCACCATGGGTTTTCAATGCCTCCATTTCCTGTTTTATTAAATGTTCCTTATAGCTACCTAAATATAATAGACCAAAAACAGGTATCAATAACGCCATCACATTGATTAATAAAATCCGCAATGTTAATGGCGAGATCAATCTATTTGATGCTTTATTCATAGGTTTAATCTTCGCGATAGCGATAGCCCACACCATATAAAGTTTCTATATGGTCAAAATCCCTATCCACATCGCGTATTTTTTTACGTAACCGTTTGATATGGCTATCAATGGTGCGATCATCAACATAAATATTCTCACCATATGCCGCATCCATCAATTGATCACGGCTTTTTACATGCCCCGGTCGTTGCGCCAAAGCCTTTAAAATTAAAAATTCCGTAACTGTTAATTGCACCGGTTTTTGATGCCATGAACAAATATGGCGGCTGCTATCAACTATTAAATTACCACGGGTAAAGCTTGCATTATTACTTAAAGGGCTACCATTTTGTTCCACTTCTTGACGGCGTAAAAGCGTGCGAATACGTTCTATTAATAAACGTTGTGAAAAGGGTTTTTTAATATAATCATCTGCACCCATGCGAAGGCCAAGCAATTCATCTATTTCATCATCTTTTGAAGTTAAAAAGATAATCGGCATTTGGTTTTTTTTTCGCAGCTTTTGCAATAGCTCCATACCATCCATACGCGGCATTTTAATATCCAAAACGGCCATGTCAACGGGGCTTGACGATATGCCGACCAATGCTGCTTCGCCGTCAATATAGCTATTAACTTTATACCCCTCGGCTTCCAAGGCAATTGTTACCGATGTTAATATATTGCGATCATCATCGACAAGTGCGATTTTATATGCCATTTTAAACTACCTAAAGTTATTAATATTAAGACTTGCTAATGTTAAGACTATGCCTTAATTATATAATTAATATATCTGATGGCAATAATAAGGCAAATTGAAAGATGACTATACATAATTTAATGCTTGAATTATTAACAAAAATAATTCTAAAAACCTAAATATTAACCAATATTTTAATATCGGATTGAAAATGAAACGCAAACCATCAACCATAATTATCGTAACCATATGTGCCCTTATTGCCGCCATTGGCATTGCCGCATTAACTTTATGGGTGCAAAATATTGACGAATCGCATGATGATATATCCATAGTTTTACCAAAAGTTAAAATTGGTGGCGCATATAGCCTGATAGATAATAATGGCAAACAGGTTACAAATCTTGATTTTAATGGTAAATATCAATTGGTATATTTTGGTTATACATACTGCCCCGATGTATGCCCAACCGCATTATCAGCCATAGCGGAGGCCATGGCCGAATTGGCCGATAAAGATCCAGAATTAGAAGCAAAAATCACCCCTATATTTATCACCATTGACCCTGGTCGCGATGATGTGGCAACAATGGATGAATATGTGGATAATTTTCATCCGCGCATGGTTGGTTTAACGGGAAGTTTACAAAAAACAACCGCTGCTGCCAAAGCATATAGAGTATTTTTTGCCCTTGGCGAACCTGATGAAGATGGTGATTACCCAGTTGATCATTCAAGCTTTGTTTATTTCATGGGGCCAGACGGCATATATCGTACAATGTTTAGGCATGGCGCAAATCCTTTAAAAATAGCAAAAACTATCAAAGAAATTATCGATAGTGAGAAAAAATAATAATTTCTAAATTGACAAGAATTACTCTAATATTATAAGATTAAATGTGATTTGGTTCCCCTTAAGACGTAGAGTCTGGGGATTAAAGGGAATTGGGAAAAAATTTACCTAATCAAGGAATTTTAAGCCCAAACTGCCCCCGCAACTGTGAATGGATAACCATTGTCTAATATGCCACTGGGTAAAACTGGGAAGGTGTGATGATGGTAATAACCCATGAGTCAGGAAACCTGCCGTTTCGCGCTGATATTGATTCCATTAAATTAATGATTGGATCAATGTTAACTCATTTTAACAAACACGGAGGGTGTTTTCCTATGTTTAATAATCATTCTATAATTAATGAAAAAACCGATAATCAAAATCTGTCTATTTCAACTCAACAGCGTATGTTGTCCGTATTTCTTGCGGCATCGCTTGGTTTCTTTATGATATGGGCTGTGGGTTTTGCCCAATCCCAAACCATCCATGATGCCGCCCATGACAGTCGCCATTCTTTTACTTTCCCCTGTCATTAAATTTTAAAATTAAATAATAACAATTAATTAATTATAACTATAGGCTTTTATCACAAGCCTATGCTGCTTTAACTGGCATAGTTAAAGCTAATGACTTTTGACGGGAATTATTATGATACAACGTATTTTTCTAGTGGCAATCGCCGCTGGTATCGCCGCAGGTATATTCGTTACATTAGTGCAACAATGGAAGGTTATACCACTTATTAATCAAGCTGAGCTATATGAATTTAGCGATGGCATAACAATTCATAGCCATAAATTATCCGACCTTGAACAAGCAATTTTAGCCGAAGAAAATAAAAATACCACACAAGCCAATACAGAAACAACACAAGCCAATACAGAAACAACAGAAAATGATCAGGAATCATGGCCGCAAGATGGTATAGAGCGGACATTATATACCCTTGGCGCGAATATAGTAACTGGCGTTGGATTTGCCTTATTGCTTTGTGCGGCAATAACCATGCGCGGCAAGAAAATTGATGTTAAATCAGGGGTATTATGGGGCTTGGCGGGCTTTATAACATTTGCATTTGCACCCGCAATTGGCCTTGCTCCCGAAGTCCCCGGAACAGAGGCCGCATGGCTCGACGAGCGACAAAATTGGTTTTACTTAACTGCCGTCGCAACTGCCATTGGGCTTGGATTAATCATATTTAAAAAACAATATATGATAAAAGCCGTTGGCGTAATATTAATCGCCCTGCCCCATATTATTGGCGCACCACATCCCGATGAATATGCAGGCAGCGCACCAGCCCCACTAGCAGCAGAATTTGCCATCCATTCATTATTTGCCAGCCTTTGTTTTTGGATAATATTAGGGGCGATTGCTGGGTATTACTTTTATAAATTAGATAAAAATCCAACATATAGTTAAAATATATAATTAAACTAGCGGTTTTACTTTATTTTTTTGCTAAATCATATTAACTATTAACTTTATAGTTAATAGTTAATATGAGGCAAAATATGACTGACATAATCAAAATCGCCGTTATGGGTGCAGCAGGGCGCATGGGACGCATGTTAGTTGCAGAAATAATTGCCCGCGATGAATGTATTTTATCGGGTGCAAGCGATGTGGAAAATTCGCCATATTTAGGCGAAGATGCTGGTATATTAGCTGGTTGTTGCAATATCGATATAAAATTAACTGCCGACTCTGCCCATATAATTGCCAAAAGCGATGTGATAATTGATTTCACCACGCCCAAATCAACCATCGCCCATGCCAAGCTTGCCGCCCAAGCGGGCGCCGCCCATATAATTGGCACAACAGGGTTAAACAACGATGACGAGGAAATGTTAAATATTGCCGCCCGTCATATAACCATTGTTTATGCCCCTAATTTTTCCATTGGCGTAACGGTTTTAATGGAATTAACCAAAAGGCTTGCCGCCACATTGGACGAAGATTGGGATATAGAGATTTTAGAAATGCATCATCGTAATAAAGTCGATGCACCATCAGGAACGGCATTAGCTTTAGGTAAAGCTGCTGCCACAGGTCGAAAAACTGACCATGATAGCAAAAGACAATCGACCAGAGACGGTAATACAGGCGCACGTAAAGCAGGTGATATTGGTTATGCCACCCTGCGCGGTGGCGATGTCGTCGGTGAACATTCGGTAATATTTGCCAGCGATGCCGAACGCATTGAATTATCCCATAAGGCAACGGGACGGCAAATATTCTCGCGTGGTGCGGTTCGCGCCGCCATTTGGGCAAAAACCCAATCACATGGCATTTATAATATGGCTGATGTTTTGGGTTTAAATGATTAATTAGCAAATAAATTTCAGATAAATAAATTATTCGTGATCAATAGTTGCAGGTAAGGGCAATAGATTATATACCCTGCTATAATATGCGCTATATGTTTGATCCGCATATTTAATTATATATATTTGGCGATTAATAATCTTATATATTAAGGTTTATCTATGAAAAATTACGATGTGGTCGGTATTGGTAATGCATTGGTTGATGTGATTGTTGATATTGATGATAGCTTCCTTGAAAATACCGACATGCCAAAAGGCAGCATGAATTTGGTCGATATTGAACAATCGAACGCGCTTTATGAAAAGTTGCCAACAGGGCGGGAAGCTTCTGGTGGATCTGCAGGTAATACAATGGTGGGCATTGCCGCGCTTGGTGGCAATAGTGCATATGTTGGCAAGGTCAAGGAGGATAAGTTTGGCAAGGTTTTTCGCCATGATATTCGCTCCATCAATGTGGATTTTGACACCCCATATGCGGTTAATTCGATGGATACGGGTAAATGTATCGTCATGGTCCATCCCGATACACAACGCACAATGGCAACATTTTTGGGTGCAGCCAATTCACTAACCCCCGATGATATTGACCCTAAAATCATTCAGGCGGCAAAAATCGTCTATATGGAGGGTTATTTATTCGACCGCGAAGATGCCAAGGCCGCATTCATTAAAGCCGCCGAAGCAGCCCATGCCAGTAATAATAAAACCAAAGTATCATTAAGCCTATCCGACCCATTTTGTGTTAATCGCCATCGACAGTCTTTTTTGCATTTGGTCGAACATCATATCGATATTTTATTTGCCAATGAAGAAGAAATATTATCGCTTTATCAGCTTGATAATTTTGATGATGCGCTAAATTGCGTGCGTGGTCATTGTCAAATTGCCTGTCTTACCCGTGGTGCAGCAGGAAGCCTGATTATAACTGCTGATGAAATCATTAATATCGCCGCCATTAATGATAAAAAAGTCATTGATACAACTGGTGCTGGCGATCAATATGCGGCGGGTTTTCTTTATGGATATACCAATGGATTTGATCTAAAAACATCGGGCGATATTGGCTCTATAATGGCAACAGAGGTTATTTCACATTATGGCGCAAGGCCAGAAATTGACGTAAAAGCATTAGTTAAACAAAGATTAGGTTTTGATAGTTAGAATTAATTATCGACCCAACATAACAGACAGGAAATCCAAATGGATTTAAGAAATATGGCGATTATCGCCCATGTGGATCACGGTAAAACAACATTGGTCGACGAATTATTAAAGCAATCTGGTTCAATTCGCAGTAACGCCAATGTTTCTGAACGCGCCATGGATTCTGGTGATATTGAACGCGAACGTGGAATTACCATCTTGGCAAAATGTACATCTGTTGCATGGAAAGATACCAGATTAAATATCGTTGATACCCCTGGTCATGCCGATTTTGGTGGCGAAGTTGAACGTATTTTATCCATGGTCGATGGGGTTGTATTACTGGTTGATGCTGCCGAAGGGCCAATGCCACAAACAAAATTTGTTACTATGAAAGCATTGGAACTTGGCCTAAAGCCTATCGTTTGCATTAATAAAGTCGATAAACCAGACGCAAGACCAGATTGGGTTGTTGATCAGGTGTTTGATCTATTCATCGCATTGGAAGCCAGTGACGAACAAATGGATTTTCCCGTTATTTATGCATCAGCCAAAGAAGGTTGGGCAAATAATGAATTAGAAGACCCGCGTGAAAATATGGATGATCTGTTTGATTTAATGATATCGCATATTGAACCACCAGTCGCCGATAAAGACGCACCATTTATAATGTTGGTAACAACATTGGAGTCTGACCCGTATTTAGGGCGTATACTGACTGGTCGTATTCATTCTGGACGAGTTAAAATGGGCGAAACAGTCAAGGGTCTATTCCATGATGGCGGTCGTATTGAACAATCACGTTTGACCAAAATTTTGGCCTTTCGTGGACTTGAGCGCGTGGCGGCTGATTTTGCCGAAGCAGGCGATATAATCGCCCTTGCAGGATTACCAAAAACCACTGTTGCCGATACGGTTTGCGCCCTTGATGTGGATGAACCATTACCGGGACGCGCCATAAGCCCGCCAACTATGTCGATGAATATATCGGTCAATGATAGTCCATTTGCGGGGCTTGACGGTGATAAATTAACCAGCCGCATGATCGCTGATCGATTAGAAAAAGAAGCCGAAGTTAATATCGCCATTAAAATATCTGAAAGCGATGATCGTGATAGCTATGAAGTGGCAGGGCGTGGTGAATTACAATTAGGTGTCTTGGTTGAAACCATGCGCCGTGAAGGGTTCGAGCTAACCGTTGGACCACCAAAAGTTATCTTGCAAAAAGATGAAAATGGCAAGTTAATCGAACCAATGGAAGAAGCACAAATTGACGTTGATGATGCATATACGGGCGTTGTTGTTGAAAAAATGGGACTACGTAAGGGTGAAATGATTGGTATGAAGCCATCTGGCGGCGGTAAAACCCGCATCACATTTTTAATTCCATCGCGTGGGCTTATTGGTTATCAAGGCGAATTTTTGGCTGATACCCGTGGCACAGGCATATTGGCGCGCATGTTCCATGGCTTTGCCCCATATAAAGGCGATATTCCTGGTCGCAGGGTTGGCGTTTTAATATCAAATGCCAAGGGACGCGCCGCTGCCTATGCATTATTTAATCTTGAAAGCCGTGGACCAATGTTTATTGATGCAGCAATTGATGTTTATGAAGGCATGATAATTGGCGAACATAATAAAAGTAATGATTTAGAAGTCAATGTTGTCAAGGGCAAGCAATTAACCAATGTGCGCGCCAGTGGTAAAGATGATGCGGTTAAATTAACCACGCCGATCAAACGATCATTGGAGGAGGCTATCGCCTATATCAATGATGATGAACGGGTTGAAGTAACGCCAAATTTCATAAGGTTGAGAAAAGCCCATCTTGACCCGAACGACCGTAAACGCATTAGCCGTGGTAAGGAAAAACGCGGTTAATCTAAAGATAATATACTTTATGGATTTTACCAAAGGCATGGAGAAATTTTTAGCTGAAAAATTGCAGCTTGAATCTATGCTTTTGGATAAATTTAATATGGATAATATTAAATGACCATAAAATTCAAAAAAGACGAGCAACTAATCATATGTTCAGAAGAAGATATCTATTATTATCATAATTACCAAATTAAAATTAATGCTAAACTCTCAGCCTATCAAGTTTATTGCCATATGACGAGCAACCCCCCATGGGGACTGAGCCTAGCTTTTAAAATCCGTGATAAAATCTCAACTATATTTGGTGTAAAACAAATAGATGGATTTAAAAATAAGACTGAATCGCAGGTGCAAGTTAATGATCATCTAGATTTTTTTCTAGTTGAACATATAACTGATAGTGAATTAGCCCTAACATCAAGAGATGTGCATCTTTCAGTAATGGTCTTTATTAAAATCAGTGAGATATCGAGCAGATTAAATTTATTATCAATTACAACATCAGTCAAAATACATAATGGTTTTGGAAAAGCTTATATGCTTCCTGTTGGATTAGTTCATGGCATTATAGTGAAAGCATTGCTTAAAAAAATGCACGTTTCACTTCCCTAAAAAATCTTTCAATCTATTATGGCTTAATCATATTTCCGCAGGTCATTAATGACCAAGCCATCATTGGCTAATTCACCTATATTAACCAGCTCAACCTTGCCTTTTATCTTGCATTGTTTTTGCAGGCTTTCGGTGATATTTGCTAATATTTGCTGATCATCGCCATATTTAGCCATATCAATTTCGACCTTTATCGTCATTTTATCTGCATTATCGTCCAATTCCACATCTAATCTGGCCTTGATTATTACATCAAAGCTTTTAACAATGCGGTCAATTTGTATTGGGTCAATGAACATGCCCTTAACCTTGGTGCGTTGATCGGCACGACCCATCCATCCTTTAAGGCGTTTATTGCTACGCCCACAAGGGCTTACACCCTCCATAATCGCCGATAAATCGCCGGTTGCGAATCGTATCAATGGATAATCGCGATTGTCTAATAAAGTTACCACAACTTCGCCCACTTCACCATCAGGCAATTGGTCATTTGTGCCTGCACGAATAATTTCGACTATCACGCCTTCGTCAATCACCATACCGTCTTGGGCAGGCGTTTCATAGGCAATAAGCCCTAGATCAGCCGTGCCATAGGCCTGAAGAACACTAATACCACGATTATTATATTCATCGCGCATCGATGGAAATAACGCGCCACCAGAAACAAATGCTTTGTTTAAACAAGATATATCGCGCCCCATATCTGCGGCTTTATCGAGGATATTTTTTAAAAAATCTGGCGTACCCATATATCCCGTAATCTTATAATGGCATATTGCCTCTACTTGGGCATCAGTTTGACCAACACCACCCGGATAAACCACGCAACCAACCGCATGTGCGCCCGTTTCCATCATATGACCCGCAGGGGTGTGATGATAGGAAAAACAGTTTATTGCGATATCGTTATTATTAAATCCTGCCGCATATATGGCGCGTCCCATGCGCCACCAATCGCGACCATGGCCTTCTGGATCATAAATTGGCCCCGGAGAGGCAAAAACCCGCAATAATTGTTTTGGCATCATTGCATTTAAGCCACCAAAGGGCGGATTATCTTTTTGTTGCGCTAATAAATCTGATTTTCGGGTTATGGGTAATTTTGCCAAATCGGATATATCATTAATTTCCATATCACCGTCGAATAACTGGCGATAATATACTGAATTATCCTTGGCATGTTTAAATTGTGATTTTAAACGGCGCAATTGATCGTTATTGCGCTCGGTATTGCTTCTAGTTTCAAGCCCATCATAAAATAAATTCATCTAGTAATCTAACTCCCATAACAGCAAAATATACATTTTAATTACAGCCAACGTTTGCGGCGTTTATAATGTTTGACCTCGCGAACGCTTTTACGCCCCGCCTGCGCTAGGCCTAAATAAAATTCCTTAACATCTTCATTAGATAATAAAGATGCGGCATCACCATCCATCACAACGCGACCAGATTCCAAAATATAACCATAATCGGCATAACGAAGTGCAACCGTGGTATTTTGTTCTGCCAATAAGAATGTAACGCCTTCTTGTTTATTTAATTTTTTTACAATTTCAAATATTTGTTCGACCAATTGCGGCGCAAGCCCCATGGATGGTTCATCCAATAATATAATTTTTGGTTTTGCCATCAAGGCTCGACCAACGGCACACATTTGTTGTTCGCCGCCCGATGTATAGCCAGCTTGGCTATTACGGCGTTCATACAGCCGTGGAAAATATTCATAAACCATTTGCAGATCGCGTTTTATTTCCGCCCCGACCCAGCCCCTTGTATAAGCACCAGACATTAAATTTTCTTCAACAGTCAAATGTTCAAAACAATGCCTTCCTTCCATAACCTGAACGCAACCGCGTTTTACCAAATCATTGGTGGTCATTTTATGGACATCTTCGCCGTTAAGTTCTATCGAACCTTTGGTAACATCGCCCCGTTCAGCGCGTAAAAGATTGGAAATTGCCTTTAATGTTGTGGTTTTACCCGCACCATTACCGCCAAGCAGGGCGACAATCCCGCCCTTTGGCACATCAAGGGAAACGCCTTTTAACACTAAAATAACATGATCATAAATCACTTCGATATTATTAACCTGAAGCAATGGCTTATCTGTTGTTTCGGTTGTCATTTTGCGCCTCCCTTAAAATCGCTATTAATTAACAATTAACTTAATTGCATTCACGCGGTGTTATGCCTTTTTCAGCGGCAAAAGCTGCGGCTTCTGCTTCGATTAATGGCCTTGTAATATCCGTCATGGCAGGAATCCATTCATCGGTTATTGCATAATGATCGCCAGTCCATTCTTGAATTAAAATTGCAGGATTTTGACCTTCGTGATTAGCACAAGTAATTTTTGTCTCTGGCATTAAACCATTAAGGCCAAGGCTTTTAATATAATCATTTTTTAAGTCAAGATGTTCTAAACCCCATGCAACTTGATCACCAGTCATGACACCAATGCCAAATTCCTTATGGGCAAGCTTAATTGCCTCGACCACATAGGCCGAATTGACCAAGCCACGGTTATAAAAAGTTGTACCCGCTTTTGATCCATCACCGGCGGCTTTGCCCGCATCATAAAGATATTTTTTCATATCAGCATAAATACCATAACCATCACCAACACCGTGGAATGCGGCGGCACGATAGCCTTTGGCCTTAACACCAGATGGGGCAAGATCACTTTCATTAGCAGCCCACCAGTTACCGATAAATTTGGTCATATCAAATCTTATATTGACTGCTTCTTTAATCGCGGTTGGCGTCATTGCACCCCAACCCCACATAATGGCATAATCTGGCTTTGATTTACGAATTTGTAACCATGTTGATTTTTGATCGGTCATTGATGCTGGTGCTACTGGATATTTATCATAGGTAAAGCCAAATTTTCTCGCTAAAATATCCAATGTTGGAATTGGTTCTTTACCATATGGATGATCAAGATAAATATAGGCAAAATTCATGCCTTTTAATTTATCAAGCCCGCCATTTTCATTGGCGATAACCTGAATGATCGATGTTGCCTGATTCCAATATGTTGCTGGCAATGCAAAAACATATTTAAATACGCTACCATCGGCGGCGGCAGTTCTGCCATAGCCCATTGATAATAATGGGATTTTATCTTCAGCCAATTTATCTTGCAACGCATATGAAATGCCAGTTGACCATGGGCTATATACGGTTGCGCCTTCTTTGGTGCGGTCATAACATTCAACACCACGGTCGGTTTTATAGGCAGTTTCGCATTCGGTAACCACAAATTTCACGCCATTAACGCCGCCATCACGCTCGTTGATCATATTATAATAATCGGCATAACCATCGGCAAGCGGCACACCGCCTGCGGCATAAGCACCAGTACGATAAACCAATGATGGAATTTTTTGTTCCCCCGCCGCCCCCGCCATAGCAACATTTATTCCTACACTAACAGTAGTCGCAGCAACCGCAACAGTAGCTAATGACAATATTATTTTTTTTAAATTCATTTTAATCTCCTATGTTAATAATAGTTTAAAACTCAAACTAGGCTTCTATTAAAATTGCGTCCTATTATTTGAAATATAGATAATTCAATATATCTAATATGGAAATGGCCAACGCCGTAATTTTTCCTTACCGATTTGCCATAATCTGGCAAGGCCATGCGGCTCTACAATCAGAAAGAAAATAATCAACCCGCCAAATATCATTAATTCGATATGCGAAATAATATCAATCGATGGTCGATAGCCAAATATATCGCCGATTATATCAAAAATAACTGGAAGAAAATTACTTAGAAAAAGCGGTAATAGGAAAATAAAGGCCGCGCCAAGAAAAGATCCAAGAATACTGCCTAAACCACCAATTATCACCATGAATAAAATTTGAAATGACCGATTGATGTCATATGCACCCTGTTCAACATTATTAATATAACAAAATGCCCATAACGCACCCGCGATACCACAGTAAAAAGAGCTAATGGCAAATGCGCTTAATTTTGCTTTTAATGGCCTGATACCCATTATTTCAGCGGCAATATCCATATCCCTGATCGCCATCCATGACCTGCCAATATTACCTCGCGCCATATTTCTTGCAGCTAAGGCTAATAATATTGCAAATCCTAAGACAAATAAATATCTCGCCTCAACACTGGCTTTTGCCCCTGTTACCAGTGGGCCAAAATCGACAAAAAGCTTGTAATCTGCAATCGATGGCACGCCAGATATTGAATAATTAACAAACCAATCCACATGGGTGAATAACCAAATTAGAAAAAATTGCGAGGCAAGCGTGGCAACCGCCAGATAAAAACCTTTAATACGCAAGCTTGGAATGCCAAAAACAATGCCCGCAAATGCTGCCGATAAGCCGCCCGCCAAAATGGCAATTGGTACGGGTAAAAAAGTTAAATTCGTAGCAACCTTATAGGCCATATAAGCCCCAGCCGCCATAAATGCACCCGAACCAAGGCTTAGTTGCCCCGCATAACCAGTCAAAATATTAAGGCCAATTGCGGCAATTGATAAAATTAATACGGGAATTAAAATCGAACCCAACCAATATTCATTAGCCAATAATGGCACAATAAAAATTGCCAATGCAATGATAGATAAAACAAAATTTTTATCCATCGGTATGGAAAATAATGCCTGATCCTTGGCATAGCTGGTTTTAAATTGGCCCGCTTCACGATAAATCATTAATTAAACCCTCTCGATAATTTTTTCGCCAAACAGACCTTGTGGTCTGAAAAACAGAAATGCTAAAGCCAAAATATAAGCGAACCATTCTTCGATTGCACCGCCAAATACACTGCCCCAATAAACTTCGGCAATTTTTTCACCTGCACCAATTATTAATCCACCAATTATCGCACCGGGAATAGATGTAAAGCCGCCCAGAATTAGCACTGGCAATGCCTTTAATGCCAATATGGAAAGCGAGAATTGCACCCCAAGTTTTGACCCCCACATTATACCAGCCACAAGGGCAACAAAACCCGCAACCGACCAAACAACTATCCAAATATGATTAAGCGGCACACCAATTGATAATGCGGCCTGATGATCATCGGCGACTGCGCGCAACGCCAAACCCGTTCTTGTATAACGAAAAAATAATACCAGAACAATAACAAGGAAAGCTGCAATAACAGCAGCAAAAACCTCGCTTTGCTGTATCATCGTATCACCAAAAAACCAAACATCATCGGGAATTCCAACATTAAGCGGGCGAATGCCCCCACCCCAAATCATTTCACCAAAACCTTCAAGAAAATAGGCTATGCCAATGGTTGCCATGAATAAAATAATATGTTCCTGATTAACCAACGGTCGCAAAACCACCCGTTCAATCACAAAGGCCAAGGCAATCATAATAATGATTGTTATTATTCCCGCCAGCCATATGGGCAGGCCATAATCAATCAATCCAGCAAAATTAAGAGCGGCAAATAAAACCATCACCCCTTGGGAAAAATTAAATACGCCCGATGCCTTGAATATAAGAACAAAACCCAATGCAACCAGCGAATACATCACGCCCGACATTAAGCCACCGATTAAAACTTCTAAAAAGAAATATGGTGATTCAAAAATTTCTATAAAAGGCATAATGAATATAGATTGAAGTAATTCCATTATATTTTTGCCCCCCTAATCATGTGAAACGCCCAAATAGGCATCCATCACTTGGTTATTATTACTGATTTCCTCAGGTGTGCCATCGGCTAATTTACGACCATAATCCTACACCACGATGCGATCTGATAAATCCATCACTACCCGCATATCATGTTCAATCAATGTGATTGTTGTGCCAAAATATTCGTTAACATCAATGATGAAACGCGACATATCTTCTTTTTCTTCCATATTCATGCCCGCCATTGGTTCGTCTAGCAACAATAATTCTGGTTCCATCGCCAAGGCGCGGGCTAATTCCACACGTTTTTGTAAGCCATATGGAAGCCTGCCTACTGGAGTTTTGCGTATAGCCTGAATTTCTAAAAAATCAATGATATGTTCGACTGCTTCGCGGTGAATTAATTCTTCACGCTTTGCTGCACCAATGTATAATGCCTGTTGCATCCAATTAGATTTCATCTTTAACATGCGGCCCGTCATTATATTATCCAATGTGGACATGCCCTTAAACAAGGCAATATTTTGAAAGGTACGGGCAATGCCGTTATTGGCTGCCAAATGCGGCAACATCGGCTTATATTCTTTACCCTTAAAATTTATTACACCAATTTGCGGTTGATAAAAACCATTGATAACATTCAACATTGATGATTTACCGGCACCATTAGGGCCGATTATCGCCCTGATTTCACCTTTTTTAACATTGAAGCTAATATTATTTAAGGCCTTAACCCCGCCAAAGCTTAATGAAATATCTTTAACATTAAGAAGCTCTGCACCAATACGATTTTTCTTACCCGTGTGATTTTCTGTTACAGTATTTTGCATATATCTACTCCGCAGCCTGTGATTTTATTATTGCGGGAAAGCTTTCAACATCGGCAATTGCCACAGTCGCCTGCATCATGCCTTTGCGACCATCTTCAAAGGTGATTTCCGTTTCAATTGATGTTTCAACCGCATCAGAATAAAGCGCATCAATAAAAATTTTATATTTTTCATCAACAAATTTGCGCCTAACCTTACTGGTTCTAGTTAATTCACCATCATCTGCATCTAGTATTTTATGCAATAGTAAGAACCGTTTTATTTGTGATCCTGCAACCCGTTCTTCATTGGCAAGACTTTGATTAACCTGTTCAATATGCCCCTTAATTATATCATATATAACTGGAAGGGAGGATAATTCTTGATATGAAGCATAGGCAACACCATTGCGTTCAGCCCAGCTACCCACCGCCTCTAAATCTATATTAATGAATGCGGCACAATAATCACGCCCATTACCAAAACATACTACTTCTTTAATGTTAGGGAAAAATTTTAATTTATTTTCAATATATTTTGGCGCAAACATGCTACCATCGGTAAGCTTGCCCACGTCTTTGGCACGATCAATTATTTTTATATGACCATCATCATCGAAAAACCCCGCATCGCCCGTATGAACCCAACCTTCGGCAGTTTTGGTCTCGATCGTCGCCTTTGGATTTTTATAATATTCAATAAAGCTACCTGGTCCTTTGAATAAAATTTCCCCATTATCGGCTATTTTAATTTCTACATCTGGCGCAGGAATACCGACTGTATCAGCCTTTATTTGCCCATCTGGTTGAATGGCGACAAAAACGCTTGCCTCCGTCATGCCATATAATTGTTTTAAATTTATCCCTAAGGAGCGATAAAATTCAAAAATTTCAGGGCCAATCGCCTCCCCCGCAGTATAGCCAAGGCGAACACGCGCCAAACCCAACGCATTTTTCAATGGGCCATAAATTAATAACTCACCAAGCCCATATTTAAGCCGATCAATCAAAGCGACTGGTTTTTTATCTAATATATCAACGCCAACTCGTTTGGCATGGGCCATAAAATAATGAAACATGCGTTGTTTTATTTTACTTGCATCTTCCATACGGATCATAACCGTAGTCAATAAATTTTCAAAAACCCGTGGTGGGGCAAAATAATATGTTGGGCCTAATTCCCATAAGTCATTTAAAACCGTGTCTGAGCTTTCTGGGCATGAAACACAAAAACCCGCCACATATGATTGCCCAAAAGAAAAAATATGATCGCCAACCCATGCCATTGGTAAATATGCTAAAATTTCATCTTTTTCATTTAGCCCTTCAAGCTCAACCGTGTTTCTAGCAGTTATTAAGATATTATCATGGCTTAAAACCACGCATTTTGGCTTGCCCGGTGTGCCTGAAGTATAAAGTATTATTGATGGATCAGTGCTGATAGTTGCATTAATGTTATCTTCAAATAATTCTGGATTGGAAAGATTACATTTTGCGCCTGTTTTTATGATATCTTCATAACCATGCAAATATGTAAAATTATAATCACGCAAGCCACGCGGATCATCATAAATAATAGTATGTAATTTAGGTAATCGATCTTTGATTAATAATAATTTATCAACTTGTTCTTGATCTTGAGCAACAGCAATAGTTATATCGGCATTTTCAAGGATAAAAAGCATTTCTTCGGCAATAGCATCCGAATAAACAGGAACGGGTACAAGGCCAATCACTTGGGCTGAGATTATGCTCCAATAAAGTCTAGGGCAATTATCGCCAATTATTGCAATTTTTTCACCTTTTTTTGCCCCTAGCTCGATCAACCCTGCGCTATAATCTTTTACTTCAAGGCAAACTTCACCCCATGTCCAGCTTTGCCATATGCCTAAATATTTTTCACGCATTGCAGGGTGATGTTTAAATTTACTAGCATTATCTAATAATAATTTTGGAAATGTATCTAGATTTATATTCATAGCGACACCATATTTAAATATATATTATATATGCTAATAACATATGCAACCATGCGGATTTCTCGCATCATATTAATTTTTATCACCATGATATAGCTCCCCAAAAGCTGTTTTATACTATATTACCTTATTTTATATTTTTCTATATTTTTCTATATATTAGGAGATTATAATTATTTATTATTATTATTTAAAAATAACTATCCATACTTATCCGTATGGTATATATACAATTTAATATGTTACGTCAATACGGTTACGTATGGAAGATAAAAATATTGGAAAAAACTAAAAATACTAAAAAATCTCAAAGGCTTGGACGTAAAGAATGGATAGACAGCGCATTTAAAACCTTAACCGAAACGGGGGTTAGCTCCATTCATGTGGAATCGCTTGCCAAAAGACTTGGCGTTACCAAAGGTAGCTTTTATTGGCATTTCAAAGATAGAACCGAATTGCTTAATGCAGTGTTAGAAAAAAGGCGCGCTCAATATGTTATTGCCAAAGGTGAAGATTTAGGCGGCGATGCCAAAAAAAGATTAATTAACCTTTTAAATATTGTGCCAAGATCTCGTGGTTCAAAGCATATTGGCGGGTCGATGGAGCTTGCCATGCGTTCATGGGCAAGATATGACGATCATGCCGCCAAAACCGTTGCCGAAGTTGATACATTGCGAGTTGACTATGTTCGGCTACTATTGCTTGAAATGGGATTTAATAACCAAGAAGCCAAGGCGCGAGCTTTCATTATTTATTCATATGTTATGTGCCAAGGCATTTTCAGCTTTGCTAAAGATGATGATATCTTAGAATATATTCATGAAATATCTACGGCTATTTTATTGAATGATAAAGATATTTAACTAGGGTCCAGACCTATCACAAAAAATATAAAATATAAAATATTATTAGCTGTATGCTTGAGTTATACCTATAGAGTGATTATATCCCCATTGAACATATTTTTCATCAAGCAATATTTTAAGATTTCAAGGATAGTTAAATGACAAATAAAACATCAGTAAAAAAAGAAACTATGAATTTTCAGGCCGAAGTTGGTCGTCTGTTGGATATCGTCGCCCATTCATTATATTCCGAGCGGGAAATATTTTTACGTGAATTAATCTCTAACGCCGCCGATGCCTGTGATCGGTTACGTTATAATGCCATTGATAATCCTAAATTAATCGATGGCGATGGTGATTTTTCCATTCAAATATCAACCGATAAAGGCGGCAAAATATTAACTTTATCTGATAATGGCTCAGGCATGAGCCGCGAAGAAATGATAAGTAACCTTGGCACTATTGCCCGTTCTGGCACATCAGCTTTCATGGAAAATCTATCGGGCGATGATAAGCAAGACACCAATTTAATTGTTCAATTTGGTGTTGGAATTTATTCGGACTATATGGTCGCAACTTTAGTCGAAGTTGATAGCCAGGCCGCAGGTCAAGATACGCCGTGGACATGGGTAAGCGACGGTCGTGGTGAATTTAGCATCGAACAAGGCGCAAGAAAAACACGCGGCACGACCATCACCATGCATATAAAAGATGATGCGGTTGAGTTTCTTGAAGATGCAAGAATTCAACATATAGTCAAAACATATTCCGACCATATTCCATTCCCCATCACTATGCAGATTGAAACCAAAGGCGAAGGCGATAAAACCATTATCGAAGATAGCAAGCTTAACGAGGGTTCGGCCCTTTGGGTTCGCAATAAATCTGAAATTGACGAAAAACAATATAAAGAATTTTACCATCATGTTGCCCATGCCTTTGATGACCCTTGGGCAACATTGCATTTTCGGGTTGAGGGAGTAATCGAATATTCAGGCTTGATTTATATTCCCACCATGCGACCGATGGATTTATTTAACCCTGAACGGGTCAGCAAATTAAAACTTTATGTCAAACGGGTATTCATCACCGATGATTGCGAAGGCTTATTACCAAAATATTTGCGTTTCCTACGTGGCATCATCGATTCACAAGATTTACCACTGAATATATCAAGGGAAATGTTGCAAAATAACCCCGTATTAACAAAAATTCGTAACGGGTTAACCAAAAGAATTTTAACTGAACTCGCCAAAAAAGCCAAAGATAACCCTAGTGAATATAACGCTTTTTGGGAAAATTTTGGCATGGTGTTAAAAGAAGGCATCTATGAACAAAGTAACGAGCGCGATCAATTATTAAAATTAGCCAGATTTAATTCTACCAATGGCGAAGAATTAGTCTCGCTTGAAGCATATATTTCACGCATGAGAGATGGTCAAAAAACCATCTATTATATTTCAGGTGAAGAACGTAAAACACTGGCAAAAAGCCCACAATTAGAGGGTTTTGCCGCCAAGGGTGTCGAAGTTTTATATATGACCGACCCTGTCGATGAATTTTGGTTACCGATGGTGCATGAATTTGAAGGTAAATCATTTAAATCCGTTACTAGAGGCGGCGCAGATTTAAGTGAAATAAAATCTGATGATGAAAAATCTGATGATAAAAAAGATAAAGATGATGGCAAGGATAAAGCCAAGCAAGGCGATTTAGATCAGCTTATTGCCGCGATTAAATTATCATTGGGCGAAGATGTGGCCGATGTTAAAATATCTGATCGTTTGACTAACAGTGCGGTTTGCCTTGTTGCCAAAGACGGCGCAATGGATATGCATTTAGAACGGATGTTACAACAACATAAGCAATTACAACAATCTAGCCCGCGTATTTTGGAAATAAACCCAGATCATAGCCTGATAAAATCATTGGCGAAACAAGCAAAGAAAAAAGATGCCGATATGAATGATGCGGCGCATTTATTGATGGATCAAGCGCGTATTCTTGAGGGCGAGCAATTGCCTGACCCAACCGCCTTTGCCGCCAGATTATCAAATATCATGGCAAAAAGCTTTGGTTAGAATCTATATATAAACATATATGATAATAATGCGGGCTATATAACTATGGCTCGCATTATTTTTGTTAAATATTTGGGGCGAATATGCGAGAAAGTTTAAAGAAAAAAATAATTTCAATTTGTGAGGCAAAAATAGCGAAGAAAGGCGATAATGTTGGATTATCATTATATGCCTTTTTTGCTAATAAAAACGATAACCATGAATTACTGATGGAAGCTGCAAAATGGTGGATAATGACTAATAAATTCGATCATTTTGAAAAAGCAGTAAAAATAAAAAAATTGGCTGAAGAACTCTAGGCTCAGGATATATTAATTTAATGATAACAAAACCAAATATACCAAAACCTATCGGCCCACATGAAGGTAAAGAACTTAAGTTATTGCTTACAGGGGAAAAGCCGCTAGCAATGTTTAGCGATATAATTCCTGCAAGCTTTGATTGGCAAGAAGATAAATTCGATCAATATGTAAAAAATGGCAAATTAGTAAAAACTGTCAAAATTTATAATCACGAAACGAGCCAATTTCCCACAAAAATTGTATATTATGCGCTTCAATCTGAAATTTGGCGAATTGAAAAACTTGATAAAATAAATAATGAAATCATATCATTAAGAAGAAAACCAACCGACCAAGATGATATTGATACGGGTCGATTATTAGGCTAATCAGAACAACAAATAACCGCATTTTTAAATTGGACAAAGGATATAAAATTATGAACAGTCTCTTGCAGCGTAAGCAAATTACAAAATTCAAAAACCACTAGGTTATTCTTCTATTTATAAATTCATTAACTTAAATCGAATAACAAAACTCTCTTAACATTAGAGCAGATAAAATTTTCTTATCTTTATAGTCATTAATTAATGATTCGTGTATTTTATTTTTACTTTGTGCAAATAATACGCCGTCTAAAATAGCAACTACTGTAGCATTTTCAACTTTTGTATTTAATGTAGATAAAGCATCCTCAAATTGTGCATTTTGGTGTCCCCCAAAATCTGTTAAAAATTTAGCCTCGCCAATTATATATTTCTTATTAAATCTCGCAACAAAATCTAAGCCTTTATTTCTAGAATATCCAAAATTTTCTTTTGCAAATTTCATGGAGGCGGCATCGCTTGCTTTTAAAATAGCATTATTATCATTCATTGTGAATATATCTATAGACACTGGTTTTAGTCCAAGGGGTTTTTTATCTAGCCATTCAAAAAACTTATTTCCCATTTGTCGATTAGATTCTTTTGGTTCTGTAATATTATGCATAAATTTGTCCCAACCCAATTCATACATAATACCTGCTAATCTATTAACTGTTTGAGGGTTTTTCTCCAATGAAAAAGGAAACCGTTTTAAAAATGCAACATAACTATCTTTTATTGGAAATAGATCTAATTTTAGAGCTTGCTTTATAAGCTCTAGATTATCTTGATTAATATATGAACTGTTTAATTTTTCTATAATTTCTTTATTAATATTTCTCCTAATATTATTAGATATGGGGTAAACATTATATAGCCTATCCAAATAATCATAATTATTTGCTAATTTTATACTTTCATGTAAATACTTAAATCTCATTATTTACTCCTAATATTTTTATAGTGTTTGCAATTTCTTTATTATTTTCAATTTTTTTTATTGCTTCAATAGAATTATCAATACCTATAAATTTCCTACCAAACTTCCATGCTGATATTAAAGTAGTTCCACTACCACAGAAACAATCCAAAACGATGCTATCAATATTTGATGAATTAGAAACTATATAATCGAGCATATCTTGATTTTTTTGAGTAGGATAAATAGGATATTGAGGATCTTTAAACTCCCATATATCTTGAAGTTTTTTATCCATATATTCTTTTGAATAAACTTTTAAACGCATATTGCCTGTTTTTGATGTTTCAATCATTCCTATCTTAAATAATTCCTCTAACTTTTTAGGAACATATCGCCAATGTCGACCTACAGGGGGAGGTCTACCCATAAACTCTTTAGATGTATGACCGTTTATTGTCTCTCCAGGGGCATGCAAAGGAACGGTCGTATATTTTCCCTTTGCATCTTCTTTTGAAAATCTTTTTTTTATATCACAATCAGAAACAGAAACACCAATATCATTCCAGATATAGCCATCTGTTTTCGTGTAAAACAAAATCATATCTTTAATATTACCGTAATTTTTACGTGAAAAATTCTTAGGATTACATTTTATCCTCGTAATATCAGCTCTAAAATTAGAAATTCCAAAAATATCATCCAATAAAACCTTAACATAATGCCCTATTTTATAATCAATATGCAAATACAAAGACCCTTTTACGGAGAGCAAAGAATGCATTAGCTTAATCCTAGGCTTTAAAAAACTAAGGTATTCTTCTAATGTAAACTCATCTTTATAAGCAATATTTCCTTTTTTAGATGTTGATATAGTTGATGCTCTAGTATCAGTAATTAAAAAGGTTCTGTTCGTTGCAAAAGGTGGGTCTATATATATTAAATCAATCGTTTCTCTATAACCATTATTGCAAAGATATTCCATTGCTTTTAAATTATCATTTTTAATAACAATGTTATGTTTCATATAACTTATCCTAAAAATAAACTTACTGTTTAATATAAATGAGTTAAATTGTTTATTAAATATGACGGCTTGTAAAGTTTGTGTGCTAATATCTTATTTTGCCAATGCAGCATCAAAAATAGATTTAGTTTTATTATCGAAACAACAATATATCACATGGTTAATTAGCGGGAAATGGCGCAAGAATGATTTAACGCTATTAATGGCAATTTCTGCCGATTTTTCACTAATTCCCACTGCCGCGCCGTCAATATCATAAGAAATAGCGGGGATAGCAATAGTTTTAATATCATAGTCAATGGCGATTTCCAATATATTGCGATAACAGCTGGCAAGGCCTTGTTGATCTATCAAGCCATCATCATTCAAGCCATCATCATTCAAGCATGGTAAATTAACATGGATTATATGCGATGCCTTTAAATCATGGGCTTTGGTGATTTTAACATCGCCCCGATTGAATTTACTAAGAAACACAAGTTCCAACCGCAAGCCCGCACCCGCAGACTGGTTAATGCCTGCGGTAAAATCACTAGCCTGAATAGATGCTTCATTTTCAATGCTAACCACGGCATCAACAGCAAGCTTGCAAATATCTGCGGTAATAATATCAATTTTCAAAGTCATATTATGGCCATGACCATTAGGCTGTTACTCATAAAATAGCCTTGATTCTAATATATTGATTATTTGCTATCTTTATTGCGTTTGATTGCTTCAACTATCAATTCTTCGGCCTTAGTAGCATCGCCCCAGCCAATAATTTTTACCCATTTATCGGCTTCTAAATCTTTATAATGAGTGAAAAAATGTTCGATAGTACGATATGAAATTTCAGGTAAATCTTTATATGTTTTAACATTGGCATAATATGAATGTAATGCACAATGTGGTACGGCAATTATTTTCTCATCCAATCCCGCCTCATCTTCCATCATCATCACGCCAACTGCTCTCACCCGCATAACTGCACCCGGCATAACCGGTGTGCGACCAACAACCAAGACATCGGTTGGGTCGCCATCTTCGGATAATGTATGTGGAATAAAGCCATAATTGCCCGGATAAAACATCGATGTATGCAAGAATCTATCAACAAATATCGCACCAGAATCTTTATCAAGTTCATATTTAACTGGGTCGCCACCCAATGGAACTTCGATAATTACATTAACGTCATTTGGTGGGTTAACGCCGATGTCAATTTTACTAATATCCATGATCAATTCCTTAAGATAATTAAAATATATATTTGCATATATAATCTTTTTACTGCATCGCAACAACAAATTTTTGGATATTATTGCTGATCACGCAATCCCATCATTTTTGGGGTAACGAATTTTGCCACTAATAATATCAGAATAATCACGGGGATGCCGATTAATGTGGTGATTATAAAAAATATTTCCCAGCCAAAATTTTCCACCCATATACCCGAATATCCCGCGATAAGTTTCGGCAATAATGTCATTAGCGAGCTTAAAATTGCATATTGACTGGCACTATATGATTTATTTGTCAGGCTGGTTAAATAGCCAACAAAGGCCACACCCGCAATGCCGGCACTTATATTATCAACGCCAATAACCATGGTTAAATATGAAATATCTTTGCCAACATAGGCCAAGAGTACAAAAAGCAAATTAGTGATGGCGGTTAAGATCGCGCCTAATAATAACACCCGTATAACCCCATAACGAATACATAATAAGCCGCCAAGAAAGCCGCCAAGCAATGTCATTATCAGGCCAAAAATCTTTGAAATGCTGGCAATTTCAGTTTTTGCAAAACCCAATTCAAGATAAAATGGATATGACATCACGCCAAGTACAATATCAGATATGCGATATAATGATATTAATGCCAATAATAACAATGCCAATTTACCAAATCTGGTAAAAAAATCGGCAAATGGCACAATATATGTGGCGCGGATAATATTTTGCGGTGCGATATTAAATTTCCAAACAAAAATGCCGATAACCGCCGCCGTGACGAATGCCAATATCATTTGTAGGCTGCTGGTTAAAAACCCACCTAAGGATTTAACAAAGCCTAATTCATCGATTAAATATTTTTTTACCACTGCGATGCCATCGCTTGATAATATGAATGCAGCAATGAAGGCAACAAGAATCAATAAAAATGCAAGCAGGAATCTGGAATAATCAGATTTCTTTTTAAACATTGCAAAGGCAGAGCTTTTATTTTCAGGTTCTTTAATCACAAATGTAGTAATAATACCGACAATCATAAAACAGGCGAGCATGATATATGTCCACATCCATGCGCTATAAAGATAGGTTTCTTTAGTCGAGCCAAGCAATTCGGCGGCGATTAATGATCCTGCGCCCGCCACCAACATGCCAACCCGATAGCCAGCTATATAGCTTGAAGCCATGATAGGTTGCAAATCATCTTCGGCGCTATCAATTCGATAAGCATCGATGACTATATCTTGCGTTGCCGATGAAAAGCCCAATAATACAGTGAATGCGGCAAAAATCACCAAACCATTTTCCATCAATGGATCGGTCAAACCAGCCATTATAATGGCAAATGCGATCATAATTTGTGATAATAATAACCATGAACGCCGGCGACCAAGCCACGGCGCCAAGAAAGGCAATGGCAGGGCATCGACAATCGGCGCCCAGACAAATTTAAAGCTATAGCCAAGTGCGGCCCAGCTAAAAAAACCAATGGTGGATTTTGCAACACCGGCCTCGCTAAACCAAATTGATAATGGTGTGAATAAAATTAAAATTGGCAGGCCAGCGGAAAAACCAAAAAACAGCATGGTAATGACCCGTGGATGCATGAAGCTTTTAAAAGAATCAGCCCAGCTTTTATCATTATGCGATGTTAATATTGATTGCCCCATTGCGGATTACCCTTTTAATTTTAATTTCAATCATAAGAGTATAAGCAATTTTATTAATTTTAAAATATTTTATTTAACCTTAATAAGGCCACGCTTAAATATATTAAATTTGGGTAATAAAATAATTACATTACCGCTAACAATGAATATAACGCCAGTTATCGCATCAATTGTCCAAATATAATTTTCAAAAATAGTTGAAATAATAAGAGCAACGATAGGAAATAAAACCGCAGCATAAGCGCCTTTATCAGCACCAATTTTGGCAAGTAAAGTCAAATAACAACCAAAAGCAATGATAGATCCAAAAATAACCAAATATGCCAATGACCAGATATAATCAAAGCTGGTATCAATTATAAATTCTGAACCATTAAAAGCGGCAATGGCAAAAATCGCAATAGCACCATAGCCCATACCAAGCGCATTAACCTGCATGAGGGGCAAGCCAGCCTTGCTATTCCTAATCGATGCCATATTACCGAGCGAGGCAAAGAATGTCGCAATTAAACATAGGGTAAGACCCCATAGGATATCGCTTTTCCATGATAATGTTTTTATTTCAGGATAAAAAACCAAGCCAATGCCAATTAAACCCAGCAATGATGCAATGATTGTTTTTAATTCAACCCGTTTTTTGAAAAATATCGCCTGATTGAATATATTCATAAGGAAGATTGTCGAAAATGATATGGCGACTAAACCGCTGGTTAAATAACCCGAAGCAATATAAAAAACCCAATAATTAAGGCAAAATAGAAATATTCCCTGAATGGCGATGAATATATGATCGCGAAGTGAGAATTTTAATAAATTGAGCTTTCCGCGCATGATGGTAAATGCCACGAAGATCAACATTGCCAATCCGAAACGATAACCAACAGATATATCAGCGGCAATATTACCCAATTGAAAGGTAATGACAAACCAAGTAGAGCCCCAGATTAAAACCGTTGATAAATAAAGTAAAAAAATCTGCATATAGCCCCCTGACATTAATCTTAATAATCAGGCAATATCATTAAAAATAACTATATTGCTAAAATAATGACATTACCCAATTATAATCATGCTTGCCAAAAAGCTTTATTGGCTTCTTTTATTGCTTGACCTTTATTAATGCCAATATCATCTAATTGGCTTGGGTCAAGATCGAGCAAATGGCGGCGTTGTCTCATGCGGCTATTCCATGTTACCGCAGTTTTCGATGCGGTATTAATAACAGATGTCATCGCTGCAATAAAATTATTGCTGATGTGAAAAGAATTATCAGATATACATGTGTGTTTGGTAGTCATTGTAATTCCCCTTAAAATAATTAATGTCAAAATAAATGTTAGCATATTTTAATATTCTAACTGTGTAACTTCTTATGATTAGTATTTAGGGGGTTTAACTGCTATAGACAATTGATAAATTTTCATATATCAGATGAATATATCTAATGCGAAATTTAAAATCAATTATGAAAGTTTTGGCTAATGTCGCGAAAATTACCACCATTAAATCCATTACGCGCCTTTGAAGCCGCCGCCCGCACCTTATCATTTACCAAGGCCGCTGACGAGCTTTTCATAACCCAAGCAGCCATCAGCCATCAAATTAAAATGCTTGAAGATGTGATTGGCATAAAATTATTTAAACGCCTTAACCGTGCCATAATATTGACCGAAGAGGGCATGATTTTCCTGCCCCATGTGCGTGATGCCCTTGATACATTAGCAACCGGCATGGGTAAATTATCAGATAATGAAACGACTGGTACATTAACGGTTAGCGTCATGCCATCATTTGCCGCCACATGGTTAGTGCCACGCCTTATTGGTTTTAAACAAATTTGCCCCGATATAGATTTAAGAATTTCGGCAAGCTTTGGATTAGTCGATTTCAACCGTGATAATATTGATGTGGCGTTGCGTTGGGGCGGTGGTAATTACACTGGCCTTATATCACAACATTTCATGACCGAAGATGTTTTTCCCGTATGCAGCCCTGATCTATTAAAAAATAGCAAATATCCATTAGATACGCCTGCCGATTTAAAATATTTTCCACTTATTCATGATGAAATGGGCGCAGATTGGCGTATGTGGTTATTGGCAGCAAATATCAAAGGTATAAATCTCGATAAAGGCATGTGTTTAAACCAATCAGATTTAGTTATTCAAACGGCAATCGCTGGTCACGGAATTGCATTGGGACGAAGCTCTATTGCCCGTGCGGCCTTATTATCTGGGCAGTTAATCAAGCCATTTGATCTAGTTATCTCTAGTAAATGTGCATTTTATATTGTCGCACCAGAGGCAAATTTTAATAAACCCAAAGTCAAATCATTCCGCCAATGGATAATGGCTGAGGTCGAAAATGATAAATCACAAAAATTTGGTAACCATATTAAGGTCAAGCGCTAGGGTCAGTATAGCCCTAATTAGAGAAGCTATAGGGTGAATTATCAATTATTAATGGATTTCCTTTAGGCTCGCTATAAGGTTTTTGATTAATTAACCTTGATTTTATAACTGGTTGCCATATGGCCTTATTACTTGGATAGTTTTTGATAAAAAATAATGATTCTGCCAAAATATCCGCCATTCTTTTAGCCATATTATCAATAACAGTAATTTTTATTTCTTTTTGGTTTTTACCATATTTTGACGTGGCTGCTGTAATATTTATATCGCCAATATAAGTTATTCGATGAAATTTTATGCTAAAATCTATCTTTGTTTTTGGCATATATTCCAGCTTAAATATATGTGATGTTTGATCTTGAATTATTCTATAATTACCAATGGGAAGACGAATAAGATGTGACGCTGTTTGCCTGTTATAACTATGTTCACCATAACAATTAAGGTCCTTACGCGCATGAACAATATCGGCTTGAAGATTATTTTTAGCGATTATAACATCAGATTGCAGCCAATTTACAAATGTTGGGCAAGATATAGACGTTAATATATAGCCATATAAATATGATTTTTCTGCTATTGGTGAGTAAGATTTATTATTACCATTACAGCCAAAACATAATAATAAAGCAATAATTGTTATTAATTTAATCATTATTACAGCCCTTTAAAATAACAGTAATATTTATATTATTTACCGTCAATTATTTTAAATTGCCCATCTATTATTTCTATGGTTACATTTTTACTGGCGTCTTCGGGTAGATCTTGATATGGAAAATCTGTATCGTCAATATTTTGCCAAGAAAAATTATAAATTTTAACATCCTTTGTCGCCAGATTACCCGCCGCATATTGCTCTAAAATATCTGTGGCTATCCGCGCAGAAAAGCCTTCGGCCAATTCACGGTTGATTTCATCAAAATTTAAAATATAGCATTCTGAATAGATATTTTGTGAAATATATTGACGTTTATCGTAAATATATTTGGCCATATGTGATAGAAAGGTTTTTTCTGGGATATTATCTGGCAATATTTCTGGTAAATCATCTAAACAATTAGTAAGAATAATGAATGCGATATTTTGTTTATTTTCAAATGATTTGTTTTTATCAATATCGGTTACTACCCGTTGATAATAAATACGAAGATTACCATCAAGTTTAGCTATTTTTGCAAGAATAATATTTAAATATGGTGATGACACTTGATTAATATTCTATTTTATTAAAATAAATTTCTAGTATATAAACCTTAAATATACTAATATTTAGATAATCATGCCGCATTGCTAATGGATAAATCATTAAGCAAGGCATATATTCCATCTTCTTTATTCGCGCAGCGTAGTTTCTGGCAAATATTTTTATTCCTCAAAAGGCGTGATATACGCGCCAAAGCCTTTAAATGTTGGTTAGAGGCATCCATTGGCGCTAACAATAAAAAAATAAGATCAACCGGCTTATCGTCTATTGCATCAAAATTAATCGGTTTTTCCAACCTAATAAACATTACTTGCATATGCGTCAGGTCATTTAATTTCGCATGCGGAATTGCAATACCATTACCAACCCCAGTTGTGCCAAGCCGTTCGCGTTCAAACAGCATGTCGAAAATATTACCTTTATCAATACCAATTTTTACTGCCGATAACCTTGCTAAGTCTTGAAACAGCTGTTTCTTTGATTTTACATTCAAATCAGCAATGATACAATTGCGAGTTAATAAATTATTCATATCCATCCAGAATAAGCCTCATAAAAACCTAGCAAATATTATTATGTGTAACTACAACCTTATAAAAATTATGGCAAGCATAAATATGTAATATTGGGCAGCATATTATGTAATAATGCCACCCAAATAGTTTAAATTAAAAAATTTATTATACCTTAACTTCAGATATTTTAGTTTCTTGAGCATATCGCGGGTCAACCCAGCCAATATTACCATCATCGCGAATATAAACCATATTTAAACCGCCATGTTTTGAACTGCGAAACATTAAAGCTGACATATTGGCAAGATCCATACGCATCACCGCATCGCCCACATCCAATGTTTCAATTTCAGTTTGCAATTCGGCAATAATTATTGGTTGATCTTCTTCCTCATGATGATCTGGTTCTGCATGATGATCTGGTTCTGATTGTAATATATATTGATTAGCGGGAATAAAGGCTTCGACTTGACGGCCTTTATGGTCTTTTAATCGTCTTTTATACCGCCGTAATCTTTTTGCTACATTTTCGCATGCCTCGTCAAATGCACTATAGGCATCATTATTGCTACCCTGTCCATGGACGCTAATACGCCTTGAGACATGAACTTGAATATCAACTTTAAACGTTTGATTTTCTTTAGTAATAGTGACATGAGAATCTGTGATATTATCAAAATATTTTTCAACGGCATCTGGTAATTTATCTTCAATATGAATTCGTAATGCATCACCAATATCTATTTGTTTACCTTTTATAAAAAGTTCCATGTCAACCTCTTCTTTTTGCTATTATTTATTTATATAATTATGCAAAGATGGTATTTTAATAATAACCAAACACCATCTATGTTTCTATTTTCCACTAAATTATAGCCAGATGTAAAGGTGAATTAATATTATTTTATAAACTATGATTTTTTTCACGCCTGCGTTGCACCGATGATGGTATTTTCATTGCTTCACGATATTTTGCTATGGTGCGCCGCGCAATATCAATTCCTTCAGTTTTTAATAAAATAACTATTTTATCGTCTGATAATATTTTCTTTACTGGTTCATTATCAATCAGTATTTTTATATGATGGCGCACGGTTTCTGCGGAATAATCATCACCAACGCCCGTACTAGAAATTGCCGAGGTAAAAAAATATTTTAATTCAAATAAACCACGCGGCGTTGACATATATTTATTACTGGTAACACGGCTAACCGTGCTTTCATGCATTTCTATTATATCAGCAATATCGCGTAGAACTAAAGGGCGTAAATGTTTAATGCCATGCCGGAAAAAGCCATCTTGTTGCCGCACTAATTCGCTTGATACTTTAAGGATTGTCGTTGCCCGCTGATGTAGGCTTTTCACCAGCCAATTTGCCATTTGAAAACGTTCACTTAAATAATCACGTTCTTCTTTTTTGCGAATTTCCTTACTTACCTTGGCAAAATAATGTTCATGAACCAATACTCTCGGTAATGTTTCAGGGTTAAGTTCAACTATCCAATCGCCGTCTGGTGATTTACGCATCAACACATCGGCGATAATGGGTTGTATTATTTGATGGTCAAATAAGGATGCTGGTTTTGGATTTAATGCCCTTATTTCGGCGACCATATCAGTTAAATCTTCTTTATCAACCCCGCATTTTTTAAGTAATTTATCGCCATCATGCGCCGCCAATAATTCTAAGTTATCAAGCAATATTTGCATTGCAGGATCAAGCCTGTTTAAATCTTCAAGCTGTATCGCCAAACATTCTTTTAAGTTTCTTGCAAAAATACCAGCGGGATCAAATTTTTGCATTTTGGCTAAAATATTTTCCACCTTATGCAAATCACAGCCCAATTGGTCGGCTATATCTTGGCAATCATAAATAAACCAGCCGGCTTCAGCAAGGCCGTCAATGAAATGCAGTCCGATCATTCGACTTCCAGAATCACTTATATCCATTTGTAATTGTTCGATTAAATGCTTGTTTAGGCTTTTTTCTTCACTTAGGCTTTCCTCCAAACTTAATCGGTCATTACTAAAATCTGTTCTGCCACCCGAACCAGCTATATTTCCCAAGCTGCCAAAATTTAAAGATCCCGCATCTATATTATGCTCAATAACACCAGCACCAGCGATCTCACCATCATAATCATTACGATAATCCGTATCCAATGGCGTATCTGCGTTATCTGGTAAATTAGCAGAATCAAATATATCATGGCTATCTTGTAATGTTGCATCTTCTTGTGTTGGTTTATTTTGATCCTCTACACCTTGATCGCTTGTGATATTATTATCTATATTTTTTTCCCGTTCCTCGTTTCGCTCAAGTAACGGGTTTATTTCCAATTCACTTTCAACATAATCTGCCAATTCCACATTAGAAAATTGCAGCAATTTAATAGCCTGTTGCAATTGTGGTGTCATAACCAGATTTTGTGATTGCCTTAAATCAAGGCGCGGGCCAATTGCCATGATTAATTAACGCTGTCTTCTAGTTTAAATTTTTTACCTAGATAAACCCGCCTTACTTCTTCATTTTTAACAATTAATTCGGGCACCCCCTCCATCAGGACTCGCCCCTCATGTAAAATATATGCACGGTCAACAATGGCTAAGGTTTCGCGTACATTATGATCGGTAATTAAAACACCGATGCCCCTTTCTTTTAAATTGCCAACTAATTTACGATTATCACCAACGGCATTAGGGTCGATGCCCGCCAATGGTTCATCCAATAAAATAAAATTTGGATTACTGGCAAGCGATCTGGCTATTTCCATTCGACGCCGTTCGCCGCCCGATAATGCAACAGACGGTGTTTTACGTAAATGTGTTATAGAAAACTCATCCAATAATCTATCAAGGCTTGCATGACGCAAATCTTTATTTTTCTCCACAATTTCTAAAATAGCCATTATATTTTCTTCAACATTTAGGCCACGAAAAATTGATGATTCTTGTGGTAAATAACCAATGCCAAGCCGCGACCGTCGATACATCGGCAGACCAGTTATATCCTGGCCATCTAATGTTATTTTACCTTGTTCGGTTGAGATAAGTCCGCTTATCATATAAAAGCATGTTGTCTTACCCGCACCATTTGGCCCTAATAAACCGACGACTTCCCCGCGCTTAACATTCAAACTAACATCGCTTAATACTGGTCGTTTTTTAAATTTCTTGCCAATATTATGAATTTCCAAGCCTTGATTATTATATGCAGTTAAATTTTCTTGGCTAACAGCCTTGTTAGTCATTTTTTCGACAACAGGCTTGTTAATTTTTTCTTTTAATTTTAATGCAGCCTTTAGTATGGTTTCTTGTTTAGGGATAGATGGTTTTAAAGCTTCCTGTTTCATAACTGCATTATTTTTAATATTCCAATCGGCAATATCACCATCTTCGGTAATTTGAATAGGATCATTAACTGACGTAATATTTGTGCTATGAGGAGTATTTTCAAGTTCATGAGGATCAGATTCTAATAAATTAAGCGATTGATCTTTATTTTTATTATTATCACTATTTATTTTATCATCATCGTTATTTTCAAAAATTTTGGTTTCATCACCATCAAGCAATAATGATTGATACATAAATTCTGATTGCTGATTATCAGATTTAATAAAATCAATATTTTTATTATTAAGATTAGGATCGCGAGACTTGCCCATAATATAATTCCATAGCCATTATTGCTAACTATTACTGCCAGCAATACTAATAATTACTAATCAAAGCAAAAATCATACCAATTTTATATTTATCAATATTATCTACTGTAAGGGTATGATCAAGCCTTTTACTTTACTGCGGCCACCTTTAATTTTGCTATGTCCTGTTTTCATGTTAACTTCAGCACATTCACCGTTTAATTGACTTTGCCCTCTGGTGATTTTTACATCTCCACAAATAGTTATGATTTGCTTGGTTAAATTATAAACTGCTTGTTGTGCCTGAATTATTTCTGTTGCGCTTGAAATATGCACACCGCCCGTTGCATCAATTCGTTTAATATTATATTTGGAGGTTTTTTTATCAAAGCCAATGAATGCAGTTATAATGCCCGCACGTAAATATGTGCCATTTTGAATAACTGTTGCATTACCTTTTGCAACCGCAATATTTTTAGTCTGCCAATATTCCAATGATTGATCCGCAGTAATGGTAATATTTGGTGATTTTAATTTTAAATTATTACCAATAACCACTGCCAAGCGTTTATCAATATAATAAACCGCCTTATCGCCCACAACCATAGTATCATTAGTATTTATTTTAACATGGCCAACCGCATCCATACGGAAAATATCTTGTTTTTTGCCATTAGAATTTGATCGATAATATGCGGTTAAATCATCAGTATTAATTGTTAAATCACCGCGCTTGGCAATGACATTACCGCTAGCATGATATTCTCCAGTTTTTGCAGCATCATTTTTTGCCCATTCTATACCGTCATCGGCCTCTATTTCAATATCGCCACTAGCTTGCAATCTATTATTTAATTGTTGGGCATTGGCTTGTTGCACATTAGCCTGCAAAAATAAAATTATGGCAATTAACAATATCACAATAATTAATATTATATTGTAATTTTTATATCTATCTATCATTTTAAAATCATTCCTTATCATCATTATAAATGATAATTTTCGATTTACCTAAAAGGTCTATTTTGCTACCGCCATTATGAAGGCGAAACCCTTGCGATGTAATATTGCCGATTGACCCTTGGCCTGTTACATCATCAAAGCTATAGCCACTATTTTTTTCAAAATTGATTATTAAACTATCGATGGCTAATTCAAGCCCTGAATCTTGGAAAGCATTAACATTGCCAGTCATTTTTAATGTACCCGTTTTTTTATTAAGCTTACCCTGATCTGCACTAAACACATGCCATGTGCCATCAGCCGCCAATAAATCGCCTTTGGGGTTAGTTAGAATAATCATATTATCATTAGGGTTTGTTTGTTCCATCAATTCCGCCGTAACAGTGAATTGCGAAGAATCATCCATCATGCCTGAATATGTTGCGTTAAATACCTGCATATTTTTTGCAGATTCTCTATCTTCTTTGGTGATATTAACACTAAAAAAATCTTCTTGCCTATTAAGTATTGGCCATAATATAACCGATATTATCAATACCAAGGCAAGGCTTGGCAATATTACTTTTAATAATAATACAAAAGACCCATAGCCCTTGGGAGTCCATATTTGATATATCTGATTATTTTTTTGTATATTTAATAAATTAATTGAATTTAAATTATTATTCATAAATGCCATTTCAAACAACACCAGCGCGCAAAAAATCATGTAAATGAATAATACCAACGGGTTTTTTATCTTCAACTATAAAAACCGCGCTAATTTTTGCTTTATTCATTAATGCAATGACTTCTGCAGCTAAGTTATCTGATGTTATTGTTATTGGATTAAATGTCATTATATCTTTAACTTTTTTATCCATTAAATCATTACTCATATGACGGCGCAAATCACCATCAGTTATAATACCTTGTAAATTACCAGCATCACAAATAACCCCAATACAACCAAATGGCTTATGTGCCATAGTTAAAATAGCATCACGCATAACAGAATCATTGTTAGCCAACGGCAATTCATCATCCATATGCATTAAATCGCCAACACGCATTAATTGCTGCCCCAACTTACCGCCGGGATGAAAAACTTTAAAATCAACCGCAGAAAAACCTTTACGTTCTAATAATGCAACCGCTAAGGCATCGCCCAATGCCAATGTCATGGTCGTTGATGTTGTAGGGGCCAAGCCTACGCTGCTGGCCTCTGGTTGATCTGGTAGAATCAAGCCAATATCAGCATTATTTGCTAATGTGCTATCTGGTTTTGCGGTAATAGCAATTAATGGAATTGCGAAACGTTTAGTATAAAGTAATAAATCACGTAATTCTTTAGTTTCCCCTGAATTTGATAAAGCCAAAACCGCATCATCAGCGGTTATCATACCTAAATCCCCATGGCTTGCTTCGGCAGGATGGACAAATTGTGCAGGCGATCCAGTCGATGCCATAGTGGCCGCAATTTTTACGCCAATATGACCGCTTTTGCCCATACCAGAAATAATTATTCGCCCCTTAACATTATGTAAAACCCGCACAGCATCGGCAAAATTAATATCTAAAGATTTTGATAAAACACCCAACGCATCACGTTCAATATCAATAACATGCTGCCCTATTTTGATATCTAATAACCGTTGTTGGTTTTCATCTGAATTAGAATTATTTTGATTGCCCACGCTAAATTATAGCCTCAATTTAAAAATTTAATATATTAATGATGGAATATATCCATATCATTCCATCCTATTGTATCCAATTGCGATCGGGTTGGGATAAAATCAAAACATGATTGCGCCAATGCCATTCTATTTTCACGAATAAGCATCATGTCCAGCTTTTCTTTAAGGCGGTGTAAATATAAAACATCGCTTGCTGCATATTTTAATTGTGCATCCGATAAATCATCCACAGCCCAATCAGATGATTGTTGTTGTTTGGACAAATCAACATCTAATAATTCCCTACACAGGCTTGAAAGGCCATGTTTATCCGTATATGTCCGCACAAGTTTTGATGCAATTTTAGTGCAGTAAACAGGCATGGCTGAAATATTTAAATGATTTTGAATAACTGCAATATCGAATCTGGCATATTGCATTAATTTTAATCGTTTAGGATCGCCAAGCTGCCTGTATAAATTAGGCGCGTCATATTTATTATTTTTAAATTGAACCAAATGACAAATACCATCACCAGCCGATAGCTGAATAAGGCATAAACGATCCCTGATTAAATGCAATCCATGCGTTTCCGTATCAACCGCAATTACATTACCTAAATCAATATCATTTGGTAAATCGCCCTGATGAAGGTGAATTTTCACAAAAGCCTCTTTTCAAATATTATTAAAACTACATCTAATTAGCATTAAATACACCGATATGCCAGCATATTAATATTACATTTTAAAAAATTATTAGGAGATTTGGAGCGGGCGATGAGATTCGAACTCACGACATTCTCGTTGGCAACGAGATGCTCTACCACTGAGCTACGCCCGCATTTTGTATCAATCGCGCGGATAATACTATTAAAATAGATTGATGCAAGCCTTTAAATAAGTTTATTTAAATTATCTCTTAAAACTATTATATCGCTAATTGAAATGCTTCTCAACAAAGGCTATTATTTATATATATGATGTAAACATCTAAATAATATAAATAATAGCCTCAGATAAAATAAACAGGGATAAATTAAGATGAGCCCAATAATCGGCATTAACCTAAATAAAAATAATACCAATAATAATAAGGGCAGTAGCGCTGCAAATGTTTGTGAGAAAACTATAATTTGCGATTCTAACGATTCTAATTTCATCAATGATGTTGTCGAGACAAGCAAAACAACCCCAGTGGTAGTTGATTTTTATTCACCAAGTTCCAGTATCTCAAAAGAAATTAGCCCAATATTAGAAAAAATAATAATAGTGGCGGCTGGCGCAGTTAAGCTAGTTAAAATAAATATTGATGAGAACCAACAAATGGCAGCACAATTGCGCGTGCAATCAGTACCAACAATTTTTGGATTCATAAATGGGCAGCCCGTTGATGCATTTGCGGGGGCAAAAACCGCTATTCAAATTAAGGAGTTTGTAAAAAAACTAGTTAAAACCGCAGGCGGTGATATGGGTGATAACCCAATAGATGAATATTTATCACAAGCAAAAGAATTTTTTGCTAATTTAAAATATCAAGAAGCAGGGCAGTTATTCGGCGAAGCGATTAAGCTTGAACCAGATAACCCTATTGCCGCCGCAGGGCTTATTAAATCTTATATAAAATTAAATGCCGTCGATGCAGCAAAAAATGTAATTGATCAAATCGACGATGATATTAAAAAAATGCCTGAAATGCTATCAGCTTTAAGTCTTTATAATTTAAGCATAGATGGCGATATGGATATCGAAAATCAAAAAAGATTACTTAATCATATTGAAAAAAATTCTGATAATTATCAAGCGCGTTTTGATTATGCTATTTCTGCTTTTGCAATGGGAAATCAACAACAAGCGATAGATTATTTATTATATATTATTTCTAGAGATATTGAGTGGAATGAACAGGCTGCCAGAAAAAAATTGCTTGAATTTTTAACCGCCATTTGTCAGAAGGACCCATTAGCATTAACCACAATGAGGCGTTTATCTAGCCTGTTATTTAGGTGATGTTTTAATTTAGATATCAACTATAACTATTTGTTTAACTTATAATTACGGAATTAAAATAATGGAAAATAAAGATATTGACCCAAAGCTACTTGAAATTTTAGTTGAGCCAGGCACCAGAAATTCATTGCGTTATGATAGAAAAAAACAACTATTAATTTCTGATAAATCTGGCCTTGCATATCCAGTTCGTGACGGTATTCCAATAATGCTAATCGATGAAGCAATCAATATTAATGATATTTAATATAATATTACATGATATTGTTACGATGTAATAATGGTTCAAATATTATAATTTATCACCCTTTACCATACGCGGTAAATCGCCGCTTATTCCCATGGCATGGCGCATCAATATTCTCTTTAATGGGTTTATTTTATTAACCATGCCAAGGCCAATATCGCGCATCATGCGCAATGGCTTTATATCATTAGAAAATAATCGCAATAAACCATCGCAAACGGCTGCCAACATTATATTGTCAAACCGACGGCGACGTTGATAATTTTGTAGAATTATATTACTGCCCATATCAAGACCAAGTTTTTTTGCATCGACCAAAATTTCTGCCATTGCCGCCACATCACGAATGCCTAAATTAAAACCTTGTCCTGCGATGGGGTGAATAGAATGCCCCGCATCACCAATCAATGCCATGCGATTACTTATATATGTTTCTGCCAAGGATAGGCTCAATGGATAGGCAAATTTAGGCCCAATCAGTTTTATATCGCCTAACCAGTCGCCGAATCGTTTTGATAATTCTTGCAAAAATGCGGTATCATCCAATTTCATATAATCCTCAACCAAATCGCGTCTTTCTGACCAAATAATATTTGAACGATTGCCCGTCATTGGCAACATAGCAAAAGGCCCGTTTGGCAAGAATAATTCCACCGCCACACCCGCATGATCGCATTGATGTTCAACCGTGCAGACAATCGCCGTTTGATCATAATCCCAATTAGTAGATTTAATACCTGCCGCCTTTCTAAGTTGTGAAAATTTACCATCAGCGGCAATTGCCAATGCTGCGCATATTTCCCTATCATCATCCAAAATTACAACCGCGCTATTTTGATCGGTTTTTAACTGCTTAACACTGACAGGCGATATTTCAGTTAAATTTGGTAAGGATTTAGCCAATTTATGCAAAGCATTTCTAGTGGCGCGATTTTCAATAATATAACCAAATGGTGTATCTTTTGTATCATCTTGATCATCAATATTTAAATCAACATGATCATAATGCAAAAATAACGGCGATATTCCATCAATCATATGGCCATCAACCACCCGAATATCATTAATTGGCGAGGCATCATCATGCAGATAGTCCCATAAACCCATCGATTTAAACACCTGTGCCGAACCATAAGAAATTGCTGAGGCACGACCATCATATTCAGGATTATCTTGAATTTTAAATTCGTCTTTATCAATAATTGCCACATCAACACCCGCATCAGCCAAGGCGCAACCAAGCGTCATGCCGACCAACCCGCCGCCACAAATAACCACATCAAAGCGTTTATCCAAATTGATAATAGATTTTTTATTATTATTTTTCATAATGGTCCAATTAATATTTCTGACAATATTGTGGGTAATAAAATATATATAATCTATATTTACCGCAATATACTTAGGACTATATAAACATATGAGTGTTAAGCGTTCTATTCACCTATTATAAAGATCAGCAGCCGTAAATTTTATATGGCAAGCAGGATTAAATATATATGCGTCAAAATTTGATAAAAAAGCTATATGATTACCCATTTTTTAAATTAAACCAACTATTAAATGGCATATCACCACCAGACCATATTGCGCCTATATTATTACATATTGGCGAGCCACAAATCCCACCACCACAATTATTAAGCGACCAGATTGCTAAAAACAGCCATCTTTGGGCAAAATATCCACCTATTAAAGGCAGCCCAGATTATTTAATCGCCGTTGGTCAATGGATAAGCAAACGTTATGATTTTGACGGTGATATTATTGATCCAAATTCGCATATCATGGTTGCCTGTGGCACCAGAGAGGCACTTTTCCTTGCAGCAAAATTAGCAGTAGAGCGCAAAAAACCACAGCTTTTAGATGGTCAAAAACCTATAATAGCCATGCCCAACCCATTATATCATGTCTATTATGGCGGCACATTAATGGCGGGGGCAGTGCCATATTACCTATCGGCAAATGCGGAAAATAATTTTATTCCTGATTTTAGCAAAATTAACGATGGAATATTAAACCGAATTGCCATGATTTATTTATGCAGCCCCGCCAACCCAGTCGGTAAAGTTGCATCAAAATCTAAATTACAAGATATGATAAAATTAGCTCGTAAATATAATTTTATTTTAGCATTTGATGAATGTTATTCAGAAAATTATTTTAATGAACCACCAATAGGTGGGCTTCGCGCCGCATATGACCTAGACGGTAAATTTGACAATATTTTATGTTTTAATTCATTGTCAAAAAGATCATCGGCACCGGGGTTACGCACCGGATTTATCGCTGGTGATCCACAGCTTATTGCCGATTTCACCATGTTAAGATCATATGGAGGTGCGCAAGTTGCAGGGCCATTAATGGCAGCAGGAGCAGCATTATGGCGCGATGAAACCCATGTGGAAAATAATCGTAATCATTATCGCAAGCTGTTAAAAATTGCCGATGATTGCCTTGGTGATTTGCCAGGCTATATTCGCCCTGATGCTGCCTTTTTCCTGTGGCTTAATGTGGCGAAATCTGGTTTAACAGGTGAAGAAGCGGTTAAAAAATTATGGCAGATAGCAGGCGTTAAAACACAAGCAGGAAAATTTATGTCGCGCCCAGAAAATAATACAGAAGAAAATAATACAGAAGAAAATAATAATATCACACCCAATATAACACCAGGTGATGATTATATTCGTATTGCCTTGGTTTATGATGAAGATGTAATGCATAATGGACTATCACATATTGGCAAAATTTTAAGGGACGAAGGATAATGGTAAAATCTAGCCATAGGCCAAAATCACAATTTTTACCCGATGGCGTTGCGATAATATTAAAATCGCGCATAGTCGAATTTATTGGAATATTATTGATAATTTTAGCATTATTAAATCTTGCAACAATAATTAGTTATCATAGTGCCGACCCCTCATTAAATAATGTTGGAAATAATAGCAGCGGTGAGCTAGTCAAAAATATGCTATATTTACCGGGCGCTTATTATGCTGATATTATCTTGCAATCTATCGGCATCACAATTTTATTAATCACACCAATATTTTTAATTTGGGGTTGGAAATTAATAAAAAATCATTGGATAGATCACCTGTGGCTGCGCGTTAGCTTCATACCATTAATGTTATTAGCTGCAACAATCAGCTTTGCAACTATAACAACAACAGGTAATTGGCCATTTAACATTGGATATGGTGGTTTTGTAGGCCAGATGCTGTTAAATGAAATTATTACTCTTATATTGATTACAAATTATATAATGGCTATTAGCGCAATAATAAGCATTGGGTTATTTTTATATATAATAAATATTACCATTAAAGACTGGTTAATGTTAGTTTATAAATTATTTGAAGCCACTAAATATATAGCTAAAACCATATATTCCCTTAAACCAAAAGATAATACCGCCAATAATATATCTACAAATAAAATTAATACCCGCCCACAACCAGTCATCAAACGCAACAAAGATGTAAAAATAGAAACTACCGATGACAAATTAAAAACCGGCAAACGTGCAATGGCTGAACGGCAAAAATCTCTATTACCTGACGATAATATATATCATTTGCCGCCATTAAATTTATTAAAACAAGTTAATATTAATGATGTGATAAAACATAATCATGATATATTAGAAGAAAATGCCCGCATGTTAGAAAATATTCTGGCTGATTTTGGTGTTAAGGGAGAGATTAATAAAATTCGCCCCGGCCCCGTAGTAGCATTATATGAATTAGAACCAGCCCCTGGCACAAAAACCAGTAGAGTTATTGGACTTGCCGATGATATTGCAAGGTCAATGTCGGCCATATCAGTGCGGAGTGCCACCATTCCAGGGCGCAGCGTTATTGGCATTGAATTACCCAATAATAAAAGGGAAATGGTTAATTTCCGCGAGGTATTAGAATCTAATAATTATGAAAATGCCAAGGCTAAATTACCAATAATTTTAGGTAAAGATATTGGCGGTGCACCTGAAATTGTTGATCTAAGCACTATGCCACATTTATTGATTGCTGGCACTACTGGTTCGGGTAAATCGGTTGCTTTAAATGCAATGATTTTATCATTATTATATAAATTAACCCCTGATCAATGCCGTTTTATTATGATTGATCCTAAAATGTTGGAACTTTCCGTATATGATGATATTCCACATTTATTATCACCAGTTGTAACCGACCCAAAAAAAGCAGTGGTCGCATTAAAATGGACAGTGCGTGAAATGGAAGACCGTTACCGTGCCATGTCTAAATTATCGGTGCGCAATATCAATGGCTATAATAATCGTGTGATTGAGGCTGCTAAAAAAAATGAGGTGATTACCAGAAAAGTTCAAACAGGGTTTGACCCAGAAACGGGCAAGCCTGTAATCGAAGAACAGCCTTTAGATTTAACCCCATTGCCTTATATTGTCGTCGTGGTTGATGAAATGGCCGATTTAATGTTGATTGCGGGCAAGGAAATCGAGGCATCAATTCAACGATTAGCACAAATGGCACGCGCCGCCGGTATTCATATTATAATGGCAACACAACGACCATCAGTTGATGTTATTACTGGCACGATAAAGGCTAATTTCCCCACCAGAATAAGCTTTATGGTTACCAGCAAAATTGACAGCCGCACCATATTAGGTCAACAAGGGGCAGAACAATTATTGGGCATGGGCGATATGTTACATATGGCAGGCGGCGGGCGCATAACCCGTATTCACGGCCCATTTGTCGATGATGGCGAAGTTGAACAGGTTTGTGAATATTTAAAATCACAATCAACACCCGAATATATAAATGCCATCACCGATGAAATGGATATGAGCGGCGGTTTTGATACGGATGTAAGCGGTGCAACAGCTGGATTTGAAGCAAAAAATAACGGTGATGAACTTTATGACATTGCCATTCAATTAATCGCCTCCGAAGTCAAATCATCGAAAAGCTTCATTCAACGCCATCTACAAATTGGCTATAAACGTGCTGCAAAAATTATTGAACAAATGGAAAAAGAAGGTGTGGTTACCGCTGCCAATCATGTGGGTAAACGCGATGTTTTAATTGGGGATCATAAAAATGTTTAAATCAATAACCATTGTTATTTTTTATTTATTGCTGATACAGCCAACATGGGCGGGTAATATTTTAAATGACCTTGAGGCCAAAAAAACCATTGCGCGGGTACAGGAATATTTAACCAAAATGACCACCGCCAAATCTAGATTCGTACAGGTCAATCACGATGGCAGCTATTATGAAGGCGATATGTATATAAGCCGCCCTGACAGAATGCGGTTTGAATATGATGCACCAATACCAATTTTATTAATAGCCGATGGTTATTTTCTTATTCATATTGATAAAGAGCTAGAAGCAACAACAAGAATACCAATAATAGCCACCCCCGTTAATTTTTTATTACAAGATAAGGTTAATTTTTATAAAGATGTAAAAATAACTAATTTCAGCAATCAAGGCGGTGTTATTCGAATTGAGCTAGTTCAAAAAAATAACCCCGATGCGGGGTCATTAACCATTGCCTTAAATGACAATCCATTATTATTACGTCAATGGGTGGTTGTTGATCCACAAAGAATTAAAACAATCATCACATTAATCAACCCAGAATTTGGCATGAAACTTAATCCACGGCTTTTCATTCATCATGATAAAAAACACAATAATAATAATTAGAATCAAGGGTTAAGAGATAATATTATATATTTTTGTTGTGGCGACCCTGCCCCTCACTGCAACCTCGCCAACTTTTTTAAAATTAAAATCATTTGCACAATCATTAACCGTATTTTCACCCACTAAAATATAACTGCCATATTCTTTATTTAAAACTTCTAATCTTGCCGCCACATTGACTTGATCACCATGGACGGTGAAATTTAAATGTTCATTTGAACCGACAACACCAACGATTATTTCGCCGCTATTAACGCCGCATCTTGTCAACAGCTTGATACCATCATTATAAATTGTTTCATTGGCGGTTTTTTGAATGGCAAGGGCAGTTAATACCGCATTTTTAGAATGTGAAATATCATTATTTATCGCATTGAAAGTTATCAATATCATATCACCTTGAAATTGGGTAATAACGCCGCCATATTGCGCTATTGCTTTGCTCATCGCCTCAAAATAATTATTTAACAATGATACCAATTGTTGCGGCGTTAATTTTTCAGATATGGTCGAGAAACCTTCAATATCGGCAAAAATAATTGAACCATATCGCGCTTCGCCATCGCCAGCTTGCATTGTTTTATCGGCAAAAGTAATTTTAGCGGCAACCTCCCTTGGGACAAAACGCGCTAAATCCTTTGTTGCCATATGGTCTAATGTTGCCATATCAAGATTTCTTTGAGCCCGAAATGCGGCAATTGCCAAAACAACCGTTACCACCGCCATCGATATTATTTTATCCACCTCCGCACCAATTAAAACCGCATTTGATGTTAAATATTCGACATAATTTCTGGTAATCATTACATCAGAGCTATCGGCAAAAATCACATATAATACCATACCAACCCAGCCAATAATTGCCGCTGCACCGGTTGATAAAATATAACGCGGCTCGAATCTTAATGACCTTATGGCAATAAAAATAAAAACATACATCACCGTTGGCGCTTTTAAATAAAATGATGCCGGTTGTTGATATTGGATGTGAAAGCTCCAAATAAGGAACATTAAAATCCCCATATCCATAATAATCGAGGCATAAAGTAAATATTGTGGTAAAAAATTTCGATAGGCGCAAAATAACCTTATGATCGTGAATAACCCATAAAGGCCAATCGCCCATGGCACAGGATGAAACATGGTATTTATATCGGTTTTTGGTGATATGGTGTATAAAATTGCAAAAATGCTAACCACCGGATAATTGCACCCAACCGATCAGCTTTTCTGCGGATTGTTGTTGTTGATTTATTTTTTCCAAAACACGGGCGGGTAATTTACCGCTATATTTTTCACCAAAAATAAATTTATAAAATTGTAACAATTTTTATCCCACTAAATTTTAAATTTCAAAATATATACTATTTATTGCATTTAATAAAATAAGTCTTTTCACATTAAATAAAAATAAAGTGAATGGAATGAATAAGACTGAAATATTAGGATTTTATAAAATCTACCAAATGGGGAGGCAGCAAAAGAAGGTTAAGCTTAGATATTATATCCATTTCCTTTTCATCGACGCGACAGCATAAGCATAAAGCCAAAAGCCATAAAGGTTCCACCGCTAATTTTACTGACAAAACGTGAACCGCGTCGTGATAACAACCATTCACGCATATATCCAGCAAACAAAGCATAACCACTATGCATAACCACTATGCATAACCACTATGCATAACCACTATGCATAACCACTATGCATAACCACTATGTATAACAAGCAATAAGCCGCTATAGGTTATTACTAGCAATATAAATTGATGGAAAAACTCAGCCTTTGCATCAATGAATTGGGGGAAAATTGATATAAAGAAAAAAACAGACTTCGGGTTTGTAAATTGAAGATTGAGCCCTTGGATAAACTCAGCACGCTTTCTACCTTTGTAGACTTTCGGCACTGATCCTATATCTATGCCATTCGTCCGCCATAATTTGATCCCCAGATAGATCAAATAACAAGCACCGATGATTTTCATTACATTAAAAGCAAGGTCGGAGGAATTGATTAAAATTCCCACCCCAGTAGCAGAAATAGCAGCGACAATCATGGCGCCAATTGATAAGCCAAATATACCCGGCAATGCCTGTTTGCCTCCTTGACTTATTGCATTGTTTAAAGTCAACACCACGCCAGGGCCAGGGCTGGCGACTGTTGCTGCTGCCATAGCAAAAAATATAAGATAACTGCTCAAGGAGTTTTCCTTTTCTGGATGATCTAAGGCTGTCACGATTTAATTCTACTCAATGCATCTTATTTTAACAATTATTCGTATCTATATCAAGGGTTTTGCAGCCTATTACATGAATCCAACGGTCAACCACCTCATGCAGCTTTGGAAAGTTAAAAATAAAAATTTATGCCGTTACAGGTTCAATCAAAATATCAGCAGAAATTCCCATTTCTTTATGAAGTATGCGGATTTGTTTGATAGATAAATCTTTTTTGCGGTTAAGAAATTCTGATGCGCGGCTACGACTTTCTAAAATCCTTGATAAATCCGCCTGCCCTAATCCATTTTGCTGTAAATAAAATTCGACTGCCGTTACAGGATCAGGATTATCAATTGGGTAATTTTCATCTTCATATTTCTCAATAAGAATACTGATAACTTCTAATTCATTATGTTCATTTGTATTTGGCTTCGCATCCCATAATTCTTCAACACGGGCTAACATTTTGCGATGTTGCTCAATATTATGAATAGCGGTAATTTGCATGATTATTTCCTATCATATGCTATTGGATTAAAATTGGCTTATTGTTGCGGCATCAATATTATCATATTCTTTATGTGTACCAATAAATTTAATGAATGCGATATTGGCACTAAATTTAAAGGCAACAATTAATCGATAATGATTACCACATATTTTAAATCTAACGCGGTCATTTGATATCACCTTTGCGGTATTTAAATTTTTAATAATATCTAAAACTGTTGCCCAGGTTGCATCACTAGTAAATTTAACCCAAGCAGTTAAAGGTTTTTTGGTCTCTGGATGTATAGCCCAATATTCTACTAAATTGCTTTTTGCGATAATTCTCAATTGTAAATCCTAATATTAATATTTCAATATTAAATCCTGATATATCACTTTATAGCACGTTCCTTTTTTTGGAACAAGAAAAATTTTTAATATGTGAAATTAGAATTCAAAGCCCGCATTTAACAAATATATAATTTTATATTTGAATATCGCATAGATAGCTTTTAAAATATAACTATCATATTGATGTTATTTTAATATATTAAGGCTAACTAATGAGTAATATTTTTCCTGCACCCGATGCAATAACTTTAGAAATAATTGGTGAAAATGCATGTTTTCCAATTAACAAAGTTTATTGTATTGCCCGCAATTACGAAGATCACGCCCGTGAAATGGGTGCGGATCCAACTAGAGAAGAGCCATTTTTTTTCAATAAACCGCGTGATGCGGTAAATTTTGATGATAATATATATTTTCATGATAATATCGTACCATATCCACCAATGACTAATGATTTACACCATGAAATTGAACTGGTTATAGCCTTAAAGGCTGGCGGTAAAAATATTGACAGTAAAATGGCAAATGAGCTTATTTATGGCTATGCTATTGGTTTTGATTTGACTAGACTTGATTTGCAAAAGGAAGCTAAATCCATGTCGCGACCTTGGGATATGGCAAAGGGCTTTGATCAATCCGCGCCAACGGGGTCAAACCATAAGATAAGTGATATTGGGCATTTAACCGATGGTGAAATAACCCTTGATGTTAATGGGGAGCGTCGTCAACAGGGTAATTTATCACAAATGATATGGTCAACCAGCGAAATAATTGCCAAATTATCAAGATTTGTTATATTACGGGCTGGTGATTTAATTTTTACAGGAACGCCTGCGGGCGTATCAAGGCTTGAGCCTGGTGATAATCTTACGGGTAAAATCACAGGATTAAATGATTTTTCTATTACAATCGGTCAAATATAATTAATAATATAAATATTGGAAATAATAATGCGTATTACCACTTGGAATATAAATTCTATCCGCGCTAGGATCGAACATTTACAAAATTTTAATCAAAAATATCAACCTGATATAATATGCCTACAAGAAACCAAGGCGCAGAATAGCGATTTTCCAATGGATGCGGTTAAATCTATGGGATTTCCGCATGTGGAAATATTTGGGCAAAAAAGTTATAACGGTGTCGCAATAATTTCCAAACATAAATTAACCGATGTTAATACACACAACTGGGTTGGCAAAGGCGATTGCCGCCATTTATATGCTACCCTGCCCAATGGTTTAACGGTTCATAATTTCTATGTGCCGGCTGGCGGTGATGTTCCTGATATAAATATCAATGATAAATTCGCCCATAAGCTTGATTTCCTTGATGAAATGACAAGATGGTTCCCCGATAAATATAGCAATGACCAGCCATTGATCTTAGTTGGCGATTTAAATATTGCACCATTAGAAAATGATGTATGGAATCATAAACAATTATTAAAAATTATCAGCCATACACCAATTGAAGTTGAAAAATTAAATAATATTATGGATGAATTTGGCTGGATAGATGCCATGCGTAAAATCATTGCCGCTGATGAAAAACTTTATACATGGTGGAGCTATCGCGCCCGTGATTGGTTAACATCAAATAAAGGTCGCAGGCTTGACCATATATGGGTAACGCCGCCGTTGGCAGGTAAAGTTAAAAATATCGAAGTTATATTAGAAGTGCGCGGTTGGCAAAAACCATCCGATCATGCGCCAGTTATTATTGATTTAGCCGATTAGGATCGGGAGATATTAATTATTCCATCTTATACATGAAATAACGGTCTTTCGGAACATCTTCGGGGCTATCAATTGCTGTTGATCCAATTATTGATAATTCTCTATCGCTAATTATAATCGCACCAGATTGTAATAATGGCGGCAAAGCCTTGCTTAACCATTTCGCCAATTTGCGATTACATATTGGATCGCCCGTACCAATATCCGTATGTAACATAATTGCCGATTTACCAAGCTTTTTCACAGCCTTAGCAATCGTATCTTCAATGTTGCCTAAAAATAAATATTCATCATCGGGAATGCAATCAAGATGGGCATTGACTTGGCGTTCAAACACATAAATTTTATGATTTGGCAATATACCACGCAGATGATCATAGGTTCGACCATTGCCAAGCCCTAATTCTAATATGATACCGTCTTTATGGTTAATTTTTGTAGCAGCAAAATTTATACAGCTGCGTTGCGCTTGAAGTCGGCGAATAACGCTGTCTAATCGCGACATTTTAATTCCTAATTATTTATAAATTCAACTATAATATATAGGCTATTTATAATGTTTTCTAATAAACATACCAGCATATTATATAATATATTAAATTATATCCAACTCGTATAATGGTTTGGATTAATATATTATATATGATATGATCATAATTTAATGAATAATAATTATAGCTAATAAAAGAGATTGAATAGATGAATCGTAGACGCGATCATTCTCGTGTATTATTATATAGCCATGATACTTTTGGCCTTGGACATTTGCGCCGCACCCGCGCCATTGCTCATGCTTTGGTTAAACGCAATAAAAACTTATCTGCGCTTATTTTAACAGGGTCGCCAATAATCGGCAGCTTTGATTTTAAATCGAGGGTTGATTTTGTGCGAATACCCGGCGTTATTAAATTACGTAATGGTGAATATACACCGTTAAAATTACATATTGATATCGAAGAAACATTAACGTTACGCGAAACAATAATTAAAAATACTGCGGATGCTTTTGACCCAGATCTTTTCATTGTTGATAAAGAACCATTGGGCTTACATGGCGAAGTTGCCAGCACCCTTGAAATGTTAAAAGCCCGTGGTACACCATTGGTTTTAGGTCTGCGCGATGTGATGGATGACCCTGATTTATTAGGTCCTGAATGGAAACGAAAAAATGTAATGCCCGCCTTGGAAAACCTATATGATCAGATTTGGGTTTACGGCTTGCCACAAATTCATGAACCATTAAAAGGCCTTGATATACCACCATCTGTTATGAAAAAAATAACCTATACTGGATATTTAAGACGAAAAGTTCCTGAATATTTAGCATTACACCCACAAGTTACAAAAATAACAACACCATATATTTTGGTTACCCCCGGTGGTGGTGGTGACGGTGAAAATATGATAGATTGGGTCATTCGCGCTTATGAAAGCAAGGCCGATATACCATATCCTGCCCTGATTGTATTAGGGCCATTCATGCCAACTGAAAAGCAATCTGAATTTATGCAACGGATTGAGCATTTGGATAATGTGGAGGTAATAACATTTGAAGCCCATATGGAAAGCCTTATGGCAAATGCAATTGGCGTTGTTGACATGGGGGGTTACAATACATTTTGTGAGATTTTATCACTAGATAAAAGTTCCATTATAATCCCACGCACCAAACAACGATTAGAACAATATATCCGCGCATCTCGAGCGGATGATTTAGGATTATTATCTATGTTAGAAGATAATGGATCAGACGATAATAGTGAGCGTGATGTTAAAACCATGATAACTGCATTATGTCATTTACCACAACAACAAAAACCATCAAAAATTGTAATGCCGGGGCTATTATCTGGATTAGATAATATGAATATTCTTGCAACAGGATTATTAAATCAACCAGAACAACCAATACAAATAGTTAATAATAAATTTAATGGTTAATGATAAATAATGTCGATTGCATTCATACTTAAAGGCTATCCACGGCTTTCTGAAACTTTTATTGCCCAAGAAATTTTGGGCTTAGAACAATCTGGCTTGGATATAAATATATATTCCTTGCGCCATCCAACCGATAATAAAACACACCAAATTACCAATGAAATAAAGGCCAATGTTAATTATTTGCCAGAATATTTATTTTACCATCCTTGGTTATTATTTAGATCATGGTTAAAATCACGTAATATGACAGGATATGCCAAGGCATTTGCAATATTCAAGGCAGATTATAAACGCGATAACAGCATCAACCGCATTCGCCGTTTTGGTCAGGCCTGTATATTAGCAAGCCAATTACCACAAAATACCAGACGAATTCATTTTCATTTTTTACATACACCCGCATCTGTCGCCAGATATGCGGCAATAATGCGAAATTTACCGTTAAGTGGTTCTGCCCATGCCAAAGATATCTGGACAAGCCCCGATTGGGAATTAAAAGAAAAGCTCAATGATTTAGATTGGCTGGTTACCTGCACCAATCATGGCACAAAATATTTACGTAATTTATGCGAAAATCCTAATAAAATAATATTGGCATATCATGGGCTTGACCTTAACCGCTTTCCCGTTAATGATAAAATATATTCAACCCGTGATGGTCGCAATATTAATGCACCAGTTAAAATATTATCGGTCGGTCGCGCCGTTGAAAAAAAAGGTTATGACGATTTATTATTAGCCTTTAGCAATCTACCAAAAGATTTAAATTGGCAATTTTACCATATCGGTGGCGGTGAATTATCAACTAAAATAAAACAACAGGCGGAAGATCTTGAAATCATTAATAAAATTACTTTTCTAGGTGCAATGCCGCAAACAGCAGTTCTTGATTATTTAAAAAAATCAGACTTATTCATATTAGCAAGTAAAATTGCCAAAGATGGTGATATGGATGGTTTACCAAATGTTTTAATGGAGGCACAATCCCAAGGTTTATGCGTGCTTTCAACCGATGTATCAGCAATTGCCGAATTAATAGAACATGGCAAAACAGGGTATTTAGTGCCGCCAAACAATCATACAGCTCTTAATAAGGCGATGGAGATGTTAATAACCGATAGTAGTCTGCGGCAAAGACTAGCCATAGCTGGAGCTAAAAAAACAAGGCTTGAATTTGATGCGAAGCCATTATTGACCAAGCTTGCAAAGTTATTTAACGATAAAAACCATTAAAGCCACAGTAGAGCATCTGATAAGGTTATAAATATGAATATCGCCTTCTACTGCCCAATGAAGCCGCTTGACCATCCGATACCATCGGGCGATCAACGCATGGCAAAGCTAATAATATCAGCATTAGAACTTGCAGGTCATAGGGTAAAAATAGCCAGCACTCTTCGAAGCTATGACGGTATTGGCGATAATAAAATACAGAGCAAAATACAAAAACTTGCCCTGTTAGAAATTGATCAATATTTAACCAATAATCTAATCAATAATAAGCCCGATATCTGGTTCACTTATCATTTATATCATAAAGCCCCAGATTGGATCGGGATGGTAATTACAAAAAAACTAAATATCCCATATGTGATAGCAGAAGCCAGTTTTGCGCCAAAACAAAAATATGGTAAATGGGCATTTAATCATCAAGCTGTTTTAAGCGCAATTCAACAATCTAATGCCATATACCATCTAAACCCCAATGATCATGGTTGTATCGATAGTGTAATTAATGCCAATTTCAGCAGCATTAAGTTACCGCCTTTCATTGAAAATTACCAGCTTAATTCTAGTTTAAAGAATATTTTATTACTTAGACAAAAAATTTCAACTATATATAATATTGACCATAAAAAGCCTTGGATAATAATCAGCGCAATGATGCGATTTGGTGATAAATTAAAATCTTATCAAATCATATCTAAATCATTAAAAAATTTAGATATTTCATCATTTGAAATATTGATATGCGGCGATGGAAAAGCCGCCAATGATGTTAAAAAATTATTTATTGATTACCATAATATATATTTCATTGGGCTGCTAAACAGGCATGATCTACGTGAGATTCTTTACGCAGGCGATATGTTTATCTGGCCAGGAGTTAACGAAGCATTTGGCCTGGCTATATTAGAGGCACAGGCGGCTGGACTACCTGTAGTGGCTGGTAATAATCTTGGTATTGCCAATATGGTAAAACATGCCAAAAGCGGTATATTAACGCCGATGGGCGATGTGGATAGCTTTGCCAAGGCGATAAAATATTTGCTTGATAATCCAGATGTGAGAAAAGAAATGGGCATATTTGCAAAAAATAATGTCAAAGCCAATCATAATATAAAAAATGCTGCTGAGATATTTCACCGCACATTGCCGACAAATATTAATTATATCAATAATGACTGAAATTTTATTAATTCGCCACGCACCAACCAATTGGAATATGGAAAAACGCCTGCAGGGCCTAAGCGATATTCCATTATCAAATCACAGCATGGAATGGTTGAAAACATGGCAAATACCTAAATATTTTAAAGATTTCATATGGTATTCAAGCCCGTTAATCAGGGCAAAAACGACCGCCATATTAATCGCAGGTGATAATAAAATTTTCATATGTGATAGTTTAATTGAAATGAGTTTTGGCGATTGGGAAGGTCAAAAAATAACCGACTTACGCCAGAAACTAGGCCAAAAGATGCAAAAAAATGAAGATCGCGGTCTTGATTTCACCCCACCAAATGGCGAAAGCCCGCGCATGGTGCAAAAACGCCTATTGCCATTACTGAAAAAAATCTTAAAAAATCAACAAAATAGTATATTAGTAAGCCATCATGGGGTTATGCGGGCGATAATGGCCTTGGCCTATGATTGGGATATGCTTGGCAAACCACCATTTAAATTCAAACAAGGCCATGGCTATTCATTTAAATTAAGTTGTGATAAAAATAATATAAAATTATCGCCCAATAAAATACATATCCCGCTAACTAATGTTAACCTAACCAACGACAAGCTAATAAAATGAAGCCAGTTATTTTTTTCTATGTGCAGCATTTACTTGGCATTGGTCATCAAATACGCGCCAGTGTCATCGCCAAATCCATGGTGATTGCAGGAATAGAAGTTCATTATATAAGCGGTGGCTTTAATAATATAAAACTTGATTTGGGCGATGCAAATTTCCATCAATTACCGCCGATAAAATCCAGTGATGCCCGTTTTTCAGGCTTGATAGATAATAATGGTCAGATGGTCGATGATAAATATTGGCAAAGCCGCAAAATAGCCATCGATAAAACCATTACAAAAATAAAACCCGATGCCTATTTAATCGAAGGGTTTCCATTTGCTAGACGTAAATTTAGCAACGAGATAATACCGATAGTTAAAATGGCAAAAAGCCAAAATAAGCCAATATTCACATCTATCCGCGATATTATTGTCGCCCCCGATAAACAAAAAAAAATTAACATAGCAGTTGAGTATATAGAAAAATATTTCGATAAAATTCTAATCCATGGCGATGAAAATTTTATATCACTTGATAAAAGCTGGCCTAATATTGATATAATCAAACAAAAATTATATTATACTGGTTATGTAGCCGATGAATATATACCCAAAAAACGACCTGAAAATGGTGAAATAATCATTTCTGCTGGCGGTGGTGCGGTTGGTGAAAAATTATTATTAACCAACCTTGATCTGGCCTTAAACCATGCGAATAAACAACAAATATGGCGATTTTTAATTGGCCCTAATCTAGCCAAAACTTGCGTCACTAAATTAAAATCTTTGGCTAGTGATAATATCAATGATAATATAATCATTGAAAATGTCAGACCAGATTTTAGGGATCTATTGGCAAAATCCAAGCTTTCCATATCCCAAGCAGGATATAATAGCGTCATGGATTTAATGGTAACAAAAACCCCTGCTATTTTAATACCATTTGCCGAAGGTAGTGAAAGCGAACAAAGCCTACGCGCCAAAATAATGCAGCAACATGGGCTTTGCCTATGCCTCAATGAAAAAAACCTAACCGTAGCAACTCTTGGGGAAAAATTGAACAAATGGCAAAATTACCGCCAATTAATCATATTCCATTTGATCTAAATGGTGGTTATAATACGGCAGAATATATAAAATCTTATATTTTAAATAAGGTATCATAATGGTAATTTCGATCTGGCAGGAATTTGAAAATGAATTGACGCTTTGGCAGGAAGCTAATCTTCAACCTAAATTTTGGTGGCGCGATGATGACGCATCAAAACCTGGGGTAAAGCTTAAACAACTGGCGGATATAAGCTGCGGCCTGCCAGTATCATTGGCTATTGTGCCAAATTGGCTCGATTATAAGCAACCGCTTGCGCCATGGCTGGATTTACATTTCGATAACGCAATCGTTATTCAACATGGCTGGGCACATAAAAATCATACAAAGCCCAATCAAAAAAAATCAGAATTTTGCGGTAATAGACCAATCAAAGATAACATCAATGATATTATTAAGGGCGATAGATTACTAAAATCCATATTTAAACAACGTTATCAAGCGGTTTTTGTGCCACCGTGGAATCGTATATCGGATAATGTCATTGCCGAGCTTTCAACTATAGGATATTTAGCATTATCAACCTATGGTGCAACAAATAATAATCTTGATAAGCCCATACGCCTTAATAGCCATGTGGATATTATAAATTGGCGTAAAGGGCACAAATTTATTGGTGAATATAATGCTATCAAGCATTATATTAACCATCTTGCGGCAAAAAGACTTATTTTTACTGCAAAATCTGTGGAGAGGAATATTGTAAATATAAACATTAATGAGCCAACGGGAATTTTAACCCATCATATGGATCATGATAATAATTGTTGGCAATTTCTACGTAATTTAATGGAATTTAGCAAAAATAACCAAATGAAATGGCTTAGCCCCCATCAAATATTATTATAAAATGAAATATTATTATAATGAATCATCAATCATTGGCGATTATATAAAAAGTGTTATTGGCCTTATATTAACCATCGCCCCTATATTATTTTTAGATTTGGCACAAATTTTACAATTTATTTTTATGTTCATTGTCATATTATTTATAATATTTACCATCCGCACATTTATCCGCCATAAAAGCCATTATTATTTTGAAAATAATATATTATATCAAGATGGTATCTTTTATAAAAAATTATCCCTCGATCAGTTGATAAATTTGAGAATAAAATATTTTTCCACTGCAAAAAATCGTGAAAATGGCTGGTTTCAATTAAAATTAACAACAAAAGATGTAAAACTTGTTGTAGATTCATCACTAAACGGCTTTGATATAATAGCCAAAATGGCGGCAGCCGCTTTAAGGAATAAAGATTTACCTCTCGATGATAATACAAATATTAATTTACAGGCGATTTTAAAAAACAAACCATAATCAAAGAAAGCAGCTTAAATATCGTGTTGGATAATTTGCTCGAAGTTAAAAATTTACGCATATGTTTTAATTTACCCGAAGGGGTGATGGAGGCAGTCAAAGGTGTTTCTTTTAACATCAAATCTGGTGAAACATTGGCCTTGGTTGGTGAATCTGGTTCGGGTAAATCGGTTATAAGTCAGGCAATCATGGGAATTTTACCAAAACTTGCCGAAATAACCGATGGACAAATATTATTAACCGATCGTGCAAATAAGAATAACAAAATCGATATCGCTGCGCTTCACACCGATAGCAAAGAAATGCGCCATATTCGCGGTGGTAAAATATCAATTATCTTTCAAGAGCCAATGACATCATTATCGCCATTGCATACAATCGGTAATCAAATTATCGAAACGGTAAAATTACACCGCAATGTTAATAATAAACAAGCATTAGAACTTGCCACAGAAATGTTAAATATGGTCGGCTTTCCAAATCCAGCCCGCGCCATTAACAGCTATCCATTTGAGCTTTCCGGCGGGTTGCGCCAACGGGCAATGATCGCCATGGCGCTTGTTTGTCGCCCATCTTTATTAATTGCCGATGAACCAACGACCGCACTTGATGTTACTATCCAACTACAAATTTTAAAGCTTATCAATGACTTAAAGTGCGAACTTAACATGGCAGTTTTAATAATAACCCATGATTTAAGCGTGGTTGCCAATATGGCACAAAATATCACCGTCATGTATAATGGGGAGGTAATGGAAGCTGGTTGCCTAAATGATATATTCTATGATCCGCAACATCCATATTTAAAAGCATTATTAAAGGACGTGCAAAGATTTAATATGAAAGAAGGGGAGCGATTAATCCCCATTCGTGAAATAATACCAAAAACTGGAAATTTGCTGGCACTCGACAATGGAAAAAACATAAAAATAAATCAGGCAAAGCCTATTTTAATAGTTGAAAATTTATACAAAACCTTCACCATTAAAAAAAATATGTTTTTTAAATCAAAATCTGACGAAATAATCGCCGTAAAAAATATTAGTTTTTCACTCAAACGCGGCAAATGCCTTGGGCTTGTTGGGGAAAGCGGCTGCGGCAAAACCACATTAAGAAAGATAATAATGCGCGCCATCAGCCCAGATAGCGGCAATATCACATATAATGATGGCGATGATAGCTATGATTTACTTAAAATGAATAGATCGCAATTAACAAGCTTCAGAAAAAAAATGCAATTTATCTTTCAAGACCCATTTTCATCGCTTAATCCGCGCATGAATGTGCTTGATATAATCACCGAGCCATTGATAATCCATAAAATCGGTAATCGCAATCAACAGGTTACAATGGCAAAGGAATTAATGGAATTAATCGGGCTTGATCCGCGTTATTTAAACCGCTACCCGCATAGCTTTTCAGGTGGTCAACGCCAAAGAATTGGCATAGCCAGAGCCTTATCCCTGCGGCCGCAATTGCTTATTTGTGATGAACCAGTATCGGCGCTTGATGTTTCAATTCAGGCACAGGTTTTAAATTTATTAAAAGATTTACAAAAAAAGCTTGGCCTAACATATCTTTTCATTAGCCATAATTTGGCAGTTGTCGATTATATTGCCGATGATATTGCCGTTATGTGCCGTGGCAGGATAGTCGAATATGCGCCACGCCAAGAATTATTCAAAAACCCAATCCATCCATATACCAAAGGGTTACTCGCCGCCGTTCCCGAACCAAACCCCGACCACCCATTGGATTTTGCCCATTTAATGGAAGAAAAATCATCAAATCCTGATCAATGGCCTGCACCATTTACCGATAGACCAAACCATCAGCTTGCCATGATAAATTTAGGCAAGCAACATTTCGTCAATGCATATATCAATGCAAAATATGAAGAAATTATCGCATGAAAAAATATTTGCAAAATATTAAAACTATTATTATTTCATTGTTTATAATATCGCCTTATATTTTTGCTACTGATGCTATTGCTGATAATATAGCTAATGAAGTCATATATATAGAGCCACCATTTTTGCAAAAAGCTATTGCCAGTAAAATATTACCAACAATCAAGGATAGATTACCACAAGAGCCACAAATGGTTGATGTTGAAAAACTTGGCCTTAAATCGGGTCAATATGGCGGTATCATTCGCATGGCGATGGCAAAATCCAAAGATACAAGGCAAATGACGGTTTACGGATATGCTAGACTTGTAAAATATGACAGAAATTATCAATTAAATGCCGATATTTTAAAATCAATTGATATAGAAGACGGTCGTATTTTCACCATGAAATTACGTAAATCCCATAAATGGTCAGACGGTAGGCCATTCACCAGCGAGGATTTCAGATATTGGTGGCATGATATTGCCAATGATACTGCGTTATATCCCGCAGGTGCGCCCGCCGCATTAAAATTAAATGGCGAGCTGCCCAAGGTTGAAATAATTGATGAACTAACCGTCAGATATAGCTGGTCGAAGGCTAATCCCAATTTTTTACCATTACTTGCCAAGGCCAGCCCGCGTTATATCTATGCACCCGCCCATTATTTAAAGCAATTTCATCAAAAATATCAAAATAAGGTAAAATTACAAACATTAATTGATGATGCCTCGGCAAAAAATTGGTCGGCATTGCATAATAAAATGTCAAAATCTTATAAAAACACCAATCCAGATTTACCAAATCTACAGCCATGGATATTACAGCCCAGTAAAACCAAAAAACGCTTCATATTTAATCGCAATCCATTCTTCCATAAAATAGATAATAATGGTCGACAACTACCATATGTGGATCAATGGATTTTTAATATTACTGAAAAAAAATTAATTCCATTAAAGGCAGCAACGGGCGAGGTTAGCCTGCAAGCCCGATATTTAAAATTTAAGGATATTTCATTACTCAAACAAAGCGGTGCCAAATATAGTTTTCAAACTCACTTATGGCGCAATGGCAAGGGTGCGGATTTAGCATTATATCCCAATTTAACCCATAAAAGCCCTATTTGGCGGCAAATATTACGCGATCAAAGATTTCGCCGTGCCTTATCACTATCAATCGACCGTCATGCCATCAATAAAGTTTTATATTATGGCATGGGCTTAGAAGGGCAGAATACCCTTTTACCCGCAAGCCCGTTATATAAAAAAGACTATAGATATAACTATAGTGAATTTGATATCGCAAAAGCCAATGATTTATTGGATGATATGGGCATGATAAAACGCAATGATCAGAATATACGTCTGATGCCCAATGGAGAGCCATTGGAAGTTATCATCGAAACCGCCGATTCTAGCAGCCAACAATCAGATATGTTAGAATTCATCACCGATGACTGGCGTAAAATTGGCATAAAATTACATATTAAGCCAACTAGCTATGATATTTTAATTCCACGAATTTTTGCTGGCGAAACAGTTATGTCAATTTTTAGTGGGTGGGAAAATGGCATGGCAAATGCCGATAACGCCCCCGATGATTTAGCCCTGATCCATCAAGATCATTATCAATGGTCAAAATGGGGACAATATTATGAAACCAACGGCAAAAGTGGTGAAAAAATTGATATACCAGCCGCACAAAATCTATTTGATTTATATATTCAATGGTATGATAGCCAAGATGAAGTAAAAAAATCTGCCATATGGCATAAAATGTTAAAAATTCATTCGGATAATCTATTCACCATTGGAATAATCGCTGGTACATTACAACCAGTTGTGGTGATTAATGGGCTTAATAATATACCAGAAAAAGCCATATGGAATTGGGATCCAGGCGCACATTTTGGTATTTATAGCCCCGATTTATTCTGGTTTGACCTAGCAAATAAAACAACGGAAGCTGAATAATGTTTACATATATTATTCACCGTATATTCATTATGATACCCACATTATTCATCATTAGCATCTTGGTTTTTATTATAATTCAATTACCGCCCGGCGATTATTTAACCACATTGATCAATGAATTAAAGGCTCAAGGCGAATCGGGTGAAGAAAAAATTGCCTATTTGCGCGATCTATACGGGCTTGATAAGCCAATGATCATGCAATATTTTAATTGGATTTTTGGCATATTACAAGGCGATCTTGGTCATAGCTTCGAATATGATCAACCAGTTAATGAGGTGATTGGCGAGAGGATTTTCCTAACTACTATCCTTAATTTTTGCACCATTATATTCATCTATCTAATGGCATTTCCAATCGGTGTTTATTCGGCGGTAAAACAATATAGTATTGGCGATTATTCGCTTACTTTTATTGGTTATTTAGGGTTGGCAACGCCAAATTTCTTACTGGCATTAATATTATTATATGTGGCAAAGGCATATTTTGGCGTTGATGTCGGTGGTTTAATGGATGAAAAATATATCGATGCCCCGTGGAGCATGGATAAAATACTATCGGTTCTCAATCATTTATGGATACCGGTTATCGTTATTGGCACATCAGGCACGGCGGGCATGATACGACGATTACGGGCAAATTTATTAGATGAATTGCATAAACAATATGTGGTAACCGCCAAAGCAAAGGGTTTATCACCGACAAAAACCTTAATTAAATATCCATTAAGAATGTCGCTTAACCCTTTCATTGCCGATATCGGTAATTTAATACCCGATGTTATTTCAAGCTCCGCCATTGTATCGGTGGTATTAGGCTTAGAAACATTGGGACCGATGTTATTAAACGCCCTTATCACCCAAGATATTTATTTAGCCGCCAGCTTCTTATTATTCATCGCATTTTTAACCGTTTTTGGCATGTTAATTTCTGATTTAGCCTTGGCTGCACTCGACCCACGCATAAGATTAGGGGCAAGGGCAGTAAAATGAGTCAAAATAATCAAGATAAAATACCGCATTTTGTCAATAAAGCACCATTTAACCCACAGGCAGCCATTGCATTAACACCAGCCCAAGAAAAATATTATCTGGCCTCGCAATGGCAGCTTATATGGTGGAAATTAAAAAAACACCGGCTAGCATATATCAGCCTAATTTTTTTAAGCTTAGTTTATGCATCATTATTAATATCGGAGATATTAAACCCTTATAACCCATATCAACGCCATGTGGATCATTTAAATATGCCACCACAAGCGATACATATCATCCATGATGGCGAGCTTATAATGCCATTCACCTATCAACCCATCGCCAAATTTAATTGGCAGATAAACAGCTGGGAATATTCCGAAGATACCACATCCGTTCAAACTATCCGCTATTTTTGCGCCAGTAGTGATTATTCAGGCGCTGATTATAAATTTTGGGGCTTATTTGAGGGCAATTTTCATCTTTTCTGCCCTGCAAAAAATGGTCAGCTATTCTTGCTTGGCACCGATAGATTAGGCCGCGATATGCTATCAAGAATGGGATATGGCGCGAGGATATCCCTAACCGTTGGTATAATCGGCATTGTTATAAGCTTTGTAATGGGCATAACCATCGGCGGTATCGCGGGATATTATGGCGGTTTCATTGATGGCACTATTCAGCGGATAATCGAAATATTGCGATCATTTCCGCAATTACCATTATGGATGGCATTATCGGCGGCATTGCCCGTAACATGGAGCCCGATCGCAGTTTTCTTTGGCTTAACATTAATATTGGGCATGTTGGATTGGCCGGGTTTGGCGCGTGCCGTCAGATCAAAATTATTAAGCCTGCGCGAAGAAGACTTTGCCGTTGCCGCCGAACTTATGGGGGCAGAACCACAACGCATCATCATGCGCCATTTAATGCCAAGCTTTATGAGCCATCTAATCGCCTCTGCTAGTCTTTCTATCCCCGGCATGATTTTAGGCGAAACCGCACTTAGTTTTTTAGGTCTAGGCCTGCGCCCACCAATCACATCATGGGGAGTATTATTGAACGAGGTCCAAAATATTAACGAAGTTGTGCTCCACCCTTGGTTAATTGCCCCGATGGTATCAATAATATTAGTTGTTTTGGCGTTTAATTTTCTCGGTGATGGCTTGCGCGATGCTGCCGACCCTTATAAATAACTGAATATTAAATATATTAGTTTTTTTTGAGCCAAATGCTAGTTTCAAAAGCATTAGGATTAATATAAATATCAGACAACATGCTTTTATTAACCGCATCTTTCATATTTTCTGCCACATAATGGCTTGACCATAATATATCATAACCACCGCCCAATATCATAGAAATAACTGCTTGTTGTTCATTATATGCCCGCCAGCTCCATTTTTTTGGATAATCATCGGGCAGGGTAATATCATGAATATGAATATATACTCCGCTTGGTAATATGGGTAAAATTCGATTGAATAATATATCAACATCGCTACCTGGCATTAAAATATGGCTTGAATCAATAAATAAAATATCACCTGATTTTAATCGCTTAAATATATCAAGATCAACATCTTGCAATGGTTTATTAATCAAGTCCACCATATTAATTTTGCTTATATCAGCACGCGGCGCGGGGTCAATTGCGATTATTTTAACATTAATCCCATGGTCAATAGCGGCTTGTGCCATGAATCTTGTAGAATGACCTGAACCCACCTCGATAATATTATCTGGCTTTATATCTGCCGTCATCTGATAAGCCATTACCCCATCAAGACGCGGAAACCAGCTTTGTTGCCAGCGTGGCATCGGTGGCTTTGCATGGTTAAATTTTACAAAAATATCAAGATATTTTTCTGACTGACGCAACAATCCATTAAAATCATCACGCTTCCCATGCATTAATTTATCAACCGCATCATATTTTGGGCTATCGCCTAAATCAGGCAATGAATAAGCATAACGATAAGGGATAAAATAGCCCATACGCCGTAAGCCAGTTATTGTTAACAAGCCTAATTTCAATCGCCGAAAATATCTGCGAAACATTTAAATTTCCCATGAATTAATCTGAAGCATTTTAAATATATCAATCTTTTACGGTACAAGATTATAACCACCAACCTCGGTTACAATGATTTTAACATTTGATGTATCAATTTCTATTTTTTGCCGTAATCGATATATATGGGTTTCTAATGTATGGGTGGTAACATTGGCATTATAACCCCATACTTCACCCAACAAAGTATCTCGATTAATAACCTTTTCACTGGCACGATAAAGATATTTTAAAATTGCCGTTTCTTTTTCGGTTAATCTTATTTTATCGTTATTATCAATATTAACCAATAACTTATCAGATGGCTTAAAGCTATAAGGTCCGATTGCAAAAACCGCATTCTCGCTTTGTTCATGTTGGCGTAATTGTGAACGCAACCTTGCCAATAAAACATTAAGACGAAATGGTTTGGAGACATAATCATTTGCCCCCGCATCCAATCCTAATATTTGATCAGAATCGCTATAATGGGCTGTTAACATAATAATCGGTGCTTTAACGCCATTGCGGCGCATTAACCGACATGCATCCCGCCCATCCATATCGGGTAATTCCACATCTAACAAAATAGCATCATAATGGTCTGCACTGGCAAGCTTAATGCCTAAAATGGCATTATCGGCTTCGGTTGTGGTGAATTCTTCATGTAGATGAAGCTGCTCTGCCAAAGATTGACGTAATATATCATCATCATCGATCAAAAGAATTTTTTTCGCACTCATATTGCCTGTTTCCGCCTATAGGTTATAAAGCCCTTATAATATAAAATAAGGAACAAACTGTGGTTTTTCAAGCTTTTACTTATAACTATAATTAAACTGGCATTTGATTTGCATATAATTTTATAACATCTTTAAATATTGATTTATGATAATATTTCTATGGGAGAATTAAATGTCCTTATCAACAGCAGATTTAAACGCCATGCCTTGGTCGTTGGTTACTGTGGAGGCTATATCAAGCAAAAATAACCGATTAAATGATGCTCATGATATCGCTAATAAGGATAATAAAACCAATCAAAACTCAGCCTTTGGTGCGAATGGTTTCACCTTTGCCGATGCGCTTGATATTATTAACCCATTGCAGCATATACCATTTGTTGCCCCTATATATCGGCAAATAACCGGTGATACGATTGATCAAGGGTCAAAAATTGCTGGTGCGACATTATTTGGCGGCCCCATTGGTTTTGCAGCCGCGATGGTAAATAATATAGTTGAAAATAGTACGGGCAAAGATATTGGTGAAAATATATTGGCTTTCTTTAACAATGATAAGTCCAATACACCAATATCAGCACCAGCAGAAATAACAACAAAAATAGCCAGCCAAATTATAGAGGCAAGCAATTTAAAGGTAAAAAAATCTGACAATCAAAAAAATGAGAAAATAGATAATATGGAACATAACCCTAATATGCTTAGTAATTCAGAAATAAAAGCATATATGCAACATGCCCTAATTAAATATAATATGGCAAAATATAACCAAATTTATAAACTTGCTGGCTAGACATGAATATTTTAGTCAATGAAAACGGCCTAACCATGCCCAATGGTCGAATCATTCGCTGTGCCATTGGTCGTGGCGGTATTGGCATAAAAAAAGGCGAGGGCGACGGCATAACCCCAATTGGCAATTGGCCGATGCGACGAATTTTATATCGGGCTGATAAAATAACCAAACCCGAAAGCTACTTGCCGATTACCACCATTAATGAAAATGATGGCTGGTGCGATGACCCCACAGATATTAATTACAACCAACAAATAAAATTACCTTATGATAATAACCATACTAACCGTGGTTATGAAAAATTATGGCGTGATGATAACCTATATGACTTAATTGTTATATTAGGCCATAATGATAGCCCAATAATCAAAGGTAAAGGCAGTGCAGTTTTTCTACATATAGCTAAGGATGGTTATTTACCAACAGAGGGCTGTGTTGCCCTAGCAATTGAAAGTTTGCTGGAATTATTAAAAACCTTAACAATTAATGATAGTTTATTGGTTAGGTAGCTATTTTATAATCACGTTTACCAAAAATTGCCGAACCAACCCGCACATATGTCGCGCCAAATTCTATTGCTTTTGCATAATCATTGCTCATGCCCATGCTTAATTCTTTCAAGCCATTTCTTGTAGCAATTTTATTTAATAAAGCAAAATGCAATGATGCTTCTTGCTCAATTGGTGGAATACACATTAAGCCAATGATTGGTAATTGCAGCTCCTCAATACATGTTTTGATAAATTCATCGGCATCACACGGATATATTCCCGCCTTTTGTGGCTCTTCACCTGTGTTTATTTGAATGAAGCATTTTATTATTTTTGCCTTTTTATCACCATCTTTATTATGGGCTTTATCACGGGCCTTTAATTCAGCCGCCAATTTACGAGCCAATTTTATTCGGTCGATGGTTTCAATCACATCAAAAATATCAACCGCCTGTTTAATTTTATTGCTTTGTAACGCACCGATTAAATGTAAATCGATATTATTATATTTTTGCCGTAATTCTGGCCATTTTTTTGCTGCTTCTTGTATTTTATTCTCACCAAATATCCGCTGACCCGCATTTAATGCTATTTCTATGTCTGATATGGGAAAATTTTTACTAACGGCAATTAAGTTTATATGATTGCTATCTCTGTTAATATGATTAGCAATTTCACCAGCTGCTTTATTAATATTAAATTTAACTGCATCCAATGCGGGTACTATATTATCAGTTTTATCCATTAAACTACTCACTTACTCATTTAAAAACACTATATTTGCAAAGATACTATTGCCCAACCCTATTAGCCATAAGGATTTTCACCATAGATGTTGCATATTAATCACAGTAACAAGAAAATAACATCTATCAATGCTTTTTATTATTGCATTTAGTCAAGCAATACGTGCTTTATCCTACCAAGTTATGTTTCCGTAATTCTGCGGCAACTAACTTAAAGTTAAAACAAATGAAATTATATATTTATCAAATTACAAGATAAAGGAAAATTTAATGAAAAAAATTCTATTAGGCACATCAGCATTAGCTGCAGTTGCATTATCAGCTGGCACAGCAACTGCTGAAGCTCCTACTGTTACTCTTACTGGTGGCATTCAATATGCATATGTTTCATATGACAATGATAAAAAAAGTGCTCCTACTACTAAAAAATCTGACCGTGGTAACGATCTTTCTAGTAGTGCCTCTGGTAATGAAATTCAATGGACTATTAAAGGCGTTTCAGACACAGGTCTTGAATATACTGGTCGTATTGACTGGCGCTATGACACTAACGCCATGGATGAAACATGGATCAAACTTGGCGGTGGCTGGGGTAACGTAGTTATCGGTTCTGATGATGCAGTAAGTGACAATGTTCGTGATGCTTTTAATGTTGCCGCTGGTTCTGGTGGTGTTGATGGCAACTGGTTCGATAATGTTAGTGATAATGTTGGTAAAGCTGGTGCTCCTGGTATAGGCAATGGTGATGCCTCTAAAATCTCTTATTTCTCACCTGATTTTTCTGGTGTTAGCTTCGGTGTATCTTACACGCCAACTAATAATAACGCCACTGGCGTAACTAAAGGCGCTACATCTACGGATGACATTGAAGGCCAAATGGATGCTATTATTTCTTATAATGGTACATTTGACGATATAACTGTTGGTCTTGATGCAGCTTATTCAGCTGGTAAAAGCGAAACAGAAGGCAGCGCTGCTTCAACTAAAGAAGACCTTAAAGCTTACCATATTGGTGGTGTTGTAACCGTTGCTGGTTTCAGTATCGGTGCTGGTTATTCTAAACATGGCGAATCAGGTGCTCTTAAAGTTAACAAAGGTGCTGAAAAGTCTTCTTATAACATTGGTGTTAAATATAACCTAAATGGTGTTAATGTTTCTGCAATTTACACTTCTGGTAAAGCTAATGCTGGTCTTCCTACTGGTACTGTAACTGATGATACATATAAAGCATGGTCAATCGGTGCTGATTATGTTGTTGCTGATGGCTTAGGAGTTTTTGCTGACTTTGGTCAAACCAACACTAAAAGAGCTGGTGGCAAGATTGCTGCTGACAAAAACAAAGCTACTGTATTCTTGATCGGTACAAAAATCAGCTTCTAAGTTGGTTTTATAAGTTATTGTTATTTAAGGGGTGGCAAATATTGCCGCCCCTTAATTTTTTGACTATATAGAATATATCAAACTTTTATATCAGGAAAAATCTCATGAAAAATTTATTTTATATAATCTTAAGCCTAAGTTTTATTTTTATTACTGCTTGCAGCCCAACTGGCAAGGGCATCAATAATGATAGAAAAACAGGGTTAGACAAAGATATTGGCAGTATCCTTGGCGAAGGCCTGATATTTGGCGGTGATAAGACAAAAGATAATTCCACATCTGGCATCGCTATCAACAGCTTTTTATGGCGTGCCGCATTAGATACAATATCATTCATGCCACTTAATCAGGTCGACCCATTTGGCGGGGTGATTTTATCGGATTGGCATAGTGATATAAAAAGCCCAGGCGAGCGTTATAAATTAAATATTTATATTTTATCACGACAATTAAAATCAAATGGCGTTCGCGTATCAATTTTTAAACAAACCCACGATATTAATGGTCAATGGTTAGATGCAGCCGTTAATAAAACCACCGCAACACAAATTGAAAATTCCATATTAACCAGAGCCAGAGAAAAGCGGGTTAGCTATAAAAATCAGCTTGAAAATTAAAAATAATTTAAATTTTAAAATTTAAATTTCCAATATACTAAAACAGAAATATATTAAAATGAGCCAATATAATTTTTCCGAAATAGAAGCAAAATGGCAAGATAGCTGGATAGAAAATAATATTTTTAAAGCTACCGAAGACCCCAATAGGCCAAAATATTATGTTTTGGAAATGTTTCCATATCCCAGCGGCCGCATCCATATGGGGCATGTGCGTAATTATACCCTTGGCGATGTGGTGGCGCGTTATAAAATGATGCGTGGTTTCAATGTCCTGCACCCAATGGGTTGGGATAGTTTTGGTTTACCCGCCGAAAATGCAGCTATAGAAAATAAAACCCATCCCGCAAAATGGACAAGAGAAAATATAAAATCCATGCGGGAGCAGCTTGGCACGCTTGGTTTTTCCCATGATTGGTCGCGGGAATTATCCACTTGCGAACCAAAATATTATAAGCATGAACAAAAAATGTTCATTGATTTTTACAAATCTGGCCTTGCATATCAAAAAGAATCTTGGGTCAATTGGGATCCAATGGAAAATACAGTGCTTGCCAATGAACAGGTTGTCGATGGCAAAGGCTGGCGGTCTGGTGTTACGGTTGAAAAGCGCTTGCTTTCACAATGGTTTTTAAAAATTACTGATTTTGCCGATGAGTTATTGGATGATATTAAAAAGCTTGATCGTTGGCCTGAAAAAGTCCGCGTCATGCAACAAAATTGGATCAATCGTTCCGAAGGGGCAAAGGTATTTTTTAATATTATCGGTCGCGATGATCGATTGGAAGTCTTCACCACCAGACCAGATACATTATTTGGCGCATCATTTTGCGCCATTGCAGCCAATCATCCATTAGCGGGCGAAATGGCAAAGGATAACCCGAAATTAGCTGAATTTATCGATGAATGTAATAAATTAGGCACAAGCGAAGAAGCAATCGAAAAAGCTGAAAAAAAGGGTGTTTATATTGGCCTTGATGCGACCCATCCATTCATAAAAGATAAAAAATTAAAAATCTTCATCGCCAATTTTGTTTTAATGGAATATGGCAGTGGGGCAATTTTTGCATGTCCAGCCCATGATCAACGGGATTTGGATTTCGCCCGTAAATATAATCAAGATGTCATGCCTGTTGTCTTGCCGAATGATATGGATAGCGATGATTTTACGATCACTGATGAAGCATATACTGGCAATGGCATTATTTTTAATTCTGATTTTTTAAATGGCATGGATGCGGAAACCGCAAAATCTGCGGCAATTGCCAAATTACAAGATTTAGGCATGGGTGAAAGTACGATTACCTATCGTTTGCGCGATTGGGGGGTGTCTAGGCAACGATATTGGGGTTGCCCAATCCCAATGATACATTGTGATGATTGTGGCATTATACCCGTTGCAGAAGGTGATTTACCAATTAAATTACCCGAAGATGTAATGTTGGACGCGCCCGGCAACCCACTTGACCATCATCCCAGCTGGAAATATACGAAATGCCCAAAATGTAATAAACCAGCCATTCGCGAAACTGATACTTTTGATACTTTTTTTGAATCATCATGGTATTTTGCCAGATTTTGCGACCCGAACAATTCAGATCAAGCATTTTGCCGCGATAAGGCGAATTATTGGCTGCCAGTCGATCAATATGTCGGCGGTATCGAACATGCTGTATTACATTTGCTTTATTCACGATTTTTCACCCGTGCATTAAAAAAATGTGGTTATTTAGATATTAAAGAACCATTTGCAGGTTTATTCACCCAAGGCATGGTTTGCCATGAAACATATCAAGATAATAATAATAAATGGTTATTGCCAGGCGACGTTATCCATAAAGGCGATAATATTTTTCATCGTGAAAATGGCGAGGCAGTAAAATTAGGTCGCTCTATCAAAATGAGCAAATCGAAAAAAAATGTAGTTGACCCTGCGGAGATAGTTAATAGTTATGGCGCGGATACCGCACGGCTTTTCATGCTATCTGATAGCCCACCCGACCGCGATTTAGAATGGACCGAATCGGGCATCGAAGGCGCATGGCGTTATACCAACCGTTTATGGCGGTTAATTACCGAACCAAACGGCAAAATTGCCCCAATTGGTACAAAACAGCCAGATAATATTTCAAAAAATGTAATGGATATATGGCGCTTAACCCATAAAACCATTGCTGGTATCACCAGTGATCTGGAATCTTTTCATTTTAATCGGGCAGTGGCGCGTATTCGTGAATTATCAAACGCGCTTGGCACAATTAAAGGTGATGCCGACGATATAGCTTGGTTAAGGCGCAAATCATTTGAAATATTAACACAAATAATTGCCCCAATGACACCGCATTTATCCGAAGAATTATGGCAACAGCTTGGTCATAAAACCACAATGGTTGATGCTGGCTGGCCAATTATTGATGAAAAATTATTAATAGACGATAATATAACTATTGCTGTACAAGTGAATGGTAAATTGCGCTCTACTATCAATATCCCAACCGATGCCAACCGCGATGAGATAGAAAATATTGCCCTTAATGATGAAAAAATCAAAAAAGCACTAGATAATAAGAAGGTTAAAAAAATAATTATTGTACCAAATAGGATTGTCAACATTGTTATTTAAAAAATTAATATTATTACCTGTTTTAATTGGCTGTCTATCGCTTTCGGCTTGTGGTTTTCAGCCTCTATATGCCAAGCGATCAAATAATAATGGCGAAATTGCCACTACTAATAAATTACTAGCTAGCGTTAAAATAGAATCTATTAAAAACCGTCAAGGACAAATTTTACATAATATGCTATTGGATAGATTTAGCTTTAGACAATATAATATTGCCAAAAAATATAAACTATCAACAACCATTAAAATAAGCACCAAGGGATTAGGCGTTAAGTCTGATGATAGTACCAGTCGTAATAAATTAACGGTGGTTGCTAAATTTAAACTTGTTGGGGCAAAAGAAACACGGGAATTTACCATTAGCCAAATCAGCGGTTATAGCAAGACAGAGGCCGAATATCCAACCATGGTCGCAGAACAAGATGCGATTAAACGCAATTTACGGGAAATTGCCAATGATGCAAAAATTCAGGTAGCAATTTATTTAGAACAAGATAGAAATAACAAATAATTTTGAAAATTCCACCTTTTAAAATCGATCAATATATAAGTAATTTACCAACTGATTTGCGCTCCGCCTTGGTTTATGGCCCCGATGAAGGGTTAATTCGCGAGCGAGCCAAAAATATTAGCTTAAAAATAGTTAATGACATTAATGACCCATTTTTAGTAAGTGAATTATCGAGCGCAATGTTAAAAGCAGATCCTGCGATTTTATTTGACGAAGCAATGGCAATATCAATGATTGGCGGCAGACGCATAGTAAAAATAGAAAATTGTGGCGATGGCGACAGCAAATTATTTGCAGAATTTCTTGAAAACCCCCTAGGCGATGCTTTTATTTTACTGACAGCTAATAATTTAACTGCAAAATCAAAATTGCGCGCCCTATTTGAAAAGTCAAAAAATACAGCAAGTATCGCTTGTTACCCTGATAATATCCAAAATTTAAACCAAATTATTACAAATAAAATGCAGGCAGCTAATATAACAATTGGCCGTGATTGTATGGGGTATTTAGCAAGTTTACTGGGCAATGATCGCGCCATTAGCAACCAAGAGATTGATAAATTAATTATTTATCTTGGCGATAGAAATATTGTAACAATCGATGATATAAAGGCATCTATCGACGATAACAGCCTTTCTTCATTTGATAATATTATATATTCGGCTGCCAGTGGTAATGCAAAAAAACTGGATTTAGCACTTGAAAACGCATGGTCTGAAAATATAAGCCCTGTGCCTATTTTACGAATGATGGCTAATCATCTAATAAAATTACAATTGGTTAATGCAAAATCTAATGCGGGCGGTGATGTTAAATCTGCCATGCGATATTTATATCCTCCCGTTTTTTACCAGCTTGAAAAACAATTTATTAGCCAATTACGACCATGGTCAAATGCAATCATTGCAATGGCATTGCCCATATTATTAAAGGTTGAAGCCGATTGTAAAAAAACTAATCAGCCTGCAATATTAATTGCCAGCAGGTCATTACAACATATGGCGGCCATTGCCAGAAAATATCACTGATGAATAAATATCATCAAGGAATAATAAATAATGTATGAATGGATAAAGGCATTACATTTAATCGCCGTAATTTCATGGATGGCTGGGCTATTTTATCTACCACGGCTATTTATTTACCATTGCGATGCTAAGATAAACTCTGAAAAATCAGAAACATTTAAGATTATGGAAAGACGGCTTCTAAATATTATAATGACACCGGCGATGATGATTTCATGGGGCGCTGGCTTATATTTATTATCGGCTGAAGATTGGTTATATAATGGCGATATATGGATATATATTAAGTTATTATGCCTTATTATCATGACTATTTTGCATTGCATGTTAATTTTATATTGTCATAAATTTAAATTAGATGAAAATATAAAATCATCTAAATTTTTCCGAATCATTAATGAAATACCAACTATTTTAATGGTAATCATTATCATTATGGTGATTGTGAAGCCATTCTGATTATATAATTGACATTACCTGCATTATCGCGTTATTAATTCCCTCTACAAAGATTGATTTATATTATCCAAAATTTATATTATTCAATATTATATTAGCTTAAACCTTAAGTTAAATATATCATCTATATTACCATCCTTTCATAAACTTAATTATAAGAAATATTATGCATTTAACTGATTTAAAAAAGAAATCCCCCGCAGATCTTTTAGCATTCGCTGAAAATTTAGAAATTGAGAATGCCAGCACATTACGCAAGCAAGAACTTATGTTTGCCAGCTTAAAGCAGCTGGCTGAAAATGATGTCGCAATTTATGGCGAAGGCGTTTTAGAAGTCTTGCAAGATGGCTTTGGCTTTTTACGCTCGCCGGAATCTAATTATTTAGCAGGCCCAGATGATATTTATATCAGCCCAAGCCAAATTAGACGTTTTGCCTTACGCACTGGTGATACAGTTGACGGACAAATTCGCGCACCAAAATCTAGCGAGCGATATTTTGCGTTATTAAAAGTTAATAATGTTAATTTTGACGATCCAGAAAAAGTTCGCCACCGGACTAATTTTGATAATTTAACACCGCTTTATCCCGATGAAAAATTAATCATGGAAGTTGAGGGTGGTGATAATAAGAAAAAAGACCTATCAACAAGGGTTATTGATCTAGTTGCACCTATAGGTAAAGGCCAGCGCGCACTTATTGTTGCCCCACCACGCACTGGTAAAACTGTGATTATGCAAAATATTGCCGCCGCCATTGCCGCAAACCATCCAGAGGTTTATTTAATCGTATTATTGATCGATGAACGCCCCGAAGAAGTAACCGATATGCAGCGTTCTGTTAAAGGTGAAGTGGTAAGCTCTACCTTTGACGAGCCCGCCCAACGCCATGTGCAAGTATCAGAAATGGTTATTGAAAAGGCCAAACGCTTAGTTGAACATAAACGCGATGTGGTGATCTTACTTGATAGCATCACAAGGCTAGCACGGGCTTATAACACGGTCGTGCCTAGTTCGGGTAAAGTTCTAACTGGCGGTGTTGATGCCAACGCGCTACAGAGGCCAAAACGGTTTTTTGGTGCTGCACGTAACATCGAAGAAGGCGGCTCTCTAACCATCATCTCTACGGCTTTAATCGAAACTGGTAGCCGAATGGATGAAGTTATTTTCGAAGAATTTAAAGGCACAGGCAATAGTGAAGTCATTCTTGACCGTAAATTATCCGATAAACGTATATTCCCTGCCATTGACATCACCAAATCTGGCACAAGAAAAGAAGAATTGCTAATCGATAAAGGCACGCTTTCTAAAATGTGGGTTTTAAGACGAATTTTAAGCCCGATGGGCGTTATCGACAGCATGGAATTTCTTTTGGATAAAATTAAACATTCAAAAAATAATTCTGACTTCTTCGATTCAATGAATCAATAGGAAGATTCAATGAATCAATAGGAATCTTTAAATTTTATAATGCGATAGATAATATTTTTATCTACATCTGAAGTTTTTTTATTGCTATTTTGATATGAAATTAACTTTTATATAAAATCGGTATGGTTGCCACCTGCCGATTTTATTGTTTATATGGTAAATATTAGGTATTATATATATTTTATGCGCTAACTGCGCGGCGGGCAGTCGCCTTACAATCACTTCGTGATTGGTTAAAGCTTACTTTTGGCACTTCGCGATTGGTTGGAGATTGCCTTTAACTGTTTAATTTGCGTATATCGAGCTAGCAAATCCCGAGAAACGAAGTTGCGACGACGTATTTGCGTAATAATAAAAAAAGCGACCGCCTTATTTTAGCATTCTAAAGTCATCAAGATAGAGCTACCAAGTCATTTTGAGGTGCTTCCTATTGGTCAACTTATAAACCCTCCATTTGCATGTGAGTGTTTACCTTTTTAAACTACTTTTGCTTTTGCAAATTATAGGCAATTGACTGCTGCGAAGAGCCTTTATTTTTTATAATCTTCCTGTTTTTATATTTACCCTGGATTGCAGACGATGCTACCTTACCATTAAAGCTCCAACGCCTCTTGCCATTTTTATCTTTAACCTCATACCAGCCATCCTGATCAACCTCAAAAACCTCGACTATAATACCACCAAACTCAGGAAGAACATATTTCAAGTTTGGGATATGTTTAGCATCAATCTTCCATTTTCCTTTAGCAGCCTGATAGTAACTTTGACTACCTTTTGCCCGTTTATATGTTTTGTTTATATTGACAATAATGCAACCTTCTTCCAACTTCTCTAATGGTTCTGCTGCGTATTTTCGATGCACCTCTTCTGCCGTCATAATTCCAGAATCCGAAGAATGATGTCCTAATACCTTGTTTGATAGAGATTTATCAAAATACACACAAAAATCTATCAAAGTAGATTCAACCAGAAATGCTTCCTCAGAATTTAAACCATGGCGAATAATCACATGGTTCACACTACTTCCAGACGCATGAATGTCCCTAATTGTATCAAGTTTGTCGCTGGAACTTGAAGTTTCCAATGCATCTTGTACATGTTGAAAAACTAGATTTCCTTCTCCCTTCCCAACATAAAAAGGCTGCTTATTTCTGGGGTCTATTAGGCAATACACATAAAACATAATGTCTTCTGCTACCTTATTTTCAAATTTTTCCATTTTAGTTACTTTCTAAAAGTTATTCAATGAATTTGGTTTCTATATATCAAACTTAACAGTAATACCCCCATCCATAAGGGGCGTTATAAATAAAACTCTATTGTTTAATTAACTATAGGTATACTTATGGTTAATTTTATTGGTATTATACTACCATAGATATTTTATTATTGCATATCAATAGTGGCTTTTTTTTATTGTTACACTAAGCCGCACTGCGCGTGCTTCATCTTTTTTATTTTACTTAAAAATGTCGTCGCAACTTCGTTGCTCGGGGTTTGATTCTTTTTATATTACGCAAACGCGTCGTCGCAACTTCGTTGCTCGGGGTTTGCTAGAACGATATACGCAATCGTTTGGTATATAGGCGAGCATTTACTACTAAATGCGATAGTAAACAAGTGTGAGCACGCGAAACACAAGCTTAGTGCAACGATAAAAAGAATCTTTTTATAATAACGCCTAACGGCGGCGGGCAGTCGCCCTTGCTAATCACTTTATAGTTAGTTCATGCAGCCGATCATTTATTTAAATACAAGCAAAAATACGGCCTGATTACAGGTACAACCTTTATAAAAATCAACGATAATATTGCATATTTTGTCGCCGCAGTTATAAAATCAAATAATATATGAAGATAAAAGTGAAAAACCATCACCAAAAATAAAGATAGGATTTTACAAAAAATTATTACCTAATTATTCATAAATTCCATTAAATTTGATTTCTCTTTGTTTTTATTTCATTGTTATACAATTAAATTAATTATGAATGTAAAAATTATGAAACTTAAATATATCCTGATTAACGACTTAAAAATAAACAACTCCAATGACAGGCACGGCGAGCTTGAAAATGAGTCTTTTGCAATTGCTTGGTTATTTAGTGAACACGAGACGCATATGAATAATCTTGCAAAAGACATTGCTCAACAAGGGATGGTCTATGAGCCGCCACTTGTTTTCTACGATGGAGATCATTTCACCGTTTTTGATGGAAACCGCAGAGTTACGTGTTTAAAACTGATGGATAAGCCACATATAGCACCAACATCAAAGCTTCAAAAAAAATTTGCAAACATTCGAAAAGATTGGAATGGTGAGTTCCTGGATAAAATACAATGTCAGGTTGAAAATGATAGAGATCGTTTAGACAACATTCTCTATAGAAGGCATACTGGTACTCAAGGTGGCGTAGGTCAAAGTAATTGGAATGACCGAATGAAGGCTAATTTTGTTTCTCGCACAGGAAAAAGCAATAGCTTCAATGTCGCCGATGAAATAGAAATATTATTATCAAAAGCCAACCTCCTACCTACAAAAATAAATATCCCAAGGTCAACAATAAATAGGCTTTTATCTGCCGAACAATTCCGTAATCGGCTAGGGTTTGGTATAAAAAAGAAAAAATTCGAATTTACCCATAAAAAAAATATAGTTTTAGCGGCATTGGCTCGCGTTGCAAATGACCTAGCAACGCAAAAAATTGTATTAAAAGACATATGGGATATTGATGGAAAACATAGTTATCTTGATCGGCTAGAAGAAGAAGGAGTCTTACCTACGTCACAAAATAAATTAATAAACATCCCATTAAATTCGAATAAAAACAAAGAGAGGCTAAAACCAACAGTAGATATTAGACCTACTATACGAAAAACCCTTATTCCACAAAAAACTTTTAGATTAAGTTGGCCTGGGCGTTTACAGCGGCATCACCAAATATGGGAGGAATTACAATTTCAATTACAGCTAAGCGTTCAACCTAATGCCATATCTGTGCTGTTTCGTGTTTTACTAGAGCTTTCAGTTTTAAACTATATTGAACAACAAAATATTCAAGTCCATGCAAACGATAAATTTGCAAACCGCGTTCTAAAAGTTGGACATGACCTTTTTGATAAGAAAAAAATCAATAATAAACAACTAGGAATTATCAAAAAATTTCAAAACACAGATCAAATAATTTCAGCAGATACACTCAATAGATATGTACACTCCTCTAACTTCGCCCCTTCACCTGACCATTTAACATCAATATGGGATAGTATGGCAGATTTTATTGTTGAATGTTTAGAGGCATAAAAAATCATTTATTTAAAATAAAAACTATTATTTTTAGGCAGCATTACCTAGAAAGAATATACACAAATGTTTGTATTTATAGAGAGCATTTAAAAATACTCGCTATATAAACAAATAATATAGTTAAAAACCACCAAATTATATATTATACCTGACCTGCGCCCCAACTTTGTACCAGTTAGCCGTAGAGTCCTTTAGTTAAGTTTTTATCAATTATTTGATCATTTGCAACCATTATGGGGGCATGCCCCCATAATGGTTGGTCGTTTTTATTTTGCAAAGCTTGTATTGGGCTTTGCCCATCCAAGGCTGAGTGCGGCCTTACATGATTATAATCATCGCGCCAATCTGCTAATATCTTACGAACATGATGAAGGTCTTCAAACAGTGTTTCATTTAAACATTCATCACGTAATTTACCATTGAAGCTTTCCACAAACCCGTTTTGCATCGGCTTGCCTGGTGCGATGTAATGCCAATTGATGCCCATGTCGCCTTGCCATTTTAGTAGGGCATTTGATGTCATTTCCGTGCCGTTATCGCTGACTATTGTATCTGGCTTGCCACGTATTGCTATTATGTTATCTAACTCACGGGACAAACGATGACCACCGATAGATGTATCAGCCACCAGTGCCAAACATTCTCGGCTGCTATCATCAACAACACATAACATTCTAAAACGCCTGCCATCCATAAAACTATCACTGACAAAATCAAGCGACCAGCGTTCGTTGACCTTAGAAGGTGACCTGCGCCCCAACTTTGTACCAGTTAGCCGTAGAGTCCTTTAGTTAAGTTTTTATCAATTATTTGATCATTTGCAACCATTATGGGGGCATTCCCCCATAATGGTTGGTCGTTTTTATTTTGCAAAGCTTGTATTGGGCTTTGCCCATCCAAGGCTGAGTGCGGCCTTACATGATTATAATCATCGCGCCAATCTGCTAATATCTTACGAACATGATGAAGGTCTTCAAACAGTGTTTCATTTAAACATTCATCACGTAATTTACCATTGAAGCTTTCCACAAACCCGTTTTGCATCGGCTTGCCTGGTGCGATGTAATGCCAATTGATGCCCATGTCGCCTTGCCATTTTAGTAGGGCATTTGATGTCATTTCCGTGCCGTTATCGCTGACTATTGTATCTGGCTTGCCACGTATTGCTATTATGTTATCTAACTCACGGGACAAACGATGACCACCGATCGATGTATCAGCCACCAGTGCCAAACATTCTCGGCTGCTATCATCAACAACACATAACATTCTAAAACGCCTGCCATCCATAAAACTATCACTGACAAAATCAAGCGACCAGCGTTCGTTGACCTTAGAAGGCACTGCAATCGGTGATCTTGTGCCAATAGCACGCTTGCGACCATTCCGTTTGCGAACTGCCAAACCTTCTTCTTTATACAAACGCCGAAGCTTCTTATGGTTAAGGTGATAACCCTCACGTGCCAATAAAATATGCAGACGGCGATAGCCAAAGCGTTTACGTAAATGCGATAATTCGCGTAATCTGCTGCGTAATACCGCATCATTGGGTCGTACGGATTGGTACCGGATTAAAGATCGTTCCACGTTAAGCATTAAACACGCCCGCCGCTCACTCACCATAAAATTTGTTCGAAGGTGAGTGACAGCATCTCGCTTGCCAGCGGGCGTTACCATTTTTTTGCATTCACATCTTTCAACATCGAAATATCCAAATGGGCATCCGCCAGCAAAGATTTTAAACAGCGGTTTTCATCTTCAAGCAATTTTAATCGTTTAGCATCACTGACTTCCATGCCGCCATATTTTGACTTCCACTTGTAAAATGTACTTTCTGCAATTCCGTGTCTGCGGCAAAAATCTGCGGTGGTAATGCCAGATTCCTGCTCTTTTAATATACGAATAATCTGTTCTTCGTTAAATCTACTACGTTTCATTCTGATCTTCCTCCTGTTGAGAAAGACTCTACTTATAAATGGACTAATTTAAAGGGCGCAGGTCATACCTAAAAACTATGGAATTACTATTGTTGAGCCAATAGTTTGGCGGGCTTCAAGGGCTGTATGCGCCGCTGCGATATCTTCCAGCGCATAACGCTGTCCGATATTAACTTTAATACCATTACTGACCGCATCAAATAAAGCATTTGCACTGGATTTTAGATTATCCGCCGTTGCAATATAATCTTTTAATGATGGCCTAGTTAAAAACAGTGAACCTTTTTGTGCTAAAATAGCTGGAGAAAAGGCATCGACCGCACCAGAAGCATTACCAAATGATACCATCATTCCGCGTGACTTTAATGAATTTAATGATGCCTCGAAAGTTGCCTTACCGATGGAATCATAAACCACTGACACACCGCTACCATCAGTAAATTCCTTTACCTTCGCGGCTATATCTTCATGGTTATATAAAATAATATGATCACAACCATTCGATTTTGCTATTTCGGCTTTTTCTTCTGAGCCAACCGTTGCAATAACCGTTGCGCCAATTTGTTTTAACCATTGTCTTGTGATCGAACCAACGCCGCCCGCCGCCGCATGTAATAATACTACATCACCAGATTTTACTTTATAACAACGCTTAATTAAATATTCGGCCGTCATGCCTTGCAACATCATTGCTGCGGCTTGTTCGTCGCTAATATTACCTGGTAATTTCACCAAATAGCGTGATTCAATGATGCGATAATCACAATATGCACCAATCGGCCCTGAAGCATAGGCAACATGATCACCGACCTTAAAATCAGTTATATTATCGCCAATAGCTTCAACTATCCCTGCGGCTTCCGTGCCAAGAACCGACGGTAAATCGATGGGGTATAATCCAATACGATGATAAATATCGATAAAATTAAGTCCGCAAGCCGTCTGTTTTATTAAAATTTCATCCGCTTTTGGTTTATCAAGCGTAATATTTTCATATTTTAGAAGCTCTACACCGCCAGTTTTATAAATACGAACAGCTTTAACCATGATAAAAACTCCTAAATATTAAACACAATTTAACTAAGTAAAACATAACATAACATTGCTTGATTAATGTAATATATTAATTAATTAACCGCTTAAGCTAGCAATCACACTATCTAATTGTTCAAAATTATTATAATGTAAAATCATTTTACCTTTTTCACCCTTAGAGGCAATTTCTACCCGAAGCCCTAAATTATCAGAAAGCATATTTTCCAGTGATGTTATATTTGGATCAACTGATAATGATTTTGTAATTTCTGCTGATATTTTATTATCTGGCTCAGTTTTTATTTTAGAATCTTGAACCAACCTTTCTGTTTGTCTAACATTTAAATCTTTGGTGATAATTTCATGTGCCAATTCATCAGCCATATCCGCAGAAACCAAAGCCCGCCCATGCCCAGCTGACAATAAACCATCATCGATCATGCTTTTAATTTCATCGCTTAAGCCCAATAAACGCAACATATTGGCGATATGGCTGCGGCTTTTACCCACCGATTTTGATAATTCTTCTTGTGTGTAAGAAAATTCATCCATCAGTGTTTGATAACCTTCGGCTTCTTCCAATGCGGTTAAATCTTCACGATGAATATTTTCAATTAATGCAATTTCAAGTGTTTCTTTATTGTTTAATTCTTTTATTATGATGGGAATTTCATGCAATTGCGCTCGCTGCGCTGCACGCCAACGGCGTTCACCTGCGACTATTTCATAATGCCCATCTAAATTTGGATGTTTACGTACTAATATTGGTTGTAATATGCCCTGTTTTTCAATCGATTTAACTAAACCATCAATGGCTGCTTCATCAAATCTTTTACGTGGTTGATCTGGATTAGCCTTTAAAAATTCTATAGCAATAGTTTGTTGACCAGATGGTTGGCCTTCATTTGAGGTAATAGGCTCATCTTCACCTAACAATGCAGATAACCCACGCCCAAGATTAGTACGACGTTTATTTCCTTCATTCTCTATCATAATGCCAACCTTTGTTCACGTTTTAAAACTTCACTTGCCAGATGAATATAGGCTTTAGACCCACGACAGTTAGTATCATATAGCAATACAGGCTTACCATGACTTGGGGCTTCAGAAATTTTAACATTGCGTGGTATGACTGTTTGATAAACTTTTGCACCTAAATGCTGCCTGACATCGGCTGCAACCATATCGGAAAGATTATTGCGCTTGTCATACATAGTTAAAACTATACCTTGAATATCTAAACTTGGATTAAAAGCACGCTTAACACGTTCAACAGTTTTCATTAAATGACTTAAGCCTTCAAGTGCATAAAACTCGCATTGTAACGGCACAAAAACCGCATCAGCAGCACACATCGCATTTAAGGTAAGTACACCTAGTGCTGGCGGGCAATCAATCAATATAAAATCATAATTATAACGAATATCGCTAATTGCATCACGCAAGCGAAATTCACGCCTATCCATGTTAATTAACTCTATTTCTGCACCAGAAAGGTTCTTAGAACTTGAAATTAAAGATAAATTTGGAATACCAGTATCAATAATAGCTTTTGTAATTTCTTGTTGGTCAATAATAACATCATATGATGTAACCGTTCGTTGTGCGCTAACAACCCCTAAACCAGTGCTGGCGTTACCTTGGGCATCAATATCAATTATCAATACTTTTTTCCCATAAGCAGCCATTGCTGTTGCCAAATTAATGGCTGTAGTAGTTTTACCTACGCCGCCTTTTTGATTGGCTATAGCCAAAACACGCGCGCTACCATCTTTATTTGATTTTGTTAATCTTTCTGGAATTGTTGCTAACATATGAATATCCCTTAATTAATATGAGTCGACCGTCATTATCGGTTAAGCTTTTAATTTCTTCACTATCTATATGCCACACATAATTAGCATTTGTCAATTCTTCTTTATAAAGCTTTCCTTTTTGAAATATACATAATGTTTGATCATTAACAAATGGCTTAGCATATTCGAGCAGTCGGGATAGGGAAGACAATGCCCGAGCAGTAATAACATCAACAGAAAAAGGTTCTATTAATTCTATACGTTTATTGTGAATTGTTATTTTAACATCACAAGATATGGCTGTTTGTCGTAAAAAAGCACATTTACGACTATCTGATTCGAATAAATGCACCCCTTTTACACCCATTATAGCCAAAACAAGGGCAGGGAAGCAAGCTCCACTACCCATATCAATTAAACTTTTAGTATCTTTTGGTAAATATGAAAATATCTGTGCAGAATCATAAAAATGACGAAACCAAATATCATTTAAAGTTTTCGAGCTGATTAAATTAATTTTATTTTGCCATTTGCGTAAAGTATTTTCATAGACACAGAGTTTTTCCAATGTTTCACGTGAATCATTGGTTGCTTTTATGAAATCTTCTTTATTAAAACTCATATTTATCCTATTTTTTACGGCGCTTAACAAAGCGTAATATGGCAACCAAAGCAGCAGGAGTAACACCTGAAATTCTTGATGCTGCGCCTAATGTTGCAGGTTTAATTTGTAATAGTTTTTGTTTCATTTCCTTAGATAAACCACCAATTAGTGAATAATCTAAATTATCAGCTAAATATAGTTTTTCATCCCGTCGAAATGCTTTTATATCATTATCTTGGCGTTCAATATAACCTTTATAGCTGGCATCAATTTTTAATTGCTCTTCAATATCTGGTTTAATGCTTTTTAATTCAGGCCATAAACCATATAGATCTTTTAAGTTAATATTTACCAATGATAATAAATCTAAAATATCGCGTTTTACCCCATCTTGATTAATTTTAAGCCCATATTTTTTTAATTCATTTGGAGTAGCGGTTAATTGCCTAGCCATTTTACGGGCTGCTATTAATGCTTCTTCTTTATTTTGCCATGCTTTCATTCGTTTTTGGCTTAAACAACCCACCCTTAAGCCAAGTGGAGTTAACCGCTGATCAGCATTGTCTGAACGCAATCGTAAACGGTATTCAGCCCGTGATGTAAACATACGATATGGCTCGTCGATTCCTCTGGTGATTAAATCGTCAATTAACACACCAATATAGGCATCTGCACGATCTAAAATAAACTTATCCTTATTATCAATAGAAATAGCTGCATTTATTCCAGCCATTAACCCTTGCGCTGCGGCTTCTTCATAACCGGTTGTACCATTTATTTGACCAGCAAAATAAAGACCTTTAACTTTTTTAGTTTCTAGGCAAATATTTAATTCCCTTGGGTCAATATAATCATATTCAATAGCATAACCTGGTTGTAAAATTTTAACATTCTCTAAACCAACAATAGTTTTAACAAATGAAGCTTGTACATCTTCGGGCATGGAGGTTGAAATGCCGTTAGGGTAAACAGTTGTGTTATCTAGACCTTCTGGTTCTAAAAATATTTGATGTTGAGTTTTATCGGCAAATTTTACAATTTTATCTTCAATAGATGGACAATAACGTGGCCCTGTTCCTTCTATTTGACCAGAATATACGGCAGAACGGTGAAGATTATCACTTATTATTTTATGACCAATTTCATTAGTAAAAGTAATATGACAGCTTATTTGTGGCACTGTAATTTTATCAGTCATATATGAAAATGGTATCGGGTTAGAATCAGAAAACTGCTCTTCAAGTTTTGAATAATCAATTGTATTGCCGTCTAATCTTGGTGGAGTCCCAGTTTTCAACCTACCTAGATTAAAATTTAATTTACTTAAAGTTTTTGCGAGACCATATGAAGCATCATCGCCAACTCGCCCTGCAGGACTGCGTTTTTCGCCTAAATGAATAAGTCCACGCAAAAAAGTTCCTGTGGTTAAAATAACTTTATTTGTTTTATATATTGATCCATCCGCAGTAATAATAGCAGATATTTCACCATTATCTATCTGCATATCTTCTACAGCCGCAGCCTTAATAGTAAGATTATCTTGTTCTGACAATAGATGTTGGATAGCTTGTTTATATAATTTACGGTCGGCTTGTGATCTGGGGCCACGTACCGCAGGGCCCTTACTTAAATTTAACATACGGAATTGAATACCAGACATATCGATAGCACGCGCCATTATACCATCTAAAGCATCAATTTCACGGACTAAATGGCCTTTACCCAAACCACCAATTGCTGGATTACATGACATTTCACCGATAGTATCTAGCCTATGTGTCAATAATAGGGTTTTAACACCCACACGCGCCGATGCAGCAGCGGCTTCACAGCCCGCATGTCCTGCACCAATAATAATTACATCCCATTTTTCCATTAATGAAATTTAATCATAATAGCTTAGTTTTTCAAGCTATTTATAGCCTATCTAAGATTTTACCATAGTAATATTGACATATAAAAATAATTATTTACAAATGTTTCACGTGAAACATTATTTACCAATACAAAAGTCACTAAAAATAATATCCAATAAATCTTCCACATCACCTTGCCCTGTGATGCTACCAAGGGCGCGCACAGCCATGCGTAAATCTTCAGCAGCAAGAGCTATTTCTGGAGCTATTAAAGCACGATCTAAAGCAGCATTCGCGTCAATAACAGCTTCTCTATGTCGATTTCTAGTAATAGTTGGGGTTTCACTTAATCCAAATTCTTTTTCAATTCTATCACCAAGATAATTTAAAAAACTTGAAATTCCTGAACCTGATTTAACCGATAAACAAAAAATAACTATACCAAAATTTTTTATTTGATTAAATATTTCATTGTTTATTTTGTTAATATCTATTTTATTCAATAAAAATATTGAATTATTATCATTATATTTTGTTAATTCATTTTGCCAATTAGGCGTTATATTATCTAACATTATTATTTTTAAATCTGCACTATCGGCTATTTTTAATGCCCGTCTTATACCTTCATTTTCTATTATTCCCACTGTTTCGTGGATACCCGCCGTATCATATAAAGTAACAGGATAACCATTTAAATCTAAATGCACCTCCAAAATATCACGGGTTGTACCAGCTATATCAGAAACAATAGCAACATCACGTTTTGCTAAAGAATTTAATAGACTTGATTTTCCAACATTTGGTTGCCCTATTATTGCAATATGAACACCATCGCGTAATCTTTCACCACGATTATTATCATTTAAATGCAATGCTATTTCATCATTAATCTGGTTGATTTTTTCTTTATTGCGTTGACCTAATTCTTTGGGTAATTCTTCATCACTAAAATCTATTTCTGCTTCATAATAAGCTAATAATGGAATAATTTTATTCATCCAGGATATGTATAATTTACCTAACGCACCTTGCGATTGCCGTTGCGCTTGTTTTTTTTGTGCCTCTGTTTCTGCATTAATTAAATCTATTAAACCTTCGGCTTTGGTTAAGTCCATTTTATCATTTAAAAATGCCCGTTTAGTAAACTCGCCTGGTAATGCTAGCCTAACATTATCTAAACCATTTAACACAGCCATGAAAGAATTAATAACTGCCACTCCACCATGAATATGAAACTCTGCTACATCCTCACCAGTATAGCTGTTAGGTGCAGGAAACCATAATAAAATACAATCATCCAAAAGATCTTTAGTTTTGGGATCATATATTGATAAATATTTAGCAAATCTTGCTTTTGGTAAATTAGCTAAACTAAGTATTTTTATTATATTGCTAGTTTCTGTACCAGAAATTCTTATTATTGCAATGCCTGCACGACCTTTACCACTAGCAAGTGCATATATTGTTTTTTCTGTCATTATTTTAACCATCATTAATAGATTTTTTAATTAACTCTGTTAAACCATCAATAAATTTTACTTCTACTGAAACTGTAGGAACACGCATATATGATGGTATATTATTTGTAATAGCTAATTTAGCATATTCAATATCTAATTCTACCAATGTTTCTGAATTTTCAGATGTAAATGCTATTGGTACAATTATTATTGATTTTTTATCAATACCCGCCTGAATTATTTCATCATCAAGATATGGTTTTATCCATTCTAATTTTCCAACTCGGCTTTGGTAACATATTTTATAATCTAGGTTTTTATAATTAGAATTAATAAATATTAATTGTTTTATAATTGCTGCAACAGTGTTTTTAACATGATTTTGATATGGGTCGCCACTATCGATTATTTTTTGCGGTAGCCCATGAGCCGAAAATAATATTCTTGGTTTTTCATTATTAACTATATTTTTATCCATATAATATTTATTCAAATAAGGTTGCATTAATTTTATAACCGCATGACAAAAGCCGTCATTATCTGGATAATATCCAATAACATTAGTATCTATTAATAAATTATTTAATTTACATGATTTTTGCCAATTATTTATGGATGAGCCAGTAGTGGTGGTTGAATATTGCGGATAAAGTGGTAATAAAATTATTTTTTCAGGATTAAAATTTTTAATTTTAGGAATTACTTCACTCGCAAATGGATGCCAATAACGCATAACAGGATAGCATTTTAAATTAAATATACTATCCTTAAATTTTACTTCTATTGCTCTTGCTTGAATATTAACATTATCAAGAAGTGGTGATTTTTCACCTATTTTTTTATAAATTTCTTTTGCAGCTGCTGTTCGTTTATTAGAAATTAATTTTGCCAATAAATATCTAAATGGTTGTGGATAATTGATAATAGCTTTATCATTAAATAAATTAAATAAAAATGGTTTAACAGCTTCTAAATTATCTGGACCACCTAAATTAAATAAAATAACAGCTATATTTTTCATATTATTACGAATTACGAATTAATTTAATTAGTTTTTCAACATTTTCTATAGGTGTTTCTTTAATGATTCCATGGCCTAAATTAAAAATAAATGGTCTATCATTTAAAGTTTCTAAAATATGATCTACTGCTTTTTCCATTGCAAAACCACCAGCTAATAATATTTGTGGGTCTAAATTTCCTTGAACACAAATTTTATTTTGTAAATTATCGCGCACCCATCCAAGCGGTAATGTTGTATCTAAACTTATACAATCAACTTTTGTTTTTTTAATATAATCTAAATATTTTATACCAGCACCCCGAGGAAATCCAATAACTGGGATATCAGGGCAGCTTTTTTTAAATTTGCTAATTAATCTTTCATTAGCTGCAATAATCCATTCATCAAAATAAAATTCAGATAAAACACCAGCCCAACTATCAAAAATTTGTACAGCTTCAACACCAGCTTTAACCTGCGCAATTAAATAATCAGCAGTAGTATCAGCAATTAAATCTAATAAAAATTTAAAACTATCTGGATTATTGAATGACCATAATTTTGTATTGATAAAATCTTTACTGCTACCACCTTCGATCATATATGTAGCAATTGTCCATGGAGCGCCAGCAAAGCCTATTAGTGATATGTTGGTAGGTAGTGATGACTTAATTAAAGAAATAGCTTCATAAACAGGGTTTAAATGCAAATGAAGGTTTTTTGCTGAGAGTTTTAAAATATCTTTATGGGATTTTAAAGAATCAAGCTTTGGGCCTTCACCTTCTATAAATCTAACTTTCTGTCCTAAAGCATCAGGAATAACTAAAATATCACAAAATAAAATTGCTGCATCAAAATTATATCTTCTGATTGGCTGTAAAGTAACTTCGCAAGCTAATTTTGGATTATAACATAAATTTAAAAACCCACCAGCATTAGCACGAATTTTTCTATATTCTGGTAAATAACGTCCTGCTTGACGCATAAGCCATATGGGAGGAATTGTTTGTTTTTTACCTGCCAAGGCATTTAAAAATGGTTTATTCATAATAATTACCTATGAAATTTAACTTATACATGAATTAATAATTCCATCTTAAATATAATAATATTAAAAGAAAAGAATTGATGTAGATGTTATATGGTTGAATTATGAGTATTATTATATTTCCACAGTTTTTCAACAAATATTATTTGTTAAATAATATATTTAAAATATTTTTAAACTGATAAATGTTATATTTTTTATATAGATAAAACTATTATTATTATTATAAAAAAAAATTCTAGTGATTTATAAAATATATAAAAAGATAAATTAACTTTATCCACATGTTAATAAACTGTATAAAAATTATAAATATATTTGGGATAAAAACAAATAAATTATAAATTTATAGTTATACATAAATTATCAACATGAATTTATAATAGATATACAAATATTATATTTAATCTTATTGGAAAATATTTTGTCTAAATTTCATTTGCATTTAATATCAGACTCTACGGGGGAAACAGCCCATTCATTGGCGCGTGCTTGTCTTGTTCAATTTGAGGGCATAGACGTTCAAGAACATCATTGGACATTAATTAGATCGATGAATCAATTAGAAAATGTGATAGAAAATATAATAGAAAACCCTGGTGTTGTTATGTATACATTAGTTGATGATAAATTAAGAAAAACGATTCAAAAAGAATGTAAAAAAAAACAAATTCCATGTATTTCAGTATTAGATCCGATCATTCATTTTTTAAACACATATTTCAATGCAAAAATTAGAGGAAAGCCTGGAATTCAACATGAAATGGATGATGATTATTTTACAAGAATAGATGCAATGCAATATGCGCTATCGCATGATGATGGGCAATCATATTGGAATTTAGCAGAAGCAGATATTATTTTATTAGGCGTTTCAAGAACTTCAAAAACTCCAACTTGTATATATATTGCTAACAGAGGATTAAAAGCAGCAAATGTACCTTATGTCCCAGGAGTTTCATTACCAGAAGATTTATTAAAACTAGGCGAATATCCAAACTCTATGGTAATTGGCTTAACAAAAGATCCAAATAGATTGATACAAATCAGAAAAAACAGGCTTATTTCATTAAATGAAAAAGATAATACAGATTATATTGATATAGAAAATGTTAAAAAAGAAGTTATAGGCTGTCGTCGTGTTTGTAATGAAAATGGTTGGCCAATCATTGATGTTACTAGAAGATCAATTGAAGAAACAGCAGCCGCAGCAATAAAATTATATGAAACAAGGCAATTGAAATATGCCGATAAATAGATATAAATAAATGTTTAAAAACCCTAAAATAATATTAGCATCTGCTAGTCAAATACGATTAAAATTATTAAAAAATGCAGGTATAAATGTTATTTGCAAACCAGCTAATATTGATGAAGACTTAATAAAAAAAAAATCATTATCTAATAATTTAACTTCGATTGCACTGGCTAAAAAACTATCAATAATGAAAGCTGAATATATTTCTAAATTATATCCAGAAAGTTATATTATTGGCTGTGATCAAACGTTAGAATATAATGGTGAACATTTTGATAAACCAAATAATTTAGATGACTTACGCAATCACTTACAAATATTTTCTGGGCAAACTCATTTTTTAAATGCAGCAGTATCAATTGTAAAAAACGGCAAAATATTATGGCATATATCAGATCATGCAGAAATGACTATGTGGAAATTTAATAATGATTTTATTGAAAATTATATTAAAATAGCTGGTAACGATATTTATAATTCTGTTGGTGGTTATAAATTGGAAGAAGTTGGCGCACAGCTATTTTCAGCTATAAAAGGTGATTATTTTACTATTTTAGGGTTGCCGTTATTGCCATTATTAGCTTTTTTAAGAGAAAATAAATTATTAAATGATTAAAAATAAACAAAATAAAATTTTAAAAGCTGGAGTGATAGGCTGGCCGATAAGTCATAGCCTATCACCTAAATTGCATGGGTTTTGGCTTAACCAATTTAAAATAAATGGCATATATGAAGCAATTTCAATTAAACCAAACTCTTTAGAAACATTTATTAAGCAATTAAAAAACAACGAATTTAAAGGTATAAATATCACTGTACCACATAAAGAAACAGTGGTTAAATATTGTGATAAATTAAGCAATATTGCAAAATTAGTTGGTGCAGTTAATACATTAAGCATATTAGATGATGGTTTAATTATTGGTACTAATACTGATGTATATGGGTTTTCTGAAAATTTAAAAAGAAGTAAGGCATGGGCAAATAAAACAGAAGCACCAGTGGTTGTTTTAGGGGCCGGTGGTGCGGCGCGTGGAATATGTATAGCTTTACAAAATATGGGATATTCTGAAATTCGCCTTGTTAATCGTACATTTGAAAAAGCGGAAGCTCTTGCCAATGATTTACGTAAAACCATTATTAAAGATATGCAATACAATATTAAAATATATAAAATATCAGAGGTTGAAATAGCATTAAAAGATGCAGGATTGTTGGTTAATAGTACCAGCCTTGGTATGAAAGGTTGTGATGATTTAAAAATTGATTTAACCAATTTGCCCAAAACAGCCATAGTTAATGATATTATTTATAATCCATTAGAAACAGAATTATTAAAAGCCGCAAAATTACGTGGCAACCCAACAGTTAATGGCATAGGAATGTTGCTCTATCAGGCTATACCTGGTTTTGAAGCATGGTTTAAGCCAAAAACCCCACCAAAGATTGATCAAAATTTAATAAATTATATTCTAAAAGATCTGTAAAAGAATGATTATATTAGGCCTAACAGGTTCAATAGCTATGGGAAAATCTACAGCGGTCAAAATGCTGCGTGATTTAGGATGTCAAACCCAAGATGCTGATTTAATAGTTCATAATTTATTAACTGAAAATAAGAATATTATTAAATCTATAGAATTAATTTTCCCGAATGTAGTTGAAAATAATATTATTAACCGGCAGACATTAGGAAATACTGTTTTTTCTAATAATAAAGATTTAAAGAAACTAGAGGCAATTTTACACCCGTTAGTAGAGGCTGAGCAAATAAAGTTTTTACAAAAAAATGCTACTGATAAAATTGAAATATCTGTGTTAGAAGTACCACTTTTATTTGAAACAGGTATTTATAAAAAATGTGATAAAAATATATTAATTACTGCCAGTGCTAACATTCAAAAACAACGTGCTTTGAAACGACCTGGCATGACAATTAAAAAATTCAATAATATTATTGCTATGCAAACGCCAGATTATCAAAAAAAAAAGATGGCAGATTATATAATTGATAGTAGTAATGGTATGGATAGCGTATTAACTAATTTAAAAGATATATTAAATTCACTAAAAAGTAAAACTAACCAATAATATAACGATTGATAGATATAATGCGTGAAATTATATTAGATACAGAAACAACAGGGCTTGACCCTTTTTCAACACCGAAAAACCGAATTGTTGAAATTGGTTGTATCGAATTAATAGACAATGTGGTAACGGATAATATTTATCATCAATATATAAATCCAGAACGCAATATGCCAGAAGAAGCCTTGCGTATACACGGTCTTTCAGAGGGTTTTTTAAGTGAACAGCCTGTTTTTAAAGAAATCGCCAATCAATTTTTAGATTTTATAGGTGATAGTAAATTAATTATTCATAACGCTAGTTTTGATATGAAGTTTTTAAATGCTGAATTAGAATGGCTATTTAAACCCATATTATCTATGGCTCAATCCATTGATACCTTAGCAATAGCCCGCATAAAATTTCCTGGCGCAAAAGTAAGCCTAGATGCTTTATGTAAGCGTTTTGGTATTGATAATTCTAAAAGAACGAAACATGGCGCATTGCTTGATTGTGAATTATTAGCAGAAGTATATTTGGAGTTGATTGGTGGTAAGCAAGCCGATTTTTTGAACAGTAATAATAATTTAAGTAATGATGATATTTTAACAATAAAAAAATTAAACGGATCAGATAAAAAAATTCTTCAATCAAGATCACATGACATTTCTTTTGAGGAAATATCATTACATCAAGAATTTTTAAAAAAAATTAATAAACCTGTGTGGAATTATTAAAAGCCATCAAATGTTATTAAAGCAATTAATTAAAATTATATGTTAACTATCTATTTTTAATTGTTTATTTCTTCCTCTTTATTTGCAATTTTTATTCTTTGTTGTAAAAGTTGCATAAAATCAAATGGCGCAAGGATAACTTGTGGAAAGCCACCATCAATAATCGAGGTTGTTAAAATTTGCCGAACATATGGGAAAAGTAAACGTGGTATTTCAACAAATAATAATGGCTGTAACATTTCTTCTGGTACAGAATTAATTCTTACAACACCAGAATAAACCATTTCAATTAAATATACCTGTTCATCATCAATATTTGCATTAGCATTTAAATGAATACAAACCTCAAAATCTTGTTTTTCTAATTGTTGAACAGTAACATCAATTTTTATATTTAAAACAGGATTAAGTCGATCTGTTGCAAAAACTAATGGTGCTTTTGGGTTTTCAAATGAAAAATCTTTTAAATATTGAATTTGGACTTCAAATGGAGGCTGATTAACCGGCTTTGATTCGGTATTATTATTTGTTTTTGTTATATTATCGTCTGACATTGTATTTTCCATAAATTAATTAATAAAATTTTATTTTTCATTATTATTTTTCATATTATCCATATCATCGTCAATAACTTTATATTCAACATCTATTATATTTTTTACCGTGGGTTTTTTGGATGTATTTTTTTGTTGAAAATTATCACTATGCAAATTATTTGTATATATTTGCGATTTTCCATGTTTTTTAAGTAGATTTAAAACCATAACCCCAATATTTTTACGCAACGAGGGTATGAGTAAAGCAAACCCTATTGAATCTGTTAAAAAACCTGGGGTTAATAATAATGCCCCCGATAATAACAAACAAACTCCAGTAAAAACTTCTTCTATAGGTAAAGAATCCTCATTCATTGCTTGTTGTGCGCGTAACCAAGCGTTCATGCCTTGGCGCTTTACTAAATTAGTGCCAATTATCGCGGTTATGACAACCGTTAATAATGTCCACCACAGACCAATTATTTCACCAGCTTGAATGAACAATGCGATTTCCGCAATAGGAATCACAATAAAAATAAACAATAAAATTGGCATCTTGCTCTTTTCCGTTAGAAAGATTATTTAATTAATATTCAATTATCTTGTATTTTATTAATTTTGTTATATATAATAGCCATAATAATTACTTACAAGTATATATAATATATGTTATAATAATATTTATATTTATAATAGAAAAGATGGATAATCCTTATGGGCGATGGCTTTCAATATATCGATATATTACTTTTTGCAGGTATTGCGATTTTTTTAATTTTAAAACTAGGTCGCACGCTTGGCAAGCGCACAGGTCATGAAACATCGGCTGATGATTTAATTCAACCAATGTCAGAATCTCCAAATGATAAAGGTGATGATAAAGACAGTGTTATAACATTGCCAAGTCAACGCCGTCGCCAAGAAGAAGCAGATAAACAATATAGTGGTGAAAATAATCCATTAAGTATTGGCATAGCTGAAATTAAAAAAATAGATCAAAATTTTGATCCACTTAATTTTATCGACGGTGCAAATATGGCGTTTGAAATGGTTTTAAAAGCTTTTGTTGAGGCTGATGGCAATAGCTTGAAAATGCTTTTAGCGCCTAATGTGTATGAAAATTTTTCTACTGCTATACGCGAACGAGAAAAATCTAACCAGCATATTGAAGATACACTTGTTGGGATTGAAAAATCCGACATATTGGAGGTTAGCCTTGAAGAGGATGTTGCTAATGTAACTATTAAATTTATTACAAAGCAGGTTAATATTTTATATGATATTGATAATAATATTATCGAAGGTGATCCACATAAAGTAATCGATGTTATTGATATTTGGACATTTTCGCGTGATATGAAATCTAATAACCCAAATTGGACATTAGTTTCTACGCGTAGCCAAAATTAAATATGTTAAATATATTAAGGCAAATAATTATTTATCCCATATGGTTATTTAGCCTATTATATTTAAGCGGTTGTAGTGAGATTGATAATAAAACAGATGATATTAATAAATTTTATAAAGAAAAATTAATATTAACTGCTGTTAATTTTGACCAATTACCAGGTTGGAAAAATGATAGTCATGGTGAAGCTATAGTTGCATTTTTAAAATCTTGCGAGAGAATTTTAACATTTTCTAAAAATAGAAATATTGGCACTAAAGATATTATTGTTAAAGCTGGTGATTGGAATGATGCTTGTTTAGCCGCCAAATTAGCCAAAACTAATGCAAAAGAATTTTTCCAAAAATATTTTACTCCTTTTTTAGTATCAAACAGCAAAAAAGGTGAAAAAGGCTTATTCACTGGTTATTTTGAGGCAGAATTAAAAGGCTCAAAAACGAAATCTTCCGCTTATCCATATGCGCTTTATTCCAAACCAAATGATTTAGTCAAAGTTAATCTTGGTAATTTTACTAAAGAGTTATCTGGTAAATCCATTGTTGGTCATGTGCAAAATGGCCGATTAACACCTTATCCTACTAGAAAAACTATTGAAGCAGGGCATTTAAACAATAAAAATGTTGAAATGCTTTGGATAAATGACGCAGTAGATTTATTTTTATTACAAGTTCAAGGTTCCGGTCGTGTTATATTAGAAGATGGATCGGTTATTCGTGTTGGTTTTGCGGCTCATAATGGCAGAGCTTATAAATCTATCGGGCGAGCGTTGATAAATTGGGGTGAGATAAAAGAACATCAAGCCAGTTGGAATGGTATAAAAAACTGGATAGCCAATAACCCAGATAGAGCAGCAGAGTTATTTGCCGTTAATCCCCGCTTTATATTTTTTAAACAAATATTTGGTGATGGACCTATCGGGGCTCAAAATGTTGCTCTTACCCCAACAAGATCTATGGCAATCGATAAAAAATACATCCCCTTGGGTGTTCCCAGATGGCTTGATACAGTAAAACCAGGCGGATCAACCGCGCCATTACAACGCTTGCTTATTGCCCAAGATACTGGCGGTGCAATTAAGGGTATGGTGCGCGGTGATTTTTTCTGGGGCTATGGTAATGAAGCGTTAAAATATGCAGGTGTGATGAAATCCAGCGGTAGATATTTTATTTTACTACCAAAAGTCATAAATAATACCTATTTTTAAATTTTGTTATTATAAAATTAATTAAGGCGTTTAAATTATGAAAAAACCTACAGTAGGGTTATTTGTTACTTGCTTAGTTGATATAATGCGACCATCTGTAGGTTTTGCCAGTGTTAAATTGCTAGAAGCCGCAGGATGTGAAGTTATTGTGCCAAAGATGCAAACATGTTGTGGCCAACCCGCTTATAATTCTGGTGATAATAAAAATGCAATGGCGGTGGCAACAACCATATTAACAGCATTTGAAGGTTTTGATTATGTGGTTGCGCCTAGTGGTTCTTGCACGGGGATGATAAAACAACATTATCCTGATTTATTTAAGGATAATCCAGAGGCATTAATAAAAGCCCAAAATTTATCAAGCCGCACCCATGAGCTTATATCATTTTTGGTTGATATAATGAAAATTGATACGATCACGGCAAAATATGATGGTAAAATCACCTATCATGATAGCTGTTCTGGTTTGCGGGAATTAGGGATAAAATCACAACCTAGAAAATTATTGAATAAGGTTGATGGTCTTGAAATTAAAATAATGGATGATGAAGAAGCATGTTGCGGTTTTGGTGGAGTTTTTTGTGTAAAATACCCTGATATATCCAATAAAATGGTTACTGAAAAAACCATTAATATTAAAAAAAACCGGTGCTGATACATTATTAGCTGGTGATCTTGGTTGTTTGATGAATATGGCGGGAAAATTAAAACGCGAAGGTTCAAATATCAAGGTTTACCATGTGGCAGAAATATTAGCAGGCATTGAAGATACAGCCCCACTTTGTGATTATAATAAGGGATAGAAATATGCGTTCTACGACCCAAAATTTTATTAATAATGCAAAAGAAGCCATGCTTGATGATAATTTACAACAGGCATTAGCAAAAATGAAGGTTGGTTTTGTTCAACGCAGGCGGATTGCGGCCGATAATTTACCAGAATTTGAGGCCTTACGTGATCAGGTGCGAAATATAAAAGACCATACATTAGAATATATTGATTTTTATCTGGAAAAATTTGAACAGCGAGTGGAAGAACAAGGCGGTCATGTGCATTGGGCGCGTGATGGTGCAGAAGCATGCCAGATTATATCAGATATTTGTAAAGATTTAGATGCAAAAATGGTTACCAAGGGTAAAAGTATGGTAGCCGAAGAAATAGGCTTGAATGAAGTGTTGGAAGCCGATGGGTTGGAGGTCGTTGAAACTGATTTAGGTGAATATATTATTCAATTACGTAAAGAACCGCCAAGCCACATCATTGCACCAGCTATCCATGTGTTAAAAGAGCAGGTCGCCGATGATTTCAGGAAATTTCATAAAGATTTACCAAAAGATAGATCATTAGAAGAGCCAGAAGAATTAATTTACGAGGCTCGTTCCATATTAAGACAAAAATATTTTGATTCTGACGTGGGAATAACTGGGGCAAATTTTTTAATTGCTGAAACTGGTAGTAGTGTGATTGTTACTAATGAAGGCAATGGGGATTTAACCCAAACATTGCCTAAGGCGCATGTGGTTATTGCCAGTATCGAAAAAGTTGTCCCTAATTTAGAAGATGCTACGGCAATTTTAAGGGTATTAGCTAGGTCGGCAACAGGGCAAGAATTTTCCGCCTACACTACTTTTTCAACTGGCCCTAAACGTAAAAATGATCTTGATGGCCCAAGTGAATATCATGTGGTATTATTAGATAATGGTCGCTCCCGAATGCTTGGCAGTGAATATCATGAGATGTTGCGTTGTATTCGCTGTGGTGCATGTATGAATCACTGCCCCGTATATGGTGCAATCGGCGGTCATGCTTATGGTTGGGTATATCCAGGGCCGATGGGATCAGTTTTAACACCTAATTTTATTGGTATTAAAGAGGCAAGTCACCTTCCTAATGCCTCAACATTTTGTGGTCGCTGTGAAGATGTATGCCCGATGCGTATCCCATTACCAAAAATGATGCGTAGCCTGCGGGAGAAAAATTTTACTGCGGGCAATATCACTAAAACTACAAGATATGGCTTATCAATCTGGGCAGCATTGGCAAAAAGACCAATATTATATCAATATATTATGGTTTTAGCGGCTTGGTTTTTATCATTAATCGCTGGTAAATTGGGTTATATATCATCATTACCTTTGTTTGGCGGCTGGTTGAACCACCGTGACCTACCAGCATCACAAGGTAAAACATTCCAATCCATGTGGGATGATAAAAATGGAAGACGTGATATGGATTTAAAAGAAAATATAGCTGTAGACGATAAGGATAATGGATAATGGTAAAATCGCAAACCCAACTACAATTATCTGCAAAAGCAAGTATTTTAGGTTCTATACGTAATTCTATCGGTAAAAAACCTATATCTAAAGAAAAATATAAAGAATTAGAAGCTAGATTAACTTCACCACAAAAAGGTATAATACCTGTGCGTAGCAAGGTTAAAGGTCAAGGTTTGACTGATCTTTTTATAAAAATGGCAAAATCGGTTAGTGCAAGCGTGGTTGAATTAACAAATCTTAATGACGCTCCAGTTGCGGTGATGCAATATTTGGCAGATTATAATTTACCGTTAAAATTAAAAATGGCGGATCATAAATTATTAAATGCTATGGATTGGCAAAAATATAAAACCCTAATTATTAGCAAAGGTGCATCGGCTGGCGATGATTTGGTAAGCTTGTCGGTTGCTTTTGCTGGTATTGGTGAAACAGGTAGCATAATGATGTTATCGGGTGAAGATGCGCCAACTACTCTTAATTTTTTGCCAGAATCACATTTGGTAATATTAAGGAAAAGCGATTTGGTGGGTTCATATGAAGAAACATGGGATATGTTAAGGGTGCAACAGAAATCAATTGGTGGCGATTTGCCACGCAATGTTAATATTATTACGGGGCCATCAAGAACTGGTGATATTGAACAAACAATTTTATTGGGCGCACATGGCCCGCATCGCTTGCATATAATGCTTGTTGATCAATAATAAATATTACTATGAATAAATTCAAAGATAATCATCATAAAAACCTATGGCAATATGTTAGCGATAGCGTCGAGCCACTAGCCGATAGAAAATTATCTTACAGCCAATTTTTAGATCAAATACCCAATATTGATGATATTTGGTCCAAAACCGAGGTTAAAACAGTTTATAAGTCCAATATTATTGCAAGAATTAAGGATCATAATATTATCGCATTGCCAAAACCTGTATCTGTGCCATTTAAAATTTTAGACCATGGTTCTTCTGCGGGCATTGATAAACGCCAAGCAGAAAGATTTAAAAAAGGCCGGTTGAAGGTCGAGGCAAAGTTAGATTTGCACGGTTTAACTCAAAAAACCGCCCATTCTATCTTAAATAATTTTATTGAAAATCAATGGAAGATTGGTAAACGTTGTGTTTTGGTGGTTACTGGTAAAGGTAAGGGGGTTTTGCAATCTGCCGTACCAAATTGGCTTAATCAGCCATTGATAAATCAATATATATTATCATTTAATTATGCCCAACCAAAAGATGGTGGTAGTGGTGCATTGTATATCTTATTAAAACGCCATAAACTGCCTAATATGTGAATTATCGGAATATTTATAATGACACCTTTTGGACAAAAAATAAGGCAATTGCGGCAAGAACATAACATAACATTAAAAGAAATGGCGGCATCATTACAATTATCATCGTCTTATTTATCATCATTAGAACATGGCAGGCGCGGTCGACCATCATCCAGAATGGTTCATCAAATATGTGGATATTTTAATATAATATGGGACGATGCTGAAGAATTACAAAGATTAGCAAAAATATCTCATCCAAAAATTACTGTTGATACATCGGGTTTAAGCGTTGAAGCAACGGAGCTTGCCAATAGATTAGCCAAAGATATTCGCTCCTTAGATAAAAATACTATTAAAGCTATGCTAAAATTACTCGATTAATAACCAGACTTTATATTAAAAACCCCTGGTAAATCATTTATAGAATTATCATCGTCTAAATATTTAATATTATCTAAAATAGTTTTAACACCGCTATCAATTTTTGTTTCTGCGGCAATATGCGGTGTTACGGTAATTTTTCCATGTGCCCAATATGGGTGATTGCTTGGCAATGGTTCTTGATGAAAAACATCAAGCGTTGCACCAAAAATATGACCATTATTAATATTTGTGATTAAATCATCATCATTAATCAACTGTCCACGCCCCGCATTGATAATATATGCACCTTTTGGTAGTATTTTTAATCTTTTATCATTCAATAAATTTGTCGTATCAATGGTGTTTGGCAATAAACAAATTAGAATATCACATTGTTTCAAAAATGCCTCTAACTCTTCATTACCGGCAAAAGAAACTACATTTGCAATTTTTTTTGCTGTTCTGCTCCATCCTGATAATTTAAAGCCAAGCGATGATAAATGCTGTGCAGTAAATTGCCCCAATGTTCCTAAACCTAAAATTCCGATTGATCTATCTTTTGCCAATAGTTGTGATTGCCATGACCATAATTTTTTAGATTGCTCGTCATTAAAATAATCCATTCTTAAATGATGATGCATCACATGACCAACTACATATTCCATAATGCCATGGTTCAGTCCATAATCAATCATTCGAATTATTGGAATATTTTTTGGCCAATCTGGGTCTTTGGTAATATGATCAATCCCTGCCCACATGGAATGAATATATTTAAGGTTTGGTAATTTTGCTAATTGCCCATGTTCGGGTGATGATACCACCGCATGGGTAATATCATTAATATTACCCTCATCAAGCGATAATCTAAGGTCTAAATCAGGTTTTTGGCGTTTAATTTCATTGAACCAATCTTGTTCTGATACTAGAGTAGATAAAATTAAAACAGACATAATACTATCCTAAAACAAATGGTTATCACGTTATATTAATCTTATAGATCAGAATATCTATAAAATAAACTTTGAAAGATCAGTATCTTTCGCTAAATCACTTAGCATTTCATCGACATATTCTGCGGTGATATCAATTTTTTCACCTGATCTATCGGTGGCGGTAAAACTTATATCTTCTAAGATTCTTTCTAACACAGTATGAAATCTTCTTGCACCGATATTTTCAACGCTTTGATTAATATCACTGGCTAATTCTGCAATTTTACTAATGGCATCATCTGTAAAATTAAGAGTTATATTTTCGGTTTTTAAAAGTGCAACATATTGTTTTATCAAGCTATTTTCAGGTTCTATCAATATGCGGCGCAAATCATCACATGTTAATGGTTTAAGGTTAACGCGTATAGGTAGCCTTCCTTGTAATTCGGCCAGTAAATCCGATGGTTTTGCTTGATGAAAAGCACCCGATGCAATGAATAATATATGGTCGGTTTTAACAGCTCCATGCTTGGTTGAAACCGTTGTGCCTTCGATTAATGGTAATAGGTCGCGCTGCACTCCTTCGCGACTGACATCGCCGCCATTGCGATCTGATCTGATAGTGATTTTATCAATTTCATCTAAAAACACAATACCATTTTGTTCAACATTTTCAATTGCTTCGGACGTTGTTTTATCATGGTCAACTAACTTGTCGGCTTCTTCTGCTATTAATGCTTGATATGATTGGGCCACAGTTAATTTGCGTTTTTTGGTGCGATCGCCCATTGCCCCACCAATTATATCATTTAAATTTATCATCCCCATGCTGGTTCCTGGCATACCAGGTATATCCAATGTTGGCATGTTAGATGATGAATTATCTTTTAATTCAATTTCAATTTCTTTGTCGTCTAATTGCCCTTCACGTAATTTTACCCGAAAAGATTGCCTTGTGCCTTCACTGGCATTATCACCGACAAGGGCATCTAATACTCTTTCTTCAGCAGCATTTTCTGCTTTGCCGTGTAATTTTTTGCGTTGCTGTTCTATTGCCATTTGAATAGCTATTTCGACCATATCACGGATAATTTGTTCAACATCGCGGCCGACATAACCAACTTCGGTAAATTTTGTTGCTTCGATCTTAATGAATGGTGCATTTGCTAATTTTGCTAATCTACGGGCTATTTCTGTTTTACCGCAACCAGTGGGGCCAATCATTAAAATATTCTTTGGCTGTACTTCTTCACGTAGATCATCGGGCAATTGTTGCCGCCGCCAACGGTTACGCAATGCAATGGCAACGGCGCGTTTTGCATCATTTTGGCCGATTATAAAACGATCAAGTTCGGATACTATTTCACGCGGAGAAAAATCATTCATCACAATCTAAACTTTCAAGGGTTATATTTCCATTGGTATAAATACATATATCACCCGCAACCTTCATGGATTTACGGGTAATATCTTCGGCTGATAAGTCTTTTAAATTTAATTCTGTAAGCGCCCTTGCCGCAGATAGGGCAAATGTGCCACCAGAACCAATACCGATCAGGCCGTCTTCGGGTTCGATAACATCGCCCGTTCCTGATAAAATAAGCGATACATCTTTATCGACAACCGCCATCATGGCTTCTAATTTGCGTAAATATCTATCGGTGCGCCAATCTTTGGCAAGCTCAACACATGCCCTTGTTAATTGTTTTGGATATTGTTCAAGCTTAGCTTCAAGCCGTTCTAATAGCGTGAAAGCATCAGCAGTTGCACCAGCAAACCCCACAAGCACGCTACCATCCCCGATAGCGCGAACCTTTGTTGCATTTGATTTAAAAACAGTATTGCCAAGGCTTACTTGTCCATCGCCAGCGATCACAACTTTATTGCCTTTTCTAACCGATAATATGGTGGTGCCATATATGGTTTTATTATCTTTATGTTCCATTGTCATTGCCTCGATATGAGGTATGAAATAGTCTACGTCAATAGTTGATAAGCTTTTATTCTAAAATACTGGTTTTATATGATCTATTTTGAGAAATGGAAATGCAGTTATAAATTTTAATTCAAATTATCATGATAAATATAATTTATATGGAGTGATTATGATGCGCCAAGCATCCGTTGAACGCAATACTAATGAGACTAAAATTTCTGTTAGTTTAAATTTAGATGGCACTGGACAATATAATATATCAACTGGTATTGGTTTTTTTGACCATATGTTGGAACAATTATCGCGCCATAGCTTAATAGATTTAAACATTAAGGCCGAAGGCGATTTACATATTGATTTTCACCATTGTGTCGAAGATTGCGGTTATGCCATTGGTAATGCCATATCAAAGGCCCTGGGTGATAGAAAAGGCATTTGCCGTTATGGTCATGCCTATATCCCGATGGATGAAACATTAACAAGAATAGCATTGGATTTATCCAATCGTCCTTATTTAATTTGGAAAGTTAAATATAGTTGCGATAAAATTGGTGATTTTGATACGGAGCTATTTAAAGAATGGTTTGCTGCCTTTGCCAATGCAGTTGGGGCAAATTTGCATGTGGAAAATATATATGGGGAAAATAGCCATCATATCGCCGAAAGCTGTTTTAAGGCTTTGGCGCAAAGCTTGCGACAAGCGATAAATATTGACCCGCGTAAAAAAAATACGATACCATCGACCAAGGGGGCACTTGGCGGCAGTGCGGGTATTGAATCATCATGATCGTTGCAATAATTGATTATGGTTCGGGAAATTTAAGATCGGTTGCCAAGGCATTTGAATATATGAGCAATGGTGAAAAAATTATTGTTACTAGCGATGCAAATATAGTTAAAACGGCGGATCATATTGTTTTACCAGGGGTTGGGGCTTTTGCCGATTGTTGGGCGGGGCTTAGTGCTGTATCGGGCATGAGTGATGCTTTATATCAAACAGTGATTGAAGATCAACAACCGTTTCTAGGCATTTGCGTTGGAATGCAGCTGTTAGCAAGCATTGGTGAAGAATTTGGCGAGATAGCAGGGTTTGATTGGATAAATGGGCGTATTAAGGCTATTAAACCAAATAATAAAGATTTGAAAATACCGCATATGGGCTGGAATATATTGCAAGAAATTGGCAATCATCATCCAGTTTTAGATGGGCTTGAAAATGGCGCATATGTTTATTTTGTCCATAGTTTTCATTTTATACCAGATGATAAAAACCAAATATTAGCAACAGTTGATTATGGTCAAAATTTAACGGCGGTGATTGGTCGTGATAATATTATTGCCACTCAATTCCATCCAGAAAAAAGCCAACAAACAGGATTGCGGTTAATTAGTAATTTTCTTAAATGGCGACCATAATTATAGCTTATACATAATTTAATATAATTTAACCTAATTTAATAAGGTAATATGATGATTTTTTATCCAGCGATTGATTTAAAAGACGGCAATTGCGTGCGATTATTACGTGGTGATATGGATCAAGCAACGGTTTTTAATAATGATGCAGGCGCACAGGCAAAAGAATTTGCTAAATCTGGTGCAGATTGGATTCATGTGGTCGATCTTAACGGGGCATTTGCGGGAAAACCAATCAATGAAAAAGCGGTCGAGGCGATAATTAACGCCAGCGATTGTTCGGTGCAGCTTGGTGGCGGCATCCGCAATCTTGATCAAGTTGGAAAATGGCTAGATAAAGGTTTATCACGAGTTATTCTTGGCACGGTGGCGGTCAAAAACCCACAGGTTGTGCGTGATGCCTGCCGTGAATACCCAAATAAAATCGTGGTCGGCATTGATGCCTTAAATGATTTAGTCGCGGTCGAAGGCTGGGCGCAGGCAACGGAAATTTCCGCATTGGAATTAGCCAAAAGATTTGAAGATATCGGCGTTGCGGCGATTATATTCACTGATATTGATCGTGATGGCGCAATGGCGGGGGTAAATGTTGATGCAACCGCAGAATTAGCACGACAAATATCAATTCCTGTGATTGCCAGTGGTGGTGTTTCATCGCTTGATGATTTAAAAATGCTTTGTAAATATCCAGAAATCTCTGGTGTTATATCAGGCCGCGCATTATATGACGGGCAGATAGATCTGGGTGATGCCTTAGATATTTGTAAAAAACACGAGACAAAAAATCAAATTAATAGGAATTAGATAAAATGTTAACCATACGGATAATTCCATGTCTTGATGTTAAAGATGGTCGGGTTGTAAAGGGGGTTAATTTTATTGACCTTCAAGATGCAGGCGATCCAGTTGAACAAGCAAAAGCATATGACGTAGCGGGGGCAGATGAATTAACATTTCTTGACATCACCGCCAGCAGCGATAACCGCGATACCATATATGATGTGGTGCGTAACACGGCGGAACAGGTTTTTATGACACTTACGGTTGGCGGTGGGGTGCGTAATCTTGAAAATATTCGTCAATTATTGCTGGCGGGTGCAGATAAGGTATCAATAATGACGGCGGCGGTTGATAGGCCAGAGTTAGTGCGCGAAGCCGCCAATAAATTTGGTTCACAATGTATCGTGGTGGCAATCGATGCAAAAGAAATATCAACAGGAAAATGGCAAATTTTCACCCATGGTGGGCGTATCCCAACTGGCATTGATGCGGTTGAATATGCCAAGCAAATTGCAAATCTAGGTGCGGGTGAAATTTTATTAACCTCGATGGATCGGGATGGGACTAAAATTGGATTTAATAATGAAATGACACGTGCCGTTGCCGATGCTGTCAGCATACCAGTTATTGCTAGTGGTGGCGTTGGTAATTTAGACCATTTGGTTGATGGAGTGAAAAAGGGCCATGCATCGGCAGTTTTGGCAGCATCAATTTTTCATTTTGGTGAATATAGTATTGCGCAAGCGAAAGATCATATGCTTGCCGCAGGAATTGCCATCAGACCAACGGATGGCATGAAGAATTATAGCAGTATAAAAGGATAGATTAATGGTGGTTAATGCGGAAGTTTTACAAGATATTTTTGAAACTATAGAAAGCCGTAAAGGCGGTGATGTAACAATATCGCATACCGCGAGCCTTTTTGCCAAAGGCCGTAATAAAATAACCCAAAAATTTGGCGAAGAAGCAGTAGAAACAGTAATCGAAGCGATTAAAGGCGATAAATCGGGGGTTATATCAGAAAGCGCCGATTTATTATTTCATTTATTATTATTATGGTCGGATCAAGATATTAAACCCGATGATATTTGGCGGGAGCTGGCAAAGAGGCAGGGAATATCAGGAATTGCCGAAAAAGCAGCACGTGAGAGATAATAAAATTCCAAAATAACACATAATTTTAAGGTTGGTTAAATGATTTATGATGATCAAAATATTTTTGCAAAAATCCTTCGCGGTGAAATTCCCTGCGATAAGGTCTATGAAGATAAATATTGCTTGGCCTTTAAAGATATAAATCCATTGGCGGCGTTGCATATATTAATAATACCAAAGGGCGCATATATATCGATGGATGATTTTTCACAAAATGCTAGTGATCAAGAAATCGCCAGCTTAATTCGTGGGCTCGGTAAGGTTGCCCGTGATATGGGAGTCGATCAATCAGGATATCGCATCATCGCAAATCATGGCAAGGATGCTTTTCAAGAAGTACTACATTTGCATTTTCATATTTTTGGCAAGCAAAAAATGCAAGGCATGCTGCGTAAAGTTAAATAATTTTAACTAGACTTAGATTTAGAGGCAAATCTATCTTGCCCAAGCATACATTTGAATGACAATGGCAACGAATAAAACCATCGCAAGATATAAAACCGCCTCAACAGCGAAAACCATTGTCCCAAGATATAAAAATATTACCACAAGGCCAACTAATACTAAAATTATTGGTTTAAATTTTTCCATTATTTTTATCCTGAATATTTATTATTTATAATATATAATATCGTCTAGATATAAAACCATAAAATTAATGCGGCTTTGATATATATCAATTATTACATGGTTAGTAGTCATATAAAGAGATTTTTTTAATTTTTATTTTAAACAGTTGTATCAACATGTTCCATATTATCTGGATCAGGTTTTGTTGTATTGCCTTTAGCAACAATAACCATTGCAGGGCGTAATAGGCGGTCATTTAATATATAACCTGCGGCAATGACTTCGACTATTGTGCCTGCTGGCTGACCAGTATTTTCCAATTCTGACATGGCTTGGTGTAATTTATATGAAAATTTCTCACCTTTTGGATCGATAGTTTCAATTTTAGATTTATTAAAAGCCCCCAGTAATTGTTTTTCGGTCATTTCAATACCGATAACAAAATTTTTGACACTATCGTTATTTTCCATTGCATCAGTTGGTTGTGCCGCAAGGGCGCGGCGTAGGTTATCGTCAACGGGAATTAATTCTCTCGCTAATGGGCTATCTCCAAATTTTGCCTGATCTTGGCGGTCTTTTTCTGACCGACGGCGGATATTTTCTGTTTCTGCCAAGGCGCGCATTAAACGGTCTTTTAAATCAGTGTTTTCTTCGACTAACTTTTCAATTAACTCTTCGGCAATTGGTTGCTCATCTTCTTCTATGTTTAAATCTTCATCTATATTAATATTTTCTACTATATTTTCTTTAGCTGAATTTTCTTCATTAGTATTTTGATCAATATTGTTTTTATCGTCATTAATTTCATTCGTCATCATATTTTACCTTAATTAAATAATTCTTGCGCCTATTAGCATTAACCAATCAATTTTCCAACAACTTTTGACGTATAATCGACCATTGGAATGATTTTAGCATAATTCATCCTAATAGGACCAACAACACCGATTGCACCAATAATTTTTTCTTTGCTGTTTTTATATGGTGCGATGATTAATGAACATCCAGATAAATTAAATAATTCATTTTCTGCACCAATAAAAATTTGTACACCACCAGCAGCATCGGCTGCTTTCAAAAGGCTTAACATGCTTTCTTTACGTTCCAATGCGCTAAAAATTGCACGAATATGTTCTAGATCGCTCAGGGCTTGTATATTATCCAATAAATTTGCCTGTCCCCGGACAATTAAAACCCCATTATCAGAATTTATATCTGACCAAGTGGCACTCCCCGCCTCAACAACCTTAGCACTTAATATATCTAATTCTTGTTTTGCGCCAATGATTTCTGCTTGAATATTTGCTTTTGTAACTTCTAATGAATTTCCAAGCATTTTTGCGGCAAGATAATTTCCTGCCTCGATCAATGCCGATGATGTTACGCCAATTGGTAATTCAATGATGCGATTTTCTACTTGCCCGCTTTCAGTTACCATTACTACCAAGGCTTTACCGGGGGATAGGTTAACAAATTCGATATGTTTTAAATTATTATTATCGCTTGGGGCAATGACAAGGCCGGCACAATGGCTTAGGCCTGACATGATATTTGATGCTTTTTCCATTATTAAATTAGCCGATTTACCACGGGCGGCGCATTGGCTTTCAATATTTTGCTGTTCTTCGCTGCTAAGATTGCCAATTTCTAATAGACCATCAATGAATAATCGTAACCCAGCATCAGTAGGCAAGCGGCCTGCCGATGTATGCGGTGCGTAAAGCAAACCAGATTCTTCTAAATCCGATAAAACATTGCGAATAGTTGCAGGGCTTAAATTGCGGTCAAGAATTTTCGAAATAGTTCTTGAGCCAACAGGTTCACCCTTTCCCATATAGGTTTCAACTACAAGGCGTAATATTTCTTTAGATCTGTTATTTAAATCAGTTATCATGATGGTTAATATTTAAGAAGCCAAAGCCATAAGGTCAATAGGGTTTCAAAATTTACTGGAGAGTTTCAAGATTTGCTGGACGATTAGCCCATCATATGTTTAGTTTCGGTAATAATAGTTAAAATACTCTTAAAATATGAAAGATATTAAATGCGCCCAAGTAACCGTAAATTTGATGAGCTTCGTAAAATTACCATAGAAACAGATGTAAGCCGATATGCGGAAGGGTCATGTTTAATTAAATTTGGCAATACGCATGTATTATGTTTGGCAAGCATTGAATCTTCTGTTCCGTCATTCTTAAAAAATACACAAAAAGGCTGGGTAACCGCAGAATATGGCATGTTACCGCGCTCGACCCATAGCAGGATGGACAGGAAAAGAAGCTCTAATAGTGGCAGAACACAAGAAATCCAACGGCTTATTGGCAGGTCATTGCGATCTGTTACCGATTTGCATGGTTTTGGTGAGCGTCAAATTAGGGTCGATTGTGATGTTATTCAGGCCGATGGCGGCACAAGAACAGCGGCAATAACTGGTGGTTATGTGGCCTTACATTTGGCATTTCAACATATGATGAAGTTAGAAATTATCGATAAAATCCCATTCACGGCACAAGTTGCAGCGGTTTCATGTGGCTTATATAATGGTAATGCAGTGTTAGATTTAGATTATGATGAAGATTCTAATGCGGGTGCTGATGCAAATTTTGTCTTGACTAATAATGGCGCAATTGTTGAAATTCAAGGCACAGCAGAAGAAAAGCCGTTTAGCCAAGATCAATTTATGCAATTGTTAAAATTGGCGGAAAAAGGTATAAGTCAATTAACACAAATTCAACAACAAGCTTTGAAGTAATAAATGTTAAAATAATTATGGAATAGTAATAATATGGTGAAATTTAATAGCGATAAGTTGGTCATTGCCAGTCATAATAAAGGCAAAATAATAGAAATATCAGCGTTATTAGCGGGGTTTAATATCACGGTTAGTGCTGCAGGTGATCACGGCATATCGGAAATAGCGGAAACCGAAAATACATTTGCGGGTAATGCATTATTAAAGGCGCGCCATGTGGCAAATGCAACGGGGATACCGGCATTAGCCGATGATTCTGGACTTTGCGTCCATGCGCTTGACGGCGCACCTGGTATATATTCGGCGCGTTGGGCCGAAACAGAAAATGGTTGTGATTTTAACAAAGCAATGGAAATAGTCGCCAATGAGATACATGGCACAGAAAATCGCCATGCATATTTTATTTGTGTATTGGCTTTGGTTTGGCCAGATAATATGAATATGGCGGATAATGAAATTACCGTTGAAGGCAGGGTTGATGGTGCAATAACATGGCCGATGCGCGGCGATAATGGTTTTGGTTATGACGCTATTTTTCAACCAGATGGTTATGATATAAGCTTTGCCCAGATGACATCTTCGCAAAAAGATGCAATCAGCCATCGAAATAATGCCTTTAATAAGCTAATTGCAGCTTGTTTTAAATAATCATTTAATCAGGCGATAATAAATGTTTGCCCTGTATATTCATTGGCCATTTTGTCAATCGAAATGCCCATATTGCGATTTTAATAGCCATGTAAGGGAAAATATTGACCATCTGCAATGGCAAAAAGCCTTGCTTAGCGAGCTTGAGCATTCGGCGCGACAACTTAGCAATAGAAAATTAGATAGTATTTTTTTTGGTGGCGGCACACCATCATTAATGCCGCCATCGGTTATTGAGGCAATCATTAAAAAAGCCATGGATATATGGCAACCAAGCGATAATATGGAAATAACGATGGAGGCTAATCCATCATCGGTTGAGGCGGCAAGATTTAAAGATTATGCCAATGCGGGCATTAATCGTGTATCAATTGGGGTGCAATCATTCGATGATATGGCATTAAAATCATTGGGGCGAGAGCATTCAGGCGATGATGCAAAACACGCAATTGATATTGCAACAAAATTTTTTAGCCGCTATAGCTTTGATTTAATTTACGCAAGACCACAACAAAAACTAGATGCTTGGGAAAATGAATTATCACAGGCATTAACTCTTGCTGGCAATCATTTATCTTTATATCAATTAACCATTGAAAAAGGCACAGCATTTCATAGTGATCAGAGGTTGGGTAAATTAATAATGCCCGATGAAGATTTATCGACAGATTTTTATAAATTAACAAAAAATATCATGTCTGATGCGGGATTTTTACAATATGAAATATCAAATTTTGCAACATTGAATCAAGAATCACGCCATAATTTAATATATTGGCGTTATGGTGATTATGTGGGAATTGGCCCCGGCGCACATAGTCGCATCACCATTGATGGTGATAAATTTGCTACGCGTAGGCATAGGTTACCAGAAAAATGGTTGGATACGGTTGAAAATCATCAATATGGTATGGCAGAAAATATCAAAATTAATATTGATGATCAATTAAAAGAAATGTTGCTTATGGGGTTGCGGTTGGATGAAGGTGTTAAATTAAATCGTATTGAAACATTAATGGGCCAAAAGTTTTCACAATTAATTAATGATGGAATGATAGGCGGAAAACCCATACAAGATCTAATCGAAGCCGATTTCATTACTATTGATAATGAAAGAATATCCGTAACCGATTCGGGCCGCCAACGGTTAAATATGGTTCTAGCCTATATGTTATCTAATTAAGATTATAGAGCTATATCAGGTTTAATTAAAATTAGTTGGGGCAGGTTTTATTGTTTTATTACCATCTTTTCTTATTTCACGAATAGCAAATCCACGTTCGGCAATGCCATTAGATTTCAGCCGGAAAATACCTTCAATACCTGTAAATCCAGTTGTATTTGTTAAGGCAGCTTTTGAATAATTTGGGCTGCCGTTAAGCCCTGCAAGTATTATTGCCAATGCCATCGAATCATTAGCAAGTGAAGCGAGGCGATCTGGCGGTGTTTTATATATATTTTTATAACGTTTGATGAAGTTTTTCTGGCCCTTAATTGGTAATGTGGCATACCAACTGCCAATTAAGGGTGGCTCGCTTGATAGATTATTAAAGCTATCCCATAATTGTAATCCTAAAATTTTTATACGCGGCTGATCAACGTCATAATATGCCAATTGTGTAGCGATAGTTCGTAGATTGCGATCATTCTGCGCCGGCAATAAAATTGCTTCAAAATCAACATCACCCAAGGTTTCGCGTTGTTTTATTTTATGTAAGGCAGCTTGTGAAATTTCATCATCTCGTGCTTCTAATGCTGCTATTTTATCTAATAATATTTTACGCCTTTTATCATAATCAGAAATAATTTTAACATCTCGGCTAAAATCGGTGGCATTGGTATCATAAAATTGTATTCGGGTAATTTCGCCACCAAATTTTTCGGTTGCTATTTGTAAGGCTTTTACAACTTTTTCACCATATGATCCTTCTGGTGCCATCACGGCAAATTTTGTAATATTATTTTCGATGGAATGCAAAATAAGTGCATCAACTTGCTGTTGTGGCATAAAGCCTATAATATATGTGTTATCATTGGCTATTTCTTCACGGTTTGAATAAGAAATAATTGGGATATTTGATGTATTAATAATATTGCTAACTGCATTAACTGACGTGGCTAATAACGGACCTAAAATTATATCAGCACCTTTAGCAATTGCAATTTTTGCCGCCTGTGCTGCTCCTTGTGGCGTGCCAAATGTATTTAATGGTATTAAATTTATCGATGGGTTGCGCCAATCAAATAATGCCATTTCGGCACTATTTAATAATGACTTGCCAAGTCGTTGTAAACCACGGCTGTGTTTAGTATTGGCAGCGGTTTTAAACGGTAATAATATAGCAATATTTGTGCTATTGGAATTTTTATTAATTGATAATTGATTTATAATTATAGAATCGGTTTTGGTTGGTATTAATATGGCAAATTGTTGATCAAAATTTAATTTTTGATTTAATATTTCAGCTTGTAATTTTTTTATCTTATATTTTTTGCTATTATTTATTTTATCATCTGCCATTGTAGTAAATGGCGGGAGGTTATTGTTTTTTTGTTTCTTGTTGGCAATGTTTTCTTTATCATTGGAATTAGATGTGGAAGTATTTTCTAATTTATCGTTGGGTAGGTCATCATTGAATAGGTCGGGCGGTTGACATGCGGTTAAAAATATCAACAAAGAAATATTAATCAAATTTGATAGTTTGAGTTTTGGCTGATTGGTTAATAATAAAGCGTTACTTGATAATAAAAAAGTCAAAACTGAATATTTCCATATAAGGTTATTACTGTTAAAATAAATAATATGTGTAAATTTAATCTGCTAATTACTATAAATAAACCAACACAAGCAATAGTTATAAATATAATGCTAAATTGAAAGTAAAAATAGTGCCTGTAATAGATCCTTTATCAAATACAGAACCATCATTTATAAATATATCACCAAAGGCCAAACCATTATCGCCCGGTCTTTATCCTGTGGCAACACCCATTGGTAATTTACGTGATATAACCTTACGCGCACTTGATGTCTTGAATATGGCAGATATTATTATTTGTGAAGATACACGAATAACCAAACGGCTATTAAATGCCTATGATATAACAACGCCATTGATGGTTTATCACGAACATAATGCCAAGCATATCAGGCCGAAATTAATCAGGCGATTGTTAGATGGTGAGAAAATTGCATTGGTAAGTGATGCTGGCACGCCATTAATATCTGATCCAGGTTATAAATTAGTGCGTGACGCAGCCGAAGTTGGCATTAAAATTTTTCCAATTCCGGGGGCATCGGCACCTATTGCCGCGTTGGTTAAATCAGGCATTGCCAGCAATAGATTTTTATTTGCAGGCTTTCCACCCGTTAAAATGATACAAAAGCGCAATTGGTTTGAAAATTTAAATTCCATCGATAACACACTGATTTTATTTGAATCACCAAAAAGATTATCTGCAACTATTAAATTACTGGCGGAATTATGGCCAATACGTGAAGCAGCAGTTATTCGTGAAATTACCAAAAAATTTGAAGAAATAAAGCGTGATAAATTGGCTAATTTATGGGAATATTATGCGGAAGCTGGTAATCCAAAAGGTGAGATAGTTATCGTTATTGCACCACCAGTTTATGATGAAAACCTTGCAAAGCATGATAGCCGAGAATTATTAATTAAATCATTAAAAAATATGACAATGCGCGATGCGGTGATTAATGTTGCTGCTGCAACGGGTGTATCTAAGAAAATATTATATAAACAAGCATTAGAAATTATGATAATATAATAGATGAATAAAAAAAAATCATATAATTTTGGCATAAGAGCAGAAATTATTTCTGCATTATTTTTACAATTAAAAGGCTATAGAATTTTAGCTAGGCGGCAAAAAACATTAGTTGGAGAAATAGACATAATTGCCAGACGAGGTAATATATTAATTGCAGTTGAAGTAAAGGCAAGACAATCAACAGAAACAGCGGCTTATGCCATTACATTAAAGCAAAAACAACGCATTTCTCGAGCATTTGAAATATGGGGGCAAAAATATTCTGATTATCAAAAGTTAAATAAACGATTTGATGTATTATTGATATCTCCATGGCGATTACCAAAACATATTATTAATGCATGGTAAGATATTTATATTTAAAATTAATTTATAATGGTAAATACCGATTTAATTATTATATATTTATCAATATTATATCTTGATAATAAGAGTTTAAACATGAAGTTAAAATCAATATTATTTTGTTTTTTAATAATGCTGTTTTCTTTGCTGCTTGTGGGATGCATTCCATTAGGGATATTAGTTGGTGCAGGTGCAACTGTGGGGTCGGTTGCATTAGAAAGCAGAAGTTTAAACGATAGCATTAATGACCGGGCAATTCAGTTAAAAATTAATAAAAAGTTAGTTGATACAGGGTTTGAAATATTTAAGGCAATTACCGTTGATGTGGTCGAAGGCAGAGTTTTACTTACAGGTATTGTTAATAATCAAGGTGATCGTGTAACCGTATTGAAATATAGCTGGGAAGTTGATGGGGTCGAAGATGTCATTAATGAAATAAAAATTGCTTCTGCCATTGATATTATTGATATTTCCAGTGATATTTGGATAAAAACTAAAATTGTTACGGCTATCACCTTTGATAAGCATATTTTTGCGACTAATTATGAAATTTCTGTTGTTAATGGCTATGTTTATTTATTTGGAATTTCAAAAAATAACGGGGAAGTTATGAGGGTTGTCGCCCATGCCCGTGATGTTAAATCGGTTCGTAAGGTTATTTCACATATGGTGAATATTAATGATAAATTCAGGTTAGATAGATTAGCGCAAATTAAACACGGAAAAAAAGGATTATAAAATGGCCCTGACGGTTGCAATGCAGATGGACCCAATAGAAAATATCGATATTATTGGTGATAGCAGTTTTGTTTTAGGGCTTGAGGCGCAAAGGCGAGGTTATGAATTATTACATTATCAACCAAAGGATTTATCATTTAATTGCGGCTTGATAAGCGCAATGGTCGCACCATTAAGCCTAAAATATGATGCCGCTGATCATTATAAATTAGGTAAAGCCAGCAGATTTAATATGGCCGATGCCGATGTGGTTTTATTGCGCCAAGACCCACCATTTGATATGGGTTATATCACAAATACTCATTTATTAGAGCATATTCACCCTGAAACATTGGTTGTTAACAATCCCGCCAGCGTTAGAAATGCCCCAGAAAAATTACTAGTTACATATTTTAATGATTTAATGCCGCCGACATTAATAACCAGTAATAAACAAGATATATTAGATTTTAGGGTTGAATTTAAAGATATTATTGTCAAACCTTTATATGGTAATGGCGGTATAGGGGTGTTTCATGTCAAAGCAGATGATGAAAATATATCCTCATTGTTTGAAATGTTTGAATTATCATATCCAGGCCAACCAATAATGGTACAGCAATTTTTATCAGTAGTACGTCAAGGCGATAAACGTATTATTTTGGTCGATGGCAAGGCGGTTGGCGCAATTAACCGCGTGCCAGCAAAGGGCGAAGCAAGATCAAATATGCATGTGGGTGGCAAGCCTATGGCGGCAAAATTAACCAACCGTGAATTAGAAATTTGCGAAGCAATCGGCCCAATGTTAAAGGCACGCGGCCTTATTTTTGTTGGTATTGATGTTATTGGTGATTGGTTAACCGAAATAAATGTTACATCACCAACAGGGTTGCAAGAAATTAACCGTTGTGATGATATTTGCCTTGAAGGCTTAATTTGGGATGCAATTGAAGAAAAATTATAATATTTATTAATTTTTCAAAAGAAACTCTTTGATGAGGCAGTTTTTTGGAATTTCAATTATAATCTTTATTCCCACCTCTAAAACACTTTCGATTTTCATCGTACCGTCATGTAGTTGCACAAGCTTGTTGGTTAATGGCAGGCCAATTGCCTGTGCCGCCTTAATTTGCCTAAGATTTATTTTTTATATGCAGTAATAAATTTTTAGTGCCAAAAATATCAAGATAAGTATCATATTTATCAAATATTAGCCACAAATCAGGATATGCGGCGGATACGCTTGCTAAGGTGCTTTTACTATTTAACAATGGCTTACTAAATATTTGTAAATCTTGCTTGTAGGCATTTTTTCTATCTCAAAATTACGGTTGCGTATTTTAAAAAACAAGCCAAGAATTATAAAAATAAATAATTAAAAACATCTGCAAAAGATATAGCAGTCCATTGTAAGGTATTGAAATATTGATTAACATTGTCATCTGGGGCTGAAAAAGCAACAATTATTTTATTATCACCATATTTGAAAGAATCCTATGATGCTAATTTATGCATGATGGTATTTTTGCTTCTGTCTATCGTAAAATGGCAATTGCTTTTGCGCTTTTTTTGTGGTTACAAATTTAACATTCAAACATATTTGGATGTTGTTTATGTAAATCATTAAAGATATTTCGTCCAATTATTTTTATTTCATGCTAAATTTTTTCTTTGTCTTTGATAAGAAAGATAGCTATCGAAAATAATATGGCAGAAATTATTGTTGCAACGGCTATTATAATCAAGGCATTATTATTAGCTTTCGGGGATAATCTAGCTGGGTTGGCATTAATATTATCTTGGTTGTTTGCGTGTTTTTTATCTTTAATGATAAAACCCTTATTATATATTAGTATATTTAATAAATGTCCAAGTTATTATAACAACGTATATTAATTAACAAATAAAAGGGCAATCTAATGGTCGCACATATAAGAACAGTAGCATTACAAGGTATTAAGCCTATCGATATTGATGCACAGGTACAATTATCCAATGGCTTGCCTGCTTTTACAATTGTTGGCCTGCCCGATAAGGCGGTGGCGGAAAGCAGGGAGAGAGTGCGTGCCGCATTAAGTGCAATTGGTTTAGCTTTACCACCAAAACGTATTACGGTTAATTTATCACCAGCCGATATTCAAAAAGAAGGCAGCCATTTCGATTTACCAATCGCCTTGGGTATTTTGGTGGCGATGGAATGTTTACCGATGGAGGAATTGGATGGTTATTTAGTTCTGGGGGAGCTGGGTTTAGACGGCGGGCTTGCAACCGTATCTGGCGTATTACCAACGGCGGTTTCGGCTAATGGTCAAGATAAAGGCTTGATTTGCCCATTGGCAAATGGGGCAGAAGCCGCATGGGCGGGCAGTGACTTTGAAATAATCGCCGCACCCTCGCTTATTGCCATAATCAATCATTTTAAGGGAACACAAATATTATCCCGTCCCGATGCTATGATTACTAATCAAAAAGACGATCAAATTATCGATTTTAAAGATTTTAAAGATATAAAAGGTCAGGAAGTTGCTAAACGAGCCTTGGAAATTGCTGCTGTTGGTGGTCATAATTTATTGATGTGTGGCCCACCTGGCGCAGGCAAATCGATGTTAGCCGCCAGATTGCCGGGTATTTTACCAAAAATGGATGCGATGGAAGCATTGGAAATATCAATGATACAATCTGTATCGGGGGGCATGAAAAATGGTATTATATCGGCAAATCGACCGTTTCGTGACCCGCATCATTCAACTTCGGTGCCGGCACTTGTTGGCGGGGGTCAAAAGGCTAAACCAGGTGAAATAAGCCTTGCCCATAATGGTGTGTTATTTTTAGATGAATTGCCAGAATTTCAACGTGGCGCGTTGGAGGCATTGCGCCAACCATTGGAAAGTGGGCGGGCGGTGATTGCGCGTGCCAATGCCCATGTTACATATCCGGCAAGGGTGCAATTGATTGCGGCGATGAATCCATGTCTTTGCGGGCATTTGGATGATGCGGAAATTGCCTGTAGCCGTGCGCCAAAATGCGCCGTTGATTATCAAGCAAAAATTTCAGGACCATTATTTGACCGTATAGATTTACATGTGGATGTGGCGGCGTTAAGCCCGATGGATCTAACCATGCCACCGCCAAGCGATGATAGCGCAACCATTGCGGCGCGGGTTGAACAAGCAAGAAATATTCAATTGGATCGGTTTAGCAAATTATCAAATGGCAAAGATATGAGTACAAATGCTCAGGCCGTTGGTAAATTATTGGAAGAAATTGCCAGCCCTGATAATGCGGGACGGGATTTATTGATGCAAGCGACCGATAAATTAAAATTATCGGCACGCGGTGATCACCGTGTATTGCGCGTTGCAAGAAGCCTTGCCGATATGGCGGGCAGTAGTGATGTTAAAAAACCCCATATCGCCGAGGCGTTAAGTTACCGCCGTATAATACCGGGGCGGTAACTGATCGATCATTTTATCCGTTATATGGCGCACCAATGGCAATAGACATTGCATGTTCTGAAACCTTTAGTTTTTTTTGCTAATGCAGCGACATCGGTTATGCCAGATTTTTTTAATTCTTCAATAAGAGGTTTTGGCATTAACAGCGATGCGGCAAATTTATTGGCTTCGGTTTCATGCGAAGAATTTACCAGTTGATTATTATAAATGCTACCTGCGTCACTTCGATACATCCGGTTATCGGTAATGCCATCGCCTAATATATCGCGATGTAATATATAATGACCCAATTCATGCGCCATAGTAAATCGTTGACGAAAAGGGGAGTCGGCGGCATTAACTGTTATTGAATATTCTTTTTTATCATTACATTCAACCATGCCAGAAATATCTGCGGCTAAAAAACTCCTGTTAAGATTAATGCCCAATTCCTTAATTAAATTTTCCACATTAACGGGTGCTTTTTGTCGATATTCATTGATGAGTGCAAATATATTTTCAGCCATTTTCTTCTCCCTCGTTAATGGTTCCAGCTATATTATCAGCAACATTACTATTATAATTATCTTTATCTTTTAAATGCTCACGAAGCATTGCGGGTAATTTTTCTGCTATTAGTCCAGCGGCTATTTTATTGACAACTTTGTTGGTTATTTCTCTAGCTATTTTTTCAGTGGTTTCTCTGGCAATATCTTCGGCGCGCTTTTTGATGGAATAATAGCTTATAAAAGTAAATCCTATAAGTCCAATTGCAACAACAGCTAATATCACGGAAACAGCAACTAGTAGCAAGGAGGCCAGATCTAATCGACCTGATTCGCTCGCTAATGTAAGGGCATTTTGCCATAACTGTGGAGTGTTCACTATAAGTTCCTTAATATATGATGATATTTAGGTGTTTGTCAAGATAGAATCATATATTTATCAAAAGTTAAGAAAATAAATTTATAGAAAATAAAATTTTCTGATCATTGCTAAGCCTTTACATTAAAGCCACATAAGCGTAGAAAATATTTAACTTTGATATTGCCATAATATTTATGGCCTAATTATGGCGATAGCCGCTGTTTTGCTGGTCGCTATTTCAATTATAAATAATTATAAAATAATCTGTTTGAAAGAAAAACCATGAATGATCTTGATGGGGTGATTGCACCATTGGCGCAGGCGTTAGAAAAGCGCGGCTATAGTAAATTAACGCCGGTACAGCTGGAAATTATAAATTCTGATCTAGGCCAATCCGATGCTTTGGTATCGGCGCAAACTGGGTCGGGTAAAACCGTCGCCTTTGGTCTTGCCTTGGCGGATACATTATTGGGTGAAAATCCACGATTTGGTCGTATATCTGCACCATTGGCCTTGATAATTGCCCCAACCCGTGAACTTGCAATACAGGTCAAGGGCGAATTGCAATGGCTTTATGCATCAACTGGTGCAACTATTGCTTCTTGCGGTGGTGGTATGGATATGCGTGCCGAACGTCGCGTCTTGGCACAAGGGGCGCATATTGTGGTTGGCACACCGGGGCGGTTACGCGATCATGTTGAACGTGGTTCATTTGATACCAGTGCATTAAAAGCCATAGTTTTGGATGAAGCCGATGAAATGCTTGATATGGGTTTTCGTGATGAATTGGAATATATTTTAGATTCTGCCCCCGCATCTAGGCGGACATTGATGTTTTCGGCAACAATATCGCGCTCTATTGCTAATTTAGCCAAACGCTATCAAAAAGATGCCAAGCGTATTTCAACAAAATCTGATACGGAACAACATAAGGACATTGAATATCGCGCCTTGATGGTTGCCCCTAATGATCGGGAAAATGCCATCATTAATGTGTTGCGATTTTATGATGCCAAAAATGCGCTTGTATTTTGTGGCACAAGGGCGATGGTCAATCATTTAACTAGCCGTTTTAACAATCGTGGTTTTTCAGTGGTGGCACTTTCGGGGGAGCTTAGCCAGAATGAGCGAACCCATGCCTTGCAAGCCATGCGCGATGGCAGGGCAAAGGTTTGTATAGCAACCGATGTGGCGGCGCGTGGTATTGATCTACCCGATTTGCAATTGGTCGTTCATGCGGATATTCCCAAAAGTCGCGAACCATTATTACATCGTAGCGGCCGCACAGGACGCGCAGGACGCAAAGGCGTTAGCGTATTAATCGTGCCGCATAATTGGCGCAAACGGGTTGAGAGATTATTTGATAGTGCAAAAATTGACGCTAATTGGGCAAAACCACCATCATTAGAAGAAGTTATAGCCCGTGATCGGGAAAGATTTTTAACCAACCCTGTATTTGACGAAGAAATAAATAATGAAGAGAGCGAATTTGTTAAGGAGCTGTTATCGCGTCATGGGGTTGATAAAATTGCAGCGGCGATGGTGCGGCTTTATCATTCATCAAAACCTGCAGCAGAAGAATTATTAGATACTGCACCAATGCCAGATATGAAAAGACGTGCCAAAGCCGATAGCGATTTTGACGATGGGGTATGGGTATCTTTATCGATTGGTCGCAATCAACAGGCCGAACCGCGTTGGCTTATTCCGTTATTATGCCGTTCGGGCAATATGACTAAGCGCGAAATTGGTGCGATACGTATTGCAAATGATGAAAGCTTTATCGAGCTGACTGCAAATATTATTGATGGTTTCATGCAATTGATTGGGCCAAATAATATGATCGAAAAAACCATTAAAGTAACCAGACTTGAAGGTAAGCCAGAATTTGCATCACTGCCGCGTGGTAAAAAAACATTTTTTGATAAAAAACAACCCGCCAGAGGCGACAGAGAGAGATCAAGAGATAGATCAAGAAATAGACCTAGGGATAAACCAACCAGAGACATATCAAGCGATAGATCACGAGATAAGCCGAATAGTAAATTTAGAAATAAAGATAATCAGCGAGATGATAGTCGCCGTGATAATGATCACAATGATCACAATGATAAAAGTAAAAATACACCGATAGTTAGCCGTGAAAAAGATAGCTATAAGGCAAAGGATCAATTTAACAAAAAGCCAAAAGTTAAAGAAAAAGATAAATCTAAAGCTAAAAAGAAAAAACCTCATAAGAAAAAACTAGCGCGCGCAGCGGCGAGAGCAAAAATAATTGATGAATCGGGAATGGCACCTTTAAAGCGTAAATAGACGATATAATATAATCTATAAATATATGGCGATTTTGGCTAACAGCCATTATATATGGATAATGTTATTAAAAATTAATTTTAAAGGCTAAACTCTATGATGTCATTGCTTGGTTTAATTTCAACATTACTAACTCTTTACAGCTATTGCTTGCTTGGATTGGTTATTTTAAGCTGGTTGATATCATTTAAGGTGGTTAATTTGGATAATCGCTTTGTTTATAGTCTATATAATATTTTAGACCGCATAACCGAACCTGCATTGCGTCGTATACGGGCATTTTTAACAAATTTTAGCGGTTTTTATTTATCACCAGTATTATTATTTATATTAATCGCCTTTGCCAATAATTTATTATGGGAATATGGCCCGCGTTTGGTGCAATAATAACCATTGCATGGAATAGAAAATATCTATTTGATATAATTAAAACATATATTAACAATATATAAAATTTAATTAATCGGGAGATAATATTATGGTTGCAAAAATTATTGATGGTAAGTTATTTGCTGCATCATTACGGCAAAAACTGGCGGTTGGTGTGGAAAAAATAAAAACAGAAAATAATATAACTCCTGGTTTAGCGGTGATATTGGTGGGGGAAGACCCCGCATCACAGGTCTATGTCCGCGCCAAAGGCAAACAAACAGCCGAGGTGGGGATGAATTCATTTGAATTTAAGATGGATAAAAATACCAGCGAGGAAAAACTACTTACTAAAATTGTTGAATTAAATAATGATCCTGCGGTGAATGGAATTTTGGTGCAATTGCCATTGTCTGAACAAATTAACGAAGCCGCGGTATTATCTGCAATTGACCCCAATACAGATGTGGATGGTTTCCATGTGATAACTGTTGGGCGGTTATCGACCAATACTGGTGATGGGCTTGTACCCTGCACGCCGCTTGGCTGTATTATGATGTTGCGTGATCATTTTAATGATGATCTTACGGGTAAAAAAGCCATCGTTGTTGGTAGGTCAAATATTGTTGGCAAGCCAATGTTTAACCTGTTGTTAAAAGAAAGCTGTACCGTAACTATTGCCCATTCCAGAACGGTTGATTTAGCCAGCGAGATTGGCACAGCAGATATTGTCATTGCCGCTGTTGGGCGAGCTGAAATGATAAAGGGCGAATGGTTAAAACAAGGTGCTGTGGTAATCGATGTGGGCATAAACCGTATTGAAAAACCCGAAGGCGGCACAAGATTAGTCGGCGATGTTGATTTTAATTCGGCAATAAAGACCGCTGCGGCCATAACCCCCGTGCCGGGTGGGGTTGGGCCGATGACGATAGCATGTTTATTATTAAATACATTAACCGCTGCTTGTCAGCAAAATAACGTTACAATGCCAGAATTATAATATTTAATCTTGCGGTAAGCGCATTTTCCATAGGCCTTTAAAATCATTCGGGTCAATAATTTTACCTTTACGCATTATGTCAATTTTTTTATTGCGTGCTAAAAAAAGGGCTTGCTGTTTGACGGCTTGAAGATATTTACGCCATAATTGCGGGCCATCTTTTGCCTTGCGCCTTATATTGGCGATAATTTTTGCCATTTCTTCGGCGCTTAACATTTCATCATCTTTTAAGACGCTTAATTCTGATAAAATATATTGGGCAATTGGGTCTAACGGTTGTTCTTCATCATCATTATCTCCATTGATATTATTTTTATTTGTCATATATTTATTCTTCTATATTTAATTTTGGGTTATAACCCTAACTATTAGGCTTACGCTTAAAAACTGTGTTGCTATTACCATATATGGGGTTGATTACCAGCTTATTTTCATCAAATGCAATAATTTCATTATGATTAGCTAAAATTTGTGCTGCCTGAAGAATTTCATGGGTCATGGATTGATTATTCTCTGTCGTAAACATTGCGGCATGGATATTATTGGGCGTAGCATCAGTATTAGTATCAATAAAAACCAATATGGCACGTTGTACATCTTCGGTGGTGCGTTTGATACCAAAACCTAAGGCGCGGCTAAAAAATTTGGAATTTAAAAATTTTGAAATAGACATATATATAATATTAACCGTAAAATTACATATGTCCATAGGCCATTTACTTATATATTTTGGTCAAATTTTGCAATTTAAATAAGTTTTTTACTATTTCCCCTTGCAATTTATTGACTTTATCCCAAAAACCGTTACAAATTTTAGTTACGTATTGCATTTGTTATTTTAGCTTGGGTTGTCGGCATGCCGGTTTTACTAGTTATTTTCTGACGGTGTAAGCGCAATGATTGTGATTCCGCAGGCGGCGGGCACTTATAATACTGTTTGAGGATGCTAAAATGACTGTTGGTACTGTTAAGTTTTTTAATTCGACAAAAGGTTATGGCTTTATTGAGCCTGATGATGGCACACCTGATGCCTTTATTCATATTTCTGCGGTTGAGCGTGCGGGTTTAAGCACACTTAATGAAGGTCAGAAAATATCATATGAATTGCAACCAGGTAGAAACGGCAAATCATCTGCTGAAGATATATCGATTGTTGAATGATTAAGATATAATATTTATGCCGTTATTTGGTCGATATTATTAATCAGATAGCGGCATAATTTATATATTTGCTATATTTCTATTTTTGCGATGGCGGTTAATAAATTTTTGGCTAATGCTATGGTTTTATCATCGGCAATATTATTGATATTATCCGCCATATAATGGCGTTGAAATGCGGCAATGGCTTGGGTGTTTTTCACATCATAACCAATATCAGATAATATTTGCATTAATATATGCTTATTATCTTTATTGGGTTTTTCCATATTGCCGTTAATTTTTAATTCAGGCCCTGTTAATTCAGGCCAGAGACCGATATTGTTTTTTGCCAATGTCTGCCAATCAAATAATGGCCCGGGGTCAAGCTTGCGCCCAGCGGCGATATCGCTATGACCAATAATATTATAAATAGGAATTTTATGCCTTGTTAATATATCATGGCATAGATTTATTAGGCTTTGCATTTGTTGGCTGCCAAATGGTCTAAGTCCGTTTGTATGGCCGGGATTATCCAGTTCAATGCCGATTGAATGAGAATTTATATCAATGATACCGCGCCAATGGCTTATACCCGCATGCCAAGCACGATATTTTTCATCGACTAATCTATATATGATACCTTTTTCACATATCAAATAATGGGCGCTTACTTGTGATTTTTTATTGCACATATGTTGTAATGCGGATTTTGGAGATGTCATATCCGTATAATGAATGACAAGCATGTCAATTTCTGCAATATTTTTTCGCTCATTAAAATTAGGCGACGGGTATTCGATCATTATTACCCCAAGTTTTCTTTTAACATTTCCAATTCCAACCAGCGTTCTTCCATGTCTGACAATTGTTTTTACACATTGGTTAATCGATTGGTGATGATATTAAATTTATCAGGGTTTTTTATAAATAATTCATGATTATCAATCTCTTGATGTAATATTGTTAATTCTTTGGTTAAGCTGATTATTAGATCTGGTATCATATCTAGATCCCGTTGATCTTTATAGGTTAGTTTTTTATTATTAGCCGTTGAGACAGCGGTATTAGCATTATTATTCTTTGTTTTTGCGCCCATCACATTATTTTTGGCAATTTTATCCAAGGTCTTTTTTTGCCTTATATAATCATAATAGCCACCGACATATTCTTGAATATCGCCATTGCCTTCGACTGCGATTATACTGGTTACCAATCGGTCAAGAAAATCACGGTCATGGCTTACCAGCATTAATGAACCGTCATAATTGCTAAGCATTTCTTCTAGTAAATCCAATGTTTCCATATCTAAATCATTGGTTGGTTCATCTAATACCAGTAAATTAACGGGTTTCATTAAAAGCTTTGCTAACATAAGGCGGTTTTTTTCGCCACCAGATAATGTTTTGATTTTTCCCCTCGCTTGGCGTTCATCAAACATGAAATCTTTTAGATAACCAATAACATGGCGATCAATACCATTGATGGTTATTCGGTCAGTGCCTTCGCCAATAACATCCCACGGGGTGCTGTTTAAATCTAATGTTTGGCGAGTTTGATCGAACCATGCGACTTTAAGATTACTGCCACGTTTTATTATACCACTATCTTGTTCTAATTCACCAATAAGCATTTTAATTAATGTGGTTTTACCGGCGCCATTGGGGCCAATAAAGCCAATTCGATCACCGCGTAACATGCGTAGTGAATAATTTTTGGTAATGGTTATATCGCCATAGGATTTAGAAATATTTTTAGCTTCAACAATTATTTTACCGCTTTTTGACGCGGCCTGTGCCGTGATATCCGATTGGCGCGCATCGCGGGTTTTTTCAATGCGTTCTTCACGTAAATTAGCCAGTTTTTTAACGCGGCGCTGGTTTCGTTTGCGCCTTGCGGTTACGCCTTTTAACATATAACGCTTTTCGGCCTTTATCTGTTGATTGATCAGGTTCATTTCCTGTTCTTCTTTGCGCTCCAATTCCTCCGCCCAATCTTCGAATTTTGAAAATGGTGCGTTAAGGCGGCGCAACTCATTACGATCAAGCCAAATAATGCCATTGGCAATGCGATTTAAAAACGCCCGATCATGGCTGACCACAAGAATAGCACCGCGAAAATGTGATAATTCATCTTCAAGCCATTCAATGGTTGGTAAATCTAAATGGTTGGTTGGTTCATCCAATAATAAAACATCGGGATCACAAGCAAGCGCCGCCGCCAATGAGGCGCGTCTTATTTGCCCGCCAGACAGGTTAGTTGCGGGCATTTCAGGGTCTAATCCCAAGGCATATATTAATGATTCGGCGCGGTATTCTTCGGCACCGCCTTTTAAGACAAAATCCATCACACTGCCCGATTCGGGTAAAATTGGGTCTTGTGGTAATGTGGTTATGGTTATGCCAGGGCGCATATATCTCTCGCCCGCATCGATGGCTAGGCTGCCTTCAAGTGTTGCCAATAATGTGGATTTACCACAACCATTGCGCCCAACTAAAACCAGTCTATCGCCTTTGGCGATGGATAAATCTGCGCCATCGATTACTGGTGGTGTGCCATGACCGGCGCGTGCTTTTCGAAGGGCGATTAATTCAGGGGCTTTTGCCATTATGGATACCTGCTAAGTTATTTAATTACTTATTGTTGATTATTTCAATGCCATGCATTTGTTTAATTATTTAATGCCGCGTGCTTTTTTGATTTCATCATAGGCGGCGTTGACTATGGCAAGTTTCTCATTAGCCATTTTGACAAATTCTTGCGGTAATCCTTGGGCAACTAATTTATCTGGGTGATGTTCAATGGCAAGCTTGCGATAGGCTGATTTAATTTCGCTATCGCTGGCATGTTCATTTATCCCCAATATTTCATAGGGGTTAATATTGCCGCCATCAAGACGCAATGTTGTGATACGCTCGAATGTTGCGGAGTCAAAATTAAATATTTTCGCAATTTGGTGAAGAAAATCAAGCTCTGCCGGGTGAATATTACCATCGGCTTTGGCTATATGGGTTAGACACCATAATAATTCTTCTAATACTTTTGGTTGGTCTCGAAATAAGCCTGCGACTTGTTTGGCATATGGTTCAAACCCCGAAGAATCTTTCCGTGCCTGATTAAATAATCGCGAGACATTTTTCATTTCATCGGGCGATATAATAAAGACTTCTTTAAATGCTGTTACTTCATCATTAGTAACAACGCCATCAGCTTTGGCCATTTTTGCGCCAAGCACAACAACGGCAATGGTAAAGGCGACTGGTTTATCACTGTTATTATCACTGTTATTATTTTCGGCGCGATATTTATCGATAGCATGACCGCCAAATGCCCCAATTAATGCACCGATTGGCCCGCCAATGGCAAAGCCACCAACCCCGCCTAAAATCTTTCCCCAAATACTCATATTAAGATGCTCATATTAAAACCTTTATTGAATTTTAAACTTGATAATTAAACAAGCAACCATAGGCCATTATCAATCGGAAATCCAGTATAATCATTAATGATTATTTCAATGCCTCAGCTTTCAAGCCAATGCTACCAATGCCGGGTAATTTTATGTTTAAATAATTAAAATCTATGCCAAAAACTAATCCAGCAATATTAATTTCAATACCTTCTTTGGCGGCTAATGTCAGGCCCAATAGGCCAAATAATGATATTTGATAACCGCTGCCACTGGTGGCGATATCAATAAATTTATTATGGCCTAAATAATCTTTACCAATGGCGGTTGGCGGCAAATTAAGCTCTAATTCTGGCACATTGCGGCCGATCCAACTAATGAAGCTATTGCTATTTGGCCCCGGCCATATGACATATTGATCCGCATATGGATAGCTTTTGGCGGCTTTATCGATTTTGACAATTAATTTATCAATGCCATTGCCCTGCTTATGTAATATCAATCTTGGTTGTTTATTGAACCAAAATCTATCGGGAATATCTTTTTTTATGACAACCGCGCTTTTGCTGGAATATAATTTCCAACCGATAAGTTGATAAACTGTATATTCTTTGGCATTTTTTGGCTTAACCGCAATCCAGCTATGGGTGGCAAATGCCCCACGCCAGCTAAAGGCGCGAGCGGCATAAACCTGTATTACCGCATCACTGATAATCATAGGGTCGGGGGCAATATTGGCGGATTTTCGACTGGCAACACGCCAATCGATGCCGCCATTATCATTGGTAAATAACATCAATAATGGGCCTGCTAATAAAATTAAGATAAAATAAGAAAACCGCTTAAAGAATATTTTAATCATTATATTCATTTAATGAAGAATATTGGTTATTTCAAGATTATGATGTGAAAAATATATTTAATAGATTCTTAATTTTAAAATTGATATTAATTGCACAAGCATTTCTTTGGTTATAAAATAACATTATGAATAATTTAATAAACGATAAAATAGATAATTTAGAAAACAACCCAACCATAATTGTTATTGGCAATGAAAAAGGTGGGTCGGGTAAATCGACAACGGCGATGCATATTATCGCAGGCTTGTTAGTGAGTGGATATAAGGTTGCCGCCATAGATTTAGACGCAAGACAGGCAACCCTTAGTAATTATATCGAAAATCGTAAAAATAATTCATCAAGCATGATGATTGATATAAAAATGCCAGAACATATTGCAATCTTATCAAGTGATTTAAATAATTTGGAGGACGCAAAGGCAATTGATGCGGATAACTTAGCCCAAGCAATTGCAAAATTTTCTCAAAATAATGATTTTTTAGTAATAGATACCCCCGGTAGTGATAGTAATCTAAGTCGCGAAGGCCATTCTTATGCTGATATTTTAGTCACGCCGCTTAATGATAGCTTTGTTGATTTCGATATATTGGCAAAGGTCGATTCGCAAAGTTATAAAATAAAGTCACCGAGCCATTATGCGCAAATGGTGTTTGAACAAAAAATTAAAAAAGCCAAACGCAGTGGCGTTAATCGCACATTTGATTGGATAGTCATACGCAATCGCATGGGGCAATTGACATCAAGGAATCAAAAAGCCATCAATAAGGCTATTTTGGAATTATCAAAACGCATTGGTTTTAGAATTGCTGCGGGTTTTTCAGAAAGGGTGATATTTAAAGAGTTATTTTTGCAAGGCCTAACATTGTTTGATATTAATCAAAAAAATTCACCAATAAAATTAAATATGTCACATGTGGCGGCAAGACAAGAAATGCGTAATTTATTAATCGCACTTAAATTACCGATTAAGGTTATTTAGGCATGATTATCATTATGATAAGGATATATTAATGCAGCTTATATTGGGCGGGGTTATTCTGTTATTATTATTTATTTATGTGACAAATAAATATAAATCTGCCGATCCAAAAGATATGTTATATTCAATGCGCTGGTTCTTTGTTGTCGGCGTTTTATTATTAATTTTATTTTTAGTTGCTACGGGCAAAGTACAAATGATCTGGTTGGCAGCCCTGTCTTTTCTGCCATGGGTTAGACGATTTTTAATGGTAAAAAATATTTATAAAAAATTCAACGGTAAATCCCAAAATAATTATGCTAATCAAGCAGATAAAAATTATCCAAATAATAAAACAGATGCCTATGATATTTTAGGCCTAGAACACGGTGCTGGTGAAAATGAAATCCGTGATGCTCATCGTAAATTAATGAAAAAATACCATCCCGATGCGGGTGGTGATGTGGAACGCGCGGCAATAATTAATCGTGCGAAAGATATATTGCTGGGATAATTTTATTGATGTGATCTTTAAATCAATTGAATGGGTATAGTTTACAATATTATTTAGGTTATTTATAAATTTTTATTTAAAGTGGAAATTATCATGGTAAAGTCAATTCGCAAGGCTATTTTTCCTGTAGCGGGCTTTGGTACAAGATTTTTACCTGCTACCAAGTCTATGCCAAAAGAAATGTTAACCGTGGTCGATAAACCGCTTATCCAATATGCCTTGGAAGAAGCAATCGATGCGGGTATTGAAGAATTTATTTTTATCATCGGTCGCAATAAACAAAATATCGAGGATCATTTTGATTTAGCATTTGAACTTAATCAAATATTATTGGCGCGTGGTAATAGAGAGCGTGAACTGGCAAGTATCAATGATTTTTTACCAGAAACTGGCGCGATAAAATATATCCGACAAAATCAGGCATTGGGCTTAGGTCATGCCATATGGTGCGCTCGTGATATGATTGGTGAGGAGGCGTTTGCCATTATATCCCCTGATGATTTAATTCTAAGCGATCGACCATGTATTGGTCAGTTGATAAAAGCATATGAGGAAACAGGCGGTAATATGGTGGCGGTGATGGATGTTCCAAGAACTGATACCGATAAATACGGCATTTTAGATACACCAAATGGCAATGATAAATTAGTAATATGCGAAGGTTTGGTTGAAAAACCACGCCCATGCGATGCGCCATCAACATTATCGATAATTGGTCGTTATATTTTAGATGCTGAAATATTCAAACATTTGGATAAACATCAAATTGGCGCGGGTAATGAAATTCAATTAACCGATGCGATGGCAAAATTAATTGGCGGCAAGCCATTTCATGGGTTGCGTTTTGATGGTGAAAGATTTGATTGCGGTACTAAACCTGGTTGGTTGGATGCCAATATTGCTTTTTCACTGGCAAGGTCAGATATGCGCGAGAATACCAAGAAGATTTTACAAAAATATAATAATATGGATATTGATCAGGATAATATTTAAATGCGGATCGCAATAATTGGTACAGGATATGTTGGTTTAGTTAGCGGCGCATGTTTTGCCGAATTTGGTTTGGATGTGACTTGTGTTGATATTGACGCGGATAAGATCGAATGTTTGAAAAATGGCGAAATACCGATTTATGAACAGGGGCTAAAAGAATTAGTATTAAAGCATAAAGACACAGGCCGATTGAAATTTAGTACAAGTTTAAAGCAATCGGTAAAAAATACAGATGCCATATTCATTGCGGTTGGCACGCCGCCGCATCCAGAAACAGGCGATGCAGATTTAAAATATGTTTTTGCCGTTGCGGGTGAAATTGCCAGATCTATTAATGACTATACGGTTATTATTGATAAATCCACCGTTCCCGTTGGCACAGCACGGCTTGTTGAAAAGGCCATTCGCGATATTAATCCAAATGCTGATTTTGATATGGTATCCAACCCTGAGTTTTTGCGTGAAGGCGTGGCGATTGAAGATTTTTCAAAACCAGATAGAGTGGTCATTGGCGCAGAAGCCCCGCGTGCCATTGCTGTTATGCAGGAAATATATCAATATATTAGTGATCAAGGTTATCCTATATTAATAACGGGGTTGGAAACAGCAGAGCTTATAAAATATGCTGCCAATGCGTTTTTAGCCACTAAAATTACCTTCATTAATGAACTTGCCGATCTTTGTGAAAAAACTGGCGGCAATGTTATTGATGTTGCAAATGGCATTGGCATGGACGGGCGAATTGGTTCTAAATTTCTGCAGCCAGGCCCTGGTTATGGTGGCTCTTGTTTTCCAAAAGATACATTGGCATTATTAAATACCGCCAAACAATTTAATTGCTCAATGCAAATTGTCGATACGGTTGTAAAAGTTAATAATCAACGTAAAATCAATATGGCAAATAAAATTGCCGCTGTTTTTGATGATAATATTGCAGGTAAAAATATCGCTATACTTGGCTTTACATTCAAGGCAGAAACCGACGATATGCGCGATAGCCCCAGCCTTGATATTGTGCCAGAGCTACAAAGAACAGGGGCAAATATCATCGGTTTTGACCCGCAAGGCATGGATCAGGCCAAAAAACTGTTGAATAATATCACATGGGCAGATGATCAATATGCAGCAATGCATGGCGCAGACGCGGTGGTTATTTTAACCGAATGGCGGCAATTTAAAGAATTAGATTTAAATATTGTCAAAAACAAACTAACCTCGCCGATCATAATTGACTTAAGAAATATTTATGAAAAACAACAAATGCTAGATATAGGTATTCAATATTATAGCATCGGTAGGCCGTAATTTAATAATTAATTTGGCACTTTTATAAATATTAGATAATATATATATTATAAGCTATAGATATAGATATAATTATAATATTAATTGGGTAATGATTATGGTGGATATTCAATAATATGCTGAATAATGGGCATTATTTTGATCCTTCGATTTTGCGCGAATATGATATTCGCGGTATCGTAGGGCGCAGCTTATCACCTGCCGATGCATTGGCATTGGGGCGTAGCATGGGCACTATTGCCGCTGGTAATTGTGGGCGTATTGCCGTTGTTGGTTATGATGGGCGTATATCTTCACCTGTTTTAGAAGAAGAGCTTTGCCGTTGTTTTGCATCATGTTGGCTATATGTTCTACGTATTGGTCTTGTGCCAACACCTTGTGTTTATTTTGCGGCAAAAACTTTAAATGCCGCCGTTGGTATAATGATAACTGGCTCGCATAACCCGCCAGAATATAATGGTTTTAAAATAATATTGGATAATGCGCCATTTTATGGCGATGATATAAGAAATCTGCAAGATTTGGCAAATAAAGGCTCATGGGCAAAGGGTAATGGCTGCATCATTGATGTGGATTGTTTGGAAAGCTATGTTATGCGAATGGTTGATGATTATAACAGCAATAATGGCCTGAAGGTTGCGTGGGATGCGGGTAATGGCGTTGCGGGGCCAGCGATGATGATGGTTGCGGGTAATATTCCAGGCGAACATATAATGATGAATGAAGAAATTGACGGCAGTTTCCCCGCTCATCACCCCGACCCAACGGTTGAAGAAAATTTACAACAGTTAAAAGATGTAATATTATCAGAAAAATGTGATTTAGGCGTGGCATTTGATGGTGATGGCGATCGTATCGGCGTGGTTGATGATAAGGGTAGGGTCATATGGGGTGATCAGCTATTGGCGATTTATGCGCGTGAAGTTTTACAAAAGCATCAAGGCGCACATATCTTAGCAGATGTTAAAGCCAGCCAAATTTTATTTGATGAGGTCGAACGGCTTGGTGGTATTCCAATAATGTGTCCGACGGGCCATTCGATTATAAAAAGCAAAATGGCGGAATATGATGCACCGCTGGCAGGAGAAATGAGCGGCCATATTTTCTTTGCAGACCATTATTTTGTTTATGATGATGCAATTTACGCCGCCATAAGATTAATAAATTATTTAGCTGATGGTGGTAAAAAATTAAGCGATTTATGCGATGAGTTACCGCAGATGGTTAATACGCCAGAAATACGTATCGAAGTGCCAGAAATACGTAAATTTGAGATCATTGAGGAAATAAAAGCCAGACTGGATGCAACGGATGCTGTGGTCAATAAAATTGACGGGGTAAGGGTATTGCAAGATGAAGGTTGGTGGTTAATAAGGGCATCAAATACACAAAATGCATTGGTATTACGTTGTGAAGCCAGTAATAAAAATGATCTTGATATTTTATGTGCGCGTGTATTAGAAGAGCTGCAGGCGAGCGAGATTAATATGACCTCTATATTTGAAAATTAATATTTTAATATAATAAATTAATGCTAATATTATGATCAGGAGTTAAATAATTATGAAAACTAACTTAATGCTAAATATTGCCTTAGTGGGCGCAATATTAATGACGGCGCAATCGGCATATGCGGGTGATGCTGCAAGCTGTAAAGCAGTTAATATGTCCGATGTTGGCTGGACAGATATCACCGCAACCACGGCGGCAACCAGCATTATATTAGATGGGCTTGGTTATGATCCTGATATAAAAATTCTAAGCGTGCCTGTTACATATAAAAGCATGTCAACGGGCGATATTGATGTGTTTTTAGGCAATTGGATGCCAACAATGGAAGGTGATATTGCCGCCTATAGAAAAGATGGCAGCGTTGAAATAATTAAGCCTGCCAATTTAACGGGTGCAAAATATACATTGGCAGTCAATAAAAAAGCTGCTGATGCGGGATTAAAATCTTTTGCTGATATTGCTAAATTTAAAGATCAATTAAAGGGCGAAATATACGGCATTGAACCAGGTAATGATGGCAATCGCATCATTCTTGATATGATTAATTATAATGAATTTGGTTTAAAAGACTTTAAACTTGTGGAAAGTTCTGAACAATGAATGTTATCACAGGTTAAAAGGGCTGGAAAACGTGATAAAATGGTGGTATTTTTAGGTTTGGCTCCGCATCCAATGAATGCTAATTTTGATTTAACATATCTATCTGGCTGTGATGATTTCTTCGGGGCTAATTTTGGTGGTGCGGATGTTTATACTAACACTAGGAAAGGCTATTCAACCCAATGCCCTAATGTTGGTAAATTGCTTGGTAATTTACAATTTACATTGGCGATGGAAAATGAAATCATGGGATTAATCCTTAATGATGGTAAAGACGCTGATGTGGCAGCTTTGGCATGGTTAAAGATCAATTCCAATGTTATTGATGGTTGGTTAAACGGTGTTACCACTCTTGACAGTAAAGATGGATTAAAGGCTGTTAAGGCAAAAATTGGCTTATAAAATTAATAGTTGAAATATTAATGACCGGTCATATTGCATGGGCTGACCATTTTTATATAAAACTTAGGATAGGCAATTATGGAATGGTTAGAAAATAATAAAATACCAATTGGTAAATGGTTGGCAAATTTTGTTGATTTTCTTGATCAATATTTATTTTGGCTATTCGATGGCTTTACCCTTGGGCTTGAATATGTTTTTGACATAACCGCATTGATATTAACATCAATTCCCGCCTTTATTATGATAGGATTAATCGCGGTTGGTGCTTATTTGCTACATAGGTCGTGGAAAATTTGCCTTTTCATCATATTATCGCTGTTATTGATTATTAATCTTGGTTATTGGCAAGATACTATGGACACCTTATCCTTGGTTATCTGGGCTAGCCTATTATCTTTGCTAATTGGAATTCCTATGGGAATTTTAACGGCACACCGCCCTAAGGTTTGGCTGGCTATTCGTCCATTACTGGATATGATGCAAACTATTCCAACCTTTGTTTATCTTATTCCTGCCCTTACTTTATTTGGCTTAGGGCCAGTGCCGGGTTTAGTTGCCACGGTTATTTTTGTCTCACCCGCATCGATCAGGTTAACTTATCTTGGTATTTCATCGACATCAAAACCATTATTAGAAGCGGCAGAAAGCTTTGGCGCAACCAAAAAACAAATATTATGGAAGGTAGAAATTCCATATGCTATTCCAAATATTATGGCGGGATTAACCCAAACCATAATGTTATCATTATCGATGGTGGTGATTGCATCGATGGTTGCCGCGCCGGGGCTTGGCATTCCAATTTTGCGTGCCATAAATCAAGTAAACCCTGCGAAGGGGTTCGAGGCAGGCATAGCCATCGTTATTGTGGCAATCATTATGGACAGGGTATGCAAGCTTCCTGAAAAGAAACGCAGGCCAAAATCATGAGCATCAAAAATAACCCGATCGCAGTATCTTTTAAAAATGTCGATATAATTTTTGGAGATAGACAAGCCGAGGCCTTAAGCCTGTTAGATAAAGGCGAAGATCGGGAGTATATATTAAAGGCAACCGACGCGGTTCTTGGAGTTGCAGATTGCAGCATCAATATTCATGCCGGTGAAATTTGCGTGCTTATGGGGCTATCTGGATCGGGCAAATCGACCCTATTACGCGCAGTTAATGGCCTTAATAAAGTAACGCGCGGGCAGGTGGAAATCGCCCATAATGGCGGTCAGGTGGATATTGCAAGTTGCGATGATGAAATATTACGCCAAATGCGTACCAGTCGCATTGCCATGGTATTTCAACAATTTGCCTTACTGCCTTGGCGTACGGTTTCTGAAAATGTCGGGCTTGGCTTGGAATTAAAAGGCATGAGCTTGGCAGAACGGCAACCAATAATCATTGAAAAATTAGAATTGGTCGATTTATTGCAATGGAAAGATAAATATGCCGATGAATTATCGGGCGGGATGCAACAACGGGTTGGCTTAGCCAGGGCATTTGCCACCGATGCGGATATTTTATTGATGGATGAGCCATTTTCCGCTCTTGATCCGCTTATCCGTAATCATTTGCAAGATTTCTTGCTTGATTTACAACGTGAATTGAAAAAAACAATAATTTTTGTTAGCCATGATCTGGATGAAGCATTAAAAATTGGTATTCATATTGCAATTATGGAGGGCGGGCGGATAGTTCAATATGGCGAGCCAGAGGAAATAGTTTTAAAACCTGCTAATCAGTATGTCGCCGAATTCGTCGCCCATATGAACCCATTAAATGTGTTGCAAGGGTCGTCATTCATGACAAAAACTGCTGATTTAGACTGTGATGATGGCTGGTTGGTCTTGGATTGTAAAGGCCATTACCGTGTTAAGATCGATGATCAAAATAAATTAATCACGGCAAATTTTGATGGTAAAGACATGGCAATAAAATTTTGTGATCAAGATAGTAATATGAAAGATATAGACAAAAATATGGTGATTGCTGCGCCGGCAAATATGAAAATGCAGTGGAATATTGAAATGCGTTATAATACTGGTTGGCCGGTTTTATTGGTCGAGGATGATAAATTAGTCGGGGTGGTTGGCGATGATGAAATTTATGGCGGGATTTTAAGATAAGCATATAATATATTACGCGGCGGGCAGTCGGATTCTTTTTAGCGTTGCACTAAGCTGCGCTTTGCGTGCTCACACTTGTTCGCTCTCGCATTTAAAAATGCTCGTTACAAACACAAACCTTTGCGTATATCGTGCTAGCAAATCCCGAGTGGCTTTAGCCACGACGACGTATTTGCGTAAATATAAAAAGAGTAACCAATCACGAAGTGATTGTAAGGGCGACTGCCCGCCGCCGTTAGGCGTAAATATAAAAAGAGTAACCAATCACGAAGTGATTGTAAGGGCGACTGCCCGCCGCCGTTAGGCGTAAATATAAAAAGAATCTAGCAAACCCCGAGTGGCTTTAGCCACGACGACGTATTTGCGTAAATATAAAAAAGAGAATCATATATGAAAAAAATCAAAGCTATTTTATTCGATAAAGACGGTACATTAATCGATTATGATAAAAGCTGGATGCCGCTTAATCACAAAGGGGCCATGCATATTGCGGTTGGAAATCAGGAATTGGCCCATAAAATGTTAAGTAATAGCGGCTGGTCAAAAGAAAAAAATACTGCTTTGCCAGATTCAATATTGGCGGCAGGAACAGAAATTGAAATACTTGAATGCTGGTTGGAACTAATGCCAGATAATATAAAGCCGTTTCAACAGCTATCAAAAGAAATTCATGATTTATTTTTGTTAGAAATAAAAAATCATGTTGTACCATTGGTGGATTTACATGGTTTATTTAAATATTTGCAAGGGTTAGGTTTAAAATTGGGGGTTGCTTCTTCAGATTCACAACAAGGGATTGAGGCATCATTGGGTGGGTTTAATATATTGCCTATGTGTGATTTTATTTGTGGTTATGATTCGGGTTATGGCATTAAACCAACGGCGGGCATGGTTAATGGCTTTTGTCAGGTGATTGATATTGGTCCATCGGAAGTGGCCGTTATTGGCGATAATATTCATGATTTACAAATGGCAAATGCGGCGGGTGCAATGGCAGTTGGGGTGTTAACGGGAACTAGCAATCATGAAGATTTATCGCCATTTGCTGATAAAATTATCAATGATATTGATGATTTAAAGATAATATTAGCCAATTACGATGGGCAATAAAATATATGGCGCAATTAAACTGCCTTGCATAAAATATAATTTCCCCCTAAAAGATTAGTAACATTGTTTAAAATTAATGGAGATGGTGATGAATAGCCCATATGCTAACATCATATTTGATAATATAAATCATATAGTTAACTATGACGCAATTAATCCAGCCATGATAAAAACTATGATAAAAACTATGATAAAAGGCATGGTTATCACTAGGATGACGACCATCACCATAAAGACCAGCGATTAAGCAATTAACGCCCCCTTGTGCCAATTCAATGGTAATTATCACCGGGGCTTTTGCAAGTTCCGGTTTTTTAATTGGCATAGCTGGTCAGAAATATAAATATAATATAGAAATTTTAAATTAAATCAGATTAGAAAGTTAAAGTTATGGGATATAAAGTCGCAGTCGTCGGTGCAACTGGTAATGTTGGGCGGGAGCTTTTAAGAACAATGGCAGAGCGAGATTTCCCCGCCGATGAAGTTGTCGCCTTGGCCTCATCTAGATCGGTTGGCATGGAGCTATCTTATGGTGATAAAAGGCTTTTAAAAGCACAAGATCTTAGCCTATATGATTTCAAAGGCACGGATATTGTTTTCTCATCGCCAGGTGCAGCGATAAGTGCGAAATATTCGCCAATTGCGGCGGCGGCAGGCGCGGTGGTTATCGATAATACATCACATTTCAGGATGGATCCAGATGTGCCATTGGTTATACCCGAAGTTAATCCCGAAGCCTTAAGTGGTTGGCGAAAAAAAGGTATCATTGCCAATCCAAATTGTTCGACAATTCAAATGTTGGTGGCCTTGAAACCATTACATGATGCGGCAAAAATTAAACGCGTAGTGGTTTCAACCTATCAATCCGTATCGGGCGGCGGCAAACCCGCGATGGATGAATTATTCGTGCAAACACGCGGTATATATGTTAATGATGCACCAACAATAGAAGTATTTACAAAGCAGATAGCATTCAATGTCATTCCCCATATTGACGTATTTATGGATGATGGATCGACCAAAGAAGAATGGAAAATGGTGGTTGAGACTAAGAAAATTCTTGATCCAAAAATTAAATTAACCGCAACTTGCGTGCGTGTGCCCGTTTTTGTTGGCCATGCGGAGGCAATAAATATTGAATTTGAAAATGATATTTCTGATATTGAAGCTAGAGAAATTTTAGAAAATGCCCCTGGTATTGTGGTAATTGATCATCGCCGTGATGAAGGATATGTAACACCAGACGAGGTAAGCGGTGAAGATGCGGTTTATATTAGCCGAATTCGCCAAGACCCAACGGTTGATAATGCCATTAACCTATGGTGTGTTTCTGATAACCTGCGCAAAGGTGCTGCGCTTAATACCATACAAATAGCCGAGGAATTGATTAAACGTAATTTATTGGATTAATTTAGATATTCTTAATCGTAATATGAATAGATACGAAACGGCGGTTATTTACTTGCGGCGTGGGTTATTAATTAAAGCTATTGATGCCGATATTTTGTCGTTGTTGGGTAATTGATTACTTATCCTTAATAGGCTAGACGAGGCAAAAGGCGGACAAGAACAAGGGCCTTTAATTGATAATAATAACCTAAAAACTCATTATAACCATGGCCCAATTTAACGTAATTTATCCATGTTAAACAATGCTATAGATGCATTTATTAATGCATAAGATTTAGACTATGATATTAAAAACTAAGATGGAATAGGTCGCTTATATATTTACTTAAAGGTGATTATAAATAAGCTTTTAATGAATATGAGGTAAGAAAATATTTAAAGAATAATAAACAGCATTATAAAATATCACCGATTGGTGATGGCAAGTAAAAGGAAATGATAGTAGGTGTTATAATGATAATATGAAATTATATAGGCAATTAAAACCCAATAATTGGCGCGATGTTATTTTGCAAATAAGCCAAGATTTACGGCAAAAATTGATATCGTTAAAATAATAGTTAATGGTTATCTGGATTTCATGCCTGAATTTGTCGATACCCATAATGCAATCGCATCTTGATCACCATTGGAAATAAGCATATGGCCGACTAGGCTATCAAAATAAATGCTATCACCAATATTTAAAATTACTGGCTTATAAGATTCCATATATATGGTGCAGCTTCCTTGTAAAATATACATGAAATCTTCGCCTTCATGACGATGCCAATCATCATACTCATCGATTGAATGGGCTCTGATACGTGAAACAAAAGGCAATAAAGATTTATCAGTTATTTCTGCGGCTAAAAACTCATGAGTGAAATTGTCGCCTTTTAAATATTCACCCTCAGATTTTCTTGTAATGGCGCGTCGTCCCAGAAAAGATGGCGCAGAATTATTAGAAATAAGTTCGGTTAAATCAAGGCCAAAGCCATTTGAAAGCTTTTGCAATAGGTCATAGGTTGGCGACATTTGCGAATTTTCAATTTTTGAAATTGTTGATTTGGCAATATCGGCACGTTTACTTAATTTGCCCAATGTTAATTTCTGTTGTGTTCGCAAATATTTTATTCGCTCGCCTAAATTTAAAACCTGATTATGTTGTTTTTTTATTTTAGTAGTGATCAATTTATTTAATTCTGGAATGCTATTTATTAATTTATCATCCATTTTTATTACCTTAAATATATATGATTATTGATAATATTATATTATATTATATGCTTCATGCAAAATATAAAAAGCTTGCATATGAGTTTATGTAATATTATATTTCCTATAGGAAACAAATAAAAAACTTCAATATATAATTACTAGGAAATGTTAGATGCAACAGAAATCTGAAAATTTATTCAATCGGGGTGTTAAGGTTCTGGTCGAAGGTGTTTCATCGTCGTCTCGTGGGCCTGCGGCCTTTGGCACTACACCACGCTATATGTCGCATGGCAAGGGTACAAGGCTATATGATGTTGATGGCAATGAATATATTGATTGGATGATGGCATTTGGCGCATTGCCGCTTGGTCATGCCCATCCTGCGATAGTTGAAACAATCACAAAAGAGGTCGCACGCGGCACGCATTTTGCCACGGCATTAGAAGTCGAGGTCGATGTGGCGGAAATTTTATGTGGAATGCTTCCTAATGTTGAAAAAATCCGCTTTGCTAATACGGGAACAGAAGCAGCAATGGCGGCATTTAGATTGGCGCGTGGACTAACTGGTAGGCGCAAAATTTTAAAATTTGAAGGCCATTATCATGGTTGGTCTGATAGCGTTTTGCTTAATACCAACCCACAGCCAGTAACATCATTGGGGCATCGCAATTCACCAATTCGTATTCCTGATTCGTCAGGAATATTAGAAGAAACTTGGCTTGATACTATTGTTGTGCCGTGGAATGATATCGAGGCATTGGAGCGGGTTATGGAAAACCATGGCAAGACAATTGCATGTGTAGTAACCGAAGGCGTGATGTCAAATATGGGAGTTATCCCGCCTAAAGATGGTTATTTAATGCGAATGCAGGAATTATGTAAAGAATATGGCGCATTATTTTATTTGGACGAAACTGTAACTGGTTTTAGGCTGGCTTCTGGTGGTGTGGCTGAACTTTATGGCTTATCACCAGATATTACCACCTATGGCAAGGCGTTGGGCGGTGGTTTTCCAATGGCGGCAATTGGCGGTTCATTGGAAATAATGGCAGGTTTGGAATGGGGTAAAATATTACATTTTGGTACGCATAATGCCGCAAGACTGGCATTATATGCGACAAAAACTATGTTGGATACTATGCTCGCCAATGATAAGGCTAATTTTAAGCTTTTGGCTAATATTGGCAAAAAAATGACGGCGGCTATTCAACAAGAAATTAAACAATCTAAACATGATAATATCATTATTCAGGGTGTTAATTCCATGTTTCAAATATTCTTTACTGATTTACCAAAAATCACAGATTACCGCGATTTTTGCGGGCATGTTGATCGTTTGAAATTTAGAGATTTTGTCTTACGTTTGATGGATAAAGGTATTTATATGAATCCATCGGCGACGCTGCATTCATTATCAAGCATCGTCCATACGGACGCAGAAATTGCAATCACGGCAAAGGCGATTGGCGAAGTGTTGGACGAAATGCCAAAATAAATATGGGGATATGATGAATAAAATAACAATAGGCTTTATCGGCGTTGGTCATTTGACGGGTTTTTTAATGTCGGGGGCTGCTAAATCCAGCCAATATAAATTTTTATTATCGCCGCGTAATGCAGAAAAATCGGTGCAATTATCCAAAAAGTTTAATTGCCCAATTGCCAAGGATAATCAGGCGGTTGTCGATGGTTCGGATATTATAATTATCGCGGTATTACCTAATCAAGTGAAGAATATGTTATCGCAGCTTGAATTTTCTAATAAAAAAATTATTATTTCAACGGCGGCAGGATTCACATATAAGGAATTATCGCCATTGGTTGCGCCTGCATTTGCCGCCTGTGCGATGATGCCAGGGCTTGCCAATGCAATTGGTAAAGGACCATCAATTTTATTTCCCAAAAATAATATGGCGGTGGATTTTTTGCAAATGCTTGGCCCAGTACATATTATGGATGATTGGCAAGATTTTGCAACAGCGGCGGTATTTGGCGGGTTTTCTGGCATGAGCTTTTCTTTCATGGCAGATATAATTAATTGGTTTATAAATCAAGGCTTGGATCAAGAAACCGCGCGTAAGCTTGTGGCGCAAACATTGATTGGCAATGCCTCGGCATTATTAGATAGTCAACAAGATTTAAATCAATTAATCGACAGCATCGCGACAAAAGGCGGCATTACTGAATTAGGTATATCAAATATAAAAAATAGCCGCGATGATTGGCAAAAGGCGTTGGGTGCGATTTCTATGCGAATAAAAGGTTAACAGTCATATTTGTTAAATTGCATAAATTTGAATATCAGATAACCGTATTGACTAATTTGCCTTCGGTTTTTAATTGATTCAGAATTGGATATTTTAAATCTTTATCAGTAATATTTAATTATATAATAATGCGATAGAGTAATAAATCTATTGCATTAAGCTTTAAGTGAAACCCATTGAATATCTTGTGTAATAAACTATTTGTTGCTTTAACTATTGACCAGTTCAGGGTGTTTTGGATGTCTTTTTATTAAGATATAATGCCGCTGTTTGGTTTTCTCTCCATTGGGTGAAATTTATACCCATAGTAATTTATTAAAATGCAGAAAATGTTCCGCCACTGCTTTCGCGCCATAATTCTAAGAATTTTCCATATGATTGGCGATTTTCTGCCTGTTCCTCCATATGTGATTGTAATAAATTTATACTATGATTATAACCATCATTATCGGTAATACCGCTATGCAGGGCGTATCTTAAATATAATAAAAATGTATTGGCGACATCGGTTTCACAATAATCACGGATATCTTGAATTTTACCATCATCATATAGTTTCATTACGTCGCTACCATCCACATCACCCTTGCCAGGAAGATCGAGGCTGGCGCAAATTTCATTCATTTTATGTCTTGCCGATGCGCCATAATCGCTTAGAACGTCAAATAAATCACAATGCCATTCCTTGGCATATCGTTGATTATAATTCGCCCATTTATCACCGGTTTTATAAAACCATTCGGCATTAACGCCATATTTCATCGCCCGATATTTTAATACGGGAATATCGAATGTACGACCATTATAGCTTATCAAGCGTGGTAAATATTTACCTGCATAATTAAAAAACCCTTTGATCAGGTCTTTTTCTTCGGAATCAACCGTGCCGCCAGATCGTAATTCTTCTAATTGATATGCTTCGTAATTGCCATCGCGCAGGATTGTTGCGCGTAAAAAACTGATTGCGACTATTTTATGAAAAGATTGGCGTGGGAAATTACTGCGACCATCGGTTAATTTTAAATGATAGCGTGATAATTCTTCACGTTGTTTTTCGATATCATCGCCATCATATCCAGTTAAAGATTTTACTACCGCTGCATCTGGTACGGTTTCAATATCAAAGACAAAAATTTGATCTAACATTACATCCCCCGTTTATTATTAATAAAACATCAAATTACCATAATTGATAGTTGCAAAAGTAAAAAGCATAGATTATAATTATATCCTAATATAATATTTCAGGATGACAAATAATGATTAATTCAATAAAACGAATATTATCTTTTATTACTATAAGTCTTGGACTTAGCATTTTTATAAGTGGAAATATAAACGCAATGGATTTAGAAAATACCCTATATATTGTACTTGAGGCTGGTCGTGTGGTTATCGAGCTACGGCCTGATCTTGCCCCTAATCATGTGGCACGAATTAAAGAACTGGCACGGGAAGGATTTTATGACGGTATCGTTTTTCACCGTGTAATTCCGGGATTTATGGCGCAAACTGGTGATCCTACTGGCACGGGCATGGGCGGTTCAGATAAGCCAGATTTAAAAGCCGAATTTTCAAAAGAATCACATATACGCGGTACTGCATCGATGGCAAGGTCTGGTCAGCCTGATAGCGCCAATAGCCAATTTTTTATCGTTTTTGATAATGCGCCGCATCTTGATAACCAATATAGCGTATGGGGGCAGGTAACATCAGGCATGGAGTTTATTGATGGTCTTAAACATGGTGCAGCAGGTAGTGGCACGGTTGATGATCCTGATAACATGCACTCAATGAAAGTTGCGGCGGTTGTGGATGGTTAAGCAATAATTATTGAAGATGGTTTGATAAAAAAAAAAAGCCTGTGAGATAGTCACAGGCTTTTTTTTATTAAGCTATAAGCGAATGGTTAATTCTCAATTGTAATCATTGGCTTTCCAATAAATCTGCTTCACTTATTATATCATCATCTGATATTACGGGCTTGTTTTTCTTGGTTTTTATGGCCTTGAGATTTTCGCGTAGCATCAATGCTGCAGGTGTTACAACCAAGGTTAGCATAGTGGCGAATGTCAAACCAAAGGAAATTGCCGTGGCTAATTGTTTCCACCATTGGGTTGATGGCGCACCGATTGATAGATCGCGTTCGACAAAATCAATATTCACTTGCAATACCATTGGTAACAGGCCAAGCACGGTAGTTATCGTGGTTAACATTACGGGGCGTAAACGTTGTGCGCCAGTTAATAAAATTGCGTCATATGCGGTTTTTTCGGTTTTTACTAATCGATCAAAAGTATCAATCAATACAATATTATTATTAACCACAATACCAGCGAGGGCAATCACACCAACTCCGCTCATAATAACGCCAAATGGTTCTTGAACTATCAATAGGCCGATAAAAACCCCTGCTGTAGACATAATAACCGCAAATAAAATCAAAAATGCTGAATAAAAACTATTAAACTGTGTTACCAAGATTAAGGCCATTAAAAATAATGCAACCATGAAGGCTTTTGTTAGAAACTCTTGTGATTTTGCTTGCTCCTCATCTTCACCTTTAAATGTAACGCTAACCTCGTCTGGGATATCGATGGTTTTTACCCATGCCTTTAACTCATTTACTTTATCATTGGCTAAAGTACCCGTTTCAAGTTCTGCCATTAAATAGACTATACGTTTTGAATCAACACGGTGGATAGTGCCAGTGCGTGTTGTTGCGGTTCGCTCAACAAAGCTGCTTAATGGTGCTTGTCCTGCATTGGTATTTATACGTATTTGATCTAGTTGATCTATAGTTCGATATTCTTTGGGAAATCTGGCAATAATATCAATTTCTTCATCGGTATCATCGGGGCGATAATCACTAAGTCGCATGCCTTTGGTTATTAATTGAATAAAATTACCAATTATGGTGATATCTGCACCAAATTTTGCTGCTTGCGCCCGATCGACATTTAATTGCCAATCTATACCGGGAATTGGCCGGCTATCTTCAATATCTTTCAGACCTTCAACCCCATCCAAATGTTGGCGGAATTTAATTAATAAATCATCTAATAATTCAGGGTTACGTGAAGATAATTGTATATTAATTGGCTTTCCAGTTGGCGGCCCTTGTTCTTCTTCGCGATATTCAATCCATATGCCATGTAAGCCGCTGGTTCTATCCATTAAATCGGCTTGAATTTCAACGGCTTTTCGTCTTTCATCCCAATTACCAAATTCCATTTGAATATAACCAATAAAATCTTCGGCCTCATTATCGCGGGCGGCAATATTGCCGCTAACACTATAGATGGTTTTAAATTCATGGGTTTCATCTGATAATTCTAATATAATATCCTCTACTTCGCGTACTAATTTATCTTTTTCAACTACGGAAAGATTGCCACGGGCATGAATATTTAAAATGCCAAGGCTTGGTTCAATTGATGGAAAAAACTCTAAACCTTTACCAAATTGCCCATAGGCAAGATTTGATCCAATTAAACAGCTAACTGCAATGATTATTACCTTTACGGGATGTTTCAATGCCATATGTAATATTTTTATATATCCACCAGTGAAGCCACCAAGATTTTCAATGCTTGATTGGCTATGTTCAGCCGATAATTGTTTATTTAAATCAGGGCTATCTGATTGTTTATCTAACAAATAACCCGAATATTTACCAAGCTTATACCCAAGATAAACTCCTGGAATTGCGAAAATAAAACCACCAATTGCGGCTAATTCTGCATTGAATAATGTGAATAGATTAGACCCAACCATCGCCATAATAACGGCTGTTATGATTGTTATGACAATTGTAATAATGACGGTTAAATTAGCACCTAGCACAGGAATAAAAATTAATGCCATTGCCAGTGATGCGGTCAATGTTGCGATAAGGGTTATGGGCAAATATTTCATGAATTCGCCAACGATACCTGGCCAAAATAATAGTGGTAAAAAGGCCGCTAATGTGGTTGCGGTTGAGGCAATTATCGGCCATGCCATGCGTTTTGCCGCCATGCCATAGGCCACATTTCGTGGCTCGCCTTCGGCTAATTTACGATCGGCATATTCAATCACCACAATTGCGCCATCGACCAACATGCCGACCGATAATATAAGGGCGAATAGCACCACAACATTAACGGTCATACCCGAGGTAGCCAGCACCAGAATTCCCGCAAGAAATGATCCAGGTATGGCAATACCAACTAATAACCCGCCACGCAGGCCGAGAGCGCCAAAAAAGACTATCATAACCAATAAAACTGCACGCGGAACATTATGATCTAAATCGGTAAACATTTCGCGAAAATCACCAGAATTATCTTGGCTGAAATTTGCTTTAACCCCTGTTGGCCATTGTTTTTCCACATTTGAAACAATGGCTTTTACGGCTGCGATAGTATCGATTATATTTTCACCAGTACGTTTGGTTATTTCCAAGGCAATAGTTTTCTGCCCATTGAAGCGTGCGAACCGGTCAACATCTTTGAATGTTTTATGAACGCTTGCCACATCGGCAATTCTTACTATCGCGTCTCCATTTATTTTAATTGGCATATTTAAAATATCAGGAATATTTTCAAATAATCCCGGAACTTTTATGGCAAATCGCCCCTTGCCCGTATCCATTGCGCCGGCGGCAATTAATTGATTTGACCGCCTTATTGCATTTTTAATATCATCAGGGCGCAAATCATAACTTGCCACCAACATTGGGTCTATTATTATTTCGACAACTTCATTTCTATCACCATTAAGATCGACCTCTAATACACTTGGAATAGTTTCTAATTCATCTTTTAAATCACGGGCAAGATGTAATAGTGTCCGTTCTGGAAGCTCCGCCGATATACTTACAACCAATACGGGGAATAAACTTAAATTAACTTCATGTACGGTTGGTTCTTCGGCGTCTTCGGGCAATTCAGGCTTGGCTAGATCAACTTTTTCGCGTACATCATCTAAGGCTTGACTGGCATCAAAGCCTGCTTCAAATTCTAATAATATATTTGCACCACCTTCATAAGCGGTGGAGCGCATTTCCTTTATGCCTTCGATTGAACTGACTTCTTTTTCTATTGGTCGTACCAATAATCGCTCGGCATCTTCGGGGGAAATACCTTCATGGCCGATGGTTGTATATATTATTGGTATATTAATATCTGGATCAGATTCTTTTGGTATATTAATATAGGCAAGCGCACCAGAGATTAAAATAAACACTAATAAGGCGATAACGGTTCGTGATCGGCTTAGGGTGGCGTCGATTATGCTCATGTTTTTACATTCCTGATAGCTTCAAGACCGTCAGCTTGTTTTTTAATATCAGAATCAATAACCGTATTAACCTTTTGCCCATGGACAACATATTCTTGACCAACAGAAATTATTGTTGCCTTATTGTCAATGCCAGTGATCCAAAGGCCTTCATCAGTATTTTCAATAATTTTAATTTGATTAAATATAACAATATTATCTTTGGTTATGGTTTTAATGCCGACATTGCCATCGTCATTTAGTGATAAAATTGCAGGTGTTATTAAATGAGCTTTTTCTGTTGCTAGCGATAATCGTAATTTAGCACTAAGCCCAGCTTTAATAAAATTATTTTGGTTATCAACCATTGCTTCGATTTTAAATGTTCGGGTGTTATCATCGGCTACTGGGGCTATACGGGTGATTTTGCCTGTTGTCTGCTGCCCAGAGATTAAGCGGATAGATATTATTGCACCAGTTTTTATATGGTCAATTTCACCTTCTGCCACATGGGCAGTTACATAAAGTGGGTTTAGGCTTATAATAATTGCAATTGGGTCGCCTGATTTGACATAATCGCCTATATTTGTATGTTTTTTACTTATTATTCCATCAAATGGTGATTTGATTATCGTATGATTTAAGTCGATTTGGGCAGTTAATAAATTGGCCTTTGCCGCGCTTAAATTTGCCAATGCTGCGGCTTTTTTGATTTTGGACTGAAAACCTTTAAGGGCAAGCTTTTTTGCGGCTTCATATTCAAGTTTGCGCTGTGTAGTTATATTTTTTGCGTGATTTAAAACTGCTTGTCTATTATTAACCATAATTTTTGCGATGACATCGCCTTTATTGATTACTTGACCCGTATTCATATTAATTTTAAAAATACGTCCATCGGTTTCGGCATTTATTTCAACATTCATACTGGTTTCAGTTTTGCCATTTATAATTATTACCGCATTATGATCTTTGGCAATGCTTTTTATAACACGAACCGTAATTAACGTTTTTGTTTTATCTGTTGCAATATCATTTTTTGAATTTTCAACCATCGCATCATCGGATTTTAATTGCCCCGATAATATCAATGCAATTGCTAGAATTGCAAGGCCTACTGCTATAAAAACAGATGGTTTTAAATTTAATATTTTTTTTTTCATTGCTTCCAATCCGCCTATATTATGGTTGTTTTATGTTATTGTTTCTATTATCAATTGCTGCGGCTATAAATTTATCTTTTTTGTTACTTATTATACCTAACATTGCTTTGTAATATTCTATACCTTTATGCCTAATTAATGTTGGTGCAATATTTTTATCATCACAATATTGATTATTAATATTTACTAAACATTCTATTTTTTGTTTATAATCGGCAATGCGTTTAGTTATGATTTCATCAATCCATTCGGCTGGTAATGCATCGGCATAATAAAGGGCGAATAAAAAATTTGACCGGAATTTATCTTCTCCAGGGTCTTTTTTTAATGTGCTAAATAAATGTTCACGCCCCATGTCAGTAATAGCATAAATTTTCTTTGCTGGTCGTTTTTGTTGTTTATGTTTTTTGCATGTTACCATGCCCGGTGATTCTGCTTTTGCAATGGCGGGATATATAGAGCCAAAACCGCCATCGGCAAAATGAGCAAATGGCCCATATTCAAATGCCTTGCGAATTTCATATCCAGTTGCATTGCCCATAACTAATACGCCAAGGCAAGTTGTTTTAACATCCATATAATTATTTTACCTTTATTTATCATATTATGATATAGCTGGAAGGTCGTTAAATTACAAGTTCAATATATCGAAGCGATATATTAAACTATTTTTGATATATTTATTTGGTACTATAGACTATATAAAGCTGGTTCTAGGTTTATGATCTGGTTCAGTTCTTTATGACATGCGACAATATATTTATAGGTATATAGTTTTATTTTATATGAGTTTAATGTATTTTTATTACTCAATATATGCTATTAAAGTAATTAATATGTTAAGTTATATGAAAACCCCATATAAATATTAACAATATATGGTTATATAGATTTTTATTGCTGGTTTAACGATGAAATAATAAAAAAATTAATAAACAGTCATGATAGCAGGAGAAAAATTTATGACAAAATTTGAAAAAACTACAAATGGCCTATCACGCCGCCAAATAATTAAAACAGGTGTGGCTGTGGGTGCTGTTCTTGCTGCACCAGTAATAATAAGTAAAAGCGCATTATCATCATCGGGCGAAGTTAATGTTATGATGTGGTCGGATTATTTACCCGAAGAATTTAAAGATGCATTTAAAAAAGAAACTGGTATTGTAGTTAATCACACTGGTATTGGTTCGAATGAAGAAATCATTAACCAAATGAAGGCAACCAGAGGTCGCGGCTTTGATCTATGCAGCCCAACCAATATGCGCTCTCAACAATGGGAGCATTTGGAATTATTGCAGCCGTTCGACATGAATAAAGTTCCAACTGATCGCCTTAATCAAACTATGCTTTCAGTTGGTACGAATGAGTGGAATTTCGAAGGCAAAGGATCGCATTGGTTACCACAGCTTTGGGGAACAGAAGCAATTGCATGGCGTACGGACAAATGGCAACCAGCAGGTGGCATGCCTAGCTAGGGTGATTTATGGTCTGGTGATATGGAAAATAAAATGATGGGCAGGCCACATTCAATGATGCTGGGTGCAGGTTTATTCATGGAAACAAATGGCATGTTAGCACCAGATGATATGCGTCGCGCCTATAAATCAGAAGAAGATATGGTTGATGTTTGGACCAAAGTTACAAAATTCTGCATCGATAATAAAAAGAATGTTAAAAAGTTTTGGAATGATGCTGATGGTCAAAAAAATGGCTTGATGCAAGAAGATGTTATTGTTGGTCAAACTTGGGATGGTCCAATTATGGCGATGATGACTGAAGGCAAGCCAGTTAAATACCAAGCACCTAAAGAAGGTGCATTGGCATGGGTTGATGGCATGGCAATGCCTGTTGGTGCAAAAAATATCGAACAAGCATATGCCTTGATTGAATTTTCATTCCGTCCTGAAAATGGTGGTTTGACCGCTAATCTTACAGGTTATAATTCGGCTGTTATTGGCGCAGATGCGCATTTATCAGATGCATCAAAAAATAACTTTGCAACTGCATATCCGGGTGATGCCTTGGATAACTTATGGGCATGGCCATCAGAACCAACATGGTATGCAGCTATCCGTACTGAATTCCGTGATAAATTTGTTGCGGCTTAATTAATCGATTATTGGGCAGTGTGATAATTCAAGCTGCCTAATAATTCTAAATATAAATATAATAAAAATAATAAATAATAATTTTAGGGTAGGGAATATTATGAGCTCAGGCGTTGATCTTGATCATATTTCAATTAAATTTGGTGATTTTACCGCAGTAGATGATGCAAATTTAACTATTGAGCGCGGTGAGTTTTTCAGCTTCCTTGGGCCATCTGGTTGCGGCAAAACAACAATTTTACGTGCAGTTTCAGGGTTTAATGAGCTATCGGAAGGTAGCATTCGTATTAATGGTGTTGATATGAAGGGCATTGGCCCTAATAAACGACCAACTGCATTAATTTTTCAAAATTTGGCATTATTTCCACTAATGACAGTTTCAGAAAATATCGCTTTTGGTCTTGAGGTGGCGGGTGTCAAGCTTGCCGATAGGCGTAAACGCGCTGGTGAATTATTAAAATTAATTGCCCTAGGCGATCAAGGTGATAAAAAAATATCCGAATTATCAGGTGGCCAAAAACAACGGGTCGCTATTGCCCGCGCCCTTGCCGTTGAGCCAGAAGTATTATTATTAGATGAACCATTATCGGCGTTAGATTTAAAATTGCGTCAACATATGCGGACCGAATTGCGTAATATTCAACAACGGGTTGGTATTACATTTATTTATATTACCCATGATCAGGGTGAAGCCTTAACCATGTCGGATCGTATCGCGGTCATGTCTGCGGGTATAATTCAACAAGTTGGCGATGGTGCAACCATATATAATAACCCAAGAACATCATTTGTTGCGTCATTCGTTGGTGAAAATAATCCATTCTTTGGCAAAGTTACTAAAACCGATGATAAATATGCTGTTATAGAAAACGAGCATGGTTCATTGCGCGGTTGTAACAATCAAGGACTTAAAATCGGTGATGATGCAATTTTATTCATCAGGCCAGAATCACTGGCATTATATAATGGCAAGAAACCTGCGGAAAACCATATTGAAACCTCTGTATTATCACAGGAATTTGAAGGTCAATCAGTGCATTTGCACATGAAAGGATCTGGTGATAAGGCAATTGTTATGTCATCAACAAATGATGGTAGCCCGATTGCATTAACACAAGGCGACGGCGTTAAATTAACTTTCAATGCGGATCGTGCGGTGGTCTTGCCAGTGGGGGAATTAGCCGATGAGTGATTTTACATCAATTTTTATGGCGGTTTTCCTTGCGGTGCTATTGGCGATAGTTTTGGCACCCATGGTACAAAAAAATGGTACAGTCTTATCAGAATATATACGTGGTATTACCTTTGTTCAACGTAATGGTATTTTTCTTTCGACATATTTAATTGGCGCGGTTCTGCTTTGGATTGTCGTTATGATAATTTTACCGCAATTATATATGATAGATTTTTCTTTCCGCCATAATTTACCACCCAGCAAGATTGGTGGCCCAGAAGATGTTTATACCTTAAAAAATTACGCTTATCTTTTATTTGGTCGTGAAAGCGATGATGCCATGTTTAACTGGCTGCATTTAAAGGTATTTGTACGAACGATTGTTGCATCAATTTTAATCACTGGCTTGGCATTCGTGTTATGTTATCCAATTGCCTATTATTTGGCACAAACCGCCAAAGGCAGCATCGCTAGACTTTTTCTTGTTTGTTTGATTGTGCCTTTTTGGGTCAATGAAATATTACGCGCCTTTTCATTCAGAATTTTATTTGGCAGCAGCGGGTTAATTAATTCGGTGTTAATTAGTATGGGAATAATGGACACGCCAATTGATTTTATTAAGGCCGATGTGGCGATGTATGCGGGGCTTAGCTATGCCTATATTTTATTAATGATTTTCCCCATATATAATGCCATTGAAAGCCTCGATCATGCGCAGGTCGAAGCGGCGCGTGATTTAGGATCGCCTTGGTGGCGAATTCATTGGCGGGTGGTAATGCCACATGCAAAACCTGGTATTGCTTCTGGTTGTACTATGGTATTCATGTTGACTGCGGGTGCATTGGCGGTGCCTCAAATTTTAGGCGGGCCAAGCAGTTTATGGTTTACGCAAATTATTTTTGATTGGTTCTTCACTGGCGGTGATTGGACGCGTGGCTCTGCATATGCTTTTGTTTTATTAGGTGCTTGTATCATATTTGTCATGGCAGTTATGAAAATATTTAAGGTAAATCTTGGGGAGATTGCAAAATGACCTCGGAAAAAATTAACAAATATATGGTTCGATTTTATATAGCATTATTTTTTCTATATTTATTTGGCCCCTTGATTATGATGGGTATTTCTTCTTTTAATACCACCACATATCCGACCGCATATCCGATCGAAGGTTTCACCACCAAATGGTTTACCAAGCCTGCCAATGATAGAATGATGATTAAGGGCATAATGACATCATTATGGATAGGAATTGGTGTTATTTGTCTTGCCGTTCCAATTGGCTTGGCGGCGGCATTAATGATGACGCAAGTACCAAAAAAGATGCAGTCTATATATTATACCATCGTGGTATCACCCGTATTGATGCCGGGTGTTATCCTTGGTATTTCCACATTGGTATTCTGGGATAGATTGGGCGTTTGGATAGATGCTGATTATGATTCTATTTTTTATAGAGGCATTTTCCTAACTATCATTGGGCAATCAACATTCATTTCTGCATATTGCATGTTGGTGTTTTTGGCACGTTTGCAACGGTTTGATCGGACACAAGAAGAAGCAGCCTTGGATTTAGGTGCAACCCATGTACAGGTGTTTTGGAAAATTTTAGTGCCATTTTTGCGCCCTGCTATTGCATCAGCAGCGGTATTGGCATTTTTGACCAGTTTTGAAAATTATAATACGACGCTTTTTACTAAACAGGCAGAAAACACTTTAACTACTGTTTTGGCGGGCAAGGTTCGCTTAGGTACTGACCCATCATTAAGTGCCTTGGCAGTTGTTATTGTTGCTATAACTATTATTGGCGCAATCGCCCATGAAATTTATCGTAGGCGTGAACAACGCATTGCCGATGCCGCAGCGGAAGCGGCAAAACATGCAGCGATGGAAGCTGATAAAAATATGGCACCCATAGGGTCATTATAACGAAAATATTAATTTTATAATATTATTAATTAGCATTATCATAAATATTAATAGGGGTTATATTTTGTCGATAGAATTATGGTTGGCTTTTGCTGCTGCGAGTACTGCATTATTGGCTATTCCAGGCCCTACGGTTATGCTGGTGGTTGGTTATGTGATAAATCGTGGCAAGGCTACGGGTTGGGCAACTGTTCCTGCGGTAATATTGGGTGATTTTAGCGCGATGAGCGTATCCTTGCTTGGCGCAGGGGCCATATTAAATGCCTCGGCAAGTTTATTCATGGCATTAAAATTAGCGGGTGCAGCATATCTTATATGGATTGGTGTTAAAATGTGGCGAACTACGCCAATTCTTGATAATTTAGATAATATGACGACGGCAAAATCGAATAGTAAAATATTTTGGAATACTTATATAGTAACCGCCCTTAACCCAAATGTCATAGTATTTTTTATAGCATTCATGCCACAATTTATTACTCAAAATATGGCAGCATTGCCGCAATTTTCCATATTAATTGTAACATTTTTAACATTGGCGGCATTAAATATAATTCTTTGGGTGATGATGGCGGGGCATTTGCGGACGCGATTTAAACAGCCATCAACATTAAAAATTGTTAATAATATTGGCGGCAGTTTTTTAATCGCCGCTGGTCTTTTTACCGGCATTATGCGGCGGGTAAATTAATCAGCTAACTAAGCTTGAAATGCGGGTGATTAATAGATCATAAAATTTTACCGCGTCCATTTTAGTAATGATTTTAACATTATTTTTTTTACCATCGCCATCAACGATAATATTACCAATTTTATCATGTCCAAGCGCGGTTTCGACCATGATATGATGGGTGCTGCCTTGAAATATATCTGGATCGATTAAATAGGCAATCACGCAAGGGTCATGCAAAACACCATTGGCTTGTTCACCGCCTGCTTTTTTAGTGGCAGCCGCATAATATGACATCATATCCGATAGAATATTACCTATATCGCCATCAATATTTTTAATATCTGATAGCCTTTGATCGGTTATTATTGCCTGATGGGTAACGTCAAGGCCAAACATCACACAATCGATGCCAGATTGTAAAATAACCTCTGCGGCATGGGGATCAGCATGAATATTAAATTCCGCATGGGGCGTTATATTACCAGCCTTGAACGCAGCCCCACCCATGAAAATTATTTGTTTAATTTTTGGAATTATTGCGCTTTGTTTAATAATCGCCAAGGCAATATTGGTCATTGGCCCAATCGGACATAGGGTGATTGTTCCATCATCAGCATTAAGACAGGTTTCAATAATAAAATCGACCGCATGTTGTTTTTGTAATGCAAATTTTGGTTTTGGTAATGATACGCCGCCAATGCCATTTTGCCCATGAATTTCTGGCGCGCGCGAACCTCTCCCCATTATTGCCCTATCACAACCAGAAAAAATTGGTATATCTCTTATATCTGCGATTTGAAATATGCCAAGGGCATTATGCGTGGTATATTTTAAACCAACATTGCCCGCAACCGTGGTTATGCCTAATAAATTAAATTTATCAGGAGATGAAAGTGCAAGTAAAATAGCAAATGCATCGTCAAGCCCTGGGTCACAGTCTAAAATAATATTGCGTAATGTCATAATCTACCTATTAATCTAAGAATATTTATTTATTATCATGATCAATATTATAATAGATTAAAATTTAATATAAAACAGGATATTAATATTATGGGTGATAAAATCACTGGCTCGGGTGGTTGTTTATGCGGTAAAATACATTATGAAATATGTGGTGGTTTACGACCAATATCCGCATGTCATTGTCGTCAATGTCAAAAAACTAGCGGTAATTACGTTACGGCGACTAGCTGTAAAAAATCTGAAATAACCATATATGGTGAAGAGAATTTAAAATGGTATCAATCATCAAGTCAGGCAGAACGCGGTTTTTGCAAAAATTGCGGCGGTAATTTATTTTGGCGCAAGCATAAAAAAGATAATATTAGCATTATGGCGGGAACATTAGATTTACCAACAGGCCTTAAAATATCCAAACATATATTTGTTAAAGATAAATCAGATTATTATCAGTTAAATGATGGTATCGAGCAATTTGATTAATTTATATAGAAAAGCGAGCTGAATTATGAAGATAAAGACCGCAGCATATATTTTAGATTTTTGGTTTAACCAAGCAACAGAAGAATTTTGGTTTCAAAAAAGCATTTCATTCGACGATGATTTAAAAATCCAATTTATGGATATATATAACCAAGCGGTAAAAGGTAAATTAGACGGTTGGATATCTGATCCATTAAAGGCATTAGCGTTAATTTTAATATTAGACCAATTTTCCCGTAATATGTTTCGTGATACGCCCAAGGCATTTGCAACGGATGCCAAAGCACTTGAAATAGCAAAAATTTTAATTGCAAATAATCAAGATCATGAATTAACCTATAATAAGATGCGTGTATTCATTTATATGCCGTTCATGCATAGCGAAAATAAGAGTGATCAACAACAAGGGCTGGATCTTTATCAGAATTTGGCAATGGAAGAACAAATTAAATTTATGCAATTACATAAAAATATTATCGATAAATTTGCTCGCTTCCCGCATCGTAATAAAATTTTAAGCCGCATAAGCACACCCGCAGAAATTGATTTTCTAACTCAACCAAATAGCAGTTTTTAGAGCTACCTAAAATAAATTATCATCAGATCATAAATCGAAATTAGTTATTGATTATTTCAGATAAAATAATTTTGCGAATGACTTGCAATAGCGCATTAATAGGTATAAATATTTATCTGCTAATTGCGAATAAGTCGCAACATTAACTATAATCATATATTTACGAAAGAATTATTATTCGATGTTAAAAACATTATCTAAAATAGCTTTCACATTAACATTAACTGCTGTTGCCTTTGGTTCTGCACAGGCGGGGGGTGAGGTTAATATATATTCATTTCGTCAAGAAATTTTAATTAAACCATTGCTCGATGCTTTTGAAAAAAACTCTGGCATTAAAACCAATGTGGTTTTTGCCAAAAAAGGTCTGATCCAACGTTTAGTTCAAGAAGGTGCGAATAGCCCCGCCGATATTTTATTAACATCGGGTGCGGCAAAATTAATGAATGCCACCAGAAAAGGCCTAACCCAAGCCGTTAATAGTGATATTTTAAATGCCAATATTCCCGCTAATTTACGCGATCCTGATGGCAAATGGTTTGGATTAACCCAACGGGCAAGATTAATATATGCGTCAAAAGACCGTATCGCAGAAGGTGAGATTAAAGATTATGAAGATTTAGCCAACCCAAAATGGAAAGGTAAAATCTGTACCAGAAGCGGTAGCCATGCCTATAATAATGCATTATTTGCATCGATGATTTTGGCAAATGACGAGGCAAAAGCCCTAACATGGTTAAAAGGCTTAAAAGCCAATTTAGCCAGAAAGCCATCGGGCAATGATCGGGCGCAGGTCAAGGCAGTTTGGCAAGGCGAGTGCGATATTGCCATTGGTAACAGCTATTATATGGGTAAAATGTTGACCAATAAGGATCAAATTGCATGGGCGCAATCGGTTAATTTAATTTTCCCTAATCAAGATAATCGCGGCACACATATGAATATTTCGGGCATGTCATTGACTAAATCTTCGCCAAATAAGGCCAATGCCATTAAATTGATGGAGTTTTTATCGGGTGATATGGCGCAAGAAATTTATGCTAAGGTTAATTTTGAATATCCTGTTAAATCTGGTGTTAAACCATCAAAAATGGTCGCATCATGGGGTAAATTCAAGGCCGACAAACAAAGCTTTGCCGCGATTGAGGCCAATTCATCAATGGCATCAAAGATGGTCGATAAAGTCGGTTATAATGAATAGATTGCCATTCATCTTTTAATGCTATTGTTTAATGTTAAAAGCTTCTGGCGACGGAGGCTTTTAATTTTATATTTTAATATCAGGTATATTTTTAGAACATGACCAAAAGCAACCCTTGATGGCGATTACAGAAAATATAAAACCGCCACGAAAATATAATATTAATAATGGCTGGTTATTGATTGCAATTATAGTGGCGATATTTGCCGCATTACCCATATTGGCAATAATTTGGTTAGCCTTTAATCCCACTGAAAATAATTGGCCGCATTTATTTGATACGGTTTTATGGCGTTATATTAAAAATACCCTGATATTAATGTTGGGGGTCGGCCTATCGACTATCATCATTGGTGTATCTAGCGCATGGCTAGTTACCATGTGCCGCTTTCTGGGGGTTAAGTTTTTTGAATGGGCATTATTATTGCCAATTGCCGTGCCTGCATATGTTATTGCCTATGTTTATACTGATTTATTGGATTATTCGGGGGCATTACAGATATTTCTACGGGATATTTTTGGCTGGCAATTAAAATCGGAATATTATTTTCCTGAAATAAGAAGCCACGGCGGCGCGATTGCCATGTTATCATTAGTGCTTTATCCATATGTTTATATGTTAAGCCGCGCTTCATTCATTCAACAATCGATTTGTTTATTAGAGGCAGGCCGTGTTTTAGGTCGCAGCCCGTGGCAATGTTTTTTTACCATTGCCCTGCCGCTTGCAAGGCCGGCCTTGGTGGTTGGCTTGTCATTGGTTTTAATGGAAACATTAAATGATTTTGGCACGATTGATTTTTTTGGTATTCATACCCTGACCGCTGGGTTTTTTGATATTTGGATGTTACAGGGCAATCTTGGCGGTGCGGCACAAATCGCCTTGGTGATGTTGTTTTTTGTTGCGGGCCTATTATGGATCGAACGTAAATCTAGAAAATCCCAACAATATAGTGCCAGTAATGCAAAATATAATATTTTATCGGGCTATAAATTACATGGCTGGAAAGTTTTTGCAGCAATTTTCATTTGCTCTGCACCCATATTATTGGGGTTTATTGTTCCAGCGGGTATTTTAACATATTATGCGCTCAATAATTGGCAGGCCTCGCTTAGCATCGAATTTTTTACCTATGCCAAAAATTCATTATTTTTAGCAACCACAGCGGCAATAATTACCATTATCATTGGCTTTCTATTGGCATATGCAATGCGGTTGCATAAAATAAACTCTAATGGTCATCGCAATAATAAACGGGCAAATATCCTTAATCTTATGGTGCGCTTTGCCAGCGTCGGCTACGCTATGCCGGGTGCTGTTTTGGCGATCGGGGTTCTTGTGCCATTTGCCTTCATTGATAACAGCTTTGATGCATTCATGCGGGCGCAATTTAATATTTCAACTGGCTTGATTTTATCAGGCACGGCATTTGCAATTATTTTTGCCTATGTGGTGCGGTTTTTGGCGGTTGGCTTAGGCGCAGTTGAAACTAGCCTAACCAAGGTTACGCCAAATATGGATGATGCCGCCAGATCATTAGGGGCAAGCGCATATGGTTGTTTAAAATATATTCATATCCCAATGATACGCAGCGGTATCTTAGCAGGGGCAATTTTGGTTTTTGTCGATGCGATGAAAGAATTACCCGCGACCTTGATTTTACGACCATTTAATTTTGATACATTGGCAACCTATGTTTATCAATTTGCATCCGATGAATTACTGGAACAATCGGCCCTAGGGGCGTTAACCATAGTCTTAACAGGAATTTTACCAGTTATTTTATTGTCCCATGCGATCAGAAAATCGCGTCCTGGTTCGGGCTGATGGTTTTATCATTTTACGTTGCACTAAGCTTCGCTTTGCGTGATCACAATCAAACCCTATAATATTAAAAATTTCCTATATATTCAATGAGAAGTCGCAGTATTGCCTATCTTATTAAGGTTTGATTTTTTTAACTTACCTTGACATATTACTATTAGCTTTTTGATATAGATTATATCTATGATTATCATTGGTATTATTTATTTGCTTAATGGTCCTAAGCCATGCAACTTCAATTATAAGCGCTGAAAATAAAGAGGTTAAAACTATGAATAATATTATAGCTTACAACAGAGAAAGAAAAACATAACTATTTTTAAAAGCCCTCGACAAGGCCATATAAAAAGTTTTTATCTAACCATTTAAATGGAAGAATTTATCCATATGAGCGAAGATATCCAATCAAGTCTATTCTACCAATCAACGGGCTGTAAGCCAATGCTAGACTATGCAAAAGGCATATATTTATATGATACAGAGGGCAAAAAATATTTAGATGGCAGCAGTGGCGCTATGGTGTCTAATATTGGGCATTCTAACCCCAATGTTTTAACCGCGATGAAAAAACAAATGGACAAAGCCACATTTGGCTATCGCTTGCATTTTCAAAATGAACCAGCCGAGCAATTAGCAACCATGACCGCAAATTTAATGCCCGAAGGCTTAGACCGCATATTTTTTGTGTCTGGAGGCTCAGAAGCTGTTGAGAGCTGCATCAAATTGGCCCGTCAATATGCGCTCGCTAAGGGTGAGCATAGCCGTTATAAAGTTATTTCACGATTTCCATCCTATCATGGTTGCTCTTTGGGTGCATTAGCGCTGACAGGTTATGACCCGTTATCAAAACCATTTATGCCGATGATGCAGGGTATGCCAAAAATTGCTGCCCCAACTTGCTATCTTGATGATGATAATTTAGATGATGGAGCGCGTGGCGTAAAATATGCAGAATTGCTGCGTGATGAAATCATCGCTCAAGGCAAAGACACAGTATTGGCATTTATCATGGAACCCGTAGGCGGCGCATCAACAGGCGCTTTAGTCGCACCAGATAGTTATTATAAACGCATTCGTAAGATATGTGATGAATATGGCATATTATTGATTTACGATGAAGTGATGACAGGCGCAGGCCGAACAGGAAAATTTGTAGCCTCAGAGCATTGGGGTATAATTCCCGACATAGTTGCTTTATCAAAAGGCTTTGCCGCTGGATATGCACCACTTGGTGCCATGGTAGCAAAACCTGAAATTGTCGATACAGTGTTAGAGTCAGGTGGATTTCTACACGGTTTTACCTATGCAGGTAACCCTTTGGCATGTGCAGCAGGCATTGCGGTACTCATAGAATTGCAAAATCAAAATATAATCGAAAATGCTGCTAAAATGGGTATAATTCTGAAAGCTAAACTTACCAAACTAATGGATAGATACCCATTCATTGGCGATGTGCGCGGACTTGGGCTACTGCTAGCTTTTGAGCTGGTACATGACCGCGTAACCATGCAAGTGCTACCCAAAGAGTTGAATGCTTATAACCGCTTGGTTGATTTAGCATATGAGCGGGGCTTGATTATATATTCACGCCGAACAAGAGGCGGTTTAGAGGGCGATCATTTTCTAATTTGTCCCCCATTAATAATCAATGAGGCTCAAATCGAAGAGCTAATGGGTATTTTAATCGCGAGTCTAGATGTAATGGCGGATGAAATGAATTTGACGGTGCATAACTGATGACATTAACCAATAAAGTTACAACGCTTACTAAAGCCATTGATCAAATAAATAACGGTTCAACCATTATGATCGGTGGCTTTGGCTCTCCAGGAACACCATTCACCTTGATTGCACAATTGGTCAATCAAGGTGCAAAGCATTTAACTATCATTAAAAATGATGCCAATCAAAATGGTTTGGGCATAGACTTACTATTGCAAAATGGTCAGGTCGATAAGCTCATCACCAGTCATATTGGCTTAAATAGCAATGCCATAGGTTTAATGAACACGGGTAAGATTGAAGTTGAATTTGTACCGCAAGGAATTTTGGCAGAGCGTATCCGCGCTGCAGGTTCTGGTTTGTTGGGCTTTGTGACTGATGTTGGCATTGATACAAGCCTTGCTAATGGCAAACAAAGGCTGGTGGTAAATAATGTAGAAGGCGTGTTAGAAACGGCATTAACAGCTGATTTTGCGCTTATCCATGCCGCAAAAGCCGATACATTTGGCAATCTAACCTATGCAGCCACAGCTCAAAATTTCAACTCTGCTATGGCCATGGCGGCCAAATTTACCATTGCTGAAAGCGCCTATATTGTACCTCTAGGCGATATTGACCCAGATTGCGTTCACACACCCGCGCCGTTTATCGATGATTTAGTGCATTTACCAAAGCTAACGGAGGCTTATAATGTCATCAAACGTTAAAGCGCATATGCTGCGTCGCGCTGCACAAGACATTCAACCCAATATGATTGTTAATCTTGGCATTGGCTTACCAACCCAGTTACTTACCTATTTGCCAAAAAATTTTCCAGTTTGTCTTCATAGCGAAAACGGCATAGCAGGCATTGGGCCGCAAGTGGATTACGACGATGCCGACCGCAATTTAATCGATGCAGGTGGCACTTATATATCGCCCATTTTAGGTGCATCTTATTTTGATAGCGTCACATCATTTGCCATTGTGCGCTCTGGGCGGTTGGATTTAACGGTTTTAGGGGCATTTCAAGTGGCCGCTAATGGTGATTTGGCGAACTGGATGATACCAGGGTCATTCACTCCAGGCGCAGGTGGAGCGATTGAGTTGGCTCAAAAGGCCAAACGTGTGGTGGTGGTCACTATGCATACCGATAAAACGGGAAAACCCAAAATTGTCGAAGGGTGCAGCCTGCCGCTAACCGCCAAAAGCTGTGTGAATCGCATTTATACTGATATGGCTGTCTTAGATGTAACAGATGGTGGTTTGAATTTGGTTGAAATTTCTAAGTCTACAAGTCTGCAAGATGTGATCAATGCCACTGATGCTACATTTAGAATTACCAAAGGTAAAATACCAACTTTTTAATGGAAAATCATATGAATATAGCACATGAAAACAATATTTTGAAAGCTGTTAATGATAATTTTGATAAACAATTAGATTTTTTAACTACGTTAACTACGCATCCTTCCACCCGAGGAAACGAGCAATCTGCGCAAGATTTTATAGTGGCAGAATTAAAGTTCCGTAATTATCAGGTTGATCAATGGAATATTAATGTCAAAGATATCGAAAATATGTTCGGATTCTCACCAGTGATTGGTGATTATGATAATGCCATCAATGTGGTGGCTACGCATAAAAGCCGTACAAACCGAGGTAGAACACTTATTTTAAATGGTCATATAGATGTTGTTCCAACGGGGCCGTTAGAGATGTGGGATAATCCACCGTTTGAACCTTATGTTAAAAATGGCCAAATGTATGGTAGAGGAGTCGGTGATATGAAAGCTGGCCTTGCCATCAATCTATTTGCTTTAGATGCTCTAAAAAATATAGGCTATGCGCCTGCAGCAGATGTGTATTTTCAATCGGTGGTAGAAGAAGAATGTACAGGTAACGGTGCTTTGGCTTGCTTACAACGTGGCTATAAAGCTGATGCCGTACTTATCCCTGAACCATTTGCTGAACAGTTGGTGACAGCTCAAATTGGAGTTATTTGGTTTCAAGTGCATTTAAAGGGCATTCCTGTGCATGTTCATGAGGCACAAAATGGTGCAAATGCAATCGAAGCTGCCATTCCACTTATTGCCGCATTGCGAGTGATGGAAGCAAAATGGAATTTACCTCAGTATAAAAACAAATATTACCATGATTGCCATAATCCTCTCAACTTAAATATAGGTAAAATAGCTGGTGGCGATTGGGGGAGTAGCGTTCCTGCATGGTGTGTGTTTGATGCGCGTATTGCTATTTACCCGAATCAAGATATTAACAAAGCTAAACAAGATATTGAAAATACGTTGGAACAAGCCATAAAGAAAAGCAATTTTCTTAAAACAAACCAGCCAAAAATTGTCTATCATGGATTTTTGGCCGAAGGGTACGCTTTGGGTGATGATAGCTCAGCCAATGCAGCGCAAGCGATAGAAATACTCGAAACCGCACATCAGTTTGTTAGTGGTCAGTCACTCAATAAAATAGCCATCACAGCTACCACAGATGCACGGTTTTTTGGCCTTTATGCGGACACACCTGCATTAGTGTTTGGCCCTGAAGCCAAATCGATTCATGGCTTTAATGAATCTGTCAATTTAGAATCTGTGCGCCGTGTCACTCAAGTTACCGCTTTGTTCATTGCTAGCTGGTGTCAGCTCGAAACTATAGAAATTTAATTCACAATAAATTAATATTGAAAGGGATAACTCTATGCGTAAAGCAGTGATTGTTTCAACAGCCCGTACACCAGTTTGCAAGGCTTATAAAGGTAGTTTTGCTGAGATTAATGCGCCAAGTTTAATGGCACATGCTATGATAGCTGCTATTAATCGTGCCAGGTTGAACGGCAATGAAATTGAAGATGTTACTATTGGCTCAGCACTAACACAAGGAAGTGCAGGGGTAAATTTGGCTCGACATGCTGTTTTTGCTGCAAATCTACCTGATACAGTTGCAGCATCTACGATAGATAGACAATGTGCTTCTGGTCTAAATGCTATTGCTATTTCTGCAAATCAGGTGATTAATGAAGGATTGGATATAACTCTTGCAGGTGGAGTTGATAGCTGTTCTTTAGTCCAGAATAATTATTGGAATTCTTATAGGTATAAAGATAAATCGGTTAAGTTAGAATTTTATATGCCGATGATTGAAACTGCGGATTTAGTTGCAAGTAAGTATAACATATCACGTCAAAAACAAGATGAATATGCGTTACAAAGCCAACAACGAACAGCAGAGGCCCAATTGGCAGGATTTTTTGATGATGAGATCACTGAGCTTAATGGCGTAAAGTTAGATGAATGCAACAGGCCAACAACTAGTTTTGAAGGTTTATCAGGGTTAAAGCCTGTAAGGGGAGAAGACAATTTTATCACCGCAGGTAATGCGAGCCAACTTTCTGATGGTGCATCTGCTTGTGTTATTATGGAAGCAGAAGAAGCTAAACGCCGTAATTTAAAAGCTTTAGGTAAATATATGGGCATGGCAGCTATTGGTTGTGCGCCAGAAGAGATGGGCATTGGACCTACATATGCTATCCCCAAACTATTACAACGTTTTGAACTTAAAATTGAAGATATTGGCCTTTGGGAAATCAATGAAGCTTTTGCGTCTCAACTTATTCATTGTCGTGACTATTTAGGTATCGACAATGACAGGCTTAATGTAAATGGTGGGGCAATTTCTATTGGACATCCTTATGGTATGAGTGGCGCTCGTATGGTTGGTCATGCACTTATTGAAGGTAAACGTCGTGATGTTAAATATGTTGTAGTGAGCATGTGTGTTGGCGGCGGGCAAGGTGTTGCAGCTTTGTTCAAAATTATCAAATAGGAAATCAATGATGAATAATATTCAAAAACTACCTATCATTAGAAAAGCAAATATGCATGATGTAAAAACAATTTATGAAATGCTATTGAAGCTTGCTGCTTATCACAATGAAGAAGACAAAGTCACTTCGTCGATTGAGGATTTAATAGAATATGGATTTAGCGTTGCCCCGCAATTTAAATGTTTGATTGCAGAAATTGATAATATAGCGGTAGGTATGATTATATTTTTTGAAACTTATTCCACTTGGCGCGGCAAAATGGGTATTTATGTGCAGGATCTATATGTTTCAGATAATATAAGAGGCACAGGACTAGGGGAAAAGCTACTTAAGACGGCAGCAAGAATAGGCTTTGACCATAAGTGTAACCATTTAAGGTTATCTGTGGATATTGGAAATCTTGTAGGCCAAAAATTTTATAAAAAAAATGGGATGAGTTGGATTAAGTCTGAACTAACATATTCAATTCAAGGTAAAGATTTTTCAACCTTGGTTGGTGTGTAGTTATTGAGATTTTTCAAAATTACATATCTAATATATTATTCAGTCATGTATGTGATTGATATGAAGTTAAATTTCAGTTATGGATTGGCATCTTCAAAGTCAACTCTTACATTCTTAAAATACACAAATAGATGCTGAATTTAGTTTTTAGTATTTAGTGTTTGCAATGAATTTTTGAAACGATACGCTCTTGGGATGCTCGAACATTTCTTTTGGTGTGCCTTGTTCGGCAATTTTACCTTCGTTAAGAAAAATAACTTTTTATGAAACATCTCGTGCAAAAGCCATTTCATGAGTTACAATAATCATTGTGCGACCTTCTGCAGCCAAAGACTGGATAACTTTTAATACATCTCCGACTAATTCAGGGTCGAGTGCGGAAGTTGGCTCATCAAATAAAATGGCATCAGGATCCATAGCCAATGCTCTGGCTATCGCAACTCTTTGTTGTTGCCCACCAGATAACTGGGCAGGGTATGCATGCATTCGATCTGAAAGACCTACACGCTCCAGCAAAATTTTAGCTTTATCACGGGCCTCAGATTTTGGAACTTTATTTACATAGATAGGACCTTCTATAACATTATCCAACACAGTACGATGCGTCCATAAATTAAATTGTTGGAACACCATCCCTAATCGACTTCTAACTTTTTCAATTTGTTTTGGGCCAGCAAGTTTTCCATTTTTAGTAAAAACAGTTTCACCATGTACGGAAATGCTGCCTGAGGTTGGTATTTCAAGGAAATTTAGACAACGTAGAAAAGTAGATTTACCTGAACCAGAAGATCCAAGAATAGAGATAATTTCATGGTTTCTGGCTTCAAGAGATATGCCTTTTAGCACTTCAACTAGACCAAAAGATTTGTGGATATTATTTGCTTCGATAATAATATTTTGTTGGGTCATATTAAACTTCATGCCTAGTTTTTTGAGTTAGGGGATATATGTCGGTTTAGCTGTAATTCTGCTTGCCGCCATAGCAAAACAAATATGCCTGTTATGCATAGGTATAAAGCCGCTGCCCATAAATATATGGAAAAATCAAATGTTTGAGCAAAAATTTGTCGTGTTCTGCCAACAATATCAAATATTGTCACGACACTGGCTAAAGCGCTAGCTTTCATCATTAAAATAATTTCATTTCCTAATGCAGGCCAAGCTATGCGGTAGGTGTGAGGTAAAATTATACGCTGTAAAATTTTTAATTTACTCAAACCAATAGCATGCCCCGCCTCAATTTCTCCGTGATTCACACCCATAATGCCACCTCTTAAAATTTCGGTTTGGTATGCAGTTGTATTGATTATAAAGGTAAATAGAGCACAATTAAATGGATCTATAAAAAAAGCCCACAATCCCCATTCTTGTAAAAATGGCCGGAACTGCCCTGCACCATAATAAACCAGAAATAACTGTGCTAAAATTGGCGTTCCGCGTATTAGCGAAATATATAAACGAAGAGGAACTTGGGCAATATTTGGTGAATTAGCACGAAAATAAGCTAGGAATGGGGATATAATAGCTGCTATTATCACAGATAAAAATGTCAATTTAAGTGACATGAACGCGCCATCTAGTAATTTAGGCCAATATTCTATGAGTAAATCAAACGGGTTCATTTATTCATCTCCGTATGCCGCGGTTGGCATTTTTTTCCATTTTGGCCAGAATTAGCTCAGAAACTACGCTCATAGCCCAATAAATAAGACATGCAGTTAGGTAAAATGTAAATGGTAATTTTGTAAAGGCGATGGCTACTTTTGTCATACGCATTAAATCATTTAAGGCTATGATTGACACTAAGGCAGTGTCTTTCAGCAAGTTAACCCATAAATTTCCAAGTCCAGGTAAGGCAAATCTCCAAATTTGAGGCATTTTAATGCGCCAAAAAATTTGCAGCTGTGACATTCCGATGGCTTGTCCAGCTTCAACCTGGCCTTTATCAAGCGCATTAAATGCACCACGTAATACTTCTGCAGCATAGGCGCTGAAAACCATACTTAGTGCAATCATGCCAGCTATAAAAGGGCTGAAATTTATACCGTGAGATTCTGAATTCCATAATTTTATAATAAAGTTAAGTAATATTCCAACCCCATTATAATCTACAAACAGCGTTAAAATTTCTGGAATGCCGCGCATTAAAGTTGTGTAACCAAATCCCAATGAACGAATTAAAAAGTTTTTTGATAATGCGGCAAATGCAACAATAAAAGCTAAAGCCATTCCAATGGGTAATGATGCAATGGCCAACTGAAGGGTTATCATTGCACCATTTAATATTTCATCCCCCCACCCAGATTCACCAAAAGAAAACAATTCTACCATAATTGATTGCCTTAAAAATTAGAGAGATAAGTTTGGGAAATTATTTAATAAGTTTATTGAATAGCTAATTTATTTCATTGTATAAATATTAACATCGAAATATTTGTTATTTATGGCTTTATAGGTACCATCTTCAAGAATTTCGTTTAAAGCTTTATTCAAACGTTTGCGCAATTCTTCATCTTCTTGACGAAGCGCAATACCAACGCCATCACCAACATATTTAGGATCAGTGACTGGTTCACCTCTTAACTCGCAGCATTCGCCATCTTTTACTTTTTTAGTCCAGTCTAACATTGGTAATATATCGCCAACAGTTACATCAAGGCGTCCTGATGCCATATCCAAATTCACTTCATCTTGAGTTGGATATAAACGAATTTCGGCGTCTGGAAAGGCTTGCTCAATATAACTGGCATGAGTTGTGCCAGATTGAACACCTATAATTTTACCTTTTAAACTATCGGCTGTAAATTCCTTAATATCAGAGCTTTTTGGTACAACATGAGTAATGGCGGCTAGATAATATGGATCTGTAAAAGCTACAATTTTTTTGCGCTCTTCAGTGATGAACATAGAAGCAATCACAAAGTCATATTTACTTGCTACAAGTGCAGGGATAATGCCATCCCAATCTTGAGCAACAACTTCACACTCCGCACCAATTTTTTTACAAAGAGCAAGGCCAATCTCAATATCAAATCCGATAATTTCTCCTGTGGCATTTATTTAATTAAAAGGGGGGTAAGCGCCCTCTGTTGCCATTAATAGCTTTTCAGCATAGGATGAATTTACTGCCATTGGTAGGATTAAAGCTGCTGCTGCACATATGGGCAATAGTTTTCTTATTATTACGATTTTCATTCTAATTCTCACTTGTATTAATGCAATTTATTATTTTTCTAATATCTATTATAATTTAGTCAAATTCTTTATTCGCTATTTAGATTTGCATAGTTTATCATCATATGGCAAATAAATATTACAAATACTAAGCATAGGAATTATCTATGGTAAATCATTATGAGGATCGTTTTCCTTGGAATCTAAATTGGAATTTATTGCGTACATTTATGGTGGTGGTTGAACAAAGCGGAATAACCATGGCCGCTAATTTTTTGGGGTTGAAACAACCCACAGTAAGTAGCGCCCTAAAGCAATTAGAAGAGTTAGTCAAATGTAAGCTAATTGAACGTAATCCTCATAATTTCAAAGTTACGCCTGCGGGTCAAAAGCTTTATGCTGAGTGTAGCGGTATATTTGGAGCAATTTCTCAATTACCGGCATTATTATATGATGTTAAAGGTGAAATAGCTGGCCATATTTCTATTGTTATGGCAAGCCATGTTGTTTCCACGCATTTAGATAAAATTTTAGAAGATTTTAATGCACAGCATCAGAAGGTAACATATTCGATTTCCATTTTGGAAAGTTCTGAGGTTCAAAACCGTGTTATTAACAATCGAGCAAGTTTTGGTATTTGCTTAATTGAAAATAAACCAAAACTACTTGAAGTTAAAACTATATTTAGGGAGTATTTTTCTTTTTATTGCGGTTCTAAACATCGTTTATTTGGGAGGAAAAATATTAATTTATCTGAGTTGGAGGGAGAAGAGTCCGTATCTTTTCAAACAGATATTAATAATGGCCTCTTGCATATGGTTACTAATTTAAGGGCGCAGGCTCAAATGAAGGTTGAGCCGAAGGGAGTTTCTTCAAATTTAAGAGAAGTCAGAAGAATGATATTAGCAAATTTTGGAATTGGTGCTTTGCCAGTTCATATAGCCCGCCCTGATGTTGAAGCTGGGGTGTTATGGCAATTGCCACCATATTCAAAATTACCAATTATAAATATTCATTTAATAACAAACCCAAAGCGAAGTCAGAATGCTGCAGAGGAAGTGCTGCTTGAATTGTTAAATAAAATGATTGAAGCATTTCCGATAAAAGAACGAACTTACTTATAGATTGGGCTTGCCCATCTTTGTGCTGCTTCTTTAATTAGATCAATTGGTAATCCCCCCATTTATAAGTAGGGTGGATTCAATGGGTCATGGCAACATACGATATAAAGCTTTTTAGAAGGAGCAGAGCGTATGTACAGTTCAAATCCTATGGATGAGTATAAGAAGTCGATAATTTGGTACAAGTCGGGAAGTCAAAAAGAATGGAGGTCGTCAAGCGATATCGAGCACTAATTGCTGATAAAAGAGCGTGGAAATATGGCAAGCGTCCAAAACTATGCATATGTCTCATGAAACGATCTATAAAAGCTTATTTATTCAAACGCGTGGCCTGCTCCATAAGGAGATGCGTAATTATTTGAGAATAAAAAGAAAGTTTAGGCATGCTAGAATCTACAAGACAGGATCACGAGGCAGGATCGCGAGGCAGGATTGTAGATGCCGTCGTTGAAGGTCAGTCTCGTTTTACCATTTTTGTAAAGATAGATGGTCGAAAAACTGAAGCCGTCGTATCAGCACTGGTTTGGCAAATGAGTAAACTTCCTAAGCTTTTAAAACAAAGCCTTATTTGGGATCGGGGAACAGAATTAGCAGCTCATAAAAAATTTTGCTCGAACCCAATATGGATCTCTATTTCTGTGCCCCTAGAAGCCCGTGGCAGCGAGGTACCAATGAAAATACAAATGGATTGTTAAGGCATTTTCCAAAAGATAGTTGCTTATCAGATCACTCCCAAAACGAGCTAAATATTATTGCAAATCAGCTAAATTCGCGACCAAGAAAAATACTGAACTTCCAAACTCCAGCACATAAACTAGAGACGTTGTTGCCCTGACCCATTGAATCCATTCCCATTATAAATGGGGTATTACCATTGGTTCAATGTTTTACGCCCGATGCCCAATTGATTGGTGAAATTGAAATTGGCGAAACTGTCTCCAATTTAGAATTTGGTGGATTAAACAAAGATCAATTATTCATAACTGCAAGCCCATCGCTTTATTGCATAGCATTAAAAACCTATGGGCAAACTAGGCTCAGGACCTATTAAATTAATCCGACCAGCTAGTTTATTATCAGTAAACTTGCATCTAGCGCATAAACAATGTTCAAATATGCGATCATATCCTTAGCCCTTGTTTTCTTGTATCTACAAGCTTACTGATAAACAGAATTGCATCAAATTAATAGGTCTTGACCCTAGGCTCTAGGATAATATATTTTTAAATTATCCTAGAACAGTAGTGGTTTTTATAAAATTCCCGGTAAGTCTAACCCATTTTCAATAGCACATTTTTTGGCAATATCATATCCTGCATCGGCATGGCGCATAACGCCTGTGGCTGGGTCATTCCATAATACACGCTCAATTCTTGTTGCCGCATCATCGCTGCCATCACAACAAATAACCATGCCAGAATGCTGGCTAAATCCCATGCCAACCCCGCCACCATGATGCAGACTTACCCATGTTGCCCCTGAGGCACAATTAAGCATAGCATTTAATAAAGGCCAATCTGATACCGCATCAGAGCCGTCTTTCATAGATTCGGTTTCACGGTTGGGCGATGCGACCGATCCAGAATCTAAATGGTCGCGACCAATTACTATTGGTGCTTTTAATTCACCACTTGCGACCATTTCGTTAAATGCCAAACCAAGAAGGTGACGTTCACCAAGCCCGACCCAGCAAATTCGCGCTGGCAAGCCTTGGAAATTAATGCGATCACGTGCCATATCAAGCCAATTATGCAGATGTTTATTATCGGGTAATATTTCTTTTACTTTTTGATCGGTTTTATAAATATCTTCGGGATCACCTGATAGGGCGACCCAACGAAAAGGTCCAACGCCTTTACAAAATAAAGGTCTGATATAGGCAGGAACAAAACCGGGGAAAGAAAAGGCGCGCTCAAATCCTTGATCAAAGGCAACTTGACGAATATTATTACCATAATCAACGGTGGGAATACCATCATTGGCAAATTTAACCATCGCCTCAACCTGCACACGCATTGAGGAACAGGCTTGTTCCTCAACTAGTTTAGGGTCGCTTTCGCGTTTTTCGATCCATTCGGCCATGCTCCATCCTTGTGGTAAATAACCATTGATCGGATCATGGGCAGATGTCTGATCGGTGACCAAATCTGGTCTGACCCCACGGCGATATAATTCAGGAAAAATATCAGCAGCATTGCCTAATAACCCAACGGACTTTGCAAGGCCAGCCTTTGTCCATTCATCGATAAATTTTAATGCTTCATCAATATTATCGGTTTTTTTATCCAGATATCCAGTGCGCAAACGAAAATCGATGCTATCTTCATTACATTCAACCGCAAGACAACATGCCCCTGCCATGGCTGCGGCTAATGGCTGTGCGCCGCCCATGCCGCCAAGCCCGCCGGTTAAAATCCATTTGCCTTTAAGGCTGCCATTATAATGTTGGCGGCCTGCCTCGGTAAATGTTTCATAAGTACCCTGCACAATGCCTTGAGAGCCAATATAAATCCACGAACCAGCGGTCATTTGCCCATACATCATTAAACCAGCTTTATCGAGCTTGTTAAAATGATCCCAATTTGCCCAATGGGGAACAAGATTGGAGTTAGCGATTAAAACCCGCGGCGCATCAGCATGGGTTTGAAAAACACCGACTGGTTTACCCGATTGCACCAATAATGTTTGGTTATCTTCTAATTTGCGTAGGCTATCAACGATCGTATCAAAATCTTTCCATGTTCTTGCTGCACGCCCAATACCGCCATAAACCACTAATTCATTTGGGTTTTCTGCTACTTCAGGGTCAAGATTATTCATCAACATTCGCAATGGTGCCTCGGTTAACCATGATTTTGCCGATATTTCTGTGCCGCGTGGGGCGCGAATTTCACGGGTATTATAACGAGCATCATTCATAGAATTAACCTTTTTTTGATAAAGAATTTAGAGCAATTTCTTCAATAATTATAAGAATTTCTTTTAATAGCGGGAGCAATTTATTTGCTTTTGATTGATCATCTGCCCAAGGTTTAACATCGGAAGCATTGGATGATTGCGTCAATTCCATGTGAATGCAGTGTATATTTTCCTTAGGCTTTGCATAATTGCGCGTTGTCCAACCACCTTTGAAACGACCATTTAACACATGGCTATAATCGCTCGCTGCGGCACAATCGCGTAAGACGCTATCTTCTATTATTTTGGCACATGTGGTTTGATCATTGCTGCCAATATTAAAATGTGGCAAAATTCCATCAAATAAATATGAAGTTTCCGAACGTATTGAATGGCAATCATAAATAATAACACAACCATGAATGGCTTTTACCCGTTTTATTTCTGTGGTTAATGCGTTATGATATGGGGCGTGATATGCTTTCCTACGAGATTTTATTTCGGCATTATCGGGGTCATGACCTTGTTGCCAAATCGGCTTATTATCAAAATCAATGATTGGGCAAAGCCCGGTTGTATTTTGCCCCGGATATAGGCTTTTGCCATTGGGATCACGATTGGCATCAATCACATAACGGTGGAATACCGCCTGAAGCGTGGTGGAATTTTTTAACAAACCATCGTAAAGCCTATAAATATGCCAATCGGTATCGGCTAGAAGCCTACCGTTTTCATTAAGATTATTCCATATATTCTTTGGTATCTCTGTACCGCCATGGGGGAAAGTAAGGATTACCGGCGATGTTCCTCGTGATGTAATAATAGGGGTAGACATTAAAAATTTTCCAATATTGGTAAAATATCATGCGGTATTGCATGGCATAAATTGGAGTTAGCAATAATTTTGGCAGCGGCTTTAAGGTCGGGAGCTAGATAACGATCATCACCAAGTGAGGCAATATATTGACGTATAGTATCAACTGCCGCAGTAAGGGCAGGGCTGGTTTTTAATGGTGTGCGAAGCTCAATCCCTTGGGCGGCGCATATGGCCTCTATGCCAATGATATTTTCAAGATTCTCAACCATACCCAACAATCGCCTTGCACCATGACAAGCCATCGATACATGATCTTCCTGATTGGCAGAAGTGGGGGTGGAATCGACTGATGCGGGGGCGGCTTTTTGTTTGTTTTCTGACATTAAGGCGGCGGATGTAACTTCGGCAATCATCAAGCCTGAATTTAACCCTGGATTTGGCGTTAAGAATGCTGGTAAACCAAAGCTTAATGATGGATCGACCAATAGTGAAATACGTCTTTGGGCGATTGACCCTGTTTCGGCAATGGCAAGGGCGATTTGATCGGCGGCGAAGGCGACTGGTTCGGCGTGAAAATTACCACCGGAAATAATGCTGCCATCGGATAATGTTAATGGATTATCCGTAACTGCATTGGCTTCGATACGTAGGGTTTTTGCTGTTTGGCGCAATAGATCAAAAATTGCCCCCATGACTTGAGGCTGGCAACGGATGCAATATGGGTCTTGGACGCGGCTGTCATTAACTTTATGATGTTGGTGAATTTCCGAACCATCGATTAATGCACGCAAAGATGTGGCCGCATCAATTTGCCCTTGATGCCCGCGCAGCATGTGAATATCGGGGTGAAAAGGTGCAGATGAACCCATTGCCGCATCGGTCGACATTGCGCCGGTAATCAACGAGCTGTTGGCGGCATTCCATGCCTTAAAAAGCCCTACTAGGGCTAAGGCCGTTGATGTTTGCGTGCCATTAATAAGTGCAAGCCCTTCTTTTGCCCCTAAAATAAATGGCTTTAACCCAGCCAATTTTAATGCTGCTGCGCCACTCATAAGCTTGCCTTTAAAAAAAGCCTCACCTTCACCCATTATTACTGCTGCCATATGCGCCAAGGGTGCTAAATCGCCCGACGCACCAACCGAACCCTTGGCGGGAATCATTGGAATGACATTGGCAGCCAACATATTTTCAAGCTGTTCTATTAATTCCATTCGGACACCCGATGCGCCGCGCCCTAATGAAATAAGTTTCATCGACATGATAAGGCGGACAATATTTTCATCCAATGGATCGCCGACACCGCTGCAATGGGATAATATTAAATTTCGTTGCAAAACACCCACATCTTCTTGGGATATTTTGATGCTAGCGAGCTTGCCAAAACCAGTATTAACACCATAAACCGCCGTATCGCCTTGGCTTGCCGCAAGGACTAAAGCCGCAGATTTTTCGATGCCAGATTGATAAGAGTGATCAAGTTTAACGGATTTGCCATCATATAAAATTTCCGCAAGTTGGCTTAGAGTTACTTGACTGGGTTTAAGGGAAAATATCATGATATTCCTTTGAAAATACGTTTATATAATGGGTTGAATCCAATTTTATAGACCAGCTCGGCTGGTTCTTTCACATCCCAAATGGCAAGATTGGCAAGCTTGCTGATCTCTAATGTGCCAATTTTATTTTGTAATCCTAATGCCTTGGCGGCTTGGCTAGTAACCCCTGCTAGTGCTTCTTCGGGGGTAAGGCGAAAAATTGTCGATGCCATATTCATTGCCAATAAAACGGATGATAAAGGCGATGATCCGGGGTTGCAATCGGTGGCAATTGCCATTGGAATATTTGCGCGGCGCAATGCGTCAATCGGTGGCATTTTAGTTTCGCGCAAGCTATAAAATGCCCCCGGCAAAATTACGGCTACCGTTCCATATTTAGTCATTTTTTCAATGCCATAATCATCAAGATATTCCAGATGATCAGCAGAAATTGCACCATGCCTAGCCGCCATTGCTGCGCCATTTAGATTTGATAATTGTTCCGCATGAATTTTTATATCTAAGCCAAGCTTTTTAGCAGCTAAAAATACCCGTTCGACTTGCTCGGGGCTAAAGGCTATATTTTCACAAAAGGCATCAACGCAATCTCTCAAGCCTTGTTTTGCGCCTTGTTCCATTGCGGGTATACATATTTGCGATAAATAATCATCGCCGCGGCCTGTAAATTCCTGTGGAATTGCATGTGCGCCTAAATATGTTGTTTTGACTTATATGGCGCGGGCTATTTCTATATTTCTTGCAACCCGTAACATTTTTAATTCGTCATGAATTGTTAAACCATAGCCAGATTTAATTTCAACTGTGCAAACGCCTTCGGCTAATAACGCATCAACGCGCGGCAATGCGGCTTTTAAAAGCTCCGCTTCGGTTTGTTTTCGTGTTGCCATAACTGTTGATATTATACCGCCGCCTTGTCGAGCAATTTCGGCGTAACTTGCCCCAAGCAAGCGTAATTCAAATTCACGCGCCCGATATCCGCCATAAACCAAATGAGTGTGACAATCGATCAATGCAGGTGTTATTAAACGTCCTTCGAGATTTTCAATGGGAAATTCAGCATATTTTGTTGGCAATTGATCTTGTTCGCCTAACCAAGCAATAACGCTATCATTAATTACCAATGCGGCATTATAAATCAAACCATAGGCATTAATATTTGCTGTCATAGAGGCAATATTTGCATTTAGCAAAATTTTACTGGTCATATTAACTGCCTTTAACCTAAGAATTTTATCAATTGATCTCTTGCATTAACCCATTACTATAATTAATATGTATAGACATAATAAGTCAATATAATAATTGTGATAATGGATAACGCTAATTAAAGGTAAAATTTAATGCCATATTTATTCGCACCAATTGCACTTCTGACAAATGGTTGGGCAAAAGATATTCGTCTGAATATTGGTTATAATGGTTATATTCAATCCATCACCAAAAATTCTGTCCCACAACAAGGTGATGATATTTTGCAAGATAAGATATTACTGCCCGCGCCTGCTAATTTACATAGCCATGGTTTTCAACGAGCCTTGGCAGGGCTTAGCGAAGCCAAAGGCATATCAGGTCAAGATAGCTTTTGGACATGGCGGCGGATTATGTATTCATTCTTGGATAATTTAACGCCAGAAGATACCCAAAATATTAATGCTTTTGCCCAGATGGAGATGTTAGAAGCAGGATATGCAAGTGTAGCTGAATTTCATTATACCCATCATCAAGCGGGTGGTATCCCATATGATAATTTGGCAGAACAAGGAAATAGGGTGATCGCCGCCGCTAATCAAACTGGTATTGGTCTTACCATGTTACCGGTTTATTATGCTCAAGGCGGTGTTGATGGTAGGCCATTAGAAGGCGGGCAATTACGATTTAAATGCAATATAGATCAATATGGTAAATTGCATCAAGATATCAAACAATCAATGGCGATGTTATCTGGTGATAGTAATATTGGCATTGCGCCGCATTCGTTGCGTTCTGTATCAAAAGCAGATTTACATAGTTTGGTACAGGAATTTGGTGATGGTATTATTCATATTCATATAGCTGAACAACAAGCCGAAGTTGACCAGATTGAAGCCGCATATTTAAAACGCCCAGTTGATTGGTTATTGAGCAATTTTGAGGTTATGGAAAATTGGTGTCTTATTCATGCTACTCATTTAACCGAGAATGAGAAAACCAGACTTGCCAAGTCAAAAGCGGTGGTGGGCATATGCCCCATTACCGAAGCAAATCTTGGCGATGGTATTTTTGATGCCAAGCGATTTTTTGAACTAAATGGTGGAATTGGCATTGGCACAGATTCAAATATGGCAATCAGCCTTATTAATGAATTGCGATCATTGGAATATTCGCAACGTCTTTGTTATCAAGCAAGGTCAATTATTTGCAATCAAGGTCAATCAACGGGGCGCAGTTTATTTGATATGGTTTGTCGTAATGGAGCAAAGGCCTTGGGCCGTGAAAGCGGTGGCCTAAAGGCTGGTCTATATGCAGATATGATAAGCTTGGATGCAAGCTCGCTTGATCTTGTCGGTTTAACTGGTGATACTATCCTTGATGCGTGGATTTTTGCATCGACAGATCAATTATTAATGGATACATGGTCGGCAGGTCGTCATATTGTCAAAGATGGGCGACATATCGATCGTGATGCAATTATCAATGGTTATAAAAAGACAATTTATAAATTTAGGAAAATATTGTGAAAGTTAAAAAAACCACATCTTTTCACTATATTAAAAATGATATTTTACAACGAATTAAAACCCGCCAATGGCATGCGGGTGATTATATCCCAAATGAAGCAGAATTGGCAAAGACATATGATTGTTCACGCAGCACGGTTAATCGCGCCCTGCAAGAACTTGCCTATGCGGGTATTGTTGAACGAAGACGCAAGGCGGGAACACGCATTGTTTTACAGCCCATAAGGTCGGCCAATTTGCAAATTCCAATCATCCGTAAAGAAATAGAAAATAAAGGTGCAATATATCGTTATGCCTTGTTGGAACGAAAAATAATATCCGCAAACGAAAATATTCAAATAAAATTAGAACTTAATCAATCATCAAAAATTTTGCATTTACGTTGTCTTCATTTTGCCGATGAAATTCCATATCAATATGAAGATCGATGGATAAACCTGTTGGCTGCACCAAAGGCCAAAGATGAAGTGTTTGAAATGATTAGCCCCAATGAGTGGCTGGTCGAAAATTTACTGCTTTTAGAAGCAGAACATATATTTTATGCCAAAAATGCAATGGCGGAACATGCTGATTTACTTGATATAGCTGTGGATGATGCCTTATTTGTCATTGAACGCAGAACCAGATCATCGACACAGGTGATTACCTTAGTCAAGCTATATCATAATGGATCAACATTCAAAATGATTTCTCAAGGGTGATTTTCAGCATAATATCTTAGGTAAATTTAGATAGGTATTTTTCTGCTAACTCAGCCGAAACACGGGTGAAGTTAACGCCTTGTTCTTTTGCTAAATCGGTTGTTGAATGTGAACCAATCCATGCCAATAACACCATCCGCCGCAGCATGATAAATGTATCAATTTCTTGTTCATCTGCGACTGAAATTTTGCGTATTTTGCTATATCCTTTTAACCAAACATCTTTCAAATCTGGGACTTGCGGGTGATTTTCCATGAAACTTATGCTTGCTGCAAAATCATACATAAACCAGCCAAAACCACAATCGTCAAAGTCAATCAAACGGGGTTTATCATTATGAATCAACAAATTTGCTAATCGCATATCGGCATGGATAAGCCCGTATCGATTAGCATCTTTGCCAAAATTATTTAATCGATGATAAATAACTTTTTCTTGGCATTTTAATATTTTGCGTGTGGCATTATCCATTGCGGGTGCTGCGCGCCAATCGCCCCAATTTGGTTTGTCGCCTAACATATGTTGAAAATCCCAACTTAGCCGCTCAAATTTATCGGGTCGTTTCCAATTAATTGAATGTGAATGAGTTTTGGCGGCAATTTTACCAAGTTCTTCAAATGGCTTAATCAGGTCATGATTTTGATTAGGCTCTATGCCTTCAATAAATTCAAACATCACCATTAGCCGTGGTGGTAGTAAACCGTTTATCCCTGCTTGCTGAATATCTTTACTATTAAGTCCGACAATAATATTTGATGTGATAACATCACCGCAATCATTAAGGCTACGCATCCATGCTAATTCGCATTCGATTGCCCGCAAGCTATGGTATCCTTCGCGGTGAATCCGCAATATAGAGCGGTAACCTGCCCTGCTTTCTATTAAATATGTGGCATTTTCTGATAAATTTATCAACCGTGCCTTTGTGTCTTTTGGCACATGCCACAGCGGTAATGATTGATTGGCTAACATCCCAAGGCGTTGTATCAGAAGGTCATGAGAAAATTTATTAGCGGTCATTATTTATTTCATGTTATCTTATAAAATCAGCTTAATTTCATCTGGGTATATATATTTAATGTTTCATCACATAGTGAATTAATGGCTTTTATGGATTTATCTAATTCCTCCATTTGTTTTTTATTTGCATATTTTTCCATATCGCTGGCGTTAAATTGTAATTTTAGCGCGCCAAAACTACCAGCACTGCTTTTAAGTGCATGCGCTTCATTGGCAATGGCGCTAATATTTTTTCTGTTGAAATATTTATTAATAAGTATAATTCGTTTTTAATTTCTGTTAGAAAAACATCAAGAAGATTATTCAATGCGTCGCTACCTATATCATTTTCTAATTGTTTGATTATTGAATTATCGCATATTGGTATATAGGTTGTTTCGTGATATTTTATAGGGTCTTCATCATATGTTTTTTTATTAGTTTCGGCTTGTTTGCTGTTGTAGATAGCTGATGAGAAATATTTATTAATGCTCAATAGCATATTTTTGCTATCTAATGGCTTCGCTAGGTAACCATCCATTCCATGGGCAATAAATGCTGATTTATCATCTGGCATCGCATGGGCAGTTAGTGCAATTATCAGTATTTTGCCTTTTTTGCCTTTTAATTCACAAATAGCGGATGTTGCCTCTATTCCATCCATAGTTGGCATGGATATATCCATTAATACTAAATCATAATCACGATGTTTAATGCTTTTAACGGCCTCCATAGCATTTTTTACCAATCAACGGTAAAACCACATTATATAAAATTGATACGGCTATTATGCGGTTTGTCTTGCTATCTTCGGCTAACAATACATGTTTTCCTACGCCAATATTATCTGGTTCATTATCATTATCTTTATGGCTATAAAGGTTATTATCTTTATTAACCATTCGTGGATCATCGATAAAATTACGTAAAGATGTAAATGGGAATGGTGCGGACGGCGGGACTTGAACCCGCATGGCCTAGGGCCGCAGGATTTTAAATCCTGTGTGTATACCAATTCCACCACGTCCGCAGTAGGAATTTTTGCAATCTACCGATGGATATAGAATATGGCAAGCATATGTTTATATTTTAGATGATTATTTTTAAAAATTTATAATTTCTTTGGGTAAATCAAGCATGCTTATGCCGACAATAAAGAAATTAACCAATAATGCTATAATAATAATAGCATATAAAAAGCGGCCAACCGCTCTATTTTTTTTCCGCCCACGACGATTAGTTATATGGTTATCCCATCCGCCGCCAATCTGTTTCATCAATAAAACTGGTACTGTTCCACCAATAGTGTCGCCTTTTTTAAAATTTATTTTTTTACGCTTATATAAATTTCGCATTATCTAACTACCTTAAATGGAAAATGAAAATAATCTGTTAATGATTAAAAAATAGTTAAACATTAAGTAAGGTTTATTCATGCCATCTTCAAGGTAAAAAATTGATTTTAATAAATTTTTATTGAGGCAATTATATTAATTTTATATTTCTGTGGTGGCAATAATTTTACCATTAAGCTTGCTGATTAATGTTATTAACTTCTCATGGACAAGCCTTAATTCTGTCATATCAGTAGCACGCAATACTAATGACAGGCTAAATTTATCATTATTAAAGGCGGGATAACTACCAATCTCAACATTTGGGCTTTGGTTTTGGATATGGCTAAGGCCATTGGCTATTGCGCCTTCGGGCAGATTACACAATAAAGTTTTTGAAATAATTTTAATGCCAGATTGTAAATTTGGTAAAATACCATCAAACATGACACGCATTATTTTAGGAACACCAGCCATGACAAAAACATTTTCTAGATTAAACCCTGGTGCTGCTGATATTTTATTTTCAATAAGCGCAGCCCCTTCTGGCATATATGTCATGCGGGCGCGGGTTTTGGTGAATTCGACATTTTTGGCTTTATAATAAGTCGTCATTATGTCATATGCCTGTGGATTTGATATTAGCTTTTTAGAAAAGGCCTTGGCGATGGCTAATGCCGTAATATCATCATGGGTTGGGCCAATACCACCAGTTGTGAAAATATAATCAAATTTAACGCGCAATGCATTAACATTATTAATAATTTCATCTTCATGATCGGCAATTATTCGACATTCCATCAGTCGAATACCATGTTCATTCAATTTTTTAGCGATATAATTTATGTTAACATCATTGGTTCTGCCAGATAAAATTTCATTGCCAATAATAATTACAGCAGCAGTAATGGTTTTTTTTGACATGGTGATGATATCTTTCAAAGCAATCGTTAAGCGTTGTATATTATATGGCTTATATTATATAATTAATCTAATGAAGTAATTATATTTATAAAACATATATGATATGAGAGCATGGCGTGGAACAAAATTTATTCAAATATATTTGGAAATATAGCCGATTACAACAAATCAGCGCATTGGCTTTGATTATCGCATCTTTTCCCTTTTTATATTATTCTATGGACTTGCCAAAAACCATTGTTAATGAAGCAATAGATATTAGTAATGGTAATGATGATTTTTCTATTTTAGGCTATCAATTCACACAATTAGAATTTTTATTCGCTTTATGCGGTATTTTTTTAATATTAGTATTAATTAATGGTGCATTTAAATATCAAATAAACATATATAAAGGCATAATGTCTGAACGCTTATTGCGGCGGTTACGGTATATGCTAATAGAGCGTTCATTGCGTTTTCCCTTTCCACAATTTCAAAAAACATCATCGGGTGAAATTGTTACAATGGTAACCGCAGAGGTCGAACCCTTGGGCGGGTTTTTTGGTGATGCCTTTGCATTATTGGCCTTTCAAGGTGGCACATTCATTACCATAATGGCCTTTATGTTCATGCAAGACCCATGGTTAGGGCTGGCGGCTTTTGCCTCTATTCCAATTCAAGGTTATATAATTCCCAAGTTACAAAATCATATAAACCAGCTTGGTAAGGAACGTGTGCTTTATGTTCGATCTCTATCCAATCGTATTAACGAGATGGTTAATGGCATCGAAGATATTCACGCTCAAGATCACGCTAAATATATTTTATCCGATATATCAAAACGGTTAGGAAATATATTTTGGGTGCGGTTTGATATTTATAAACGCAAGTTTTTCATGAAATTTTTGAATAACCTTATCGGTCAAATGACACCATTTTTTTTCTATTCTATTGGCGGTTATTTGGTTATTCAAGGTAATTTAACCTTTGGTGCATTACTGGCGGCACTTGCGGCATATAAGGATTTAGCATCGCCATGGAAAGAATTATTAAACTATTATCAACGTATGGCAGATGCGAAGATAAAATACGAACAATTACATAATCAATTTGTACCTGTTGGAATGTTGGCAGAAAAGTTGCTGCTTGATGAGCCAAAAACGTTGCAGCAATTTAATGGTAAAATTTTAAATGCAAATAAGTTAATATGGGCTGATGATGACGGTATACGCCCAATCGATGGCTTGTCATTTAAGTTATTGCCCGCCTCGATCAATCTTATTATCAGTCAATCAGGTGCAAGTCGTGATGTTATTACAAAATTATTATCACGCTTGTTGATGCCAACGGGCGGTATGGTTGATATTGGTGGTATTAATTTATCAAGCCAGCATGAGGCATTAACAGGTCGGCAAATAGGCATTATTTCTTCTATGCCAAGTTTTTTAAATGATGATATTGCCGCTAATATTTTTATGGGCTTAATGAATAAGCCACCCGAAGAAGCCCAGATGGATGACATACGTAAGCAAGATTTTGAGGAGGCGATCGCATCTGGTAATAATAGCAAAAACTCCGATCTTGATTGGATAAATTATTCACAGGCAAAAGTAAGTGGTTACGAGGAATTATTAATTAAAATTGAACAATTATTATATGATTGTCAATTGGATCAAGATTTTTATGAGCTTGGTCTGCGCTTACCCATAGAGCCCGATAAGAACCTATCGCTTATTGAAAATATATTAATTGCCCGAGCAGAAATTAAGAAATATTTAAATGAAAATGGCATGGATGATCTGGTCAAAAACTATCATATTGACCAATATAATGATTATAGCCCCATTGCCGAAAATATTTTATTTGGTAAACCCACATGCGATGAATTTGCACTTGAAAACTTACCAAAAAATCCAATTATTTTGAAATTATTACAACAAGAAAATCTGATTGATATATTCCTTGAAAAAGGCATTAAATGCGCTGCGCTCATGGTGGATTTATTCAAGGATTTACCTTCTGGGCATGCTTTTTACGAACAATATAGCTTCGTTAAAGAAGAAAGGATGGACGACCTTAAGCATCTGGTCAGTAAAATAAACCAACATGATGTTGAGGCAATGAATGCCGAAGAAAAAGAATTTATAATGACCATACTGTTTAAATTAACGCCGCAACGTCATAGGCTTGGCTTAATTGACGATCAAATTCGTGAAAAAATAATAAAAATACGTCATAAGTTGCATAAAAACCATCCAGAATTATTTAAAGATAAAATTCAACCATTTCATAATGATAGCTTTAATCGCGGGCTTAGCATCAAGGATAATATGTTATTTGGTCGAATTGCATATGGCAGGGCGGGGGCTAATCAAAAGGTAATGGCGGTAATTAATGACATAACCAAACAGCATAATATGCGATCTAACATCATTCGTACCGCATTTAATTATCAGGTCGGCATTGGCGGTTCAAAATTATCGATCACACAAAGACAAAAAATATCCTTGGTAAGGAATTTAATTAAAAACCCTGATATTTTAATAATTAATGATGGTTTAAATATGATTGATAACACAAGTCAGGCATGGATAGTTAATAGGATTAAAAACAACCTGCCTGATGCGATGATCATATGGATAAGCAATGTAATGCCAGAAGGTATCAGCTTTACACAGCATTTGGAAATTAAAGATGGTAAATTAACGGTTGCTGGTGATGAGAAGGATATCATTGCAAAAGATAGCCTTGCGAAAACAGAAACCATACAAATAGATTTGGATAAAAATAATGAACATATGATATTGGAACGTGAAATAGAAGCACTTAAAAATATACCTATTTTTGCTAATTTAGACTCGTCAAAATTAAAATTTTTGGCATTTACCAGCGAGCGAAAAACCTATAAAAGCAATGAAATATTATTTCATCAAGGTGATATTGGTAATGCGGCATATGTTATTTTATCGGGCAAGGCCGATATCGTACTTGAAGGCAAAGATGGTGCCGAAACAGTATTATTTCAGTTGGGTAAAAACAAGCTAGTTGGCGAATTGGCTTTATTGAATGACAGCCCAAGATCAGCAACAATTCGTGCGGCATCACCATTGGTGGCATTAAGGTTGAATAAAGAAATATTTACTGAATTAGCCCATCAAGATGCACATTTTGCATTTGAAATGGCACGCGATATGAGCGAAAGACTAATAAAAACAACGACAGAAGTTAATGTAAAAGATTAACAGTTATAATAATAAATTAAATATATTTTTAATAAAACTCACGGATATTTAAAAATGGTTCTTGATGATTTTTAGCAGAATCTTAAAAAAGGTGATATAGTCGATCAATTATGTAATGGGCTTATTGGCGAAGAAGTTGAATTTGAAACAAAGCTCGGTAAACAAAAACTTATTTATGCCGATTACACCGCATCGGGACGGGCATTAAAACAGGCGGAAGATTTTGTTACTGATAAAATTTGCCATTTTATGCTAATAGCCACACATAAGCATCACATTGCGGTGCATATATGGCCAAGATGCGCGATCAAAAATTAATTACCAAGGCAGTTAAGAATGGCAAAAACCCCATATTTACAATTGCTTGGCATTGACAAGCCTAATCGGTTGCCAGTTTTTTCTTTCATTATATGCGATGATTTAAATAATCATTTTGACCATCATATTTTGACAAAGATGTTAAGCCATATCTTTTGACAAAGATGTTAAGCCATATAAAGGGTATTCAGGCACGTGGTGGCTGCGCTTGTGCGGGCCCATATGACTATAGATTACTTGGTGCTAACCGTGAAGAATCCTAATATATTCATAAGGAGATTAATTCAGGCAAAGATATTAGAAAACCAGGATGGGTCAGGTTAAATTTTTGTTATTTGATGGATGATGAAGCCGCTGAATATATCATTAAAATGTTAATGAATTGGCGACTAATACCGCTAACTATAACAAATACTATACATCTAAAAATCGTGATACAGTCATCAGTGAAAAATTAATTTAAGATATTATCTGAATTAAAGCTTGAAAAACTCCTTTGTTGTGATTACATCTTTTTTGTCTTGGTTGTTAGCACTCTTAACCATAGAGTGCTAACGGCTTAATTATAACAACCATTATTTAATGGAGAGGGTTTAAATATGGCATTCACGCCTTTACATGACCGTGTATTAGTTCGTCGCATTGAAGCTGAAGAAAAAACAGCTGGTGGCATTATTCTGGTCGATACCGCAAAAGAAAAACCAAGCGAAGGCAGCATTGTTGCCGCTGGTTCTGGTTATAAAAACGAAGATGGCACAATACGCCCAATGGACGTTAAAGCCGGTGATAAAGTACTTTTTGGCAAATGGTCAGGTACCGAGATTGAAGTTGACGGCGAAGATCTTATCATCATGAAAGAATCTGATATTCTTGGTATTCTTAGCTAAGTTTTTAACCTAGTTATAAAATAATTTTAAAAAGGATAAGCTATTATGGCTAAAGACGTAAAATTTGGCGTGGAAGCACGCACCAGAATGCTTGAAGGCGTTGATATTTTGGCAAATGCAGTCAAAGTAACATTAGGCCCTAAAGGTCGTAATGTTGTTTTGGATAAATCTTTTGGCGCACCTAGAATAACCAAAGATGGTGTATCTGTTGCAAGAGAGATTGAATTAGAAGATAAATTCCAAAATATGGGCGCACAAATGGTGCGTGAAGTTGCATCAAAAACCAATGACGAAGCAGGCGATGGCACAACAACAGCAACTGTTTTAGCTCAGGCTATTGTAACTGAAGGTGTTAAGGCTGTTGCTGCGGGCATGAACCCAATGGATCTTAAACGTGGTGTTGACCTTGCGGTTGAAGCCGTTGTTAAAGATTTGACAGCTCGTTCTAAAAAAATTAGCTCGAACAGCGAAGTTGCCCAAGTAGGCACTATCTCCGCTAATTGCGATGTCGAAGTTGGCAATATGTTGGCAAAAGCCATGGAAAGAGTCGGCAATGAAGGCGTTATAACCGTTGAAGAAGCAAAAGGTCTTGAAACAGAATTAGAAGTTGTTGAAGGCATGCAATTTGACCGTGGTTATTTAAGCCCATATTTCGTAACTGATTCAGAAAAAATGCGTGTCGATCTTGAAAACCCTTATATTCTTTTACATGAGAAAAAATTGACTAACCTGCAACCTATGCTGTCAATTTTAGAAGCAGTAGTACAAGCTGGTCGTCCATTATTGATCATTGCCGAAGATATCGAAGGCGAAGCATTGGCAACATTGGTTGTTAATAAATTACGTGGTGGTCTTAAAATTGCTGCGGTTAAAGCCCCTGGTTTTGGTGATCGTCGTAAGGCAATGTTAGAAGATATCGCTATTCTTACTGGTGGTCAGGTTATTTCCGAAGAAATCGGTATTAAGCTTGAAGATGTTAAACTTGAAATGCTTGGTACAGCCAAGAAAGTTGAAATCACTAAAGATGAAACCACGATTGTTGATGGTGCAGGCCCTAAAGGCGAAATTAGCGACCGTGTTAATCAAATTCGTGCGCAAATCGAAACTACTACATCAGATTATGACTGTGAAAAACTTCAAGAACGCGTTGCAAAATTAGCAGGCGGCGTTGCCATAATTAGTGTTGGTGGTGCAACCGAAGTCGAAGTTAAAGAACGCAAAGATCGTGTCGACGATGCTATGAACTCAACCAGAGCAGCCGTCCTAGAAGGCGTTGTTGCTGGTGGTGGTGCTGCATTGCTTTATGCTATTCGTGGCCTTGATAATTTGAAAACTGATAATAACGACCAATCTGTTGGTGTTGAAATCATTCGTCGTGCATTACAATCTCCTGTACGCCAAATTGCTGAAAATGCTGGTGTTGATGGTCCGGTTGTTGCTGGCAAAATGTTGGAAAGCAAAGACACTAATTGGGGCTATAATGCCCAAACTGGTGTATATCAAGATTTGGTCAAAGCTGGTGTTATTGATCCGACTAAGGTTGTGCGTACCGCATTGCAAGATGCTGCATCAATCGCTGGGTTATTGATCACAACCGAAGCAATGGTTGCCGATAAACCAGAATCAAAGGGTTCCGGTGGTGGCATGCCTGATATGGGCGGCATGGGCGGCATGGGTGGAATGGGCGGCATGATGTAATCACAAATGTGATTATATTTATACCGATCATATGGCTTTAAAGCTTATGATATTTTAAGGGGCAGTCTTTATGGCTGCCCTTTTTATGTATAATAGGCCAAATAGAATTGGCATTAGAGCTTTTATGTGCAATTACTAATTGGCTCAGAAGCTTAAAAAAGAAAGTATGTGGATTGGGAAATACTCACAAAATGCCAGATAATTTTTTATAGGTTTCGGATGCAAAACGATCCGTCATGCCAGAAATGTAATCAGTTAGTATATGCGTGCCAGTGTACAAATCAGTTGCGGTGGAAAAATCCATCTCAGCAAGCCTAACCAAACGCTTGGAATTTCCTTTCAATTTATCACTATCCCAGTCACACATGTGTAAGTCATATATGGGATCTTTAAAAATTGATAAAAGACCATCTATAATTTTGTGTCCAGCGATTTCCAATTCTGTTTTCCGCGAAGCTGTAAAAATACGCTCATTAGCAAGTACCCTAATTTTTGCGAACCCTTCATGATATTTATAATCGGGATCATCTGTTAAGCTTGAGGAATATTTACCAGACATTATGTCATCATATTTTTTGATAAATAAATTGCTACACTCAGTAACAACATTTCCAATAGCTTTGGCTCTTAAATATGCAATTTTATCTACTTGTGTGCCTATTAATTTTATATTACCAGACAGTGGTTCTAACACATTTTTAACGTCTTCAAACCGTAAGTCAGAATTTAATAACGAGTCATCAAGGTCAACAATATTATAACAAATATCATCGGCTGCTTCGACAAGAAATGCTAGAGGGTGGCGTGCGTAAAATCCTTCTGCTTCGGCCCCTTTATTTAAAAGACCAAGCGTAGACGCTATATCATCAAAATATTTTTTCTCAGAAGCAAAATAGCCAAATTTCTTAGCACCAACATATTTTCCCTGGGCTGTATGCGACAAATAGGCAGGACGCGGATATTTTGTAAATGCTCCGAGAATTGCTTTAGTAAGCTGTAAGCCACCTACGAATTTATTATTTTCCAATTGAGTTAATATTCTGAACCCTTGGGCATTACCCTCAAATTTGGTAAATTCAATTTGCTTGTCTATTGGCACTTTACAAAACACACTATCACTGTCTTTTAATTCACTCTCAAACCATTTACTAATTGCTTCCTCACCTGCATGACCAAAGGGTGGGTTTCCAATATCATGCGCAAGACAAGCAGCCTGCACAACATAACCAAACTCATCTTCAGAAATGTTTTCTACGTTATTGTTTGCGATTATTTTTGACCCCACCATTGTTCCTAGAGAACGACCAACGCTACTTGTCTCTAAGCTATGAGTAAGGCGATTATGAATTAAATCATTTTCCGTTAATGGATGCACTTTTTTATTAGTTATGTGTCATCAATATCGCCGCTGCGTTCGCCTCTTGGGGTGCGATTGAACATATCGCGATAACATTTTGAAAAATGTGATGCCGATGTAAAACCGCTAGCAAAGGCAACTTCGGTTACGGGCATTGCGGTTTGGGTCAATAATACGCGCGCACGATTAAGGCGCAATTTTAAATAATAACGCGCAGGGCTGGTCGCTAAAAACCGTCTGAATAAACGCTCCAACTGGCGGCGTGATAAACCAACTATATCTGCAATATAATCGCGGCTAAGCGCTTCTTCGGTGTTTTTTTCCATGGCAGAAATTGCTTTTATCAATTTTGGATGCGACACCCTGATACGCGATTGCAATGGCAAACGTTGATTATCATCGCCTGATCTGATGCGTTCATGCATAAATTGTTCAGAAACCGACGCTGCTAAATCTTCGCCTTGGCTTTTTATTATTTCATTTAACATCATATCAAGTGCGGCAATTCCACCGGCACAAGTAAAACGATCCCGATCTAATTCATAAAGCTCAGCCCGTATTTCAATATCTGGAAACTCTTCGATAAAGCTATCAAGATTCGCCCAATGGATTGTACAACGATAACCATTTAATAATCCGGCATGTGCCAATATATGTGCGCCCGTGCATAATGCGCCAATATGGCTGCCTTCTCTGGCCCAGCGTCGCAACCAACCAAATGTAAGCGCATCTTGGTAAATATGTGCATCAATGCCGCTGCATATAACAACATTTGCTGGCCTATGCAGTTTTGTAATGCTATTATGTGGATGAATTTCAATGCCATTTGAGGCAATCACCGCACAGCCATCACGACTGATTATTTGCCATTCATATAATTTTTTGCCGCTGATAGTATTTGCTAAGCGCATGGGTTCAATGAAGCTGGTAAAAGCCAGCATTGAAAAATTAGGCACTAATAAAAGTGATATTTTTATGGTTTTTTCATCGCCAATTATTTTAAACATTAATTGTTCATTCATGTAGATGTCGCTTTTACTATAATATATATTATATTGTTGATATATGCTATATTTATTATAATAACGGCTTTAATGTCGCACTATTTGCCTTTATCGTCGCTATTATGCTTAATAAAAACTTAATTGGCATTTACTCCTTTAATATAACCAATCAAAGATAAAATTTTAGCAGATAACATATGACGAAATATTCTATTTTTAGCATAATAAAAAATGCCTTTAATTATCACAATGACTGGCAACGGGCATGGGGCAATCCTGAACCTAAAAAAAACTATGATATTATAATCATTGGCGGCGGCGGACATGGTTTGGCAACCGCATATTATTTAGCCAGTGAATGCGGCATTACCAATGTGGCTGTGTTGGAAAAAAGCTGGCTTGGTGGCGGCAATACTGGACGCAATACCACTATCGTTCGTTCTAATTACCTATGGGATGAAAGTGCGGCAATTTACGAACATGCGATGAAATTATGGGAAGGGTTAAGTCAGGATTTAAACTATAATGTTATGTTTTCGCAACGCGGTTTATTACATTTGGCGCATAATATTCATGATATGCAGGAAATTGGCCGCCGTGGTAACGCGATTCATTTAAACGGTATTGATAGCAAATTTTTAACCCCTGCCGAAGTTAAAAAAATGGTGCCATTGATGAATATAAATTGTCGCTATCCTGTTATGGGGGCATTATTTCAACCGCGTGGCGGCACGGCACGCCATGACGCGGTGGCATGGGGCTATGCGCGCGCCGCATCGATGCTTGGTGTTGATATAATTCAAAATTGCGAAGTTACAGGATTTGATATTAAAAATGGCGTGATAAAAGGCGTTAACAGCACGCGCGGCTATATTGGCGCAAATAAGGTTGGAGTGGTTACTGCTGGTCATTCATCGGTGATGGCGGAAATGGCGGGTTTTAAATTGCCTGTTGAAAGCTTTCCATTACAGGCGATGGTATCTGAACCATTAAAACCGTGTATTGATACGGTTATAATGTCTGGCACAGTCCATGTTTATCTAAGCCAATCGGATAAAGGCGAATTGGTCGTCGGTGCGGGTGGCGATAATTATATATCATATTCACAACGCGGCAGTTACGATATGATGGAACAAATTCAAGGGCCATTAGTAGAGCTTTTCCCATTCACATCAAGATTGCGGATGATGCGGCAATGGGGCGGCATAACCGATGTAACCGTCGATAGATCACCAATAATAACAAAAACCCCCATAGAAAATATGTATTTCAATTGCGGCTGGGGTACGGGTGGGTTTAAGGCAACGCCGGGGTCTGGCAATGTATTTGCCCATTCTCTGGCTAATGGTGAAATGCATAAAATGGCACAACCATTTTCGATGAACAGATTTAATACGGGTGCATTGATTGACGAAGGTGCGGCGGCGGCGGTTGCTCATTAACCTCTTTCCCATTGAAGGATTTTTAAATGTTTATAATAAAATGCCCATGGTGTGGAGAGCGCGATCAAACAGAATTCACCTGCCATGGCGAAGCGCATATTACGCGCCCTGAAAAACCAAAAGATGAGAGCGAAAAATCATGGGGTGAATATTTATTTTATCGTAAAAACCCCAAGGGCGATCATCTTGAACGTTGGGTACATAACCATGGTTGTAAAAAATGGTTCAATGTTAAACGCAACACCATAAGCGATATTATCGAGGCCACATACAAACCATTTGAAAAATTACGCAATGGTAAAAGTAATGGTAAAGATGTGGAAAAACCATGAAACAAATTAACAGATTAATGGCTGGTGGGCGCATAGATCGTAATAAGACGATAAATTTCACCTTTGATGGTAAAAAATATCAAGGTTACGCAGGCGATACATTGGCCTCTGCCCTATTGGCAAATGATGTTAAATTAATCGGTCGCAGCTTTAAATATCACCGTCCACGCGGTATTATGTCGGCGGGTGCCGAAGAAACCAATGCCTATATGCATATTGGCGAGGGCGGTAGATTTGAACCAAACTGTCGGGCAACCCAAACAATCTTAGTCGAAGGCATGGTCTGTGAAAGTCAGAATCGATGGCCAAATTTACGTTGGGATATAAGTGCTATTAACGATGTGTTTTCACGGTTTTTACCATCGGGGTTTTATTATAAAACCTTCATGTGGCCAAAAAGCCTATGGATGACATATGAACGCATTATCCGTGCCGCTGCGGGCATGGGCAAGCCGCCAAAGCTTGCCGATCAAGATACATATGCCCAACAATTTGCCCATTGCGATGTGCTTGTCGCAGGTGGCGGTGCGGCGGGGCTGGCGGCGGCATTGACCGCAGGCAGATCAGGGGCAAGGGTGATTATTGCCGAACAAGATAGTGAATTTGGTGGGTCATTATTATATGAAAATCATAAAATAGACGGCAAGCCCGCAATGGCATGGGTCGATGCGGTTGTTGCCGAATTAAGGGCTATGCCCGAAGTTAAAATGTTAAAATACACGACCATTGCAGGCTATTATGATTATAATTTCCTAACCGCATTGGAACGGGTAAGCGACCATTTACCACCCAATGATGATAATATTAAACCAAGACAGCGGTTTTGGAAAATTCGCGCCAAGCAAGTTATCTTGGCACAAGGCGCATTTGAAAGGCCGATGGTTTTTGGCGATAATGATCGTCCCGGTGTGATGTTGGCATCGTCATTGCGCCATTATATCAACCGCTACGCGGTGCTTCCCGGTAAAAAAACGATAGTTTTTTGTAATAATGACAGCGCATATTTAACCGCCCTTGCCGTATTTTTAGCTGGCGGTGATGTGGAAATAGTCGATATCAGGGAAAAGTCAGATAGTGATATAGATAATGATATGGTCAAAAAAATTCGCAATCTTGGCATAAAAATTCACTCCAATATGGCGGTCATTAAGGCCTGTGGTCAATATCGGGTTACTGGGGTTGAAATATGTCAATTATCCAGCGATGGAAAATTATTAATTGGCGATAAACAAGTCATTAAATGTGATATTATCGCCATGTCGAGCGGTTGGAATCCAACCGTTAGTTTATATAGCCAAGCACGCGGTAAATTGCGCTATGATAAAAAATTAACATCATTCATACCTGATAATTGCCAATGGGATAATTACAGTATCGGTAAATCAAATGGTAATTTTAATTTAGCTGATATATTAACCGAAGGATATAAAGCAGGAAAAGATGCGGCAGTTGCGGCGGGTATGGAAAACACTATTACGGCACCAAAAAAACATATAGCAAGCTTTGTTGATAACAGCCTATCACGGCAAATATGGTGCATTCCATCGGGTTATCAATTGGGTGAAAAGGTTAAACATTTTCACGAATTCCAAAATGATGCGACGGCGGCGGATATATATTTGGCGGCAAGGGAAGGTTATCAATCGGTTGAACATTTAAAACGTTATACCACAACGGGTATGGGTAATGACCAAGGTAAAACGTCAAATGTTAATGCAATTGCAATCATGTCCGAAGCACGCAAAATTGACGTGGAAGATGTTGGCACAACCACATTTCGCCCACCATTCACACCGGTTACTTTTGGTGCAGTTGCAGGCCAAAATGTTAATGATTTATTCATCCCTGCACGGAAAACCGCGATCCATCAAAGCCATTTAGATCATGGCGCAATATTCGAAGATGTGGGCGATTGGAAAAGGGCAAGATATTTCCCGCAAAATGGCGAGGATATGTATCAAGCAGTGCAGCGCGAATGTTTGGCAGTGCGGCAATCGGTGGGTATGCTTGATGCCTCGACCTTAGGTAAGATTGACCTTAAAGGCCGTGACGCGGCAAAATTATTAAATATGCTTTATACTAATTCATGGTCAAAACTTGGCATCAATAAATGTCGTTACGGTTTAATGTTAAATGAACATGGGATGATTTTTGATGACGGTGTTACCACATGTATCGGTGAAAATCATTATCATATGACCACAACAACTGGTGGTGCTGCGCGGGTATTAGGCTGGATCGAAGAATGGCTACAAACCGAATGGCCTGATGCAGAGGTTTATGCGACTTCGGTTACTGAACAATGGGCAGTGATTGCGCTAAATGGTCAAAATGCCAAGGCCTTATTGATGGAGTTATGCGATGACATTAATTTTGATAGCGACGATTTCCCGTTCATGTCAATGCGCCAAGGCCATGTTGGGGGTGTTAAGGCAAATATATATCGCATCAGCTTCACGGGTGAACTTGCCTATGAAATAAATATCCCCGCCAGATATGGAAAATATATTTGGGATAAATTAATCGCCCATGGAAAATTCCATGACCTTTCTTTATATGGAACAGAGGCAATGCATGTATTGCGCGCCGAAAAAGGATTTATAATTGTAGGTCAAGATACCGACGGCACGGCAACGCCGATGGATGTTAATATGGATTGGATCGTATCAAAGAAAAAAGACGATTTTATCGGCAAAAGATCATTCACAAGAAGCGATACATCGCGCGCAGGGCGAAAACAATTGGTTGGTTTATTGACTATTGATCCAGAAATTATATTAATGGAAGGCGCATATGCGGTCGAAAAACCATTGCCACAGCCGCCGATGGATATGATTGGTTATGTAACATCAAGCTATATGAGCCCAATAATGGGGCGTTCCATTGCCTTGGCAATGATAAAGGATGGATTTAACCGCATGGGTGATGTGATCGATATTGCGATGATGGACGGCAAATTTCACAAGGCATTAATAACAGGTTCGGTTTTCTTTGATAAAAAGGGGGAACGCTCTCATGGTTGATAAAATAATGGTTGATAATATCATAAAACGCAGCCCGCTTGATGGGTTTAAACCGCTTAATAGTAAAAATGTTAAATTAACTGAGCAACGGTTTTTATCAAAATTACAATTACGCGGTGATATTAATGATAAAAAATTCACCGATGCGGTTGCGGCAATAATTGGTATAGAGTTACCAAAAGAACCATGCCATTTTAATATTTCAAAAGACTATCAAGCCTGTTGGATGGCGCATGATGAATGGTTAATATTGGCGAGCGAGGATCAACAACAAATATTGATGGATAAATTTTATAAATCATTATCGGATGATAATATCCATGCCTCTATAACCGATGTTAGCGATTATTATGTGATGTTAAGCCTGCTTGGTAATAATGCGATGGATATATTAACCAAGGCAACCCCCTTGGATTTACACTCATCACAATTTAATAAAGGCATGTGCAGCAATATAATTTTTGCTAAGGCGACTATATTTTTGATGCAGGTTGATAATAAACCATCTGCATATAATATCATGATACGCTGGTCTATGGCTGATTATCTGTGGGATTATCTTTGTGATGGGGCGCGTGAATTTGGCTAAAATCTATTTTTTAGATATATTTTAATTAAGTTTTTGCCGTAATTTAAAACAATCGCCATCCATACCGTCAAAAAATTCGGCAATTGCTGGGTGGACTATTTTAACACCAGATGTATCTGCGATAAGATTCTGTTCTGAAACATAGGCTATATAAGGGCTGTCTTCATCAGATATTGCGAATAAATGATAGAATGGCTGGTCTTTCTTTGGTCTAATTTTTTTTGGGATAGACCGCCACCATTCTTCCGTATTGCTAAATGTTGGATCAACATCAAAAATAACACCGCGAAAGTCATATTTTTTATGTTGTACTGCCATACCAATAGAAAATTTTGCCGTTGCAGAAATAAATGGAATTAATTCTTCAGCTATTTCAATATTTTCTTCATTTTCATCATTAGCCATATTAACACCACAGGTTTTAATTTTATTCAATTTAATAATTGTAAGCCGTTTTAATGATTATAAAAGTTTAGAGTTATAAAAGTCTAGCCAAATTTTATTTGGATATTTTATATGATTATGGCTATCGGCAATTGCAAGTCTTGTGTTTTTCCGCTAAGTAATCGCAATCAATTGTAAAAATTAGTATATTAAAAAATATGACTGTTAAATCAATGTCATAAACATAAAGGTTATAATCGAATGGCTTCTTATAAATATGTTTATTCAATGCAGAATGTCTCTAAAACATACCCTGGTGGTAAAGAAGTTTTAAAAAATATTACATTGGCATTCATCCCTGGGGCAAAAATTGGCGTATTGGGCTATAATGGTGCGGGTAAATCCACATTATTAAAAATTATGGCGGGCATTAATACGGAGTTCAACGGCGAAGCAAAACCCGCAGCTGGTGTTAAGGTTGGATATTTAGCACAAGAACCAGAATTAGATGAAAGCAAGAATGTCGGTGAAAATGTTATGGATGGTCTTGGCGAAATCAAACGTATAGTCGACCGCTTTAACGAAGTTTCAATGGCATTGGGCGAAGTTACCGATAATGATGAAATGATGGCTTTGATCGATGAACAAGCCGAATTACAAGAAAAAATTGATGCCGCAGATGCGTGGGATTTAGACCGTCATGTGGAAATTGCTATGGATGCATTGCGTTGCCCACCTGCAGATAGCGAGGTTAAGTTATTATCGGGCGGTGAAATGCGCCGTGTTGCCCTTTGTAAATTATTATTATCAAAACCCGATATGTTATTGCTTGATGAACCAACCAACCATTTAGATGCGCAATCAGTTGCATGGTTACAACGATATTTAGCCGATTATTCGGGTTGTGTGGTAATGGTTACCCATGATCGGTATTTCTTGGATAATGTAACCGATTGGATATTGGAATTAGACCGTGGGTCGGGCATTCCTTATGAAGGTAATTATTCAAATTGGTTAGAACAAAAAGAAAAACGCCTTATGCTTGAGGGCAAAGAAAATGCAGCAAGAGCCAAAGTTTTAGCAAGGGAAAGAGAATGGGCATCGCAAAACCCAAAGGCCCGCCAAGCAAAATCTAAGGCAAGATTGCAATCATATGAAAAACTGCTTAATGAAGAACAAAAAGATGAACCAGGATTGACGCAAATCACTATCCCAACGGGGCCACGGCTTGGCGATGTGGTGATCGAAGCTGAAAATCTTAAGAAATCATTTGGTGATAAATTATTAATCAATGATTTAAATTTTCGCCTGCCACCAGGTGGTATTGTTGGTATAGTTGGCCCCAATGGTGCCGGTAAAACCACATTATTTCGTATGATTGCTGGTGTTGAACAACCCGATGAAGGCGTGCTTCGCATTGGTGAAACGGTCAAGCTTGGATATGTTGATCAATCACGCGATAGTTTAGATGATAGCAAGAATGTTTGGGAAGAAATATCTGATGGACTTGATGTTGTTGAACTTGGTAAATTACAAAGGCCATCAAGGGCTTATGTAGGTTCATTTAACTTTAAAGGTTCAGATCAACAAAAAAAAGTTGGGCAATTATCTGGCGGTGAGCGCAATAGGGTTCATTTGGCAAAAATGTTGAAAACTGGCGCTAATCTTTTAATGCTGGATGAACCAACCAATGATTTAGATGTGGATACATTACGCGCATTAGAAGAAGCATTATTAAACTTTGCAGGCTGTGCCGTGGTTATTTCCCATGACCGTTGGTTTTTAGATCGCATTGCCACTCATATTCTGGCCTATGAAGGTGATAGTAAGGTTATATGGTTTGAAGGTAATTATCAAGATTATGAAGCCGATAGACGCAGGCGAATGGGCGCGGATGCCGATCAACCGCATCGTATTAAATATAAAAAAATTACCAGATAACTTTAATAATATGATAACAAAGAAAGTTCGTTCATTTTACTTTTCCCCATCAGGTCGCGTTGGTCAAGGCGCATATATTAAATATATGTTGTTACCATTGTTTTTTATACTATGCTTTCTATATGCATTGGATGTTATTATACAGGTAAATTATAATTTTTTAATGCAAGTGGTTATATCGATGATTTGTTTAATGACAATATTATCATTTTTTATTGTCAGTATAAAGCGCTGCCATGATCGATCAAAATCGGGGCAATTTTTATGGATTTTAATAATTCCATTGGTTGGCTGGATATGGGTAATGTTAGAGCTTGTAATCGGTCGTAGTCGAACGGGGCCTAATCTGTATGGTAATAGCCCCAGTTGGCGTTAATTAAAGTTAATCATGGCAATTAAATTGTAAATTTGTGAATTTATGATAATATGCCATGAGAATTATAGTGCTTGATATATTTTATATATTTTGTGGGTTTTATTATTAATAAAGTTAGGTTCCTTATGAGCAAAGATGTAATATTTGCAATCGATGATTTTGTTGTATATCCAACCCATGGAGTAGGAAAGGTTCGTGGTATGGAAAATCAAGAAATTGCGGGTGAAATGCTTGATCTTATTGTTATCGAATTTATCAAAGATCGCATGACATTACGTATTCCAAAATCAAAGGCCAGCATATCTGGATTACGGCAATTATCATCGCCAAATCTTATGGGGGAGGCAATGAAAACCTTAAAAGGTAAAAGCCGTGTCCGCCGCACTATGTGGTCAAGGCGGGCCCAAGAATATGAGGCGAAAATTAATTCTGGTGATCCAATTGCCATAGCCGAAGTTGTGCGCGATCTTTTCAGAAATGAGAGCCAACCTGACCAGTCATATTCAGAAAGACAACTTTATCAAGCAGCATTAGAGCGGCTTGCACGCGAGTTAGCCGCAGTTGAAGCAACTGAAGACGAAGCTGCAACGCTTAAATTGGAAGATATATTAAATAAAGCTGCGGCCTAATCAACATGTTGATTAGCCATATATTCTATGCATCTAAACATATATATAAAATATTTAATGCGGTGTTCATGGGGCATCGCATTTGTTATATAAGGCATGGTAAAATATTATTAGCATAACTAAGGATATCCCATAATGGGTGAAAAAAATCACTTTACCATATTATCGAAAACCAACCGCATCTGGGCAATTGGTGCTATTCATGGTAATATGTCAGGTCTTTGTGCTATTCATGATGAAATTGTTAAAAAATTATGCGATGGTGATAAAATTATTTATCTTGGTAATTATTTTGGTTATGGGGATAATATATTATCAACATTAGAAGAAATTTTTAAATTTCGATGCTGGTTTTTATCAATCCCTCCCTTAACCACATGCGATGATATCATTTTTTTACGTGGTAGACAGGAAGAAATGTGGCAAAAATTGCGGCAATTACATTTTGCTCGTAACCCAATTGATATTTTAGATTGGGCATGTAACCACGGTATGGATAAGGCTTTGAATTCTTTTAATATTAATATAGAAGATGGCTATCGATTTGCAATGGAAGGTGCATTATCTCTTACTCAATGGACAACAAAACTTAAAGAAATAACTAGTGGCGTTGCAGGGCATGATAATTTTTTAGCCAGTTTGAAACATGCTGTCGTTAGTCAAAATAATGGATTGCTTTTTTTAAGCTCTGGTATTGATATTTCAAAAGATTTATCAAGGCAAACTGATAGCTTGTGGTGGGGCGGGAAAAATTTTTATCTGATTGATAAGCCATATAATCAATTTTCTCGCATCATACGTGGCTATGACCCTATGCATAGTGGATTTACAGAAGAAACTTATACCTTAAGTTTAGATGCAGGTGATCCAATTAAAAGCCAGCCTATGGCTGTTTGCTTGTCTGATGATGGGCATATTCAAGATATTATCAGGCCAAATTAATATACGGTTATTTTATGTAATATATTTAATTATACATAAATACATTATATATATTTGCAATATAAACCACACATATAATAGTTTAATTGTATGATTTCACACAATTTTATGTAAAAATATTGCAATTGGATATATATAGAACTAGAATAATCCCGTATAGATGTGATCTTTTAAATTAAAAAGAAACCATAAAATAAAGCAAAGATCAGTTCACCAACTATGGCATCATTTGAATATATATTTAAATGATGCTATCACAACCTAAAGGTGTGATATGTTAAATATTGATGATCAAGATACAAGGCGCGCAAATATGCGATATATTCGAAGCTCTATGAAAGAGCCTTTGTTAAATCGTGATGTTGAAAAAGAATTGGCAATACGCTGGAAAGAAAATAATGATGAAAAGGCTTTGCATAAATTAATTTGTGCTTACACTCGGCTGGTTATAACAAATGCAGGTAAATTCAAAAACTATGGTTTGCCTATTGGCGATTTGATGCAGGAAGGAAATGTTGGTTTAATGCAGGCGGCAGCAAGATTTGATCCATCGCGTGATATACGTTTTTCTACATATGCAAATTGGTGGATCAGGTCTTCGATGCAGGATTATGTCTTGCGTAATTGGTCAATTGTTCGGATTGGTACAACGGCGGCGCAAAAAACATTGTTTTTTAACTTACGCCGCTTGCGGGTTAAAATTAATGATGCGCCAAGTGGGGCAATGACTGATAAGGGGCGTAAAGATGTGGCCGAACAATTGCATGTGCCTTTGCGCGATGTAGAGGTCATGGAAGGGCGCATTGGTACTGGTGATCAATCTTTGCAAATCACTATCTCTGATGATTTTAAATCTAATTTCCAAGATTTTATTTCCGATGAACGACCAACGCCAGATATGGTGGTTGAAAAAAGAATAGATTCCAATAAATGTTCAAAATGGCTAGGCGAAGCCATATGCAAATTAAACGAGCGTGAACAAATAATAATACAAAAACGCCGGATGGTTGAAAATGGTGCTAGCCTTGAAGAGTTAGGTAAATTATTGGGCATAAGCAAAGAGCGCGTGAGGCAATTAGAATGTCGTGCCATGGATAAATTAAAGAAAACATTAATTTGTAATGTGGATAATATGAAGGATCTATTGCTTGATAATGTGTGATATTCGCCTAGCGTAAGAAAAATTTATATAAATATTATTTTTACATTATATTTTGATTATCATATATTTTATATTATGTTAATAATTTTATAGAAGATGTATTTTGATTGATTTTAACCAAGGCGTAAAATATGGCAGTAGCCTATTAAGCATTGATTTAAATGCAATTGGGTTAAATTATAAAATATTACAGGCGAAAACCAAAAAAATTGTTAGCGCAGTTGTTAAAGCTGATGGCTATGGTTTAGGCGCTATACCTGTTTGTAAAAGCTTAATCAAGGCAGGATGTAATGTTTTTTTTACTGCTCATCTTGATGAGGCAATCACCATACGAGAGGTTTTTCCAGAAATTGAAATTGGGGTATTAAATGGCCTTGGTGTCAATGAGGCAGATATTTATAAATATTATAATCTATTACCAACATTAAATGATTTAGGCCAGATTTTAACTTGGCAAGGATTTTCCAAATATAATTTAGCTAATAATAACAGGGAATTATCAGCCAGCATCCATTTTGATACTGGCATGGCACGTTTAGGGTTGCCACCGCGAGAGGCCGATATATTACAATCACAACCATCAAGATTAGATGGCTTTAATTTTAAATATTTAATCAGTCATATGGCATGTGCTGACGATCCATCGCATGATATGAATATGGCGCAGTTAGATCAGTTTAAATTGCTGGTCAAACAATATCCAGATGCAACGGCGATGCTGGCTGCATCTAGCGCGGTATTTTTGGGGAGCGCTTGGCATTTTGATATGGTTCGATGTGGTGTGGCATTATTTGGTGGCGCGCCCAATAAAATTGACATTAATCCAATGCGCCAAGTGGTTAAATTACAATCAAAAATTTTACAAATTCGTGAAATTGATAATGCCATATCAGTTGGCTATGGTGGCAGTAATATCGCCCATAAAAAAACCAAACTTGCGACCATTGCAATTGGTTATGCCGATGGTTATCCACGCGCAGTTAATACCGATGCAGCGGCCTATCATAATGGCAATAAAATACCGTTATTAGGGCGGGTATCAATGGATTTGATAACTCTTGATATTACTGATGTTGCAAATATAAATATTGGTACAATGGTTGATCTAATCGGCAAAAATAATAATATTGATCAATTGGCAGCCGCGGCGGGAACTATTTCTTATGATATATTAACAAGCCTTGGCAGTCGCTATAAACGCCATTATATTAATCAATAAATTAAAATAAAAAGGATGATTTAATGAATCCGTTTCAACCCATTGGTGCGGCGATAATTAATTTTTTAGAATCTCTAGGCAAATTAATGCAATTTGCCTATTTAGGCGTAAGCCATGGTTTGCGCCGGCCATTTTATTTCCGTTTGATATTAAAACAAATGATCGATATTGGTTATTATTCATTGCCAGTTGTTGGCTTAACGACATTATTTGCGGGTATGGTTTTGGCCTTACAAAGCTATACTGGTTTTGCTAGATTTTCTGCGGAAAGCGTCATTCCAAATGTGGTAGTTTTATCGATCACCCGTGAATTAGGGCCGGTTTTAGCAGGGCTTATGATTGCGGGGCGTGTCGGCGCGGCGATTGCTGCGGAATTAGGGACAATGCGGGTTACCGAACAAATTGATGCGCTTCAAACCCTATCGACAAACCCATATAAATATCTAATCGCGCCGCGTTTGATCGCGGGCATTACCATGATGCCATTATTAGTTTTAGTGGGAGATATTATCGGGGTATTTGGCGGCTATATCGTTGGGGTTTATAAATTGGGCTTTAACCATGCAACATATTTACAAAATACCATTGATTATTTGGAGGTCATGGATGTAGTTTCTGGTCTTACCAAGGCGGCGGCATTCGGTTTTATTGTTACCTTAATGGGATGTTATCATGGCTATTATTCCAAAGGCGGCGCACAAGGGGTTGGCAGTGCGACAACAAATGCAGTGGTATCATCGTCAATTTTAATTTTAATTTCAAATTATTTAATAACTGAAATGTTTTTCTCCTTATAATAATTTAACTATTGAGAATTTAACCATGATGCTAAATGCAATCAGTAATAATGCCATACCAAAGATAAGAATGCGCGATATTTATAAAAAATTTGGTGATAAAATAGTTTTAGATGGTTTTAGTCTTGATATTTGGCCGGGTGAATCGATGGTTATAATTGGTGGTTCTGGTTCGGGTAAATCGGTTTTGTTAAAATGCATGTTATCATTATTGCAGCCAGATAGTGGCAGTATTGAAATTGATGGCGAAGATATTACTAAAATGGGCGAAAGTGATCGGGCAAGAATTAATGCTAAAATTGGCATGTTATTTCAACATGCGGCATTATTTGATTCTATGACCATATGGGAAAATGTTGCCTTTAGCCTGATACAAGGTAAAATTATGTCGCCAATAAAAGCTCGTGATCTTGCGGTTGAAAAAATGGCCGAAGTTGGGCTTGGCGCGGATATTTGTGATTTAAACCCCGCCGAATTATCAAGCGGTATGCGTAAGCGTGTAGGCTTAGCGCGGGCCATTACGGGTAACCCTGAAATTTTATTTTTTGACGAACCAACCACAGGCCTTGATCCAATAATGGGGCATGTAATCGATGACTTAATCATTAAATGTGTCCGCAATCCATGCGTTACTGGACTTTCTATCACCCATGATATGAAAAGTGCCAGACGCATATCCGACAAGATAACAATGTTATATAACGGTAAAAATATTTGGAGTGGCAGCACAGATATGTTGGATAGATCGGGCAATGATTATGTCCATCAATTTATCAATGGTCTGTCAGATGGGCCAATTTAATAAGGGTTTTTTATCGTTGCACTAAGCTGCGCTTCGCGTGCTCACACTTGTTCGCTCTCGCATTTAAAAATGCTCGTTACAAACACAAACTATATAGTAATTACCACCAATCACGAAGTGATTGTAAGGGCGACTGCCCGCCGCCGTTAGGCGTAAATATAAAAAGAAATCAAATCCCGAGTGGCTTTATCCACGACGACGTGTTTGCTTAGTTTTATATTTACTCAATAATCAGATTTATTAACCCTACCACGGGTCTTTTTGACCGCACCGCGTTGTTTTTTCTTGTCAGTTCTTTTTGATTTTGCCGATTTACTAGGTTTTGTTGGGCGACGATATTTTGGTTGAATGGCGGCTTTTTTTATTAATTCAACCAACCTCTCCCTTGCCTCTACCCGATTGCGTTGCAGCGAGCGATGGCTATGAACGGTGATAATTATCTCGCCATTTTGTGTCATAAGATGGTTGGCGATTTTGCATAACCGATTATAAATAGCCTCAGAAATTTTTGGGCAAGCTTTGGCATTAAAGCGTAACTGCACATTATTTGAGCTGGTGTTCACATGTTGCCCACCTGCACCAGGGGAGCGGATAAATTTTTCGCTTAATTCATCTTCTTCAATGATGATATTATCGATTATTTGCAGCATTTAATTCTACCGTAATTATATATTATGTCTTTTCATCAAATGGGTTAAGTCCCGATTTATTTTCGACCTCGATAATCCATATATCTGGATCAATAGTTTTCATTCGTTCGATATATTTATCAATATCTTGTTCAGGTGATATTTTTTGTTTTAAAATATCCATCCATGTTAAATTACCATTAATATCGCGTATTTGGCTGTATAAACAGCCATTCCCATCGAGCATATTTATTTTAACCAATAGGCTGCCTGAATTTTTCTCACCTTTTTGTAGGATATAACAATATAGGCCTTGTTGATTAAGCTGGCGAATTTTTGCCGTTATTAATAAATGGATTGGTAGCGCATCGAAGGTCAAATCATTCGCCTTAATATATTATTTGATAATTTATATTAAACTATCATATCAAACGAATAAAGTTAATATTCCCGTATGGTTATAGATGCGATCATGGTATATTTCGCCATTGGTAAAAAAACCGGTCATCGGGAATTCACCAAGAATTTCAGTGATCATTTGTGTCTCGCTTTTATATGCTGCCGGTTGCTCAAAATTTGATCTGGTAGAAGATATATAAATACCAGCCCGAATAGTTTTTATACCAATACGGGCTTTTAAATTATTTAGCATGGTATATAAATTTTCAATCGCTTGGTCATGATCTTTACGGCAGAATATCAAATTTTTGTTATCTGGCGGGTAATTGGCGATTGCCAATGCATTATTTTCTTGGTCAATTCCAATAATATCGCGAATCATATAATCATTAGATGTTGAGGCTGGAATAGGGATAGCGGCAAAAATATATCCTGTGGTATTTTCTAAATTTCTTGCTAGTAATTCTCCAATATCATGCTTGAAAATATTAAGCGCAGGTTGATTATCTAATTCAATGATAACATTATCAATATTTGTTGTTACCATATGCGGCGCACTAATGGGATTGCAATGTTGAAACATTGATATTTGGCTATTAATTTTTGCACTATCAAACATAACACCACTTAATCCCCAGCCTGTTGTCCCCGCGGCTAATTGGCTTTTACGGCCTTGTGCGGCACAAATTCCACCAATTAAATAGCCATTTGTAATCTTTGACATATGGCCGATAAGTTTTGTTATTGAGGAATTTATTGGGTCAATATGGGCTAATATTATAGGAACTCTACTTTTCTTAAGCCATGGCTTCATTTTGTAATTTGCCAAATTAATATCATCGCTTATATCACGAAATATATGATATGACGACTTGTCAAATGGTAATAATAAAATAGAAATTGCACCATTATCATGATATTCTATATTAGTGCCGCAAACGCCAAAACCAACGGCACCAACCCAATTTTTAACGCCCGTTGTTTGCCGCAATAATATTTCTATATCGCTAATATTTTGAATGAATTGACGGCTAATATAAATTAAACCTAATGAATATACTGCCTCAACTTTGCCAAGGCTTTTTAGAATTTGCCCTATGGCTTCTTGCCATGTGTCGGCGCGGGCAATTAATGACATTGCCGGTAATTGATCACACGACATCGTATTTTCCTATGATTAGCAACATATTATATTATGTTAATATTTTAAATAAAACAGAAATTATGATTATAATTAGCCAAATTACTTTTATTATCTCAAGATAAATCTAAATTGGTAAAGTAAATGTTAATATTTTAATTAAAAATAGCACCTTTAATTGTTTGGATAATATTGTATTTTCATATATTATACCAATATATTGAATATATGCATTTTGATTATCAATTATCAATTATCAATTATCACTATCTATGTTGATTATACCTAAATATAATAATGGGCAATTATTGCACCGATCAGTTATATAAATATGTAAGGAAATTAGAAATGGCTTTAGATTTAAGAAATTCAACGCTTAGCAGTCAAGCAGGCAACCGTGCTGATATTGACGCTGGGCAACGCAGCTATATGCTTCGGGTATATAACTATATGTCGCTTGGTGTTGCTTTCACTGGTATTATAGTATTGCTTATGGCGGCTAACCCTAATTTAATGATTAGCTTGGCAACAGGCATGGCTAAATGGGTGCTATTTGCTGCTGTTATCGGTATGGGATTTTTATCTGGCAAAATCATGACTATGAAAAGCACAATGGCAGCGCAAGCATTCTTTTGGATATATGCGGCACTTTGGGGCGTTATGATATCGCCAATGGTTGCATATTTCTTGCAAACGACATCTGGCACAATGGATGTTGCACGTGCCTTTTTTATAACTGCGGGTATGTTTGCAGGCTCAAGTATTTTTGGTTATGTTACAAAAAAAGATTTATCTGCTCTTGGTAGATTTTTTGTAATGGCAAGCATTGGCCTATTAATTGCTATGTTTGTTAATGTGTTTTTTATAAAAAGCACTGGTTTTTCAATGATAACATCGGTGGTTGCCGTATTGCTTTTTGCAGGAATGACAGCATGGGAAACACAAAAAATTAAAAGTATGTATTATCAGGCTGCGGGCGATGCCCATGTGATTGGGCGGATGGCAATTTTTGGCGCTTTCCAGCTATACGGAAGCTTTGTTATAATGTTTATACATATATTAAATATTATTGGCATCATGCGTAGCGATTAAAATTTATTTTAATCAAATCATAAAAATACCCGGATTTCAATTCCGGGTGTTTTTATATTACCAACAAGCTTATATTTATAATTAGGCATAATAACTTTTTATTTTAAATATTTTACAATAATGCAACTATTAAATTAACATGTCGGATAAATCAAAAATACTATTGATAGAAGATACAGTTTCACTTGCTAGATTATATGAACAATATCTTGTAAAAGAAAATGTTGAGGTAATTAGTGTCGAAACGGGTAAAGAGGCTTTGGCGGAATTAGCAAAAAATACACCCGCTGTTGTAATGTTGGATATAAATCTACCCGATATGAACGGCCTGGATATTTTGCATTTTATCAAACAAAAAAAAATACCCAGCAGCGTCGTGATAATAACAGCCCATGATTCAATCAGCACAGCGGTAGAGGCAGTGCGCGGCGGTGCATATGATTTTATCGTAAAGCCATTTAATGCCAATTGTCTTATTACCACCATAAGAAATGCGTTGGAACATCAAGAATTATCACAAATTGTTGAAACAATTAAGGCTGGGGCAAGACAAGAATATCATGATTTTATAGGCAGCTCGCTTGCTATGCAGGCCGTATATCGCATCATTGATGCTGCGGCTACATCGAAGGCAACGGTTTTTATCACGGGTGAATCTGGCACGGGCAAGGAATTATGTGCGGAGGCTATTCACCGCCAAAGCCCAAGGGCAAAACAACCTTTCATTGCCATTAATTGTAGTGCGATTCCATTGCATCTAATGGAATCAGAAATATTTGGTCATGTTAAAGGTGCCTATACCAATGCAATTTCTGACCGTGATGGTGCCGCCACATTAGCCGATGGCGGGACATTATTTTTAGATGAAATTGGCGGAATGCCATTGGAATTGCAAACTAAGTTGTTACGTTTTATCCAAAGTGGCTCTTTTCAAAAATTAGGCGGCACAAAGATAGAAAAAGTCGATATAAGATATGTTTGTGCCACCAATAAAGATATACAAGCCGCAGTTGAAAATGGTGATTTTCGTGAAGATTTATATTACCGATTGCATGTTATTCCAATCACAATGCCTTCGTTAAGTAAAAGAGGTAATGATGTATTAGAGATTGCTAAAAAGTTAATCAAAAAATATTCTTTTGAAGAAAAAAAGGCATTTCATAGCTTTTCTAGAGATGTGGAAGCAATTTTTAAAAACTATGATTGGCCTGGCAATGTTCGTGAATTGCAAAATATATTGCGTAATATTGTCGTGCTTAATAGTGGCGATATTGTCCGTGTTGGTATGTTACCTGCCCCGCTTGATAATATGATGGTTGCAACAACTACATCGCTTGATCGATTAAATATATTGCCAGTGTTATCATTGCCGCCAACAAAGGGTGATGCGAATGTGCCAAAAACAATAAAAAAATTATGGCATGTGGAACGCGATGCAATTAGTGAAGCAATTAATTTTTGTGATGGTAATATACAAAGAGCCGCAAAAATATTAGGGGTTGCTCCATCGACAATTTATCGAAAGCGAGCAAGCTGGCCAAAAGAAGAATAGTTCGATGTTATTTTAGCTGTTATTCTATTCTTTGATTAACCTTGCAGCAAAAAAACCATCCATGCCGCCATATTTAGCAAAATGACATGGCAGGCAACGTAAATAACCATCACTTATTAATTCATCACAATTAAAAATATCACTTGTTAATATATCTGATTTTTCCACTAATTGTGAATTTTTAAGAAAATAACGAATACGCGATTCGCCTTCTTCTGGTTGCAATGAACATGTTGTATAAATAATAATACCGCCAGACTTGACCATTTTTACTGCTGCTTGTAATAAATCATCTTGTAATTGGCTAAGCCTTTGCACATCTCTTAAGCTTTTTTGATGGATTAAATCAGGGTGACGGCGGATAGTCCCCGTCGATGAGCAAGGCGCGTCTAACAATATCACATCTGCTAATTTTTCTGGTTGATATTCTAAGGCATCAGCAATAATTATTTTCGCATCAAGTTTGGTGCGGGTTAGATTTTCCGATAATCTCGCCATGCGTTTTGATGATCTGTCAACCGCAATGACATTTGCCCCCATTGCGACCATCTGCAAGGTCTTACCACCGGGTGCAGCGCATAAATCGATAATATTTTTACCATTAATATCACCCATTAAATGCACAGGCAGGCTGGCGGCTGTATCTTGAACCCACCATTGACCATCGTCAAATCCTGGCAATATGGTTATGTCGCTCACTGATTTTAAACGGATAGTACCATTTGGTAATATAACCCCATCCAGTTTTTGTGCCCACTGATCAGTATCAGACTTAACGCTTATATCTAAATTAGCCTCACACCCATGAATTTTTGCACTTGCGGTGGTATTATCTTTGCCATAGGCCTTGTGGCAGAGGCGATAAAACCTAGCGGGAGTATTCAACTGCCCAGCGTTTTGTGATTGTGCTATTTCAACGCCTTCTTCTGATATCTTACGTAAGACTGCATTGGCTAAACCCTTGAATTGCTTAAGTTTTAATATTTCTAGTAATTTCAACGCCTGACTAACTGCCGCATGTGGTGGGGTGTCTAAAAAAACTAATTGCGCCGTGGTTATACGCATAATAGACATCAACCAACGGCCTTTACCCTTAGGTGGTCGTTGTAAAAACTTGCCTATAATTGCGTCAATCTGCCCTAAATTACGAAATGTTGTTAATAATATCAGTCGGGCAAAGGCACGGTCGCGTGGTTGTAAAAACTCCATATGTCGAGCATTATTAAAAGCATAGTCAAATTCTAATTTACGTTCAAGCACATCGTCCAAAACGCCAATTGCAATGCGCCTAGCATCGGCTTTTATCTTGTGAGTATTTATTATTCTATTGGTCATATTGATGCTTATGCCGCGTCATTGGTTTTTATGAAAGCAAAAAATATAAATATTCACTTTACCGCAGGCGATAATATAATTACCAATTAGATTATAATATGACCTATTTTAACCAATATCTTTCAGATGGTATATTTTCATGAGTAAGTTAAAGAATATTTTCAAGAATAATAATAATTCGGTTGTAAAAATTATTGAAGATAAGCAAGAATATGATTTAAGTGGACTTGATGCCAAGTCATTGGCAGAAGCAAAAGCCGATATGGCAGGTGAAACATGGCGTAAAAAAGCACAAGCGGCTGGTGAAATAGAAATAGAAACTGGTGGCCCAAAAGGGTTAGAGCCAACCAGATATGGTGATTGGGAAAAGGCGGGGCGTTGTTCTGATTTTTAATATTCCTTTGGTTTTTAATGTTATATATTATGAATTATCTTATTAAATAATCTGGTAGAAATACGCCGTCTTTTAATTGTGGGTCGTCAATTGCGCTGCTATAATTATGATTAAATGGCAATATCCCTGCCCAAATATCAGCATTATAATCTTCGGTATCATCAATGGGATGACCGGTTCTTACCTTTGCCGATGCTTCGATTATTTGCATTTTAATCACCATGGTTGCCTTCATTTCTTTGGCGTTAATGGGGCGCATTTCTGCCCATCTTTCGGGCCAAAATTTATCAAACATCGCCTTTAATGCTGCAAGCTTTTCATCTTGGTCATCGATCATTTCCGCATTGCCAAATGCCATGACGCAGCGATAATTTGCGCTATGATGAAATGCGCTTCTCGCCATGACAAATCCATCAAATAAGGTTGCAGTAAGGCAAACAGGAATAGATTTTGCCTGTTGTTTTAACATGCGGCTAGCACTTGAGCCATGCCAATATAGCCAATCATCTTTGCGCCAATGGGTGGTTGGCGTTACATATGGTTCAGAATCTATATTATAGCCCACATGACAAATTGGTGCAGCATCTAAAATTTTATGAACGCTGTCATAATCATAACTGCCGCGTTGATGGCTGCGTTTTAATTGTGATTTTGCGCTTGGTTGATAGCTTGATTTTGCTTGAGTGCTTGGCATGAATTTCTCCGATAACTTTAAATGCCCTTTTGATATGGCTAAATTGGTAATATTGAAAGTGCCAATTCTAACTATATATTGGGGCCATTTAAATGGTTGTCGGATATTATTCGGTTAAATCTTCCCAAAATTCTTTAACCTTAGAGAAAAAACCATCACTTTTAGGGCTATGGGATTTATGCTTATCGCCCGCATTTCTAAATTCGCCAAGCAATTCTTTTTGCCTTTTGGTTAAATTAACCGGCGTTTCAATGCTCACTTGAATATACATATCGCCACGTGAATTTCTGCGCATGATATTCATGCCCTTGCCGCGTAGCCTAAATTGCTGTCCAGTTTGAGTGCCGCTTGGTATTTTAACCTTGGCACGCCCACCATCGATTGTTGGTACTTCTATTTCTGCGCCTAATGTGGCATCGACCATCACGATTGGCACTTCACAAAAAATATTAGAATCTTCGCGTTGAAAAATTCTATGTGGCGATAGAGATAAGAAAATATAAAGATCGCCAGCATCGGCGCCGCGCAATCCTGCTTCACCTTCACCGGTTAACCTTATCCTTGTGCCTTCTTCTACCCCTTTGGGAATATTAACTGATAATGTACGCTCTTTTGCAACCCTGCCTGAACCAGAACAAGGGTTACATGGTTTATCAATATTACTGCCTTGACCGTGGCATGTGGGGCAAACCCGTTCTAATGTGAAAAAACCCTGTTGTTGGCGAACTTTGCCATGACCATTGCATGTGGTGCAGCTTACTGGTTTCGCGCCATCTTCGCCGCCGCTGCCACCACATTTTTGACATGCAGCGGTGCCGGGTATTCTTATTTCGATATTGCGACCATTAAAAGCATCTTCAAGGCTTATTTCCAGATTATAGCGTTGATCAGAACCGCGATTAACCTGTGCCGCACCGCGTCCACGACCACCGCCGCCAAAATCGCCAAACATTTCTTCGAATATATCGGTGAAGCCACCAAAACCTTGCCCGCCGCCTTGCCTTCCGCCCATGCCGCCTTCAAATGCTTGATGACCATATTGATCATAGGCCGCACGTTTATTATCGTCTTTTAATATTTCATAGGCTTCGTTTATTTCTTTAAATTTCGCCTCTGCCTTTGCATCATCAGGGTTTTTATCGGGATGATATTGCATCGCCAATTTACGATAAGCAGATTTAAGGATGGCAGCATCGGCATTTTTGCCGACATTTAAAGTTTCATAATAATCTTGCTTTGACATGATGTCTTAAGCCTCGCTTTCTGGAATAAAAGGCCAGTGCAGAAATTAATCTGAACTGGCCTTAATTTACGAAACCTTAAGACTTATCTTTATTGCCTTCGTCAACTTCTTCAAATTCTGCATCGACAACATTATCATCGGCGGCTTTATCATCAGCGGCTTTATCATTAAATCCTGCATCATCACCACCATCTTGTTGTGACGATTTATACATGGCCTCGCCAAGTTTCATCGCAGATTGAGTTAATGCATCAGATTTTTCCTTGATTTCATCAGCATCATCTTTTTCCATTGCTTCTTTTAATGCGGTAAGATCTGTTTCAATGGTTGTTTTATCTTCCGCACTTACTTTATCGCCATAATCTTTAAGCGATGTTTCGGTTGAATGGATAAGCCCATCGGCAGAATTTTTTGCTTCCACTATTTCACGGCGTTTTTTATCGCCCTCCGCATTGGCTTCGGCATCTTTTACCATTTGGTCAATATCATCGTCATTAAGACCGCCTGATGCCTGAATCTTAATTTGTTGTTCTTTGCCCGTGCCTTTATCTTTTGCCGACACATGAACGATACCATTGGCATCAATATCAAATGTTACTTCGACTTGTGGCACGCCGCGTGGTGCGGGTGGAATACCCACAAGGTCAAATTGACCAAGAATTTTATTATCAGCCGCCATTTCCCGCTCGCCTTGGAAAACCCTAATCGTTACTGCTGCTTGATTATCTTCGGCAGTTGAGAATGTTTGGCTTTTCTTAGTAGGAATAGTTGTGTTTCGTTCGATTAATCTTGTGAAAACGCCGCCTAATGTTTCAATGCCAAGCGACAATGGGGTAACATCAAGCAATAATACATCCTTGACATCGCCTTGTAATACGCCACCTTGAATGGCTGCGCCAACCGCAACAACTTCATCAGGGTTAACACCACGATGTGGTTCACGACCAAATATTTTCGCAACAGTTTCAAAGACTTTAGGCATACGTGTCATGCCGCCAACCAAGATAACTTCGTCAATATCTGATGCTTTAAGGCCCGCATCTTTCAAGGCTTTTTTACATGGGCCTTCGGTGCGTTTAATTAAATCGCCAACTAATGCCTCTAATTTTGCCCGCGTGATTTTAACATTTAAATGTTTTGGGCCCGATTGATCGGCGGTGATGAATGGCAAGTTAACATCGGTTTGTGTCGCTGATGATAATTCACATTTTGCTTTTTCGCCTGCTTCTTTTAGGCGTTGTAAGGCTAAACGATCAGTACGTAAATCGATGCCATTTTCTTTTTTAAATTCATCGGCTAAATAGTCAATTATTGCTTGGTCAAAATCTTCACCACCAAGGAATGTGTCGCCATTGGTTGATTTAACCTCGAACACACCATCGCCAATTTCAAGTATCGACACATCAAATGTACCGCCACCAAGATCATAAACAACGATATTGCCGCTGCCTTTTCTTTCCAAGCCATAGGCCAAAGCCGCCGCAGTTGGTTCGTTGATTATCCGCAATACTTCAAGACCAGCAATCTTGCCCGCATCTTTTGTTGCTTGGCGTTGGCTATCATTGAAATAAGCCGGCACGGTGATTACTGCTTTTGTAACAGTTTCACCAGTGAAGGCTTCGGCCGTCTCCTTCATTTTTTGCAAGATCATTGCGGCAATTTGTGATGGCGCATATTTTTCGCCTTTTGCCTCAACCCACGCATCGCCGCCATCGGCTTTAATAATTTTAAACGGTGCCATGGCACGATCTTTTTTGACTTCTTTATCGGTAAATTGACGACCGATTAAGCGTTTTGTCGCAAATAAAGTATTTTCTGGATTTGTAACAGCTTGACGTTTTGCCGAATGCCCAACAAGACGTTCGCCATCTTCGGTAAATGCCACCATTGAAGGCGTCGTACGCTGGCCTTCAGAATTTTCTACGACCCGTGCATCGCCACCGTCCATGATTGCGATACAAGAATTTGTTGTGCCCAGATCAATACCAATAACTTTACTCATAATTAAAACCTCACCTGATTAAGTAAATCTTGATTAGCCCAAAATTTCAGCACTATTCATCAAAATTTATAAAATAATGTTAATATATTTGTATAATTTAAAATTAAATCCTTACGGATAATTTTTTAAAAACAACAAAATATAAATTGTCTTCTTGACGGGTATATAGTTAGACATAGCCATGCTTGCAAGTATCTATTGATAAAAAACCCACTTAATTGTATATGAGCGTTAATTAATATAAATTTTAATGGTAAAATAGTAATAAAAACACTAATTATTTTTTAATTTTTTAAATTTATAAAATCATCGCTTGGGTGAATATTGCCGACAATAGTTCCAGCATGATTCTTAAGCGGAATATCAATAAAATCTGTTATTCTTTGCATATTTTGTTTGTTAAAAATGCCAGTATATTTTAGGGCAGCGCTCATCATCATTTCTGCGCCCCTTGTTGTGCCATCATCACATTTTACCGCGATCCCAAGGCCATATTCTGGCAATCCAGCAATATAAACCCCTTCAGCACCAGTTTTTAAAAATACTCGTGATCCCATGATACGCATCATATCACTGCAATATCGCTTGCTACCCGCCACCATTTCAGGATGGGAAAATACCGCCTTGGCAATTATTTTACATGCCTTGGCGCGTTTATCTGATAAATCATCGGGGGCAATGAAACGGGCAAATCCATAAGCCAAATTTTCTAATGGTAAGGCAAATGTTGGGATGGAGCAGCCATCGATACCCACTGCCGAATTTGACATATCAACGCCACAAATATCTTCGATTATGCCAAGAATTCTCTGCTGAAGGGGGTGGGTTTGCTGGCTATAACCCTTAATTTTAATATTCATCATCAGGCTTGCCGCCAACATGGCGGAATGTTTACCCGAACAATTATTATGCAATTGGCATGGTTTTTTATTATTAGATGCCAATTGGCGTTGGCTATCTTTGTTAAATGGCCAATGGATACCGCATTCAAGTGCGTCCGTATCAAGGTTTAATTTATCCAACATGGATTTTGCTGCCAAAATATGTATATCTTCGCCGCCATGAGAGGAACAGGCAAAGGCAATTTCCGCATCGCTAAAACCAAATTTATCAATCGCACCGCTTTCAACCATCGCCAAGGCCTGTAATGCTTTATTGGCTGAACGTGGGAATATATTGCGTTTAATATCGCCCCATGCGGCCTTTACATTGCCTTTATTATCGACAATGGCGATGCTGCCACGATGGCGGCTTTCAACAATCCCGCCGCGCGTTACATTAACCATTATTGGGTTTGCAGATTGATTTTTTTTATCGTTATCATGCTTTGCCATAATTAAATGCCTTTTTAAATATTCTAATTATATAAATATTAATTATATTATTATCTTAGTCGAACTTGCATTTCACCCCATTAATATGCAATTTTCCAAACCATTATATTAAGTCTTTAAGAAAGATAATTAAATGCGTGGATATTTTGCCTTGGGGGTTGAGGGTATTTCAAAACCAAGAAATGTTGGTAGCTTGTTTAGATCAGCCCATGCCTTTGGTGCAAGCTTTGTTTTTGCCATCGCGCCTAAAATTAATATTAAACAAGTCTATCAAACTGATACATCCGATACGGCGAAACATTTGCCATTATATCAATATGATACAATATCTGATATGAAAATGCCCAAGGATATTAAGCTTGTCGGGGTTGAATTAACAGATGACGCCACCATGTTGCCGAGTTTTCGCCATCCCGAACGTGCCGCATATATTCTTGGGCCTGAACGCGGTAACTTATCGGTCGAGATGCAAAATAAATGTGATTTTCTTATTAAAATTCCGACTAGTTTTTGCATTAATGTGGGTATTGCAGGGGCAATTATTCTATATGATAGGCAATTAAGCCGTGGTAGATGGGCCGAACGACCCGTGCGCGCTGGTGGACCGATAGTTGAATTAACGCCGCATATTCATGGCGAACAGCTAATCAGAACCAAAAATAAAAAATAAATTTTTTAAAAATTAAATATATGCCTTAATTATGTTATAAACCCCCTTTACCAATGGCATAATAATTATTAAAATTAATTATATCTATGTTATTATTAGAACGGCTTATAGAGGGTCTTATGCAGTTATTATTTAAAATATTTTCACAGTTTACATTCCTATTCATATCAATATTAGTTTTTGCGGCTTTTTATTTATCAACAAATGTTTGGGCTGAAAATGATAAGGATTTAGGAAAATTTAAAGACTGGCAGTCGCATTCATATAATGAAAATGGTGGCTTGGTTTGTAATATGTGGTCAAGGCCGCAAAAACATGCGGAGAGTGGCAAAAACCGTGGTGATATTTATATTTATGTTACCCATAGGAAAAAATTAAAACGCTTCCATGAAATAAGCATTGATATGGGTTATCCATTAAAGACGGGTAACGATGTTACAATAAAGATTGGTGCGAAGAAATTTAAGCTATTTATTAAAGGGCAGTCGGCATTTGGCCGTTCAAAAGACGATAGAAAAATTATCAAGGCTATGCGTGCAGGCAATAATATGGTAATATCTGGTATATCGATCAAGGGTACAAAAACCACTGATAATTATAGCCTAAGCGGGTTTAGCAAAGCCAATAATGCCATTAATAAAACATGTAAAGCGACACGAGTTAAATAAATTTAGATCAAATGAGTTTGGGTCAAAAAATTGCAAATAAATGATAAATTAAACCTACTAGGCATGAGTCTTGATGATTTTATTGCAATTTTTGCTGAGATGGGCGAGGCAAAATTTCGTGCTAAACAACTATATTCATGGATATATAATAAAGGTGCGATATCTTTTGATGATATGAGCAATATGTCAAAAGATCTACGCGCCAAGCTTGAACTTAAATATCGCCTGACCCGTCCAGAAATATCAAAATATTTAATATCAAAAGACGGTACGGAAAAATGGCTGTTAAAATTCGCGGATGGTAACGAGGCCGAAGTGGTTTTTATCCCCGATAATGCCCGTGGTACATTATGTATTTCATCACAAGTTGGCTGTACTTTGACTTGTCGTTTTTGTCATACGGGCAAGCAAAGGCTGGTTCGCAATCTTGATGCGGGTGAAATTGTTGCACAAATTATGTTGGCGCGCGATACCATGGATGAATGGCCAAGCGATAATGCCACTCGGCGTATTACAAATATTGTTTTTATGGGCCTGGGCGAACCATTATATAATGTGGATAATGTAATAAAGGCGATAAGTATAATTATCGATGGTCATGCAATCGCCATATCAAAGCGCAGAGTAACCCTTAGCACATCGGGCGTTGTACCAGAGATTAACCGTATAGGCGCAGAAACAGGGGTGTTGTTGGCAATATCATTGCATGCAACCAATGATGCGCTGCGTGATGAAATTATGCCGATAAATAAAAAATATCCATTGGCGCAGTTAATTGATGCGGTGCAGAATTATCCCGGGCTTAGCAATGCCAACCGTGTTACATGGGAATATGTAATGTTAAAAGATATTAACGATAGCATCGATGATGCTAAATCATTAGTTAAAATCATATCAGGTATACCGTCAAAGGTTAATCTTATCCCATTTAATCCATGGCCGGGCAGCCCATATAAAAGAAGCGATGCGGATAAAATAAAACAATTTGCCGATATTATTTGGGATGCGGGTTATTCCAGCCCGATCAGGCGACCGCGTGGGCAGGATATTCTGGCGGCATGTGGGCAGTTAAAATCGGAAAGCGAGCGTGTCCCGCGTTATAAACAACGCATGCTGGATAAAGCTTCATTAAATAAGATTTCATCAAATAATGATTCGTCAAATCAAGCCTTGAAAAACAAAGCCTTAGAGAATTAAGTTAAAGCAGATTAATAAGTTTTTAATGCGGTTTTTTATATAACCATTTATAAAAAAATGGGTCAGGTATTCGCCATATTATAAACACTAAAATAATCATTATAACGAATGTAAAAATTATTCGTCCAATTAATATGCCCGATAGATCGCCGCCAATAGCATAGATAAATAATGTATCTTCGATCATGCTATGCGATAAAATCATAAAGGCCATAGTTAGAAAAACAGAGCGTGATTTTAAATGCCCTGCCCTTGCTTGTTTAATTATTAACCCGCCGCCATATGTTAAACCCAATAACACACCGACCATTGCCAATGGTGCGGAATTCTCGCCAATACCCATCAGGCGCAATGCAGGTGAAATTATGCGGGTAAGCATTTTGGTGATTTTCAATATATCCATTAGCCGTAGAAGTAATAGCAAAGCCAGAATTATCCAAAAAATCCAAAATAAGGTTATTGCCGATTCTTGTAACCATGATAACCAGCTATCATCACTTGCTTCTGGTAACCAAGCAATTACGGCAATTTCTTGTAATATTTCAAAGCCATCATAAATTTTATATAAAATCCATGCGTATAAAAATGTTGCGCCTAAGCGAAATATTGTACTTAAGGTAAAGCTGACCCCTGCTTTTTGTACGATGCGTTGTTCGATCGGCAGGCTATGGCACATTAATATGATTGAGCATATTATGGTTATTTGGGCAACACTCAATGGAAAATCAGGCAACATGCCAAATAACATTATTGCCGCGCCATAAACACCAAGAATGGCGCTGGCGGCCCAGACAAGCCCCATTTCCGCAGGCAAGCCGATCAAGCCCAGTAATGGGGCAAATATTTTACCTATTTGTGCAACCAAACCAAATTCAGTGCCGATACGAACGATAAGCATTACGGGTAGCATTATTTTTAATAAATCCCAATAAAGCTTGGTTGATTCAATGAATGTTATTTTTAAAAAATTATAAATCGACAACATATATTTATTAACTTTCAATTATTCGAAGAATTTTTTAGTAGCTTCTGCTTCTAATAATTTTGTCGCGGGTTCGATGGCGGCTTTAAGTCTTGTAATGAATTCTTTACGATGCAATCCAGCGGGGATTGGTTTTAAAAACTCCACCGTTATAACACCAGAATATTTGATAAATTTACCTTTTGGCCAAAATATGCCAGAATTCAATGCAACGGGAACGACCGCCACATTGGCCTTGGCATAAAGCCCCGCCACACCGGGTAAATACGGGCTATCCATATCACCAGTTTCGGTTCTTGTTCCTTGGGGAAAAATAACAATATTGCGACTGTCGCTTAAAACTGCCTGTGCCTGTTCGATCATATAACGTAATGCCTTTGATCCCGCCGCACGATCGACAGATATATTACCCATTTTGGTTAAATACCAACCAAATAATGGCAAGCGCAATAATTCTTTTTTCATCACATAGGCGCAATCATTAACGATTAGGTTAAACATCAATGTTTCCCATGCAGATTGATGTTTACAGGCATAAATAACGGCGGTTATTGGTCGGTATTCTTCACCACGTAATTCATATGTAATGCCCGATGATTTTTGGGCAACCCACATGACAATCTTGACCCAAACCACCGCAAGTGGGGCAAAATATTTACGCGGTAAAATGACCAGCGGGATATATATTAAACAAAGGACGGTAACTACAGGATAGAAGGTCAATAAAAATATAATAGATCGAAAAATGGCCATTTAAAAACCTATTTTATTAATAAATAATTATTCATAGCATCATAAATAACCAACGAACAGGTGCAAATATTAATTTATTATATTCACCAATGATAAGCATTGCCGTGCCGGGCCATAAATACCAATCGTCAATTTTTACATGTTTTGGTGATACAAAATGGGGATAAATTAATATATCTGGCATGGCATGGTGAAATTCAAGCAGGCTGCGCGGCATATGATAATTCGCGGTTACCAGCCGCAGGCTGGTATAACCATTATCATTCATCCATTTGGCGGTCTCGACAGCATTGCCGATGGTATCATCGGCTTTATAGTCGAGGGTTATGCAACAATCCAATGGGCTGGGATTTATTCTTGCTACCCGCAATAATTCTTTAACATCAACCCCCATATGGACACCAGATATGAATAGTTTTTCTGCCATGTCATTAGATAATAATTCAAGGCCAGTTTCTAACCTTAAACTACCACCAGTTAGTACCACCAAAGCGTCAGTTTTTATATGTTTAAGATTATTTTCTCGTGGGATATTATGATTAAATATATAAAGACCGCCGAGCCATATAAAAACCAATAATCCGATGATAGTAATAGTTGTTTTTTTTATTTTATACCTATTTTTTTTCACTAACATAATATTATATCATCTGTTTAAGCGTTGTAATAACCGTTCGTCTTGCACTAAGCATGGCAATCAATGCAGTAATGAATGGGATTGCAGCCAATGCAAACCATTGCCATATATTTAAGACAAATAAATCAAGGGTATTATTTGTTAATTGATTTGCAATATAAGCCAAGGAAATTATTGTAACTGCGGCAAAAAATACTCCAAACATCGCACCACGAAAAGCACTGCGTGATGAATGACGTTGAAATTGTTTGGCAATATAATGATCATATGCACCGATTAAATGCAATAGCTCGATAACAGCACGGTGGGTGGCAAGCCCGCCTTTGGTTGCAAAAATAACAATTATTATACCAGCGACTGCGACGATAAAAACTATCGTCATGGCAACTGATTGCAGTGCCTGCATCAAGGATAGCATCTGTTCACGCCATAATTGATGGTCATCGATAATAATATCAGGGATAACGGCAATAAGTCGCCGCCGCAATTCATTTAAATCAACAGCCCCACTTTTCATAGTTACGGTTATAAGGCGCGGAATTGGCAGGCTTGACGGGTCGATATTCTGCCCTAACCAAGGTTCGAGCAAATCTTTAATTTCAGCTTGCGACATTACTTCTATTGTATCAATTCCTTGCATATTTTCTAATGCTTTAATCGCTTTTTTAATACGCCTATTAATGTCATTTTCTGTTTCAAGCTGTGTGATTGGTAATTGTATTGTAAGATTGCCAGTTAATCCATGGCCCCAAACCTGTGCTACGTCTGATAAAATCATGCCACCCGCCATGGCAAGGCTTGCAATATAAACCATGAATGCGATTATCCACGGCAATATTTTTGTCGAACCATCAATATCTAATGGTATATCTTTTTCTGCACTCATTATTGATTTACCATATTTGATTGTGAAGATGAATAGGCTGGTTTTTTAATTAATTTACCATCAATAAGTTGCAATATTGGATGTTGAAATCGTCTGATTATATTTTCATTATGGGTGGCAATTAACACAGATGTTCCCATACGGTTTAATTCTTCGAATAAATAAAGCAGCCTAACGGCAATTTTATCATCAACATTGCCGGTTGGTTCATCGGCGAGTAACAGACTAGGTCGGCTAATAATTGCACGCGCAATCGCCACCCGTTGTTTTTGCCCACCAGATAATGTGGCGGGACGGACATCTATATGATCGGCTAAACCAACCCAATTTAATAATTCAATCACATGTTTTTTTATTAATTTTTCTGCGGTGCCATTGACGCGTAATGGTAACGCAACATTGTCAAATGTTGTCAAGTGATCCAACAGGCGGAAATCTTGAAATACTACGCCGATGCGTCGCCTTATACCGGGCATTTCTGATTTTGATAATGTGGTAATATCCTTATTAAAAATAGAAATTAACCCACGGCTAGGTTTATTTGCTAAATACATTAATTTTAATAATGATGATTTACCCGCACCACTAGCACCAGTTAAAAAATGAAAAGATGCTGGTTTTAAATGAAAGGTAACATCGCGTAGAACCTCTGGCCCGACACCATAGCGCATACCAACATTTTCAAACTGGATCATGCTATTTAACCTTTAAAAATTCAATTATATATCGATAACAGCATTTTTGACATCTGAAAAGATTTTTGATATGGAAAAATATATAAGCCATAATATTATTTTAATTACAAATAGGCGATAAAATATCCATTGCTTGCGATTTATCACGCATGGCCCTATAACTTTATAATTATGAATTTAATTTGGCAATAGACTATATTTTATTGCCATTATCAGTGAGAAACTATTTAATAGGTATATTTGATTTATGATCATTCTTAGTTGCCCTAATTGCGATTCTAAATTTAAAGTCAAGGCTACTGCTATTGGCAAACAAGGCCGATTGGTGAAATGCGCTAAATGCCAACATAAATGGCATGCAACCGCGGATGATGATCAAAGCTCTGCCGCCGCACCAGTAGCACCAGTAGCCGCCGAACCAGCACCCACCGCACCAGCACCCGCCGCACCAGCACCCGCCGCACCAGTAGCACCAGCTCCCACCGAACCAGTAGCACCAGCGCCCGCCGCACCAGTAGCACCAGCACCCGCCGAACCAGTAGCAGTTGAAAAAACTCCTACGATTGAGAATAATAATACAGAAAATATTTTGGAGGCGATTGCTAATGGTGCTCTTAATAATATTGGAGATTCTGTGGCAAAGGAAAGTAATGATGCTGCGGGTTTATCTGAGGCACAATATGATACAGCAAATAATGATACAGCAAATAATGATACAGCAAATAATGATACAGCAAATAATGATACAGCAAATAACTTTAATGCTATGCCTAATCCTGCTGATCCGCCGCCCATACCGCCTAAATTAGTCAAACGGCAACCAGCCGCCGTAAAGCCAAAATCATCGGCAAAAGCATGGCTGTTTTTATTGCTTCTTATCTTTGCAACGGTAACCAGTGTGTTTTTCTTCCGTAAGGATATTGTTAGCATTTATCCACCTGCCCATAAATTTTTTGAAAAAATAGGCTTGGGCGTTGATGTCTTAGGCTATGGCTTAGAATTACCAAAGGCAACCGCCAGCCGTACGGTCAATGGTGATAAAATCATATGGGTTATTTCTGGTAAAATTGTTAATATTACTGATGAAATCTTGGCATTGCCACTATTACAAGGGGTTCTTAAGGATGCAAAAAGCACAATTTTAATATCATGGGTTTTTAAGGCCGATGAAAAAATGGTATTGCCGGGTGATGCGATTAGTTATGAAACAAAGGTTGAAAATCCACCACGCGGCGGCACAGATTTATCGATTACTTTCATAAGTAATGCGGAGGCTGAAGATAGTGATATTGATGCAGATAGTGAAGAAGAATTAATCAATTAATTAGACTATTACTTGCAAATTATTATTGCAACCAAGCTGCAATTTTATCTAAGGCTAATAATTCTTCATAAGTCTGTCTTTTGCGAATGATGGCAAATTTATTACCATCGACTAATATTTCTGGGATTAATCGTCGCGAATTATATGTGGAAGACATGCTTGCCCCATATGCACCCGCCGAACCAAATGCAACGATATCGCCAATATTTAAAATAGGAATTTTACGTCCCTTGGCAAAGATATCGCCGCTTTCACAAATTGGCCCTACAATATCGGCTGTAATATATTGCGTGTCGGCATTTGTTTGTTTTATGGGGATTATTTCATGATGACCATTATATAATGTTGGCCTGATTAAATCATTCATTGCCGCGTCTAAAATAATAAATTTTCGATCCAACCCATTTTTCTGTACAATAACCTTGGTTATCATCATGCCTGCATTGCCAACAATCATTCTTCCTGGCTCTAACATTATTGGTAAATTTAAATGACCAACGGTTTCTTTTATAACTTTGGCATATTCATCGGGGCTTGGAGGTATAGTATCATTTTTATCATATGGAATGCCAATCCCGCCACCAAGATCCAACCGTTTAAGCTTTATGCCTTGGCCCTGAAGTGCTGTGATGGTTTCGGCTAATTTGCTAAATGCTTTGCGGCATGGTTCTAAGGATGTTAATTGTGAACCGATATGTACCGCCACTGATACGGGTTTTATTCCGGGTAAATTTGCTGCTTTGGCATATATTTGCCCTGCCATTTCCATATCAATACCAAATTTATTTTCTTTTTTGCCTGTAGAAATTTTTTCATGCGTACCCGCATCCACATCGGGGTTAAGCCTTATGGCAATTTCAACTTGCTTATTCATATTAACGGCAATTTGTGAAATAACTTCTAATTCACCATAACTTTCCACATTGATTTCGTGGATATTTTTTTCAATGGCATATTTAATCTCATCATGGCTTTTACCAACTCCAGAGAAAACTATTTTATTTGCAGGGACACCAGCCGCCAAGGCTTTACGCAATTCACCTTCTGATACCACATCAGCACCGCAGCCAACATTGGCCAATGTTTTTATAACGGATAAATTAGGGTTGGCCTTAACCGCATAACATATAAGCGCATCAAGGCCATTTTTTTTCATAGCATCAGAAAAAACCTGATAATGACGCAATAATGTTTTGGTTGAATATATATAAAAAGGGGTACCTATTTCTGCGGCAATTTTTTCAATGGCTACATCTTCAACATGCAGAGTATGATTAATATAATCAAAATGGTTCATTTAATAATCTTTGCTATGATAATTATTCTGGCGTGGGGTATATATTTGGAATGTTATTGCCATCAGGCGCGTTTGGTGCAGATTTTTTGCCACAAGCATATAACGGCATCGATAGCATAAATATTGCGATAACAATTAAAATAAATTTTCTCATAAAAATCTCTTTCTTGCTTTTATAGCCGCTTTTTTAACATTATCTGGCGCGGTACCGCCAAAGCTTGTCCTGCTGGCGACAGAGGCATCAACGCTTAATATTGAAAATATATCATTATTTATTTTTGGTTCAATATTTTGCATATCTGTTAGGGATAACTCCTCTAAACCGCAACCTTTGTCTTCGGCTAATGCCACCAATGAACCAGTGATATGATGGGCATCACGAAATGGCATATTTAATGTTCTCACGCACCAATCTGCCAAGTCAGTTGCGGTTGGAAACCCGCCTTTTAAGGCATCGCGCATGGATTTCTCATTGGGTGTAAGGTCGCGTACCATGCCTGCCATTGCGGCAATTGCCAATGATAAATTATCGGCAGCGTCAAATACGGGTTCTTTATCTTCTTGCATGTCTTTGCCATATGTCATGGGCAGCCCCTTCATGACGATAAGCAAGCCAGTTAACGCACCAATGATACGACCGGGCTTTGCCCGCACCAATTCGGCGGCATCGGGGTTTTTCTTTTGTGGCATTATTGATGAACCAGTTGTGAAAGCATCAGTTAAATTTATAAAATTAAATTGCTGCGATGCCCATATGACTATTTCCTCGGCTAACCTTGATAAATGAACTGAAGAAATGGCGGCAACGCTTAAAAACTCTAATGCGAAATCCCTTGCTGCGACGCTATCCATTGAATTTGCGGTCGGGCGGTCAAAATCTAAATCCTTTGCTGTCATATGGCGATCGATATTAAATGATGTTCCCGCCAATGCCGCCGCACCCAATGGGCATTCATTAAGCCGTTTACGGCAATCGGCCAATCGGCTGCGATCACGACCAATCATTTCTACATAGGCTAATAAATGATGACCAAAGGTTATTGGTTGCGCTGATTGTAAATGGGTGAAGCCGGGCATAACTATATCTGCATATCTTTCTGCTTGGTCAATTAATGCGCTATGTAACTCAATGAATTGTAATTCTAAACCATCGATGGCATCACGTAGCCATAATTTTAAATCCAATGCGACTTGATCGTTACGGCTTCGTGCCGTATGCAATCTGCCAGCATTATCACCGATGATTTCTTTAAGTCTGGCCTCCACATTCATATGGATATCTTCTAATGATGATTTAAATTCAAAATCGCCTGATTTTATTTCTTCCAACACTTTGTCTAAACCGTTAATTATTGCCTCACTATCTTTGTCGCTGATTATATCTTGTTTCATCAACATATTGGCGTGAATTTTTGAACCATGAATATCTTGGGCGAATAACCTTTGATCAAAGCCAATTGATGAATTTATCTGTTCCATAATCGCGGCAGGACCTGCGGCGAAACGCCCGCCCCACATTTTATTTGCACTCATTGCTTAATACCCGAATTTTGTTATAATATAATTTATTAATGTATCATCACTGTTTGGTCTGAAAAAACTATGAAGAAATATTTCTATCTTATATCTATTATTGTAGTGGCGTTAAACAGCTTTTACCACCCTGTATTTGCAGAAAACTACCCACCGACCGAAGATAATATGGCGAATTTTATCATATTAAAAGAAAGAATTAAAGCACCAGAAGTATCTTTTCTTGATGAGAAAGGCGTACAAATAAGTTTAAATAAATTTAAAGATGATGTAATTTTGGTAAATTTCTGGGCTAGCTGGTGCGCGCCTTGTATTCGTGAGATGCCATCGCTTGACCAATTACAAGCTGAGATGGAAGGTAAGAAATTCCAAGTTGTTGCTGTTAATCAAGATATTAAAGGCATGGCAAAAGCAAAGCCATTATTACGTGATAAATTAAACCTTTATAATTTATCGATATATATAGATAAAAATTTAAAATTAGGGCGAAAGCTTAATATACAGGGGTTACCAACAAGTTTTTTTATCGATAAAAAAGGGTTTATTGTTGGATATTATACGGGGCCATTAGAATGGAACACATTTGCAGTAAAAAATTTTATAGCTTATTTAATTAATGAATAAATAATTATTAGGGGGGATTAATGATTAAAAAATCACAGCATATTACATATATCATGATTATAATATTTTTATTTGTTTCTAATGCTAAAGCAGGCATCATTTTGGATCGAATTAAAGAAAAAAATGTTATGTCATGCGCCTTCACACAGCCTTCAAAAGGGCTTACATATTTAGATGATATGGGTAATTGGACAGGGTTTTTTGCCGATTTTTGCCGTGTCTATGCCATTGCGGTAACTGGAAGTTCTAAGGCAGTGGAATGGAATTTAATCGATACCGTCCATCGATTTGATGCTTTGGTGTCTGATGAAATTGATGTTCTAGTTGCCAATACCACATGGACTAATCGCCGCGATACGGAGCTTGGTATTAAATTTACTGGGACATTCTTTTATGATGGGCAGGGTTTTTTAGCACATCAAAGCCTGAATGTTAAAAATCTTGATGAATTGGATAAGGCCAGCATATGCGTTGGTGCTGGCACAACAACATTACTTAATTTACAAGAATTAATAAAAACGACTCATCCAAATTTAACTATGAAGGTTTTTAAATCAGTTGAAGAAAGAGAAAGCAGTTTTTTTGCCCATAAATGCGACATTATGACTGATGATACATTGGCCTTGGCATCTTATCAGCAAACAACAAATGCCAATCTTATTTTATTTCCTGATATTATTTCAAAAGAACCATTGGGTCCAGCGGTTAGCGATGATGATATGGAATGGTTTAATATTGTTAGATGGAGTTTATTCGTGCTTATCGCTGCTGAAGAATTGGGGATAACATCAAAGAATATTGATCAGATGTTAGATAGTAAAAACCCAAAAATAATGCGCTTGCTTGGGGTTGATGGAAATATGGGTGAATCTATGGGTTTGTCGAATGATTGGGCATATAAAGTTATAAAAGAAATTGGTAATTATGGTGAAATTTTTGAACGCAATATTGGCATTGGCACCGATATGAAAATAGAACGCGGCTTAAATAGATTATGGAAAGATGGCGGCTTGCTTTATTCTCCGCCCTTTAGATAAGGTATATATTTGATAATGAGACGAAATAGTATTTCGGTAAATTTTACTATTGGTATTGCATCATTAATCACGCTTATGGTTGTTGCAAGCATTGTAAGTTTATATGCTTTTGGCGAATTTCGTGATGGTTATGATAAAATTGCTAAAATTAAATTACCCATATTGATTGCGGCTGCAAAATTAGAGCAAGAGGCCAATGCCTTAGCCAGCGATGCACCAAGTTTAGTTGCTACAACAAAACAATTTAGCCGGATAACAATCAATGGTCGCATGCTTGATAAAATTAAAAGCTTATCTAACATCTTATTAACAGTACAAAAAATGAATGAAGATGGGTCTTCGGATGATCTGATTTTACTTATTAAGGCGGCAAGTGGAAATTTAAAACAGTTTAATATAACATTAATAGATTTAAATAATACAGTTAAACAACGTATTATTGCCGATAAATTATTCATTGATTCTTTAAGAATGGCACATAGATTGAATAATAAAACTTATTCTATTATTCAATCAAATATTACAGGCGATCGACATAAAGCATCAATAAACCAGGGCATTTCATTTGCCCATGATATCGAAGAAAGTTTATTTATAAAATGGGTAGTTAATGTTCAAAAACTTGTTGGATTATTTTTATCGTTGCCAGTTGAGAATAACCGATTGCGGTTAGAAAAAATTAAAGAAGAATCATTAAGATTAAAATATATAAATAAAGCTTTATATGAGCAATTTACATATGAGCATAAAAAAATAGCAACTGGGATAAAAACATTAATAACTAATTTAGTTTCTGGAGGTTTTCCAATAATAAAACATCGCGAGATATCTTTAGAGTTAAAACGCAAACAGGCATCTATATTACAATTAAATCGACGGAATGTTATGAGGTTAGTTGAATCTATGGCTGTTTTATATCAACATATATTAAATGAGACATCTGATAATAATCGTAAATTTGAAAATTTGGTAGATAAGAAAACAACACAGATGCTTATACTTGTAACAATAACTATCGTTATGGGGATAGTTATAATTATATATCTGCATTATGCGGTTATTAAGCCAATTAATTCTATAAAAACTCTTATGTTGTATGAAATTGGGCATAAGGGGCGTGAAATTGTAGAAAATAAAGAAGATGAAATTTCTGAAATGGCCAATGTACTTAGATTTTTTCAAGCTGAGATTAAGAACCGTGAAAAGAGATTGCTTAAATCACAAGAAATAGCTGAAAACCTTGCCCGTAAGGCATAATCTGCTAATATATCTAAATCAGTATTTTTAGCAAATATGAGCCATGAATTATGAACAACACTTAATGCCATCATTTGGTTTTCTTATATTATTAAATCAGGAATACGACCTAGCAATGATATAGAATATGCCAATGATATAAATAATTCAGGAATATATTTATTGTCAGTTATTAATAATATTTTAGAATTTTCAAAGATCGAGGCTGGTAAACAAGAATTACAATCTGATTGGGTTGATCTTAAAAAAATTGCAGAATCTACTAAAAGTTTTTTCCGTATTTCGTCACAACAACAAAATGTAATATTAAAATATCAGTTGCCAAAAGATAGCGTGATATGGGGTGATGAGGTTGCATTAAAGCAAATTTTAATTAATTTTATTGCCAATGCTATTAAATTTTCAGACAAAGGTGGTGAAATTATAATCAAGGGAAAACGCGATGATAAGTTCTTCTATCTGTCGGTTAGTGATCAAGGAATTGGCATAGGTGATGATGAAATTGATAATATATTATTACCATTTCAACAAGAAGATACCGAATATACAAAAACTGTGGGTGGAACAGGGCTTGGGCTATCGATTGCAAAAAAACAGGCGGAACAACATGGTGGAAGGTTGAAGATTGAAAGCATAAAAAATATTGGCACCACTGTAACGGTTAGCTTGCCTTTAACGCCACAAGAAAAATTACAGCTGTGATAAATTAGATCATATTAAACTTATATGAATATTACATATGATATCATATTATAGGTAGTATTATGGCGTTAATTTTTATTATCTGATATTTGCATATTTTCTTTGCGGGCTGGTTCAAATGTTTCTGGTATTACGGCGTTGCCCCATTCTTCGATAAGATTTTTTTTAATATTTTCCATATTTTTTCTCTTGGCTTCAAATTTTATTGCAAGATATGAAACAACCATAGGGCGTATAATAAAATATAATAACCAGCCGAGGCTTGCAGAACCAAACATAATCAACCAATTACCCGCATCAGACATTAAATAGAGAGCTTGATCGAGGGTATTATTGTATGTCCACATATTAATGGCGACAATAAAACATCCTGCTAAATTAGAATAGCATACTGTTTTTGTTATTTGTTTTTTCACTGAAGGATCAATTATATAGGCAATAAATGTTGGGATCATACCAGCGGCAAATAAAATTATTGTCTCTAAGAACATTATGGCAAATAGCGGAATAATAATCCAAATAATCAATGTTTTATATAATGGCCTAACCGTTTTAATAGTTTTTTCTATTTTTAAATTTCTATTGTTTTTTGCCATTCATCGACCCAAATTTATATATTAAAATACATTATATATGGCATAGCCAAATGCAAGCATTATTGCTAATAATCCAGATAGCGAACTTGATATTTGACCAGTTAATTCGGTTGCTATGTTATTTTTATCTTTAATATCTTCATCTAATTTTATTAAACCGTCAACCGAACCCATATATTCATTACACGCAAGTTTAAAACCATAATCATCATTTTTAGCATTTTCATCAATATTAACAGCCAAAAGCACATCTAATATTCTTCCAGTTGACACTGCGGTTTTAATTTTCGTTGTTACATGTTTTCTAATTTTTATTGAATTGAAACTTTCAATTGCTGGTTCTAATATAATTGCTGCCGCATTGCATAAATCCAACATAGGGCGTTTGTTGCTCAGGCTTTCTTGCAACCTTGCTAAGATTTTTATTTCGGCTAAGATTTTTAAATGAACTTTACCATTGCTATTAATTTCGTTAATTTCATCTTTTAGTTGTTGTTTGAAATGCACTAAAATATATGCAATTATATCCTTATCAATAATTGTCGTAATATCCTTACCTTTTAAACGTGCATAACGGTTTAGGGCTGGTAATAGATAATCAATATTAGGCACATAATCACGTTCAAATATTGGTGATACACAAGGAAGCCATGGGTTTAATAAATATGCGATACGTTCTATTCCCCCGCCATAACCTTTTTGTAACAATATATTTTTTACTTTGTCAATTTGGGTAAAAATATTTGCACCATTAATGCTAACATTAGGTTTTAATTCTAAATAAAATGCTAATAGCCCCGATGTTAGTAATTGAGAAAACAATAATCTTATATTAATATCTTTTTGCATTATACCAATTAATTGTCCGATTCCTTCTATGCTCCCTGATAAGTTTCTTAATTGGACGGGGCGCTCAGATGATAAGGACATTAATAATCTTGCTATTAATTTATCTTTTTCATCTAATGTCGTGGGGTGGGGGATATCCTTTGCCTTATTCACCGCATTAGTTACTCGTTCATCTTGAAGACTTCGTCGCAACCAATTGTCGACGCTGCCATTTTGAATTACTTCAAATACATCATTCCATTTTTCTGCCATTGCATATGCTAATTCACGCGCCGTTCCATATTCACCACCAGAAAAATGGAATGGTTGCGAGGCTTTTGGCGGCATTACTTGCTGCTTGGGTGATAATCTTTTACCATTAATCCAAGTAAAAATATCTTCGATACCCCATCTTTCATTTGGATCATCGTTTAATAAGCCCCGTAATGGTGCCATTAATGAATTTGATATGCGATAATGTTGTGCTAATGTTCCATATGAGCCATATTTTAATTTATTTTGCTGGATTTGGCGATCGCTTTTATATTCATTCGTTGGGTCTTCGCCAACAATTAATGCCAATACACAGATACCAACGGCATACATATCGTCGCTTATTTTGCCATTGCCTCGGCCTGCGGTCAAACAAAGGCTATTAGTTGATGTATTATATGCCATTGGCAAATTCATAAATGCGGGTGTTGTATAACATTCACCAAGCATTATTTTATTGTTATCGGTTATATATAAATTACCAATATGGATATTGCCATGGCATATGTTATTGTTATGTAATTCACGCAATGCCTGCATTGTTGGTATTAAAAAAGACGTTATTATCTTGTCTTCTTTCATTGATGTTATGGTATTATTTTTAAATAGCTTATTACCTAGTGGCTGTTGGCATATAATAACAAGGCATCGGCGATTTTTTGGCGGCCAAAAAACCACATCCCAATCAATAGCACGCACCAAGCAATGATGGGTTGTTGTGGATAAAATTTTTATAATATTAATGCGCGCTGGTATTTTTGCATCACATATATATGCAATAACTTTATTTGATATCGCAGTTATATCGCTAGCCTGAAATGCTAGTGATATTCCTGAATCATAATCAGGCAAGGGTTGCTGTGAATTTATCGTATATTTTTTACGCAGACTAACTATTGGCCCGTTATCTGTTTTATTCACTTTGCCTTTAATTTTTTTTAATGCCATTATTACGCCAAATATAGGTTACATATAAAACTTATCCGCTATAGTAACATATTTTTAAAAATCGAACATTTATATTCTATGACACGCTAATCTTTGATAAAATTAGTTACTTATATTATTTTCCTTAAGTGGATCATATTTCATAATCGTATCTTCACGTTCGGGGCTAGTTGAAACTATTGCAATTTTTGTTTCAATTAATTCCTCAATGCGATGGATATATTTAATTGCTGCATCGGGTAAATCACCCCAGTTACGCAAGCCATAGGTTTTCTCGCTCCATCCTGGCATTGTCTCATATATTGGCTTTACCTTGGCTTGTAATATGGTTGCTGCGGGTAAATAATCATATTTTTTGCCGTCAAATTCATAACCGATACAAATTTTAATTTCTGATAAACCATCGAGAACATCAATCTTTGTCAAGGCAATACCATCCATACCAGAAATCTTACATGCTTGATGCACCATGGTTGCATCAAACCAACCACAGCGACGTTTCCTGCCAGTAACTGTGCCAAATTCATGGCCGCGGTTTCCCAAGCCTTGGCCTATTTCATCTTTTAATTCTGTTGGAAAAGGGCCGCTGCCAACTCTAGTAGTATATGCCTTGGTTATGCCAAGTACATATTGAGCTGACTTAGGGCCAACACCAGAACCTGTCGCCGATTGCCCCGCGCATGTATTAGATGATGTAACAAATGGATATGTGCCATGATCAATATCAAGCATAACACCTTGTGCGCCTTCAAACAGCACCATTTTACCTTCTTTGCGGGCATTTTCTAAAATTGGCCAAACAACCCCTGAATATGGTAAAATTTTAGGCGCAATTGCCAATAATCTGTTGATTAGGTCTTGCCGATCAACTGGGCCTTCACCCATGCCTTTTAATAATGCATTATGGTGCATTAATAATTCATCTATTCTATCTTCAAGGAAGGCTGGGTCGGATAAATCACAAAGCCTAATTGCTCTTCTTGCAACTTTATCTTCATATGCAGGGCCGATGCCACGACCAGTAGTGCCAATTTTTTGATCACCACGGGCGCGCTCTCTCGCCGCGTCAAGGGCAGAGTGAATTGGCAGAATAAGTGTAACATTTTCAGCAATTAATAAATTTTCTGGGCTAATTTCAACGCCTTGTTTTCTTAATCGTTCAATCTCGTCAAGCAATGCCCACGGGTCAACAACAACACCATTTGCAATTATAGATTTTTTGCCAGCACGCACAATACCAGATGGCAATAGTGATAACTTATATATTTCCCCATCAATAACCAAGGTATGACCTGCATTATGCCCGCCTTGAAACCGTACAACAATATCTGCTTCTTGTGAAAGCCAATCAACAATCTTACCTTTACCTTCATCGCCCCATTGCGATCCAATTACAACCACATTATTCATATTTTTTATTTCCTTATTTTAGAATGCTGATATTATTTTCAATTAAAATATGTGTACAGCCAAGACTTCTTGCTTGGTTTTCTATATCTTTTCTATCTGTTATACTCTCTCAACCATTAATGTTTATCCAGCCTTCTTTACGTTTATCAATGGCAAATTCCATAGGCGCATTAAAGGGGATGAATAATTTATCTGGTTTTTTTGTTATTGGTGCGGCGCGTAATATGGAATCAAGATATAAAGATACACCGATCGCCGCTTCGTTTGATTCGTTAAGATTATATCGCCCGCCACGGCCTAATTCACCGCGAACACCAGCTGCAAATAACGTAAAGCTTAAGCCAGTTTGATATTCAAAACCGCGATGCTCTACCATATCTAATGTAATTATTACATTGGGGATTTTAATTTTTAAAATTTCTAAGACCGATAAAAACCTATCATATTCTCGCTGTGCCTTAATCGGTAAGCAAATATTTTTAAAGGCCGCAATGGCAATTTCAGCCCGTCCGCTTGCTTTTAATAATGCGCCAAATTGTTTGGCAATATCACCACCCATCTTGGCAATTGCGCTGGTATCTTTTTGATCTAATGCTTGACGAATAATAACAGACTGTTGATCATTCAAGTTCAATGCATCAATTATTGACGGAACAATCGTAGGCAAACTGATATCAACGGAAATATTTTTAATTTGTAAATTTTGCAAGGCAATAACTGCCATTGATATTATTTCACTATCAGCCTCAACATAAGATGATCCGATAAGCTCTGCACCGACTTGGGTAAATTGTCGTTCAGGGCGAAGCTGACTGCCTTTTACTCGTAATACTTGCCCTGCATAGCTAAGCCGTAATGGTCGTGATGTGCTTTGCAATCTTGTTGCGGCTATTCGGGCTATTTGCGGCGTCATATCGGCACGCAGACCCATCATTTTTTGGCTAATAGGGTCCATTAATCTAAATGTATGTGCTGCCATTGCCGCACCAGTGCCATTAAATAAACTTTCTTCAAATTCAATTAATGGTGGCTGCACACGATCATAGCCATAACTGCAAAAATTGGCGAGTAATTTATCAATAACCGTGGCCTCATGAATTGCCACATCAGGTAATATATCAGATAGTCCCTGTGGTAATAGTGATCTTTTTTTATCGTCGCGCATTTTTAGTGCAAACCTTACGGATAATGAATGGGTTTAAATTTAGATATAATTAATAAATATTATTATATCCTAACATCTAATGAATTTTAATAATTACACGCTTTATTAAGTCCATTCAAGAGCCATAAATATTTTATAATATCTATATTATAAACCTAGGCTGACTTGACACCAGTTAAGAAATTATCGACAACTATTTTCATTGTATTTGATTGTGTTGCAAGCTCCGCTGCGGCGGATTGCACTTCACTAGATGCCATGCCTGCTTCTTCGGCCATGGAACTAACATCACTAACATTACGATTGACTTCCGATGTTCCTTTCGCGGCCTCTTCCACATTACGCGATATTTCTGATGTGGCAGCATTTTGTTCATCAACCGATGAGGCAATTGATGAAATCATGGCTGTGATCTCGCTAATACGACCCGTTACGCTATGAATTGCATCGACTGATTGTGATACTTTTTCCAAAACAAAATTAATAGTTTCGCCAATTTCATTGGTTGCGCGACCTGTTTGTGTGGCAAGGCTTTTCACTTCATTGGCAACAACGGCAAAACCTTTGCCCGCATCGCCCGCACGTGCTGCTTCGATTGTTGCGTTCAATGCTAATAAATTAGTTTGTTCGGCAATATCAGAAATTATTGATACTATTTCACTGATGCGTTTGGCACTTTCAGAAAGCTCATTAACTACGGATTCTGTTTTTTCAACATCAGAAGATGCAAGCTGTGCCAATTCATTTGACTGCACCGCTTGGCGGCTTATTTCTTGAATTGATGCTGATAACTCTTCACAAGCAGCAGAAACAGTTTGCACATTTGTTGTTGCCTCGTTTGATGCCGCAGCGGCGGCGGTTGCCCGTTCACTAGAACCCGATGCAATGCCCGACATGGTTTGTGATGATGCGTCAAGTTCCGTTGATGCGGATGATACTATTTCAAGTACATTAGTAATTTTTGCGCTGAAATTAGTAGTTAAGTCATCTATTTTTCGACCACGTTCTAATTCTTTTTCCTGCATCAAGCTTGCTTCTTCCTGCAATCTTGTGGACTCGGTCATGTTTCTTTGAAAAATTGTCAATGTATTGCTCATAACCGCAATTTCATCACTGCCAATTCGTCTTGTAATAGCAACATCTTTTTCGCCTCTACTTATGCGGGTCATGTCATTATTAAGTGAAACAACAGCGCCAGTAATATTACGTCCGACAATTATGGATGAAACAACCACAATTAGGAAAATAGTAATAATGGCCATTGCGCCAAAAATTTGTACTTGTGATTGTATTTTAGATATATTATCCACGGCTAGACTATTTTTAGTATCGGCCATTTCTGCCAGCGACGATAAAATCGGCAGAGCTTGTGCATATTTTTTGCTTAAATTTAAAAAATTGGTATTTATCTTAATAGTTATACTGACCAATTTGCTAAATGCGGCTTTATAAATTGAGGCAAAGTTAATTATTCTATCTTTATCTAATTTGGCAATATTACTATTGTTAGTTAAGCTAATAAATTTTCCCATTTCTTTGTTAAACTTATTTAAATATTTAATATCGGATCTTATTATAAAATCTTTTTCCGCACGTCTTAATGATAACATTGAAATTATAACTTCTTTAATGCCAATGTTTTTAGCGTTCATTTTTTCATGCTTGGCTAGTAAATTTTCAACATTTGCTACAGCTTTGCGTAGTTCGCCACGCAGCCCATCATCTTGCGTCGCACCAATTTTCTTTCCTATATTAGATATTTCAGTAAATTCTTTGACATATCCACTAAATATATTACGAAGATCATTAATTTGTTTAATTGCATTGCCTGTAGCAAAATTAGCGGTATGATTAATATCTATATGTATCATTTCAACGGTTTGTGCATGTTTATCTATGTATTTTTGATGCAGGCGCATTTGGAAATCTTTTTCACTGCGCCTTGCATTTAGGAAGCCGATTTGAACTAAAGAAATATTAGATTTTAATTTTATGCTTTTGTTCATCTCGTCTTGATAATTTGCAGTGATTTGTTGTACAATAAAATTTATAACCCAAATTGACAATAGTCCAACAATAGTTAGGATTAGTGTTATTAATATTTTTTTCTGGATTGATATATTATTTAAAAACTGTTTTTTTGACATTTTAAATTCCCGTAAATTATCATAGTAACAAATCATTAATGCATGTTATTACCTTATTGATATGATATTTTTTTACAATGCGAAAGAGTTATTTACCCATTCTAATATACAATAAGCTTACCCATTCTAATATACAATAAATTGGAAAATAATAAATTTAACTTGAATTTCTTAAAAATATTGATATTTACTCATATAGTATCTATATAGTGCTATATGGGTAAATGCTATACTAATATAGTAATTAGTATATTAAATTGGCAATAGTATGTAATGGGTAGTTATATTTAAATATGTTTAAACTTAATAAAATTACAGATTATGGCGTAGTTATATTAGGTCATATGGCTGTTAATTGTAATATTATGTTAAATACGCATGATTTATCATTGGCAAGCTCTTTACCTATGCCAACGGTTGCAAAGATTTTAAAGCTATTAGCCCGTGCTAAAATTATAACTTCGCATCGTGGCGCCAATGGTGGCTATTTACTTATTCGTGATGTCGATAAAATTAACTTGGCAGAGATAATATATGCACTTGATGGTCCCGTTGCCTTGACCGCCTGTGTCGATGGTGTTAATGGCGATTGTAATGTAGGTAGCTCATGTCTTGTACGTGGTCGTTGGGATAAATTAAATAATACGATTAAGGCGGCGATAGAAAAAGTTTCCTTAGGGGATCTTATAAATCATGATCCTGTACCCGATTTTATTGGGTCTGGTGATGCAATGATTAAACAAACTGACATCGATGATTATATTGATGTTTAAGGACAAAAAATATGGTTGCAACGCCTGATACAGTTAAAAAAATAAATCAGCTTGGTGCGGAGAAGTATAAATATGGTTTCAGCACCGATATTGAAATTGAACGCCCGCCCAAGGGGTTAAGTGAAGATATCGTACGGTTTATTTCGGCAAAAAAACAAGAACCATCTTGGATGTTGAATTATCGGTTGAAAGCCTATCGTCATTGGTTAACCATGCCTGAACCTAATTGGTCAAAGCTTGATATAACACCGATTGATTATCAAGATACATATTACTATGCTGCGCCAATTCGTGATGAAGATCGCCCAGAATCATTAGATGACATTGACCCAATTCTACTTGAAACCTATGCAAAACTTGGTATTCCGTTAAAGGAGCAAGAGGTATTAGCTGGCGTTAAAGGCGCACCAAGAATCGCGGTTGATGCAGTATTTGATAGCGTATCAGTTGGCACAACATATAAAAAAGCCCTGCAAGAAAAAGGCATATTCTTTGGTTCAATGAGTGATGACATTAAAGAGCATCCTGAGCTTGTTAAAAAATATTTAGGTTCGGTCGTGCCTTATACGGATAATAAACATGCCTGTTTAAATAGCGCGGTTTTCACTGATGGATCATTCGTATATATACCCAAGGGTGTTACTTGCCCTATGGAGTTATCGACCTATTTCCGTATTAATGCCGAAAATACAGGTCAGTTTGAACGTACATTAATAATCGCTGATGACGATAGCTATGTTAGCTATCTTGAAGGTTGCACAGCACCGCAACGCGATGAGAATCAATTGCATGCGGCGATTGTTGAAATTATTATCCTCGATAATGCCGAAGTCAAATATTCCACCGTACAAAATTGGTATCCGGGTGATAAAAACGGCCTTGGTGGTATTTATAACTTTGTTACTAAGCGTGCTGCATGTCGCGGTAAAAATTCTAAGGTTAGTTGGACTCAAGTTGAAACAGGTTCAGCAATAACATGGAAATACCCCAGCTGTATACTGCAAGGCGACGGTTCTTCAGGTGAATTTTATTCGGTTGCTATCACTAACAATCATCAACAGGCCGATACGGGAACTAAGATGATTCATCTTGGAGCGAATACTAAATCAAAAATCATATCAAAAGGTATTTCAGCAGGTTTTGCCGATCAGACATATCGTGGTTTGGTGCGGGTGTCTAGCAAGGCAAATAATGCCCGAAATTACACCCAATGTGATAGTTTGTTAATTGGCGATAAATGCGGCGCACATACTGTGCCTTATATTGAAATTAAAAATCCAACTGCGCAAATTGAGCATGAAGCAACCACATCAAAAATTAGCGATGATCAGTTATTTTATTGCCTGTCGCGTGGTATGAGTGAGGAAGAGGCCGTATCATTAATCGTCAATGGTTTTTGTAAAGAAGTTATGCAAACATTACCGATGGAATTTGCCGTTGAAGCACAAAAATTAATTGCAATCAGCCTTGAGGGAAGCGTTGGTTAAATTTACGGCAATAATATATAGAATGATAACATATATGAATAATTTATTTTAGGATGATTAAATAATGGCTTTGTTAGAAATAAAAAACCTACATGCAAAAATTGGTGATAAGCAGATTTTGAAAGGCTTAAATCTTACGATAAATGCTGGTGAAATCCACGCGATTATGGGGCCAAACGGTGCAGGTAAAAGTACGTTATCTTATATATTGGCAGGGCGTTTTGGTTATGAAGTAACTGAGGGTAGCGTTACCTATGATGGCAAAAACTTACTTGAAATGTCACCAAATATTCGCGCTTGTGAAGGGGTGTTTTTGGCATTTCAATATCCAGTGGAAATCCCTGGCGTCAGCAATAGCAGTTTTTTAAAACATGCCCTTAATGCCAAACGCAGATATATGGGCGAGCCAGAATTAGACGGGTTGGAATTTGTTAAAATGATAAAATCCAAAGCCAAGGAATTGGATATTGCCGTTGATATGTTAAAACGACCAGTTAATGTTGGGTTTTCTGGGGGTGAAAAAAAACGTAATGAAACATTGCAAATGGCCATATTAGAGCCAAAATTGGCAATTTTAGATGAAACCGATTCTGGGCTTGATATTGATGCGCTTCGCATTGTCGCTGATGGGGTCAATCGTTTGCATAATGCCGATAATGCCATCTTGGCAATCACCCATTATCAACGTTTGTTAGATTATTTAATTCCCGATTTTGTCCATGTTCTCGCCGATGGAAAAATTGTTAAATCTGGTGATAAGTCGCTGGCTTTGGAATTAGAGGCAAATGGCTATAGCCAATTTACAAAAACAGCCGCTTGAACATTAATTTCTGTGAAATGAAGTGATTATGACTGGATATATAGATAGTTTTACCCGTGGCTTTGATGATAATATGAAAAATTTATCAGCAATATCACCATCATGGTTAAATAATATTAAACAACAAGGTCAAGAGAATTATATAAATCTTGGAATGCCAACAACAAGGCTTGAGCAATGGAAATATACTAGCCTAAAAGAATTACAAAAACATGACTTTTGTAATGCTGGTGATATCAATGATTATGATTTAAACGCCAATGATATGCCGTTATCTGATATGGATGCCTATCGTTTTGTCTTTATCAATGGTAAATTTAATGCGGCATTATCGGATATGGATGGGTTGGGTAATGATATGGAAATATCATCATTGGCAGCGGCGATTAAAAATACCCCTGATAGATTTAAAGATATTTTTACTGATTTAGAAGATAAAGATATAGGGGCGATGGCGGCATTAAATAATGCCTGCTTCAAAGATGGGCTTTTTATGGCTATAAAGCCCAATATATCGTTACAAAAACCGATATATATTATTTCTTATGGTGTTAATAATAATGATCAAGATGCCATTGCTTTTCACCCAAGAAATTATATTCATATGGGCGAAAATTCCACCGCAACCCTATTGGAAAGTCATATTAGCTTAACGGGGGTAACGTTAAGCAATAGCCAAAGCCATATCAAACTTGAAAATAATGCCATTCTACAACATTACAAAAATCAAAATGAAGCGATAAATTCATATCATTTGGCGGTAACGGATGTTATTTTGGCAGATGATGCGATTTATAATAATTTCACATTACAAATTGGCGGTGCGATTGCCCGCAATGAAGTTAATTGCAAAATCATTGGTCAAAATGCGGCGGCGCATATTAACGGTGCTTGTTTTGCAAATGGTTCACAACATATTGATAATACCAGCTTGATTGAACATATTGCACCAAATAGTAAAAGCTTTGAAGCTTTTAAGATTGTTGTTGATAATAATGCCCGTTGCGTTTTCCAAGGTAAAATTAAGGTCCATAAGGATGCCCAAAAAAGCGATGGAAAACAGATGAGCCGTGCCTTGTTATTATCAAAGCGAGCAGAGGTTAATGCAAAGCCCGAATTAGAAATTTATGCCGATGATGTTAAATGTTCGCATGGCTCGACAGTTGGTCAATTAGATGAAATGCAATTATTTTATTTAATATCGCGTGGAATTGATGAAAAAGCCGCGCGTAATTTGTTAATACAGGCATTTCTATATGAAATATTTGATAAAATTCAGGCCGGTGACATAAAACAGGCATTCATCAGCCTTATGGCTATTAAACTAACTGATTTCACCAGCAATGATTTAAATTTATTCGAGGTAAAATAATCAATATGGCAAATATCAAGCCAGCAAATGCTGCAAAAGATTTGATTTATGATGTGGATAAAATTCGTTTGGATTTTCCCATATTAACGCAAATGGTGCATGATAAACCATTATGTTTTTTGGATAATGGCGCATCGGCACAAAAACCATTGGTGGTTATTAATAGCCTGCGTCATATTTATGAGGAATGTTATGCTAATGTTCATCGCGGTGCTTATGATTTTTCTGAACGCACGACAGTTGCCTATGAGAATGCCCGTAAAATAATCGCAAAATTCATTAATGCCAAAAGCGATAAACAAATAATATTCACCAGTGGTGCAACGGCGGCAATAAATCTGGTGGCATATAGTTTTGGTCGTGGCTTATTAAAAGTGGGTGATGAGGTAATAATATCAGCGATGGAGCATCATTCAAATATAGTTCCTTGGCAAATGCTGCGCGATGATATTGGTATAATTCTTAAGATTGCACCGATAAGCGATGATGGTGAATTTTTGCTGGATGAATTTAAAAATATCATTAGTGAAAAAACTAAATTAGTAGCTATGACCCATGTATCAAATGTGCTTGGTACGGTTACACCGATTAAAGATATCGTTGATATTACCCATGCCAATGGGGCAAAAATACTTGTTGATGGTAGCCAAGCTGTCATGCATATAAAATTAGATATGCAGGCATTGGATGCTGATTTTTATATATTCACTGGCCATAAAATATATGGGCCAAGTGGCATTGGTGTGCTTTACGGCAAGGAAGATGTTTTAAATGCCATGCCACCATTCATGGGCGGTGGTGATATGATATCATCGGTTACATATGAAAAATCCATTTGGGCGGAAATACCTGCTAAATTCGAAGCAGGCACTCCGCCGATTGCCCAAGCCATTGGTCTTGGCGCAGCAATTGAATATTTGGATAAAATCGGTATTGATCATATAGCGCAGCATGAAAATGACTTGCTTAATTATGCGACACAACAATTATCCTCGGTTGAAAAATTACATATAATTGGCACTGCACCAGCAAAAGCACCGGTAATATCATTCATCATGGATGATGCGCATCCCCATGATATTGCAACCATACTTGACCAATCAGCAATCGCCATAAGGGCAGGTCATCATTGCGCCGAACCATTGATGCAACGATTGAATATTAATGGCACGGCGCGGGCATCTTTTGGTATGTATAATAATAAATCTGATGTGGATAGATTGGTTTTATCACTGCATAAGGTTAGGCAGATTTTTGGTTGATCGATAAGGTTATATTAAAATTTATAATGTTAAAATATAATGAAAATTAATGGGACTGAATAATGGATATATATAGCGATTTTGCCTCTCCATATATGAATGGCATGGGGGGCATAGGCAAGGAAGCGGTTGAAGGATTGGTGGCAAAAGTGGGCGAAGATTTACCTGCGGATGTATCTCATGCCAATGCCGATGCCTTGATAACCGCGCTTAGTTCGGTTTTTGACCCTGAAATACCGGTGAATATCTATGAATTGGGTTTGATCTATGATTGCAGTATGGATGATAAGGCGGATGTTATGATTTCCATGACATTAACCACCCCCAACTGCCCGGTTGCGGGCGAATTACCAGTGCAAGTAGCCGAAGCGGTGGCGGGGGTTGCTGGCGTTGGTAATGTATCGGTTACATTAACATTTGATCCACCTTGGCGGCCTGAATTAATGTCGGAAGACGCAAAAATGGCATTAGATTTATTTTAATAACCATTAATTTTTAAGAAAGCTTTAGTAATGTTGGCAACAAAAAATGCAGTTTTAACCTTAAGTGATGCGGCAATAACCCGCGCGAAATCATTAATGCAAAATGCCAATGATAATATATTGGGTTTGCGGGTTAGCATATCATCAAAGGGTTGTTCGGGCTTATCATATGTTGTGGAATATGCCAGCGAAATGAAAAAATTTGAAGATATAGTCGAATATGATGGTATTAAAATTTTTATTGATCCCGCTGCGGTGATGTTTTTAATCGGTTCGACTATGGATTATGAAGAAAGTAAATTTCAATCGGGGTTTATCTTTCAAAACCCTAATGAAACTGCCAAATGTGGTTGTGGTGAAAGTTTTAGCGTTGATAGTGATTAATTAATATGTAATATAATAATAAATAATAAATAATAAATAATAATAATAATAATAATAATAATAATAATAATAAATAATAATAGGGAGATAAAGATGATTAGCAAAAAATTAAAATTGATTACTTTAGCAGCAGTTGCTTGTGCTTTTACCAGCGAAGCCTTGGCAGTTGAATGGAATGTTTCGCTTTGGGGTAAGCGCCGCGCCTTTACCGAACATGTGGAAAAATTGGCTGAATTGGTATCAGAAAAAACCAAGGGTGAATTTAAATTAAATATCTCATATGGCGGGCTTTCAAAAAACAAAGAAAATCTTGACGGTATTGCCATTGGTGCATTTGAAATGGCACAATTTTGTGCGGGCTATCACCGTGATAAAAACCCCACATTAACGGTAATGGAATTGCCGTTTTTGGGCATAAACTCGCTTAAAGAAGAAACAAAGATTGCCCGCGCCCTTTATAAACATCCTGCTGTTAAAAAAGATTTAGCTAGATGGAATGCGACATTATTAATGCCATCACCAATGCCGCAATATAATATTGCTGGTGTTGGCGATGCACCGCGCAAATTGGCTGATTTTAAAGGTATGCGCATCAGGGCAACTGGCGGTGTTGGTCAAGCAATGAAGGCTGTTGGTGGTGTGCCAACATCAATGACAGCATCGGAAGTTTATAACGCCCTTGAATCTGGCGTGGTTACAAGCGTTGCCTTTGCACCTCATGCCCATATGGCATTTCGTACCGTTGATATTGCTACATGGTGGACGACAAATTTAAACCCAGGTACTGTTAATTGCCCAATTGTCGCCAATAGCGATGCCTTGGCAGAATTATCAAGCGACCATCTTGATGCATTGTTAGGTTCTATTGATGGCGCATTAGATCATTATATTGCCAATTACGAAGGTAAAACAATGGATGCTTGGTGGCCTTTATTAGAGGAAAAAGCCATTGAAAAAATCATATTCAGTGATGCGGAGCTTGTTAATTTCAAAGAAAAAGTTGCAGGACCAGCGCGTGATGCATGGATTACATCTATGAGCAAGAAAGGCCTGCCGGCACAAGAATTATACGATTTTATCGCCAATATGGTTGGAAAATAGATATATAAAAGCTCGTTAATTATTAAATATTATTAATTTAAATATTGACGGGCTTAATCTATGTTCATTCATTAGATTTATATATTGTATATTTTTAAATTCTCAATCATTAAAAGGATAAATTCATGTCGGGAATGGCATCTATTGGTGAAAATAATAGCCTGTTAAGTAAATTTGACCGAATATTATTCAAGCTTGAAAGGCTGTTGGCGTTAATCAGTGGCTTTGTGATTTTGGCCTTAATGTTACTGGCGGTTTTTCAAATTGTTGGACGTAAATTATTCAATATGCCTGTCCCTGGTTTTATCGATTGGGTCGAACAGGCAATGGCGGTTTTTGCCTTTTTAGGGGTGGCATATTGCCATCGCCTTGGCGGGCATATTCGTATGGATATTCTGGTGGCGCAATTAAAAGGTCGCGCCCTTTGGTTATCAGAATTTATTTCAACATTAGTGGTGTTTTTATTGATATTGGCCTTAACATATGGTGCGTGGCTGCATTTTATGCGGGCATTCACTATTGGCGATAGTTCGATTGATATTGCGCTACCCCTATGGCCTGCAAAATTATTAGTGCCATTTGCATTTTTTATCTTATTATTACGTCTTTCTATTCATCTTATCGGTTATGGCAAAGCAATTTATAATGGTGATCAACCAGTGGCGGTGCCATTAATCGAAGATGCAGCAACACAGGCAGCTAACGAGGCTAAAAGCGTTGATAGTCAGCATGTGGAGGGAGTTAAATAATGGATCCATTTGAAATTGGCCTATGGTTTTCAGGGTTATTAGTAATTTTGGTGCTGGTTGGTGTGCGGGTGGCTTTTGCCGCCGCATTCGTTGGTTTTGTTGGTTTAGCTACTATATTCGGGCAAAAATATGGTATTGAAAAAGGCTTTATAATCGCAGTTAAAATGGCGGGAACTATCCCACATTCAAAGGCGACCACATATGCGCTTAGCCTTATTCCGACATTTATTCTAATCGGTTATCTGGCTTATTATGCTGGCTTAACCAAAGCATTATTTGAGGCAGCAAAACGTTGGGTTGGCTGGTTGCCAGGTGGGCTTGGCGTGGCGACGGTATTTGCCACGGCGGGTTTTGCCGCTGTGTCGGGGGCATCGGTTGCAACATCAGCGGTATTTGCCCGCATCGCCATACCTGAAATGTTGAAGCTTGGCTATGATAAACGTTTTGCCGCAGGCGTTGTTGCCGCTGGTGGCACATTGGCATCATTAATTCCACCATCGGCGATTTTGGTTATCTATGCGATAATTGTTGAACAATCGGTCGGTGCATTATTATTGGCGGGGTTCTTACCAGGATTGGTGTCGGCCTTGATCTATGGTGCTTTAGTGGTTTTTATGGCAAAAACCAACAAGAATTTAGGCCCGCCTGTAACGGGCTATACATGGGCCGATCGTTTTCAGTCAATCCCTGGTGCTTTTCCCATAATGTTTGTGGTTTTTATCATTATTTTTTGCATCTATGGTGGCTGGGGTACTCCAACAGAGGCAGGCGCGCTTGGCGGTTTTGTCGTTCTGGTAATGGCCTTATGGAAAGGCATGCGGTGGAATGAGCTAACTGGCGCGTTGCTTGAAACTGCGAAATTAACGGTGATGATTTTTACCATCATTTGGGGCGTCTTGCTTTATGTCCGGTTTTTAGGTTTTGCAGATTTGCCAAATGCATTTGCCGATTTCATCGGTAGCATCGATCAACCACGCATTATAACCCTGTTAATGATATTGGCGGTTTATGCTATTTTAGGCATGTTTATGGATGCAATTGGCATGTTATTATTAACATTACCCGTGGTTTTCCCAGCCGTTATGGCATTGGGATATGATCCCATATGGTTTGGTATCATTGTGGTAAAAATGTGTGAACTTTGCCTTATTACCCCGCCGATTGGGTTGAATTGTTTCGTTGTTGCGGGGGTGCGACCAGATATATCAGTGCAAGATGTTTTTAGGGGCGCATCACCGTTTTTTGCCGCCGATGTGGTAACGGTTGGGGTATTAATTGCATTTCCAGAAATAGTAATGTGGCTACCAAATTTATTGATGGGATAATCCATTGATTACATAAGCTAACTAATATAACATATATGATATATATAATTATTTAAAAGATATCAACATATATGAGAATGCCCGCACCAGATAAAGATATAATTGCCAATAAGGCAAAAATTGCCAATGATTTGCGGGCAATAGTCGCTAATCCTGAAGCGGTAATAACAAATCATGATGAATTGCGGCCATATGAAAGCGATGCTTTGACGGCCTATCAACAAATACCATTGATTGTTGTTTTGCCTGAAAGCGTTGCGGAAATATCGGCCATATTAGAATATTGTAATCAAAATAATGTAAAAATTGTACCGCGCGGGGCAGGGACATCGCTTAGTGGTGGCGCATTACCGCTTGCCGATGGTATTATTTTGGGCTTAGCAAAATTTACTAAAATATTAGATATTGACTATGATAACCGTACATTAACGGCCCAAACTGGTGTCACTAATCTTGGTATAAGTGATGCGGTTGCAGCTGAAGGTTTTTATTATGCCCCTGACCCATCGAGTCAAATTGCCTGTACAATTGGTGGCAATATTGCTGAAAATTCTGGCGGTGTGCATAGCCTAAAATATGGCCTGACTGGTAATAATATACTTGGTCTTCAAATAATATTAATGGATGGGGAAATCATTAATATTGGTGGCAAGCATATGGATTCTGAAGGTTATGATTTTATGGGGTTGTTAACTGGATCCGAGGGGCTGCTTGGTGTTATAACTGAAATTACTGTTAAATTATTAAAAAAACCAGCAAGCAGCAGGGCGTTATTATTAGGTTTTTTATCAAACGAAGATGCAAGCAATTGTGTTGGGGCAATTATTTCCCATGGTATTATTCCTGCTGGCATGGAAATGATGGATAAATTAGCCATTCATGCGGTCGAAGATTTTATTCATGCGGGCTATCCACTTGATTGCGAAGCATTATTGATAATAGAATTAGACGGTCCTGTGGTTGAAGTTGATCATTTGGCAGATGTTATTATAAAGATTGCCAAAGATAATGGTGCGACCTCAAATAAAATATCAAACAGTGAAGAAGAACGGGTAAAATTTTGGGCTGGGCGTAAAGCAGCCTTTCCTGCTATTGGACGCATATCGCCAGATTATTTATGTATGGATGGTACTATTCCACGCGGTAAAATGCCATTTGTTCTGTCGGAGATACAAAAATTATCACAAAAATATGACCTTAGGGTCGCCAATGTTTTTCATGCCGGTGATGGTAATTTACACCCTCTTATTTTATATGATGCAAATATTATAGGACAATTGCAAAAAGTTGAAGAATTCGGTGCAGATATATTGCGGCTTTGTGTTGATGTTGGCGGTGTTCTAACAGGTGAACATGGTGTTGGTGTTGAAAAACGCGATTTAATGAATGTCATGTTTAATGAGATAGATTTAAAACAACAACAACGGGTTAAATGTGTTTTTGATGAAAATTTATTATTAAATCCAGGTAAGGTCTTCCCACAATTATATCGCTGTGCAGAACTTGGTCATATGCATGTTAAGCGCGGAAAAATACCATTTCCAGATATTCCCCGTTTCTAATTACGATCGTAAAAGTCAATGAATGAAATTTTAAAACCACAAAATAATCAACAATTGATTGATATAATCAAATGGGCAATTTCTGAAAAAAATCCATTAACGGTGCAGGGGCTTGCGACAAAAAGTCGCCTTGGGCGAATGTGTGATAATGAATATATTCTTGATATGTCGGGAATTTGCGGTATTCATATGTATGAACCCGATGAATTAGTATTAACGGCGTCAAGTGGCACGCCGATCGATGAAATAAAAAAAATATTGGCTGATAAAAATCAGGAATTAGAATTTGAGCCTGCCAATTACACTCAATTATTAGGCAATAATGATATAATCGATGATGGTAATATTGTAAAAACAGGTACGCTTGGCGGCATGATTGCCACCAATGCATCAGGCCCTAGGCGTATTAAAATTGGCGCAGCGCGCGATCATTTTTTAGGATTTAAAGCAATTTCTGGTCGCGGCGAAGAATTTAAATCAGGCGGTCGAGTGGTTAAAAATGTTACTGGATATGATCTAAGTAAAATCATGGCAGGTAGCTGGGGTACGCTTGGTGTGATGAGCGAGATTACCATAAAAACCATGCCGAAACCGGAAACAACAAGAACAATATTATTATTGGGTGCAGAACCAGAACAAGCCACCAAGGCAATGACGCAAGCATTTAATAGCAGTAATGAAATTTCAGCTGCCGCATGGATGTCTGAAGAAATTGCAGTAAAATCTAATGTGGAAATATTGCGTTTCACAAAGGGCCATATAACCGCTATGCGTATTGAGGGAGAAAAAAAATCGGTGGCATATCGTTGTAAAAAATTGCGTGATATGATGACTAGAATGGGTAAGGTAGAAGAATTACATCAGGATAATTCAAATATATTTTGGCGCGATATACGTAATGTTCAACCATTTTCTGCAAGAGGTGATAATAGGGTGGTTTGGCGCGTATCATGTGCGCCGCAAAATGGTTGGAAAGTAATAAATCAATTAAAGCATTTAAAATCGATGCAATCTTATATGGATTGGGGTGGCGGGCTTGTTTGGATTGCCATTGATGCGCCAAAGGTTGGTGCAGAACGCTTGGTACGTGATATAGTGAATAGTTATGGTGGACATGCAACGTTAATGCGCAGCAGTGAAAAATTACGACAAAATATTGATATTTTTCACCCCCCGCAATCTGGCCTTATGAAATTGACTAAAAAATTAAAAAATAATTTTGATCCACATGCTATTCTTAATCCAGGCCGCATGTATAAAGGGGTTTAGCTTATGAAAACTAATTTTTCTATAGTCCAGTTGCTCGACCCAGAAATTAAAGATATTGATGAAATTTTACGCAAATGCGTTCATTGTGGTTTTTGTCTGGCAACCTGCCCTACATATAATATTTTAGGCGATGAATTAGATAGTCCTCGTGGTCGAATATATCAAATAAAGTCGATATTAGAGGATGATAAAGCGGCAACTCCGCAATTTGTAAAGCATATTGATCGTTGTTTAAGTTGCCTTTCTTGCGTTACTACATGTCCATCTGGTGTCGATTATATGAGTTTAATTGACTATACGCGTGGGTATATTGAAAAAACATATAAACGTCCGCTTGGGGATCGTATTTTACGTGGACTAATAAAATATATCATTCCAAATAATAAACTATTTTATTGGATGTTATGGGGTGCATGGTTTGCACGGCCTTTTAATTTTTTATTACCAAAAAAATTAAAAAATATAGCCAATATAGCACCAAAACATATGCCAAAAATGTTGGAAATTGACCAGCCACAAAGCTTTTTAATTAATGGGCAAGCAAAAAAACGTGTCGCCTTTATGAATGGCTGCGCCCAGAAAATATTATCACCAAATATTAATCAATCAACTATTAATATTTTAACTAAAATGAAAATTGAGGTAATTATTCCTGAAAATGCCGGATGTTGCGGCGCATTAACACATCATATGGGTGATGGTGAGAAATCAGATAATAGTGCGGTTGCAAATATAAAGGCATGGATTGCTGAAATGGATAGTGATAAAGGCCTAGATGCAATTATTGTCAATGCTTCTGGTTGTGGCACAATGGTTAAGGATTATGGTCATATGTTTCGCAATGATGCTAACATGCGCCATATGGCCGAACGAGTATCGGCAATATGTAAGGATATTACAGAATTTATTGCTGAACAAGGGCTGCCAGAAGTAACCCAACCGCAAGATATTAAAATTGCTTATCATTCGCCTTGTTCGATGCAGCATGGGCAAAAAATAATTAACCTGCCTAAGGAATTATTAAGAAAAGCAGGATTTAATGTTCTAACACTGCCAGATGGACAGTCATGTTGTGGATCTGCGGGTAGTTATAATATATTACAACCGAAATTATCACGTCAGTTATTAGAGCGAAAAGTCAAAGCCATTGAATCGGTAGATGTGGATATTATCGCGACTGGCAATATTGGATGTATAGCCCAAATCAGCATGGGCGTTGATATACCAATAGTGCATATTGTTGAGTTGCTTGATTGGGTAACTGGTGGAAATAAGCCAAAAAAATATCCAGCCAATAAAATATGTTAATAAACCATATATCTGTATATTTTTAATCGGTTAATTTAATATAAACTTAATTAATTTGGTAATATAGTTAATTATATAATTTTGAATTCCATGATTTGATAAATAATCATTATAAAAGCATTTAATAATAAAAGGGAAAATTTTCCTAAATGAATAAGAAAGATATATACAAGGATTCTAATTTATGTTTAGCAGATAAATTTGATTTCATTGAACAATTTTCTATTGATACTACGCTTGCTTTTATTATTATTGATCCAGATAGAAAAAAAATTTTATGGTTATCAAAACATGCAAGAAATTTATTTTTATCGGACTATTCAAATAATAATGCATATTTTAAATATATATGGGACGAACTTTTCCATAGCGATGAAGAGTTTAGTAATATATTAAATAATGCTGAATCAGATGTCATGCTTGGAAATCAAGAGCGAGCTTTCTTAAATGAAGCGGGAGAAATGTTCGTTGCTAGTATTAATTTTTTTAATATTGGATTAGATAAAGAAAAATTTATATTAGCTGATATTCGTGATGTAACAAAATATAAGCAAGCAGAAATTGATATTTCCCATGAAACCGAAGTAAATAAATTAATAAGTAATATAGTTAGTCAATTATTAGGGGTTAATGCAGAGAGCATTATGCGCGATAGTTTAAAAAATATTGGTACGCATTTTAATTTGGATACTATTATTATTAATGAATTACATAAAAACAACGAATCATCATTTGAGACATTATATTGGTCATCAGAAAATGAAATAATAGATAGTAACAGAATAGTTGGCAATAATTTACCTAGATTGAGGTGGTTTGATCAACAATTATTGAATTCTAAAAAAATTGAAATATCAGAAATTAATGATTTGCCAAATGAGGCTGATATGGAACGCAAATTTATGGCAAATTTTAATATAAAATCAATAATAATTTTGCCGTTATTTTTTCAAGAAAAACTGGTTGGCATAATTACCATTGAAAGTAAAAAATATAGCCGTGAATGGGCCGTGCGTGAATTAGAAGTATTTGAGCAATATGGCAATGCGATTGGCGCATTAATTGTTAGAAAGAAATTTGAAGATAACCTACAATCAGCAAAAACCAGAGCCGAAAAGGCACTAAGCGAGCTTGAAGGAGCGCAAGATGCGCTTATGCGTGTGGATAAAATGGCCGCATTGGGCGAAATGGTCGCAGGTGTTGCTCATGAGGCCAATACCCCGCTTGGTATTGCAATTACAATATCCAGCACATTGCGAACAAAATTACGGCAATTGGAAGCAAAGCTATGTGATGGAAAAATGAAAAAATCTGATTTATTAGACTTTTTTAATGTGGCAAATGAGGGGTTTTTAATTTTAAAAAATAACTTGCAACATGCCGCAGAACTGATTCATAGCTTTAAGCGTATTGCCGTTGATGTTACTAGTCGTAAAATTCAAATATTTCAGATATTAGAATATTTAAACGAGGTTTTGCTAAATATATGTCCGCGCACTAAAAGATTTAAAAATATTAAAATATTGATTGAATGCCCAGCGGAATTAACGGTCACAACTGACCCTGGTGCATTGGCGCAAATAATAACCAACCTTGTTTTAAATTCACTTATTCATGCATATAATAATGATATAATGGCCAAAGGTAATATATTAATCATTGTTACTAGTGATGATAATAATTTTAACATTATATTTAGTGATGATGGCGCAGGCATAGCTGATGAAGTTTTAAAAAATATTTTTAAATCATATTTTACAACTAAACGTGATAAAGGTAGTAGTGGGCTTGGAATGGCAATTATTTGTGATTTAGTTGAAAAAAACCTTAATGGGACAATAGATGTTGAAAGTAACCTTGGCTATGGCACAAAATTTATAATGAAATTCCCAAAATATATTGAATCATAATTAATATCTTATACAACTAAATTGATATATTTAAATGTAGCTTGAATATATGATGCAATATTTGACCAGTTTTCTATCGGGTTAGTTTTTTGATTTAATTCTGCCTTTAATAATATAGCATTTGCATATTTACCTGCTTGGTCAATTAAAACAGCTGATTGAATTTCAGTAAAGGCAATTTTATTGATCTTCTTATGGAAATAATCACTTAATTTTGCATGGGGGTAGGCGATGGCGCGCTCAGCATAAAATACATTAATATTGTCATCATTCATATTTTCATTATTTGCAGTAGGTTGATTTGTTAATTCAAAATTAATTAGGGTTATTCGTTGACGCTTTAATAAGAACCGTTTTTCAATGTCATTAATAACATCAATATTCCATGCGGGTAATGCTAATTTTGATAATGGTAATTTGCATATATCATCATGATTTAAATAGCCATTATTCATATGTATATTTTTATTATTATAATCGCGTGCCGCATCCATAATTAAATGATTTTTCCAATCGCTTGCCTGTGGTAATGGGGTATTATCATCATTTATTGCATTAAAGCTTGGCCATATGGGGCCTTTTGGGTTTATCGCATGGATAAGCAAACATGCTACATTTGGTGGTAATTTTGCATATAGTTTTTTATATAAAAATTTTGTCAAAATATCAGATGTAAAATATCCAGATAGCTCGCCTGCACTTGTGGTTAAAATTACTAATGATTTAGCATCTGGAGAGCCAATTAAAGCCACATCAGCATAGATAAATTCTTCATCAGCATCGGTGCCGCTGCCATACCCTGCATATGAAATAACTCCTAGACCAATGGCATCACATGCAATTAAAAATTGCTCGCGCATGCTTGTCATATTTACATTAAAATAACTTTTCAGATCCATTTTAATAGCTATTCTAGTAATGTACCTTTTGCTTTAATGCGGGCAATGCGTAAAATATTTGTCTTGCCTGGCATGCCAAATGGTATCCCAGCTGTAATAACAATACGGTCACCATCTTCAACAAAACCATCTATGCGGCATTGTTGAACGGCGGTTTCAACCATATCATCCATATTCCTTGCATCAGGGGTTCTTGCGGAATGAACACCCCAAACAATTGCCATGCGCCTTGCGGTTTCATACCGTGGTGTTAAACAAACAATCGGCATTTCTGGGCGTTCACGGGCAACGCGCAAAGTGGTCGACCCTGATGTTGTATATGTTGCGATGGCCTTAGCAGAGATTGTCGCGCCTACTTGACGCACTGCAGAACTTATTGCGTCCGCCGTTGTGGCTTCGGGTGATAGGCGTTGACTTGCAAGACGTTGCCAATAAAAATCATCTGCTTGTACGCGCAAAATAATACGCTCCATCATTTTAACAGATTCCAATGGAAATCTGCCAGCTGCGGTTTCAGCCGATAACATAACCGCGTCGGCACCTTCATAAACTGCATTGGCAACATCGGTTGCCTCTGCCCTTGTTGGGACGGGTCGATCAATCATAGACTCAAGCATTTGCGTTGCAACAATAACTGGCTTGCCTTCTTTGCGGCACATTTTAATAATGCGATGTTGTAAAATTGGTACATCTTCAGGGTTCATTTCAACGCCAAGATCACCACGCGCCACCATTATACCATCGGCAAGTTCAACAATGGCATCCAATTGTTGAATAGCAGACGGTTTTTCAAGTTTGGCAAGAATAGCAGCCCTGCCTTTGATTAATTTTCTAGCTTCTATTATATCCTCGGGTCGTTGAACAAAGCTCAACGCACACCAATCAACCCCTGCATTAAGGCCAAATTCCATATCGGCCAAATCTTTTTTCGTCAAAGGGGAAATTGGTAATATAACACCAGGAACATTAACGCCTTTGCGGTCACTTAATTTACCACCGACAATGACTTTTGTTATGGCGTAATCATCGCCGCATTGTTCAACTTTTAAGCAAATTTTACCATCGTCCAATAATAATTTTGAACCAGTTTTTAATGCCTTAAAAATTTCAGGATGAGGTAAATTTACCCGTGTGATATCGCCTTTTTTATCGCTCATATCAAGGCGAAATTCTGCATCTGTGATTAACTCAACCGCATCATCTGCAAAGCATCCAACACGTAATTTAGGTCCTTGCAAATCCATAATAACGGCGATTGGACGGCTTGTTTTACGCTCCAATGCACGAATGGTTTTTAATCTCTTTTCATGTTCGCTATGTTTGCCATGGCTAAAATTAAGTCGAAAAACATCAACTCCAGCCATGAATAACTCTTCAATTTGACGATCGCTTTGGCTAGATGGGCCAAGAGTTGCTACAATTTTTGTAAGATGTTTGCGGCGCAATATATAAACTCCATATGGGTTAAGTTTATATCGATAAAATATCGATATAAAATTTTATCATAAAAAAAATATTATTAAAATATATTTTATTGGCTGGCAGGGGCTAAATATATTAATTGGCTTTTTTGGGCTTGCCACTCCATTGTTTGACTATGCCCGTATCAATGGTGAATAAATCTAAAATGCGGCTAATATTATGGTCTATTATTTGCTCAATATTATCTGGCCTTGTATAAAATGCTGGCATTGGTGGGGCAATTATTGCACCAGCGCGTGATGCTGTTAACATATTTTTTAAATGTATATTATTTAAGGGTGTTTCACGGGTCATAAGAACTAAACGGCGACGTTCTTTTAACATAACATCGGCTGATCTGCTAATTAAATTTCCTCCAATCCCTGTTGCAATTTCTGCCAAGCTTTTCATTGAGCAAGGGGCAATTATCATGCCGTCAAATTTATATGATCCACTTGCAGGTGATGCGCCAATATCACCAATAGCATAGCAGTGGTTGGCAATTTTTTTTACGTCTTTTGCGCTATAATCGCTTTCATATGCAATGGTCATTTCTGCGGCTTTTGAAATTACTAAATGAGTTTCCACATTTAAATCACGCAAAATTTGCAATAATCTGATGCCGTAAATTGCGCCAGATGCACCAGTTATTCCTATTAGAAGTTTTTTTGCCATAAAGATTTCTCGACTTTTTAAAATTAAAGACTAACATACAGCTATGGCACATGTTGCGTCTAATTAAAAATGGCCTAGCTCAATATTTGTTAAGTTATTTTATGTGCTGTCTTGATTATAAGATATATCGTAAATATATAATACAGGTAAAGATAGTTTACTTTTAAGAATATAAGGATAATAAAATGAGCATTGAAGGTCGCATTAATATGTTACGGGGTAAACATGAAGATTTAGAAGCAAAACTTGATAATGAAAATTCAAGACCGAAACCGGATGAAGATGCTCTTCGTTCATTAAAACATAAAAAACTTGAAATTAAGGATGAAATAGAGCGAATACAACAAACGAGATAATATATTATCATCTTATGATAGATAATATCGAATTTATTTAATTTTAATATAGATTTTTCCATTTTTTTTGTTAAAGCCTCTTGAAATTATATCGTCGTATAGGATAAAATAGGTGATTATGAAAAAAATGATTCCAGATAAAGAGCAAGAGCGCTTTCGCAAAGTTATTGTGATGATGAATGCGGCGACGGTTGAAGGAGAAAAAGAAGCCGCCAGATTTGCGGCTGAACGTATGGCCAGCAGTTGGGATATGTCGTTAGAAGAAGCGATAGAAGAAACCCATAGCGGTTATAATAGTGGTCGCATTGATTTTTCTGAAATGCGAGAAAAAGCCGAAAATATATCAAAAGCATGGGCCAATGGCGGTATTGGCATGATGAATGATAATGAGGCACGGGTAAAATATCAATATAACCGTGCGGTTTACGAAGCGCAGCAACGCGGCCTTAATGAAAACCCTGTTGTGCCAAATGTTAATGCCCCTAAGATTAAGAAAAAGAAACCACCGCGTGATTGGCATAAACGTCATAGAGTAACAGAAAAAGATCGGGTTCGTCTTATTACTGTTTTGTTGAAAGATGGGCTTAGCCTTAAACGTGTCAGTGAAATAACTGGTGCATCAACTAATGAAGTAGCACGGGTTTTTATGCATAACCGTGGTAAATAGATAAAATATAAATATATAATACTCTATTTGCTTGCCATGAAGATTTGATTTTTTTTGACAAAAGCTTGGTTAATATTTGACTAAAAAGGATTATTATTTTGCCATATATAAGCAGAGATTCAAATGGTTATATTATTAAAATTAGCGATAATGCCACCAATGATGAACAAGAATTTTTGACGGAAGATAATAAGGAAATAATCGAGTATTTAAGTAAAATAGCAAAATCAGAGCTAAGAGATTCTGAGCAATTTATAAATAAATTAGTGCGTACAGATAATGCAATGGCACGAATAATCGAAGATTTGGTTAATGTTTTGATTGCAAAAAATATTATTAATTTTACTGATCTACCATTATTAGCACAACGTAAATTAATTAGTCGCCAAAATATGCGCAGTAATCTAGCGGCATTTTCTAACTTGGTTTCAGATAAAAACAACATAATATAAATTTTAAATTAATATATTAGGTTATTTTTTTATATCTTTGCTATGTGCGGCGTGTTTTTTATTGGCTTCGTTTAAATTAACTAATAGATCCTTACCAATTTTTCCGCCATCGCCTTTGATTTTTTGTGTCATAACAACCTTAATTAAATCTATATGTGCTTTGATTAAATCAAGTAAAGGTGGGGTTATTTCCGTTCTCTCACCTGAACAATCATAAAGTGATTTACCAAATTTAGTTATTAATGGATATCCAAAAATACCACCTTGTCCGCGTAATTCATGGGAAATACGATTTATACTAACCAAACAATCTTCGGCATTTTCAATATCCTCTATTGAACGATGATGTGCTTGAACTAATTCTTCAATGCTGCTGCTAACCCAATCAGAATAATCCCCTTCCATATCTGCTACTTTTTTCTCAGCAGCGGCAATCATTTTAGGGTCAAATGCGGGTTCATTTTTATCGGTAGACCCCGTCGCTAGCTTATTTTTTAAGCTACGTGGCATCTTAAAAATCCATACTTTCTTTTTGCTATTTTGTAGCGAAGAGAGTTCTTTGCCCGAATATATTATTTCAATATCTTCTTTTTTCATTTTTCTACGGTTATTATCCACTTTTTTTTCTCTTCGCCTTCTATCGGGGCCAAAATAAGTTGGGCAATAAATTATTCGCCGTTGATTTTCAATAACCGATACTAGCCGTTGCATAATAGAAGTTGCAGAAAATGGTTTGGATAAAAATTCATCAACACCAGCATCGCGTGCCTTAATGATTATATCACGATCTGCGGCAGCGGACATCATTATGAATGGTAAAAATCTATCGGGTGATTTAGGTGCTAAGCGTATCCAGCGCAAAAACATGCCGCCATCAACCACGGGCATAAAAAAATCACTTATGACAATGTCAACACCAGAAAACCCAACCATAGAATCTTTAGGCTTGTTAACGGGCGACATAATAGAAATAGCTTCTTCACCGTTATTAACAATCAAGATGCGCTCAATGCCCATTGCCCGCAAAATGCTTGACATAAGGTCGCACATAAATTTACTGTCTTCGACTAGTAATATGGATAGTCGTGTAAAGTCATATTGTGCCATTGGACTTAAAACCTTTAAATATGGGAATTAACCTTATAAACATCGTATTCTAACTTATATTTAGCATTTATTTAAACTAAAATATTTAAATAAAACCCTCTGCTTGGAATATCATCGCGCGGTATGGCATCGTTATCTTTTTCCAACAATAATTTAAGTCGATAAAATGCCCTCGCTAAATTAAAAGGGTCACGTTTTGATCGCAATTTCTGCCTTTGCGTCTTAGTAAGCCCTAATGGTAGTGATGGCCTATTTAAATTGGATCCAGGAAGCTTAATCCGATTTAAACCCTGACCAGAAATTGAATTATTATTTTCCATTTTATTAATTTAACAAAGATTCTTAAAAAAGCAAACATATGCAATATAAATATCTTAATAATAGTAATATTAATATTTATATAATATTAAAGAATATATCTATTAAGACATAATTAAGGAGTTAAATAAATGGCGTTGGATATGTCAATGATTGCGTTGGTTTTATTGGCAGCAGCATTACATGCGACATGGAATGCGCTTGTTAAGTCATCGGAACATCGGGTTATTATGGTTAGTGTGATTGCCATTGGTGGCGGTTTAATTTGTTTGGCAATAACTCCATTCGTTGCTTTCCCAGATAAAGCCGCATGGGGGTATTTAATCACATCAGTTCTTGTGCATTATTTATATTATTTATTTTTATTATTGTCATATCGTGTGGGGGATTTAAGCCATGTTTACCCTATATCACGTGGCATCGCGCCATTATTGGTCGCAGGTGGGGCATTTATTTTCATTGGTGAAATATTATCATTAAATGCATTGGCTGGTATGTGCCTTGCATCTATTGGTATTATTAGTTTAGCCTTTGGTAAGGGCTGGACAAAGCTTGAACAATTGCAACCAGTTGCATTTGCCCTAGCTACGGGCTTTTTTATCGCTTGTTATACCTTACTTGACGGCGCAGGGGTCAGGCTTGCAGGCGATAGAATAGGTTATATATCTTGGTTATTCGTGCTTGAAGGAATACCATTTCTTATATGGGCAATTTTTTGGCGAGCGCGTGATGTTGTTAATTTTATTCAAAAAAAGCCATTGGTTGCATTTGGTGGTACTGTTTTTGCCACAACTGCCTATGGTTTGGTTATATTTGTCATGAGCATGGGGGCAATGGCGCATGTATCTGCGTTGCGTGAAACATCGACCATATTGGCATCGATAATTGGTGTGGTGATTTTAAAGGAAAGCTTTGGTATTAAACGAATATTTGCCGCAATTTGTGTTGCATCTGGGGTTATTATTATGAATATTGCTTAATAATCATATAATTATAATTTATGCTGGTGATTTCTCCGCATATGATTATAACAATATTTGATGGCCTAAAATAAATTTATGGAAGATTTGTATGAGTGAAAATAATAAAAAAGCTGAACCGCGCTGGCTTAAGCCTGTGGTGGATTATTTGCCGCTTGGCACATTTTTTCTGGCCTATTGGTATGGCGATATCATGTTGGCAACCAAGGTCATTATCGCCACCACCCTTATTGCGGTTATCATATCATTAATCACCGTTAAACGTTTGCCGATAATGCCATTAATCACTGCCGTTGTTGTCGGTGTTTTTGGTGGTTTAACTATTTATTTAGAAGATGATACTTTCATAAAAATGAAACCAACTATCGTTCAATTTGCCTTTGCGATTATACTTGGCGTTGGGTTATTATTTAAACGCATATGGTTAAAACCATTATTTGGTAAATCAATGAAAATGGCCGATAGCGCATGGCGAATATTGACCATTAGATTTATAATATTTTTTATCATTGCCGCGATTGCCAATGAATTTGTCTGGCGCACGCAATCAACCGATTTCTGGGTAACATTCAAGGTATTTGGCCTGCTTGGCTTAACATTTCTTTTCATCGCCAGCCAATTACCATTCATCCATAAACATGGTGATTTCACGGAAAAATCTGATTAACTTGATGCCTAAAATTATTGATATTCCAAGCTTGCTGGAAGATGCAATGGATGCTTACCGCGATGGTAAATTATCACAAGCAGCAGCGATTTATGATCGGATATTATCAATCGAGGCCGATAATTACACCGCATTGGAATGGTCGGGTGAAATTGCAATTCAACAAGATGATTATCAAAAAGCCGCCAATAGGCTAAGTCAGGCATCGATAATTAACGCTGATAAATTTTGTGATTTTGCCAATCTTGGTTTGGCCTATTATGAATTGGATATGCCCATATTGGCGGTTGATAATCTATGGGCAGCAATAAAATATAATGGCGATGATTTGGTGGCGCATTCTAATTTAGGCAAGGCATTATATGAATTGCATAATATCGGTGAAATTAAAAAATCGGTAAAAATTGCCAAGCAATGGTTATTGCAATATCCAAAAATTGCCGATGCCAGACATATGGGCGCGGCGGTTGCGGGCATGACAGCGCCAACAAAAGCGGATGAAGTTTTTATTACAGAAATATTTGATGATTTTTCTGTGGATTTTGATAAAAAACTGGCAGATTTAGATTATCAGGCCCCTAAATTAATTGGTGGTCTGGTTGCGGATATTTTTGCAAATATAGAAAAGTTTAAACCTGATAATTCGGCAATTAATATCTTGGATGCAGGTTGCGGCACGGGTTTATTATCAAAATATTTACGCCCCTATGCCAGCCAATTAACTGGCGTTGATTTATCACAAAAAATGTTGCAAAAAGCCGTTGCACGTGGTGGTTATGACAAGGTTATTCATGGAGAAATAACCAATTTTTTAAACCAACATGCCACATATTATCACATGGTAACGGCGGCGGATGTTTTATGTTATTTCGGCGATTTAACAGATATTTTTAAGGCCATGGCATTTGCCCTTAAAGATAATGGTCATTTTGCCTTTTCATTAGAATTGAACAAATATCAACAATCTAATGATGATAATAATGGTTATAATTTACAAGCCAGCGGTCGTTATAATCACCAATCTAACTATGTGAAATCATGTTTAGCAATGGCGGGATTTAACATTATAAATTTCAACCAAGATATATTGCGTTATGAACATGGCATTGCCGTTGATGGCATGATTATAATGGCGCAAAAATATATCGATTAAGAATTATTATATTCACATGCCTAATTTTGAGATAATGCCAAATCTATGTTCCATTTGCGAGGCTAATTCATAAAAACAACTTTGAAAGACATGTGTTTTGATGGTTTTTGGTTGGGTCAATGGAAATGGCAAATCTTGTTGATCACCAGTTTTAATATAATCGGCAATTGCCTTACCAAATACAGTTGCAGGCGCAATACCGCGACCATTATAGCCCATGATTGCCAATATATTATCATCCAATTCATATAATCGTGGCATATTATCAGGCGTATAGGCAATAATACCATCCCAGCAATCTTGCCATTCAATCTTACCAAATTGTGCCAATTGCGGAAATATTTGCAATAATGTCATTTTTGCCCAGCGGCTGAGGTAACCATTATCACCATTGGGTAATTTGCCCATAGTGCCAATTATCAGGCGACCATCTTGATCAAGCCTGAATGAGCGCATAACTTTTGATGTATCCCAACAACCATGACCATGCGGTAAAATTGATTGTCGCAATTCATTGGGCAATGGCTTGGTTGCAAATTGGCTAAAATATATGGGAATAAAATTATTTCTGATTCGTGGTATCAAATTACCACCATAGGCGTTAACCGCAATGATTATTTTTTTTGTTAATATTTCGCCATTATTGCTTTTAACTAGCCATTTATCTTGCGCTTTTGTCAATGATATGGCTGGGCTATCATTAAATAATCTTGCACCATTATCTATCGCTGCATTTGCCAAGCCACGCAGATAATCCAACGGGTTAATCACGCCTGCACGGTGATCAAGTAGGCTTGATTTAAAAATTTTGCTACCTGTTAACTTTCCTGTTTGATTAGCATTTAATATTTCGATATTTGCGCCGCGTTTTATTAATTGTGCCGCCCTATCTTCAATATTACGCATCCCCGCAATATTATGGCTTAAATGCAATGTACCAATATTTTTGGCGGCACAATCCATATTATAGTTTTTAATTAATTTAAATACATATTCTGGTGCGGCGGCTAAAATTTGATTTAATTTCTGCCCAGCTGCCAGCCCCAATTTTTTTTCAACAATATCGGGGTTTGTCCATAACCCTGCATTAAGCAGTCCAACATTGCGGCTTGATGCACCATAACCAAAATTTTTAGCCTCTAAAATCACGACATTTTGTCCTGACTTGGCTAAATGCAAGGCGGTTGAACAGCCGCTAAAGCCACCCCCGATTATTAAAGTATCACATTTAATATTATCATCTAATGGTCTAGTATTAATGTTTATTTTTGAATTTCTATGCCATATCGAATTTGTCATTTTTATCTATTCTTATTTTAATATCAACATATTTTAATAAATACCAGCCTCTAAACCAGCGGCCATTGTCATGCCAATGGTTTCACATTGTTTAATAAAATCTTTGTCCCAATCGCCTTTTAATATTATTGGCGGTTGAATTAATTTCCATCGCAATCCTTTTAATATGGTTTCAATGGCAATTTTGCTTCCTGTTCCATCATGTCCAGCGCGGATATATGTTAATATAGGTAGCGCCGGTTTTTTATTTAATAATGGATAATAACAACGATCAAAGAAATCTTTTAATGCGCCGCTGATATAACCTAAATTTTCCGTAGTTCCAAGGATAACCCCATCGGCGGTTAAAATATCATCTGCATTAGCATCAAACGGGCATAAGGTTAAAATATCAACATTATTAATTTCATGATTATTTGCCCCCGATATTACCGCATCGCGTAAAATTTGCATATTGGGTGATGGCACATGGGCAATTATTACAAGTTTTTTATTTAAATTTGGCATGGTTTTAATCACTTATTTAATGATAAAATCTTTCAGATATATTTTGATATTTTTGTCCAATATTTTATCCATATCAATGCCTATTTTTTCAACCATTTGATACCATATTTGGCTGCGCTGATTTAATGTGATTTTTTCATTAACGCTTTGACTATGTTTTACTTCGATTGCGGTTTTGGCCTGTTTTGAGTGGCTCGCATTGCTTTTTTTAGCTATGATTTCTATGGAAATATGCGCGTTATATTGTTGGGCTTGATCTATGGTTAAAATACCTGTTAGGCCAGTTGTTTTTTTCAAATTTTTTTCAACTATGCTGGCATTTTTAATTATGAAAATTAATTGCCCATTATCGCCATTGGCAATCAAGCGGCTTTCTGCCCATGAATTTGCTATTTGGCTTAGGTCGATTGGTAATTGTTCATCAATATTATCAGTGGCTTTTGTAATTTTTTGATAATCATTGCGGATGATTATTTCTGCCACATTAAAATAAATTGGCGATATATGGGCAAAGCTTATCATTGCATATTGGGGCGTTGAAATTTTACTTTCACAGGCAAATAACGATAATATGCTAATTAAATATAATGTTTTTTTTGAAAATAATTGCATGTTTCACCTATAGAATATGTTCAATTGTTAATTATATTATTGCAATGCTTTAATATCATCATGGTTAAATATAAATTCTTGATTACAAAATTCACAATTAACCTTTATTACATCTTCAATCATCGAATGATCAACATCATCGGCGGATAATTGCCTGATAACATTTGATATTTTTTCTCTTGAGCAACGGCAGCCAATATCAAAGGGTTTTTTGTCAAAAACCCTAATACCATCTTCATGGAACAAACGAAATAATATATCTTCAGAACTCAAATCAGGGGTAAGCAATTCTTGTGGTTTGACGCTATGCATTAATATTTTAGCGCGATTCCAGTCATCGCTGGTTTCTTTTGCAACATTAATGCCGCCTTCTTCGGGCAGGCGTTGTAATATAATTGCCGCCGCCCGCCATCTGCCATTAATATCTTTGCCAGCCGCCAGTTTTATTTCAGAACTAAATTGATCTGATTGGGCGAAATAATGCTTGATGCATTCTTCTAAATTTTTACCTTTAAGTTCGACAATGCCTTGATATCTTTCCATGTTGGCTACTTGGTCAACGGTGAAGGCGATATATCCTTTATTAAAAAATGCTGCAGCAGGGGCAATTTTAATATCTTCATCGGGCGGCAATTTGCCCTTTATTTGTACATAACCGCGTATATCGCCGCTGCTGGTAATATCGCAAACCATCATTGGTATCGGCCCGTCGCCTTTTATTTGCAGGGTAAAAATACCGTCAAACTTTAATGCTGTGGCTAATGCCGCGCCAAGGGCTAAAAATTCTGCTAAAATTAAATTAACGCTATCGGGATAATTATGGCGGCTGATAATTGTGTCAACGATTCGTCCCATACGAATGAGACGACCGTTAATGCCGCTTTTATCGATCATGAATGGCTGCATAATATCATCATGCAAAGTTATTTTATCGTCAAATATTGCCACAAATTAATCTTTCATACAGAAATCTAAAATACCTTTTTGTGCATGCAGGCGATTTTCCGCCTCGTCCCAAACAACTGATTGTGGGCCGTCAATAACGCTTGTGGTTACTTCTTCCTCGCGATGCGCGGGCAGGCAATGCATGAATATGGCATCATCTTTTGCCAAACTCATCATATGGTCATTGACCTGATATGGCTTTAACAAATTATGGCGCACGGGCGCATCAGCATCGCCCATGGAAACCCATGTGTCAGTTACAATGCAATCGGCATTTTTAACCGCAGCCAATGGATCATTGATAACTTGGATATCGCCGCCTTGGTTGGCTGCCCATGTTAATATATCTTGTGGCACAGGTAATTCATTGGGTACGGCAAGCTTTAATGTGAATTTAAATTTAACGGCGGCCTGAATCCAGCTGCTGGCCATATTATTACCATCACCGCTCCACACAATTGTTTTTCCCGCAATTGAGCCACGATGTTGTTCATATGTCATTACGTCAGCCATTAATTGGCATGGGTGGGTCTTGTCTGTTAAGCCATTAATCACTGGCACGGTAGCTGATTGTGCCAATTCCAATAATTTTTCTTCGCCAGTTGTGCGTATCATTATGCAATCCACATAGCCGCTTAAAACCCTTGCCGTATCAGCGATGGTTTCGCCGCGCCCCAATTGGCTTTCGGCTGGTGTTATAATTACGACTTCGCCGCCAAGCTGTTTCATGCCCACATCAAAACTTATTCTAGTTCGAGTTGATGGCTTTTCAAAAATACAAGCCAAGATTTTACCTGCCAAGGGCTTTTCATTGTGTCTTTTGCCGCCTTTGCGAAAATCATTACCTGCGTTGAGCATTTTACGTAATGCGGCCTCATTAAAATTATTCAGATCGAGAAAGCTATTATCATGGGGCATTTTTATCTCCATTTCAGGATTTAATCTATGGCTTTAATATTGTGTATTTAGGCTAGATATTTAATGCCATTGTTTAGCGGTTTTGGCAATTATTGCAATTGCCTCGTCAATATGTTGGTTTTTCATAATTAATGGTGGTAAAATACGCACCATATTATCGGCGGCAGCAACCGTCAACAGACCGTTATCTTTTAGGCATTTTACCATATCAATGTTATTTATATCATTATCAAGCCTGCATTTTATGCCCAACATCAAGCCACGCCCGCGCGTTAATTCGAAAATATCAGGATATTGATTAACTAACCCATCAAGCTTTTGCAGTAAGATTGTTGAGTTTTTGCAGATTTCATCAAAAAAACCTTTGCCCTCGATTATATCCATCACCGCATTAGATGCGGCCATCGCCAATGGGTTGCCACCAAATGTTGTGCCATGAACCCCATGGGTCATGCCTTTTGCGGCCTTATTTGTCGCCAAGATTGCCCCAATTGGAAAACCGCCTCCAAGCCCTTTGGCTGCGGCAATTGCGTCTGGTTTAATATCGGCCCATTGATGGGCCCACATTTTGCCGGTACGCCCAGCACCAGTTTGAATTTCATCTAATAATAGCAATAAACCAAATTCATCGGCAATTTTTCTTAATGCCTTTAAATAATCATTACCGGCAACATTAATACCACCTTCGCCCAATATTGGTTCGATTAAGATTGCTGCTGTTTTATCATTAATTGCATTGCGAATTTTATCGATATCACCAAATGCAACATTGTCAAAACCATCGACTATAGGGCCAAAGCCTTCGATATATTTAGGGTTATTAGCCGCCGCCATTGTTGCCAATGAACGTCCATGAAACGCGCCTTTTACCGTTATTACACGCCATTTTTCAGGGTTACCATTAATGAAATGATACCGTCTTGCCAGCTTGATCATGCCTTCCATAGCTTCGACCCCGGAATTGGCGAAAAAAACCACATCGGCAAATGATGATTTGGTTAAACGTTGCGCCAGTTTCTCTTGCCCCTCGATATGATAAATATTTGATATATGCATCAAATTTTCAACTTGATCTTGAATGGCCTTTATTAAATGCGGATGGCAATGACCAATGGAATTAACCGCGATACCAGCATAAAAATCGAGATATTTTTTACCATTAGCATCGAATAAATACATGCCATCGCCTTTGACCATGGTTTCTTCGAATCTTGCGTAAACATCCATGATTGCTGATTTATTTTTGCTCATAATATTTATGATCCTTGTAACGATGTTATTTGATAATTATGGTTTTAGGTTAAAGCCATTGGCAAACATGCGCCATGCGGTAATGCCAAGTAATATATTAACCCCAAGCATGACAAATATACCCAAGGTTGGATCAGCATCAGAAACGCCAATAAAACCATAGCGAAAACCATCAATCATATAGAAAAATGGATTAAAAAATGCAATATTATAAAATGCTTCGGGCAGGCGGCTGATAGAATAAAAAGTGCCGCTTAAAAATGAGAATGGCATGATGATAAAATTTGTAAAAGCGGCAATATGGTCAAATTTTTCCGCCCATATACCGCCAATAACCCCAAGTAATGATAACATTAGGGACGCAAAAACAGCGTGAAATATAATAAAAAATGGGTGGCTTAGGCTTAAGTCAACAAAAAATGATACACCGATTGTTGTAACGATGCCAACCGCAACTCCGCGTGTTGCCCCGCCGAACCCTAATGCTAATGTTAATTCAAATGCGTTTAATGGTGGCATTAAAATATCAACTATATTGCCCTGAACCTTGGCAATTACTAATGATGATGATGTATTGGCAAAAGAATTTTGCGCCATCGCCATCATTATCAGGCCGGGGGCTAAAAAACTGGCGAATTCTATGCCATTTATATATTTAACGGAGCTATTTAACGCAATGGTAAAAACTGCTAAAAATAATAGGCTGCTGACTACTGGCGCGATTATTGTTTGAGTGAAAACCACAATGAAGCGTCTTACTTCTTTTAAATATAAATTCCATAAGCCGATCCAGTTTATCATGCCATAATGGCGTGGTACAGGGACCATTGATGTAATATTATCTTGCTTAGCCATAATTTTGGAACAGCCTTAATCATAAAAATTATTTTAAATTCCTTAGTTGTAAATTACAGCCAAGTGGCAATAGGGCAAGGATTTTTTTTAATAAGTCTTTTTCCACAGAGGACATATAATTTTTAAATCAGAAAAAATGCGGCGGTGACAAGCAAACGGCGACATATATAAACATGCCGCCGTATTTAACTATCTGGTTGATACTGGATGGGAGAGGCATATTATATGCCATCAACCGTCAAGTTAGCTTTATTGAGAATAATAATTTCTAAAAGGCTCATCATTCTATAATATATATTTAAGCTATATATTTAAACATTGCTGTGATAGTTATCACAATATAGGAAATTATTTATTAATGTAATAAATAATTCATTTAAATATGAAATATGGAAGGCTTAAAAAGATAGCATCAGACCATAAAATATCCAAACCTGCAACTTTTGAAAGGCTGCGCGCTGGCGGGCTTTTTTATCTGGATAAATATTCTAGTAGTAGCGATAATCTACGCAGATTATTAATGCGACGTGTTTATAAATCAGCCATATTACATGAAACTGATCCAGTTGAAGGCGCAGAGTTTGTTGATAATATTATTGCAAAATTTATGAAATCTGGTATTTTAGATGATGCAGAATATGCCCGTATGAAAATTGAAAGCCTAAGCAGGCGCGGCGCATCACATAAAATGATAAAACAAAAATTAATGACCAAGGGCGTTGATCTTGATATTATAAATAAAATATTGGATCAATTTATTGATGATACTGGCAAGCGTGAAATAGATGCCGCCATTGCCTATATCAAACGCCGCAAACTTGGTGTTTATCGTCTTAAAGATCGCGATAAATTTAAGGAAAAAGATATGGCTGCATTAAGCAGACAGGGTTTTTCCTATGATATTGCAAAAAAAATGATAAATATTGATGATGAATATGATTTTGATCAGATCGATGATATATTTTGAAAAATAAATTATAAAATAATATTGCAATAAAATTGATGCAAAATGCTTTCCGCATCACCTTCATAAGACGAGTAGGAAATTTCATATTTGGGATATTTTAATAATATCTTATGATAGTTTTATTATTAGAGATAACATATTTTATTTATAAAATTATCATTATAGACTCTAAAATAATAGATTATTTATGAGGGCAACTATTTTTAGGGGGATTTCGTAACAAACGCAGCCATAATATAACCTGTGTAAATGAAATTTTTTCATTTGCAGTAACCGCAAATATCAAGATTAGACCCTTAATAACAGTTTGCCAAAAGACTAATATATTAAGCATATTCAAGCCATTGCCTATTATAATTATGATTAGAGCAGCAATTATAGTGCCAATGACTGTACCCCGTCCACCAGTCAACGATGTGCCGCCCAACATAATTGCAACGATCACATCCATAAAAAAAAACTCTGCTACACGCGGATCACCAGTACCAATACGCGAGGCTGTCATGATGCCCGCAAGCGAGGCCGTTGCCGCAACCAAAATAAATAAGCCCAAAATAACACGATCTACATTAATTCCTGCAAGCGCGGCAGCATTTTTATTTGATCCAATAGCCATAGCATATTTACCGATAAGTGTGAAATTTGCCGCCACCCATAATATAAATATTGCAATAATAGCTATCATAATTGGGACAGGAAATCCTAATATATCAGCCCGCATTAAAACTGTAAAATTAGCGGGAAGACCTGTCCGTATGGATTGTCCGCCGCAAATTAATAAGGCAACCCCGCCGCCAATAAACATCATTCCAAGCGTGGCAATGAAAGGGGATATATTATAACGGGTAACCAATAAACCATTTATAAGGCCAAAACACATACCTGCTGCAAGTGTAATAACCGCCGCAAATATCAATGGGATCCCCCATGTTGCAAGAATAGCATAAAGAACCCCACTAAATGCTAGATTAGCTGTAGTGGAAAGATCAAAATTTCCAGTTTTCATTAACAAGGTTGCCGCTGCCGCAGTTAATAATAGCGCAGATGATTGTGTCAACATATTGAAATAGTTATTAAGTTGAAAAAAGCTATTGGACATTATTGAAAAAAATATGTTAAGTGCAATAAGAATAAGCAGTAGAACGAAATTTTGGTTCTTCATAAAGGCCATGAGTTTTAATTGAATTATCACAATTATTTTTCCTTTCCAGCGACAATATCCATAATATGATCAGTATCAATATTATTGCTATTTTCTAATATTTCCCGAACCATGCCGTCATACATTAATATAATGCGGTCACAAAGCCCGATGATTTCTTGGAGTTCAGAAGAAAAGACGATGATACTTTTTCCGTTATTAGCAAGATCGCGAATAATATTATGAATTTCTTGTTTTGCACCAATATCTACGCCGCGTGTTGGCTCATCCATTAAAAACACATCAGCATCACGATTTAGGCATTTGGCAATAACCACTTTTTGTTGATTGCCACCGCTTAATAATGCAACTTTATGCTTTCGACTAGAAGCAGCAATCTGAAACATTTTTATATATTTATCTGCAAGCTCACCTTCGGCCTTATTAGATACAAGCCCATGACGAGTGACAGAATCCATATTCATCATCGGAATATTGCGTTGAATGCTTAAAAGGCCAAATATTCCTTCTTCACGACGCTCTTCAGGAACAAGTACAAAGCCATGCTGAAGCGCGCCGCGTGCCGTATTGAATGAAATTAATTTTCCATTTTTATATATTTGACCAGTATATTTATGACCGTATAAAATTTCTGCAACTTCGGTTTTACCAGCACCAAGCAACCCATAAAAGCCAAGTATTTCACCATTTTTTAAATTAAAATTGATATTTTTAAGCTTGCGCGTGGAAATGTTTTTTACTTCCAAAACTGTTTTATTGTGATCCCCCTTACTGGGGATATAATTTTCAGCCACAATTTTGCCAAGCATCAACCGGACAAGATCTGATTGCTGCATAGTTTTCAGTTCTTTGGTTTCAACCATTTCACCATCACGTAAGATTGTAACATAATCCCCAATTTCAAAAATTTCACTTAATTTATGGGAAATATAAATGATCGTCATTCCTGTTTCACGAAGCCGCTTTATTACTCGCATAATCTTGGTAGTTTCACCAATGCTTAATGCTGCTGTTGGCTCATCCATAACAAGAACAGAACAATCAGCAACTAAAGCACGTGTGATTTCAACAATTTGTTTTTGTGCAACACTAAGGCTTTTAACTTGATCAGAAAGAGAAATTGTATCGTCAAAATCAGCAATAATATCTTTTGCTTTAGATAGATTTTTAGATTTTAAAGGGAATAAAAATCGATGCTTCTCTTGACCTAGCGATATATTCTCCTCAATAGTTAGCTCATCAACAATATTAAGTTCTTGATAAAGACAACTAATACCCTGATTAATCGCATCGCTTACATGATGCGGTGCAAAAAATTTTCCATTTAATTTTATTTTCCCAATTGATGCTGGTTGCGCACCAGTCAGAATCTTTATGAAAGTTGATTTACCCGCACCATTCTCACCAACAATACAATGTACTGTTCCTCGTTTAACATTGAAACTTACGCCTTTTAACGCCTGAACTCCCGGGAAATTTTTACCGATATTTTCTATTTCGATAACATTATCGGATCGCTGCATAATCAACTTTTCCTTACATCAAATTTTTGACTTAATAAAAGCGTAATGATTAAAATCAATCCATAGGCAATTGTTTGATAATAAAAATCTATTCCCAAAAGAATTAATCCATTACCAGTGAACCCTACGACCAATGCACCTAAGACCATGCCAAATGTAGAGCCAACACCACCCATCATGCTGGTCCCGCCAAGAATAATTGCGACGATAACGTCAAATTCTAAACCTTTGCCAACAGTAGGCGCAGCAAGTCCCACGCGTGATGTTTGCAATATACCGCTAAGCCCTGCAAATAATCCGACTAATATATAAAGAAGAGAAGTAATTCCAACAGTATTGATGCCCGACATTCTTGCAGCTTTAATATTAGTTCCAATGCTATAGGCATATCGGCCAAGTTTAGTGTATTTTTCGATAAAAATAAAAACTCCTACGGCAAAAACCATCACAACGATAGCCAGCGGGAAAATTCCAAAAACGGGTTCGCGACCAAAATCGACAAAATTTCGTGGCAGTCCAAGCATAATATTAGCCCCACCATCCCAGCGTGCAATTAACGAGGCCAATCCACGTGCAATGAATAACGATCCAACTGTTGCAATAACTGGATTAATACCCAAAACACATACAGTTAGGGCATTTAGACCGCCCCAACATATAGCAACTAAAAGAGTGATTAAAATTGAAAATCCAATTGGAATGCCATGTTTGCTCATATAAGCATGCAATATTCCTGAAAATGCCAATATAGCACCAACAGAAAGGTCGAATTTCCCCGCAACCATTAGCATATTGGCGGCGGATGCTATAATCACAATCACCGCGACCTTTAGCAGGACATTGGTAAAATTTGTAACTGATAAAAAATTTGGCGAAGCGAATGTCAATCCAATAATTAAGGCTAGCAATATCCCAGCCAGAACCATTTTTTGCGGATCTGAATAGAAGAGATTAACAATTTTTTTCACATAGCACCTTTTAATTTGTAATCTTTTGAATGCGATAAAATTATAATATGAATATATTCTCAGGGTGATTATTCACCCCGAGAATATGTCTTGAAATAAAAGCAATAGATTAATTTAGCAGCATTTCATTCAGATCACCTTTGAAATCAAAATTAATCTGTAAAAAACGTTGTGCGCCAGCTAATGTTGTATTCCAATAATCAATTTCTTGACTTAATGTTGGGATTTCCATCCAAACATCTTTAGCCAATTCGCCACGCGCCATAGCAACAAGTGTATCTACTTCAGCGCGGGCATTTTCACGTACTTGACCTTGGGTTAATTTAAATGAGCTATTCGGATCAAAAATCTTGATCATGGCATTTTCTCCCGCGTCAACCCCTGCAATAATTTCAGTCAACGGCACGCCATTGTCCATTTTACCACGGCCAAGCTGTTCTGCCGCAGCAAGTGCGCCAAGCGCCATATCATCATTTGCGCCAAAAATAATATTAATATCTGGATTGGCCTGTAGAATATCAAGCATAATTTCCATTGATTTTACCGTGCTGCCAAAGCCATTTTGTTGTGCTACAACTTTTGCATCGGGAGCAACAGATTTAACACCAGCAATGAAAGGTGCGGTCCTTAATACGACCACTTGTTCAAAGCCACCAAAATCTAGGATAGCTATTTTAACTGGTTTATTAGGATTGGCTTCAATCCATTTTTCAGCTGCAACCACACCTTCACGATGAGAGGATAAAGCTTCTTGTGGTTGAATATGCGGGGCATTTTTGCTTTCTGGGTAAATTAATGTGGTTATAATTGGGATACCTGCCTTATGTGCCGCAGCGACTGCCGCTGATGTCATACCAATATCAGGGGAATGCAGCGCAATGCCATCCACACCTTGAGCTATCAAATTTTCAACCGCGCTTAATGTCATATCAGAATTCGCCTGCCCATCGACAATGATGACTTTTGCATCATAATATTTTTTTGCATGTTCAGTGAATATTTTAACAACAGATTGATGATAAGAATGTTCAAGCGTATAGGGTATTTTCCCTAAAACCAATTTTTTTTCGGCCATAGCAGAGGATGCGACAAGCACCACAGCCATAGCAAGCATCGTTAACAATTTTTTCATTATAACTTCCTTTCCAATTGCTGCATTTATTTTTATTTTCAGCAGCGATATATTAGAACATACCCCCGTGAGGGTATGTATCCTTATGTTATAGACCAGTTAGTCTGTTGCTTCATTTGAAGCATCGCCAGTAGGCGCATCCTCACGTAACAAACCTTGGGATTTAAGATCATCCCATAAGGCATGGGGAACTTTCGTATCGAATAAACGCATATTCATTTCAACTTCTTGCTGTGCCATAGCGCCAGGAATAAGAACTTTTACCACAGGATGTAAAAGAGTGAATTGTAATGCTGCTTGGGCTAGCGGTATTTTATGTGACTCGCATATAGCTTGAATTTTACGCGTTCTTTCTAAAATTTCATAAGACGCAGGGGCATATTGATATTTGGCACCTTCGATTGGTCCTGTCGCCAAAATCCCTGAATTATACGCACCGCCCAAAATAATACCTACATCGCGCTTTTCACATAACGGGAAGAAGCTATTAAGCGGGTCTTGTTCTAATAATGTGTAACGACCTGCAAGTAGGAAACAATCAAAATCACCTTCAGTCAAAAGCGTTTCACAAACTTCCCATTCATTAACACCCGCACCAATGGCAGAAACCGCCCCCGCATCCTTTAATTCTTGCATGGCACGAAAACCACCACCATCAAATAATTGCCGAATGGTGGCATCTGCACGCGCACGATCGCCAAAAGAAAACATATCTCCAACATCATGAGCAAGAATTATATCAACATAATCAACAGCTAATCGTTTAAGGCTTGCCTCATGGCTTTTCATTATGCCGTCATAAGAATAATCATAGACAATCTTTTTTTGCGGCACATTTACAAAGGCTTCCGGTGTTACTTCATCGGGGCTGCAATCTTCCAATAAACGACCAACCTTGGTTGAGATGGTTACATTATCACGACCAAATTTGGCAATTGCCTCACCTGTTCTGCGTTCAGAAATACCAAGGCCATATTGTGGCGCTGTATCAAAATGTCTAACGCCATTATTAAACGCTGCTTGCAGTGTTAATTGAGCATCTTCTTCCGTAACCTCACGGAAAAGATTACCAAGCCCTGCGCCGCCAAACCCTACTTCTGTTACTTTTAGAGGTTTAGGGCTTCTATTATTAATAATATTAATTTTCAATTTAATCTCCAACTTATAATATACATTCCACAGGTTTTTTAATTAGCCTTAAAGGTGTTTTTTCTTTTCTTAAATCAAATAAATCGGGGCGTGTATCCCCAAGCTGGCGCAATTCACCCGCAACTCGCTCAAGATGAATCTTCATGCCTTGCCTAGCTTTTTCTGGATTATGTTCCGCTATAGCCCTAATAAGAACCCTATGTTCTTCCAATGCAGCCAATGTACTGCCATGGCTTTTTGCAAAAAGATGACGCGCCCTTTCGGCTTGAAGCCATACGGTTTGTGTTAAGCTAACCAGTTTAGGATATCCTGTTGCGCTTAAGATAAGCTCGTGCATTTTTTCATCTAGGGCAAAGAAACCATCACCATCACCATCATTTGCCAACATTTCTTGAATACGGAAATTACGCTCTAATTCCACTATCTGTTCATCTGTTGCTATTTCCGCAACACGCTCAATAGCCGCAGTTTCCAATGCCACGCGCAAAAACCATCCTTCTTGAATTTCACGCATGGAAAATGATGCCACATAAGTGCCAGCTTGAGGATAAACCTCGACAATTCCTTCGGATGATAATTGAGTTATTGCTTCGGATACTGGGAATAAAGATACGCCTAACTGCTTGGCTAAAGCCTTTTTATCAATTCGTTCTCCAGGTGCCATTTCCATAGATAAAATTGCCTGACGTAAGGACTGAAAAACTCTTTCAGAAAGAGAGCCATAACCTTCAGCTACTGATTTTATTTTTAACGCCATATTAAATTTCTCGCTTTTATCAAATATACCCTTGATTTAAATATATCCATTGACTAGTAATACTAACATGTTAGCATGACTAGAAGTTATGTCAACCTTTGATCTTAATTCTCATGCTGTAAAAATTAGATGCTAATAAAATTAGGAGCGAATTTTAATGGAAATAAACAATGACACCGCAGCCCCCACGGCAATACGATTGAATAAAGCAGATAATATTGTAGTTGCGCTTTGTGATTTTATAGTAGGAGACAGGGTCGGTATTCTAAATAACTATGAATTAAAGATAAAAATTACTAGGGGCCACAAGATAGCCTCATGCGATATTAAAAATGGTGAAAATATATTTCGCTATGGTCAAATTATTGGTGTTGCGAATAAAGATATATCCTTTGGTGAGCATGTCCATTCACATAATTGCATTATGGGAGATCATGCACAGGATTACGCGCATGCCACAGCAAATACACCGCTTGCCATATTTAAAGAAGTAAAAACCTTTCAAGGATTTAAACGTGAAGATGGTCGTGTTGGAACACGTAACTATATAGGTATAATTACATCTGTGAATTGTTCTGGCACAGTTGCACGTTTGATTGCTGAACAGGTTGAGAAATCTGATTGGTTCGCCAAATTGAATAATATTGATGGTATTGTCCCTATCACTCATTCTGGTGGTTGTGGTATTGGTTCTAATGACGAAGGATATAGAACATTATTTAGAACTTTAACGGGCTATACTCAGCATCCCAATTTTGGAGCAATCTTATTGCTTGGTTTAGGATGCGAAGTTATGCAAGTGCCAAGCCTTATTGAGCAAGGGCAGCTGCGTAATGATAAATTGCTCAAACATTTAATTATCCAAGATGCAGGCGGCACAAGAAAAAGCATTGAACAAGGAATTGAGATCGTTAAAAATCTTGCGTTTGAGGCCAATGAATATACTAGGCAAGCTTGCCCATTATCGGAATTAGTTATTGGCATGCAATGTGGCGGGTCGGACGGATTATCTGGCATAACGGCTAACCCAGCCCTTGGCATAGCGTCTGATTTACTGGTTCGACATGGCGGTACAACTATTCTATCAGAAACATCTGAAATATATGGTGCCGAACATCTTTTAACTCGTCGGGCCGCCTCTAAAGAAATAGGGGAAAAATTAATTGAAAGAATTCGCTGGTGGGAAGATTATACAAAACGTAATGATAGTAAAATGGATAATAACCCTACACCTGGCAATAAACGCGGTGGCCTTACTACTATTTTAGAGAAATCTTTAGGTGCTGTTGCTAAAGGCGGATCGGCACCTATGTCTGGTGTATATAAATATGGCGAGAAGCTGGAAAATAAAGGTTTTGTTTTTATGGATAGCCCTGGATATGACCCTTGTTCTGTTACTGGGCAAATTGCTTCGGGGGCAAATTTAATTTGCTTCACCACTGGTCGTGGCTCTGTTTCAGGATATAAACCTTCCCCTTGTATCAAGATTTCTTCTAATGATGACATGTTTTATCGTTTATTAGAAGATATGGATATAAATTGTGGTGGAATTATTTCTCAAGGCATTAGTCTTGAAGAAAAAGGTCAGGAAATATTTGATTATTTCATAAAGATTGCTTCTGGCGAGAAAACAAAAAGCGAGGCACTAGGATTTGGCGGTGTGGAATTCGTGCCGTGGCGTATTGGTGCATTAGTTTAAGCTTCATTAACAACCATTATTTGTTGGATGTTTAAATCTATCGAGCTTGCATGCGAATGGCATTATCAATCCTTATTACCTCGCCATTGATGATTGGATTATCAATAAGATGCAAGACAAGTTTGGCATATTCCATCGGCGTGCCAAAACGTTTAGGAAATGGCAAAGTTGCGGCAAGGCTTTCTTGTACTTCCTGTGGCATCGATAATAACATCGGCGTACCAAAAAGGCCGGGGGCAATGGCATTCACCCTGATACCAGTTTTGGCAAATTCCCTTGCGGCGGGTAATGTTAATGATACAATACCGCCTTTTGATGCTGCATATGCTGCTTGGCCTATTTGTCCTTCATAGGCGGCAACCGATGCGGTGTTAATTATAACGCCACGTTCGCCATCAATATTGGCGGGCCGTTCTGCCATTTGGCTGGCGGCTATACGCATTATATTAAAGCTGCCAATTAAGTTTATTTTAATCACCTGTTCAAAATCATCAAGTGGCATCGGGCCATCACGCCCGACAATTCGTGTAGCAGGTGCAATGCCGGCGCAGCTGATGGCTAAGCCACAAAGACCATTTTTTTCTTTGGCCTTAATAAAGGCATTTTCGACTGATTTGGCATCGCTAACATCGCATTCAATGGCAATTGCACCAATATCATTGGCAATAATTTCTGCTCTATCGATTGACATGTCCAATATTGCGACATTCGCGCCATTATTTGCTAATATGCGTGCCGCAGCTTCCCCAAGGCCAGATGCACCACCAGTTACAACTGCGCCAATGCCATTAATATCCATAATTATATCCTTTAAATATGTATAATTAAATTTTATTGAATATTTATAGCAGGTCTAATTTTTTCTGCCAAATATAATTAACGTCAATATTTATCTAAAAAATAGAAGTAATATATTGACATTCTCTTAAAAGATGTATATAAGAATTTAATATAATCATCCCAATATATATTGCATTTAATATTAACCTAGATAAATTTATTTTGTTAAATAAGAACAAACTATGAACAAAGATATTCTATTACAAATTTCAACAAAGATAAGGCCAACAAAGGTAATCATTATATTTTCTGATCAAAGTGATATTTGGTTTTTAAAATATTTAAAATATGGTTATCGTCATTGTTTTGCCTTTATTGAACAATCAAAAGGTTGGATAGTTTATGACCCGCTATCAAATCGATCGATCATTCAATATTTAGGTCATTTGGAAAAAGATAAAATAATGATTTTATATAGCAATGCAGGATGTGAGATTATTGAAACAATAATATTAACTGAATTACCAGAAAAAATGGCACCTATTTTACCCTATACATGTGTCGAGGCGATAAAACGCTTACTTGGAATTCATCGGTGGTTTTTATTAACCCCATGGCAATTATTTTGCCATTTAAAGGAACAAAACACGAATAAATATATTTAAATAACCCAATAAAGGAGAAATAATATGGGTGGAATAGTCAGAGTTATGAAAAATATTATTAAACCAGTAAGGCAGAAAACATTATTATTGCCGCCAAAACCACCAGAAATACCAAAACCGCCAAAACCACAAATATCACAATCGGTTGTTGAGAAGAAAAACTTGGTTATTGAAGAACGCGAAGCAAGGTTAGGCGAAATTAAACGCCGCCGCCGTGGTCGCATGGGTACAATTCATTCTTCATGGCGTGGATTAGAGTTAAATAATAGTGAGCGTAAAAATACTGGCAAGAAATTACTGGGGGAATAGGAATGGAGGCAAATAATTTGGACGCAGAAACAATAATAAAGCGCTTTGATGCGGCAAAGTCTAAACGTTCAGTATGGGAATCCCATTGGCAAGAATGTTATGATTATGCCTTGCCACGGCGCGACGGTGCCGTATCGGAAGATGCCGATGGTGGTAAAAAACAACAACGGTTATTTGATGCAACGGCGGGTGATGCAGTCGAACAATTGGCGGCATCATTAATGAGTGAATTAACGCCAGCATGGTCAAGATGGTTTAATATTATTGCGGGTAAATGTGCCCTAGATGATGAAATGTTACATGAGCAAAATAAGGATAAATTAGAAAAATCAGCAGAAATATTGCAATATCATTTTGATCGCTCCAATATAATTGTTGAATTGCATCAATGTTTTTTGGATTTAGCCACCATTGGCACGGCGTGCTTATTGCTGGAAGAAGCGCCACTTGGGCATCGAAGCGCGTTTAAATTTACCGCAATACCAATGATTGAAGTAATATTTGAAGAAGGTATTAATGGCAGGCTTGATACCACCTTTCGTAAATCAAAATTAACAAAATCACAATTACAAATGCGCTTTCCTGACGCAAAACTGCCCGATGATATTGTCAATAATGATAATGGTAAAAATATAATAGATGATGATTATAGCGTGATCGAGGCTGTTTGCCCCGATAATAACGGCATATATCAATATATTGCGATTCTTTGCGATCATATGGGCGGTGATAGAAATCCTATAATTTTGGCGAATGGTAAGTATAATCAATCACCATTCATAAATTTTCGTTGGATAAAAGCCCCTGGTGAAGAATATGGTAGATCACCGATGATGAAAGTTCTTCCCGATGTTAAAACCGCCAATAAGGTAGTGGAGTTGATATTAAAAAATGCCACTATTGCCGTTACAGGAATTTGGCAAGCGGATGATGATGGAGTTTTAAACCCTGCAACTATTAAATTAGTCCCAGGAGCAATAATTCCAAAGGCAGTCGGGTCAAGCGGCTTGCAACCGTTAAAATCACCCGCAGAATTCAATACATCACAATTGATTTTAGAAGATTTACGTAAAAGAATTCGCCATGGTTTGCTGGCTGATCAATTTACCCCGATTGAAAGCCCGCGCATGAGTGCGACCGAGGTTATAGAGCGATCCACCATGATGAGCCAGCAATTAGCTGCGACATATGGCAGGTTACAAGCGGAATTACTATTGCCATTGGCTGAACGCGCCATTTCAATTTTAAAGCGGCGCGGTGAAATCGCCAATATTAATTTGGATGGGCATATGGCGGATATTGAAATTATATCTCCATTGGCACAAAAACAACGGCAAAGGCGGGCAACGGCAGTGACAAATTGGTTGCAAGCGACAACAGCGATAGGGCCACAGGCTGCGGCGATGATAAATGCGGTGGAAGTTACAAAATGGTTAGCTAATATTTATGATATTCCTGCCAAATTACTCAATGAAATACCCGAAATTAATATTGCCGATGATTTAATGGATGATATTGATCAATTAGGGTTAATTAATGAAAAAACACCTACTAATATTTTATCTAATAATGCCGCTGCTGCTGATTTTAATACCATATCTAGCCAAATAAACCTGCTTAATAGTTGGAAGGAAATATAATGGAAAATTTAATTGATGACTGGCTTTGGGGTGATGATAATCATAATCATAATCATAATCATAATGGTAATATTAATGATGATGATCGATTAGGGCTTGCCAAGGCCTTTAGCCGTTGTTTTAGCGGTATTGATGGCGAATTAGCATTGGGTCATTTACGTAAATTAACCCTTGAGCGGGCATTATCTTCTGGAAATGATAATAATGGATTACGCCATCTAGAGGGCCAACGGCAATTGGTTTTATATATTATAAATTTAATTGCCCGTGGTTTAGCATAGTTTTTAACTGGAAAGGAACAAAATATGAATAAAAATGAAGTTAAGGAAGATATAAAAGAGGTAAATATTGATAATATTGGTGATAATGACAAGCGCCCAGAGTTTATTCCAGTAAAATTTTGGAATAAACAAAAAGGTGAAATTCTAGTAGAGAATCTTGCCAAATCATATGCAGAAATGGAGCGACGATTTTCTAGTCAAAGCAATTTAAAGGATAGAAATGGTGATGATGAAATATTAAAAACCCATATTAATTCAATTAACATGCCAAAAACGGCCGATGAATATGAAATTGATATTGCCAGTGAATTTTTAAATAATGATCCGCATATTAATAAATTATTGCATGATGCAAATTTTAATCAAGACCAAGCGCAATTGGTTTATGATTTGGCGGCGGTGGAAATAATGCCAATGATACAAAGAATATCTGATAAATTGGAATCTGAAACTGCCAATGCAAAGCTGGAAAGCCATTTTGGTGGCAATGAAAAATGGCATGAAATAAGCCAGCAAATAAGAAAATGGGGTGAAAATAATTTACCTAATGATGCTTATGATGCGTTATCTGCCTCTGTTGATGGTATTAAGGCAATGCATAAAATGATGGGCCAAGGTGATGAACCGTCATTATTAGGCGGCGGTAATATTGATGAAATCCCAACTGAAGATAGCCTTCGTCAATTAATGAATGACAAACGTTATTGGCGCGAACGCGACCCGAAAATTATTCAACAGGTAAGCGAAGGCTTTAAGCGTCTATACCCATCATAAACTAAACATATCAATATTCACATAAATAATATAATCAACTATATCAAAATATTAAAATATTAAAAGGTAAAATCATGAATGATATAAATATGAATGAAACAGAAATCAGTGATCAAGAATTAACCATCGACCTTATGCGCAATTCTTTGCATAATTTAAACCAGATGGAAATGCAGGAAATTGATGATATTATAACCCCGCGTGCCGCAGAATTACTGTCCAAGGCATTTGGTCAAGGCATGTGGCAAATATTGGGGCCATTGATTAAAGATGATGACCCTGATGAATTAAAAAAGTCAGAAGAAGCCCTACAAAAAATGATGCGCGATCCACGTTATTGGCGTGAAAAAGACCCAGAAACTATCCGTAAGGTTAGCCAAGGGTTTGAACGTTTATATCCCGACAATAAAACTAGTGATAAAATAAAAGATGATGATTTTATTCGTTAAATTATCATAAACTATAAGTAAAATTTAAATTGAAATTTGGGCATTATAGTGGTTTTTTGCTATAATGCCCAAATATATTATTATAAAATATATAACTAATTCATATGCTTAACCCATATGTCTTAATCCATATAATTTTCCATGGGCGGACAGCTGCAAATAAGATTTCTATCACCATGTACATTATCAACCCTGCCAACAGGTGGCCAAAATTTATCGACTCGCAATGACTTTAATGGGAAGAAGGCTGATTGCTTGCTGTATGGATATGACCATTGTTCTTCCAGCAAGGCATCATGTGTATGCGGGGCATTTTTAAGCAGGTTATTTTGCTTATCTGCTTTGCCAGTTATCACATCATCTATTTCCGTCTTAATTTTAATCATCGCATCACAAAAACGATCGAGCTCGCGCTTGGCTTCGCTTTCGGTTGGTTCGATCATGAATGTTCCTGGTACAGGAAAAGACATGGTCGGGGCGTGGAACCCATAATCAACTAACCGCTTTGCAACATCATCGACGCTAATGCCGCTTTGATCGGTTAAATCACGCAAATCAATGATACATTCATGGGCCACATAACCATTTATGCCTTTATATAATATTGGATAATATTCTTCCAAACGTTTGGCAATATAATTTGCACTTAAAATCGCAACCTTGGTGGCATCGGTTAGGCCAACAGAACCCATCATGGCAATATATGCCCAGCTGATTGGTAGAATACTTGGTGATCCCCAAGGTGCAGCTGAAACCGCACCGATTGTACCATCATCACCCGCCGCAGGGTTAACGCCATCGATTACGGGATGGTCAGATAAAAATGGTGCTAAATGTGATTTAACGCCAATTGGACCCATGCCGGGGCCACCACCACCATGTGGTATGGAAAAGGTTTTATGCAGGTTTAAATGACTAACATCCGAGCCAATTTTACCCGGCTTAACCAAACCAACCATGGCATTAAGATTGGCGCCGTCCATATAAACTTGCCCACCATTATCATGAATAATATCGCAAATTTCACAAATTGCTTCTTCGAACACGCCGTGCGTTGATGGATAAGTAACCATCAATGCGGCGAGGCAATCTTTATTTGCATAGGCTTTCTCGCGAAGATCCACCACATCAACATTACCTTTTGCATCGCATTTGGTAACAATAACACGCATACCAGCCATTGCGGCACTAGCAGGGTTTGTGCCATGTGCCGATGATGGAATAAGGCATAGGTCGCGGTTAGTATCACCACGGCTTTGATGATATTTTTTAATGGTAAGCAGGCCAGCATATTCACCCTGGCTACCAGCATTTGGCTGCATTGATATGGCATCATATCCCGTTATCTCGCATAACATTGCTTCGAATTCTTCTAACAATTGTTGATAGCCTTGGGCTTGATCCAATGGCGCAAATGGGTGCATTGCACTAAATTCTCGCCATGTTACCGGTATCATTTCCGATGTGGCGTTAAGCTTCATTGTACAAGAACCAAGGGGTATCATCGAACGATCAAGTGAAATATCTTTTTTGACTAACCAACGGATATAGCGCAACATTTCTGTTTCACCGTGATAAAGTTCAAACACTGGATGGGTTAAATATTCTGATTGGCGTTGCATATTTTTAGAAATGACATCATTTACGCTATTATCAATGGTTTCAATATCGATAATATCGCTGGCGTTGGTTTTGAAAACTGCCAATAATGCCATCATATCCTTGCGTTTGGTAGTTTCGTCAAACGTTATTCCAATATGATCGGCATTAATAACGCGCAGATTAATACGTTGTTCGCGTGCCTTGGCGGCGATGCGTTGGGCTTGTCCGCGCACATGAACGCTGATGGTATCAAAAAATTGATCGGTTACCACTTCAACACCAATTTTCTTTAGGGCATCGCTTAAAATCAAGGTCATGCGATGAATTTTACTGGCTAATCGCTTGATGCCATCGGGGCCATGATAGACCGCATACATACCCGCCAACACAGCCAATAAAACCTGTGCCGTACAAATGTTACTGGTGGCTTTTTCACGTCTTATATGTTGTTCCCTTGTTTGCAAGGCCATACGCAACGCGGGTTTGCCTTTATTATCAACGGAAACACCAATTATCCGCCCTGGCATATTGCGTTTATGTTTATCCAATGTGGCAAAATATGCCGCATGTGGGCCGCCATAACCCATGGGAACGCCAAAACGTTGGGTCGTGCCAACGGCAATATCCGCACCCATTTCACCGGGGGGTATTAATAATGCCAATGCCATTATATCGGCAGAAACGCAAACTAATGCCTTTGCCGCATGGGCAATTTCTGATATGGGCCTGATATCGTTTATTTGCCCGCTTGAACCAGGATATTGAATGAAAATACCAAAGAAATCGCCATTACCGTCATAATCTTTATATGGATTACCCGTTATTATTTTAAAACCAAGTGATTGCGCCCTTGTTTTAATCACGGACAATGTTTGTGGATGACAATCAATATCGACAAAAAAGCTATTAGCGCGTTTATTTTTACAAACACGGCTCGCCATTGCCATTGCTTCGGCGGCGGCGGTTGCTTCATCCAACATTGATGCGTTGGCAAGTTCCATACCCGTTAAATCAACCACCATTTGTTGATAATTTAACAATGCTTCCAATCGGCCTTGGCTGACCTCTGGTTGATATGGGGTATATGCCGTATACCAACCGGGGTCTTCTAAGACATTACGCTGAATAACTGGTGGCATTATTGTACCGTGATAGCCCATGCCTATCATTGAAATAAATACTTTATTACGGCTGGCCATTTTACGAAGATCAGACAAGGCGCTGCGTTCACTTCGAACCGTCGGCAGGTCTAATTGATCTTTGCTAAGAATAGACTTTGGAATTGTTTTTGCAATTAAATCATCAATATCCTTTACATCGACATATTCTAACATCTTATTAATTTGTTCTTGTCCGGGGCCAATATGACGGCGGACAAAATCATTTCTTTTTTCTAATTGGCCTAGGCTAGCGCGTTTATCGGTCATGGGGTTATCCTAACTTTATAATTGGATATTATTCGTCATCAGTGGTTGCAAATGCTTTATATTCATCGGCTGACATTAATTCATCAAGCTCACCTGCAACGGCAATTTTAATTTTAAATAACCATGCTGCACCTTCGGCATCGTCATTTATCATATTTGGTGTTGCCTCTAATTCTTCATTAACTTCAATAATATCACCAGTAAGCGGTGAATATATTTCACTTGCCGCTTTGACTGATTCAACAACGCCAACATCGCCGCCTTGTTCGATGGTGTCGCCAACTTCGGGTAATTCGACAAACACTACATCGCCAAGGGCTTTTTGGGCAAAATCAGTAATGCCAACTATTGCAATATCGCCTTCAATCAAAATCCACTCATGTTCTTCACTAAAAAGTATTTTGCTCATTTTATTCCCTTATCTTTTGTTTAATTATTTGTTATTATTATGATATATTTAATTTTTAACTTCCATGCTTATCTGCGATAAAAACCCGCAGGAACAAAAGGCATTTTGGCAATATTGGCGGGTATTTTCTTGCCGCGCAATAATAAATTTATCACAGTGCCAGTTTTGGCAAATTCGGTTTTAACATAACCCATAGCCACAGGCTTACCAACGCTTGGGCCAAAACCACCACTGGTAATCACGCCAATTTCATTGCCATCTAAATCAGCAATTATTGTGCCTTGGCGGGCTGGTGCCCGACCTTCTGGCATTATTCCGACCCTTTTTCTTGTTGGTTTATCGGCTAATTGTTGCATTATTTTTGCATGCCCTGGAAAGCCACCCTCTTCGCGGCGACATTTGGCAACCGACCACATCAATGTTGCTTCAACCGGCGTTGTTGTTACGTCAATATCGTTGCCATAAAGACATAAGGCACTTTCAAGACGCAAGGAATCGCGTGCGCCAAGGCCGATGGCTTCGACATCATTATCGGCTAATATTTTTTTAGCAATGGTTAATGCATCTTTATTGGTGATGGATATTTCATAGCCATCTTCACCAGTATAGCCAGCACGGGCAACCCAACATTCAATGCCATCGCATGATGTTATTATTTGGCTCATGAATGGTTGTGTTAAAACCGCATCGCCAAATAATTTTGCCGCAACCTTTGGCGAGGCAGGGCCTTGTAATGCCAATAATGCCCGATCTTCAAGCCGTTCAATGGTTATCTTATCGCCAAGCTTATTTTTAATATGGGCGAAATCTTCTTCTTTACAAGCGGCATTGACAACAAGCAATAATCGATCAGTGATATTTTCATCGACTGGTTTTGTTATCATAAGATCGTCTAAAATACCGCCATCATCGTTTAATAACTGGCTATAGCGTTGTTGCCCTGATTTAAGGCCTTTTATATCGGCGGGAATTAATGTTTCCAAATCGGTAATGACATTATCACCAACAAGCCAAGCTTGGCCCATATGTGATACATCAAAAAGACCTGCTTTTCCACGTGTTTGAAGATGTTCTTTCAATATTCCTAATGGGTATTGTACTGGCATTGAATAACCAGCAAATGCAACCATTTTGCCGCCTAATTCCACATGTAAATCATATAATGGTGTTTTTTGTAAATTATCATTTGTATCTTTAGTCATTTCACAAGCCTCCAAGCATAAGAGTTTTTCCATCATTATGCTGATACAATATTATTGTATCAACATATAAAAGAATAAAACCCCTTCTGTCATGGAACCTGAGAGTGTGACCAGAATATTTAATATAAATATTCAAGCTTACCCCGTCGGTGAAATTATATAGCAAACTATATAATTTACTTTCCAGATTGCCCAAAACCTGCGATCCATTTGCCTGAGAGATTCCAGGGGTGGTTGCTCCTTCGGCGTTATCGTCAATTAAACATTAAAATAAACTAGTAATATAAATACTAAATTAACTAGTTATATAATTAATTCGATAAACTCTCCCACAGGTTGTTGATGGGCGATTTTTATAATTGTTATCTTATATGAAAAATAAGTCAACCGCTTTAATATTATTATAATATTAAAAGTTATTATTCTCGCGATTGAATTTAAGCTCCTTATGGGTTAATTCAAATGCCAAATATATGATAAAATCTTCACCAGTTTGATTATCATTTTTTGGGATATTAACCTCAAATCTTTCAATATATCTGATATTAGATTGGTTATCGTTAAATTCAAAATTCAATGGTATTTTTTTGCGATTTAATATTTTTTTATCGCTGCTCATAATAAAAACTAACATATTAGCATTTGTGTTTTCAATATTCATCACAGCTATTTTTTCAACAATTATTTCTGCCATAATATTTAAATTAATTTCATCGCTAGTAATATTGCAATCACCTGCTATGCGGTGAAATTTTGCGTTAAATATTATATCGGTTATATCTTGACCTGTATCAGGCTTAAACTTGGTTAAATATGCTGCTTGTTCTAATGGCTTTACAATGGGACATGTGGCGGCTTGTTCTGGTGTTGCACCGCAACCGCTAATCATTAAAATTGTTATGAACCATGTGATTAAGGCAACAGGGTAGTATATTAAATTTATATTTTTAAACATTTGATAAAACCTATTATAATAATTCAGTGTTTAACAGCATAGCTTGTTACATTGAACATCGCAAAATATTTAATTTATCTATGTTCCTTGCATATTATCCTTGTGTATATTAATTGAAATAGGCAAATAAATATCTATTTTAATGAAACTGGGTAAGTAATTATTAGAAATAAAACCATGATTAAAAATGAAAAAATTAAAAATAAAAAACCATTAAAAATTTTGCTGGCGGGGCCAAGAGGCTTTTGCGCTGGTGTTGAACGGGCAATTTTAATTGTTGAGCGCGCTTTGGAAAAATTTGGTGCGCCCGTATATGTGCGCCATGAAATTGTTCATAATCGCTTTGTCGTTGATAGTCTGATCAAAAAAGGTGCAATATTTGTTGATGAATTGGATCAATGCCCAGATGATAGGCCCGTTATATTTTCTGCCCATGGTGTTGCAAAGGTTATATTTACCGAAGCAAATAAACGGAATATGGAATATATTGATGCAACTTGCCCATTGGTATCAAAGGTTCATCGGGAAGCAGAACATAATTATAAAAATAACCATCATGTGATTTTAATTGGCCATAAAGGCCATCCTGAAGTTATCGGCACAATGGGTCAAATTCCGGATGGTGCAATAAGCTTAGTTGAAACCATTGCCGATGTTGAAAAACTTGACTTTAATAGCAATAAAAACTTGTCCTATGTTACGCAAACCACCCTTTCGCTTAGTGAGACAAAAGATATTATAGCCGCCTTAAAAGCCAAATTTCCAAAATTAAAAAACCCGAAAAAAGAAGATATTTGCTATGCCACCACTAATCGACAAAAAGCAGTAAAGGCTATTTCAGAGAAAACAGATTTAATATTTATAATTGGTGCGCCTAATTCATCTAATTCAAAACGTTTAGTCGATGTGGCAGGTGAAAATAAAACTACCAAAGCTTGTTTAATTCAACGAGCAAGCGATATAGATTGGCAGATGTTGGATGATATCGAAGTCTTGGGGGTTTCTGCTGGTGCATCGGCACCTGAAATATTAGTGGAAGAAGTAATAGAGGCTTGCCGTGAGCATTTTGATGTGACGCTTGATGTTATTATAACGGCGGTTGAGGATATAGAATTTAAATTACCGCGCATCCTTACAGCATAATATTAAAATATAGTATATTAAAATAAAGGTAAATCATGGCAGTATATACAAAGGTTAGCGATGATGAATTAATCGCATTTATCAAACAATATGATATTGGCGAAATAATATCCATTAAAGGCATTGCCGAAGGCGTTGAAAATACCAATTATATGCTAACCACGACCAAGGATAGATATATACTAACCATTTATGAAAAACGCGTTAATGAAGATGATCTACCGTTTTTTTTAAATTATATGCAATATTTAGCCGATAATGGCATAAAATGTCCATTGCCGATTAAAGGCAATGATGGCAAGGCGTTACGACAATTATGTGGCAGGCCATCTGCCTTGATAAGCTTTCTTGACGGTATATCGCCGCGAACTATCAAGCCATATCATTGTCAAGAACTGGGCGAAGGTTTGGCAAAATTTCATCTGGCAGGCGAAGGCTTTAATATGTTGCGGGTAAATAATTTAAGCCTCGATAGTTGGCAAATATTATATGACAGTTGCGATGGTCGCGCCGATGAAATACAAATGGGATTGGGTGCAATAATTGAAACTGAACTTGATTTTTTACAAAATAATTGGCCATCAAATTTACCACAAGGCATTTGTCATGCCGATATGTTTCAGGATAATGTGTTTTTTATTGGCAAAAAATTATCGGGTATTATTGATTTTTATTTCGCCTGTAATGATTACTTTGCCTATGATATTGCTATTTGCATGAATGCATGGTGTTTTGAACGTGATCGCAGTTTTAACATCACCAAGGCAAAATTATTATTGGCAAATTACAATAAAATCAGACCGTTATCTGATGCTGAAATTGCCGCTATCCCAATCTTTGCTAGAGGAAGTGCCATAAGGTTTCTATTGACTAGGCTTTATGATTGGTTGAACCATCCAAAAGATTCATTAGGCAAAGCAAAAGACCCGTTGGAATATTTAAGTTATTTAAAATTCCATAGCCAAGTTAAATCAGCCAAAGATTATGGATTGTGAAATAAATTATGGATGATAATAACGATGCAGATAATAATAGTAATATGGTCGAAGATGATAAAATAAATATGGTCGAAGATGATAAAATAAATATGGTCGAAATATTCACCGATGGCGCATGCAGCGGTAACCCTGGCCCTGGTGGGTGGGGGGCGGTTATGCGTTGGCGTGGGGTTGAAAAAGATTTATCAGGCGGGGAAAAAGATACCACCAATAATCGGATGGAACTTACCGCGCCTATTATCGCCCTTGAAAAATTAAAACGCCCAATGGTCGTTCATGTAACAACCGATAGCAAATATCTGCGTGATGGTATTACCAAATGGATATTTAATTGGAAAAAAAATGGTTGGAAGACTGCCAATAAAAAACCTGTTAAAAATGCCGATCTTTGGCAAAGGTTGGAACTTGCCATAAAGCCACATAAGGTTGAATGGCATTGGGTCAAAGCCCATGCGGGGCATGTGGAAAATGAACGCGCCGATAAACTAGCCACTGCTGCCATAGTTAAGCGATAAATTAAGCTATAGATTATGATTTTAAATCAATAGATTCTGTCGCGGCATATTTTTGAATAAACCTGATGGCTCTACCAAAAAACAAACCAGTTGCCATTCCAAAAATAATATTAAATATGGTCATAAATTGGATATCTTGGGTTATTTCCGGTGTTATGCTGGTTTTATAACCATAATAATAACGAATTGAAAAATAGACAATTATTAAACTTAACGTCATCCATTCGCCGGGTAAACGGATTAATTTATTTTTATGGTCGGGGCTAATGATAACATTGCGATGAAAATACCAACTAATATATGTGGCGGTTAATATTCCGCCTAACCAGCCCGCAATCGTTATAATATTTACCTCGGTCGTGATAATATTTTTCAGGCTAAGTGCTAAATATACGCTCGGCATAATATATAGAAAATTTAATTTCACCACACGCATTTTGCCGCATCTAAAGCCGATGAATATTAAAAAGGCAAAAAGCGGCCAAACCCAGATGGGGGTATTAATGATTATATCGCTGATATTTGGCATTAATTTATATAATCATTAATATCAATATACTCATACTTTACCACAAGCTTGAAAGATTAACGATTAATGCATCATTCTTTTTCCGGATTGCCGTGGCGATTTTATGCGCCATATCTTGGTCGGCCTCTGGGCATGCAATTGCGGCATCAACAGCGCGATGTTGCCCTTCAAGTAATGATTTAATCACCGTATGTTCAATAATGCGTTCAACTTTTTTTTGTTGTTCTGGGGTTAATGGTGAAATTAAAATTTTATTTATTTCCTTGGTTGCGTCTTTAGCAATGATTTGTAATCTATCCATAATATATGCTCTTTTTTATGTTATTTTTAATTATTATATATTTTATCTAGCCGATAATTTAATATGGCTATTATTAAATATATTGCCTATGGTTTGATTATTATTCAAGTTATTACATCAAAATAACGATTCAATGCTTGTTATTTATAATATCCAAGGCTATAAACCGCCGTTATCAAGGGAAATTATTTATTGCCTTGATATTCGCGCTAAATTTATCGGGCGGGGAAATCCTCAGGGTATGCCTTATAAGTTTAATAAATTAGCTTCCAGTTGAAAGGAAATGGAAATGCCCAAGATCAAGACTAAAAGCTCCGCCAAAAAGCGGTTTAAAATTACAGCCACTGGCAAAGTGCGCTTTTACAGCGCAGGCCTACGCCACGGCACATCAAAACGCCCACAACAGATGAAACGCCAAAATCGTGGCAGTCAAATCATGTGCGCTGCTGATGCTCGTGTTGTTAAACGCAATTTTCTTCGTGGTTAATTCACAATTAAATTAGCAATTAAAAAACTGTAATTAAAACCATTATAATTCAAATATTATAATTACCGCTATCATTAAGGAGTATTAAAATGGCACGCGTAAAACGGGGTACAACTACCCATGCTCGTCATAAAAAAGTTATCAAACTAGCCAAAGGCTATCGTAATCGTCGGAAAAATACTTTCCGCGCCGCAATTCAGGCCGTTGAACGTGCGGGGCAATATGCTTACCGCGATCGTCGTGTTAAGAAACGCGATTTCCGCGCCCTTTGGATTCAACGTATAAATGCCGCCAGCCGTGCATGTGGTCTTAATTATGCCCGCTTTATGAATGGCCTTAAAAAGGCTGGTATAGAATTAGATCGTAAGGTTCTAGCAGATATTGCCGTGCATGAACCAGACGCATTTGCCGCATTGGTCGATCAGGCCAAGGCTGCACTTGCGAAGTAATTTTAAATCCAATGGATGAATCAACTAGATAAAAATCCATAGGATAAAAGATTTAAGATTTTGGATAAGGCGGGGCATTATGCGCCGTCTTATTCGTTTTTAAAGGCTTGGTTTTATCATTAAATTTAAAATTGGAAATACCCTCATGAGCGATAATTTGGATAAGTTAAAATTTCAATTGCTTGGCGAAATAGATCAAGCGGCCACATTAGACGCGCTTGAGGCAATTAGAATCGATGCGCTGGGCAAAAAAGGTCGCATCACGGCGCAAATGAAAAATTTAGGCGCATTAGATCCCGTCCACCGCAAAGCCGCAGGCCAAGCGTTAAATCAAATTAAAAATGATGTTAATAAGGCATTGAATGATAAACGCCAAATGCTTGGCGATGCGGCATTAGAAACGCAGCTTGAGGCCGAACGCATCGATATATCATTACCAACAAGGCCAAATGAAATTGGGCGTTTACACCCTATCAGCCAAACATGGGATGAAATTGTCGCCATATTTGGTGAAATGGGTTTTTCCGTTGCTGAAGGCCCTGATATAGAAGATGATTTTCATAATTTTACCGCATTAAATATCCCGCCAGAACATCCCGCAAGGCAAATGCATGATACATTTTATTTAAAAGATAAAGATGGTAATCCAGATATGGAACATGTGTTGCGCACGCATACATCGCCAGTGCAAATACGCACGATGTTAAATGAAACGCCGCCCATACGTATCATTGCGCCGGGGCGTACATATAGATCTGACAGCGATATAACCCATACGCCAATGTTTTCACAAGTTGAGGGTTTGGTAATTGATAAAAAAACTAACTTTGCCCATTTAAAAGGTTGTTTATTGGATTTCGTCCGTGCTTATTTTGAAATTGATGATGTGCCATTGCAATTTAGGCCGTCATTCTTTCCCTTTACCGAACCAAGCGCTGAAGTCGATATTGGTTGCAGCCGAAAAGACGGTAAATTAACCATTGGCGCAGGCGATGAGTGGTTGGAAATATTGGGTTGTGGCATGGTTCATCCCAATGTGTTGCGGGCTTGTAATATTGACCCCGATGAATATCAAGGTTTTGCTTTTGGCATGGGAATTGAACGTATTGCCATGTTAAAATATGGCATTCCTGATTTACGAACTTTCTTTGATGGCGATATCAGATGGTTAAAACATTATGGTTTCCAACCACTAGAAGCCGCATCGATGATTAGGGGGCTAACAACATGAAATTTACATTAAGCTGGTTAAAAACATATCTTGATACCGATGCCAGCTTACAACAAATCACTGATAAATTAACCGCCATTGGCCTTGAATTAGAAGGGGTCGAAGATGCGGCGCTAAAGCTTGCGCCTTTCACTATTGCCCATGTGATAGAGGCGGTGCAGCATCCCAATGCTGATCGTTTGCGTATTTGCAAGGTCGATACTGGCAATGGTATTTTTCAAGTTGTTTGCGGTGCGCCCAATGCAAAAACGGGCATGTATGGGGTTTTTGCTCCCGTTGGTTCATATGTTCCTGGTATCGATTTAACATTAAAGGCAGGTGTTTTGCGCGGGGAAGAATCCAACGGCATGTTGGTATCTGAACGTGAAATGCAATTATCTGATGAACATGATGGTATCATTGAATTAAGCGATGGCGCGGGTAAAATCGGTCAAAGTTTCGCCAAATATGCGGGTCTTGACGATCCAATAATTGAAATTGCCATCACCCCAAACCGTGGCGATTGTCTTGGTGTTTTTGGCATTGCCCGCGATTTGGCGGCGGCTGGTCTTGGTAAATTAAAACAACCGGATTATGGCAATGTTAAGGGTGGCTTTGACAGCCATGTTAACTGGCATATTGCAGGTAATATTGAAAATAATTGCCCATTTGTCGTTGGTCGTTATATTAAAAATGTTAAAAATGGCGCATCACCAAAATGGTTGCAAGATCGTTTACGCGCCATTGGGTTACGTCCCATATCAGCACTTGTGGATATTACCAATTATTTAACCTATGATTTAGGCCGCCCATTGCATGTATTTGACGGCGATAAAATATCGGGCGATTTAACTATTCGTTATGGTAAGGATGATGAGAAATTAACTGCGCTTGATGGTAATCAATATGATTTAACCGATAATATGGTGGTTATTGGTGATAATAAATCAGTGCAATCTATTGCGGGTATTATGGGTGGGGAGAATAGCGGCGTTAATGAAAATACATGCAATGTATTTATCGAATCGGCCCTTTGGAATCCAATAAATATTGCCGAAACTGGCAGATTGCTTGGCATAGAATCCGATGCGCGTTATCGTTTTGAACGCAATATTGACCCTACTTCGGCTATCTGGGGTGAAATGGTCGCATCAAAATTAATATTAGAAATATGCGGTGGTGAGGCCTCAAATATAACCACAGCAGGCGAAGAACCAAAATGGCAACGTCAAACCAGCTTGCGGGTTAATCGCCTTAAAAGCCACGGCGGGGTCGGTATTAAAACCAAACTTGCCGATGATATATTGCAAAAGCTTGGTTTTAAAACGCGCATATCAAATGATGCTACGGCGGGCGATATTATTAATGTTGATATTCCAAGCTGGCGTAATGATATCGAAGGCGAGCATTGCCTGGTTGAGGAAATATTGCGTATTTATGGCTTTGATAATATCCCAACCATATCATTAAGCCGTGATAGTGCATTGCCAAAAATTGCGATTTCAACGGGGCAACGCCGTGTGGCTTTTGCCAAGAAAATATTGGCACAAAATGGCATGTATGAAATGGTTAGCTGGTCTTTTACCAGTGAAAAACAAGCAAATTTATTTGGCGGCGGGGCAAAGAATTTACATATAGCCAACCCAATCAGCAGCGATTTAAGCGTTATGCGCCCGGGGATAATTGGTAATTTAATTGCCGCCGCTGTACGTAATGCTGGTCGTGGTTATAATGATATTGCATTATTTGAAGTTGGTCCAGCCTATCATACGCCTGAAAAAGATGGACAGGATATGATTGCAGCAGGTGTACGTATTGGTAAAAATACACCACGCCATTGGGCTGGTGCTGTGCGTCATGTGGATCTATTTGATGCTAAGGCCGATATTCTCGCGGTGATCGCGGGCTGTGCGCCAACGCTTAATTTACAAATATCAGATGATGCGCCCGCATGGTATCATACGGGGCGTTCTGGTAGTTTTAAACTTGGTAAAAATACCATTGCCTATTTTGGTGAATTGCATCCAAAAATCTTGAAGGAAATGGGATTGAAAGACCGTGCGGTTGGCTTCGAGATTTTCATGGATAATATTCCCCAACCTAAATCAGGATCAAAATCTGGTAAAACTCGTAAGGCATTGCAAGCGTCAAATTTCCAAGCGGTCAATCGGGATTTTGCCTTTGTCGTCGATGATAATATCAATGCCGATAAAATTACTAGGGCGGCACAAATGGCCGATAAAAAACTTATCACCAATGTGGATATTTTTGATATTTACAAGGGTGATAAATTAATCGATCAAGCGGGCGATGAAATGACGAGCAAAAAAAGCGTCGCTATTAATATTACTATTCAGGCACAAGATAAAACCCTGAATGATAAGGAAATAGAGGCTATCGCCGCCAAAGTTATCGCTAATGTGGCGAAATTAACAGGCGGTATATTGCGTAGTTAATCAATAGTGCTTTAGCATTCTAATGTTAGATGGTTTTATATGATATATCATCTTGACAGTTAAGCAGTGGAATAGTATTTAGCCACATTCGCATTATTTGCGATTATACTAAAGACGGCATTGTTTGGAGACGTGCCTGAGTGGTTAAAGGAGCGGATTGCTAATCCGTCAACCCGAAAGGGTTGCGTGGGTTCGAATCCCACCGTCTCCGCCATATTCGATGAAGGGTTAGACGCTGAAACGCTCTAACCCTTTGTTATTTATATATTAATAGTTTGTTTTATGAGAGAACAAAATGGAGAAATTTACTGGTGGCTGCCTTTGCGGTGATGTTAGGGTAGTAGCATCTGGACAACCAAATCGAGTAGCAATTTGCCATTGTATCGATTGCCGCAAGCATCATGGGGCAATTTTTTACGCTGCGGCTATTTTTTCTCAAAATGCGGTGGTGATTAAAGGAAAAACACAGAATTATGGCGGGAGATTTTTCTGCCCTCGCTGTGGTTCATCGGTTTTTGCACGTTCTGCCGATGAAATAGAACTGTATTTAGGAACATTGGATAATCCTAATCAATTAGTGCCAAGTTATGAAAGCCATATCACTCGCCGCGAGCAATGGTTGCCGGTTTTTTCAAATATGAAACAATATAAAGGCGACTGTGACGACACTTGAATAGTGAGCTATCTAATAGCTGGGTAGCGAGCATGAAGGGTCAAAAGAATAATCGGTTGTCAAATGGCAGTATATTTTATGAAAAACCATATCAATATGAACCAACCCCTATAATGCCAATAAAAAAACAAAAGCCCCAACCATTCTTCCAATCAAACCCATATCCAAATCCATATGGCAAACACCAGAAGTACTTGCTTCCCGTCTTCAGCACCGAATAGAGGCTGATATTTAAAACTGCACCCCATCTAACTAGACCAAGAAATACTCATTGCAATTAACTGCAAAAGCATATGGGTATAATATAGATGATGGTTATAGGGTTAATATCCAATTATAGATAAGTTGTCGGTTACCTTGCCTGTTGATGATGAAAATGAGCGTAACGCCTTTGATGAGATTCTAAAAAATATTCATAAGGATCACCCAGATTTTCATACGGTATCAGCAAAAGGCAAGCGATGTAAATTGAATTTGAATTGGATTGATAAGCCTACAGGGCAAACAGTGCTAATCCAGTGCAGCCCGCATCATGTGAAGAACTATATAAGGATTGATTTAAACCTTAGGCTCAAGAGCCATTAATTTGATGCAATTCTGTTTATCAGTAAGCTTGTAGATACAAGAAAACAAGCGCAAAGACTTGAAAATCAGACGGTTTACCGCGCCTTTTCTAAAAATATTGTCTCCGCAGAACGGATCAAATTAATGGTTCATGAGCCTAAGCGAAGCAATATATCAAGACCGTGATAATCAACCCGTAAACCCAATTGGCACCAATATTTACAATGCCATGTCAGCTATGCAAAAAGCTATTAGGCATGGTGACACTGATATCGCCTTGCGTGCTTGTGGCAACATATTAATCCATCAACCAAATGCCCTATGGCGTAGGCTTGGTGTGACGGCATTTGAAGATATCGGCAGCACTAATTACTTTATGCGTAATTTAATTTGCTGTGGATTTTCAGATGGAAATAATCTGCTACTGGCAGTAATTTTTGTTATTTTTGAATGGCCCCTTTGCTTTTAAAAGATTAGCTGCTTAAATGCGACATCTAAGCGGAACTAGAATATTACAGCTCCAAACACAGGCTGAGGTTATAGCGACTACGCTCTAAAGGCCTTAATCCAATAACAGTAGATAAGGCTTTCATTAATTCTATTAAAGATGAAGTAAATAAAAATGTATCCGACAAATAAAAAGATATCCATTCCAAATGTAGGTGGAAATATTCGCTATCATAGGAAGAAGGCGGGTCTTACTTTAAAAGAATTGAGTGTATTAAGCGAGGTATCAATCGGTGCTATTAGCAAGATAGAGACGGGTAAAATTAGTGGTGGATTTGAGAGTATCTATAAAATAGCTAGAGCTCTTCATATTCTTGTTAGCGAGTTAATAAAAGCGTCAAATAATAAATGTGAACCAGCTATATTACATAAACACGATAGCAAAAATTTTCATCAAACTAATAATTACACTTATTTTCCACAAGCCATTCGGACACAAGGGTCGTTAAATGGCTATCAAATGGAAATATTAAATTTTGAAGTTCCGGCCGCATCTGATTGGTCAAATCATGATGGTGAAGAATTGATTATTGTTATGTCTGGAAAAATCGAATTGCATTTGGAAGGAGAAACTTGCCTTAAATTAGAACAAGGTGATAGTGCATGTTTTGATTGTGGGATACGCCATGCATTTGTTTCTGTTGGCGATAGTGTAGCAAGTATATATTCAGTATCAACACGTAGTTCTTATAAATAAATTTTTCGTAAACATTAGTAATTTTCCTATTGGATAATTTTCCTATTGGATAACTTTAGAAACTAAGCTATTATACCTTTGTTAATAGTTAAGTTTAACAGGGTTTATTAGAAGGAAAATTAAAAATGTTTCAAATCCCAAAAATTATATGTGGAATTGGCGTTGCAATTATTGCCACAGCGACATATTCACCAACGCAAGCTGCTGAAGAAATTTTAATTGGTGGGGCTCTTAGCCTTACTGGAGTACAGGCTGCGCTTGACGAGCCAGGTTTTCGCGGTGCGCAAGTTGCAGTTGATTATTTAAATGCCAATGGTGGGTTGTTAGGTAAACAGATTAAATTCGTCAATATAGATGGAAAGTCTGATCCAGTTACAGTTGGTAATGTTGCGGTGCAATTAATCGATGAAGGAGCAGAATTAATGGTCTCTCCTTGTGATTTTGATTTTGGTGGCCCTGCTGGCCGTGAAGCGCAAGCCGCTGGTGTGGTCGGTATTTCAACATGTGCATCTGATCCGCTTTATAGCTCATGGTCTCTTGGCGATAAACAATTCACACTTTCAATGTGGAATACAACTATGGGTGCTGTTGCTGCTGAATATGCGGTCAACGAACGCAATTGGAAAACCGCATATGTTGTAACAGATCAATTCATCGCATATACTAAATCTTTATCAAAATACTTTATATCTCATTTTAAAGCTATTGGTGGTAAAATCTTACTCGAAGATACATACACAAATGGCGATAATGATTTTTCTGCACAATTAGCGCGATTACAAGCCTTAGATGAAAAACCCGATGTAATATTTATCTCATCTTATGGCTCAGATGTTGGCGTTATTATTCGCGCGCTTCGTGAAGTTGGATATAATGCCGCTGTTCTTGGTGGTGATGCTTATGATGATCCAGCCTTGCACCAAACTTTAGGTGAGAAATTTGGTAATGATATTTATTTCGTAACCCATACTTGGTTAGGTGAAGAAGCTCATCCTGAAATGTTAAAGTTTATCGAGCTTTATAAAAAGAAATTTGGCACTGATCCGGATACATCTTTTGTTGCAACAGGTTGGGATACTATTATGCTAATGGCAAAGGCGGTTGAAATCGCAGGAACAACGAATGGTGCAGAAGTTGCCAAAGTGTTAGAAAATAACGAATTTAACCTGCTTACAGGAAAGCTTTCTTATAAGAATGCTGAAGAAGGCCATGCTCCTGATAAAGCTGCTGTTTTAATTTCTTTAACTGGCGGTAAACCTTCCTTTATTGGCTGGCGTCATCCTGCAAACCCACCTGCTATTTAGCTGCGTGGCCTATATGCTGAGGCTCACAGTAGCCTCAGCGTTTTTCTAGTTTAAAAGGATCGATAGCTATGTGTAAAAGAAGGCTTGTCGTTAAAAATATCTCGGTTAGTTTTTCTGGACTATTAGCATTAAACGATGTGTCTTTAAATCTTGTTCAGGGGCAAATACTTGGATTAATTGGCCCTAATGGGTCGGGTAAAACCACATTTGTTAATGCGTTAACTGGTCAAGTTCCATTGACTAATGGTACTGTAACACTTGGTGATAAAGACATATCTGGTCATGCCCCCCGCGATATTGCCTTGATGGGAATAATGCGCTCGTTTCAAATTGTCCGTTTATTTGAAGATATTACAATAACAGAAAATATTGAGTTAGCGGCCTTAGCGCGTGGTGAGAATCGTATAGATGCGCAAGAAAAGGCTGCTGTTTTATTAAAAACTTTTAATTTAGATAGTCGCGCAGATGACCTTGCCAGCGAATTAAGTTATGGCGATAAACGTCGCGTTGAAATTGCACGCGCCCTTATTGCACAACCGCAGTTTCTTTTGCTAGACGAACCAGCTGCAGGCATGAATGAGCAAGAATCTGAAATGCTAATGACACTTTTAGCCGAATTGCCGCAAAAATATAATTTAGGAATGTTGATTATTGATCATGATATGCATCTGATTACAAGATTGTGTCATACAATTCATGTTATTTCTTCTGGTCAAACAATTGCGGAAGGCGAAGTCGATGAGGTTATGTCTAACCCCGCCGTTATTTCTGCTTATCTCGGAACTCCAATCGAGGAAAAAATAAATGCTTAATGTTAGCAATCTTAGTGTTTTTTACGGGGCTGTTGAGGCAGTAAGTGATTTGTCCATCAAAATTGGACGCGGCGAATTAGCCACCCTTCTTGGCGCTAATGGCGCTGGAAAATCATCAACTTTGCTAGCCATAGCAGGTGGCATCGCATCTTCAAGCGGCAAAATTATTCTTAATGGAACCGACGTAACTACCAATACACCAGAACAAATGGTTCGCGCTGGAGTTGCAATGGTGCCAGAAACCAGAGATGTTTTCCCCGACTTGACAGTTGATGAAAATCTGCGGCTTGGTGCCTATTCTCGTTTAGGCGATAAAATTAAAGTCAAAGAAGACCGCGAACGTATGATGGATTTATTCCCACGTTTGCGCAAACGATCTACCCAAGCGGCAGGAACTCTTTCCGGTGGTGAGCAACAAATGCTTGTGATTGCCCGTGCGATGATGTCACGCCCAGAATTATTGCTTCTTGATGAACCATCGCTTGGTTTAGCACCAGTGATTGTTGATCAAATATTTTTAATGATTGCTGAACTTAAATCAATGGGAATAACCATTTTATTAGTGGAACAAAATGCGGCACGAGCATTAAAAATAGCCGACCATGCCTTTGTTATGCGTCAAGGCAAGGTCGCTGCCTCTGGAACTGCGGCTGACATTATGAAAAATCAAAATTTAAGCGAACTTTATTTGGGGGAAGACAAATGACAATGTCAATCCAATTTGTAATCGATGTCTTAAGCCTAGGCGGTGCATATGCACTTATGGCACTAGGTTTAGTTATCGTTTATGGCATTTTAAAGCTTGTTAATTTTGCATATGGCGAATTAATCATGATTACTGGATATGCCTTATTTTTGTTGGGAGATTCTGGGCTTCCATGGATAGTAATGGCGATTGTTGCCATTTTTGCAGCCATTATTGCTGGAATTGCAACCGATTATGTGGCTTTCCGCCCTATTAGATCAAAATCTGTGACCGCTGTTTTAATCACGTCTTTTGCATTTTCTACATTATTACAAAATGCGGCGCTTCTTTTTATATCACCAAGGCCGCGTAACATTCCATTGCCGGATATTTTCTCTACCACCGTAGAATTTTTAGGTGTAATAACCCCCGTCCGCAATCTGATTACAATCGCCGCAACATTTATTCTATTAACGGGTTTTTTATTATTGATGCGATATACGGTTCTTGGCATAGCAATGCGTGCCGCCGCATCAAATTTTCGTATGGCACGTATGCTTGGTGTCCCCGCCAATTTAATTATTTCTTCCGCATTTGCGATTAGTGGTTTTATGGCTGGTGTTGTGGCTATTCTATGGCTTGGTAGAATTGGCACAGTTGTTCCAGGAATTGGTTTAGAGCCACTTTTAATTGCATTTATCGCTACGGTATTAGGGGGAATGCGTAGCCTAGGCGGCGCAGTCCTAGGTGGTTTTTTGCTTGCCCTAATGGATACAAGTTTAAATTATTTATTACCACAGGATTTACTAAAATTCAGAGATGCCTTTACTTTTAGTTTTGTCATTTTGATTCTTTTATGGCGGCCACAAGGCCTTATAAAAGGCCCAGTATCAGGAGAAAGAACATGAGATTTATAATTCTCGCCAAGCATAATTTATTAACCCTAACTGTTCTTATTGGTATTGTTTTATTAATTGTTGTTGCAGGATCATTATTTGGTGACAGATTAATGGAGCGATTAATAATAAATATGTGCATAAGCCTTATATTGGTATTGGGTTTGCAAATTTTTATGGGAAATTCTGGTATATAATAATTTGCACATATTGGATTCATGTGGATTGGGTCTTATGATTCCGCTATTTTAACAATAACAGACCAGATGAAAGTAATGGCACTGCATGATTTATATACATTCATTGATGATATAACTTTGCACCCCATCTATGCTATGATGATTGCAGCATTATTTGCCGCAGCAATAGCAGCCGCAGTTGCCTATCCATTAATGCGATTATCAGATGCTGCCGCGGTTATTACATCATTTGCATTGCTTGTTATTTTGCACACTATCATGTTGCATTGGAGTGAGGTTACCAATGGCCCCCGCACCATATTTGGCATACCAAAATTTGCTGGTTTACCTTTGGCGATGGGCGGTGCAATCATCGCTATTGTTATTGCATTGGCATTTAAAGAATCACGCATAGGATTACTTTTACGTGCGACTAAAAGCGATGAAATCGCCGCCGCTGCTATCGGGGCGCATATCCCGCGGCTAAGATGGATAGCCTTTATTCTTGGGGCTTTGCTTGCGGGTTTAGGCGGTGCTTTTTGGGGACATTTTATTACCTCTTTTGCTCCCAAGGCTTTCTATTTAAAAGAGACATTCGTTATTCTTGGCATGGTGGTTATTGGCGGGCCTAGTACTGTAACAGGCGCTGTTTTAGGAACAATCCTTGTTGCTAGCACTTTTGAAAGCTTACGTGCATTAGAAAATGGGCTAAACCGAGCAGAATTTATGTCAACGCAAATTGTTGGCTTGACCGAGGTATCCCTCGCCGTCGCAATGATTGGCGTTCTTATATTACGCCCTGGTGGCATTTTCGCTACACGAGAAATCGGAACAATAATTTCACGTTACTTCAAAGCAAAGAAAATCAAATGACTTGGAAAAATAAATACCGTTCATTTTATTATCAAAATGCCGTAGAGCCAGACGATATTATATTTAATCCGTCTGAAACGGCTCTTTTAGTCATTGATATCCAAAATACCTATATTGCCACAAAGGATGATCCTGCTGAAAATGCACGTTGGGCAGGTTTTTTCGATCGCATGAAATCAACTGTCATTCCTAATACAAAAAACTTAATCGACTTATGTCGTAAGCAAGGTATAGAAATTATCTTTGCACGAATTGCCTGCATGACCGAAGATGGGCGAGATCGCTCTCTTAGCCAAAAAAAACCTGGTTTTAATTATCTATTGCTACCAAAAGATAATGAAGAAAGCCAATTTGTACCCGAAATTCAACCAAAAAATGATGAAATCGTCATTACTAAAGCCACAGATAGTGCATTAACTGGAACAAATTTACGCCTAACTCTTTCAAATATAGGTATTAAAAATGTTGTCGTTGCTGGAATTTTTACAGATCAATGCATATCATCATCTGTTCGCAGCCTTGCCGACGAAAGTTTCAATGTTATCGTGGTTGAAGATTGTTGCGCTGCTGCAACTGATAAACTTCATTATAATGAGCTAGAAATTATTAACATGATTTATTGTCATGTGGTTAGTTCTGATGATGTTATAGAATTTATCCGTATTGGTAAAGAATCAACTTAAGATTATATTTGTCCTGCCCCTGAAAATATACCAATTTTGCATGGCTGCTACATTGTATAGCAAGATTGCAACTTACGGCACTATGGGGTTTGTTGCTGGCCAATGGCTCCATGAGCCTCCTGCACCGGGCGGTGAAGTTCCATATCCGCAAAAAATTGATAGAGTTAGACAAGATAGAATGTATAGTGGCCTTGCGGGGGCAATTATTCCTGCGCGTTATAACCGTAAGCCTTGCAACAATGAAAATCGTTAATGGCTTACCAAAATTTGATATAGTTGCCGTGAAAGAAAAATGATAATTCAATATTCAAAAATCTTAAATTCCCAGAATTATGGATAGTTTTACCAGCCAAGTAATAGCTGCTGACTGTCAGGCAATTGATAATCGTGACTGGGAAAGGCAAACCAATGATAGGTGCATTGAAATGCTTTCATGACATATTGAATTTTACGATAATGTCAGGTCTTCACCTCAAACGATCTTTAAGGCAATCCTTAAAAGCCAGCACTTTTTTAATTTAAATCTTTCCAACTTCACTAATTCCCTTTAACGTAATGGTTGGAACCAAGATGCAGGTTCCAGGGTGTCGTAACCTCCTACTAAGTGGTTGGTATTTACCAGTAAAGACATCACATCTTGACCTATGGTCGGGGGCTGTTGTTATACAACAGGTTCTCGGACTGAAGGCAGCAGTGACCGTCTTGCTACGGTATACTAACTCCCCGATCACCAAGATTAAGGTTATGCATATGCATAGTGGGCGCACTGCATATATGCGTTTCATTGGGCATTTAGATATTTATTTGTTATTATCGCATTGGCGATGGTCTCGAAATCTATTTGTGCAGAAACTATCATTACAGGATACGCACGGATTATCGACGGCGACACGATAGATATTAACGGGCAGCGCATTAGATTGCATGGCATTGATGTGCCAGAAAATAAGCAAAATTGTCTGGGTAAGCTTGGGTTTATCTATGCCTGTGGTAAAGCCGCCACAAAGGCCTTACGTGTTTTCACCAACAAAGTTATTATCAAATGCATTAGCAAATTCCGTGATCGTTATAAACGCCTCATAGCCATATGTTACGGACGAAATATCAACATAATTCTTGGTTGGTCAAACAAGGCTTAGCCATCGCCTACGCCAAATATTCATCAGATTACATTCAACTAGAATTTAAAGCCAAACATGCCAAGCGCGGTCTATGGGCTGGTTCTTTCATCATGCCGTGGCCGATGGCGGCGCGGCGACAGGTTATCATATCCAATACAGGGGGAAGATTAATGAAGAAATTCATAATATGCCCTTTTCCATGTTTTCGATGTAATGCTTAATTCCAATAGACATACGGCAGAATTATCTATATTAATAGACAGACTGATATACCTAATTTTAATCATTCTAATATAACTAGTTGAACTCGTCTATAAAAAATAACCGCAAAAGATGTAAATTATATAATGATTTCGGCATAAAGTAAAAGCTAGACAGAATTAAACATAATGGAGGTAAAGAATTGGAAAATACAAATCCGCGATATCGACTTATTTCAGAAACATCTCGATTAATATATGAAAAAGGCCTCACGAACGTAGGAATTAGCGAAATTATTGAGGCGGCAGATGTTGCTAAAATGTCTCTATATAATTTGTTTGGGAGTAAGGAAAATCTAATTTTAGCAGTGTTAGAAGAGTATATGATGCAACGGCGATCTGCTATATACAAAGCTTTCGACGGAGATATAACTGCAAATGATAAACTCTTTCAGTTTTTCCAAATTGCAAAGGCAACTCAAAAAGGCGAATGCTTTCGAGGCTGTGTATTTATCAATGCTGCACTTCAAACATCTGATCCAGCAAGTAAAATCCACCAAGTAGCCGGCCAGCACAAAGAGTGGATCAAAGATCAGATAATGATGCATTTATTTTCCCAACGGCCTATTAGTTTAGCAGAATTAAAAGCTCAACAGATACTAATTTTATGGGATGGAGCTATCTCTGAAGCCTATATCCAACAAACACCAGCAATAATTGATTACGGGTTAATTGCTGCTACAGAACTAATTTCAAATTCGAGCATGCATTAATGCGTGTCTGGTTTATGATATTTGGTCTTGCGTTAGGTACAGCAGTTAGTAACGGATTCGCCCGATTTGGATATGGGCTAATTTTACCAGCCATGAAGGCTGACTTGCATTGGACATATACAACTGCGGGCTGGATCAATACCATTAATGCTTTGGGGTATCTACTTGGTGCCCTGCTAGCTTTATATTTCAATCAAAAGCTTGCTCCCCGCTTTCTTTTTTTATATGGGATGATATTGACAACAATTGCGCTTCTTCTTTCAGGCGTAACTGACAACATTATCATTTTATCTGTAATGAGACTTCTTGCTGGAATAGGCGGTGCCCCAGTTTTTATTGCAGGCGCGGCAATCGTAGCAACGACTTGGCCTCACTCGACTTCAAAAAATGCTCTTGCTATAGCTATCTATTTTTCAGGTGCTGGTTTTGGTATTCTTGTAACTGCAATTTCATTACCAATAATAATTGATATAGGGAGCATCTCTTCATGGCCTTACGCTTGGTTACTAATGGGAGGGTTAAGCGCGTTAGCATGCATACCATCGGTTTACGCCGCATTCACCACTCACACGCCAACTTCTAATCAAGCAACAACCGAAATATCTATTCCAATATACAAACTTCTGCCTTCACTCTCAGGTTATTTTTTATTTTCTGCTGGTTATATAGTTTATATGACATTTGTTGTTGCCTGGTTACGAAACCAAGGCGCATCAGTTGAGCTTATTATTTTGTGCTGGGCAACATAAGGTATTGGTGTAATGTTATCCCCATTTCCTTGGCGTGCTGTCCTAGCTAAATTCAACAACGGTATTCCTCTCGCTCTAGCTTCACTCGCTACAGGTATAGGTTCGATTATACCACTTATCCTAGGCAATTGGTTGGGGGTCATACTTTCTGCTTTAATCTTCGGTGTGTCCTTTTTTATAGCACCAACAGCTGTTACTGCTTTCAGTAAGAAAAACCTACCTCAAAATCAATGGGGAACAGCAATAGCGCTCTATACGAGTATCTTTGCTATTGGGCAAACTTTAGGGCCAATTGGAGCTGGATGGTTATCTGATGTAACTGGAGATTTAACCTATGGGCTTATTGCTGGGGCATCTATTCTAGTATGTGGATGCTTTTTTGCATTATTTCAAAAATCAATAAAATCATAGAATTAACTATTAGCTGTCAGCGCCAAAACTTAAAAATGAGCGCTCTGCTAAACTATATTCAGGACGTGATGATTAACGCTAAAAATAGTTACGGGGCGTATGATCAGGTTGGCGTGCTTTGAAAAAGTTAACTCGAGATGGAAAATTGATGAAAGTTGGCTATGGGGTAATGCTAAGGCACGAGCTAACAGCTTCACTGGAAAATCAATATTAGCTGCCCCCGGTGGCTTTGATCAAGTCGCAAAAGAAGCGCTCAAACGTTTAAACGTAGATTTCCAAATTTCAGAAGCAGAACAAGCTTACCAAACTAACGGCTCGACCCAAATTCCTGCCAACACGCGTGTAAAAATATCCAAACGCTTCAATCGGGCTATTAAGACAGATAAGTTTGCTCTTGAAGTTGTTGCTAGTTAATGATGGTTGATCCCTCGGTTTTTGCCGATGTTGCTGATAGGCTCAATAATGCCGTGCGATTAACGCAACGCTTACAGAGTTTTACTGTGGAGAGAGACTGGTAATCCGTAACCTAAATAATTCCTAGTTATTTACTACATGTACCTTGTGTTGCCATATTTAGGGTGCTCACCTCTTTCTTGCCTTTTTCCTCGTCAACAAGCTCTATGCCAGCGCCACCTACAAATATTCCAAACTTAATATATTGACGAATAAAATAATGTATACCAGCTTTGACATTAATTAGCAGGTCATTAGGAGAGAACTCAGATTCTGTAGAAATTTTGTGGCTCATATTCCCTTTAACTTCTTCATAGAAGAAAACATCTGGAGCCGTTTCACCGATACATTTCCCATCAATCCAGATATCTTTCTTTAAAGATTTCCCTACAAAGCTATTACGATAAATATATAGCCCCGCATTTCCATTTGAGGGCGGGTTGAATTGCTTAGCTGCTAGGTTTTTTTCAGTGTCTTCCATTGGCACGGCAGCACAACCTGAAAATAGCGTAGAGATTAAGATTAACATACCGATATTCTTTAACATTCCATACCCCATAAATGCATTCATTTAATTTTAGATTTTAAAATACACATTTAACTCTCTTAAGTCTATGTAAATCGCCAAGCTTCAGATGGAGGGATGCCACAAATAATAAAATAAAAATCACAGAGAAATTATTTAAATAGATATACTTGGCATAATTGGCATTAATAAAAGGCCGTATTTATGGATAAACCATCGCAATGGATTTCAAGAAAACTCTTAGTTTCCTTGCTACACAGAGTGACTGAGTATCGACCTGTTATAGCTACATATTATTTGTAATCATCAGGTCCCGAGTTCGATTCTTGGTTGCGGCACCATATAACCCCTTGTTAGCACTACGCTTTCGAGGGGTTATTTATTTCTAGCCCTCGGAAATACATTTGTTATTTTTTAATATATATCATGCTATTATAATTTAACAAGAACAAAACATAAAAATTAATTGACAATCAATGAATATATGTATATATAGATGTATTATTACGCAAACCCCGAGCGAATTTTTTTATACTTTATGCGCTAACCTAAGCTGCGGGCGGCTTATGCTTTGGAAAAATCTACGTCCTCATCAGGAAAAATTACAATTACAAGGCATAAAATGGAATGGGTCATCGGCACAGATGGGAAGTATTTTACAGAAAGATGCAAAAAAATATTCAGATATTTATATAGATATGCTGGAAAAACCGGGCATTCCCTTTGTCGAATATGACCCTAAAGGGGCTGCTATTCAGGATAAATTTGAAAAAGGTAAGCTTCAAAATGCCTTGGAGCTAGGGTTTGATATTTTATATATATAACGCAAACGCGTCGTCGCAACTTTGTTGCTCGGGGTTTGCTAGAACGATATACGCTAACTATAAAGTAAAACTCCAACCAATCACGCAAGTGATTTGCAAGGGCGACTGCCCGCCGCCGTTAGGTGTAGAATATATAAAAAAAGCATTAAAATCGGCAAATATCGATCAAACAAACCCAGTTGCAATTAATAAGTTTTTTACGAATAATCCAACCGCATTGCAAAAAATTAAAATGGAGGGTTTGCGGCAAGTTGGGGTTGAAGTCGTTGGTGGTAAAATATCGGGGGCTATTGCCAAAAAACTATCAAATGGCGATGCGATAGCGGAGAAAATGTTGGAGAAAGTAATTAGTAAAACAAGCGAAGCGTATACAGATCCCAAGGTTAAATAAAGTCATAGCAGGGGGTGTGATGTACACACTCCCTTTCTTGCTTTGTTTTTGGCGGCGGTTAAAAGTGAAGTAGGAATCTTTTTTCTTTTTAATTCCTCAATCATTTTTGATGCATAATAATTTTCTTTTAAAAAAGATAAATATAACCAACATAAACCTTCATTAATATAATGACCTGCGCCCTTTAAATTAGTCCATTTATAAGTAGAGTCTTTCTCAACAGGAGGAAGATCAGAATGAAACGTAGTAGATTTAACGAAGAACAGATTATTCGTATATTAAAAGAGCAGGAATCTGGCATTACCACCGCAGATTTTTGCCGCAGACACGGAATTGCAGAAAGTACATTTTACAAGTGGAAGTCAAAATATGGCGGCATGGAAGTCAGTGATGCTAAACGATTAAAATTGCTTGAAGATGAAAACCGCCGTTTAAAATCTTTGCTGGCGGATGCCCATTTGGATATTTCGATGTTGAAAGATGTGAATGCAAAAAAATGGTAACGCCCGCTGGCAAGCGAGATGCTGTCACTCACCTTCGAACAAATTTTATGGTGAGTGAGCGGCGGGCGTGTTTAATGCTTAACGTGGAACGATCTTTAATCCGGTACCAATCCGTACGACCCAATGATGCAGTATTACGCAGCAGATTACGCGAATTATCGCATTTACGTAAACGCTTTGGCTATCGCCGTCTGCATATTTTATTGGCACGTGAGGGTTATCACCTTAACCATAAGAAGCTTCGGCGTTTGTATAAAGAAGAAGGTTTGGCAGTTCGCAAACGGAATGGTCGCAAGCGTGCTATTGGCACAAGATCACCGATTGCAGTGCCTTCTAAGGTCAACGAACGCTGGTCGCTTGATTTTGTCAGTGATAGTTTTATGGATGGCAGGCGTTTTAGAATGTTATGTGTTGTTGATGATAGCAGCCGAGAATGTTTGGCACTGGTGGCTGATACATCGATCGGTGGTCATCGTTTGTCCCGTGAGTTAGATAACATAATAGCAATACGTGGCAAGCCAGATACAATAGTCAGCGATAACGGCACGGAAATGACATCAAATGCCCTACTAAAATGGCAAGGCGACATGGGCATCAATTGGCATTACATCGCACCAGGCAAGCCGATGCAAAACGGGTTTGTGGAAAGCTTCAATGGTAAATTACGTGATGAATGTTTAAATGAAACACTGTTTGAAGACCTTCATCATGTTCGTAAGATATTAGCAGATTGGCGCGATGATTATAATCATGTAAGGCCGCACTCAGCCTTGGATGGGCAAAGCCCAATACAAGCTTTGCAAAATAAAAACGACCAACCATTATGGGGGCATGCCCCCATAATGGTTGCAAATGATCAAATAATTGATAAAAACTTAACTAAAGGACTCTACGGCTAACTGGTACAAAGTTGGGGCGCAGGTCAATAAATTTTTGTTAAATCACCCGATAATAGAATTTTACTTAAACTGAATTCACTGCCACCTGTTCCAATTGCTGTATTTGCAGATTTTAAATACCATTTCTGGGATTCTATTAAATCAATTTTTACATGATACCCTAGCTTATACATATATCCTATTTTATGTTGTGCCTCAGCATCGCCCGCCTCTGCCAATGGTAACCACTCGTTATAAGCAGTTTGATAATCGCCCGCATCATAAGCGGCTTTTCCCGCTTTATAATCGGCAAATGCTGCATTTCCCATAAATAAGATAACAGCGATAATTATATTAATCAGACGCATTAAATTCTCCCAATATGATTAATATTATATAATAAAAACTTATATTTTTCAAGTGATGGTTGTGGGGTTATATTGTACGCCTAACGGTGGTGGGCAATTACTATCTTTTTAAAGCTAGGAATACCGCAATTTTGTTTGCTCAACTCATGCATTAAAATTGAAAAATGGAAAGGAGATAAAAACTCTAAAGGCGAATTGGCGCGAATTAATTATTATCGCCCTAAAGAATAACCATTATCGCCCCCCTAATTCAACAAGATATTTATGGATATCTGTAGCAGTTTCCCAATGACCATCTCTATAGGCACGATGTGGGGGAGAGTGGCTGGATAATATATTCCAGCCGCTTTCTTTTTTCTGTCTTATAAAGGCCATAGGAGTATTTGCAAAACCACCACTATAAGTACACCAAGAAAGTATATCGCCTTTTTTTCTAATTTCAATATCTGGCCAACATCTTTTAATATATAAAATAACCGCAGTATCACCAATATCGCCTCTTGCTTCTAAGGAGTTGTATTTATGAGTAAATTCCCAATCACGATAACTGCCATATGTGCTAAATGTCTTAGTATTTTTAGCGGTTAATTTAAAGCTGGCAATACGATATTCAAACATAATTTCTTTAGGTGGGGAGCTAGATGGTGGCCAATGGAATTGATGCGGTCTTCGATAATCGCTGTCAGTAATAAAAAATATTCCGTCACAAATTGGATGCCAAAAACCCGGTGTTTCATCATCCCATTCATAACTTCGATCGGTCCAAAATTCGCATGCCAGTATGGTATCGGCGACGCATTTTGGTGATGAAAGCTCGCCGATGCAGCTGCTGGTCATTTTACTGCCGTCGCCCATTAACATTTGCCAGTCATATATTGTAACTTCATTGCCTTTTATCATTCGAGTGATCGAACCTTCACCCAAAATTATGCTCGACTGATTTTTCTTCGGCAAATGCTGCATTTCCCGCAAATAAGATAACAGTGATAATTATATTAATCAGACGCATTAAATTCTCCCAATATGATTAATATTATGTAACAAGAACTTATATTTTTCAAGTGATGGTTGTGGGTGGGGTTATATTTTACGCCTAAGCGCGGCGGGCGGTCGCCCTTACAATCACTTCGTGATTGGTTTGAGTTTACCTTTAATTATGTAGCTTGCGTATATCGTTCTAGCAAACCCCGAGCAACGAAGTTGCGACGACGTGTTTGCGTAAAATATAAATAAAGGCAAGCCCATATTAATATGGTAAGAAACAACCCTTATCAAATAAATTTACAGGCAAAAAATAATAATGCCGAAGACCATAAGGAAGATAAAACTGCGAAACAAGGTTATGGTTGGTTTATGCCAGATGGGCATTCCGCAACAGCAGGTAGAGCTGGAGCAATTATTGAACAAGGCGATAAGATTGGGCTATTTATCGATAAAAAGCTCCCCAGCGGGCATAGATTTGCAGTTAATCATGATAAGTTGGTTGATTTTTTAGTGAAAGAACATAAAATTCCTGATATAATTGCAAATATCCCAACAATGCCAGCGGCATTTATATATTCTCTTTTTCAAGAAGATGTAAATACAAGAGTCCAGATTTTTAATAAATTATTTGGAACAAATATTACAATACCATATATTCATACTGATCCAAAAAAATAGGAGTAAATATGACTGGAAAAACAATCCGCAAGACCATTGGCCTTTGCATAATATCCACATTAATTGGTTTAATGGCATGGGAACAAAATGACTATGCGATGCCTGAGTTTGATGTTAGCGATGATATTAACTATTCAGATATAATAGGGAAAAATATTCTACCCTCATTCCTTTAAAATATTATAATTATATTTCGGATGATAATATTAAAAAATTTCATCGTATCTATGGGTTAGATATGCCGGCAGGATCAGCAAATGAAATACGCAATATAATGACGGGAACTATCTTTTATGTCGAACGAGCAATAAGTTGTTTGATATGCTGGCCTTTTAATATTGTAACTTTTGTAATTAAAATAGATGGGATTGAAACAAATGGCTATCCATTAAGGTTAGCAGATTCATTGTATTTAAAGCATGATATTTTAATTGAAAAAGATGAGGCGTTTTATTTTAATCCTAATATGTTCAAAGAAATAGTTAAGTGATTAAAATTACTAATCGGTCAAGGAAGCATAAAAAATGGAGAGAATGCATGAAATGGTTTAATGTAATATTATCTAGGCCTGCATGGCATTCTTTCCCATTAACTTTTACTAAATTATTGACGTCTATTCCTGTGTTATTGTTTCTGCTAATAGAAGGATATGAGGTTGTTGGAGATATTTTATATATAATGGAATTTACTGATACTAGACCCACTATTCCACGAGGTGATGGCGATCATGCCACCGTGATATTGCTGTTAATGTTGGTTTAGCTATTTTTATGTTTTCTTTATATATTTGGATTGAAATATTAATTATCAAAGCAAATACATTCACTTTCCTAATTACTATCTTTTCCACAAGCTGGCTGTTTGTTGAGGCCTATGCAATATTAAGAGTAAACCAAACTATTTGATGCGCATGACCTATCTATTGATTTTTGTCAGTTTTTATCAAGATAATATTCCAAATGGTTATTATGAATTTAAAATTAAAAATATGCCTCCTAATGCATTTTTATTCTTAGTGGAAATGTCTAGCGATAGCATTTTAAATCATTATAGTGACCGCGAGAAAAAATATATGGCAGAGATGGTTAAGCGCGGCTTAATAAATGAAAAATAGTAAGTAATTATCTAACGCCCATTAATTAAGCCCGTTTATTTTTCTATATAATTCACGGGCTCTTTTTTCAACCATAACCATATATTGATCAAAGGATATATGAGGCATATATCCTTTAACATGTTCTATGCAGATTTGGGCCTGACCAAAGTCATTGCCAAATATTTCTATGTCTAATAGCTTGTCACGCTCAAAATTATGGAAAATAAGCAACCAAGGCATTCCTTCGACCGGCTGTATTTTATGTTCAGGGTTGCCCCAAATATTTTCACATAAGAACCAACCGTATTTTCCAATGCTAATTTTATCCCCTTTAAGCGCTGCTTTGAGATACCATTTGTTAGCTCTAAATGGCTTGAATATACTGCTTGGATTTGCCGTGCCAGCTCGATAATCATTGCCTTCAAAAATTTCTGCAATTTCGCGTTGGCATTTAGGGTTGCCATTTCTTGCACAAGCTAGTGTTCCTTTATATTCGTCGGGCAATAGATAATCGTCTGTTGTGAATATTATTTGTTTTAAATACCAAAAGCCACCAATTAGAAGAATTATGGTTAATAAAACACAAATTACAAATAACAGCTTTTTACGCATTAAATTCTCCCAATATGATTAACATTATGCAGTAAAACTCTATATTTTCAAGCGATGGTTGTGGGGGTATCTATTCTACGCCTGACCTCAGCAGGCAATTGTTATCTTTTTAAAGCTAGGAATGTGCCGCCATTTTGTTTGGTCAACTCCCGCATTAAAATTGAAAAATGATCCGTTGTATATTGTGAATGAAAGGCAACCCCGTGGATTTTTGCAAGCCTATTGCCTTTTTTATCTTTATTAAGCTTTGTAATTTTATCGATTGCATGGTCATATGATCCGCCTGTATAATCGTCACCAAAGACATATAACGACATTGAGCGCCCTGATTTTCCATAACGTTTCAATGCATATTCAATACCATCTATGGGATTACTATCAGAAGCCCCAGACCATTTATCAAATATTTTTATTATGCGTTGACGGCTTCCTTGCGTATCTGGCATCCATTTACCTGTATATCCTCCGATTAATTCACGGCCATTATCACTGAGAACTTGAAAGCCTTTTACCTTAGGGTGAATGCTTAGAACATTGAGGACCTCTTGTGATACGCGCCCCCATATATCTTTCATGCTGCCAGAAATATCGACGATGAATATGATATAATCGCTATCAACGGGAATGCCGCCGACTTCTTCATCGCGTGTTGTCTTTGTTGTTGCAGGTGCAATTGATATATATTTTAAGGTTGATTGGACAAGTGATAAGCCCTTTAAATCGCCATCAATCTTTTTTTTGTCATCAATCTGTTGCCCAAGCTGTTGATCTAATTTCATAGAGGCTGATTTTAAATTTGCACTTTCTGCTTTTTTTGCCTCACTCTTGCGTTGAATATCATCAATTTCTAATGATAAAGCAACAATATGAGTTTCTACAGCTATCACTTGTTGAAGCATAGTTTCCGCCTCATTAACGCTGGATGAGTTTTCTTTTTCTTGGGTTTTTGAAATTAATACTAACAATACTACAGCACCAAATCCGCATGAAATAATATCTAAAAAGGATAAATTAAATATTTCAAATTCTTTTTTACGAAATTTCATGGCCAGTTGATTGCAGGACTTATCAGCAACCCCCCCGTATTTGAAGTCCAGTACCAATATTCATTAGACGCTGCGGGGTCGCCTTCAATTGGCAAAAGAATTACATTTACTTTCACCCCAGATGGCGCGCTTTCCTTAATTGTTTGTCGAAATAATTTTATTCTGCATTCACCTGAAATTGTCTTTGATGAACCGATAAGAGAGCTGCAGCTTGAAAATGGATTTAAGCTAGCATAGCTCGACTCACCTTCGGTTGGCAAACCGTCGGTGATAACATAAAGGTCTGTTGGCTTAAGGTTTGAGACTAGTTTGAGGCCTTTATGTAAATTTGTTGAGCCTTTGGGAATGATCTTATCAATATCAGTATAGAGCTTTTTAATAGTATTTTTACCTAATAATTTAATCCATTTAATACCACCTAAATTCTTTGCTTGATTGTTATAGCTAACAAGGGAAACCGAACTTGTCTTTGGAATGCGGGCCAACAGCCAACGAGCAATTTTCTTTGTTCTGATCCATTTTTGACCGCGTTTTTTCTCGCTAGAGCTGGCGTTTTTACGACGAATAATATCAATCAGTTTTTCATCGGTCATTGATGCGCTGCTATCAATCATAATGGCAATGCGGCGGCCTTCTACCTTCAATCCCATTAAGTAATTTTCTTCGCCGCCACGATTATCGGCAATGATATCTTCTGTATTAGCACGCGGTGTATTTTTTATAGAATTTTTTAGTGCAGCAAGCTGTTCTTGCTTTTGAACTGTAGATTTTTGTGATTTTGATAAGGATTTTTGTAAAGTTTCAATTTCTTTTCTAAGCTTGGCAATCTGTTGGTCTTCAGATTTTGAAAAACCTTTTAATGCCATAAGTTTATCTTCAAGCTTTTGTTCTTGCTGTTCTAATCGTGATAAATCACCAGTCAAAAGATCTATTTCAACATCAGAATTTGCTACATTATGTTTTACAAGCATGAAGACGAGAATAATCGCGCCAAGCCCACAAGACATTATGTCTAAAAATGCGAGATTAAACCCTTCTGATTTTTTGCGAACAGCCATCTATATCACCGTTTTTGCTGCATTTTCTCTAATGGTAGAATGACATATTTATTACAAAATGAGCGTGTTTTAGTAACTTGATCATCTTGTAATTTTTGTAATTGATGAAATAAAAACATTAGTAAGATACTGATTACCAGTGCAACTAAAGTTGAGATAAAGGCAACGCCAAGGCTGTTTGTCATGCCTGAAATATCGCCAGCTAATGCCTGATCTGCAAGTGATAATGCCTCGCCAATTCCGCGCACCGTGCCAATGAAGCCGATTGAAGGAATAGCCCATATCAGATAACGGATCATCGAGTTATCGGCATCTTGGCTTACTGCCAATGCCTCAACATTGCTATCTATCGTGTCGGATAGATTTTGAATATTTGCTGTAGCTTGATAGCGTGAAAGCCCCGTTTGAAGCGTTTGAATAAGGGGGTAATCTTGCCTTTTTTCTGAGAGCGTTGCCAATTGTTGTTGAAACTTTTTAATATCCAGCTCGCCTTGTTCATTCTTTACTGCAAGTTTATCGGTAAAAATATAATTTTGCTGCCAAAGATAGGAGCATTTATTTAAAATCATAAACCCACCCCAGAACATCAGAATAAAGCAAATTTCTTGTTCATAATCTTTTAAAATAATGGCGATATCGCGCGGCGGTGTTTTGCCTGTTTGCATCGCAATTTCTAACAATAAATTGGCTTCTGGTCGGATGAAACCAATATATATTAGATGCACAACCACCACAGAAATGATAAGTGCTGTAAAGTTTTTGATAAATTCTGACTTAAACATATTAAATATCCACAGGGAAAGAGGCCGAAGAATTTAAGCTAATAGAAGGTATTGCCGCATTAACCACAGCGGCAAGAGCAATAAGAATAATAAATATTCCAGCCCAAAGAATTATACGTTTTTTTAATATCATCATTAACCTCCTCCATATAAATAACGACCGATACGAAAACCAATGTCATCGCGCCCATTGGTAATTACTTCACGAAAGGCAGGGCGTAATTCTGTTATTGTTCCAGAACGCCAACTTGCGCCCTTAATCATATGGTTTTTACCTTTCAAATCCCCGAGAGGATCTTGATCAACCTGCCCTTTATCTGGCGGCAGCATTGAATAAAAATCATGCACCCATTCGCTTACATTACCAGCCAGATCATATAGACCAGATGGCTCTTTGTTAAAACTGCCAACGGGAGCAGTATTTGGGTAACCATCCGTATATTGCGGAATATAAAAGCGTACCGTCCCTTTTGCGCTTTCATCGGCAATATTTGCAGCTTTGGGAGGTATAATAAGTCGATCTCCCCATGAAAATTTTGTTTGTCCTATTTTTCCAGCATTTCTTGCAAGCCATTCCCATTCGGCCTCGCTTAAAAGCCTATAGCCATCACTTTTGCCATTAAAAGAAATCAGTTGGCCATTTTGAATATTATATACGGAAGATAATTTTTCACGTTTGCTTAGCCAATTACAAAATTTAGCAGCATCCAACCAATTAACAGAGATTACAGGCAGGTTTGCCGATGCGCTTGTTGTTTTGTTGCTAAACTTTGCAAATTCTTGGTTGGTAATCTCGTAAATACCCGCATAAAAAGGCTTTGTTAATTTAATTTCTCTAATAAATTCATTTGCCCGCTGGCCTTTTTCATGGCGCGGAGTTCCCATCATAAATTTTTTGCCGCTGGGCAGAAATAACTTCAATTTTACGCCTGCTGAATTCGTATATTGTTTTGAGGTTTCTGATAAGCGTGCTTCAAGTTCTGCCTTTAAATATACACTAATTTTTTGCATTGCTGATGCAACAGGCGTGAATGATTTAGTTATTGAGCGATAACCCTGTCTTTTAAATGTAACTTTATATGATAATGCGGGTAATTTTTTTTGCAAAGGTGTGATGCCAATATTCTTGCCATTAATAAAAACATCGGCAACTGGTACAGAGATAAATTCAACATTGCCAATTTCTGGTTTTAAAGTAAAATTTATTTCTTTTTCCTCGGCTGGTTTTAAATTAATAGCCTTAGTATCAGAAAAATAACCTTTTTTATGATATAAAATTGTATTTTTACGGATTGCATCCACGGTAATTTTTTTGTCTGGTAATATGGTCGCACCGTTTAATAGCAAATCCCCGCCCTTGGGTTTTACATTAACTGTGATATATGCTTTTTGCAATTTTAGATTGTATTTTCTGATTATAAAATTTCCATCCCTCGTGATCAAAATATCATCAGTAACGTTAATATAATTTGGGCTGCTAATTTGGATGTGATATTTACCACCAACCCCACGGTGTTTTAATGGGGTAAAACCAACATTTTTACCATTAATAGAAACCACGGCATTGGATGGTTCAGATTTAATATCAATTTCGCCAAAGATAGGGTTAAGATTAATATTCAGTCGAGTTTCTTGTTGTCGAACAATTTTTACTTTCTCCATATGTTTGTCGTAATAGGGGTTATCGATGGTGATGGAATATTTCCCTGCATAGATTTCTTTCTCAAGTCTATTTGCAATTGCAACGGTTTTTCCATCAATTAACCAAGATGTTTTTGCATCCGCAGGCATGGTTTCAATAACCAGTCTCCCCGGAAGTTCTATAAGCTCAATTTGAAAAACCTTACCAATCGAGCTTTGTGGGATGATTTGTTCTTTTGGCTTATAACCATCAGCAATAACCGTGATTTTTGTTGAATTGGTAAGTGAATAGACCGATCCTGATATATATAGCCCCAACCCACCGCTAACGGTGATAATGGCACTATCTTGGGCTTCAAATGGCCTAACTTCAATTTTTGTTCCATTGGTGCTCATCAAACCAATAGTGACCGCAACCGCAATAAAAAAAACACTCAATACACCAAATAAGTAATATCTTCGTTGTTTTGAACTATCGCCATCAAGTTTATCGTTAATATTATATTGGTTCATCGCATATCACTTTTATTATTGAAGCTGGCTTGTCATAGGGTATTTTGACTTTCACTAATTTTGATTTGTAACCTTCGCGCATTCCTTCAAAGATATAATTACCTGGTTTAAGCTTGATAGTTTTTTCTTGAACCATGCCAATTTTGCCAATAGTTTTTACTTGAATGAATGTTTTATTATCAGAATGAACAGTTACCTCAACAGCTATATAAATTATTTTAAGTAGCTTGCGTAGCTTATTGCTTGCAACTATTAAAGATGGGCTGTCGCCAATATATTTTTCTGTGCGGGTTAATGTTTCTTTGACCGATTTTCCAATAATTGCATTTGATAGCCGAAGGGGTTTTTGTAAATATTTCTTTATTGCGCTTTTTAATGATATAATATTATTAGATTTTTGCAAGCCACTAACAATTTCCTGATTATTCGGAGCATCTTTTTGTGCCGATAAAAATGAATTTTTTGCTGCCAGCCAATCGTCGTTTTTAACCGCTTTTATCGCAAGTTTGATGGCAGATTTTGCACGAATTTCCTTCTCAATAAAAATAATTTTTTCAGAAAGCAAAGCAACCTCTGATTTATTAGGATAAATAGCCTTAGCTTGTTTTAAATTAGATTTTGCCGATTTAATATTGCCTTTATCTATTGCATTTAATCCCTGGGAAATATAACTGGTAAATGATCGTTGTTTTATTAAATTTTTTAATTCTACAATACGGGCAGCGGCCTCATTTCTTTGCGGTGATAATTTAACTATATCGCTAAGTATATCCAATTCTTTTATAAAATTATTTTCAACCCTTGCAATTTTTGCTTCCTGTAATTTTTGCAGCACAATAGGAAGGGCATCAATTTTATTTTCAATATCCAAAGCATTCTGTGCGCTTGGGTTGACTTGTAACGCATTTGAAATGTGAAGCTTGGCATTTTTATATTGATCTAGCTGATAAGCCGAAATGGCCTTTGATAATTGATCATCAAAAATTACATCCCGCTGCTTTAATAAAATATCGCCTTTTACAGAAGCCTTTCCAAGATATTGCAACGCATTGGTATATTCACCAGAACTATATTCAGAGATAGCCTGCCGTTTATTATTTTGAATTTCTAATTTTTTTTCTTTAGCCCATGCGTCTAAATTTGCTGATAAAAGCTTATGTTCAATTTTTTCTTCAAATATTTTCAAAGCATCCTTGAAGGATTCTCTACCCATATTTGCATCAGTAACTGGTGTTTTCTCATATATTATTGCTTCTTCATTAAATTGCATAGATTGCGAAATTCCATTGCCTTTATTTGATTTAAGATTAATAAAACTGATGCCGATAATCAATAAAATAATTATAATTGAAGATGCCAGAATTATTATAATTTTTTTCTGACTTTCTTTACGCTTTTCTAAGCGTTCAGCATCAATTTCATTTTCTAGGCTCTCGCTTTTTAACATTACAAGCTTATATATTAAAGCTGTGTATCTGGTGTATCTTCTTGTGCATATATTTTTTTCAAGAAATTACGCCATTGAGCAAATTGTTGTTTGGCATCACCAGTTAGCTTAACAGTTTGTTTTTCAAATATTATCATTTGTGGGGCAAGTTCCATATCCAAAGATTGCCCTAATTCGTTCAATGATTCGCGGTGGATTTTAGCTTCTTCACTTGTCTGAAAGCTTTTTCGAATTAATGCTGCACCAGCTATCCCACCAACAGTAGCACCAATCATGCCTGCTGTTTGTGCATTTGCAGAACCAGAATTTGCGCCAAGCACGGCCGCAGCAATAGCAAGTCCAGTAAAGAAAATGCCAGTTACGGCTTCTTTAGTAGCCTTACTTTTTGCTTTACGCTCAGCTTTAACTTCTTGCAATGCTTGTTCTTGCCATATCAAATAGCTATCATCCATTTTAGATGAGAAGCTAGAATAATTTACTTGAAGCCTATCAATGAATAATTGGTCACGTACACGAATGGCCTTTATGCGGCGCAACATTGGGTCATCATCGCTTGGTATACTGATTAGCTTTGTTTTGCCGCGTTCAACTGCCATATATTTTGCAAAACTTTCCTCTGAAAAACTAGCCCCAAATCGTAAATTTGTTATATACTGTAAATCATTTAGGTTTTTAGCAGAATAATATTTTAACTGATTGGCAATTTTTTTGGCTGCTTCGTCAAACACGGGATCATACGGGTCTTTGCCTTTGTTCCGCAGGTTGCCGTGAAAGGCTTCTTTGATAGTTAGATCAAAAGACTTATCCAACCATAATTTACCCGATATATCGACAACCTGAAGATTAATTTTAACTTCCTCGCCATTTGATATTTTAATAGCTCCAAGAATATAAAGCTCGCCAGTTGCGGTTTTATCGGGAGTTACCCGAACAGCGCCAAAGGCTTCTGTTTTTTCAATTGCTGCTTTTAATTTTAAAGCAAAACGATTTGCTTCTGCGCGGCGTAACTCTGGCCAGATGCCTTCTTCTTCATATTTATCTGAATCTTCTGGTATTCCCGTTGCAAATACAGGGATAACCACATCAATTTTTGGCCTCAAAACACCTTGTTCATCTATATTGGTTTTTAAAAAACTAGATGATGCAGCAGGCCCAACATTCAAAGAATTAGGCCTGCTGGTGTTCGATACGCACCCTGACAAAAAGATCGTACAAATAATTAAATATGAAATAGTCTTTCTAAAAAACATATATACCTCGATGAATTAAAGTTTATTTATTTATTTTTCTGGCAACCCTTTGAATTTTCTATATTCATTCCAAAGTTGAGCCTTCTTTACAGGGTTGTTTTCCTGTGTCGCAGCATATCTAATTTGACTAGCTAAGGCATCGTCATTATCAGCTGATGGAATGTCAGAAGGTATCGCCCCTGTATCTTTAGTTCGATGCGAGCTTGTAACAGCTTCACCAGTTTCCTCATTTAAATCAGATGGGCTTACATCATCACCATCTTCCGAGATATCTTGTGCAGGAGGGATTGGTTTTGGTTCTTCTGTGCCAGACATTGCAGAACTAGCGATGGATTGTTCGCCGCTACTTTCTTTTCCAGAGCTTACGTCTTCACCAAAATTAGAACCACCAGTAGTTCCAGCACCAGCATTAGAACCACCAGTAGTTCCAGCACCAGCATTAGAACCACCGCCAGACATAGCCGAAGATGCAGCCGAAGATGCAGATTGGCAAGCATCATATTGATTTAAAGATTCAAAAAATGTCTGATTCATTAAGGCAATTCTTTCTTCTAAAATCAGGCTTGGATCATCTTCATAGGCAACATTAATATCGGTGCAATCATATGAAGGAGCTTGGTTTTGATCCTGTGCAAAAACATCTTGAGTGTCAAAATAAAATATGGAATATACCAATAAGAATGCAGATAATGCAGTAGTTATATGCTTAGGCAACCTATTCACCCCTTAAAGTAGAATGAGATACCTTATAATATATATTAAACTATCTGTAAACAAAAAGACTAATTAGGCTCAAATCCCCCTTCGTCCAAATAATCCTCTATTTTTTACTATTGAACAAGGAGCTATTTAATAATGGGCTAATTTAAAGGCAGTGCGACAGGTTATTTAGTTTCATACTCTTTGAATTTTTTAGCGGCAATTTCCAATAATTCTATAATTAGTGGGTTTAACTTCCGATCTTGTTTTATATAAGCCGAGTATTTGTAAGATATTTCGGGTTTGAACGGGCGTATCTCTACCCCCGCTGCGGCCCAAATTGGGGCGGAAAATGGCTCAAGAATGCCACTGCATAGGCCTTGGTGAACCAAAGGATAAGCATTCACTGAATGTTGTGTAGTAAATTGCTTTATTGGCTTTATTCTTTCGTATAGTTCCTCATGCTGATGAAAAATAAATATATTATTACCATCCAACGAAATTAAATTTTCACCAATCAGATCCTCTTCATTTATAATTTCTTGGGCGCACAAAGGGTGGTTAGAGGGCAGGGCGCAGATATAATTAACCTTTGCTAGAATAATTTGTTCTGCACCTGGTTGCTCGCCCATATAATTGCCAAAGGCAATATCCAGATCGTCATCCATTATCATATTAAAATAATTTTTAATATCGGTGGTGTTCATAGTTATCGACACGTCAGAATGCCTGAAAGAGAATTCTTTTATTATTTCCGGGATAATATTAATCGAAAGCGCTGGCAGGGAGAGGATTTTTAATGTTTTCCCCCTGTCGAGTGATATATCTTGGGCGGTATTTCTAAGCTTGGCAAAAGCATCAAAAACATCATCTAACCGACGGTAAAAAGCCATGCCATCAGGCGTTGGCACGACTTGACCTTTTCTTCGAATTAGAAGCTTTAATTTCAAAGAATACTCTAGATCTGCCAGTTGACGGCTTATCGTCGGTTGTGTTGTTTTTAGGTTTTTAGCGGCAGAAGAAATCGTCCCATGTAGAATTGTTGCCCGAAAAGCTTCTAGTTGACGCATCCGCATTAGCTTCCTCCATTATACCATTTATGTATAACTATATACATTATTATATATTGATTGAAACTAAGTTTTATGGTTTTTGGAAGGAAAGTTAACAGAAATTGTTATTTCATTAAATTACAATATAATAATATTTATTCAGGATAGTCTCTATGTTAAACAAATTTTCAGCGCAAGAAATGCTAGCAAAGCTTGTTGCTTTTGACACAGTTTCTAGGCATAGCAATCTTCCGTTAATATGTTTTGTTGAAGAATATTTATCGTCATATAAAATATCCTCTCAACATGTAACGAATGAAGATGGCAGTAAATCAAATTTATGGGCAACAATTGGCCCCGATGTCGGTGGTGGTGTGATTTTATCGGGCCATACAGATGTTGTGCCAGTAGATGGTCAGCCATGGGATAGCGACCCATTTAAGATGATTGAAAAAAATGGGCGACTTTATGGGCGCGGCACTGCTGATATGAAAGCTTTCTCAGCCATTGCATTGTCATTAGTGCCTGAAATGATTAACGCAAAGATGAAACGACCTATCCATCTTGCTTTATCATATGACGAAGAAATTGGCTGTATTGGGGCGCCTTCAATGGTTAAGGCAATGGCATCTAAGCTCAAGGCTTCGGCAGCCATTATTGGCGAGCCGACAATGATGCAAGTTGTCAGCGCACATAAAAGCGTTCTTGGGCTAAAAACCCATGTGCGTGGATTGGAGGTACATTCCAGCCTGCTACATACAGGCGTATCTGCCGTTCATATCGCAGCCAAATTGATTGTTTGGCATGATCAAAAGATGGGCGAAAGCAAATTAAATAATGCCAAATCTTCTGAAGCTAACATGTTTGATCCCGCCTATAGCACCCTTCATTGCGGGGTGATTGACGGTGGCACAGCGCATAATATTACCGCCAAAGATTGCTCGTTTTCTTCTGATTTCCGTATTCTTCCAACCGAAAACCGGCTGAAATATCTTGAAGAATATCGTGCTTATGTAGCAGAGTTAGAATATGAAATGAAAGCGATTGATCCATCAACTGGCATAACCATTGATGTGATTGCCGATGTGCCAGGATGTCATAGGGAAACAGACGGCGTTGCGGAGCGTTTGGCAAGACAAATAACTGGCGATAATGCCGAACATGTTGTCTCCTACGGTACGGAGGCTGGGCAGTTTCAGGCAGGTGGGTTTTCTGCCATAATCTGTGGTCCGGGAGATATCGCCCAAGCCCATGCCGCAAATGAATTTATATCGATTAAACAGCTTAAAGCAGGCGAGGATTTTCAACGTAAATTGATCGCTCATCTTGCTAGCTAAGGCTATTATTAAAAATTAAATTTGGAGAGATTAATGCCGATAATTAATCGTTTTGCTGAACTTCACGATGAAATTGCAGGATGGAGGCAGAAGATTCATGCCAATCCTGAGCTTTTATTCGATGTTGAAGAGACCGCTGGATTTATCACAGAAAAATTGAAAGAATTTGGTTTGAATCAGGTGGTAACAGGCATCGGTCGGACGGGCGTTGTTGGTATAATCAAAGGTAATAATACAGGTTCAGGCCGTGTTATTGGGTTACGGGCAGATATGGATGCGCTTCCAATTCAAGAAGAAACAGGATTAGATTATGCTTCTAAAAATGATTGTGTGATGCATGCTTGTGGTCATGATGGTCATGCTGCAATGTTGTTGGGTGCAGCAAAATATTTATCAGAAACAAGAAATTTTGATGGTTCTGTTGCTGTTATTTTTCAACCAGCAGAAGAAGGCGGCGGTGGCGGTCGTGAAATGGTTGAAGATGGCATGATGGACCGATTTAATATCCAAGAAGTTTATGGCTTGCACAATTGGCCTGGCATGCCAGCAGGATTTTTTGGCACACGCCCCGGTGCGCTGATGGCTGCGACTGATACTTTTACCATTGATATTCAAGGCTCTGGTGGTCATGCTGCTAAACCTCATGAGACAGTAGATCCAATAGTCGTTGCAAGTCATATCATTTTGGCATTGCAAGTAATTTCTTCGCGTAATGCTGATCCAGTTAAGCCTGTGGTTGTATCGGTAACAACTTGCATTGCGGGGACTGCATTTAATATAATCCCTGATACCGCGGCATTAAGCGGAACCGTCCGCACATTGGATGAAGATATTCGCGATCTAACCGAAAAGCGTATCAAGGAAATTGTTGAATATACGGCAAAAGCCCATGGTGCGACGGCAATATTAAATTATATGCGTGGCTATCCTGTTGTCGTAAATCATGTGAAAGAAACGGCTTTTTCTGTAAATATTGCTAATGGAATTGCGGGAGAAAAAAATGTAGATAAAGACATAAACCCAACTATGGGCGGTGAAGATTTTTCTTATATGTTAAATGAACGTCCGGGGTCTTTCATCTTCTTGGGAAATGGTGATAAAGCACCAATTCATCATCCAAAATATGATTTTAACGACGATGTAATTCCTGTCGGCTGTTCTTATTGGGTAAAGCTGGTTGAAACTGCGATGCCTTTGAGAAAATAAATATTAAAAACTAAAATAATTAATTAGTCATCGATTAACGGTGGCAAACACTAGGGAGTAGTAAAATGAAAGTTAAAAAATTTCTTGCGGCAAGTGTATGTATGCTTGCTCTCGGCCTTGGAGTGGCAAATGCCGAAACATTCAAATGGTCTTTTCAAGGCGATGTGCAGTCTCTTGATCCGCATGGTTTAAATGAAACCTTCACTTTGGGTTTTTTGGGCAATGTTTACGAAGGCCTGACTGCTTATGATGATGATTTACAATTACAGCCAGGTCTTGCAGTTAGCTGGGAAAATACAGGGCCAACCACATGGATATTCAAACTGCGTCAAGGTGTAAAATTCCATGATGGCGGCGATTTTAATGCCGATGATGTAATTTTTAGTTGGAAGCGAACGCTTACATCTGGTTCTGACATGAAAGGTTATGGTGCTAGAATTTCAGGTATCACAAAAATTGATGACCATACAGTTCAGTTGGAAACGCCTGCACCAAATCCAATTCTTCCTCGGGAGCTTGTTTTCTATTATATGATGGATAAAGAATGGTCAAAAAAACATAATACAATAGAAGCGACCAGCCCAAAATCTGCTGATGCGACAGCGACTTATGCGGCACAAAATGCCAATGGTACAGGCCCATTCATTCTTACTGAACGCCAACCCGATGTACGTTCTAAATTTATTCGTTTTGATGGCTATTGGAAAGATATTCCAACCAATGTAACAGAAGTATATTTCATGCCGATATCACAAGGTGCAACCCGTGTTGCTGCGTTGATTTCAGGCGAACTTGATATGGTTTATCCGGTTCCTGTACAAGATTGGAAGCGCCTTAATAGTGCAGAAGGTGTTAAGGCATTAACAGGACCCGAAGCGCGTACTATTTTCCTTGGTATGGATCAATGGCGTGACGAGCTGCTTTATTCTAATATCAAAGGTACAAACCCTCTTAAGGATAAACGCGTACGTAAAGCGATGGCACATGCAATTAATTTGAATGCTATTGATGAAAAAATCATGCGCGGAGCTGCTGTTCCTGCTGGCCTTCTTGTTGCCCCACAAATCAATGGCTTTGATGCTTCTTTCAATATTCCTTATGCCTATGATTTGGATAAATCCAAGGCATTACTGGCTGAGGCTGGCTATCCAGAAGGTTTTGAAATTGGTATGGATTGCCCGAATAATCGATATGTCAATGATGAAAAAATCTGTCAGGCGGTTGTTGGCCTTTTGGCTCGTGTTGGTATTAACGTGGATTTGAATGCTCAACCAAAATCTAAATATTTTGCTAAAGTCAGCCCCCAAAATGGCAATGATACGTCTTTTTATCTTCTTGGCTGGACACCAAGTTCAATGGATGTTCATAATGTTTTATTCAATTTAATGTCATCTTTTGATACAGAAAAAAATACGGGTCAATTCAATTACGGGCATTATTCTAATGCGCGTATTGATGAAATTACGGGCGATGTTGAAAAAGAAACAGACCAAGTAAAACGACAAAATATGGTTGCTGAAGCCTTCTCAATCCTGAAGGATGATGTTGGTTATATTCCATTACATCAACAACCCTTATCATGGGGCGTTCGGGATGGTATCAGCTTGTCGCAACGCGCAGATAATGTTCTTGATCTGCGTTATGTTATAGTCGATAAATAATTTTACCACGACTGTTAATGGTGGCTTCATTCCTTTGAGGCCGCCAAATTTTAGGGATCAATATGCTCAAATTTATTTTGATGCGGCTGTTACAGTCGATTATTGTAATGCTGGTTGTTGGCATGATTGCCTTTGCATTATTCCGTTTTGTAGGCGACCCGATTAATAATATGGTTGGTCAGGACACAACGATGGCTGAACGTGAGGCATTGACAGAATCGCTTGGTTTAAATGACCCGTTTATGGTTCAATATGGGCGTTTTATTTTAAATGCTGTTCAGGGAAATTTTGGGATGTCTTATCGTCTGCGTCAACCTGTTAGCAAATTGATAGCCGAACGTTTTCCTGCGACATTAGAATTGTCCCTTATCTCTGCATTTCTTGCCTTGGCACTTGGTGTTCCAATGGGTATATACACCGCCCTCAAACCAAAATCTTTTTTCAGTCGAGGCTTTATGACCTTATCTTTACTGGGGGTATCTTTACCAACCTTTCTTATCGGCATTCTTCTTATCCTTTTCTTTGGTGTTACGCTTCGGTGGTTACCAACATTTGGCCGTGGTGAGGTTATTCAACTTGGCTGGTGGTCAACTGGGCTTCTTACTGCTAGCGGTCTGAAGTCTGTAATTTTACCTGCGATAACATTGGCAATCTTTCAAATAACGCTAATCGTGCGCTTGGTTCGGGCTGAAATGCAAGAAGTGCTGCGATCTGATTATATAAAATTTGCCCATGCCCGCGGCCTTAGCCCGCGTTTGATCAATTTCTCTATTGCCCTTCGCAATACGCTGGTGCCAGTCATTACAATTATTGGTTTGCAAATTGGTTCAATCATTGCCTTTGCGATTATTACCGAGAGTGTTTTTCAATGGCCCGGCATGGGGTTATTATTCATTCAGGCCGTATCCGAGGTCGATATTCCAGTGATGGCGGCATATTTATTGCTGATTGCCCTTGTTTTTGTCGTGATCAATTTGATTGTCGATATTCTTTATTTTGTTGTTGATCCACGTTTACGGGTGCAAAGCTAATGAGTGATATATCTAACCAAAAAGATTCTTTCTTAACCCGGTTTCGCGATAGCGACCTCTGGTGGAATTTCAAAGCCTCACCCAGTGCTATTATCGCGGCGATTGTAACATTTATCATAGTGTTTGGGGCAATTTTTGCCAATTTTGTAGCTCCGCATAATCCTTTTGATCTTGCCACTGTTGACCTTATGGACAGCTTATTGCCGCCCGCATGGGAAGACGGCGGTCGCGCTTCTTATTTACTAGGAACGGATGATCAGGGAAGAGATGTTTTCTCGACCATTATTTATGGTTCACGAATTTCTTTAATCGTTGGCTTTGCTTCCGTTGGCCTTGCTGCAATTTTAGGGATAGCGGTTGGTCTTATATCTGGATATGCAGGTGGTATAGTTGACACAATCTTGATGCGCATCGCCGATGTGCAGCTTTCATTTCCCGCAATTTTGATCGCATTGCTTATCGATGGTGTGGCTCGTGGTATAATGCCCCGTGATATGCATGATGAATTGGCAGTCTATGTTTTGATTATTGCCATAGGGCTTAGCTTCTGGGTGCAATATGCAAGAACCGTTCGCAGTTCTGTGATGGTTGAACGTAACAAGGAATATGTTCAGGCTGGACAGGTGATTGGGCTGCCCGACTGGATTATTCTTGTTCGTCATATTTTACCAAATGTTATGGGGCCAGTGCTTGTTATCGCCACTATCCAATTGGCCTTGGCGGTTATTACCGAAGCGACACTTTCCTTTCTGGGCGTTGGCGTGCCGCCGACATCGCCGTCTCTTGGGACATTGATTCGCATTGGCAATGATTATCTGTTTTCTGGCGAATGGTGGATTACAATTTTCCCTGGTGGTGCTTTGGTTCTGTTGGTTCTTTCCGTTAATATTCTGGGCGATTGGCTTCGTGATGCTCTGAATCCGAAATTGCGTTAGTTAGGGTAAATATCATGAGTGAAATATTATTAGATATTAAAAATCTTGTCGTTGAATTTCCTTCGCGCCATGAAAATATTATCGCAGCAAAAAATGTCTCTTTATCAGTTGCTAGTGGTGAAATCCTAGGTGTGGTTGGAGAATCTGGCGCTGGTAAATCGACCATTGGCAATGCGGTTATGGACCTGCTTGAACATCCCGGGCGTATCGGCGGCGGGGAGGTTTTTCTTAAGGGTGAAAAAATTAGCGGCAAATCGCAGTCTGAAATGCGTAAAATTCGGGGCAAGAGGGTTGGAATGATATTTCAAGATCCTTTGACCTCGCTTAACCCATTGGAAACTATTGCTAAACAGTTGATAGGAACAATCAAAACCCATCTTGGTATGTCTAATAAAGATGCGCGTGAACGGGCAATTTCATTGCTTGATCAAGTTGGAATTCCTGATCCTTATGAACGGGTGGATCACTATCCACATCAATTTTCTGGCGGTATGCGTCAACGTGTGGTGATTGCTTTGGCTTTATCTGCTGAACCAGAAGTTATTATCGCGGATGAACCGACAACGGCCCTTGATGTTTCTATTCAAGCTCAAATTTTGGACCTTCTTAAGAAACTGGTACGTGAAAAAGGCGTCGGGATGATTTTAATCACCCATGATATGGGAGTTATTTCTGAGATCGCTGATCGTGTTGCAGTTATGTATCGCGGTATTGTAGTTGAGACTGGCCCAACCGACAAAATTTTAAGCGACCCTGATCACCCCTATTCCCGTAGCCTGATATCTGCTGTGCCGCGCCCAGATATTCGTTTGCACCGTTTTCCGACAGTTGAAACTATTGAAGCGGCTGGTGATTGCAAGGAATTGGATTTATCTACTCATTGGTTAGGTAAGGCGCGTGATTTCGGTAAAAGCGATGGGCCGTTACTGAAGGTCGATAACCTTGAAATGATTTTTAAATCGGGCGGCATGTTTGGCGGTGTTAATAGCATCATTCGTGCCGTTGATGATGTCAGTTTTGACATTCGTCATGGTGAATGTTTCGGTATTGTTGGCGAATCTGGTTCTGGAAAATCGACAATCGCCAGGCTTGTTACGTCAATCTATAAACCCATTCGCGGCTCAATTAACTTTGCTGGTACAGATCTTACCAAGATAAAAAAACGCCGTGAATTGAATATACATCGCCGCCAAATGCAGATGATCTTTCAAGACCCATTCTCATCAGTAAATGCACGTATGAAGGTCCGTGATATTATTGCTGAACCTATCCGTTTTCATAAACTTGCAAGTTCAGAGGCACAAACCCGTGGGATCGTTAATGATCTTCTCGATCATGTGGGCTTGGGGGCAAGGGCTGCGTTGAAATATCCCCATGAGTTTTCTGGTGGGCAGCGTCAAAGAATATCTATTGCACGTGCGCTGGCAACCCGGCCTCGATTTTTGATCTGTGACGAACCAACATCAGCCCTTGATGTTTCAATTCAGGCACAGGTCCTTAATCTGCTCAAAGATTTGCAACAGGAGTTAGGCTTGACCATGTTATTTATCAGTCATGACCTGCCCGTTATCCGCCAAATGTGCGACCGGGTTGGTGTAATGCTTAAAGGGAAGATGGTTGAAATAGCAGCAGCAGAAGAACTTTTTATTAATCCAAAACATGAATATAGCAAACATCTTATTAGCTTGATGCCAAGCTATACTGGCCTTGCGGATAAAAACTCATAGCTTAAATATATAATAAATTTTTGATTAACCCAGCGACTGCCCTTAACTTTTAATGCAATAGCAGTTATGAATGTCAGCATTTTATAATAATGGCTAAATCAATAAAATAGCCTTAACTTTATCCAGCTAAGAAAAAATTAATTAAAAATGCTCCAATAGAAAGCTTAAATCTTTTAGATTTTACCAATCAAATAAAGATTATTACGGGCAAAATTTACTGGTCCATATTAATAAAAAAGCACCTATTTTTTTTCCTAAATAGGATAGGCTAGCCTCCTCCATGAATTTAATTATATTATCGTTATTCTTGGAAATAAGCGCGCCAGCTGATAGCTTTATATCATGCATCTTCATTTAAAAAATCAATTTACAACTTTCAATGGCTTTGA
>JARFVT010000008.1:0-43143 GCA_036677425.1 Alphaproteobacteria bacterium | reverse complement strand
GAAAAGGATTTATTATGAAATTTATAGAAATAAAAATATATAAATTATATGAAATTGATGCAACAGATAGGCTGCGCGCCGTTGACGCGGCATGGGTCGAGGGTTGAGCGCGTCATTATCAGCCAATGGCTTGCAACAGCCATTGCAGGTTATCGCGGCATTAAGCGGTGATTTCCCTTATAAGTTAGTTGCTGGCGCACATCGGTTTAAAGGCAGCGGAGAAGTTGGGATGGGAGGAGGTTCGATGCAAATAATGGCATGTGATGAGGTCGAGGTTGCCGCGCAAGAATTAGAAATAAAAATCATGAATCGATGAAAATTTGATTCCGCCATGAATTAAGCCCGTATGATCGGGCGGTGTTTTTTTGGCAGAACGTAAGCGTATTTTATGAAGAAATTGCACCCAGAAACTAAAAAGGCAAAAAAAAAAATCAATTTTCAGCACATCTGCTAAACGAAAACGTTACGTTTTAAGCAAAAATACCGCAGAAAAAATTAACGTGGAACGCGGACTATCGAGCGAGCGGTTAAGATATTTAAGGATATTGAGACCCATGTTTGGCTTAAAATAGCGGGAACAGATATAGCGGGCATCGGAGGCTGAATTATATAATCTTTCAAAATTGGGTTCGGTTGTTCAATTGCAAGTTTTGCAAATAATATTTGATGAAAGTAACCCAATAAAAAAGTGTGGGGCGGCGGCGGAGCATCATTAAGCCCGCATTAAAACCGTGATGTTGATTTGTCAGATCAAGGCTACAAAAAACTATTGAAAGCGTGGGATGGCGCGGATGGCATGGCGCGGCAATTATTACTGAATATTTAGAGCAGCAATAATGAATATTATTTGGCAAACAGCATCGGCATGGGCTGAGCATGGTTTACCAAATATGCCGCGTGGCAAGGCGGCGATTATATAAAGCTTGCCGAACGTGATGGTTGGCAATGGCGCGAACGGGCGGGTTCTGGTGGTGTAGAGGAATATTCGTCAGAGAGCCTGCCCAGTCAAGCGATTGAGCGTTTAGTAATCAAAATCAAATTGCAAGCAGGTTGATCGTGGTCAGGTCTATCAGCGTGGGAGGGAAATATTAGCCGCAGAAATAGATGGTCAAGCGATAGTTAATCAAGAACAAGAATTAGGGCTATACGATTTAAGTAGTTTTAACGCGAAACAAAAAAGAAAAAGTCGATGCCAAATTGGCAATAATTGGCGCATTTAAACGATATAACGATATCCATTCAAATGGTGTTCAATTGGAAAATCGAATTAATTTTTGCGATTTATTAAGGTATCAAATATCGATTTTGACGCAACGGGGCAATTGTCAGATGTTGGTTGGGTTTTTGCGGAGATTAAAAGTTTTACCAGCAACCATTGGTTAATTGGCAAGCGGCATTTGATAAAAAAAGGTGTGGCAGGTCTGGCAGGGAATTTGGGCAGGCATCGGGTCGGGTCAAGCAAAATTGAAAAAAATCATGATATAATGGCGTTATATTAGGGATGATAAAGAAATATCCACATTTAAGTGCAAAATTGGTCATGCCGGGCGTTAAGGGCAAGATTTGATAAGGATATTATCCCAAGCTATCGTTCAGTTCAGCGATTTTTAGCAAAATGGAAGCAGGCAACCGTCAAGTTTTGGCGGCGATAGTATCGCCCGATAAATATCGCAGCCAGTTTCAATCGGCGGCGGGCAGCCAATCCGTCAATGTTACAAGGTTAAATCTTTATGGGAAATGGATAGTTTCGCCCGGCGATATTTTATTATCGGATGGCAAGCGGCATATTTGATCGCATGTATTGATGTTTATTCAAGGCGGTTGAAATTATTTGTGGCAAAAGCAGCAATGCCAAGGCCGTTGCCAGTTGTATGCGGAATTCATTAATGGAATTTGGGCGTGCCGCAAATTATTAAGACCGATAATGGTGCGGATTATGTAAGTAAGCATATATCGCGTATAATGGCGGGGTTATCGATTGAACAAATAAAATGTCCGCCATTTACACCAGAGGCAAAACCGCATGTAGAAGGGGTCTTGGGCACATTCTCACGGGATATGTTGGAATTATTGCCGGGTTATATAGGCCATAATGTGGCGCAAAGAAAAGATATTGAAGACAGAAAATCATTTGCCGAACGATTGTTTAAAAAAGGCAGTTAAAACAGAATTACACATGTCGCCAGAAGAATTACAAAGATTTGGCGCATGGAATGGTGCGAAAATATTTATCATCATGATATTTCATGGCAGTTTAATTGGTAAACGCCATTTCAAATGGCGGCGGGATGGAACGCGCCAGTATATCGCATTGATAATGAGCGGGCATTAGATGTTTTTATTATCGCCAACCGATAAAGATGCTGGCGGATTGTTGGTAAGGCAGGAATTAAAGTCGATGGCGGGCAGTATAATGATGGCGAATTAGGCGGTCATGAGGGCGAAACCGTTTAGGTTTTATTTGTTGAAGCGGAATGGGGTCAAATTTATGTGTTTGACTGTGATGGTAAATTTATTTGCAAGGCGCAATCAATTGATCGTCTCGGCGTTGATCGGTCAAGCGGTTTGCGGTATATCGCAAGGCCAAGCAAAAGAAATTTATTAGCGATAGCAAAAAAACATTGAATAAATATAAGCGCGAAGCGGGCGTGGTTAATATCGCCAGTGATATTATGAAATATTAACGCGGAAATTGCAGGTAAAATAAGCAGTTTACCAAGGGCAAGCGAAACCATTTAACCGATGGTTTGGATCAAGCATTGTTAGCATCAATGGATTTTATCCCGCAAAACAAAATTTATCGGCGGTTGAAAAAAAAAGCGATTGCCGATTTTGATAAGGAATTTGGACGGTGAAATTAGCACCGCCGCGAATGACCACCCAATTAAAAATATATATCAGAAAGTCAAAAAATCAAGCGTGGTTAATATGATTTTATCACCAGCCGATAAATTTAGACGCTGGCAGAAATTAGACGCGACAATCACGTTAGGCGGGGCGGTTGCCCCTGCAAGATATGGAATTTTATGGGTAGATATGAGATGAGCGCCGAATTTAAAGCACAAAAAGCATTTTTGATGATTTTGGTGAGGATATGTTGGAGGCTTAAAAAACGGCTGAATTTTTAAAATATGTGATAAGCCATATATTTGGTCAGCCACTTAAACAAGGACTAGAATATGATTGAAAAAGATAAAAATGTCAATAGTAAGAACCAATTTACCGCATTAACGAATGTTGGGTTGGCGATGATGGCGATAAGTAAAGCGATTGACGCGCATTATAATATGCCCTCAATGGTCGGTCTAATCGGGGCCGTCTGGGCTTATGGCAAATCAACGGCGGCGGCATATGTTAGCATTAAATTTAATACATATTATTTAGAGGCAAAATCATTTTGGAATATAAAAACATTTTTTAACCAAATTATTAATTGCGATGGGTATACCGAACGCGAACAGCCGGCGACAATTGCACCAAAGGCCGATATGGCGATAAGCCAATTATTATTATCAAAAAAACCCCTGATCATTGATGAGTTTGACCATCTATTGACCAAATGGATGATGGAATTAGTGCGTGATTTGCCGATGGTGGCGCGCGTGCCAATAATGTTGATTGGTGGAGAACAGTTGGCAAAAAAATAAAAGCGTGATCGGAGCGATTTTATAGCCGTGTTTTATCATGGCAGCATGTGCAGCCAGTTAATGGTTCGGATATAGAAAAAATTATGCAAAGTTTATAGCCCAAAAATAAAAATAGAAGATGACTTGCAAAAAATTATGGGCGATGCCGCCATGGATCGGCAAGATTAATTGTTAATAATATATCGGCGCTAACGGATTTTGCAAATAGCAATAACTTAAGTGTCGCCAATGCGGGGAATATTGATCTTGAAATAATTACATCATCATCACTTCCCAGTCGTGGGAGGGGTTAACCATGGGACAATGAGCATCACATAGCATGGTTAAAATCAAGCATCCAGCACCCATGATGGGTTATGGGCGTTGGTTCGGAATATCGACAATTTAATATTAATCAAATGTTTTCGGCGATACGGCGATAATTCTTAAAGATAGCGTAGGCGCTTATATACGGGCGTTAGAAAAGGGCGGTTATATCAAGGCCGTAAGTGAAAAAAGGCCATTAAAATAACAGTATATCAATTGATTAATGACGTGGGAATTGCCGCGCCAAGGATAAATCGGCGGGGTGAAAAGATAACAAAATGTCAGGCAGGAGCGCATGTGGAAGGTAATGCAAATATTATCTGATTTTAATAACATGAGGTTAGCGCCAACGCGATGGCAGATGGCGCGGAGATTAGAATATTATCAGCAGCGAATATATAAAATATTTTACTTAAGGCAAAATATTTAATCATGGTTAAAAAACCAGCACCAAGTGTCGCCGGGAGATACATATTTAACCCCGAATTTGCGGGGCCATATGCGCCCGAAATATTAAGAACAAAATCATTTATGACCCGAATTTAAATAAAATAACATGGTCGGAAAATAGCGATAATAACGATAATAATTAAAATTGGACAAAATGGATGAAAAATCAAAAAACAGCAGTTCAAACGGCCAATAGTTAAATGGTGTGGCAACCCGCCCGACTGGGTGGTGGCCTTGGCGGCGCGCGGGATAAATCAAGCAATGCAAAATTATCAATATTATTAGGTTTTTCAGCACCAACAATAAGTCAATATTATCAATAATAAATATTTGGGCAAAAGATCGCAGTAATATTGAACGCGCGGTGCGCGGAAAATTAATGCATAAAAAAGTTGAATGCCCCATTTTGGGTGAAATTGATATTCAAGAATGCCATTTGAATCGCATCAGAATGGTTACAGAAATCGTCAACCCAATTCAAACACAATTATATCATAATTGCCCAAAATTGCCAGTTCGGCAGGGTTGGTGGTGATTATAGCGCGTTTAATTAAAGGAGTTCTTACCAATTGCTTGCCGAAAAATTGAATGTATTTTAACTGAAACTTTTAACGCATTAGAGACCCCACGCGACGATTCCACGTTGGAATATGCTTCAGATCGCTATTTTGAACCTGCATGATATTGCAGTCCAAGTGCGTGAAATGGAAAAAAAAATGCGGTTGTTGTCGATTGCGCCAAAACGAAGAAGAAAGCATTCGAATATTAAAAGACTTACATGAAGAATTGTTAGATATTAATTTCCCAACTGACGGTAAAAAATCATATTTGTTCTAGCGATAATGATAATAAAAATTTGGATATATACCAGACCCCGAGGCTGCGAACTTAAAAAGGAAGAAAAAAATAGTTATTGAGCCTAATATCCTTAAAAATTTGGTTTATTCGAGCCATAGCCATGATGAAATTGCAAAGATATTTTAAATGTTCAAAAACGACAGTTGAAAGAGAGATAAGAAGACAACATTTGCAATTTAGACAGTTGTCAGGGCGTGGCGAGATCTTGTCGGTATTTGAGTAAAAGCGGGTGAAAAAATAACGTTTTTAGATGGAATTGTATTTTATTGGCGGGCATGAAATGTCGGGTGATGAAATTATTTTCTTATGCCAATGATTTAAAGAATGCGGAAAAAAAAGGCATTTTATTTGATGAATAAAAAAAAACAGCAACGCTTTTTATCGATTTTTACGCCAGCAATGGCGGTGGTTAAAATTAATTTTAAAAAAGAAAGGTTAGTTCAATGTTAGAAAATTGAAAATAATAATAATCATAATCACCAGAAAATTCGGATGATTTTATGGAGGATAACAAAGGTCGTTTTTGGCGGTAGAATAGAAAGATTAAAGATGTGGTAAAACTTGAAGATCAGCTTGTCACAGACCTGATCAAACTGCGAATAAATTATCAGCGCAATTGGCAAGGTTTAAAAGGGCATAGTTTCGATGACATGGCGGCATTTGGTGATTTATTAGGTGAGAAATATGGTCTTCAAAAAGGTGGTAAAAAAGGCAATATCACAATTTACCAGGTTGTGACGGCAAGTGCCGCGTGCAAGTCGCGGTGCATAACAGATTATTTTGGAATTTGGTGCGGAATTGCAAATTGCCAAAAGCTTAATCGATAAATGCATTGCCAGATGGTCGGATGGTGCGGACGCAAATATTCGCGTTTTAGTCAATCATGCGTTCAATGTTGATAAGACAGGCAAGGTAAAATCGCGAAGCATTATTTCAATTACGAAAGATTGAAATAGATGACGAAGATTGGCGACAAGCCATTAACGCCATCAATGACAGCATCAGAATTGCAGGATCAAAAACATATATCAGGTTTTCACGGCGTGAAAATGCGGATGATAAATTTAAATTAATCCCAATAGATTTAGCAGCAGCATAGGAAAAATTATCATGGCATTTGAAAATAAAGATTTAAGCGTTTTGGTTTATGCTCACGGTTTTACATTTTGGCATTATAAAACAGAAGATGTCGGCATAGGTGAAGGTTATTTTAACGATGGGGCAGGTTTGTTGCGGGTCGGTGATATTATCGTGATTAATTATGATGACGGTGAATATCTGTTACTTGCTTAGTCGCAGTTTAAGACAAATGATAACGGCGTTGTCGGCGTTAAAAAAATGGCTGTCGCAAAATGAGTAAAAAAAGGCCGAAAAGATTTTTTGAAATTACATTTGCCAATGGCGACAAAATAAAAACAGTTGCGCCGTCACGAAAAAGATGCAAGATCAGTTGCCAAAATAATAAATTATGTCGTTCATAAATCCAAAATCACAAGCGTAAAAGAAGTTTTTACTGAAAGAAAAATTATTACCTGTAGGTGAGGAATAAAAATGACTTTTAATAATGAAAAGCTATCAAATTCAATTTCCGATTTTGGCAAGATAGCGTTCTTGATAATTTTTTGGAAATAAGACCAGTCGGTGGTTTTAAGGTCATTTATGCTGATCCGCCTTGGGCGTTCAAAAATTATTCGGAAAAAGGCGAGGGAAAATCAGCACAGCATCATTATCAATGTATGGACTTATCGGATATTTGCAAATTGCCAGTCGAGGCATTGGCGGCGGATGATTGTGTTTTATTTCATTTGGGTTACTTGGCCTATGTTAGATATCTGGAATAAAGTAATAAAGGCTTGGGGGTTCGAGTATAAAGCCTTGCGTGGGAATGGATCAAATATAACCCAGAAACAAAAAAATATGCTTTGGTGGCGGGTATGGCACGAGAAAAAACCTTGAGCCTTGCTTGATGGCGACCAAAGGCAATCCATCATTAAAAACGAATTTGTGCTGATTTGCCTTTTGATGTTGGTTGTGCGGTTGCGGGGGTAAGATCGGTGCGCGATTTTATTGAAGAATTGCCATTATACGCAATTCATGCGCCAAGGCGCGAACATAGCCGCAAGCCAGATGAGGCATACAACAGAATTGAAACAATGTTTGATGGTCCATATGTGGAGTTATTCGACGTGGTCGGCGCTCCGTAACGACTGGAGCAGTTGGGGAAATGAGCTTGATAAATTTGCGGAGACAGGAACGAGAATAATAAATGAAAAATAAAATATTTCCCGTTAAATTTAATGATTTTTGGCTAAATTTCCCACGCGGGCGGCGCGGTATATAAGAATAAGGCGTTTTATTGCATGGGCACGCGCGGTCAAACGAGCCAAGACTGAGGAGATATATCATGGATGCATCGCATATGCCAAAAGTGCCGAAGGTCGGGGGCAGTTCGTTAAAGGCTGCGCTGCGTGGCTTAACGACGAGCGGTGGGAAATCGATTATAACAACCAAATCAAACACCCGTGGTGGTGGAGGGGTTGAGCGGGTCTGTGTTGCTTCCACAATCCGTGATATCCAGCATGAAATTAAGTTGGAGCAAAGGTTACGACAAGATATTAGCAATAAAAATGATGGCGAAAATACCAGATAATGATATCGCGCGGGCATTAAAAACATTTGAAAAATGGGCGCAACCAGCGGATTTATCAGATGTTGTTAATTTGTTGGGCGAGCTTCGATTATTAACAATAAGACCAAATAATTTATCAGCAGATGATTTAAAAATACAAATTAAATTATATGCCAGAAAATTAATGTCATTTCCCGCAGTTGAAGTGGTTAAAATTTTAGAAAAACAACCATCACGCAATCAGTTCTGGCCGTCATGGCGGGAAGTAGAAGATGAAATAAAATTATAAATATTTGCAGCATAAAAAAATATGGGATGCGTTGAAAAATTATCAAGAACCCGTTTTGCAAATTAAAAAAATAGGCAAAAAATATAATGATTTAACGGTGGCAGAAAAATTAGATCATAAAAAAATGTTGGATAATATATACGTAAAAATGGAAGAAAATAGCGAGGAAATGAATAATGGGAAATATTAAAATAGTAACGGCGGAATGGATAAGGTGCAATAAAATTATGCGGGCAATCGTGGCGTCAGGAGCGATTAGCAATATAGATCGCAAAGCAATTATAATGCGAATAATATCGAAGAAAAGCAGCGCGGGTGCAAGCGACGAGGATATGCGGTTGATTCTGGCTGAATGTAAAAAATTCAGCAACAAACAATTATTTAAAAAGCCAAATAATAAGAATAAAATAATTAATTAAAATAAATTTAAGATATCGAATAAATTATATGTAAGAAAAATTTGGGTTTTTATGGCGGTTATTGTTAAAGGCAGGGATAGTTGGTGCAAAAAAACCCCAAATGGGTATGTTCGGCGGATGGCGGGGGTTGATAATATTGAGTGGTTAGAACCAGATCAGGGGTATAAAATTATTGAGGGGTTTAAAGTCATGGTGCGACCGGGAAAATGTGTCATATGACCGTTGAGCCGCCAATTGCCATAAGTGATATTTGTAAAGAAATTGCGCAATTTGCCGAGATTGCAGGAATATTAGCAACTTCGCGGTTTGTTCGCCAATTTGGCGGGCGTGATTTTTATTTTAAAAATAATCGCGAAGAAATGATTTCAAAATTGGTCAAAGTAATGAGTATTGATTTATCAAATCAAGTGTGGCATATCTTTAATGGTTCGGTGTTGCATGTGCCGAGCGTGTTAATAAAAGCAGGGCCGCAACGACGGCAAGTCGTTATTAACATGCGCGCTGCCAATTATAAAATTTGTGATATTGCCGAAATTTTATGTTGTAATAGCCGCAGTATCGCCCAAGGCAGAATTAATAACCCGCCAAAATATCCAGATTTATTTGATTAAATATATTTATTACCTGTCACACTGACAGGTAATAAACCACATAAAAATAAGTTAATTTTAGCATCTAATTTTAAAGGTGTTTTTTTTATGTCTGATCAAAAGTTTATAATTAAAATTGAATTGCCCAAAAATCGTTATGAAGACGGCAAATTATGGTTATGTAATAGCCGTGGGGCGCAAATCATGGCGGCAATATCATGCCTTGGCAAGGCCGATAACGCGAGGGCAATAAAGGCAAATAACAAGTCACGCAATAGTGTCGAGCCATATGGCGACACGCCGACAGGTATATATAAAAAAAAGTAAAATTGTAATATTTAAGAGCGCCATCGGTCTATAGGCCATGGCTGGATTGCATTATCAGGGTTATCTGGCAAGGCCGCAATAGCGTCGAATAAGCGAACAGGGTTAGGCATCCACGGCGGGCGTGGCAGTATAAAGTTAGTCCCGACGTATGGTTGTGTCAGAATATTAGATCATGATTTCGACGCATTATATAACGCGGTTGGCGATAATGATATTTATGTCGAAATTAACGAGGCCGGCGAGGTCATTTGCCTTCGCCCATTTGATAATGGCAATTTTTTATATAATCGTGAAGGCAATATTAACCCTTGCCTGATGGATGAAGGCTCATGATCTCGCCAGTAGCGGAAATATCACAAACGCTATCTGTGGCCTTTGATTTAATCGATAATTTATTCACCAGTGACGACGAAAGGCTAGCCGCCAAACATAAAATATTGACGGAAAAAAACCAACATAGCCTTAAGGTTATTAATATTAAGATGTCTGCCATTGTTGAGGAAGCAAAAAGCAAAGATAAATGGACCAGCCGTGCAAGGCCAGCCTTTTTATATGTGATGTATTTTGTAATAATGTCATGTTTTTTTGGCGGTATCCTTGGTATCTGGTGGCCGACACAAGTGTTCCAGGCAGCAGATAACATAGAACGCTTGTTAGCAGCCATACCCGAGGCTTTGTGGTATCTTTTTGGTTCTGGATATCTTGGCTACTGTGGTGTGCGGACATATGACAAGAATAAAGACAAGCTGAAAACAGCAGTGAAAGGGATGTTTTAGCAAATGTTTGCCGCAATAGATAAAGCCTTGTTGTATGAGATTTTGCGCGATTTAATAATGATATTAATTTGGTTTTTTACCTTTGCATTTATTTATTTTTCAAAGAAACAATCGGCGACAAAAACGGCGATGGTTGATCTCGATAATAAATTAAATCAAAAAATTGACCAAGTAGCCCATAACCATAGCGACATTATCGATAAGGTAACCACTAGCCATGCGGCAAGGGCGCAAGGTCATTCGGAGCGATTAACGCAGATAGAAGAGCAGTTGCGCCATATCCCTGATGAGAATGACATAAAAGCCTTGACCAAAACGGTTAGTGATTTTCATGGCGATTTGCGCGAGATGACGGGCAATTTTCAAGGGTTGAAAGAATTATTTCAAGCTATGGACAAGCAAATATCACGGATTGATGATTTTTTAAGGGTGCAAAAATGAACCAATATGAAAAAAACAATGATGACGCATTTGCGGTTAGAGATATTGCGAATATTAGGCGAATTACACCAGTATCGGTGCGTCTTTGCCGTTCTTTGCGATATTTTGGGTGGTTTCGGCTTTCATCACAGCAAGGTTAAAATTAACAGTCAGATCGAATTTTTAACGGAAATTGGCTTGGTCGAGGTTGAATGTTTAAGCGATGATTTATCGTCGATAACTTTGACTGCCCAGGGACTGGATGTATCGCGTGGCAACAGCATAAAGGACGGCGTGGCAAGGCCTGCGCCCAAGGGCTAGACCATGCCGAAAAGATCGTCTATTCATCAATTGCCAGAAGAAATTTTAGAGTTTTTAAATGATGAATTATCTAAAAATTCATTATCCTTTGATGGTTTGGCGGATATTATTAATCAAAAATTATGCAATGAAAATTTGCCGTTACGCATAAGCAAATCGGCATTGCACAGATATTCGGTGATGCGAAAAAGGATCATGCAATCGAACGCCAGCATGGAAATGATGGCAAAATATATGGGTAGCATGCCCAAGGGCAAGGCAGGTCGATTGATGATCGAACTGGTTCGAAAATTAGCCTATGATGCCAGCGAAGATATCTATAACCGCGACGATGGCGTGGTGATAGATTTAAAATCATTAGCAAATTTATCCTTGATAATTCAAAGGATGGAAAAAGCGGACGAGATAAATGCCAAGCGCGATATTATCGTGCGCGAGCAGGTTTTAGCGGATGCGGCAGATGAAATTGAAAAAATTGGCGCAAAACAAGGCTTGTCGAAAGAAAACATGAATTTAATCCGTGGTGGAATTTTAGGTATAAAAGATAATGCCTGATACATTCGACATGGAAAATACCCCTGATATTTTCCCCGATATATTCATTGATTATCAAAAAATAATGATGACCTCGGTTTTTGCAAATCCGGTGGTTATTTATGAAAAATCAAGACGCATAGGAATTACATGGGCGGTGGCGGCGTTGGCGGTATTGGTGGCAGGGATGGGCAAATCTGCGGGTGGTATGGATGTTTTTTATATGGGCTATAACTTAGAAATGGCACGAGAATTTATTGTTTATTGTGCCTTTGGGCGAAGCGTTTTAATCAGGCAATATCGGGAATTGAGGAAAGTTTTTTTGTCGATGATAAGAACCCAGAAAAATCGATAAAGATCTTTAGAATAAAATTTGCATCAGGTTATGAGATATTGGCCTTGCCATCAAGCGCCAGGTCGTTTGCGTGGCAAACAAGGTCTTGCGATTTTGATGAGGCCGCATTCCACGATGATTTAGAAGCGGTAATAAAGGCGGCAATCGCATTTTTGATGTGGGGCGGTAAGGTTTTGATCATCTCTAGCCATCATGGTGAGGATAGCGAATTTAACAACCTTGTCCAAGATATTCGCGGCGGAAAAAAAAGCCATATATCTTATTGCGGACAGATTTAGATGATGCATTAAAAGATGGTCTTTATAAACGGATTTGTTTGACCGAAGATAAAGAATGGAGCGCCGCCGGCGAGGCCAAGTGGCGGCAAGAATTAATTGATTTTTACGATGATGATGCCGATGAAGAATTATTTTGTATACCGTCAAAAAGCAGCGGCACATATTTCCATCTGAATTATTAAATAGCGTTTCGGTTAGTGATATTCCAATGTTGCGATTGGCAAAGAGCGATTCATTTAGCAACCTACCAAAGCATATGCAGCAGGCGGAAATAAAAGATTGGTTGGTTGAAAATCTTGAACCATTATTGGCCGATTTGAACCCCATGCTGCCGACTGCCTTTGGTTCAGACTTTGGTAGATCGGGGGATTTATCGGTTAATTGGCCCTGCAAATGTCAAGCGGAATGGTAGCAAAACACGCCGTTTTTGGTGGAGTTGCATAATATCCCATTTGAAATTCAAAAGATGATTTTATTTTTTATGTTGGATCGGTTGCCGCGTTTTATCGGCGGTGCGATGGATGCGGGCGGGAATGGTGCGTTTTTGGCGGAGGTCGCCAATCAACGATATGGAAATATTGAAGAAATAAAATTTTCAACCGAATGGTATCGGCAAAATATGCCAAAGTATAAATCGGCGATGGAAGATAAAACCATCACCCTGCCCCGCGACCAGGATGTTTTAGGTGATCATCGGTTGGTCGTGATGGAGGGCGGTGTCGCCAAAGTGCCGCAAGGTAAACGTCGCAAAGGAATGAACGGCAAATATCGCCACGGCGATGCGGCAATTGCGGGCGCGTTAGCATATTACGCCATTAGTCAAAAAACATTTGATTATGAATATATGCCGGTTCAAAAAAATATTGCCGCCGATGATTTTAATGCTGAGCGGGAAACCCGCAGCCAACAAATGGCAATGCACGCGGATGATCAATATAATGATAATGATGATAATAATTTTGGTGATGGGGCATATTAGAAATGTGGTTAATGAATAAAATTAATTCAAAATTTCAAAAAATGGGTTGTTGAACGAGGTCGCAGCAGCGGATCAATTTAACGGGCGACAATTATTTGCCGAACATCCATCTGTAGGGTTATCACCGCAAAAATTAGCAAATATTTTAAAAGAAGCAGAAAGTGGCGACCGGCAACATATTTGGCATTAGCAGAAGATATGGAAGAAAAAGACCCGCATTATAACGCGGTTCTTGGCACAAGAAAGCGGCAGGTAAGCCAGTTAGAACTTAGCGTCGTTGCCGCAAGTGAAAGCGTGCAAGATGAGCGCAATGCGGATTTGATCAAGCAATTTATTGATCGTGGTGAATTGCAAGAAGAAATGTTTAATATTTTAGATGCTATAGGAAAAGGTTTTTCCGTTACCGAGATTATGTGGGAAACGTCTGAGACAAAATGGATTATAAAATCGTTAGAGCATCGCGATCCAAGATGGTTTGATTTTCACCCGATAATCGCCGTGATATAATGATTAAAACGGGGGATGGGTTAACGCCAATATCGGCCCATCCATATAAATTTGTAACTTTTATATCCAAGGCAAAAACTGGCATCCCCATCCGTGGTGGTATCGCCAGATTAGCGGCATGGGGATATATATTTAAGAATTTTGATATAAAATCATGGGTGCAATTTTTGGAAATTTACGGCCAGCCATATCGCGTGGGGCGTTATCACGGGCAAGCCAGTGATCGTGAAAAAAATATATTATTAAGGGCGGTAAAACAAATTGGCCGTGACGCGGCAGCGGTTATTCCAGCCAATATGAGTATGGAATTTATCGAAGCCAAAATGAGCGGCAATGCGGCATTATTTAAAGATTTAGCAATTATTTAGATTATCAAATATCAAAGGCGGTGCTGGGTCAGACAACCACCACAGACGCGGTATCGGGCGGACATGCGGTATCAAAAGAACATAATGAAGTGCGTCAAGATATCGAACGGTCAGATGCGAATATGTTGCAGGTCGTTTTAAGGCGCGATATTGTAAAGCCGTTAGTCGATGTTAATTTTGGGCCGCAAAAAGCATATCCAAAAATATTAATTGGCAGGGCGGATGAGACAGATTTAAAAGAATTTTCACAGACGGTAAAAATATTATCAGATGCGGGTTTAAAGATTAGCCGCAAGCAAATTTATGAAAAAACAGGCTTAATGCCGCCAGAAGATGACGATGATATTTTAGGCGGGGGGAAATAAAAGAAGTTGTTAACGATAAAGTAACCGATAAAGAAGCCGATAAAAAGGCAGTTTTATCGCGGGGTCGAGATAACGGCACAACCGATGAAATTGATAGTTTGGCGCAATTAATGGCGATTGAGGCCAAAAAGATAGTCCCAAAAATCAGTGCGGGAATTGAAGAAATATTAGAAAATTCAACAGATTTTGATGATTTTTAAAATAAAATTACTTGCCCAAGCAGATAAAATGAATATTGATGAATTGGCAGATTTAATGGCAAGGGGCAATTTTCAGACAAGGCTTGCAGGTAAGATAATCGGCGTTAATCATGGCGGTTGATTTAAAGCCATTAACCGCGATTGAGGCGGTCGAATATTTTCGCAAAAAGGTTTTGCCATAAGTTTTGATTGGAAAGATATTTTCAAGAGGAGCATGGGGTGGCTTTTACAGTGGCAAAGGCAATGCGGTTGGATTTGCTTGAAGATATTAGAAATGCCGTTGAAAAGGCCATTTCTGAAGGCACGACATTTTATCAATTCAAAAAAGATTTAACGCCAATTTTAAAGAAAAAAGGTTGGTGGGGCATTGGGCATGAAAAAGACCCGTTAACTGGTGAAATGAAAAAAGTCCAGTTAGGCAGCAATCGCAGGTTGGAAATAATATTTGATACGAATTTAAAAACCGCCCACGCATTTGGGCGGTGGGAACGGTATCAACGGGTTAAAAAACAGCGGCCTTATATAAGATATGTGGCGGTGAATGATGAAAGCACAAGGCCACAGCATAAGGCGTGGCACGGGCTTGTCTTAGATATTGACGATAAATTTTGGGATACGCATTTCCCGCCCAATGGATGGTTCTGTCGGTGTAATACCCAGCAGTTATCAGAGCGTGATTTAATCAGATATGGTTATAAATTATCAAAAACGCCAAAGGTTGAGATGCGCGATTATATAAATAATCGCACTGGCGAAATTACAAAAGTTCCAAAAGGCATTGATGCGGGTTTTTGCCTTTAATGTGGGAAAATCAAGAAATAAACCATTCATTACCCGCCAGATGGTGGTGGTCTACCAAGCAGTTTTCCCATAAGCGAGTATTTCGACAAGCCAGATATGCCCGCGCCGACAAAAATATCATCGTCAATTATTTTACCCGATGGAAAATCAGATGAATTTTATATGGATGCATTCTTGGGTAATTTTGGCGCAACAAGAACCAGGGACGTTATATATAAAGATATCATGGGCGAGCCATTAATCATTGGTATGGATTTATTTAAAGAAAAATTTACCGAGAAAATAAAGGTTAATAAATTTGATCGACAAAGATATATGAATTTATTAGCGCAAGCGATTATTGACCCTGATGAAGTTTGGTGGTTTGGAAGCATTTTGAAGAAAAAAATATTTGGTCATTAAGGCGAAGATATTTAAAAAGATGGGATATGGACGGTGTCCCAGAAGTCGGTATGTCATCATTTGAATTTGGAAGATCTGGCTGGATTGGTAATACGGTTTTAGAAACAACACAAAACCACATAAACGCAGCAATTATATTAAAAATCAGCGCGAGCAATTATTATTATATCGCAGGAAAGACTAAACCCCGCGATAAGCGGGGTTTAAGGATTATTCAATGCAGGGAAATAATCAATCTAGCCACTATGATGATCTTAACGCCTGCACAATCATTATGACTGTGGTTAATATATATGTTTTTTAAAAAAATGTCAATTTATATTTGGGTTTTAATGGGGTGTATAAGCGATGATTAACATTTTCCTAAACATGATGACGGTGAATAAAGAACACTTAACCTTGCCTATTTGATGGGTATTTGATGGAGCTGTTTAATGTTGATATTTAGATCATGATTTGCTATGCAGGTAGTTATATGCTCATATTGGTTTAAAATAACCGATTAATGATTAAAATAATCAAAAAACCCCTTATATTTTAAATAAAATATATTTTGCCCGTCACCTGACGGGTAACATGCCGATATTTTATCGTCTAATTTGACCTTACATTAAATATTACATGAATTTTCATGAGAATATTTATTATGAGGTAACTTATGACAGAACAGATCGCCCTTTTATCAGCCATGCCCATATCGGTCGATAGCCCTGATAAAATGTTATTATTAAAACATGGCGCGAATATTAACGCCACGGGTGGTAATAGCAAGTATCGCATGAGCGATGCAGCCGCTGTTATAAAGCGATCATTAACAAAAAAAACAAAAAGCGTCGTCGATTACGATCATCAGATTGATATTAATATTCTTGGTCGTAAGGGTGGCAACGCGCCCGCAGCAGGCTGGCTTGCCAGTCTTTCCCAAGATGGCGAGGGATTATGGGCCCATGTGGACTGGACAAAATCGGGCGCAGCGGCAATCGCCGACAAAGAATATTTATATATATCGCCAGTCGTTGCCTATGGCAAAGATGGAGAGGTCAAGGAAATTTTGCGTGCCAGTTTGACCAATATTCCGCAATTAGAGTTAACCGAGGTCGAAGTTAAAGCAATTTTAAGTCAACAAAATAACGAGGATGATAAAAAAATGGATGATGATGAATTCAAAATGGAATTATTAAGCCAGTCTGGTTTTGATAAAGGGTTAGATGCGACAGAAGCATTAGCCAAAATGAAGTTGCTTGCCGCCGAAGCGGCAATTGTTAAGGAAATAGAATTAACCTTGTCCCAAGTTAAGGTGGCGTTAGGGCTTAAGTCTGGGTCTTCGAATGATGACATAATCAAGGCCTGTTCTTCGCGTTTGGAAAAAGATGCGGTATAAAGAAAGATGGTGATGATCAAAAAAATGACGGTGAAGCTTCTGATCTTAAAGGTGATGGCAAAGATGATCTGATTAAAGAGCTTATGTCCCGAATTAACGTTATCGAAGATGGTGCAAAAAATGACAACGCCGAAGCGGTCGTCGGTGCCGCGATTAAGTCGGGTAGATTAATTCCAACATTGAGGGACTGGGGTATCGGTCTTTGTCAGCGTGACCCAGAAAGTTTTGCCGAATGGGTTGGAAAGACATCGGTTATTTCGGGTGATGGCAAAAGCATTTTGCCCGATCATATTGAGGGTGAAGCCATATTATCGCAATCAGAAAAAAATGTTTGTGCACAAATGGGTATTGAAGAAAAAGATTATTTGAAGACTAAACAAGAAAAGGTGGCAAAATGAGCGCATTAACAAAAAACAGAAATACTTTCAGGCTTGAAGGCGATATTCGTAGCGACCCAGTTGCCGCAGGTATTCGAATATTTGCAGGCGCGATTATTTGCCTTGATGCGTCTGGTAATGCTGTTCTGGTAAGACAGCCATAGGCCTTAACCCGCGAGGGGTTTGTGAGGCCCGCATTAACAATATTGACGGCGAGGCTGGTGAGGCCTCTGTAAAGTCGCGGGTTGGGACATTCCGATTCCTAAACCATAGCAGCGACCTTGTCGGGCGCGGGCATATAGGCAGACTTGCCTATATAGTTGACGATCAAACGGTCGCCGCAAGTGATGGCGGCAGCACAAGGTCAAGCCTTGGTATCGTCCAAAATGTGACCGCATCTGGTGATGTTGAAATTAAAATTAGTTAGGGGTTAGACAAATGGAAATTAACGAAGAATATTTAATAAATGCGCAAACCGGTTTTGAGACTAGTTATCTTAATGCCTTTGGTGCAGCAGAAAGCACATATAACAAAATTGCGATGACAACTAATTCGACCACATCGCAAAATGTTTATTCAAGTTTGGCAAAAATAAAAGGCATGACCGAATGGGTCGGGGAACGGCAGATACAGCGTTTTTCGAAGTCCCAATTCGCAATTGCTAACAAAAAGTTTGAAAATACGGTGGGGGTTCAGCGGGTCGATATCGAAGATGATAATATGGGGATGTATCCCGTTTATTTTTCAGATTTAGGACAGACCGCCAAAGAATGGCCAGATGGACTTGTTTGGCCTTTATTAGCGCAAGGCCGAAGTTCAATCTGTTACGATGGTCAAAATTTTATTGATAGCGACCATCCCGTTTTGGATAAAGATGGTCATGAGGTCTCGATGTCGAACGACATGGGCGGCGGCGGTCCTGAATGGTTCTTGACTGACGATAGCCGTGCCATAAAAACCACTGATATTCCAAAGCAGGCAAAAACCAGTATTTACGGCATTATTCGATCGTAAAAACTCGCATGTCTTTATATCAGACGAGTTTTTATATGGCGTGGATGCGCGCGGTGCTTCTGGTTTTGGTTTGTGGCAATTGGTTGTTTCCTCACGGCAAGATTTGACCGTTGAAAATATTGTCAAGGCTCAAGTCGCGATGCAAAGCCTGAAAGGCGACTTTGGCAGGCCATTGAACCTTAACCCCAAGCAATTAATTGTGCCGCCGATTCTAACATATAAGGCATTGCAAGCGACTGCGGCGTCTCGTCTTATATCTGGTGAAGATAATGTGATTTCTGGTCTTTTCGAGTTGCATATCGAGGGGCGTTTGGGGTGATATTATGAAAAAAATTGAAATTATATCCACATATAAAAATGGTTTTCGCAGGGGCGGCATCAAGCACCCTTGCGGCCCAGCCATATATAATTTTGATGATATTGGTGAAGAAGAATTAAATATTATCACAAATTGTGACGGGTTTATTGTCACAATATCCGATGACGAACTTGTCAATATTCAAGATATTAGCGATGATTTTATCATCACAACAATTGGCGAAGCTCTTATAAATTTAAAAGATGGCGATTTAAAAAAAGACGGCACGCCAAAGGTAGCTGCGATCGAAAGATTGTTAAAAGATGTCATCCCAAAAAATCGCATTGATGGTGAAAATGTCGATGCGGCATGGGCAAAGTATCAGGGTAAAGTTTAACCATGTTATATGCGACAAAAAATGATGTGGTTAATCGATTTCCAGATATTGGTGATGCTGTCGATTTGGGGAGTAATATTTTGGATTTGGCGCTGTTGGATGTTAGTGCCGAAATCGACACATATATAAAGAGTTTATATATATTTGAAATTGGGCAGATTCCAAGCGTTTTGACTGCCGTTGCGTGCGATATGGCAAGATATAAAATTTATTCTGATGACCCGATTGATATCGTTATAGAGCGCAATAAAGCAGCGTTAATTTTTTTGCGTAACATTGCAACAGGAATTGCCAAGTTAGATATTGCCAAAACGGGGAATAAAAGTGACGCCAATATTATTTTAACGAACGGTGGTGGTCAAATGTTTGATGATAAATCAATGGCAGGGTTTTAGAACCAATGGTTGGATTAAATTATAATATCAATATTGATGATGATATGGTCATTGCCACGGTTGATCGGGTTATAACACGTGGATCTAATCTTGCCCCGCGATGGATCTGGTCGGGGCATTTCTAGTGTCGTCGGTTGTTGATAATTTTGAAAATCAGTCAGACCCAATCGGTATCGCGTGGTTACCATCAAAGAAAAAAACAGGCCGGACATTGATTAAAAAAGAATTATTGATGAATTCAATAACTCATATTTTTGGATCAGGATCTGTGGCGGTTGGGTCGAATGTTATTTATGCCGCGATTCACCAATTAGGCGGTAAAACAGGGCGCAATTTATCGGTTCATATGCCCGCGAGGCCATATTTAGGCGTTGGAATAAAAGACCGTGTGGAAATTAAAAATATTCTTAACGACCATTTAACGTCGGGGGTTTAACCATGATAGATCAAATCATTGCCAAAATTAAAAAAAGATATTGTCGATGTCAAAACCGTTGACAAAATCGCCGCCATGTCGGTTCTAAAGAATAATCCGCCAAGTAAAATGCTGCCGGCAATTTATGTTTTTCCCATATCAAAAACCGCGCATAAAAATGAGCTTATCGGCGGGGTTAGTCAAAAACAAGATATTATCTTTGGGGCGGCGATTGCCATGTCAAATAAAAATGATTTAGCGGGCGGAGAAAAATTAAATGATATTGAGAATTTGGAAGATCAAATAAATTTATCGATTTTAGGCTTTTCCGCCAATTCAGAAATATCGCCAATCGAATATTTGCGCGGGCAATTGGTTAAAATTGATAACGGTGTTGTTTGGTGGTTGATCGAATATCGAGCCAGCAAATTATTACGTAAAGTTTAAATATTTTTTTTGGGAGGTTTCTTCATGATTAGGCGTGGTGGTTCTTATATTATAGATAAAGACGGCAAGGCGCAGCGCGTCGATAATATCAGCAAAATAGATGATAAAAAAGATCAAAAGATTGTAACAAAAAAGAAAAATCACGAGGTGAAAAAATAATGCAATTTAGACAAATAGCGATATTAGCCAAAATTGAAACCACATATGGCACGGATGCCGCGCCAACCGCCAGCAACGGGATATTACTGGCCGATGTTAATATAGAACCGATGAATGCCGATAAAATCAGCCGCAATTTAGTTGGCAAGGGGCTTGGCGCACAGGCCGCCATGTTGGCAAATTTGCAAGTTAAAATTACAGGCGCGGTTGAAATTGCGGGAAGTGGTATTGCGGGCAATATCCCCGCATATGGTGTTCTATTGCGAGCATGTGGTTTTTCTGAAACTGTTGACACCGGGGTATCGGTTAAATATCAGCCAGTTTCAGCCGGTTATGAAGCCATTAGCATTTATTTTTATATGGATGAAAATTTGCATAAAATTTCAGGGGCCAGGGGCAATTTAACTATTAATTTGAAAGCGGGTGAAATTGGCAAATATCAATTTGAATTCACCGGGTTATTTTCAGATATTGTTGTCGGTGCGTTTCCCAAAAGTGATTTTAGCGGTTTTTCTGCGCCATTGATTGTTAATAGTGAAAATACGCCCAGTTTTTTAGTCGATGGATATTCTGGCGCATTAGAAGAAATTAGCATTAATATGGGTAATCAAGTGGTTTTTTCAGATCGCATCAATCGCCGTTCGGTTAAAATTAATGATCGCAAAGCCAGCGGCAATTGTAAATTTGAAGCGGAAAATGTCGGGGTAAAAGATTTTTTTGATATTGCCAAGCGCGGCACGCAAATTGCCCTTGAAGTTACCCACGGTAAGATCGCGGGAAATATAATAAAATTGACCGCGCCAAAGGTCGAAATTGACGCGCCTAAATATGAAGATAGCAACGGCGAGATCATGTATGATATCGCGTTATCATTCATTCCCGATACGGGCGATGATGAAATTATTATTACCGTTAAATAGGCATTAAATAGCCGTTAAAAGATGTTTAAAAAGGATTTTAAAATATGTTTATAGTTAAAAAAGATCATCAATTTTTATGGCCTGTTGAAATTTTCATGCCATTAGATAATGGCAAAGTCGAATGCCAAAAATTCAACGTAAAATTTAAGATATTATCAAAAGAACAGCAAAATAATGTTCTTGGCGCAACCCATGTGGATGATGTCAAAATTTTGCGCGATGTGGTGGTTGGATGGGATGACAGCATAAAATCAGAAGATGGCCGCAATTTAGAGTTTAATGCAGAAAATATGGAAGATTTAATTCATATTCCATATGTTCGTATCGGCATATTTAAAGCTTATTTCAAGGCAATTTCTGGTGATCAGGCCAGAATAAAAAACTAATCGATGCGGCGGTTTTTTGGATCACCCCCCGAAAAGAAACAATGGATGAAAAAATTGTCGCAGATTTAAAAAAATTTGGTGCAAATTCAGATTTAGTTAAAAATACATCGAACCCAATAATCAATAAATTTGAGGTTTGGCCGCAAAATATAATAGTTTTAAAATTATTTTTAAGGGTATCGAACCAATGGCGTATGGCGGGAATGGATGGGCAACCCGTAAGCATAGATTTAGGCGCGGTTGATATTGTGGCAAGGGTGATGAAAATTGATTTTGATTTAGATATTTTGGATGATTTGCAAATTATGGAGCAGGTCGTCTTGTCAGAAATTAGGAATATTTAAGCATGAGCGATCTTAAAATAGGCATAAAATTAACCGCCGATGGCAAGCAATTGATTTCAGAAACGGGTGCGGCGGTTAAAAGCATAAAAAAGATGGGCGCAGAAACGGCGCGTGTGGGGAAGCATTCAAGGGCGGCAAATAAAAATATCCAAAAAACCAGCGATGCCTTTGGCAGGTCGGGTAAACAAGCGGTTCGTGCCGCCAGTCAAGTTAAAAGATATCAAAGAATATCGATAAGACCAGTCAGTCAACAAAGAAATTAAGCGGCAATATGAATTTATTGCGCGGGATTTTGGGTGGTCTTGGTGCGGCATATATGACGCGGGAAATATGGAAAGTTGCAACCGATTTTGAACGTATCGATAGGGTCATGTTATTAATCGCAGGAAGCAGTGAAGCGGCAGCGTCAGAAATGAAATTTGTGCGGGATGAGGCAAAAAGATTAGGTCTGCATGTTAGGTCAGCAGCCGACGATTATGCAAAATTTACATTGGCGGCACAAGGTGCTGGGTTATCATTAGCGGTTAGCAGAAATATTTGGGTATCGACCATGGAGGCAGCACGGGCAATGGGCATGTCAGTCGACGACACGCGCGGCACAATGCGGGCGTTTATTCAAATGTTATCAAAAGGCAATGTTCAAGCCGAGGAATTGCGCGGGCAGTTGGGAGAGCGATTGGTCGGTGCGTTTCAGATGGCGGCGGGTGCGATGGGGGTTACCACAAAAGAGTTAAATAAGATGCTGGAAAACGGCGAAGTATTAGCTAATGATCTATTGCCAAAAATGGCGATTGCTATGCATGAAAAATTTGGCGTGGCGGCGGTTAATGCCGCATCAGGGGCGCAAGCAGAAATGGCGCGATTCAAAAATTCATTGGACGAGACGCAAAAACTTGTCGCGCAATCTGGTTTTATGGATGTGTTGATTAGCGGGATGAATGGTTTTCGTGATGTTTTGGTCGATAAAGAGTTTCAAAATGGGTTAAAGACCATAGTTTCAGGGGTAACAGGGTTAATTAAAATATTGGGTGAAAACCCCGAAATATTAGCAATTTTAGGCGGGGCATGGGTTGGCGCAAAAAGAGGCCCATATGGTGCATTGGCGGGTGGTCTTGCGGGGGGGTTAGGTGCCGTTATTATGTCAGGTGAAGATAGCCCAGAGGCGCAGTTGAAGTCATTGATAGCAAGGCAGTCGGAATTTTCAAACCAATTAAAAATAGCAGAATTAGCATTAGTAAGGCAGGTTGAAAATGGTGGCTTAGCCAACGCCATAGCCATGAAAAGGCGGGAAGTTAGGAATATTAAAAATGCCATATCAAAAATTGATAATGAAATAAAAACAATTAAAATACCGCCGCAAAATCAAAGACCAAAAAGTGGTTATGATATGACAGCGATGGATGATGCATTGAGTAAAAGCCAAAGCCAAAAGGCAGCCATTTCACCAAAGGTTAACGCCCGTGTGGCAATGATAAATGCAGAAATTGCAGCAATGGATGATATTATTAATGCTTACGGCAAGTCAGCAGGTGCGGTCGAGCTTTCAAAGCGTAAATATAGCGAATTATTGGCAATAAGATCGGCGGTTAGCGATAGCCTTAACGGTGGCGAACGCGCCGCCATAACGGCAAGCACGCAGCGGATTTTATCAAGAAAATTAGTTTTAAAACAAATGGCCGAAGTCGAAAAGCAGCATATTGCAAGTGTTTTGGCCGTCGGTGATGCGGTCAATAGTTTAAAGTCGCCATATCAACAGCAAGTTTTAGATTTGGAAAAATGGCGCGATCAAACGATTTTAGGTCTCGATCGCACTAAACATGGTTATAAAAAATTTGTTGCAGAAATAAGCGAAGTTTTTAGCGTTAAAATGAAAGATATTTATCAAGCAAATATTGAAGATGTTGGTTCCTGGGGTGCGAAATTCAAACAAGAAATTGACGGTGTTTTTGGCAAGGCCGATGAATTTAGCAAAGATTTGGGCGGCATGTTGGTTGGAGGGTTAAAAGCGGGTGAAAACGCATTTGTTAATTTTGCCAAGACGGGTAAATTTTCGTTTAAATCATTAAGCGATAGCATAATTAGCGACCTTGCAAGAATTGCATATAAGCAAATGATTTTGAAACCAATTATTGGATTATTGGGGCGTTTTAAATTTTGGTTCGATGTTTGGCGGTGGCGGTGGTAATTCTGTGCCAACGCCGAACCCTGCTGGTTCTGTGGGGTCAGGTTTTATTTATCATAACGGTGGTGTGGCGGGTGGCAATGGCAGTTTCACCAAGCAATATTCAGCAAATGTTTGGGATAATGCACCGCGATATCATGGTGGTGGGATTGCGGGCCTGCGGCCCAAAGAGGTGCCCGCGATTTTAGAACGCGGCGAGCGGATTTTAACCGAAGGCCACAGCCAATCGGTCGAACGATTAATATCAGCGTTAGCAAATAAGGCAGGCGGCAACAGTGGCAATGTTAGGGTCAATATTATTGATCAAAGGCGCGGTGGTGATGGCAATGGCGATGCCGCAGGCGGTGTCGACCAAAGCCGCCAGCAAAATAATAACGGTGATGAAATTATAAATATAACCATAATTGACGCGGTCAAATCGGCTTTCGGGACGGGGGAATTTGATAATAGTTTAAATCAAAATTTTGGCATGAACAGAGTTGGATTTAGCCGATGAGGAATATTATTTACACATGGCCAGCCGTGCCGTTCGAATTCGAAAAAGCTGGTTATAAAGACGGATTGCGGGATAATTTAATTAGAAATAACCCCGATATTGGCCCCGCGATGAGCCGTGCCAGGACCACATTCACGCCATATGAGTTATTGGGCAAAATTGAAATGAGTGCCGACGAGGTTAATTTATTTGAGGATTATTTTTTAAATATATTAAAATCGGGTAAAAATATATTCGAATTTATACACCCAAGAAAGCAAGTTTTGATGCATTGGCGAATGGTTGAGCCGCCCAAACCAGTGCCATATTTGGGTAATTTTTGGCATGTGCATGTCAAATTTATTCAAGTACCAGGGGGGGGGGCGTCATGAGGAAATTATCCGCGCCAGCAATAAAGTCAGTATTAGAACATAACAGTGATGATGTTTGGTTGACTTTATTAGAAATTTCGGAAACGAGCCTTGGCGCGCCAATTCGCGTTGTTAATAATAATGAAGATATTATATCGAATGGTTTATTATTTCAGGCATTTCATTTCGAAACCATTTTACCTGATAGCGATATTTCAAGATTGCAATCAGTAAAGATAAATATTTTTGATATTGTTCAACAAATTATGCCCAAAATAAGACAGGCACAAGGCGATATAGATGTAAAATTATCGGCAATTAGAGCGTCCGCGCCAATGAAATTGAAGTTGGCCCAATAAAATTAAGATTAAATTCGATCGAATGGGTGGCAAATAAAATTACAGGTCAAGCGAGTGCAGAAGACTGGTTAAATAAACCAGTTTGCCCGTGGCGCATGGATGAAGTGAATGCTCCTGGGTTGTTTTAATGAGCTGGGTCGATGGATATATGGACATACAATGGAATGATGACGGGCATTCATCACCAGATATGGATGACGGCGTTAATTGTTATGGGTTAATCAAACAAATTTATGCGCGTGAATTAAAAATTATTTTACCAGATTTTGCCCATATTAAATATCAAAAAAATAATCGTAAATATATCGAAGAATTAATGAATTTAGAAGCCCAAAATTGGGTTGAAATTGATAAAAACAAAGTCAAAGAATTTGATATTTTAAGGATGCGAGGCGATGGGGTTAGGTTGCATGTGGGTGTGGCAACTGGTGGTGAATTACAGCATTTTATTCATATTGAACGTGATTGTTTTGTTGCAATAGAGCGTTGGACCAGCGCGCTGATTACCCCGCGCAGGGTGAAATTTTATCGTCATATTTCCATGATGGCGGGCGCGTGATATGGGCGAGGTTCAAGCACAAATATTTAATGACCCATTCACCGCAAAAAGACAGGTTATCGCCTGCCCAGCGGGCAAGAATATATTTGATATATTAAAATTTTGCGGGGTTAAAGACAGGCATTTAAACGGGTTAATAGTTGAATTATCATTACCAAAATTTTTATCACCGATAATAATTGATCGTCAAAAATGGCATTTAATCACGCCAAAGTCTGGTGTTATCATAAATATATTGCCGATGCCAGCGGGCGGCGGCGGTGATGGCGGTAAAAATCCATTACAAATGATTTTATCAGTGGCAATTATGGCGGCAAGTATTTATTTCCCACCGCTGGTGGCAGAAATGTATTTTACTGCGGGTACTTTTGCCTTTACGGCTGCGGCAGTTACGGTGGGCGTTGGTATCACGATAGCTGGTAGTCTTGCCATAAACGCGATTGTATCGCCAAAAATGCGAAATACGGGCGGGTTAAAAACACAGACTGGCGCACAGGTGTCACCTAGCTCGGCGATAACTGGAATTCAGAATCAGGCAAATCCTTATGGCGAAATTCCGATAACTTTTGGTCGGAATAAAATATTTCCAGTTCATTATGCAAAACCATATTCAGAAGTCGTTGGCGGCAAGCGATATCACCGATATTTATTTTGTTTTGGTCAAGGGCCGTGCCAGTTATCAGGGCACAGGATTGGCACGTCGGGATTATCAAAGTTCGACGAGGTGGAAACTGAAATTCGTCAGGGTTATTCAAATGATAAAAAAATCAGCCTTTATTCCAACACGGTTTTTGAAGAAAGATTCACCATAGCATTAAAATACGGCAAGGCTGTTATTTTAGAAACATCGCATCAAACTGACGAATTTGCGGTTGATGTTGGGTTTCACGGTTTAGTCGAGTTTGGCAGTGATGAAAAAGGCAAAAACATTAGATTGCAAAATAGCGTCGATATAAAATTTTCATATCGCCGCCATGGTGAAAATAGGTGGATTTCGCCAAATGGCGTTGAAACGATAACCGCCGCCACGGTAAAATCATATTATAAGTCATATCGCCAGCGCACAGGAAGTCAAGGTAAATGGCAAATAAAGATCGAGCGGTTAACCGCCGATAACAAGAAATTTAAAATTCACAACAATTGCAGCATCGTGGCGGTAAAGTCATTTAAATACTCAAGCCCTATACCAAAAAAAGGTTTATGTTTAGTTGCAATGCGGATTTTGGAAACAGGACAATTACATGGTCAGATAGAAAAATATAGCGCGATTGCGGAGCGATTAATTCCTGTTTATAATTCAAATAGCAAAAAATGGTCGGCGCCGAAAATAAATCATCACCCTGCATGGGTGGCAGTGGCGTTAATTAAAAATCGCGATTATAAAACGCCAGCCCATGACGATCAAATCGATTTAGATATTTTTTCGCATTGGGCAAAGTCAAGACCAAATGATAAATGTTCAATAGTTTTAAATGGGGGCACATTATCAAATGCATTAGTCGAAATTATGTCGGCGGGCATGGCATCGCCCGCATTAATTGATGGTAAATTAACGCCAATAATTGACGAGCCAAAACAAATATCGGTTATGCATTTTAACCCAAAAAATTCTTGGGGATATTCGGGGCGTAAAATTTTTGTAAGATTTCCCGATGCAATCAGGGCCAGTTTTATTAACCCAAAAATAGATTATAAAGAAGACAATCCGTTAATTTGGTTAGATGGTAAAAATGCGATCACACATCCAAACCCATTAATAGAGGAAATGGAGTTTCCCGCCACAAGGGATTTTTTAGCAGTAAAAAAACAAGTTATCCATTATTACCGGGTGGCAAAGTTCAGACAAGAAACCCATGTTTTCCAAACTAATATTCGCGCGTTGCGTTGTCAAAAAGGTGATTTAATTAATTTTAGCCATGACGTGCCAATGATCGGGCGCCAGTTCGAATATGGCAAAATTACAGGTGTTAAAGTTGTTAAAGGCAATATAATCGAATTATATTTAGACGAGATGGTTATTCATGAAACGGGGAAAAAATATGCAATAGAATTACGCGGAAAAGACGGTAGATATTTATATAAAAATGTCAAAAATAATGGCAAAGAAAGCCGCACTGTGGTTTTAGAAGAGCCATTATCAGCCGATTTAATCGAGCGCGATGATGAATATGTTTTTGGTGAGGCCGAACAAGTTAGCATAAAATTAATCATTACCGATATTAAAAATTCGAAAGATTTGACGGCGAAAATTACCGCGACCGATTATGCCCCCGAAATTTGGGATGCGGGCGAAATATCAAAAGATTATCGCCCTGTGGTAACATGGCCCGTACATCCCGATATTACACGGCCTGCGCCGCCGATTGTTGACCATATATATTCCGATGAGCCCGCATTAATACGCCTTCCTGATGGTTCAGTCCAGCCAAGTATTATGATTAAATTAGCCCCGCCTGCGGGAGATATTTTAAATTTAGGCGAAATTCAGGCCGAAATTCGCCCTGCCCTATCCGGCGAAAATTGGCAACGGATTTTAGAACATGACACAACAGTTTTTGATGTTCAAATTCAACCAGTCGAAGTTTTAGAGACATATGAAATTCGGCTTAGATATACATTAAAGTCAGGCATACCCGGTTTTTGGCGCGAATTGCCCCATCATAAGGTTATTGGCGGTTCAACACCGCCTGCCGACCCGACAGGTTTAATAGTTGAGAAAATACCCAATGATATGCGCCGTTACCGTGTGCAATATGGTGATCGAGCCATCGATTTTGCGGGGTTCGAGTTTCGTTGGCATCTGGGGGTTAATTATAATTTTGATACGGCGATAAAAATACATCCAAATTCAAAATATTTCACGTCAGATATATTTGAAGCAGCATCATTTGCGGGTAGGACTTTTACTATCTTGGTAAAGGCCGTTGATTTATTTAATAATCTTTCGGTAAATGCGGCATTTTCTGTGGTGAAATTGGGCGATTATATCGCCGATCATATCGCCGATGAAATTGATTTTGCGGCGGATGAGTACCAGGGGAAAAAAATAGGCGCATTAGAGGTTAAAAATGGCCTACGCGCCTTTGCCAAGGGAAGTTTTTACGCGGCGGGGGATCAACCATTTTACACCGACCCTGATGCGCCATTATTTTCAGGTTTTGAAGCCATGTCATATTTTACAAATTTTAAATTTAATCGCCGTGGTTTTTTGCAAATATTGGGCGAATTTTCAACGGGGGCGAAGGTTGAATATCGCATTTTGGGCGATGCGCCATTTTATCGCAACCCGCAACTGCCATTATATATAAATCCTGCTGCGCCAATATTTTCAATGTCAACTTGGCTCGACTGGCATGGCGAATTTGAAATAGAGGCAAATAGCCATTTCCAATTAAAAATCACCTGCCCCGCAGGCAATATCCAAGGGCAAATAAGCAATTTAAAAGCGCGGTTGCGGCTGGAATTATCGGTAACAAATTTTGATGATATTATAATTGAAGAAAGCGGCACGCGATTAACACCAAAAATAAAATGGGATGAAATAATCAATGTCTCGCTTAGCCTACAACAGGCCGATGGGTTTAATGCGGTCAATGCATATATAGCCAATAAAAACGCGAAATTAGGCGCATTGGTTATTTGCCATGACGCAGACGGCCACCGCGCGCGAGGATTAATTGACGCCACCATTCAAGGCATAGCCAGTGAATAAATTAATAATTAAGGAGGTTTAAAAAAATGAGTATATTAAAAGATCGAAAGTTTGTTGCCGATCCCGCAACCATTGTCCAGTCGCGTGCATCGGACACGTCAAATGTCTTAGGTTTGATGTATGACGCCACGGCAGAAATATTAGGCCAACAAATTAACGGTGAAATGATTTTAACCATAAATCAAGGGGGGGTTAATATTGCCGGCGGTTATCACAGTATCGAGTGTCGTAATAATTTGGATGTAGATATTTTAAACAATATCGGTATGGATAAATTGCCCGAAGGTCGTTTTTTGATGTTAAAGGCGCAAACTGCGGCAAGAAATATCACATTACGCCATAACGCGGGCGGAATAGGGCAAATGAAATTGGTTGATAATGCCAACTTCATTTTAACGGGCAAAAGATGGATAACTTTGGTTAAGAACCAAGATCAGTGGGTGGAAATAAATCGGTCTTATGGTGATGATTTTGAAGATGCACGTGATCATTTGGGGGTAGATAGTACAATAGCCAATAAATCCATCACCAACGCAAAGCTTGCCGATAGCATGATCGGTAAACATTCAATTTATATGCCAGCGGGTGCAATATTACCGACAAAAACCAATGGTGCAAAATCGAAAGTAACCCATTTGGCGGGTAATATAAAATCTATCTCCACCTTGGATTTTTCAGGTAGCATCGATAATAAAGCGCAATTTTCCATCGCCATGCCTAAATCTTGGAATGCGGGCGCGGTGCAATTCCAGCTTTATTGGCTATGCGATCATTTGACCATCACCAATGGTGCGACATTCAAAATTGCCGCTTGTTCAATTGGCAAGGCCGACAGCTTTATAAAATCATTTGGCGTGGAAACTAGCTTGACCAGCAACCCCACAGCAACAAAAAACGACCTGATAATATCGGCTATATCGGGTGATTTAATCATCAAAGATGCCGCCGCAAATAAATTGGCATTTTTTCAGATTTACCGCGATGTTTCAGATTCGGGCGATACAATCGCCACTGACGTTAAATTAATAGGCATAAATCTTACCTATACCACCATTAGCGCAACGGATAATTAAGATGTTGAATGTAAATAACTTAACGGGGTTTGGCGTTAGTGGCGGGGGCGATAGTGGGTTTTCAGAGCTTTTTAAAATAAAAGCGGTAGATTATGTGGCTGTAGCAATTGCTACAAAAAAATATAAATTAGTTACTATGACTAGGCCAGATTATTCCACAGCACGTAATGGCAATGAAGTTATAATAGGCACGGCGGGAGATAACAGTATCGGTGTGTTTCTTAGCAATAATGATTATGTCATAGCTGGCGGCGCGGGAAATGATTCAATAAATTTAGATTATACCCGTGGCAATGTTATCGCAATGGGTGATGCGGGGAATAACCATGTCTATGGTTCGTCTTTCACGGGAAAAATATTTTTGTTTTCACTGTGCAGACTAGCCCAATTACAGCTAATAAACATGGTTACCCTAGCTTTTCACGCTATATTGGCACCGACCATGCTAGAGACTATGGCAGTATCAGCTCCGGTACCCTCGAAATTAGATGCAGAAAATCCCAGTTCGATGATTCAGAAATAAAAGCAGATATTTTAGCAATCAAAAAATGGGTAGAAGAAAACCCAAATTCATCAGTGAATAAAAAATTTGATAGATTAAATTTACAAATCCGATATATGGACAAAATCACATTTCGATATATAGAAGAGTAAGGATATAAAAATGACATATTATTTAATTGATACTACTGATCTTAATAATTTAATTAAAATTACCGAACATGATTTTAATGGTGAAACGCCACCTGTTTTAGCCGATGCAAAAAAACAAAAATGGGTTGAAATGGAATATTTAACAAAGCCCGATTATGATCAAAACGCTTTTCACCTAAATATATCTGAAAGGATCACGCTTGAAAAAGCGATAACATCGTTTGAGCTAGTCCCGCTGACAACAGAAGAGTTAAACCACAATATATTACATAAACGCCAATTGGCGTATGGCGATATTGGCGGGCAGTTGGACATGATTTATTGGGATAAGGTTAATAACACCAATTTATGGCAAGACCATATCGCCAAGGTCAAAACCGACAACCCTAAAAACAAGGAATAATAAAATGATTTATAATTTCTTACCAGGAACTGGCGAATTTACATATAAATCGCAAAAAAAACGGCGGCGTGCCATTATCTGTTGACAAGCCTTACCTGCCAAATACAACAAAAATTGCCCCGCCCAAAAAAAGTCCAAATAAAATTGCGGTTTTTGACGGTCAAAAATGGGATGTTTTTGATGATTTTCGCGGGGTCGTCTATTGGAATTTAAAAGGGGAAAAATTTATTGTAACTAAAATTGGTGAAAAAGTCCCCGCCAAGATGACGACAGTCGCGCCAAAAGGCAGTAATATCAACAAAGATATTGTGGAATTTGTAAATGAAGCAATAAAATTACAAAAAACGCCGCCGGGAATTGTGGAATATTATTTAGGCAAAGTCCCGCCAATTGGTTTTTTGGCTTGCGATGGAACATTTGTTTCAAAAACAAAATATGCTGATTTATTCGCGGTTATCGGGGGGGGATATGGGGAAAAAGGCGAGCTTTTCTTTATACCTGATCTGCGGGGTGATTTTCTCCGTGGGTGGGATAATGGGCGTGGGGTCGATGATCGACGCAACCTTGGTAGTTTTCAAGATGAATCTGTCGGATCAAAAGGGTTGGAGGAGTTTATGGAGATAAGAACTCCATATGCTTTGGGCTATAAGCACATGAACGTATTCGCCCCAAAACGCGACACTCACCCTAGCTATGGCGATAACGCCAATAACGATTATCGGCGCGATTTGAGATCATCAAAAATTGGCGAGACCCGGCCGCGAAACACGGCTTTATTGTTATGCGTTAAATATTAAATATTAAATATTAAAGGTCAGTTTATTTTAAGTATTAATGATAAACCAGAAATAAGTGAAATATTTAAAGCATTTAAAATGGATGAAGTCGAGCTGAAATATTTACTATTTTCGGGCTGGTTTTGATGGTCTTATTTTGGCCAAAAATTGCCGTTATTTTATGGGTGATTATGGGCCTTTAAAGGCTTGTTAAATGGGCTATCATTTTGGGGGGCTAAAACCTGAATTCGCGACCAATGTTAAGTGGCACAAAAACCAATGTTATGTGGCGCGCTACATATACGGTGAGTATTATTTAGATGGGTTATAAAACCCATCTAAAAATAACAATAAAATTTATTAACCTCCCGTTAAATTACTTTTGGCGATCACTCCAAATGTTGTTTTATCCGTTGGGTCTATGCCAAAACCATCTATGATCTCAAGCATATCAAAGCCATTAAGATTTAATTCTTCTTCGATGCTTTCTGGTGTGAAATATTGCATCCAGTTATATATATCCCAAGTGCCGTTAGCCTCGACGATTTTAAAATGATCAAGCAAAACCATTTCATCCTCATAGCGATAAGAATTATGGAAAGTAAAATAATCATTTTTTGACCAAAAACCATTCATATAATTATGACCAAAGCTGCAATTTTCTTTTGCAAGATCAAATGCTTTGATTGAGGCTACATCAAATATAAAAATTCCATCTTTATTGAGGCTTTGACTAATTTTTTTAAATAATATATGACGTTGAGAGGGCGAAAGCGGGCATAGGTCGCAATATATTAGGGTAATCAAATCTTGATTATTCGGTAAAACAGCGGTGAGGTAATTGTCGGTAATATAATTTATTGAAATATCTTTTTCCAATGCGCTGGCCTTGGCATATTCGATGGAGTTGGAAGAAAAATCCAATCCCGAAACATGCGCGCCAAGCTGCGCGTATCTTTCTGCATATAAACCAGGGCCACAGCCAAGGTCACAAATAGTCTTTCCATTTAGCTGGAAATTATTATCGATCCAGTTCACCATTTGATTAATCGCTTTTATAGGGCGGGAAGCTAATGGTGTTTTTTGATCTAAATGTGTTAGCAGCATCTGTTTTGCTAAATGCGCTTGGGTCCATAATAGATCAGCGGTATAGATTGAAAATACGTCGGGACGTTGATGAATTTTTAGTAAATTATTATACATATTGATACCCTTGTGAACCATAATTTTACCTGTGGTTAAAATATAATTTTAATTAATGTGGAGTTTAACCAAGGCGCATTTCCCCTTATCCGCAAAAAAAGCGGCTTAGTATCAGGTCAGACGGCCAATAGCCTAAAGGGATATATATAAGATTCAAATATTTGATATATTATAATAATATCTTTGTCAAATGCAGCCTTTGATTGATGAAATTAATACTCTAACTATTAAATAATAGTATTTTTAATAATCCAGATATGGCTAATATACTTAACAGTGATAAGGCAAGCCGTTTAAAATTTTCAGGATTTTGATTATGGAAATATCGGCTGCCAAGCTGTGCCCCAATCAACATTGGCAGGGCGAATAAAGCGACGCGCCAAAAATTTGCATATTTAGTTGATTAGTAAAATAAAAAGCCCCAATGGCGATAAATTCGCTAAACAGGAAATAAGATGTCATGGTTGCCCGTAATATTGCTGCTTCGGCTGTAATTGCGATTAAAAATAACACAATTAATCTGCTGCCAAGATTTTGCCAACATATGGATGCTGGCTAAAATCTTCAAAAATAATATAATCGGTATAATTTCTTTTGGCAGTAAGAATAACGATAATGAGGTCGCGGTAATTGCCGAAAATCCAAAGCCGCTATAGCCGCGAATGAAGCCCGCGATAGCTAAGATAATAACCGCAAAGACAATGGCGGTTAAATCAAGCCCAAGATGTAAAATAATAAAATCCATTAAAGAAAATACCAATGTAATTTAAATCCTCCTTATAAATCAAATTCAGATGATATAGAAGAACTTGAATTTATACTAAATAGTTTAGATTGTTTAGAAAAACATGGACGATGCATTGCGATTGTTCCTATGAGCTGTGCCTTGGCTCAATCTGGGGAAAGATTACGATTAAAAGAAAAGTTGCTATCTAAGCATACTTTAAAGGCTGTGTTCTCTATGCCAGACGAATTATTTCATAATTCCAAAGTGGGGACAAATACTTGTATCATGGTTTTTGAGGCTCATATATGCCATTCTGTACGAAAAAATACATTTTTTGGGTATTTTAAGAATGACGGTTTTATAAAAAGGAAAGCAAAAGGCAGGTTTGATTATAATCAAAAATGGCTAGAAATTAAAAATAATTGGTTGGATTTATATATAAATAATACATCTACAGAAGGGCTTAGCGTAGTTAAAAAAAATTAATGCTAAAAATGAGTGGTGTGCTGAATCTTATATGAAGACAGACTATAGAAAATTAAAAAATGATTATTTTATTGACACCATGTTAGTGTATTTATCATTTATTTTTTTAAATAAACTAACTGATAAAGTATCAAATGTTAAATATTTAAATACTAATATTAGTTTAAAAGTTAATGATTGGCAATATCTAGAACTAGCTAACTTATTTACAATTACTGGCAGCAAAACAACATCTTTAATAGATTTGAAAGGTTACGGTTACGGCGAACACCCCTTTGTAACAACACAAGCAACAAATAACGCAGTGGGTGGCTTTTATGATTTTTATACAGAGAATGGGAATTGCTTGACTGTTGACAGCGCCGTATTGGGTTACTGCTCATATCAAAAAGATGATTTTTCGGCAAGCGACCATGTGGAAAAGCTTATTCCAAATTTTAAAATGAATAAATATATCGCAATGTTTTTAACAACAATACTTAATTTAGAGCAATATAGATATGGTTATGGTAGGAAATGTAGCCAAACAAGAATGAAAGAAATAAGTATAAAGCTACCAGTAAAAAATAACCTGCCAGATTGGAAGTTTATGGAAAATTATATCAAATCTTTGCCCTACTCTAAATCGCTATAATAAGATCAAAAAATAAATTATTGGGCTGGGGGTGATTTAGAAACAGATTATCTGGACAAGACCCATGATTTATTGCACAATTTTATTTATGCATGTGTTAATTATTAAAATGTATTAGACGTATAAGTAGAAAAATGTAGGAGCAAAAAATTGAATAAATTAGTCAAATATTTTACTATCTATTACATTCTTATTATTTTAGTAAGTGGCTGTGCTTCATACAAAGAAGTTAAAGTCATGGAAGTTGATGCTTCGCTTACGCTAGGCGATATCCAAGCAGAAAGTTTATCATCTTGCACTTGGGAACTATTGAAGGAAATAAATGGGCAAATTTTCCATCATAGCTATGACCCAATAAGAAAAACGTGGTTCGTTATTGCTGAGTTTCGAACGTTACTGGGATCTGGCAATGGTGTTTATAATTATAGCATTGGCTTTGAACAAATAGACGTATCGACGTTAATTCAAATTCGTTCTATACAAACAATGTGGGGTGGCACACAAGTGCCTACAGAAAAAATATTTGAAATGGCGAAAACATGCCAAAAAGTACTCAATTCATAGAATTTTGAGATGATTTTATGAATCGTAAAAGGGGTATTATCAAAAATTGCATGATTGGTTGATTCATATCACGCTTAGCCGATAAACCTCTTGATGATTGCAGGTGCATAGTTAACGCATGTCTTGGGTCATAAGGCCTCCTGAATTTCAAGGAGGATATGATGAAAGAATTAATATTTAAGCAGTTGCAAATAGAACTAGGCTCAAGAGCCATTAATTTGATGCAATTCTGTTTATCAGTAAGCTTGTAGATACAAGAAAACAAGCGCAAAGACTTGAAAATTAGACGGTTTACCGCGCCTTTTCTAAAAATATTGTCTCCGCAGAACGGATCAAATTAATGGTTCATGAGCCTAAGCGAAGCAATATATCAAGACGACGTATTTGCGTAAAATAATAAATAGGGTAACTAATGGCTAGTGCCTCCTTAAGACTAAGATTTATTTTAACATACTTGTCCTAAAATAGGGTAGCCACATCATAGTACGTATTTTTTTGCGCTATGTTTAGGCAATTAAAACTGAAACATTGTTTGCAGCTAAAGTTTCGGTGAGTTCAAGTGATGGCTTTGTGTTAGTTACGAGGGTTTTAATTTCATTAAAGCCGCAAGTTTCGACTAGTGCTTTTCTTTCAAACTTAGAGTTGTCAGCGGCTACAATTGTGTGGTCCGCTCTACTAATGAGTACCCGCAACAATTCCGCCTCGTAGGGTGTTTGGGCCATCAAACCTCGCTCATGATGAAGTGCTGCAACTGATAATATAGCATATTGAACATCAAATTGATTAAATACTTTTAGGGCTCGTGTTCCAAATGCTGCTGCATCATGACTACGCAATTCCATGCCAGCCATAAATACTTTGTTACTAGGGTTGAGTACTAAAATGCTAGCAATTTGGACAGAATTAGTTATGACGGTTAAATCATGTTTATCTTGGAGTGCCTGAGCGATATATGTTGTCGTTGAGCCTGCGTCAAACATGATCGAATCGCCGTCATTAATTAGTTCAGCTGTTTTTTGAGCGATCCGCTGCTTCTCTTCTTGTTTGTCATGCATCCGGCGGTGGAAAGGTGCTTCCAAAAGACGATCTGGGGCCACAATGGCACCGTGAACCTTTTTGACCAGCCCTTGCTCCACTAAAGGGATCACGCTACGCCTGATCGTTTGATCTGTCACGTTTAGCATTTCTGCTAATTCGCCAGTCGTCACTGAACCGCGTAAGCGCACAGTATTTAAAATTTGGCTTTCTCTTTTAGACGCATGCATTATTGTGCCCTCTTTTTACAACATAATTAAATCATGACGATTACGATTATTACCTGATCGAAAACGGCAACCACTGATACAATATGATTATAGTATCTTCAATTTTCAACAAAAATGATCGAAATGAACTTCTGATGCGTAAACTCATAATCTTTAAGACAATTCTTGACATCGAATGAAACGTTTATTTGCAGGTCAACTAATTGGTTTCCTTATTTTAAAATAACGTTTTGGATATATTTCAGCAATTAAAACTTTATTAAAACAACACATAATTATATTTTACCACCATAATTTGTTGACTATGTGTTGATTTGTGCTAATTTTGTGTCGTTATATACGAGTAATTAAGTTTTGTCAAAAATGGAAAGGTGGTATAAATGTTTGGGAAAAAGAAAAATACAACTATTGCAGCGGGTTTTAGCGCATTGATGGGTCTTGGTATGTTAGTGGTGCCAATAGCTGCTGCTGATTCGACTGATCCGATAAAGATGACGTTACATGATTGGACGGGGCAACTGCTCACAACCAAAATAATGGGTGAAGTATTAAAAGAAGATGGGTTTAACATTCAGTATGTTCAAGCGGACTACATCGCCCAATTCGCTGGTTTGAAAACAGGTGATTTGCACGTAGCGATGGAGATTTGGGAGACAACTGGGCGCGAAGCTCTAGACGAAGCTATGGCTTCAGGTAAAGTAGTTAATCTGGGCGAAACCGGTATGCAGGCAATTGAGGAGTGGTGGTATCCTTCTTATATGAAAGAATTGTGTCCAGGTTTACCCAACTGGGAAGCGCTAAATGATTGCGCTGAAGTTTTTTCAACAGCAGAAACTGCGCCAAAAGGCCGTTACCTTGGGGCGCCTGTGACTTGGGGCGGCTTTGATGATGAGCGTGTAGAGGCGTTAAATCTTGACTATGAAGTAGTACATGCAGGCACTGATGCTGCCTTATTTGCAGAGTTGGAATCTGCCTATCAACGTAAAGCACCTATCTTGTTGTGGGTCTATTCGCCCCATTGGGCACCCTTTGAGTTTGATGGTGAATGGGTTGAGTTTCCTGAATATTCTGCCGAATGCTATCAGGATGCAAGCTCTGGCTTAAACCCAAGCTTAGCATTTGATTGCGGGAAGCCCACAGGTCCTATCTGGAAAGTGGCTTGGGCCGGTTTAGAGAAGAAATGGCCAAAGGCACATAGTGCTATTCAGAAATTCAACATTTCCAGCGATGAGATGTCTGCCCTAATTGTTGCAACTGATTTAGATGGTAAAGATTTAGACGCTGTTGTTGCTGATTGGATGGCAAACAATGAAGGTCGCTGGAAAGGCTGGCTTAATTAGTAATTGCCCTTGACACCCTAGTTGAGGGGTTAAGGTACCCCTCATTTTTTAATTTTGTTTGTAATCGGGAAATGAGCTATGAGCGCGAAATCCATAAAAATTGCATGTCATAATATTTGGAAAATTTATGGTGAAAATGCTAATTCATTTTTGGAATTAAATGGCGGCGATGTGGATTTTTCCAAATTTACAGATGCTGGTCTTGTGCCTGCTGTTCGAGATGCAAACATTGAAATCTTAGACGGTGAGATATTTGTAATTATGGGGCTATCGGGATCTGGAAAATCCACTCTAGTTCGATTGTTGTCGCGCTTAGTAGAACCAACATCTGGTGAACTTATATTCGATGGAAGGGATTTATTGAAAGCGTCTGAAAAAGAAATGATTGAAATTCGCCGCCATAAAATGGGAATGGTATTTCAACATTTTGCACTGCTTCCACATCTTACGGTGCTTGGAAACGTAGCTTTCCCACTGGAAGTGCAAGGTATCTCACGTAAAGAACGTGATGCTCAGGCGAGAAAGGTTATAGAACTTGTTGGGCTTGCTGGGCGTGAAAACTATTATCCCAGTGAATTATCTGGTGGTCAGCAGCAACGTGTAGGTATCGCGCGAAGCTTAGCAGTAGAGCCAGAACTATGGTTTCTTGATGAGCCCTTTAGTGCTTTGGACCCACTTATTCGCAGGGAAATGCAAGATGAGTTTTTGCGGTTACAAAGTGTGCTACACAAAACAATTGTGTTCATTACGCATGATTTTGACGAAGCAATCAGGCTTGCTGATCGCATAGCAATCATGAAAGACGGGTTAATGGTTCAGGTTGGGACACCTGAAGAACTAGTAATCAATCCCGCAACAAAATATGTAGAAGACTTCACAAATCATGTTTTAAAATCGAAGGTGCTAACTGTTCGCTCTGTTATGGGGGCGCATGACCCAAACCAAGAATATGCAGGGTCTGTCTCTGCGGTTGATTTGATCGCCAGTATTGCTGCGACCGTCGAAGCTGCCGATCATCCATTTTATGTCGTCGATGAAAAAGATGAAATTGTTGGCAGCATAAACAAACGAGCAGTAATTGATGTATTGCTGTCAGTTGAGGTCTAGGCAGATGAATAATTCTAATCGCCGTCTTTTGTCCCTAACTAAATATATATGGTTGATCATATTTGTGGTATCTCTGGTTTTAGCTAATTATGCAAAAATGTGGTCAAAATCTCTCGATGTTAATTGGATTATGAAATATCCTAGAGGATGGATTTTGCCAATAAAATCCTATGTTGGATCTTTTATGGATTGGTTGATTAACGACGCAACATTTGGATTTTTTACATTTAAGGAGTTAACGCGTGCTATCGCATGGGGGCTTGAAATTCCACTAACTTTTGCCACTAATTTTTTTGCTACGGGATATATGGATGGTGTCGGTAGCCATGCCGTTCAGCTATTCCCGCCAATAAGTTGGTTGGCTGTTATCATTGTTATTGTTGCAATCGGTCATTATGCGCGTAGCTGGAGTTTAGCACTATTTGCGGGTACTTGTTTTTTATATCTGGCCGTATTTGGTCAATGGACAAGCGCGATGGTTACTTTATCTTCAATTGTTATTGCCGTTCCTTTTGGGGTTTTAGGCGGGGTTTTTCTTGGAATTGCTAGCTATAGATGGGAGAAATTTGAAAAAGTCCTTTCTCCCCTATTAGACCTTATGCAGACAGTGCCGATTTTTGCCTATCTCGTACCAATTTTATTTCTTTTTGGCTTTGGCCCTGTAGCAGCGATGATAGCGACAATTATTTACGCCATGCCGCCAATGGTTCGGGTTACGATTCACGCTTTGCATAATGTGCCTAGTGAAATTTTAGATTTTGGTTATATGACTGGTTGCACTCGCCGCCAAATTATTTGGAAAATTTTAGTTCCCAATGCAATGCCGGGCCTTATGGTTGGGGTAAATCAGGTTATTATGTTGTCTTTGAATATGGTTATAATCGCATCAATGATTGGGGCAGGAGGCTTGGGTTACGATGTGCTTGCATCTTTACGACGTTTGGATATTGGCGCAGGGCTTGAAGCGGGCTTAGCCATAGTAGCCTTGGCTTTGGCATTGGATAGATTAAGTCAAGCATATGCTATTCGCTTTCATCGCATGGCGCATGATGAAGATAAAAACTTCATAAAGCGTCATATTTGGTCTTTGACGAGTTTAGCTGCTATTTTTTCAGCGAGCTTAGTTGGCTCAAAACTAGATTACATTCAATCTTACCCTGATGCATGGGTGTTAACCACGGCTGATTTTTGGGAAGAATCTATACGGTTTTTGAACGTTAATTATTTTGATCAATTTGACGCAGTGAAGACCTTTATGCTGGTTAATTTTATGATGCCTGTAAAACGGTTTTTACTTGGCATGCCTTGGGGTTGGGTTTGTCTTTTATTGACATTTGCCGGTTGGCAATTAGGCGGCCTACGCCTTTCGTTATTATGTCTTATACTTAGCCTTTTCATTGTCATAACTGGACAATGGGAAAAAGCAATGATTACAGTTTATTTATGCGGTGTGTCTGTTTGTATTGCTGGATTTTTTGGTGTTTTACTTGGTATTTTGGCCTCTGAAAATGATTGGGCGAATCGTATAGTTCAAGGGTTTATTGACACTCTTCAAACGCTCCCAAGTTTTGTTTATTTAATACCTGTTGTGATGTTATTCCGAGTTGGTGATTTCGCGGCGATGATAGCTGTTATATTATATGCATTAGCACCTGCGGCTCGCTACACAACTCATGGGTTGCGCCAAATTGATCCAGCATTGATAGAAGCAGGTGTGGTTTCGGGCTGCACTAAAAGGCAACTATTATGGAAAATAAAATTGCCGCTCGCACTGCCTGAAATAATGTTGGGGCTCAACCAAACCGTGATGTTGGCTTTATCTATGTTGGTTATCACGGCCTTGGTTGGTACGCGTGATCTTGGGCAAGAAGTTTATATTTCTCTTACCAAGGCGGATACAGGAAGAGGTCTAGTTGCAGGACTTTCTGTCGCCTTCATAGCTATTATCGTTGATCGCCTTATAAATGCTGCCGCAAAAAAGACTCGACGCAATTAACATTAGGATTAGCGACATAAAAAATATACTTCGAAACGTAATTACGAACTAAGGGCCAAGTGATGAAAACTGAAGCAATTGATAATACGAGAGCCATGCAAAGAGGCTCTTGTGGGCAGAAAAAAGTTTTTGATATCGTTAATGTGAATGCGTCAAGCGATGTTATCTTGGTTTGTGAGCATGCCTCTAATTATATGCCTGCCGATAAAGAAAACCTTGGTGTGGCACTGGACGTAATAGCCAGCCATGTTGCGTGGGATCCCGGGGCGCTGGCAGTGGCAAAATTGATTTCATCAACATTAGATGCATCGTTAGTGTACCCAACATTTTCTAGACTAATTTATGACTGTAATCGCCCGCCAATATCTCCAGATGCTATGCCCTGCAAAAGTGAAATCTACGATATTCCTGGAAACATGAATATGTCTGCTAGCGAGCATTCCGCACGCGTTATAGAATTTTATATGCCTTATTATAATGCGCTTAATGACCTGTTGGTTGAAAGAATTGAAGTTGGGCGTCAGCCAGTTATCGTGACTATTCATTCCTTTACCCCAATTTATTTTGGCAAGAAACGCGAAGTAGATGTTGGTATTATTCATGATCAAAATCCAACATTGTCTGAATCTTTGTTTGGTAATTGCTGTGTTGAAGATGGGTATATCACTAGTTTGAACGAACCGTATAGCGCGGAAGATGGCGTTACGCATACTTTAGCTGAACATGCAGTTTCAAAAGGCCTTCAAAATACAATGATCGAAATAAAAAATGATTTAATCACTGATACAGCTGGGCAAGAAAGAGTGGCTCAATTTCTATCAGTAAAACTTCAATTAGCGCTAAGCGAAATAGCAAAATAGCTATCAAGTTAGCGTATAAATAACACTAAAAATTATGTAGAGG
>JARFVT010000009.1:0-35231 GCA_036677425.1 Alphaproteobacteria bacterium | reverse complement strand
CTGTAGAGAGACACTTAGGATTACATAGTAAAAATAGGTTATTTAGGCGGGATATAACGGTTTTTTACGGGATGTTATGTGATGTAAGTGTTATTCTGTGCGCCATAGAGGCGATTTTGTGAAAGTCTTTTTAAATAGATATCAAAAAATTGCATTCGGACAGATGGATTGTTAAATAGGCCAAATTTCGCATTTTCATTAGTTCTAGTATTTTAGCGCAAAGCCACACGACATAAAGCCTTAGACATGATTTATAAAAATTTAAGGTGGGAACTCAGTTCCCACCTTAGCGTTTGGAGTTCCCACCTTATTTTTGTTGATTATGCAGGGGTTTGCGGCAAAATGGCAAAATTTGAGGTGGGAACTGTTTTTAGGCTTATTTTATGTTGAACAAATCGCACAGGCAGTGCGAATTTTACCGGGATATTAACCATCGTGTCCCAATTTTTATTGATGCTCTCCAAATTGAAATAGCTTTTTTCGCCATTATCAGGGCGGCGAAGGCATTTTAAATATACCGCATGATCATGTTTGCTGGTTAATGTTATGGCGCAATCTTTGCCTAATAGCTCACTATTATTTAAATCGGGCGCATTTTTATACATATATATATAGTCGCCATTGCAATATTTGGGCTGCATAGAACTTCCACGCACTGTAACTGCTAACAATCCACCATTTTTTGAATATTCCTCAACGCCGACCCCCGTGGGTGCTGGAACTTTATCGCCAGTATCCCCAGAAAAAGAGGGTAAACGCCCATCTTCTGGGGCATCACTGCCACCCGCCGCAATATCCCCATGATGAGGGATAACACAATCGGCAAGGCTTTCAATATTATTGCTATAATTAATCTTCTCTTTAAAGATTAAAGGTATCTCTAAAAAATCACACAATTTCACAACAGGTGAAAAACGTGGGTCATGTCCTCGCCGCCAATTTCTTATAGCATCAGGACTATTAAGGGCTAACGTTGAAGCTCTTTGTTCTGATATGCCAAGCTCAACCAGTCTTTCGGCTATCTTCTTTAATAATATTTCTAAATTCATACGGTATAAAAACCGCAAAACATAAAAAATGTCAATAAAATATTGACAGCGGTATATTTACTGGTATAGTTACCGCATGATAAAGACAAAGAATTTAATCACCTTAAGCGACTTATATTGCCCCTCTAAAAATCTTTCGGAGGCGCGGGTTTCTACCTTGATTTTCAATCATGGTGCTAGGCTTAAAAATATAAGAAATGGCTCAGATGTAACTATTCGTAGCTTTAATTTAGGGCTTCAGTGGTTCTCCGATAATTGGCCCGATGATTTAGATTGGCCTAAAGATATTGAACGACCAACACCAAAAAAAGAGGCAGCGTAACATGAAAAATTGCAATGTTATAAATTACGCCAAGAATCTAAGCCCACAACATTTTCGGGCAATAGATAATTTGATCTTTCAGCAGGTTTGTGAGGGAGTTTCATTTCATGAAGCCCAAAAAGCAATAAAGCAACTTTTATTTGTTCTGAATTTAGAACAGAAGGTAAAGTAATGAAAGGTTTATTGTGCGATTCATTAGCCATGCAAACGATAATATATTGTAAGTATCGCTCCAGCAAAACCCGCCATGTTCCTGCTTTTATATCTTTAAATATATTTTCAACAGGCATATCAAGTAATTTTTTTAATGCACTGTCTGCTTCTTTTTCAAATTTTATATTATATTTAAATTTTCTAATATGCAGCATCTTTGGTTTAAAAATATCATTTATAGGCCATAAATATTCAACAGCTTCCCTGCCTTTTATAGATTTTATTGGTGTTGAATATAAATCACAAATATTATTTAAATATTCATGCATTAAATCGACAGACATTCAAATGCCTCCTGTTAAAGTTAGGGTTTATAGGAGCAAGGCAAGGCGTGTGTTTCTGGCACCGTCTTGCCGCCAAGTTTCAAAATTTTCGACTATTGATCGTTTTTACAGATCCACTATAGATGGAATATTGTGGATTGGGAATATTTTAAAAAATCAGGATTATTTTAAATGAAAATACAACAGATTGATATTGGGGATATTGACGATAGCAAGCGGTTACGCGATGTGGATAGCGCATGGGCGGAGGTTTTGGCGGAATCTATTGCCCGTGAAGGTTTGCAAAGTCCAATACAAGTACGGTTAGATGATGATGGTCGGTATATTTTGGTTGCGGGTGGGCATCGGCTGGCGGCCTGTCGGATGTTGAAATTAAAGACCATACCCGCATTTATATTGGATGTGGATTGGTCAAAGGCGCGGGCGTTAGAGATTATTGAAAATTTATATCGCCGCGAGTTAAACCCATTTGATCAAGCGGCTTCGTTATCAGAATTAAAAGCGATTTATGAAGTCGAGCATCCAGAAACAATTGTGGGCGGTGATCGAAAGTCGGTTGATTTTATAGAAAGAAATCAAAACGACAACTTGTCGCTTTGTTTTTCTTTTACAGATGAAACGGCAGAAAAAACAGGCTATGATAAGCGTTCGATAGAACGTTTTATTAAGCGTTATAACGGCTTAACGCAATATTCACGCGATATGATCAAGGGTAGTTGGTTGGCGGAAAATGGTGCGGTTTTAGATAAAATAGCCAAATTATCGCCAGATTTACAAAAAACTGCGGTTGATGAAATGGTCAATGACCCACGGATAAAAACGCCAGAGATGGCATTTAAAATTGCCGATGGATCAAATATTGAAAGCCTAGCCAATGCCAAGGCCGATCCATTATCAAAGATGTTACAACATTATTATTCTTTAAAACCATCGACCCAAACACAATTTTTAGAATATTTAGCCAATGATGGCTTGGTCATTTTAGAAAAAGATCAAATAGATTTGGCGATAGGTGAATAATGAGCCAAGGCCAAGCCATATATAACCCCAAGGCGGCCAAGGTGGCAATGAGTGCGCGTGAGATCGCTCGGTTGATTGTTGCCCATGATATCGCGGCGATGCCACGGACAAAACGGGGTGTTTTATTATTGGCAAAGCGGCAAGATTGGGTGAAGCAAAAGCGGTCTGGGCGTGATGGTGGCGGTGGTTTTGAATATATGGTTGCGGATTTACCAATAGTGTTAAAAAGCCATTTAATAGAAGAAATAAACATAGATAAAATAGATGATCAAGTGAATGCGTTTGGGGAAAGGCTTATTGGCTCTTCTCCTCATTCCAACAGCGATGACGGTGATGATCGACACCGCGCTGTTCCTATGGATGCGGCGGTTTCATCCCTGCCGACGCATCCAGTTTTTTCATTATCAGAAAATCAACAAGATCGGGCGCAGGCACGGTTATATATATTAAATTCATTTGAAAATTTCTTACGCGGTTATAACGGTATGGGTTTATGGGCGGGGTTAAATGGGTTTTGTGGAAAATATAATTTGCGGAGATTAGATAATATTGATGATAAGATTTTTGCAAATATCAAATCAATATCGGCACGAACATTATATGCATGGCGCAAGGCGCGGCATAATGGACGGATAAATAAATTAACTGGTAAATATGGTAATCGTAAGGGTTCAGGGTTATTGATAAGATCGATGGCTTACGGGATTTAATGATAGCATTAATCACATATAATGGTCATTTAACAGCGGGGCATATGCGCGATCAAATTCGCGCCAGATATGGAAGAATATTAACAGTTGAAGGCGCGGCCTTTGCTATACCGTCTTGCCGCACAATAACCCGTTGGAAAAATGACTGGATAACCAGTAATAAAGCCGATTATGTGGCAATTATTAATCCTGATCGTGCAAAATCACATTATAAGGTTTCATTTGGCGATCATTATGGATGGGTCTCAACCCCTAATCAATTATGGGAAATTGACGCGACACCAGCCGATGTAATGTTAGAAGATGGCAGGTATTCTGTATATGTTGTGATTGATGTTTTTACAAGGCGGTTGCTGGTTCATGTATCAAAAACGCCGCGAACAACAGCCAGCTTGGCCTTGATAAAACGCGCGGTTAGCGATTGGGGTGTACCTGAAACTATCCGCACCGATAATGGTAGTGATTTTATTTCAAAGTCATTTAAAATGGCGTTGTCGGCGCTTGGTATTTATCAAGATATATCCCAAGCATTCACACCAACGCATAAAGGCATGGTAGAGCGATCAATCGGCACATTAAACCGTGATTTAATGACATTATTGCCGGGGTTTTTAGGTCATGATATTGTTGATCGAAAAGCGATTGAAGCAAGAAAGACATTTGCCCAACGATTGGGCGATGATATTGCCAAATGCAATATTATTAATATGAGCGCCGATGGGTTGCAAAAAGCGTGCGATGATTGGGCAAAGATTGTTTATCAAAACCGCGTGCATGGTGGTTTAAACGGCATAAGCCCAGCACAAAAAATAGCCAGTTTCACAGGTAATATTCGTAAAATTGAAGATGATGCCGCGTTAGCATTTTTATGTGCGGCGGTTGATCGTAATGGCGAACGTGTTGTTGCAAAAACAGGTATTGCGATTGAAAATGCAACATTTATCGCCGCAGAAATGGCGTTATATATCGGTCAAAAAGTTTATGTGCGGCTTGATCCTGATGATATGGGTGTTTGTTATATTTTTGATGTTACGGGACAAGAATTTTTATTCAAGGCGGTGAATGCTGCAAGTCTTGGCATTGATCGCCGCGCCATATCAATGCAGGCCGCCGCCATTCAGGATCAACAACGTAACCGCGCAAGAAAACAAGCACGTAGCATTAAAATTAAACCGCGTGATTTAATCGATGGCCAAATTGCAGCGGCAATTGATAAAGGGCAAATATTACCATTGCCCAAGGCATCTAATTCTTATGAAACGGTGGCTTTAAAATCGGCAGCTGGCATTCAAACAGCGCCAGAAATATCAGCAGATAATGACATTCGACAAGAAGCCTTAGTTAAAGAAATTGCCAAGGCCAGCAATATAACCAATTTGCCAGAAAGCCCGAAACAGCGATTTAAACGGGCGGTCGATTTGCAAGATAAAATGATGGCTGGTGTTGAGATTAACACGTCAAATGCGGTTTGGCTTGGTGGTTACACACAATCAAGCGAATACAGAGCGCATAAACAAATGTTTGATGATTTTGGAAAGAATTGGATAGAGGCGTAAAAGCTTGGCAGCTGCCCCTATCCTTTTCAATAAAAAGAAAGGGAAATATAAATGAAAAATTCAGTTAACACAATAGCACCTTTAAAAAATGTCGCGGCATTTGCGGGTTTGATGGATAGGGTGATTAATCGCCCAGCGCATTTACCGGGAATTGGGGTTTTTTACGGCTTTAGTGGTTATGGCAAAACGCAATCTGCGGTTTATGCGGCAAATACATCGCGGGCTTATTATTTAGAAGTTGGCAGTAGCTGGGCAAAAAAAGATTTTCTACGCAATATGTGTCGTGCATGTAATGTTGCCGATCTTGGCACAGTTGCGGCAATGGTAGAGCGATTAATCGAAGCCTTAGCAATGGATATGAGGCCAGTAATTATCGATGAATTTGATTTTATTACCGATAAAAAATATCACGAATTAGTACGCGAAATTCATGATAAATCGGGTGCAGCATTTATTTTAATTGGTGAAGAATTACTGCCCGGTAAAATTCAAATGTTATCGGAAAGATTTCATAATCGCATTTTACATTTTGAAGCTGCACAGCCATCAGATGCCAGTGATGCGGCGCATTTGGTTAAGTTATATTACCCAGAAATTAAAATATCCAATGATTTATTAACTAAAATAACTACGACCTCGCGCGGGCAAATAAGGCGGATTTGTATAAATCTTGATGCAATATTTGAAGAAGCAAAATTAAAGGGTTTAAAAGAAATAACCTTGGCAGATTGGAATAATAAGCCGTTGTCGACTGGTGCTGCGCCAAAACGGAGGGTTTCATAATGTCTGGTAGACCAGCCGATAGTTTTAATACAAAGTCTGGTGGTTTTAGGGCGGAAATTTGGGCGGAAATTATGGAATTAAAACAATTTCATTTAAAAGATTTATTAAAGGCTGTTCCTGCGGATCGAAAAACTATCAGTGATTATCTTTTATGCCTTAAAAACGGCGGATATTTAAAATACGAAAGCGATAATAAAAACTATCATTTAATAAAGCCCTATCGATTTGCGCCAAGATTACGCAAGAATGGTAGCGAGGTTACAATTGGGCGTGGTAACGAGCAAATGTGGCGAACAATGGCGATGTTGAAAAATTTTGATGCCGATGAATTGGCAATAAATGCCAGCACAAATGATTGTATAATCAAGCTTAATAGTTGCAAATCATATATTGCATCGCTTTTTCAAGCAAAATATTTATGCATGATCACGCCAGCAAAAGCAGGCCACAATAGAGCGCGTTATAAATTATTAAAATCAAAAATTACTGGCCCAAAGCCGCCAATGATTATGCGGTCAAAATTTGTTTTTGATCCCAATATTGGTAAGGTTATATGGCGTGAGGGTAACGGCTCATGAAAAAGCGTCTAGGTAAAATATCTGCGCTATCACAGGTTAAGGCATCATATGGCGGTGAAATACCTAATTGGATAGAAATACTAGCAGCTTTTGTCGATAAATCAGGTTCATTACGTAAAGCAAGCATTGCCTTAGGCGATATATCGCCCGCAACAATCAGTCAAATTTTAAACAATAGATATCCCGCAAAGGACAGTAATATTGCGTTGAAAATTTGTAATAAATTAATGTCTGATAATGTTTTTTGTCCAGTTCTGGGCGCAATATCGACAATAAAATGCAGCGGTTATCAAAAACAAGAATTTAGTACGACATCATCAATGATCGTTAAGATTTATCAAGCTTGCCGTTCGGGTTGTGCTTTTTCAAAATTGAAAGGATAGAGTTATGATAGCAGAGAAAATTATAAATATTTTAGATGAATTAGACATTCGCATTGATTGTGGAAAAATCAATAATGATTTGATTAAAATTGCTTTGGTAAATCTTTATGCCGCAACAAAGCAAGTTGCTGAATTAGAGAAACACATTATTCGAGGTCGACAAAGCTGTGAAATAGATAAAAATGATTTTGAAACAAAAGAAAGCGCGAAAGTTTTAAAATCACTATATGCAAATTTGAAAGAAATTAATTTTCCAGTTGAAAATATTAAATCTATTAATCCTCTTTATAAAAAGACTATTTCGCTTGGTTCGATATTGCATGATGTATCGATTGCTTTTGAAATTTCAAAACAAAATATTAACAGCGAGCGACGCAATAAAAGATTTGTTTTTGCGCGGCATTTTGCATTTTTTTTAGCACGCGAATTCACGGGTCATAGTTTTGCCCGAATAGGAAGGTTTTTTGGCGATAAAGACCATAGCACCGTCATGCATGGTGCGGATAGAATTTCAGAAATGAAGATTAACCTAAGTGATCAGGATTATTTATCGGCATAATCTTACTTTCACAATATATCCAGCATTACAAAATCATGAATAGTGACGATAATAATTATATAAATGATAATGATAATTTAGGCGCTCCTGACCCGGAGGCAGCGGCATGAATAAAGTTTTTATTAGCCAGTTAAGTTTAGAAGCTTTGGTTTATTCTGGCTTAAGCCAAGCTAAAATAGCTGTTTCTTTGAAATGTTCTAAATTTATCGTTGTAAGAAAAATGAAACAGTACGGCCTCTGCCTTCATCATCTACCACCTGTTGCGCTGGCGTGCCGCTATTTAAATAGGCATGGCGAAACGGTAACAATATCTTGTGATAAATATTTCATTGGTGGCCACGCAATGTCTGCACGTGAGCTTATTTCTTATGCAAATGAGCTAAAAGCCGCAGGAAAAGAAGATTTTAGATGAAAATCATGTGCGCTAAGACAAAATCTGGCAACGTTTTTTATCGATTTTTACGCCAGCAATTTAGATGGTGGAAACTAACTTTAACAGCAAAAAAATAAGGAGAATTAAGATGACAAATGAAATTGAAATACCATCTGGCTGCATGATGGATAGCAAGGGGCGGTTTGTGCCTGATAATATGGTCAAGGATGTTGAAAAATTAGAAGATCAGCTTGTGGATAAAATCCATCAATATGCGATAGAATTATCAGAACAAATTGCAAGATTTAAAGGCAATACATTTGATGATGTTAATAGCTTTATGGATATTTTAGCAGAAAAATATAATCGCACCAAAGGCGGCAAAAAAGGCAATGTAACTTTCACTAGCTTTGACGGCTGTAAAAAGGTTCAAGTCGCCGTTTCTGAACATATGGATTTTGGTGCAGAATTGCAGGTTGCTAAAAATTTAATCGATGAATGTATTTTTGATTGGAATTCTGGCTCTAGCGATGAAATTTCTGCTTTGGTTAATCACGCTTTTAATGTGGATAAAAAAGGCCAAATAAACCGGGAATCTTTATTTGCCCTACGGCGGGTAAAGATTACTGATCCACGTTGGTTGCAAGCAATGGAGGCCATTACCGACAGCATCCGTATAACTGGATCTAAAACTTATGTGCGGTTTTATCAGCGATCTACGGCGACGGATAAATGGCAAGCGATTACTATAGATTTAGCAGCAGCTTAGGGGGATTATGATGGCATTTGAAATGACAAATTTAAGCTGCTTATCTTATACCCTTGGGTTCACTATATGGCATTATAAAACGGCAGATAATATGAAAAATGTAATGGCAAAAGGTTACATTCGTGACGAGATGGAGATGATAAATGTTGGCGATGTGATTATAATAAATAGTGATATTCATGAAACCATTGAAACAAAAATGGTTTCTGTGATTAGCAGTTTTTGTGGAAATGTTGAAATTAAAAATTTAGGGGGCGCAAATGAGTAAAAAAAAACCAAATAGATTTTTTGAAATTACATTTGCCAATGGCGATAAAATAAAAACAGTCGCACGTCACGAAAAAGGCGCAAGGTCAGTTGCTGTAACAGCGATGATGGTCGTGCCAATGCCCAAAATTACAAGCGTAAAAGAAATCGTTCTTAATTCAAATATATAGAATTAAAAAGGGATCAGAAAATGAAAAATAGACTATCAGATTTAAACAATCATTTATTCGCGGAAATAGAACGGCTAGGCGATGAGGAATTAACACCAGATCAAATAGCAACTGAATCTAAACGTGCGTTGGCAATAGTTCAAGTTGCAGATAAAATAATTTCGAATGCCAGTCTCCAGTTGAAAACAGCAGAATTGTTGGCTGAGTATGGTCAAGAGTTTGAAAGCCATTTGCCAGAAATTAAAAAACCTGAAAAACAAACATTAGTAATAAGAGGCCCTAAAAATGGGCTGTAATAAAATTATTTATTCAAATTTAGAGTTATTATTTGCGGCGGAAAATAAGCTGCGACCGCAAAAAGAAGCATATTTATTATTTTTAAATAAATTTGGCAGGACCAATGTTTCTTTTAATAATTATAAGGCGTTATGCAAGCGAAATGGTTGGAAAACTGGACGCACAGGATGTTTTAAAAAAGGTTCTGTACCAGCCAATAAAGGCAAAAAACAAGCATATAACGCTAATAGTGCAAAAACTCAATTTAAATCAGGGAACAAACCACATAACACAAAATTTTCAGGATATGAATCGCTGACAAAAGATGGATATGTGCAAATTAGTGTGGATGAAATTAATCCACATACGGGTTATGAGCGTAGGCAAGTATTAAAGCATCGGCATTTGTGGGAACAAAAAAATGGAAAAATTCCTAATGGTTTTTGTTTGAAATGTCTTGATAGCAACAAGCAAAATACCGATCCTGAAAACTGGGAATGCATCCCTGTTGCCATGTTGCCACGTTTAAACGGTGTCTGTGGACGCAATTATGATAAAGCAGCAGCCGAAATTAAACCAACAATTATGGCGGTTACAAAACTTGAACATAAAACCAGGGAAACTAAGAAAGGTTAAAAAAAATGACTTTTAATAATGAAAAATTATCAAATTCAATTTCCGATTTTTGGCAAGAACCCGTTCTTGATAATTTTCAGGAAATAAGACCCGTAGGTGGTTTTAAGGTTATTTACGCCGACCCGCCGTGGGCGTTTAAAAATTATTCAGAAAAAGGCGAGGGAAAATCAGCGCAAAAACATTACCGATGTATGAGAATGTCAGATATTTGCAAATTGCCCGTTGAGGCATTGGCAGCTGATGATTGTGTGTTATTTATTTGGGTTACATGGCCTATGCTTGAGAGTTGGACTAAGGTAATAAAGGCTTGGGGTTTTTCATATAAAAGTCTTGCGTGGGAATGGATAAAATATAACCCAGAAACAAAAAAATATGCATTTGGAGGCGGTTATGGCACGAGAAAAAACCTAGAGCCATGCTTGATGGCAACGAAAGGCAGCCCATCATTGAGAGCTGATTTAAATGATTTGCGTTTCGATGTTGGTTGTGCGGTTGCGGGTGTAAGATCGGTTCGAGATTTTATTGAAGAATGGCCATTAGATGCAATACGCGCACCAAGGCGCGAACATAGCAGAAAACCAGATGAAGCATATAACAGAATTGAAACCATGTTTGATGGCCCATATATGGAATTATTTGGGCGGTGTCGGCGCAAAGGTTGGAGTAGCTGGGGCAATGAACTTGATAAATTTGCGGAGACAGCAACATGAGTAACCGCCGCGCCATGTTGGCTAAAATTCATATAGCAAAAAAAGAACTGGGCTTAGATGATGAAATATATCGGAATATGCTTGAAAATAGCACAGGTAAACGCAGTGCTGGCTGCATGAGCGATAGTGAATTGATAGATGTTCTTAATTGTTTTAAAAAATCTGGATGGCTACAAAAAATTGGCAATAAGAATAGTTTTCGTAAAATTTCAACCAAAGCATATGTGCGGAAAATTTATGTGTTGTGGGGTTTGTTAAAATCAGGAAAAGTCGTAAAAGCGCGTTTTCCAGACGGCTTTGTTAGGCGTATGATTGGTGTTGAAAATACGGAATGGGTAAACCCGCAAGAAGGCAATATAATCATTGAAGCCTTAAAAAACTGGTGTGATCGGGAAAATGTCCATTATGAGGATTGAACAAGCCAGCGCAAATTTACCAGAATTATTACAAGAGTTTGCGATCGCAGCCGATAATATTTCTATAGCATTAAAATTATCATCATCTTATGGTGGACAAAATATTTATGTGCCAAAAAATTTAAAAGAAGATCATTTTCTGGTGCAGTGTCTTGGGTTTGATGCTGCGAATATTTTAGTTGATTTGCGCGGCGGAGAAAAAGTTGATATACCAAATTGTAAAATATTTAATGCCTTAAAATCGCGCATAATTAAATCGGTTGGCAGTAATCGTAATGTTGCAAAAAAATTTGGCGTTACTGAACGATATGTGCGTATGTGCCGCAATGGTAACGGCAGCCAACATGACATACGCCAACAAAATCTATTTGATTAATTACCAGATATAACCGCCCCGGAAGCCCTTCCGGGTGATAACAAACCTTTTTATTAATTATAGTTTTTTAGTTAATTAAAAAGGAAAAAGCCATGATAGCCCCGCGCGGAATTCGCAATAATAATCCCGGAAATATTGAACGAAATAAAACCAGATGGGACGGCATGTCTGATGATCAATCGTCAGATACACGGTTTTGTGTGTTTGAACATCCAATATTTGGCCTTCGGGCGATGGTTCGAATTTTGATCAATTATCAACGCCGTTATGGCTTGATGAGTTTGGATCTAATTATCGGCAGATGGGCACCCGTCATTGAAAATGACACAGCAGCTTATGCCTTGCATGTGGCGAAAGCTGCTGGTTTAGATGTGGATGAAATGATCGATTTTAATGCAAACCGTAAAATATTAGCGCAGATAGTTAAAGCTATGGTGCGCCATGAAAACGGCTGCCAGCCATATCCTAATTGGCTTTATGATCATGCCATAAAATTAGCTTTGTAATTGAGGTAACTTTATGGATTGGGATAAATTAGGTGAATTAATTGCAGATTCAGCGCCATTATTAGGTTCTGCATTAGGCCCTGTTGGTGCGGCTGGCGGTGCGGTAATTGCTAGTATATTTGGTACTAAAAATAATCCAGATGATATTGCGGCGGCAATCAAAGCCGATCCAAATGCGGCATTAAAATTAAAAGAAATAGAATTAAAAAACAGCCAAGACCTTACAAAAATTGCGCTTGAAGCTGGGACTGCGCGAATTAAATCAGTCAACCAAACCATTCAAACTGAATCAAAAAGCGATAAATGGTGGGTTTCTGGTTGGCGACCTTTTTGGGGTTATACGTCGGCGGTTGCTTGGGCTTTTTTAGCAATTAGCATAGGTAGTGCAATTTGGCGCGGCGATGGCCTTGAGGTTGCCTTAAATACTTTTACCACTATACCTGAGAGTTTTTGGTTAATACCTTTGGCTATTTTAGGTGTGGCATCATGGCATCGTGGCAAAGAAAAAAGAATTAAGGCTGGCGAAAAAACAAACGGAGATCAGCAATATGATAGTTGATTTTGATTTTTGGTTGCGGATTTTGCAAGTCTTTGTCTTGCCCGTTTTGATTTATTTCATTCGCGCGATTGCCACAATAAAAGATCGTACAGCGGCAAATGAAAGCCGATTAACATATATAGAGCAATCGATAAAAGCCACGCCTGACGTTAAAAGTTTTCATGATTTGGCAATTTCAATCGAACGGTTACGCGGTGAGGTTCAGACCAACAACGAAAGATTATCTGGCTATGGCAATGCAATGTCCAGACTTGATCGAATTGTTACCCGCCAAGAAAATCATTTATTAAATATAAAAGAGAAATAAAAATGCCTTATCAAAAAACTGTAAGCGAGCATTTGCGTTTAACAATTTTACGATTATTAAGCGAACAAGGCGATTATAGCCTTAACGAAAGCTTGATGCTTGATATGTTACATGATTTTGCATTTTCTTGTAGCCGCGATAAATTAAAAACTGAATTAAGCTGGCTTGCGGAACAAGGCATAGTTGAAATTAATTTGGCGTATGGTTTATCAATTGTTAAAATAAACAGCCGTGGTGTCGATGTGGCGACAGGCCTTACAAACATGCCAGGAATAAAACGACCTGCGCCACGGGATTAAAAAATGGCTGGTAAAAAAAGAAAACAATATCGCCCACAACCAAGCAATATCGATAATTTGCCCGAAGATTTACGGCTTGATTTATTAGAATTAATCCGCGATCGAAGTAATACGCAAACAGATATTTTAGATGAAATTAATGGCAAGTTAAAAAAACGTGGCTTGCAGCCATTAAGTAAATCAAGCCTGTCACGGCATATATTAAAAACACATCGCGCCGCTGAGCGTATTCATCTTGCCCAAAAAGCAGCCGATATAATAGCTGATAAATTAGACCAGAGAACAAAGAAAAGCGACATCGGGCGGGTCTTGATTGAGACGGCAAAATCAATGGCATATATCGTATCGGAATCGATGTTAGACGACGAGGGTTTTTTTGATGATAAGGCATCGTTAAAAGACATAAATATTTTAGCGCAAAGCTTAGAGCGGTTGGAACGCGCGGAGAAATCCAGCATTGAGCGTTTAGAAAAAGAAGAAACAATTCGCAATAAATTAATAAAAGAACAAGATAAGAAATTAAATAAAGCCGTCGCCGATGGGCGAATTGACCCCGCCGTTATGGAGGCCGCACGTCGCGAGATGGGCTGGTGATTATAAAACCAACCCATCCACCGCTTATAAATTTTCATTCTTATCAAAAGAAATGGCTTGCCGATAAATCGCGTTTTAAGGTTGGCATGTTTGCGCGGCAAACAGGGAAAACCTTAGTCAACTGCACTGAAATTGTTGATGATTGCTTAGTGAATGAGATCAAAGATAAGCGGACAAGATGGGTTATTTTATCACGTGGCGAGCGGCAAGCCAAAGAGGCGATGGATGAATATGTTAAGCCGTTTTGTAAATCATTTTATATGATATATAATGATCTTTTAAAATCAAAAGATCCACCAGAATTTTATGAAGATACATTCAAAGGCTCATATGGCGCAAGTTATAAATCCTTGGAAGTAGCGTTCCCGGGTGGCAGTCGAATTACCGCTTTACCAGCCAATCCAGATACCGCCCGTGGATTTAGCGCAAATGTATTATTAGATGAATTTGGACATCATCGCAATAGTCGAGAAATTTGGAAGGCTGTCTTTCCTGTTATATCAAAGGGCTTTAAAATACGAGTTGCGGGAACGCCGAATGGTAAGGGTAATAAATTTCATGAGATTATGACAGAAATAGAAGGTCCTTGGTCAAAACATATAGTCGATATTTATCAGGCCGTTGCGGCGGGGTTAGATCGCAATATTGAGGAATTAAGAGCAGGCTTAAATGATGAGGATGCATGGCAGCAAGAATATGAATTAAAATGGTTAGATAGTGCAAGCGCATGGTTATCATATGAATTAATATCATCGGTTGAACATATCGATGCGGGCGACCCTTCAAAATATCAAGGCGGAATATGCATGATTGGTAATGATATTGCAGCCCGCAATGATTTATGGGTTGCATGGGTGTGGGAATTGGTAGGCGATGTTTGGTGGGCAAGGGAAATTAGGACATTGCGTCGTGCCAGTTTTAAAACACATGACATGGTAATGGATGAATTAATGTTGAAATATCGTGTGGCAAAATTAATCATTGATCAAACAGGTATGGGTGAAAAACCAGTCGAAGATGCCAAGGCACGTTACGGAAATAGCCGTGTTGAAGGTGTTTTATTTACCAGCGCATCAAAACAATTCATGGCAACCAATGCCAAAGAAGTTTTTGAAGATGGTCGGTGTCGGATACCAGCCAATAACCCAGAATTACGCGCCGATTTGCATAAGTTAAAAAAAGTCATTGGCCCCACTGGAATTCCAAGATTTATCGCAAATAGTGATGGCGCAGGCCATGCGGATCGGTTATGGGCAGCATTTTTGGGGTTAATGTTAATTAATGATGGGTTCTGCCAATATGATTATACCCCCGTTAATTCTGGTAATAATAGCAATAATTTTGGCTTTAAACGGGGGCAATTATGGTAAGTAAAATACTTGATCGAAATGGCAGGCCGTTCAAATTGAAGAATCTTGAAGATGAAGTTGCTGTTGCCAATGTTGCATCGCTTCGTAATGTTTGGACGGAGTCTGTCGCGGGTAATTTAACGCCACGGCGTTTGGCAACAATATTAAAAGAAGCAGCATCTGGTCAACATTATGATTTTTTGACCCTTGCAGAAGACATAGAAGAGCGCGATTTGCATTATGCATCTGTTCTTTCCACCAGAAAGCGGGCAATTTCTGGTGTTGATTTTCTTGTAACGGCGGGTAGCGATGATAAGAAAGATATCGAAATTGCCGAATCTGTTCGTAAAAACATTACATCTGATCCACAATTCATTGAGATGTTGGACGATTTATTAGATGCATTGGCTAAAGGTTATAGTTTGGTTGAAATCATTTGGCAACGTGGTGATTTATGGCGACCAATAAGATATGAATGGTGTGATCCGCGCTATTTTACCTTTGATAAATTGACGGGCAGACAAATAAGATTAGCCGATGAAGATAATAAAGACGGCATTTGCTTGCCGCCATATAAATTTATTAAACATGTGCCACGCCTTAAATCAGGCCAACCCGTGCGCGGTGGTTTGGCGCGGTTGGCGGCTTTTGCATTCATGTGTAAAAGTTTTACAATTCAGCATTGGGTGGTATTTTTAGAAGTATTTGGCATGCCGCTGCGGCTTGGTAAATACGATAGTAATGCCAGCGACAATGATAAAAAGAAGCTATTGCAAGCGGTTAGATCCATTGCGTCGGATGCAGCCGCAATCATTCCAGAAAGCATGAATATTGATTTTATTTCACCATCATCGGGTGCTGGTGGCTCATCAAAGGGTAGTTCGGCCTATCAAGATGCAGCCGAATGGTGGGACAGACAGCTTAGTAAGGCCATATTAGGGCAAACGGCAACGGTTGAAGGCACACCGGGTAAGCTTGGCAATGATACGGCGCAATCGGATGTTAGGCGTGATATTTTACGTTCAGATTGCAGACAACTTGATTTAACCATAAATCGTGATTTAATCAAAATATTCGTTGATATAAATTATGGTGTTCAAGAAAATTATCCCATTTATAAAACACCAGTTTTAGAACCAGAAGATACGGCAGCATTGATTTCTGGCCTAAAGGAACTTGTGCCATTTGGTTTGCGGGTTAAAGAAAGCGAAGTTCGCGCCAAGCTTGGTTTAAGCGAACCAAAAGATGGCGATGATATCTTATCGGTAACGGCAAAACCAGCAAATGAGATTGATATAACAGGCAAAAAATCCCTTAATCGTCAGAATTTTGACGTTAATATTGGCGATATAGAAGATGAGATAGAGGCAGAAGCATTAAAAGATTGGCAAAAAATATTAACCCCTTGGCGCGATAATATTAATCAAATAGCCAGTAATGCAGAAAGTTATGATGAATTTCTTAATGCCTTAACAAAAATAGATTTGCCAAATGAAGAATTGATAAAATCGCTTGGCATTGCAACGATGAAGGCAGGCGGTTATAGCTTGGATGATAAATAATGGCATTAACGCCTAAAGCAAATTTTCAATTCAAAAAAGAACCACCAGAGGCAGTAAAATCATTTTTTGCCAATAAAGGCCTTAAGCCAAGTTTTGATTATCGTGATATTTGGCGAAATGAACATGGCCTTAATTTTACCGTTGCCAAGGCAATGGAGATGGATATTTTAACGGATTTACGCGATGCGGTGAAATTATCGCTTGATCATGGAATACCATATAGCCAATTTGCAAAGAATATAACGCCAATTTTGAAAAAAAAGGGTTGGTGGGGTAAAGCCCATATGATTGACCCATTAACTGGTGATTTAATAACCGCACAGCTTGGTAGCCCACGGCGATTAAAAGTAATTTACCGCGCCAATATCAGATCAGCCAGAGCCGCAGGACAATTTCAAAGGGCGAACGCCACGGCACGCGCATTGCCTTTTTTTATTTACGAGTTAGGGCCATCTGAAAATCATAGGCCAGAACATCAAAAATTAAATGGTTTAATTTTACCAGTTGATGATAAATTTTGGGATAATTTTTTGCCACCAAATGGTTGGGGTTGTAAATGTCGCGTGCGACAAATCAGTGCTGTGGAGGCAAAATCACGTGGCTATACTGGTTCTGGTGCGCCAGATATTAAATTGGTCGATTGGCAAAATAAACGCACGGGAGAAATTGAAAAAATACCATTAGGCATTGACCCCGGCTGGAATAGCAACCCCGGTAAATCGCGGCTTATTAATCTTGATCGGTTTTTGGCAGGCAAGTTAGAAAGCCAGCCCGTAAATTTAGCCCGAATTGCCAGTCGTGATTTACTGTCATCATGGAAATTTAAAGAAATGCAAGCGGGTAATTTTAAAGGACAAATTCCGATTGCGGTATTGCCAAAGATATTAAAAGATGAATTAACAAGCAAATCACAGTTATTGTTATTTTCACAATATACGGCAAAAAAAGGTTTAAAAAAGCATCAAGATTTAAAGCCTGATGATTATTTAAAGATACAAAATATGCTAGATCATGGCGAGGTGATAAAGCAGGATAAAAATAATTTAATTATTCAAATGCAGGATAGCGATCAAAAATATTGGCGGGCGGTTATTAAAAAGACACAAAATCGACAAGAAGTGTTTTTATCGACTTTTCATCGAATAAGTAAATATGATCGGCAGAACAGATTGAATAAAGGAGATATTTTAAGAAAGTAACTGGAGGGACACAACCCACCCTCTGGCATAAATAAAGCCGCTATGCGAAATATGACTCAGTCACTAAAATTAATTTAAATCTTTTTTATAAAAAAATCAAGAAAAAGCTTTTTGCTTTTAAATCACGCCACAGGCTTATATATTAGATTGCCTTGATAATCGTGCTTAAATTCCTTAAACAATCGATTAAACGGTTTTATTTTGAACTATGGGCTATTTTTATTTATCATTATACCCTATGGTCAAACCATTAAGATATTATAGCTTAATTACGATTATTCCACCTATTTATATATTGATAATTTTATCACTAGGAACTCCTTCCGGGTGATAACTGTCTTTATCGTCTGATATTATTGATGAATGATAACAGACATTTTTATATCCTTAAATAATCAAGATGGCAATGTGCCTAGCTGGATTGAAATTATCCCAGCTGGTGGCGCGATTAAAGGTCGCGATGGCCGTCAGTATAATAATAGTGATCCTGAAAAAATTGTTAACGCATTTAATTCAATCGGTCAGCCGCTGATAGTTGATTTTGAACATGCTAGTGAGATTCTTGCGCCAAAAGGATTTGAAGCACCTGCGGCGGCATGGGTAGAAAAAATGGCGGCAAAGCCAGATGGCAGCGTTTGGGGTGAAGTTAACTGGACACCAAAGGGTGAAAAATCAGTATCATCGAGAGAATATCGCTTCACATCACCAGCCTATAAATTATCAACAGATAGCTCGATCATCGGCATTAGTTCGATTGGCTTGGTTGGTAAACCAAATTTAGATCTAAGCGCATTAAATAATCATCAACCAGAAACAAAAAAGGAGAAATCCATTATGGATTTAACTGCGATAACATCCGCCCTTGATTTGAACGAAGGGGCAAGTGTTGGGCAAATCGCCAGCGCGATTAATAGCCTGAAGGAAGAAAAAAGCATTGCACTTAATAGTGTCGCCACCCCTGATTTAAAGAAATTTGTACCGCGTGCAGATTTTGATGCCTTGAAAGAAACTTCGGAAAAAACCTTGGTGGAATTAAATTCAGCCCATGAAACTAGTATGAATATTGCGATAAACAGCGTTATTGATCAGGCATTGGTTGACGGTAAAATCACACCTGCGACCAAAGAATATCATGTAAAACAATGCAAACAACCAGGTGGGTTAGATAATTTTTCTGATTTTATTAAATCTGCGCCAAGCATTGGCGATGAAACATCGTTAAATTCCAAACAACCAGATGATAAATCTGAGATAACCCTCGAAGATCGTTGGGTTGCCAAACAGCTTGGGCATGATTTAGACGAAAAGGATAAAAAATAATGGCTGTTATTACACCAGCACTTTTGCAAGCCTTAAGCACGGGCTTTAAAAAGGATTTTCAATCAGCATTAGGTGAAACCACGTCTGATTTTGAAAAAATCGCAACTACAATAAATTCAACCGCCGCCAGTAATATATATGGCTGGCTTGGGCAAATGCCCGGTTTTCGCGAATGGATTGGCGAGCGTGTTATAAAAGCTATGAAAGCGCATGGCTATACTATCACTAATAAAAAGTTTGAAATGTCGGTTGGGGTCAGCCGCGAAGACATTGAAGATGATAATATTGGTATTTATTCGCCAATGATGTCGGAAATGGGTCGGGCAAGTAAAGCGCAGCCTGATGAATTGGTTTTTAGTCTTTTAAAAGCTGCCGATAGCATTGCCTGTTATGACGGACAATATTTCTTTGATAATGATCATCCAATTTATGCCAATAATGATGGCACTGGTACAGCTTCGACAATTTCAAATATTACGGCGGGCAGTGGCGCAGCTTGGTATTTGTTAGACTGTAGCCGTTCGATAAAACCAATTATCTTTCAAAGCCGCACCAAGCCAGAATTAACGGCAATGACAAAAAATGAAGATGAAAGCGTATTCATGAGTGATGAATATCGTTACGGCGTGCGCGTTAGAAATAATGTTGGTTTTGGTTTTTGGCAAATGGCGCATAAATGTAACGCCCCGCTTGATAAAAATAATTTTTCAGATGCTAAGACCGCAATGCGAATGATTAAAACAGATGGCGGCAGGCCATTAAATATCAAGGCAGATACATTATTGGTTCCCGCATCGCTTGAAGATGCGGCAAGGGAATTAATCGATGCCGAACGCACCGCATCTGGCGCTACAAATATTCATAAATCAGCAGTCAAACAAGTGATTGTCTCGCCTTGGCTTGATTAAATTTAGTAATATTTTGGTACTTATAGAATGGACAAATATTTTATGAAAAAGAACATTAAAACGAAGCGCGGATTAAAAAAGTTTTTCCGCGCGGGGTTGGAATTTAGCGAACAAGACCTGATTGTTGATTTTGATGATTTAACAAAAGAACAAGTTGAACGGCTTTCGTCGGAAGAAAATCTTGTCATTACGGATATTGCTGCAACAAAAAATAAGGCAAAATAATGTCTTATGCATCACTTGATGATTTAAATATAATTTATGGGAAAGGCATTATTGAAATGCTTTATCCCGATGATTTTGTCGCTGGTGGTGATATGGCTGACCCATTGTTACAAGCGTTAAAATCTGCAAGCAGTGAGATTGATATGCGGCTTGGTGGGCGTTATAAAACGCCGTTAATCGCGGTGCCTGATGCGATTAAAAATATTTGTATTGATATGGCAATTTATAAAGCATCAAGCGATACGGGTTGTTTAACCGAAGAACGCCGTCAACGTTATGAAGATGCGATTGCATTATTGCGCGATGTCGCCAAGGGTTTGGCATCTATTGGTTTTTCAGACAGTGATGATGATACCGATAAAGTGGCAGATCAAAATATAGCTTATCATGGGCCTGCGCGGTTGTTCAATCGCGCCAGCTTAAAGGGGTTATAGATTATGGCTGGTGTGCAAATTCAAAGTGATGGCTTAAAATCGCTCAACCATTCAATTAACCAAATGGCTGGCCTGATATCGCCACCTAATGATTTATTGGCGGTTGTTGGCGCAGTCGTTGAAAGTCAAACAAGACGGCGTATTTTGGAAGAAAAAGCCGCACCAGATGGCAGCATTTGGGATGATTGGTCAGATAAATATGCGGCAACTAGACATTCTGGGCATAGTTTTCTTGAGGGCGATGGCGATCTTGTCGATAGTTTGGGTTGGAATATTTCTGATAATAAAGTGTCGGTTGGCAGTAATCTTGTTTATGCAGCGATCCAACAATTTGGCGGCGATGAGGTCGGAATTAACATTCCAGCGAGAGCGTTTTTAGGATTATCGGCTGATAATGAAAAAGAATTAATTGATGTTGTCGAAGCCTTTATCGCCAATGAAATAAGGGATATGGCCTAATGTTTAACGATTATTTAAGTGAGATAGTCAAATTTTTTAAAACAAGAATGCCAAATGTTGCGACAATAGAAACGCATGGTGGACGATTTGATCTGGCAGAAATAAAACGGCTTTCACGAAAATTACCAGCCGTCTTTATATCCATATTGCAAGTTAATGATATGACCGAGGTTGAAACGGGCGAATTTGACGTTGAATTAACTATCGGTGTTTTTATTATTACAAGTGATCAACCCAAATTGCCGCGCCAAATTGCCGCCATTTCGTTGATTGAAGAATTGGTGCTGATAATCGCTGATAATCAATGGGGTATGGATCGCGTTGGCGTGCATCCCGCAAATTTACCTAATGCCAAAAATCTATTTTCAAAAGAGGTTGATAAAACGGGTATTGCAATTTGGGCTATATCATTCAAACAAAAACTACGTATTGGCGAAAATGAATATGCGGGTGAAAAAGGTAAGTTACCCAAAAGCGTATTTGTGGGTTTTACGCCCAAAATAGGCACAGCCCATATTGATGATTATGATATTATTGGTGGCAATAATGAGTGATTTTTCAGATATAGCTTATCGATTGAGCGAGCTTGAACGCCGCATTGAAAATATTACCACGATTGGTGTGATTTTAGATACGGATTATAATAATAAAAAGCTGAAAATTAAAATTGGTGATACAATAACCGATTGGTTGGCATGGCCTGCAAAAATTGGTCGTAATTTCATAAGCTGGCGACCATTGCGGCTTGGGCAACAGGTAGTTTTATGTGCGCCATCTGGTGATTTAGCCAATGCGGTTATTGTGGCAGAATTATATTCAGATCAACAGCCAAGCCCATCTGGTCATCCAGATATTGATTGTGTCGTATTCGAGGATGGTACGATAATTAGCCATGATGTGGCGACAAAATCACTTGAAATTAACGCAGCGACCCTTGGTTCATTAAAATTACGCTGTGGGCGTTCATGCATTTCTATCACTGATAATGGTGTGATTATCGCATCGCCAGACTTCTTGGGGGTTAATACATCATGACATATCCGATAGCCGTTAAATCTAAAGATTCTGCTGGTGGAACGCAATTGGCTGGTGGACAAAGTTTTTTTAAAGTCGATAGCGAACCCGTTATTTTGCTTGGTGATGCTGTAGCAGCGCATGGATTACCGCCACATGCAAGCCCTGTCATGGCAACAGCCAGTGGTTGGATGATAAATAACGGCATCCCAGTTTGCTGACTAGGCGATATCGCCAGTTGTGGGCATCCAATCACGTGTCGTGGTTGGATTAAAATTCCATAATTATTTATATAAAAGAGGTTAGAATTTTCAAAAATACATCGTTTTAAAAGATTTTTATCCACATAAAAAAGATGATGAAATTAGCCTAACTCCGCAAGGCGCAAAATATCTTTTATTAGATGAAAAAATAAAAAAATCTGACGATCAAAAAAACAAACAACCAAAAGCTGGTGAAAAATAAATGAGCTATATGTCGCGTAATTCTGGTCAAAATATATCTAGGATGGAGCATTTAAGCCAGTCTGTCGGCGATATATTGTCAACATTTAAGACAAGCAGATTGATGTTGCGCGATTATGGTAGCGATATTCCATTAAAAATTGATGCGCCCACCAATGAAGGTAATTTAATTGATATTTATGCGGCGGTGATAAATGCCATTGATTTATGGGAACCGCGTTTAAGCGTTTTAAAAGTAAATGCCCAGCATTTAGAAGCTGGTGGCGTTTTGATAGATTTAAAAGTTTTCGATAAAGAAACTAGCAAAATTTTATTGTTGGAGGGGATTAAAATATGACAAAAATTAATCTAACAGACCTTCCCGCGCCTGAAGTTATTGAAGTTTTTTCATATGAAGAATTATTTGCGTCAAAATCAAAAAAGTTTCTTGAACTTATTCCTGAATATGAAGGCTCGGCGTTCAAATCTGATCCAGTCGTAAAATTATTGGAATTAATGACCTATGAGGAAATGATTTTACGTACAAGAATTAATACGGCGGCAAAATCCTTATTATTAGCATTTTCAAATGGTAATGATTTGGCACATTTATCGGCTGATTTTAACATTGAGCGTCAAATCATTAAAAAAGGTGATCCCAATGCGACCCCGCCAATTGAAGCGGTTTTTGAAGATGATAATATGTTTAGGTTAAGGCGACAATTAGCCCCAGAAGGGTTAACTACGGCGGGAAGCGACGGTAGTTATTTATTTCATACTATATCCGCAGGTGCTGCACCAAAAACATTTAAAGTTGAAAGCCCTGAAGCTGGTAAATTGGTGGTAACTTATGAATATAAAAAACCTGGCTTTGGCGCAAAAGTTAAACATTCAAGTGTCGACAGTCCAGAACCCGGTCAAATTTTAGTAACAATTTTAGCCCATGAAAATAACGGTATAGCCGATCAAAAGTTAATCGATGCGGTCACAAAACATTTAAAAGATGATGATATTAGGCCGCTTTCAGAAAGTGTCAGCGTTATCGCTGGTGATAATTTAAATTTTTCCAATAAAGCCAAAATTTATATTTATGAAGGCCCATCGGCGCAATTAGTAAAAACAAAGGCATATGAAGATTTACAAAATTTTGTAACAAGCCGCCATATGCTTGGCGAGATTGTAACATCATCTGGCATCGATGCGGCATTATCCGTCGCAGGAGTTCAAAAAGTAGAGATCATCAACTGGACAGATGTTATTACAAATAAATCACAAGCACCATTTTGTACTGATATCGATATTTCATATGAGGTGGTCAGTGATGCGTGATCTATTACCGCCAAATTCATCAAAACTTGAAATGGCATTAGCAGATATTGCATGGCAATCGATTAATATTGATTTTCCATTGCGCGATTTGCACGACCCAGATAAATGTCCCGAATCCGTTTTACCTTTTTTGGCGTGGCAACGAAGTGTGGATATATGGAATGATAAATGGCCTGTTGCGTTAAAACGCCAAGTAGTTAAATCGGCAATTAAAATTCATAAGCATAAAGGCACAATTGGTGCGTTAAAAAACGCCTTAAAAGCCATTGATATGGACATAAAAATTCTCGAATGGTTTGAATATGACGGTCGTCCATTCACATTTCACGCCGATATAAATTTGGTTGATCGTGCGATCGATAAAAACGAAATAAAAACCATTGCGGCAACCATTAAAATGGCGAAAAACACACGCTCCCATTTAGATCAATTGCGAACCTTTCAAATTATGAATAGCCCAATACCAAAAATATCAATGTGGCATTTGATGGCACAACAGCTAACTATTTTTCCAAAGGTAAATTTAAATACGGTAATTTCAAACAGCCTGCCAAATTTTGCAATGGCGGTGCAATATATCCAAAACATTACTATTTTTCCAAAGATAAATCTAAATCCACAAATTTTAAACCACATGCCAGTTTTCGCGATGGCGACCCAGCATTTTGAACAAATTACAATTTCGCCTAAATAATAAGGATAAATTATGACACAAGAATATTTTACAATTTTAACCGATGCGGGAATTGCTAAATTAGCAGGTGCATTTAACGGTGGTGAAAATATATCCTTTACCAAATTTGCGGTTGGGTCAGGCATTGATAACGCGGTTTATACCCCTTTATCTAACCAAACTAGTTTAAAGGGAGAAGTTTTTCGTGCAAATATAAATGAAATATCTATCGATGATAATAATTCAAGTTTGGTGATTTTTGATTTAATTTTGCCGTCAAATATTGGTGGATTTACGGTTCGTGAAATTGGTTTGTTTGATAATAATAATATTTTATTGGCAATTGCGAAATCACCACCGACATATAAGCCAGATATTGCCACGGGCGCGGTCGGTGATACGCATTTTAAAATAATGCTTGATGTCGGTAATAATGATAAAGTTACCTTAACAATCGATCCATCAATCGTATTAGCCAGCCGTAAATTTGTTGAAGAAAAAATAAATATATCGGCTGGTTTGTTAGATAAAAAAATCACGGCGGCAATTGCGGCGGCAATTTCAAATGTAAATTTAAGCTTAGAAGATGGATCTATCACCAGTTCAAAATTTGCCGATGGCTCTATAACAACTTCAAAATATGCTGATGGCAGCATAACAAATATTAAATTGGCGGATAGCATGATTGGCAAGCATTCAATTTATATGCCAGCGGGGGCAATGTTAGCCACCAAAAATAACGGTGCAAAATTAAAATTAACCCATCTGGCAAATGAGGGTAGAAATATAAACACATTGGATTTTTCGGGCAGTTTGTGGAATGCCGCACAATTTTCCATCGCCATGCCTAAATCTTGGAATGCGGGCGCGGTGCAATTCCAGCTTTATTGGCTATGCGATCATTTGACCATCACCAATGGTGCGACATTCAAAATTGCCGCTTGTTCAATTGGCAAGGCCGACAGCTTTATAAAATCATTTGGCGTGGAAACTAGCTTGACCAGCAACCCCACAGCAACAAAAAACGACCTGATAATATCGGCTATATCGGGTGATTTAATCATCAAAGATGCGGGGGCAAATAAATTGGCATTTTTTCAGATTTACCGCGATGTTTCAGATTCGGGCGACACAATACCCGTCGATGCAAAATTAATTGGCCTAAATTTGACCTATACCACCAAAAAACCAACGGATAATTAAAATGTTAACAGTAAATAATTTAACAGGATTTGGTTCGGGTGATGTAGGTGCGGATTTTTATGATGGTCCTTGGACTCGTCAGTTAAACCCACTTAGATTTAAATTTAATTCTATCGCTACCACGGGAGCAACCACCAACTGGTCGTATATACCCAATAACGGGCTGCAAATAATTCAGGATATGAAAATAATATCTAACAAAAATATAATGACTACACCAGTAACAAACCCCTGGTCATTTCAAAAACACATGAATATAAGAACTTTGTTAAATGCGCCAAAGTTCGGTTTTAAGCCTAAAGCCACCGGCTCTAATAATTGTTTTTTTGATACGACAGGACATTTTCTGTATTTAACTTACGCGTCGATACACTCTTCTATTGTACAATATTATTGTAATAGGGCGTGGGATATTTCGACGGCGGTTTTTAAAAAATCTACGTTATTACCAGCTTATACGGAGGTTATCGGGTTTTCATGGAATGGCAAAATTTTTTACACTCGCAAAAAAATTGGTCGTTACGGAGATGTATGTATATTAAAGCAATTTGTTCTTCAAACCCCGTGGGCGGTTGATACAATGGAATTCTTACATGGGCGCGGATATCGAGACGCGGACACAGGGACAGCAATAGATGGCAATGCTCGCTACCTTTTAGCTGGCGGCATATTTTTATCTCCAGATGGCAAATCAATTTTTTTTATAAAAGATTTTTTTATGGCAATGGCAAAACTTAAAGTAGCGCATGATATTAGAACTATTGGTCCAGTATATGGCGGCATAGAGTTGAGGAGTCTTATTAGTCGCGGATATGGCAGTGGGGGTGCATCTTATCATCCAGGCAGCGGCAGCGTTAGAAGCTTTATAAAATTTTCGTTGGATGGAAAATATTGTTATTTTCATACGTCAAACGGCTATCTTATCCTGCTAAACACATACTAATAATTGAGAGTAAAATGACACATTATTTAATTGATACTACTGATCTTAAAAATCTAACAAAACTTGAAGAACATGATTTTGATGGTGAAAAGCCACCGATTTTAGCCGACGCAAAAAAACAAAAATGGGTGAAAGTAAAAGAAAAGCCTGCACCAGAATATGATTTTGAAACTCAGCGTTTGGAAATATCGACTAAAATATCACTTAAAAAAATAAGTCCGATTTATAAAACCATTCCAATTTCTGCTGATGAATTGGCACAAAATATCTTGCGAAAAAAGACAGCAACAATATGGCGATATATCACATCAACTGGGCATGATTTATGACGATAAAATCAATGGCACAAATATATGGCAAGACCATATCGCCAAGGTCAAAACCGATAATCCGAAAATTAAGGAAAAGCCATGAAAATAGATTTTAAAATATATTTTATTTGGCGATTTTTACCTGTGCCGATTTTTTACACAAAAAAGAAAATGGGAATATGGGTAGGTAAGGCCTATGGCGTTTTTGCGGTAATATGGGAAAAATACCGCGATGACGAAAAATTACATAAGCATGAATTAATCCATATAAAACAGTTTTATCGGACATTTGGTTTTCATATTTTGCGATATCCATTTTCAAATAAATATCGCCTTAAATGCGAACGAGAAGCTTATGGCAAAAATGGTTCTGGCTTTTCAAATGCAAAAATAAAATATCATTTAAAAAATTATTAAAAAAGGAGATAACTTATGACAACAGATTTTTTACACGGCGTGGAAGTTATTCAAATTGATAGCGGCACAAGGCCAATTAAAACTGTTAAATCAGCCGTTATTGGTCTAATCGGCACAGCGCCAGATGCTGATCCAAATGTCTTTCCATTAAATCAGCCTGTTCTTTTGGTTAATCAACCAAGATTAGCGGGTAAGCTTGATGTCACAGGCAAAGGGCTTGGCACATTAAAAGATGCAATGGATGATATTTATGATCAGGCAGGGCAATGGTTATTATTGTGCGCGTTGCAAATGGTTCTGATATTACAGCCACCATAAGCAATATAGTCGGTGATGTAACGGCGGGTACTGGGATTCATGCCTTTATGGATGCCCAATCTTTATTTGGTGTTACGCCAAGAATATTAATTGCGCCAGGTTATACGTCTCAACGCTTTAATGGCCTAAAAAACCCTGTGATGGCAGAATTAGAAACCATTGCACCAAAATTACGTGGATGGATTGTGGCAGATGGACCAGGTACTAACGATGTTGATGCGGTTGCCTATGCCAATGATTTTGGCAGCGATCGAGTTTATATTGTCGAAGGCGGCGTGAAAGTTTGGAATGTCATAACAAATAGCTTTGAAAATAGACCCGCAGCGGCGCGGGTGGCGGGGGTTATTGCGCGGACTGATGCAACAAAAGGTTTTTGGTGGTCGCCGTCAAATAAAGAAATTTTTGGCATTGGTGGCACAAGCCGACCAATTAATTTTAATATGTCAGATGTTAATAGTCAGGCAAATTATTTAAATGAAAATAAAATTGCTGTGGTTGTTAATCAATCTGGTTATCGATTATGGGGCAATCGCACCACATCAAGCGATCCTAAATGGGCATTTCTATCGGTTAGGCGCACCGCCGATATGATTTATGAATCGGTTGAAAAAGCCTTTTTATGGGCGGTTGATAGGCCATTTTCAGAGCAATTATTGCGCGATATTGAGGGTAGTGTCCAAGATTATTTAAATAGCCTAAAAGCCAGAGGCGCAATAATTGGCGGGTCTTGTTGGTTAGATAAAGAATTAAACACGCAATCAAGCTTGGAATCTGGTCAAATTTATTTTGATTTTGATATAGAGCCACCCGCGCCAATGGAGCGATTAACATATAGGGCATATCGCAATAATGGTTATTATAGTGAATTGATGGATAAATTAATCGCGGCATAATCAATATTTTAACAAATATTTGAAATTAGATAGGAATTAAAAATGGTTGATTTACCAAAAACTTTAAATAAATTTACGGCCTTTGTCGATGGACAGGGTTTTGCGGGCAAAATAACGGAAGGCACACCGCCAAAACTTGTCCTTAAAGTTGAAGAATTCATAGCGGGTGGGATGGTGACACCAATTGATTTAGCAATGCCCGAAGTTGAAAAAATGGAATTTTCTTTTAGCGTTAAAGAAACATCAAGCATTTTGCATGCAAATTTTGGCAAACCAGATTTAGCATTCACCATTCGTGGGGCGCAAGGTTATGGCGATCAAACCGAAGCGGTGATTTATGAAATGCGTGGGTTATTAAAAGAAATTGATGCGGGATCATGGAAACCGGGCGGCGATGCGCAAAGTAAATATAGTTTCACCGCGCGGGCATTAAAATTAACAATTGGTAGCAATGTAGTTATTAATATCGACGCGGTTAATATGATTTTGGAAATTAATGGCAAAGATATGTTGTCTTTAACTAGGTCTGCACTTGGTCTTTAACTTGTTATAAAAATAAATTGATAGGAAATAATTATGCCTGAAGCGACAACCGAGATTAAATTAAAAAATAAGATTAAATATAATGGTGTTGATATTACAAAATTAAAGATGTTGCCGCCGCGTGTACATCATTCGCTATCAGCTGATAAAGCTGGTGGCACACCCGCCGAAAAAGAAATAATTCTTTTTGCAAGCCTGTGCGAGGTTGAAGTTTAATTGAACCATCAATTATTTTTATCTGATTATTCGGCATAGCAAGTGGTATATTCAGATTTTTTGTCCTAACAAAATCTGATGCAATGCGTGGCTGTTTGATTTTATCAACAAATACCGGCTGGCCATTATCAGAAATGTTAAATTTTAGTTGCGCCGAATTAATCGAATGGATCAAGATTTCAAATGAATATCAAAAAGATCGGCAATGATATCTTTAATAAAATAAGTGGATTTGCCGATCATGGCTGCGATAAAAACCAGTGGTATGAATATAATAAAAGCAACGATTAAAGTACCAGCGGCAATGCCAAAAATATTACCATCAATTGAAAATAACATGATTGCAAAAATAAATAACCATAACAGCATTAAAAAAAGATAATAAGGATAATATTTCATGTCGAAAACAGCCCTTGCAGTTTCAATTATCATTGGCGCCACCCTTGGTAAAAAATACTTTAGCACATTTGATAGTGCAGAGCAAAAAGTATCAAAATTAGGCGCGGCATTAGAAAAAAACAATCGCAAGATGGAGACAACAAAATCGGTTATAAAATATCGCAATCAATTGTCATCATTGCGGGCAAAGCAAACGTCTTTAGGTCGCAGCAGTAAGCGGCTTGACGCGGGTATTGCCGAAGTTGAAAAACGTTATAAATCGGCAAAATCTGCGGCTAAGGGTTATGGCTTTGAAATTATATCAATCGGTAAAACCCAAGATAAATTAATGCGCCAGAATAAACGAATTTTACGACAAGAAAAGGCAATCGATGGCCGTAGGCGTGCAGCCAGTAAAATGGGTTCTTTACGTGGGCAGATGCTGGGCGCGGTTGGTGCGGTTTGGGGGTTGGGTAAGATGGTTGGCGGGGCATCAAAACTCGCCGAAGCCAAAATTAGGTTAAGCACAGTTATTAACGCAAAGGACACCGAAGCGGCGGTCGAAAAAGCATCTAAACATGCGAGTTCTTATGCAAGAAATTCGCTTGCGAGCGAAATTGAAATTTTGGATATTCAATATGCGCTTAATTCAGCGGGCCTTGATTCTTTGGCGGCGATGATCGGGTCAGAGGTTACGGCAAAAGTTGCAAAAGTTACCAACGGCCAAGCCGAAGCTGTTGGTGAAATAATTGGCGGTATTTACAATAATTTTGGTAAATCATTAGATGGCAGCACCAAAGATAAATTGCAAAAAATTGGTGATATTTTGACCAAGACGCAATTAAAATATCAAATTAGGGATTTTGGTCAATTAGGCGAAAGTTTTAAAGAAGGTGCTAAGGCTGCGATAAAATATAATGTGCCGCTTGATCAAACAGCGGCGGTTTTAGGGCAATTAAATAGCTCTATGATAATGGGAAGTTCCGCTGGCACTGCGATGAATGCAATCTTAAGGCAAATGGGCAAAGCATCAGAAGCCCTTGGTTTTGATTTGGTTAGAAATTCTAATGGTCAGTTGGATATGATTGCCACATTGAATAATTTAAGCGTTGCAATGGAAGTTTTTGACGACCCCGATAAAAAAGCCGCCGCAATTCAAGAAATGTTTGGCGATGAAGGTGGTGCGGTTGCTTTGCTTATTAGCGATATGGAAAAGTTAAACGCAGGGTTTATTGCGGTTCGTGATCAATCAGCTGGTGTCGTTGATAAAGCATATGAGAAGTTTTTAGATTCCGCACCGGGTAAAATTGCAAGATTTAATAAAAATGTTGGGCAATTAGGAACAACATTTGGTGCAACATTATTACCAGCGGTTAGTGCCGTGCTTGAACCGTTAATCGAGCTAACTGGCTGGGCTGGTACGGCAATGGAAGAATATCCTGTGATAGGGCAAATTATCGGGTCTATTGCGGCGGGAATGATAACTTTTGGTGCAGGTATTGCAATTGTTACTGCGGCGCAATGGGCATGGAATGTTGCAATGATGGCAAACCCTATTGGTTTATTGATTGTAGGTATAGCTGCTGTTTCTGTTGCTATTTGGACTTTATATAAAAATTGGGATGTGGTTATGGGCGGCATCATATCATCGGTAGAAACAGCGGCAAAAACTGTTGGTGATGCGTGGGATTGGTTAACTGGTGATGATGAGGAAACACCAGTTAATAATGGTAAAGAAAATCCATCCAAGGCTATATCAGGGGGCAAAAATGCTATTGCCGCTGGTGTGGCATTAGCGTCCGTGGTTATTTTACCAGTGCCGCCTGTTTTAGATGGTTCATCAAATGCTATATCTGGTAATAGAAATGCTATTGCTGCTGGTGTGGCATTAGATCCCGTCGTTATTTTACCAGTACCGCCTGTTTTAGATGATTCATCAAATGCTATATCTGATAATAAAAATACTATTGCTGCGGGTGCGGCATTAACGTCGGTTTCAGATGCTCCATCACCAGATGTATTAAATAATTTATCAAAACCACCAATGGTGCCAGCGGCGCAAATCAATCAAACCAATAATAATATGATAACAATTAATCAACAACCCGGACAAGATGCAAATAACTTAGCCAAAGAAATATCGCGGCAAATAACAATACAGCAAAATGGGGCATTATATGACTGATAACATTGTTATGATGCAGCTTGGTAGCTATAGCTTTTCATTAGAGCGGGCTGCCTATCAAACGCTTGAGCGCAAATCGAATTATCGATGGCAAAGCCTCGATCGCGTTGGTGCAAAGCCAATAGCGCAATTTATCGGTAGTGGATCGGATATAATTAATTTATCAGGGTTATTTTCCCATATTTTAAAGGTGGTTTAGGACAAATCAATGCAATGCGTAACGAGGCATCACGCGGCAAACCATTATTATTAATAAGTCAATTTGGTGATAATTTAGGTAAATTTTGTATTTTAGAAATAACCGAAAATCATACAAAGCTTAATCAATATGGCATACCACAAAAAATCGATTTTTCCATGCGGCTTATGGAATATGGTGATGATGATTTGGAGATATTATTATGATTAAATATCGTTGTAAGGACGGCGATATCATCGATGCGATTTGTTATCGTTATTATGGCAATCTTGATATGGTTGAGGCGGTTTTTGATATGAATTTAGGCCTTTGTGATAGATCGCCTATTTTGACAGCTGGTTATTTAATTAATTTACCAGATGCAGCGGTGAAAATATCTAAACAAAAAATCAATCTTTGGGATTAGTATAATGACACCAGATTTTAAAATTATTGCTAATGATAAAGATATAACAAAGCTAATTAAATCGCGGTTATTAAGTTTGGATATTAGTGATTATGATGGTTTTACCAGCGACCGGGTTGAAATTTTAATTGCTGATCCTGATAATCAACTATCCTTGCCCAAAACAGGGGCAAAGCTATTAATATATATGGGTTATACAGATATTGCGGTTGGTTTAACCTTTATGGGGTTATTTAATGTAGTTAATATCGATATTATTGGTTTTCCCAATAAAATAAGAATCACTGCTCATGCGGCTGATATGAAGCAACAATTAAAATCGCAAAAAAACCAGATCATGGCCATCATCTAGCCTTGCTGATATTATTAAAACCATTGCAAATGAACATCATCTTTCCCCTAAAATATCAAAAGCTGCGGGTGATGTTTTATTTAATCATTTAGACCAGCGCGATGAATCTGATTTACATTTTTTAACTAGAATCACCAAAGAATTGAATTATACATTTAAAATTGCGGCTGATAGCCTGATTTTAATTGAAAAAGGCCGTGGTAAAAATATATCGGGTGATAATTTACCAGCGATCAATATTAAAAAACAAAATTTAAAAGACTTTCAATGTCAAATTGGTGAACGCAGTAATTTCTTAAGTGTAATCGCCAAATGGTATGACAAGGAAAAAGCCGTTGAGACAATAATAACGGCTGGGGCTATTGAGCCTTCTTTTACCATTAAAAAAAGATTTTCCAATGCCGAAACGGCACGGCTGGCGGCAGTGGGTAAGCTTGATCAATTTAAGCGTGGTAAATCAACTTTATCATTAGGCTTGGCAAATGGCTGGCCTAATATTCATGCGGAAGGAAATATTGTTATCGATGATTTACATGATGAAATAAATGGTAAATGGGTGGTCAAATCGGTTAAACATTCACTGTCTAATTCAGGTTTTACAACTAATATTGATGCGATAGTTACATAGATTATTAAAGAAATACCTTGTTTATTTTAAATAAACGGGGGTTGAGATGCACCAACATCTCAAGCCGAATGGATTGCACATTCACAGTAAAAACTGCCCCGTTCGTCGATCAACCGACAGGGCTATTAAAGAAAAGATTCTTGTAGAATGTCAACATTTAACAGTATAAATTATATAGAACCAATAAAACCAGTAGCACCTTATATCGGTGGGAAGTCAAAATTGGCAAAGCGAATAATAGCAATAATTAATGATATTGAGCATGATACTTATGCCGAGGCGTTCGTTGGCATGGGCGGTGTGTTCCTTCGACGTAATCAACGTCCAAAATCAGAGGTAATAAACGATTTTAATTCTGAATTGGCAATATTTTATCGGATTTTGCAACGACATTATGTGCCATTTATGGAAATGATGCGATATCAAATAACTTGTCGCACTCATTTCGAACGATTAGTTGCAACGCCAGTATCTGTTTTGACTGACCTAGAAAGGGCTGCGCGATTTTTATATATGCAAAGGACAGCATTTGGTGGTAAAGTTGCGTGCAATAATTTTGGAGTCTCAGTTGGCTATGGTGGGCGATTTGATATAACTAAACTTGGTTCAATGTTGGATGATTTGCATGGTCGCATGGCGGGTGTCATTATTGAATGCTTGTCATATGAAAAATTTATTCCACGCTATGATCGGGTTAAAACTTTATTTTATTTAGATCCACCTTATTTTGGTAATGAAAATGATTATGGCAAAGGTTTATTCAAGCGATCAGATTTTGAAAAGCTTGCCAATATATTAGAAAACATTAAAGGACGCTTCATTTTAAGTATCAATGATAAGCCAGAAATCAGGGCAATATTTAAGGCCTTTGATATGGATAAAGTTGAACTTAATTATTCTATTTCTGTCGGCAAACAAACCAAGGCAAGTGAATTAATTATTATGAATTGAATTACTCGATGCTGAGGATAATTGCAGAACAATCGCTATTTGTTATTGTGGCTGTTGCCAAACCAATCACCATGCCGCCAAAGCTGTTTTTGGCGCGGTATTTCATGTATAATTGATGTGAGCCAGATTTATCGACAGGCGTGATTTTTGTTTCTATATGTTCAAAGCTATCTGGGTCTTTCATTTGATATTCAACATTTTTAACAACATCAGGGTGAGCGCCGCTCCATTCGTTTAAACAATGAAAACCTTTTATTTTATTTTGTGCTGTTTTTTCGGCTTTTTCAGTCGCTGTTGGTCTATCAAGAGTGCTGAGAAAAAAAGAAAATATCACCGCAAAAATAATAATTATTAATAGAACATGTTTTTTAGTAAGCTTAGTTTTGACCTTAGATTTTTGTTTAATCCAGTCCTCACTAACAGGGTCGCCGCAGTTAGGACAAGCGATCGCATTAATAGAAGTTGGATTATCACATGATGGACAGTTGATAAGCTCAGACATTACGACTTCCTTTATTAATCATACCAAAATCGTATCTATATATAAATAATATGTCAATATTTGCTATAATTGCAGCAAATGAGATTATTTACGAAAAATATTTTATGAAAAACCATGTGGCGGGCTATGTAAAACCATATGGCGCGCTACACCAAC
>JARFVT010000007.1:0-1361 GCA_036677425.1 Alphaproteobacteria bacterium | reverse complement strand
TTATAGCCATTCGATAAATTCTTTATATTAGTCTTTTTAAATTATTTTGCTTATAATAACTGCCCCTTAATCCATTAAGATTGACGGTAACCATAAGGAAAGCGCGGGAAATAATATAAGCAATGCCAAACGTGCAACATCGGCAAATAAAAATGATATGACACCCCTGCTAATTGTTTGCAATCGAAGGCCCGGCGTGCATGCCATTATAACGAATAAATTCATGCCTGTAGTATTTGCAATCTCGCTTAAGCAGCCTAAAAATAATTTATAATTAAGTGCGCCTTTTAATAATGCCAATGAAAATGGGTAATGCTCCCTAAAAATAATAGTTTTTATAAGTAGAATTTTCTCGTAATTTAAAACAGGAGATTTTACATGAAGAATTCACGTTACACGAGACAGCCAAATTATTAATATTTTGAAACAAGCAGAAGCAGGAACGCCTGTGTCAGCCCTTTGTCGGGAACATGGCATGAGCAGTGCTTCATTTTATAAATGGCGTTCTAAATATGGCGGCATGGACGCATCAATGATGACGAGAATGAAAGAGCTTGAGGCTGAAAATACACGTTTAAAAAAGATGTATGCAGATGTTCAGTTACAAAATGATGTTATCAAGGAAGCCATGTTAAAAACTGGTAAGGCCATTCCATCGAAAGAGAATGGCACAGAGTTTTATTTTAAAGAAACGGTTAAATATTCGACAGGCTTGTTATATTTTTAATATTAGCGAAACTTGTTATCGCTATCAGCCAAAGTTCAGCAATGAAAATGATATTATCGCCGATTGGTTGCTGGCGATCACAGGACACTCATCGTAACTGGGGCTTTAAAACTTTGTTATCTGTATTTACGTAATGTAAAGGGCTTTAAAATGGAACCATAAACGAGTTTACAGAATTTATCGTGAGTTAGAGCTAAATTTACGTATAAAACCCAATAAACAGCTTAAACGTGAGAAGCCCGAACCGTTGCTAGTGCCAACATCTATTAACAAAACATGGTCGATGGATTTTATGCATGATCAATTATCAGATGGCCGCAGCTATCGAACTTTTAATGTCATTGATGATCAATGTTATTGTGATTTTAATCGTGAAGCATTAGCGATAGATGTTGATATATCGTTACCCAGTTTGCGGGTTATTTGCGCCCTTGATCAGGTTATTGAATGGCGTGGCAAGCCACAGGCAATCAGATGCGATAATGGGCCTGAATATATCAGCGATAGGTTAAAATCATGGTCCAAAAAACATAATATTCAATTAAAATTTATCCAACCAGGCAATCCGCAACAAAATGGCTCTGGACTTACAATAATGAAAGACCTAACATGGCACTTGGTGGTATAACACCTG
>JARFVT010000005.1:0-8131 GCA_036677425.1 Alphaproteobacteria bacterium | reverse complement strand
TGGCTTAAACCACTCGTGGTTTGCTCTTTTCCTATTACGCAAACGCGACGACGCGTTTGCGTAAAAATATAAAATAAACAATGGCGACTATTCACCGCCGTTAGGCGTAAATATAAAAAATTAAACCTGCGATTGAATATAATTTTGCAAGCCTATTTTTTCGATCAAGCCTAACTGTTTTTCCAACCAATATGTATGGTCTTCTTCAGTATCTTTTAATAAATCAACCAAAATTTGTCGCGAAATATAATCTTGTTCATTTTCACAAATGATAATCGCTTCACGCAGGGCTGCACCCACAAGCATTTCATATTCTAAATCATTTTTAATCATGCTTGGCAGGTCATTACCAATTTTTAATGCGTCTCTTTTTGAAATATCTGGCAAGCCTTCTAAAAATAAAATTCGTTCTATTAATCGCGAGGCATGTTCAAGCTCTTCTTCCTGTTCGTGCTTAAGGCGGGTGAATAATTCATTTAAACCCCAATCTTGATACATGCGCGAATGGATGAAATATTGATCGGCTGCGCTCATCTCATGGGTAAGCAGGCCGTTCAATATATCGATTACTTTTTTATTACCCTTCATAAGGTTAACTCCTTCATATTATTGTTATATTTATAATTTATATTTGTGATTGTAGATAGTTTTTTTGACCAGTTTTGTTAATTAATCCTCGTTGAATTTCTAACCAGTCGAAAAATTCTTCTTCATCGTCCAGTATTTGATCCAATAATTGGCGTGAAACAAAGTCAGCTTGGGTCTCACAAACATCTATTGCCTCGCGTAGGCCTTTTAATTGTCTATTGGAGAAATAAATTTCGCATTGGATTATTTCAGGAGCATTTTCGCCGATGCGTAATGTGCCTAAATTTTGTAAATTTGGCAGTCCTTGCAAAAATAATATTCTAGTTATTATTTTATCTGCTTGTTTCATATCATCGATTGATTTTTTATATTCGGCCTTGCCTAAAGCATCAAAACCCCAATCATTTAACATTCTTGAATGTAAAAATTTTTGATTAATTGATATAAGCTTATTGCCTAATACTATGTTTAACTTGGCAATAACTATTTTGTCGCCTTGCATTTTCCCCACTCCATAATTTTATAAACTGACCATTTGATACGACTTTTTATTAATTTTGTCCAATAAAATATCTTTTATTTGGCATGCACATTTACCGCATTGCATTTTACAATCATTGGCTTTATAGACACAAGCCACTGTTTTTGCACCGTTATCCACGGCTTTCTTAATATTTTTATCGCTGATAGCATTACATAGGCAAATATACATCATAACATCCATTAATATTGCTTGTTAATATTAATAATCATTCGCAAATACTATCATAAGGTTATTTAAAGTCAATATAGAAAGTATATTTTTATCGTTGCACTGAGCCGCGCTTCGCGTGATCGTATATTTTTTACGATACAAAGACGTCGTCGGGTAATACCCCCAAAAAATAATAGTTTTTATAAGTAGAATTTTCTCGTAATTTAAATCAGGAGATTTTACATGAAGAATTCACGTTACACGAGACAGCCAAATTATTAATATTTTGAAACAAGCAGAAGCTGGAACGCCTGTGTTAGCCCTTTGTCGGGAACATGGCATGAGCAGCGCTTCATTTTACAGATGGCGTTCTAAATTCGGTGGCATGGACGCATCAATGATGACGAGAATGAAAGATCTTGAGGCTGAAAATACATGTTTAAAAAAGATGTATGCTGATGTTCAGTTACAAAATGATGTTATCAAGGAAGCCATGTTAAAAACTGGTAAGGGTCAAAAAACTGGTAAGGCCATTCCATCGAAAGAGAATGGCACATAGTTTTGTTTTAAAGAAACGGTTAAATATTCGACAGGCTTGTTATATTTTTAATATTAGCGAAACATGTTATCGCTATCAACCAAAGCTCGGCAATGAAAATGACATTATCGCCGATTGGTTGCTGGCGATCACAGAAGGTCATCGTAGCTGGGGTTTTAAATGGAACCATAAACGGATTTACAGAATCTATCGTGAGTTAGAGTTAAACCTGCGTATAAAGCCCAAAAAACGGCTTAAACGTAAAAAGCCCGAACCATTACAGATGCCGAGGTCAATCAATAAAACATGGTCGCAATAAAACATGGTCGCAATAAAACATGGTCGATGGATTTTATGCATGATCAATTATCAGATGGGCGTAGTTATCGAACTTTTAATGTCATTGATAATCAATGTTATTGATGACTTTAATCGCGAAGCATTAGCGATAGATGTTGATATATCGTTACCCAGTTTGCGGGTTATTCGCGCTCTTGATCAGATGCGACAATGGCCCTGAATATATCAGCGATAGGTTAAAATCATGGTCCAAAAAACATAATATTCAATTAAAATTTATCCAACCAGGCAATCCGCAACAAAATGCTTATGTGGAGCGCTTCAACAGAACTGTCCGTTATGATTTATTAAACCAATATATTTTTAAGGAGATTGAAGATGTTCAAATTGCCACAACAAAATGGCTCTGGAGTTACAATAATGAAAGACCTAACATGGCACTTGCTGGTATAACAGCAAATCAAAAATTAACTATTAAGCATGCCCATAGTTAATTAAACAATAAAGTCCTACTTATAACGCCCATTATAAATGGGGATATTACCGAAGAGTTTACGGCTATATTTTCCTCTTTAATTTGTTTGCAATTTATCAGTGTTTCGATCTGGTATTACTTATATTTGAAGGAAATTAAAAATGATTGAAAATGATGATAATTCTAAGCAAAATACCATTCTCAACAATTTAAGAAGCTAGGTAATGATTATCTAGCAAAATTGCAGGGTAAAAAACTAGAGCCAAAGCCAATAATAGCCACGGAGTTAGAAGTTAAGCCTACAGTTGAGGAATTAGAGGTAAAACCGCTAGTCAAAGAACCAAAATCTAAGCCATTAATTAAGAAAAAGAAAAGTAAAGATTTAGGCTTTGGTATGTAAGAGTTTATTCCATGTGGTTCACCATACATTTTGGATGATTATTTAGGTTTAATATGAATGTTTGATTTGGTGTTTCATTAGAGAATAATGATTTTTCCTTGTAAGTTGTTTTTATAAAGGTAATGTATTAATAAAATAGAAAAAACACTTTAATGGCAGGTTGGCTTTGATCTAATATATAAATTTTTAGCAATTTAAATGTTTGGTATAGAACCTTAAAAGGTTAATATTTGCTTATGTATAATTTTAGATATTTCTCATTACTATTCTTATATATATTTTGCTTATCTGTTTTTACATCATTAATAATAACCAAAGCTGCTGATGCTAAAGAATGGAATTTCAAGCTTACACATCCATATTTCATGGATAATCCATCACAAAAAACCTTAGATAAATATACTGTTGATAATAACGGTCTAATTATCGATGGCCCGAGGCGCGGCCCTAAGGAGCCCATTGATTATACAGATTTGATGTCCAATAAAGCTATTTTAGATTCTTTTACATTGGCTGTATTTGCATGTGGGACCCCAATTGATCAATGCAGAAAAATAAGTGAACTCGCTACTTTTGATCGTTGGGAAAAGAAAAAAATTAAGGTTTACATAGGATACGAGGAGGAAACAGTAAAAAACAATAAATCGGAATTTATTTTAAAAGCCATAAACTCGATTTACGCTGACCTTGGAATTGATGTGTTACAAAGTGACCATAAGATTGACTCTACAATATATTTTTTATTAGGCTCTATCGATTATTTTAAAAAATTCACTAACGAAATTTTAGACATGAAGTTTTTAACTGAAACTAGGTTGTATATATTTAAACTCCTTGATGAAGAATCCTTTAAGAAGAAATATTTTGCCTTTTTTTCATCATTTCCTGCCAAATGTTTAGTGAGTTATAGAAATGCGACATATATATAGCCCAGAAGGAATATATACCCTGACCTGCGCCCCAACTTTGTACCAGTTAGCCGTAGAGTCCTTTAGTTAAGTTTTTATCAATTATTTGATCATTTGCAACCATTATGGGGGCATGCCCCCATAATGGTTGGTCGTTTTTATTTTGCAAAGCTTGTATTGGGCTTTGCCCATCCAAGGCTGAGTGCGGCCTTACATGATTATAATCATCGCGCCAATCTGCTAATATCTTACGAACATGATGAAGGTCTTCAAACAGTGTTTCATTTAAACATTCATCACGTAATTTACCATTGAAGCTTTCCACAAACCCGTTTTGCATCGGCTTGCCTGGTGCGATGTAATGCCAATTGATGCCCATGTCGCCTTGCCATTTTAGTAGGGCATTTGATGTCATTTCCGTGCCGTTATCGCTGACTATTGTATCTGGCTTGCCACGTATTGCTATTATGTTATCTAACTCATGGGACAAACGATGACCACCGATCGATGTATCAGCCACCAGTGCCAAACATTCTCGGCTGCTATCATCAACAACACATAACATTCTAAAACGCCTGCCATCCATAAAACTATCACTGACAAAATCAAGCGACCAGCGTTCGTTGACCTTAGAAGGCACTGCAATCGGTGATCTTGTGCCAATAGCACGCTTGCGACCATTCCGTTTGCGAACTGCCAAACCTTCTTCTTTATACAAACGCCGAAGCTTCTTATGGTTAAGGTGATAACCCTCACGTGCCAATAAAATATGCAGACGGCGATAGCCAAAGCGTTTACGTAAATGCGATAATTCGCGTAATCTGCTGCGTAATACCGCATCATTGGGTCGTACGGATTGGTACCGGATTAAAGATCGTTCCACGTTAAGCATTAAACACGCCCGCCGCTCACTCACCATAAAATTTGTTCGAAGGTGAGTGACAGCATCTCGCTTGCCAGCGGGCGTTACCATTTTTTTGCATTCACATCTTTCAACATCGAAATATCCAAATGGGCATCCGCCAGCAAAGATTTTAAACGGCGGTTTTCATCTTCAAGCAATTTTAATCGTTTAGCATCACTGACTTCCATGCCGCCATATTTTGACTTCCACTTGTAAAATGTACTTTCTGCAATTCCGTGTCTGCGGCAAAGATCTGCGGTGGTAATGCCAGATTCCTGCTCTTTTAATATACGAATAATCTGTTCTTCGTTAAATCTACTACGTTTCATTCTGATCTTCCTCCTGTTGAGAAAGACTCTACTTATAAATGGACTAATTTAAAGGGCGCAGGTCAATTTAAAGGGCGCAGGTCAAGGTCAATACGTCAGTTAACTCTCTCGCTTGCTTCCATAGCGCTTCCACGCAATAGTTAACCAATATAATATTAAACACAAAAACCCCCTAACCTGTTGAGGTTAAGGGGTTTTAATTGGTTGCGGGAGCGCGTTTTATATATTTATTTAAGTAATAGTATGTAATTTACTTTCACCTAAACGGTTTAATTAACTAATATTATTACACCAATATTTGAATTGTCAATAAAAGTTTTTGGGAACAAGAAATTGACAATGGACAAGCAAGTAACGGCAAAAAAATCATGGGGTGCGGCAAAGGTTGAAATTTTAGCCCTCGCCCCAGAGATTCAAAATCTCTATGCAGAAAATCAAAATCTAACAGCGGTTTTTAAAATTCTTTTTGAACAAAAAAAGATAACAATTGGGGCGAGTACTTTTCGCCGCCATGCGGCAAAGATTGTCAAAGACAGTTCAGTTTCTGCGCCCGCAAATATCCAAAAAATCACACCAAATATCCAAAAAACCACACCAAATATCCAAAAAAAACATATCGAATAATAAAAATGGCATTTTTGAAGTTGCTCAGCCAGTTTTTGAGCATTCGAACAGCCTTAGCAGCGATGAAGACACTAAAAAAACTTGGGATCAATCTTAAATTTTAAAAAGGAAAAAATAACATGGCAATAGTAAATATGACTTTGCAGGGCAAAGGTGGCGTTGGTAAAAGTTTAGTTGCATCACTGATAGCACAAAATGCAATTAGCCAAGGCGTTACGCCCATTTGCATTGATACCGACCCAGTAAACGCAAGTTTTGCAGCATATAAAGAATTTAACGTTAAAAAAATGAAACTTGGCGATACTGCCGATGAAATAAATATAAGCTATTTCGATAAGCTAATTGAAATAATTGCGGAAGCTAAACCAGAAGATGTGATTGTTATAGACAATGGCTCGCCAACTTTCTTACCGTTCGTGCGATATATGGTTGACAACCATATTATGGATTTTCTGCATGAGCTAGGTCATGAGGTGAGAATTCACGCGCTGCTAACTGGCGGCGAAGCCTTTAACGACACGTTAAACGGCCTTGATCGATTATTCAAATATTTTCCAAAAACTAAAATTGTTGTTTGGTTGAACGAATATTTTGGAAAGATCGAATTTGAAGGCAACAAATTTGAAGATAGCGGTATTTTTAAAAAAAATATCGACCAAATTTATGCCCTATTAAAAATCCCACAATTTCAAAAAGATACTTTTGGTCGTGATTTTGAAAAAATATTAAAATCAAAATTAACTTTTACGGCTGCGTTAGAATTAGAAAATTTGCCTATAATGACAAGACAGCGATTAAAACAAACTTGGCGCAGTTTAAATGATCTTATGACAATGGCGCAAATTTAAATGACTGATAAATTAGCAAAAATTGATCCTGAAACTGGTGAAATATTATTAGCCGATAATGGTTTAAAATCCGAGGATTTAAAATCAGTTGATAAAGATATTTCTAAAATCCTAACTAAGGATAAAATATCATTTAATGATTTAAAAACCATCATTTGGCAAAAAACCAAAACAACAATTTCTAATGATGACCCAATTATGATTTTATGGGTAATGATGCAGTCCGCATTAGAAGATCACGATAAATTACTTAGTAAACAACGTGATCAAATTATCAAAGTTAATTCCAAAAACTATGATGATTTTGAAATAGCCGTCAATCGCTGCATGGTGGAGTTTCGCGAAGAAATACTGTCAGAAGTTGCAAAAGATTATTCGGTAGAAATCAACAATCGATTTAATTCAATGCAAAATTTGGATATTTCCATCAAACGACAATCAAAAATCTTTGGTATTTATACAATAATTAACTGTGCCAGCCTTTTATTATCCGCCGCTATTTTTACAGCAATATTTTTTATTAAATAGGAAAAATAAAAATGGTATCAAAGAAATTAGGTAAAATTATTATAACTACATTTTTTGTAATTATATTTACTGTAACATTTTTTGGTTTATACGGTTTTACCGCTATTTACACTATAATTTTCCATGATGCCATTGGCTTTGAAAAGGCAACATTTGACCTTGGTTTTATTTTTTGGGTTGTCAAATTTTTACTTATTTAATGTTTTCATTTATGAAACAAGAATTTCTCCATCTTAGTATTTTTATTCAAAAAGATATATATTTCACGGCTTTGTTTTTTGTTATTTTGGGTTTTATAATTACTTCAAACGTTGCAAATGCTCAAGTTCCAATAGCTTTTGATAATCCTTACATATCATCAAATATCGATGAAAAACATACTTTAGATGAAAAAATAGCACCACCTCCACCAGCCAAAACAACACAGCAAATAATTATAGAACAAACAACTTTATTGGAGGATATTAGAACTTTACTAATTTTTTTATCTCTGATTGTTTTTTTTATTTTGCTAATAATTTTCACAATCAATTTAAAAATTAGAAAAGAGAAATAAAAATGTTTAAAAATAAATTAGTTCAAACTTTAGCCATGACCTTAATTTCAACGCAAACGGCATTCGCCGCAGGTGCAAATGCTAACTGGGCAAAAGAAGGCGTAACTTTACTTGAGAGCTTGGAGATGGGCGCAGGAAGCCTTGCTATAATCTTTATTGGTGTAGCAATTATTGCTTATGGCATTTGGGGTGTATTTACACAAAAATTAGACTGGGAAAAATTTAGAACAATTTTAATTGCTGGTACATGTATTGTTGCTGGTCCGGTCATGTTAAAAACATTTTTTGGTGTATAAAATGCGTGCCAGAGGATTTATAAATACCGCAATTCAAAAGCCGTTTTCTATTTATGGAATGCCGCCAAAATTATTTATGTTGGCAATGGTTTTTACATTATTATTCTACCTAATTTGTAGCCTATTAGATTTTAGAGCCACAG
>JARFVT010000001.1:0-8997 GCA_036677425.1 Alphaproteobacteria bacterium | reverse complement strand
TAATGATGCGATGACCAGCGGACTTTCTCAGTCTGATATAGCTCAAGAAAATGCAAAAAAACATCTTACCGCAGCCGATGATTTATCGGCTCTCGGCGATGGTGCAATGAACGAGCGCACCCAAGCCGCAGTTACAATCAAAGGTTTGGCCTTGATTGCAAAAGGCCAAGCGCAAATGAGTCAATTATTAGCATCTTTATTACGGGTTAATTCTTCCATAGGCATAATGCTTGGTGGCGATGTATTTAGTGATATAGTTAAAGAAAAAAATAAGGAAATTGATAAATGACCTTATTTTTAACCATAACAACCATGATTAGTTTATTGACTATTGCGCTTTTTCTTACTGGCCCGTCTTTTCTTTTCTATTGCAGTCGGCCTAGCCATATTTTTCTTAAAAGATGTAAATCTTTTGGCAACGCTGGCTTCATCTCTGGCTTTACTATCTGGATGTCTCCAATCGGGATAATCGGTACAGCTTTTAGTAAAAATATTAGTTATAGCCATAATATTACAAACAATATCCCCGCTATTGTAATTCCACGGAAAATCAGGCGTGCCACCATAAGCATAAGTGCCATAAGCTTTACTCCATATTTTAGATGTCAAAGCAAGGTCATGGCCTTTTTTAATCAATTCGGCATCGGGGCTATCTTGCAGATATTGGCGCGATTTTTTATGGTCAATAATATTGTTCCATTTTTCATATGCAGGATAGACTTTGTCGTTTTCAATTATCAACTGCTCTCTAGTTTTAAGGTTTTCCCACACCCAAGTGGCATAGCTAAAATCATAAAAATTATGCTGACTATATTTTTTTGCCTCGGCCTGATTAGCCGTAAAAACAGATATAAGGATAATTAAGATGGCTGGCCCAACAATTCCTGGAACAACCCAACCTGTAGGTTTCACAGCAGAGATTGTTAAACAATATATTACATTTGCCCAAGATTTCACAGCTGATTTATCGGTGGCACTAATGCCCGGTATTAGAATATTATTTGTGTCATTAATTGGTATTTGGGTTATTATTGAGGCCATTAAAATACTCCTAGGGATAAAAAAGATTGAAGATTTTCCACGTGAATTTTTCTTCCTCATTATAGCATCAATGCTCTTATCAAATCAAGGCGATAATCTGATAAACTATATATATACTGCGGCTTTGAATATCACTGGTTCGGTCGCTGGTGTCGTTTTAAATATTGGTTCAAATAGTAATGGACCTGCAAATATTAACGGCTTAAGTGGCATGGCAGATTTAGTAGGCGCAGCCGAAAAAGCAATTATGACGATAATAACTTTAGCAGGAACAATTGCCGCAAGCTGGGGTCTTAGCAATAATCTGGCACTTTTATATGCTTTAATTTTAGCGATACCATATTTTATAATATTATTGGTTTATTTTTCTCAAGTTGTGATTTCTATTTTTCGAGTAATCATGCTGGCTACTTTATCGCCGTTTTTAATGCTTGCCTTTGGCTTCGGTTGGGGGCGCGGCATGGCAATGAAGGCGATCAAAACTTTAATCGCAACAATCATGGTTTTATTTGGTTCGACCGCTGCACTCGCAATAATTTTATATGGTGTAACAAGCCTTGGAATTGGTCAAACAGGTGGCATGGATGTAAATGATGTTTCATACACAAATGCAAAATTTGTATTAGCCGTTGCTCTAGGCTGGCTTGGCACTGCATTCATGGCTGAGGCCACTGGCATAGCAAATTCGATTACGGAAGCTTCACTTACAAACACTGGTGCAGCAATAATTACAGCGGCAGGTGCTGCCACTGGATATGCGGTGGCAAAAAACACAGTAGGTAAAGCTTGGTCGAATACAGGCGGTAGAGCTTATAAAGCTTATATCGCACCCGCACCAGAAAAAGCAGTAAGGGCAATTGGTCGTGCTGCTATTAATTCATTTGTCGATTTAGATAAAAAACCTTTCAAAAATTACAAGAACGCTGGCTTGGATAAATCATAATCAATTCACGAGATAAATTAATAGGAAAAAAGCATGAAAAAAATAACATTAATATCAATATTTATCATCATTATTCTAGGCGGTTGTGCGGTAAGGGAAATGCCAGAAAATGATGCAACAGGTGCTGATGAGATGCGAATTAGCCCATGTGTTTGCAACAATTTAGATTATCAATTTGAAAATTATCAAACGCTTTAATGTTCAAAATCAACAACTAATTAGGAGTAAAATTATGAGTGAAGAAATAAATCAAACTGGCGAACGGCTTAAAGCCTTTATCGAGCGGGTCGAACGCATGGAAGAAGAAAAAGCAATTTTAATGGAAGATATTAAAGAGATTTTTTCAGAGGCCAAAGGTGAAGGATTTGATGTTAAAACCATTCGTCATATTATTAAAATTCGCAAGATGGACGCTGCCGATAGGCAAGAGGCCGAAGCCATATTAGAAACATATTTGGACGCTTTAGGAATTAAATAATGTTTTCTAAAAACAATAAAAATGAGCTGCCAATATTATCAAATTCAGATTTAAAGAAGCATGATGGTTTTAGATCACAAGACCCTTTTGCATTTGCAATAGCGCATCAAAGATTGGCTTGGTTATTAAGAATATCTGCGGGCATTAATATTGTTTTGGCAATGGCATTTGTTGTATCTATTTCTGCTTTTTCAAGTCTATTTCCACTTAAAGAAATCCGCGTTGCATTATTAAAAATAGATCAAGCCGATAACCGAATTTATCGCATTGAACCGATTAGTGAAGATGTTGATGGTTTCCAATTATTATTAGAACAAATGGCACGGCGTTATGTCCGCAATATGCTTGAGATAGACAGCGTTACGCAGGGCATTCGATTTAGAGAGGCTTTTGCGATGACCGACAATGTCTTTTACAATCGATTTAAACGCGAACGTATCGAGAGCAACGAAGTTACTAAGGCGATAAAATCAGGCCTGACAAGATCAATTACTATTGTTGGCGTTGATATGATTGAGACCAATAATAGTAATTATAAATTGGTGGTTGATTTCATACAAACCGATAAGCGTAGGGGCAATCTTGTTGAGCGCAAATCAGCACGCGCGTATTTAACCATGACCACGAGACCAAAAGAGGTCAAACAAAATGCCGAGATTGAAAATCCATTAGGCATAATTGTTTTGGACATGATCTTAAAAGAAAAGAGAAATACAAATGTCAAATAATCAAAATTATTTAAAAATTAATAATAATAGTTTCAGCAAGGGCGTTTTCAAACATAGTTTTTTCTTTTCAAAAAAAGGGTTGAGAATGTCTAAGCTAAATAGTGCAGTGAGGATTCCTACTCCTCACTGCACATCCGACTTAGTTTCTAATAATAACAACAGTTTCAGTATAGACAATTTCAATAATGGGGTTTTTCCTTTCCTCCCAGAAACTTTGAAATTGGCTAAGCTGGATAGTGCGGTGGGTTTCCCAAGCACCCACCGCGCATCTAATTCATTAATTACCCTGGTAAAGTTAATTAGCTTGGCAAAGTTAATTATAATATCAATGGTTTTACTTGCATCAATTGCAATTGCACCAATTACGGCAATGGCACAAACGGCAATTGCAACGCCTAATCAAGCGGGCAATCAAAATTATCAACAGCCAAACTCACAAATGCCAGTGGCACAATCAACGATTGACCAAACACAAGATCATATCGAGGGTAATTATACGCCAATGACAAGGGTTGCAGCAGGCGGTCAAATCCAATCGGCATGGGACGAGGTCGATATTAATGCGGGCCAATTTAGCTATGAGATGTGCCAAAGCTGTACCTATAAAGTGCTTACCAGGGAATATATGGTAACGGTGATTGAATTACCAGAAAATGAAATAATTAACGCTTATGATATTGGTCAAGCTGCGGCGTTTATAATTACCAAGCCAGAAAAAAACAAATTGGCAATACGGCCAAATGGTTTTGGTATGGATAGTAATTTAATCGTTTATGGCAAAGATGGGCGGCATTATTCATTTTACCTACGTGCAGAGGGCGTTAATTCAAATAATATACCCGATTTTGTCATTAAGATTGATGGCAAGATACCCGCCAAAATAACTGAAAATAGCGTTAAATTTAATAATGATAATGATGCTAATAATTCACAAGCCAATGACAGCCAATCAAACCATAATAATGGTGATAAATTATCAAAGATAATCATTGATGATATCAAACCACCTACCAAAAAAACTAATATTGGTGATTTTGTAACAGAAATTCCATTTGATCCTGATAAATTACATGGTTGGGATGATTACGAAATCTGGGGTGAAAATTGGCCTGAAAATTGGCTGCCAGAGGTAATATTTAGAGACGAAGTTATGACCTATATCCGTTTTGGTGATAATTGGGCGCATTTGGAATTACCGACCGCATATGTGGTTATCGATGACATCGATGAGAATGTTAACACGCGAATTTCTGGCACGACATTCATTATTGAAAGCACCAATGGCTTGATCACCTTAAAATCTGGTGAGAAATATCTTTGCATTAAATTTAAAGCTTAATTATCAACAAGGAGAATTAAAATGAACAGAGTAACATTAATCGGCCATCTTGGTAATGATCCTGAAATCAACTATACAAAAAATGATGATATGGTTGCAAATTTTAGGCTAGCCACCAAAATCACTTGGAAGAACGATCAGGGCGTTAAGCAAGAACGTACAGAATGGCATCAAATTACTTGTTTTAAAGGTTTTGCATCGCGCGCAAAAAATTATTTGAAAAAAGGTAGCCGCGTTTTTATTGAAGGCACGCTAAAAACCCAACAATATCTTAAAAATGATGAAAAACATTTTAGCACTAAAATTATATTGCAAGGCAATCAGGGGCAAATAATATTTTTATCACCTGTTAATAAAGATAAAAATGTTACTGCAAGTGATGAAGATATTGCAAGTGATGAAGCTATTGGCAATGAGCAATGAATGTTTTTTGCGAAGCCTTGGTTGCATTAAGTATCAATGTCGGTTTTTGTGCGGCTGATATTGATACTAAATTAACTTTGCCAAGCGAAGATCAAAAGGTTTGGGAGCATATAGAGTCAGAACCAAAGCCAGAACTAGCAAAAACCTCACCCCAATTTCCAACGGTAATAATAAAACATGAATATCCACCAGAAGCTAAACAGGTAAAAATAGAAACGCCAACAATAGGATATACGCCTGAAACCGAGGAAAAGCTGCCAGAGGTAATAAAAATAAATCCATATGAGATATGGGCAAAAGAAATACAGCATTCACGCCATAATTTACCAGTTTACAAAAATAATTACATTAAATCCAATATTTTAAATGATAATTTAAAATTAACAGCATTAAATATGGATGCAAATTTTGATATTAATTCTAATAAATTTCAAAAGCCTGATGAAGCTGAAAAATATCAAACAGAGGGCAGATATTCAACAAAGCCAGTCGATAATTCTAGAATTATTGGCGAAGATCGTTTTATCACAGGAATTTTAGAAACGGGCATTAACAGCCAGTTAAATTCTGCTGAGGGCGGTAATATTATCATTCAAACCGCTAGAAATATTTTCGGTTATCATGGCAGGAATGTCTTAATTCCAAAAGGTTCACGATTAATTTGCCAGTATAAAAGTCCAAAAGATATTGGTAACAGTAGATTAGCTATAAAATGCAATCGAATTTTAATCGCTGGTCATCGCGCAGAAATCATCAAATTAAATTCACCAATTGGCGATATGCAAGGCCGTGCTGGTATTAGTGGCGAGGTTTATAATCGTTACGGTGAGAAATACGGCATGGCATTTTTAATGGCTGCAATCAGTGCCACTATTCGCGGTGCATCGGCTGGTGCAGCAAGTGGCAAGGATGATAAAAGCGATCTTAAGGCAATTTTAAATGAAGGTTCGGAAGAATTATCTGAAAAATTAGGTGAGATCACCGCTAGTATTTTAGAACAAACCGTTAATTTAGCACCAATTATAACAGTATCTCAAGGTACAAGAATCCAAATCAGATTAGCCCATGATTGGTATATTTCACCATTTAATAAGGAGAATTAGAATGCCGCTTATAAAAAAAAGAAAACAAAGTTTTATTTATTTTAAATCAATTATAATAATTTTTATTATCATAATATTAGCTATTATTGGCTTAGAAATATTTGAAGCCAATGCACAAGAGTTACAAAATAAAACAAATGGTAATTCAAATGGTCAGGCTGTTATTTCTAATGATGCCAATAAATTAGACGAGATAATAGAAACGCCAAAAATCGATATAAAGGCGATCGTCAAAGAAAATATATTATTAGAAGAAAAAATACCATTGGCAATCGATATGCGCCTTACAAATATGCCAGCAGATTTAGCTATTTTGGCAAATGGTGTAACGGCAAAAGCTTATGCTAGATTTTTAACGGTCGATGGCCAGAAAATAGGCCAAGTTATTTTAACGGCAGTTGAAAAAAACGGCAAAACCGAACCATTGGTTTCTGATAATTTTACTTCACAATTTAATATGGATGATAAGGAATTAAAACCGCTTGAACCGGTGGTTATTTCTTCTAACCGTGAAGAATTAAAAGCGGCCTTGGAAAAATTAAATATTGAAGACGAAGATGAAGAAGATAAAGAAAAGCGTGTTGTCGATGGTAAAGGTAAAAATGACAATCTTGGAGTTGGCAGTAATTCTACAAAAAACGACCAAGCCAGTGGTTATAAAACACCTGAAAAAATTGACCGCAAAGATGTAAAAATGACGGTTAAAACAACCACAGAAGGTTGTGATGTCAAAATTGATACCGCCCAAGGTGTGGCAATAGTGCAATCAAAATTACAGACATTTGAAGATGGTGTTTTAAAAGATGACGGCGTTTGTAGTGATAACGGCACAAGATACCAATTGAAAAAAAGCTATAAAATATGTGATGATAAAGAAGGTATTGATTTAAAAACATTAAAAGTAACCAGCCAATATCAAACATATTATTTAGATGGTGCAACTAAAAAAATCAATGTTGGTGTTTGCGTGCCAGATAGTGAAAAAATATTTAATATAGTTGAAAAGCATGATGGCTGTCCAATTTCATTAGATTATGAAGCCAAAAAAGCAATAGTTCAATCAAGCTTGATTTACATTAATGATAATAATGCAGAAATCGAAGTGCGGTCATGCCAAGCATCGACAAGCAAAGAACCAGTTGCATTAACAAAAACCACCAATGGCTGTAATATTCGTCATGATTTTGATGCGAATAAATCATATCAACAAAAAACTTGGATTTATCAATTAAAAGGCCAAACTTATCAAGCAGGCACTTGCATGGATGATGAGCCAATCTTTAGCCATAAAATTGCTTATAAAGATAATGCCAATGTTAATTTGTGTAATCCAATAATAAATATGGCGACCAAGAAAGTTACCTTACAAAGCAAAAAATATATTAATGTTGCCAGTACAATAAAATATATCACCGAATGCACACCCAATAAAAGCAGTATATCGATTGCATCGACTACTGATACTTGTGGTGATATGGCAAATTGGACGCATGATTTAGCTAGTGCGCAATCATTTGGTCAAGAGAGATTTTATTATATGGATGGGGCAACGAGAGAATATGTTGGAAATTGCCAAAATTCAGAAATAACCTATAAGCATCAAGTAGAAACTGCGGGTTATCAGTTTTTTGACAGTAAGCTTTATTCACTGGCAAAAACCACAACATATATCAATACGCCATTTGGCAGGCATAATATAAAAACTGGCAAGATAAAAGCTGGAACATTGCAAGTTTCATATATTTATCAATCAACCAGTAAAATGCCAACTGGCAATAAAATTTATACAGATGGCAGTTGTGATGCCACAATTGAAATGGCTGATACTAAAATTTGGTTACGTCCAGACGCTACAAATTATAATCAAGCTATCGGCAAAAGCAATGGTGCATCGGTTTATTCTTGTAGTTCATCTGGTCGGGCAATTTGGCGGCTGACTAGTAGTGATAGTGGTATGCCTGTAAATTATACTCAAAATCCTTCCGATCCACGGTTTGAAAATACTTGCCGACAATGTACATATAAGCACACCTCAGATAGATTAGCTGGTTCAACATATACTAAAAATTGCCCGTCGTTGAATCCAATTTGGATAAAAAGAAATTATCGCGGTGAAAAAAGTTTAAGACGTGATGATGGTCAGGTTTTTACAACTAAATCATCATCAGCCCAGTCCACTTTCACAAATTATTGTTCTAATACATTTTGGCAAAACCTTAAAATTACTGGCACATCATATAAACTTTTATTAAAGAATGGTAGTTTTGAAATACCAACTGGGTTAAAAAACAGCCCTGCAACCACCTATAACAGCAGTTGGGATGCAGCCGAAGGATGGTAGATTCCACCATCAACCCAATAGTGGCGCAGCGTCTTGCGCCACTATTAAAATATTATTCTGATACCACAACCATTGAGGTTAGAATAAATAAACCAAATTTTATCACTATCGATAGACGCGGTGTAGAAAAACAAGAAATTGAAGATGCTGATCTTAGTTTGGCAAAGATTGAAAGCATTTGTCAGACTTTGGCAAATATCAATGGTTTAAAATTCCATGCTGATGATACGCCAAAAATATCATGCGTGTTACCACAAGGTCATAGATTTGAATGTTTGGTTGGTTCAACGACTAAAACAGGCGTATCGCTGGCTATTCGCTGTAAGCATCCGTTTATACCTGAATGGTCAAATTTTGGTGTGAGTAAAAAAACACAAGAATATTTAATCGATGCGGTGCTTAATAATCAAAATATTATAATTTCTGGTGCGACAAATACGGGTAAAACCACATTATTAAATATGTTGTTAAAAGAATTACCACGAGAAAAAAGAGTAGTAGCGGTCGAAGATACGCCAGAATTAGAACTTGACCATTTTTGGGATGGTCAAAGCTTGCTCGCTAGTCGCGATGAGCATTCCCAAGATGGTAAAATAACATG
>JARFVT010000004.1:0-12067 GCA_036677425.1 Alphaproteobacteria bacterium | reverse complement strand
CTTAGGCGATGGAATTTGTTTTTTATTTAAGCTAGCGGCTATTTCTGATAATGTTTTTTCATTTAAATATTCATCATATATAAATTTGACAATTTTTGCTTGGTCGTGATTTATTTTACGCAGACCAGTGGCTACTTTCTCATTTATAAAAACTCGATGAATATCATAGCCATATAATTTGCCGCCAGGAACAGCACCCTTTAAAAACAGCAGAAATTACGCCGCGCCGTGTTTTTTTTGCTAAATCACTTATAAAAATTGCATTCATTGTACCTTTTAGGCCAATATGTAATGCATTAATTGAACCTTCGTTTAAAGTTTCAATTTTTATATTTAAAAATGATAGTTTTTTATGGAAATTGGCTATATCGCCTTGATCACGTGATAATCTCGATAAATCTTCGCAAATTAGTTTTTCAAATTCACCAGCAACCGCCGCATCGATTAAATCATTTATACCATCACGATTAATCATTGAAGAGCCAGAAACAGCCTCATCAGAATATATTTCTGTTATAAAATAATTATTTTGTTCACACCATTTTTTACATATATCGATTTGGTCATTTGTACTATGTTCTTGCATATGTGTGGAATGTCTGGCGTAAATTGCAACTCTCATTATTAATGCTTTGTTTTATGTTTTTTGTTGATATAATCGATGAATTTTTTATTGCCGCCAGAAATAGCACTTATTTCTTCCGATGTAAAATATCCATATTTAGATAAATTTTTGGCAAAACCAATGCGATCATTCAGTAAAATATATTCCTTATCATGTTCTTGTAAGGTTACTGTTTTTTCTAATAGACTTATGTATCTTTCTCTTTCTTCTTCCCGTAAAGCTTTTAGTTTTTTAACTTCATTTTCTAATCCTGAATATAAATATCAACAGTTTCTTGCGAAACATATGAGCCAGTTTTTCTATTTGCGGTAGAACATCATGAGTTACCCAACGTTTGAATTTTTTAGATGCGGCGGTGCGGCTTTTTAATATTAAACAATAAAGCCCAGATTCATTTTTATGGATATATTTTGCTTTCCCCCAAGGGTGTCATGATTAACAATCTTTTTGTCATCGTCATCTAAATTTTTAATAGCCTCTCTTGAGTTTTTTATATCTAAAATTTCACAAATATCTTTGGCGATAAACCATATTTGACCATCAATTTGTTGAGTGCGAATTTGTTTATTTTCATATGTAAAAATCAATGGCTTGTTGCATTATTTTATCCTTATAAAAAATTGAAATTATAATAGTTATTTTTATATTATATGGTTGATTTAATTTTTCAAGGACAAGATTTGCATTAAATTAGAACTTTTGTAAATGCAATTAATAGTTTAATTTTATATGTTTATTTTATAGTTTTAGGTGGTTTTTGCTCTGTGTTGCTCTGTGTTGCTCTGTGTTGCTCTGTGTTTTCTAACTTCTTGCTCTATCTTGATCTGTCGTTAAGACGGCAGGATGGTGAAGTGTACCCACTATCACACCTGCCATTATTCAATGGTTTTATTCGCATTACATGCTCAACAAATTTAAATTGATGGTTTTGGTTAATTTTAACCAAATTGATACGACATACAAAAACATTGCACGAAATAATAGAATGATTATATTAGTATACCTTTAGTATTGTTATGTTAATGAAAACAACTAATATAAGTTGTGCATTGATGGAATGACAGATGTTTAAATTTGTTAAAAAAGGGAAAGTTATGCCAACTGTTTCATTATCAATTCCAGAAAATAATCTTGAAAAAATTTTTGCCGTAGCTTTTGCACCAATAGTGGCATTGTCTGAACTAATCAAGAATTCTTCTGATTCATGCTACATTAAAATGGATGTAATTAAAATATACATCGAAGAAGATAAACAAAGAATTCGTATTATTGATAATGGATATGGATTTAGCGCGGATGATATTTCAAAGCTTGAATTGGTTACCACATCGTCAAAAATGTCTTCGAGCAATAAACTCTCACGAATTGATGAATATTATGCGGGTAGTAAAGGGCAAGGTATTTTTACTGCTTTTAATTTATGTACAGATTTAGAAATTAAGACATTTTCGCGTGAAGATAACAAATCTTATCATATTAAGTGGAAGGCTGGGACTGCTAAAATTATATATGAAGAAGTAAATGAAGAATTTGAGGGAACAGAACTAATTCTCAAAAATGTTGACGATGTAACTTTTAAAATGATTACGGGTCATGGTGAGCCGCAAAAACTAATTTCATCTACAATTCTATATTATAAAGATAGTAAATCCTTACCTAATATTGAATTGTACCATAATGACGTTCTAATATCGCCAGAAATTAATAAAAAAATTGAAGCTTTTTATAATAATAACATCAAAAAAACAGGCTCCAAAGGCTTCTTCATTGCTAAAGCAAAATTTAGCTACAATAATAATAGGCTAAAAATATCATACCAAGATAACGAGACTGGCATATTCAATTTTTAACGATGTATCTTTAGATTTATCGGATGATAATGCTTTGAAAGAGTTTGTTAGAGATAAGGGAATTACCCTAGGAAAAGCTCAAGAGGTTTACGAAGGTTTAGAGAAATTTTCTACAGTCAAATTAAATTCTTTTTCAGGTGCCTTTTACGTATGGGTTCACAAAACAAGTAACGAATTAACTCACGAATATGGCGTTCGGGTATATATTAATAACTATGGTTTATATAATATTATAAATAAGGATAACGACTGGCTAGGTTTATCGCAAATTTCCCAAAACAGAAAAGCTACAAGCTATAAACTAAAAAATACATTTGGTTACGTACATTTTAATAAATTTGATGAAGGATCCTCAGCATTAAAAATTTCCAATGATCGAAACTCATTTATGGTGGGGCTTGCGTCAAAAAAATTCGAATTTTTAATGAAAAACGTCATTACCAATATTTTTGCTTCATTAGATATCGAAATTCGCAGTCGTAAACTAAACCCAACGGTTATTTTTGAAGATAAGAGCAGTATTCCCGCTCTTTATGTGGATGAACCATTTAATTTTAAAAAACTAATAAAGGTTAGTGCACATTTATCTCTAAATAACATAGATACTAAGGCAGAAAGCAATTTTGTAAGCATAAGTAAAGATAGTGATGAAATCACAGTTAGTGAGGCAGGACAGTATCAGATTAGATTCACCTATAATGGTGAAACAATCAGCAAAAAGTTTTATGTTGTTGAACGGGATACAGCTTTCGAGTTAGTAAAAAAACCTCCAAAGATAGTTTACGGAACGAATTATCAACTTCGTAAATTAATTAATAAATCCTCTTTAAAGAATTTATTAGAAGAGGAAATAGAAATTTCATGTAAAGATGCTATCATTCAAAAGGGGCTTAACTTATCACCCAAAAATAACCCTGGGGACTATAAAATTGAATTTAAGGCTTTAAAACATGGAGTTGATCTCGCGCAAAAATATTACTGTTACCATTGAACGCGCGAATACCAAAGAAGTTGAAAAATTAAATAAGAGGTTCTCGACGATTAATAAATACCCAAAAATTAATGATATTATCAGAGGGATTTCAGAGAACTATGTTTTAAACCCAACATTTGCTGGCATTGCCATTCGTACTTTAGTTGAAATATCACTAAAGGCATTTGCATATGAGTTTTATTCCACTGATGAAATAAATAAAATGAACAATGATAAAGCCAAATTCAGCCCTGAACAAAGAATGCGAAGCCTTTTTGATAAGTTAAGAAATGGTTCCAGTAATGTAGATACCCGCATATTGAGTGTTTTTTGGGTCAAATTTACGAGGAAGCCAAAAGAAAGTTATTAAGGCTTACAAAGACATAGAACCTAACGATAATATCCACGGACTACAATCAGCTGTAACGGGGAAACATGTTTTTGATACAATGTCAGTACTGTCTATTTTGATTAATTTTATAATTGAATCTATAAATTCAAAGCCCGTCATCAATTAAGTTTTTGCATGATAAGAACAGTTTCTGTGTTTATAGTCTTGGACGTTAGGTTGCGGCTTGCCATACGTTTATTTGGTATTTTCCCGTTCAATTTCATATACATATTGGCAATTTTGCGCTTGAAGTAATTCACGCAAAATAACATTTAACGGGATTTCTAGGCCACCAATATTGCGATTACCAAGTGTCCATAACATAAAACCCATTAGTCTTTAGCTTTTGAATGATATTTGGCAAAGATGCATAAAGGTCTCGTAAAAAAGCGTTATAACGGCACAGTCCGTTTTTATTCGTTCTTTCTTTAAGTAATAAGTATGTTTTATAGTAAGTATCAGAAGCGTTTTTTATATGCTCTACATAGCCATATGCATCTCGTCGAGAGCCTCCTAAGCCAGCAAAATCGATTGAACTTATATGTATTAAAAGTTTCTTGTCAATCTTTGCACTTATATCACTTTGATCGATCCACATCAGGGGCAGATAAGAAAATTGTCCATAAGGTACAGTTGTGCCATTATCCCCATAAGGTGGAGAGGTGACGATAAGGTCATATTGCCTTTGCAATGATGATTTGGTCTGCTTAACGTCTTCTACTGCAAGTGTAATATTACTCGAATGATTAGACCCCTTGAGGTAACCATTAGATTTTATAATTTTCTGCTGCTCTTTCTTTAATTTAAAATTTCTGATTAAAATATTAGAAAAAATTGATACTGGGCTTCCAACCGATTCAATTTTCTCATTCTGTTTTATATGTAGTTTATAAGTTGAACTTCTTGAATTACAAGTAAGGCGGACTGTATTACTTAGAGCAACCCAGAAAAATTTTCGAGCCCACTTACTTTTTTCATTTTTTATAGATCGACGAATTTTACATAACTCTTTTTGTACTCTTGGTATAAACCACTTATCCCGACCAAAAAAGGTTATATCAATCTCATTACTATTGTCTTTTTCAATAGCCCCAAGTAGTCTTGAGATTTTTCCATCTAAAGGTTTTAAATAAAAAGGGGAGCCTTTCACTTCACAAGCAAGGATTGCAAGAGGGTTTATATCTGTACCTCCAAAATCTAGCCCTCTAGATATTGCCTCACCCAATGTAGTTCCAGAGCCAACGAATGGGTCATATATTGATTTAATGCATGGATTATTTCGTTTAATTAAGTCGATTAATTCTCCCTGCATCTCAGGAACCATCATTGCTGGATACTGTATCAACGCATGACATTGAGTTCGCTTAGAGCGACCACGGAATGACCAATATTTCTCGTCTGTGAGTGATTTTTCATTTATGTCTGAAATAATTTGTGTGACGTTGGGTCGCATTGCAAATATTAAACACTCCAGATACATTATATGATTCCAATAACATATTATATATTAAAGTAAAATACCACAGTTTTTTATTAATTATTGGATATATGGCATTATTATAGTGAAATACCACGATCAATTTCTAATTTTGGATATATGTTTTTTGCCCAAATAGGAATTTTTGCAGAATATCTTTTTATGCAGTTTTGTTCAATTTTTGCAATTAAAAATGGTTTTTGTTTTGTGTTGTCAATAATATTAAACTCTATCAACCACAGGAATTGCTTTTATTAAATTTTTATGTGAGCGACTGACCCGTCTTATTATATCTTTTTGTTTGACTTTATGACCACCTGAAACAACCCTTGTTTCCACACGTGCAATTGACATGGATGATGATTTCAAGCCAATATAAATTAGATTTATTTTATATCCTTTGGCTTTTGCTTTCTTGATTAAGTTAAAAGAGCCAAAGCCTGATAATGTAGTTTCAACAATGAATGATTGGCGTTTATTAATTAAATCATTGCGTTGTTTTAATGCAATACGTCCAGCCGCAATATGAGCCTTTGTAATATCCTCAAAGTTTAAATTTTTAGCAATTTCATCTGGATTTGAAATTATTAAGTTATTAATATTATATTTTTTCACTAGAGTGGTTTTACCGCTACCATTAGCACCAGCAACCATCCAAAGACGCGGTGTCATAATATTTTTATAACTTGCCAAGCATCATTTGTAAATTTTACCAATGTTTTTGTGCCGTCTGGGCTTTCCCTGATTAACATTTCAGGGTGAGGGTAGCGATCGTCGCCATAATAAATATCAATACCAGATTGCAATAATTCGCTTGGTGCGGTTATTGGATTGTTTTTTAATCCTTCTTCGATTGGAAAATCATCAAGCATTTTATGTTCACTTTGCATATTAAATTCCTAAGTTTATTAAATAAAATATAGCATTTTTTATATTAAAAAGCAAATAACAACTATCTCGATATTTCTATATTATTAGATTTTTTAATGATTTTTTTGGTTTTATCATCGATCGGTGTTATTGTTTTTTTCTTGATGATTTTAGTTTCAGGTTTAATAAGGCTCTCCATAATATCATCATAAGAAATAGCATCTTCCTTAAAACATCCCATTTCTTCGGCAATATCATTATCAAAATATGAGCCATCCCATTTTTGTAAATAATATAGATCAGCATCATTCTTAAAGCACCATGATTTTGCCACATCATCCCATCTTGCGCCCAGTTTGACCGCTTCGTCTCTTTTCGTTAAATGGCACGTCTAAATAGACATAATCTTCATGCCATAATAATTTATTTTTAATTTTATCCGACATATCAATAAGTTTTGATAGGTTATCATCATCTTTTTTGATTGATCTTGACCATGACCTAATATCATTACTTGCTTTGTCAGTTTGATAATCTATGCCTAATTCTTGTGATAATTTATGATGCGCCATTAAAACCGCGAGTGGTTTTAACTCCTGATTGATTAACATCTTGTCATTTGATTTGTTTTCATCATCAAACTTTGCCGCGCAGATATTTTTTAACATATCTGAATAAAATAGATCATCATTTTGATAATTGCTTTTTATGGCATCATCACTGGAAATAGCATCTTCTTTAAAGTAACCCATTTCTTCGGCTGTGGCTTCATCGATGAATGCGCCGCTATCACTATCTAAAATAACATTATCATTCGAACGGTCGATGATTTTTTTAATGCGATCGATAGAATTAGCTTTATCAATTTTAGTAACTTTATTATTAGCTAATGATTTGGCAAAAATATCAAAATCTTTAATCTGTTTAGCATTGAATATTTGACCATAAAAAAACTCATTTTTATCACTGTCTTTGGATTTTTTACAATATTCAATTAAGGTTGGTTTTTGATTGGGTAAAATAGTTAAGCCATGCTGATTTATTTGTTTTCTAGTGATAAATCTTGGATCATCATAGCCTTTATTTTCTAATATACTGGCATTAGCACCATAATAATATTTACCAGTAATTGGGTTTATTGGCTTGCCTTGATAGTTTTTAATTTGTTGGTTTTTTTGCCAAGGTAAAATATTATTTTTCATTTGTGATATAAAATCATCAGCCATCATTGTTTTATAACTTTGATGATTAATTGGCTCTTTAATATTAAAATCTAGATTCTGTTTTATCGGATTATTAATATTAAAATTTGATTTTTGCATAATAGATTTTTGCTTAACAGGTGATCGATTACCAGTGCCGATCAAATCACCAATAATCTTATTATGCCAATAAATTAATGTCATCGCCAGCGGGTCATTAATTTCTAAAGCCTGATAGATTAGAAATTGTTTGAAACTACTGGTTAGAGGGTTTTTCTTTTTAGCTTGTTTAAATTTATTCCACATTGGTGTTATTGATTTATGTTTAATTAATGACCGTGGTTTATATCCTTTGTTGGTGTGGCTTATCTTTAGATTTTATGATGTTCGGTTGCTTTTCTTCCAGCATCGGGCTGTAGCGACCTAATTTAGCTTCCAGTGATGCTTTAGAAAACTCACGACCAAGAGAGCTTGCTTTGATGGTTTGTTTATCTTTTAAATTTTCAATAACCAGCCCTGCGCCCTTTGGCTTAAATCTGATATTATATTCCCTGGTCCTTTGATGAAAATCTTGCCAGCTGTTTGATGCTTGCAAATCTTTAGTTATGTGATCTTTTTCACCGATAACATAGCTTTGAAAGCTTTGTTGCCATGTGTGGCTTTCATAATCATTGGCCTTAACATTCTTGCGATCATGGCTTAATTTATCCTGCCTGCCGTTATCGATCTTCAAGCCATATTTTTTCTCTAAGGCGCGTGATGTCTTTTCTAATTTGAAATAATCACGATGCGGTTCAAGCATGGTAAGTTTTTGTGGATGAATTTTATTATAGGCCACATGAATATGATAATGATTTGTGTTTTGATGCGTGGCGCAAATTCTCTGATGATCTTCAAATCCTAAAGCCTTGGCATAGGCTTTTTCAATATCGATTAATTGTTGATCACTTGGCTTTTCGCCATCTTGAAAGCTAATCAATAAATGATATGTTTTATCTTTTTTTGTTCGGGTGTTTTGCGCTTGTGTCGCGATGATTTCTTTTATGGCTAAATCTAAATTGTCTGGTGATTGACCAGCATTACAGCCTGCAATCCATAATTTATGTAATTTCTCGCCTTTATCTTTGGCGGCGGCGATATAATTGGCCAGCAGTGAATAGCTGCTTTTTTGACTGCGATGGATATGTTTTGCAATCATGGCTTAAATTATAAACCAAGTTGATTATCGAGTTTTTTATTAGTTTTTGCTGCAATGCCTAAGATTTGTTTTTGCTGCGCTATATAAATTTTGCCTGCGATGCGAATGTTATTACGTCTAATATCGATAATCTTCTTTTCTTCTGGCGATAGGCGCGATTTATTCAAATTTAATAGCCGGGCATTATGAGATTTAAAAAACTGCCTTGCCTCATCCCTTGGTATGTCATTCAAGCGGTTTTTTGGTAATGAAAAACTTTCATCAACTGATCGATAGCTTTCCATTGATTTAACCTTGGGCAATAATGCAACCGTGGCCTTGGCTTCTATGATTGCAATCTCAAGGCTGCCGTCCATCACCCTATTATTGCTATGTAATGCATATTCATTTTCAAGTATTTTTAATTCAGCAGCAAGAATTGTATCAATATCGCCATCCTTGCCGATTTCTTTAATTTGCAAATAAATATCTATATTTGCTTTTTTGTTTAATTCAGCTTCAGGAGTTTGACGTTCTGCGATCTAATCTTGCGTTGTTTTTTGCCTAAGTGATAATAAGCGTTAAGTTTATTTATTAAGCCAGTCTTTACCATATTCTTGATCCGCCCTCGATGTGTCTAAGCCCATTTCTCTGATCCAATCAGCACCATTGACTTTTTTACAAGCCATTAAGGCATCGGCTGGCGCTTTCATTTCTCGTGCAATGCTGCATAGAATAGCATCATCATCACCAGCGTGATCAGCATGCATTACCATGGCTTGTATGCCATTGCTCAGATGCTTTCTTTTCTTTCTTGTTCGCTTAAAGGCATTTCACAGCTCCATAATTTTAGTTGCTAATATTTGCTTAGTCGTTGCTATCTTAGCAATCATTTGTTCCATATCCAATGATAATCTTTTTGATATTTTTGGATCATCATTATCTAATGCCATTTTGAATAAATTACCAAGCCTCGCCAAATCAGCATTAACCTTTAATAAATCTGTTACGGTTTTGGCGTTGCCTAAAACTGGTAATCTTGTACCTGTAATAATTCGTCTGATATATTCTGACATGGATAATGACAATGAAGCCGCTCCAGATTTTACCTTTTCTTTATCATCACTGGTTATATATATCATAAATCTTTCAGATTTTTTCATTGATTTATCTTTCAAATAATAATGACAAGACCTTTGCCTTGCCATTATCCAGTTTAATTAATTCACAATGCCATTTCGTTTGATTGTTTTTTAATCTTGGTTTTGTCTTTTGATAATAAAGCTTTTAAGCATGATTTAAGGCCGTCATTGCCCCGCGATACCGCAATATCATTAAAATCACTTAAGCCCTGTGATTTTTCTTCATCGGTAAGTGGCGGTATGATAACCGTTGCATTAACAGATTTTGCAGCTTTATTTGCGGCATCGATGCCGACATTTTTCTTAATTGTGGGGTGGTTTTCTAATCTATGATCATTATCAGCTGCGATAATAATATCCAAATCTGGATATTTACCGCGTATTTGCTCTGCAACTGGTGCTAAATTACCTTTGTCAAAGGCAACAACCACAGTTTTATCGCTTGCCAAGGCCAGTGATGCCGCAGTTGAAAAACCTTCGCAAATAATCACAGCTTTATTTGCAACGCTTGATTTTTTAATATTACCAACCACATTCATCATTCCAGTTTTACGGCCATCTTTTAAAAACCGCTTTTGACCATCCTTATCAATTGTTTGAATTGACCAAATATGACCATTAATATCTTGAACTGGTAATAATAATTCACCATTTTCATTTTCTTTTAATTGCATATGGGTGATTTGTTTTTTTACTAGATATGGGTGAGAATTTGCTGATTTATTTTTATCATTTACTAAAATATCAACGGCCTTTTTACCAGCATCAAGTTGCAGTTTTTCAAGGGCAATGGTGTTTTCAACTTTACGCGCCGCCGCATCGCTTTGTGCTTGTTGTAATTCTGCGGCATTAAGTTTATTCTCACCAGAATATGACCATCTAACAGCTTTATCACCTAATTTAAAATTAATTATTTGCCCATTAGCTTTGCCATCAAGAAAACCACGATATGAACCGCTGTTTTTTTTCTTTTCATCGCCTTCAACAGCTACTCGATGCCATTTGCCATCCATAATAGGCTCGCCCTTAATCAATAAACCATTATCTTTTAATGCTATGGCAAATTCATCAACAGGGCTTAATTTGCTTTCCTTGATTTCTGCTGGTTTATTCCATTTGGAAAAATCTTTAATATCCAACTTGTCGGATATATACCAAGATTTATTATCTTTATCCCATCTTGCGCCTAGCTTCTTGGCTTCGTTTTTTTCAGTAAAAGGCACATTTAGATATTGCTTTTTAATCTCTTCGGCTTTTTGTTTGTCGTTAGGATTACCCTTTTTCATGTTGGCCTCCTTAGTTGGCTTCACTGTATTTTGCGCTGATTTTGCCAATTGAATGCGCTTACCAGGTTCTAATATCCATTGCTTGATTATTTCCGCATCCCTTGCAGCCCTAAAAATCTCATTCTTATCTTCACGTAAGACTTGCAACCAGTTTTCTACATAGCTTGCATGGCGTTCAGGATAATGACCAAGGCCAAGTTCGGTTGATAGCATGAATGATGATATTTCCGCGCGTAACTCTTCCTTGGCATAATCAACAGTGCCAAATGGTGCAAATTTACGATCAAGCCGCGATCCATGCCCTGTGGAATGCCCCATTTCATGCAATGCGGTTGCATAAAATTCATATGCGCTATCAAATGCTGCCGCTGGTGGTAAATGAATGCTATCTTTAGCGACCGCATAAAAAGCACTATCGCCTTGATCATAATTTATTGGAGCTTGTGAAGTTTTTAATATTTTTTCAGCGGCTTCAATCGGATCAAATTTAAGTTCAGGTTCAACATATTTTTTCATGCCGTCAATTTGTTCGGCATTAAAAACATTGGCATATAAAACTTGCGGTCGTTGCAATTTTTACATTCTTAAATGTTTTATTACCTTTATCATCCAATATTGACTTGCCTTTATTGTCTTTAATTTCGACTTTCTTTGACCATAACCAATATTCGACTTGGGTTGATTTTTGACCAGCTTTAACCTGCGCGTCCATTTTTTTTGCTTGTTTATAAGTAAGCCAGCGTGGATCGTCATAGCCTTTCATTGCTAGGATAATGGAATTGATGCCTTTATAGTTTTTCTCGCTTGTAGGGTTAAATGCCGCAACCCTACTATGGCCTTCTTGCCACGGTTTTTGCCATGGCGCAGTACCAGCTTCAATATGAGTAATAATTTCATTGGCGATATCATCTCTAAAATTATTACTCATTATCTTCTTCCTCATCAAATAGGCTATCGATAGCGTCATCATCCGATAATGCCTCTTCGTCAAATAATCCCATTTGATCGGCCTCCTCAGGGTCAATAATCGTGATAATCGGTTCTTTTTCATTAATATTTGTCATTGTTATTTTC
>JARFVT010000006.1:0-11559 GCA_036677425.1 Alphaproteobacteria bacterium | reverse complement strand
AGCTAAGCCATCTTGGATCCTCATAGCCTTGCATTGTTAAAATTATAGCATTCATGCCTTTATAGTTTTTCTCGCTTGTGGGGTTAAATGCCGCAACCCTACTACGGCCTTCTTTCCACGGCTTTTGCCAAGGTGCTGTGCCAGCCTCAATATGTTTAATTATTTCATTGGCGATATCTTCTCTAAAATTATTAATACTCATTATTTATCTCCTTTATCATCATCTTTATAATAAAATAGGCTGTCCAAGGCCTCTTCATCGCTAAGTGCATCTTCATTAAATGCGCCCATTTCATCGGCTAGATCAGGGTCAACCGATGTGATTTCAGGCTCATCTTCGTTAACTACTGGTTCTTTTTTAATAATATTTGTCATTCTTATTTTCCTATGTTTTAGGGCTTTGCCCTGTTGGTGAATTTCATGAGATAACTTTAATTTTTTTATCTTTCATTGATGGAATTAAATATTGTGGTAATGGTAATTTTACTCGTTCCTGCAATTCTTTATCGTTAAAATATAATATTTGCCTACCAAATATTGGCGAATGACCCGCCACAAAAATCAACATATCACCAGCGGATGCCTTGCCCGCAGCATTAACAGTAATGCCTTTAAGCCGCATAACTTCGTCAGGCGTTAATAACGGCCTTGCGGTCTTTGTAATATTTTCAGATATATTGCCTGTGATTGATCCAGCCTTGCCAGATTTTGATTTATTGCGTTCAATGATTGTGGTTTTGCCGACCATATCAGATAATGTTTTTGCGGTCTCGGTGGTGTTAGGTGCAAAGGCTATCCTAATATGGCAATTTGCCATGATTGAATTATCCTTGCCGTAGGCCTTATTTAATTGGGTTAAATCTTGCACAATTATAAATGCCTTCAAGCCATAACCAGCCATGAATGCAAGCGAGCGTTCAAATATTTCTAATTTACCTATTGATGTGAACTCATCGAGCATTAATAACATGCGATGCTCATATGATTTAACCGCTTTACCATTTTCAAATTTCATCGATGCGGTTAATCTTGTCAAAAACTGGTTCATCAAAATTCTGATTAATGGTCGCAATCGGTCAATATCTGATGGTGGTATGATAATATATAATGAAACTGGTGCATCCCTGTTCATTAAATCTTTAATAGTAAAATCAGATTTAGATATATTTCTTGAAACTATAGGATCAGAATAAAGGCTTAATTTAACTTTTGCCGATGAATGAACGCCTGATCTTTCAGAGGCGGCTTTTTTCTTCATTGCACCAGCTGATCTTTTTATCTCTTCATTAACAATATCACTGCCATGATCAAATTCTGCCATATCTTCACAAAGCTGATTAAAGCTTTCATCAGGGTCTAATTCAATATCATCATCACCATGACCAATCGACATGAAATGATGCACGTCTTTTAGAGTTGCCACCTGTTTATTTGTAATTTTTTGATAATATAATATATGTAAAATGCACGCGGTTAGCCATTCCCAACCAGATTGCGCCCAATAGTCTTTTAATCCCTTGCCGTCAGGATCAATCACCATTGATGCGATATTTTGACAATCGGCAATTTCATGTTCTGTGGCGATACGAATTTCTGCTAATGGATTATATTTATTTGAATCATCTAATGAAGTCGGATCAAATTTAATAATCCGATGCCCAAGCGATGCGCGGTAACCAGCGGTTAAGTGAAAGTTTTCGCCCTTAATATCCAAGCAAATCATTGAGCCTTGCCAGTTTAACAAAGTCGGTATTACCAAGCCAACGCCTTTACCTGATCTTGTCGGTGCAAAGGCTATAATATGTTCTGCGCCATTATGAAATAAGGTTTTAATTTGCCACCATGATTTTTGAAATGCACCAACAACCACACCAGTTTTAGCTAGTAACCCTGTTTTTTTAATATCCCTAAACGTTGCCCATCTTGCCGAACCGTGAATATCCTTTGTTGATCGATTACCAAATATAGTTGTCGAGCCAATGCGATTTAAAATGGTTAAATTTAACAGCATTAAGAATAATGCCGCACCCATAGCCCAATATAATATTTGCATCATGGCGGCTGGTAAAATGTGATTTTGTTTGATATTTTGGAATATCCAAAGCCACCAAGCTTTATCATTCCATAAAAAGCCATTGAAAAAATACCAGCTATAAAAAATAGAAATAATAGCCATAATAGCGATAAAGGCATTAATGATTTTAATCACGGCTGTTAAGCTCCATTTGTGTAATAATATTAGTCAATTTGATGATTTTTTCATCGGCAAGATATTGCCAGCGATTGCCTTCTTTATAATGCTTAATCACAAAATCGCGTTTATCAGCTTCAAGAAATATCAATGTTTCATTGCAAGATTTTATATGGTCTTTGACAATTTCAATATTGGTTAAAAGCATGGATGTTAATAATTGATTATTGCTCATCTTTTCTATTGAAACTGTAAATTCCGCATCGATGACATCGCTCATGATTAAGCCTCCATATTATCCTTCATGATATAATTTTGAAATTTTGGTTGATAAATATCGGTTATTTGCCGAATGCCTTTATCTGATCTTTTGATCTGAATAACCAAATCAACCATTTCACCAAGAAATTCTGGTATGTCGCTCATCTTTTGTCCCGACCATGCGATATTTTGGACAAATTTACGTTTAATTGCCTGTATTGGACTTTCCGCATGAATGGTACAGATAAAGCCAGTAACACCAGAATTTAACGCAGCCAATGCCGCAAAGGCGTTACTGGTCGATATTTCACCAAATAAGATATTATCTGGCGTTATCCGCATTAAATGATCATAAATCGCCCGCCATGTTATTTTACCATCTTGGGAATGCTCATCACGACTGGCGAGCAAGCTTTGCCCATCCCAAAAATGGTCAAGTTCTAATTCTGGCGTATCTTCGACCGCTACCACTCTTTTTTCGCGTGGTAATTCTTTTAACAGCATATTTAATAATGTGGTTTTACCTGTATTTGTCGCACCAGAAATAATAATATTTTGATTGTTACGCACCGCATCAATTAAATATTTTTGTGTTTTTTTACCCACACCAAAATTTGACCATTCGGGTATAAACGGATGCTTACAGCGAATAGCCAGCGATACACCTGTTTTAGTCGTTGCACCAACCAAACATTCAAATCTATGACCTTGCGGTAACACGCATGATATTTTTGGCGTATCATCAGCATGGAATTTTAAACCATTGATATTTGCCAAAGTCTGACAAATGCTTTCAATCTTTGCCAGCGATAAATCAACATCTTCAACCTCAATTTTTTCGACACCGCGCCTATCGATAGTGATAAAATTTGGCTTGTTTATTCTAACCTCAATAGTTGTGGTATCAGAATAATATTTTAATAGTGGCGCAAGCCGCTGCGCCACTATTGGGTTGATGGTGGAATTTACCATCCTTCGGCTGCATCCCAGCTGCTGTTATAGGTGGTTGCAGGGCTGTTCAAAAAATATGAGGGTGGTATTCCGTTATAATCCGTATAATATGATGTGCCTGTTATTTTTTTATCAAATACGCAATATTGCTTAAAGGTTGATTGAGTATTTGATGACTGTTTGGTAAATATTTTACCATCATCACGGGTTAATTTTTTCTCGCCGCGATAGTATTGTTTTAACCAAAGAAGCTTATAGATAGAAGAATTACAATAAGTATAATGTCCTAGACAGGGTTGACAAGATGTTTTAGTAAATCTTGGGTCAGAATGACTTTGATGTGATGTGTATGTAGGTAATATTCCACTATCACTACTAGTGCGTTGCCAAACCGCCGAACCAGAAGAGCTACAAGAATAAACTGTCGAGCCATTGCTTGTGCCGATAGTTTGATTATAATTTGTACCGTCTGGACGTTGCCAAATCTTGGTATTAGCCATTTCAATGGTGGCGTAACAACTGCCCGATGTGTAAGTTTTATTGCCTGTTGGCATTTTGCTGGTTGATTGATAAATATATGAAACTTGCAATGTTCCTGCTTTTATCTCACCAGTTTTTATATCATGCCTGCCAAATGGCGTATTGATATATGTGGTGGTTTTTGCCAGTGAATAAAGCTTGTTATCAAAAAACTGATAACCCGCAGTTTCTACTTGATGTTTATAGGTTATTTGTGAATTTTGGCAATTTCCAACATATTCTCTCGTTGCCCCATCCATATAATAAAATCTTTCTTGACCAAATGATTGCGCGCTCGCTAAATCATGCGTCCAATTTGCCATATTACCGCAAGTATCAGTAGTCGATGCGATCGATATGCTGCTTTTATCTGGCGTGCATTCGGTGATATATTTTATTGCATTGGCAACATTAATATATTTTTTGCTTTGCAAGGTAACTTTCTTGGTCGCCATATTTATTATGGGATTGCAAAGATTAACATTGGCATTATCTTTATAAGCGGTTTTATGGCTAAAAACTGGCTCATCATCCATGCAAGTTCCAGCCTGATAGGTTTGGCCTTTTAATTGATAAACCCAAGTTTTTTGTTGATATGATTTATTTGCATCAAAATCATCACGAATATTACAACCATTTGTGGTTTTTGTTAATGCAACTGGCTCTTTGCTTGTCGATGCTTGGCATGATCGTATTTCGATTTCTGCATTATTATCATTAATATAAATCAAGCTTGATTGAATTATTGCTTTTTTTGCTTCATAATCTAATGAAATTGGACAGCTATCATGCTTTTCAACTATATCAAATATTTTTTCGCTATCTGGCGTACAAACACCAACATTGATTTTTTTAGTTGCACCATCTAAATAATATGTTTGATAATGGCTGGTTACTTTTAATGTTTTTAAATCAACGCCTTCTTTATCATCACACATCGAATAGCTTTTTTTAAGCTGATACCTTGTGCCGCTATCATCACATTCACCATCTTCACTTAATACACCATCTTTAAATGTCTGTAATTTTGATTGCACGATTGCAACGCCTTGGGCGGTATCAATTTTGACCTCACAACCGTCTGTGGTTGTTTTAACTGTCAATTTTGCGCTAATTATTTTTTCAGGTGTTTTATATTCACTTGCCTGATCATTGCTTTTGGCATTGCTGCCAACGCCCATATTTTCATTTTCACCTTTACCATCGACAACACGCTTTTCTTTATCTTCTTCGTCTTCGTCTTCAATATTTAATCGCTCCAAGGCGGCTTTTAATTCTTCTCGGTTGGAAGAAATAACCACTGGTTCAAGCGGTTTTAATTCTGGGTCTTCCATATTAAATTGTGAAGTAAAATTATCAGAAACCAATGGCTCGGTTTTGCCATTTTTTTCAACCGCAGTTAGGATAACTTGGCCTATTTTTTTACCATCGACCGTTAAAAATCTTGCATAGGCCTTTGCCGTTACACCATCTGCTAAAACAGCCAAATCTGCGGGCATATTTGTCAGGCGCATATCGATTGCTAGTGGTATTGTTTCTTCTAATAATGTATTTTGTTTGACGATTGCCTTTATATCGATTTTTGGCGTTTCTATTGCCTCGTCTAATTTATCAGCATCATTAGAATTAACATTTTGATCATTTGATTGATTTTGTAATTCTGCCGCATTGGCATTAAATATATTCAAGCCAAGAATAATTATCATCGTAATAATAAAAATTACAAATGAAGATTTAGCATAAATAAACCGTAATTTTTTTCTTTTTCGGGGCGACATTTTAATTCTCCTTATTCATTGGTGTGATATACCAGTCATGGGTTAATCTAATTTGTAATCTTGTGCCTTGGGCGAGCGTTACAACTGGTGCTAAATTAACGGTTTGTTCTAAAATACTGGCGGTAATCTCGCCTAATTTTGCTGATAATTCTTCCGAACCCTCATTTAAAATTGCCTTAAGATCGCTTTTATCATCCTTGCCACTTGCTGCACCAGCGGACGCACCGCGAATTGTCGCAGATATTGCAGCCATTAAAAATGCCATGCCGTATTTTTCACCATAACGGTTATAAACCGTGCCATTTATACCTGCGCGACCTTGTATATCGCCGATTGGTGAATTTAATTTGATGATTTCTGCTCGATAACCAGCCATTAAAATGCGATCACATTTTATTGCTAACCTGCTACTGCCCTGATCTTTAGGGCTTTCATATTGACAAATTAACCTTGAACCTTTCGGAATTAAAACATTCCTGCCGTGATAACCAAAAATATTTCTCGCGGTTTGAATGATAATATTACCGCCCTCCGCAGAATTTAACTGGCTGTTAATGCCAGTTTCTAAAATACCAGTGATAAAACGGTCTTGACCAATGATCCTTGAATTATCAACTGGCTGGCTGGAATATCTGCCTTCGGTTTGATATTTTTCAACCTCATCAGGTTTTTGCAATTTATTAGAATTAAAATTACTATCCATATTTAATGCGGCTAATTTTAAGCTTTTATCCTCAATTGCAATATCAATATTAGTATAATTATTGCGATAAACAGGCATATTATGTCTTGATTGTTGCAATTGCTGCGACCATATTTCATATGGATTTATTTGTTTGATTTTTACTTCTGGCGGTGGCGCAGGCGGTGCAATCGGTGGTGGCGTTTCTATTTTTTCCTGTTTTTTTTCTGGTGGATATTCATGTTTTATTACTACCGTTGGAAATTGGGGTGATGTTTTTGCTGGTTCTGGCTTTGGCTTAACTGGCTCTGGCTTCATATGATCCCAAAGTTTTTGATCTTCGATCGGCAATGTCATTTTAGTAACATTATCATCAACACAAAAACCGCCAAAGCTAAGGCCTAATGCAATTACTGCTTCGCAAAAGGCGGTCATTTGTCATTGCCAATATCTTCATCATTTTTATCTTTATTAGCTGGCGATAAAAATATTATTTGCCCCTGATTGCCTTGCAATATAATTTTAGTGCTAAAATGTTTTTCATCATTTTTAAGCCATTGTTCAGTTCTTAACGTGCCTTCAATAAAAACGCGGCTACCTTTTTTTTAATAATTTTTTGCTCTTGATGCAAAACCCTTGAAACAAGTAATTTGATGCCATTCTGTACGTTCTTGCTTAACGCCCTGATCGTTATTCCAAGTGATCTTGGTGGCTAACCTGAAATTAGCAACCATATCATCATTATTTGTATAGTTAATTTCAGGATCATTACCAAGATGGCCGATTAATGTTACTCTGTTCATTTTAATTATCCTTATTAATAAATTAAGCTTTAAATTTAATGCAAAGATATTTCTCACCAGATTTTAAGGTGATCAAGCCATTGGTGCTTTCAATGATGAATGTCGTGCCTGAAATTCTTGTATTAACATTCTCGTCAATGTCATCAATAACCACATATGCGGTCGGTAATTCCAAATGTGCATAGTTATTACCAAATCTGATATAAGTCATGACTTCGTCTCTAAATATAACCTCTGGCATCCAGTTTTTAGGCCAGCCATCGCCCCAGATTTCGTAATCATCCCAACCATGTAATTTATCAGGATCAAATGGAATTTCTGTTACAAAATCACCAATATTAGTTTTTTTAGAAGGCGGCTTAATATTATCAATATCTTTGATTGATAATTTAGGGCTATTGCTATGGTTTGATTTATTATTATCATTAGCATTATCAAATTTAACGCTATTTTCAGTTATTTTAGCGGGTATTTTGCCATCAATCTTAATGACAAAATCGGGGATATTGTTTGAATTAACGCCCTCTGCACGTAAATAAAATGAATAATGCCGCCCATCTTGACCATAGATAATTAAATTACTATCCATACCAAAACCATTTGGTCTTATTGCCAATTTATTTTTTTCTGGTTTGGTAATGACAAATGCCGCCGCTTGACCAATATCATAAGCGTTAATCACTTCATTTTCGGGTAATTCAATCACCGTTACCATATATTCCCTGGTAAGCACTTTATAGGTACAATTTTGGCACATTTCATAGCTAAATTGTGCCGCAGTTATATCGACCTCGTCCCATGCCGATTGGATTTGACCGCCTGCTGCAACCCTTGTCATTGGCGTATAATTGCCTTCGATATGATCTTGTGTTTGGTCAATTGTCGATTGTGCCACTGGCATTGGTGAATTTTGTGGCTGATAATTTTGATTGCCCGCTTGATTAGGCGTTGCAATTGCCGTTTGTGCCATTGCCGTGATTGGCGCAAACGCAATTGATGCAATTAAAGCCATTGATATTATAATTAACTTTACCAGGGTAATTAACGAATTAGATGTGCGGCGGGTATTTGGGAAACCCACCGCACTATCCAGCTTAGCCAATTTCAAAGTTTCTGGGGGAAAGGAAAAAACCCATTATTGAAATTGTCTATGCTGAAACTGTTGTTATTAATTTTTAAATATTTTTGATTATTTGACATTTGTATTTCTCTTTTCTTTTAAGATCATGTCCAAAACAATTATGCCTAATGGATTTTCAATCTCGGCATTTTGTTTGACCTCTTGTGGTCTCGTGGTCATGGTTAAATATGCCCGGGCGTATTTTCGCTCAACAAGATTGCCCCCACGCTTATCGGTTTGTATGAAATCAACCGCAAATTTATAATTAGGGCTATTGATTTCAATCATATCAACGCTTTCAATCGTGATTGAGCGGGTAATGCCAGATTTTATCGCCTTAGTAATCTCGTTGCTTTCGATGCGTTCGCGTCTAAATCGCTTGTAAAAAACATTGTCGGTCATGGCGAAAGCTTCTTGAAATCTAATACCCTGCGTAACACTATCTATTTCAAGCATGAGGCGGACATAACGTCTGGCTTTTTGTTCCAAAAACAATTGGAAGCCGTCCATATCTTTGCTGATTGGCTCAATTTGATAAACGCGATTATCGGCTTGATCCGTTTTTAAAAATGCAAAACGTACCTCTTTTAACGGCAATAAACTAGAAAATGCAGAAATTGAAACTGTAAAGGCCAGAGCCAAAACAATATTTATAGCGGCGGATATTCTTAATAACCAAGCAAGCCTGCGATGCGCTATTGCAAAAGAAAATGGGTCTTGTGATCTAAAACCATCATGCTTCATTAAATCGGCTGTGATTGGTTGATATTTATTATTTTTAGAAAACATTATTTAATTCCTAAAGCGTCCAAATATGTTTCTAATATGGCCTCGGCTTCCTGCCTATCGGCAGCGTCCATCTTGCGAATTTTAATAATCTGACGAATTGTTTTAACATCAAATCCTTCGCCTTTAGCCTCTGAAAAAATTTCTTTAATATCTTCCGCCAAGATGGCTTTTTCTTCTTCCATGCGCTCGACCCGCTCGATAAAAGCTTTAAGCCGTTCACCAGTTTGATTTATTTCTTCACTCATTATTTTACTCCCAATTATTTATTATAATTTTTGAATATTAAAGCGTTTGATAATTTTTAAATTGATAGTCCAATTTTACGCAGGCGCATGGGCTAAGTCGCATTTCATCAGCACCAGTTGCATCATTTTCTGGCATTTCTACCGATGAACAACCGCCTAGAATAATGATGATAAATATTGATATTAATGTTATTTTTTTCATGTTTTTTTCCTTTAAATTAAACGGCTTTATCTAAGCCAGCGTTTTTGTAATTTGGAATAGTACCACGTAAATAATTTAACGTTTTAGACCCTGCAAATTTAGTTGCACCGATTCCAGCATCCAAAGATTTAGACCCTGCAAATTTAGTTGTACCCCAAACTTTTTTAGCTCCATATTTAGCTACACCGCCCCCAGCACCTTTTGTTTTAGTGAGAATTGCATAGCCAGTGGCTGCTCCAGCCGCTGTAATTATTGCTGCTGCGGTGTTGGTTAATGCTGATTCTGTGATGGAATTTGCTATGCCTGTGGCTTCTGCCATGAAAGCCGTGCCAAGCCAGCCTAGAGCAACGGCTAATACAAATTTTGCATTTGTGTATGAAACATCATTTACATCCATGCCACCTGTTTGACCAATTCCAAGGCTTGTTACACCATATAAAATTATTGCGAGTGCAGCGGTCGAACCAAATAAAACCATGATTGTTGCGATTAAAGTTTTGATCGCCTTCATTGCCATGCCGCGCCCCCAACCGAAGCCAAAGGCAAGCATTAAAAACGGCGATAAAGTAGCCAGCATGATTACTCGAAAAATAGAAATCACAACTTGAGAAAAATAAACCAATAATATTATAAAATATGGTATCGCTAAAATTAAAGCATATAAAAGTGCCAGATTATTGCTAAGACCCCAGCTTGCGGCAATTGTTCCTGCTAAAGTTATTATCGTCATAATTGCTTTTTCGGCTGCGCCTACTAAATCTGCCATGCCACTTAAGCCGTTAATATTTGCAGGTCCATTACTATTTGAACCAATATTTAAAACGACACCAGCGACCGAACCAGTGATATTCAAAGCCGCAGTATATATATAGTTTATCAGATTATCGCCTTGATTTGATAAGAGCATTGATGCTATAATGAGGAAGAAAAATTCACGTGGAAAATCTTCAATCTTTTTTATCCCTAGGAGTATTTTAATGGCCTCAATAATAACCCAAATACCAATTAATGACACAAATAATATTCTAATACCGGGCATTAGTGCCACCGATAAATCAGCTGTGAAATCTTGGGCAAATGTAATATATTGTTTAACAATCTCTGCTGTGAAACCTACAGGTTGGGTTGTTCCAAGAGTTGTTGGGCTAGCCATCTTAATTATCCTTATATCTGTTTTTACGGCTAATCAGGCCGAGGCAAAAAAATATAGTCAGCATAATTTTTATGATTTTAGCTATGCCACTTGGGCGTGGCAGAATCTTAAAACAGTTGAAAGTTTTGATCGAGAATGGGATAAATTTGACCTTGCATATGAAAAATGGAACAATATTATTGACCATAAAAAATCGCGCCAATATCTGCAAGATAGCCCCGATGCCGAATTGATTAAAAAAGGCTATGACCTTGCTTTGGCATATAAAATATGGAGTAAAGCTTATGGCACTTATGCTTATGGTGGCACGCCTGATTTTCCGTGGAATTACAATAGCGGGGATATTGTTTGTAATATTATGGCTATAACTAATATTTTTACTAAAAGCTGTACCGATTATCCCGATTGGAGACATCCAGATAGTAAAGCCAGAGATGAAGCCAGCGTTGCCAAAAGATTTACATCTTTTAAGAAAAATATGGCTAGGCCGACTGCAATAGAAAAGAAAAGACGGGCCAGTAAGAAAAAGCGCAATAGTCAATAAACTAATCATGGTTGTTATGGTTAAAAATAAGGTCATTTATCAATTTCCTTATTTTTTTCTTTAACTATATCACTAAATACATCGCCACCAAGCATTATGCCTATGGAAGAATTAACCCGTAATAAAGATGCTAATAATTGGTTTGCTTGTGCTTGGCCTTTTGCAATCAAGGCCAAACCTTTTATTTTAATTGCCGCTTGGGTGCGCTCGTCCATTGCCGCATTGCCCAAGGCTTCTAATTCTTCAGCAGCGTTTAGATGGGTTTTAGCATTTTTTTGCGCTATATCAGATTGAGAAAGTCCGCTCATGGTGGCATCATTT
>JARFVT010000003.1:0-27231 GCA_036677425.1 Alphaproteobacteria bacterium | reverse complement strand
TATACAAACTAAGACTTGCGCATATGGCAGGTAGTTACTGTGCCGTCAGCGTATATCGAGCTAGCAAACCCCGAGCAACGAAGTTGCGACGACGTGTTTGCGTAAATAGAAAAGAATCTTTTTCTTATTTTACGCCTAACGGCGGCGGGCAGTCGCCCTTGCAATCATGTTGTGATTGGTGGGTGTTTGATTCTTTTTATCGTTGCACTAAGCTGTGGCTCGCTATAAAAATGACTACACAGTTTTACTTCAAACCAATATTTGGAATTGTTAATGCCTTATTTATCTTTATTTAGAATGCCTACACAAATGAAAATCACAGGTCGTTCTTCCACCATTACTAATGCATTTATTAGCGCTATCATTCCAATTAACTACCCAAGTAACGATGAAGTAAAAGAAGCTCTCGCTATTTTAAGAATGAATAATGAAAGTTTTCAATGTGCCTATTGTGGTGATACAGTCAGTGAGTGGGATCATTTAAGACCTTTAGTTGTAGATAAAAAACCTACAGGTTATATCTCTGAAATACAAAACTTAGTCCCTTCCTGTGGCAAATGTAACCAATCTAAAGGCAATAAAAACTGGAAGTTGTGGATCACCAGTGGGGCAAAATTATCACCTGCATCACGAGGAATAATTAATATTGAAAGTCGCATAGCAAATTTAACAAATTATGAAGAATGGAAAATACCAACAAGGATTGATTTTGAAGCAGTGGTTGGTGAAGAGAAATGGCAACAGCATTGGAGCAATCGGCAGTTAGTTATAGATACGATGAAAAAATCACAGCTTCTAGCCAACGAGATAAAGGGGTTGTTAGCAAATGACACCCCACAAAACGCTACAAATACACAAACAGACAATAGCGAAACACAGACAACAGATCTTACACAATTAGAAAGAGATGAAATAATTAAAGTGAGTCGAAAACTTGGGCTATGGGTTGCTCGCCCTACTCAAATCAATTCACAGATACTCAATAGTTTTTTACAGCTAAATGATATTCATGAAGAAATAACAATAGATTTATTACGATCCTCTCTTCCTGAAATTAATACGTTTAAAAGCAATTTTAATCAGATGAGTATTATCGCTGAACAAAATCACGCTAAAATATTTGAATTGGATAACAATGTTGTTGAAATATGGAAGCCAATCCAGTCTTTAATTGACAATTACCAGAACAGATTAAATATCTCACTCATTGATTTATCAGTTTCGTAATACTGCATTCAACCGTTCGCCATACTGCATTTAAAAGTTTGTAAGATAATACCTCATTTATAATGGGAATGGATTCAATGGGTCAGGGCAACAACGTCTCTAGTTTATGTGCTGGAGTTTGGAAGTCCAGTATTTTTCTTGGTCGCGAATTTAGCTGATTTGCAATAATATTTAGCTCGTTTTGGGAGTGATATGATAAGCAACTATCTTTTGGAAAATATTGCCTTAACAATCCATTTGTATTTTCATTGGTACCTCGCTGCCACGGGCTTCTAGGGTCACAGAAATAGACATCCATATTGGGTTCGAGCGAAATTTTTTATGAGCTGCTAATTCTGTTCCCCGATCCCAAATAAGGCTTTGTTTTAAAAGCTTAGGAAGTTTACTCATTTGCCAAACCAGTGCTGATACGACGGCTTCAGTTTTTCGACCATCTATCTTTACAAAAATGGTAAAACGAGACTGACCTTCAACGACGGCATCTACAATCCTACCTCGCGACCCTGCCTCGCGATCCTGTCTTGTAGATTCTAGCATGCCTAAACTTTCTTTTTATTCTCAAATAATTACGCATCTCCTTATGGAGCAGGCCACGCGTTTGAATAAATAAGCTTTTATAGATCGTTTCATGAGACATATGCATAGTTTTGCCACATGGATATATTAGCATTAGCCAACCTGATATTTGCTCAGGCGACCAGTTTAGAGATAATTTTTTGATAACTAAGTTTTTAAATATTCTATGATTGGCAAGCCAGCAGAGTTTTGGACGCTTGCCATGCTGACCTGCGCCCCAACTTTGTACCAGTTAGCCGTAGAGTCCTTTAGTTAAGTTTTTATCAATTATTTGATCATTTGCAACCATTATGGGGGCATTCCCCCATAATGGTTGGTCGTTTTTATTTTGCAAAGCTTGTATTGGGCTTTGCCCATCCAAGGCTGAGTGCGGCCTTACATGATTATAATCATCGCGCCAATCTGCTAATATCTTACGAACATGATGAAGGTCTTCAAACAGTGTTTCATTTAAACATTCATCACGTAATTTACCATTGAAGCTTTCCACAAACCCGTTTTGCATCGGCTTGCCTGGTGCGATGTAATGCCAATTGATGCCCATGTCGCCTTGCCATTTTAGTAGGGCATTTGATGTCATTTCCGTGCCGTTATCGCTGACTATTGTATCTGGCTTGCCACGTATTGCTATTATGTTATCTAACTCACGGGACAAACGATGACCACCGATCGATGTATCAGCCACCAGTGCCAAACATTCTCGGCTGCTATCATCAACAACACATAACATTCTAAAACGCCTGCCATCCATAAAACTATCACTGACAAAATCAAGCGACCAGCGTTCGTTGACCTTAGAAGGCACTGCAATCGGTGATCTTGTGCCAATAGCACGCTTGCGACCATTCCGTTTGCGAACTGCCAAACCTTCTTCTTTATACAAACGCCGAAGCTTCTTATGGTTAAGGTGATAACCCTCACGTGCCAATAAAATATGCAGACGGCGATAGCCAAAGCGTTTACGTAAATGCGATAATTCGCGTAATCTGCTGCGTAATACCGCATCATTGGGTCGTACGGATTGGTACCGGATTAAAGATCGTTCCACGTTAAGCATTAAACACGCCCGCCGCTCACTCACCATAAAATTTGTTCGAAGGTGAGTGACAGCATCTCGCTTGCCAGCGGGCGTTACCATTTTTTTGCATTCACATCTTTCAACATCGAAATATCCAAATGGGCATCCGCCAGCAAAGATTTTAAACAGCGGTTTTCATCTTCAAGCAATTTTAATCGTTTAGCATCACTGACTTCCATGCCGCCATATTTTGACTTCCACTTGTAAAATGTACTTTCTGCAATTCCGTGTCTGCGGCAAAAATCTGCGGTGGTAATGCCAGATTCCTGCTCTTTTAATATACGAATAATCTGTTCTTCGTTAAATCTACTACGTTTCATTCTGATCTTCCTCCTGTTGAGAAAGACTCTACTTATAAATGGACTAATTTAAAGGGCGCAGGTCATAAGCAAAGAAGTTTTAACTATAAATCGTGACTATTTCCGCCTGAGGAAGCCCTTAGAACGCCGCCTTTATGAAATAGCGCGTAAACATTGCGGTAAAAGCTCTGAATGGAAAATTGGATTAGATAAACTTAAAGATAAAACTGGTTCACTGTCTAGTTTGGTAAAATTCCGCTTTATTATAAGAAAGCTTATAGAGACAAATCATTTGCCTGATTATACACTTTCACTATTAGGAAATGATATTGTGATATTCAAACCTAGGCGAGCCATTCCTCTTTTCGATTTAAATGATATGCCATACATCAAACCTGAAACCATAACTAAAGGGCGCGCATTGTTGATAATGCAAGCACAGGATGGGATTATAGCGAATTACGCGCACAATTCACACAACAGCTTATAAATGGATTCAAGCCAAACAATGCAAATGGGGCATTCATTGGTTTTATTAAAGATAAAGTAAGTAAAGCCCCTTAGGGTTTCTGTTATTCAGTTAACCTGTAACCTGCTACACGCTTTTATTTGCTATAAATATTTTTTCTATGCTTCACTTTTACCACTAAAATATGAAACTTATCATCATCTCTTGAACATAAGAGCCTATAATCCCCTACCCTAAATTTATAAAGCCTCGCTTTATCGCCTATTAAGGGTATTAGCGCCAGTTTAGGATTTATAACCATCCTTTCTAAGACGGCTTTTTTAATCCTTGACTGCACTGTAACGTCAAGTTTTTTAAACTGTTTCTCTGCATTTTTTGAAAATTCAAACGTCCATGTCATATTTATTATTTTACGTTTCTAAAAACTTCTTCAAAAGGCACTGCCTTTTCACCAGATGCAATAAACGCCTCATGCGCTTCTTTTGCCTCCTCGTAATCTTCTAAATCTTCAAGCTTATCTCTCAATAATTGCTCTAACCCTTTTTTGATGTAATAGCTTTTAGACCTTTCCTCAGCCCGTGAAACCTTATCTAACATTGCTCCAAGCTCTACAGGAATATTTGCAGAAACACTTATAGACGTTGCAGCCATAATGACACCTCATGAAAAATTAAAGTTATAACCTTAAAAATATTCTATATATTGCACAAATAAATAGTTTTTGCAAGTTTTAGCAAAGCCGCCTAAGCTATAAAACATTAAGTTTGATATTTGTGACCCGTTCTCATTAAGTTAGTTCATTTATAATTCTTTTGTATTTTCCCCATATTTGGCAAGAAGTAATTTTATAGCTTCTTCAGCCAATTCTGGGGCTTTTTTTACCTTTAGCTCTCTTTTGTTTTAAAACAAAATATTCAAAAGCTTCCGCATATTTCGACTGAATATAAAAAGCTTTTTGTGTCCGCTTAGGCTCTCTTTCCACTCGTTGTAATTTTGGCACGATTTTCTTCCTCATTTGCCCATGACGGTTTAGACATTGCCCAAGTCTCCTTTTTTCTTTGTGGTCTCTACACCTGTGGCGAGCAATATAGCTGCCAAAATTTTATTTAATTCTTTTCTACGCTCTCCAATTTTATAAGCCTTATTCAGGCTTGGGTCGAATATACTTCGGTAATCTTTAGCAGCACGACTAAAAACACCACTAGAGGATATTATAAATGCCCCATTTACTTCTAAATATTTTACCATTTCTAATTCGCTTTTTCTATGCGCTTGTCCATCTGTTACAATGCTAATAATCTCTTTGCTTTTTGCTTCAGCACGTTTCCGCGCATCAAGATAGGTTGCATTACTGATCGCGAGCAGGTTTTAAAGGCATCACTAAAAGCCTTGTTTGCGGCACTTGCCAATCACTTGCTTGATGGTCAATTAAAATAATGTCTGCGTCTGGCTGCGTCTGCGGTAAATCTCCTAAGGCTTCAAAATTTAAATTTCCATTATTATAATAATTTATTGATGTGCCTTGCTGGTCTTGGCAAATAATAATAGGAACCAAACCCAATTCAACATAAGCCGCCGCTAAATTAATGGCTAACATAGACTTGCCCTATCCGCCCTTTGGATTCCATATACTAACTAGCTTAGGGTTTTTCATTTCATCATCCTTAAATATAAAACTATATACTATAAAACAGCCTTAAAGGCAATCAATGGAACAGATCAGAATGCGTCCCTGTTCGATAAAAAATTATGTATTTTTCTTCAATAGTGTAGATTAGAAGCCAGTCTGGCTCTATATGGCATTCTCGATAATTTGCCCAGTTTCCTGATAGGTTATGCGGGGAGCATTCTTCAGGAGCATCGCCATCACAACAAATAGCCTCCATTATAACTTGGAGCTTTTCTTTAGACTTCCCAAGTTTTTTCTGACGTTTCATATCTTTTTTGAAGCTTGACGTTAATAGTGCTATTTTCATGGATTAAAATATTCACTCACTATCCCATATATCCGTAAAAGCTTCATTCACATCTTTATATGAAGTTAGATTTTTAGGGTTTTTTGCCTCTTCAAAAGAAAGAATAGTTTCATCATTTGGAACTTTAAGCTCTAGTGGAAAATGCCGCCTACTAACAAGCTGAGTAAAAAAAGAGTAATAGCTGTACTAGTGCTAAGCCCGAGAGATTTCAGAATTGCCTCTCCTTTTGCTTTTAATTCTGGCTCCATACGCGCTTTTACAACTGATGTTTTTGACATGGCTATCATACTCGATATATTTAAATGATAATGACATTATAACTAATTGTATGCCATTTGGGACACAATGTCAAATTTTGAAACCCACCCTATATATTAGATAAACCCACTCCGTCCTTTAGGGAAATAGCGATATATAGTTGCGACACTAGTATTATATTGCTTGGCAATATCTGCCACTGTGCCTTGCGAGTTTTTGAGTAAAATTTCTATGGCTTCTTTTTGTTTTTCAGATAGAGAAGGAGGACGGCCACCGAGCCTGCCACGTTTACGCGCAGATTCTAAACCTGACATAGTGCGCTCTCTGATTATACCGCGTTCAAATTCTGCTAATGCTCCAAATATATGAAATACTAATTTACCACCAGCCGTACTTGTGTCTATGGCCTCTGTAATCGAGCGCAAAGCAATACCACGCCCATCTAATTCTTCCACAGTTTCAATAAGCTGTTTTAATGAACGCGCTAGCCGATCTAATTTCCATACGACAAGCGTATCGCCTTTGCGTATATAATTGAGGGCGTTTATTAACTCCGGGCGGTCGCGCTGCGCTCCTGAGGCTGTTTCATGATATATTTTTTCACAATTCAAAGCTTTTAGCGCATCGATTTGAAGATCAGGATTTTGATCTTGTGTTGAAACTCTCGCATATCCTATAAGCATATTTTCCTCTTCTCAAAACTTAAATAAATTATAGCTTTTAAGAGGGCTGGTTTCAATAAACAGTTTTGAGAATGTTTGTTGCTGTTTTTTGGCTATATCATGAAGATAAAAACAATCTATCAAAAACGACCGTTATTGATGAAATCCAGAGTGCAAGAGTGATTTATTTGAAGGCCAATGCTTGTTTTCAAATACTAATAATCCGACTGCCTGCGTGCCATAAATTTTTCATGTAAAATCTCCTGTTTTAAATTAAGAGAAAATTCTACTTATAAAAGTGATGGATTCAATGGGTCATGGCAACATACGATATAAACCTTTTTAGAAGGAGCACAGCGTATGTACAGTTCAAATACTATGGATGAGTATAAGAAGTCGATAATTTGGGACAAGTGGGGAAGCGGTCATTCAATGTGACCTGCGCCCTTTAAATTAGTCCATTTATAAGTAGAGTCTTTCTCAACAGGAGGAAGATCAGAATGAAACGTAGTAGATTTAACGAAGAACAGATTATTCGTATATTAAAAGAGCAGGAATCTGGCATTACCACCGCAGATTTTTGCCGCAGACACGGAATTGCAGAAAGTACATTTTACAAGTGGAAGTCAAAATATGGCGGCATGGAAGTCAGTGATGCTAAACGATTAAAATTGCTTGAAGATGAAAACCGCCGTTTAAAATCTTTGCTGGCGGATGCCCATTTGGATATTTCGATGTTGAAAGATGTGAATGCAAAAAAATGGTAACGCCCGCTGGCAAGCGAGATGCGCTCACTCACCTTCGAACAAATTTTATGGTGAGTGAGCGGCGGGCGTGTTTAATGCTTAACGTGGAACGATCTTTAATCCGGTACCAATCCGTACGACCCAATGATGCGGTATTACGCAGCAGATTACGCGAATTATCGCATTTACGTAAACGCTTTGGCTATCGCCGTCTGCATATTTTATTGGCACGTGAGGGTTATCACCTTAACCATAAGAAGCTTCGGCGTTTGTATAAAGAAGAAGGTTTGGCAGTTCGCAAACGGAATGGTCGCAAGCGTGCTATTGGCACAAGATCACCGATTGCAGTGCCTTCTAAGGTCAACGAACGCTGGTCGCTTGATTTTGTCAGTGATAGTTTTATGGATGGCAGGCGTTTTAGAATGTTATGTGTTGTTGATGATAGCAGCCGAGAATGTTTGGCACTGGTGGCTGATACATCGATCGGTGGTCATCGTTTGTCCCGTGAGTTAGATAACATAATAGCAATACGTGGCAAGCCAGATACAATAGTCAGCGATAACGGCACGGAAATGACATCAAATGCCCTACTAAAATGGCAAGGCGACATGGGCATCAATTGGCATTACATCGCACCAGGCAAGCCGATGCAAAACGGGTTTGTGGAAAGCTTCAATGGTAAATTACGTGATGAATGTTTAAATGAAACACTGTTTGAAGACCTTCATCATGTTCGTAAGATATTAGCAGATTGGCGCGATGATTATAATCATGTAAGGCCGCACTCAGCCTTGGATGGGCAAAGCCCAATACAAGCTTTGCAAAATAAAAACGACCAACCATTATGGGGGAATGCCCCCATAATGGTTGCAAATGATCAAATAATTGATAAAAACTTAACTAAAGGACTCTACGGCTAACTGGTACAAAGTTGGGGCGCAGGTCAAATGGCAGAGATCGCGAAGGCTATTCACAAACCTCCTGCTACTGTTTTTTCATATCTGCGTTATCACGGAGTCATTCAACCTTACAAAAGACTCGAAGCATTCTTGCTTTATCCTTGGCTGAGCGAGAAGAGATTTCTCAAGGGCTAGCAGCGGGTCAAACGATAAGATCAATTGCAAAGTTACTTTCACGCAATGCGTCCACCATTAGTCGGGAAGTCAAAAAGAATGGAGGTCGTCAAGCGATATCGAGCACTAATTGCTGATAAAAGAGCGTGGAAGCATGGCAAGCGTCCAAAACTCTGCTGGCTTGCCAATCATAGAATATTTAAAAACTTAGTTATCAAAAAATTATCTCTAAACTGGTCGCCTGAGCAAATATCAGGTTGGCTAATGCTAATATATCCATGTGGCAAAACTATGCATATGTCTCATGAAACGATCTATAAAAGCTTATTTATTCAAACGCGTGGACTGCTCCATAAGGAGATGCGTAATTATTTGAGAATAAAAAGAAAGTTTAGGCATGCTAGAATCTACAAGACAGGATCACGAGGCAGGATCGCGAGGCAGGATTGTAGATGCCGTCGTTGAAGGTCAGTCTCGTTTTACCATTTTTGTAAAGATAGATGATCGAAAAACTGAAGCCGTCGTATCAGCACTGGTTTGGCAAATGAGTAAACTTCCTAAGCTTTTAAAACAAAGCCTTATTTGGGATCGGGGAACAGAATTAGCAGCTCATAAAAAATTTCGCTCGAACCCAATATGGATGTCTATTTCTGTGACCCTAGAAGCCCGTGGCAGCGAGGTACCAATGAAAATACAAATGGATTGTTAAGGCAATATTTTCCAAAAGATAGTTGCTTATCATATCACTCCCAAGACGAGCTAAATATTATTGCAAATCAGCTAAATTCGCGACCAAGAAAAATACTGGACTTCCAAACTCCAGCACATAAACTAGAGACGTTGTTGCCCTGACCCATTGAATCCATTCCCATTATAAATGAGGTATTACCTATGTAACTTACTTGTCCTAAATAAGGTAGCCACATCACAATAAGGTGTCCTACTTTATAGGGATATATCAATTTTCCATAATTTGCCGCATAATAAATTTTTGTGGTTTTCCAGTAACCGTCATGGGCATCTCTTCTACAAATTTAATATATTTTGGGATTTTATAATGGGCAATCTGCCCCTTGCAAAATTCTACCACCGCGTCTTTTGACAGTTTAACACCGTCTTTAAGAGTGATGAAAGCACATACTTCTTCACCAAAGCTATCAGAATGGATACCAAAAACTTGAACATTGATAATATCATTATGCTTGAATAAATAATCCTCAACCTCTTTTGGATAGATATTTTCACCACCACGAATTATCATATCTTTAATGCGGCCGACAATATTGCCGTAACCGTCATTATCAATTATCGCAAGATCGCCAGTATGTAGCCATCCATCGGCTTTTATAACTTTATTAGTTGCATCATCATCGTCCCAATAGCCAAGCATGACACTATAACCGCGCGTGCATAGCTCGCCTTTTTTGCCAATTGAAGTTAATTTGCCATTTTCACCAATTATTTTAACTTCCAAATGCGGATGCACTAACCCAACCGTAGACACGCGTTTATCTAACGGCGTATCGATGTGGGTTTGAAACGATACTGGGCTGGTTTCAGTCATACCATAGCAAATGGTAAGTTGTTTTAAATTCATTTTACCAACTGCCTTATTCATCACCTCGATCGGGCATAATGCGCCTGCCATAATACCTGTTCTAAGACTTGAATAATCTCTTTGATCAAAACTTGGGTCGGAAAACATGGCAACAAACATGGTTGGCACGCCATATATGGCAGTACAATCTTCATTTTCTACTGCTTTCAAACAAGCCAACGGTTCAAATGATTCACTGGGGAAGATCATAGATGCACCGCGAATGACACAGCCAAGGCTTCCTATAACCATACCAAAACAATGGTAAAGCGGTACGGGTATGCATAAAATATCTGTTTCGTCGAAATCGATGGTTTTAGTTACAAAATTTGCATTGTTCAAAATGTTGTAATGGCTAAGCGTAGCACCTTTCGGCGTACCCGTCGTGCCACTAGTGAACTGAATATTTATAGCATCATCAGGGTCTAAGCTGGCGGCAATTGTTTTAATCATCATTTTATGGGCGGGGGCGGTTAACTTACAAACTTGCTCAAAATTATACATACCATTTTCATCCATATTGCCCATATGTATTAGATGTTTTAAAGATGGAATTTTTTTAGAAACCACTTCATTATTCTTCGCTACCGCCAATTCTGGAATTAATTTTTTAATCATCTCAATATAATTTGATGATTTAAATTCAGGTGCAAAAATTAATGCCTTGCAGGTAACTTTATTAAGCGTGTATTCCAATTCATTAAGCCTATACGCGGGATTTATTGTCACTAAAATAAGGCCGATTTTGGCTGTTGCAAATTGAGTGATCAGCCATTCATAGCGGTTAGGCGACCATATACCAACGCGATTACCGGTTTTTAAGCCAAGCGATAACAACCCGCCAGCAAGCCGATCAACTTCACGATCTAAATCATAATAGCTGAATCGCTTATTTTGTTTTAAAAAAACTGCGGCTTCTTTTGGTCCAAATCTCTCTACGGTTTTAGCAAATATATTACCAATCGTATTAAATAATAATGGGCTGTCTTGATTGCCTTTTAGGTATGATTTATCTGCCATATCACTATGTATTTCAGCCGATTGGTCTTTTTTTGAAGCGCGGGCACTGAAAAAACTATTCGCTAAATTTCCTGCTAAAGATTCGTTTAAGATTGTCATTATTCCACACTTTAAAAATTTAATTACAAATAAAACCGTCTCATATGTTTATCACATATTATGCCAGTCGCCTAGCTGTTCAAACGCATGGGCTGCCTTATAAATGGTAATTTCATCATAGTATTTACCAACCAATTGCATTCCAATAGGTAGCCCGTTGCTCATCCCACATGGAATTGACATGGCAGGATGCCCCGTTGCATTAAATGGCGCAGTATTTGCAATCATTTCGAATGCCCTCTCGATTATTTCCGCCAACGAGGCGGATGGTTCAGGGATTGGTTGGGCCGTGATAGGAACAGTAGGCATAAGCAAAAGGTCAAATTGTTCGAATAATTTGTTATAATCTTGTTTTAATTTACGTGATAAATTTTGCGCTTTTGCTTGATAATGTCCTCGATAATGTTTTTGCATATATTCGCCAACAAACATGGTGATTTTTAAAGTTTCTGACAATTCATCGGCTCTGCTGCGCCAGTTGGCATGATAATCGAGCAGGCTAGTCACATAAAGCCCTTCCCAGCTAGTGCCAAAACCATTACCACGCATCATAGTGTTAATCGTGCCTTCAAGAGTTATCGGTGTCCAAATCGCAACGGCATTCAGATGTATGGGTAATGAAACCTCTTCAATAATAGCACCTAATTCTTTGAATTTTTCAGCCGCTTGCCATGTTTTTTCATCCACCGCAATATCACTATTGGCATGGCCAAAACCTTCGATTAAAATACCAATTCGAAGCCCGCTAATAGATTGATAAAGGGCATTGGTATATTTTTCGACTTTTGGGGCATATTGTCTTGGGTCGAGGCCATCTTCACCTGCAATAACTTCGAGCAATAGGGCATTATCTGCGACATTGCCAGTCATTGGCCCAACATGGTCTATGGTTGGCTCTATAGGCATGACCCCACTATATGGCACCAATCCATGAGTTGGTTTCATGCCATATCCGCCACAAAATGCCGACGGGATTCTTATTGATCCCCCTTGGTCACCACCTATTGCCATTTCAACTTCACCTGCACCAATTAAGGCGCCACAACCTGATGATGACCCGCCTGCCATATAGCCCATTTTATATGGATTATGTACTGGTGCTGACGCGTTGGTATGGCTGCCACCAGAAAGGCAAAAATATTCACAATGGGCTTTCCCCGCAATGTTGCCGCCCGCATCTAAAATGCGCGTAACAAGGGTAGCGTCTAAATCTGGGGTATAACCTTCTAAAGTTGATGAACCATTCATCATCGGTACACCAGCAAGGCATATATTATCTTTTAAAACTATTTTCTTACCTTTAAGCACTCCACTATTTGCCCCTGGTATGTCGGTTTTTTGATACCATGCGTTGAGGGGGTTTTCTCCCATTTTTGGTTTAGAACCTGTTGTGCGCGGATATTTTACCTCGGGGATATAATCGGGCAGGCTATCAATTATATCGTAAGCTTGAAAATTTGCTTCCATTAATGCCATATATTCGATTATTTCGGTATCTTCCATAGACATACCAAAATCATTAACAATGGTTTTCATTTGATTTAAGGTTGGGCGTCTAACAGACATATAAGCTTCCTTTATTACTGAATTTATTTTGCTATCGCTATCGATCGAACTGTTTGTATTAAGTGAAAAGTTGTTCTGGTTTGGGTCGTCGATGCCAGTAATTGCTTTAGAACGCGTTTGCCGTGCTGCACCCATACTTAAAAAGGCATTGATTTCATTAGATGATTGTAAATCTTGTTTGGCAATATCACCAATAATAGAGCCACGTTCTAATATCAAAACCTGATCTGAAAGATCCATGATAAAGTCGAAATTCTGTTCGACCAATAAAATACTTAGACCTTCGTTTTTACGAATGAGGCTTAAAGTATCTGCAATTTTCTCGATGATTGAAGGCTGGATACCTTCTGTTGGTTCATCTAGGATTAGAAAGAATGGCTCCCCCATCATGGCTCTTGCTAAGGCTAATAATTGCTGTTCACCGCCAGATAAAGCACCACCATTGCGGTTCAATAATCGTTTTATACGCGGGAAATAATTTAGAATCTTTTCTAATATTTGTTCTTCAGTATCATCGCTGTAATTTTGATAAGCATAGCTTAAATTTTCTGCAACGGTAAGGTTTGGGAAAATACCACGCCCTTGTTGCACATAGCCGATGCCTAGCTTTGCACGGTCAAAAGGTGGAAAATTTGTAATATCTTGGCTGTTAAATGTTACTTGTCCTTGGCGCGCCGGTAATAGCCCCATCAATGTTCTTAACAAGGTAGATTTACCCATGCCGTTATGCCCAAGCATCCCAACAATTTGGTTTTCTTGTATTTCAAAACTTACGCCATGCAATACAGGTACATTACCGTAGCCACTATGTAAATTTTGGACTTTAAGTAAGATTTTATCGGCCATTAAACTTTCCTACCTAAATAAACATCGCGCACCCGTTGATCAGCAAGTACATTGTCTATATTGTCTTCCATCAAAATTGAGCCTTGATAAAAAACAGTCACTTTATCTGCGATGGCTTTGATAAATTGCATATCATGCTCTACAATAATCAAGGCTGCATGACGGTTGATTTCTTGAATAATTTCAATCATAATATCCACGTCACTACCTGTCATTCCCGCCGCAGGTTCATCTAAGATTACTAGCCACGGATCAGCAGCTAATACAATTCCAAGCTCAACACGTTGTCTTTGCCCATGCGCTAATTCGCCAACCATTTTTTTAGCAATATCAGTTATTTTAATGCGCTCAATAACCTCATCAACGCGGCGGTTAGCATTATTAACATCATTATAACGCCTAGCAGATAACCAGATATTTTCCCAAACCGATAGGCCATCCATAACATTTGGAATTTGGGTTTTTATGCCAATGCCTAATTGTGATATTTCATGTGTATGCCAATGGGTGGTTTCTTCATTTTGAATATAAATATTGCCGCTAGTTGGCTTGTGCAACCCAGTTATACATTTAAAAAAAGTTGATTTCCCAGCACCATTTGGGCCGATTAAGCAACGCAGTTCATTTTCTTTTAAGGTGAAATCCACATTATCAACTGCGACTACGCCGCCAAACTTCATGCTCAGATTATGAGTTTCCAATATGACTTGGCTCATGATACAGCCTTTTTATTTGGCATTCTAACTCGTTTACTATTTAGATTTTTGCGTTGTCTATTTTTGCGTTTAAAAACTTTTCCCCATAATTGACTTAGTGTTGGCGCAAGGCCATTAGGTAGAAATAAAACAAATATTATCAAAATAAACCCAAGTACAAGATTGTTATCTATATAAGATTGTTGACCGAAATAATATTTTAACAAACCCAATAATACTGCACCAAGAATAGGTCCAGATAGGCTGCCCACACCACCAACGATGCACCAGATGATTATTTCTGCGCTTTGGCCTAGGCTGAACAAGTTTGGCGTAACAATTTCCGCCCAACTGGCATATAATGCACCTGAAAGACCAGCCAACCCGCCACCAATGGCAAATAAAATAGTCTTATATTTACGAACATCATAACCTATTAATTCTATACGCTGTTCGTTTTGGCCAATTGCAATACAAATTCTACCAAAACTACTGCGTGTTAAGAAAAACAAACCAATAAAACACATGATTATAATAATAAAACATAAATAATAAAAATCCATATCCCAGATATAGCGATCTGGCATACCAGGAATGTTAAGCGTTTGAAAATTTGGCATACCATTAAAGCCGCCTAAGCGCGCTTTACCAATGGCATATTCTGGCCCCGCTGTTGCACTGGCAAAACGGAACAAAATCAAAGTTACCACAAGCGTAATTACGCCTAAATATACATCTGATAAACGCCCATAAAATATGACAGCGCCTAATATTAATGCAAATAAAGCAGGTGTTAAAATGGCTAAAATAAAGGGTATGCTGCTTTCGCCAATGTTAATTGCATAAACAGCATAGCTATAGGCGCCAATGCCAAAAAATGCGGCCTGTCCAAAACATAATATACCGCCAAATCCCCAGATGAACCCTAAGCTTAATGCCAGTATTGAATATATTATCAGCAGTGAAAGTGTATAATGTTCAATTAAATTTGGCAAAATAAACATGACCGTAACGCTTAACATAACGCCAATTATCAAATGCCTATGGTTTATTTTTTGCATTATAATTTGCCCTTGAAAATGGAATTTGTAATGCCTTTTGGCAATATTCTTAGTAATATAACCGCCGTTAGTAATAGCGCGACCTCACCAAATACGGGATTAAATAAAAATGAAAAAATCTGATTTACCGAACCAAATAATGTGGCAGATGAAAGCAAACCTGCAATAATAGCAGGGCCACCAACAACCACAGCAATGAATGATTTTGCGATATAGGCTGTTCCCCAACTGGGAACTAAACCCACCAATGGGGCTAATATACCGCCTGCCAAACCAGAAAGTGCAGCCCCCACAAAAAAGGTAGCCATATATATCCGATCAGGATTATAGCCCAATGCCGCTGAGACATCTGGGTTTTGCATCGCGCCGCGCGCAATTAGCCCTAATTTTGTGAATTTTAACAAATAATAACCTAATGATACAATAGTTATCGCAACAATAATTATAAAGAAATTATAGCCGTTAATTTGGTAATCGCCTATTGTCCAACCCTGTATTGGTGTGGTAATTCCTTCTGTAGTGTTACCAAATATCATGGTAGCAATTCCAATTAACACCATGCTAATGCCCCAAGTTGCGAGCATTGTATCGACCAGTCGTCCATATAGATGGCGAATAATCAATCGTTCAATTATTACCCCAATAATTCCAACCACCAGCGGCGCAATGATTAACATAGAAATATAGATATTAATGCCTGACTTTACAGCAACAATTGTCGTATATCCCCCCAACATCATAAATTCGCCATGAGCAAAATTAATCACTTTCATCATGCCAAATATAACGGCTAGGCCAGAGCTTATAACCACTAAGCTAGCAATTGCATAAAGAATCTCTACGATAATAACGGCTGCTAAATCCATCCAATTTTCCCAATATTATGCGGCGGTTAATACAATATTTTGTAAAAACAGCCATTTATCAACGTTTAGGAGATTAAATTTTTATCTCATATTGTTGGTTGTCATCTGGGTTGGCGTTAAGATCGCAAACAGCTTGCGTATCCAATGGTTGCTGTTGTGCAAAGCTTTCGATGATTTCCATCTTTTTGTCTCTAAATTCACATAGATGCACATCCAATATTGAATGATGAGTTTTTGCATCAACCGTCATTTTCCCCGAAGGCGAGTCGATAGATAATCCAGCTTCCATCACTTTGGTAATATCAGCGCTTTTAACACTGCCAGCTTGTTTAACTGCTTCAGCCCACGTTAATATGCCTTCATAATGCGAAACTGCGGTGCTATGCAGATCGTCTATACTGCCATATTTTGCTTTATAATTTGCCAGTAATTTTTTATTCAATGGATTTTTTAACTCTTGGCTATAATTATAAGCAACCAATACGCCTTCAGTTTCTTCTTTGGCTAAAATATTTTGCTCATTACCTGCGCCTAAAGTTGTTGATGCCATGGGTATTTTTGCATTCATCCCAGATGCTGCCCATTGGCGATAAAAAGAAATATGGGCACCACCAACCAACACCGAGACAATCATATCAGGTTTTGCTGTCTGTATTTTAGCGATGGTCGAACCAAAATCAGCAACATCAAGCGGGAAAAAATCTGTTTTAACAATCTCGGCACCAACTTCATTGGCATATTTTTTTATCCAATTTGCAGTAATCTGGCCATAGTTATAATCTGCTGCCAATATATAAATTTTCTTACCCCACTTTTTAACTGCTGCGGGTATCAGTGTTTTTACTTGTTGGGATGGTGTAATACCATTGATAAAGATGTTACGATCGCAAACACCTCCTTCATATAAAACATTATAGAAATAGGGTATGTTGCTTTTTCTAAAGGTTTGCCTAACAGCCTCGCGCGATGCCGATAAAATACCACCATGTACCACATCAACCTTGTCAGTGCGGGCAAGTTTTTTACCAAATAATGTGTAATTTGATATATTAGATTGCGTATCATAAAGGATATACTCAATTTGTTTGTCGAGTAACCCGCCTGCGGCATTGATTTGCTCAATTGCCATACGTGCGGCTTTATCCATTGGTTTACCATAGGCATCAAAAACACCTGAAGTATCTAGAACAGAGCCTAGTTTAATGCTGTTTTCGGCAGCAAAAATTGGCCTTGCAACAAAGCTAGATGCCGCTATTGCTGCAGCGCCTGAAAGTAACTTTCTTCTATTTATTTGCATGATTCCCTCTTTTAATTATTGTTTTTTAGTTTAGTAGATTGTTTTTGCGGTGCTTTAGAACGTGAAGCAGCATCACTTAAACGGGTTGCGGTTTGTGCGTCCATATCAAGGCCAATTTCAGCCCCAATTTTTTTCATCATTGGCAAGCTAACGGACATGCCTAGAATAGAATCTAACGCCTGATCAAAGGCTGTTAATTGGTTATTGCCATCACTGCCCTTAGCAACGCTATTATGCCCAATTCCTGAAATATGATTAATTTTAATCGATTCAATCTTCTCGACTGGTTTCATCATTTGGCGCGCGATTTCTGGCATAATATCGAGCTGGTATTTGGTGGTTTTTTGCGCAATTATGGCATCAGATTGGGTGTTTTCAGATGCAATTAAAGCAGCATTTCCTTCTGCCTCCGCCAGTAATTTCAGCTTAAGGTTATTGGCGGAAAGAGCCTCTAGCTCGGCTTGCATTTGCGCTTTGCTTAATAGTTCTTCGGTGTGGGATTGGGTATGTTTTATATTCACTTCATGGGCTTGTTCTGCTTGTAACAATGCAATTTGTTTTTCTCTATTTTCTCTTGCAACCTGTTTTTGTGTTTGGCTATTCTCAAAGGCAAGCAGTTGTTTGGTCTCGATTTCTTGTAATTTTATTTGGGCAAATAATTCGCTTTCTTTAAGCGCTACCCGCTTAATTTCGTTATTACTTTTATCTTCTTCGATGGTCAGAATTGCACCTAATTCTTGCTGGCGTAGCTTTTGATCATTGGCAATTTTTATTAGTTCAATTTTATGAGCTTCAGAAATTTTTACCTCTTGCAACTGGCGATCATTTTCTATCGATATTTGTCCTATTTTAGCTGTTGAACGGGTTTCAGCATTGCGCAATGTTTCATTATGCGTAAGTTGGGCTTGTCTTTGCTCAAATTCTATAGATAGATTTTTCCGAGTTAGCGCAAGTTGAGTTTGCTTTATAGAAGTTTCTGAACTGGCTTCAATCTCCACTGTTGCTTGTTTATTTTTTGTAATGATTGCGGTTAATTGTTTTAACCCGATGGCATTAAACGCATTATTTTGATCCAATTTACCCAATAAAGTTTGGTCAAAATGGCGGATGTTCACAGATTCTAAGACAAGCCCGTTCTTACTAAAATTTTCAGTCAATTGGTTTGAAATTTCGGCAATCAGTTGATTTCGCTTGTCCAATAAATCCATAAACACTATTTGAGCTGCGGCCGAGTAAGTGGCGTTGGCAAGTTTGCTATAAAGGTTTTTAACAAAATCCTCCGTACGGTTTAGCGTCATGCCATAAATTTGCGAGGCAGTAAGAATATTAGCTGGGTTATTATTCACCCGAACGTAAAAGGTCAGCTCGATATCAACACGCATACAATCTTTAGTAATAATCGACTTCTCATTATTTAAAGAAATATTTAAACAATGGCTTTTAAGGTTTATTTTTTCAAGATGATGTAAAAAGGGTAAGACAATTATGCCCGTATTTATGGCTACTTTTTGTCCGCCCAGCCCAGTTCTAATAAGCGCAGTCTGGCTGTTTGGCTTTATAAAAAACCGTGTTAAGAAAATAATTAAAATTATGGCCGAAATAATTCCTATCACAGCCGCTACAAGCCACCCCATTGTCCGTCCCTTTTTTTGAAATTTGCTCTATTATTTTTATTTTATATTAAGCAATTTTTTTAAAGGTAACTTAGTTTATTTTCCAATTCAAGTAGTTTATTTTCCAATTCAATTAAATTTAAAAATATCACAGCATATATAACTGAATTATAATGGTCCTGACCCTAGCTCTATAAAGGGATTATATTATGAAATTGCAGCCCATCTATTTCTGCCAGATATACAGTGTGCTTAACATTTTGGTTGTTTTTATATTTGATATTGCGCACACTTTTATAGACAAGCGGGGTTTCAAAACTATTGGATACACAGGATGCTTCAAGCCCAACTTTTTTTACTAATGCGGCTAAAAAATGCAATCCTTCATAAATTGATTGCCCAAGCGTATTTAAATAAGGTGCATTTTCACCATGTAAATTATAATAATTTTCTTTAAACGAACAGTTTTCAACCGTGCTGATATTGGCGAAATAGGAGGCCGTGGCAAATAAATTTTTAGAATTACGAGCACCAATTGCCAACAAGCCATTCTCTTCAAGCGCACCAGATAGACGGACAATTTTAATGTGTAATTTGCGCCGACCAAATGCACGATTAAAATCTACTAAATCTTGCCCAACAAGCGATATTAAAACAGCCTGCGCTTGGCTTTCCTCTATTTCATCTAACAGCTGCTCAAACTTACCCAAACCAAAATCAATATATTTTTCATAGACAATTTCACTGCCATTTTCACTTAGGACTTTTTTAGCATGAAAATGTGATGTTCTCGGCCAAATATAGTCATTACCAACAAATGCCCATTTTGTAATGCTCATTTTGTTGGTCAAATAAACAAGCGCGGGGTAAAGCTGGTTTTCGGGGGTTTCACCGATGGTGTAAATACCCGGCGTTTTTTCATTTCCTTCATATAATGGTGTGTAAATAAATGGTACTCTGCTCGAAATTACTTTAGAAAGTCGCTGTCTAACCGCGCTAATATGCATGCCTACCATTGCAGAAATTTCTGCATTTTCAACTAACTCATTGGTTATTTTTTCAATTTTTTCATAATTTTCTATCGATGCATCAACCAATTGGATGCGTACAGTTTTACCTAAAATGCCGCCCTTAGCGTTAATTTCACTAATGGCAAGTTCCGCACATGCGATACAAGATGGGCTCCAAATACCGGCGCTGCCACAAAGTGGAATATATAAGCCAATGGTAAAATAGTCATTCATAGCAAACTTATTTATAGTTGAAGTGAAAAACCTATCAGGTGTAGTTATAAATTGGTTATCATCGCCAATTAAGCATTGTATTGGTAACAACATGAGCTCCCGACCATCAAATATTTCATTTGACCAAAATTAATTTCCAATTTAAGTATATAGTAAAATAAAAGATACTGCAAATTAACCGTTTGATTGATATAGCAGCAAAATTGTAAGATTATATAGATAAATTTATGCCAAGAAATGATCAACAAATCGAAAATTATATTGCCTACCTTATGGCGCAGGCGCATAGAAAACTGCATTTAGATTTAGAGAAAAGCCTTAAAAGTGAGGGCATGCAGGTAGAGCATTGGCGAATTTTAGAAATCTTAAGCGAGAGAAAAGGCCAAATTGCAGGCAATCTAGCTAAGATTGTTTTAATGAACCCGCCTGCTTTAACGAAAATGATAGATAGAATGGTTGCAAATGGTTACGTACATCGATTGGTAGATAATGTTGACCAGCGAAAAGTGAGAATTTTTATAACTGAGCATGGATATCATCTGTTTTTAAAATTACAGAATCTAGCCGACGCTCAAAACAATACTGTGAATAACCGCTTTGGTAATAAAAAAATGGAAAAATTAAAAACACTATTAAACCAACTTATCTTAAGCTAAATGAAACCATATCAATAATACGCATGAATTTATTGGTAATTTGAGGTGCCCCCAAAAATGAGACAGTGACTTAAGCTACAATTTTGACTGACCGATCGTTGGGTTGATTGTTTAATTTGTTCCAATATATTACATCGGGCGTTAAACCACAATGAACTTTATGCGGGCGCTCTGTATTGTAAAAGTTGATCCAATTGCCAAGATATGAACTGACTGCCTTGATCGGTATTAAAGATTTTAGGCCCACCAAAATGGTTAAATAATAAGTATTTTGAACGCTATCATATCAATATTTCTCTAACGCTCGGCGTGGGTCTTGGCGGCCTGTTGTAAACCGAACGTTAAAATTCCATATTCATAAATTTGATCAAGATCGTCAAGTGCCGTATCATTTATGCGGTAATTTACCATTATCTTGCAATCTTTTAATAACGGTTTTTTTCACATCTTCGGGCGTACGTCTTGAAAAGCCGCTTTTTTCGCCCTCAATCAATGCAGCACGTATATATTCAACTTCGTCTTGCTCTTTTCTAGCTTTACGAATGAGGTCATTCAAGACCTCGCTCCGACTTGAAAATTCTTCGCTTTTAATTTGGGATTGAATCCATTCGTCATTAGGAGTGGAAATTGAAATACTTGCTCTGGTCATATCTTTACCTCCAAACATAGTGATGTAAATATGATGCTATAATACATCATAAAAACCTTTATAGCAATACCAATAAACCCTCACATTGTAAATCGCCAGCTTCTATGGAACATATTGATATAGTTGCATAATATAGAATATGACTATAAAATCAGTATCCAAACGTACCAAAGCTGCTCGAGTAATTAAACTAAACTGGTGATGACAAAGCAAATGCCTTGCCATTATTATTTGAAAGATAAACGAATGAAACGAGTTGCAATGAGGCTGTATATATCGCCAGACGATAAAAAAATGGTTCAAAATAACGCAACTAAAGTTTGTTTGTCTGCATCAGAATATATCAGAAGAGTAATAACAGGTACAAAATTACCAGTTTTAGGCAATGCCAAAACCGTAACAGATTTATTAAAGGTTAATGCTGATTTAGCGAGGCTTGGCAATTTATTAAAAATGGCATTAGATAATGAAAACCCTGAAATAACCAAAAGATTATCATTGGATATAAAACAAATTATTTTTAATATAGAAACCACGAAAAATAGATTAGAAACTAAAATTATGGAGCTGTAAAATGCCTTTAAGCGAACAAGAAAGAAAAAACCGTTTTGCAAATTGTGAAGCAATGTTAGCCGCATCTAAAAGCGGTGATGATGATGCTTTTTATGCAGCTGCAAAGAAAATAAAAGCACCAGCAGATGCCTTAATGGCTTGTAAAAAAGTCAATGGTGCTGATTGGATCAGAGAAATGGGCTTAGACACATCAAGGGCGGATCAAGAATATGGCGAAGACTGGCTTAATAAATAAACTTAATTTGCTATCTCTTTTACAAAAAGCTACGCAAGATTTACATAGCACAGCAAAAATAAATCTTAGTCATTTCGCCAAATAATGAAAAGAAATTAATAATCAACAATTTTAAACTACTTTGGCCGCACGAGTAATAAAGATAAATTAGTGATGGCCATTTTTAGTTTAGTTTTATCTTACTAAATTTTTCTTATCAGGCTGTTTCTTTTACTCTTGCCGCCAAGGGTATCATGATTAGTTATAATCTTCGCATCTTCATCTAAGCTTTTAATAGCCATTTCCGTATTTTTTCGCTGGTGTCGGTTATAACGACACCAGCTTTTTCATCTAAATTTTTCTATGCCGTATCTATTTGGTTAAAATTAACCAAAATCATCAATTTATATTTGTTGAGCATGTAATGCGAATAAAACCATTGGATAATGGCAGGTGTGAAAGTGGGTACACTTCACCTATCCTGCCATCTAAACGACAGGCCAACATAGGCAAAGAATGTAGTGGACTTAGGCAACCTTAGGCAAACTATGGCAATCTTAGGTAAAACATGCTATTGTAGTTAAATTTTAGGCAAAGACAGGCCAAGATAGGCAAATAAACAACTAAAAATATAACTTAAAAATTACATTTAAACTATAAGGAGTAATGCATGAAAAATAAAAAAGCATGGGGTGCAGGAAAGGCTGAAGTTTTAGCTCTTGCCTCAGAAATACAAAATCTTTTTGTTGAAAATCAAAATCTAACAACGGTGTTCAAGATTCTTTTTGAACAAAAAAAAATAACTGTTGGTGAGCGAACATTTTATAGATATGCATCAAAATTTATCAAAGACGGTCCTTTTTTTGCAGCTGCAACTATCAAAAAAACCACATCAAATAATAAAGATAAAGTTTTTGAAATTATTAAACCAAAATTTGAGCATTCAAATAACTTAAGCGAAGAAGATCAGAAAAAGCTTTGGGGTTAACTTTAATTGGATAGGAAAAGTATGATGTGTCAACGTTTTTTAGCACAGTTTTCATATTCTATTGATGCTTGATAATTATTTGCAACATGCATTCTGTTTTGGTTATAAAAAACTTCGATATATTCAAATATACCCCCACAACCATGACTTGAAAAATATAAGTTTTTATTATATAATATTAATCATATTGGGAGAATTTAATGTGTCTGATTAATATAATTATCACTGTTATCTTATTTATGGGAAATGCAGCATTTGCCGATTATAAAGCGGGAAAAGCCGCTTATGATGCGGGCGATTATCAAACTGCTTATAACGAGTGGTTACCATTGGCAGAGGCGGGCGATGCTGAGGCACAACATAAAATAGGATATATGTATAAGCTAGGGTATCATGTAAAAATTGATTTAATAGAATCCCAGAAATGGTATTTAAAATCTGCAAATACAGCAATTGGAACAGGTGGCAGTGAATTCAGTTTAAGTAAAATTCTATTATCGGGTGATTTAACAAAAATTTATATTAATGAAGGTTTATGTTGGTTATATTTATCTTTTTTAAAAGAAAATTATTATGCATCAAAAATGATTGAGGAATTAAAAAGAAAAAAGATTCCTACTTCACTTTTAACCGCCGCCAAAAACAAAGCAAGAAAGGGAGTGTGTACATCACACCCCCTGCTATGACTTTATTTAACCTTGGGATCTGTATACGCTTCGCTTGTTTTACTAATTACTTTCTCCAACATTTTCTCCGCTATCGCATCGCCATTTGATAGTTTTTTGGCAATAGCCCCCGATATTTTACCACCAACGACTTCAACCCCAACTTGCCGCAAACCCTCCATTTTAATTTTTTGCAATGCGGTTGGATTATTCGTAAAAAACTTATTAATTGCAACTGGGTTTGTTTGATCGATATTTGCCGATTTTAACGCCCGATCAAATTCAATATTTCTGGCATTCGCTCCTGATCTTAAAATATTACCCGTTCGCCCCACCATCGTTACTGCTTTAAATATTTGACCAGCGGCGCGTACTGTCTTGCCCACAGATGTTAATGAGGCGACATCAAACCCTAGCTCCAAGGCATTTTGAAGCTTGCCTTTTTCAAATTTATCCTGAATAGCAGCCCCTTTAGGGTCATATTCGACAAAAGGAATGCCTGGTTTTTCCAGCATATTTATATAAATATCTGAATATTTTTTTGCATCGTTTTGTAAAATACCACCCATTTTATGCCTTGTAATCTCATAAACAGTTTAAAAATGCTTTGATGATTTGACATTAACAACTATAGTTAGATTATGATTAAAGCAATTTTACATCCTATTATAGCTTGTGCATTTTTCGGCATTATAACAGGTTGTGCTGATGATATTTATTACCCAACAAAAATCGTACCTATCGCATTTATTAATTATTATGCCACAGCGGAAAAGCTAGATCAGCAAGGGGAAATTATTCGCGCTATTGATGATGGCGATTGCAAAACCGCAATAAAATTAACCGATATAGACGATAAATCAAATGTTTTTGCTGATGAAGATACTAAAAGATTATGGCGAAGCCGTATGCATGAAATGGGGGTTTGCGTTGAACAAAATTATTGCTAGTATATTTAAAATCACACTTGGGCTTACTTTTGCATTCATTGCAATCATTAGGCACCCAGATAGCATTATTATGGCTGAATTTACATGGTTTCACGAACCTTATGCAGATAGCACCATACTCGATTACGTTTGGTATTTCTGCACATTATCATCGGTAATGTTTGGTTACCTAGTTCTATTATCGCTTCTCAATATGGCTTTAAAACAGAATCCTGTTATGAACAGCCCCAAATACCTCACGATATGGGTTGCCATTACTTCTTGGGTGGCATTTATTTTCCACCCACATGGCATCATCAACATCCAATTTGATGATCATTTGTTCAGAAATATTTGGCTTCTTTCTTATATTATCTTGCTTTTGGTACCTATTTTTTTACTACTAAAGCCGACTGTAAAGGAAGCAAAGAATTAGTCTTTGCGCCCTTTACTATAGTTCAGCTATTCCCATGGAAACCTTAACATTTTATCATCTCCATAAACTCTAAAGGGTGACAGGCGCAGCTTGCCGCTTTTTACTGCTTCCATAATTACTTCTTCAGCTGGGCGATCTTTATTTGCTGGATCAAGTGCAAGCTCGCGACCTAGTTTGTTATTGTATAAATCCATCAACCGCTGACCTTCATTATTTACATTGGTAATTTCATGCCCATCACCCGCTGCTTTAGAACCATCCACCCCAATATCTTGGGCCATTAAATAGCTCCAATAAGCATGACGAAAAGCATCCGCGTCATCATCGGTTCCTGTTTTACTATTTGAGAACAGTTTCTTAGTCATACTTTCAGCATCAATGGATAGATTTCTTGCTTCAATAGCATCCGAGGGACTGCCTATTGCAAAATCATATTGTCCGTCGCCTTCTGGGTCGAAATCTAATTGATCATACAAATCAAATGTATCAACTTCTTTGATGGTTGCGGGGTAATCAATATTTCTAGGGTTTGAGCTTTCAGTAGATACATTGGAGTCAGAAACAATCCCAGTATCAGCTTGTGTATATTGTTGGCCCGCATATCGGTTATACGAATTTCCATCATCCACAGTTTCAAGGCGTAAATTGCCTTCGGGTGTGATAACCTGCCTGCTTTTCACTGCTTCCCGTTTCATTTGCGGGTAAGGGCTTACGCCCATTTCGATTTGTTGTTCAGCAAAGCGTCGTTTTTTTGCCATATCAATGCGGGCTTTTTGAACCTCGCTTCTATCCTTTGGTTGTTGCTCATTATCGTCAATCGCACCGATATTTTTAAAGAAGTCGCCTAATGTGGCATTTGGTTTTTGCATAGTTTCAAAGGCTTTTTCTTCAATATCATATATATTTTGTTTTTCTGATAATGGCGCATGCATTGGTAAATCATGCCGTGCAGATATTAGCTTTTCACCATGTTGCTTGGTAAGTGGAGTATTCACCTGCCCCCTACCACCCAATAATTTAATAGCTTCTAGCACGAATGAATTAAGCGGTTTTTTCCTTGGTTTTAGTTTTTTTAATATCTGGGTAATTTTTGATATTGGTGGCATTCCAAAATCAGGCCGGTGATTACCATATGGATTTGGAAATGGATTTGATTGTGGCTTTGGTTTTTTTATTGGCTTTATAGGGGGTGGCTCATATTGATATGGTTTTTCGTATAATATGTTGCTGTTTGACAACCGATTATTCTTTTGAACCTTCCTGCTGGCTAGCCAGCTATTAGATAGCTCGCTATTTAATGTTTTGTCATTAAATGACTTATCACTTGGTGATTTATCGTAAAGTGGATTTTTACCTGCCTGTTGTTCTAATATATTACCGTTTCTCCTGTCATATTTTGGTTTCTCACTTTGTGAATTTGATATAAAATTATCATCCTCATGTTTTTTATACCCTTTTTGTTCTTTTTTATCCTGTGTTATTAGTTCAATATTAGATTTAGTGCCGCCCATGAATTAATCCTTATAAAGTTGGTTACTCTATTTATTATTTTACGCAAATACGTCGTCGTGGCTAAAGCCACTCGGGATTTGCTTAGCTTTATTATCTTACGCAAATACGTCGTCGCGGCTAAAGCCACTCGGGGTTTTAGCCTTTTCTATTTAACGCAAACGCGTCGTCGCGGCTAAAGCCACTCGGGGTTTGCTAGAACGATATACGCAAGTGTTTGTATTTGTAGCGAGCATTTTTTAATGCGAGAGCGAACAAGTGTGAGCACGCGAAGCGTAAGCTTAGTGCAATGATAAAAAGATACGACCGCCCGCCGCCGTTAGGTGTAAAATATAAAAAATTCG
>JARFVT010000002.1:0-16026 GCA_036677425.1 Alphaproteobacteria bacterium | reverse complement strand
GCGGGCGATTTACGATCATTTAATGCGTATAACGCCAGATAACATCTTATTTGGTGAAATATCGACCAGTAACGCCTTTGCGGCATTGGCTGCGTTAAATTCTGGTGTTACTGGCTTTATATGTACCATTCATGCGGAAAGTCCAACACAGGCGATTAAGCGTAAATTTGTCCAAAATATAGCATGGTCGGGGCAAAAAATGAGCGACATACCAGAATTTCTAGGTGAAATGGTTGATTTGGTTATTCAGATCAAAAGATCAGATAAAGGCATTCGGCAAATAACCGATATTTATCAACCAAAATTTCAAAATTATATCATGAAGGATAATATGGAGGCTTAATAATGAGCGATGTCATCGATGCTGAATTTACAATGCCAATAGAAGAAATGAGCAATGAAGATTTATTGGCCGACTTGGTTAGGGTTTCTGTAGAGATTATTAATCACCATATAATTTCATCAAAACAAAGCCTTAAATATTTAAATCCATCTGAAAGTAATTTTGTTCGAAATAACTATGAAGATGATCAATCTTGGCAGTATTTCACCGACCCAATAATAATGAAATTGATTAATATTATTACACAAATGGAGGTTAACAGCCATGATTAAAATCATTAATTTATTTATTGCTATTATGGCTATTATTTCTGTTTTTTATAGCTGGCATTTTTTCAATGGCTTTTTATGGAATGATAAAGCTTGGTGGATTTGGATATTTGAAAATATCAAACAAAATCACATTTTACCAGCCGCCATGATGCAAATATTATATATAGGAATCGGGACTGGTTTATTCTTAATGCTGTTAAGCTTAACCATTTTAAATCGTATGAGTTCAACAATAATTTTTGGTGATCGTAAGGCCGAAGATTTGCATGGCTCGGCAAGATGGGCAAAATATATTGATGTTAAAAAAACTGGATTACTAGTTAAAACTGGTGTGATTGTTGGTGGATTTAAAAAGTTATTTTTTGGAACAAAGACATTAAATCATAATGGCCCAGAACATATATTAGCCTTTGCACCGACAAGATCGGGTAAAGGCGTTGGTTTAGTTATACCAACATTGCTAAACTGGCAAGGCTCAATGATTTGCTTGGATATCAAGGGTGAGAATTATCATTTAACCGCTGGTTACCGTGCATCACTTGGTCAACATATTATAAAATTTGATCCAACATCACTTGATGGTTCAAATAAATATAATCCATTAGCAGAAATTCGTATTGGCACAGAACATGAAATCGAAGATTGCCAGAATATATCATCGATGGTGATTGATAGCGAAGGCAAGGGTTTAAAAGACTATTGGATGCAAGCGGGTTGGGAATGGTTAACCACATGTATTTTACATGTATTATATTATGAAAAAATCAATAATGACGGTCGCATTGCAACCCTAAAAGACGTTCATCATTTCATGTCGGTTGGTCATGGTGATGATGATATAGAATTAAATCCAGACGAAAGCTTTAATCAGCTTTGTGATGACATGGCAGAATTTAAGCATGGTAGAGATATTATTGATCAAGAAGTGATGCGCTCTGCTGGTGCAATGAAGAAGAAAGCCAGCCAAGAAAGATCAGGCGTGCATTCATCGGCTAAGATACAATTAAGTCTTTATTCTGATCCAATAGTATCAAAAAATATATCTAGTTCTGATTTTACTATTAATGATTTGATGAACAGAGATGCACCAGTTTCATTATATATTATAATACCACCATCAGATATGGATAGATTGAAGCCATTAATTAGAATTTTGATGAACCAGTTTTTGACAAGATTAACCGCATCGATGAAATTTGAAAATGGTAAAGCGGTTAAATCATATGAGCATCGCATGTTATTAATGCTCGATGAGTTCACATCAATAGGTAAATTAGAAATATTTGAACGCTCGCTTGCATTCATGGCTGGTTATGGCTTGAAGGCATTTATAATAATTCAAGATATAACGCAATTAAACAAGGCTTACGGCAAGGATAATTCTATTATGGCAAATTGCCATATTAGAATAGCATTTGCACCAAACACCATCGAAACGGCAAAAACATTATCTGATATGGTGGGTAAGACTACGATCATTCAACGTAAAAAATCAAGATCGGGTAAGGCTGGTGCAATCACTGGCAATACATCTGAAAATATCAATGAAATTGCACGGCCATTATTAACGCCTGACGAATGTATGCGGATTAAAAGCATTACCACTAATATTTTTGGTAAAGCGGTTGCGGGTAATATGTTGATTTTTGTAGCAGGGCATCAACCAATATTTGGGCGGCAAATATTATTTTTTAACGATAAAGAAATGCTTGAAAAAAGCCAAATACCGATACCAAAAACATCAAAACCTTTAGGTGAAAAACAAGAAGACTAATTTTATTTCACCAAATTTCACCTTACCAGGTAACACTTAAATTTACCTTACCAGGTAAGCCCTAAAACATAAGGGAAATAACAATGACAAATATTTTAGATGATCCGACCTTAGATGATTCATATTTAGCAAAAATTCGTATTGGTACAGACTATGAATCTGCCGATTGTAAAAAAGTATTAACCACAATGATTAACCCGGATGATAACAGATTTAGAGTTTTTAATATCATAACAGGCTTTGATTGGCTAACTGTGTGCATTTTACATGTATTATATTATGAAAAAATTAACAATAACGGCAGGATAGCCACTGTGAGAGAAGTCTTTAATTTTATGATGCTTGGTCATAATAAAAATAGTGGAAAATTAATTTATGATCATAGTTTTTTTAAAATTTTAAATGCTATGGCAAAATTTGATCATAAAAGAGATGTGGCTAATAAAAGCGTAAAAATGGTAACAGGCAAATTGAAAAAATATAGCCGTGAAACAAGCTGGATAGTGCATTCACATGCTATAGGTTATTTGATTACTTTTTGTGATGCGCGCTACGAAAAAATATCAAATACTTTAGGTGAAAACAATAAAATTAATTTTTTATCATCAAATTTAATTCACCATGTAAAGCCTAAATTTAACCTTTTTAGGGAAAATACGATGAAAAATATTTTAGATAATCAAACCTTAGATGATTCATATTTAGCAAAAATTCGTATTGGTACAGACCATGAATATGACGATTGTCAAAATATCGCATTGATGATGTTTGGTTATTATGAGGTCGGTTTAAAAGGTTATTGGATGAATTCTGGTTTGGAATGGTTCACCGTATGTATTTTACATATATTATATTATGAAAAAATTAAAAATAATCGGATAGCAACTCTAAAAGACATTCATCATTTCATGTTAGTTGGTCATAGTAATGATGATATAAAATTAGACTCAATAGAAAGTTTTAATCAGCTTTTTAATGATATGGCAAAATTTGATCACGGCAGAGGTTTTGCTAATGAAATAATAAAAGTTAATGCATATATGATGATGGATAAACTAGATTTTAAAGAAATATTGGGCGTTCATAATACTGCCAAATTTCAGCTAAATATTATTTTAAATAAAAATACCGATACCAAAAACATCAAAACCTTTAGGTGAAAAACAATAAAATTAATTTTATTTCACCAAATTTCACCTTACCAGGTAACACTTAAATTTACCTTACCAGGTAAGCCCTAAAACATAAGGAAAATAACAATGACAAATATTAATGAAAAAGAACCGATTATCACGATTATTGACCCTGAGGAGGCCGATCAAATGGGATTATTTGACGAAGAGGCATTATCGGATGATGACGCTATCGATAGCCTATTTGATGAGGAAGAAGATAATGAGTAATAATTTCAGGGAAAATATCGCCAATGAAATTATTAAACATATTGAGGCTGGCACAGCACCTTGGCAAAAACCGTGGCAAGAAGGCCATAGTAGGGTTGCGGCATTTAACCCTACAAGCGAGAAAAACTATAAAGGCATCAATTCCATTATCCTAGCAATGAAAGGCTATGACGATCCACGCTGGCTTACTTATAAACAAGCAAAAAAAATGGACGCGCAGGTTAAAGCTGGTCAAAAATCAACCCAAGTCGAATATTGGTTATGGTCAAAGAAAGTCGAAATTAAAGACAATAAAGGCAAGTCAATATTGGATGATAAAGGTAATAAAACATTTAAGAATGTAAAATTGCAACGACCGCAAGTTTTATATGCCAATGTCTTTAATGCCGAACAAATTGACGGCATGAAAAAATATGTTGAACCTGAACTTAAATTTGATCCGATTGAAGCCGCTGAAAAAATATTAAAAACTTCACAAGCTCCAATAAATTATGATCAAGGCGATAGTGCTTTTTATGCGGTCGCTAAAGATAGCATTCATTTACCACCAGCGGCAGCATTTGATAGCGCATATGAATTTTATGCAACCGCATTGCATGAAATGGGGCATTCCACAGGGCATGGATCGCGGCTTGATCGTAAATTTGCACCATTTGGCACTGTTGATTATGCCAAGGAAGAGTTACGCGCGGAAATATCATCATTCATGCTATCAACCGAACTTGGCCTTGGTCATTATCCTGAACGCCATGCAAGCTATGTAGAAAACTGGTTGCAAGTCTTACGTGAAGATAAGAATGAGATTTTTAGGGCTGCAAGGGATGCGGAAATAATCAAGCAATGGATATTAGAACCTGGTAAGCGCATTCAATTGGCAAAATCAGCGCAAAATACAGTGAAGCCAACTAAGGAGGCCAACATGAAAAAGGATAATCCTAACGACAAACAAAAAGCCGAAGAGATTAAAAAGCAATATCTAAATGTGCCTTTTACTGAAAAAAACGAAGCCAAGAAGCTAGGCGCAAGATGGGATAAAGATAATAAATCTTGGTATATATCCGACAAGTTGGATATTAAAGATTTTTCCAAATGGAATAAACCAGCAGAAATCAAGGAAAGCAAATTAAGCCCTGTTGATGAATTTGCCATAGCATTAAAAGATAATGGTTTATTGATTAAGGGCGAGCCTATTATGGATGGCAAATGGCATCGAGTAGCTGTTGAAGGCGATGAAAAGAAAAAAAACAGCGGTTCATATCGTGGTTTTCTTGATGGCAAAGCTAATGGGCAAATAATTAATTTTAAATTAGGTGATAAAGCTGTTAGATGGTCATATTCTGGTGAGAATAAACTTAATGCCGCAGAATTACAACAAGCACAAAGCGATGCGGCGGCGCGTAAAGTTGAAAACACCATTGCCCTTGAAAAACTGCAACTTGATGCTGGTAAAAAGGCCGTTGATATTTTAGTAAATGATAAAAATAAATCAGCAAATTCTCACCCATATCTAGTAAAAAAACAAATCACCCATATGCAATTAAAAGAAAATGAAAATGGTGAATTATTATTACCAGTTCAAGATATTAATGGTCATATTTGGTCAATTCAAACAATTGATAAGGATGGTCAAAAGCGGTTTTTAAAAGATGGCCGTAAAACTGGAATGATGAATGTGGTTGGTAATATTAAAAAATCAAGCGTTGCAAATAAAGCTGTGATTATTTGCGAAGGTTTTTCAACTGCGGCATCACTGGCCTTGGCAAGCGATAAAACTGTGGTTGTTGCCTTTGACAAAGGTAATTTAGCACCAGTTGCAGAGCAAATACGCGGTAAATATCCAGATTTGGATATTATTATCGCAGCCGATAATGATCATAGATTAGAAAACCACCCCACAATTAAGAAAAATGTCGGCATCGATGCCGCAAATAAAGTTACAAAATCTGTTAATGCAACGGTTATCATACCGCCACTTACCGATGAGGAAAAATCACAGGGCTTAAGTGATTTTAATGATATTGCGGTATCGCGGGGCAATGACGGCCTTAAATCATGCTTAAAAGCTTTATTATCAAAAGACAAAACCAAGATTAAAAAACAATCAAACGAAATGGCATTGTGAATTAATTAAACTGGATAATGGCAAGGCAAAGGTCTTGCCATTATTATTTGAAATAATTTAAATTTAATAAGGAATAAGATAATGGGAAATAGTGAATTAGACGTTGTCGTGCAAGCTAGAGAAATTTTAAATAATGAAAAAAATAAATTAACTAACTCACATCCATATTTAGTTGAAAAACAAATAACTCATATGCAATTAAAGGAAAATGAAAAAGGTCAATTATTAATACCAGTAGGAGATTATGAGGGTAATATTTTTTCAGTTACAAAAATAGATGCCACTGGAAAAGAAGAAATTATGAGAAGTAATTATCTATTAACTGAATTAGGATATATTATTGGAGATATTAAAGATTTAGATAATAAAAATAAATCTATAATTGTTTGTAAAGATTTTGCATCAGGTGCATCATTATCTAAAGCAACTAACAAGACTGTGCTTGTTGGTTTTGACGATCAAAATTCATTATGGATTGCGGAAGGTCTTCGCAAGCGAAATCCAGAAATTGATATTATTATTGCAATAAGAAATGATCATAAATCACCAGTTTTTATTACAAATTACCCAGAATATAGTAAAGAAACACGTTATACAGAACAGGCTAATCTTTATGCAAATATGATTAATGCTAGGGTTATCATACCACCACTTACCGATAAAGAAAAAGCACAAGGCTTAAATAATTTTAATGATATTGCATTATCTCGTGGTGATAAAGGCCTTAGATCATGCTTAAAAACTTTATTATCAAAAGACAAAACCAAGATTAAAAAACAATCAAACGAAATGACATTGTGAATTAATTAAACTGGATAATGGCAAGGCAAAGGTCTTGCCATTATTATTTGAAAGATAAATCAATGAAAAAATCTGAAAGATTTATGATATATATAACCAGTGATGATAAAGAAAAGGTAAAATCTGGAGCGGCTTCATTGTCATTATCCATGTCAGAATATATCAGACGAATTATTACAGGTACAAGATTACCAGTTTTAGGCAATGCCAAAACTGTAACAGATTTATTAAAGGTTAATGCTGATTTGGCGAGGCTTGGTAATTTATTCAAAATGGCATTAGATAATGATGATCCTGAAATATCAAAAAGATTATCATTGGATATGGAACAAATGATTGCTAAGATAGCAACGACTAAGCAAATATTAGCAACTAAAATTATGGAGCTGTAAAATGCCTTTAAGCGAACAAGAAAGAAAAGAAAGCATTGAGAATGGCAAAGCCATGTTAGATGCATTTGATAATGGTGATGATGATGCTTTCTATGCAGCAGCACGAGAAATGAAAGCGCCAGCCGATGCCTTAATGGCTTGTAAAAAAGTCAATGGTGCTGATTGGATCAGAGAAATGGGCTTAGACACATCGAGGGCGGATCAAGAATATGGTAAAGACTGGCTTAATAAATAAACTTAATTTATTATCACTTAAACAAAAAACAGCATTAGACGCAGAACGTCAAACACCCGAAGCTGAATTAAATAAACAAGTGAATATTAAAATTCACCAGCAGATAAAAGAAATCGGCAAGGATGGCGATATTGACACAATTCTTGCTGCTGAGTTGAAAATGCTTGAAAATGAATATGCATTACATAGCAATAATAGGGTTATGGATGGCAGCCTTGAGATTGCAATCATAGAAGCCAAGGCCACGGTTGCATTATTGCCCAAGGTTAAATCAATGGAAAGCTATAAAGCGGTCAATGAAACGCTTTCATTACCAAAAAACCGCTTGAATGACATACCAAGGGATGAGGCAAGGCAGTTTTTTAAATCTCATAATGCCCGGCTATTAAATTTGAATAAATCGCGCCTATCGCCAGAAGAAAAGAAGATTATCGATATTAGACGTAATAACATTCGCATCGCAGGCAAAATTTATATAGCGCAGCAAAAACAAACCTTAGGCATTGCAGCAAAAACTAATAAAAAACTCGATAATCAACTTGGTTTATAATTTAAGCCATGATTGCAAAACATATCCATCGCAGTCAAAAAAGCAGCTATTCACTGCTGGCCAATTATATCGCCGCCGCCAAAGATAAAGGCGAGAAATTACATAAATTATGGATTGCAGGCTGTAATGCTGGTCAATCACCCAACAATTTAGATTTAGCCATAAAAGAAATCATCGCCACGCAAGCGCAAAACACCCGAACAAAAAAAGATAAAACATATCATTTATTGATTAGCTTTCAAGATGGCGAAAAGCCAAGTGATCAACAGCTTATAGATATTGAAAAAGCCTATGCCAAGGCTTTAGGCTTTGAAGATCATCAGAGAATTTGCGCCACACATCAAAATACTGATCATTATCATATTCATGTGGCTTATAATAAAATTCATCCACAAAAACTTACCATGCTTGAACCGCATCGTGATTATTTCAAATTAGAAAAAACATCACGCGCCTTAGAGAAAAAATATGGCTTGAAAATCGATAACGGCAGGCAGGATAAATTAAGCCATGATCGCAAGAATGTTAAGGCCAATGATTATGAAAGCCACACATGGCAACAAAGCTTTCAAAGCTATGTTATCGGTGAGAAAGATCACATAACTAAAGATTTGCAAGCATCAAACAGCTGGCAAGATTTTCATCAAAGGACCAGGGAATATAATATCAGGTTTAAGCCAAAGGGCGCAGGGCTGGTTATTGAAAATTTAAAAGATAAACAAACCATCAAAGCAAGCTCTCTTGGTCGTGAATTTTCTAAAGCATCACTGGAAGCTAAATTAGGTCGCTACAGTCCGATGATTAATGAAAAACAAGCTAACGTCATAAATTCAAAAGGATATAAACCACGGTCATTAATTAAACATAAATCAATAACACCAATGTGGAATAAATTTAAACAAGCTAAAAAGAAAAACCCTCTAACCAGTAGTTTCAAACAATTTCTAATCTATCAGGCTTTAGAAATTAATGACCCGCTGGCGATGACATTAATATATTGGCATAATAAGATTATTGGTGATTTGATCGGCACTGGTAATCGATCACCTGTTAAGCAAAAATCTATTATGCAAAAATCAAATTTTAATATTAATAATCCGATAAAACAGAATCTAGATTTTAATATTAAAGAGCCAATTAATCATCAAAGTTATAAAACAATGATGGCTGATGATTTTATATCACAAATGAAAAATAATATTTTACCTTGGCAAAAAAACCAACAAATTAAAAACTATCAAGGCAAGCCACTAAACCCAATTACGGGTAAATATTATTATGGTGCTAATGCCAGTATATTAGAAAATAAAGGCTATGATGATCCAAGATTTATCACCAGAAAACAGATAAACCAGCATGGCTTAACTATTTTGCCAAATCAAAAACCAACCTTAATTGAATATTGTAAAAAATCCAAAGACAGTGATAAAAACGAGTTTTTTTATGGTCAAATATTCAATGCTAAACAGATTAAAGATTTTGATATTTTTGCCAAATCATTAGCTAATAATAAAGTTACTAAAATTGATAAAGCTAATTCTATCGATCGCATTAAAAAAATCATCGACCGTTCAAATGACAATGTTATTTTAGATAGTGATAACGGCGCATTCATTGATGAAGCCACAGCCGAAGAAATGGGTTACTTTAAAGAAGATGCTATTTCCAGTGATGATGCCATAAAAAGCAATTATCAAAATGATGATCTATTTTATTCAGATATGTTAAAAAATATCTGCGCGGCAAAGTTTGATGATGAAAATGGATCAAATGACAAGATGTTAATCAATCAGGAGTTAAAGCCACTGGCGGTTTTAATGGCGCATCATAAATTATCACAAGAATTAGGCATAGATTATCAAACTGACAAAGCAAGTAATGATATTAGGTCATGGTCAAAATCAATTAAAAAAGATGATGACAACCTATCAAAGCTTATTGATATGTCGGATAAGATTAAAAATAAATTATTATGGCATGAAGATTATGTCTATTTAGACGTGCCATTTAACGAAAGAGACGATGCGGTCAAACTGGGCGCAAGATGGGATGATGTGGCAAAATCATGGTGCTTTAAGAATGATGCTGATTTATATTATTTACAAAAATGGGATGGCTCATATTTTGATAATGATATTGCCGAAGAAATGGGATGTTTTAAGGAAGATGCTATTTCTTATGATGATATTATGGAGAGCCTTATTAAACCTGAAACTAAAATCATCAATAAAAAAACAATAACACCGATCGATGATAAAACCAAAAAAATCATTAAAAAATCTAATGATATAGAAATATCGAGATAGCAAATCTACCACAATAAAAACCACCTTAAATAAAATTCATAATAATTATATTGTACAAAGCTTTATTAAAAGCAGTGCAATGTTTTTTCATGTCGTATCTATTTGGTTAAAATTAACCAAAACCATCAATTTATATTTATTGAGCATGTAATGCGAATAAGACCATTGGATAATGGCAGGTGTGAAAGTACTAGTACTTCACCTATCCTGCCGTCTTAACGACAAGCCAAGAAAGGCCAAATATAGTTAAATCTTAGGCCATCATAGGCCAAAACAAACAATATAGCTAAATCTTAGGCCATCATAGGCCAAAACAAACAATATAGCTAAATCTTAGGCCATCATAGGCCAACAATCACCTAAAACTATAAATATTTCATATAAAATTAAACTATTAATTGCATTTACAGAAATTCTAATTTAATGCCATTCTTGGGCTTGAAAATTAAAATCTAACATATATCATAGGCTTGGTTTTAATTACAATTTTTAAGGTTGATAAATGAGAGTTGCAATTTACGCCAGACATTCCACACATATGCAAGAACATAGCACTAGCGACCAAATCGATATATGTAAAAAATGGTGTGAGAATAGTAATTATTTTATAACAGAAGTATATTCTGATGAGGCTGTTTCTGGCTCTTCAATGATTAATCGTGATGGTATAAATGATTTAATCGATGCGGCGGTTGCTGGTGAATTTGAAAAACTAATTTGCGAAGATTTATCGAGATTATCACGTGATCAAGGCGATATAGCCAATTTCCATAAAAAACTATCATTTTTAAATATAAAAATTGAAACTTTAAGCGAAGGTTTAATAGGCGCATTACATATTGGCCTTAAAGGCACTATGAACGCTATTTTTATAAGTGATTTAGCAAAAAAAACACGGCGCGGCGTAATTGCTGCTGTTTTAAAAGGTGCTGTGCCGGGCGGTAAATTATATGGCTATGATATTCATCTAATTTTTATAAATGAAAAAGCAGCTACTGGCCTTAGAAAAATAAATCAAACCCAAGCAAAAATTGTCAATTTTATATATGATGAATATTTAAATGGCGCAAAATTAGTAGAAATAGCTGATAGCTTAAATAAAAAACAAATTCCATCGCCTTCTGGTAAAAAATGGTCAAGACAAACACTTGTTGGTGCATTTGCACGGCAAACAGGAATTTTACGTCAAACATTATATAAAGGCGTGGTTACTTTTAATAAGGTGCAATATCGTAAACATCCTGAAACTGGCAAGCGAGTCTGTTTAATTAATCCCAGATCAGATTGGATAATTGTACCAATTCCTGAATTAGCCATCATTTCTGAAAAGAAATTTGATGATGTGCAAAAAATGATCGAAGAAAGATCAATTTTATATAAAATTAGCAAAATAGCATCCGATGAAGAAAAAAAACAACGTGCTAATGAAAGGACAAAAAACTTTTTAGCAAGAGAGCGTGCAAAAAAACCAAAAAAACGCGAGATGTATTTAATTCATAGCAGGCTATTCTGCCCTATCCATAAATCAAAAATAACAACGTTAAGAACTGCGGTTTATGGCTGCAAGATAAAAAATTGCGTTAATCGTAATCTTCACAGGGAAAAGATAATTTATAAAGTTATTATGCAAATGTTGAATTTTGATATTGGTAATTTAGATGAATTTAACAAACAGCAAGAAAAAATATTAATCGATAGGTCAAAAAAAATTATCGCTTACAAAGAAGAATTATCAAATAAACAACAAGAAATAACTTCTTTATTATCAAAATTGACGATGCAGCAATCCAAGGGCAAAGAAACAATTAAATTTCTTGATAATATGGAGTTGGAATGCCAGCGAATAAATTATAAAATCAAAGGTTTAAATTTATCAAAGAAAAAAACTATTATATTATCTAAAGCCGAAGCAGGTTTAATTCATAAAAAGCTACATAAGCTTTTAAAAACACATATTAATAACCCTGATGAGCAAAGTAATATCGATATAATTCATAAGTTTTTTGATAAAATATTTATTTCAAAGATTTTAAATACAAAAGAAAAAGACTATATCGTTGATATTCGATATAATTTTAAAAATTTGGTTCATTATTTTTACAAAGATATGGTTTAAATATTTATAATAAAGTAAAAAATCCTCCGTTAAAAAACGAAGGATTTAGTTATATTTAGTCGGCTTTACGTTCCATAATATCGATAGATTTAGCTATAAATTCGGTTGTATATTTCTTTATGCCGTCTTTTTCATATTGTTTATGTTCAAAACAACCACGAGCCATAACATATTTACCTTTGGCAATAAAACCGCGTTCAATTCCACTGATTATATAATCTTTCCATATAGTGATTTGAGTAAAACTAGCCCGCGTTTCACGAGTTTTAGTTTCTTTATTTTCTTTGCCGTTAATATTATTTGCTATTGAAATAATCGCTATTTTTTTATCACCAGCTAATGTTTTTACTTCTGTTTTACTAATAAAACCGATTACTGAAAATGTTGCTTCGCTATACATTATATTTCTCCTAAATAGATTTATGTTAATTACGACACGCAAAGAATTTAAGAAAAATTTAGATCAATAAAACAAAACGGAAGCTTTACATCGCTTGATGTGAAAACCGTTTTTTTTGTTTTTCTATAATTTTAATGACCATTTTAATATGAGTGAATTGCCCAGCAATTCGCAATTATGGTCATGTTCTTTAATTATAAGTGATAGTTAAATTAACAGATAAATAACTATTTTTAGGCGATATAATAGCAAAGCATATTAGTAATAGTTATATTGAAAAAACAGGAAAATATAGCTAATAAAAATAATCATTATCCAAGTAAATGATTTTAATTAACGACAAGAATATCCTTAACAACTTCGGTTAATACTGCTAAAACGTCATCAATATATTTTAATTACATGACAGCTTTGAAAAAACTATTTTTTAATATATCTGACATTGAGCCATTTTCCATCATTAGACCTACAAAAGAGCATATAATTTGAGCTTCTTTTTCAGGAGTTAAATTAATGTTCGCATTATCAAAAAATTCTCTAGTTTCAATGACTGCAACTTTAATTACTTTGTCTAGCTCTACGGCATTAATCCAGCCTTCACCAGTAAATAACCAATGAATATTCACTCCAAACTCTGAATGAATTTTTAGTGCTACTGAAGAAGGCATAGACCTTAGCTCAGTCTCATAATTTTTATAAGAACGAACAGAAATACCTACTTTTTTACTAAATTCAACTTGCGACATTTTTTCTCTCACTCTAACTAAATTAAGTCTTTCCGCATAATTCATTTTTTATATTCCTTTTGAATATCCTTAATAATTTCGGTTAATGCAGCTAAATCATCATCAATATATTTTCGTTTTAAAATATAATAATAGAATGTTTTTAATAATGAATGCTTTGCTTGTTTTAATTGATCAGATTCAATTGAAAAACAAAGTTGGTTATTTTGATTAAAACGACCAGTTACTTCCCACCAAAAATTTAATTTACAGCCAGATTGAATTACGCCTAAATTTCTTTCAATTTCTGCGGCAATTTCAACTGGACAGGTAAAATAAACATATGGATGGCTCATAAATTTATAATGACCCTGGCAACACGCAATCGTATGAATATTTAAATCATCATTATTCAATGATTTTACTAATTCAAATATCGCTTGGTCAATAAAAGCATTTTGCCATTTGATTTGTAATTGATGTTTCATAACATTAATCACAAGCAATATCTTGGCAATTGCCAATTTTTAACATGATTAGTTTCAAACTGGCGATAGCGATAGTTTGAATAACGCGGGCAATCACGACCATGGCCATTTTTAATAATAACGGCGGCAATATCTAATTGATTAAAATAGCATCTGCCAAGATAACGATCATAACTTTTTTTACCCGATAATCGACAATCAAGCCTTTTGCCAGCTAGAAATTTTGTTAAAAATAGCTTGGCGGCTTGCCCAGCCGATGTATCTAATTCTGGCACATGCAAGCCAATCAATCTAATGCGAATATCATCATCTAAAATAATAGTATCGCCATCGATGACATATATATTATCACTGCTGATAGTTATATTTTCTGCGGCTAACGATGTTATTTGCAATGTAAATATCATCATTATGAATATGGTGATTTTCATTGCATATCTCCCGCATTTTCGCGCTGTAATATGCCAAAAATTGACCGATGAAGATGTAATTTATCATCTTCGGCGGCAATGGTCATGCCACGCAATACGCCGCCTGCGGATTTTATCGGATGGGTGGGGTGGTTTTTATTAACATCAATGATTAAAACCGCAATCGCGGCGGCATTTCTGCCCATAACAGCCACGGCATCAACCCAGGCACTGCGATTTATTCCTAAATCATGGCATGAATATTCTGCTGCTTCGGTAATATCGCGCCAATTGCAATTTTCAATATCAGGTATGTAACTTTTGAATTGGCGGCTGGCGATTGCCAAGGCATTGCCCATGGAAATATGCTGAACACCGCTATCGGCAATGCCACTACGGTTTTTTTGCAGTGGAATTATGTTTTTTATTGCTTGCACAGGCCGAATTTGACGTACAGGCTTATTTGGTAAGCCATCTTGATGAGCGTTAGCGAAGTTAATATCTTCTTCAACCGCTAATTCGTCAGAATTAGTCCGCATTAATATATCATTACCATTATCTTTAGATATATTATCTTTATTTGTATAGTATTTGGGTCGGAAGTCTGCTTCTGCCAAGGCAGAAGTTTTATTCTGCCATGGGGGGTTATTAAGGCTATTTTCAATTGATGATAATAAGTTATCCACAGCCATTAAAATTGATTTTAACCGCTCGATTAAATCACTGATTTTATCGATGCCAATTGATACTCTGATGCGTGGCGGCATTTCTGCAATTTGATCTTTGATATTGATAAATTCGTCCAAATTAAAATTATCATTATCTTGATATTCTACTAAAATATTTAATTTACAGTGAATTTCACCTTTAATAGCCGAATGTTGACGGCGTAAAAATTGCCATTCTTGTTCAAAATCATCTTGTTCAGCCGATAACATTATTAAATTATCGTATAATTTAGCCATAGGCGATAAATTAACACCATAGGCAAAAATAATCTTGCCTCGGTCATCACGCTTGCCCATTCTGCGATGATTACCAAAATCAGTCCATACAAGCACGCCCAATTTATGTAGGCTCTGCTCGCGATTATTGACTTGTCTTTCGCTTAAGCCTAATTCCAATGCGGTTTTTTGCACTGTTTTATAAATTATCGGCCTACCGCCATCGATCCAGTCATGGTTTTTGGTGTGATTTAATAAATATTCTAAATGCGATATTAAAACAGAATTAAAGCCAATCTTGCGACCAACTTTCTTAATTAACCGTAAAATATCATAATAAGTTATATTTTCTGGCAGTCCTTGAAAGTTTTTTGAATATTCAAGCTGATTACGCAATAGCTTGGTATATATACGCCCGCCGCTTGCATTGCTAACATGTTGATTTATCTGCATATTTTATATGACTTATCCAGCCATCAGCATATCAAAAATTATTTACGAAAAACGTATTTTTACTTGACTTAGCTGACGGTTGAGGTAAGATATGATCATAAACGGCGCATTTCATATTGCCTATTATGAGGTTTACCTCTGCTACTCACAAAGTTCACGCTTTGTGAGTTTTTGCATTTCTATCTGGATGTTTTTATAGTCATCCCCTCTGGTTGAGGCGATCCTTGACCAATCTACTACTTGACATCTGTTAAGACTTTTCTTATAAAGAGTCATCAAGACATTCAAGTAT
>JARFVT010000010.1:0-22135 GCA_036677425.1 Alphaproteobacteria bacterium | reverse complement strand
AAATTTTTTTATACTTTATGCGCTAACCTAAGCTGCGGGCGGTCGCCCTTGCCAATCACTTCCGTGATTGGTTGGAGTTCACTTTATAGTTTGCTAGAACGATATACGCTAGCGTTTGTATTTGTAGCGAGCATTTATTAAATGCGAGAGCGAACAAGTGTGAGCACGCGAAGCGTAAGCTTAGTGCAACGATAAAAAGAGTGATTTTTATAAAACTATCGGTGCAATTGATGATAATGAGCAACAGCAACCAAAAGATAGAAGAAAGACTCAGCAAGCCCGTATTGATATGGCAAAAAAACGATATTTAGAATTAAATTTACAGGCAAAAAATAATGAATGGACTGATAAAACTCAATCATCGAAATATAGCCAAGAGTTAACTGCCGATGGTGGTTTGCGCCTGTTTGAAATACCCGACCCGCTCGATGGTGGCGCTGGTGATGATAAAATACCTACGGCAGAAAATGAAACAAGTGATAAATCTAATATAGAACCTAGACCAAAATATGGAGATTTAGGATACAGAGTTACCAAACAAGATTGGAAAAATTGGCATCTTGCCATGGATGAAATAAAATTATCGGATGTTAAAAAACATGTTTATGGTGATATTTTTTCCCATGAAGGCGGTAATCAGCTAGATCAAACCACGGGTGGTAATTCTGGTAAATCTGGTATTTTAACATCTACCTTGGAAGCTATACATGACAAGCAGGGTGGAAAGCTAGAAGAATTCGGCATTAGCATAAATACCAAGCCCGTGGATTTAACCATGAAATAACGGCTTGGTGTTTATGAACTTTATTTTGGTGAGGTCTTCAACAGCGCCGCCAAAGACAATGGTTTGAAGCGCGGCAGTGATTTTCGTGATGGTATCGGCAATGCGACGGTTGCTTCTGCTATTGCCGATCCTATTTTTCGGGAAGGGCAAGAAGCGGGAACTAAAGTTATACAGGATGCTATAAACAGGCTTTCTGATGCTTCATCAAGCCATAAAAAAATGAAAGCTGACGGCATATTTGGTTCACAAACCTATAGAGCCTTGCAAAAAATTGCCAAAGACCCCAAACAAACAAAAATATTTTTAAATTATTTAGCCGATGAAAAGGTTACTTTCAGGGAAAAGGAGGAGAACTCCAAAGGCGAATTGGCGCGAATTAATTATTATCGCCCTAAAGAATAACCATTATCGCCCCCCTAATTCAACAAGATATTTATGGATATCTGTAGCAGTTTCCCAATGACCATCTCTATAGGCACGATGTGGGGGAGAGTGGCTGGATAATATATTCCAGCCGCTTTCTTTTTTCTGTCTTATAAAGGCCATAGGAGTATTTGCAAAACCACCACTATAAGTACACCAAGAAAGTATATCGCCTTTTTTTCTAATTTCAATATCTGGCCAACATCTTTTAATATATAAAATAACCGCAGTATCACCAATATCGCCTCTTGCTTCTAAGGAGTTGTATTTATGAGTAAATTCCCAATCACGATAACTGCCATATGTGCTAAATGTTTTAGTATTTTTAGCGGTTAATTTAAAGCTGGCAATACGATATTCAAACATAATTTCTTTAGGTGGGGAGCTAGATGGTGGCCAATGGAATTGATGCGGTCTTCGATAATCGCTGTCAGTAATAAAAAATATTCCGTCACAAATTGGATGCCAAAAACCCGGTGTTTCATCATCCCATTCATAACTTCGATCGGTCCAAAATTCGCATGCCAGTATGGTATCGGCGACGCATTTTGGTGATGAAAGCTCGCCGATGCAGCTGCTGGTCATTTTACTGCCGTCGCCCATTAACATTTGCCAGTCATATATTGTAACTTCATTGCCTTTTATCATTCGAGTGATCGAACCTTCACCCAAAATTATGCTCGACTGATTTTTCTTCGGCAAATGCTGCATTTCCCGCAAATAAGATAACAGTGATAATTATATTAATCAGACGCATTAAATTCTCCCAATATGATTAATATTATGTAACAAGAACTTATATTTTTCAAGTGATGGTTGTGGGTGGGGTTATATTTTACGCCTAAGCGCGGCGGGCGGTCGCCCTCTTTTTATATCTACGCGCATAAGCGCGGCGGGCGGTCGCCCTTACAATCACTTCGTGATTGGTTTGAGTTTACCTTTAATTATGTAGCTTGCGTATATCGTTCTAGCAAACCCCGAGCAACGAAGTTGCGACGACGTGTTTGCGTAAAATATAAATAAAGGCAAGCCCATATTAATATGGTAAGAAACAACCCTTATCAAATAAATTTACAGGCAAAAAATAATAATGCCGAAGACCATAAGGAAGATAAAACTGCGAAACAAGGTTATGGTTGGTTTATGCCAGATGGGCATTCAGCAGCAGGTAGGGCTGGAGCAATTATCGAGGAAGGTGGTAAAGTTGGGCTATTTATCGATAAAAAGCTCCCCAGCGGGCATAGATTTGCAGTTAATCATGATAAGTTGGTTGATTTTTTAGTGAAAGAACATAAAATTCCTGATATAATTGCAAATATCCCAACAATGCCAGCGGCATTTATATATTCTCTTTTTCAAGAAGATGTAAATACAAGAGTCCAGATTTTTAATAAATTATTTGGAACAAATATTACAATACCATATATTCATACTGATCCAAAAAAATAGGAGTAAATATGACTGGAAAAACAATCCGCAAGACCATTGGCCTTTGCATAATATCCACATTAATTGGTTTAATGGCATGGGAACAAAATGACTATGCGATGCCTGAGTTTGATGTTAGCGATGATATTAACTATTCAGATATAATAGGGAAAAATATTCTACCCTCATTCCTTTAAAATATTATAATTATATTTCGGATGATAATATTAAAAAATTTCATCGTATCAATGGGTTAGATATGCCGGCAGGATCAGCAAATGAAATACGCAATATAATGACGGGAACTATCTTTTATGTCGAACGAGCAATAAGTTGTTTGATATGCTGGCCTTTTAATATTGTAACTTTTGTAATTAAAATAGATGGGATTGAAACAAATGGCTATCCATTAAGGTTAGCAGAATCATTGTATTTAAAGCATGATATTTTAATTGAAAAAGATGAGGCGTTTTATTTTAATCCTAATATGTTTAAAGAAATAGTCGAGTGATTAAAATTACTAATCAGTCAAGGAAGCATAAAAATGGAGAGAAGGCATGAAATGGTTTAATGTAATATTATCTAAGCCTGCATGGCATTCTTTCCCATTAACTTTTACTAAATTATTGGTGTCTATTCCTGTGTTATTGTTTCTGCTAATAGAAGGATATGAGGTTGTTGGAGATATTTTATATATAATGGAATTTACTGATACTAGACCCACTATTCCACGAGGTGATGGCGATCCATGCCACCGTGATATTGCTGTTAATGTTGGTTTAGCTATTTTTATGTTTTCTTTATATATTTGGATTGAAATATTAATTATCAAAGCAAATACATTCACTTTCCTAATTACTATCTTTTCCACAAGCTGGCTGTTTGTTGAGGCCTATGCAATATTAAGAGTAAACCAAACTATTTGATGCGCATGACCTATCTATTGATTTTTGTCAGTTTTTATCAAGATAATATTCCAAATGGTTATTATGAATTTAAAATTAAAAATATGCCTCCTAATGCATTTTTATTCTTAGTGGAAATGTCTAGCGATAGCATTTTAAATCATTATAGTGACCGCGAGAAAAAATATATGGCAGAGATGGTTAAGCGCGGCTTAATAAATGAAAAATAGTAAGTAATTATCTAACGCCTATTAATTAAGCCCGTTTATTTTTCTATATAATTCACGGGCTCTTTTTTCAACCATAACCATATATTGATCAAAGGATATATGAGGCATATATCCTTTAACATGTTCTATGCAATTTCCCTGACCAAAGTCATTGCCAAATATTTCTATGTCTAATAGCTTGTCACGCTCAAAATTATGGAAAACAAGCAACCAAGCCATTCCTTCGACCGGCTGTATTTTATGTTCAGGGTTGCCCCAAATATTTTCACATAAGAACCAACCGTATTTTCCAATGCTAATTTTATCCCCTTTAAGCGCTGCTTTGAGATACCATTTGTTAGCTCTAAATGGCTTGAATATACTGCTTGGATTTGCCGTGCCAGCTCGATAATCATTGCCTTCAAAAATTTCTGCAATTTCGCGTTGGCATTTAGGGTTGCCATTTCTTGCACAAGCTAGTGTGCCTTTATATTCGTCGGGCAATAGATAATCGTCTGTTGTGAATATTATTTGTTTTAAATACCAAAAGCCACCAATTAGAAGAATTATGGTTAATAAAATACAAATTACAAACAACAGCTTTTTACGCATTAAATTCTCCCAATATGATTAACATTATGCAGTAAAACTCTATATTTTCAAGCGATGGTTGTGGGGGTATCTATTCTACGCCTGACCTCAGCAGGCAATTGTTATCTTTTTAAAGCTAGGAATGTGCCGCCATTTTGTTTGGTCAACTCCCGCATTAAAATTGAAAAATGATCCGTTGTATATTGTGAATGAAAGGCAACCCCGTGGATTTTTGCAAGCCTATTGCCTTTTTTATCTTTATTAAGCTTTGTAATTTTATCGATTGCATGGTCATATGATCCGCCTGTATAATCGTCACCAAAGACATATAACGACATTGAGCGCCCTGATTTTCCATAACGTTTCAATGCATATTCAATACCATCTATGGGATTACTATCAGAAGCCCCAGACCATTTATCAAATATTTTTATTATGCGTTGACGGCTTCCTTGCGTATCTGGCATCCATTTACCTGTATATCCTCCGATTAATTCACGGCCATTATCACTGAGAACTTGAAAGCCTTTTACCTTAGGGTGAATGCTTAGAACATTGAGGACCTCTTGTGATACGCGCCCCCATATATCTTTCATGCTGCCAGAAATATCGACGATGAATATGATATAATCGCTATCAACGGGAATGCCGCCGACTTCTTCATCGCGTGTTGTCTTTGTTGTTGCAGGTGCAATTGATATATATTTTAAGGTTGATTGGACAAGTGATAAGCCCTTTAAATCGCCATCAATCTTTTTTTTGTCATCAATCTGTTGCCCAAGCTGTTGATCTAATTTCATAGAGGCTGATTTTAAATTTGCACTTTCTGCTTTTTTTGCCTCACTCTTGCGTTGAATATCATCAATTTCTAATGATAAAGCATCAATATGAGTTTCTAAAGCTATCACTTGTTGAAGCATAGTTTCCGCCTCATTAACGCTGGATGAGTTTTCTTTTTCTTGGGTTTTTGAAATTAATACTAACAATACTACAGCACCAAATCCGCATGAAATAATATCTAAAAAGGATAAATTAAATATTTCAAATTCTTTTTTACGAAATTTCATGGCCAGTTGATTGCAGGACTTATCAGCAACCCCCCCGTATTTGAAGTCCAGTACCAATATTCATTAGACGCTGCGGGGTCGCCTTCAATTGGCAAAAGAATTACATTTACTTTCACCCCAGATGGCGCGCTTTCCTTAATTGTTTGTCGAAATAATTTTATTCTGCATTCACCTGAAATTGTCTTTGATGAACCGATAAGAGAGCTGCAGCTTGAAAATGGATTTAAGCTAGCATAGCTCGACTCACCTTCGGTTGGCAAACCGTCGGTGATAACATAAAGGTCTGTTGGCTTAAGGTTTGAGACTAGTTTGAGGCCTTTATGTAAATTTGTTGAGCCTTTGGGAATGATCTTATCAATATCAGTATAGAGCTTTTTAATAGTATTTTTACCTAATAATTTAATCCATTTAATACCACCTAAATTCTTTGCTTGATTGTTATAGCTAACAAGGGAAACCGAACTTGTCTTTGGAATGCGGGCCAACAGCCAACGAGCAATTTTCTTTGTTCTGATCCATTTTTGACCGCGTTTTTTCTCGCTAGAGCTGGCGTTTTTACGACGAATAATATCAATCAGTTTTTCATCGGTCATTGATGCGCTGCTATCAATCATAATGGCAATGCGGCGGCCTTCTACCTTCAATCCCATTAAGTAATTTTCTTCGCCGCCACGATTATCGGCAATGATATCTTCTGTATTAGCACGCGGTGTATTTTTTATAGAATTTTTTAGTGCAGCAAGCTGTTCTTGCTTTTGAACTGTAGATTTTTGTGATTTTGATAAGGATTTTTGTAAAGTTTCAATTTCTTTTCTAAGCTTGGCAATCTGTTGGTCTTCAGATTTTGAAAAGCCTTTTAATGCCATAAGTTTATCTTCAAGCTTTTGTTCTTGCTGTTCTAATCGTGATAAATCACCAGTCAAAAGATCTATTTCAACATCAGAATTTGCTACATTATGTTTTACAAGCATGAAGACGAGAATAATCGCGCCAAGCCCACAAGACATTATGTCTAAAAATGCGAGATTAAACCCTTCTGATTTTTTGCGAACAGCCATCTATATCACCGTTTTTGCTGCATTTTCTCTAATGGTAGAATGACATATTTATTACAAAATGACCGTGTTTTGGTAACTTGATCATCTTGTAATTTTTGTAATTGATGAAATAAAAACATTAGTAAGATACTGATTACCAGTGCAACTAAAGTTGAGATAAAGGCAACGCCAAGGCTGTTTGTCAAGACTGAAATATCGCCAGCTAATGCTTGATCTGCAAGTGATAATGCCTCGCCAATTCCGCGCACAGTTCCAATTAACACGATTGAAGGAATAGCCCAGATCAGATAACGTATCATCGAGTTATCGGCATCTTGGCTTACTGCCAATGCCTCAACATTGCTATCTATCGTGTCGGATAGATTTTGAATATTTGCTGTAGCTTGATAGCGTGAAAGCCCCGTTTGAAGCGTTTGAATAAGGGGGTAATCTTGCCTTTTTTCTGAGAGCGTTGCCAATTGTTGTTGAAACTTTTTAATATCCAGCTCGCCTTGTTCATTCTTTACTGCAAGTTTATCGGTAAAAATATAATTTTGCTGCCAAAGATAGGAGCATTTATTTAAAATCATAAACCCACCCCAGAACATCAGAATAAAGCAAATTTCTTGTTCATAATCTTTTAAAATAATGGCGATATCGCGCGGCGGTGTTTTGCCTGTTTGCATCGCAATTTCTAACAATAAATTGGCTTCTGGTCGGATGAAACCAATATATATTAGATGCACAACCACCACAGAAATGATAAGTGCTGTAAAGTTTTTGATAAATTCTGACTTAAACATATTAAATATCCACAGGGAAAGAGGCCGAAGAATTTAAGCTAATAGAAGGTATTGCCGCATTAACCACAGCGGCAAGAGCAATAAGAATAATAAATATTCCAGCCCAAAGAATTATACGTTTTTTTAATATCATCATTAACCTCCTCCATATAAATAACGACCGATACGAAAACCAATGTCATCGCGCCCATTGGTAATTACTTCACGAAAGGCAGGGCGTAATTCTGTTATTGTTCCAGAACGCCAACTTGCGCCCTTAATCATATGGTTTTTACCTTTCAAATCCCCGAGAGGATCTTGATCAACCTGCCCTTTATCTGGCGGCAGCATTGAATAAAAATCATGCACCCATTCGCTTACATTACCAGCCAGATCATATAGACCAGATGGCTCTTTGTTAAAACTGCCAACGGGAGCAGTATTTGGGTAACCATCCGTATATTGCGGAATATAAAAGCGTACCGTCCCTTTTGCGCTTTCATCGGCAATATTTGCAGCTTTGGGAGGTATAATAAGTCGATCTCCCCATGAAAATTTTGTTTGTCCTATTTTTCCAGCATTTCTTGCAAGCCATTCCCATTCGGCCTCGCTTAAAAGCCTATAGCCATCACTTTTGCCATTAAAAGAAATCAGTTGGCCATTTTGAATATTATATACGGAAGATAATTTTTCACGTTTGCTTAGCCAATTACAAAATTTAGCAGCATCCAACCAATTAACAGAGATTACAGGCAGGTTTGCCGATGCGCTTGTTGTTTTGTTGCTAAACTTTGCAAATTCTTGGTTGGTAATCTCGTAAATACCCGCATAAAAAGGCTTTGTTAATTTAATTTCTCTAATAAATTCATTTGCCCGCTGGCCTTTTTCATGGCGCGGAGTTCCCATCATAAATTTTTTGCCGCTGGGCAGAAATAACTTCAATTTTACGCCTGCTGAATTCGTATATTGTTTTGAGGTTTCTGATAAGCGTGCTTCAAGTTCTGCCTTTAAATATACACTAATTTTTTGCATTGCTGATGCAACAGGCGTGAATGATTTAGTTATTGAGCGATAACCCTGTCTTTTAAATGTAACTTTATATGATAATGCGGGTAATTTTTTTTGCAAAGGTGTGATGCCAATATTCTTGCCATTAATAAAAACATCGGCAACTGGTACAGAGATAAATTCAACATTGCCAATTTCTGGTTTTAAAGTAAAATTTATTTCTTTTTCCTCGGCTGGTTTTAAATTAATAGCCTTAGTATCAGAAAAATAACCTTTTTTATGATATAAAATTGTATTTTTACGGATTGCATCCACGGTAATTTTTTTGTCTGGTAATATGGTCGCACCGTTTAATAGCAAATCCCCGCCCTTGGGTTTTACATTAACTGTGATATATGCTTTTTGCAATTTTAGATTGTATTTTCTGATTATAAAATTTCCATCCCTCGTGATCAAAATATCATCAGTAACGTTAATATAATTTGGGCTGCTAATTTGGATGTGATATTTACCACCAACCCCACGGTGTTTTAATGGGGTAAAACCAACATTTTTACCATTAATAGAAACCACGGCATTGGATGGTTCAGATTTAATATCAATTTCGCCAAAGATAGGGTTAAGATTAATATTCAGTCGAGTTTCTTGTTGTCGAACAATTTTTACTTTCTCCATATGTTTGTCGTAATAGGGGTTATCGATGGTGATGGAATATTTCCCTGCATAGATTTCTTTCTCAAGTCTATTTGCAATTGCAACGGTTTTTCCATCAATTAACCAAGATGTTTTTGCATCCGCAGGCATGGTTTCAATAACCAGTCTCCCCGGAAGTTCTATAAGCTCAATTTGAAAAACCTTACCAATCGAGCTTTGTGGGATGATTTGTTCTTTTGGCTTATAACCATCAGCAATAACCGTGATTTTTGTTGAATTGGTAAGTGAATAGACCGATCCTGATATATATAGCCCCAACCCACCGCTAACGGTGATAATGGCACTATCTTGGGCTTCAAATGGCCTAACTTCAATTTTTGTTCCATTGGTGCTCATCAAACCAATAGTGACCGCAACCGCAATAAAAAAAACACTCAATACACCAAATAAGTAATATCTTCGTTGTTTTGAACTTTCGCCATCAAGTTTATCGTTAATATTATATTGGTTCATCGCATATCACTTTTATTATTGAAGCTGGCTTGTCATAGGGTATTTTGACTTTCACTAATTTTGATTTGTAACCTTCGCGCATTCCTTCAAAGATATAATTACCTGGTTTAAGCTTGATAGTTTTTTCTTGAACCATGCCAATTTTGCCAATAGTTTTTACTTGAATGAATGTTGTATTATCAGAATGAACAGTTACCTCAACAGCTATATTAATTATTTTAAGTAGCTTGCGTAGCTTATTGCTTGCAACTATTAAAGATGGGCTGTCGCCAATATATTTTTCTGTGCGGGTTAATGTTTCTTTGACCGATTTTCCAATAATTGCATTTGATAGCCGAAGGGGTTTTTGTAAATATTTCTTTATTGCGCTTTTTAATGATATAATATTATTAGATTTTTGCAAGCCACTAACAATTTCCTGATTATTCGGAGCATCTTTTTGTGCCGATAAAAATGAATTTTTTGCTGCCAGCCAATCGTCGTTTTTAACCGCTTTTATCGCAAGTTTGATGGCAGATTTTGCACGAATTTCCTTCTCAATAAAAATAATTTTTTCAGAAAGCAAAGCAACCTCTGATTTATTAGGATAAATAGCCTTAGCTTGTTTTAAATTAGATTTTGCCGATTTAATATTGCCTTTATCTATTGCATTTAATCCCTGGGAAATATAACTGGTAAATGATCGTTGTTTTATTAAATTTTTTAATTCTACAATACGGGCAGCGGCCTCATTTCTTTGCGGTGATAATTTAACTATATCGCTAAGTATATCCAATTCTTTTATAAAATTATTTTCAACCCTTGCAATTTTTGCTTCCTGTAATTTTTGCAGCACAATAGGAAGGGCATCAATTTTATTTTCAATATCCAAAGCATTCTGTGCGCTTGGGTTGACTTGTAACGCATTTGAAATGTGAAGCTTGGCATTTTTATATTGATCTAGCTGATAAGCCGAAATGGCCTTTGATAATTGATCATCAAAAATTACATCCCGCTGCTTTAATAAAATATCGCCTTTTACAGAAGCCTTTCCAAGATATTGCAACGCATTGGTATATTCACCAGAACTATATTCAGAGATAGCCTGCCGTTTATTATTTTGAATTTCTAATTTTTTTTCTTTAGCCCATGCGTCTAAATTTGCTGATAAAAGCTTATGTTCAATTTTTTCTTCAAATATTTTCAAAGCATCCTTGAAGGATTCTCTACCCATATTTGCATCAGTAACTGGTGTTTTCTCATATATTATTGCTTCTTCATTAAATTGCATAGATTGCGAAATTCCATTGCCTTTATTTGATTTAAGATTAATAAAACTGATGCCGATAATCAATAAAATAATTATAATTGAAGATGCCAGACTTATTATAATTTTTTTCTGACTTTCTTTACGCTTTTCTAAGCGTTCAGCATCAATTTCATTTTCTAGGCTCTCGCTTTTTAACATTACAAGCTTATATATTAAAGCTGTGTATCTGGTGTATCTTCTTGTGCATATATTTTTTTCAAGAAATTACGCCATTGAGCAAATTGTTGTTTGGCATCACCAGTTAGCTTAACAGTTTGTTTTTCAAATATTATCATTTGTGGGGCAAGTTCCATATCCAAAGATTGCCCTAATTCGTTCAATGATTCGCGGTGGATTTTAGCTTCTTCACTTGTCTGAAAGCTTTTTCGAATTAATGCTGCACCAGCTATCCCACCAACAGTAGCACCAATCATGCCTGCTGTTTGTGCATTTGCAGAACCAGAATTTGCGCCAAGCACGGCCGCAGCAATAGCAAGTCCAGTAAAGAAAATGCCAGTTACGGCTTCTTTAGTAGCCTTACTTTTTGCTTTACGCTCAGCTTTAACTTCTTGCAATGCTTGTTCTTGCCATATCAAATAGCTATCATCCATTTTAGATGAGAAGCTAGAATAATTTACTTGAAGCCTATCAATGAATAATTGGTCACGTACACGAATGGCCTTTATGCGGCGCAACATTGGGTCATCATCGCTTGGTATACTGATTAGCTTTGTTTTGCCGCGTTCAACTGCCATATATTTTGCAAAACTTTCCTCTGAAAAACTAGCCCCAAATCGTAAATTTGTTATATACTGTAAATCATTTAGGTTTTTAGCAGAATAATATTTTAACTGATTGGCAATTTTTTTGGCTGCTTCGTCAAACACGGGATCATACGGGTCTTTGCCTTTGTTCCGCAGGTTGCCGTGAAAGGCTTCTTTGATAGTTAGATCAAAAGACTTATCCAACCATAATTTACCCGATATATCGACAACCTGAAGATTAATTTTAACTTCCTCGCCATTTGATATTTTAATAGCTCCAAGAATATAAAGCTCGCCAGTTGCGGTTTTATCGGGAGTTACCCGAACAGCGCCAAAGGCTTCTGTTTTTTCAATTGCTGCTTTTAATTTTAAAGCAAAACGATTTGCTTCTGCGCGGCGTAACTCTGGCCAGATGCCTTCTTCTTCATATTTATCTGAATCTTCTGGTATTCCCGTTGCAAATACAGGGATAACCACATCAATTTTTGGCCTCAAAACACCTTGTTCATCTATATTGGTTTTTAAAAAACTAGATGATGCAGCAGGCCCAACATTCAAAGAATTAGGCCTGCTGGTGTTCGATACGCACCCTGACAAAAAGATCGTACAAATAATTAAATATGAAATAGTCTTTCTAAAAAACATATATACCTCGATGAATTAAAGTTTATTTATTTATTTTTCTGGCAACCCTTTGAATTTTCTATATTCATTCCAAAGTTGAGCCTTCTTTACAGGGTTGTTTTCCTGTGTCGCAGCATATCTAATTTGACTAGCTAAGGCATCGTCATTATCAGCTGATGGAATGTCAGAAGGTATCGCCCCTGTATCTTTAGTTCGATGCGAGCTTGTAACAGCTTCACCAGTTTCCTCATTTAAATCAGATGGGCTTACATCATCACCATCTTCCGAGATATCTTGTGCAGGAGGGATTGGTTTTGGTTCTTCTGTGCCAGACATTGCAGAACTAGCGATGGATTGTTCGCCGCTACTTTCTTTTCCAGAGCTTACGTCTTCACCAAAATTAGAACCACCAGTAGTTCCAGCACCAGCATTAGAACCACCAGTAGTTCCAGCACCAGCATTAGAACCACCGCCAGACATAGCCGAAGATGCAGCCGAAGATGCAGATTGGCAAGCATCATATTGATTTAAAGATTCAAAAAATGTCTGATTCATTAAGGCAATTCTTTCTTCTAAAATCAGGCTTGGATCATCTTCATAGGCAACATTAATATCGGTGCAATCATATGAAGGAGCTTGGTTTTGATCCTGTGCAAAAACATCTTGAGTGTCAAAATAAAATATGGAATATACCAATAAGAATGCAGATAATGCAGTAGTTATATGCTTAGGCAACCTATTCACCCCTTAAAGTAGAATGAGATACCTTATAATATATATTAAACTATCTGTAAACAAAAAGACTAATTAGGCTCAAATCCCCCTTCGTCCAAATAATCCTCTATTTTTTACTATTGAACAAGGAGCTATTTAATAATGGGCTAATTTAAAGGCAGTGCGACAGGTTATTTAGTTTCATTCTCATTGAATTATTTAGCTGCAATTTCCAATCATACTATAAGGAGTGGGTTTATCTTCCGATCTTGTTTTATATAAGCCGAGTTTTTGTAAGATCTTTCGGGTTTGAACGGGCGGAGCTCGACCCCCGCTGCGGCCCAAATTGGGGCGGAAAATGGCTCAAGAATGCCACTGCATAGGCCTTGGTGAACCAAAGGATAAGCATTCACTGAATGTTGTGTAGTAAATTGCTTTATTGGCTTTATTCTTTCGTATAGTTCCTCATGCTGATGAAAAATAAATATATTATTACCATCCAACGAAATTAAATTTTCACCAATCAGATCCTCTTCATTTATAATTTCTTGGGCGCACAAAGGGTGGTTAGAGGGCAGGGCGCAGATATAATTAACCTTTGCTAGAATAATTTGTTCTGCACCTGGTTGCTCGCCCATATAATTGCCAAAGGCAATATCCAGATCGTCATCCATTATCATATTAAAATAATTTTTAATATCGGTGGTGTTCATAGTTATCGACACGTCAGAATGCCTGAAAGAGAATTCTTTTATTATTTCCGGGATAATATTAATCGAAAGTGCTGGCAGGGAGAGGATTTTTAATGTTTTCCCCCTGTCGAGTGATATGTCTTGGGCGGTATTTCTAAGCTTGGCAAAAGCATCAAAAACATCATCTAACCGACGGTAAAAAACCATGCCATCTGGGGTCGGCACGACTTGACCTTTTCTTCGAATTAGAAGCTTTAATTTCAAAGAATACTCTAGATCTGCCAGTTGACGGCTTATCGTCGGTTGTGTTGTTTTTAGGTTTTTAGCGGCAGAAGAAATCGTCCCATGTAGAATTGTTGCCCGAAAAGCTTCTAGTTGACGCATCCGCATTAGCTTCCTCCATTATACCATTTATGTATAACTATATACATTATTATATATTGATTGAAACTAAGTTTTATGGTTTTTGGAAGGAAAGTTAACAGAAATTGTTATTTCATTAAATTACAATATAATAATATTTATTCAGGATAGTCTCTATGTTAAACAAATTTTCAGCGCAAGAAATGCTAGCAAAGCTTGTTGCTTTTGACACAGTTTCTAGGCATAGCAATCTTCCGTTAATATGTTTTGTTGAAGAATATTTATCGTCATATAAAATATCCTCTCAACATGTAACGAATGAAGATGGCAGTAAATCAAATTTATGGGCAACAATTGGCCCCGATGTCGGTGGTGGTGTGATTTTATCGGGCCATACAGATGTTGTGCCAGTAGATGGTCAGCCATGGGATAGCGACCCATTTAAGATGATTGAAAAAAATGGGCGACTTTATGGGCGCGGCACTGCTGATATGAAAGCTTTCTCAGCCATTGCATTGTCATTAGTGCCTGAAATGATTAACGCAAAGATGAAACGACCTATCCATCTTGCTTTATCATATGACGAAGAAATTGGCTGTATTGGGGCGCCTTCAATGGTTAAGGCAATGGCATCTAAGCTCAAGGCTTCGGCAGCTACTCATGGCGAGCCGACCACGCTGCGACTTGTCAGCGCGCATACAAGCGTTCTAGGGCTAAAAACCCATGTGCGTGGATTGGAGGTGCATTCCAGTCTGCAACATACAGGCGTATCTGCCGTTCATATCGCAGCCAAATTGATTGTTTGGCATGATCAAAAGATGGGCGAAAGCAAATTAAATAATGCCAAATCTTCTGAAGCTAACATGTTTGATCCCGCCTATAGCACCCTTCATTGCGGGGTGATTGACGGTGGCACAGCGCATAATATTACCGCCAAAGATTGCTCGTTTTCTTCTGATTTCCGTATTCTTCCAACCGAAAACCGGCTGAAATATCTTGAAGAATATCGTGCTTATGTAGCAGAGTTAGAATATGAAATGAAAGCGATTGATCCATCAACTGGCATAACCATTGATGTGATTGCCGATGTGCCAGGATGTCATAGGGAAACAGACGGCGTTGCGGAGCGTTTGGCAAGACAAATAACTGGCGATAATGCCGAACATGTTGTCTCCTACGGTACGGAGGCTGGGCAGTTTCAGGCAGGTGGGTTTTCTGCCATAATCTGTGGTCCGGGAGATATCGCCCAAGCCCATGCCGCAAATGAATTTATATCGATTAAACAGCTTAAAGCAGGCGAGGATTTTCAACGTAAATTGATCGCTCATCTTGCTAGCTAAGGCTATTATTAAAAATTAAATTTGGAGAGATTAATGCCGATAATTAATCGTTTTGCTGAACTTCACGATGAAATTGCAGGATGGAGGCAGAAGATTCATGCCAATCCTGAGCTTTTATTCGATGTTGAAGAGACCGCTGGATTTATCACAGAAAAATTGAAAGAATTTGGTTTGAATCAGGTGGTAACAGGCATCGGTCGGACGGGCGTTGTTGGTATAATCAAAGGTAATAATACAGGTTCAGGCCGTGTTATTGGGTTACGGGCAGATATGGATGCGCTTCCAATTCAAGAAGAAACAGGATTAGATTATGCTTCTAAAAATGATTGTGTGATGCATGCTTGTGGTCATGATGGTCATGCTGCAATGTTGTTGGGTGCAGCAAAATATTTATCAGAAACAAGAAATTTTGATGGTTCTGTTGCTGTTATTTTTCAACCAGCAGAAGAAGGCGGCGGTGGCGGTCGTGAAATGGTTGAAGATGGCATGATGGACCGATTTAATATCCAAGAAGTTTATGGCTTGCACAATTGGCCTGGCATGCCAGCAGGATTTTTTGGCACACGCCCCGGTGCGCTGATGGCTGCGACTGATACTTTTACCATTGATATTCAAGGCTCTGGTGGTCATGCTGCTAAACCTCATGAGACAGTAGATCCAATAGTCGTTGCAAGTCATATCATTTTGGCATTGCAAGTAATTTCTTCGCGTAATGCTGATCCAGTTAAGCCTGTGGTTGTATCGGTAACAACTTGCATTGCGGGGACTGCATTTAATATAATCCCTGATACCGCGGCATTAAGCGGAACCGTCCGCACATTGGATGAAGATATTCGCGATCTAACCGAAAAGCGTATCAAGGAAATTGTTGAATATACGGCAAAAGCCCATGGTGCGACGGCAATATTAAATTATATGCGTGGCTATCCTGTTGTCGTAAATCATGTGAAAGAAACGGCTTTTTCTGTAAATATTGCTAATGGAATTGCGGGAGAAAAAAATGTAGATAAAGACATAAACCCAACTATGGGCGGTGAAGATTTTTCTTATATGTTAAATGAACGTCCGGGGTCTTTCATCTTCTTGGGAAATGGTGATAAATCACCAAATCATCATCCAAAATAAGATTTTAACGACGATGTAATTCCTGTCGGCTGTTCTTATTGGGTAAAGCTGGTTGAAACTGCGATGCCTTTGAGAAAATAAATATTAAAAACTAAAATAATTAATTAGTCATCGATTAACGGTGGCAAACACTAGGGAGTAGTAAAATGAAAGTTAAAAAATTTCTTGCGGCAAGTGTATGTATGCTTGCTCTCGGCCTTGGAGTGGCAAATGCCGAAACATTCAAATGGTCTTTTCAAGGCGATGTGCAGTCTCTTGATCCGCATGGTTTAAATGAAACCTTCACTTTGGGTTTTTTGGGCAATGTTTACGAAGGCCTGACTGCTTATGATGATGATTTACAATTACAGCCAGGTCTTGCAGTTAGCTGGGAAAATACAGGGCCAACCACATGGATATTCAAACTGCGTCAAGGTGTAAAATTCCATGATGGCGGCGATTTTAATGCCGATGATGTAATTTTTAGTTGGAAGCGAACGCTTACATCTGGTTCTGACATGAAAGGTTATGGTGCTAGAATTTCAGGTATCACAAAAATTGATGACCATACAGTTCAGTTGGAAACGCCTGCACCAAATCCAATTCTTCCTCGGGAGCTTGTTTTCTATTATATGATGGATAAAGAATGGTCAAAAAAACATAATACAATAGAAGCGACCAGCCCAAAATCTGCTGATGCGACAGCGACTTATGCGGCACAAAATGCCAATGGTACAGGCCCATTCATTCTTACTGAACGCCAACCCGATGTACGTTCTAAATTTATTCGTTTTGATGGCTATTGGAAAGATATTCCAACCAATGTAACAGAAGTATATTTCATGCCGATATCACAAGGTGCAACCCGTGTTGCTGCGTTGATTTCAGGCGAACTTGATATGGTTTATCCGGTTCCTGTACAAGATTGGAAGCGCCTTAATAGTGCAGAAGGTGTTAAGGCATTAACAGGACCCGAAGCGCGTACTATTTTCCTTGGTATGGATCAATGGCGTGACGAGCTGCTTTATTCTAATATCAAAGGTACAAACCCTCTTAAGGATAAACGCGTACGTAAAGCGATGGCACATGCAATTAATTTGAATGCTATTGATGAAAAAATCATGCGCGGAGCTGCTGTTCCTGCTGGCCTTCTTGTTGCCCCACAAATCAATGGCTTTGATGCTTCTTTCAATATTCCTTATGCCTATGATTTGGATAAATCCAAGGCATTACTGGCTGAGGCTGGCTATCCAGAAGGTTTTGAAATTGGTATGGATTGCCCGAATAATCGATATGTCAATGATGAAAAAATCTGTCAGGCGGTTGTTGGCCTTTTGGCTCGTGTTGGTATTAACGTGGATTTGAATGCTCAACCAAAATCTAAATATTTTGCTAAAGTCAGCCCCCAAAATGGCAATGATACGTCTTTTTATCTTCTTGGCTGGACACCAAGTTCAATGGATGTTCATAATGTTTTATTCAATTTAATGTCATCTTTTGATACAGAAAAAAATACGGGTCAATTCAATTACGGGCATTATTCTAATGCGCGTATTGATGAAATTACGGGCGATGTTGAAAAAGAAACAGACCAAGTAAAACGACAAAATATGGTTGCTGAAGCCTTCTCAATCCTGAAGGATGATGTTGGTTATATTCCATTACATCAACAACCCTTATCATGGGGCGTTCGGGATGGTATCAGCTTGTCGCAACGCGCAGATAATGTTCTTGATCTGCGTTATGTTATAGTCGATAAATAATTTTACCACGACTGTTAATGGTGGCTTCATTCCTTTGAGGCCGCCAAATTTTAGGGATCAATATGCTCAAATTTATTTTGATGCGGCTGTTACAGTCGATTATTGTAATGCTGGTTGTTGGCATGATTGCCTTTGCATTATTCCGTTTTGTAGGCGACCCGATTAATAATATGGTTGGTCAGGACACAACGATGGCTGAACGTGAGGCATTGACAGAATCGCTTGGTTTAAATGACCCGTTTATGGTTCAATATGGGCGTTTTATTTTAAATGCTGTTCAGGGAAATTTTGGGATGTCTTATCGTCTGCGTCAACCTGTTAGCAAATTGATAGCCGAACGTTTTCCTGCGACATTAGAATTGTCCCTTATCTCTGCATTTCTTGCCTTGGCACTTGGTGTTCCAATGGGTATATACACCGCCCTCAAACCAAAATCTTTTTTCAGTCGAGGCTTTATGACCTTATCTTTACTGGGGGTATCTTTACCAACCTTTCTTATCGGCATTCTTCTTATCCTTTTCTTTGGTGTTACGCTTCGGTGGTTACCAACATTTGGCCGTGGTGAGGTTATTCAACTTGGCTGGTGGTCAACTGGGCTTCTTACTGCTAGCGGTCTGAAGTCTGTAATTTTACCTGCGATAACATTGGCAATCTTTCAAATAACGCTAATCGTGCGCTTGGTTCGGGCTGAAATGCAAGAAGTGCTGCGATCTGATTATATAAAATTTGCCCATGCCCGCGGCCTTAGCCCGCGTTTGATCAATTTCTCTATTGCCCTTCGCAATACGCTGGTGCCAGTCATTACAATTATTGGTTTGCAAATTGGTTCAATCATTGCCTTTGCGATTATTACCGAGAGTGTTTTTCAATGGCCCGGCATGGGGTTATTATTCATTCAGGCCGTATCCGAGGTCGATATTCCAGTGATGGCGGCATATTTATTGCTGATTGCCCTTGTTTTTGTCGTGATCAATTTGATTGTCGATATTCTTTATTTTGTTGTTGATCCACGTTTACGGGTGCAAAGCTAATGAGTGATATATCTAACCAAAAAGATTCTTTCTTAACCCGGTTTCGCGATAGCGACCTCTGGTGGAATTTCAAAGCCTCACCCAGTGCTATTATCGCGGCGATTGTAACATTTATCATAGTGTTTGGGGCAATTTTTGCCAATTTTGTAGCTCCGCATAATCCTTTTGATCTTGCCACTGTTGACCTTATGGACAGCTTATTGCCGCCCGCATGGGAAGACGGCGGTCGCGCTTCTTATTTACTAGGAACGGATGATCAGGGAAGAGATGTTTTCTCGACCATTATTTATGGTTCACGAATTTCTTTAATCGTTGGCTTTGCTTCCGTTGGCCTTGCTGCAATTTTAGGGATAGCGGTTGGTCTTATATCTGGATATGCAGGTGGTATAGTTGACACAATCTTGATGCGCATCGCCGATGTGCAGCTTTCATTTCCCGCAATTTTGATCGCATTGCTTATCGATGGTGTGGCTCGTGGTATAATGCCCCGTGATATGCATGATGAATTGGCAGTCTATGTTTTGATTATTGCCATAGGGCTTAGCTTCTGGGTGCAATATGCAAGAACCGTTCGCAGTTCTGTGATGGTTGAACGTAACAAGGAATATGTTCAGGCTGGACAGGTGATTGGGCTGCCCGACTGGATTATTCTTGTTCGTCATATTTTACCAAATGTTATGGGGCCAGTGCTTGTTATCGCCACTATCCAATTGGCCTTGGCGGTTATTACCGAAGCGACACTTTCCTTTCTGGGCGTTGGCGTGCCGCCGACATCGCCGTCTCTTGGGACATTGATTCGCATTGGCAATGATTATCTGTTTTCTGGCGAATGGTGGATTACAATTTTCCCTGGTGGTGCTTTGGTTCTGTTGGTTCTTTCCGTTAATATTCTGGGCGATTGGCTTCGTGATGCTCTGAATCCGAAATTGCGTTAGTTAGGGTAAATATCATGAGTGAAATATTATTAGATATTAAAAATCTTGTCGTTGAATTTCCTTCGCGCCATGAAAATATTATCGCAGCAAAAAATGTCTCTTTATCAGTTGCTAGTGGTGAAATCCTAGGTGTGGTTGGAGAATCTGGCGCTGGTAAATCGACCATTGGCAATGCGGTTATGGACCTGCTTGAACATCCCGGGCGTATCGGCGGCGGGGAGGTTTTTCTTAAGGGTGAAAAAATTAGCGGCAAATCGCAGTCTGAAATGCGTAAAATTCGGGGCAAGAGGGTTGGAATGATATTTCAAGATCCTTTGACCTCGCTTAACCCATTGGAAACTATTGCTAAACAGTTGATAGGAACAATCAAAACCCATCTTGGTATGTCTAATAAAGATGCGCGTGAACGGGCAATTTCATTGCTTGATCAAGTTGGAATTCCTGATCCTTATGAACGGGTGGATCACTATCCACATCAATTTTCTGGCGGTATGCGTCAACGTGTGGTGATTGCTTTGGCTTTATCTGCTGAACCAGAAGTTATTATCGCGGATGAACCGACAACGGCCCTTGATGTTTCTATTCAAGCTCAAATTTTGGACCTTCTTAAGAAACTGGTACGTGAAAAAGGCGTCGGGATGATTTTAATCACCCATGATATGGGAGTTATTTCTGAGATCGCTGATCGTGTTGCAGTTATGTATCGCGGTATTGTAGTTGAGACTGGCCCAACCGACAAAATTTTAAGCGACCCTGATCACCCCTATTCCCGTAGCCTGATATCTGCTGTGCCGCGCCCAGATATTCGTTTGCACCGTTTTCCGACAGTTGAAACTATTGAAGCGGCTGGTGATTGCAAGGAATTGGATTTATCTACTCATTGGTTAGGTAAGGCGCGTGATTTCGGTAAAAGCGATGGGCCGTTACTGAAGGTCGATAACCTTGAAATGATTTTTAAATCGGGCGGCATGTTTGGCGGTGTTAATAGCATCATTCGTGCCGTTGATGATGTCAGTTTTGACATTCGTCATGGTGAATGTTTCGGTATTGTTGGCGAATCTGGTTCTGGAAAATCGACAATCGCCAGGCTTGTTACGTCAATCTATAAACCCATTCGCGGCTCAATTAACTTTGCTGGTACAGATCTTACCAAGATAAAAAAACGCCGTGAATTGAATATACATCGCCGCCAAATGCAGATGATCTTTCAAGACCCATTCTCATCAGTAAATGCACGTATGAAGGTCCGTGATATTATTGCTGAACCTATCCGTTTTCATAAACTTGCAAGTTCAGAGGCACAAACCCGTGGGATCGTTAATGATCTTCTCGATCATGTGGGCTTGGGGGCAAGGGCTGCGTTGAAATATCCCCATGAGTTTTCTGGTGGGCAGCGTCAAAGAATATCTATTGCACGTGCGCTGGCAACCCGGCCTCGATTTTTGATCTGTGACGAACCAACATCAGCCCTTGATGTTTCAATTCAGGCACAGGTCCTTAATCTGCTCAAAGATTTGCAACAGGAGTTAGGCTTGACCATGTTATTTATCAGTCATGACCTGCCCGTTATCCGCCAAATGTGCGACCGGGTTGGTGTAATGCTTAAAGGGAAGATGGTTGAAATAGCAGCAGCAGAAGAACTTTTTATTAATCCAAAACATGAATATAGCAAACATCTTATTAGCTTGATGCCAAGCTATACTGGCCTTGCGGATAAAAACTCATAGCTTAAATATATAATAAATTTTTGATTAACCCAGCGACTGCCCTTAACTTTTAATGCAATAGCAGTTATGAATGTCAGCATTTTATAATAATGGCTAAATCAATAAAATAGCCTTAACTTTATCCAGCTAAGAAAAAATTAATTAAAAATGCTCCAATAGAAAGCTTAAATCTTTTAGATTTTACCAATCAAATAAAGATTATTACGGGCAAAATTTACTGGTCCATATTAATAAAAAAGCACCTATTTTTTTTCCTAAATAGGATAGGCTAGCCTCCTCCATGAATTTAATTATATTATCGTTATTCTTGGAAATAAGCGCGCCAGCTGATAGCTTTATATCATGCATCTTCATTTAAAAAATCAATTTACAACTTTCAATGGCTTTGA
>JARFVT010000011.1:0-142776 GCA_036677425.1 Alphaproteobacteria bacterium | reverse complement strand
CGAGCATTTATTTCTTAAATGCGAGAGCGAGCAAGTGCGAGCACGCGAGAGCCACAGCTTAGTGCAACGATAAAAAGAAATCTTTTTCTTATTTTACGCCTAACGGCGGCGGGCAGTCGCTATCTTTTCTAATCTTACGCCTAACGGCGGCGGGCAGTCGCCCTTACAATCACTTCGTGATTGGTGGAGTTTGCCTTTAACTATGTCATTTGCGTATATCGTGCTAGCAAACCCCGAGCAACGAAGTTGCGACGACGCGTTTGCGTAATAATAAAAAATACCACGACGGTGCGTTAGGCGTAGAATATAACCATACCCAACAAATATCTTACGTCGCGATTGGTCCTAATACCATGGTCATTTGGCGGCCTTCCATGCTTGGCATTTGTTCAACCTTGGCTTTGTCTTTCATTTCATCGCGAACCCGCAATAAAACCTTCATCCCCAAATTTTGATGCGCCATTTCGCGCCCACGAAAACGCAAGGTAACCTTGACTTTATCGCCTTCACCAATGAATTTATTCATCGATTTCATTTTAACTTCATAATCATGTTGATCAATATTAGGTCGGAATTTTAATTCCTTGATCTCGATTATTTTTTGTTTTTTCTTGGCTTCGTTTTTGCGTTTTTGCAATTCATATTTATATTTGCCAAGATCCATGATTTTACATACGGGCGGTTTGGCGTTAGGTGATATTTCCACCAAATCTAAACCCACATTCAATGCGCGTTCAATGGCATCTTTCACCAAGACAACACCACCATTTTCACCATTTTCATCGATCAATCGGCATTCTTTTGCTTCGATTGTTTTGTTCGCACGCGGGCCATCTTTAACCGGCGCGGAAGCATGTTGGGGACGACGTATTCTAAGCCTCCTTTGACCTTCATGGTCAATTATTTCAAAGTTACGGGCTTATGCCCTAGGTTAATATAGATTATTCATATGGTTTATCAAAACAAATATTTCAAACAACCAAAATCTATGATTTTAATAATTAAACATAAATTTATAAATTAGTAAATCCATGCTTTATAAATATATATATAGTTTAAAAACTAACTATTAGGCATTTTTGCTTCGTTAGATAGCATTTCGATCGCATCTTCAATCGACATTATTTCTTGTTGTTTGCCGCCAAGCCGCCTGATGGCAACGCTTCCTTCATCGGCCTCACGCGCGCCAACCACAAGAATTACTGGTATTTTTTTAACCGAATGCTCTCTAATTTTATAGTTTATTTTTTCATTTCTTATATCCGCCTCAACCCTTAAGCCTGCTTTACGTAATTTTTGCGTGATTTCAATGGCATAATCTTTGGCACTATCGGTGATTGTTGCGACAACCGCATGGGTTGGGGTTAACCACATGGGAAATTTGCCCGCATATTGTTCGATTAAAATACCGATGAAGCGTTCAAATGACCCTAAAATAGCACGATGCAACATAACAGGCCGATGTTTCGCGCCATCTTCGCCAATATAGCTGGCATCAAGCCTCTCTGGTAAAACAAAATCTACTTGTAATGTGCCACATTGCCAATCGCGACCGATGGCATCGCGCAAGACAAATTCAAGCTTCGGCCCATAAAATGCACCTTCACCAGGATTTAAAGTAAAATCAAGCCCAGCAGCGATTGTTGCTTCTTTCAAGGCATTTTCTGCCTTGTCCCATGTGGCATCCGCACCAGCGCGAATTTCTGGCCTGTCAGAAAATTTAACCGATACCTGATCAAAGCCAAAATCCTTATAAACCGATAATAACAAATCACAAAATTGTTTAGTTTCCGAAATAATTTGATCTTCGGTGCAGAATATATGTGCGTCATCTTGGGTAAAAGCTCGCACCCGCATAATGCCATGCAATGCGCCATGCGGTTCATAACGATGGCAAGAACCAAATTCAGCCATGCGCAGGGGTAAATCTTTATAACTGGTTATGCCTTGGCGGAAAATTTGCACATGGGCGGGGCAGTTCATTGGCTTTAAAGCCAGCGAACGTTTATTGGCTTTTGCCCCATTATCATTATTATTATCATCAGTAGCGGCATTTTCATTGCCTTCATCAACTTCAGCAACGAACATTGCCTCTCTAAATTTTTCCCAATGGCCCGATTTTTCCCATAATTTACGGTCAATCAATTGCGGGGTTCTCACCTCAACATAATCTGCCGCTTCCAACCTATTACGCATATATGTTTCGCACATACGATATATTGTCCAGCCCTTTGGATGCCAAAAGATCGATCCCATGGCTTCTTCTTGCAAGTGGAATAAATCAAGTTCGCGGCCTATCTTCCGGTGATCTCGTTTTTCTGCCTCTTCTAATCTTGTTAAATATGCCTTTAGTTCTTTTGGTGTGCGCCAACAAGTACCGTAAATACGTTGTAATTGTGGGTTTGACGACAAACCACGCCAATAAGCACCAGCAAGTTTCATTAATTTAAAGGCCTTGCCAACCTTTCCAGTAGAGGGCAAATGCGGCCCTTTGCACAGATCCAGCCAATTACCTTGGCGATAAACCGTTATTTCACCGTCATCGGGTAATTCTTGCACCCATTCGGCTTTAAAATTTTCATTTATTTGCGTAAAATAATCAACAGCATCTGATTTTGACCAAATTTCTCTGGTTATTTCTTCGTTGCGATCAATAATTTCTGCCATTTTCTTTTCTATAGCTGGGAAATCATCACTGGAAAAAGCCTTGGCGCGGTGGAAATCATAATAAAAACCATCTTCGGTTGAAGGGCCAAAGGTTATTTGTGTATCGGGAAATAATTCTTGCACTGCCTCCGCCAAAATATGGGCGCAATCATGGCGCAATAATTCCAATGCCTCTTGGCTGTCTTTGGTGATAATAGCAACATTACTATCAACGGTTATCAGCCTTGATAAATCCCAATCCTCATCATTGACACGAACCATCACGGCGGCCTTTGCCAGCCCTGAACCGATTGATTTTGCAATTTCAAAACCAGTTATATCACCGTCATATTGGCGTAAACTGCCATCCGGAAGCATGATTGCAACCATATCTTCACCCTTTTTTAAATAGCTGGCTTAAATAGCTTTTACTAAGCCCGACAATATACTTTCGATTAAAATCATCAAATATGGCAATTTTTAGCGTAAAGATTAAGCTGCTGCAACCTCATAGCCATAAAATATACAGATTTTTTAATTTAAACATCATAATTAATCAATTTTTTAAGATGTTGCCAAACTTTATCAAGCTTTAATGAATGCAAATCATCAATTTTTAATATATCGACCATTGCACCATGTTGCCCACAAAGATCAGGGTTCGATGCATTTGAATATAAAACCAAAGATGGGCAGCCAACCATTGCCGACAAATGCATTGGCCCCGTATCGTTACCGACAGCAGCAATGGCATTAAAGACAAGCGTCGCTAAATCAAATATGCTGGTTTTATCAATAAGATCATAAGCCTTTGGGCATGATTTTTTAATTATTTTTGCGGCCTCTCGCTCATGTTTTGTGCCGATTATCACGGGAATAAAACCGTTATCCACTAATAAACACGCCAATTCGGCAAAATATTTGGCGGGCCATCTTTTATCAAGTCTGTGCGCCGCGCCGCCTGGAATTAATAAAATAAATGGCTTATTTGGCAACATATCGCAGCCATTGCCTTTAAGCCATGACATATCCACCATTGGCATATTATTTATGCCCGCAGCTTGCAATTGTTCGGCTTGACGCGATAGGCTATGCATATTATCGCGATTAGGGTTTAGATGCGGGTGTGAGCAACCTCTAGCTATGCCAGACCATTCGGGTTTTTGCGGGTAAAATAATTTTCTATATGCAGATGTGCGGTCATTAGTTTGCAAGTCGTATATACGGTCAAATTTGCCTGATATAAAAAAATTACGTAATTTTAATATGGCGGTGATATCATATATTTTTGGTCTTTTATCTATATATATAGCATCGAACCAGCTTGTTTTTTTTGCTAATTCAACGAATGGATTTGTCGTAAGTAAGCTTATATGCGCGGTTGGGTGATGCTTTCTTATCGCCTGAAAAGCTGGAAATGCTTGTACAAAATCACCAAGAGCGCTTAATTTAATTATTAATATATTTATCGGCACTAATCGGCTTTCATTTGGTCTCGTGGCTTTTTTAAAAGCTCCCGATAAACATCCAATGTTCTTTCACACATTAGATCATTAGTAAAATTATCACGAACATTTTTAATGCATAATTTATGTAATTTATGCCGTTCTGTTTCATTCAATGATAATGCCATATCCAGCTTCTCGGCTAAATCATCAACATCGCATGGTTTATATAACCACCCTGTTTCATGAAGCAATATTTGCTCAGGTGCGCCGCCGTGATTTGGTGCAACTACAGGCCGCCCCATGGCTTGTCCTTCTATTGTTATACGGCCAAATGACTCTGGCTTGGTTGATGCAGAGACGATGACATCGGCCAATTTAAAAGCGGCAGGCATATCGCGGCAATCTTCAATTATATGGACGCTGTTAGTTAAATTTAATTTTGCAACCAACCGTTCTATTTCATTAATATATCTATCACGTCCTTGAGAAGAGCCAACCAACAAGCAACGAACTTCACGTTTAAGCTTTGCCAAAGCCTTTATAAGCAATAATTGGCCCTTACCTCTACTCAATCGGCCTGGTAGCATTACAATAGGCACGCCGTCGGGCAACCGCCATGTTGTTGTCAGCTTAATAACCCGTTGGGCTGGTACTTTTTGTGGGTCAAAATAATTTATATTAACCCCGCGCGGTATAACCCGAATGGGGGTTATGGACGATTTATAATTATCGTCTATATGTTTTTTAATAAATTTGCTATTGGCGATCACCAAATCGCCTTTTAACATTATTGCATTATATAGTTTTTTAAAAAACCAACCAACTTTATATGCGCCATGAAAAGTTGTTACTAATGGAATTCCAGCCTTTTTTGCTGCAAAATATGCGCTCCACGCTGGGGCTCTGCTTCTTACATGCAATATATCCACATTATGTTTTTTTATGGCTTTCGTAAGTTTTTTAATATTACGCATAATTTTAAAAGGGTTTTTAGTATCAACAGGCAATAAAATATGCGCCGCACCCGTGCGGCTTAATTCATATGTCATTGCACCACCATTTGACACCACAATTGCTTGAAAGCCATTTTTCTGTAATGATTCTGCTATATCAACTGTCGTGCGCTCAACTCCGCCTTGTCCCAAATTTGGTAACAGCTGCAGGACAACAGGTTTAGAGTTTTCTTGTATGCTTTGCATTATTTGCACTATGCTTTCTAAATATTATATATGATTATTTTATAATTAATATTAATTTTGTTAATAATTACACAACATAATGATAGTTACAAATTTTAACATCCATTATAATAATAATTTAATTAATATTTTAATATTTTATAGAGTTTATTATATTAGATAATCCATCTTTATAACTGGGCCAAAGTAAGTTTATCCCAAGTTCTTTTTTTATACGTTGATTTGAAACAAGTTTATTATCAAGATAAAAGCTTTTTGCCATTTCAGATAGGTTAGAATCATCAAAATCAATCAATGGCAATGGTGCATAGCCCAACATTTCACAAGCATAGGCAATTACTTCTTCGGCTGGCGCAGGGTTATCATCGCAACAATTATAAATACGCCCTGCATGTGGGTTTTTCATCGATGCATATAATATTTGTGCAATATCAGCCACATGAATGCGGCTAAATATTTGTCCTGCTTTATTAATGCGTTTGGCGCGTAATGATTTAACCGCATCAATGGCTGATTTCCCATGACCATAAATTGATGCCAGTCTAAAACAATGCACTGGCAATTCATTATCCCACCATAGATCCATCCAGCGCGCTTCAGCTGTAACACGGCGACAACCACGTTGCCCCGTTGGTTCTAATGGCGATGTTTCATCAACCATCGCCCCTTTTCTATCGCCATAAACACCAGTTGTCGATAAATAACCAACCCATTTTAATGGCAATATATCAGAAATATCATCAAAATGATATTCCAAAACAGGGTCTGCAGTTATATTATCGGTTGGAACAGAGCTTAAAAGATGGGTTACACCACTTAATATTTCATGGGCATTTTCCATTGGCTCATGACCGTTGAAGATATACATCTCAAATCCTTCGGCTTCTAAGGATTTTTTTTGTTGAATATCACGGCAAGTCCCAATCACATGCCAGCCATCTTTTAATAATTGCTGCGCTAAATATTTGGCACTATAACCGAGGCCAAAACAAAAGAATTTTTTGTCATTAAATTTTTGCATTTTATAACCACCGTATGATTTAATTAATTAAGATATTAGAAATCTAAATTTGCATAATGTTTAGGCGGTGGCGCACCAGGGATATGGTCGGTTAATATACCCCTGAATGATGGTCGTGATTTAATGCGTGCATACCAATCTTTTGCATGCGGATGATCTTGCCATGGAACATCACCTAAATAATCAACACAAGATAAATGTGCTGCTGCAGCTAAATCCGCCAATGTAATGTCTTTACCCGCCAGCCAATTACGGCGCTCAACCAACCATGAAATATATTCCAAGTGAATATTAATATTACGATGACCCGCACGAATAGCACTTGAATCTGGTTCGCCAAGCCCAAGGAAACGTTTCATTATTTTTTCATTAACTAAATAATCCGTTACTTCTTCTTGAAATTTATGGTCAAACCAATCTGTAATACGGCGCACTTCGGCGCGTTCAACCGCCCCATTGCCAATTAATGACGGCGTGCCGTACATTTCATCTAAATATTCACAAATAACTTGATGTCCACAAATTGTCGAACCGTCTTCATCAATTATAACTGGCACATCACCGCTGGGGTTAAGGTTAAGAAAATCAGAGTTCCGCTGCCATGTTTTTTCTAGCTTCAGTTCAAATTCTATATTTTTTTCGCCCATCATCAAGCGAACTTTGCGACAAGCGGGTGATATCCAAAGGTGATAAAATAAAATCATGGTATATTGCATATAACCCAACATATCGCATGCCGCAATGGCAAGATTGATAAATTAAATAAATTTATTAAAATCACTGGTGGTAAAATTTACCCCAATCATCAATAATTATAGTAAAATTTAATTTATTCTTTGTTGAAATAACCTCAATCATAAAAAAATTATTAAAAATCAAATAGATACCTCATATGATTTTTGGTATAAAAAATGCATTAGCCATAACGAATAATATTTTTATATTACTTTAAAGGATGGTTAATGCTTGAGGCGATGAAATCGCTATTAGGTGGCTCGATCGGATCATCCGTATCGCAACAGCCGCCGATACAGCTACAAAAAAAAAATAACCAACAAAAAAAATATGCTGCAGGAAAACCCAATATAAATCCCGCTGTTGAGCTTAATATTTCAAGCAAAGCAAAGCGCATAATGGTGGCAATTGAAAACGGTCAATTAAAATTTGATGATAAAGGGCAAATATATCGCAATATGTCGAATACTGGCAATATAGCTATCAAAAATAAAAAACAAATGGGTGTAAAAAATAATATTGATATAACCCAAGGAATTATTGAGGAAAATTCAGCATTAAAAAAGTTAAATATTCTAATTAAGAGCTTTATTGACGATATTAATAAAAATATAAAAAGCAAAGAGCTTAGTTCTGAAACCGTAAGAATTAACCAGCTATTTGAGCAAATTGAAACAATATTTAATGAAGATAAAAATAATATTGACATTGCACCAGTCAATAATGATAAGCAATTATCACTTTATGACAAATCAAAGGCAATAATTTTATTTAGTGAATTAAATAGAATATTAGGCAATGTTGGCGTATTTTTTGGTCGCGATTTATCATTGGTTAAAATGTCTATTACCGCACAAAACGAATCATTAAAAATGATAAGCGAGCTATCAAATATTTTAGGGCAAGATAAAGTAAATAGTATAAATAGTAATCAAGCAGCGCATATTGATGCAATTTTTCGTGAATTAGAACAAATCTATATGGCATCAAGAAATAAAATAGAAATCATAAATGAATGACTTTATAGTGGATAAAGCTATAAATATCTTCTATTATAGAATTAATCAACTTTTATAGTATAAAATTATGAACTAATATTAGAAACAAAAGATGCTCAAGCCTATTATAACGGGATAAACAGCGAGCAATAGATTGAAAGAATTCATTTATGAGAGTATTTGTTATTGATGATACCCCCATAACGGGCAAATTAATTGCAAATTACCTAATGCAAATAGATAACACATTTCCAACTGTTTTTTCTGACCCAACAACAGGGCTTAACGCTTGCCTAAATGATAGCCCTGACGTTATCTTAGTTGATTATATGATGCCAGATATCAATGGTTTAGAATTTATCAAAAAAATAAGAAATGTCGAGGCATTAAATGATGTACCGATATTAATGATAACAGCCATGGATGATAAAAACGTATTGCAACAAGCATTTGAAAATGGCGCAAATGATTTTTTAGCAAAGCCAGTTGAACCTATAGAATTAAATGCCCGCGTATTAAATATGCTTAATCTTCGCAGCCGTGCATTGCAATTATATAAATTAGCCAGCACCGATTCAATGACTGAAACCTTAAATAGACGACGATTTTTTGAAATTGCAAATTCGGAATTTTCACGCTGCAAAAGATATGGTAATCAATTATCAATTATTATGTTAGATATTGATTATTTCAAGCATGTTAACGATAAATACGGTCATGCTGCAGGCGATGAAATACTTAAAAAAATAGCAATAATTTGTAAAAAAATTCTACGTGATACAGATTTTATTGGGCGTCTAGGCGGCGAAGAATTTGCAATTTGCCTACCAGAAACAAAGATTAAAGATGCATATCACGTGGCCGAGCGCATCAGAAAATCAATTGAAAGTGAAAAATCATATATTGATGGTAATGAAATTTATGTTACCATAAGTGCGGGCCTTACACAATTAAACAAAAATGATAATGATTTTTCTGCCGTTTTAAAAAGGGCGGATCAACTTTTATATGGTGCAAAGAAAACGGGACGCAATAAAATAATTGCCGAGAATAAAAATATAAAATAATTATTATCTAGACATTATCATAGATAACAATAAAATTAATTGCTATCATTTCAATATAACTATTATCGGGATTAATAATGTTAATATCTAAAAAAATATTAGCTATTTTTTTTATATTTCTTTTAACGGGCTGTTATTTACCTAATAATTTTTCATTAAATATGCAAATTTCTAAAACTGGTAAATATGCCATTGAATATGACGGCACATTAACCCATTTAGGTTTTTTACAAAAAATTGGCCGTAGTGAATTAAATAAATCAGAAATAAAGGAAAATATTGCCAAATATCGGTATGACTTAATCCGTGATAAAGGATTCAAGGAAGTTACATATCAAGATCAAGGCCGATTTTATACAAAATATAGTTTTAAAGGTGATATAAAAAAGCGAAAACTACATAGCTTTATTCAGCGCAGAGGATGGTTTATAAGCATTCGCAAAACCAAGCCAGGGGTTGTTGAAATAAAGGGCAATAAATTACCAAAAAGATATATTGATGAATTAACAGCAAGTGGATTTAATAGTTATGGAACGCTGCGTGTTTGGACCGACGCAAAAGTAGGCTTCCATAATGCAGAAAATGTTGTCACGGGTGATTTAACCCTTTATGAATGGTTTATAAAATCATTACATGACCCATTACCACACATGATATTAACCATAGAATAATATAAATTATAATATTAATATAGAAAAAATATAAATGGTATGGCTAGATCTAACTAATATTATACTTACCTATGGCTATATTGGTTTATTCATAATCTCATTGGCTGCTGCAACAATAATTCCATTATCATCCGAAGCTTTATTATTGTCGATGGTTGTATCAGATGAATATAACATATTATTTCTTATTATCGTTGCCACATCAGGAAACAGCATTGGCGCAATCATTAATTGGACCATTGGTGGTTGGTGTTTACGCTTCCAATCCCATAAATATTTTCCTATAAAAAAACAACATTTAGAAAATGCAATCATACGGTTTAATAAATGGGGTAAAATTTCTTTATTATTCACATGGCTGCCAATAATAGGCGACCCGATAACTTTTGCCGCTGGGGTTCTTCGCGTGCCATTCATGCCATTTATAATTTTAACCATTATTGGTAAATTATTTCGCTATATGATTTTTGCATTTGGCGGTGAATATCTGCTATATTAAGAATGCTATTGTATTGCTAATAAATCTTGCGTTAATATGCGCTGCCTATTTAAATTAGGATTAGCAGGAAGTATTTTATAACATGTCTAACAATTTGTTAAACAACACTCAGCAAACTATTCTTTTAGCATGCAGTGATACACGACCATATAGCCGTATTATAAAAACATTAAAATATTCATATAATTTAGAAAATATTGAACATGGCCATAAGGCATATAATTCTTTAATTAAAAGTAATAATATTAAAGCTGCAATCATTGATACCGATCTTCAGGGGTTATCTGGTTTTCAAGTAGTGAAACGCACTAATGAATATCGGGAAGAAAATAACCTTCATCATATACCAATAATGTTAGTATGTAAAAGCAAAAAAGATCGTAACGCAATCGATAGATTAAAAGAATATAGCGATTGCTTATCTTTTATACCATTTGATGATGGGGTCTTTCTAACTAATTTTTGGAAACTTTGTGATAATGACACTGAGCGTGATTGGGAAAATTTAAATTATGCACAATCTAGTATTTTAAAAATAACTAAACGCAATATTGAAAAAATATTTGCGATAGAAAGTGGCAATCATTGCCAAATGGGGTTAGTTACGGAATGTTCCAACGCGGTTGTTGATGCGGCTAGGTCTAATGAATTAGATGGGGTTTTATTGGCATTACGCAACCATCACAGCTATTCCTTTGTACATAATTTAAAAGTATCCGCCTTAATGACAATTTTTGGTAGCCATATTGGGTTAAAACGCAATGATTTACATATGTTGGCACAGGGCGGGCTATTGCATGATATTGGCAAGTCCCAAATACCGCTTGGCCTGCTTGATAAGCCTGGCCCACTTAACGAAACCGAATGGGAAGAAATGAAAAGACATGTAATATATTCTGGCAATATTATGGGTAATGACAGCAATGTGCCGTCAGAAATTTTAAATATCGCCATGCGCCACCATGAAAAAATGGATGGAACGGGATATCCAAACGGCTTAAAAGGCACACAATTAGATGATTTAAGCCTGATTGCGCAAATTGCCGATGTTTATTCAGCATTGACCGATAAACGATCTTATAAACCGTCACTGCCAAAAGAAAAAGTCATAGGAATCATGAAAAGCATGCGTTCGCACCATTTAGAGGCAGGTTTTTTAGATAAATTTCTTGAAATATTACAAGATGGCAAATTTCATTAAAATTTTAATAATATATAAAAAGAAAATATTATTAATCAATTGTTGCTAATATATTATCTGCCTCCAGACGTAACTCGATATAATCGCTTGACGTTTTATTAATAAATTTCAATGCCTTATTAAAATATTCGTTAGCTTTTTTACCATTTTTTTGATTAGCAAAATCAATGGCTGCCATCCATAAAGCCTCTAAATTTTTATCATTAATTTTTAAAACCTGCTGCATCAAAACCGCTGCCTTCGCCAATGATGCTTTATTATTAACGGCTCGTAAGGCACGACCAGCTTTAAGTAAAATATCGACATTCTTCGGTGCTATTATACTTGCCTTATTAAAGGCATTAGCCGCATCACTAAATTGTTTTAAAACCATATATGACCGCCCAAGCCGTAACCAGCCATCGATGTTATCCGGATTATCTTGCATTCGCTCCGCCAGCTTTAATACCATCGACTTAATCATTTTCTGATTGTCGTTATCGCTATTATTATCGCTATTTGCCATATCAGAATTATTTTGAGTTATTTTAGGGATATTAGGTAATTTATCATCGATATTAATTTCTAATTCATTGGCGATTTCTATGGCTGCTTCACGTAACATCGGCTGCCATGGTGCGGTTGCAGGCGCAGAGTTTGCTAATGCAATATATGACTTTAAGGCCGAGTCTAAATTGCCAATTTGATAATCAGCTTGGGCGAGAAAAAACCTTGCTCGCACATCATCCTTATCAAGAATTAATGCTTGTTTAAAAATTGCAACGGCAATTTCTGATATGCTGCCTTTTCCATCCATCACCATGACTTCGCCATAACTGCTTAATAAGTTAGGATAACTTTTATTAATCGCAACGGCATTTTTATATGCATTCAACGCCTTATCCAATTGACCGATTGCCAAATAACTGCGCCCCAATAACATCCAGCCATCAATCCCATCGGGGTTATCTGCTAATTTTTCCTCAAGCTTATCAATAACATCGCTCATGCCGCTATTTGATTTTGTCGCCGCCTGCATTTTTGCCATTTCGCCATCCCGTGCAGCCAATGGCTTTGGCATTAATTCTGGTTGTCCTAAATTTAAATATAACATCAAACTACCAATGGTTGTCGATAATGCGATAAATATGGCAAGATATGATAATTTACCATTTAATTTAGTGCTGTTATTATTAGCTATGGCGGTATTTTGTATTTTATTATCAACCGCCAATATTCGCCGTGAAACTTCTACCCTTGCCGCTTCGGCTTCTATTTTACTAATTGCGCCTTTAATGACTTCACGGTCAATTTCTGCCAATTGATTTTTATATACATTAATGTCATAATCCAATGGGTTTATTATTATTTTATTGCGCTTATTTATCAATGGCAAAATTAATATTGCCACGATAACCATTGTTAAAACAGATATAAAAACCCAAAGCATTGTCATTTTTTCACACTCATCTTAATAATTAGTTTCATTGTTATTCTTTTAAAATTGTATCAAGTCGCAATTGTTCATCGGCATTTAATTTTACGATATTAATGTCATTTTTATTATCATCTTCATTACGATCATCTGAATTTTTATTATTTGTTTTTTTAATCCCACGATACCATATAGCAACGGCAACCATGCCAAATGATAGAATAATCAATGGACCCAGCCATAATATCATGGTTTGCGAATTAACTGGTGGTTCTAATAAAACATAATTGCCATAACGATCTATCAAATATTCCTCTACCTGTTTATCGCTATCACCTACTAATAAACGTTCGCGTACTATGATGCGTAAATCCTTTGCCAGATCAGCATTGGAATCATCGATTGATTGATTTTGGCATACTAAACAACGTAACCCTTTGGAAATTTCCCGTGCACGTTTTTCTAACTTGGAGTCTGATAAAATTTCGTCGGGCTGCACCGCTAATGCGTTATTAAATGGTGTAATTAGTAAAAATGCCGGCATTAATAAAAATATTATAAAAATTATGCTTATAGTTTTTTTCATTCGGCTTGTTCTTCCAATAATGGAATTATTTCATCATTTATAACATCAATGCGCAATGGCCCGCCATGCTTGTAAATAATGACACCGCCTTTATTAATAATATATGTTTCAGGAACACCAGTAACACCCCAATCTATGCCAATTCTACGCCCCGCATCGACACCAACTCGATCATATGGATTGCCATGTTTATTTAACCATTTGGCAATATTTTTACCAGTGTCAGAATATGCAATACCATTTATTTCTACATCATCACGTTTTGATAATTTGGTAATTAAGGGATGTTCTGCCAAACAAGGCACACACCATGAAGCAAAAAAATTAACAATTTGCGTTTTACCCTTAAGATCAGCCGTTGCAAGGGCGGGAAAGTTTTGATTAAATGATGGCAAGTTAAAATCTGGCACTGGTTTATTAACCATTGCCGATGGGATAAAACGATTGCCTTTATTTTGCGCCCCCCATAAGCCAGCCAAGAAATAAGCCGTCAAGCCAATGAATAAAACAAGTGGTAATATCGCATATAAACGCAATGATCGCATTTTAAGCATTCCTTATTTTATTTTTTATCACGGCATTATCACCAATCCTCTTTGGCGCACCAACACGCAAACTACGATCGCTAAGCGAAATAAAGCCGCCCGAAACCATTAAAAATGACCCCCACCAAAGCCAAGGGGCAAGTGGCTTATGATAAAGCCTTGCCACATATGAACCATCTTCACCACGATCGCCGATAACCACATAGATATCATCCCAAAATGTGCTTTTTATGCCTGCTTCGGTTGTTTCTTGACCGCCGCCCACATATCGTCTGCGCTCAGGGGTGAATTTTGCAATAATTTCGCCATCATTGCTAATCGCGCTATAATGCCCTCTCAACGCTGTGTAATTTGGCCCTGTAACATCATTTGCACCATCAAAACGAATATTAAAATATGATAATTGCGTAACTTGGCCCGGTTTTAAGGCAACAATTTTTTCATAGGTTAATAATGTAGCACCAGTTGCACCCGCCACCAAAAAAGCAACGCCAAGATGTGCCAATGTCATGCCCCAAAAGGCGCGGGGAAGCCTGATTAACCTTTTTAATCCCTTGATAAAACCAGATTTTCTAAAGCCAGCGCGTGTATAAATATCACCGACACTATTCAGCATCATCAATAAGGCAATCGATAGACCAATTATCGCCACAGCCGATTTTTGCCAAATCAATATGCCGACACCCAAACTTATGATAACCGTGATAAAAAACGCCAGACGCAAGCCCGCCATTGCGGCCCATATATCACCGCGTTTCCATGCTAATTTAGGGCCAACAACCAATGCCAATAATAATGGTATAATCAATGGTACAAATGTGGCATTAAAATATGGCGCGCCAACTGATACCCGATCACCGCCTAGAACCTCGACAAATAATGGATAAAGAGTGCCAAGGAAAACCGTCGCACAGGCACTGGTTAATAATAGATTATTTAAAATCAAGCCGCCTTCACGACTGATAGGGCGAAACAAGCCGCCGCCTTTTAATTGCGGTGCACGCCAAGCGTAAAGTGTCAAACTACCGCCAATTGCCACCACCAATAACAGCAAGATAAAAACCCCACGTTCAGGGTCATTGGCAAAGGCATGGACCGAGGTTAATATGCCCGAACGCACAAGAAATGTACCGATTAAACTTAAAGAAAAGGCAATGATTGCCAATAATATCGTCCAAGTTTTCAAGGTATCGCGTTTTTCAACAACGATTGCCGAATGCAATAATGCCGTTGCCACCAACCATGGCATGAATGATGCGTTTTCAACCGGGTCCCAATACCAAAAACCACCCCAACCCAATTCATAATATGCCCACCATGAACCAAGCATGATGCCTGCGGTTAAAAATGACCATGCAAGCAATGTCCAAGGCCGCACCCATCTTGCCCATGCGGCATCAACCTTGCCTTCGATCAAGGCAGCAACGGCAAAGCTATAAGCAATCGATAAACCGACATAACCGATATATAACATCGGCGGATGAAAGGCTAAACCTGGATCTTGTAATAATGGATTTAATGAACGCCCCTCAAATGGCGCGGGATCAAGTCTGGCAAATGGGTTTGAAGTTAACAACAAGAATAATAAAAAACCCACGGCAATCATCGCCTGAACCGCAAGGGTTCGTGATTTCAAATTTGGCGGCAAATTACCACCAAAGAAATGCACCAATGCGCCAAAACCAGCCAATATAACCACCCATAGCAATAATGATCCTTCGTGATTACCCCATACGGCCGAAACTTTATACAACACCGGTTGCAATGAATGGGAATTCGCCACCACATTGGCGACGGAAAAATCACTGGTAACAAATGCTTGGGTCAAGCTAGCAAAGGCAACCAAAAGACATAAAAATTGCGCCATTGCCGCATGACCAGCAAAATTCATGGCATATATATTATTACGTGCCGCACCCCACATGGGTATAGTTGATTGAAAAAACGCCACGAATAACGCTAATATCAAAGCATAATGGCCTAATTCTGGGGTCATTAATATATCTTTCTAATATCATATAGATTATCTATCATATGGATTATCCATCATATTGTTAATTATCATGGCCTATTTCACCCTCTTCTTGCCAAGTACCCGCACGTTTCATCGCCTCGACTACTTCGGGCGGCATATAATTTTCATCATGTTTGGCTAAAACTTCGCTGGCGACGAATATACCGTCATCATTTAATTTACCTTGGGCGACAATACCTTGTCCTTCACGAAATAAATCCGGCAAAATTCCCTTATATGATACCTGCACATCTTCGACACCATCGCCAACATTAAATAATACAGTAACATTATCACTGGCTTTTTTAACTGAACCATCAGTAACTAAACCGCCAAGGCGAAAATTTTGGCCTGCGGTAACTTTTTTTGCAGCGATATCGCTTGGACCATAGAAAAACACTATATTGTCTTCAAAGGCAAAAAGCACTAATGATAGCGCAATACCAAACATTATTAAGGCCGATAACACTATGGTCATTCTTTTACGCTTGCGTAATTTTGCCCTATTCATCTAAATCACCTTTTGTTGTATTTTATCATTTGCTTCGTTATTTTCCACATTATCGCTTTTCGCAATATCCACATTATCGCTTTTCGCAATATCCACATTATCGCTTTTCGCAATATCCACATTATCGCTTTTCGCAATATCCACATTATCGCTTTTCGCAATAAGCTTTAAATTTTGCAATGTTTTTTCCTGCCTACGCCATGTGGTGATGGAATCTATTAATAATCCTGCCATAATGATCGCTGCAATTAAATATGATGGCCAAATATATAGCCCATAACCGCCCATCTGAATAAATTCATTCATTTTAATGCCCCACTAATATAAAGGCTACGAATTTTAGCCGCAGCAAATTCACCGCGCATACGAATAATTAATAATGTCATATAAAATAATGTGAATGCCACAATCATTATCAATAATGGTAATAACATTTGCGGTGATACGCTTGGCCCATCCATTTTAAACAGGCTAGCAGGTTGATGTAATGTATTCCACCAATCAACAGAAAATTTAATTATTGGTATATTAACCACACCGACCAACGCCAAAATTGCGGCTGGTTTGACCCCACGTTGTGGGTCATCAAAGGCGTTTAATAAAACCATATAGCCCATATAAAGGAAAAATAATATTAACATTGATGTAAGTCTTGCATCCCAAACCCACCATGTTCCCCACATTGGCTTTCCCCAAAGCGCACCGGTAATCAGGCATAAAAATGTAAATGCCGCACCGATTGGCGCACTGGATCTGGCGACAATATCTGATAATGGATGTTTCCAGATAAGCGAGCTTGCACTTGCACTGGCAATTACCATATAGATCATAACGGCGATATATGCCGCAGGCACATGAATATACATGATGCGAACACTATCGCCTTGTTGATAATCGGGCGGTGAATTAAATATGGCATAATATATCCCGACCACCAATGATACGATGCATGCGATTGAAATATAAGGAAAGATAGCATTGGCTATCTTCATAAAACGAGTTGGATTGGCGAATTTATGCATATCTGAATTAACACCTAATTTCTTAACTTCGTAATTTCTTAACTTAACAATTGGACGGTGGTCAATTATAACCATTAAAATACCATAAGCCAATGACGGCTTAAAATTGCCTTATTTCATATTCCAGCTATTCAAATGCTTGTCGAATTGAGGCGGCGGCGGCAAGCGGTGCAAGCGGCAATGCTGCTGCTAATATTGCCGCCAAAAATAACAAATGCGGCCTTACGGGAAAATTATTTATTGATGCGTCAATTGCCGATATAGCAAATATTAAAATTTGTATATATAATGGCAAAACCAACATGGCAACCAACAAGCCTGCGCGTCTTGCCCCCAATGATAATGCCGCACCAATTGCACCGATTAAACTTAAAATCGGTGTGCCGATAGCTAAGCTTAAAATCATCGTTATAAAAGCATCATTATCAAGATTTAACATGATTGCAATGATAGGGGATAATATTATCAACGGTATGCCTGTTGTTATCCAATGGGCAATTATTTTTGCCAATATAATTAAATAAAATGATTGCGGGCTAATCTCCATTTGTTCCAACGCGCCATCATCATAATCATTATGAAATATCCGATCCAATGATAACATCACCGATAATAATGCCAAAACCCAAATTATTCCCGAAGCAATTCTCCCTAAAATTACTGGATCAGGCCCCACCGCCAATGGAAATAATGCCGATGCGATCAGAAAAAACGCCAATACCATCACCAAATCAGCCCCTTGGCGATATGATAATAATAAATCACGTTTTATAACGGCAAAATATGGCGACATCAGCTTGCTACTCTATTAATATTTATTGTGCTAAATTGATTCAGATCGAGAATTTTATGATCAGGAATTGCAATACCAATATGGGTTGATAAAACCACCATACCGCCAGAATTGCGATGTTTTTGAATAATAATCTCCAAATACTCACATGATTTTTTATCAAGACCAACCGTTGGCTCGTCCAAAATCCACAATGGGCGATTTGACAAAAGTAACCGTGCTAAATTAAGTCTGCGCCGTTGACCAGATGATAAAATTCGCCCTCTGTTATTAGCAATAGACGTTAAATTAAATGCGGTTAATGCCTCATCTATGGTTTTTTTTAAATCCCTACCATCACCATATAGATTTGCCCAGAATTCTAAATTTTCATACAGGGTTAATGGTGATTTAATCGCATTTTGATGTCCGATATATAATAAATTATCAAAATGGCTGGCTATATCGTTAAAAGCATTTTCACCATTCCAGCTTAATGCCCCATGAAATGGTTTTATTAAGCCCGCTAGCAATCGAATAAGGCTTGATTTACCGCTGCCATTCTCGCCAGAAAGCACAAGAGCTTCACCGTTTGATAATTCAAAATCAAGTTTGGTAAAAATTAAATTCTGCCCACGCAGGCAGCTAAGTTTAGATGCAATAAAACTTGTCATGATAATTTCATCTGTAAACTATTTAATCTAATCTTACAAAAGAAAGCTATTTTAAATTTTTAATTAATAAAAAAACGGTCACTGGTATTAAACCAGTGACCGATAAGACATGCAACGGTTTTATTAAAAAACCGCCACGGGGCCAGACTTCATAAAAGCCCCGTGTGAGAGGGGAGGACTCAGCAATAATTATATAGGTCATAAATATTGCTTTAGAACAGCTAAAATATGGCAATTTCGTGATAACCGTAAAAAATACTAAATTTACGGTAGAACAAAATGGTATATTGCAATATTTAATAAAATATTGTTATCCGGGTGATAACCCACGCAATTTTTCATTGCGCCGGCGTAAAATTTCTAATGTTGCCAATAATAACACCGATATTGTGATTAATAATGTTGCTACCGCCAGAATTGTTGGGCTGATTTGTTCCCGCAGCCCCGACCACATTTGCCGTGGAATAGTGCGTTGCTCAAAACCAGATAAGAATAAAACCACCACAACTTCGTCAAATGATGTAATGAAAGCAAATAATCCGCCCGCGATCACACCAGGGGAGATTAATGGTACTATTACCTTAAAAAATGTTCGGCTTGGTGTCGCGCCCATGCTGGCCGATGCACGAATTAATGATTGATCAAAACCAACCATTGTCGCAGTGACAGTTATTACCACAAATGGCGTTCCCAATGCGGCATGCGCCAAAATTATACCAAGATATGTTTGTGCCAAGCCAATTTGTGAATAAAAGAAAAACATACCCGCCGCTGTGATAATAAGCGGTACAATCATTGGTGAAATTAATAATGCCATTATCACACTTCGATATGGTAAATATGGTTTGCTTAGACCTAATGCAGCTAATGTACCAAGAAAGGTTGCCAATAATGTGGAAAATATACCAATTATAAAGCTATTTTCAATGGCATGTAGCCATTGTTTATTATCTATAATATCTTCATACCAACGGATTGAAAAAGCATCAGGGTCAAGCGCCAGCATACCAGGGGTGAATGTGAAATATGGCTCGGCATTGAATGATAATGGAATGATTACCAAAATTGGCATGATTAAAAATAAAAATATCATTCCGCAAATAAAGCGAAAACTATAAGACCAGCTGGTTTCTAATTTACCAGCATAGGTTGGAAGTGAAGACATATAATTATTCCTTATTTTAACCTAAATTTAATTTTTAACCCAATATCTAATCTTTAATCCAATTTCATATTGCAGGTCCCGACTTAACCAAGTTTCATATTGTCGATCCCGACAACGCGATCATAAGCCCAATAGGCAAGTATGATACATGCCAATAATACCCCGCCAAGCGCCGCAGCCAAACCCCAGTTAAGCGATTTTTGCATGTGAAAAGCAATCATATTACTGATTAATGTGCCACTCTGCCCACCAACCAATGCGGGTGTGATATAATAACCAACCGCCAGAATGAATACTAATATAGATCCAGCGCCAATTCCCGGGACTGATTGTGGAAAATATATTCGATAAAATGATACGAAAGGATTAGCCCCCAATGACCTTGAAGCACGGGTGTAATTTGGCGAAATAGTTTTCATAACCGAATAAAGCGGTAATACCATGAATGGCAATAATATATGCGACATGGCAACGATAGTCCCCGTCATATTATAAATCATTTGCACACGGTTTTCATCACCGATTATCCCGAGCCAGACCATTATATCATTTAATGTGCCTTGGGTTTGTAACAACACGATCCATGAAGTTGTCCGGACTAACAATGATGTCCAAAATGGTAATAATACCATGATCATCAATAAATTACTGCTCCGCGCAGGCAAACTTGCCATCAAGTAAGAAATTGGATAAGCGAGGAAAATAGTAATGATAGTGATCGCCAAAGCCACAACAAATGTTCTAACAAATAATTTTACATAAATACGTTCATCATCGGGTAATCGTGTTATATCACCATTATTATCATGGGTAAAATCCAAAGCCTTGGCATAAAAACTCGCAGTGAATGGCGTTGAACTTATTTTTAATTTTAATAATACATTGGGGTCAGACCAACGTTTATCGGCATTGATGATAATATCCTTATAAGGGCCAGTTTTTAATTTTTTTAATTTACGTCCCGTTTTAATGATTAACGATTTACCACCCGACATATCACGGTTGAATCTATTGGCAACTTTACCAAGGGTTCGGTCACGCATGGCCTGTGCCATTTCTGCGCCCATTGCCTCGTAAAAAGCATTGCCAATTGCCGATTTACCATCCCAAGCTTGCAAAATAGCAGTAGTTTCTGGCAAATATGTTTGAAATCTTGGATTATCAACACTGCGCCATAACATTTGCATGATTGGAAATATAAAAGTTACCAAGACAAACGCCAGTAATGGCAACACCAGCATTATTGCGGTTCGGCGTTTTTTGCCCTCCGCGCGGCGCAGGCTAAGCTTTAATGGAATTCCAGATGCGTCCATCATTGGTGCTGTTGCATCAGCCATATTCAACCCCTTAATAACAATCTATATTCTTAATTTAAATTATCAAATAGTAAAAATAATGGTCGGCAACCATTTGCCACCGACCATTTAATTCAATTTATTTTGCTAACCATGCGGCGAAACGCTCATTCATTTCATCGCCATAATCTGCCCACCACTGAAAATCATTGGCGAGTGCAGTTTTGAAATTCGCAGGTGAAGTTGGCATATGTGGCAACATATCAACGCCTGTTGCCACATGTTTGCCAATAAGTTTTGATGAAGATTTACGCGCAGGACCATAGGAAATATATTTTGCCTGATCAGCCAAACGCTGTGTATCGGTTGCAAAAGCGATAAATTTCATGGCTTCATCTTTATTTTTTGCACCTTTTGGAATTGCAAATAGATCTATATCATATACTTGACCATCCCAAATGATTTCAAACGGTTTATTTTCTTCGGCAACTGCGCCAAAAATACGACCATTATAGGCAGTTGTCATTGCAACTTCGCCATCGGCCAACATTTGTGGCGGTTGTGCGCCAGATTCCCACCAAACAACACTATCTTTTATACTGTCTAATTTGGCAAAGGCGCGATCAAGCCCAGCCGGTGTTAATAATGTTTTATAAACATCCGCCGCGGCAACGCCATCAGCCATCAAGGCAAATTCAAGATTTGGCTTGGCAGTTTTACGAAGGCCGCGCTTACCAGGGAAATCTTTGACATTATAAAAATCAGCCAATGTTTTAGGGGCATTACCAGCGAATTTAGTAGTATCATAGGCATAAATTGTTGACCAAACAATATTGCCAATCGCACATTCATTGATTGCGCCATCGATAAAATCTTTTACGGCAGATGTACCATCGGGCGCATCAGGTAACATTGCGGGGTCAATTATCTCAAATAATCCTTCATCACAACCAAGAATTGCGTCTGAAAGTTCAACATCCATTACATCCCATGTAACATTGCCCGCTTCGACCTGTGCGCGGACTTCGGCTAAACCGCCCGAATAATCTTCAGAATTAATTTTTATGCCAGTCATCTTAATATATGGCTCATGATATGCCGCAACTTGGCTTTTGGTATAACCACCGCCCCATGATACGATAGTTAATGCACCAGCAGTAGCTGAATTTGATAGAAAAAGGCCCGACAAGCCAATTGCGGCAACAGTAGTTAAAATTGATGTAGTTTTGAATGCTTTATTCAATAACTCTCTCCCTAGTTTGATTATCCGATTATTAATCGGGGGTAATATACCCTTTATTAAATTTTATCGATAATATTTCACCGATAAAACATCTAAGATAACAACAGATTAGAATATAATATTATGCGTCTAATGCCCTGCAATCATCTGCTTCCCAGCCAAGGGTAACTTCTTCCCCTTCGCGTAGAATTGCATGGCCATGGGCATTTGGTAATTTAACGATAAAATCATCATTACCAGCCAAGCTGACCCTTGTTCTTATATGGTCGCCCAAATAAATTAATTCATTGACCTTTGCAACCCGCATATTAGGGACGCTGCCTTCTTGCGGATTAATTATTATACGTTCAGGACGCAATGATAATGTGGTGCGATCACCAATATTGGCCACATTAATTCTTGTCGCCGTAAGATGGCTGCCATCATCAAGTTCAACAATGCAAAGATTATCGCCCTCGAATGATTTGACCTTGCCCATTAATTTATTATTTTCGCCAATGAAACCCGCAACAAATGCATTTTTAGGGCGCTCATATAAATCATCAGGTGTTGCCAATTGTTGAATTATACCATCTTCAAATACGGCAATTCGATTTGACATTGTTAATGCTTCGGATTGGTCATGGGTTACATATACCATCGATACGCCAAGCTCTTCATGGATATGTTTAATTTCATATTGCATTTCTTCACGCAGGCTTTTATCTAATGCGCCCAGTGGTTCATCCATCAATACCAATTCAGGCTCAAAAACCAATGCCCGCGCCACGGCGACACGCTGTTGCTGTCCGCCTGATAATTGGGCTGGTCTTCTGCCACCAAATTCGGGCAGCCGCACCATTTCAAGGGCGCGTTTTACTTTTGTTTCAGTCTCCGATTTACTCATGCCGCGCACTTCTAATGGGAATGCTAAATTTTCTGCAACCGTCATATGCGGGTAAAGGGCGTAATTTTGAAATACCATACCAATGCCACGTTTATGCGGCGGCACGTCATTTATCGACGTACCATTTAACCTTATTTCACCATGGGTTGGCATTTCAAACCCAGCCAGCATCATTAAAACCGTTGTTTTACCAGATCCAGACGGACCTAAAAGAGTTAAAAACTCCCCACGTTTGACATCAACATTTAGATTTTTTACTACGAGAATTTCACCGTCATAGCTTTTTTGAACGCTATCAAAAACAACAATATTATCAGGGGTATCGGAAGAAGATGTCATGAGTATTTATTTCGCCTTATTTCAAGGAAGAAAATTTCAAGACACACATTATAACCCTACCCACACCCATTTGTCGGTTGTTTATACGTGTTATTTTCCCCAATTTTAATACCGCCATATTATTTTGACGTTTTATATTTTGTGAAGACTAATAAAATATTAAAATAATATCAAGATTATAATAAAATTAATTTTCCTATAATAAACTTTGACAACTTATATGAAACTTTGACGATTATTTTTAGATTTAAATACATCTCACAAAACAAGCCCTACGGAAAATTACATTAGGTTATTTCTAACTGGATATTCGATGCAAATTTAATTCTTGCCATACATCGCATAGGGCATTTATTAAATGATCCATTGCCTTATCATCATGCAATGGCGATGGGGTCAAGCGCAGGCGTTCACTACCCTTTGGAACAGTTGGATAGTTTATTGGTTGGACATATATATTATATTTTTCCATCAACATATCGCTGGCTTGTTTACAGGCAACGGGATCGCCCACCAACAATGGCACTATATGGCAGATTGATGGCATAACCGGAAGATTGGCCGCATTAAGACGTGCTTTTAATGTTTCGGCGCGTTCCTGGTGTTTTATGCGAATTTCATTATGTTGGCGAAGATATTTAACGCTGGCTAATGCACCAGCGGCGATTGCGGGCGGCATTGAGGTGCTGAAAATAAAGCCTGCGCCAAATGATCTAATGAAATCGATAATTTCACTATTAGCGGCAATAAAACCACCAAGAACACCATATGCCTTGCCCAATGTGCCTTGGATAATATCAATATCATCGACTAAACCTTCGCGTTCAGCAACACCACCGCCATTATCGCCATACATGCCAACCGCGTGGACTTCATCTAAAAAAGTCATGGCATTATATTTTTTTGCCAAGCCAATCATTTCCTTAATTGGTGCAATATCGCCATCCATAGAATATATAGATTCAAACACAATTAATTTTGGCGCATTAATATCATCTGCCTTTAATTTATCTTCTAAATCAACCAGATCATTATGTTTAAATATCCGCTTGATTGCGCCCGATTGCCTAATACCTTCGATCATTGAATTATGATTAAGGCTGTCTGAATACATTATTATGCCAGATATTTCGCGCCCTAATGTCATCAAGCTGGTTTGATTGGCCACATATCCCGATGTGAAAATAAGCGCCGATTGTTTTTGATATAAATCCGCCAATTCATTTTCTAACAACACATGATAATGATTAGTGCCAGAAATATTACGTGTGCCACCTGCGCCTGCACCGCAACGATCCAACGCTTTTTTCATTGCATTAATTACAACGGGATTTTGCCCTTGGCCTAAATAATCATTGGAACACCATATGGTAACTTCACCAATTGACGATTGTTTGTCATCATTCTTATACCATTTTGCCGTTGGGAAATTACCCATTTGACGTTCTAATTCGGCAAAGACACGGTAATTACCATCAGATTTCAAACTGTCTAATCTATTGTTAAATATATCTTGATAATTCATTATTATATTCCCTAAATCACTAGATCATCACAGATAAATATGGTGGTTAAATTTTAATTCTAATAATCTTTATTTACTAAATTTGATGATATAGTCAAATGATACAAATCAAGATATGTAAATTATACACTAAAATAGTCAGATTAAATTAATAGTTTCTACCCCTAATGGTTATTTTCCTTTAACCATTGACTAGCATCATCTAATGAGCCAATAAAATGACCAATCATTTTATCAATTTCATCACCAGTTATGATTAATGGCGGGCAAAATGCAATGGCATCACCAGACATCGCGCGTAAAATAGTGCCGCGATTTTGCGCATAGGCCATAACCTTTGCACCGATTGCTAATTTAGGGTCAAAATTGATGCGTTTTTCTTTATCTGCCACCAATTCAACTGCGGCAATAAGGCCGATGCCACGCACCTCGCCAACTAATGGGTGGCTTTCTAATGCCCGTAGGCCATCTTGCAATTTTGGCGCGATCGCATTGACATGATCGGCGATATTATCTTCTTCGTAAATTTTAAGGGTCTCAAGGGCAACTGCCGCGGCAACAGGATGACCAGAATAGGTATAGCCATGACCAAAAACACCAATTTTATTGGAATTTTGGCTAATAACGCTAGCTATTCTTTCATCAACTATATTTGCGGAGATAGGTAAATATGACGATGATAATGCCTTGGCGACCGATATTATATCGGGCTTTATATTATAAGTATTACAGCCAAATAACTGCCCCGTGCGGTGAAAACCACAAATAACTTCATCGGCAACCATCAATATATCATATTTTTTTAATATTGCTTGAATTTTTTCAAAATATGTTTTTGGTGGAGTAATAACACCGCCCGCCCCCATAACGGGTTCGGCATTAAATGCGGCGATTGTATCGGCGCCTTCGCGCAAAATTAATTCTTCCAAATTATTGGCAAGTCTTGTGGCAAATTCTTCTTCCGCTTCGCCATCTTTGCCATAGCGATAATAATGCGGACAGTCGGTTTTAATAAAATTATTGATGGGCAAATCAAAATCCATATGATTATATGGCAATTGTGTCATGCTTGCCGCCGCAATAGTTACCCCATGATATGCTTTATCACGGGTAATTATTTTTTTCTTTTTTGGCCGCCCAAGCGCATTATTATAATACCAAACCATTTTAACCATCGTGTCATTGGCTTCTGATCCTGAATTATTAAAAAACACCTTGCCCTCGCTCATAGGCGATATTTCAAGCAGTTTTTCAGCTAAATCGATCGACGGATTAGTGCTTTTTGATGCGAACATATGATAATATGGCAATTGGCGCATTTGATTGGTTGCCGCATCGACAAGGCGTTTATTATCAAAGCCAAGCGACGTACTCCATAATCCTGCCATGCCTTCGATATAACTTTTTCCCGTATCATCAAAAACATATACGCCCTTGCCCTTGGTAATAATCATCGGCCCATTTTTTTTATGTAGCTCATGATTGGTATATGGGTGCATGACATTGGCAATATCCCTTGCCGCAGGAGAGTTTTTTAAATCAGCCATAAAATTTATCCTAACCATTAATATTTATGAATGTTATATTTTTTACAGGTTAGCTAATGATGGTTGTTATAACAATAGTATTTTGTCATATTATGACCATTGTAGCCAGCATAACAAATTAACGCATAAGCAATATGGAATTTAAATAATGCAAAATAAAAAACTTATCATCTTTGGCTCTATCAATATAGATCATGTGATGCGGGTTAAATATTTGCCTAAACCGGGGGAAACGGTTTCGGGCGACGATTACGCTATAACCCCTGGTGGCAAAGGCGCTAATCAAGCATTAGCAGCAGCATTGGCGGGGGCTGATACATCAATATTTGGCATGGTTGGTGATGATAGTTTTGGTCAAATAGCAACAAAATATTTAAAGCAGGCAAATGTTGACTTAACAGGCGTTTCGATATCAAAAAAACCAACAGGATGCGCCTCAATCTGGGTTGATCATGCGGGTGAAAATGCAATTATTTTATCCGCAGGGGCTAATGGCATGGTCAAGCAAGCTATTGTTCCCGACGCTATTTTAACACCAAATAGCTTGTTATTATTACAAATGGAAGTATCCGCCAAAGAAAATTGGCAATTGATTAAACGGGCGAGATCTAATGATTGCATGATAATGCTAAATTCTGCGCCCGCAGGAAAAATACCAGATGATATTTTACATAATATTGATATATTATTGCTTAACGAGACCGAAGCAATGGCAATCGCCAATGATTTATCAATCAGTGATATAGCGACGGTAAAATTACCAGAAATATTATCAAAAAAATATAACCTTAATTGTATCTTGACCCTTGGTGGCAAGGGCGTGGTCGCCCATCTTATTAATGAAGGCAATATTGAAATATCCGCATTAAAATTAACGCCTATTGATACAACGGGTGCGGGTGATTGTTTCGCTGGTGTATTGGCAGCAATTTATGCTAATGGCGAAAATCTATCAACTGCATTGCAATTTGCTACTGTTGCAGGTGGCTTGCAATGTTTAGAAAATGGCGCGCAACAACATATGCCGTCATTAAAGACCATCACGGCAAATATGAATAATTAGACGCAAATAAATTTAGTTAATTTAAATCTAGTTAATTTAAGCTAACGCTGCCAATGATATAATTTCTTTGCCCGTTATCTCATATGCAAGGTTATTTAATTTAAAGCTTTCTGGCATTAAAATATCAAAGAAAACTCTGGCATCTATATCTAATCTATTCACATTCCATCTGATTTCCTGCCAATCAAAATGTGGGGCAAATTTTGCCATGGCAATCATTAACCTTATACCAATTTTTTGCCTTCTTAAATCCTCGATAACGAATATTTCATTTAATAAAGCAATAATTCCAGGATATTTAATGTCATAAGCCTGACTATATTGGATAAAGCCAACGGGTTTATTATTTTGTTTAGCGATTATTGCACCATATAAATTTAACCCACCCACACCATCATTAATTATTTTTTCAATATATTGATCATGGTTAATATCATCATCTAATCCCATTTGTTGATTAGAATATATCAATGCCTGCAATGACATTTGGGCAATATATTCCATGTCATTTTCATCGGCTGGTTGGATGATTATATTATCTGCAACCATTGCCATTAATTAATCGCCCCTATATTCCAAAATATTTCTGCACCACCCGATATTTCAACTGCCATCGCCATGGCTGCCTCCATCTGTTCATCACCATCACGGTTATCGTCAAGCTTAACGATCAGACTTGGTATAATGCCGCCCTCGACAGTTGTGCCGTTGGGGGTGTAATAAATCGCTGTGGTTAGCTTAAGTGCGCGCTCCTTACTTAACGGAAATATCGATTGAACTAAGCCTTTGCCATAACTTTTTTGCCCAAGCAAGATGCCACGCCTGCGATCTTTTAATGCGCCTGCAACAATTTCTGATGCCGATGCTGAACCGCCATTAATAAGTATAATAAGCGGAATATTTTTTGATGGATCACCATATCTGGCTTGAAATTTATCTTCCTCATGCCGCGATTTTACCGACATAATATTGCCGCCGTCTAAAAAAACACTGGCAACGGCTATCGCCTCTTTTAAAAGCCCACCAGGGTTATTGCGCAGATCTAATATATAGGCGCGAATTTTGTCTTTTATTTTATTTTGCGCCTGATCATTCACTTGCAACTGTAATGCAACTACGGCTTCGCGGGTTTTTTTGCCTGCACCTTCGCTAAAATTACTAATACGGATATAGCCAATATTATCTTTCAGACTGTATTTTACAGGGTTAGTTTTTATGATTTTTCGTATTAATCTTACTTCAAATATTTCTTCAGTGCCGCGTAAAATATCAAGCTTAACCTTGCTGCCAATATCACCGCGCAATAATCGCACCGCATCACCAAGTGATAATGGCTTTAATAATATATCATCAGCATGGGTAATAATATCGCCAGTTTTTATTCCTGCCAATGCCGCCGGTGTGCCGTCAATTGGTGATATTACTGTTAATAGGCCTGATGCTTTGCTGACTTCGATACCAAGGCCAGCAAATGCGCCTCTGGTTTCTTCATTAAGGGCGCGTAATTGGTTGGGATTCATATAAACACTATAAGGATCAAGGGTTTTTAACATAGACCTTGTGGCGGCAATCTCTAAATCTGCATCGCTTATATTTTGTGAATCTTTATATTGTTCCTTGATGCCAGCAACCGCCGCCAATAATAAATCACGCTCATTAGTCGCATATATATATTGATTATATATTTTATCAAAAACAGCAGAAAATAATGATAAATTATCAGGGGCATGAATAAAAATTTCCCCCGATTCTTGCCTGAATGATAATATTTCATCTGATAATAATCGTGTGGCAAGCTTTGCCTCATGACTTGGTTTTATTTGGAAAACACAGCCATATATAATTTGCGATAATATGATGGATGCTAATAATATAGAAATTATCTTGGTAGTATTTCTTATCATTTAGATATGACCCTGTAATCCCCTTAAAACATATGATTAATAACAGCAATATATATGGTTAAAAGTCAAATAATTCATTTATATATTTATAGCTTTACGTTAAAATTCAGCAATAAAAACTTGCAGGTAATTGACAGACCCATTCTTTTGCTTAAAATTATCATATATTATTTTCACATTTATGACGAGAATATTAATGGATTTCAATTTAAGCGAAGACCAAATAGCATTTCAAGATATGGCAAGAGATTTTGCCAAAAATGAAATGTTACCTTTTGCCGCAAAATGGGATGATGAAGCTATTTTCCCTGAAGATGCATTACGTTCCGCAGCCAAACTTGGCTTGGCAGGCATATATTGCAATAGCGAACATGGCGGTTCAGAATTATCACGGCTTGATGCCGCAATAATTTTCGAAGAATTATCAGCGGCCTGCCCGTCAACTGCGGCCTATATTTCCATTCATAATATGGCATCATGGATGATTGATAAATTTGGCACTGGCCATATAAGGGCAAAATATTTACCTCGTTTAATGACAATGGAATATTTCGCCAGCTATTGCCTAACCGAACCAAATGCGGGGTCAGATGCAGCCAGCCTTGCAACAAAGGCCGAATTAGACGGCGATTATTATATATTAAATGGGTCAAAAGCATTCATATCTGGCGGTGGGCGTAGCGATATTTATGTTTGTATGGTGCGAACTGGATCTTCTGGTGCAGCGGGTATTTCGGCAATAATTGTTGAAAAAGGTATAAAAGGACTTAGCTTTGGTGCAGAAGAACGCAAGCTTGGCTGGCGCAGTCAACCAACAACATCAGTATTATTTGATAATTGCCGCGTACCAAAGGAAAATATCTTGGGCAAGCTTGGTCAAGGGTTTAAAATCGCCATGGGTGGGCTTGACGGTGGGCGAATAAATATTGGCGCATGTTCCATAGGCGGGGCGCGGGCATCGATGGATGCAGCAATAAAATATATAAATGAACGCAAGCAATTTGGCAAAAAATTATCACAATTTCAGGCTTTACAATTTAAAATCGCTGATATGGCAACAAATTTAGATGCTGCAAGATTAATGTTACATTCGGCTGCGAGCAAGCTTGATATGAAAACACAAGATGCGACAATGAAATGCGCCATGGCGAAAAGATTTTCTACCGATATTTGCTTTGATATTGTCAATGACGCATTACAATTGCATGGCGGTTATGGTTATTTAAAAGATTTCCCCATTGAACGATATTTGCGTGATTTACGGGTGCATCAAATATTGGAAGGCACTAATGAAATCATGCGCCTTATAATCAGCCGCGATTTATTAAAAAATTAGGGCATAACCCTATAATTATAAGGAATATTGATATTATGAGCAATGAAAGCGAAATATTATTTAAGATTAACGGCAATATTGGCCTGATAACCTTAAATAGACCAAAGGCATTAAACGCTCTCACATTAAATATGATAAGATTGATGGATGCAGAAATGCGTCAATGGGCAAATGATGATGATGTCAAGGCGGTGGTAGTTCGCGGCGCAGGTGAAAAGTCATTTTGCGCTGGTGGTGATGTCCGCGCCGTTTGGCAGGCGGGTAAAGATGGTGATAAGCTAAGCAGCGATTTTTTCTATGAAGAATATATATTAAATCATCTTATTCATAATTATTCAAAACCATATATTGCCTTGCTTGACGGCATAACAATGGGTGGTGGTGTTGGCATTGCCGCATTGGGCAGCCACCGCGTTGTTAGCGAAAAAATATTATTTGCCATGCCAGAAACCTCAATTGGTTTATTTCCCGATGTGGGTGGCAGCTGGTTTTTAAATAAATGCCCCGGTGAATTGGGAATGTATCTGGCCTTAACTGGTGCAAGATTAAAAGCAGCCGACGTTATATATACGGGAATTGGCACAGATTTCATCCCAAGCGGGAATATTGACCAATTGCAAGATGCATTATCCAAGGAAAGTTATGATAATGGCGATGCGGTGGCGATTGTCGATATGATAATTGCTGATTTTGAAGGCGATGCAGGCGATATAACCATCGATAGCAATATTGATATTATCAATGATTGTTTTAATAAAAACAGCGTTGAAGAAATTATTTCTAGCCTAAAATCGATCAATAATGATTTTACAGCGGCAGTCTTAATAGATTTAGATAAAAAATCACCGACATCATTGAAAATAGCATTCAAGCAATTACGCGATGGCAAGAATATGAGTTTTGATAATTGCATGATAATGGAATATCGTCTTAGTCAAGGATGTATGGCAAATGTAGATTTCTACGAAGGCATTCGCGCATTACTAGTTGATAAAGATAAATCACCCATTTGGTCACCAAATAATTTAATGGATGTTGGCGATGATTTAGTTAATCAGCATTTTAAAAGCCTTGGTGAAGGCGATCTTAAATTTTATAATTAATTTTAAATTTATCGATAATATAATTAAAGGATAATATATCATGGCAAATATAGGTTTTATCGGCGTTGGTAATATGGGCGGACTTATGGCGATTAACTTAATCAAGGCCGGCCACGCAGTTAAAATATTTGATCTAATCCCAAAAAATATCAAGGCCGTTGCCGATCATGGTGCAGTCGCGGCAGTTGATGTCAATGACGCAGCAAAAAATATGGATGTGGTTATTACCATGTTACCTGCAGGTAAACATGTGAAATCGGTTTATATGGATAATATTTTAACCATAGTCGATAAAAACACTTTGTTGATAGATTGCTCTACAATTGACGTTGAAACATCACGCGCGGTTCACAAGGCCGCAGCCGATAAAGGGTTATTAATGGTCGATGCCCCCGTATCTGGCGGCGTTGGCGGGGCAGCGGCTGCAACATTAACCTTCATGATTGGCGGCAATGATCAAGCCTTTGATAAGGCAAGTATTTATTTAAAAGTGATGGGTAAAAACCTTGTTCATTGTGGTGGTTATGGCAATGGACAAGCAGCAAAAATTTGCAATAATATGATGCTTGGCATACAAATGATCTCAGTTGCAGAAGCCTTTGTTCTAGCCGAAAAATTAGGGTTAGATCATCAAAAACTATTTGATGTTGCCTCAACGGCATCGGGCCAATGTTGGTCATTAACCACATATTGCCCTGTTCCAGGGCCAGTTCCTACATCACCCGCCAATAATGATTATGCGCCAGGCTTTGCAGTTGATATGATGTTAAAAGATTTAAAATTAGCCAAAGAAGCAAGCATATCAACCGATGCAGCGACAATATTAGGCCAAAATGCTGCTGATATTTATCAAAAATATTCTGATGCTGGCGCTGGTAATATGGATTTTTCAGGAATAATTAATAAAATTCGTGGTTAAATAAGCTTATTATGGTTATGATAAAAAAATAGTTTTTTAATTGAATTATATTATATAATTATATACTATTTATAGTAGAAATTTTATATATTTTATTCCACAAATTTAAGTTGATATTATATGAATGACATTAATAATCCCAAGATCAATACTGATAATGCCAATAATACTGATAGCCTTGTAAATAATACCAAGTTAAAAGATGAATATTTAAACGCCATGCGTTTAATTGAACGCTTGCATCGGCAATTTCTTGAAGTCATCAAAGGCGAGGTCGACCGACTTGGCATTCATGATATTAATAATATTCAGGCATTAATATTATATAATATTGGCAGTGATGAATTAACTGTTGGTGAATTAACCCATCGCGGTTATTATCTTGGCTCTAATGTTTCTTATAATGTACGTAAAATGGTTGAAAATGGCTATTTAATTCAAGAAAGATCCGCCCATGACCGCCGATCTATTCGTGTGTGTTTATCAGAAAAAGGCATTGATGTAAGCGATAAAATCGATGCAATAATAAATTTTCAGGCATCAACATTGAATGATATTGGTATTAATTGCGACCAACTTGAATATACTGGCGCGGTATTAAACAGGCTTGAGCGGTTTTTATTACATAGCTTTGGCTATACGCCAAGCCGCTAATATATTTATTTTTGCGCGCTTTTAAGATGGCGCAACCTTATTTTTGCGCGCTTTTAAGATGGCGCACTCCTATTTTTGCGCGCTTTTAAGATGGCGCACTCCTATTTTTGCGCGCTTTTAAGATGGCGCACTCCTATTTTTGCGCGCTTTTAAGATGGCGCGCCGTGATAATAATGCCAAAGAAATAACGCGCCAACCGACCGCCATGGGGCCCAATTTTCAGTTAACTGGCGTATTTCTTTGCCTGTTGGTCGATTGTCGAGCAATTTTAAACGCCTGAAGGCTTCTTGCAAGGCGATATCATCAGCGGGGAAAATATCATGCCTGCCGAGGGAAAACATTGCATATATTTCCCCACTCCATCGACCTATACCACGCAATTTTATAAGCTCGTTAATAACCGCCTTATCATCCATCAACGGCAATGCAGCAATATCCAATTCACCGCTAACTATGGCCTTGGCAACGCCTGTGGCATATTCGGCCTTGCGTAATGACATGCCAGCAGACCTTATTTCATCGATGGTTAGATCAAGCAAAGCCGCAGCCGTATTTTCAGCCATAATATCATGTAACCTACCAAGGATGCTGGCAGCGGCCTTGACGGAAATTTGTTGACCGACAATTATATTCAATAATGTAGCAAAGCCATGCGGGCGAATGCGGGGATGTGGATAGCCAACAAGTTCAAGCCCCGCTGCCAGATATTTATCCTTTACCGCCAATTGATCCAAGCCAAGGCGGATAACATCTTCATCAATTATATTTACCGAATATTCATTCACTAAAATATCATTTATCATATTAAAAAAATCCGTATAATTAATTTGATATATTTGGTTTTTAAATTTACCGTTATAAACATGTTTAGTGCAAATAAAAATATCATTACCAGATTCGCACCAAGCCCATCGGGCTATTTACATCTCGGTCATGCCTATTCGGCATTAATGACAGCAAAAATAGCCAAAGATGTGGGCGAAAATAATGGTTGCTTGTTATTACGTATCGAAGATATCGATAGGTCACGCTGTCATAAAATATTTGAACATAATATCATTACTGATTTAACATGGCTTGGTTTAAAATGGCAAATGCCCATATTAAGGCAATCGGATAGATTTGATATTTATGATAGTTTTTTAACTAAACTAACCGATTCAGACCTAACATATCCATGTTTTTGTAGCCGCAAAGATATTATAAACAATATCGATAGGGTGCTAAATGCAGAGCATGGACCAGATAGAGCTATATATCCTGAGACTTGTAAACACTTAGCCGATATAGAAGTATCTAAATTAAAATCCACAGGAAAACCATATGCCATTCGCCTGCATATGGATAGGGCAGTTGCAATAACGGGACAATTAGATTTTTTTGATGATATTTTAGGGCGCATAAAAGTTGATGCCATATCATATGGTGATATTATTTTAGCGCGCAAAGATATAGCAAGCAGTTATAATTTATCAGTTGTGATTGACGATGGCCTGCAAGGGGTCAATCTTATCACCAGAGGCATCGATTTATTACATGCAACCCATGTGCAACGGGTTTTACAAAGACTGTTTAATTTTGAAGAGCCAATTTATCACCATCATAAACTATTAAGTGATGAGAACGGGCGGCGTTATGCCAAACGTGACCGCGCCTTAACCTTAAAATCATTACGTGAAAACGGCAAAAAACCCAATGACATTAAGCAGATGATCGGCCTGTAAAAGAATATAATATCGTCATCTCACATCAAATAAATATAATATTATTGATAGGCTAAATAATGATAGGCCAGTCGAGATAAAAATCGATGTTGTGGCAATTGCCTCGCCAACCTTATAGCGACTAGCGAACATATATATCACCACCCCCGATGGCTGTGCTGCCATAAGTACCGCCACCATTAGCCATAACGGTTTAATATCAAAAACCTGTGTACCAAAATAAAATACCAGCAACGGCATGATGACAAGCTTAAATATGACCATCACCAGTGATTGCGATAATCGACCCGCAAAGCCATATTTGGTGATGCTGACACCCAATACAAATAACGCACAAGGGGCAATGGCTTTCTGCATCAAGCCAGCAATAGAATCAATTGGCGCAGGAATTGTAATATTAGCTAAATTCAATGCTAACCCAAGGAAAATTGCCATTAATATCGGGTTTTTTATTATAGAGAGCATAATTTTACGCGGTAGTTTATTAAGCCCCTCGTCGCGGTTTAAATCATATTCCAATAAAATTGTCGTTATGGTGAAGAATATCATCCCATGAATTGATAATATTAAAAAGAATGGAAAGGCGGCTTTTTCGCCAAATGTTGCCAAAACAAGCGGGAAACCCAATAAAACCGTATTGCCAAATGCATTACCAAAACCAGTTATTACCTGCCCCCCAAAATTTCGGTTAAAGATAACACGCGACAAAATCATTCCCGATATATAACAAATTATTGCAGCAAAATAATAAGTTGCAAAATAATCCCATGGTATTTGATTTGGTAAATCGGCCTTTGCCAGAGACCTAAATAACGTTATCGGTATGACGAAATTAAAAACAAAATTGGATAGCCCTTGTTCAGATTTACCATCAAACCAACCAATTTTGGTGGCGCAATATCCCAATATAACCACGCCAAATACAGGCATTATGATATCAATGACTATTTCCATGATTAAATATTTTCTATGTTCATTTGTAAATAAATGCAATTATATAGAGTGAATAAACAAATAGAAGCCATTGATTAGGAAAAAGCCTTATGACAAAATCGACTTAACAAGATGTAATAAAAATGACAAAATATAATGTTTAATTTATACTGACCATAATAGATAAATTAAAAAGAGACATTAACAAAAGTGAATAAATATCATATGCCTTTGATAAGATTTTTTAATCGCAAACCCGCATGTTATATTCGACAAAAACATGGTGGTTTTAATTCCACATTTCCCATGAACCATCATACTGTTATCCAACAAGCAGCTATCCAACAGGCCATAATAAAAGCCAGAAATCTTAAATCTGATATTGCCGTTAAAATTAGTTCTGATAATAATATTTTGAATTTTGCTGAATATGCTAATAGCATCGCACGCAAAAGACGTTCAACAAAATTAGGCAGGCGTGATTAAATATGGTTAAATTAGATAAAATATATACAAAAGGCGGTGATAAAGGCCAAACTTCGCTTGGCGATGGCGTTAGATGTTCAAAAAATTCTTTGCGGGTCGATGCCTTTGGCACTGTTGACGAAGCAAATGCCATTATTGGCATCATTCGTCTGCATATCGGTGGTGAATTAGATCAATTATTAAGCCATATTCAAAATGATATGTTTGATTTGGGTGCTGATCTTTGCACCCCCGAAGATGGTCGCAAGGGCGATTGTGCGTTACGTATTAATGATAATCAAGTCATCATGTTAGAAAGCGAAATCGATAAATATAATTATAAACTTGCGCCGCTTACATCATTTATTTTACCAGCTGGCAATGCCGCATCAGCAAATATGCATCATGCAAGAACCGTTATTAGGCGTGCGGAGCGATTAGTCGTTGGCTTGTCTGAAATAGAAAAAATTAACCCCGCAGCGATTAAATATTTAAATCGTCTATCAGATTTAATGTTTGTTTTGTCGCGCCATTGCAATAATTATGGTAAAAATGATATATTATGGGTTGCGGGGGCGAACCGATGAATTTTAACATATCCGTTGATATATTGGTTTTTGCCATATTTAGTTTAATGGCAATATTAATCTTTGCCGCCCTGATTTGTCAAATATTTGCCATGCGCCATAAACATGAAAACTGGCTGCATTTTGCTTATAAGGATTCATTATTCCGCAATCGTCAAATGGCCTATACTGAAAAGGGTATGAAATTTATTAATGCCCAGAAAATCATATCTGTAATGGTTGTTATTCTTGCGGCTATTTTGGCATATCTAACAACTGATAGTTAGGGGCAAGCCTAAATGATTATTGAAGCCATTCGATATTCATTAACGCCCGCGCCAAAATGGGTGCATCGCATGGGCTATTTACATGAAGCAATCGCTATTAATGCCCGCAAAGCCCGTTGCGGTGATAGCTGGAACGTGCATATTACAAAAACCAAGGAAGCAATTTTAAATGCGGTAAAAACCCGCCAACAGAACCGGACAATATTAATAACCGGTGCGGCGGCAATAAATGATATTCCATTACAAGAGCTTGCAGGCATTTTTGAGCAGGTGATATTATTGGATATAATTCATCCGTTTGAATTTAAAAACCCATTTAAATCAAACCCATATGGATATAATAATATTCGCCATATATCGGTGGATATAACCAACCATATGCAGAATTTATTCAATAATCCAGATATATTGCCAAAGGTAATGACACCAGATTTATATCATAATTTTCCCGATATAGACTTTGTCATATCGGTTAATATGGCAAGCCAATTACCCGTTATACCATTACAATATTTACGTCGGAATAATCAAAACACCTCACATACTGATAAGAATATTAACGGTTTCTTCACACAAATAATTGCGGCGCATTTTAATTGGCTATCAGGGTTTAATTGCCCAACTGCGGTTATTTGCGATATTAAATGGCAAAAGATAAATTCCGATGATCAGGTTATTGATCAATATGACCCGCTATATAATCTTGATATGCAGGCCCCATTAAAAACATGGCGATGGGATATTGCACCTATAGGGGAAATAGATAAAGGTTTTTGCTGCGTTAATATAGTTGCATATTGGCTGGGGGATAACAGCTATATAAAAACCACGTAAAACAAGCAATTAGATGCTTGACTTCTAATGTTGCAAGGCCTTACAAATTTACTATTGAAATATTTTAAGCATTAACTATTATTTAATTTATTATTTATAAGGATTAGAATCCATGAAGATTCTTGTACCAGTCAAACGTGTGGTTGATTATAACGTTAATATAAGGGTCAAGGCAGATCAAAGCGGTGTCGAGACAGCAAATGTTAAAATGTCAATGAACCCATTTGATGAAATTTCAATTGAACAGGCAATTAGGCTTAAAGAAGCAGGCATTGCCACAGAAATTATTGCCGTTTCAATTGGCGTTTCACAATGCCAAGAAACCATCCGCACCGCCTTGGCAATGGGCGCAGATCGCGGCATATTAATTGAAACAGACATAGCCGTAGAGCCGCTTGGCGTAGCAAAATTATTAAAGGCAATCATCGATAAAGAAGAACCAGAATTAATTTTAGTTGGCAAGCAGTCCATTGATGATGATTCAAATCAAACCGCGCAAATGTTGGCTGCATTGGCGGGTTGGCCACAGGCAACATTTGTATCCAAACTTGAATTAGGTGATGGATCATTAGAGGCAACCAGAGAAGTCGACGGCGGGTTAGAGACCATTAAGGTTAATATGCCAGCGGTTGTTTCAGTTGATTTACGACTGAACGAGCCACGTTATGCCTCATTACCAAATATTATGAAGGCAAAGCGCAAGCCATTAGATGTTATGACACCCGATGATTTAAATATTGATGTAACACCGCGCTTAACAACCGTAAATATTTGTGAACCAGTGGCAAGAAAAGGCGGCGTTATTGTCGCATCTGTTGCCGAACTTATCGACAAGCTTAAAAACGAAGCCAAAGTAATATAGAAAGGTTTAATTATGACTAATTTAATTATCGCCGAACATGACGGCAAGAATATTAAACCGGCAACCTTAAATGTGGTTAATGCCGCCAATGCGGCAGGCGGCAATATAACCATCGCCGTTATTGGTAATGATTGTGGTGATGCGGGCAAAATGGCGGCACAAATATCTGGCGTTAACAAGGTTATTATCATCGATAGCCCTGAATATGCCCATGGTTTAGCAGAAAATTTCACACCTTTAATCGTAAAAATGGCGGTGGATTATCAAACAATTTGGGGTGCAGCTACCACCATGAGTAAAAATATATTACCACGCGTTGCCGCATTGCTTGATGTGCAGCAAATTTCAGAAATAACCAAGGTTCTTGCGGTAAATAAATTCGAGCGACCAATCTATGCTGGCAATGCCATTGCGACGATTGAATCTAACGAAAAGCCCAATGTTATTACCGTTCGCACTACCGCCTTTGATGCCGCTTCCGCCGATGGTGGTTCTGCAACAATTGAAAAATTAGACGGTCTTGGTGATAAGGGCATATCAAGTTTTATCAACGCCGCTGGATCATCCAGTGAGCGGCCTGAATTAACATCGGCAAAAGTAGTTATATCGGGTGGACGCGGCATGCAATCAGGTGAAAATTTTGCCATGCTTGAAAAAATTGCTGATAAATTAGGCGGTGCCGTTGGCGCATCACGCGCCGCTGTTGATGCAGGCTTTGTTCCCAATGATTATCAAGTCGGTCAAACGGGCAAGGTTGTCGCCCCTGATCTTTATATGGCGGTTGGTATTTCTGGTGCTATCCAACATTTGGCTGGAATGAAAGATAGCAAGGTTATTGTTGCCATTAATAAAGATGAAGATGCACCAATCTTTCAAATTGCCGATTATGGCCTTGTTGCCGATTTATTCGATGCAATTCCCGAATTTGACGCGGCTCTAGATGAATTATGAAATATCTGATTTAGAAACTATCTAATTTATAAATATAAGGACATATCATGTTAAATTGCATTGGGGTTATCGGTACGGGTCAAATGGGTATTGGCATCGCGCATGTTGTCGCCCTTTCTGGTGCCTCGGTCAAATTAATGGATATTGATGCTAAAAAATTAAATGCCGCAGTTATATTGATTGAAAAAAACCTGCGTCGGCAAATTGATAAATCAAAAATTAATCAAGAAGATATGCAAGCTGCATTGGCACGAATTGAATATAGCGATGATTATGGATTTTTCAATGAGTGCGATTTAGTGATAGAAGCTGCATCAGAAAATGAAGAAATAAAACGCGATATATTCAAAAAGCTAACCCCATATTTAAATGACAAAGCAATCATTGCCACCAACACATCATCAATTTCTATAACAAGGCTTGCCGCCAATACTGATCGTCCTGACCGTTTTTGCGGCATTCATTTTATGAAGCCTGTGCCTTCAATGAAATTGGTTGAATTAATTCGTGGTCTGGCAACATCAGAAGAAAGCTTTAAAATATGTAAAGATTTTGCCGAAAATCAATTAGGCAAAACGGTTGCCGTTGCCGAAGATTTCCCTGGGTTCATCGTTAATCGAATTTTATTACCAATGGTCAATGAGGCCATCTATACCCTATATGAAGGGGTTGGCAATGTGGTTGCCATTGATAGGGCGATGAAGCTTGGCGCTAACCACCCGTTAGGCCCTTTAGAATTAGCCGATTATATCGGCCTTGATACATGTTTAGCAATTTTAAATGTTTTATATAGCGATCTATCTGATCCAAAATATCGCCCATGCCCATTATTGGCAAAATATGTCGAGGCAGGATGGTTAGGGGTTAAAAATGGTCGTGGGTTTTATGATTATTCAACTGATATACCGCGCCCAACACGTTAAATATAAATCTTATATGGATAAAATATATGAATAAAACCCTTGGTGTTTTATCTGCAATTGTTATTATTTTCATATGGTCTGGCTGGATAATTATATCAAAATATGGATTAATGAACCAATTAACATCTTGGGATATAACTGGCATTCGTTTTACAACTGCGGCAATAATTGTTACGCCATTTCTAATATTCAACAAGCAAGTAATCAAACAATTATTTAACCTTAGAGTTTTTATTTGCTCTATTGCTTGTGGAAATTTATATTTAATATCAACCTTTTTAGGATTAGAATTTTCACAAGCATCAAATGTAGGTATATTAATTAATGGCTCTATGCCTGTTATATCGGCAATAATTTTATTTGTTTGGAATGGAGATAAAATACATTTTAGTAAATATTTTGGCATATTGTTTATTCTTTTATCAAGCCTGATAATTTTAATAGATATGAGTAAAACAGAATTATCCCCATCGATAATATGGTTTTTTATATCGGCCTTTTTCTTATCTTTCTATTCTGTTTCCATGAAGAAATGGAATATCAGCATCAAAACATTAATGTTTTCCGTACCCATATTAAATTTTATTGTATTTTTACCTATATGGCTTATCGCGCCAAGCAATCTAGTTAATGCGCCATTAAATGAAATCATCTTACAAGCAGGCTATCAAGGTATTGTTGTTAATATCATTGCATTATTTTTTATGAGCTATTCTATTTATAATTTAGGTGCAACTGGTGCTGCAACAATTATGGCATTAGTTCCAGTTTCAGTAGTATTTTTATCAATTTACTTCTTGAATGAAGTCATTTCTAATATGGTTTGGGTCTCGGCAGGATTTTGTACATTCGGTATTGTTATATATAATATAGCCTCATTATTCATAGGAAAAAATAAATCTAATTTATAAAATAACCGTTGCATTTTAATAAGCTATAATAAATTTATTTATCATCATATGTTATATGAAAATCTATCTGAACACCATCTTGCTAATCTTTATTAACTTTAATATCGCTATTTAATAAATGTGATAATGCGCGTGCGATTGTAAGACTAATACCCGTATCTTTAATTTTTATAAACTTTATCTATTTCAGGGTTGTTTGGCGCATGCCAGTTTCATAAAATTTAATATTTTTAATCCTATAACCACCAACAGTCTTAACATTATCACGGTTGACATAGGAAAAGCTGCCATCGGCGCAGCAAAAAAATACCAGTAAATTGGAATAATCAAGAACATTATCTTTTAACAACCGCCGGGCAATATCGGCTATATTATACGCAGGAAGTAAATAATTCTCAGAACGAATTACCGTTGATGCGGTCATATTATTCATTATATTATGGGCATGATTTATCAAAGCCTGATTGGCAAAGAAATATGATGTAAGACCTATAATAATAACAGTTATTAATATTAAGCCACACTAACAGTTATCAATACACAATTAACTGTTATTTTATAACCGTTAATATTTTTCTTAATCATCAATATATCACATCATACCCCTTAATATATTAGGCCATGATCCCTTGGTATTATTATAATAGAATATAACAATATAGATAAAATTAAATTTTATTAAAAATGCATATCTATATTAAATACAGCCAACCATTATTTTAAAATTACAATGTTAATTATTTATGGCATATAAATTTACTATGTTTTTTATTGCCTATATGTTATGCTTACACAACTTACATACATATTAATTTAATAATATTTTTTTGATGGGTTATTAAATGTCTGATATTGCAACTGCTATTTCTACATTGGCTGTCAATGGTCATCATAATGCATCGTTATTTGCGATCAAACAAAGCGTTAAAGCCGAGAAACAGATGGTCAATATGCTGCAAGATTTAATAGATGAAGCCCCAAATTTAAATTATTCAGGGCGCGGGCAGATTATCAATCGACATGCATGAAACTGCCCATATATTATATTTTAATTTAAATATTTTATAGATTAAATTCTTTAAAAAAATCATTCCCTTTATTATCAACAACAATAAATGCAGGGAAATTTTCAACTTCGATTTTCCAAATTGCCTCCATTCCCAACTCCGCATATTCAATACATTCAACTTTTTTAATACAATCTTGGGCTAATCTAGCAGCAGGCCCGCCGATTGATCCTAAATAAAAGCCACCATATTTATGGCAAGCATCAGTAACCGCTTTTGATCTATTACCCTTGGCAAGCATAATCATCGAACCACCAGCCGCCTGAAACTGGTCGACAAAGCTGTCCATGCGCCCTGCTGTTGTTGGTCCGAAAGATCCAGATGCCATGCCATTTGGGGTTTTTGCTGGCCCTGCATAATATATGGGGTGATCTTTAAAATATTGTGGTAATTCTTCACCTGCGTCCAAACGATCCCGTAATTTTCGGTGTGCGCTATCGCGGGCAACAATTATTATTCCGCTTAAACTAAGTCTTGTTTTAACATCATATTGGCTAAGCTTTGTTAAAATATCTTTCATCGGCATTGCTAAATCAATTTCCACCACATCTTCATTCAAATTATCATCTGTTATTTCTGGTAAATATTTAGCTGGATTACGTTCTAATTGTTCGAGGAAAACGCCATCTTTGGTTATTTTACCCAATGCTTGTCGATCAGCAGAACAAGACACACCAAGCCCGATAGGCAATGATGCGCCATGACGCGGCAATCGAATAACGCGAACATCATGGCAGAAATATTTACCGCCAAATTGTGCGCCTATACCCATATTTTGGGTCATTTTATGAATTGTTTTTTCCATCTCCAAATCACGGAAGGCTTGGCCTTTATTGCCACCACTTGTCGGTAATCCGTCATAATATCTGGCACTGGCAAGCTTGACTGTCTTTAAATTTTGCTCCGCACTTGTGCCGCCAATAACAATTGCTAAATGATATGGCGGGCATGCTGAGGTGCCTAAGGTTTTAATTTTCTCATTTAGAAATTCCAACATGCGTTCATGCTCTAATAATGATGGTGTGCCTTGGAATAAAAATGTTTTATTAGCCGAACCACCGCCCTTTGCCATGAATAAAAATTTATATTCATTATCACCTTCGGCATATATATCGATTTGTGCTGGCAAATTATTATTTGTATTGACCTCTTCAAACATTGATATGGCTGAAACTTGACTGTAACGTAAGTTATTTTTATTATAAGCATCCATTATCCCTTGAGATAATTCCGCACCATCATCGCAATCAGTCCATATTCTACGGCCTTTTTTAGCTGTAACTATCGCTGTACCCGTATCTTGACACATAGGCAGAACGCCACCCGCCGCTATATTCGCATTTTTCAATAAATCTAGCGCAACAAACCGATCATTATTTGTTGCTGTATCATCATCAATAATTTTACGTAATTGCGCTAAATGACTTGAACGCAAAAGATGGTTAATATCAAAAAATGCTTCACATGCCAGTAAATTAATGGCTTTTGAATCAATTTTTAATATTTCTTCACCTTCAAATTGACTTATCGTAACAAAGTCACTGGTTAACTTACGATAAACAGTCATATCTTTACCCATAAGGAAAAGGCTATTATCAATTTTTGCGCTCATAGTTAATCACCTTTATATTTTTATGGATATTATATGCCTTAATATATCACTTTAAACTATAATGTGGTTATTTTTTCCGAAATGTATCAAGAGTTACAACATTATCTTTTTTGCTATCTTTTTTGCTATCTTTTTTGCTATCTTTTTTGCTATCTTTTTTGCTATCTTTTTTATCGCTATTTTTGTTTTTATCGGGTATATTTGCGTCTTTAATGTTATATTTATTATTAGAAGGCAAATCATCATCTTGTTGATTATTATCGCCTAAATTATCAATTTCATATTCAAAACCATCTGCATATTCAAAGTCTCTGTCATTATTAAATTGCAAACCAAAATTAACCGATGGATCCGCAAAAGTTATCAGCGCATTAAACGGAATGCGTAAATATTCGCTATTATTATTAAAGCTTAATTCAACCGAAAAACCGTCATTATCAGTTTTTAATTCCCAAAATTGATGCTGTAAAACAATAGTCATTTCTTCGGGGTAACGTTGGCGTAGGCTATCGGGAATTATAACATCTGGATTAGTAGTTTTAAATGATATATAAAAATGATGATCATTTGGCAGACCAGTTGCCGCTGCTTTGTCTAATGCCTGTCTAACAACAGAACGCATAGCAGCTTCAACCATGCCATTATACCCTAAGAGATCTTCATTCATGGCTATTTTATCCTATTATTAATATTATAATATAATAATTCATTCACGCTTACGCATATAATTAAAATCAAGTGGGGGATTCTGTTGCCAGGTTCCCCCGAACCCCGCCTAAAGTTATCACACCCTAGGACTTAAATTCGGTCTTTGAAACTGCGATTAAGCAGCAACAGCAACCTGATTATTGTTGTCATTTGCAACTATTAATCTGGCCCGATAACGGCGGATACCATGCCGAGAGCAAGTATAATCTTTACTACGCGCGTCAATCCTATTTCGCCCCCATATAAAATTGGTGGAGGCGCCGGGTACCGCCCCCGGGTCCGCAGCGCTTATTCCAAAACACCATTTAGCACCATAGTTGATTTCTCAACATTATATATATAGTCAAATTTATTCGATCATAAAAGGCCAATTTATATTTTTTTATATAGTTTAATAGTTTTTATATTTTACGAATGGGGAATCACATTATAGATTATCAAATATATAATGGCTTAACATATCTTTTACAGAGTTTATAATCAGGGTAATTGAATGCAACAATATTTAGATTTAATGCGTCATGTTATGGATAATGGCAATGATAAAAAAGACCGCACGGGAACGGGTACACGCAGTATATTTGGTAATCAAATGCGGTTTGATCTTAAACATGGCTTCCCATTATTAACAACAAAAAAACTACATTTAAAATCAATAATAATTGAACTTTTATGGTTTTTACGCGGTGATACTAATATTAAGTTTTTACAAGATAATGGCGTTAAAATATGGGATAAATGGGCTGATCAAAATGGTAACTTAGGCCCTGTTTACGGCCAACAATGGCGCAGTTGGCCAACGGCGAACGGTGGACATATTGACCAAATTACAAATTTAATTGATGGCATCAAAAATAATCCAGATTCAAGGCGGCATATTATTTCTGCGTGGAATGTTTCTGAAATTGATAATATGGCATTACCGCCATGCCATTGTTTATTTCAATTTTACGTGGCTGATGGAAAATTAAGTTGCCAGCTATATCAACGCAGTGCTGATTTATTCTTGGGCGTGCCATTTAATATTGCCTCATATGCTTTGCTTTGTCATATGATTGCCCATATATGCGATCTTGATCTTGGCGATTTTATCCATAGCTTTGGCGATGTGCATATTTATAACAATCATTTCAAACAGGTAAAACGGCAATTATCGCGCCAGCCGAAATCTTTACCGGTTATGAAGTTAAATAAAAATATAACCAACCTGTTTGATTTCACCTATGATGATTTTGAATTAATCGGTTATGATGCCGATGATAATATTCCTGCGCCCATCGCAATCTAGGACATAAAAATGATAAGTTTAATCGCCGCAGTGGGCAAAAATGGTGCAATTGGCCTGAAAGGCAAATTGCCATGGCATTTACCAGATGATTTAAAGTTTTTCAAACAAATAACTATGGGTAAACCAATAATAATGGGGCGTAAGACTTACGCTTCTATTGGCAGGCCGCTGCCTAAACGACAAAATATTATAATCACCAGAAATAATCATTTTAAAATTAATAATGATGATATTCATATTGCAAATTCACTTAATGAAGCAATAAAAATTGCCAAAAAAAATAAATGCAATGTAGAAAATTCAGAAATCATGATAATTGGTGGCGCAGAAATATATAAAATAGCAATGCCAATTGCCAATCGCCTTTATATTACCCAGGTCGCAGCAAGCCCTATTGCCGATGCATTTTTTCCCAATTACAATACTGCTGATTGGTCTGAAATATCTCGTAAAATGGTTAAGTCAAAAGATGAAACCACACCAGATTTTACATTCCTGACCTTGAAACGAATAAATAAAGCATAAGGTATAAAGTTAATGACAATAAAAAAACCAGTCAAGCGTCATTCAAAAATTTTAATCATTGGTTCTGGCCCTGCGGGCTATACGGCGGCAATTTATGCAGCAAGGGCAAATTTACAGCCAATGATTGTTGCTGGGCTACAACCTGGTGGGCAGTTAACAATAACCAGCGAAGTAGAAAATTACCCTGGCTTTGCCGATATAATCCAAGGGCCTTGGCTGATGGAACAAATGCGGCTTCAGGCCGAAAATGTTGGCACAAAAATTATTAATGATATAATTGTAAAAGTCGATTTCACAAAAAAACCATTTCAGGCAATTGGCGATGCTGGCGATATATTCACTGCCGATGCGATAATTATTGCAACTGGCGCACAAGCGCAATGGCTTGGGCTTGAAAGCGAAGAAAAATTCAAAGGCTTTGGCGTTAGTGCATGCGCCACATGCGATGGTTTTTTCTATCGCGACAAAAATGTCGCCGTCATTGGTGGCGGAAACACAGCAGTTGAAGAAGCAATTTATTTAACTAATCATGCCAAGAAAGTAACAATCATTCACCGTAGAAATGAATTTCGTGCTGAAAAAATACTGCAAGATAGGTTATTTGCCAATCCAAAAATCAAAATAATATGGGATAGCAAACTTGTTGATATATTAGGCAATGATCAACCGCCTAGCGTTACGGCATTAAAAATTGAAAATATTAGAAACGGCAAAATTGACAAAATAGACGTTGATGGCGTTTTTATCGCAATCGGCCATAAGCCATCAACAAATATTTTTAAAAATAAACTTGATATGGATGGCAATGGTTATATCTTAGTTAATGCAGGCACAACAAAAACGAGTATAGATGGCGTTTTTGCAGCAGGTGATGTTAGTGATAAAATATATAGACAAGCAGTAACCGCAGCTGGCATGGGTTGCATGGCGGCGTTGGAGGCTGAAAAATTTATCGCCATATGAGGTATAATAAATTATTATATAGCATTATTTTTAGCATAATAATTAATATCATATATTTATTTTAATTTTTATATATTTTTATTGTTACCATATTAAATTTACAGTAGAATGGAATTATTAGAGTATGGTTTAGTGGGTTTGACATTAATTTGGAGATAAAATTATGTTTGGATCAAAAGATGTACCAAAGTTAGTTGAAAAAAACAATGACTCATCGCTAAATAGATTATCAACTATTGCAGCGGGCGTTAAAATTTCTGGTGATATAGATGGTATAGGCGATATTTGCATAAATGGGACTTTTGAAGGTAATGTAACATGTGGCAAACTTATCATTGGTATTACTGGAAAAATTGATGGGACCATTAATGCTGATATATTAGTTGTTTTTGGCACTCTATATGGGAAGGCAACAGCTAAATCGGTACAATTAATGGATTCTGCCATTGTTACAGGTGATATCTATCATGATATTTTAGAAATATTACCAGGCGCAAAGGTTGATGGCCACTATGGCAGAAAAATTAAAATAAATACCAGTAAAAATATCAAACCCAGCAATAAAAATATAATGCCAACTATAGGCATCTCTGATGCAAGTAATATGATTTCATTAAAAGCAGTTGAAAATAAAAAACAATTTAAATTATAAACTTACTAATACTGCAAAATAATATATGAGCGATTTATAAATTAATGACACGTAAATATTTTGGTACAGATGGCATTCGCGGCACAGCAAATATTGCACCTATTACCCCGGATATAATTTTACGTTTAGCATTAGCAGCAGGAAGACGTTTCAGGCGTGGTGATCACAGACATAAAGTTGTTATTGGTAAAGATACAAGATTAAGCGGATATATGTTAGAACCGGCCTTGACTGCGGGTTTTACTGCCATGGGAATGGATGTGTTTTTATTAGGCCCCGTACCAACCCCTGCGGTTGCAATGTTGACCCGCTCATTGCGTGCCGATATTGGCGTAATGATTTCCGCATCACATAATCCATATAATGATAATGGTATCAAACTTTTTGGCCCCGATGGTTATAAATTATCCGATGAAGAAGAATTAACCATTGAAAAATATATGGACGACCCCCAATTTGAATTGATAGAACCAAGCCAATTGGGGCGCGCAATGCGGCTTGATGGTGCAAATGGTCGCTATGTGGAATTTGTCAAACAAACCTTCCCCAAGGGAATGCGCCTTGACGGTATAAAAATAGTTGTCGATTGTGCCAATGGCGCGGCATATAAAGCCGCACCAAAGGTTTTTTATGAATTAGGTGCCGATGTAACCGCGATTAATGTAACGCCAAATGGCATTAATATAAATAAACAATGTGGCGCAACTTCCCCCGAAAAGCTTTGTAAAAAAGTTATTGAAATTGGTGCCGATATTGGTATCGCACTTGATGGTGATGCCGATCGTTTAATAGTATCAGATGAATGCGGCAATATTATTAATGGTGATCAGATTATGGCTGCCATCGCTGAAATGCACCATAAAACCGGGCAGTTAAAAGGGCCTTTGGTGGCGACGGTCATGTCAAACCTTGGTCTTGAGCGCCATTTAAATAAGCTTGGCATTGGCATGAAAAGATCAAATGTTGGCGATCGTTATGTGGTCGAAGATATGCGTGCCAATGGCTATAATTTGGGTGGGGAGCAATCGGGCCATATTATTTTAAGCGATTATGGCACGACAGGTGATGGTATTGTTGCCGCATTACAGGTGTTATCCCTGTTGGTTAAAAATAATATTTTAATGAGCGAACTTGGCAATAGGTTTACCCCCGTACCGCAATTATTAAAAAATATTAAATTTAATAAAAAAAATGGCGACCCTTTGGATAATATAAATGTTAAACAAGCCATTAGCGATGCCGAAAATAAATTAGCAAAAAATGGCCGGCTTCTAATCAGGAAATCAGGAACCGAACCATTAATAAGGGTGATGGCCGAAGGCGACGACGAAGCCCTTGTCCATAAAATGGTCGATAATATCATCGCCGCAATTGGCTCTCGTATATAACGGCCCTATTCCTTTTGTTCTTTACCAGATTTAACCAGCCCTAAATCCGCCATTACACAATATAATGCTGGCATTAAGAATAACGATAATGCAGCAGCAATAGCCAAGCCAAAGGCCAAGCTAACCGCCAATGGTACAAGAATCTGTGCCTGTGTGCTTCGTTCCAATAATAATGGCAACAGCCCAACAACCGTGGTTAATGATGTTAAGGTTATTGCCCTAAATCTAATCCGACCAGCATAAGCTGCGGCGGCGACAGTTGTCGCCCCATCGGCAAGTTTTTTGCTGATGAATTGCATCATTAATATGGAATTATTAACCACAACCCCCGCCAGCGATGCGCCACCAATCAGGCTTGGCATGGAAATTTCCAATCCAAGAATAAAATGCCCCCATATAACACCAATAAGTGCAGTTGGGATAACCGCCATTACCAAAATTGGGACAAAATAGCTGCGGAATTGAAATGCTAGTAGAATATAGACACCAAGCAGGCCCATCATCATATTTCTACCCATGGATTTTTGCGTTTTGGAGGAATTTGCGCTTTCACCTTCGATAGTGAATTTCAAATTTGGATAGCGTTTAAGTAAATCAGGAATTAGATTGCTTTTTAAGTTAGATATTATTTCCGCCGTATTGGTAATGCGGGTATCAACATCGCCCTGTATACTTATTGTGCGCATACCGTCATAGCGATTAATACGCGCCCAACCGCGAATTTCCTCAATATCGACCACCGCTGTTACTGGTATTAATATACCATCCGCTCCAATTAAATTCATCCGTTGTAAATCATCAATGCTATTGCGGTCAAAATCGGCTATATCTAAATTTACTTCATAACTTTCACTACCATTCGGAAATTCATCAATTACTATTCCTTGGAAGCTTGTTCTCAATTGATCAGCAATATTTTTTGGCGTAAGGCCCAATGTGGATGCACCATCTTTTAGACTAAGTCGTAATTCACGTTTCCCAGGCCGTAAATCATCACTTAAATCATTAACACCATCATAATTTTTAAGAAACTTTATAACTTCTGCCGCTGCTAATTTAAGCTGCATTAAATCATTACCAGCAAAGCGTAAATCAATGGCACGCCCCGCAGGACCAATGGTTGATTCGCTATATTTAACTGTAATAACATCAGTGATATCACCGCTTAATGCCCGCCAATTAGTAAATATTTCGTCAATATTGGTGGTTCTTATTTCTGCACTTAATAAATCGACTGAAATTGTTGCCACATGCGGCCCGCTTTCATAGGCATCGCTGTTAGATGAAAAAATAACTGCAATATTACGAACTAATGACTGACCATCTGGCTGTGATGGGGTGAATTTAGCATCCACCTGCTTTAAGCTTGCTACTAAATGCGCTGCGATTTCTTCGGTTCTTGATAATGGTGTGCCTTGGGGTAATAATATTCTCGCTTCGATTATATCGCCTTCGATATCGGGGAAACCACGCATTTTTAAAACACCGCCAGCCATTAGTGAAAATGAAAATAACAACAGCATGATAATAGAACCAATTGTCAAATAACGCCATTTAATGGCAATATCTAATAGCCTGCCATAGGTGTTTTCTTTGAAATTTTCAAACCAACGTTCAAAAGCTTGCTTGAAGGCTGGAACTTTAGCCTCACTCATATGTTTTAATGAATGCGATAAATGATGCGGCAGAATAAAAAATGCTTCTAACAAACTTACCGCCAATGTAACGATTAAAACGATCGGCAATACGCCTAATATTTGGCCTAATTTACCATCTAGAAAGATTAATGCGCCAAAAATAAAAATTGTCGTCGCAAATGAGGATAAAATACCGGGTAGAACCTCCGTTACACCATTTATCGCCGCATCAATCGCCGCATCACCTTTTTTCAGCCGCACCGCAATATTTTCAGAAATAACAATGGCATCATCCATCAAAAGACCAATAGCAATCAACAAACCAACCATGGTTATTTGATTAAGGCTCATATCAAGTAAATGCATGACAAATAATGTGCCTAAAAATGAGACGGGCAACCCCATTGCCACCCAGAAGCTAAATCTAATGCTAAAGAAAAGCCCAAGTATTAGCACCACCAAAATTAAACCTTGCAACCCGTTAGAAACCAATAGATCCAATCTGCTTTCAACAATTGATGCGGCATCGCGGCTAAGGGTTAATTTTATTCCTTTGGGGGCTATAGCATGTTCATTTTCAATAAATTTCTTTATTTGCGCCACCACTCGCAAAACATCGTCGGATTTTGCCTTATAAATATCCAGCATTGCCGCATTTTGTCCATTGAAGATGATATTATTATCATTATTTTCAAAATAATCGCTTATAGTAGCAATATCTCTTAATCTTATTTCCGCACCGCTCGTTGATGAAATAATTATTATATTAGAAAAATCTTCAACGCTTTTACGTTGTTCACCAAATCGTAAAATAATATCCTCATTCACACCTTTTATCTGGCCTAATGGCTGGCTGATATTTTGTGCTTTAATTGAATTTGCCACATCAAGTGCCGATAGGGAGAATTGTTCAAGCTTGATTAATGGAATTTCAATATTTATCTGACGGTTAGAAAAACCACGCAATTCAACATTAGCAACTGTCGGTATGGCTTGTAATTTAGTTTTCAATATTTCGCTATAAGATTTTAAATCAACCAGATTTTTAGGTCCAGTAACAGCAATCGATGCCAAAAATGCAGTCCGACCAATTTCATTTATCACTGGGTCTTCCACATCGCTTGGGAAATCAGATATTATATCAATTTCTGATTTAACATCATCAAGAAAACGCGACATATCAGTTTTTTCCAGCATGGTTGCCGTGGCAATTGCCTTTCCTTCACGGGCTTCACATTGGATTTCATCCAAACCGTCAATGCCTTCAAGCGCATCTTCTATTCGCCGACAAACCGCATCTTCAACCTCTATCGCCGTTGCACCTTTATAAATTGTGGTAATTTGCACCCGATCATTTTTAAGTTCGGGAAATGTATCGCGTTTTAAATTTGGCAAGGCCATAAGACCCAACATTATAATGCCTGCCATCAATAAATTGGCAGCATTTGGGTGTTTGGTGAAAAAACTAATCATTCACTTGAACTCCCAATCGCGGATTGTTGCATTTTATTGACCATATTATCGCCATTTTTAGCATTTAATAGCATGCCATCGACCGCAGGAATAAGATCAGAAATAATCACGCGCTCCTCGGCATCTATACCATCTTTTATTATGCTAATATTGCCTTGGGAAAAGATAACATTGACTTTACGGCGTTCTAAGCGATTTTTATCATTGATAATATTAACAACCCCTTGGCGAATGGATAGCCGTGGAATAACCAATGCGCCTTTTACCGCTGCACCATTAATATTAACCTTAACAAACATGCCTTTTACCAATGGCGGCCTAACACCAAGTATAATATTTTTATATGGATTATTAACCGCAACAATAATACCAATTGTTTGAGTTTTAACATCAACCGTATCGGCAATTCGCACCACTTCGCCCTGCCATATTACGATTTTATTACCCATTTCCATCGATATATTCGCCGTTAGCCCCGTTGTTTTTGCTATAGGTATTAAATTTAATTGCTGATCACTTATCTGATTATCATCGTCATTAATAATACCAGTGCCATCGCCATTAATATTATGTCCTTTTTTGATGATTTTTCCCAATAATAATGATGGCATCATCGATACTGGTACTTGGGCTAATATTTCAACTTTATCAATAGAATCACCATTAAAAAGACTTTTTCCCAATGCGACATATTCGTTATTTTCCACCTGTAAATTGGCAACCCTTATATCAAATGGTGCATAGATTATTGTTTGCTCAAGATCACGGCTTGCTTGATTAATCTTTGCCGCTAAAACATCACGTTCTGCGGGAATAAGTGCGATTGTATTTTCTAAATTCTGCACCGATGCTTTATTGATCAATAAGGCTTGTTCGGCCTGATCAAGGCTGGTTCGTGATATGCTGCCTTTTTTATGTAATTTTTGTTTACGGATAAAGTTACTTTCCGACAGTGATAAATTACGTTTTTCAATGGCGAGTGAGGCATGAGTATTTTTTTCACGAATATTAATTTCTAAAAATTCTGCACTTAATTGCGATAATGCCAATTGATAATCAACTGGATCTATCCGCAATAACTCGCGACCAGATTTAATTATATTGCCATTTTTTAATCTAGGGTTGATATGAATTATTCGCCCCGATACTTCGCTGACACTATTCCATGTTTTTTCAGGGCTGACCGTTGCATGGACGCTGATATTTGGGATAACATCCATATGGGTCGCCTTAACCACACGGACATTATATGCGGTTTCGACCATTTCAATTTTTGGCGGCGAAGTTTTTGTTTTAACCATCAGAATAAAAACAGCAATACCAATAATAAGCGGAATTATAATTAAAGCTTTTTTGCGAAAGCTTGCTTGTAATATTGACATATTATTTCTCCGTTAAATCTAATCAATTTTATATTAATTAATACGAATATTGAATCTTTCAAGGCTAAAGCAGATTAATTTTGCTTAATTTAAAAGCTACTAATCTATTCAAATGCCTCATCCCATGTGCCAGTAGTCGATGCCTTTGAATATTCCGTAGAACGACTTTCAAAGAAATTTGCATGTTCGACCCCATTTAAAATTTCATCCATCCAGCCAAGCGGGTTTTTACCAATATGATAGATCGCATCAAGCCCTAATTGCTTCAGCCTTCTATCGGCAATATAGCGGATATAGTCTTTGACCTCTTGTGCCTTTAATCCTTCTATTTCGCCCATATCAAATGCCAAATCAATAAATGCATCTTCATGTTTAATAACCGCACGGCACGCATCATATAATTCTTGTTGCAGTTCTTTTGTCCATATTTCAGGATTTTCAGACAAGAATGTATGAAATAATTTTATAATCGATTGCATATGCAATGTTTCATCGCGAACCGACCATGTTATTATCTGCCCCATGCCTTTCATTTTATTAAAGCGTGGAAAATTCATCAACATGGCGAAAGATGCAAAAAGCTGTAACCCTTCGGTAAATGCGCCAAAAACCGCCAATGTTTTTGCTATATCGGATTTTGTGTCCACATTCCATTTCTGCATATAATCATATTTATCTTTCATCGCCTTATATTTAAGAAATGCCTGATATTCTGTGTCGGGCATGCCTATGGTATCCAATAAATAGGAATAGGCAGCGATATGAATGGTTTCCATATTAGAAAATGCCGATAACATCATCTGTATTTCGGTTGGTTGGAATACCTTTGTATATTGTTTCATATAGCAATTATTTACTTCGATATCGGCTTGAGTAAAAAAGCGAAAAATCTGTGTTAATAAATTAACCTCTGACTTGCTTAATTTATTATGCCAATCCTTTACATCTTCCGATAAAGATACTTCTTCTGGTAACCAATGGATACGCTGCTGTGTTAACCAAGCGTCATATGCCCAAGGATAATTAAATGGTTTGTAAACTGGGCTTGCATCTAATAATGACATTAATTAAACTTTCAAATATAGATATATCTTAAATATTCATAATATCTATTGTTATAAAATAAAGCCTATTGGCATGATAGGCATTCGTCAAAATCATTAAAATTGTGATTACCATCATTATTCATCATCGACATATTGGCTGTAATTTCATATTCACTGCTGGCTTCGGCACGTTGAATAGATTTTGATCTACAATAATATAGGCTTTTTATGCCTTTTTTCCATGCTCGAAAATGTAATTGGTGCAAATCACGTTTTGATATATCGGCAGGAATGAATAGATTTAGACTTTGCGATTGGCATATCATTGGCGTGCGATCAGCCGCATGGCCTATCAACCATCTTTGATCAATTTCAAATGCGGTTTTAAACACATCTTTTTCATCATCACTTAAGAAATCTAGATGCTGCACAGAACCACCATTAACGGCAATAGACGACCATATATCACCATTATCCTTGCCTTTTTTAACAAGCAAGCTTTGCAAATAATGATTACGAACAACGAAAGATCCGCTTAATGTTTTATGGGTATAGCTATTGGCAGCAATTGGTTCTATCCCCGGTGATGTGCCGCCACATATTATCGAAATAGACGCGGTCGGGGCAATTGCTATTTTATTAGAAAATCGTTGATCAATATTGAATTCTGCCGCATCGAGACATGGTTCTTTTTCTTTTGCTAATGATATGGATGAAATATTTGCTTTTTGGCTAATATGTTTGAATATACGTTTATTCCATGTCTTTGCCATCACAGATTCCATTGGGATATTCATCGATTGCAAAAATGAATGATAACCCATAATCCCAAGCCCAACCGATCTTTCACGCGCGGCAGCATATGAAGCTTTGTTAAATTCTGGTGGTGCATTATCTATAAAATCCTGTAACACATTATCAAGAAAGCGCATTATATCATCGATTATCTCGTCATTTTTTTCCCATTCTGGCCATTTCTCCACATTAAGCGATGCCAAACAACAAACGGCAGTGCGGTGTTTTCCATTTTTATCAAGCCCAGTTGGCAGAGTTATTTCGGCACAAAGATTTGATGATTTAACGGTCAAGCCCTGTAATTTTTGATGTTCAGGAATCGCACGGTTAACATGATCGATAAAAATACAATAAGGCTCGCCAGTTTCAATTCTAGCAGTTAAAATTCTTATCCATAAATCACGCGCCATTATTTTTCTAATAACGGATTTATCTTTTGGGCTGATCAATGACCATTCATCATTATTTTCAACGGCACGCATAAAATCATCGGTCAGCAAGACACCATGATGTAGATTTAAGGCGCGTCTGTTTGGATCACCACCAGTTGGCCTTCTCAATTCAATAAATTCTTCAATTTCTGGGTGCCAAACGGGCAAATAAGCTGCCGAAGACCCACGTCGCAAGCTGCCCTGTGATATAGCAAGCGTCAAAGAATCCATCACACAAATGAATGGTACTATGCCAGAGGTTTTACCATTCTTGCCAATTTTTTCACCAATAGAGCGCAAATTACCCCAATAGCTGCCGATGCCGCCACCTCTTGCTGCCAACCAAACATTTTCATTCCATATGTCAACTATGCTGTGTAAATCATCATTAGCCTCGTTTAAAAAACATGATATCGGTAAACCACGTTTGGTACCACCATTGGATAATATCGGGGTCGATGGCATGAACCAAAGCTTTGAAATATATTCATAAATTCGCTGTGCATGGGGGCTATCATCGGCGTAATGCATTGCCACACGGGCAAACATATCTTGAAAACCCTCGCCCTCTAATAAATATCGATCTATCAATGTGGCTTTGCCAAATTCGGTCAATAACTTATCGCGGCTTCGATCCATAACTATATTTATGCCACGTTCATTCTGCACATGGTCGCAGATTTCATTAGTCAAATTATTAATTATTGCCACAACGTCATTCATCCCTTTGTTATTTATAAAGGCCAATTTCTTTATAATATTTTTTGGCACCTGTATGTAATGGCGGGCCATAACCATATGGAATTGCATCGCTAATATTTGGAAATTTTATGTCTGGATTTGCGTTATTAAATATATATTTACTTTGCCCTTGCCATAATTTTTTTGTTATTTCAAAAATCAGTTCAGAGTCTATATTTTTATTAACAACCCATTGCACACCAAGTTGGAATGTTTTAATCGGTGCAATATTACCATAGGTATTGATGGCTATTTCCGCATGTTCAATGAATGGGTGGACCATTTGTATTTTCCGTAAGGCAATATTATCAAATGGCAAAATACGTATATTCGCGTATTTTATCATATCTTTAATTACATAAATTGGTTCATTACCAAATAAAGCCATCGCATCAATAGCAGAGCTGGTGAGTGCATCGGTGGCTGGTCCTGGGCGCATGTAAATTAAATTCATATCATCAATGTTAAGACCGTTTGCCTTTAATATTATTTTCACCATATGACTTTTGGATGTATTTTTACCGCCGATGGCTATTTTAGCATTTTGTAAATCATTTATTTTTTTATAGGGAGAGTTTTTTGCAACTATAATATGGGCTTTAATAGGGCTAAGGTTAGCAATCACTCGCAAATCGTCAAATGCCTTATCATTACCAAATGGCCCTCGACCACTATATGCCCAAAATGCCACATCAGCAGAAATAATAGCAGATTCTATTTGCCCATTTGCTATGGCTTTTATATTTGCAAATGCACCTGATTTTGATTGTGCCACCGCAACCAACCCTGCATTTCCACATTTCTGATCACTGTCATTACACAAGCCACTATCTGGTGGATTGCTAATACCAGCGGAGATAGCAGTAGCCATTCTATATAAATTTTCCGTTGATGCCCCCGTGGCAATGCGGAAAAAATTAAGTTCATCATTAGCCTGAGATATGGGTATTGCATATATAAAAATTATAATAATATAGATTGAAAGTATCTTGCAAAATTTCAATTTTTATACCTTAAAAAACAAATACATATATTATTACGCCGTTGAGCATTTTTGGTCAATATCTGATAAATTTTGATCTGTATAAAATATTAGCTTTATTTGTAAAATTAAAATTATAAAATTATATATAGTAAAAAACTGATTAAAAAAGACGGGCATTAAATAACACCCGCCTTTAATAAATATATTAATTATTTCCTAATGATTTAAAATTTGGCTTAGGAATAATTTTGTACGTTCATTTTGCGGATTTGTGAAAAATTCTTCTGGTTCATTTTCTTCAATAATTTCCCCCTCATCCATAAATATTACCCGATTTGCAACTTTTCTAGCAAAGCCCATTTCATGGGTAACACAAATCATTGTCATGCCTGTTTCTGCAAGGCCAATCATAACGTCCAGAACTTCGGAAATCATTTCTGGATCAAGTGCCGATGTTGGTTCATCAAACAACATAATACGTGGATTCATGCAAAGCGATCTGGCGATTGCCACCCGTTGCTGCTGCCCTCCTGAAAGTTGCCCAGGAAATTTATTTGCCTGTTCTGGAATCTTAACCCGCTCGAGAAAATGCATTGCAATTTCTTCGGCTTCTTTCTTTGGGGTTTTACGTACCCAAATTGGTGCTAATGTGCAATTTTCCAAAATTGTGAGATGCGGGAATAAATTAAAATGCTGAAAACACATTCCCACTTCACGGCGAATTTTATCAATATTTTTAAGGTCATTGGTAAGTTCAATACCATCAACAATAATATCACCTTGTTGATGTTCTTCCAACCGATTAATACAGCGTATCATGGTTGATTTTCCTGAACCAGAAGGCCCGCAAACGACAATCCTCTCACCACGCTTAACCGTTATATTAATATTTTTCAGCACATGAAAATCACCATACCATTTATGCATATTAGTAATTTGAATGGCAATTTCATCTGAAACTTCTAATTTACTTATATTTTCATTATTCATTTTTTATCTCCCGTAACTTATCGTTTGTGACCAGTATGCAATTTATTTTCCAAATGCAACGAATAACGCGACATGGAAAAACAACTGATAAAGAAAAATAACGCCACAATAATATAGCCTTCAATAATTACACCATTCCAACTTGTATCGCCATTGGTTGCCCGCACCATACCAAGGAAATCAAACATAGCGATGACAATCACCAATGTAGAATCCTTATAAAGCCCGATGAAGGTATTAACCAAACCAGGAATTGAAATTTTCAATGCTTGTGGCAAAATTATTTTATACATTGATTGCCAATAGCTGAGCCCCAAGGCATCGGCAGCCTCATATTGGCCTTTTGGCATTGCCTGTAATCCACCACGGATAACCTCTGCTATATAAGCAGATGAAAATAAGGTTACCATTATTAAAACCCGCAATAGAAGATCAAAATGTGTCCCTGGCGGCAAGAAATAATTAAGCATTGTCGATGCAACAAATAATAAAGTAATTAATGGTACACCACGAATAAATTCAATGAAGCCAATACATGAATATTTCAATATTGGTAAGTCAGATTGCCGCCCCAAGGCCAAAACCAAGCCGATAGGAAAAGAGAATATAATTCCTGTTGCCCCAACGATAAGAGTCAACATCATACCACCAAATTTATCAGTGGAAACAGTCATCAAACCAGTATCAATTGAAAATAACCAAAGAAAATTAAAATCACCGCCAAGCAACATGATTGCGACAATTAATGGATATATAGCTGAATGGATCAATAAATATTTGCGCCCCGGTAATTTTGGAAAAAGAATAGGAGCAACAGCAATAATCAGTTCAAAAAATACAATATTCACTCGCCAATATTCGCTTGAGGGGTAAAATCCATAAGTTAATATACCAATACGCTTGCCAACCCACGCCCAACAAGCACCACTTGAAGATATGGCGCGGCATTCATCGCGCGATGCCGCATCAAATACCGCATTGATGAAAAGAAAATTTATCGCAGGTGGCAACATAAGATATATTAAATAAGCCGTAACAAGCGTCATAAAAATATTTATTGGCGAGGATAGCATATTAGATTTAATCCAGTGGATTACACCAACAGTACCAGCCGGCGGCGGCAAATCAGGATGCATTCCAGGTTCGTATTTTTTATTTAAAGTTGAATCAGTCATTTTATATGCCTCCCTTCTAGCGTTCTACTAATTTTATACGGTTATTATACCAATTCATAAACATTGATATGGATAGCGAAAATGATAAATATAGCATTAAAACAATCGCCATACATTCCATTTCACGCCCCGTTTGGTTCAATGTTATACCGCCAATCGTTGCAACAATATCCATATAGCCAATAGCAATCGCCAATGACGAGTTTTTAGCCAAATTAAGATATTGACTGGTTAATGGCGGCACGATAACACGCAATGCCTGTGGAATAATTATTAACTGCAATGTGCGTTTATTATTAACACCAAGTGCGCTTGCGGCCTCCGTTTGCCCCCATGGCACAGCCAAAATACCCGCCCGAACAATTTCTGCGATAAATGCCGCCGTATATAATGACAAAGCAAGCCATAACGCTAAAAATTCTGGTTTTAATGCCATTCCACCTTTGAAATTAAAGCCTTTTAATACCGGCATCGACCATTCAACGGGCATTCCCATTATTAAAAACATGGCGATTGGCGCAAGTATTATTGAACCAAGACCAGCCCAAAATACTGGTAGAATACGACCAGTAGTTTCTTGAATTTTCTTAGCGTGGCGCGAAAAAAATATTGTGAATATAACGCCAGCTAAAAATGTTAAGCTGACCAACCACATGCCAGATTCAAATGTTGGGTCAGGCAAGTAAAACCCACGATTATTTAAAAAATATGTGTCGCTAAAATTGATAGAGGCTTTTGGTTTTGGCAATGTATGAACAATAATCGCATGTATCATTAAAATATGAATTAATACGGGGACATTGCGCATATATTCCACATAACAATAAACAAGACGATTAGCCAAGAAATTTTTGGATAGGCGTAAAACACCAAAAACAAAACCCAATATAGTGGCAAGAATAATTCCAAAAAATGCAATTAGCCCAGTATTTATTATCCCCACCAATGCGGCGCGCCAATGCGGCGATCTTGAATCATATTCGATTAAATGTTGATTAATATCATAGCTTGATGGTTGAAATAGAAAATCAAAGCTAAAACCTTTACCGATTGCATCTAAGTTAACCATAGCGTTACGTATAATAAATGCAAAAAAAGCAAAAATTGATGCCATTGCGATAACTTGAATGATTATCGATCGAGCTTCTTTATTATGCCATAATTGCAATAATGAATTTTTGGGGGGTAGCGATTCTACTGTTGACATGGCAATACCTGTTCATGTTTTTGATGAGTTTTTTAACATCATCATTTAATTTAAGGTTAAATAATCGAGCCATATTTAATTGCCCTCTTATTACCTCCCCTAATTTATATTTTACTCTTAGTTTTGAATAAAACTGGCGCAACGTAATATTTCAACGTTACGCCAGAGTATTTAATTAATGCATCGGTTAATTCTTAACGAATTGGCTCAGCATATATTAAGCCACCGTCACGCCATTGTGCGTTTAAGCCACGGGCAAGACCAAGTGGAGTTTTAGCGCCAATATTGCGTTCAAAAATTTCACCATAATTACCAACAGCAGCGATTGCTCTAACTGCCCATTTACTATCAAGGCCAATCATTTCACCAAAATTACCATTCGTGCCAAGCAGGCGGTCAATATTAGGAATATTGGTTTCTTTAGCAGATTTTTCAGCAACATTTGCCTGTGTAATGCCAAATTCTTCTGCTGCAATGAGTGCTTTTAATATCCAACGAGTAACATCAGCCCATTCATCATCACCTTGGCGCACTGCAGGGCCCAATGGTTCTTTTGAAATAATTTCAGGCAATATAATATGATTGTCTGGATTATCTAATGCAGATCTTGTAGCAGCAAGGGCAGACGCATCGGTTGTATAAACATCACAACGACCAGCTGAATAATTAGTGATTGCTTCGGCATTTGTTTCAACTGGCACCGGCTCATAGCTCATATCATTAATACGGAAATAATCGGCCAAATTTAATTCGGTTGTTGTACCTGTTTGGATACAAACAGATGCGCCATCAAGTTCTTTGGCTGATTTTACACCAAGGCTTTTACTGACCAAAAACCCTTGACCATCATAATAGTTAGTACCAAGGAATGTAAGTTTAAGATCGGCATCACGACTTAATGTAACTGTAGTGTTGCGATACATAATATCGCCTTCACCAGAATTAAGCGTAGTGAAGCGTTGTTTTGGTGTTGTTGCGATGAATTTAACTTTATCGCCATCACCTAAAATAGCAGCGGCAGTTGCACGACAAAAATCAACGTCGAAACCTTCCCAACGGCCAACATTATCCGGTGCAGAAAAGCCAGCAAATGGTGTTGAAATGATACAATTTAATTCGCCCCGGGCCTTAACATCACCAAGAAGACCAGCATTTGCAACGGTGCTTCCCAATGCTATTGCGGCACTTGTGATTAAAAGTGTTTTTAATTTCATTACTATATTATCCCTATGTTCAGGTTGTTGTTAATCATACGCTATTTATAATATTTGTATTTTCTATCTTAGTGCATACAGCAAGATTTAATTAAATATATTTAAAATTCAATTATTTAATATTACTTGCGATATTACAGTGGCAGTTTTTGCCAATCACTTCCACCTTTATATTTTAAAAAATGATTTTTTTAAATCAATGGTTGAGTAGCTTTTTTAGAAAAATATAATAGGATGCTATATATGGCTGTCTGTTATTTTAAATACACCATATGTTGTGGTTGCTGCCTATATATAATAAACTCTAAAAAAACTGGCATATTTCTTGAAACTATAATCCCAATTGGTGATCCAATAAAATCAATACCCATCAGTTGATATATTTATATTTTATTGGTTCGCTCTATTTGTAGAAACAAAATTAAGGATGATCAGAATAATGAGTAATATTGTCTTATTAAGTGCTTTTCGTAAATCCCCTAGTGATAAAATATTACATAAGATGGCTGCACCATTTTTTGAATTGGCAGAACGGCTGGCAAATGCCATAGAAAACAAGCCATTAAAGGAAGATTGGCAGGCCATATTGGAAAGCAATAATTTTATTTGGCGGACGACAGCAGATTATATGCCACGTAACTTTGACGATGATGTCCCAGCGGAGACAACTCAAACACTTAAAAATATAGCAGCCTTCATGCCACGCGCTGGTCGTGTTGCGTTAAATGACCCCGGATCAGACATATGCGAGCAAATGGTAACTTTAAACCGTAATATGTATGATCAAATTTTGACGATGCGAATAGCATCATAATGGTTGCGATGCGAATAGCATCATAATGGTAAAGAGAAAATAGCATCATAGATTTAGGGAAAAAATATATTTTTCAGCCCATCAGTGATAAATTGTACCGATAAGGCTGCTAGAATAACGCCCAGCAATCTAGTGATAACACTGCTTAATGTTTCGCCAATAAAGCGTTCTAGTGAATTTGATAATAAATAAACAATCATACAAACCATAAGCACAACAAAAAGCGAACCGACAACAATAAATTGTGAAACAAGATCGCCTTGATATCCATGCATTAATAACATTATCGTTGTAACCGACCCTGGGCCAGCCAATAATGGAATTGCGATGGGACATACGGAAATATCATCTGGGTCGGTAACTCTTATAAGTTTTTCAGCATTTTTTGATTTACGTTTATTACGTTTTTCAAACACCATTTCAAATGCAGTTACTGCCAACATAAATCCGCCCGCTACTTTGAATGCTGGCATGCCGATACCAAGTGCAGACAGTATATCACCGCCAACAAATGCAAATAATGTCAGTATAAGCATGGCAACAATTGGCCCTTTAATCGCCATTGCGCGACGATATTTACTGCTACTACCGCGTGTCAATGCCATAAAAATTGGCATATTGCCAATTGGATCAATGATTACAAATAAAATTATAACTGCAGCAACTGCGGTTTCATACATTTCTAAATTCCAATATTCTAAATAACAGCCATATATTATGCAGATAATCTATAGCATATAATAAATATTTTAAATCATTATTCTGCCGCAGTTTGTATTAGTTCGTTATTAACTTCTAAATCATAGGCATCGATTAATTGTTTGCATATTTTACCAGGAGTAAATTTATAATTATCAATCGAGGCAATCGGTGTAATTTCAACTGCTGTTCCCGTTAAGAATGCTTCGGTGGCATTTGCCATTTCCTCTGGTTTTATATGACGCTCAACAACCTCTAACCCCATTTTTTGCGCAAGATCAATTGCAGTACGTCTTGTTATGCCATTTAAAAAACAATCGGCAGTTGGGGTGTGTAATTTACCATCATCCATTAAAAAGAAAATATTTGCACCAGTTGATTCTGCAATATAGCCGCGATAATCCAACATCAAGGCATCATTAAAACCATCGCGTTCGGCGCTATGTTTTGATAATGTACAAATCATATAAAGCCCTGCTGCCTTGCTGTCGGTTGGCATGGTATCTGGTGATGGACGCCGCCATTTGGCTATTTGTAATTTCAGGCCTTGCATTTTTGCCTCGGCGGAAAAATAGCTCGGCCATTCCCAAACAGCAATTGCCAAATTAACCTTATTTTCTTGTGCTGAAATTGCCATCATTTCAGAACCGCGCCATGCTATCGGCCGAAGATAGCCATTAGAAACGCCACTTTTTTCCACAAGCTTAAGACAAGCAGCATCAATTTCATCGGCACTATACGGAATTTTGAAACCAAGAATACGCGCAGAATTAATCAATCTATCCGTATGTTCACGTAATTTAAATATATTGCCGTTATAAAATCTTTCGCCTTCAAAAACACTTGATGAATAATGCAACCCATGGCTTAATATATGTAATTTTGCGTCACGCCATTCGACCATATCGCCATTAACCCATATATGCCCATCACGATCATCGAAAGATATAAGCGTCATTAAAAAACCTCCTAAAAATAAGTATTTATGTCAGCCTTGCTGCTATATAATTATATCTAAAACAAAGCAGACTTAATTAACATTATAATTTAAGCATATGACTTTAATTTAAATGGCATGAAAAGATATCTATTGCATAATCTATCCGAATATTGAATATATGTCAATATGACTGACATAAATTTTACAAACCCATATTTTTTATCAAAAAAGAAAATTGGTAATATTAAATCTGACATAAATCCATTATTCCTACGCGAAGATGAATTGCATAAGGCAATGGAAATGTTATTTTTCGCCTATCGTGATTTTATTTCTGAACCTGATAATATTTTAACTAAACACTCGCTTGGTCGTGCGCACCATCGGGTTATATATTTTGTTTCACGATATCCAAATATGCCCGTATCAGATTTATTAAATATTTTACAAATCACCAAACAAAGCCTTAGCAGAGTCCTAGGGCAGTTGGTTAAAGATGATTATATTACACAAAAAAAAGGCATATATGATCGTCGCCAAAGGTTATTAAATCTAACTGAAAAAGGCATAATATTAGAACGCAAATTAACCGAGGATCAGCGCCATAGAATCGAACGCGCTTTTAAGGCAGCAGGCGGCGATGCGGTCGATGGTTTTTATAAGGTAATGTCGGCAATAATGTCATCACCAAACGACCGTGCCAGATTCAAAAAGCATGGTAACAATAAATAATGTATTTAAAAAATACTGACTAGATGAAAAAAATTGATATAATAACATTATGACCAATGATATCCATATATTAGTTATCGACGATGACGCCCGCTTACGTGAGCTTTTGCAAAAATTTCTAACGGAAGAAGGCTTTCGCGTCACAACCGCCGCCAATGCCAATGATGCCAGACAAAAAATGTCATCATTTAGCTTTGATTTGCTTGTTGTTGACGTGATGATGCCGGGTGAAAGTGGTTTAGAATTTACAAAATCATTGCGTATGTTGAATTCAATACCAGTTTTAATGTTAACTGCAATGGGTGAAACCGAAGCCAGAATCGAAGGGCTACAAGTAGGCGCAGATGATTATTTAACAAAGCCGTTTGAACCGCGTGAATTGATATTACGCATCCAATCAATATTAAGGCGCGCGCAAATATCACCCGCAATAGAAGCCCCTGCAATAATTATTATGGGACATATGCGGTTTGATACCAACCGTGAAATATTATTAAAAGGCGATGACCCTGTTCGCTTAACAACGACCGAGGTTGCCTTGTTAAAATCATTATCAAATGAACCGGGGCGTATTATGAGCCGCGAAGAATTAACAACTCTTTGCCAAATTGAAGGCGGTGATCGATCGGTCGATGTGCAAGTAACAAGATTACGGCGTAAAATTGAAATTGATCCAAAAACACCGCGATATCTACATACGGTGCGTGGGCGTGGATATGTTTTGCGCCCAGATTAAATTTTAACCAATAATAACTTTATATAGTAATATTTTTATGAAACCACACCATATTATAAAATCTATTCTGCCGCGAACCCTTTATGGGCGGTCATTAATGATTATTGTTACACCACTGATATTATTACAAATTATATCAGCTTGGATTTTTTATGATAATCATTGGGATAAGATAACATGGCGATTGGCTAATACAATAGCGGGCGATGTACAAAATGTAATTTATCAAACACGGCAAAACCCCGATAAAATGGATGATATTTTCTTGAATGCCAAACAAGCCATGGAACTAGACTTTATTCTAAGAAAAGGTGAAATATTGCCCAATGGTTATGTCCAAGACGACGGCCTTATTGATAGATTATTGAGCAAAACATTGAGAGAACGCCTGCATCGACCATTTCATATTGATAGCTCTTCATTTGAAAAAGAAGTAGTTATCGATATCCAGTTAAAAGAAGATGTCTTGACGATTATTGTCCCAGGCAAAAGATTATTTAGCACTAGCACCTATATTTTTATCATGTGGATGGTTGGTTCATCGCTTATTTTATTTGCGGTGGCATCGATCTTTATGCGTAACCAAATCAGGCCCATTAGTAAATTAGCAACAGCGGTTGATTTATTTGGTAAAGGACGTGGAAACAGTGAGGATTTCAAACCAGAAGGTGCAAGCGAAGTAAGACGCGCCGCCATGGCCTTTAATTTAATGAGCCAACGAATAAGGCGGCAAATCAGGCAACGCACAGATATGCTATCAGGGGTTAGTCATGATCTACGCACGCCATTAACCCGCATGAAATTGCAATTGGCATTATTGGGCAAAGGTGATGATATTGATGAATTATCGGCAAATGTTTCCGAGATGGAAAAAATGATCGATGGTTATTTAACATTTGCCAGAGGCGAAGGCGGGGAGGTAACCATTGAATGCGATTTAACTTCGATTGTTAATGATATTGGCGCGAGATGGAAAAATGGCGGCGTTAATATAGATTATCATGTGGAAGGAAATATAATCAGTTGGTTAAAACCCAATGCCTTCAGGCGTTGTTTAAATAATCTTATTGCAAATGCCAATCTTTATGCCGACAATATATGGGTTTCAGTAGGTAAAAGGGGCGATGCCATTGAAATTCTTATCGATGATAATGGTTGTGGCATTGCCGAAAAAGACAGGGAAGATGTATTCAAGCCTTTTTTCAGGCTGGATAGATCACGTAATATAGAAACTGGTGGTACGGGTTTGGGGCTTTCCATTGCACGCGATATAACCCGCGTCCATGGCGGTAATATTACCTTAGAAGATTCACCATATGGCGGCTTGCGTGCTAAAATAAGATTACCTATTTAATTATGATAAATATTATATTTCACTATGAATTTTATCAAGATCGCTAAATCTGGCATATTCACCATCAAAATGTAATTCGACAGTGCCAACAGGGCCATGGCGTTGTTTGGCAATAATAAATTCTGCCAAATTACGTGAATCATTCATTGCTTGATTTTTTCTTGCTTCACGCTCAAGAAATTTTGCACCATCCTCGTTATCGCGTTGTTTTGGATGTTCGCGTTGTAAATAATATTCTTCGCGATAAACAAAACTTACCACATCGGCATCTTGTTCAATTGAACCAGATTCGCGTAAATCCGATAACATCGGTCGTTTATCTTCACGGCTTTCAACTTGACGGCTTAATTGTGATAATGCCAAGACGGGTATATCCAATTCCTTGGCCAATGTCTTAAGGCCACGGGTTATTTCTGATACTTCTTGTGTTCGATTATCCATGCGTTTATCAGGCGGTCCAGATAATAATTGTAAATAATCAATGATAATTAAATGCAAACCATGCTGGCGTTGTAACCGTCTGGCCCGTTGGCGTAACCCCGTTATTGTTAAGGCGGGGGTATCATCGATATAAAGCGGAATACGCAATAATTCTTGCGAGGCAACGGCAATGCGATTAAAATCATCTTGAGTAATTTCGCCGCGACGCATTTTATCGCTGGATATTTTTGCTTCACCCGATAAAATTCGCCCTGCTAATTGTTCGGCAGACATTTCCAAACTAAAAAATAACACCTTACCGCCTTCGGTTACTTCATTACCCGCATCATCGGTAATTATTTTATAAGCCTTGGCAGCATTAAAGCCAATATTGGTGGCAAGCGCGGTTTTACCCATGGCAGGCCTGCCCGCCAAAATCAATAAATCCGAACGGTGCAAGCCACCAAGCATATTATCAATATCACGCATTCCCGTGGTAACACCAACCACATGATTATCGCGCATGAAGGCCTCACCAGTTGCCTCTAATGCCAATTTTGCCGCATCGCCAAGGCTGGTAACGCCGCGATCGGTTTCACCCGTTGTTGCCAATTGATACAGCCTGCTTTCAACTTTTTCAATTTGAACATCGGCGGTTTCGTCAATATCATGATCATAGGCCGCATTGACAACATCTTCGCCAAGGCCAATTAATTCACGTTTTAAATATAAATCATAAATAATATTAGCATAATTTTTAGCATTGATTACATTGATTACATTGGCTGCCAAATCGCGCAGGTAACTTGCCCCACCAAGGGCTTGTAACATTTCATCACCGGCGATTAAATGTTGAAGGGTGGTGGCGCGGGCTTCTTGCCCCGCATCAATTATTTTTTTTACCAGCTTGAATATTTTTTGATGTTCAATGGCAAAAAAATGTTCGGCGCGTAAAATATCAGCAATTTGTTCATAGGCACGATTATTTCTTAAAATCGCACCGAGCAAAGCTGCTTCAACCTCCTCATTACGCGGTGGCTGTCTGGTTAAATTGGTGTTTTCATTATCTTCATCAGTCGCATTTGCTGAGATTACAAGATTATTTATATTGCTCAAGATTACCGCCCCATATTTGCTTTAAGCTATCCTTATAATAACCTTTTTTTGCCAGAGCGCATTAAAAAAAAACAGAACATATCATGAAATATGGTTGTTAATTGTCTTAACAAAATGAATAAGTTAAATATACTATAGATAAAAATATCGACCGCTTGAACATAGCCATGCGATCGATATTTAAAATAACATATTTAAACTAACTAATAATAACTATTATTATTCAGCTTTATCCGTGTCGGCTTCGTTGCCCTCAGCATCTTCTGCGGCCTCGGCGGCTTTATTTGCCGCTGCGGCTGCTTCCATTGCATCAGCATTTACCTGAGCTTGGGCTTGGGCGTCAATGGCATCGGCTTCAGCCGCAGTAATAACTGCTGCTTCGCCTTTTGCTACACGTTCGGCTTGGGCTTCGGCTTCTTCGCTTGATTGGGCAACATTAATAGAGACACTAACATGAGTTTCAGCATGCAAGCGAATACGATAATCAAAAATACCAATCATTTTAACTGGGCGTTCCATCAATACTTGATTTCTGGTGATGGTAAAACCCGCCTCAATAATCGCAGTTGAAATATCGCGGCTGTTGACAGAGCCATAAAGATGACCAGCTTCAGATGCAGAACGAATGATAACCACGCTTAAACCTGCCATTTTTTCGGCAATTTTTTCGGCTTCATTACGTTTTTCAATATTAACAGCTTCAAGCTGAACACGTTGTGCTTCAAATATTTCTAAATTAGCTTTTGTTGCCCTTGTTGCCTTTTTTTGTGGCAATAAGAAATTACGAGCATAACCAGCTTTGACGGCGACAACATCGCCCATTTGGCCTAAATTTTCAACTCGTTCAAGAAGAATAATTTCCATTATAGATCTCCCTTACTTGATAACATAGGGCAGAAGGCCCAAGAATCTTGCGCGTTTTATGGCGCGTGAAAGTACACGTTGCTTCTTTGCAGAAACAGAAGTTATACGGCTAGGTACAATTTTACCGCGTTCCGATAAATAACGTTGCAATAATTTGATATCTTTATAATCAATTGCAGGGGCATTATCACCAGTGAACGGGCAAGATTTTTTCCGACGGAAAAACGGACGTTTTGCTCCTGGGTGCATCGCCATTATGCTTCTCCTTCAGTTGGGGAAGACGCGTCAAGCTTGGCTTCTTTAGAAGCTTCTTTTGGTGCTTCTTCTTTTGAGGCTTCTTCTTTTGAGGCTTCTTCTTTAGAAGCTTCTTTTGGTGCTTCTTCTTTAGTAGCATTACGATCATTATTTTTATTATCATTACGTTCATAACGCGGGCGTGTTGGGCGATCGCCACGTTCGTCTTTGCGTTGCATAACAACAGACGCATCGGTTGGCAATTCATCACAACGCACAGTCATATAACGCAATATATCTTCTGATAGACGCATATTACGTTCCTTTTCCGCCACGGCAGAAGCTGGTGCTTGATAATTAATTAAAATATAATGACCTTTACGGTTTTTCTTAATACGAAAGGCAAGGTTGCGTAAACCCCAATATTCCCGACGAGAAATCTCGCCACCTTCAGCCGTAAGAAAACCAATAAATTGATCGGCTAATACGTCTGCTTGACCAGCGGACACATCTTGACGTGCAATAAGCACGGTTTCATAGTTTGACATTGGTCACTCCTTTTGGCTCTTTTAGAACAGCGCAAATATTAATATTAAAATATAATAAAAAAACTTGCCGCCTGATCTTTGCTAACGAATGAATCCGCCAGCAAGGAGCAGTGATTATATAATAACCATCAAAATATAACATCATATCCTTGATGATCAGCGCAGCTTATATGTTACTTTTAGATCTAAAACAAGACTAAACCATAGTTTTTATCATATCTAGCCATATCTGGTAATATAATTTGCTCATATGCGTCGATATTGATCATCCCATATGCGTATGGCGGTTAAAATAACACATATTATTGATAAAATACCGCCAAGCATCAATGGTAAATCCGCATTATTTGTAGTTTCCAATATCCAGCCGGCAATCACTGGCCCCACCATTTGTGATATGCCATATGCGGCGGTAAAAACCCCCATAAGTCGGGCGGGATGAGAATGCATAAATTTTCCACCATGTGCCATAGTCAAAGTAACAATACCAAGAAATGTTGCACCAAACATCATCGCGCCAACCACTGCGCCAAATTAATTTGGTAATATAATAGGTAGTAATATACCGATAGTTTGCATTATATAGGCCAATAATAATGCCTTTAAATGGCCAAATCTTGTCCCAAGCCTTGCCCAGCCATAGCTAGATGGAATAGCAGCAAGACCAAGCAACACCCATATCCATTCGGCAAATGGTGCCAATGCGGGATTGGTTTTAAAAATCCGCACTAAAAAACTTGCATCAATCACATATGCGCCGCCTTCAAGAAAATAAGCGCAAATGGTAATAATAATTATAAAATTCCACGGTATTTTATGCGATGTAATATTGCTAATTGATTTTATGCTGTTTGATATTATTGGTTTTGGTATCCAAAACCATGCAACCATACCAAGCGGGATAGATATAAAACTTGCCAATAACCAAATATAATCGGCACCAAATTTTTGCCCGAATAAAATAACCATTGTACCGGTTACAGCGATGCCAATACCAACGCCAGAAAAATTCAACCCCATACCATTTAGTGAATTTTTAGAAGGCAGGCTTTGTAATAATAATGACGAGCCAATGATCATTGCCAATGCACCAGCCATCCCGCCTAAAAATCTTGATAATAAAGTTACCCCTGCCCAATCATTGACAACCATCATTGGTGTTGAAATCAAGGCCAATATAATGCCTGACTTAAAAGCATATAATTTTATGCGCCCCGCAGGAAGAAATATAGTAATCAATGCACCGATAAGATAACCTGAGAAATTAACCGTGCCTAATGTACCGCCCCATATATCGCCAAAATGTTGCTCTTGCTGATTCAATGGCATTAATGGGGTATATAAAAATCGTGCAACACCCATAGCTATGAAAAGCGACGCCATGCCCGCTAATATAGACTTAGATCGATATGATAAAATTTGCATAATATATCCTTCAAGACCGTATTATTTCATAAATTATTTATAAATTATCATCAGCAAATAGACAATTTTATTTGCATATCTATTAATTAATTTTGTATTAATTAATTTTAAGATTATTCTTTATGGTGATTCATGATATCGATTTTAATTCTTGGCCTATTAATTGGGATGCAACATGCGTTGGAGGCCGACCATATCGCCGCCGTATCAAGCATAATATCTGGCAAAAAATCGCTTAAACAAATAATATTTCATGGGGCGTTTTGGGGTGTCGGTCATAGCATCAGCCTTATATTGATCGCTGGTTCAGCAATATTCATCGGTTATAAAATCGATGGGCAAATATCAAATTTTTTAGAATTCATAGTCGGCATAATGTTATTAATGCTTGGTGGACATGTTATTTACCGTTTACGACGCGATAAAATACATTTTCATTTTCATAAACATGGGACGAAGCAACCGCATCTACATGCACATTCACATATTAATGATCAAATATTACATAAAAAATCTAGCCATGAACATAAACATAATAAAAAAATACCCGTAAAAATATTATTGGTTGGCATAATGCATGGCATGGCTGGTTCTGCGGCTTTATTAGTTATTACTGCGGCAAATATGGGCAAGCATGAATTAAGTTTTCTATATATTATTATATTTGCCCTTGGTTCGATAATCGGCATGGCTATGTTATCAGCGATAATCGCTGTGCCATTAAAATATTCAGCACGGATATTAAATTTTGCCAATCAAACAATTCAAACCATAATTGGCATCGGCACAATGATATTTGGTTTAATGAATTGTTATCAAACCGCAATATTATTTTAGATTTAAATATTAGCTAAAAAACCGTTTTATCGCCTTATCGGTAATATAGCCGCCAATGGGAATAGCCGATGTGGCGGCGGGCGATGGCGCGTTGGCTACATTAATGCTGCGTTTGCTTTCGGCAAATAAGAAATCATGGATAAGCTTGCCATCGTTTGTTACCGCTTGGGCGCGAATGCCAGCCGGATATGGTAATAAATCATCAATTGTAATTTCAGGGCAGTATTTCTGTACTAATTTCAAATATTCAGATTTAAAAATTGAATTTTTGGCCTCATTCAAGCCAGAACGCCAATTATCACGTATTAATTTCCAAAAACCAGAAAATTTTAACATCTGCGTTACATCGGTAATATTTATTTGTTGCATTAATGATTTTGCATAACCCTCCCGCGACAGGCTTAAAACCGCATTGGGGCCAACCGTTACGCTTCCATCGATCATACGGGTTAGATGCACCCCTAAAAATGGTAATTCAGGATCAGAAATTGGATATATTAGATGCTTGACTATATTATTAAATTTTTCTGGCAATTGATAATATTCACCGCGAAAAGGTATAATTTGAAAATCAATTTCAATACCAAGCATTCGCACAATATGATCAGCCATAAGGCCCGTGCAGCTAATTAAATATTTTGATTTAAATTCGCCAATATTGGTTGTTACTATTATCCCATCGCTAATTTCATTAATATCTATCACCATGCTGTTAAGCTTGACGACACCGCCTAAATTAATGAATAGCTGCGCCATTTTATCGCTAACATCGCGATAATTAACAATGCCAGTATCGGCAATATAAATGCCACCAAGCCCTGTAATGGCTGGCTCTCTATATTTTAATTGATGTTTATTTAATATTTCCGCCTTGATATTATTTTGACCACATCGGTTAAATAAATCATTCATCCGCGCCATTTCCGCATTATTTGTCGCCACCAACATCTTACCACATTGATCAAATTTAATATCATGCTGTCGACAAAAATCCATAGTTGCCTTAAGGCCAATTTTGCAAAATTTCGACTTCAGGCTATCAGGTTGATAATAAACGCCCGCATGGATAACGCCGCTATTATGGCCGGTTTGGTGCTTGGCGTATGAATTTTCTTTTTCCAATAATAAAATATTGGCATCGGGCAGGCGTTGTTGCAATTGCCATGCGGTGGAAATGCCAATTATACCAGCACCAATTATTATAACATCATATATCATGAATATTATATTAATCAAAATTTGGGCTTGATCAAATGGAATAAGCGGTAATTATAGGTTAAAATTTATTTTACCGTATATTTAAAATATTCTCTCAAAAGGCATTATCCATGGAAACTATCGACCAACCGACCATTCGCCCCGTTATTAACATCGCTGATTATCGTATATTTCCATATGTGATTGAAAATATTCATCTAGAATTTGATCTGACGGCAAAAAAAACCATCGTTCAATCACATATGTTAATATCAAAAAACAGTAATTATGCTAATGATGCGGATGATAATGCTTGCCCGTCATTGATTTTAGATGGTGAAGATTTAAAGCTATTGGCAATAAAAATTGATGGCGCAGCCTTGACAGCAAAAGATTATGTTAAAAGCGATAATAGACTAACCATAAATAATTTACCGACTAAATTTAAGCTATATATAAAGACAGAAATTAACCCGCAAGATAATAAAAAGCTTGAAGGGCTATATAAAAGCGGCTCGGCATATTGCACCCAATGCGAGGCCGAAGGCTTTCGCCGCATCACCTATTTTCCTGATCGACCAGACGTTATGAGCCGTTATAAAGTTACCATCAGAGCCAATAAAACGGCCAACCCAATATTATTATCCAATGGCAATAATATTGAAAATGGCGATTTAACAGATAATATTCATTATGCCGTCTGGGATGATCCCTTTCCTAAACCATCATATTTATTTGCCTTGGTGGCGGGGGATTTAGCCGAAGTAAGCGATGGTTTCACCACCAAATCTGGGCGCAATGTGGATTTAAAAATATTTGTCGAACATGGTAACGATAATAAATGCGATTATGCGATGGATGCGTTAAAGCGATCAATGCGTTGGGACGAGGTGCGGTTTAATCTTGAATATGATTTAGATATTTTCAATATTGTTGCCGTTAGCGATTTTAATATGGGGGCGATGGAAAATAAATCGCTTAATATATTCAATGCAAAATATATTCTTGCCGATAAAAATAGCGCAACCGACGCGGATTTCGCCAATATAGAGGCGATCGTTGCCCATGAATATTTCCATAATTGGACGGGCAACCGCGTTACTTGCCGTGATTGGTTTCAATTAAGCCTGAAAGAAGGCTTAACCGTTTTCCGTGATCAGGAATTTTCCGCCGATCAGCGTTCAAAATCATTAACTAGAATCAATGACGTGCGCCAATTACGCGCCAGACAATTCCCCGAAGATGCAAGCCCCCTATCCCACCCTGTGCGTCCTGAAAGCTATATGGAAATAAATAATTTCTATACCGCCACCATATATGAAAAAGGTGCAGAAGTTATCCGCATGATACACAGCATTTTGGGGGAGGAAGATTTTCAAAAGGGCTGTGGCTTATATTTTCAACGTTACGATGGCATGGCGGTAACATGCGATGATTTTATCAAGGCGATGGTTGATGCAAGTGATGTTGATTTATCACAATTCAAACTTTGGTATAGCCAATCTGGCACGCCAAAGGTAACTATACATGAGGAATATGATAGCGAAAATAAAATTTATCGTTTGAAATTATCGCAAACAACCGATCCAACCGCAGATCAAGCGATAAAAAAGCCACTGCATATTCCGCTTAAAATTGCAGTATTAGGAAAGGATGGCAAGCCGCAACAAGCAACATATTTAACCGAAACTGCCGATGAGCATTTATTGCATTTAAAATCGGCAAGCGAAGATTTTAACTTTGAAAATATTGCAGAAAAACCAATGCTTTCGATCAATCGCAATTTTACAGCACCCATTATAATAGAAAATAATAACGATAATATAGCCAAAGCATTTTTAATGGCACATGATAATGACAGCTTTTGTCGTTGGGAAGCCTGCCAGCAGTTTTCTTGCGATATATTATTAAAAATCACCAAAGATATTCAATCGGGCAAAGATATAAATAATATAACCATAAATAATGATTATATCAAAGCTATGGGGAAAATAATAAATGATGATGGCTTGGATAATGGCTTTAAATCATTATTATTAACCTTGCCAAGCGAGGAATATATCGCCGAACAAATGACGGTGATTGATGTCGATGCTATCCATCAGGCAAGGCAATATTTACGCCAAACTATCGCCATGACATATCAAAAAGATTTTATAAGAATATATAATGAACAAATCATTAATGATGATTTCGAGCCAACGTCCGCGCAGGCGGGCAAGCGGTCTTTACGCAATTTATCATTATTCTATATGGCAATCGCATGTAAAGATAATGCCAGCGAGATATTATATAATCATTTTAAAAGCTCCAATAATATGACCGATATAATTGCCGGTTTGGCGGAATTATGCCAGCTAAATACAGCGGAAAAAACCAAAGCCTTAGCAGAATTTCACGATGAATGGCAAAATGACCCACAGGTGATGGATAAATGGTTAATGATACAGGCCACAGCCAAAAACAATAATAGCTTGAATAATGTTAAATCACTAATGAAGCATCCCATATTTAACATCAACAATCCCAATAAAATACGGGCATTAATCGGGGCTTTTTCTATGGCAAATCCAACTGGATTTCATGATAAATCTGGTTCTGGCTATGATTTTTTAGCAGGTGAAGTGATAAAGATTGATAAAATAAACCCACAGGTGGCGGCAAGATTATTAAGCCCATTGGGGCAATGGCGCAGGTTTGATGAAATAAGACAGGATAAAATGACCGCAGCATTAAAACGAATATTAGCGCAAAAAGATTTAAGTTCTGACGTTTTTGAAATTGCCTCTAAATCGCTCGCCTCTAATTCACTGGGTGAATAATCAATTAATAAAGGATGCTATTATGACCGATAATAACTATACTGGCGGTTGTTTATGTGGCGTGGTGCGCTATAAAATTAAATTCGATCAAACGGCAAAAAATGATGGAAGAATAGAAACAACGGCCTGTCATTGCGGCGGCTGTCGTAAATGGGCCAGTGGTGCATATATGGCAGTGCATTGTAAAAATAAAGTCGAATTTACTGGCTTTGAAAATATAACAATATTTAAATCATCAAAATGGGCAGAACGCGGTTTTTGCAACAAATGCGGCTCTAATTTATTTTATCATTTAATCGATAGCGATAAATATAATATGGCGGCTTTAAGTTTTGAAGATCCAGATAAACATAAATTAACCAAACAATTTTTTATCGATAAAAAACCCAATTATTATCAATTTGCCAATGATACGGTAAATTTAACCGAGGCTGAAATATTTGCTATGTTCGCACCGAAAGATTAAATTGAAATCCAATATCACAAAAATTTCGAAAGATGTGATTATCATATTTTGATAATTTACATTATTGAATAGGCTAAATAATATCTGAAAATATGGACTGAAATAATGAAGCATATCAAATGCGATATTTGTATCATTGGTGCGGGGGCTGGTGGGCTTTCGGTGGCGGCGGGTGCGTCACAAATGGGCGCGGATGTTGTTATGGTTGAAAAAAGACATATGGGTGGCGATTGCCTTAATTATGGCTGTGTACCGTCAAAGGCCTTGATCGCGGTCGCTAATATCGCCCATGCCATGCGCCATGCGGATATTTTTACCATTGATAACGTCAAACCTAAAATTAATATGCAAAAAATACAAAGCCATATAAAAGGCATCATCACATCGATTGCACCCAATGATTCGGTGGAAAGATTTGAAGCCCTTGGCGTTAAGGTTATCAAAGACGAGGCACGCTTTATTGATACGAATAAAATCACCGCAGGCGATAATATAATAACGGCAAAATATTTTGTCATTGCAACGGGTTCATCGCCATATATTCCCAATATTAATGGGTTTGAAAATATCAAATATTATACTAATGAAAATATATTTGATATTAGTGAAAATATTGATCATTTAATCATTCTTGGCGGTGGACCTATTGCCATTGAACTGGCCCAAGCCCATCGAAGGCTTGGCGCAAGGGTTAGCATCATCCAAAAAACAGCACTTTTACAAAAATTGGATATGGAAGCTGTTGATATTTTGCGGCAACAATTATTGCGAGAGGGCATTAATATATATGAAAATTCACAGATAACTATGGTTAATGGGAATGACAATATAACCGCAATAATTGCGCAAGATAATGGCAATAATGATGTTAAGAATATTGAAATAATAGGCTCACATCTGTTTATTGCCTGTGGGCGCAAGGTCAATATTACAAATCTTAACCTTAATGCCGCCAATATTAAATATTCAAATGAAAAAATAATATTAGATCAAAGATTGCGTACGACAAATAAACAAATTTTTGCCATTGGCGATGTGCGCGGCGGGTTGCAATTTACCCATGTGGCAGGCTATGACGCGGGGATTGTCATTCGCAATATGTTATTTAAATTACCAGCAAAGGCCAATTACAACACTGTGCCAGCGGTTATTTATTGCGATCCAGAATTAGCCCATGTGGGTTTTGATCAAGCCACCGCAGAAATAAAATTTGGCAGCGGCAATTATCAAATATTACGATGGTCATTTGGCGAGAATGACCGCGCCATATGCGATAAAAAAACCGATGGCTTCATCAAGATTATATTAAATAAAAAAGGCCTGATAATTGGTGTAACCATCATTGGCAAAAATGCTGGTGAATTAATCTCACCATGGGTTCTTGCCATAAATACTAAGCAAAAAATTGGTGCAATGGCTGGCATCATACTGCCCTATCCAACCTTAAGTGAAATATCAAAACGGGTCGCTAGCAGTTATTATACACCGAAGATATTTAGCACTAAAATCAAAAGAATAACACGCTTTTTAATGCGGTTTTAAAATAAATAACATAAATATATAGTCAAATATAAATTTTTAGTTATAAATTAATCAATATCAATGATAAGCCCTAGAATATTGATTATTGTAACAAAGTAATAAATAAATATATTAAACCCTAGGCATCGATCATGCGTCATGGTTAATATAATTTGCGGTTAATTTTAAGTGGAGATAAATTAATGAGTGTTGCGGCGATAGGTAAGAATAACCATCCGCGTGAAAAGCTTGAAAATGCTGTGGTCAGATTTGCGGGTGATTCTGGTGATGGCATGCAGCTTGCGGGCAGTCAATTTACATTGGCGACTGCGTTGGCGGGGAACGATCTTGCCACATTTCCTGATTTTCCCGCAGAAATACGTGCGCCAATTGGCACGACCTTTGGCGTATCGGCATTTCAGATAAATTTTGGTGGTCGTAATATTCGCACGATTGGTGATGATTTGGATATGTTGGTTGCCATGAACCCCGCCGCATTAATCACAAATATTGCAGATCTACGCATCGGCGGTACGGTAATCATTGACGAAGGCGCATTTAATCCGCGCAATTTACGTAAGGCAGGCTATGAAAACAACCCGCTTGAAGATGAAAGCCTATCTAAATATAGAATTTTAAAACTGGATATTTCAAAATTAACCCTTGACGCAGCAAGCCCATTTGAAGTTAGCAAAAAAGAAGGCTTACGCACCAAAAATATGTGGGCATTGGGTCTTGTTATGTGGATGTTTGGTCGCGATAAAACCGCAGTTTTAGGCTGGATAACAACTAAATTTGCCAAGAATAAACCCGTTGCCGATGCCAATATTGCCGCCTTAAATGCGGGTAATGTTTACGGCGAAACGGCGGAACTTGCCGCAGATTTTAGCATCTATAGCGTGCCTGCCGATAAAAATATCCCATCTGGTAAATATCGCAATATAACGGGGATGGAGGCGATGGCATGGGGCTTGGTCGCTGGTTGTAAAATGGTCGGTCTTGATATGGTGTTATGTTCATATCCCATAACGCCCGCGACACAATTATTGCATCATCTATCAAAAATGCGCGCCTTTGGTGTTGAAACATTTCAAGCCGAAGATGAAATCGCGGCAATCGGTGCAGCAATTGGCGTTTCATATGGCGGTAAAATGGGCATAACATCTAGCTCTGGCCCTGGTATTGCCTTAAAAACCGAGGCCATAGGCCTTGCAATTTCAACCGAATTGCCATTGGTGATCGTCAATGCCCAACGCGGCGGCCCATCAACGGGTATGCCGACAAAAACCGAACAATCTGATTTATATCACGCGGTCTATGGCAGGAATGGCGATAGCCCAATACCAGTTATCGCGGCGGCAACCGCGTCCGATTGTTTTGATGTGGCGATAGAGGCAGTAAGATTAGCGACAAAATATATGACACCGGTTATATTACTAACCGATGGTTATTTGGTCAATGCATCTGAACCGTGGAAAATCCCTAATCTTGATGATTACCCTGATATTAAAAAACAACAATTAACCACCACAATTGATAATTTCTTGCCCTTTGCCAGAGATAAAAAAACCTTGGCTCGACCTTGGGCTATTCCCGGTACAAAGGGGCTTGAACATCGCATTGGCTGCATTGAAAAATCTGACCGCGCGGGAAATATTTCTTATTATCCTGATAATCTTCAAAAAAGGACTAATTTTCGCCGTGATAAAATATTAGGCATCGCAAATGATATACCAAAGCAAACTATCAATCTTGGTAAAGATAAGGCAAAGCTTGCTATCGTTGGTTGGGGTTCGACCTTTGGCCCTATTCACCGCGCCGTTACCAATCTTTTAGACAAAAATTATGATGTCAGCCATATTCATTTACGCCATATTTGGCCGCTTGCCAGTAATTTAGGTGATTTATTACAAGGATTCGATAATATATTGATCCCTGAAATGAATAACGGACAGTTACTAACCCTATTACGGGCAGAATTATTTGTCGATGCCAAGGGCTTAAATAAAGTAATGGGCAAGCCTTTTAAAATTGCGGAAATAGAAACCGCTGCGTTAGAAATATTAAATCAAAATATCGAAAGGGTGTAAAAATGAATGATATGACCCCAACCCCATTAAAACCAAAAGAATATGCCACTGATCAAGAAGTTCGTTGTTGTCCTGGATGTGGCGATTATGCCATTGTTATGGCAATGCAAAGCATGATGGCAAAAATTCAGGCCGATATTTCAAAAACCGTATTTGTATCTGGCATTGGTTGTGCCGCGCGTTTTCCTTATTATATGGCTACATATGGTTTTCACACAATCCATGGTCGTGCCGCCACCATCGCAACAGGGCTTAAATTAGCCAATCCAGATTTAGATGTCTGGATAGTTGGCGGCGATGGCGATGCGCTTTCAATTGGTGGCAATCATTTAATTCATTTATTGCGGCGCAATGTTAATTGCCAATATTTAATGTTTAATAATGAAATTTATGGCTTAACCAAAGGCCAATATTCGCCAACTTCAAAAAAGGGAACTAATTCACCATCATCACCACATGGTTCAATTGAACAACCAATGCATGCCCTAAGCTTGGCAATTGGCGCAGGTGCAAAATTTATTGCGCGCGCCGGTGATATTAAAATAAAAGAATTAATCGCGGTAATGAAAGCCGCAAGATTACATATTGGTACAAGCTTTGTAGAAATTTTACAAAATTGCATTGTCTATAATGATGGTGTATTCAGCCATATTATGGATAAGGGCAATTCAAAAAATGCACAGATATATTTAGAGCATGGAAAACCAATGTTATTTGGTGATAATGGTGATAAGGGATTGCGATTAAAGCCAAAATCGCTGGAATTAGAAATTATCACTATCGGTGAGGATGGAATTAATATGGATGATATATTAATTCATGATGTGGAAAATAAAATAATGGCAACAATGTTGGCTGGCATGGATGCGCCAGATTTTCCCGTTGCCATGGGGGTTATATATTGTCAATCCGCCGATGCCTATGACATTGTGATGGATAAAGCCATGAATGATGCGACAAAAAACCCTGCAAATCTTCAAGATTTAATGAATAGTGGTTATGTTTGGTCTATTGATTGAGTGGAAGGTAAATTAAATATTGATGATTTAACTTGCGATTTTTTAGGCGGCGCAGTGGGGCATCGTTTTAAATATGGCAACGGCAATAACGCGCTTGCAAAAGCCATCGGCATAAAAGTCAAAAAATCAAAAACACAGCCCGTGATAGTCGATGCAACCGCAGGTCTTGGTCGTGATGCTTTTTTAATGGCCTCGCTTGGATTTCACGTCATAATGATTGAACGTGACGCGGTTATGCAGCAATTATTACTTAACGCCATGGCAAGCGCAGTATCCGCAGGCGGTCATATTGCAAAGGTTATGGCGCGCATGACCTTATTACAAGGTGATGCCATACAAATATTACCCATATTAAAGCCAGAAATAATATTAATCGACCCAATGCACCCAGAGAGAAAAAACAGTGCATTAGTCAAGAAGGAAATGCGCCAAATTCGCCAAATGGTTGGTGTTGATAATGATAGTGATCAATTAATGCAGATTGCATTATCTTGTGCCAGCAAACGGGTGATTGTTAAATGGCCACAAAAATCATCATCAATTAACGCCAATCGGCCTAAATCTCATCAAATAACCGGTAAATCCATACGCTATGACATATGGGTTAGCGGTTGAATATTATATATATTAAATCACTTATTGTTATATTGGTTAAATTTAAACATCAATTAACAACCGCGCGGGGTCTTCTAAACATTCTTTAAGACGCACCAAGAATGTTACCGCTTCACGACCATCGATTATACGATGATCGTATGATTGCGCCACATACATCATATTACCAATAATTATTTCACCATTATCGTCGCAAATTGGTCGTTTTTGAATTTTATGCATGCCTAAAATACCAGATTGTGGCGGATTTAATATTGGCGTTGACAATAATGATCCAAACACACCACCATTTGTGATAGTATATGTTCCACCCATCATTTCTGCCATGGTAATTTTACCTTCGCGCGCCCGCTTGCCAAAATCTGCAATCGCACCTTCGATACCGGCAAAACTTAATTTATCCGCATCGCGTAACACTGGCACAACAAGCCCTTGTGGCGTGCCAACCGCGATACCAATATCATAATAATTTTTATATATTATTTGATCGCCATAAATTTCTGCATTAACCGAAGGGAATTCTTTTAATACAACCACCGCTGCCTTGACAAAAAAGCTCATAAAACCAAGCTTAACATTGTGTTTTTTAAGGAATTTTTCTTTATAATCGCTACGTAATTCCATCAGATTAGTCATATCAATTTCATTAAATGTTGTCAGCATAGCCGCAGTATTTTGTGCTTCTTTAAGCCTTGTTGCGATTACTTTACGCAATTTTGGCATTTTAACACGCTCTTCTCCGCGTGGATCAAGCGGACGATCGCCTAATGCCTCATAAACAGGAACTGGTGGCTTAACATTTGCCGTAGACTTAGAATTACCAGCACCGCTAGATTTTTCCACTGGCGCAGCAGTAGCATTTTGCATGAATGATTGCACATCGCCCTTGGTTATATTGCCCTTACCACCTGTAGCTGGAATTTGTGCCGCATTTAAATTATTTTCTGCAACCATTTTTGCAGGTGCTGGTGATAAATGCGGGCTGTTTTCCGTTATATTAGAGGCCGCCGCCGCTGGCATATCCGCAGCTGGTGCAGACGCCGCTGGTGCAGCCGTTGCGCCTTCATCAATTTGGCATAATAATGCGCCAACTTCCACATCGCTATCAATAACAACAATGATTGCAGAAACAACCCCTGCCACGGGTGATGGCACTTCGATTGTAACTTTTTCTGTTTCAAGCTCAACCAAGGCTTCATCAATGGCAATTGCTTCACCAACCGCCTTAAACCATTTTATAACTGTGGCTTCGCTAACTGATTCACCTAATATTGGTACTATAATATCTGTTGACATATTTTACTCTCCTACCTCCTACCATTGATTAAACTAATCAATGATAGGAGGTTTTTTTGCTTAAGATTATGTATTTTTATTCTTACCCAATTTCACCAATGATAAAGCCTGATCACATATATTAGCTTGTTCGAGCTTATGACGTGCGGCACTTCCTGTTGCAGGCGATGCCGACGCTTTGCGACCGATATAGCGTGGACGTTGATTAACCTTATGGTTAATATCGCCCAAAACACGTTCAATTCGACGGTCAACAAAAGACCATGAGCCGTTGTTTTCTGGTTCTTCCTGACACCATATAACTTCGGCATTAGGAAATCTTGAAAGTTCAGTATTTGCAGCAGTGAAAGGAAATGGATAAATTTGTTCCACACGTAAAATATAAATATTTTTAATACCGCGCTTTTCGCGTTCCTCGACCAAATCATAATAAATTTTACCAGAACACATAACCACACGCTTTATGTCCTTATCTTTGACAATCTTATCGCTGCCCTCTAAATGATCCCATAAGATGCGATGGAAGGTTGTGCCTTCGGCAAATTCATCTAATTTTGAGATACAAGCCTTATGACGTAATAATGATTTTGGCGTCATTAAAATTAATGGTTTTCTAAAATTACGATGAACTTGACGACGCAAGACATGATAATAATTGGCGGGAGTTGTACAATTGCAAACTTGCCAATTATCATCGGCAGATAATTGCAAATAACGTTCTAATCTAGCGCTGGAATGTTCAGGTCCTTGGCCTTCATAACCATGCGGTAATAACATAACCAAACCACACATACGCAACCATTTTGACTCGCCACTAGCAATGAATTGATCAATTATAACCTGTGCGCCATTGGCAAAATCACCAAACTGTGCTTCCCAGATAACCAATGAATTTGGTTCGGCGCTGGCATAACCATATTCAAATCCAAGCAGGCCAAATTCAGATAACGGGCTATCAATAACTTCAAATTGAGCTTGGCCTAGTTTTATTTTATTTAACGGTGTATATTTACTATCATTATCCTGATTAACAAATACCGAATGGCGTTGTGAAAATGTACCGCGTTCACAATCTTCACCCGACAAACGAATTGGCGTTGATTCACAAAGCAACGTTCCAAATGCTAATGCTTCGGCTGTCCCCCAATCGATACCTTCTCCAGTTTCAATCATTTTACGTTTATTTTTAAGCTGTCGCGCTAATTTTGAATGAATAGTAAAATTTTGTGGTATTTCAGAAATAACATGACCAACTTCGTGTAATAATTCAGAAATAGCACCAGTTTCACCGCGCCTTGCTTCACCGCTAGCAAGCTCTAACCCCGCCCATTTACCTTCGAACCAATCGGCTTTATTTGGTTTATATGATTTACTAGCGTTAAATTCTTCATCCAAATAAGCAGTGAAATCATCAGTCATTTTTTGTGCTTCATTTGGCTTTAACGCGCCTTCTCTTTCCAAACGTTCCGCATATATTTGTCTTGTGCGCGGATGATTTGCAATGGCTTTATACATGGCTGGTTGGGTGAACATCGGTTCATCGCCTTCATTATGACCATGGCGACGATAACACCACATATCAATCACCACATCTTTTTTAAATTTTTGCCGATATTCAATAGCTAATCTTGCAACATGCACGCATGCTTCTGGGTCATCGCCATTCACATGGAATACTGGCGCATCAATGGTTTTAGCCATATCAGAACAATATGGTGAGGATCTTGAATGTGCCGGTGCCGTAGTAAAGCCAATTTGATTATTAATGGCAATATGTATCGTACCACCAGTTTTATAACCATTTAATTGCGACAATAAAAATGTTTCCGCAACAATGCCCTGACCAATGAATGCTGCATCGCCATGCAATAATAAACCAATGACTTTTTCTCGCTCCATATCGCCGCGCTGGTCTTGTTTTGCCCGAACCTTGCCAAGCACGACCGTATTAACGCATTCAAGATGACTAGGATTAGCGGCAAGCGATAAATGCACAGTTTTACCATCAAATTCACGATCTGATGAAGTTCCCAGATGATATTTAACATCACCAGAACCTTGCACATATTCAGGGTTTGCCGATGCACCAGCAAATTCTGAAAAAATTGCGCGGTAAGGCTTGCACATGACATTTGCCAATAAGTTTAACCGCCCGCGATGCGCCATGCCAAGCACAACTTCTTCCAAGCCAAGCTGTGCACCACGTTTAAATATTTGCTCTAACATTGGCACTAATGATTCACCACCATCAAGGCCAAAGCGTTTAGTGCCACGGTATTTCTTATCGAGATAATTTTCAAATACATCGGCATGGGTCAAGCGTTCTAAAATAGTTTTACGCCCTAAATCGGTAAAGCTATTGCGATTACGACTGCTTTCCATACGTTCTTGAATCCAAGATTTTTCATCTGGGTCTTGAATATGCAGGAATTCGACACCAATTGAACCGCAATATGTTTGTTTGCAAATATTTATTATCTCGCGAATACTGGCAATTTCTAATCCTAAATAATAATTAATAAATATAGGTCGATCAAAATCTTTTTCTTCAAAACCATATTTTTCTGGATCAAGTTCTGGATGGTGATCACGATGCTCCAACCCCAATGGGTCAAGATCTGCATGCATATGACCGCGCATTCGATAGGCCCTAATAAGCATTAAGGCACGAATAGAATCAAGCGTTGCTTCGCGTATTTGTTCCGCATTAGTCGTAGGCATGGCAGCATTTTTTAACTGTGCCATAATTTCTTCTAATGGCGTGCCATATTGTTTATCATCGGTAAAGCTATCTGAAAGTGATTTTTGACTGATTTTACCGCCAATTATTTTGGTTTGGCTACTACCCCAACTTGGGCCGATATCATTGACCATTAAATCAAGCTCATCTTGACCTAAGGCTTCAAAAAAATCTGCCCAATCATCTTCAATTAATTTTGGGTCTTTTTTATAACGATCATATAATTCTGATATATATGTTTCATTCGCTTGAAATAAAGGCGATGTATCACCAATATAGCTCATTATTATGCTCCCCAACGGTTTTCTGTCATGTTTTTAATTTTTAAAATTATCTAATTTTATAACTATACATAAAATAAACTTTACACATCCTTAATGAAAATTGCTAACTAATTAAAAAAAGCCCGAAAATTTTTCGGGCTTTTAAAAATATTAACTAGGAATTCATAACCTTTAGCATGGTTGCCCCTAATGCGGACGGGCTTTCCGATACGGTAATACCCGCAGATCGCATTGCCTCAATCTTTGATTCCGCAGTTCCTTGCCCACCAGAAACAATCGCACCAGCATGCCCCATACGCTTACCCGGAGGCGCGGTTGTACCCGCAATGAAACCAACAACTGGTTTTTTAACGCTATTATCTTTGATGAATTGCGCTGCCTCTTCTTCCGCAGTGCCGCCAATCTCGCCGATCATAATAATACCCAATGTTTCATCATCAGCCAAAAATAATTCCAGACAATCAATAAAATTTGTACCATTAACAGGGTCGCCGCCAATACCAATACATGTGGTTTGACCAAGACCAACCGCAGTTGTTTGACCAACCGCCTCATAAGTCAATGTGCCAGATCTTGACACTACACCAATTTTACCTGGTTGATGAATATGCCCCGGCATAATACCAATTTTGCATTGATCAGGAGTTATAATTCCAGGGCAGTTCGGGCCGATTAACCTAGTCTTAGAACCGCTAAGCGCGCGCTTGACCTTGACCATATCCATCACGGGAATGCCCTCGGTAATGCAAACTGCTAATTCAATTTCCGCATCGATTGCTTCTAAAATTGCATCAGCAGCAAAGGGTGGCGGCACATAAATCACAGTGGCATTAGCACCAGTCCGATCAACGGCTTCATGCACCGTATTATAAACGGGTAAATCAAGATGTTTTGTCCCGCCTTTGCCCGGCGTTACGCCACCAACCATTTTTGTGCCATAGGCGATTGCTTGTTCAGAATGAAAAGTTCCTTGTGCGCCAGTAAAACCCTGACAAATTACTTTTGTATCACGACCAATAAGTACAGACATTAGCTTGCCTCCTTCACTGCCGCGACAATTTTTTCGGCGGCATCTTACAAATTATCAGCAGAAATAATTGGCAAGCCACTTTCCGCCATGATTTTTTTACCTTGTTTGACATTCGTGCCTTCAAGGCGAACCACAAGTGGCACATGTAATGACACTTCGCGTGCCGCGCCAACCACGCCTTCGGCGATTACATCACAACGCATTATGCCGCCAAAAATATTAACTAAAATACCCTCAACATTGGGATCTGATAAAATAATTTTAAAGGCCTTGGTAACGCGTTCAGTAGTGGCCCCGCCGCCAACATCAAGGAAATTGGCGGGTGTGCCGCCTTTTAATTGAATAATATCCATGGTCGCCATGGCAAGGCCTGCGCCATTAACCATGCAACCGATTGCGCCATCAAGCTTAATATAATTAAGTTCATGTTTGGCGGCTTCTAATTCCGCAGGGTCTTCTTCATCGGGATCGCGCATATCGGAAATATCTGGATGACGAAATAAGGCATTATCATCAAAATCCATTTTGGCATCAAGGGCAATAACATCGCCTTTGCCTGTTACTACCAATGGATTAATCTCAACCATGCTGGCATCTAAATCAATGAATGCCTTATACATTGCCATTAAGAATTTAGTTGCCGATTTAATTTGCGCGCCTTCAAGTCCAAGGGCAAAGGCAATCTTACGACAATGAAAACAAGATATGCCCGTTGCAGGGTCAATAATTAACTTAATTATTTTTTCAGGCGTTTTTTCGGCGACTTCTTCAATCTCCATACCGCCTTCGGTCGAGGCCATAATGATAACCCGTGATGTGGCGCGGTCAATCAACAGGCTTAGATACATTTCACGGGCAATATCACAACCTTCTTCGATATAAAGCCGTTTAACTTGCTTGCCAGCAGCACCAGTTTGTTTGGTAACAAGTATCTGACCAAGCATTGCCTTGGCATTTTCCCGCACATCATCAATTGATGTACTGACACGAACGCCGCCCTTATCAGGATCGCCGCCATTAAAACGACCTGCACCGCGACCGCCTGCGTGAATTTGTGATTTAACAACCCATACTGGGCCACCGAGCTGATTTGCACCTTGGACTGCTTCATCAACAGTATAAGCAACTTTACCATTTGGCACGGCACTGCCAAATTTACGTAAAAGTTCTTTTGCCTGATATTCATGAATATTCATAGTTTACTGGCTTTCTGAAATTTCAAGTTTAGAATTATTAATAACAATTACATGTTAATAATATAATAATTTAAATATCAAGACAAGAACTGCCCTGCCCCGATTTTTAAATAGCAAATAATTTTAATTTTCAGCTTCTAATTTTGCAACGATTTCATACAAAGCGTTAACCGCCTCGATTGAATGATCGAGCATTTTTTGTTCTTCAGCATTAAGCTTAATTTCAACAATTTTTTCAACACCATTTTTACCAATGATACAAGGAACACCGACATAAAGATCATTAAGGCCATATTCGCCTGAACAATGCGCCGCACATGGTAATAATTTACGTTTATCTTTTAAATATGCATCGGCCATTTCAATGGCACTTGATGCAGGGGCATAAAATGCAGATCCAGTTTTAAGCAGGCCGACAATTTCGGCGCCGCCATCTCTCGTGCGCTGTATTATTTTATCTATTTTTTCCTGTGTCGACCAACCCATATCGATTAAATCAGGTACAGGAATACCGCCAACAGCAGAATATCTTATCAATGGCACCATGGTATCGCCATGCCCACCTAAAACAAATGCCGTAACATCTTCGACCGATACATTAAATTCTTCGGCGAGGAAACAACGGAAACGTGCACTGTCAAGAACACCAGCCATACCAACAACTTTATTCGCTGGTAGACCAGACGCGCGTTGAAGAACGCCAACCATCACATCAAGCGGATTTGTTATGCAAATAACAAAGGCATCAGGGCAATTATTTTTAATACCCGCACCAACTGATTTCATTACCGAGGTATTAATACCAATAAGATCATCACGGCTCATGCCCGGTTTTCTGGCAATACCAGCGGTAACAATAACTACATCAGCATCTTTAATATCGGCATAATCATTACTGCCACTTATTTTAGCATCAAAGCCTTCAACTGGTGCAGCTTCGGCGATATCAAGGGCTTTGCCCTGCGGTATGCCTTCAGCAATATCAAATAACACAACATCGCCTAATTCTTTTAAGCCTGCTAATACGGCTAATGTGCCACCGATATTGCCTGCGCCTACAAGCACAATTTTATTACGAGCCATTTTTTAAATTCCTTATCAGTTAATCGTTGCAATGCTGTGCAACTGCGAAATAATCGCTATCTTAGTAACTTATTAACATAAAAAATACAAGTTTTCAGTGGTTATAATAGAATAATATTCAGATATAATTCATTGCAAGCTTGGCTTTAGCTGTTATTTTATAATAATATATCTAATAAAATAAATTTTTATACTTTAAGTGAATGTTACGATTTATGAAATTGCTTTATATATTTAATGGCTATTTACGCAGGCTATATGATTGGGTGATAGATCTCGCAGCCCACCCACATGCCATATGGTGGCTGGCTATGCTAGCATTTTGTGAAAGTATATTTTTCCCCATACCACAAGATATCATGATGATCCCAATGATATTAGCAGCGCGCACACAAGCATTTAAAATCGCATTCATTGCTGTATTTTCCTCGGTCGCGGGCGGGGCTGTGGGCTATTTGCTTGGTTTCGGTCTATATGAAACCATCGGCAGCAGCATCATTGAATTTTATGGCTATGGCGATAGATATAATATCTTTCAAAGCTGGTATAATCAATGGGGTGAATGGATAGTCGCCATCGGCGCATTTACCCCAATACCATATAAAGTCATTACCATCGCCAGCGGTGCGGCGCATATGGATTTCATAAATTTCATGGCAATATCATTTATAGGGCGCGGCATTAGGTTTTTTCTGCTTGCCATATTATTATGGTACTATGGCAAGCCAATAAGATCGTTCATTGAAAGGCATTTTGGTAAAATATCTATTTTATTCTTTATGTTTTTGGCTGGTGGCTTTGCGGTTATTAAATTTATTTAAAATTAATTTTAGGGTATTAAAATAAATGTCACTATTACAGCAATATAATAAATATATTTTAAAATTATTATTAATGCTTGCCATATCAATTTTAGGCGGGGCATATTTCTTTGAATTTATTATGGGTTTATACCCATGTGAATTATGTTTATATCAACGCATTCCATGGTTATTATTAATTGGCATTTGTTCGCTTGGCATTATATATAAACGCCATTTGCATTTGGTAAATATTCTAATAATAATGGCAATGATAATTTTAATGATTAGCGCAGCATTGGCAGTTTTCCACGTGGGGGTTGAACAGCATTGGTGGCAAGGGTTTAGCAGTTGCAGCATAAATTCCGCCATGCCAAATACATTATTGGATTTGAAAGCTGCAATAATGACCGCACCCGTCATCAGATGTGATGATATTGCATGGTCATTATTTGGGGTATCAATGGCGGGATATAATGCTATTATATCTATAATATTTAGCGTGCTAACAATTGTTATAGTTATAAAAATGTTTCGTGATAAGTAATTTATAATTTGATAATTTAAAGTTAGATAATTTAAAATTGGTGATTTGAATGGTTAATAAAACAACAGACAAAACAATGAATAAACCACGGTTTTTGCCGGGTGATTTAAACCATAAAGATAATATGGCACGAATGATGCGGGTTAATCATGCGGGCGAATATGGCGCAAAGCGAATTTATCAAGGTCAAATTGCGGTGTTAGGCAATGGTGATAAGGGCGATATATTGCGCCATATGGCCGAACAAGAACAGGTACATCTTGAATATTTTGCCAGCCAATTGATAAAACGCCGCGTACGACCAACCGCATTAATGCCAATTTGGCATGTGGCAGGATTTGCACTTGGTGCAGCCACCGCATTAATTAGCGACAAGGCGGCAATGGCATGTACGGTCGCGGTTGAAGAAGTTATCGACGAACATTATAGCGAACAATATCAACATTTAGATAAGCTTAAAACCGAAGAAGAGTTAAAAGATCAGATCGAAATTTTCAGGCTTGAAGAAATAGAACATCGTAACATAGGTTATGAAAATGGCGCAGAACAAGCGATAGCATATCCATTAATAGTCGCAATGGTAAAAAAAGGTTCAAAATTTGCCATATGGCTGGCAAGCCGTATTTAAGTCATAAAACTATATATGATTTTTGTAATTTTAGCCTTGCAACTGACATTTATTTTGTCTAATAACGCCTAGATATTGCTAACTTGCCTCATACGACCCCTTCGTCTAGAGGCCTAGGACACTGCCCTTTCACGGCGGCAACACGGGTTCGAATCCCGTAGGGGTCGCCATATTTTTTAAAATATGATTATATATTAATGGCTTAGATTGTGATTTAATCTCACAGTTTTTTATCCGATTTTCCACATCACCTTTCCATGCCAACTTTAGGACAGTAAACCCTATCATAAATCACTCGCGCCACCATGTCTTTTTGCATTGATTATTTCTCTTTTTTACCTATTTTGGGCTTGAAAGATCCTAGTATTAATTCAAGGATAAGTGGGATGACATTTCTCATACCAATATACATTTCGATTTGTGCTTTATTATTAAAAGCTTGACTGGCATGTTAACTCGGCAATGAGTCTTTTGCTAATTATAACAAATCGGGCATCATTGGTACTAAAAATACAAATGCATTGGTTGCTAAAAATGCATTCATTGCTAGCTTAAGTTTTAACCAATTTGGTTTTTTTGAAGCAAAAAAATACAGGGTTAAATCTGAAAATATTTTTAATGCTAATCCTAGTAAAATCAAAATATCAGCACTTTGGCTCTTATAGATGTATACATGGATGGCTGTATTGGTATCAAGATGCCCTAATATGATGCCGATGACAATATGCGAGAGGATACCACCAACATATAATATATTGCATGATAAGTATGTCAATTGGTTCGGCAATGCTCCTTAAAAATAATAGTTTTTAGGAAGCATTAGCGTTGCACTAAGCTTTCGCTTCGCGTGTTCACATTTTTTTTATATTACGCAAACGCGTCGTCGCAACTTTGTTGCTCGGGGTTTGGTGCTTTATTGATGGCTATTTGGAAGCGTAAACCAGCGGAAAACTTGATTTGGCATACTGATAGAGACAGCCAATATGCATCAGATAGGCATCGTAACATATTGAAAGATAATGACATTATTCAAAGCATGAGTAGAACAAGGAAATTGTTGGAATAATGCGGTGGCTGAGAGCTTTTTCCATATAATTAAAGCTGAATTAACGCATCACCATAAATTTGAAATCAACAGCAGGCAAAACAAGCTATATTTGAATATATCGAAGTTTTTTATAACTAAACCAGAATGGATTTAGCAAATAGACAGATCAATATACATTCTAATTAACCTGAACTTTATCTACAATAAATTTACTTAAAACAAAATAAGATTTAATATAAAATTTTTTTTACATAATATTTAAATAAATTTATTTTATTCCTCCCGCCACTGTGCGATAAGCGCCAAAGCTTTTTTGTGTAAACTGGCATCGCCACAAGCCAGAACATCGCCAGGGGAATCTATGGTTAGTCGATTTCCCGACCAATCTGTAATTGTGCCACCAGCGCCTTCGACCACGGGAACAAGTGCGCAAAAATCATATGGTTTTAAATTACATTCAATCACCATATCGATCTTCCCTTTAGCCAACTGAGTGTATGGATAGCAATCATAATTAAATCGAGTCAGCTTGGTGGCCTCAGCAAGTTTTTCGTATAACCCTTTGCTATATGCAAACATCTTATCGGCCTCACCAACAAAACAGATTGCCTCACTTAACGCGTTGCATTTCCGAACTTCTAGAATTTGACCTTTTTGGTTAATAGCCTTTTTCCCAAGCACAGCTTCATAAGTCTCATTTAGTGCAGGCATATGAATTAAACTAAGAATTGGGTTTGTCTTGTAGGTCAGACTAATCAACATACCAAACAAGGGGATCCCACTAATGAACGATTTTGTGCCATCAATGGGATCAATAACCCAGACAAAATCTGCGTCAATATTTTCACAACCATGTTCTTCACCAAAGATGCCATATTCTGGATAAGAGCTATTAAGTAATTTTCTCAAAACGGTTTCAGTTTCACGATCTGCAATAGTTACAGGAGATTCATCACTTTTGAATTCCACGTCAAAAAGCTCATCAAAATATTTCATACTTACTTTGGCAGCTTCTACCGCGGCTTCACGTGCAACAGCCAAGCAACTCTCCATCACAAGATTTGACGGTGCTTCGTTCATAATAATCCCCTACCCTAATTTTCCATGAACAGCAGATTTAAACACCGCAGCATATTGACTTGCGGTTAGTTTTTGTGGATTGCTGCTGGCTGATGGGTCTCGTTCTGAAAGTTCGCCAATATAATCGGCACGATCATCGGCGATATTTATTTCACTAAGGCTATTTTGAATGCCAAGATCATCACGGAATTTTAATGTCCAATCCATCACCGCAATAAAACCCTTGCCCGGCAAATCAAGCACGCGCGCCAATAGCTCCATGCGTTCAAAAATCACTGGTTGGTTAATTTTCATCATATAAGGCAGAATAATTGCATTGGTTAGGCCATGATGGCTGTCATATGTCGCACCAACCGCATGGGAAATTGCATGTATACCGCCGAGGCCTTTTTGAAAAGCCGTTGCACCCATGCTTGCCGCTGATAACATATCGGCACGGGCAGTAATATCGCCGCCATCCTTATAGGCACGCGGCAATGCGAGCTTACAAAGGCGCATTCCTTCAAGTGCGATACCATCGGCCATTGGGTGGTAACCGGGGGCGCAATAAGCCTCGAAACAATGAATATAAGCGTCAAGCCCTGTGGCGGCGGTGATATGGGCTGGTAATCCAACCGTTAATTCAGGGTCGGAAATAACGATGCTTGGTAACATTTTAGGATGAAATATTATTTTTTTCGCATGGGTTTCTGAATGAGTAACCACACTGGCTCGCCCGACTTCAGAACCCGTGCCTGCCGTTGTTGGCACAGCAATAATCGGGGCAATCGCATCCGCATTTGCCCGCGTCCACCAATCATCAATATCTTCAAAATCCCAAATAGGGCGGGTTTGACCAACCATAAAGGCAATGGCTTTACCCACATCAAGCCCACTGCCACCACCAAATGCTACGACACCATCTGCATCATGTGATTTATAAGCAGCGATACCGCCATCAATATTTTTGGCAACAGGATTACCACGCACATCGGAATAAAGACTTGTGGCTAGACCATTTGATGTCAAAATATCCATTGCTTGTTTAACGATTGGCAAATCACGCAAGCCTGCATCGGTTACAAATAACGGACGTTTGATGCCAAGTTCATCACAAGCAGCCGCTAATTCTGAAATACGCCCAGGACCAGCCCAAATTCTTGTCGGGAAGCCCCAATTTCCTGTGATTATTTTACTCATGATATTAATCCTTAATCTGGGAATTATTTATTTTAATTTTTTAAAATGATATGATTTAGGCCGCGTCAGGTTATGGAAACCAATCATCGACAATGCCCCGCCGCGCCCTGTATCTTTGCAACCAGTCCAGCATAAAGCAGGGTCGAGATAATCTGCCCTGTTCATAAACACAGTCCCTGTCTCAATTTCTGCGCCAATATGTGATGCGCGTTCAATATCATTCGTCCATAATGATGCCGTTAGACCAAAAACACTATCATTCATCAAGGAAATTGCCTCAACATCGCTATTAACTTTCATAATACCAACCACAGGACCAAAGCTTTCATCGCGCATTACCCGCATATCATGATTAACATTAGTCAATATTTGTGGCATTAAATATGCGCCGCCGTCATCTTCGGGAAATAATATAGGATCGATCATTGCAATAGCACCCGCAGCAATGGCTTCATCCGTTTGGGCGCGAACTTCCGCAGCAAATCTTTGATGCGCCATTGGCCCTAATGTTGTTGCCTTATCCAGCGGATTACCAAGTTTATAGCCCGATACAATAGAAACGGCCTTTGCAACAAACGTATCATATAGGCTTTCATCCACATAAATACGTTCAATGCCGCAACAACATTGGCCTGAATTAAAAATTGCGCCGTCGATTAATGTATCAACCGCTGCGTCCAAATCCGCATCTTCCATTACATAAGCAGGATCTTTACCGCCTAATTCAAACCCAATACCTGTAAAAGTACCAGCGGCGGCTTTTTCCATCGCCTTACCACCACCAACAGATCCAGTGAAATTAATAAAATCAAAGTTATTAGCAGCAATTAAATTAGAAGTTGTCGCATGATCAAGAAAAATATTTTGAAATATATCTTTTGGAATTCCTGCCTCATGGAAAGCCTGCGCCATGCGTTCACCGACAAGCAAAGTTTGGCTCGCATGTTTTAATATCACGGCATTACCCGCAATTAAGGCGGGGGCAACCGTATTAATTGCCGTCATATAAGGATAATTCCACGGGGCGATTACAAGCACAACCCCATGCGGAATATATTCAATGCGGCGATTAAATTCACCACTATCTTCGATAATAATCGGTTTTAATGCTTCTTCTGCAATATCTGCCATATGGCTAGCACGTTCATTAAAACCACCAAATTCGCCGCCATATCGAATTGGCCTGCCCATCATATGGGCGATTTCTGGGACAATTTCATCATTTAATTCGCCAATACGGGCAACGCCAGCACGCACCAGATCAATCCGTTCTGATATTGACCTTGCTGCCCATTTTTTTTGTGCCGCTTTGGCGCATTTTATGGCGGTAACAGCATCTTTTTCGCTTGCCACAGGACGTTCTGCATATAAAGAACCATCAATTGGTGATATACATTGTATCATTTTATTCATTTTAAATACTCTTATTTATATATTTCTATATTATGCGCGTTCAAAGCCGCGATTAACTTCCCAATCGGTAACGCGCCGATCAAATTCTGCTTGTTCAACACGCGCCGCATGAACATAATGATCGATCACATCGTCGCCCATGGCGGCACGTAACATTTTTGATTGATCCAATGCAACGGTGGCTTCTCGTAATGTTTGTGGAATGGCGCGTGCCGCCGTATCATTATAGGCATCGCCCTTAAATTCTTCTTCTAACTCTAACTTATTTTCAATGCCGTAAATACCAGCGGCGATCAAGGCCGCCATCGCCAAATATGGATTAAGATCAGACCCACCAACCCGACATTCGACCCGAATTGCGCTGCTATTATCACCACATAAGCGATAGCCAGCGGTGCGATTATCCTTTGACCATATGGCCTTAGTCGGCGCAAATGGGCCTTCGGCAAATCGTTTATAGCTGTTAATATATGGGGCAAGAAAACACGTGATCTCCGACGCATATGTAAGCAGACCCGCCATATAATTTCGCATCAAATCAGACATGCCATATTTACCATCGGAATCTTGAAATAAAGATTTTTTACCATCCAACGACCAAAGCGATTGATGAATATGGGACGAACTGCCAGATGCATCCATATTCCATTTAGCCAGAAATGTAATCGCACGACCTTTTGACCATGCGATTTCCTTGCAGCCATTTTTAGTAATCACATGATTATCGGCCGTATCCAATGCATCGGAATATTTAACGTTAATTTCTTCTTGACCAGCCGCCGCCTCCCCCTTGGAACATTCAACAGGAATACCCGCCGCGCGAATACCATTACGCATGGCACGGATAACATTTTCTTCCTTGGTGGTTTGAAATATATGATAATCTTCGTTATATGGGCTGATCGGTGTCATGCCGCTGTAACCCTTGGCATGTAATTCTTCAAATGATTCCTGAAACAAGAAAAATTCTAACTCCGTCGCCATCATCGGCTTAATACCCATATGGGCAAGCCTTGCAATTTGCTTTTTTAAAATCGCACGCGGCGAATGTGGCACTGGCTTGTTGGTTGCATGATCTAAGACATCACATAGAACCATCGCCGTCCCTTCAAGCCAAGGAATGACGCGCAATGTCGCCATATCTGGCTTCATAACATAATCGCCATAACCTGCCTCCCAACTGGTGGATTTATAACCCGCAACAGGCTCCATCTCCATATCTGTTGCCAGCAAATAATTACAGCTATGGGTTTCTTGCCATGCGCTTTCGATAAAAAATTCTGCGTGAAAACGCTTGCCCATCAAACGCCCCTGCATATCGACTAAAACCGACAAGACCGTATCAATTTCACCAGTTGCCACCCGCGATTTTAAATCATCAAAGGTTAAATTTCCCGGCATTATAAAATCTTTCATACTTAAATCTCAGGAATAAAGATAGCTTCGGAATATTGCAATTCCAAAGCTATCAACTAAATATAAACTAGGAAAACCTAGTTTACGGCTTAATATCGATAAGGTGCACCAGCTTTATTCATTGTTTCATTATAGGCCTTAAAAATTTCAACGACACGACGCGAACGATCGCTTTCTTCTGCGATTTCTTCCCAAAATTTAAGTGCCTCAACTTCTACTGTTTTCCATTCTTCATCTGGAATAGAAGTAAGCTTCATTTTTGTGCCTTGCGTCCGAAGCTTGGCTTCGCCACCCCAATACCAATGTTGACGATAATAATGAGAGCTATCCATGCAAAGATCTAATAATTTCCGCAAATGATCTGGAAGTTCATTATAACGATCTTCATTAGCAAAAAATGATCCACACCAAGCACCAGAAATATTATTTGTCAGGAAGTAATTAGTTACATCAGCCCAGCCAACAGTATAATCTTCGGTGATGCCAGACCATGCAATTCCGTCGAGTTCGCCAGTTTGAACTGCTACCTCAATATCTTCCCAAGGAAGAGTTACCGGAACAACGCCAAAGCGACTTAGGAAACGACCCGCTGTTGGAAAAGTAAAGATGCGTTTTCCTTTAAGGTCTGCCAAACTATGAATTGGATCAACAGTTGCAAAATGGCATGGATCCCAAGCCCCAGCACTTAGCCATTTAACCCCTTCTATTTCACCATAGGCTTCATCCCAAATTTCATTTAAACCCCATTGGTTAAACAATACAGGTATATCAAGGCTATAACGTGTTGCGAATGGGAAATATCCACCAAATTTTGCCACATCAACTGGTGCGGCAATGCTATCATCATCGCTTTGCACCATATCGATTGTGCCATTTTGCATAGCACGGAAAAGCTCGCCCGTTGGCACTAATTGATCAGCATAAAATAGCTCAATTTCCATCTCGCCATTGGCAACCTTATTAAAATCATCGATTGCAGGTTTAATCACATGTTCGCCAAGAGAAGCACCCGCATATGTTTGTAACCGCCATTTAATTAGGGCCTTTTTAGCAACAGCAGGTGCGCTTAATGTTGCTGCACCAGCAGCGGCAGCGGTTACAAGCCCTGCTTTTTTAATAAAATCGCGTCTGTTATTTTTAATTATTTTAGTCATTATATTTAATCTCCTCGGTTATAATTATATTTAACAAATCTAATCGATAACTAATTGATCCTCTTTTAATTCAAGAGTGTTGTTATTGTTTCATGCCACTGGATCTTTATCTGGCATAGTGCATTTCCGGTAGCCAAAGGGCTATTTGTGGGAAATACATCACCAATAACAGGGCCAATAGCATCACACCAACGAATGGCACGATCGATTGGTAAATATCGCGCAGGCTAATTTCAGGCGGTGCCATCGCCCGCATTAAAAATAAATTATAACCAAATGGCGGTGTCATATAAGCGATCTGGCTGGTAATAGTATAAAGCACGCCATACCAAATAAGATCAAAACCAAGATAGCCCACCAATGGCACATATAGCGGTGCGACAATAACAAGCATTGCCGTATCATCCATGAATGTACCCATGATTAAAAAAGAAATCTGCATCAAAATTAAAACACCCCAAGGACCAAGCCCTAGCTGTCCGACAAAAAATCCTTCGATAGCTTTGACCGCGCCAAGACCGTCAAATACAGCCCCGAAAATTAAAGCTGCCAAAATAATCCACATAAACATACAGCTAATAGCGAGTGTTTTACGGACAGTATTTTCCAATACTTCTTTTGTTAACCTGCGTTTGGCGATTGCCGCTATTGTTGATGCAACCGCGCCTACGGCTGAACTTTCAACCAATGACGTATATCCCATCAGAAATAATCCCGTCATAGAGAAGAAAATTACCAAGGGGATAATTCCAGCCTGAAGCAATTTTAATTTCTCAATAAAAGTTACTTCAGCGCGTTCTTCTTTCGATAAGACTGGCCCAAGACTTGGGTTTAATTTACAACGAACAACGATATAGATAATAAATAATGCCGCCATCATCAAGCCGGGAAAAACGCCTGCAAGCCAAAGCTTGCCAACGGGTTGTCTTGCAATCATGGCATAAAGCACCATGACCACGCTTGGCGGAACTAAAATACCAAGCGAGCTGCCAGCCTGAATAACCCCCGTTACCATTATTTTATCATAGCCGCGTTTTAAAAGTTCAGGCATGGCATTAGTTGCCCCAATCGCCATGCCGGCAACACTTAAACCATTCATAGCAGAAATTACTACCATTAATAGAATAGTGCCGATTGCAAGCCCGCCATGAATAGGCCCCATCCATACATGGAACATTTTATATAGATCATCGGCAATGCCAGATTCCGACAGCATATAACCCATAAAAATAAATAAAGGTAATGTTAATAGCGGATACCATTTCATTAATTTCATAGCGGCAGAAAAACCAATTTCTGAACCACCAGTACCCCATAAAACAAGCGAGGCAACAACGCCAACAATACCAATCGCGACAAAAACACGTTGACCCGTCATCAAAGATAGCATCATCGATGCAAACATTAATAAAGCAATTAATTCATAGCTCATTTACATTTCCTCTCCACGCAATTTAGCCACATCTTTTATGAAGCTGGAGATGGCTTGCAATAGCATCATCAAGATACCGATGCACATGAATATTTTAACTGGTGCCATATAAGGCCGCCATGATGAATAGCTTCGCTCGCCATATTGAAGGGCATAGCTTGTGCTGGAAATACCGCCATATAAAAGAATCGCCAGATAAAAAATCATAAATAAAATAGTAACGGTATCAAACCATGTCTTTTTTCGTTCAGACAAGCTGCCATAAAGCAAATCCATACGCACATGGGCATTAAGCTGTAACGAATAAGCCCCGCCTAACATATAATAGCCTACCATCATAAATTGGGCTGTTTCCAATGTCCAAAGCGATGGCAATAAGAAGGTCTTAGTAATAGAAGAATATAAAAGCACGCCAATCATGGCAAATATGCCCCACATTACAACGCGGCCGATTTTATAATTTATTAAATCCACAAAATGGACAAATATTTTTAAGATTTTTGGCATATCATCCCGCTCATAATTTTTCCCATCTGTTCATAAAATTATTATATTTTTTTCAATGCCAACTTCAGGCAGCTAGCTAAAAATTCTGCCATTTCATATTGACCTTTATCTTCTGTTATCAGGTCATTTTTTATTTCAACCATTATATTGTGCAGGCCCTTTGCGACGGCATATTCAGACAAAGTATGGGTTACGCCGTCTTCTTGCCCATATGGAGCATTCACCTGGCAGATGAGATTGCTATCATCTTTACAAATTTTTAAAAATATTTCCGCCAGTCTTGAATCTTTATCATGTATGACACCGACCTCAACTTCACGCCTTTTCCCATGATAGGTTGGTGTGAATGAATGTATGGTAACAATAATCGGCAGGCGAGAAGCTTCAGTTCTTTCAAACAATAAATTATTAAGCGCGTTAGAATAAGGCAAATAAAATTCTTTTACGCGTCTATTTTTTTCAACTTTGGATAAATTGACATTGCCCGATATATCATAAATTTCACTTTTTACTGGCATTGCCGTAGGCGAGCTAGGTGGGCGATTACAGTCATATAATAATCGTGAAAATCTTGGTGCAATCACTGTGGCATCCAGCAATTTTGACATTATTTTAGCAACGTAAAATGCACCAATATCCCATGCGGCATGACTGTTAATTGTTTCTTCGCTTAACCCAAGACCATTAAATTTAGATGGTATATGATTGGACGCATGTTCGCATATTAACAAAACATCACTTGTAGCATCGGGGTTGATAATTTCAACCATCTTTTCTGACCGTTTATCAAATTTGCTTGATTGATCATATAACGACAATATATATTCTCCCAATTTTATGTCTATATATTTTCTTTAAACAATATTTTTGAAATGATTATTTCAGAATTTTTTATTTAGTCAATGCTTTTCTGAAAATATTATTTCAGAACTAATAAAACTATCGTAATATTTTCATATTAAGTTATAATATTAAAAATAATATCCAATTATGGAGTATCATCATATGTCATTCGAGCAAAAATTTACTGTTGCAGAGCGCATTAGAAAAAAATTTCAGACGCTAACACGGGCTGAACGTCAGTTAGCAAATGCCTTGTTTGAAAATTATCCGATGCTTGGTTTAAATAGCATAACTTCAGCAGCAAAAGCAGCCAAAGTTTCTACGCCCACAGTTGTACGCATGTCAAAAAAGCTTGGCTTTAAAGGTTTTCCCCATATGCAATCGGCCCTACGCGAAGAATTAGAAGCCACCATCTCCAACCCAATCAATAAACATGACCGTTGGGCAAAAAATGCCCCAGATACCCATATTTTAAATCGCTTTGCCGATGCGGTAATGGAAAATATGCATCAAACTTTGAAACAAATTGATACCGATGAATTTAGCGCGGTGATTGACCTTCTAAAAGATAAGAACCGGGCTGTGCATGTGGTAGGTGGGCGTATCACAAGGTCATTAGCCGATTATTTTTTCACTCATATGCAAGTAATAAGAAAAGGCCTAACATTGGTTGCGTCCAATTCAAATACATGGCCGCATTATGTATTAAATATGGAAAAAGGTGATATTTTAGTTGTCTTTGACATTCGCAGATATGAACATGACATCTTACGTTTAGCAGAAATTGCTACGGAAAAAGGCGTTATTATCATATTATTCACCGATCAATGGGGATCACCCGCCGCAAATCATTCAAAACACAGTTTTCATTCGCGTATAGAAGTACCATCAGCGTGGGATTCATCAGTAGTAACAATTTTCATTATAGAAGCCATTATTGCAGCAGTTGAAACCGATACTTGGGGTGAAACAAAAGACCGCATGAAGACATTAGAAACATTATTTGATCAAACCAGCATGTTTCGAAAGTTTAAATAATAAATATTTAAACCATCTATATTTAATCGAATAAACTATTATATTTTAGGAAATTCTATGAATAAAACAGAATATGAAAAAGATAAATATGTTGGTGATATAGTTAAATCGCAATGTGAAAAATGTATGCGTTCAACTAATCATAAAATTTGTTCTTCCTATACGGATTTCACGATATTTAGTGATTCTTATAATGATTATTTTTTTACAGATTCATATCAAATAGTAATATGTCAGGCTGTGATTATTTAAGTTTTAGAAAATTTATGATAAACAATACGGATTATGACCATAATGAAGATGGCAATACGATTAATTATGTTGTAAAAAGAGGGCACAATAATGCATGCGTCTAAAAGAGAAAGCCAAATTTTAAATACTGTGCGCTTACGCGGTTCAGTGACGACTGGCGAATTAGCAGAAATGCTAAACGTGACAGATCAAACGATCAGGCGTAGCGTGATCCCTTTAGTGGAGCAAGGGCTGGTCAAAAAGGTTCACGGTGCCATTGTGGCCCCAGATCGTCTTTTGGAAGCACCTTTCCACCGCCGGATGCATGACAAACAAGAAGAGAAGCAGCGGATCGCTCAAAAAACAGCTGAACTAATTAATGACGGCGATTCGATCATGTTTGACGCAGGCTCAACGACAACATATATCGCTCAGGCACTCCAAGATAAACATGATTTAACCGTCATAACTAATTCTGTCCAAATTGCTAGCATTTTAGTACTCAACCCTAGTAACAAAGTATTTATGGCTGGCATGGAATTGCGTAGTCATGATGCAGCAGCATTTGGAACACGAGCCCTAAAAGTATTTAATCAATTTGATGTTCAATATGCTATATTATCAGTTGCAGCACTTCATCATGAGCGAGGTTTGATGGCCCAAACACCCTACGAGGCGGAATTGTTGCGGGTACTCATTAGTAGAGCGGACCACACAATTGTAGCCGCTGACAACTCTAAGTTTGAAAGAAAAGCACTAGTCGAAACTTGCGGCTTTAATGAAATTAAAACCCTCGTAACTAACACAAAGCCATCACTTGAACTCACCGAAACTTTAGCTGCAAACAATGTTTCAGTTTTAATTGCCTAAACATAGCGCAAAAAAATACGTACTATGATGTGGCTACCCTATTTTAGTGACCTGCGCCCCAACTTTGTACCAGTTAGCCGTAGAGTCCTTTAGTTAAGTTTTTATCAATTATTTGATCATTTGCAACCATTATGGGGGCATGCCCCCATAATGGTTGGTCGTTTTTATTTTGCAAAGCTTGTATTGGGCTTTGCCCATCCAAGGCTGAGTGCGGCCTTACATGATTATAATCATCGCGCCAATCTGCTAATATCTTACGAACATGATGAAGGTCTTCAAACAGTGTTTCATTTAAACATTCATCACGTAATTTACCATTGAAGCTTTCCACAAACCCGTTTTACATCGGCTTGCCTGGTGCGATGTAATGCCAATTGATGCCCATGTCGCCTTGCCATTTTAGTAGGGCATTTGATGTCATTTCCGTGCCGTTATCGCTGACTATTGTATCTGGCTTGCCACGTATTGCTATTATGTTATCTAACTCACGGGACAAACGATGACCACCGATCGATGTATCAGCCACCAGTGCCAAACATTCTCGGCTGCTATCATCAACAACACATAACATTCTAAAACGCCTGCCATCCATAAAACTATCACTGACAAAATCAAGCGACCAGCGTTCGTTGACCTTAGAAGGCACTGCAATCGGTGATCTTGTGCCAATAGCACGCTTGCGACCATTCCGTTTGCGAACTGCCAAACCTTCTTCTTTATACAAACGCCGAAGCTTCTTATGGTTAAGGTGATAACCCTCACGTGCCAATAAAATATGCAGACGGCGATAGCCAAAGCGTTTACGTAAATGCGATAATTCGCGTAATCTGCTGCGTAATACCGCATCATTGGGTCGTACGGATTGGTACCGGATTAAAGATCATTCCACGTTAAGCATTAAACACGCCCGCCGCTCACTCACCATAAAATTTGTTCGAAGGTGAGTGACAGCATCTCGCTTGCCAGCGGGCGTTACCATTTTTTTGCATTCACATCTTTCAACATCGAAATATCCAAATGGGCATCCGCCAGCAAAGATTTTAAACGGCGGTTTTCATCTTCAAGCAATTTTAATCGTTTAGCATCACTGACTTCCATGCCGCCATATTTTGACTTCCACTTGTAAAATGTACTTTCTGCAATTCCGTGTCTGCGGCAAAGATCTGCGGTGGTAATGCCAGATTCCTGCTCTTTTAATATACGAATAATCTGTTCTTCGTTAAATCTACTACGTTTCATTCTGATCTTCCTCCTGTTGAGAAAGACTCTACTTATAAATGGACTAATTTAAAGGGCGCAGGTCAGATTTGAACTGTACATACGCTGTGCTCCTTCTAAAAAGCTTTATATCGTATGTTGCCATGACCCGTTGTATCCATCACTAGCAATATTAGATAAATTAGTCAAAGAACAAGGGATGGCTTTAATTTTTATTAGCCATGATTTAACCTTGGTATCTTCTTTTTGTGACAGGGTTTTAGTTATGTATGAGGGAAAAATTGTAGAAGATCTTAAAGCCTCTGAATTGGATAAAGCAAAACATGCTTACACGCGCGGTTTGTTGGATTGTTTACCAACTTTTGAACGTCGTGGACAGGATCTTCATGTATTAAAACGTGATGCAGCATGGAAGAAATAACAGTATGTCGATAAAAATAGAAAAATTAAATGTTTGGTTTGGTGATAATCATGTTTTAAATGATGTTTCTTTTGATGTTCCCAAAAATGGAAGCATTGGTTTAGTCGGTGAATCTGGGTCTGGAAAGTCAACTATTCTACGTGCAATCACAGGATTAGTCGATGATTTATCAGGCAACATTATAGTCAATGACAAACTTCTTGATCAAAAAAGAGATAAGTCATTTTACCGTTTGGTTCAAATGGTTTTTCAAGACCCTTTTGGCTCTTTACACCCGCGCCATACAATTGATAAAATTTTATCTGAACCTTTAGTTGTTCATAAATTAGATAATATTGAACAACGAATCATTACTATATTGGATCAAGTAGGATTAGATAATAGCTATAGATTTCGCTTTCCACATCAATTATCTGGCGGGCAAAGACAACGCGTAGCTATTGCGCGTGCATTAATTTTAGAACCAAAAATAATTTTGTTGGACGAGCCAACTTCGGCATTAGATGTGTCAATCCAAGCTGAAATTTTGAATCTTCTTAATAGGTTGCGCCGTGAGCTAGGCCTAACATATATTATGGTAAGCCATGATCTTGCCGTTGTTGCACAAATGTGCGAAAAAGTTGTAATTATGAAAAATGGCAAGATACTAGAGATTGCATCTATCGATGATTTAGTTATTAGGAAATTAAAAACTTCTTATTCTCGCCAATTATTTGATGCCTCATCTGGCTATGACGCAGAAAAAATAGAAAACTTTATCGGTTAGTATATATTTAAGATAATATAATTTAGAAGCAATCTTAACCATAATAAAAAACTATTATTTTTAGGGGCATTGGCGATTGATTTTGCCTATTATATTGTTTGTTCAAATAATCGCAAAGATATAGCAAAAGTCGCAGCATTCATAAAATGGCTGCATTTCGAAGTTAAATCAGATTTATAATAATAGGGTTTATTTATCAATCTTTAATAAATATCACATCTATTTGTAACTGTTTTTTTAGCGGGTATGAAAAATTAGTTTCTATGATCATTTTAGGTGAAAATCCCCATTGATGAAGATCATTAAGAAAACCAAGATATGTTTCTTCACCTTCATATAAAGAAAATAAAGATAGTTCCATTTGAATTCCTTTTATTTTCTTAATGGAATTAGCAGCACCATTTAAAACTTCACGTTCAAACCCCTGCGTATCCATTTTAAGGAATATATTGTCGTTTGGGCTGCAATAATCATCATATAGGCTATCTAATGTCCGAATATCGGTCATTACCTTATCAATAATATTGGTCTTTGGCAGCGCCTTAAGTAAGTCATTTGAAGGATTAAGCAGGCTGCTCATATCAGTATTTTGGCTGATATTTAATTTAGCTTCGGTATTTTCAGACCCCAATGCCATGCGCGGCGTTATAATCCATAACGGGTCATTTTGTGATTTATCAGTTATAATTTTATGGGCTGATGGAACGGGTTCAAAAGATATAATTTTACCTGTGAATCCTGATGAACGTAATTTATCGTAAGTTTGCCCTATATTTGCGCCAACATCTAAAAATGTTGTGATTTTTGCCGCCGTTAATATGGTATTGATTTTACCTCCTGTTGTTTTTCTTAGTTTCTTTTTTTTAAACCTGCTAAATATATTTGTCATAAACATTATCTGTTATACCTATATTAATGCTCTTTAATTAATCCATTTATAAATAATATATGGTATAAATACAATATTATAGTCCAGTAGTATTTTTATCTAAAAATATACTAGATCAGGAAGAAACAAATCCAAATATATTAATTCAAATCTCGCCTGATATTTTATTTTAAATAAACTATTTCTTGGCCTGTCGGTCTGAATTTGCTGTTTTTATCTTGCCTCACAGTCATTCTTCTATAATTTTCTGAGCCTAAGGTCATATGAATATTAAAAATTGCAAATATTATATTTCATCTTCGGCGATCACCCATTTTTCTTGTAATGCGGCATTATACCAATCTTTCATTGCAGGCAATGATAAAATAATTTTCATATATTGCTTGCTGCTATCGCATGTTGCCAAATCATAAGTTTTAAAACGTGAAACAACGGCAACCATCGGCTCAATGCTCCACCCCGAAATGGCCAAAGGCCATGATCGTAATATTGATGATAAAAGCTATCAGGAAATGCTGGTGATCGAAGGTTTTAAAATCTCCGAAATTCCCGCAATCACCATGCGTTCAGCTCAAATTACTGGCATCCTAGCCCCTTTGATCGCTATATCAGTCGTAATGCAACAAATATTGTCTTTGTTAGGCGCCCAGCAAGTCATTGGGGATTTTGTAACTGGGATGGGCGGCTATTATGCAGTCCTATTCACTGCTATGGCCATCGTATTTGTCGCTGGGATGATTTTAGAAAGCCTACCAGTAACGATTATATTAGCACCGATTGCCCATTCCGTTGGTGTAGACCCAATCCAACTTTGCCGTAATTTTCCTTGTAGGAGCATCAATTGGGTTTATTACCCCGCCCTATGGCCTTAATTTATATGTTGCAAGTGGGGTAACTGGGGTTCCATATTTCCGGTTACTTAGATATAGTTCAATGTATTTGGTATCGCTTTTAATTGTTTGGTTTATGGTGGCACTAATACCTAGTTTATCCACAATGTTTTTAACAAATAGTGGAGCCTAAAACGGAGATATTAATATGAAAGCAACCTATTCAGAAATAACCACAGATACAATACCGCCCAATTTGCGCCTATTATTTACACTGGAAGAGGTTGCAAAAGCGGGCGTTCCGATGACACCTACCGAAGTAAACCTGCATCTTGGCTTGCCTAAACCTACGATCCACCGATTGTTCGCGACCCTAGAAGCTGAGGGGTTTTTACAGCGTGACATCGATGGCAGGTCTTATTCATCAGGGCCACGAATGCGAATGATGAGTGCTAATGTTCTATCATCCTTACGTATCCGAACTGCACGTCTTGCCGTTATGACCAAATTAGCCGAGGAAATAGGCGAAACATGTAATTTGGCAATCCCCGAACGCAATGGTATGATCTATATCGATCGTGTTGAAACAAAATGGCCCCTTCGTATTCAACTTCCCATTGGTACAGAAGTACCTTTTTATTGCACAGCCAGTGGAAAACTTTATCTCTCCACACTAAGTAAAACCCATTTGTTGCGATATATGGGTGCGGAATCTTTTGTCGCCCATACCACTAAGACAATTATTGACATTAATTTTCTCCAAAATGAATTACAGCTAACCCGTGAGAGAGGATACTCTCAGGATAATGAAGAATTTATGGAAAATATGATAGCTGTTGGCGTACCAATTAAAGACGATCAAGGCCGCATGTATTCAACCCTATCTTTTCATGCGCCGACACAACGCTTATCTTTATCTGATGCTATGGAATATATAGAACCCTTGCGTGATGCCGCAAAGGAGTTATCTCTTTTGGCAGTATAAAATGACTAGGGCCTGAGCCCAATTTAAGTTATCGATTATTATATGGCAATCTCCCTTTATAAGTGGCGTTATAAGTTATTGTTTAATTAACTATGGGCATGCTCAATAGTTAATTTTGTATCGGCGTAATTCCGCCTATTGCCATGTTAGGTCTTTCATTATTGTATGTACACAAGCATTTAGTAGCATCCTCCTGTAGTTTGTTCAATATTTTCAAATATATTTGCTCAGCCAGTCATATCTTACTGTTCGGTTATATCGCTCGATATAAGCATTTTGTTGCGGCTTGCCCAGCTAAATGAATTGCAGTGTAATTTCTTGATCATCCGCATCTTCCAGATTACGAATTTTAGTATTTTTTTCTCTTTGCGGGAGGTCGCTTGACCTTAAATCATCTATTTCACCAGCAATTTATTCAATGCGTTTAGCCTTGGCATAGGTTTCGCCAAGCTCCAGCATATTTCCACGAGCCATTTTATAATCTTGAACGGTTTTACCGCGATTTTCCATATATTCAGGAGCTAAATTTGCATTAAATCTTTCATTCATAGCTATTTTTTGGTGCAGTTCATTGGATTCTAATTCCGAACTATCTAGTATTTTTTCAGGCACAAGATGTTTATTAGGATCAATTTGATATAAAAGATTATCCTTGACAATGCCGCCATCGGGAAAAGATTTATTAATAATATCAATAGTCTGTTTTTTATACTTTCTTGCAGAATCAAGATTAACACCATCTAATCGTAGCCTTTGATATTTTTTTATTTCTTTTATAATATTTACAGATTTATTCTTTGTTATTTCTGCATCTTGAAGATTTTTATTACTGCCAAGACTATAACTACCGTCTTCATTTTGCGCTGTCGGTATTTTATCATCACCAGTGCCACCATCAAACTGATCGGTTATTTCAATCAAACGCAAACCACCATCGGCAGTTAATTCTTGGCTATATTTTGCTGTTTGGGTTTTATCTTCCTTATGGTCTTCGGCATTATTACCTTTATTATTTTTTGCCATATCAATGCGGGCTTGACTTTATTTATATTTAACGCAAACGCGTCGTCGCAACTTCGTTGCTCGGGGTTTGCTAGAACGATATACGCAAGCTACATAATTAAAGGCAAACTTAAACCAATCACGAAGTGATTGTAAGGGCGACCACCCGCCGCGCTTATGCGCGTAGATATAAAAAAGAGGGCGACCGCCCGCCGCGCTTATGCGTAAAATATAGCCCCACAACCATCACTTGAAAAATATAAGTTCTTGTTACATAATATTAATCATATTGGGAGAATTTAATGCGTCTGATTAATATAATTATCACTGTTATCTTATTTGCGGGAAATGCAGCATTTGCCGATTATAAAGCGGGAAAAGCCGCTTATGATGCGGGCGATTATCAAACTGCTTATAATCAATTACTACCATTAGCAGAGTTGGGTGATGCTGAGGCGCAGGCAAGATTAGCACTAGTATTTTTTGAAAAAAACCAATGATAAACTACTATCATTTTGGCGTAAAGTGGATGTATATTGCGTCGCAAAATGGAAATATAAAAGCATCCAACTCAATTGAGTTGATAAAACAAAAATATGTCCCCGCAAACAAAACTATCGCAAATTTATTTATTAAGGGAAAGCAGCTAGGAATACTGTGGTTAGAAAACAACTAACCACAGTATTTTTTATATATTATTTAATTTAAAAAAATATCTTTTATCTCACTTAATGATTTCTCCAACATTTTCTCCGCTATCTCATCGCCATTTGATAGTTTTTTGGCAATAGCCCCCGATATTTTACCACCAACTGCTTCAACCATAATTTTCCTCAAGCCCTCCATTTTAATTTTTTGCAATGCAGTTGGATTATTAGTAAAAAACTTATTAATTGCAGCGGGATTTGTTTGATCAATATTTGCCGATTTTAATGCTTTTTTTATATATTCTACACCTAACGGCGGCGGGCAGTCGCCCTCTTTTTATATCTACGCGCTAACCTAAGCTACGGGCAGTCGCCCTTGCAAATCACTTGCGTGATTGGTTGGAGTTTTACTTTATAGTTAGCGTATATTTTATGTAGCGAGCATTTTTTAATGCGAGAGCGAACAAGCGTGAGCACGCGAGAGCCACAGCTTAGTGCAACGTTAAAAAAATCCAACCGCCCGCAGCTTAGGTTAGCGCGTAAAGTATAAAAAAATACGTATTTGCGTAATAATACATCTATATATACATATATTCACTGATTGTCAATTAATTTTTATGCTTTGTTCTTATTAAATGTTATTTTATATATTACTTCCCCGCATCATCTATTGTTTTTATTGATGGATTTTCACCACAAAGAGCGCAATCAGGATTTTTAACTATTTTAATCTTCCGCATATTGACATCAAGTGCATCATTTTGGCTCATATAATTTTGTAATTATTCTATATCTTTTTACAATTTTTAGTTTTCTTTTTTAGTTTCAATAAAATTTTTTGCATTATTATTTTCTATAATAGCAATATCAACAGGGTAAGATTTTGCTTTATCAGAAGGGCTTTTTTATATTCAATCTTAATATTATCTTTTGAATAATTATAGTCCTCTAATAATATTTTAAGAAAAATATATAAAGATTATAAATTCTTCAAGGCCTCTATGTACAAAGCTTGTATATCAAGGCTGGATCATGTCATATCCATATTGATATTATTTATAAATATTATCGAGATTTCAATTACGGGAATATTATCTTATGGCTTATGCCTCGTTACGTGAATTTATTACCAAGCTTGAAAATGAAGGCCGGCTATATCGGGTTAAACAACCCGTATCGACCAAATTAGAAATGACAGAAATTCAAACTAGATTATTGTCAGAGAAAGGGCCCGCCGTATTATTTGAAAATGTCATTAAAGAAGATGGCGCAAAATCTGATATGCCCGTGTTGGTTAATTTATTCGGCACGGTCGAACGCGTGGCATGGGGTATGGGTAGAGAGCCAGACCAATTGCGCCAAATTGGCGAGACATTGGCATTTTTACGCCAACCGCAACCGCCAAATGGCTTTCGCGAGGCAATGGAAATGATGCCGATTATAAAAACCGTGATGAGCATGCAGCCAAAATCCGTTAAAAAAGCCCCATGTCAAGAAATTATCTTGACGGGCGATGATATTGATTTGGCAAAATTACCTATTCAAACCTGCTGGCCTAATGAACCCGCGCCATTGATAACTTGGCCTTTAGTGGTAACAAAAGGGCCAAATCCAAAGGGCGATAAAACCGATGATTTTAATCTTGGTATTTATAGAATGCAGGTCATTGCAAAAAATAAAACCATCATGCGCTGGTTAAAACATCGCGGTGGCGCACAGCATTTTGCCAAATGGAAAAAGAAAAACCGCGAACCATTGCCCGTTGCGGTGGTTATTGGGGCTGATCCAGGCACAATATTGGCGGCGGTAACACCTGTGCCAGATACATTATCTGAATATCAATTCGCGGGGCTTTTGCGCGGTAAAAAAGTAACATTGGTCGATTGCAAAACCATTCCACTTAAAGTCCCGTCGGAGGCAGAAATAATCCTCGAAGGTCATGTATCATTGGATGATATGGCCGATGAAGGCCCATATGGCGATCATACGGGATATTATAATTCGGTCGATAAATTCCCGACATTCACTATTTCTGCCATTACAATGCGTAAAGACCCGATATATTTATCGACATTTACTGGCAGGCCGCCCGACGAGCCATCAATATTGGGGGAGGCCTTAAACGAGGTTTTTATCCCATTAATTCAACAACAGTTTCCAGAAATAACCGATTTTTGGCTACCGCCAGAGGGCTGCAGTTATCGTATCGCGGTGATTTCCATCAAAAAAGCCTATCCCGGTCATGCAAAACGTATAATGATGGGCGCGTGGAGCTATCTGCGCCAATTCATGTATACCAAATGGTTAATCATCGTCGATGATGATATTAATGCTCGCGATTGGAAAGAGGTAATGTGGGCGGTATCGACAAAAATGGATCCAGTGCGCGATATAACTTTAATCGAAAATACACCGATAGATTATCTTGATTTTGCTAGCGTTGAGGATAGCCTTGGGTCAAAAATTGGCCTTGATGCGACCAATAAAATTACCCCAGAAACCAAAAGAGAATGGGGAACAGAAATAAGAATGGACCAAGATGTTATCGATAAAATATCAGATATTTGGCAAGATTTAGGCCTGCCCGGAAATGGTAAAGCCATTTGGAAATAGATATATTTTGCTTAACCTTAAGGTGTTTTAGTTATATTAGATAATACTTAACCATTAATCAAAATTGATCTCGGTTGATCGATATCAATTAACCATATGATTAACTATGCGATTATCACTCAATTAAAACACAGGCGTTGAATTCATATGAAGAATAACATAAAAAAAACATCATTAATTATAGATATAATGAATTGGCTGAAATTTGCACAGCGATCTTTATTATTAACCATTATTGCAAGCATCAGCATGATGATAGCAAGCAATGCATTGGCAGATAGTAATTTAGCAAAATTTATAACCAAAATTGATGCGAGCGAACTTTATGAGGGTGCAGATAGCTTTGGCGAGGTGAAAACATCACCCGCATATGTGGAAATTCTAAAATCTGGCAAAAAAGTTGGTTATGCTATTTTAACCACTGATTATGTTAGTTCCATCGGTTATTCTGGCAAGCCAATTCACACCGCTGTTGGTTTGGATGATGATGGCATCATCACAGGAACCAAGCTTGTAAAGCATTCTGAACCAATTGTCTTGGTTGGTATCCCTGAAAAACGTATCGCAGAATTTATGCGTGGTTATAATTCATTAAGCGTGGTGAAATATGCCGAAAGGGCGCGTGATTCAGGCGAAGTCGATATGATAAGCGGTGCGACGGTAACTATTATGGTTATCGAAGATGCAATTTTTCGTGCCGCAATTAAATTTGCGCGACAAATGGAACTTGGCGGTCTTAAGCCCATTGATAATATCCAAAAAAGCGAAATTAAAATTGTTGATAAAAATATAACTGGCATTGCCGATTGGCAAACATTGCTGGGCGATGGTTCTATTCGCCGGCGGCTTATAACTATTGAAGAAATCAATAATGAATATGCGGAAACTGGTAATAAAAAAGCAATCGAACGGTCAGAAAAAGGCGATCCAAATGATGTATTTATTGATTTTTATATCGCACCCGTATCCGTGCCTAAAATTGGTCGCAGCCTATTAGGTGATGCGGAATATAATCATATGTTGAGCAAGTTAAAAGATGGCCAGCAAGCGGTATTAGTGTTTGCCGAAGGCCGTTATTCTTTTAAGGGAACGGGATATGTTCGCGGCGGCGTGTTTGACCGTATTCAACTTATCCAAGGGGAAAACAGCACCCGTTTTCGCGATAAAATGCATAAACGTATTGGCGATATAATGGCAGAAGGTGCGCCAAAATTTAGGGAAATAGCTCTTTTTAGAATTCCGCTTGAAAATGAATTTGACGTTACAGAAGGCTTTCGCATAGAATTATTGGCAAATCGGGCGGTTGGCGCTATTAAAAAGATATTTTTAGCATTTGATCTCGGCTATCAATTACCCGATCAATATATTAAAATTGAAAAAGTAACTGGTAATGCGGCTAATTCTGGGCAATCGATAGAAAATAATGCACCGTTAAAATTATGGCAGCGTATGTGGAAATTAAAATTCGTCGATGCCATTGTACTTTGTTTTGCCATTGGTGTTTTGACTGTGATTTTCTTTTCCCAAGATATTCTTGTTAAACATCCAAAAATACTAGCATGGGTCAGGAATAGCTTCCTTACTTTCACCGTCTTATGGCTAGGTTTCTACGCCCAAGCGCAATTATCTGTTGTTAATATATTCACATTTTTTAACAGCTTTGTCAGCGGCTTTGCATGGGATTACTTCTTGATGGAGCCAATGATATTCCTGCTTTGGGGATCGGTTGCCGTCGCAATATTATTCTGGGGACGTGGCGCATATTGCGGCTGGTTATGCCCATTTGGCGCATTACAAGAACTATTAAATAAACTGGCTAAACTTGTAAAAATTCCACAGTTTTTAGTGCCATGGGGTCTGCATGAGCGGTTATGGCCAATTAAATATATGATATTTTTAGGTTTATTTGGCTTGTCTATATATTCCCTAACTGAAGCGGAACATTGGGCAGAAATTGAACCATTTAAAACTAGCATTATTCTTAAATTTGCCCGTGAATGGCCATTCGTCCTTTATTCATTAACATTGTTAGTGGCAGGGTTATTCGTGGAGCGTTTTTATTGCCGCTATCTATGCCCGTTGGGGGCGGCGCTGGCTATTCCCGGTCGGTTGCGGATGTTTGATTGGTTAAAAAGATATAAAGAATGCGGCTCACCCTGCCAACGGTGCGCCAATGAATGTATGGTGCAGGCAATTCATCCTGAAGGCCATATTAACCCTAATGAATGCTTGTCATGTTTGCATTGTCAAGAAGTCTATTGCGATGAATATAGCTGTCCAGTTGTGATTGCAAAACGATTGAAACGTGAACGTAGGCAAGCACGCGCGGGGGTATCGCAAAATCCGTAACCAATACGGTTTCATATATGATTTTGTCATTTATTTTTTGAGCAGAAAAATCAGATTATAAAAATATATGGATATAATCTAAGGTCATTTATAAAGGAGCGAATAAAATGTCCGATAATAAAATGAAACTCACAAGGCGTGAGATATTAACAACACCGGTTAAAGCTGCAGCGATCGCTGGGGTTGCTGGTGCTACTGGTCTTGGCGGTAGTGCGTTATTAATGCCAAAAACCGCAATGGCTGCTAATTCAAAGGCAGTGCAAGATGCCCATGTCGGTCCAGGCGAACTTGACGAATATTATGGTTTCTGGTCATCTGGTCAAGCGGGTGAAATGCGTATTGTTGGCATTCCATCAATGCGTGAAATGATGCGCATACCAGTATTTAACCGTTGCTCTGCAACGGGTTGGGGTTCAACCAACGAAAGTAAAGCAATCATGCGTGAAAACATGTTGCCAAAAACTAAAGAGTTTTTAAAAGACCAAGGCGGCGTTTATCAAAATGGCGATTTACACCATCCACATATGTCATTTACCGATGGCACATATGATGGTCGTTATTTATTCATGAATGATAAGGCCAATACCCGTGTTGCACGGGTTCGTGTTGATATCATGAAATGCGATAAAATCGTTGAAATACCAAATGCATCTGATATTCACGGTTTGCGTCCGCAAAAATTCCCGCGTACTGGTTATGTTTTTGCCAATGGAGAACATCGTGTGCCATTGATTAATGATGGCTCTATACTTGATGAGCCTGAAAAATATACTGCCATTTTCTCGGCGCTAGATGGCGATACTATGGAAGTTAAATGGCAAGTAACCGTCAGTGGTAATTTAGATAATGTTGATAGTGATTATCAGGGTAAATATGCTATTTCATCTTGTTATAATTCTGAAGAAGGCATTAATCTTTCAGAAATGATGTCAGCAGAACAAGATCATGTGGTTATATTTGATATTGCTGCAATCGAAGCAGGCGTTGCCGCTGGTGATTTTAAAACCTATGAAGGCGATACACCAGTTTTAGACGGTAAAAAAGGTACAAAATATACTAGATATATTCCAATACCAAATAGCCCGCACGGCGTTAACGCATCACCCGATGGTAAATATATGATGATAAATGGTAAATTATCACCAACTGTTTCTGTCATTGAAATGTCAAGAGTACCCGATATATTTAGCGGTAAAATAAAACCTCGTGATGCAATCGTTGCTGAACCTGAATTAGGTTTAGGTCCGCTTCATACCGCATGTGATGGTAAGGGCTTTGCCTATACTACTTTATTCCTTGATAGCCAAATGGTTAAATGGGATATTGATAAGGCAATAAGAAAATTTGCTGGTGAAGATATTGATGTAATCGTTGAAAAAATCGATGTGGCCGATCAACCAGGTCACAACCATACTTCGATGGGTGAAACTAAAGAAGCCGATGGCAAATGGTTGGTTTCATTGAATAAATTTTCAAAAGATCGCTTTATCAATGTTGGTCCTTTGAAGCCTGAAAATGAACAATTGATCGCAATTAATGGCGATAAAATGGAAATTGTCCATGATGGGCCAACATTTGCCGAACCGCATGATGTTATTATTGTTCATAGATCAAAAGTTAACCCTGATCAAGTCTATCGTCGTGATGAACCAACATTTGCTGCGGCAGTAGCCCAAGCAAAAGTCGATGGCATTGATTTGGAAGATGCGGATGAGGATTCAGTCATTCGTGATGGCAATAAGGTTAGGGTTTATATAACCTCAATCGCGCCTAGTTTCTCTATGGAGAAATTTACCGTAAAACAAGGCAATGAAGTAACGGTTATTGTAACCAATATGGATGATGTGGAAGATTTAACCCACGGCTTCACAATGGGTAATCATGGTGTTGCAATGGAAGTTAGCCCACAACAAACCTCGTCGATCACATTTACTGCGGGTCGTCCTGGTGTTCATTGGTTCTATTGTCAATGGTTCTGTCATGCGTTGCATATGGAAATGCGTGGCCGGATGTTGGTTGAACCAAAATAAGGTAAGATATTATGGTTGGCGGTGGATATATTCATATGGGCAAATGGCAAATGGATGGATGGCAAAAAAATATTTTTTCTTCTGTGATCTTTTTGTGTTTGTCTATCGCCTTCATTGGCTATTTATTGAATATATCCGCATATGCCGCAATCATATATGTTGATGCAAAATCGGGGGCATTTGCCAAGGCAATTGCCATGGCTGCCCCAGGTGATGTTTTAAATTTAAAATCAGGAATTCACCATGGATCGTTTATCATTGAAAAACCGCTTCAAATAATTGGTGCAGCAGGTGCGATAATTGATGGTGGTTCACATGGCAGTGTGATTACAATCATTGCCGAAGATGTTACAATCATCGGCCTTAAAATTATTAATTCTGGTGATAATTTACCTGATAAAAATTCTGGCATATTCTTTAATAAAACCGCACATCGCGCTGTGATTAAAATTAACTTTTTAGAAAATAATCTAATCGGTATTTACCTATGGGGTTCTGATGATGTTTTAGTTGAAAATAATATAGTTTATGGTCGTAAGGATTTACGTGTTAATGAACGCGGCAACGCGATCCATCTTTGTAATTCATATTTTTCAAAAATAATTGCAAATAAGATTAAATATGGCCGCGATGGTATTTATGCCATGACTACAAAAAAAAATAGTTTCAGCGTCAATATAATCGAAGAAACAAGATTTGCAGTGCATTATATGTATGCTGATGACAGCTTGCTTGCGGGCAATATTTCACGCAATAACCATATTGGTTACGCCTTGATGTTTTCCAGCCATATGGAAATATTGGATAATCTAAGCATCAATGATAGGGATCATGGCATTGCCCTTAATTACGCTAATAGTTCAGATTTCATCGGTAATAAAGTGTTTAATTCCCAGAATAAATGTGTATTTATTTATAATTCCAATAAAAATAAATTCATTGGTAATTTATTTCAATCATGCAATATTGGTGTTCATTTTACCGCAGGGTCAGAACGCAATATAATATCGGAAAATGCCTTTATAGCCAATCAAACACAGGTTAAATATGTTGGCACAAAAAATTTAAATTGGGCCGCAAACGGACGTGGTAATTATTGGAGCGATAACCCCGCATTTGATTTAAATAGTGATGGGCTTGCCGATGCTACATATCGCCCTAATGATATGGTCGATCGTGTTGTTTGGGCATATCCGATGGCAAAATTATTATTAAATTCACCAGCAATACAGATATTACGCTGGGCGCAGGCAAGTTTCCCCGCCATCAGGCCTGGCGGTATTTATGATAGCGCACCTTTGATGCATCCCGTTATGGAAATATTTGAAACTATGGAAATGATTAAAGCAGATGGTTAACAGCCTTGAATTAATAAATATTCATAAAAAATATACTAATCTTATGGCAGTGAATGATGTTAGCTTTAATTTACCAACGGGCAGTTTAGTTGCCTTGGTTGGGCATAATGGTGCAGGTAAAAGCACGTTAATTAAATTAATGCTTGGCCTTATACGCCCCACATCGGGTGAAATTTTATTGCATGGTCAAGCACTTGATACAAAACAAGCTATGCTTGCACGTAAGAAAATTGGCTTTTTACCAGAATCCGTTACCTTTGAAGGGGCAATGAGCGGGCGCGAGATATTAAAATTTTTCGCTCGCCTTAAAGATGCGGATATAAAAAAAACGATGCAGTTGTTTGATCTAGTCGGTCTTGAATATGCCATTGATAACAAGGTAAAAACATATTCTAAGGGCATGCGACAACGTTTAGGTTTGGCACAGGCATTGATAGGCGAACCCGATATTTTATTGCTTGACGAGCCAACGTCTGGGCTTGACCCTGCCGCACAGCGACATTTTTATGATATAGTTAATAATTTAAAATCCAAGGGGGCTAGCATTTTAATATGCTCCCATGCCTTAACCGAATTAGAAGCCCAAGCCGATATGGTCGCAATGATGAATAGCGGGCGATTGATGGTCTGTGCTACAATGGATCAATTACGTAAAAAGGCTGATATACCCACCAATATTCGCATTCACACTGGGGCTGGGGCAAGTAGTAAAATCGCCAATAAATTAACCAAAAATAATATCAAGCCGAGCTATATCAACGCCACATATATTGATATTACCATTGGCACTAATGATAAAATGGCAATGTTAAAACAGCTTAGCAATCTGGATGATAATATTATGGATATTGATGTGGACGCACCATCATTGGATAGGCTATATGCTGCATTTTGTAAAGTTGAAGAGGCAGGACAAAGGTAATGAGACAAATATTAATCATTGCTGCTAAGGAATTACGCGATGGTTTGCGTAACCGTTGGATATTAGCCACTAGCATATTATTGGCGGCATTATCATTAAGCTTGGCATTTTTAGGCTCAGTTCCCGTTGGCGAAGTTGGTGCATCAAGACTATCGATAACCATTGTTAGCCTTGCGAGCCTAACAATATTTTTAGTGCCATTGATCGCATTAATGTTATCGTATGATACAATAATTGGCGATATGGAATGCGGCACATTATTATTAATATTGACCTATCCAGTTAGTCATAAACAATTGATTTTAGGTAAATTTTTAGGTCATGTAACATTAATTGCTATTGCAATAATAATTGGTTATGGCGCAGCCGCCATAGCAATTTTTATAGTTGGCGAGCATATCGCCATTGATGAATGGTTGGCTTATTTATCATTATTAGCCACATCAATCATGCTAGGCGCGGCATTCATTGCCATTGGTTATGTGATAAGCGTTAGCGTCAATGAACAAACAACGGCAGCGGGCATTGCCGTTGGTGTTTGGCTATTATTCATATTATTATATGATATGGCATTGCTTGGGGTTATTGTTGCTGATCAAGGCGAAAGCATGCGCGCCTCTATCTTTAATATTTTATTAATGGCAAACCCTGCCGATGCCTTTAGAATTTTTAATTTAACGGGATTTAGTATTAATGCCAGCCTATCTGGCATGGCCGCAGTAGCGGGACAGTCGGCGCTGCCTGTCTATATATCATTAATTTCATTGGCATTTTGGATATTTGCACCATTGAGCTTAGCCAATATTATTTTTTCTAAAAAAGAGATATGAATGACGCTAAAATATAAATTATTAATTTTTAAAAATATTTTTTCCATATGCTGCTTATTGCTAATCACGGGCTGTTTTGATGATAAAATCAAAATAACGCCAGAACCAGTTGCCTTATCCATTACCCATAATGGTTATTTTTGTTCAATGACCATAATGGATCACCCCGGGCCTAAAGCCCAAATTCATATATTGGGCGAAGAACAACCACTTTGGTTCTCGCAAGTACGCGATATGTTTGGCTTTATTATGCTTCCGGGCGAAGCACGGGAAATAACCGCGCTTTATGTAAGTGATATGTCAAAAAACAATGATTGGGATAATACGAATGACACCCCGTGGATTGACCCGAAAGGCGCATGGTTTGTGATTAATAGCAATAAAATTGGTGGTATGGGTGCATTGGAAGTCGTGCCATTTTCGATTAAGGATGATGCGGTAAAATTTGCCAAAGAATTTGGTGGGCAGATATTACCATATGATAAAATACCATCAGAATATATTTTCGATATTTCTGTCATACCAATACCAACCAGCTAACAGATGGCTTAATAGGTGATTACAATGAATGAAAAAATTAATAGAAGACGCTTCATTAAAATTTCAGCTGCTGTTGCTGGCGCTTGTTTGCTAACATACACAAATGTAATGGCGGCAACGATAGGTAACAAGCTTTATCGCTGGCATGGCCGCGCATTGGGCGCAGATGCGGAAATGTTGTTAAATATCTCAAATGATATGGATGGTGATTTATTAATCAGCCAAATTAGCGTTGAAATAAGCCGTATGGAAAATATATTCTCCATATATAAGGCAAATTCCACATTATCCATATTAAATCATACTGGCCATATCAAAAATGCACCGATTGAATTAATCGATTTATTAAGCCAAGCAGATTTTATATCGCAAATAACCAATGGCGCATTTGATGTTACTGTCCAACCGCTATGGCAATTATATAATGAAAATAAAACCCATCATATATCAGCAATATTAAGGCAAAAAATATCAGCATTAGTCAATTATAATAACATAATTATCGATGGCGATGATATTAGATTTAAAAAACCAGGCATGGCGATCACATTAAATGGTATTGCCCAAGGCTATATCACCGATAAAATAACAAAATTACTTAGATCGCATGGGTTGGATAATTCATTGATAGAATTAGGTGAAACTCGCGCATTGGGAATGCATCCAAATGGTCGCGATTGGCAGGTTGGTTTAATGAATAATAATCAATCGGTTGCATTAAATAATAACGCCTTGGCAACATCTGGTGGGGTTAATGATAGCCATGTTTTCCATCCCAATATAGCAAAATATAATATGACCGCTAATCACAGGAATATATCAGTTATTGCAACAACAGCTACATTAGCAGATGGCTTATCAACAGCATTTAGCATTATGAAGCAATCTGATATTATTGAAATTAGCAAGAAAATAAATAAGATCGAAGCCATAATCATTGATGGTAATAATATTATATAATATTGGCTGGTATTTATATTATTTTATTTGCTAATATAAAATATATTAATTTTATATTGCCGTAATTATGTTTTTATAAAAGGCTGATGTCTGTAATGACTGATGATATTTCCAGTAAGAATATTGATTCTATAACCAATGAATTGCGCGAAGAATTTATCGATGCGACAAAAGATCAATTAATTAATCTTGATGATAATTTTGCTGAGCTTCATGAGGGAAAAATATCAACTAAAGAATTAACTATGGCAATAAAACGGGCGGTAATTCCCATATCTGGTCAGGCCAGCGGCTATGACATGCATCATTTAGCAGCAATCTCCCTAAGGCTTGAAGATTTTTTAGCAAATGGTAAAAATGCAAGCCATAATAATAGCTATGCCAGTGATTGTCAGGTTTTTATCGATATAATGATGGATATGTTAGAAGGAAATTTATCGCATGATAATGACCTTGCCGCATTGGTGCGGCAGCTTCCTATACGCAGCAGCTTTAATTTGGAAGATGTGGAAATACGCAATATAGAGGTCATGTTAGTTATGTTGCCTGATACATCGGCACATTTTGTCGAACGCGAGATGCATGCTTGCGGTTATCGTACTTCGACAATAACCAACACATTTGATGCATTGGCGCAAATTGTTCAAACACAACCAGATATGGTTATTATTTCTGCGATGATGCCATATTTAAATGGTATAGATCTGGCGATAGCATTAGATAATATGCCAAGCACCAGAAATATACCATGCGCATTAATTACTAGCCTAGAAAAAGGCGATTCGCGGTTACAATTTTTACCAGCTAGCATGCCGATAATTAATAAAGGCAAGTCTTTTAGTGATGATTTAGTTAGCGCGCTAAGCTCGTCATTTCTGCTTTAAGGTTAATCAGAACCATTTATATTATTATCTAATAATTGTGTTGCGCCATCATTGATATTATCATCATCAATTTCATCAACTTGCGCATCGATAGCGTCTTTTTGCGCCGTCAGCCGAGGTATTTTTGCCAAGCCTTTGCTGGGTGATTTAATGCCGCTTAATTTAATTAATTTTGTCGACCGTGATACTAACCTGCCATTGACCGATTTTGCAAAATCATCATATGCGTTAACCGCTGATGTTAAACCGCGCCCTAATTTACCGCCGGCTTCAATAACCATGGCGATAGATTGGAACAACCCTTCCAATTGGCTGATCACTTGCTGTTGATTTTCTGCCTGTTTTTGAAGATTTATCCGCATTTGCGCCATGGCGATAACGGCCCACAGGCTCGATTGCCCACCGACGATAATATCACTTTTTGCGGCTTTTTTGATGAATTCTGAATCGCTATGAATAAGCTTTTCAACCGCAGCTTCATTGGGTAAGAACATAAAGGTTATTATCTGTCTTGGGTTTTCTTTGTCGCTATGGCTTTGATAGCTTTTATTAACGGCGCTGGCATAATCTTTAGTTTGCAAATCTTTTAAATGCTTATTCATGGTCGTTTTTAAATCGCTATAGGCTTTTTCCATCGCTGCCTCGTCTTTATCATCAATTTCCGCCAATGTGAAAATATGTTTCGATGCCTTTGCATCGATTACTAATACCGTATCTGCGGGCATGAAAATCAACGCGTCGGGGCGTAATTTACCGCCACCATCACCATCAACACTATGTTGAAGTGAAAAATCTATGCCTTCTCGCAAGTCAAAATGTTTAAGCGTATTTTCCAATATGGTTTCAGTGGCAGAGCCAACGCTTGACGGTGCCGATAATGAGCGTTGAGTTAGATCGACTTTTCCCTCTGTTTTTTTAATATCATCATTAAGGCTAGCCACTGACTTAATGATTGTTTGGAATTGAGTATTTAAATTTTCTGTGGTTTCGGTGATGGTTTTTGCGGTTTCTTGCTTGGCGGCTAATGTTTCGCGTTTATGATCGGCAAGCAATTTATTGCTTGATTTTAATGTGGCTTCAGCGGCAGTTTTGCCAACTTCTTGTTTGACTTCTTCCCATCGCTTGGCCTCATTATCGACGCTATTTGCATGTTGCTTGGCGAGGGCCTCTGATTGTTTCGCCGCAGATAAATTTTGCTCCAATGATTGCATCTGGCTTAGTAACTTATCATTAGTCAAATTTAGCTGATCGCGCTGTTGGCTAATAACTTCAAGCTTAGTTATTGCCTTGGTCGTAGATTCAATATGGGATTTATTGTTATTTTCTAATAGAAGATTTTTATCCAGTAGCAATGAAATCTCTTCACGCAATCTTGAAAATCCACTAGAAAATTTATTTTTAAGCAATAGATATGATAATATAGCCCCGCCTATAATACCGATAAAAAGCGGTAATATGGTAGAAATTGAATCTTGGATTGCTTCCATTTTTATTCCTTATTTTCTTCCCTATTATATTGTAATTTATTAAGTTGGCTTTTATTATTGTATATATTGCGACATTAAGTTCGTAAAAGCTTGGTTGTTAGTCAAGCATAATTTGTAAAATCATTGATGTTATTTGAGTTAAAAACATGACCATATTACCTATTTTAATTGCTCCAGATCCAATATTAAAAATCACTGCAAAAAAAATTGATATATTCGATGATGCTTTACGGGGGTTTTTAGATGATATGTTGGATACTATGTATGATGCCCCTGGAATTGGCCTTGCCGCACCGCAAGTTGGTATTTTAAAATCCATATTTGTGCTTGATATCGCCGATGCAGATAATCAACCACAGCCGTTAAAATTTATCAATCCAGAAATCATTAAAAAATCCAATGAATTGAATATTTATGAAGAAGGCTGTTTGTCTTTTCCAGAGCAATTTGCCAATGTTGAGCGACCATCAATAGTTGATGTTAAATATATGGATGAATATGGTAAAATACAAGAAATGCACGCGGGTGGCTTGCTGGCAACTTGTATTCAACATGAAATTGATCATTTACATGGCATAGTTTTTGTCGACCATATATCATCATTAAAACGTAGCATGATTATGCGTAAGTTAAACAAACTAGTCAAATAGGGTGAATATAACAAGATAGGATTATATTAATGAAAGCTTTACGCCTTGCTTTTATGGCAACGCCAGATTTTTCTGTTGCCGCATTGAAAAACTTGATTGCTGCGGGCCATGATATTGTATGTATATATAGCCAGCCACCAAGGCCAGCAGGGCGTGGTAAGAAAATACGTAAAAGCCCTGTCCATCAATTTGGTGATGATAATAATATTGAAATTCGCTGCCCTAAAAATTTTAAAGACCCAATTGATCAACAAGCATTCATCGATTTAAACCTTGATGCGGCTATTGTTGTTGCCTATGGGCTTATTTTACCGCAACTATTATTAAATGCGCCTCGGTTTGGATGCATAAATATTCATGCCTCTATTTTGCCGCGTTGGCGTGGTGCCGCTCCCATTCAACGGGCAATTTTAGCTGGTGATGAATATAGCGGTATTACCATTATGCAAATGGACAAGGGGCTTGATACTGGTGATATTCTATCAATGCAAAAGGTTAAAATCACCAATGACTGTAATGCAGAAATGCTGCATGATCAATTATCAAACCTTGGCGCTTCTATGATTGTTAAAATATTGAATGATTTAGAAAATGCCAAGATAACACCAATGGCGCAACCGCAAGATGGTGCAATATATGCAGAAAAAATAACCAAACAAGACGGAAAGCTGGTTTGGATGGAATCGGCAATATTGCTGGAACGTAAAATTCGTGCCTTGAACCCGTGGCCAGGTACTTATTTTAATTGTGGTGATGAACATATTAAGGTTTTAGAGGCCGAATATGTGGATATGTCTAGCACTGCAGGATTTATCATCGACGATAAAATGACGATAGGCTGCGGAATTGGCGCATTGCGTATTAAAAAATTACAACGACCAGGGAAAAAACCATTGGCGGCAAAAGAATTCCTTAAAGGTCATCATATTTGCCCTGGACGACATTTAACCTGTTATAAATAATATTTTAATTGCGTCTTCGCCTTCTAATGCGCGAATAACCAATGGCAATTGCAAATAATGCTACAAATAAGGGCATTAATATTATATTAATGAATTTAATATTTGTCTCCATTCTATCGACATCTTGGCGCAATGAATGATTGACCTGCCGTAATTCTTTGCGTGTATCTAATAATTCTTTGGTGAAATCATCAATAGCAGATTTTTGTTCAAGGCTTAATTCGCCATTGGCATTATTTTGCATCGCCTCTATCTGTTGTTCTGTCGCAAGCATTTTTTCACTTAATGCCTGTTCTGTGGCACGAAATTTATCTTCGGCAGTTTTTTCAAATGCGGTAATCTTAGTAAATTCACGCTGGCCTGTGCCTCTACTACGCAAGGAAATTAAATCGCTTGATCCCGCCATGCTATCCAAGGCATTGATTAAAAAATTACCGTTATCGGCAACAGGACCGGCAATATTTCTGCCAAAGAAATTTTGTATTCTAACCCAGAATCTATCACTTAACATATCAGCATCGGCAACGATAATAACATTAATCGGCGTTATTGATGCGTTAATATGTTCGTTCAAGCTATCTTGATCAGGTTGGTTAATTTTATCTTTTGCATCATCACTCGTGGGTTTATCTGATATTGGTTTGCCATTGGGAAAGGCCGATATAACATTACCGCTTAACCTTGCCGCCAATATCATATTTTTATCTGCGGCTTTGAAGTCTTTTAAAAGCTGTTTAATATCAGGGTTAGTGGCCTTTGTTATATCGATTTCCATTGAGTTTTTGCTTGAAATTATAAGCGGCTCAATTGTAAGCTTGCTATCATCATTAATAATTATATGCCCCGCCGTTGGGATCATTAAATTTTCGATTGATGCGGTGGCAATATCATCGCTGCTAAAATTATTTTTGGTTGCTTGTAACCATAAAATATATGGCATTGGCGAAATATCATTTGCGCCACCACCATTGACAATTGCCGCGATATCCTTGTCACCGACCAATTTATCTTTGGCAATATCAATCCCCCATGCATTAAATAATATATTCATGTCCGATAGGGTATCAATTGGCATCATGCCTTGTGTTGGATTTTGTGCAGTTTCAAATAATGGATCCACGAAAAACACTGCCTTGCCACCAGCCAAGATATATTGATCGATGGCATATGTCATCTCATAGCTTAAATCGGCAGGATGGATTAATAATAAAATATCTGGTTTATATTCATGTAATTTTTTTGGTGAATATATTTGATCGGCAATGAATATTTGTTGAATTTGTTTGATCACCGCCCAAGGCGTTGGCTCTATACCTTGTGCGATTGATTGATAGCTGCCAAAAACCTCAGCACCGGTGATTATACCAACTTTTAATATATCAGGATTTGCCAAACGATAAATTAATTTAGCTAAATCTAATTCTAAAAATCTTTCACGCTCAAGCTGAAAAAATGGTATATTAACCATACCAAGATCATAATCATCAATAGATTTGCCAGTGCTGTTATTTTTTCCTGCAAGGCCAAAGTAAACTTTTTCGCCAATATTTTCCAATGGCACGCCCTGCATTCCATCTTTGACGGCATTATCTTCGGTTAGGGAGAAAGATTCGGGATTATATTGATTGATTATAAAATTATCACCAGCAATATTTTTAAATTCATCAAGCATATCACGGATATGAGTGGCAAAAATATTATATGCTGGCATTTCTTTGCCAAGAATATCGCTGTAATAAAAATTAACTTCTATCGGTGTTTTAAGGTTTTTTAAAATATTAACCGTACCATTTGATAGGGTGAATAATTTATCTTCGGTTAAATCCAACCGAAAACCCTTGATATTTGTCGCAGTAATATTAATCAATATAAAGGCCATAACGGCAATGAATGCCATATAAAAGCGTTTTTTTGATATATTTTTTATGATATATTTCATGGTTTAAGCGTCTTTTTTTGCATCAATGACAAGTTTTGTGGCAAATAAAAATAACATGATTAATGATAGAAAATAAATAATATCGCCCATATCAATCACACCTTTTATTATATTTTGAAAATTACCAAGCAAGGATATATTAATGATGAAATTTAATATACCATCTGCTGCCCATGGGCTGAAAAAACTAATTATCATTGGTGAACCACTGGCGGTAAATAAGAAACATAGGCTAGTTGAAACTATGAATGCGATAACCTGATTTTTGGTGGTTGCCGATATGAATGAACCGATTGCTAAAAAACCACCTGCCATTAATAAGCTGCCGATATAGCTGGCGATAATCACGCCATTATCAGGTTCGCCCAGATAATTTACGGTTATCCAAATTGGGAAAGTTAGCCCAAGGGCAATGGCAATCAATGCCCATGCGGCAAGGAATTTTGCAATGATCGCCGCCATTATATTAATTGGCAATGTTAATAATAATTCGATAGTTCCTGTTTGTATTTCTTCTGACCATAAACGCATGGTTAATGCGGGGATTAGAATAATATATAGCCATGGGTGAAATTGAAAAAATGATAATAGATCTGCTTGATTTCTTAATAAAAACCCACCGAGAAAAAATGTAAAAGCCGCCACCATTATTAAGAATATAATTATAAAAATATAAGCAATTGGGGTAGTGAAATAAGCATTAATTTCACGTTTAAAAATTATTGCAATATTAGACATTATTTAATCAAACCTTTATCATCAGATGTATTAATTGTGGTGATATCTCGAAAAACACTATCAAGTCGGCCCTTTTCCAGATAAATTTGATCAAAATTAAAACTGTTATCAGACATATGTTTGCTGATAATGGTCGATATATTTTGTCTATTTTCTGGTCGTATCATAATATGGTTTTCAGACATTTTAATAACATCATCGACGTATTTTAATGTTAATAATGATTTTGTAATATTGTTAATATCGCTATCGGAATTATTATTAGTCAAATGAATATGCAGGCCGTTATGATCTGCTGCCATTCTTTGTAGCTGATCAGGCGTGCCGTCGGCTAATATTTTACCATTGGCAATTATTATGGCACGACTGCAAATTGCCTCGACCTCTTCAAGGATATGGGTTGATATTATGATAGATTTCTCACTTGCCATATTGGTTATCAGTTGGCGAATATCATGCTTTTGATTGGGGTCAAGCCCATCGGTTGGTTCGTCCATTATTAATATTTCTGGGTCGTGTAATAATGTTTGCGCCAAGCCAACACGACGTTTAAACCCCTTTGATAATATATCAATCGGTTGTTGTAACACCTGTGATAATTGTGTCAATTCGATCGTTTTATCAATGGCAATAGTTTGCAATTTACCAAATAGGCCATGAATATTGGCGATAAATTTTAAAAACTCAACCACCGACATATCGCCCCATGCGGGCGCACCTTCGGGTAAATAGCCAATTTTCTTTTTAACTGCAATCGGGTTTTTGGTAATATCAATACCGCAAATATGAATATTACCAAATGTTGGCGTTAATGCACCAGCGATCATTTTCATGCTGGTGGATTTTCCCGCACCATTTGGTCCTAAGAACCCAAGAACTTCGCCTTTTTTCACATTAAAGCTTAAATCATCAACGGCGGTGAATGCACCAAATTTCTTTGTTAGATGCTTTATTTCGATCATCTTTGATAATCCTGTTTTATATATTTTAACATATTTACCTTATTCATAATATACTGACTTAAATAGATTTAATCTTTTTGCAATATTTTTTTATTACATCTATCCATTCCATATCATTTTTTGGCCATAAGGTTATGTCATTATACCAAGGCGATATATTGCCACCCTTGCTTGCCCAACGCCAATCCATAACATCAGACACAAGAACATAGGTTTTTTTGCCAAGCCCGCCTGCCAAATGAGCGATTGCCCCATCAACAGTTATCACCATATCAAGATTTTCAATTATGGCGGCAGTATCTAAAAATGCACCTTCGCCTTCATCCATATCATCGCTCATATCAATTATATTAAAATCTACTTGGGCAATTTCATTGCGCCCAGCGCCCTTTTGTAATGATATAAGATTAATGTTTTCTAAATTAGCCAATGGCCCAAAGGCCAATAACGGGATAGAGCGTTTACGGTTTTCATGAGGTGGAGAACTTGCCTGCCATGCGATGCCAATTGAAATATTTTTCACACCAGATCTGGTGTTTTGATTATATATATTATTGTCAACCATTACCCGCCACGGGGCAAGCCTGCTTGGATCAGCACGTAAATATGGTCGCATTGGTTTAATATTATTTATGTTTATATTCAATACCATCGGCAGGCTTAATAATGGCAACCATAGATCTGCCTGTGGAACTGTTTCGCCAATTTCCACAACTTGGTCAGCAATTCTTGATGCTGCAAAAATTTGGCGCATGGCTTGTGGACATTGAAAAATAGTTGTTCCATTGGTGATTAATTTAATTAATCTGGAAAATTGTATCGCCTCGCCCATGCCTTGTTCGCAACAAATTAATAAACGCCGACCCGCCAAATCTTCGCCTTCCCAGCGCGGCATACCGGGGTCAATAATTTGTAATCCATCCATTGCCAATCGCCATTCAAAGTCTCGCCAACCCTCGTTAAACTCGCCATTTGCCAATAACATTAATGCCAATTGAAAATGGCTTGGTGGGAAATGCGGCCTTATTTTTATTGCTTGACGTAATAGCTTTTCTGATTGTTGTGTTTCGCCTCTCACTTTCCAGCCAAGTCCCAATGCCATTAATGCTGGTGCATAATTAGCGTCAATATCTATCGCCATTTGATATGCTGCCATTGCCGCCATGGAATTTTGATTATCTTCTAATAATCGCCCCATTGCATATGCTGGTCGCGGGTCTTTTGGTGCTAAGCTTATGGCTTTTTTTAATGCTTCTTCCGCCTCATCAAACACACCCCAATGTGAAAGTGTCCGTGCTAAACTTATTAATAATTCAACCGATTCTGGTGCGCGTTCAAGGCTTGTGCGTAATACTGCTTCGGCTTCGGCAATTCGGCCTAAATGGCGCAAGGCGATGGCCATATTATTTAATGCGGGGATGTAATTTGGGTAAAAAGTAATTATTGCTCGCCATATTTTTATTGCCGCATCATATTCTTTTGCCTGTTGCAGCTCGACTGCTTGCCGAAAAAAATCTTTTAACCTGTTATCAGGCACGTTGCGGCCTCTTCCTAATTTAATATATGGCGTTTCAACTAATCCCGATAATATACTATTATATATTCTATGCCATATATATTATTATAAATATCAAAAATATATAATTTATATCAATAGTTACTCGACAATGCTGCAATGCGGCATTAACATATGCGAATGATTAAGTGAATTTTATAAAAGCATCTAGCTCTTGGCTGCTATATTTGATGGAGATTAAATTATGAGTTTTAAAAAAATTGGTATTATTGGCGCAGGCACAATGGGTTCTGGTATTGCAACAACAATTGCATTGCAAAATATCGCAGTTCATTTGGTCGACACAACCCAAGCATCAGTTGATCAAGCCATTGTGAATGCAACAAAATTTTATAATCGTGCTGTTGAAAAATCTAAATTAACTATAGATGCCGCTGATAAAGCATTGTCATTATTAAGCGTTTCAACCGAACTTGAAACTCTTAAAGATTGTGATTTAATTATCGAGGCTATTTTTGAAGAATTTAACGTTAAGAAAGAATTATTCACTAAATTAAATGCCATAATTGATGATACGGTGGTGGTGGCAACCAATACATCTTGTTTACAAGTATCTGATTTAGCAGAAACCATAAATAACCCATCAAGATTTTTAGGGCTGCATTATTTCAACCCAGCGGCAATCAACCCGATTGTCGAAGTTGTTCGTGGCAAAAAAACCGACATTAAAGTTTTTAAAAAATGCATGCAATTTTGTATAATGACAGCAAAGAAACCACTGGCATGTAAGGATTCATATGGCTTTGCCATTAATCGTTTCTTTGTACCCTATGCAAATGAAGCGGTTCGTCTATATGATGAAGGCATCGGTAGTATGGCACAAATTGATCGTATTGCGCGTGAATGTCTTGGTTTGGCAGCAGGCCCATTTTTGGTAATGAATTTGGTTAAACCGCGCATTATGTATCACGCACAAATCAATCTAGCGGCGCATGGTGCATTTTATGGACTGTCTGATACATTAGCAAAAAATGGTGATAGCGACTATATTTTTGAAATTGGCGATGATGATAGCGGTAATGATAAAGATGATGCAATCATTGCTGATCGTTTAACCGCAGCGGCATTATTTCCGGTTTTACAATCATTGGATGAAGGAGTTGCAACAGCGGCGGATATTGATATGGGGGCAAGTCTTGCCTTGCGTTTTGGTAAAACTCCTTGCAAGCTAATTGATGATTTAGGCGTTAGTGAAGTTGAACGTATTGTTGGTTTAATAGTTAATAAATATGATCATAATATGCCAAAATCTGTTTATAAAGCAGGTAGTATTTGTAAATAGTTTTTAATTAGGTCGCATTAATGTTTTTAGTAAGAATATTATACTCATGTAAGATAACGATATTATATCTGGGGTCTTGCATGGTTGTTATTTTAAATGTTTTTACTAACTTTGTACTAGCCGATAGCATTACGCGTGATATTGGATCAAAAAATACCAGCGATAGAATATTGGTCGATTCAAGCCAATTGCCATGGCGGGCAATTGGGCGAGTACAATGGGCTGGTGTAGTTAATCGCGCTCATTGCACAGGGTTTTTGATATCAACAAAAATTGCATTGACGGCGGCGCATTGCACTTTTGATAAAAGAATGAAAAGATGGGTTAAGGCCAGTGAAATACATTTTCTTGCGGGTTATGATCGTGGAAATATGGCAGGCCATAGCATAGTTGAAAAGGTGATAAGATCAGATAAATTTGATATTGATAATTTTAATGATTTTAAAAATTTACCTCATGATTGGGCAATTTTAATTTTAAAAAAACCTATCGGCAATGATATAGGCTATCTTGACTGGGGCTATTTAGATGGGCAGGCATTTAGCAGTAAGAATTATCATAAAATATTAAAAAACTCACCTAAATTAACTTTGGCTGGATATCCACAAGATAGGGGGCAGGTTCTTTCCATTGATACGGGTTGTAAAATTTAGGGTTTTGAATTTAATGGTAAATCATTCATCCATAGCTGCCCCTCGGTATATGGGGATTCTGGCGGGCCGTTTTTAATGGCTGTTGATAATAAAATAAAAGTTATCGGCATAACAAACGCGGTTTTTACCGATAATGGTAAAATAAAAAGCGCGGCAATTCCTTTAGGAGAGATTGCTGATAGAATTAAAAAAATTATAAACTATAATTATACAGTCAATTAATAGTATAATTAAATTTTAAATCAGGTTAATGAATATGGGCGCATATATTGAAATTAAACATTTAACAAAATCATTTGGCGCGAATCAAATATTAAAAGATGTCAATTTATCAGTTGAAAAAGGCAGTTCAATGGCATTAATTGGCGCTGGTGCTTCTGGTAAAACGGTGTTGATTAAATCAATGCTTGGGCTGCATAATATTGATGGTGGCAGCATAATTATTGATGGTATTGATATGATTAATGCAAATGATAAAGAACGCGCAAAAATAATCAGCAATATGGGGGTTTTATTCCAACAAAACGCCCTGTTTGACAGCAAAACAGTCTGGGAAAATATCAGCTTTAGGTTGTTGCAACAAAATAAAGTTTCGGATGAACAAGCCCGCGATAAAGCGGTTGAGCTATTAGAAAAAGTTGGGCTTAATGCCGATGTTCATATATTATATCCTGCCGATTTGTCTGGTGGGATGCAAAAACGTGTCGGTTTGGCACGCGCCATATCAACAGACCCTGCAATTTTAATTTTAGACGACCCAACGGCAGGTCTTGACCCAATATTAGCCAATGTAATTGATAGCCTTATTGACGGCATAGTTAAAGATGACGATGTAACAGCTATTGCAATCACGGGTGAAATGGCAAATATGGATAAACGTTATAGCGATTTAGCGTTATTGCATGAGGGAGTAATATCTTGGTGTGGCCGCACATCTGATATTGACAGTGCAGATAATAAATATTTATATCAAATAATAAATGGTCAAATTTCAAATAAAAATAAATGAGCTTATAAAACAAGAATATTATTATTCTTAATTCTTATTCAACGCATTATTTATGGCTTTTTTAGTATTATATTGATTTAACATAAAAACTGCCCAAATGGCGGCAGGTATCCAACCGATAAGGCTTATTTGTAAAATTATACATAAAATTGCTGAAAATGGTCGGCCAATAGTAAAAAACAAGAACCATGGAAAAATTATTGCGATAATAAGACGTAGCATAATATACACCTGTTTTTATAATTGTTATATGAATTTAGCCAAAATAATATTTGATTAATTTATCTAGATTTACCTTTATTAGTCAAATAATTTAAAAATCTTGCAATGCCCCAAATTGGCAAGACTATGATTGAGCCTAAGATAATATAATCAGCTGCATCTTTTAAATTGCGAGCAATGAAAGCGTATGTATCATATATTGTCGCACCAAAATTATTTAAAATATCTTTTGGGGTTATGTCTAATATTGAAATAATATATCCGACAACGAGAGAAACTACGATAAGTTTCATTATCGTAGTAATAACCTTAGAATTAGACATGTGATGGCTCTTATTGTTAAAATTACTATATCAGTTTAACAATATTATACCATTAGGCAAAGTTTCATGTTAATTTTTTATTTTTTTAAGATATTCCTTAAACCCTTGGTCAGCTTTAAGAAAATCTTCTAATAAAATTAATACTAATTTATCGGCAATGTTATTCATTGAAACTTTAGATCCATAATCAAATAGCTTTGAATATTTATTTAAGGACATCTCATGATGTTTTTTATTAGCAGGCAATTCATTGTATCCATAATCAGCCATTATTTTTTCTTCTCTAATGAAATGCTCTTTTATTGCTATTAATATATTTTTATAAGTTGATATGGCACTTCCAACATCATGCACAGCAACATTATCTAAAAATTGATTATATAATTTGATTATATATGCATGGTCATCATCTATTTCTTTATGACCGACAATAAGCGCATCGGTGATTTGGAAATATCGTAACATTAAAAAACGTCTTATTTCATTAAAAAAACATGGAATGCTAATTGGTTTATTTATTATGCCACTAAACCCCGCATCACTAATATGCTTTTTATCTAGTGATAAAGCTGTTGTTGCCAAAACAGGTATTTTATTAAAATTTTTATTATTCACCAATATTTCATTATACTCTATGGCATAATTATTAGATAATTGTATATCAATTAAAATAAGGCTTGGATTACGTATAGAAATATATTCAATTATATCAAAATTATTACCATCAGATATTTGACTATTAAAACCATAAATTTTAAACATATCGCTAAATAATTTAGCATCTATATTGCTATTATCAATTATCAAAATATTTTTCATAATTTTCCTTAAAAACATTACTGATTAATAATTCGATGTTATTTGAAATAATTTAATAAATAACAAAGAAATTGATTGATAATAAATATTATTTTAAAAAAATTTATATTGTTATTGCCGCCTTATCTTGTCATATATAGGGTATTTTTTATGGCTGTGTTCCTGTTTTTAATATATTTAGGCCATATTCATATAAATTTATTATCGGGGAATAAATGACCGATCTTTCTAATATTCGTAATTTTTCGATTGTCGCCCATATTGACCATGGTAAATCCACATTGGCTGATCGCATGATCCAGCTATGCGGCGGTTTGACTGACCGTGAAATGAAAAACCAAGTGCTTGATTCTATGGATATAGAGCGCGAACGCGGCATTACAATCAAGGCACAAACAGTGCGATTAGAATATAAGGCAAAAGATGGTCAAATTTATATATTAAATCTTATGGATACACCTGGCCATGTGGATTTTGCTTATGAAGTTTCAAGATCACTTGCCGCATGCGAAGGTGCATTATTAGTTGTTGATGCAAGCCAAGGCGTTGAAGCGCAAACATTAGCCAATGTTTATTTGGCATTGGATGGCGATTTAGATTTAATCCCAGTTTTAAATAAAATTGATTTACCAGCAGCAGAACCAGAACGAGTTAAAAAACAAATTGAAGATGTGATTGGTATTGAAGCCAGTGATGCCCTTGAAATATCAGCAAAAACGGGTATTGGCATTGCCGAAGTTTTAGAAAAAATAGTAACCGACTTGCCTGCACCAACTGGTGATCCAGATGCACCATTACGTGCCATGTTGGTCGATAGCTGGTATGATGCTTATTTAGGTGTGGTAATCTTGGTTCGCATAATTGATGGGGTTTTAAAAAAAGGTGCCAAGGTTCGAATGATCGCCACAGAAGCGGCGCATGAGGTCGATCGTGTCGGATATTTCACACCAAAACATGTGATGGTTAACGAATTACGCCCCGGCGAAATGGGTTTTATTACTGCCAACATAAAATCTGTTTCTGATTGCATGATCGGCGATACTATTACCGAAGACCGTAGGCCAACCGACAATCCTTTGTCGGGCTTTAAACCGTCAGTTCCCGTAGTTTTCTGCGGTTTATTCCCTGTAGATGCTAGTGATTTTGACGAATTACGTCATAGCCTAGCCAAGCTTAAATTAAATGATGCCAGTTTTCAATTTGAAACAGAATCAAGTGCCGCGCTTGGCTTTGGCTTTCGTTGTGGTTTTTTAGGGTTGTTGCATCTTGAAATTATTCAAGAACGGCTATCGCGAGAATTTAATCTTGACTTAATTTCAACCGCACCATCGGTTGTTTATAAACTTCATATGACCGACGGCACATCAATGGAATTACATAACCCTGTTGATTATCCTGATATTATAAAAATCGAATCAATCGATGAACCATGGATCAAGGCCACTATATTAGTGCCAGATGAATATTTAGGCGCAATTTTAACTCTTTGCACTGATCGGCGTGGCGAACAAATTGATTTAACATATGTGGGTAATCGCGCAATGGTAGTTTATAAATTACCATTGAACGAAGTTGTGTTTGATTTTTATGATCGGCTTAAATCTATTAGCAGCGGATATGCCTCGTTTGATTATGAAATTGATGAATATATCGAAGGTGATTTGGTTAAAGTGCAAATATTAATCAATGGCGATCCAGTGGACGCATTATCGATGATGGTGCATAAATCACAATCAGAAACTCGCGGCAGGGCAATTTGTGCAAGATTAAAAGACTTAGTTCCAAGGCAATTATTTAAGGTTGCCTTGCAAGCAGCAATCGGCGGCAAGGTTATTGCGCGTGAAACCATCACCGCCATGCGTAAAGATGTTACCGCAAAATGTTATGGTGGTGATATCAGCCGTAAGAAAAAGCTATTGGAAAAACAAAAAGCTGGTAAAAAACGCATGCGCCAATTTGGTAAAATTGATATTCCACAATCAGCTTTCTTAGAAGCATTAAAAATGGGCGATAATTAATAGAAATCCCATTTAGTGATAAATATATTTAATAATGGATATTTATTTACTGCGTTTAAAACGGCGGCGGGTTTTACGAAACTTACCTAGGAATATTAAAATTCCGCCATTTAGCATTAAAATAATGAATAAGGTTATTAAGCCATTCCATGCGGGCGGTAATAATATATATGTTAAGAAATAATCATTCCATAGGATTTGTAAAAAATCAAATTTTTCCATCGCATTTTTAATATAATTAAAGCTTTCAAGTTCAATCATAGGCCATAGATATAGCCCCTGCTGGGTAATGTCTTCGCCCGACAACCACAACCAAAGCCCAAGACATAATACGGCAAATGCCACCATTATAAAAAATCGACCAAGATAATTAATTATCAACATTTACTTGCCTCTTCACCATGCAATAAACTTAATGGTATATTGTTAAAACTGCAAGAAACTATTTATTTTTATAAATAGAATTTCAAGCCTTGCCCTAAGGTTTAACTCAGGATAAAAGTCATAATATCATAACTATTGCTATATAAATTATTCAATATTATATTATTTATGATATCTATAATGCGGAGCGATGGCCGAGTGGCTTAAGGCGCACGCCTGGAAAGCGTGTTGACGGCAACGTCTCCGGGGTTCGAATCCCCGTCGCTCCGCCAGAATTTTTATAGCGAACCTGACGTTAGGCGACGGTTTGCTATTTCTTTATACTAGTCTTTATTTTTCAATAGCTTGTAAATATGTATGCATCATTGAACCTCACCGGAGAGAGCAGTCTACGCTTTAGTTATCGTCATATAAGCTTATTATCTCTGGGGTCAAAACAGGTGGTGAGGTTCAGCTGACTATGGATACAAGAAAGCCTTTCAAAATATGAATGACTTGGTGATAGATAACTTGTTTAGTTATTTAAAACCCAATCGACTTTCCTGCGCTTCCCATTTAATCGGCAAATCATCCATTCTCATGATCTTGTTTGCCGTTAATTCAGGGGGTTGACTACCTTCGGCAATACCCCCAAAAAATAATAGTTTTTATAAGTAGAATTTTCTCGTAATTTAAATCAGGAGATTTTACATGAAGAATTCACGTTACACGAGACAGCCAAATTATCAATATTTTGAAACAAGCAGAATCAGGAACACCAGTTCCTGCCCTTTGTCGGGAACATGGCATGAGCAGCGCTTCATTTTACAAATGGCGTTCTAAATTCGGTGGCATGGACGCATCAATGATGACGAGAATGAAAGATCTTGAGGCTGAAAATACATGTTTAAAAAAGATGTATGCTGATGTTCAGTTACAAGATGATGTTATCAAGGAAGCCATGTTAAAAACTGGTAAGGGTCAAAAAACTGGTAAGGCCATTCCATCGAAAGAGAATGGCACAGAGTTTTATTTTAAAGAAACGGTTAAATATTCGACAGGCTTGTTATATTTTTAATATTAGCGAAACTTGTTATCGCTATCAGCCAAAGCTCCGCAATGAAAATGATATTATCGCCGATTGGTTGCTGGCGATCACAGAAGGTCATCGTAGCTGGGGCTTTAAATGGAACCATAAACGGATTTACAGAATCTATCGTGAGTTAGAGTTAAACCTGCGTATAAAGCCCAAAAAACGGCTTAAACGTTGACCTGCGCCCCAACTTTGTACCAGTTAGCCGTAGAGTCCTTTAGTTAAGTTTTTATCAATTATTTGATCATTTGCAACCATTATGGGGGCATGCCCCCATAATGGTTGGTCGTTTTTATTTTGCAAAGCTTGTATTGGGCTTTGCCCATCCAAGGCTGAGTGCGGCCTTACATGATTATAATCATCGCGCCAATCTGCTAATATCTTACGAACATGATGAAGGTCTTCAAACAGTGTTTCATTTAAACATTCATCACGTAATTTACCATTGAAGCTTTCCACAAACCCGTTTTGCATCGGCTTGCCTGGTGCGATGTAATGCCAATTGATGCCCATGTCGCCTTGCCATTTTAGTAGGGCATTTGATGTCATTTCCGTGCCGTTATCGCTGACTATTGTATCTGGCTTGCCACGTATTGCTATTATGTTATCTAACTCACGGGACAAACGATGACCACCGATAGATGTATCAGCCACCAGTGCCAAACATTCTCGGCTGCTATCATCAACAACACATAACATTCTAAAACGCCTGCCATCCATAAAACTATCACTGACAAAATCAAGCGACCAGCGTTCGTTGACCTTAGAAGGCACTGCAATCGGTGATCTTGTGCCAATAGCACGCTTGCGACCATTCCGTTTGCGAACTGCCAAACCTTCTTCTTTATACAAACGCCGAAGCTTCTTATGGTTAAGGTGATAACCCTCACGTGCCAATAAAATATGCAGACGGCGATAGCCAAAGCGTTTACGTAAATGCGATAATTCGCGTAATCTGCTGCGTAATACTGCATCATTGGGTCGTACGGATTGGTACCGGATTAAAGATCGTTCCACGTTAAGCATTAAACACGCCCGCCGCTCACTCACCATAAAATTTGTTCGAAGGTGAGTGACAGCATCTCGCTTGCCAGCGGGCGTTACCATTTTTTTGCATTCACATCTTTCAACATCGAAATATCCAAATGGGCATCCGCCAGCAAAGATTTTAAACGGCGGTTTTCATCTTCAAGCAATTTTAATCGTTTAGCATCACTGACTTCCATGCCGCCATATTTTGACTTCCACTTGTAAAATGTACTTTCTGCAATTCCGTGTCTGCGGCAAAGATCTGCGGTGGTAATGCCAGATTCCTGCTCTTTTAATATACGAATAATCTGTTCTTCGTTAAATCTACTACGTTTCATTCTGATCTTCCTCCTGTTGAGAAAGACTCTACTTATAAATGGACTAATTTAAAGGGCGCAGGTCAATT